>CBDHEA010000012.1:0-1979 GCA_965261805.1 Phototrophicaceae bacterium | reverse complement strand
GGAAGCGATCGCCTATCAAACGCGCGATGTCGTGGCGGCCAGTGAGCGCCGAATTCGGGCTTGCAGCTAGAAGCGCTGCGCGTCGATGGCGGGGCTGTGGTGAACGACTTCCTCATGCAATTCCAAGCCGATATGTTGGGCGTGCCAGTCGAACGACCGGCTGTCACCGAGACGACTGCGCTAGGCGCGGCCTACCTGGCGGGGCTGGCGGTAGGATTCTGGGGGTTCGCAGGCAGAAATCGCCGGGCAATGGCAGCTGCAGCGCCGCTTCGAGCCGACCATGTCCGCCGACCAGCGCGAATCGCTGTATGCCGGCTGGCAGCGGGCGGTTTGAAACGAGCGCGTGGCTGGGCAGCGGAGGTAAGCGTCGGCGATGCTCAAATTTGTCTTGCGGCGGCTGACATTCTCCCTCCCCGTGATATTCGGGATCATGATCGTCACCTTCACCCTGGCGCGAGCGATCCCCGGCGATCCCTGTCTGGCTGTGCTGGGCGAGGCGGGCAACGCCAGAAATCTGCGATGCCTACTTTCGGCGCAACGGCCTCGACCAGCCTGTGCCGCTGCCTGCAGCTGTTGATCTATATTCGCAACTTTGCGCAAGGCGATCTGGGCGATTCGCTGCGATTCCACCGTCCGGTCATGGAGCTGCTGGTCGAGCGGCTGCCGACCACTGTTCGAGCTGGGCTGTTTTGCGCTGCTATTTGCCATCGGCGTTGGCGTGCCTATCGGCGTATTGAGCGCCTGCAAGCACAAGTCGGCGCTGGATGTGAGGCACGATGATCGGCGCGAATATCGGCGTATCCATGCCGGTGTGTTTTGGCTTGGTTTGATGCTGGCTTACCTCTTTCGCTGTGCTGCTGAAAGACACGCCATTCGCCCTGCCGCCAATCGGGCAGGGCTGACCCCCGGCGCGAAATCCCCTGCCCTTCTATGAACTGTAGGGGATGGGTCGCAGAAGACCAGGAGCCGGCGGGGGATTTCTCGTGTTCTTCTCGCGCATCAACACGTTGAACGCCTTGCTCACGCTGAATAGCGAATTGCTGGTGGATGCGCTGCGGCATTTGGTCTTGCCGGCGGTGGCGGTGGGGTACGATTCCGCTGGCGATCATCGCGCGCATGAGCCGCTCCAGCGTGTTGGAAGTGCTGGGCCAGGATTATGTGCGCACGGCGCGGGCGAAAGGCCTGCGCGAACGCAGCGTGGTCGGGAAACACGCCCTGCGCAATGCCCTGCTGCCCGTCATCACCGTCATCGGTTTGAACTTTGGGCTGGTTATCAGCGGCGCGGTGCTGACAGAGACCATCTTCAGCCTGACAGGCGTTGGGCGCACCTTGGTCGACAGCAATCACCTCGCGCGATTATACGCTGGTGCAGGGCTTCACGGGTGGTGATCGCGGCGGGCTTCGTGCTGATCAATATGGTGGTCGATATCATGTATGGCTACCTCGACCCGCGCATTCGTTCTTCAATTAGGGGATGGCTGTGAACGCAAAGCCAGCTCAGCTGGAACAAGCGGTTCATGTGCGCTCCGCCAACCTGTGGCTGGAGGCGCTGTACAACCTGCAGGCACAGTCCCTCGGCGCTGCTGGGTATGCTCATCATCGGCGCGCTGGTGATCGTTGCCATTGCCGCGCGCCGTCTTCGCCACGCATGACCCAATCAAGACCATGATCGGCGTGCCCGGCGAGGGTCGGTCGCCTGCCCAGCAAACCGCCCCTGCATCCCGATTCTTGGCTGCGAAGACCCGCAGCAATATCCTGGGCTTGGATTTGAACGCGCGCGATCTGTACAGCCGCGTGATTTATGGCGCGCGCACTTCGCTTTCGGTAGGCGTCATCACCATCAGCCTGTCTATCGTTTTGGGCACGGCGCTGGGCATCGCGGCCCGGTTATGTGGGCGGACGGATCGACAATGTCATCATGCGCCTGATGGATGTGGTGCTGGCATTCCCGGCGCTGCTGCTAGCGATATCCATCGTGA
>CBDHEA010000011.1:0-51192 GCA_965261805.1 Phototrophicaceae bacterium | reverse complement strand
CGGCGATGCGCTCGTTCTAAAGGATGTGGCATGACGCCTCTGCGCGGGCAAATTGCAGTCGTAACAGGTGGCGGCGGCGGCATCGGCAGCGCGATCTGTCGGCGGCTGGCGGCGGCCGGCGCGCAAATCGTCATCACCTATAACAGCGATGCGCAGAAGGCACAGGCAGCAGCCGAGTCGCTGGCTGGCGCTGGTCATCTGGTTCTGCATTGCCCGGTGGACGATGCAGCGGCGCAAAGGGAACTGGCGCGCGCGGTGAGCGAAACCTGCGGGCGGCTGGATATCCTGGTCAACAATGCCGGCATCAGCAAAGACGTGCCGCATGACGACTTACAAGCGCTGGACGATGAGCTGATCGACCGCATCTTCCGCGTCAACTTCCGTGGCGCATTCGCCAGCATCCGCGCTTTGAAACCGCTGCTGAGCGCTGGGGCTGGCGGCGTAGTGATCAACATCACATCTATCGCCGGACGCACGGGCGTGGGCAGCAATGTGGCTTATTGTGCCAGCAAAGCAGCCATGGACAGCATGACTCGCTCGCTGGCGCGCGCATTGGCGCCACAGATTCGCGTGCTTTCGGTGTCGCCGGGCTGGGTCAATGGCGAATATGCCCAGCGCATGCCACGAGCGCTGATCGCCGAGCAAGAGGACAAAACGCCGCTGGGACGCATTGCCGAAGCGGAAGATGTGGCCGAGGCGGTGTTTGCGGCTGTCGCTCACCTGCGCTTCAGCACCGGCGACATCATCCCCGTCGATGGCGGGCGTCCATTGGGTTAGAAGCGAGGGAACTGCGATGCGATTGCTGATTGCGCTGTTCATATGGCTTGTCGGAGCGGGCATCGTCCATGCTCACGGCACAGAAGACCACGAAGGCGATGAACTAGAAGCCCCCGTGATAGCCACGGCAGATGTGCCTGAGCATCCCACTTATCACGAGCATGCGCGCGCCATCATCGAAGCGAATTGCGTCGCCTGTCACAGCGATGGGCAAATCGCCGCCTATGCGCCATTGACATCGCCAGAAGATGTCGTGCTGGCCGCCGAAGATATCAAGTTCCATGTGATCTATGGGTATATGCCGCCCTGGCCGCCTTCGCGGGAGGGCCTGCCGCTACAGAACGACCGCAGCCTGTCCGACGCAGACATCGCGCTGATCGCAGCCTGGGTGGATGATGGCGCAGCGCTGGGCGATCCCGAGTCTTATGTGCCCGCGGCGACAGACGGATTCCTCATTCCCGAGGTCCGCGCCGACTTGACTCTGCAATTAGAAGAGCCGTATACGCCCGCCCAAGACCTGCTCGACGATTATCGCTGCTTCGCCCTGCCGCTGGATATCGGCGAGCCGATGTTTGTCACGGGCTATGAATTCGTGCCCGGCATCGCAGAGATGGCGCATCATGCCATATTTTATGTCGTTGGCGCGGCTAGCGAGCGAGAGATCCAGCAGGCTGAAGCCGCCGATGACGAGCCAGGCTGGTCCTGTTATGGCAGCGCCGGCCTAAGCGGTCGCCACGATTCCTTTGGCGGCTGGGCGCCGGGCATCATGCCGCTGCGCTTCCCGGCTGGCACAGGTTTTCGCATCGAGGCTGGGCAGCAAATCGTCTTGCAAATGCACTACAACTTGTCGATCAGCCGAGAGCCCGACCAAAGCCAAATCATCCTGGAATTGGAAACAGCAGATAGCGAGCTTGCCGAAATCATGATTTTGTCCATGAGCGCGCCGGTCGAAATCCCTTGCCCGACCGGCGTAGAAGGACCGCAATGCGACCGTCAAGCGGCGATTGAGCGAGTCGGCGATCTCTATGGAGAAGACGCGCGTCATACGCCCGATTATCTGCTGAGAACATGTGGACAAAGACTGGCGACTTATGCCGAGAACAGCGGCGAGGCAGCCAGCGGATACTGCGATATGATTGTCCGCGATCCGCTCACCATTTTCGACGCGGCGGGCCACATGCACGAGTTGGGCAGCAGCTTTCGCCTGGAATTGAATCCGGGCGCTGACGATGCGCTGCTGCTGCTTGATATCCCGCGCTGGGATTTCCATTGGCAAGGCAACTACCAGTTCGCTGAAGCGATTCGCGTGGGGCGCGGCGATGTCTTGCGCATGACCTGCAGCTGGGACAATTCTATGTCTGACAAGCCGCGGTATGTGGTTTGGGGCGAAGGCACGAGCGAAGAAATGTGCTTCGGCAGCATGATGGCGCTGCGGAATTAGCCTCTAATCGCCGAACAAGTTCATCATGTAGTCGGTCGACATGCCCTGCTCTTCCAGGTGCGCTTTGAGCTTGCGGCGGGCATCGTGAATCAGCTTGTAGAGCGCGTTGCGGTTGCTGCCCATGCGCTGGGCCAGCACATCCATGGGCACGCCTTTCAGCGCCACAGCCACCAGCGCCTGATACTGCCGCTCGGTCAGCGCCTCACGCAGCGCCAGCTCGATCTTTTGCAGCACATCATCGCGTTCGGCAGCTCGTTCGGGCGTGGGCGCAGACGGACTGTTCAAACTGGCGCGGCCCGGCAGCAGCTCGCCATCGGCGGTCAGTTGGTCGAGGCTGAAATCTTTGTAACGGGCGCGGCGCAGATCGCTGATGGCCAGGCGGATGGCGATCTTGGTCGCCCAGGTGGTGAAGCGGCTTTCTCCACGAAACTTGTGCAGGTTGTCCATCACGCGCAGGGTGGCGTCTTGCGCCAGGTCTTCCGCCATCTGCGTCAATTCCTGCGCTGCCAATCCGCGCAAGTCGCTGCGGTCCTGGCTGAGATAGAAGTAGATGCTGCGCTGCAGGCGCGCGCGCAGGTCGCCCAGCGCAGCAGTTTGCGCCATCGGGTCATGGAGGGCTGCCAGCCAGTCGTCGTTGCTGCGATCGGACATGCAGAGCCAATCAAGATGCTATGGGAAGCCTGGCAGCCTATCATAACGAAAGCGGTGCAGAAAATCAGTGGCGAAGGCAGTAAGATGTCACCCGATTCGCCGCGCGGATTTATCACCTCCGGGCTGTCACTTGGGTCATTATTGTTGAAGCGGCGAGCACATTTGCGCCCGCACACGCAGACGGAGCCCAATCCATGAACAATCGACAAGAACCGCCCCGGCATGTTTCGGAAGGCGGCAAAGACGGCAAGAAGAATGACGATGGCGGCAAGTCGCCTTTTGGCAGCCCCAATCAGCGCGTCTGGATCGTGGTCGGCGTGGTCGTGCTGGCGATGTTCCTGCTGGCGTTCAACAGCCGCGCGGCCGTGCAATTCGGCAATTCCACGCCCATGAATCGGCTGGCGGACGATATTCGGCGAGGCAGCGTCGAGCGCGTCATCGAAAGAGGCGGCATGGAGCTGCAGGTGACCTATACCGATGGTCGCAGCGAGACCGTCTACAAGAATCCGACGTCGGACCTCTTCACTGTGATGGAGACGCTGGGCGTTTCTGCGGGGGCGCGCGACCGCATCGACTATTATTATGAGCCGGCTGACGAGACCACCAGCATCATCTTCCAGATCTTGCTGGGCGTGGTGCCGATTCTGATCATCGTCTGGTTCTTGTGGCGCATGATGCGCTCGATGCGCGCGGGGCAAGACCAGGCGATGAGCTTTGGGCGCAGCAAGCCGCGCGTCGCCCGCGATATGGAGCGTCCGCAGGTCACATTCAAAGATGTCGCCGGCGCGGACGAAGCCAAAGAAGACCTCAAGGAGATCGTCGAATTCCTGAAAGAGCCAGAGAAGTTCATTCGTCTGGGCGCGCGCGTGCCCAAAGGCGTGCTGATGGTGGGACCGCCGGGCACGGGCAAGACTTTGATGGCTCGCGCTGTAGCTGGCGAGGCCGGCGTGCCTTTCTTCAGCATCAGCGGCTCAGAATTTGTCGAGATGTTCGTTGGCGTGGGCGCCAGCCGCGTGCGCGACTTGTTCGAGCGCGCCAAAGCCGAAGCGCCGGCCATCGTCTTCGTGGACGAGATCGACGCGGTCGGTCGGCATCGTGGCGCGGGGCTGGGCGGGGGCCACGACGAACGCGAGCAGACGCTCAACCAGATTCTGGTGGAGATGGACGGCTTCGACAACGACACCAACATCATCATCATCGCCGCCACCAACCGCCCGGATATTCTGGATCCGGCGCTGCTGCGTCCGGGGCGCTTCGACCGCAAGGTGGTGATGGACAATCCCGATGTGCGCGGACGGCAGGACATCCTCAAGGTGCATTCGCGTGGCAAGCCGCTGGCTGGCGATGTCGATGTAGAAGCGCTGGCGAAGATCACCGCGGGCTTCAGCGGCGCAGACCTGGAGAATCTGGTCAACGAGGCGGCTATCCTGGCTGCGCGACGCGACAAGAACAAGATCGCCATGGCCGAGATGCAAGAGGCGATGGAGCGCGTGGTCATGGGTCCCGAGCGCCGCAGCCGCGTCATCACGCCCGAAGAAAAAGAGAAGGTCGCCTATCACGAAGCCGGGCACGCCCTGCTCTTCCACCTGCTGGAAAACACCAGCCCGGTGCACAAGATCACCATCGTATCGCGCGGGCGGGCGGGCGGATATGTCATGCCGCTGCCCGATGGCGATGACATGTTGATCACGCGCGAGAAGTTCGAGGACGACATCGTGGCGGCCATGGGCGGACGCGCAGCCGAAGAGATCATCTACAACCAGTTCACCACCGGCGCCAGCAACGACCTGCAGCAGGCGACGCGGATGGCGCGGGCGATGGTCACGCAGTTTGGCATGAGCGACTTGCTGGGTCCGCGAGCATATGGCAATGGCGGCGGGGCGGTCTTTTTGGGGCGCGAAATCAGTGAACAGCGCGATTACAGCGAGCACTATGCCCAGCAGATCGACGACGAGGTGAAGCGCATCTTGCAGCAGGCGTACCAACGCGCGAAGGATCTGCTGACCGCGCGGCGCGAGAAAATGGAAGAGCTGGTGGCGGTGCTGATTGAGCAGGAGACGCTCAACGCCGATGAGTTCGTGGCGATCGTGGATGGGGCGGCGGCGACTGCGTAAGCGAATGGACTACCTTCGCAGCTTGCTTATTGCTTGCCTAAAGGCAACGGGGTCATGCCAATAGCAGCCGATGCAAGTTCCGTTGTACCAACGTTTCCGAATTGCAGTATCTGATACTTGCCTTGAAACTCGGACACGGATACCTTCCGCGTGAATCCGTCTTCATCCGGCTGTGCAAGCTCAAAGAATAACGCGGCCTTGCTTCCCGCCCTCGGTATCCAGTCGCTGGCGTCAGTCATTTGAGTCGTTCCAAACTAGCCGCCACGTACGACGGATCCAAGTCGCAACCCGCGAAATTACGCTTAAGGTCAAGCGCCGCCACAGCGGTCGTACCACCTCCCAGGAACGGATCAACCACAAGATCACCTGCGTTGCTGTGAACACGTATGAGTTCTTTGAACAAATTGTCGGGCTTCTGCGTGGGGTGGATGCGGTTTCCATTGTGGCGCGGAATCGGATATCGATAGACTCCGTTATGGTACTCATCATTGAAGGTAGGCTTGCCGCCTTTAACGCCCACAACTGCAATTTCGCGGCTGTTGGAGAGATATGTTCGCTTGGAATTCAAGGGAACCGGATTCGTCTTCTCCCATACAATCAGCCTGATCATTGAGAATCCGGCCGACTCAAGCGCAGTTCGCAGCCTTTCCAACTTCCACAGATCGTAGAATACAATGGCAGTTCCACCCTTGCGAAGAACTCGAAATGACTTCTCAGCCAACGCATCCAGGTCAATTTCTGAATGATCCCACTCACCGAAGTCCATAGACACGGCAAATCGTTTGACACTTTGTTTGCCAAGCGACATAAACCCCGTCTTCCGACTGATGGAGTAAGGCGGATCTGTCAGCACCAGGTCCACCGTGTTGCTCTGAAGACGGTCCAGGAAATCCCGGAAGTCCAAACAGTCAACGCTTGCAATCAACTCGCCGGCAAGCATGACTTGTTTATGCAACATTGCAACATCCTTTTATGCTGCCTTGCCAATGTCACCGCACTGCGCTCGACGCCACAATAGTGACTCCAGGCTGTTATCAAGTCACCCGATGGCAGCTCACGAAGTGATTCGGCAGCACCTCAATCAGCGGCGGATCGGGCTCTTGGTAGCAGAGGTCAAAAGCCACCGGGCAGCGCGTATTGAAGTTGCAGCCGGTCGGTGGACTGGCCGGGCTGGGCAAGTCGCCGCTGATGATGATGCGCTGGCGGCTTTCTTCGACCCCCGGGTCGGGCACGGGCACAGCCGAAAGCAGCGCTTGCGTATAGGGATGCTGCGGATTGTCATAGACGGCGTCGACGGGACCCAGCTCGACGATTTTGCCCAGGTACATGACAGCCACGCGGTCGCAAATATGCCGCACCATGCTCAGGTCGTGAGCGATGAATAGGTAGGTCAGGTTCAGTTCGTCTTGCAGCTCTTCCATCAGGTTGACGACCTGCGCCTGGATCGATACATCCAGCGCCGAGATGGGCTCGTCGGCGACGATGAAGCTGGGCTCGAGAGCCAGAGCGCGCGCGATGCCGATGCGCTGCCGCTGGCCGCCGCTGAATTCGTGCGGATAGCGGTTGATGAAGTAGGGGTTCAGCCCAACTTTTTCCATCAGCTGCTCGACATATTGCTGGCGTTCTTTTTTGTTGCTGTAGATGTTATGGATTTGCAGCGGTTCGCTGACGATGCTGCCCACAGTCATGCGCGGGTTGAGCGAGGCAAAAGGGTCTTGAAAGATGATCTGCATGCGCCGGCGCATCTGTCGCAGGTCGTTGCCGGCCATAGTGGAAAGCTCTTGGCCTTCAAACTTGACGCTGCCTTCGGTCGGGCGATAGAGCTGCAAAATGGTGCGCCCGGTTGTGCTTTTGCCACAGCCGGATTCGCCGACCAAGCCCAGCGTCTCGCCGCGCAGGACATCAAAACTGATGCCATCAACAGCGCGCACCGCCCCGACCTGGCGCTGGAAGACGATGCCAGACGAGATGGGGAAGTGCTTCTTCAAGCCTTTGACTTCCAGGATTACATCGTCAGCGGCCTGGCTTTTGCGCGCGGTGTGTTCCATCACTTGACTAGACATGTTCGGCTACCCCTTCGCGGATATCTGCCCAGCAGGACATGACATGTGAAACATCGCCTGCTGAATCGGGAACGATCTCCAGCGGCGGACGTTGATCCCAGCATTTGTCCAGCTGCAGCATCTCGCGCGTGTCGCAGCGCGGCGCAAAAGGACAGCCCTCGGGTTCGTTGCGCATATCGGGCGGCGAACCTTCGATCTGCGTCAGTTTCTCTTCTCCGCTGGAATCCAGACGCGGCAGCGAGCCCAGCAGACCGACTGTATAGGGGTGGCGGCTGTCGCCAAATACCTCGTGCGAAGAGCCGGACTCCATGATGCGCCCGCCATACATCACCTGAATGCGGTCGGCGATGCCAGCGACCACGCCCAAATCGTGCGTGATCCAGATCATCGCCATGTTGAATTCGTCTTTCAGCTGCTTGACGAGTTCGATAATCTGCGCCTGGATGGTTACATCGAGGGCGGTGGTCGGCTCGTCGGCGATCAGCAATTTGGGATTGCACGACAAGCCCATGGCGATCATGACGCGCTGGCGCATGCCCCCGGAGAATTGGTGCGGATAGTCGTCCAGGCGGCGATAGGCATCGGGAATGCCCACCATGTCCAGCAGGTCGGCCGCGCGCTTGCGAGATTGCGAGGTGTTCATGCCCTCGTGCAGCTTCAGCGATTCGGTGATCTGCGTGCCAATCGTCAACACCGGGTTCAGCGAGGTCATCGGGTCCTGGAAGATCATGGCGATCTCTTTGCCGCGGATGAGACGCATCTGGTCGGGCTTTAGCTGCAGCAAGTCGCGCCCTTCAAAAATGACCGTGCCGCTTTCGACCTTGCCGGGCGGGCTGGGGATCAAGCCCATCAGCGCGAGCGAACTGACGCTTTTGCCGCTGCCGCTTTCGCCAACGATTCCCAGCGTCTCGCCTTCTTCCAGGTCGAAGGATACGCCATTGACCGCAAAGACAGTGCCTTCTTGCGTATAGAACCTGACGACCAGGTCCTTGACTTCCAATAGTACGCTCAAAGTGTCACCCCCTTGCGCGACGGCGGCGCTCGGTACCGATGTGGTTCGCAGAAGCGATTGCACAATAGTAGCAGATGTGGCGCAAGTATAGCAAATAATGCCCAATTGGGGAGTGTCTAAATCGGTGGATGGTTCTCTTTCTAACCCCACCCCCAGCCCCTCCCCGTCGGGACGGAGAGGGTAGCCAATGCTTGCCTCCCCCTGACCTGTCGGGGGGACCGAGGGGGGGGGCATATCCAGCAAGTTCGCCACTCCCCCAATTGAACCAAAACGGCGCAATTGGCGGGTGCGCTCGCCAATCCACTCCGTCCGCTTCGCATTGCATACGCGCTGGGCACCGTACATTTCTAGCGGCTGTCAGATACGCCGTGGATGACCTGGCTAGTCCGCGTTTGGCGGAAGTGGAGCAGCATCCATCACATACCAATTAGAACCAACTTCGCTAGTCAAGCACGAAGCGTTCCTTGCCATACTTGGAGAAGTAATAGTAGACGCTCTGTTCGGCAATTCGGTATGCGATTTCAAACATTTCATCTTCAGTCCATGGTTCTACTCTGAAGTAGAATGAGCCGCGATTGAATAGTTCGCGTTGCACATGGAGATATGTCTGGTTGAGTGAACCGAACATGGCAATCGTTACAACACGATCAACAATTGTCTCGTTCTCATCAAAGTCATAGCCATCTCCGAAGCATACGAAGGGGAATATGGTTTCAGTAAGCATCGCCGTACGAAAGCCGATGACATTCTTGCCCAAGCGTTCTATGGCATTTCCAAGCGCTTGCTTCGGTTTGCCTTCCCGCATGCGCAAGTCGTTTGTTCCTTGATTCTTCTTTTCGCTAATCAATATCGGGTGGGTTGATCCATCGTCTTTACGCAACCTCACTATGCTCCCGTCAGGTTGCATGTAGGTCGTGTCATGGTAATGATGAAAGTCAACCTCGGGAAATGAAGCGCGCAGTCCGCTAACGATGTCTCGCAATCGCCACTGTCTTTCATGTTCAAGCGTAACATTCGGAAACTCGGCATAGAGCCGACTGATTACACGCTCTACAGATCTCTCCAGTTTTTGCTCTTGCGCCTTGGAAACAGTGTTGATGACTGTGCCGGTTCGCTGTTCTCGGAGATCTGACTTGCGAGCCATTAGCGCTTCTCCAATAGGAATAGGTATTCCTTGACGTGCTTAGAACGAGACGAAAGATTCCGACAGGCGCGATAAGTGTTGTACGAGGTCTCAAAGTACTGCAATTCCCCTCGCCTTTCAAGTTCCCATATGAACTGATCCTTCTTCAAGAATCCTTCGCTGTTATACGAAATCAGTACAAACGCAGCATCCAAATCATCCAGGATTTTGAAGAATGCCTCGCCGCATTGCTGAGGTTTGTTGAATGGGCTGCGCTTCCAATTCGTCGGAATGCCGCTAACCTTGCTTGTGGAGTGTGGTCGCTCATAGTTCAAAATCAGATTAAGCATGAAGTAGTTAGAGCCATAGGGATGCTGATTGTACGGCGGATCCATGTACACCACATCGTAGTATCCGCCTACTTGCGACGCAAACGCAGTGGCATCGCACTTCGTGACTCGCACTTCACACTCGTTATCGGAGAGAATAGGCTTCGGAACTTCAATCTTGCCCTTAATCCGTTTGAGCGCATGTCTGCCTTCACCTCCAAAAGCGCCGACGCCTTCCTTGTTCTTGTAGAACCCTTTGAATACACCGCCTGTGTTGTTGTGTATTGAGGCTCGAACGATAAGAGGTGCAAGGAAGTACACTCTTAGCGCTTCATCAACTTTGTCAATATGCTGTCGCGCAGTGTCAATGAACTCAGCGTTGCGACGAGTGTAGAATACCCTTTCATCAGGCTGAATATCATCATCGTCTACAGGAGCATAAGTTTCAGCGATAAATCCTCGTCGCCAATCCGTTCGGATTCTATACAAGAGCTCTTCTCTGGCTTCCTGATATCCAAACTCATCAAAGCTGGATCGATTGCTGAGATAGCACCGATTAACAACCTCGGCGTAATCCTCAAAATCATTGCTCACAAGATAGTCAGCGTGAGCCTTCATTAGCCGCGAAACAACGCCGCTGCCCGAAAACAGGTCAAGGCACGACAAGCGTTCAACTCCCAGTCTCGACTTCACTTGCTCTATGCCAAGCGAAATGAATTTCAGGAGACTGCGCTTGTTTCCTATGTAGGTTAGTAGATCATCTGCAAGATACTGCTTGTCAATGGACATCTTCTGCCCGTTCAGCGGGAGTGTGAACTGCTGTCGACTGGACATTGTAGGACTTGCGGAATCTATGGCCATTAGTGCGCTCGTAAAAGCTACGCGAGTTGCATTCCCTTAGTATAGAACATGTGTAAGCCTAACACACGGGATGGTTTTTCGCAACTTACCGCGAACTCGCGACAACAGCAGCGCCTCTACCCATCCGCGACTTCTCGATTGGCGCGATACCATGCTATCGTCTCGCGCAGTCCAGCGCGGAAGTCGGTGCGCGCCACGAATCCGAACTCTCGATCGGCGCGCGATACATCCAGCTTGCGGCGTGGCTGGCCATTGGGTTTGCTGGTGTCCCAGTGCAGTTCGCCGCGGTAGCCGACTTCCTCGGCGATCAGCATGACTAGGTCGCGGATGCTGATTTCGCAGGCGCTGCCCAGGTTGACTGGCTCGGACCCGTTGTAGTGCTGCGCGGCCAGTACGATCCCCTCAGCCGCATCGCGCACGAAGAGGAACTCCCGCGTCGGGCTGCCATCGCCAAAGAGCGTCACGCAGGCAGCGCCGCGTTCTTGCGCCTCCACCATCTTGCGGATGACGGCGGGGATGACATGCGAGGCGCGCAGGTCGAACTTGTCGTGCGGTCCATACAAGTTGACCGGCAGCAGATGCACGGCGTTGTAGCCGTATTCCTGGCGGTAGGCTTGGCTTTGCACCAGCAGCATCTTCTTCGCCAAGCCATAAGGCGCGTTGGTTTCTTCGGGATAGCCATTCCAGATGTCGTCTTCGCGGAAAGGGATGGGCGCGAACTTGGGATAGCTGCAGATGGTGCCGATGCCCACGAATTTTTCCACGCCAGCGCGTCGGGCATATTCCAGCATCAGCGTGCCCATCATCAGATTCTCATAGAAGAACAAGCCCGGATGTTCGCGGTTGATGCCGATGCCGCCGACATTGGCCGCCAGATGAATGACCATGCTCGCGGCGGGATGGTCGGCATACAGGCGCGCGACCGACGCTTGCTGGCGCAGGTCATAATCGGCGCTGCGCGCAATGATGACATAGTCCGCTCCCCGCGCCCGCAGCTCTTCGACAACATGCCGCCCCAGAAAACCAGCGCCGCCCGTAACGATGACGACCTGGTCCGCCCAGAAATCCGCGCTCATGCTTTTTCCTTTCCCTGCGCCGCGCATCATAGCAGAGCGCGCGACGATTTGTCAGGCTGGCGAGGCTGCGCATACACATTCTGCCCGCGCGCCAGTATGATAAGCGGGCATCAACAGCATCTACAGCGGCAGAAAGGCAATCTCTTGGAACGCACACTGATCATTGTCAAACCAGATGCCATGCAGCGCGGTCTGACTGGCGAAGTCATCAAACGCTTTGAACAACGCGGACTGAAAATCATCGGCATGAAGCTGCTGCAAATCTCGCGCGAATTGGCAGAGCGGCATTATGCTGTCCACCGCGAGCGGCCTTTCTTCGGTGGGCTGGTGGGCTACATCACCTCGGCGCCAGTGCTGGTGATGGCGCTGGAAGGCACAGATGCGGTCTCGGCGGCGCGCATGACCATCGGCGCGACCAAGCCATCAGAAGCGGCGGCCGGCACGATTCGCGGCGACTATGGGCTGGAGATCGGGCGCAACCTGGTGCATGGCAGCGACAGCGTCGAAAATGGCGGGATCGAAGTGGCGAACTTCTTTGCGGACAGCGAGTTGTACAGCGGCTGGACGCGCGATGTGGATGGCTGGGTGTTTGAGTAGGCGCGTTTGACAGACATTCAAGGTTGCAATACAGTGGCATAAACATCGGCTCGGATAAGGGTCATGGTGAAGGAAACGATAACAATTACTCCGTCCATATTGACTTGGGCACGAGAGCGGGCTGGGTACAAAGTCGACGAATTGGCCGCGAAATGGGACCCTCCCGTAGATATCGCAGGCTTCGAATGCGGCGACGCGAAACCTACCTATCGTCAAATTGAGAACATAGCGGACAAGCTACAGTTGCCTGTCGCAGCGTTCTTTTTGCCCGAGCCACCTGATTGGCCTCCGATTGAGCAGTCATTCCGAACGTTAGGATCGGAGCAGTTCGCTGAAATCCCACCAAGGATTCGGCTGCTGCTGCACAAGGCGCGAGGCTTCCAAATTGGACTGGATGAACTCAATGGCGGTCGAAATCCAGCGCAGAGACAAATCGTCCGTGACTTGCCGTTGCATCCGACGACAGATCCCGTCATCGCAGCCGCGAGAATTCGCGATTACTTGGAAGTCTCGACTGAAGAACAATTCAGTTGGAAGTCTGAAAGTGATGCGCTCAAGGCATGGCGCAAGTCATTACACACAGTAGGCGTAGCTGTCTTCAAAGACGCGTTCGGTGACGATGACTTCTGTGGGTTCTGCTTGTACGACGCAGAATTCCCTCTAATTTATGTCAACATTTCAAACTCCTACACGCGGCAAATCTTCACGCTATTTCACGAACTCGCTCACTTGCTCTTTCAAACAAGCGGTGTAGACAAAGATACTGGCTTCCGCAGTCAGCTCACTGACGATTGGCAACGAATAGAAACGCTTTGCAACCGGTTGGCGGCGGAGATTCTTGTCCCCCACGAAGCGCTAATGCGCAAAATCGACTATGAAAAAGCCTACAAGATTCAAGCGGAGGAACTTTCCAGGCGGTACCGAGTAAGTCGGGAAGTAATCCTTCGAAGGATCCTGAATGCTGGCCTTATCAAGCCCAATGAATACAAGGCAACCGTTCAACAGTGGGGCAGCGAACCGCGCATCAAGCGGAGCGGCGGACCCACATTTTATGTGAAGAAGCTGGCGTATTTGGGCGAGGAGTATGTCTCGCTTGCATTTGAACGCTACTACGAAGAACGCATTAACGATGAAGAACTCGCCGAATTCCTGGACATCAAGCCCAAGCATATCAATATGATGGAACAGACATTCCTTGGGGAGCGCTAGTGCTCTTGCCAGTTAAGCCTTATGTGTGGGACACGAATAGCCTCTCCCAAGTTTTCCGATTCTATTATCCGCAGAACTTTCCCAGCTTTTGGAAAAAGTTCAACAGGCTTGTTATTGAAGGCAAGTTTCTTTCCACGCGAGAAGTACTTCGGGAACTCGGGGATGGCAACAAGACGGCCAGCGCCCACCAATGGGCAACGGAGAATTCTCAACTCTTCCCAGATCCTCTTGATGAGGAAACCCGCTTCGTAACCAGTATTCTGGCAATCCCTCACTTTCAGCAGGTTCTTCGCAGCAAGAAAGGGAAACCAAAGCGACAAACGGCAGACCCTTTTGTCATTGCCCAAGCAAAGCGAGTTAGCGGCACAGTGATTACAGAAGAAGTCAAACCACCACAGGGCGCTCGTATTCCCAACATCTGCGATCACTTTGATATTCCTTGCCTAAAGCTCCAGCAGCTTATGGATCGCGAAGGCTGGGTGTTCTGACGATTATGTTATGAATAAGGAGCAAACCCCCTCCCCAACCCTGCTCATCCTGCTGATCTTGCCTCTGCTGGCGATCCTCGTGGCCTTGATGATGCTCGCGCTGGAGATCCGCCCGGGCGCAGCCCCGACCCCCACATTCGCGCCTGCCCCGCCGCGCAGCGTGCTCGACTTCCCCGCGCCAGACTTTCAACTGCCCCTGCTGGATGGCGCGACCCTGGTTTCGCCAGGCGACTATGCCGGGCGTCCGCTCTTTTTGAACTTTTGGGCGACCTGGTGCGCGCCCTGCGTCCGCGAGCTGCCCGCCCTGGCAGAATTCGCCGCCGAGCACAGCGCCGACCCGGCTGGACCAGCCCTGCTGACCATCAACCTGGGCGAAACAGGCGCGCAGGTCGAAGGCTTCTTGCGCGAAATCGGCTTGCAAAATCTGCCAGTGGCGTTGGATATCAACCAGGTCGTCAAGCGCGACTATGGCGTGCAGAACCTGCCGACCACTTTCGTCATTGATGGCGAAGGCACAGTGCGGCACATGAAACTGGGCGAAATGAGCTACGATGAAATGAGCATCTACCTGGACGCCCTGGCGGACGCGGACTAATTCGGAAGGCGCGGCCATGCAAGTCGATTTGAGCGGCAAGGTGGCTCTGGTTACTGGCGCGGCGCATCGTGTCGGGCGGGCGATCGCAGTCGAGCTGGCGCGGCAGGGCGCAAACATCCTGGTGCATTATCACAACGCCGGCGACGAACTGGCGCGCGATGCCGTGCGAGAAATCAAGTCCAGCGGCGTGGCAGCACACAGCGCGCGCGCCGATCTTGCCCAGCCCGCCGAGATCGAGTCGCTGTTTGCGGCGCTGAGAGAGCGCTTCGGGCGGCTGGATATCGCGGTCAACAATGCCGCCGTCTTTCAAGCGCGAGAACTGCTGGCGGTGTCGCTGGCGGATTGGGACTTGACCATGGCGGTTAATCTGCGCGCGCCTTTCCTGGTCACGCAGCACGCAGCGCGTCTGATGGCGCAGAATGCCTTGCCCGGCGGCGTCATCATCAATATCTGCGATGCCGGCGCAAATGGTCCCTGGCAGAAATATCCTCATCACGGCATTAGCAAATCGGCGCTGTGGATGCTGACGCAGGTGAGCGCGCTTTCGCTGGGTCCGTCCATCCGCGTCAATGCCATTGCGCCGGGACCGGTCATGAAAACAGCCGGGCGCGATATCAGCGATGAAGATTGGGCGCGCGTCGGACAGCGCAGCGTGCTGCAGAAGACCGGCATGCCTGAGGATGTTGCGCGAGCGGTGGCTTTCTTGTGCCGCGAAGACCATATCACCGGCACATTGCTGCAAGTAAACGCCGGGGAACACCTGCGCTAGGTGTTACGTATCAGGTTATTATGGGGTCATCACAAAGAGCCAGAAGGATGCGATATGGGACAGGTTCTACACCCTCGCGCCACTACGACAGAGGCAACCCGCAAAGCGATACAAGATAGTCAAGAGAGCATAGCTGCTCTTGCCAGGCGCTACAATCTCAACCCCAAGACCGTCGCCAAATGGAAGAAGCGCGACTCGGTCAAGGACTTGCCCATGGGCCCCAAACGTCCGCGCTCGACCGTGCTGTCCGAGCAGGAAGAAGCCATGATTGTCGCTTTCCGCAAGAGAACGCAGTTGCCGCTTGATGACTGCCTGTATGCCTTGCAAGAGACCATTCCGCACCTGACGCGCGCCAGCCTGCATCGCTGCTTCAAACGGCATGGCGTCAACCGGCGTCCGCAAGCAGCAAGCAAGCGGACAAAGAAGCGCTTCAAGATGTATCCCATCGGCTATTTTCACCTGGACTTCTGCCATCTGCAAACCGATGAAGGCAAGCTCAATCTGTTTGTAGCCATTGACCGCACCTCAAAGTTCGCCTTCGCCGAACTGCTGCCCCGCGCCCGGCGAGCCGATGCCTGCGACTTTCTGCGCCGGCTCATCAAGAAAGTGCCTTACAAGATCCACACGATCCTGACCGACAACGGCGTTCAGTTTACGAACACATCCAGCAAGAAACACAAGGTGCCGGTGGCCTTTGACAAGCTATGCGCCGCGCACGGCATTGATCATCGGCTGACCAAGCCATACCATCCTTGGACGAACGGGCAAGTTGAGCGGATGCACCGCACCCTCAAAGAAGAGACGGTGTACACTTACTTCTATGAGACCCATGCGCAGTTGCGAAAGCACCTCAAGGCTTTTCTTGATGCCTACAATTTCGCCAAGCGGCTTAAGGCTTTGCAGGGTCGAAGTCCCTACGAGTTCATCTGCGACCGATGGCAGGAACAGCCGGCGCTGTTCCATCGAAAGCCAGACCACTTAACTACGGGACTATACAGCTAGGCACGCAGCCGCCGCACCCGCCGGAAGCCCGCTCCATAGGCTGCGTGCCCCATGCCAATGACCATAAAGGCATCGGGGTCGACCTGGCTGACCTCGTCTTTCAGGTCGCGCACCTGGCTGCGGGCGATGGTCACATACAGCATCTTGCGTTCGCTGCCGGTGAATTCGCCGCGGACCGTCCAACTGGTTGCGCCGCGCTGCAAATGGTCGAAGATTCGCTGCGAAATCGCCTCGGGCTTGTCGGTGATGATCATAGCGGTGCGGATGACGCTGGGACCCTCCAGCACATAGTCGGTGGCCAAGCCAGCCGTGAACAGCGCCACCGCGGCATACAGCGCGCCTTCCCAGCCATAGACCAGCCCGGCCGCCACGATGATGAGCGTGTCTGTACACAAGAAAGTCGTGCTCATGGGGAAGCCCAGCCGTCGTTGCAAGATCAGCGCCAGCGTCGATGTGCCGCCCATCGTCGCGCCAGCCCGATACACCAAGCCCACGCCCATGCCACCACTGATGCCGCCAAAGAGCGCGTTCAGCATGCGGTCGCCGCTCATGCCGCCCTCTGGCAGCAGGGGCGACAGGTTGTCGACGATCACGGAAAAAGCCAGGACGATGACGACGCTGCGCAGAATGATGCGCGCGCCACCCGGCAGCGTATGATAAGCCAGCAGCTGGATGGGGATGTTCAGCAAGAAGACCATCAACCCTATGGGCGTGCCCAGCAATTCATTGAGCAGGGTCGCTGCGCCGGCCGCGCCAGCCGGGGCGATATCCAGCGGCTGCAGGAACAAGCTCACCGACAGCGCGCCCAGAAAGGTGCCAACTGCGATCATGCCGTATCGAACGAAAAGCTCACGCATTGTGCCTGGCATTGTCCCGCCTCCCGCGCTTTTTCCGCGCCTGCCACAAGCATAGTATACGCCTGCGCATCTGCTATACTGCTTGCCGATAATCAGCGCCGCATGTACCCGGGAGTGGCTCTATGCCCTTGGTCGCCCACACGCCCTTGCCCAGCTTCGACCGTCTGCGCCAACACGGGCAGGAAGTGCTGACGCTGCGCCGCGCGCTAAGCCAGGATATCCGCGAGCTGCATATCGGCTTGCTGAACATGATGCCCGATGCCGCGCTGCAGATCACCGAGCGCCAGTTCATGCGCCTGGTCGGCAATTGCAACCAGATCGCCCAATTTTATGTGCATGTATTTTCTGTGCCCGGCCTGGGACGCAGCCCCGATACGCAAGCCTATATCGACCAGTACTACACGACTTTCGAGCAGGTCAAGCAAGAGGGATTGGACGCGCTGATCATCACCGGCGCCAATGTCGCCAACCCCAGCCTCGACCAGGAAGCCTTTTGGCAGCCCTTGACCGAGGTGATTGGCTGGGCGCGCCAGCATGTCACTTCGACCCTGTGCAGCTGTCTGGCCACGCACGCGCTGTTGAAATACCTGCACGCGATTGACCGAGTCCAGCGACCCGATAAAAAGTGGGGCGTGTTCGAGCATCGCGTAACCCAGCCCAATCACCCGCTGCTGCGCGAGATCAACACCCGCTTCGATGTGCCGCATTCGCGCTGGAACGACATCAGCCGCGCGCAGATCGAAGGGGCCGGCTTGAGCGTGCTGATCCAAAGCTTCAATGGCGATGCGCACATGGCCGTCAGCCCCGATCAACTGCGCATGGTGTACTTCCAGGGGCATCCCGAATACGACATCAACAGCCTGCTCAAGGAATACAAGCGCGACTTGTTGGGCTATCTGAACGGGGAGAATGCCCAGCCGCCCTACCCGGACAATTATTTCCCGCTGCCAGCGCGAGAAATCGCCGAGCGCTACCTCGCGCGCGCCCAGCTGGCTTTGGAAGAGAACGCGCCCTTGCCCGACTTCCCCGAAGAGCAGTTTCTGCCCCATTTGGACAACACCTGGGGCGATACAGCCAGAGCCATCTTCAATAACTGGCTGGGCGCGGTGTACCAGGTTACCAATGTCGTGCGCCACCTGCCTTTTGACGAAGGCATCGACCCGCAAAACCCGCTGAATATCTTGTGAACGAGCTGCTGAGCGCCGAAGATTATCTGCGCTTCCCGCAGCAAGAGGGCGGCTTTCGCTATGCCTATGGCGCGCATCCCCTGCAATTCGCCGAGCTGAGTCTGCCTACATCCGCGCTGCAACTGCTTGCGGCTGCTGGCGCATCGCGTTAGGATTTAACCAGACAGGAGGCAAAACAGCATGTTCACGCGATTGGCGCATGTCTGCATCGGGGCGACCGACCTGGCCGCTTCTGAACGCTTCTATGTCGAGGGCTTGGGCATGGAAAAAGCCTTTGACTTCATCCGCGCGGGCGAGCGCTTCGGCTTCTATGTCAAAGCTGGCGAAACCACTTTTATTGAGATCTTCGCAGAAGACGCAGCGCCCAATTATGAACGACCCATCATGAAGCATTTCTGCCTGGAAGTTGCCGATATTGACCAAACTATCGCGGCATTGACGGCGCGCGGCATTGCTGTCGAGCCAAAGAAAATGGGTGCCGACAACAATTGGCAAGCCTGGCTGACCGACCCCGGCGGCGTGCGCATCGAACTCATGCAATACAGCGAAAACAGCACGCAATTCACGGGCCAGCCGGTCATCCTCGATTGAGCGCTGCCGCGACAATGAGCGAGCAGACTCCCGCGTTGCGCTGTCTGATGCCCAGCCGGCAAGATCCGCCAAGGTTCTCAATATGAGCGCCAGCCCAGAAACTCCTCCCTCTGTCCACAACTATTATGCGCGGACGGTGGTCGTCCCGCTGGGCAGACCCGATACCGCCATGGATATGCTGCGCATCGCTGGCGAAATCGTGCATCCCGGCGATGGGCGCGCTGCTGCCCATTGATACGCCGACAGAAGAGATGCTGGCGCGCGGCAGCCCCAACTTGCTGGATGCGGCTATCGCGCTGGTATCGGGCTGGGTGGCGGCTTATGCCACAGCGCGCAAAGGCATCCTGGCTGCTTTGGCTGGCGTGGCGATCGCGGCTGCGCTGATGCCGCCAATCTGCACCATTGGGCTGGGTTTGGCGCTGCGCGACCTCGACCTGGCTTTTGGCGCGAACCTGCTCTTCCTGGCAAATATCGCTTTCATCATCGCCGCGCAATACAGCACATTTTTGTGGATGGGCATGCGCCCCGGCCAAGAGCGCGAGGGCGCAAGTCGCCGTCATTTGCGCGTTTGGCGGCTGATGCTGGCGGTGATCGCCCTGCTGGTGCTGCTGGTTTTTGCCAGGCTCGGCTCGCAAGCCATTGACGAAGCGCATATCCGCGCGCGGCTCGAGGCAGAGGCTTTCCACGGCGCGACAGTGGTGGAATATCATGTCATCACCGGTATGCCGCCGGGCGTGCAGCTGTTGGTGCAAGCCGACCACGCTATCACGCCAGAAGAAGTCAGCGCCGCGCAAGAACTGCTGGATGCGCTTTATCAGCAGCACATCCAACTGACGGTGGTCTCGCGGCAGATTGTGCGTCCGCTGGATTAGTTGTCGGCTGCGCTGGTGACGGCTCTGCAGGCTACCTTGCCCGGCGCAGGCATCAGCGAGTTCCATATCGAGCCCGGCGAGCCACTGGTGGCGCATGCCGCTGCGCGCGCGCTTGCCCCGCCCAGCCAGGCGCAACTCGAGCAGCTCCGTCAGGAAATGAGCGTCTTGGCTGGGGCGCCGGTGGAATTGCGCATCGCCTGGCAGCAGTTGTTGGCGGCTGAAGCGCCGACGCAGCCTGCGACACTCTTGACCCCGCCTGCGGACGAATAATCTCCAATATCTTACTGCGCCAAAGAAAAGACCGGCGCAGGGGCGATTCTTGAGTCGACCACATGGACCAAGGCGAAATTGTGGTTCATGATTGCAGCACGCCTCGCAGCGCCGACAGATCGACATTGCCGCCGCTGACCACCACGACGGTCGCCCCGGCCACAGGTGGCAGCACATCGTCCAGCAGCGCCGCAACACCCACCGCGCCGCCGCCTTCCACCACCCAGCCAGCCGCCAGCATACAGCGCATGGCTTCGGCGATGCTTTCTTCGCTCACCAGCGCGATGTCGTCCATGTGCCGCAGACAGATGGGCAGCGTGATCGAGCCAGCTTCAATATCGCCAGACAGCGCATCGGCCAGGGTATCCCAGACCTGGGGCAGCTGGCGCGAATGAAACGCGTTGTACATGGCCGGCGCGGATTGGGCGTTTATGCCGATGACAGCGACTTCGGGCGACCGCAATTTGAGCGCCGTCGCCACGCCCGCCATCAAACCGCCGCCGCTGACAGGCACGATGACGCGCGCGACATCCGACAGCTGGTCGAGGATTTCCAAGCCGATCGTGCCTGCGCCCGCGATGACAGCCCGGTCGTTATAGGGCGAAATCCAGGCGCGGGGGTTGCCAGCCCGCCGCAGCGCTTCGTTTTCGGCTTCGTCATAATTGTCGCCAAAGAGGATGGCTTCCGCGCCATACTGCCGCACATTGGCGATTTTTTTTCGCGGAGTCGTCCTGGGCATGAGTATCTGCGCCGAAACGCCGCTCAGCTCGGCAGCATAAGCCAGCGCGCCGGCATGATTGCCCGATGATGCCGCGATGACGCCGCGTCCTCGCGCTCTTTCGTCCAGCGACAACATGGCATTCAATGCGCCGCGAATCTTGAATGAATGAGTCTTGTTGGCGTTCTCCAGCTTGAGCCAGACATCTTCGCCCAGCGCAGCAGCCGCTTCCATTGGGGTAGGTGTCAAATGGGACGCGATGCGCGCTTGCGCCTGTACGATCTCAGCCAGCCCGATCAAGAATCAGAGGCCGATGCTGCGCAGGTACTGGCGGTTGCGCCGGGCAGATTCCAGCGGCGCGCCCAAGCCTGGCAGCACATCCTGCTCGACCACGATCCAGCCCGCATAGCCAATTCTCTGCAGCGCCTGCAGCACCGCGGGGAAGTCGACATCGCCCACTCCCAGCTCGGGGAAGATGCCTTTGCCTACCGATGTCGGTCCGTCCCATTCCTGCTGGCGCGATTTCGCCGCCACAGCCGGGTCATGGTCTTTGAAATGGACATACCAGATGCGCTCGGCGTGGTCGTGTATGCCTTGCAGGGGGTCGCCGCCGCCAAAAGACCAATGCCCGGTATCAAGCGCCAAGCCGACCAGGTCGGGGTCGGTCATCTCCAGCAGGCGCGCGGTTTCGGCGGGCGTTTCTATCCAGGTGCCGGTGTGATGATGCAAGACGCAGCGTAAGCCCGTCTCGTCGCGAACGCGCTGGGCAGCCCGTGTCGCGCCAGCCGCGAATGTCCGCCAGCCATCGGCATCCAGGCTCATCTGCGGCGTGATGCGCCCGGAATGCCGGCTGCGCATGGGGTCGGTGTACGGGTCGGGTCCCAGCACGACCAGCGCATCGGGACCGCCGACCGCCGCCAGCAATTTTGCCGCGCGCAGGCAAGCTTCGGCGCTTTCGGCATGCCGAGCCGGGTCTTCAAAGCTGACATTCACCCATGACCCCAGCAACTGAAGATCGCGCCGCCCCAGCTCGTCGCGGAGTTGGGCGGGGTCGGTGGGCATAAAGCCCCAATCGCCCAATTCTGTGCCCTTGTAGCCACTGGCTGCGATTTCGTCGAGGACGCGCGCATAATCATAGCGTTCGCCTTCGATATTCTCGATTATGCCCCAGGAGCAGGGCGCGTTCGCCACCTGAAACATAGGTGCCTCCGCAGCAACTGAATCCGCGGCGAATCATAGCAGATATTCAGCGCCACCCCCAAACACCCCCGAATTTGGTGCCGGCGACCACAACATATCTGTCCCGCCAGTCGGGCAGAGCCTACCATGTGGCAGATTCTACGGCGCTGCCATTGCATTCGCCCCAGCCCATCACTACAATCGCGGCGACAAATCACGCTCAGGAGGAGCCGCCGTCAATGAGCCGAGCCGATCGCAAGCGCCTGTTTTTGACCGGGCCTGTCGAGGTGCGCCAGGAAATTCTGCGCGCGCAGACCACGCCCATGATCGGGCATCGCATGCCGGAATTCGCCGCGCTTTTCGCCCGCATCCAAGCCAAGCTGAAGAGCGCCTTCTTCACGCAGAGCCGCGTGTACATCAGCGGGTCTTCTGGCTCGGGCTTGTGGGAGGGCGCGTCTCGCTGCGGCATCCGCGCTGGCCAGAAGGTCCTGCATCTGGCGGGCGGCGCATTCAGCGAACGTTGGGCGCAGGTCAGCCGCGCCAATGGCAAGCAGGTCGATTGCCTGGAAGCGCCTTGGGGCAGCGCGCATACGCCCGAGATGGTGGCAGAGGCGCTGGACAAGCAGGCCTATGACGCCGTTTGCGCCGTGCACAACGAAACGAGCACGGGCGTGACCAACCCCATCCGCGAGATCGGCCAGGTTGTGCGGCAGCATGCAGACACGCTCTTCTTCGTCGACAGCGTCAGCGGCTTCTTGGGCACAGAGCTGCGCGTGGACGAGTGGGGCATTGATGTCGCGCTGACATCCAGCCAGAAAGCCTTCGCCTTGCCGCCTGGCATCGCCTTCGCCGCCGTCAGCGACCGCGTTTTGGAACGGGCGCAGACAATCGAAAATCGCGGCTATTACTTCGACTTCCTCGCGCTGGAGAAGTCGCTGCAGAAGAACAATACGCCCTCGACGCCGCCGATCGCGCTGATGTTCGCGGCTGATGCCCAACTGGATGTCATCCTGGAAGAAGGCATCGAGAATCGCTGGGCGCGCCACCGGCAAATGCGAGACCACACACACGAATGGGCGCTGTCTCGAGGCTTTGGCTTATATGCGCAGGCCAGCTATCGCAGCGATACCGTGACCACAATCGCCAACACGCGCGGCATTGATGTGGCAGCAATGGACGACTTCATGCAGCGCGAATGCGGCATCGCCATGGACAAAGGCTATGGGAAGATCAAAGGGCAGACTTTCCGCCTGCCGCATATGGGCGATGTCGATATGGACATGCTGAACGAAGTGCTGGACGGGCTGGACGCCTTCCTGGAGAGCGCGCAATGAGCTTTCATGTGCTGGTGCCAGATAATGTTCACCAGAGCGCCATAGACCGCCTGCGCTCGCAAAAAGGCATTCGCGTAAGCGCGCCCGGAAAGCTGGATCGTCCCGCGCTGCTGGATGCCGTCGCCGATGCCCATGCGCTGATTATCCGCAGCGGGGTGACAGCCGATGCCGAACTGCTGGCGGCAGCCAATGAACTGCGTGCCATTGCGCGGGCGGGCGTGGGCGTCGACAATGTCGACCTGGCGGCTGCAAGCGAACGCGGCGTGGTGGTGATGAATACGCCGGGTGGCAACACCATCTCCACTGCCGAATATACGCTTGGCTTGATGCTGGCGCTGGCGCGGCACATTCCGCAGGGGCATGCCTCGCTGGGAGCGGGGCGTTGGGATCGCAAACTCTTCGGCGGGGTCGAGCTGCGCGGCAAAACGTTGGGCATCATCGGTTTGGGGCGCATCGGACGGGCGATTGCCACGCGCGCGCAGGCTTTCGGGATGATCGTCATCGCGCACGACCCCTACCTGCCGCCAGAAATTGCGCAGGGCCTGGCTGTGCCGCTGCTGGAACTGGACGAGGTCTATGCCCAAGCCGACTTTTTGACGCTGCACGCGCTGACCACTGATGAAACCCGCGGCATGATCAATGCGAACAGCATCGCGCGGATGAAAGCTGGCGTGCGCATCGTCAATGCAGCTCGCGGCGCGCTCATCAACGACGCCGACCTGGCCGATGCGCTACAGACTGGCACGGTGGCCGGCGCAGCGCTGGATGTCTATGCGCAAGAACCGCCGGCGCCCGACAATCCGCTGCTGGGGCTGTCCAATGTGATCCATACGCCGCACCTGGCCGCCAGCACAGCCGATGCGCAGGTGACCGTCGCGGTGGAAGCGGCGCAGTTGATCATCAATTTTCTGCTTGAAGGAAAAGCAGCGAACACCTGTAATTGATTCATCACAGAGACTCGCCTGGCAAGATCGATCATGGTTCTCGCCTGCCAGTGATTCTTGGGTATACTGCTATTGTCAAGATTTTCTACGAAAAAGGGTGCTGCGGCAAAATGGAAATCGTAATCAGCACAGCCGCATCGGTGGCTGCCACCATCATAACTGTCTTGGGGGCGATTTACTATCTTGACCGCAAGATTGAGGCGAACCGCCGCGATTTGCCCGGCTGGGTCAGGATGACTTTGATGTCTTGAATCGTGATTGGTTTTGGCATGGTGGCGATTTTAGCACAGAGGACACAGAAGTAACTACAACAAGGTGATGCAACAAAAGGAAAGAACGGCATAGAGGCGACTCTTGAGCCGCCCACATAGTCAACGGCGGAATTGTGGACGATACAAGTATCGCGGCTGCAAGAATTGTCCACTATTTGCTGTTGGAATTGAAAGGCGGGTCGAGGTAGATGAGGTCGATTGAGGCGTCGGGCAGGGCGGCGCTGTCGTTGAGGATATCGAGGCAATCGGCGGCGAAGAGCGTGCGGTTCATGCGAGTCGACCGGAATCGATTTTTGATCTACCGCAGGACGGAATACAGGAAAGCAGCCAATGCAAGCTGAGTCGCAATCATCCACATCACGAGAAGGCGGGTTTGCCGCTCAAGATCTGCCTTGGTGGCAAAGTGCTGCAATATGCTTTCTACCTGAGTTTCCACCTTCGTTAGCCGTTCCCTAATGGCCGGCTCATTGCCCATTATGTTCTGCTGACTCGCCATAACAGTTATCCCCCTAGATTGGTTCAGCCCAATTATAACACGCGGCAGGAGTTGGTCAATTTGCCGATTCCCGTGATGCTGATGCTGACTTCGCTGCCGGTGGTCAGGAATTGCGGGGGTTTTTGCGCTTTGCCCACGCCAGACGGGGTGCCTGTCAAGATCATGTCGCCGGGATTCAGCGTGAACGCGCGCGACAAATGCGCAATCAGCCGGCGCACGGTGAAGATCATGTCGGCTGTGCTGCCATTCTGTTTTTCCACGCCATCCACCGATGTGACGATTTGCAGCGCTTGCGGGTCGGAGATGTCATCTACGGTTACGACATAGGGACCCAGCGGGCAGAAGGTATCGAGGCCTTTGGCGCGCGTCCATTGTTTGTCGCGCGTCTGCAAATCGCGGGCGGAAACATCGTTGGCGATCGTATAGCCGAAGACGAAATCCAGCGCGTCAGCCTCGCTGACCTTGCGCGCCGGCGTCCCGATGATCACTGCCAGCTCGCCTTCCCAATCGACCTGCTGGGTGATTGCTCTCTCCCATTCGATTGTCTCGCCCTGCCCGATGACCGCGCTGGGCATGACGGCGAAGACCAGCGGCTCTTGCGGGACTTCATTGTCCAGTTCGCGAGCGTGTTCGGCGTAGTTGCGTCCAATCGCCAGGATCTTGCCCGGCAGCAGCGGCGGCAAAATCTGCACAGCATCCAGTTCATCGCTTTCGCCAGTGATTTGCGGCGCGCCAGACATCAACTCGCGCATGTCTCTGGCACGCAGTCGCTGAATTGTCTCGCCGTTCAGGATGCCGATATGCACTTCGCCGTCCAATTCATAACGCAGCAGCTTCATTTGTCCTCGCTCGCTCTTCCCGGGCAGGTGCTGGCGGTAGTGTAGCACAGTGCATCGGGGCTGGCGGCGAAACCCAATGCAAGCTGTTGCAATATCTGCTACAATGCGCGTGTTGGAATTCTCGCCTTGTCGGGAGACCGTCTGTTGAAACCGCTGCACCTGTTCGCGCTGCTGTGCCTGTTGCTGCCCGTGCTGTCGGCTTGCAGCGAGACGGGCAATGTCGCCAACGATGCCACATCGGCACAGCGTCTGCTGCCCAATCTGTCGGCATACAGCGCCACGGATGTGGATACGACCATTGATGGCGCATTCGCGGCGGTGGGCGGGGCGGCGATGATGGGCGGGCAGATCGGCGTCACGGCGGCTGTCGCCAAGCTGGAGCAGATCTTGCAGTGCTTCCAGGATCGTGGCGCGATCGCCGCTCGCTTTTACCAAGAAGACAGCTCCAACATCCTGGCGCCGCGCGTCGGCGCAGCCATGGTCATCAACCAGTCGCGCATCAACCAGGAACTCATCAACTGCGCGCTGGGCGGGCAGGAAAGCAATGCCAGCGCCCAGACTGTCAGCATCGATCCCTGCGCGGATGCCGGCTCATTGACCTATTCGGGCGACTCAATCAGCTATGTGTATGTCGGCTCGCACAGCGATGTCTGCGATGTATTTCAGCTGCATTTTGACAACCTGGCGGCGACCCCCACCCCAATCCCAATCCCATAAAGAGGGAGGGGCAAATGAGCATGGAAAGGCAAACCATGGCCGACTTCAACGGACTCGGCATGCACCTGGGCAATCTGTCGCGCCTTTCGCATGCGCAGACTCGCTCGATCAGCGCGGAGAATTTTTCTGGCGCAAAAGGGGCGGGCGGCAAGGCAGACGCTGGCACGGGGGAACAGGCAGCGCGCGATCTGGGGCATGGCTGGAAAGTGTCGCCGTCGGTGCGCATCGCGGCTGGCGAAACCTTCACCATGGCCGATATCGATGGTCCGGGTGCCATCCAGCAGATGTGGATGACGCCATCGGGCAACAGTTGGCGCTTCATCATCCTGCGCATTTATTGGGATGGCAATGAATACCCGTCTGTGGAATGTCCGCTGGGCGACTTCTTCGCGGTGGGCTGGGGGCAGTACGCGCAGGTATCATCGCTACCGGTCTGCGTCAATCCGGGCAGCGCCTTCAACTCATATTGGGAGATGCCCTTCCGCCGCCACTGCCGCATGACCATCAGCAATATCGCCGAAGAAGACATGACGCTCTATTACCAGATCAATTATACGTTGACCGAAGTGCCAGACGACGCGGCTTACTTTCATGCGCAATTCCGGCGCGTCAATCCCCTGCCCTACAAGCAAGTGTATACGATCGTCGATGGCATCCGCGGGCGCGGGCATTATGTCGGCACATATGTGGCCTGGGGCGCGAACAACAACGGCTGGTGGGGAGAAGGCGAGTTGAAGTTTTATCTGGATGGCGATGAGTACCCGACCATCTGCGGCACGGGCACAGAAGATTACTTCTGCGGCTCGTACAACTTCGACCCCAGCCCGCGCCACAACGAAGGCTATGTGACCTTCACGACGCCCTATGCCGGCTTTCATCAGGTCATTCGCAGCGATGGAGATTATCGCACGCAGCTGCGCATGGGCATGTACCGCTGGCACATCAGCGACCCCATCCGCTTCAATGCCGACTTGCGCGTCACCATGCAAGCGCTGGGCTGGGGCTACAATCGGCGTTATCTGCCGCTGCAAGACGACATCGCGTCGGTCGCTTATTGGTATCAGACGCTGCCGCATGCGCCTTTCCCGCAGTTGCCCGATCGCGACCAGCTGATGATCGTTTAGGTCGCCGCGCAGATCTCATCATACAGCCGCTCGTAGGCATCCGCAGTCCTCGCCCAAGTGTAGCGGGATTCAACCAGTTGCCGGCCGTTTTGCGACAATTTGGCTTGCAGGGCTTCGTCGCGCAGCAGGCGAATCACGGCCTCGGCCAGTTGATCGACCGGCGCAATCAATGCCGACTCGCCGTGCTGCACAGCGATGCCATCGACACTCAGCTGCGTTGCGGCGACCGGCGTGCCCATCGCCAGCGCTTCCAGCACTTTGTTCTTCAAGCCCGCGCCGATGCGCAATGGACACACGAATGCCCCAGCGCCAGACAGGTAAGGGGCGACATCGGGCACGCGGCCGGTCACTTCAATGTGCGCATTCGCCAGCGCGCGCAGCCAATCAGGGGGATTTGCGCCGACCAGCTGCAACCGCGTCTCGGGCAGCTTTTCGCGCACAGCTGGCAGCACCCGCGAAATCAAGAGACGGGCCGCATCCTGGTTGGGCGCATAGGCGAAGTTGCCCACGAAGATCAATGTATTGCGGTCGCGGCTGGTCGCGCCGGGGCGGAAGTGAGCGAGGTCGATGCCATTGGGGATGACCGCCACGCGCAAGGCCGGCTGCAAGTCGCGCAGCATGGCGGCGTCAACATCAGAAATGACGACTGTTCGGTCGAAGGGCGTGAACATGAAACGCTCGAAACGGCGGGCAATGGGTATCTGCAAGCGCGCGGACAAATCGCCTTGCCGGGCAGCCGACCGCAGGAACAGCGCGTGCGACTCATAAGGCGTGATCAGCCTGGGCAAATGCCGGTACAGCGGCGCGTATTCGTAGACGCTGATGCCGCCGAAGCAGTGCACGAGGTCGTATTCGCTGCGCTGGAGCGAGTCGGCGATGGCCTGCCACAGCGGCGGGCAGAAGCTCTTGTCTGGCGAATCCGCGAATCGCGCGCTCGGCATCAAAGCACGGCGCAGGTAGTCGATGCTGCTGCGGGGTTTTTCGCGGAAGAGCTGGATGTGGCGGAAAACCGAGCGATAACGGTCGATATGCCTGGGAGCATCGTCATCGTTGTGCAGAGCCAGCAGGTCGATGACATGCCCGCGCTTGCTCAGTTCGCGGCACAGATGCCAGATGATCAGGCGCGCGCCCAGATGCAGGGGCCACGGCGGACAACGCGAAATGAGCAGAATTGTTCGCATGCTTCAATAAGGCCACAGATGGAATGCCAAGTGACCGCTTGTGTGCCGAGACCCAGACTTGAACTGGGGACACCCGCATTTTCAGTGCGATGCTCTACCAACTGAGCTATCTCGGCAGAATGTCATTGGATTTGGAAGTCTAGCGAGGGAGACGCGCGCTGTCAAGGGGTCAGGCATTCCGCCAGCCACTTCGCAATGACCTGCGCGGTCAATTTGGGCGCCGCCAGCGGGAAGAGATGCCCCTGCCCGTCCAGATCGACAAATTGCGCCGCTGGCAGGGCTTGCCGAGCCTGCTCGACTTCCGACTCGAAGAAGGTATCGGTGTTGGCCCCGCGGACGACCAAAACGGGCGCAAGTCCATCCACTTTCGGCAAGTCTTGCCACACCTGCCGATACACGGTCGCAAAATAATGCGCCTCCCAGTCGGGGCTCCAGACCAGCTCAATGCCACCCCCATCGGCGCTCGCTCGCGTGCCCTGCCGCACATAGAGCCACAGCGCATCGTCTGTCCAGTCGGCGAAGAGCGGCTTGGTACGAAAACGCTGAAATGCATCGACCTGGCTGTCGAACTGGCGGCGGCGGCGGCGCGCTGCTTGCACCAGTGGCAATTGCTCGATGCTGCCGTCTCGCCTGGCGCGCGCGATGAATTGCAGCATTTGCTCTGGCAGCAGGACGGGGTCGAGCATGATCAAAGCGCGGAAACGCCCGGGCTGCTTCAACAGCGCCAGCATGGACACGACGCCACCCAGCGAATGCCCGATCGCCACGCTGTTGTGGATATCGTGCGCTTCCAGACCAGCCAGCATGTCATCGGCTGCTTCGTCCCAACCGCGGTGGCCTGCTGGCGCTTCTTGATCTCCCCACAAGGCACGCGGCGGCAGACAAAAGGCGCGGTAACCCGGCAGCGCCCGCAACAGCGGCAGATAGCACTGTGGCGGGAAGCCATTGGCTGGCATCAGATGCAGCGGCGGGGCGGCCGCTCCACAGAGGTGGATCATCGGCTGCGGCATGAGCGGCTCGAACAGTGTAAACAGATTGACGAGCGCCATAGTACAAGCGGAAGCGAGGCGCGCAGAGGGCGAATACGCCATTGCCAGGGCGGCTCAGCGATTCTGCGGTCCATTCCATGCGGCATCCTGGCGATTTTGCGCTACAGTTTGGGCAGACGCGGGCAAAGCAAGGGACGGAAACCATGATCGACCGCTCGATGATTTTCACAGCAGGCGCGGCGCTGGCGGCGCTGCTGGTCGTGCTGGAACTGGTTAGGCGGCGGCGGCTGAGCGAGGAGTATTCGCTGCTGTGGCTGGGCACGGCGGTGGCGATGCTGCTGCTGGGCATCTGGCGCGACCTGCTGCATCGGCTGGCGGCGGTCTTGAACATCTACGACCCGACCAACCTGCTCTTTCTGTTGGCGCTGCTCTTCCTGCTGTTCATCCAGCTGTACTTTTCCATGGTCATCACGCGGCTGACGCGCGAAAACAAAGAAGCGGCCCAGCAAATCGCCTTGCTGCGCCATCAGATTTCGCAATCAAACAGCGCGAACGAAGATGACCAGCGCGGTGAGAGCGATTAGTCCGCCACAGTAGAGCACGACGAACGGCGCTCGCAGACGCAGCGGGTTGGCATCGGCGCGCGCCAGGTCTCGCAGCGAGCGCAGGGGCATCGCCAGCGGGGGAAAGCGCGGCGCAACCCGCCAAGCCAGCAGCAGCCCGCCCAGCATGCCGCCGATATGTCCCCAGTTGTCGATGCGCGAGCCGGGCATGAAGCCAAGGACCAGGTTGATGCCGATGAGGAAGAGCATGTGCCGCAGCTTGCCGCGCACATTGACATACAGGGCGCGATGCTGGTGCAGATGCAGCGCCTGCGCCGTAAACAGGGCGAAGACCGCCCCCGACGCCCCCACCGACCAGCCGCCTTGCCCGCCCAGCGCCAGACTCAGCAGCGAGCCGCTCAAGCCGCCCAGCAAATAGATCAGCAGCAGCCGCGTCCGCCCGAAGATCGTTTCCATCCCGCTGCCGAAAATATAGAGGGCATAGGCGTTGAAAAAGATATGCCCCGGGCTGGCGTGCAAAAACATGGCGGTGAACAAGCGATAGGCCTGCCCGCCTTCGATGACAGCGGCGGGGATCAGCGCGCCGCCCGCGAGCAGCTGCGTTCCCAGCTCGGGCAGCAGCCAGCCCGCCAGATAGATCGCGACCAGCAGAGCCACCATGAGCCAGGTCAAGAGCGGTCTTTCCGCGTGGGGTTGGGGCGGCGGTTTGCGCGCATTGGCGGGCTGCGCGGGCAGCGAGCGCTGCTGATACAAGGGGTGATCGCGCTTGTCTTCAGACATGGTTGCGGCCTCGCTGGGTTCTCTGCTGGCTTATCTTATGCCAGTCGCATCAGAATCGTCCAGGCAAATCGCGCATCGCCGGACGGGGCAAACTTTGTGAAAAACTTTGCAATCACCCGCCGCAATGTGCTATGCTGTAATCATATACGCGCATCGTCGCTCTACATGATGGAAAATAGCGCTTGTTGAGACGGGATAGAATGATGCCAGCCGACACAGTTGAAAAGATCATGATTGTGCCCGACGAGGTTTTTTGCGAGCCGCTCGAAGACGGTGACGCCTGTGATGTCCTGGTGCGCATGGAAGACGGCACAGTCTATACCGCGCTCTTCGCCACTGTCGACTATATACATCGCCAGCTGCAGCTGACCTGGATGGTCACCGGTTCCATCCCCGAGACGCCGCCGGTGCGTTATGCTGTGCTGGATACACCCCATATCATCGTCGAGCAGCTGCGGCTGGAGATCATTGAAGACACTATCGACAACCTGGTCGCGCAAGATGTCTTCGAGAGCCTTTTCACGCGCGTCACGCATGACGCGCCCGCCGCTGAAAACGATCATTTCGCCACCCAGGAAATCGCCCAAGCCGTCATTGACGAGGTGCTGGTGCTCGCCGGCTGACGGCGCGGTTCTCCCCTGCGCGCTGGCCAACTGTTGTTTACAATAGCGCCCAATGCCCGGCAGCCAGCGAGATTCCCGCATGTCAGACGAACGCTACGAAGACAGCCAACTATACAAGATTCGTCATTCGGCCGCCCATGTGTTGGCAGAGGCGATGCTGGAGCGCTTCCCCGCTGCCAAGACCGCCATTGGTCCGCCCATCGAAGACGGCTTCTATTACGACTTCGACCTGCCGCAGCCGATCAGCGATGACGATGTCAAGTGGGTCGAGCGGCGCATGCGCAAGATCCTGGCGGGGGTACACGAATTCCAATACCGCGAAGTTGCGCCAGACGCGGCGCGCGAACTCTTCCAAGCCCAGCCCTACAAGCTGGAGCTGATCGACGACTTGCTGGCGGATGACGATGCCGCCCAACTGAGCGTCTACACGCAGCGCGGCTTCACCGACTTGTGCCGCGGACCGCATGTGGCCAGCACCGCCGAAATCAATCCCAAAGCGGTCAGCATTTCGCTGCGTCCGCCGGCCGGCGCCTATTGGCGGGGCGACGAGAATCGCCAGCAGCTGACGCGCATTTATGGCACAGCCTGGCACAATCCCGCGGAATTGGCAGAACACCGCGCGCAGCTGCAAGAAGCCGCCAAGCGCGACCACCGCGTCCTGGGCGAAAAGCTGGATCTTTTCATCATCGACGCCATGGTGGGCAAGGGTCTGCCGCTGTGGCTGCCCAATGGCGCGACCCTGCGCGATACGCTGGAACGCTGGCTGCGCGATATCCAGGTCGAGCGCGGCTATCTGCCCGTCATCACGCCGCACCTGGGCAACATCGAACTCTACAAAACCTCCGGGCATTATCCCTATTATGCCGACAGCCAATACACGCCCATTGATGTGGATGGCGACGAATTTCTGCTGAGACCCATGAATTGCCCGCATCACTGCCGCGTCTACACCAGCCAGCCGCGTTCTTATCGAGACTTGCCGCTGCGCTATGCCGAATTTGGCACGGTCTATCGCTACGAACAATCGGGCGAATTGCGCGGATTGACCCGCGCGCGCGGTTTCACAGTCGACGATGCGCATCTCTTCGTGCGTCCCGACCAGCTGCTGGACGAATTCATCGGCGTCGTGCACCTGATTCAAGATGTCTTTGGCGCGCTGGGCATGAGCGACTTCCGCGCCCGAATCGGCACGCGCGACCCCGACAGCGACAAATATGTCGGCGACAACGCCTTGTGGGAAGAAGCCACGGTCGCCATCATCGACGCTTGCGAGCGGCTGGGTTTGGAGCATCATATCGAGCCGGGCGAAGCCGCCTTTTATGGACCCAAGCTGGACTTTATCGTGCGCGATGTATTGAAGCGCGAATGGCAGCTGGGCACTGTGCAGGTCGACTACAACCTGCCGCAGCGCTTCGACCTTGAATATGTCGACAGCGACAACACGCGCAAGCGCCCGGTCATGATCCATCGCGCGCCCTTCGGCAGCCTGGAACGTTTCATCGGCATCCTCATTGAGCACTTTGCCGGCGCATTCCCGCCCTGGCTGGCGCCCCTGCAAGCTGTCGTCATCCCCATCCGCGAGACGCACAACGACTATGCGCTGGAAGTGACGGCACGATTAAGGGCGCGTGGCATGCGCGCGCGCGCCGATACGAACGACCGCAACATGCGCTCCAAGATCCGCCAGCACCGCGCCATGCTCGTCCCCTGGCTGCTGATCGTGGGCGACCGCGATGTGGCCGCGCGGACTGTGAGCGTGCGCTTGCGGGGCGACGAAGATGCCGGCGCGCTGCCGCTGGAGGGGTTCGCCGACGCAGCAAGCGCCAAAATCGCGGCGAAATCCATGACCGTGGCAATCTAGCGCTCCAGGCAGGATTCGAACCTGCGACACTTGGTTTAGGAAACCAATGCTCTGTCCCCTGAGCTACTGGAGCTGGGTCCGGGACGGATTGTAACGAAACAGTCGCGGCGAATCACCCTTGAATTTGGGGGGGCAAGCTGCGATAAATATGCTGGCAGCGCGCTGCATTCTGCGTTAGCATAAAAGTAAAGGTGAACAAAGCGGCTCGAGATCGTCACGGATAGCCAGCCTGATGAAACGAGCAAGGAGAAGCCCAGCATGACGCATATCATCACCAGCTTGTGCCTGCGCGATGGCGCTTGCGTTGAAGTTTGCCCGGTCGAGTGCATTATCGGTGGCAAACCCGAAAACGAATGGCCCTGGTTCTACATCGACCCGGATACCTGCATTGACTGCGGCGCGTGCATCCCCGAATGCCCCTTCGAAGCCATCTTCGTCGAAGAAGAAGTGCCGACCGATTATGAGATGATGGAAGGCCAAGAACGCGTGCCGCACGACACCAAAGTCATCATTGAGCACGAAGAGGGCGATATTGTCGATCTGTCGCCGGATATCCCGCCCAATTACGACTTCTTCACCCAAGGGACCCGGGCTACGACGCGCTGAATATGTGATTTTCGCGGCGCGGTTTGTCTGGCTCAGGCAGGCCGCGCGCCCTGCAAATTTCGTCTGCGTGGCGAGATCATCCCCGTCACCAGCCCCACGCTGCAAAGCACGATGACCAGCCCGGCCAGCATGCCCGGGCTGATACGTTCTCCCAGCAGCAGCGCGCCCCAAACCACGCCAAACACCGGCACCAGCAAGGTGACAGTCAGCGCGTTGAGCGGACCCGCGTGTATGAGCAAATAGTAATACAGCTGATAGGCGAAAGCTGTGCAGACGACCACCAGCGCGACGACCGCCCAGACGGCTTCTTCGGGCAGGCTGTGGCCGGGCAGGTTCGTCATAGACAGCGGCGCAAGCACAAACGATGCCGCCAGCAGCTGCCCGCAAGACATCGACAGGTTGTTCAAGCCAGAGAAGGCGCGCTTGGCGAATACGCCGCCACAGGCATAGCTCAACGTCGCCGTCAGCAGCGCCAGCGTCGCCGCGATGACATCGGGGGTCAGTTCCATTTCTGCGCCGCCCACCGTGATAGCAACGCCGATGATGCCCAGCAGCGCGCCCAGCAGCTTGGCAGCCGTCAGCCGCTCGCCCAGGCCGACCGCCGCGACAAAGGTGGTGAACAGCGGCGTGGTCGACATCAAAATAGCCGCCATGGACGCCGTCACCGTCAGTTCTGCCCAGCCGATCAGCGAAAATGGCAAGGCAGACCCCAAAAAGCCCAGCAGCAGAAATTGCCGCCAATGCCCGCGGATATTGAGCGGCACACGCCGCAAACGCGCATAAGCCACCAGGATCAGCCCGCTCAGCAAGACGCGCGCAAACATCAGGAAGAGCGGCCCAAATGGCTCGACCGCGACGCGAATGAAAATGTAAGACGCGCCCCAAATTGCGCCCAGCGACAACAGCGCCGCCAGCTGAATCAAGCTCACAATCGCTCGTTTCTACACTGGCAAAGAGCGCCATTCTAGCACAGAGGCGGGCGAGCGAGACGGTCGAATGCGCGCTGCCGACCTGCCCAAATGGACAGGCGTGCCCCCGCCATTGGTGTGATGCGCCGGCGCGGCTATTCGAGGCACAATGAACGCAAGACAAATGAAGCAAAGGAGAATTGCATGACAGAAGCATTGCAAGCGCTATCAAGCGAGATGGCCGACCTGGTGGCGAACGCTGCGGACGGCGTGCTGCGGGTGGATGCGCGGCGTCGCTTGCCGGCCAGCGGCATCGCCTGGGCAGAAGACCTGGTCATAACCGCGCATCATGTCGTGGAAAGCGACGAGGGCATCACGATCGGCTCAGCGAATGGCGAGCAGCTTGACGCCCAACTGATCGGGCGCGATCCGCGCAATGACCTGGCGCTGCTTCGGGTGGAAGGCGCGCTGAACCCGGCGAACTGGGCGACGGACGACAACCTGCGCGTTGGCAATCTGGCTATGGCAGTGGCGCGCCCACATCGCATCCGTGCCAGCGCCGGCATCGTCAGTGGCATTGTTCAAGCGCAGGATGCCCGTCGGCGGCGCAGAGGAATGAGAATGGCCAAGGGACAAAAAGGAAGGGGCAATCGACCCCACAGGAGGCAAGACAAATGGCGAAAACGAATGCGGGAATGGGGCGGCTTCGCGCTGGCCGACGGCTTGCTGCAGCTGGACCTCACCATGTACCCGGGTTTTTCCGGCGGCGTCCTGCTCGGCGCAGATGGCGGCGCCCACGGCCTGGTTACATCTGGCTTCGGCGGAGGCGTCGCAGTCGGCGTGCCCGTGTCTACTTTGCGCAGCTCGGTCGCGGCGCTCTTGAGGGATGGCATGATTCGCAGCGGCTATATCGGCGTGGGCGTGCAGGCGGCGCAATTGCCCGATGCCATCGCCGATGCGCTGGAACAAGAGACGGGCTTGCTGGTCGTCTCAGTAGAAGCGGACAGTCCGGCGGCTGCGGCTGGCATGCTGGTTGGCGATATCCTGGTGGCGCTGGACAAAGAAGCCATCGGCGATATTGACGAGCTGCAGATGGCGCTGGCGCAGCTGAAAGCGGGCGCTGCGGTCGATATGGCTTTTGTGCGCGGCGGCGAATTGCGCGAAGGCAGCGTGGTCATCGGCGCGCGCTAATCCCCCACCCCAAACCCCTCCCCCAAAATGAGGGAGGGGCTTATTTTGCGCAAATCTCGGATTCCTTAGCTCCCCTTCCCTCCTTGTGGGGGAAGGGGCCGGGGATGGGGGGTATAGCTCCTACACCTCCGGCGCGTTGATCTGCCGCGCCAGCACGATCTCGCTTTGCTCTGCCGATTCCGCCGTTTCATAAGGAATATCCCAGCGGACGCTTTCGATGTAACACAGCGCTTCTGCGCCTTCTCGGCAGTAGTAGAGCGTCAGTTCGGCTTGCATCGTTCCGCCGCCCTCGACAAAAGTGACGGGCAGGCTGGCGGCGTTGTCTGCCAGCACAGCCTCTGCCAGCGGCTGGCCATCCTGCGTGACTGCCACTTGGCTGTCAATGAGCGGGTTGATCTTCAGGTCGGCGGCGAAGCTCAGCTGCAGGTTCAGCGAACCCAGGCCAGCGGCGACCTGCTGCGGTTCCAGTCGCGTTAGCTCATCATCGCCTTGATTGCCGCCCAGCAGGGTCAGCGCCTCGGCATCGATGATCAGCGCTTCTGGATTTGCAAAGCGCAGCGTGTCGACTGTGCCAGCTTGCAGGTCTAGCAGGCGGATGGCATGGTTGTTGGTATCGGCGATGTACAAGATGCCTTCTGCCAGGCTCAAGCCGCCGGGTTCGTCGAATTCGGCCTGGCTGGCTGGCCCATCGGCATATCCGCCCGCGCCACCCAGCCCGGACAGCGTTTGCGTGCCGGTTTCGCCCGCCGGGACGACCTTGATGCGGCTGTTGTAGGTATCGGCGATATACAACGTGCCATCGGGCGCGCCATCAATTCCCAGCGCATGCTGCAAGCGGTTCGTGCCCAGCTCGCCGTCTATGTCACCGAAGTCGAAGAGGCTGTTTTCGGTGGTGCCGCTGACGACGCTGACCAGGTCATTCTCAAAGTCGGCCAGGCGGATGGTGCTGCTTTCGCTATCGGCGAAGTAGAGTTTGCCAGCGCCGGCATAATAGAGACCGCTGGGCTGGGCGAGTTCGCTGTCCGCCAGGCTGACGCCATTCAAATTGGCTTCGCGCCCGTTGCCGACCGATGGAAACAGCCGATTGGTAGCTGGCTCGTAGACATAAAGCTGGTGCGTGCCAGCCATAGCGATATGCAAGTGGCCCGCAGCGTCCAGTTCCACATCCCAGGGGCTGCGCAGCGAGACGCCCAGCGGGTTGGGGATGCTTTGTCCAAAGGGCAGGCGGCTGCGGCCCATGCTGCCATTGCCAGCCAGAGTCATGACCTCGCGCGCTGCCAGATCGGCCAGGCGGATGGCGTGGTTGTTGACATCGGCGATATACAGCCAGTCGCCATCCAGCGCCATGCCCTGCGGCTTGTCGAAGCGCGCCTCGTCAAATGTGCCGCCAGCAAAACCACGCGCGCCCGAACCAATGATGTCCAGCACCTCATGCGTGTTTATATCGGCGATCACGATGCGGTTATGGCTGCTGTCGGCGATGAAAAGACGTCCGCTCGCGGCATCAGCCAACACCTTGCCCGGATAAAGCAGCGGCGTGCCGGGGTCGCTCGCGCCTTCCAGAGCCAGCTGCAAGGGCGTCCGGTCGATCAACGATTCATCCAGCCCGTCAAAATACTCGATCATGCCGCTGAGGTAGGCGTCAAAAGCCTCGAAAGGGATCTCGCCCGATTGCCGCACGACCAGGTTGCCGCGCGGGTTGATGACGGCGACGGTGGGCCAGGCATTCACGCCATAACTGCGCCAGATGGCGAATTCGTTGTCGTTGACGACCGGGTGATGCACGCCATAGCGCTGGACGATCTGGCGCAGATTCTCGGTCTGGCCTTCGTTTACGAACTTGGCGGAATGCACGCCGATGACCACCACTTCCTCAGCGAACCTGGTCTCCACCTGCTCCAGCACCGGGATAATGTGCAGGCAGTTGACACAGCCATAAGTCCAAAAGTCGAGGATGACGATCTTGCCTTGCAAGCCAGCCATGGTCAGCGGCTCGTCGATATTGATCCAGTCCAGGCCGGGCGCGAATTCGGGCGCGGGATATTCGCCTTCATACAACTCCTCGGGACTGCGCTGCGCCTGCGCGAAAAATGTCAACAGCAGGGTGATCAGCGCGGTCAGCGTCAATTTCTTCATGGATATCCTCCTGATAAGAAAAAAAGCATACCCTGTATGCCCTTTTTCAGTAGCGATTGTCCCCAGCTTACGCGTCATTGCTAAAGCCAGGCTAACAAATCTCTTGCCAAAGTCTTACGCCTGCTCGCCGCGCAGACGCTGCATCAGCGCATCGCGGTTGGAGCGAGCGCAGGCATCCAGGCTGTCGTTCGCCAGCAGGCGGTCGAATTGCGCCAGGGCGGACCTGGCATCGGCAAGCGCAAAGGGGACTGCGCTGACGACCAAAATGAGGCTGAGCGCTATGAGCAGGAATCGCATGACCATAAGGGTTCTTCTTTCGCCAGTCTGCATTGCCTGTATGGTAACGCGAAAATCGGCGGCGGCGCAAAAATTGGAAGAAGTCGGCGCGCGCTGTTTCTGGCGCGGCGACTCAGATCGACAAGAATTCTCTAGTTAGCGGCGGGCGGTGCCGGCCATGCTGGTCGACCAGCCCATAGCCGTTGTGCATGCCCTGCGACCAGGCATACCAGATCATCACAGCGATGCGCCCCGGATACTGGCGCTTCAGATAACGAATGAAATCGAGGGCATAGCGGGCGATATCAGCCGGGTTGTCATTGCCGCGATCCAGCACGCCCCATTCGGTGATCCACAGCGGCTTGTCTGGCATCACGCTGCTGTATGCCCAGATCGATTCGTCAATATGCCCAAACATGGCGTAGTAGGGATGGCCATTGACGCCGCGCCCATAAGGATGAAAAGCCAGTCCGTCGGGTCTGGCATCTTCGGGCAGGCCCTGCAGCATGGTACGGGCATAAGCGCTGCCGCGGCCTGGCCCGCTGTTGAAACCAGCCGTGATGACCTGCACGCGGCTGTCGGCGCTGCGGATGGCGCGTTTGACATCGCGGAACATCAAGCCATAATTGCGCGCGTCCAGCGGCACAGATGCCACCCCGCTCAACGAATCCGGCTCGTTCCAGATCTGCCAGGCCGAGATGATGTCGCGCCCTGCCCACTGCGCAGAGATGTCGTTCATCATGTCGGCGAAGCGCACAATCAAGCGCTGCCACTTGGCATCCGTCATCTGTTCCCAGGGCCAGAATTCGTTCTTGCCTTCGCCATAAGTCTGGTGGCTGGTGGTGACGACGATGCGATAGCCGGCCTCGCGATACTTTTCAAAAAGCGGCAGATAACGCTGCAAGGCGGCGTTGATATCTTCCGAGCCGCGCCGGTTGGACACATTGTAGCCAAAGCGCACCCAGCCCAACCCGCCAAGTTTGGATGGAGTTGGCTTGCCGCGCGGATGAAAAATATCCAAATTGACACCGACCGGGTTGATGCCGGGGAAAACTTCATCGCCCTCGTGCTGGGCAGTCGCGCTCAGATACCAGGCGGCTGCATAGCCTTCTGCGCCACCAGCCGAGCGCAACTTCAGCCAACTGCCATCTTCGCCGATCTTTTCCAAGCGCCCGACCATGATGCTCTTGCGGCTCGAGCAATTGCCAGCTGTAGGCGCGGCCGACGATGCTGGCATACAAGCTGGGCAGCGCGCGCAGGTTGAGGTTGTCGACGGTCGGGCGCACGCGAAAATCGGAGATGTACAGGTATTCGCGTGGGTTCACGAGGTTGTCCAGCCCGTCCATGCTGATGCCGCCCGCTGGTGGCGTCTGCACGATCAAACCCAGGCGCTCGCCCGCTGCCGTGCCCAGCTGCTGTCCCGCTTTGACTGCCGCCCCTATGCGAACGCTCGCCTTTTGTACGCCAATGTAGGTGGTCAGGAAACGCTGCCCTTCTACCAGCGATTCGATTTGGATGTCTTCGCCAGTGGCAACGACCTTCCCCGCCGCGCCGCAGAGGACATCAGCGCCCGTCTCGCTGGCGACATCCAGGCCGGGGCGCAATCGGCCGGCTTCTTCGTCGTCATTGAAACGCGCCAGCACCCGCATAGGCCGCGCGCTGGTGGGCCATTCCAGCACGAAGCGGTGGAAGAGGTGTTGGGGGTCGGTTTCGCGCTCGCCATAGCGGTCTTTTTGTTTGATGCGCCGCTGTAGAATCGGTCGCAGCTTGGCCGGCGAGGCGACATCGATGACATCGACCGTCACCACCGAGGGATAAACGCGCCGAATGTGCGCCAAAGCCGAATCGTTCCACCAGGTCAGGGGCGCTTCGACCGCTGTCACATTGCGGAAGCGGTTCAGGTTGTTGCCAGCTGGCGAGCGCACCACAGCCACGCGCGGGAAGGCTTGCAGATAGGGACCCAGCACAACCAGCCACTCGTCAAAGTCGCGGTCGGGCAAGACAAATGCGTGCGAAATGGGCGGTTGCTTGGGCATGGGCAGACCTCGTCAAGCGCGATGCAGCGGCTTCATCCGCCTTTTTCGTAGCACAGCCAGATGCCCCTGCGGGCGAATTATGGTCGCGCCGCCACAAGCCGCATTGTCCTATCCAGCGGCAAATGGCATACTATAGTATATGTTGCCTCGCCGATGCGATGCGCCGGCAGGGGGTGATATCCGGGCGATACAGGAGCGGCTGCCATGGCGGTGGACAAAGAAAAGGCGCTGAAGCTGGTCATCGTCGCCTTGGCGACTCTGGCTGCGCTGGCGGTGATGAGCACTCTGGTGCAGCTTATCCATACTGTGCTGCCCTTCCTGATTGTCGGCACGGGGATATATGCCGGCTATCGCTGGGCATTGAGCGACGCGCCGGCGCCAACAGCCGACGAGGTGGAAGAGCAGGCGCGCGGATTATTCAGCCGCTTCCGCCGCACAAAAAAAGTGGTCGAAACGACGATGAAAGCCGCGGATGTGGTGGACAACCTGACCGCCAAACCAGCCGAAAAAGAAGCCAATCCAAAAGACGAAGCGCCCCGGCCGCGCGAACGCAAGCGCCGCAGCCGCCCCCTGGCGCGGAAAAAGCCGGCGGATGAATCGCCTGACGCGCCAGCCGAAACGGACGATCGCGCCGCCAAAGCCCGCCAGATGAAACAGGGGCTGGAGAACAGCAACCCCGAAGGCGCAGTCGAGTTCAAAGACCGCGATGTGGTCATCAGCGCGGCCGATGTCGTGCAGCCCGATTTGTCGCGCTTGCAAGAAAAAGAAAAGCAGACGCCAGAAGTAACCAGCGCTGTGCTTTCGCAGATCGAAGAACGGCAGCGGCGTCTGCAAAATCGCGGCTAGTCGCGCGCCATCGCCCGGTAAATCGGTCGCAGCGCCTCGTAGAGCTGCACATAGCGCGTCAACTGCCGCTGATAATATTCGGCGCGGTCCTGGCGGGGGATGAATGTCTTGCGCGCGCGGATGAGCTGGTCGGCCGCTTCTTGCAGGCTCGCATACACGCCCGTCGCCCAGCCGGCCAGCATCGCCGCGCCCAGGCTGGCTGCCTCGGATGTATGCAGCACCGAGACAGGAATCCTGCAGATATCGGCTTTCATCTGCATCCACCGTTGACTGCGAGCGCCGCCGCCTACAGCCGTCAATTCGTTGATCTCCACGCCAATCTCGTTCAGTTTGCGCAGGCCCAGCGCTTGTTCAAAAGACAGCCCTTCCAATATGGCGCGTACGATATCGGCGCGCTTGCTGTCAAAGCTCAAGCCAAGCAGCGCGCCGGTCGCCGATGAGTCGCTGTATAGCGTGCCGCTGCCGACAAAATAGGGCAGCAGCAGCAAATCGCCCGGCGCATCCTCGACCTGCTCGACAATCACATCATAGACATCGCGCCCGCTGCTGATGGCTTCTGCGCGCTCGGCCGCCGCCAGTTCATCACGATACCAGCGCAGCAGCCGTCCGCCGGTTTGGTTGCCGCTGAGCGCGATAAAACTGCCCGGCGCAGCATGTGGATAGCAGGAAACATGACAAGTCAGCATCTCTGGACGCGGCGCATCGGTGACAGCGACCATGGCTTCAGTCGTGCCAATAGACAACATCGCCCTGCCCGGCGCCAGCACGCCAGCCCCCAACGCGCCAGCCGGCTGATCGTGCCCGCCCGTCACGACTGTGACCGCGCCGCGGAAGCCCAAATCATCCGCCAGCCGCCGCGGAATCTCGCCGATGATCGTGCCGCTGGGCACAGGAGTCGCCAGCTGCGAGCGCGTCAGTCCGCCAGCTTCCAGCAGTTCGTCCGACCAATCCAGCCGATGCACATCAAAAGCCAGGGTGCGAGCAGCCATGCTGTAGTCGATCGCCGCCTGCGCCCCCAGCCGGTAAGCCACGAAGTCGACATAACACAAGATCTTCCAGCTGTCTTCCAGCAGATGCGGCCTGTGGTCGCGCCACCACAAGACTTTGGGCACGGTGTAGATCGTGTCCATGGGCTGGCCCGTGATGGCATAGATATGTTCTGCGCCCAGCGCCGCTTCCAGCAGCGCGGTTTGACTGGCATTGCGGCGGTCGGAGCTGACCGGGCTGTTCGCCATGACGCTGCCATCTCGCGCGATCGGGATCATCGCTTCGCCTTGTGACGAAAGCGCCAGCGCCGAAACGGGGTCTTGTCCCAGCCGGGCATTGACCTCGCGCAGGCAATCGCAAACGAATGACCAGACCTGCTCGGGGTCGAGCTCGTACCAGCCTGGGCGCGGGCTGAGCAGGGGATATTCGCGCGCGGCTTGCGCCAGAACAGTCCCGTCATGGTCAAAAGCCAAAACCTTGCAGCCGGTCGTGCCGACATCAACGCCCATCAGGCTCATTAGGCAAGTCCTTGAATCAACTCGCGTTCAGTATAAATCATTTTGCCTGACGCCGTTTGTTACCGCGCTTGGGAGAGTTTGTTAAATCCATTGTTCTCCTGTAAACTATACAATCAGGGATCATGGGAATCTGAACCATTTGGGCGCTTTTGTCAGATCAATGAATATAATCCCCCCGTGTGCGCATAATGTCTCATAATAATCTGCCGCTTGCATCGCGGTTGGGCATTCTGACGCTGCTTGTGCTGCTGTTTTCGCAGCTTCAGGTCCAGGCGGGGACGATCACCGTCGGCGACAACTGCACGCTGGCGCAAGCCATCAACGAAGCCAATGGCGCGACCACGGATGTCGGCAGCTGCGCAGCCGGGACGGACGGCGCGGGTGAGGCTGGCGCCGACATCATCAACATGCCCTCGCCCACCAGCACGCTCAGGCTGTCCGCGACTCTGCCCATGATCACCTCGTACATCACCATCAATGGCAACGACTGGACCATCAGCGGCGACGGCGACAACGACGGCGATGGCGACACGCGCATCTTTTTCCTGAGTTACGGCAAATTGACCATCAACAACATGACGCTGACCAAAGCCTCGGCTACTGGCCCCGGCGACAAGGATGGCGGGGGCGTTGTCTACTTATTTCCCGGCGCACTTGTACTCAACAATGTCGTGATGAGCGACAACAAAGCCGTTGGTCAGGGCGGCGCGATTTATATCGGGCCCGGCAGCTCGTCGGCGATCATCACAGACAGCACTTTTTCCAACAATGCGACCACAGACAGAGCCGACGGCGGCGCCATTTACAATCACGGTTCCTTGTCGATCAAGCGCAGCGCATTCAGCGGCAACATCGCCGACAGGGCGGGATATGGCGGCGCAATTTCCACCAGCGCCACTTCCATTTCCACCACGATCGTCAACAGCACATTTTATGGCAACAGCGCACAGCGCGGCGGCGCGCTCTTCTTTGATAGCGGCACGGTCAAGCTGCTGCATACGACTATCGTCAACAACAGAGCCACAAAAAATAATCAAGGCGGCGGCGTCTACATTGCCGCAACGGGAGCCGAGATAAAGAACAGCCTGCTGTCTGGCAACACAGGCGACGATTGCCGACAGAGGAACACCGTGAGCGGGATTAACACCAACCTGATCCGCACGGGCAACTGCGGGACGCCCTACTCCAGCGACGACCCGCGCTTGCCCGCCAATCCTTCCGGCACGACCGGCAAACCACTCTATTTCGCGCTGCCTTCAAACAGCCCCGCCGTCAATGCCGTCACCTGCCTGGACGGGGTGTCAGGCGACCAGGCGGGCACAAGCCGGCCACAGCCAGCAGGCGGCAATTGCGACATCGGCGCTTTTGAAGTGCAAGCAGCGATGCCGACCAATACGCCAACGGCTACTGCGACTGTTACGCCCACGCCGACAATCACGCCAACCGCAACGCCGACTGCAACGATCACGCCTACGCCGACGATCACGCCCACCGCTACGGTCACGCCAACGCCAACTGCTACGGTCACGCCAACGGCTACTGCGACTGTTACGCCCACGCCGACAATCACGCCAACCGCAACGTCAACTGCGACGATCACGCCCACGCCGACGATCACGCCAACTGCTACGGTCACGCCAACGGCTACTGCGACTGTTACGCCCACGCCGACAATCACGCCAACCGCAACGCCGACTGCGACGATCACGCCTACGCCGACGATCACGCCCACCGCTACGGTCACGCCAACGCCAACTGCGACTGTTACGCCGACCGCGACAATCACGCCTACTGCAACGCCAACTGCGACGATCACGCCTACGCCGACGATCACGCCCACCGCTACGGTCACGCCAACGGCTACTGCGACTGTTACGCCAACTGCTACGGTCACGCCGACCGCAACGCCAACTGCGACGATCACGCCCACGCCGACGATCACGCCAACTGCTACGGTCACGCCAACGGCTACTGCGACTGTTACGCCCACGCCGACAATCACGCCAACCGCAACGCCGACTGCAACGATCACGCCTACGCCGACGATCACGCCCACCGCTACGGTCACGCCAACGCCAACTGCTACGGTCACGCCAACGGCTACTGCGACTGTTACGCCCACGCCGACAATCACGCCAACCGCAACGCCAACTGCGACAATCACGCCGACGCCGACGATCACGCCCACCGCTACGGTCACGCCAACGCCAACTGCGACTGTTACGCCTACCGCGACAATCACGCCGACCGCAACGCCAACTGCGACGATCACGCCCACGCCGACGATCACGCCCACCGCTACGGTCACGCCAACGCCAACTGCGACTGTTACGCCTACCGCGACAATCACGCCTACTGCAACGCCAACTGCGACGATCACGCCTACGCCGACGATCACGCCCACCGCTACGGTCACGCCAACGGCTACTGCGACTGTTACGCCAACTGCGACAATCACGCCGACCGCAACGCCAACTGCGACGATCACGCCCACGCCGACGATCACGCCAACTGCTACGGTCACGCCAACGGCTACTGCGACTGTTACGCCCACGCCGACAATCACGCCCACCGCTACGGTCACGCCAACGGCTACTGCGACTGTTACGCCAACTGCTACGGTCACGCCGACCGCAACGCCAACTGCGACGATCACGCCCACGCCGACGATCACGCCCACCGCTACGGTCACGCCAACGCCGACCGCGACTGTTACGCCAACTGCTACGGTCACGCCCACTGCAACGCCAACTGCGACGATCACGCCCACGCCGACGATCACGCCAACGCCAACTGCGACTGTTACGCCTACCGCGACAATCACGCCGACCGCAACGCCAACTGCGACGATCACGCCGACGCCGACGATCACGCCTACTGCTACGGTCACGCCAACGGCTACTGCGACTGTTACGCCCACGCCGACAATCACGCCAACCGCAACGCCAACTGCGACAATCACGCCGACGCCGACGATCACGCCCACCGCTACGGTCACGCCAACGCCAACTGCGACTGTTACGCCCACGCCGACAATCACGCCTACTGCAACGCCAACTGCGACAATCACGCCCACGCCGACGATCACGCCCACCGCTACGGTCACGCCAACGCCAACTGCGACTGTTACGCCTACCGCGACTGTTACGCCAACCGCAACGCCAACTGCGACGATCACGCCCACGCCGACGATCACGCCAACTGCTACGGTCACGCCAACGGCTACTGCGACTGTTACGCCCACGCCGACAATCACGCCAACCGCAACGCCAACTGCGACAATCACGCCGACGCCGACGATCACGCCCACCGCTACGGTCACGCCAACGCCAACTGCGACTGTTACGCCTACCGCGACAATCACGCCTACTGCAACGCCAACTGCGACGATCACGCCTACGCCGACGATCACGCCCACTGCTACGGTCACGCCAACGCCAACTGCGACTGTTACGCCCACGCCGACAATCACGCCAACCGCAACGCCAACTGCGACGATCACGCCCACGCCGACGATCACGCCCACCGCTACGGTCACGCCAACGGCTACTGCGACTGTTACGCCCACGCCGACAATCACGCCAACCGCAACGCCAACTGCGACAATCACGCCGACGCCGACGATCACGCCCACCGCTACGGTCACGCCAACGCCAACTGCGACTGTTACGCCTACCGCGACAATCACGCCTACTGCAACGCCAACTGCGACGATCACGCCTACGCCGACGATCACGCCCACTGCTACGGTCACGCCAACGCCAACTGCGACTGTTACGCCCACGCCGACAATCACGCCAACCGCAACGCCCACGCCGACGATCACGCCCACCGCTACGGTCACGCCAACGCCGACCGCGACTGTTACGCCGACCGCGACTGTTACGCCAACCGCAACGCCAACTGCGACAATCACGCCGACGCCGACGATCACGCCCACCGCTACGGTCACGCCAACGCCAACTGCGACTGTTACGCCCACGCCGACAATCACGCCTACTGCAACGCCAACTGCGACAATCACGCCCACGCCGACGATCACGCCCACCGCTACGGTCACGCCAACGCCAACTGCGACTGTTACGCCTACCGCGACTGTTACGCCAACCGCAACGCCAACTGCGACGATCACGCCCACGCCGACGATCACGCCAACTGCTACGGTCACGCCAACGGCTACTGCGACTGTTACGCCCACGCCGACAATCACGCCAACCGCAACGCCAACTGCGACAATCACGCCGACGCCGACGATCACGCCCACCGCTACGGTCACGCCAACGCCAACTGCGACTGTTACGCCTACCGCGACAATCACGCCTACTGCAACGCCAACTGCGACGATCACGCCTACGCCGACGATCACGCCCACTGCTACGGTCACGCCAACGCCAACTGCGACTGTTACGCCCACGCCGACAATCACGCCAACCGCAACGCCAACTGCGACGATCACGCCCACGCCGACGATCACGCCCACCGCTACGGTCACGCCAACGGCTACTGCGACTGTTACGCCCACGCCGACAATCACGCCAACCGCAACGCCAACTGCGACAATCACGCCGACGCCGACGATCACGCCCACCGCTACGGTCACGCCAACGCCAACTGCGACTGTTACGCCTACCGCGACAATCACGCCTACTGCAACGCCAACTGCGACGATCACGCCTACGCCGACGATCACGCCCACTGCTACGGTCACGCCAACGCCAACTGCGACTGTTACGCCCACGCCGACAATCACGCCAACCGCAACGCCCACGCCGACGATCACGCCCACCGCTACGGTCACGCCAACGCCGACCGCGACTGTTACGCCGACCGCGACTGTTACGCCAACCGCAACGCCAACTGCGACAATCACGCCGACGCCGACGATCACGCCCACCGCTACGGTCACGCCAACGCCAACTGCGACTGTTACGCCTACCGCGACTGCCATAGCCACTTCGACTGCTACTGCCACTGCCACGCAACCAGGCGGGGGAGTTCCGCCAAGCGCCGACGCAACTGCAACGGCCACGCTCACTGCCACGGCTACGCAAACAGGCGGAGGCGACCTGCCCACTGACGGCGACCCGCCCACTGACGGCGACCCGCCCACTGATGTCGATCAGCCCACTGACAGCGACCCGCCCACTGACGGCGACCCGCCGCCCACTGATGGCGACCTGCCCACTGATGTTGACAAGCCGCCGAGATATATCTTCACGGTGAACGAGCGCATCTTTGTGCAATCCGACAACATTGATCTCAGGATCGAAGAGCTGGCCATGCTTGACCTCGACAAACATCCGGGCCTGCAAGGCGGAAGATTTGCAGTAAGACTGTGGCGCGCAAACCCGCAATGCACGCACCGGGTTGCCAGCGGCGAGAACCTGTTTCGTCTGTCGCTTCGCTATGACACGACGGTGAACGCGCTCATAAAGCACAACTACCTGAATTCCGATCTGCTCTACATCGGGCAGGAGCTGGCGCTGCCGAATTGTCCGCAGCAAATGCTGGAGCTGCAAAACACGCGGATTTGCTTCAGGATTCCCGGAGCGCTGGTCTTCATTGATACGACAACATCGCCGCCGGCTGTATATCCGCTGCAATCCTACGTTGAGGGCGGTGCCACCTGCGCTGCGATTTCTCGCCCGGGCACGGTTGTTCTGACTGCCTTGCAATAGGCAGCGCCTGCTGGCTGTGCTAGCATTTCGCAATGCGTGACAAACGCGCCATCATCATGCTGACGCTGGTATTCTCCGCCGGCGTAACGCCCATCGCCATTCGCATCGCCCAGAGCGAAGGCATCCCTTCGCTGGTGATCGTGCTGATGCGGCTGTGGCTGGTCTCGCTGGGTTTGCTGCCGCTGGTGTGGACTCGCTATCGGCAAGACCTGCTTCGTCTAACGCGGCGACAGGCGCTGCTGGCGGGCGTGGCTGGCTTTTGGCTGGCGCTCAACTTGCTGCTGCTTTTTGTGTCGCTGGAATACACGAGCGTGCTGATGACCAGTCTGCTGCGGCGCACAACGCCCATGTGGATCGTGCTGCCCGAGATTTTGATCTTCGGCGTGGTTTTTTCGCGGCGTTTTTGGATCAGCCTGGTCATCACCCTGGTCGGCGTGGCGCTGGTGGGGCTGGGCGGATTGACAGCTGTCCAGGCGGGCAGCGATCCCCTGTTCGGAGGCGCGCTGGCGCTGGTCGGCTCGTTCTGCTTCGGCGCTTACCTGCTCATCGGTCGGCAGCTGAACAACCTCATCCCGCCGCTGCTCTATAGTTTTCTGGTTTTTCTCAGCGCGGCAGTCTGTATCAGCCTGGCGGTGGCGGCGACCGGCACGCCAGTCACCGGCTATTCGCTGGAAGCGTATTTTTGGACGCTGGTGGTGACGATTCTGGCGCAGGTTTTGGGACATTTGGGCATGAATCTGGCGCTGCAATTCTTGCGAGCGACGGCGCTGGCTATCCTGCTGCAAGTCGGCGTGGTGGCGAGCGCGGTGATTGCGCTGCTGGTTTTTGGCGAAGTGCCATCGGTCGTGCAGGTGGCGGGAAGCGCGCTGGTGATTTATGGCGTGGTGGTCGCCACTTACGAACAGACACGAGCGCGCTGGCGGCATCGGACAGTGTAGGGGCAATACAGACCTCCTATTCATGCAATGGTAAGAATTGAAGTCGCAGGGTAGTCTGTATGCTGTACAAACCGCAGTTTAATCAGGAGAAATTTGCATGAAGCAAGAAACACTCGCCATTCACGCTGGCTATCAGAGCGAGCCGACCACCCATGCCGTGGCGGTGCCGATTTATCAGACAGTCGCTTATGAATTTGACAATGCGCAGCACGGCGCAGACCTTTTCAATCTGGCGGTGCCAGGCAATATCTATACGCGCATCATGAACCCGACCAATGCCGTTCTGGAGGAGCGCGTCGCAGCCATGGAAGGCGGCGTGGCGGCGCTGGCGCTGGCGAGCGGGCAGGCGGCCATCCATTATTCAATCGTCAATTTGGCTGAGGCGGGCAACAATATCGTCACCGTGCCCCAGCTTTATGGCGGCACCTGGACGCTCTTCCGCCACATGCTGCCCAAGCTGGGCATTGATGTGCGCTTCGCCGAAGATGACAGCGCCGAGAGCCTGGCCAAGCACATCGACGCCGATACGCGCGCCGTCTTCTGCGAATCGATCGGCAATCCCGCTGGCAATATCCCCGACCTGGCAGCCATCGCCGATATGGCGCATGCGCATGGCGTGCCTGTCATCGTCGACAACACCGTGCCGACACCCGCGCTCTGCCAACCGGTGGAATATGGCTGCGATATCGTCTTGCATTCCGCCACCAAGTACCTGGGCGGGCTGGGCACGACCATCGCCGGCGTCCTGGTCGATGGCGGCATCTTCGACTGGGCGGCGCATGGCGACAAATTCTATCAATTCACCCAGCCAGAGCCGAGCTATCACGGCGTCGTCTATGCAGACGCGTTGGGTCCCGCGGCCTATATCGGTCGGGCGCGCACGGTGGCGCTGCGCAACACGGGCTCGGCGCTCAGCCCCTTCAACGCCTTCTTGATTCTGCAGGGCATGCAGACGCTTTCGCTGCGCATGGAGCGGCATACCGACAACGCGTTGGCTGTGGCGCGGCATCTGCAAGGACACAGCAGCGTCGAGTGGGTGCGCTATGCGGGCTTGGAAGATTCGCCTTATTATGAGCTGGCGCAGAAATACACCGGCGGACGTCCCTCGGCGCTGTTGACATTCGGCATCAAGGGCGGCTTTGAGGCGGGCGTGAAGTTCTATGACGCGCTGAAGGTCTTCAAGCGGCTGGTCAATATCGGCGATGCCAAGTCGCTGGCAGCGCACCCGGCTTCGACCACCCATCGCCAGCTGACAGAAGACGAACAAGCAGCGGCTGGAGTCACGCCCGAGACGATCCGCCTGTGCATCGGCATCGAGCACATCGACGACATCATCGAGGATCTGGAACAAGCCATGGCTGCCGCCGGCTGATCCAACCGCGCAAACAAACACGACAAGGGGGCGATTCGGCAAGTCGCCCTTTTTGTTCCCCGCGCGATTAGGCGTGTGTCATCTGCATCGCAGCGCTTCGATCAAATGCGGGCGCGGCGACGACCGAATTCCTGGTGCTTATGACTTGTCTGGCACATAGACCAGGTCGCGCAGTCCCATCTCCAACAAGACCGCC
>CBDHEA010000010.1:0-30559 GCA_965261805.1 Phototrophicaceae bacterium | reverse complement strand
AGCGACTTCGCCATCATCGTCTTGCCAACGCCGGGGATATCTTCCAGCAGCAGATGCCCGCGGCACAGCAAGCCCAGCGTCGTCAGGCGGATCTCGTTGCGCTTGCCCAATATCACCTGGCTGACCGCGCTCACAATGCGCTCGGCGAGTTCTTGCACCGAGCTGGCAGTTGGCTGCGCGCGGGGGGTGCGCCTCGCTGTTCCAGGATTTTCGCTCATGCGCCACAGTCCGATTTTCGCGTAACTTCGTCCAGTATAGCGAAATCTGCTTTGTTTGTATCGGCTGCGACTGGCGATTGACATTGCCCGCCATTCGTCTTGTTTTGCGTCGCATAAAAACTATAATGATGGCGATGCGCGGCGCAGAGTCGCACAGCCGCGCAGCAGCGCAATTGGCAGCCAACAGAATAGGTAAATTGCCGTGTCAGCCGCCAATGTCGAGCCACTTATACAGCGCCTGGACAGCCTGCGCGCAGCGACTCCCGGCGCAGAAGCCGCGGCGGTGGTCAGCGTGGAAGGCTTGATGATCGCGGCATCGCTGCCCGAAGAAATTGCCGAGGAGCGTATCGCCGCAATGAGCGCGGCCATGCTGGCGCTGGGCGAACGCATCGCCGCTGAACTGGGGCGTGGCGAGTTGGAGCAGGTCTTCATCAAAGGGCGAGCGGGTTATGTGCTGCTGCAGGGGCTGGACGAGAATCGCCTGCTGACCGTGCTGGCAAGCGCGGATGCGACGCTTGGCTTGCTCTTTTTGGATATGCGCGCTGCCCGTGAAGACTTGCGCAAGCTATTGACATGACGAGTGACAGGATGAGCGCGTGAAACCGAAATACATCTTCTGTACGGGCGGCGTCGTCAGTTCGGTGGGCAAAGGTCTGACTGTCGCGTCTATCGGGCGCATTTTGAAGGCTCGCGGATTGAAAGTCGCAATCCAAAAACTGGATCCTTATCTCAATGTCGATCCAGGCACCATGAATCCCTACCAGCACGGCGAAGTCTTCGTCACCTCCGATGGCGCGGAGACCGACCTCGACCTGGGACACTATGAACGCTTTGTGGACGAGCCAGTCAGCCGCTTGTCCAATGTGACGGCGGGGCAGGTGTATCTCACTGTCATCGAGAAAGAACGCAAGGGCGATTATCTGGGCGGGACTATCCAGGTCGTTCCGCATATCACCAACGAAATCAAGCGCTGCATCAAGCTGCTGGGCAAGCGCGCCGATGCCGATGTCGTCATTGTCGAGGTGGGCGGCACAGCCGGCGATATCGAAAGCCTGCCTTTCCTGGAGGCGCTTCGTCAACTGCGCACCGAGTTTGGACGCCGCGATACGCTCAATGTGCATGTGACCTTCTTGCCGCACATCGGCGCGACAGGCGAGCTCAAGACCAAACCAACCCAGCACAGCGTCCGCGAGCTGCGGGGCATCGGCATCCAGCCCAATGTCATCATCGCTCGCACCGACCACCCGGTGAATCAAGAAATCATCAACAAGATCGCGCTATTCTGCGATGTGGACGAAAATGCCGTCATCCCGCTCGAGACCACCGACAGCATCTACGCTGTTCCGCTGATGATCGAAGCCAGCGGCCTGGGCGATTTCATCTGCGAGCGCTTCCGCCTGCAGTGCCAGCCGCCCGACCTGGACGCCTGGCGCGCAATCGTGAATCGCGGCAGCCAGACCACCGGCCGCGTGCGCATTGGCATTGTCGGCAAATATGTCGAATTGCACGATGCCTATATGTCGGTCAAGGAGTCGCTCGTGCATGCCTCGATCCAACGCCGACAAGCTGTCGAAATCTGCTGGATACATTCCGGCGAGCTGGAAAAAGGCAAGCGGCTCGACGAGCTGGAAGCGCTGGATGGCATCATCGTGCCGGGCGGATTCGGCTATCGCGGCATCGAAGGCAAGATCATCGCGGCCGCCCACGCGCGCGAGAATAAAGTGCCCTATCTGGGCTTGTGCCTGGGCATGCAAGTCATGTGCATTGAATACGCAAGAAATGTGCTCGGCATGGATGACGCCAACAGCTCCGAGTTTGATGTCAGCACGCCACACCCGGTCATTGACCTGATGCTGGAGCAGCGCGCCATCACCGATATGGGCGGCACGATGCGACTGGGCGAATATCCATGCGTCTTGCAAAGCAATTCATTGGCGTCTTCTGCTTATGCCAGGCGGCAAATCATGGAACGGCACCGCCACCGCTTTGAATTCAATAACGCCTACCGCGAAGCATTCCTGCAGGGCGGCGTGGCATTCAGCGGTCTAAGCCCCGATGGCATTTTGGTCGAGATCGCCGAACTGCAAGACCATCCCTTTATGCTGGGCTGCCAATTCCATCCCGAGTTTCTGAGTCGACCCAATCGCCCCCACCCGCTCTTTGACGCTTTCATCGGCGCAGCGGCTGAATACCGCGCCGAGATGGGTCATCTTCGTCAACGGCTGGCTTGAGCGCGGACTTTTATTCCACCGGCGTCACGGTGATATTGCCATAGACGCCTTCATCAATCGGCAAGGTGATGAGCAGGCGGCTGCCGCTTTCGACCTTGGCGCTCGCTTCTTGCGCCTTGACCGGGACAGACAGCTCAATCTCGCGCGTGATGGGACCAAAGCGCCGCTCTTGCAGCAGGAATCGCGCCGAGGTGGGAGTCGGCTCTGGCTCGGTCTGGACGCTGATCGTCAGGATGTTGGACTCCAGGCTGATATCGATGCTCTCTTTGATCAGCCCATCTATGGCTTGCGTGCTGATGTAAAGATGCTTTTCCGCCTCGTACATATCCACATGCAGCTGCTCGGGATTGCTGGTTACGGCGCGGATGCCTTTTTCTACCTGGCGCGTGATTTGCTCGCCGATATGCTGGATGTCGCGCAGCGGATCAAAGCGCGGTTCGTTTGTCATGATCGCTCCTTCATAGTCTGGCTCTTTCACTCTAGTATACGCGCGCGCCAAAAATGTGTTGCAAGCTGGACACTTTTATGCGTGCCGCCTTTCGGTTATGATGCGAAACCTGCACGCAGAACGAGGCAAGCTGAGCATGACGAAAGTCGCCTATCAAGGGATTCCTGGCGCAAATTCCGAAATCGCCGTTCGTCAGCATTTTGGCGATGACGCGCAGCCAATTCCCTGTCAAGATTTCACTCACCTCTTCGACGCGCTGCAATCAAATGCGGTCGAATACAGCCTGCTGCCGGTGGAAAATGCGCTGGCGGGCTCTGTGGCTGGCGCATACGAGATGCTGCTCGACCACGATGTGCGCATCCAGGCGGAAGTGATCTTGCATGTGCATCACAACCTGCTGGCCAGCCCGGGCGCGTCCATGCAAGACATCCAGCAGGTGCGCAGCCACCCGCAGGCGCTGATGCAATGCGAGCGATTCTTAAAGCGCAATGGCTTTGCGCCTGCTGCATGGTACGACACGGCTGGCGCGGCGCAAGACCTGGCGAAGTCGCCAGAGCCGGGCATCGCTGTAATCGCTTCGCTGCTGGCGGGGGAATTGTACGGGCTGGATGTGCTGGCCAGCGAAATAGAAGACGAGCAATTCAATTACACGCGCTTTCTGCTGATGGGCCATGGCGACCCGCCGCCCGGCGACTACAACAAGACTTCCATCATATTCGCCACGCGCAATCGCCCCGCCGCGCTCTATGAATGTCTGGGCGAATTCGCCAAGCGCGACCTGAACCTGACCAAGCTCGAATCCAGACCGCGCCGCAACCGCCCCTGGGAGCCGCTGTTTTACCTGGACTTCGAAGCACATTGGCAAGAACAGCGCTGCCAGGAATTGCTGATGCAGCTGCTGCAGTTGACCTCGTTTGTGAAGATGTTGGGATCGTATCCGGCTGTGCGCTCGGGCACAGTCGGCATGTAAGGCAGGTGTCAATAAAATGCAAAGACTCGATGCAGCGATATTGGGCGCGACTGGTGCCGTGGGGCAGCGATTCGTCCAACTGTTGGAAGACCACCCCTGGTTCCAGGTGCGCGAAGTCGTCGGCTCTGTGCGCAGTGCAGGCCGCCGCTATGCCGACGCGGCGCACTGGGTGCTGAATGGCAATCCGCCCGCCGATGTCGCCCCGCTGGTGGTGAAGGCGCTGGACGACCCGCTGGATTCGCCACTGGTTTTTTCGGCTTTGCCCAAAGAAGCAGCTCTCACGCGAGAACTGGCGCTGGCGGCGGAGGGGCATGTCGTTTGCAGCAACGCCTCTGCCAATCGCATGCTGCCCGATGTGCCGCTGCTGCTGCCCGAAGTCAATGCCGAGCACACGGGCCTGATCGGCTTGCAGCGTCGGCAACGCGGCTGGACAACCGGCGCATTGATCGCCAATTCCAACTGTACGGTGATGCCCGTCGTCATGGCGCTGAAGCCGCTCGTAAAATATGGCATTCGCCGCCTGCACCTGGTCAGCGAGCAAGCGATCAGCGGCGCGGGTTATCCCGGCGTATCGTCCATGGACATCATCGACAATGTCATCCCCTGGGTGCCCAGCGACGAACAAAAGATGGAAACCGAGTCGCGCAAGATGCTGGGCGCATTCACGGGCGAGGGCATAGACGAGCTCGATATGATCGTCAGCGCCACCTGCACGCGCGTGCCCGTGGTCGACGCGCACCTGGTCAATATCTCGGTCGAGCTCGAACAGCAGCCGGCGATCGCCGACATCATCGATGATTGGGAAACCTGCCAAGCCCTGCCGCCCGTGCCAGAATTACCCAGCGCGCCACGCTTCCCCCTGCAGTATCTAACGCAGATCGACCGCCCGCAGCCCCGCCGCGACCGCGATGCCGGCGCAGGCATGATCACCAGCATCGGACGGCTGCGCGAATGCCCCATACTGGGTTACAAGTTCGCCTCGCTTTCGCACAACACCATCCGCGGGGCAGCCGGCTGCAGCATCCTCAACGCTGAATTGTTGGCGGCGCAGGGTTATATTGAGCAGTTTCGTTTGGCGGACGAAGCGCTGGCTGTCTAGCGAGCCTCAGTCATAATCGCCGCTGGAATAGACATATACGGCTGGACCGGTGTAGTCGGCAGCCTGATAGTCATATTCGCTTTCTGACCACTGGAAGAGCCAGTGCGCATCGGTGATGGCCAGGTTGACGCAGCCGTGACTGCGCCGATACCCAAAGCCATCGTGCCAATAGGCACCATGCAGGGCGATCTGGTCATCGTAATACATCGTCCAGGGCACTTCTTGCAGATAATAGAAATCAGGCTGGTTGTACGCGCCGCTCATCAAAGTCCGTGTGAAGCGCACATAGACATGAAAGACGCCCTCGTTGGTCGGCCAGTCGGCCAAGCCCGAAGACACCAGCGTGGCAAAGACGGGCGTTTCGCCTTCGTAGGCGATCGCCACCTGTTCATAGAGGTCGACGCTGATCCACTTGTGCGTATCGACTTCCGCCGGACGCTCATGCGGCAAGATCTTCGCCACTTTGAACTGATGCACCCACTGGTCATGCCCGATCTGATACCAGTCATAGCCACCAACCTGCACGGTGGCATAGATATAGACCCGGCTGTAGCGATAGAGGAATCGATTGTCGGCAGCTTCGGGACCGCCGGGCGTCTTCGAGCCGCGCAGATGCGTCAATGTCCAGGCGACGGTGAAGGGAAGGTTGCCATCCAGCGGCAGCAAAGCGCCAGCGAATCGAGAAGGCGTGAAGCTTTCGCCCAGATTGTCTGCGCGCACCCATTGATCTTCGCCGACCTTCGCCCATTCGCCGCGCTCTTCCTGCACAGTGACAAAGGTATAGCCTTCGCCAAAACTGTCGGGTTCGGGGCTATCTGGCGCGCTGTAAATGGCGAGCGGGCCATTGACCTGTCGATAATCGCGGTCGCCCAGCAGTTCGTCGTCAACGGGCAGCGAGCGCACATTGGGATAGCGGTGCGCTTCGATCGTGCTGCCGGGCACGCCGCAACCGCTGGGCAAGCAAGTAGTCTGGGCCGCGGCCGCCTGGCTCGTCAGCAGCAGCAGCGCCACAGAGACAATTGTGAATATCGCGCGCATATCCGCACCTCGTGCCTGTCAATCTGCTGTCATTGTAGTCTTTTTCTCGCGATTTGACCACCTGCGACCACAATCGCCTGTGGTAAACTTGCCCCGGCAGACTGCGGACGAAAGGCGCGCGCAATGGAGATCCTCGGTATTGACATCGGCGGCTCGGGCATCAAAGGCGCGCTGGTCGATATTGACAAGGGTGACTTCGTCGGCGACCGTCTGCGCATTGCCACGCCACAGCCATCCGACCCGCATTCTGTCGCCAAAGTCGTCGCCAGAATATCGAGCCACTTCAACTGGGATGCGCCAATCGGCTGCACCTTTCCCGCAGTCGTCAAGCGCGGCGTCACGCTGACTGCCGCCAATGTAGACAAAAGCTGGATCGGCACGGACGCGGCTGGGCTGCTCAGGCAACACGCGAACAATCCCGTGCTGCTGATGAATGACGCCGATGCGGCCGGCATCGCGGAGATGAAGTTCGGCGCTGGCAAAGGCCAGGCGGGCCTGGTCGTCATCCTGACGCTGGGCACCGGGATAGGCAGCGCTCTGTTCATGAATGGCAACCTGGCGCCCAACACGGAGTTCGGGCATCTGATTATCCGTGGCAAAGATGCCGAAGCGCGCGCATCAGACCGCGCCCGCGAGCAAAAAGGCTTGACCTGGAAGCAATGGGGCAAACGGCTCTCGGAATATCTGCAATACCTGGAGGCGCTGATCACGCCCGACTTGTACATTATTGGCGGCGGCGTCAGCAAGCGCTATGCGAACTTCTTCCCGCACATCAAATGCAAAACGCCGATCGTGCCCGCCCAGCTGCGCAACCGGGCCGGCATCATCGGCGCCGCCATCGCCGCAGCCAAGCTGATCTAAGTCTATTTGTCTTCTTGCGGCTGGAAGACGCCCCATTGGCGGTTGTGATACAGCAGCGGCAGCTTGTCGTCTGTCCAGCCGCCTTCGACCACCTTGCCCAGTATCATGGAGTTCTCGCCGACATCAATATGCTGCTCCAGCACGCACGAGAGCCACGCCATCGAATCGCCGATGATGGGATCGCCCAGCGCGCTGGTTTCGCAGTCCAAGCCATCAAAGCGATTCTCGCGCAGGTGATCGTAATAACCGGCGAAGCGCTTGCCCATTTCCAGTTGCTGATCGGACAAGATGCTGATCGCGAAATGTTTTTCGCGCAGGATGTATGCCGCGATATCCAGTCGATTGGCGATATTCAGCACGACCAGCGGCGGCTGCATGCTCACGCTGGCGAATGAATTGACCGTGATCGCCTGCCAGTCGCTGCGCGAAGCCACGCTGACCACCGTGATGCCCGCCGTCCAGCAAGCGAGGATATTCTTGAAACTCTGACCATCGACCTGGCTCATGGTGCCTCCTTGCTTCAGCCAGCATTGTACAGCCCAGCCTCCAGAATGCCAGCGGTCATGCAAAGACAAATGGTCCGACAGCCTCTAACATGCCCACTATGCCCTTCGCGCCTGGTGTGGTTTAATCGCACCCGCAGATAACCCGCAGGAAATGCGCGCCAATGACAACAGACCTGCCCGTCTTCCGCAAGGTCAAGCAAAGCTATGCGGCCGGCATCGCCAACAATGTGCTGTCCAGTCCGCGCGGCGCGGCTTTGCTGCGGCTGATCGAATTTGAAGACCATCACTACCGCGCGATATTCGACCAGAGGTATTTTCAATTGCAAGATGGCAAGACTGCGCCCAGCAAGTCGCAGTGGAGCACGTTGAAGAAGAAGTTCAAGCGGCGCAATCGCTCTATATTTGTCTTTCGCGCGCATGGCGAGCTGCCTTGCAAGCAGGTTTCACGCGCCGACAAGGGACGAACCTGCCTGTTCCTGGATTTTGGATTTATGCTGGACTAAAACGCGCCCGTGCCTATTGGCGAAAATCAACGAAGCGATAACCCACGCCGCGCTCGGTGATGATGTACTGCGGGTTCGAGGGGTCGGCTTCGATCTTCTCGCGCAGGTAGTTGACATACAGCCGCACATAATGCGCTTCATCCCGGTATTCATAGCCCCAGACCTTTTGCAGAATCTGGTCGTGCGGCACAGTCCAGCCGGCGTTGCGGATCAGGTGATAGAGCAGGCGATATTCGGTCGGGCGCAGCTTGACAGGCTCGCCAGCCACGATGACCTCGCGGCGGTTGAAATCGATGCTGAGCCGATCGTCGATGCGCAAGACGGCCTGGTCGGTGGTCGGTTTCTCCAGCCGGCGGAAGATGGCTTTGATGCGGCTGGTCAGCTCGCGCGTGCCAAAGGGCTTGGTGATATAGTCGTCCGCGCCCAGTTCCAGCCCGGTTACCTTGTCGCTTTCTTCGCCCTTTGCCGTCAGCATGATGACGGGGATATCGCTGAATTCGCGCAGCATGCGCAGGGTTTCGAAGCCGTCCAGCTCGGGCATCATCACATCCAGCAGCACCAGGTCGGGCAGTTGCGTGCGAATGACATCCAGCGCCTCTATGCCGTTGCGCGCCTCGAAGACCTGATGGCTTTCCAGTTCCAGATTCATGCGGATAAAGCCGATCATCCTAGGTTCGTCGTCAACAACCAGGATGCGTTTGCCTTTGCGCTGCACATCAAGTTGTCCGCTCTTCAGCATGGCGCAACCTCCTGCTAACTGGTTCAATCCTGGCTCGGATCGTCGGGCAGCTTCAACACGATGACCGAGATATTGTCGGTGCCCCCGCGCTCATTTGCCAGCTTGACAAGCCGGTCGCAAGCCGCTTGTGGCGTGCCGGCCGATCGAGCAATTTTGCAGATGGTGTCATCATCCACCAAATCCCACAATCCATCTGTGCAAATGACGATTCGCGCGCCAGACGGCAATGTGCGAATCATGCGCTCAATTTTGAGTTCTTCATTCTGCCCGATCGCGCGGTAGAGCACATTCTTTTGGGGATAATTGGCGGCTTGTTCTGGCGTCAATTCTTTCATTTGGATCAAGCGCTGCACCAGCGTGTGGTCGGTCGTCAGCTGCTCAATGATCTCGCCGTGAACCAGGTAGGCGCGGCTGTCGCCCACATGCGCCAGATAAGCCAGGTTGCCAACGATGGCCACTGCCGACAAGGTCGTGCCGCCGCCGGGCACATGCTGGACGACCGCCAGGTTGGCGCGCTCGGCCGCCGATACCAGCGAATCCAGGATGGCAGGGCTGCTGCTGGCGTTGAAATTGCGCAGCATCGGCGTATACACCCGTTCCAGCATTTCGGCTGCCAGGGTCTGCACAGCGATGCCGGCCGCGCGCTCGCCATCCAGGTGCCCGCCCATGCCATCGGCGACGATGAAAAAGCCGAAATCTGGTCTGTCATCCACCGTGATGGCATTCAAATGCATGCCAAAGCAGGCATCTTCGTTGTTTGCGCGCAGCCTGCCCACATGGCTGGCAATGCCATAGCTCAAGGCTTGCTGCTGGCGTTTGGGCTTGGGCGAAGGCGCTGTAATCGGCGGCTCTGGCACGGTTCGGCGTGGCGCGGGCCGGGGCAGCGGCTTGGGAGTTTCTGGCAGGGGTTTCGGGGTCTGCGGCTGCGCTTCCGGCTCGGGCTGTTCTTTTGCATCTTTTGTCTGCGCTGGCTGCGGGCTGTTTTCATCGGCTTGCTCGTCGGGCGAGGAGTCTGGCTCCGGTTCGGCGGTGTTCGGGCGTGTTGGCTGGTCGCGGCTGGGCGTAACATGGGATGCGCGGCGCGGCCCGGGGCCGCCCTCAGCCTTGTCGCGCTGCCGACCAAACAGCCGCCGAATGAAACTCATGTCATACTGCCCAATAGACAATTGCCCAAATGCCGCCGCAGTTTCAGCAGCTTGCTTAATTATATTTTAGCAATCACAATGACGCAATAATTGGCTTTCGCGACTGTCCGCGCCCACAACATGCAAAAACCGCTGTCCATCTATATCCATATCCCTTTCTGCAGCGCGCGCTGCAGCTATTGCGCTTTCAACACCTACATCGACCTGGCGCATCTCATTCCCGCTTATGTTCGCGCAGTCTGCAGCGAGCTGGCTTGCGCCGCCAGCAGCTGCCCGCCGCGACCCGTGCATACGGTCTATTTCGGCGGCGGCACTCCGTCGCTGCTCTCACCCGCGCAATTCGAGCAAGTCATACGCCAACTGCATGCTGCCTTCGTACTGACTGACGACATCGAAATCTCGCTGGAAGCCAATCCCGACGACTTGTCCGCTGACTACCTGAGCGAATTGCGCGCGCTGGGTTTCAATCGAATCAGCATCGGCATGCAATCCGCCAACCCGCGCATTTTGCAGCTTTTCGACCGGCAGCACGATGTCCAGGCGGTGAGCGATGCGGTGCGCAGCGCCCGCGCAGCCGGCTTTGACAACTTGAACCTGGATGTCATTTTTGGCTCGCCGTATGAATCGCTGGCGGATTGGCAAGGTACGGTCGCCGCGGCAGTCGATTACGCGCCCGAGCACATTTCCATGTATGGGCTGGAACTCAAAGGCGGGACTTCGCTGCGCGCGCAAGTCGACGCCGGAGCGCTGCCACAGCCCGATGACGACCTCTTCGCCGACATGTATGAATTTGCGGCGGAATATCTGATACATCGCGGCTATGGGCAATATGAGATCAGCAATTGGTGTCGTCCCGCCCGCGAATGCCGACACAACCTGCAATACTGGCGCAACCTGGACTACATCGGCATCGGTGCCGGCGCGCACGGATTTGCCAATGGCTGGCGTTATTCGACCGTCACCGCGCCCGGGCGCTACATCGCCGCGCTGGAAGAAGAACACAACAACAACCTGCCATTCCCGCTGACGCCGGCTGTCGCCAAGCATACGGCTGTGTCCGCTGCGGACGATCTGTATGAGACGTTGATGATGAACCTGCGACTAACGCGGGAAGGCTTGCGCCGCTCGCGTTTTCAGGCGCGTTTTGGCGCGGATATCGCCGATATGTTCCCGCAGCAATGCGACAAACTTGCCGGGCTGGGATTGCTGCGCATAGAAGCCGATCGCGTGCGCTTGAGCGATTCGGGACGTTTGCTCAGCAACACTGTCATCCGCGAGTTTGTGGAGGCGATTCCACAGGCAGCAATTCCGCTTGTCGCAGCGAGTTGATATCCCGCGAAGCGCTGCAAAACATGGCAATCTGCAGTTGGGCGGTCAATTCGCGGATGAGCTCGCTGACGGCATCGCTCGATTCGCTGGCGGCGCGCAAGAAGGGACTCGCCAGGCCAGCCAGGTCTGCGCCCAAGGCGATGCACTTGGCGATATCAATGCCATCGCGCAAGCCTCCGCTGGCAAATATGGGCAAATCTGGCGCGCCTGCACGCGCATAGCGAAGCGCATCGGCAGTGGGAATGCCCCAATCGGCGAAGCTGCGCGCGACCCGGGCATGGAAGGCGGTTGGCGCGCGATGATATTCGACTTCGCTCCACGAGGTGCCGCCAGCCCCCGCCACATCGATCGCCGCCACGCCCGCATTCGCCAACGCACGCGCGGCAGACTGCGAAAATCCCCAGCCGACTTCTTTGGCAATGACGGGAACGGGCAATTTTTCGCAGATAAGCCCCACCTTGCGCAGCAGCCCGGAGAAGTCGATATCGCCTTCAGCCTGGACAGCTTCTTGCAGCACATTGAAGTGCAAAATCAAGGCGTCCGCGCCCGCCATGTCGACGGCTCGCTGACAATGCGAAAGTCCATAACCATAATTCAACTGCACCGCGCCGATATTGGCGAAGAGCAGGATATCCGGCGCGACATCGCGGATGGCATAACTGGCTTCCAGCGCCGGATCTTCGATAGCCGCTCGCTGCGAACCCAAGCCCATGGCGATTTGATGCCGCTGCGCCGCGATAGCCAGGTTGCGGTTGATGCCGCGCGCCAATTCTGTGCCGCCGGTCATGGACGAGATCAATATGGGCGCGGACAATCGCTTGTCAAAGATCGTCGTGGATGGTTCCACTTGGCGCAGGCTGAGTTCGGGCAGCGCCTGATGCAGGAAATTCAGCTTCTCCAAGCCGGTCGTCAAACGCGGGAACTGCACATCCCGCTCCAAATTGATGCGAATGTGATCGACCTTGCGTGTTTCGGTGCTGGGCGATTCCGTTACTTTCGACATGGGGCGGTGTTCCTACCTGGCAGGAGTGTCGCGCTGGCACAGCTGGCTATGCTACTGTTTGCGCGGCGGGCTGTCAATCATCGAGCCGCTTGCAATCAGTCTGGCAGGCGCAAAGAAACACAGTATAATCGGCGACTATGGATTGAGACATTCGGATCGGTATTTGGGAGGACCAGCAAACATGGCAACTATCGAAGAGCGCGTGCAAGGTATCGTGGTCGAGCTCTTGGGCGTCGAAGATGAGCGCGTTGTAGCAGACGCCAGCTTCCGCGAAGACCTGGAAGCCGATTCGCTTGACCTCGTTGAACTTATCATGGCATTTGAAGAAGAATTCGGCGGCGAGATCAGCGATGAAGATGCCCAACGCATCGAAACAGTGGGTCAGGCTGTGGAGTATATCCGCTCAAATATGTCCGACTAAATCGGCTCGCCAACCGCTGTCGCATCAAGAAAAGCAGAACGCGCGCAAGGGCGATCCAGTTGGGTCGTCCGCGCGCTCCCCTTTTTGTTCCCTCCCTATTTATAGGAAGACAGCAGCTATAAGGGCGCGAAACCCGGCCCCTGCCAGGCAAACATAAGCCGTCAGGACGATCCAAACGCCCAGCCCAATGCCGCCGCCGTTCGCCAAACTGGCATAGGCATCCAGCCCCAGCGTTGCGCCCGCCAGCGTCGTCAGCGCGCCGACCAAGCCGAAACCGGCCACAAACATGGGCTGCCAGCGGCGATTGTTCCAGCGCAAAGCCGCCATGCCCAGGACCAGACCGCCAAGCGCCAAGCCAAATTGCTGTCGATAATTCAGATTGCCGATATCGTTGACGAATTCAATCGGCGGCAGCTGCGCCACAGCCAGCGCAACAATCACCAGCGCGGCGGCTCGCTTCTGCAGCTTGCCCTGCGCGACCAGGCCTGTCAGCGCGCACAGGATCAACAGTTGGACGCGCAGCAGCAACGGCACGACCAGCGGTGGATTGCTGCTTCTCTGCGCCGGGTGCAGGCTCGCCCACTCCGCCAGGTCGCAGGCATTCAGCGTCATCGCCGCGGCTGGCGCGACCAGCCAGGGCAGCAGCAGCCCCACCAGCAGCGCCATAAGCAGGCTGATTTTCAAGAGCGGTTGACTGGCGAGTTGGCGTCTGGGCATGAGCGAGAAAGTGGCTTCGTAATGGAACGCCGCCAGTATAGCACGGGCGGCAACTTACTCCTGCAGCAGCGCGGCATAAATCGACCGCAGTTGTTGCGCCGAGCGCTGCCAGGTGAATCCCGCGGCTCGCTCATAGCCCGCCTGCACGAGTCGCTGACGCAGGTCAGGCTGTTTTTCCAGCGCCACAATCGCAGCGGCGATGCCAGCCGTGTCGTATGGATCGACCAGCAGAGCCGCCTCTCCCGCCACTTCGGGCAACGATGACAGATTGCTGCTGATGACCGGCGCGCCACACGCAAAAGCCTCCAGCACAGGCAAACCAAAGCCTTCGTAGAGCGATGCCATGACCAGCGCCCGCGCCCCGCTATAGAGCGCCGGCAAGTCTGCGTCGTCTGCCAAGCCCAGCAAATGCACATACTGCTGCGCGCCCAGCCGGGCAATCGTCTGCTGCATCTCGTCTTCCAGCCAGCCTTTGCCGCCAGCGATGGCATAATGCAAGTCGTGTCCCTGTTGGCGCGCGGCTGCCACAGCTTCGATGACGCGGCTGTAATTCTTGCGCGGCTGAATTGTGCCCACCGATAGCAGGTAGGCGACGCCCTCCAAACCATATTTGCGTTTGCAAGCATCCAGCAAGTCATGATCTTTGACTGGTTGGAATTGCGAATCAACCCCGCAGTACAGCACGGTGATTTTGTCGGCGGGCGTGCCATAGAGCGCTACCAGATCGTCTTTGGTCGCTTGCGAGTCGGCGAGGATATGCTGGGCGCGCGCCACCGAACGCGGCACAACAGCGTCCAAATAGGCTTTGAGCGGCGGACTGGCTGCCTGTGGAACGCGCACGAAAGACAAGTCGTGCACAGTCAGCAGCGTTTGCGTGGCGGGCAAGGTCGGCGGCAGCACAAAGTCTGTGGCGTGAAACAAGTCTATGCGCCCGGTGAAAACTTCGAGGGGCAGCGGCGCGCGCGCCCGATGCCACAGACGCGCCAGCCAGCGGGGCGTCGCTCGCGTTGGCCGCCAACTGAAGTTCGCCGAGGGCGCTGGGGGCAGGGACGAATGGTCTGCGCCAGCTACGAAGAGCCGATAATCGCTTTCCGCATCGATGCTGGCAAGCGCTGCCGTCAACTCGCGGACATAGCGCCCGATGCCGCCGCGCTGTTCATGAGCTGGGGTGTAGTCGAGCGCGATACGCTGCACTTTAGTCTACGTCGTTGTAGGTCCAATAACGATTGGCGAGGAAGTTCCAGGCGGTAACGACGATCACGCCGAAGAAGAGCGCCAGCATCGTCCCGAGTTTGTTTTGGTCGAGCAGGGCAGGCGCATAATCAGCGTTCAGCATTTGGATGAGCGTCGTGGCAAGCTCGCCCAGCGCTTGATAGGCAAAATCGATCCACAGCGTGCGCAGCGCCCAGCCAATCACGCTGACAATGGCGAATTGCGTCAGTTGTTTGCGCGCCGACCGCGACCGCGAATCGGGATAAGTCCACAGGCGATTCCACACGAAATTGCTGCAGACAGCCAGCACAAAAGCCACTGTGGTCGCCAGCGCCACATTGGCGTCGAGCGGCTCGTTGGCTGCGGTCACCGGCGGCAGCAGGCTGTTCTGCAAGACGATGACCGTGCCGCTGTCGATGACAAAGCCCAACAGCCCGACAAAAGCGAACTTGATGAAGCGCTCCAGCTCTTTGGCTTTGCCCCCGCCAAAACGCTGCGCCACCAGCACGATGAGCCGGTCGATCGGTGTGCTCACGCTGTGGTGGCGGCGCGGCGTGTTCTTGGCATTGGCTGTCAATGTGCCCGACATGCTCACTCCAATTGCAATGCTGATTGCGTCTGACGATGCAAAATCGCTTGCACGCTCAATAATACACCCATATGCAAAAACAGGGTGTTGACAAATAGATAATCAAAGAAGCTGTGCGCCGCCAGGTAGATCCAGCAGCCCAGCAAGCCGACGCCCAGCGACCTCGCAAGTATATCGGGATGACGCCGCAGCGACCAGCAAATCCGCAGCATGAAAGCCCAATAAGCCAGGTAGGCGAGCAGGCCGACCATGCCCGTCTCTGCCAGCAGATTGAGATAGGTGTTGTGGGCATGCCCCAAGGGCAGTTGCCAGTTAATCAGCCGATACTGCTCATAGCGCACGCTGTAATTGCCCAGCCCGACGCCGAAATAAGGATGATCGCGCGCCATTTCGACCGCCGCCTGCCAATGCGCCAGCCGCTCGATCACAGCGTAGTTGCCGGCGTGCGCATCGATGCCGCGGACATCGTTGATTGCGACCAGATCGACCACCGACGATGTCAGCCGCGAGACCAACGCATCTGGCAAGATGCCCATCTGCCACAAGACGACCGCCAGCGCGACCGCCGTCAAAGCCAGCAGCAAACCATGCAGCAGCCGCCGCGGCAGCGCAATCACCAGGACGAGCGCCGCGACTGCCGTGCCCAGCCAGGCGCCACGACTCCACGAAGCCAGCAAAGCCACCGCCACCAATAGCGCCGCTGCAGTCCACGCCAGCAATTGCGCGATCTGCGCGGCATTGACAGGTTTCCCGGCGCGCCAATTCGTCCAAAGCCGCCCAGCCATTCCCCAAGCGGCCATGCTGCAGACGGGCAGGGCAATGCCCATGAATCCGCCGAAAGGATTGGGCTGGCCGAAAGTCCCAAAAGCGCGATAGAAGCGCGTGAGGATCAGCAGGTGGTCGGCACCGCTGCCGCCCAGGAAGATATACAAACCGACCAGTGCATTGCCCGCCGCCGCCACCGCCACTGCATAGACCAGCCAGCGCCAGCGCCCGCCTCGCTCGAGTGACAGCTGCCAGATCAAAGCGGCCATCACCAGCCATTTCAGCCATTCTTTCAGCCATTCGGACAGCGACGCGCTCTGCCACGCGCCGATGGCGAACACCGCAGTCAATAGAATTGTCGCTATCAGCGTGGGATTGCGCTCGAAGCGCCGCAGCCTTCCGCGCCGCGCGACAAGACCGCCAAACCACACAAGCGCGCCGATCAGCAGCAGAATCTGGTCGATGGTCAGCGGCAGGTTCAGACCGCTTTCCGCCGCGACCAACGCACGCAGCGGCGACAGCGTCAGCAGCGCCACCAGCATGGGCAACATGCGCTTATATGGGCGCTGTGCCGGCCGCGACCAGCGAGCGAAAATAGTCGATCGTGCGCCTGAGCCCCGCATCCAGCGCGACCTGCGGCTGCCAGCCTAGAGTCTGTCGTGCGCGGGTCGTATCCGGTTTGCGCGTTTGCGGGTCGCCATCAATGCGCAAGCCCTCGGCATAGATTGTGCCAGCGGCGTTGCCCGCCACGCGATTGACAACTTCGGCAAAATCGCGGATGCAGATCTCGCGGGTGGTGCCGATATTGACCGGGTCGACAAGATCGCTGTGCAAGAGCCGCACGACGCCTTCCACCAGGTCATCAATATATTGGAAGCAGCGCGTTTGCATGCCATCGCCATAGATGGTCAGCGCCTCGCCGCGCACAGCTTGCCCGATAAAATTGGGCACGACGCGTCCGTCATCCAGCCGCATGCGCGGACCATAGGTGTTAAAGATGCGGACGATGCGCGTGTCCATGTTGTGCTCGCGATGATAAGCCATGACCAGCGCTTCGGCGAATCGTTTCGCCTCGTCATAGACGCCGCGCGGTCCGACCGGGTCGACATTGCCGGCGTAGGATTCGCTTTGTGGATGCACCAGCGGATCGCCATAGACCTCGGAAGTGGAGGCCAGCAGGAAGCCGGCTCCTTTTGCGCGCGCCAAACCCAGCGCATTGTGCGTGCCCAGCGCCCCGACCTTGAGTGTCTGGATGGGGTATTTCAGGTAATCGATCGGGCTGGCGGGCGAGGCGAAATGAAGTACGGCGTCAACGGGACCCGGCACATGAATGAAATTGCTGACATCATGATAGATGAATTCAAATTGGCGGTTTCCGGCCAGATGCGCGATGTTGTCAGGCGAGCCGGTGATGAAGTTGTCCATGGCGACAACGCGCTGGCCATCGCGCAGGAAGCGATCGCACAAATGCGAGCCAATAAAGCCCGCGCCACCGGTTATGAGCAGTCGCAAGTCGATCCGCCTCCTATTGGATTTGCCCTGCCAGTCTAGCACATGCGCCTAATCGCGTGCAGGCAAAAGCGCCGCCAGCTCTCGCAAGCGCAGAACAGCCGCCAGCTGAAACATGAATATAAATGCCAGGTCGATGACAAAAACGCTGTTGTCAATCAGCCCATGCGCCAGCAAACCAGCCATGCTGCCCATCAAGCCAAGCGTCATGGCAAAAATCTGCGCATCCCGACCCCGCGCAGCACGCAGCGCCCGCAGCGCCAGACGCCAGAACGCGGCTTGTATGGCAAAAAATGCCAGCAAACCCAGCAGACTCAGGCGCGTCCAAAAATCCAGCGCGAAATTGTGCGGATGCGACAAGTCGCTGTCGTGCACGGCATCCGGGCGCAGGTATTCGCCGCCATACAGATACAAGAACTGGTCCAGCCCGATGCCCGTCAACGGATGGTCGCGGATCATCGCCAGCGCGCTTTCCCACAAGCGCAGGCGCACAAATGTCGTGCCGCTGCCAAGGTCGAGCAGACTCCCGAAGCGAGCCGAAATCTGCGTTAATATGCCGAATCCTGACGCGCCAGCCAATCCCGCTCCCAACAAGGGCAGCAGCGCGCGCCGCCCATAGCAGCCCAGACAAACCACCGCCAAGCCCGCCGGGATGCCCAGCAAAATCGCGCCTAAGCTCTGTGTCAGCGCCAGAGTTGGCAGCATGATCAGCAGGCTGACGCCAGCCCACGCCCGCAGACGAGCCGACAGCGGCGTCAGCAGCAGCGCCAGCGCGATAGGAATCGTCCGCCCAAACAGCAAGCCGATATTGTTGGGCGAACCATACACGCTTTGCAAGCGCCTCGCGCCAGCTTCGGCCACGATCACCATGTCGCCCAGGAAGTATTGGGCCAAGCCGATAATCGACACGCTGACAGCCGCGGCCATCAGCGCCAGAAAATAGCGCATCAGCGTGGAACGGTCGGGACGTGTGCAGCGGAAAAGCAAGTAGAAAAGCGCTGGCTCAAAAATCAGCGTGCGCAGTTCGGTGGTCGCGCTGGAAAGCTGCCGCGTCCAAAGCAGCGATGCGATGCCCAGCCCAACCAGGCATAACACCAGCGCATCCAGCCAGTGCGCATGCCGCAGCTGCTGCCAGGCGAAAAGCGGGAATCTCGCATTGCGCATTTGCAGGCGCGCGCCCAACTCGGATAACCCGCGCAGCAATCCCGCCGCCGCCGTGAGCAAAATCATCACTTCGACCATGGGGAAAGCGTAGGTGTGCAGCTCGACTGGATACAAAAAGAAGGGTGCCCAGACGAGCGTCAATATCAGCCCATTTTCCAGCCGCTGAAACACCAAAACGAAGAGAACAAGCCCGAACAGCAGCGAAAGCAGCAAGCTTGGCGAGAAGTAAAGCAAGCCGCCGGTCAAAAGCGCCAGCAGCAAATTGAACTCGTCGCGCAAGAACAGCGCCGGCTTGGGCGTGCCCCAGGTCAACAGCATGGCCAGCATCATCGCCAGCGAAGTTGCGCCGGTCAGCAGCAGGTGCATGGTCGCGCTTAGCCCGCCGGTGATCGCCGAAATGCGCGGCAGCCAGCGAGACCAGGGCGCTTTGACCAGCGAGATGAAGAGCGCTGTCAGCGAGACCAGGCTTGTCAAAATGCCCAGCGCGATCTGTCGATTATATGGCTCGGCCAGGCTGCCAGAACTGACGGCGTAACCGGCGATCGCCCAGCGATCCCAGCCACGATCGGCGATGGCGGTCAAGGTATGCTCGCCCAGCGGCAGACCGCGAGCCACCGGCGCCAGAGTCGTCTGCGGCTGTTGATTGTTGCTGCGCAGGAAGATGTAGGCATTGCCATCGGCATCGCGCTGGGCGGCATTGGCTGGCTGGCCATCGACCTGTGGGTACAGAAAAGCCACATAATCGTCTTCGTTGACCAGCAAGGCGACATCCCTGCCGAAGAAGTCGAATGCCAGTTGGCTGTCGCTGGTATTCAGCCAGCCGATGTCTGCGCCGCGTTCGCTGAATTGCCAGATGCCGCTGTAGCGCGCGTATGGATTGCGAGCGTGGTAAATCCCGTCTTGCGCGTATGGTTCTGCATGGATAGCTGGCAGCGCATTTAGCAGCGGGGTCGCCGCGCCATCGGGCTGCACGAGGGCGAATCCCCACTGGGCGCTGGCCAGAGGCGCGTCTGGCTGCCAATGCTGCAAGAACATCGCGCCCAGCCAGGGCCATTCGCGCCGCGCCCGTTGGATGGCTTGCCGGGTGAAAGTCAAGCGTTCTTCCTGGCTGACCTGTTCCCAGATGGATTCATCGCCCTGCCAGTCGGGCGGCAGCGCATTCCAGCCGAAATTGCTCGCCCACAAGGCTTTGCGCCCGTCTCCATTCGCCAGCATGGCTTCGCGCAGGGCGATCAAACGCGAAAAATTAAGGTGGCTTTCATCGACGCGCCGATCCAGAGGCGAATGCTCGAATCCGTATGGTTTGCCCGCAGCGATATCCATCAAGCCGCGCGCGCCATGATCGTACATCGCCTGCAAGTAGCGGATGTCGCTGATATTTTGCCCGGCGATTTCTGTGGTGGGTGCCAGGGCTGCTGCGACAATGGCTGCGGTCGGGTCGCTGCGCAGGATGGCTCGGCGCGCAGTTCCCAGCAGCGCGACATATTCGGCTGGCCGCGGATCCAGCCCGCCCCAGGCATCGTCCAGGTTGGGTTCATCCCAAATCTGATAATAGTCGATCGTTTCGCCATAACGCGCCGCGAATGCGCTGAGGAATTGGGCGAAGGCGTCCAGATCGGCTGGCGGGGCGGTCGCGGTCAGCGCGCGTGTGGGATGCTGCGGGCGCGCCCAGGCCGGCGTATTCATCAGCACGACCACCAGTTCCAGCTCGGGGAATTCTCGCAGCTGCTCGACGAGCGCATCCCAGCCCGACCAATCGAATGCGCCTTGCCGCGGCTCGATCTCATCCCAGCGCGCAAATTGGCGCAGCCAGCGAAAATTGGCAGCGCGCATGTTCTCCAGTTGGAGGCGCACCTCGGCGGGCGGATATTGCAGCAGCTCGGCGTTGATGCCGGCGCGAGGCCTGCGGAATGGCAAGTTATGGTCTTGCGTCGGATCGACATAACCGCGCAGTTCAAAGTCGCGCAGTTCCAGCGTGCCCAGCGTGGCTGCCAGGCTGCCGCCAACCAGCGCCAAACACAGCAGAGTCGCGAGGAGCTGGCGCATCAGCCGTTCCACACCGGGTGGCTTGACGCGCCGTCAAAGGTAACTTGAGTCGCCGCGGCGCTTTCAACATCGACCAGCCACAGATCATTTTGATAGATAATGGCGATGTGGCGCGCATCGGGGCTCCAGGCAAAGGGTGGCGCATTCGTCGCGAAGTCGGCGCGCTCTATGCCCGCTGCCCCCTCTGCTGGAAAGAGACGGCGCTCGTTGCTGCCATCGCGGTCGGCGGTCATCAGGTCATACTGGCTGCTCAAGCTGGTTTCCGGTTCCCGCGCTGCCAGCCAGGCGATATGCCCTTCTTTGAATTCGCCACGCTCGGCAATTGGCGAGAATGCCGGTGCCGCCCACATGCCCGCCATCGTCTGGACAGGCGCGGAGAAACTGCCATCCGCCGCAACAACCGTCACATCAAATACCGGGCTGGTCGTGGCTGGTTCATCGCCGGTGGGCGCGCCATGCACCGTTGCCACCAGCAGTCGGCTGTCATCCGACCAGGACAATGTCGAACGCCAAGCCCAGTTGGCTCCGCTGTCAAAAGCCGCATAATCCAGCAGCGTCGTCAAGCGCCCTTCGACCAGGTCGACCACGCCAAAACCATTCGCTCGCGTCCACGCCAGGTTCGCGCCATTGGGCGACCAGACAAAGCCCGTCCCCCATGCGCCATACGCACCGCCAGGCGATTCTGGCAGCGCCTCGTCGATGCTCAGCGCGCGTCCGCTTTCCAGGTCGAGCCGCAGCAGCCACAAATTGTTGAGCGCGCGGAGATCTCCCGTGTTGGCATCGCGCAAGCCTGTGGAATAAGCTACGACATCGCCCGCGCGCGGACGCCATTCGGCAACCATCACATCGGTGGGCGTCAGGCGTACGGGATCAGCCTGGCCCGCAGTCGGCAGCATCCACAATGTATTGAAAAAATCGCTGCCCGCTTCGGTTTCTGCCGTGAACAGCAAACGCGCGCCAGTCTCGCTCTGGTCAAACACCAGCGAGTCCAGACGCAGCGAGGTCGTCAAACGCCGTTTCGCGCTGGCATCGCCGACGATAGTCCAAGCCTCGCCATGGTTGATGTAACTCAGCCGCCCGGCGATGGGCACAGGCGCAATCGTCTGCGCGATTCCATAATAGGTGATTTCGGCTCTCGGCGCTTCGACGATGGCTGGCGCACCCAGCAACTGCCGTTCCACTTCGACATCGTCTTCCAGGATGATGCGGTAGCACGCTTCTTCGCTGCCAGGCGCGCCCGCTTGTCCGAGCTGTTCTTCGCCGGGGCGCAGGCTCTCTTTCGGCATGCGCCGTCTCTCAAACCCGATTGAACGCCGCTCGCACTCTTGTCTCTCTGCCACACGGCGGATGGTGATGATCATGCCGTTTTCCAGCGGCGAAACCAGCGGGTGGCTCAGGCGATCGCGCTGCGCCAATTCGATGCCTTCGCGGCTTAGCAACTGGTCGACCGTCAGTTCGTCCGTGTAGACGCGCGTGCGGACGCTGCCATCAACATGGATAACCACCTCGATAGATGGCTCGTCCTGGCGCGCTCCGCAGGCAGCGAACAGCGCTGAGCAGGCGAGCAGCAAGAAGAATTTTACGAAATTCCACAAGCGCATAACGAGCAGTCCAACGCAACTGAGACGGACAAGACGCCAGCCTTTCACCGCCGATTCTAGCACAGGCAGGCGCAAGGCACAGCGCGACGCAGGCACAGCCGCAATCCCTTTACACGCAGAACGTCATGATCGCCTCTAGCCGGCAGTCGGCACGAGCACAAAGATGCGTGGGTGCAAGCCGCTCAAGGTGATGGGAAATTCCTCGACGATTCGCCAATCCGAGCCGCGCAGGCAGCCCCGCAGCAGCTTGATTTCGTGCGTGAGAACGATGAACTTCGCTGTGGGGCGCGCCAGCCGAGCCGCTTCTCGCAAGATGGCTGGATAAAGCTGTTCATTGTCGGCGTGCGTGCCGATGAGGTTGCCAAAAGGCAAGTCGGCGTAGAGCAAGTCCGCGCATTGGCGGGGCAGGGGAGTGGCGCGCGCATCGCCCAATAGGTGCGCGATGTGCCCGCGGTTCGCCGCAGCCGCATTGCATTTTCCCGCTGCCAGCATCGTTGCGTCCCGGTCAATTGCCAAAGTGCGATGAGTCGGCTGGGACAAAGCGTGCTCGATCAGGATCGTGGCTGAGCCGCTGCATAGATTGACGACTGTCGCATTGGCTGGCGCTGTCGCAAGGCGCGTCATGGTATGGGCCACGCTGGCATTCAGCGCGCCCGGCACATTGACCTCTCGATATTCGCGTTTGGACAAAGGGGCGGGGGTTGTGCGCAAAAGCGCCTCCCAGCCGCCGCGATCGCCCCTCAGCAGGCGCATGTACAGCTGGCCTTTGCCATCTTCGGCATAAGGCAAGCCCAACGCATCACCCAGCTCGACGCGCAGTCGCAGCATGACCGGCGAATCCGAACCGGCCGCGCCGATGCCAAAGCTGCTGGCTGGCGCGCCGAAACCATCCGCCGCAGCCCGCAGAATCTCGCACAGGCGCGTGAAGTGCTGCTGCCCCAGGAATGCTAGTGGACGCGGAATATCAAAATGATGCACGGCATACAGCGCAATCACCGAGCGCAGGCTGTCGAGTCGCGCAGGTCCCGCAGCACAGCCAAAGCGCAAAAAACCGGTTCGCGCGCGGCGCATCCAGATCAGCTTGCTGCCCAGCGTCCTGCGCAATTCACGCATGGCAAGATCTTCAATGCCCGGCACGACTTCGGCTTCGTATTCGCGGATCGGCTTTGGCACAGATTTCTCGCGCGCCTCGCATTGCACAATACAGATAGCGGATTGTAGCGCAAGCAAGTCGGGGTTATTGCGCTAGAGCAGAACGGGCAAACCGTGTACAATGCGCTTGATTTGCGAATTAGCGCTGGAACCGCCCTGTGAAGTTCGCCGTTGTATTTCTGCTCTTATTCTTGTGTCTGCCGACGCTGGCACAAGCGATACCCACGCCTGCTGCCGAAGCCACGCCTTCGCCAGTCGCATCGCCGCGACTCCCTTTCTTGCAAAGCGATTTGACTCTGCTGATGGGCAATGTGCAGCGCCCGAACGGCCTGGTTTATTTCGATGGCAGCTTGTTCACCGTCTGCAGCGGCGACTGGACCGTCTACAAAGTCGATGCGGAAACTGGCGACAGCATCAGCTTCGTTTTCGGCGTGCGCGATGGCAACAGTCTCATCGCCGAAAGCAGCGAGGCTGGCTTTGACTTGTTCGTTCCCGATCCCGACAGCGGCGCGCTTTGGCAGCTCGACCAACGGCGACAAGCCCCGGTCAAAGTCGCGGAGGAGCTGGCAGCGCCCTGGGGCATCACGCGGCTGGATGACGATGTTCTGCTCGTCAGCGATACGCGAGCCAACGCTGTCTTCGCGATAAACGGCGGCGGCGAACAGACGGAGCTTGTCGAGGGGCTGCGCGCGCCCACGGGCATCGTCCGCCACGAAGACCGCGTTTATATCGCCAATGGCGGCAGCGCGCGGCGCGGCATTGAAGTCTTTGATCTCGAAAGCGGCGAACTGAAACCACTGGTTTCGGGCGTTCAAAACACCAGCAATATCGTGCTGGGGGCAGATGATTTGCTCTACTTCGCTTATGCGCTGGGGACGCGCGGCGTGGTCGGGCGCGTCGATCCGCTCCTGTGTCTGGACGATGGCTGTGGCAGCGACGATATCGAGCCGGTGGTGTTTTCGGATGTGCCAGCGCCTTTGGCCATCACCCTGTCCGACGATCTGCGCTTGTTTCTGCACAGCCGCTACCGGCCGGAATTCTACTGGGTACAGTTGCCAGCCTAGCCGAGGCTACTCCCCGACACCGACGGCATAGCGCTGATAATTGTCGCGCAAGGCTTGGGGCAGGCTCAGGCGCAGTTCCCAGCCCGCAGCGCTCGTCCGTTCCGACTCGATATAGCCTTTGTCATACAGTTCGGAATAGACCTGCCCGGCCTGGTAGGGAATGACAATATCCAGTTGGATGCGTTGCCGCGCTGCGATCTGGACGATATGTTCCCGCAGGGAGTCCAGCCCAAGCCCATCGCGCGCGGAGATTGGCACGATGGCTTCGTACTTGTCGATGAGCGGCAGCTGTGGCGGGGTCGCCCGGCAGGCGGTCGATCTTGTTCAGGACCAACAACCGCGGCATGCGAGCGGCGTCTATTTCTGCCAGGATATCTTCGACCGCTTCGATATGCTGGGCGGCATTGGCGTGGCTGATATCGACCACATGCAGCAGCAGGTCGGCTTCAGTAACTTCTTCCAGCGTGGCGCGGAATGCGGCGATCAGCGTCGTCGGCAGCTTCTGAATGAAACCGACCGTGTCGCTTAGCAGAGCCTCGCTGCCATCGGGCAAGTTGATTCGGCGCGTGGTCGGGTCGAGCGTGGCGAACAGCTGGTCTGCGACATAAATGTCTGAGTCGCTCAGCGCGTTGATCAACGTTGACTTGCCGGCGTTGGTATAGCCCACCAGCGCCGCTATGGGCATGCCCGAATGTTGTCTGCGAGCGCGGTGCAGGCTGCGGTGGGCGCGCACTTGTTCCAGGTCGGTTTTCAATCTGGTTATTTTGCGGGTAATCTCGCGGCGGTCGACTTCCAGCTGCGTTTCGCCGGGTCCGCGCAGTCCAACGCCGCCGGCTCCACCCCGTGCGCCGCCACCACCGGCTTGTCGCGCCAGGTGCGTCCACTGCCGCGTGAGACGAGGCAGGCGGTATTCGTATTGCGCCAGTTCAACTTGCAGCGCGCCTTCGCTGGTGCGGGCATGCTGCGCGAAGATATCCAGGATCAGCGCCGACCGATCCAGCAAGCGCACCGATTCGCCCAGCAGCTTTTCGATCTCGCGTTGATGCCGCGGCGAAAGTTCATCATCAAAGATCACCACATTGGCGTCACAGACGATCACTTGCTCGGCGATCTCTTCCAATTTGCCTGTGCCAACCATGGTCTTGGGGTTGATGCGGCGCAAGGTCTGCTGCGTCTGCCCCACAACGCGGATGCCCGCCGTCTCTGCCAGCAGTTTCAACTCGGCGAGCGAGTCCGAGACCGAAATCAGGGAGTGACCTTGCCGCAGCGCTACGCCAACCAGGTAACCGCGCTCGGCATTTTCATCGCGCCGAAATGCGAAATCGCTCATGCCAGTCTCGGCTCTATGATATCGCCATCCAGCGCGGCGATGGACATTTCGATGGCTGCGCTGGCACGATCGGCATAGGCGGTTCGGCGCTGCGCCTTGTTTTTGATGCGCGTCTCCAGCGGCGGCAAAATGCCCAGGTTGGCTTTCATCGGCTGAAAGCGCCTGGCATCGGCATTTGTGACATAATGGCAGAGTGCGCCCAGCATCGTCTCTCGCGGTGGAATCCACGCATCCAAACCGCGCAGCTGCCGCGACAGGTTGAGCGCTGCCACGAAGCCCGTGGCGATATTGCCCACATAGCCTTCAATGCCGGTCAGCTGTCCCGCGAAGTAGAGCAGGGTTTGCGCGCGGAATCGCATGGTGGCGCAGAGCAGGGCGGGCGCATTTAGAAATGTGTTGCGGTGCATCTGCCCCATGCGGATGAACTCGGCCTGTTGCAAGCCCGGCAGCATGCGCAGGATCTCTCGCTGTCGTCCCCAGCGGATATTGGTTTGAAAGCCGACGATATTGTAGAGGCTGCCAGCCAGGTCGTCTTGCCGCAGCTGCGCAACCGCAAAAGGACGCCGACCTGTATGCGGATTGGTCAAACCGACCGGGCGCATCGGACCAAATGCCAGCGTGTTTTCGCCGCGCTTTGCCAGCTGTTCGATGGGCACGCAGCCTTCAAAGAAGTTGGAGTCGTCGCGTTCAAAGTCGCGCAGCTCGATGGTTTCGGCAGTCTGCAAGGCGCGCACAAACGCATAATACTCGTCGCGTTCCAGCGGGCAGTTGATATAGTCCGCGCCATTTTGCTCGCCCCGTCCATAGCGATTGGCGGAAAAAGCGCTGGTCATGTCGATGCTGCTGGCGCGCACAATGGGCGAGATGGCATCATAGAAATACAGATATTCCTCGCCGGTCAGCCTGCCGATCTCACCCGCCAATGTCGGAGATGTGAGCGGACCCGTGGCGGCGATGCAGGCTTCGTCCAGCGGCAATTTGGTGACTTCTTCCCGGCGAATCTCGATATTGGGGTGGCTGCCCAGGATCTGGGTCACCTGCTCGGCAAAGCGTTCGCGGTCGACCGCCAGCGCGCCGCCGGCCGGCACCGCAGTCGCCTCGGCGCAGCGCATCAGCAATGATCCCAACGCGCGCATTTCGCTTTGCAGCAAGCCGGTCGCGCGGTCGGGCAGCTTCGAGCCGAGCGAATTGCTGCATACCAGCTCAGCCAGGCTGCCGCTGACATGCGCGCCAGTCGTCTGGACCGGGCGCATCTCGCAGAGCAGCACGCGATGCCCGCGCTCCGCCAGCTGCCAGGCCGCCTCGCTGCCAGCCAAACCGCCGCCGATGACAATCACAGATTTAGACAATTCGCCTCCTCGACCCTAGAGCTTGCGCAAGACGATGGACGCATTTTGCCCGCCCAAGCCAAAGCTGTTGGACATGATGGTGCGGATGCCGGGCACATCCCGCGCCGTGTTGGGCACATAATCCAGATCGCAGTTTGGGTCGGGCGTATGGTAATTGATGGTCGGATGCAGCACCTCGCGCGTCAGCGTCATCAGGCAAGCCGCCAATTCTTGCGAGCCGCAGCCAGCCATGGCATGCCCGATCATGCTCTTGGTGGAATTGACGGGGATCTGGTATGCCGCTTCGCCGAAGACTTGTTTGATCGCCGCTGTCTCAATGGCGTCGTTGGCTTGCGTGGAGCTGCCGTGCGCGTTGATGTACTCGATCTCATCGCTGTTGACCCGGGCATCGTCCAGCGCCCATTGCATGGCTCGTTTTGCGCCGCCGCCTTGGGGATCGGGCGCGGCGACATGATAGGCATCCGACGACGCGGCATAACCCAGTATCTCGGCATAAATGTTTGCATCGCGCTGCCGGGCGCTTTCGATGCTCTCGACGATGAAGACCGCGCCGCCTTCGCCCAGGACGAAACCGGATCGGTCGCTGTCAAAAGGCCGGCTGGCGGCAGTTGGATCATCGTTATAGTCGCGCGTCAAGGCGCGGGTCGCGCTGAAGCCAGCCAGGATGTAGTCGATGATGACGGCATCCATCGCCCCCGCCAGCGCCAGATCGCACTTGCCCAGCTGGATGAGGTCGCAGGCTTCTCCCACCGCCTGGATGCCCGTCGCGCAGGCGACAGAAGGGGTAATCAGCGGACCCACCGCGCCGAACATCTTGCTCACATAATGCGCCGGCATATTGGGCAGCGCGTTGACGATGCTGGTGGGGTTGGCGCGCCGATAATCAGAGTCTCGCCAGGCGCGAATGCCTTTTTCGCCCACTTCGTAGCTGCCCAGCGTCGTGCCGATAATGGTGGCGGTTCGCTCGCCGATATCGCGCATCTCGTCCCGCGACAAACCGGCGTCTTCGACAGCCTGCCGCGATGCCACCAGCGCGAATTGCGTGGCTCTGCCCATGCGCCGCGCTTCTTTGGGGCGGATAACAGCCGACGAATCGAAGTCTTTTACCTCGCCGCCTATGCGCACATCCAGGTGCTCGCTTTCGATATTCTGCAGCTTGCGGATGCCGCTTTCGCCGCGCTGCAAGGCATCCCAAAATGCCAGCTTGTCGCCCAAAGGCGAAACAACCCCCAAGCCCGTGATGACAACGCGCTTTTTTCCGCTTCGCGTCAGCTCCATTGTTTGCTCCGGCTCATTTGGCTTGCCGGGCGATGCCCGACCTGATCGCGCCGATGACATTCTCGCGAACAGCGGTGCGGGCTTGCTGGATGGCATTTTTGATGCCGATGGGCGAGTTCTGCCCGTGCCCAATGATGACAACCCCGTTGACGCCCAGCAGTGGCGCGCCGCCGATCTCGGATGTATCGACCTGGCGGCGGATGCGCTTGAAAGCCGGCTGTGCCAGCGCGCCGCCTATGGTGGACAACATATCCTTGCGAAATTCCTGGCGGATCAACGTCGCCACATAGTGCGCGGTCGCTTCGAACATCTTGAGCACGATGTTGCCGACGAAGCCATCCATCACGACCACATCAGCCACCGCGCCCATCAGCTCGACCGGCTCGACATTGCCGACGAAATTGAGATCGCTGTGGCGCAGCAATTCCGCCGACTCGCGGATGAGCAGGTTGCCTTTGGTATCCTCCGCGCCATTGGAGAGCAGGGCGATGCGCGGCTGTGGACAATCGAGCACGCGCTGGGCATAGATGCTGCCCATGATAGCGAATTGCGGCACCCATTCCGCCCGCACATCGGCATTCGCGCCGACATCCAGAAAGATCATTTGGTGGCGATTGATGGGGAAGAGCGCCGAAAGCACCGGGCGTTTGACGCCGGGGATGCGCCGCAGAGTCTTCAACGTGGCGATGGCATGCACGGCACCCGTGTTGCCCATGGTGACAAAAGCGTCAACCTCGCCGCGTTTGACCGCGTCCAGGGCAATATGGATTGATGAAGTCGGGCTGGCTTTGAGCACATCGGTGGGCTTCTCATCCATGGCGATATCGCCGGGCGCATGCAAGACCTCCACCGCGCCGACATGGATTTGATGATTCTGCAGCTCGCGGTTGATGCGCGCCTCGTCGCCGACCAGCACGATGGTATCGCCGAATTCATTGGCAGCCAGCACACCGCCGGCAATGTCGTTGAGAGGGCGGCTGTCTGTGCCCATCGCGTCCAGCGCTATGCGCATTCGGATCCTTGCCTTCCAAAAAATGTCAGTAAACAAGCGCAAAGCCACGCCTATCATAAGACAGGACGGCCGCTCGCTCAAGATTCAGTACGGGCGCGCTCGGCCGGACGCGGCGGATTGCCAGGACGCCGTGTCAGCTCGCCGTTCTTTTTCTCTGTCACTTGACAAAATGGGGAATTGGCATTTAAATCGCGCGAGTATCTCAAAGTACAAATGATCACTATGCGCACCATACACGGCGATTTCGCGAATATCGACGAAGGCGGACGCGGCGGGCAAGCCTCTGTCATTTACCCCCCCCCCCCCCCCCAGATTTCGCGCCTGGCTGCGATCTTCGCATTTGTTCATGATGAACGCCGCAACTGCCGCGAAGATCGCTATCGCCGTCATTCTGTCGCTCGCGTCGCTTGCGCCGGCCTTCGCCGCCGATATCAACGTCGACGCCACCTGCACCCTGGCGCAAGCCATCAACGAAGCCAACGGCGAAACCACAAATGTCGGCAGCTGCGAAGCGGGAACGGATGGCAGCGGAGCGGACGGCGCCGATAAAATCATCCTCAGCGCGAATGTATCTGTCACGGCGCAGCTGCCGACTATCACGTCTCATGTCACGATCAACGGCGGCAGCAGCGTCCGCGGCTACATAATCGACCATACAGGCAACATCAATATTGAGACCAGCGCCGATTCGAATCTGACCCTGGAGTACATCGCTATTTCCGGTGGCGGCGTCTGGCGCGGTGACAAGGCGTCGCTGGAGCTGGGGGGACCGGCGACATTGAATCAGGTACGAATGTTCAGCAACAGGCTTCTCGCTATCCGGGCGAAAGGCGAGGGCGCGGTCTACAGCTTCACGAATGTCATAATTGATGGCGTCACGGGCTGGTGGTCGTATCCCATCGCGCTTTGGGTTGCGAAGGGTCAAGCCACTCTCACCAATGTGGGGTTTGTCGGCCTTATCGGCGGCTCGGCAATGGTCAGGGTCGACAGCGGCGCGCAGTTGACCTTTGCGGGCTGCAAGACTGTCTCCCGCGTGTTGAACAAAACGATAACAGGATCCGGAACTGTTGTCGACAACAGCAGCGGCGACTGCCCGTCAGAGTTCAGAGCCAACGGCGAAGCTATAGCATTCAGGCCAGTACAAAATCCGTGGCCCGCCCTCTCTTGCGGTTTCCCGAGCAACGGTTGGGTAAATGTGCCCGACAACGCCGGCTTGCTCGATTATGTATTGAGCGGCAACTGCGTGGTGGATGGACCGCT
>CBDHEA010000009.1:0-1411571 GCA_965261805.1 Phototrophicaceae bacterium | reverse complement strand
AAAGAAAAGGCGCTGAAGCTGGTCATCGTCGCCTTGGCGACTCTGGCTGCGCTGGCGGTGATGAGCACTCTGGTGCAGCTTATCCATACTGTGCTGCCCTTCCTGATTGTCGGCACGGGGATATATGCCGGCTATCGCTGGGCATTGAGCGACGCGCCGGCGCCAACAGCCGACGAGGTGGAAGAGCAGGCGCGCGGATTATTCAGCCGCTTCCGCCGCACAAAAAAAGTGGTCGAAACGACGATGAAAGCCGCGGATGTGGTGGACAACCTGACCGCCAAACCAGCCGAAAAAGAAGCCAATCCAAAAGACGAAGCGCCACAGCCGCGCGAACGCAAGCGCCGCAGCCGCCCCCTGGCGCGGAAAAAGCCGGCGGATGAATCGCCTGACGCGCCAGCCGAAACGGACGATCGCGCCGCCAAAGCCCGCCAGATGAAACAGGGGCTGGAGAACAGCAACCCCGAAGGCGCAGTCGAGTTCAAAGACCGCGATGTGGTCATCAGCGCGGCCGATGTCGTGCAGCCCGATTTGTCGCGCTTGCAAGAAAAAGAAAAGCAGACGCCAGAAGTAACCAGCGCTGTGCTTTCGCAGATCGAAGAACGGCAGCGGCGTCTGCAAAATCGCGGCTAGTCGCGCGCCATCGCCCGGTAAATCGGTCGCAGCGCCTCGTAGAGCTGCACATAGCGCGTCAACTGCCGCTGATAATATTCGGCGCGGTCCTGGCGGGGGATGAATGTCTTGCGCACGCGGATGAGCTGGTCGGCCGCTTCTTGCAGGCTCGCATACACGCCCGTCGCCCAGCCGGCCAGCATCGCCGCGCCCAGGCTGGCTGCCTCGGATGTATGCAGCACCGAGACAGGAATCCTGCAGATATCGGCTTTCATCTGCATCCACCGTTGACTGCGAGCGCCGCCGCCTACAGCCGTCAATTCGTTGATCTCCACGCCAATCTCGTTCAGTTTGCGCAGGCCCAGCGCTTGTTCAAAAGACAGCCCTTCCAATATGGCGCGTACGATATCGGCGCGCTTGCTGTCAAAGCTCAAGCCAAGCAGCGCGCCGGTCGCCGATGAGTCGCTGTATAGCGTGCCGCTGCCGACAAAATAGGGCAGCAGCAGCAAATCGCCCGGCGCATCCTCGACCTGCTCGACAATCACATCATAGACATCGCGCCCGCTGCTGATGGCTTCTGCGCGCTCGGCCGCCGCCAGTTCATCACGATACCAGCGCAGCAGCCGTCCGCCGGTTTGGTTGCCGCTGAGCGCGATAAAACTGCCCGGCGCAGCATGTGGATAGCAGGAAACATGACAAGTCAGCATCTCTGGACGCGGCGCATCGGTGACAGCGACCATGGCTTCAGTCGTGCCAATAGACAACATCGCCCTGCCCGGCGCCAGCACGCCAGCCCCCAACGCGCCAGCCGGCTGATCGTGCCCGCCCGTCACGACTGTGACCGCGCCGCGGAAGCCCAAATCATCCGCCAGCCGCCGCGGAATCTCGCCGATGATCGTGCCGCTGGGCACAGGAGTCGCCAGCTGCGAGCGCGTCAGTCCGCCAGCTTCCAGCAGTTCGTCCGACCAATCCAGCCGATGCACATCAAAAGCCAGGGTGCGAGCAGCCATGCTGTAGTCGATCGCCGCCTGCGCCCCCAGCCGGTAAGCCACGAAGTCGACATAACACAAGATCTTCCAGCTGTCTTCCAGCAGATGCGGCCTGTGGTCGCGCCACCACAAGACTTTGGGCACGGTGTAGATCGTGTCCATGGGCTGGCCCGTGATGGCATAGATATGTTCTGCGCCCAGCGCCGCTTCCAGCAGCGCGGTTTGACTGGCATTGCGGCGGTCGGAGCTGACCGGGCTGTTCGCCATGACGCTGCCATCTCGCGCGATCGGGATCATCGCTTCGCCTTGTGACGAAAGCGCCAGCGCCGAAACGGGGTCTTGTCCCAGCCGGGCATTGACCTCGCGCAGGCAATCGCAAACGAATGACCAGACCTGCTCGGGGTCGAGCTCGTACCAGCCTGGGCGCGGGCTGAGCAGGGGATATTCGCGCGCGGCTTGCGCCAGAACAGTCCCGTCATGGTCAAAAGCCAAAACCTTGCAGCCGGTCGTGCCGACATCAACGCCCATCAGGCTCATTAGGCAAGTCCTTGAATCAACTCGCGTTCAGTATAAATCATTTTGCCTAACGCCGTTTGTTACCGCGCTTGGGAGAGTTTGTTAAATCCATTGTTCTCCTGTAAACTATACAATCAGGGATTATGGGAATCTGAACCATTTGGGCGCTTTTGTCAGATCAATGAATATAATCCCCCCGTGTGCGCATAATGTCTCATAATAATCTGCCGCTTGCATCGCGGTTGGGCATTCTGACGTTGCTTGTGCTGCTGTTTTCGCAGCTTCATGTCCAGGCGGGGACGATCACCGTCGGCGACAACTGCACGCTGGCGCAAGCCATCAACGAAGCCAATGGCGCGACCACGGATGTCGGCAGCTGCGCAGCCGGGACCGACGGCGCGGGGGAGGCTGGCGCCGACATCATCAACATGCCCTCGCCCACCAGCACGCTCAGGCTGTCCGCGACTCTGCCCATGATCACCTCGTACATCACCATCAATGGCAACGACTGGACCATCAGCGGCGACGGCGACAACGACGGCGATGGCGACACGCGCATCTTTTTCCTGAGTTACGGCAAATTGACCATCAACAACATGACGCTGACCAAAGCCTCGGCTACTGGCCCCGGCGACAAGGATGGCGGGGGCGTTGTCTACTTATTTCCCGGCGCGCTTGTACTCAACAATGTCGTGATGAGCGACAACAAAGCCGTTGGTCAGGGCGGCGCGATTTATATCGGGCCCGGCAGCTCGTCGGCGACCATCACCGACAGCACTTTTTCCAACAATGCGACCACAGACAGAGCCGACGGCGGCGCCATTTACAATCACGGCTCCTTGTCGATCAAGCGCAGCGCATTCAGCGGCAACATCGCCGACAGGGCGGGATATGGCGGCGCAATTTCCACCAGCGCCACTTCCATTTCCACCACGATCGTCAACAGCACATTTTATGGCAACAGCGCACAGCGCGGCGGCGCGCTCTTCTTTGATAGCGGCACGGTCAAGCTGCTGCATACGACTATCGTCAACAACAGAGCCACAAAAAATAATCAAGGCGGCGGCGTCTACATTGCCGCAACGGGAGCCGAGATAAAGAACAGCCTGCTGTCTGGCAACACAGGCGACGATTGCCGACAGAGGAACACCGTGAGCGGGATTAACACCAACCTGATCCGCACGGGCAACTGCGGGACGCCCTACTCCAGCGACGACCCGCGCTTGCCCGCCAATCCTTCCGGCACGACCGGCAAACCACTCTATTTCGCGCTGCCTTCAAACAGTCCGGCCGTCAATGCCGTCACCTGCCTGGACGGGGTGTCAGGTGACCAGGCGGGCACGAGCCGGCCACAGCCAGCAGGCGGCAATTGCGACATCGGCGCTTTTGAAGTGCAAGCAGCGATGCCGACCAATACGCCAACGCCGACCGCGACTGTTACGCCCACCGCGACTGTTACGCCGACCGCAACGCCAACTGCGACGATCACGCCCACGCCGACGATCACGCCCACCGCTACGGTCACGCCAACGCCAACTGCGACTGTTACGCCGACCGCGACAATCACGCCTACTGCAACGCCAACTGCGACGATCACGCCTACGCCGACGATCACGCCCACCGCCACGGTCACGCCAACGCCAACTGCGACTGTTACGCCTACGCCGACAATCACGCCTACTGCAACGCCAACTGCGACAATCACGCCCACGCCGACGATCACGCCCACCGCTACGGTCACGCCAACGCCAACTGCGACTGTTACGCCTACCGCGACTGTTACGCCAACCGCAACGCCAACTGCGACGATCACGCCCACGCCGACGATCACGCCAACTGCTACGGTCACGCCAACGGCTACTGCGACTGTTACGCCCACGCCGACAATCACGCCAACCGCAACGCCAACTGCGACAATCACGCCGACGCCGACGATCACGCCCACCGCTACGGTCACGCCAACGCCAACTGCGACTGTTACGCCTACCGCGACAATCACGCCGACCGCAACGCCAACTGCGACGATCACGCCGACGCCGACGATCACGCCTACTGCTACGGTCACGCCAACGCCAACTGCGACTGTTACGCCCACGCCGACAATCACGCCAACCGCAACGCCAACTGCGACAATCACGCCGACGCCGACGATCACGCCCACCGCTACGGTCACGCCAACGGCTACTGCGACTGTTACGCCCACGCCGACAATCACGCCTACTGCAACGCCAACTGCGACAATCACGCCCACGCCGACGATCACGCCCACCGCTACGGTCACGCCGACCGCTACGGTCACGCCGACGCCGACGATCACGCCAACGGCTACGGTCACGCCGACGCCGACCGCGACTGTTACGCCGACCGCAACGCCGACCGCAACGATCACGCCTACGCCGACGATCACGCCAACTGCTACGGTCACGCCAACGCCGACTGCGACTGTTACACCGACCGCAACGCCGACCGCAACGATCACGCCCACCGCGACTGTTACGCCCACCGCTACGGTCACGCCGACGCCGACCGCGACTGTTACGCCCACGCCGACAATCACGCCTACTGCAACGCCAACTGCGACGATCACGCCTACGCCGACGATCACGCCCACCGCTACGGTCACGCCGACGCCGACCGCGACAATCACGCCCACCGCAACGCCAACTGCGACGATCACGCCCACCGCTACGGTCACGCCGACGCCGACCGCGACTGTTACGCCGACCGCGACAATCACGCCGACCGCAACGCCAACTGCGACAATCACGCCCACGCCGACGATCACGCCAACTGCTACGGTCACGCCAACGCCAACTGCGACTGTTACGCCGACCGCGACAATCACGCCCACCGCAACGCCTACCGCAACGATCACGCCCACTGCTACGGTCACGCCAACGCCAACTGCGACTGTTACGCCCACGCCGACAATCACGCCTACTGCAACGCCAACTGCGACGATCACGCCTACGCCGACGATCACGCCCACCGCTACGGTCACGCCGACGCCGACCGCGACTGTTACGCCGACCGCGACAATCACGCCGACCGCAACGCCAACTGCGACAATCACGCCCACGCCGACGATCACGCCAACTGCTACGGTCACGCCAACGCCAACTGCGACTGTTACGCCGACCGCGACAATCACGCCCACCGCAACGCCTACCGCAACGATCACGCCCACTGCTACGGTCACGCCAACGCCAACTGCGACTGTTACGCCCACGCCGACAATCACGCCTACTGCAACGCCAACTGCGACGATCACGCCTACGCCGACGATCACGCCCACCGCTACGGTCACGCCGACGGCTACTGCGACTGTTACACCGACCGCGACTGTTACGCCAACCGCAACGCCGACCGCGACAATCACGCCTACTGCAACGCCAACCGCGACAATCACGCCAACGCCGACCGCAACGCCAACTGCTACGGTCACGCCAACGGCTACTGCGACTGTTACGCCCACCGCGACAATCACGCCCACCGCAACGCCAACTGCGACTGTTACGCCCACGCCGACGATCACGCCAACCGCTACGGTCACGCCGACGCCGACCGCGACTGTTACGCCCACCGCGACAATCACGCCCACCGCAACGCCAACTGCGACAATCACGCCCACGCCGACGATCACGCCCACCGCTACGGTCACGCCCACGCCGACCGCGACTGTTACACCGACCGCAACGATCACGCCCACCGCGACTGTTACGCCCACCGCTACGGTCACGCCGACGCCGACCGCGACTGTTACGCCCACGCCGACAATCACGCCTACTGCAACGCCAACTGCGACGATCACGCCTACGCCGACAATCACGCCCACCGCTACGGTCACGCCGACGCCGACCGCGACTGTTACGCCGACCGCGACAATCACGCCCACCGCAACGCCAACTGCGACGATCACGCCAACGCCGACGATCACGCCCACCGCTACGGTCACGCCGACGCCGACCGCGACTGTTACGCCCACGCCGACAATCACGCCCACCGCAACGCCAACTGCGACTGTTACGCCCACGCCGACGATCACGCCCACCGCTACGGTCACGCCGACGCCGACCGCGACTGTTACGCCGACCGCGACAATCACGCCAACCGCAACGCCAACTGCGACGATCACGCCTACGCCGACGATCACGCCAACCGCTACGGTCACGCCGACGCCAACTGCGACTGTTACGCCTACCGCGACTGTTACGCCAACCGCAACGCCAACTGCGACGATCACGCCCACGCCGACGATCACGCCAACTGCTACGGTCACGCCAACGCCAACTGCGACTGTTACGCCCACGCCGACAATCACGCCTACTGCAACGCCAACTGCGACGATCACGCCTACGCCGACGATCACGCCCACTGCTACGGTCACGCCAACGCCAACTGCGACTGTTACGCCCACGCCGACAATCACGCCAACCGCAACGCCAACTGCGACGATCACGCCCACGCCGACGATCACGCCAACCGCTACGGTCACGCCGACGCCGACCGCGACTGTTACGCCGACCGCGACTGTTACGCCAACCGCAACGCCAACTGCGACAATCACGCCGACGCCGACGATCACGCCCACCGCTACGGTCACGCCAACGCCAACCGCGACTGTTACGCCTACCGCGACTGCCATAGCCACTTCGACTGCTACTGCCACTGCCACGCAACCAGGCGGGGGAGTTCCGCCAAGCGCCGACGCAACTGCAACGGCCACGCTCACTGCCACGGCTACGCAAACAGGCGGAGGCGACCTGCCCACTGACAGCGACCTGCCCACTGACAGCGACCTGCCCACTGACAGCGACCCGCCCACTGACGGCGACCCGCCCACTGACGGCGACCCGCCCACTGACGGCGACCCGCCCACTGACGGCGACCCGCCCACTGACGGCGACCCGCCCACTGACGGCGACCCGCCCACTGACGGCGACCTGCCCACTGATGTCGATCAGCCCACTGATGTTGACAAGCCGCCGAGATATATCTTCACGGTGAACGAGCGCATCTTTGTGCAATCCGACAACATTGATCTCAGGATCGAAGAGCTGGCCATGCTTGACCTCGACAAACATCCGGGCCTGCAAGGCGGAAGATTTGCAGTAAGACTGTGGCGCGCAAACCCGCAATGCACGCATCGGGTTGCCAGCGGCGAGAACCTGTTTCGTCTGTCGCTTCGCTATGACACGACGGTGAACGCGCTCATAAAGCACAACTACCTGAATTCCGATCTGCTCTACATCGGCCAGGAGCTGGCGCTGCCGAATTGCCCGCCGCGCATGCTGGAGCTGCAAAACACGCGGATTTGCTTCAGGATTCCCGGAGCGCTGGTCTTCATTGATACGACAATATCGCCGCCGGCTGTATATCCGCTGCAATCCTACGTTGAGGCCGGTGCCACCTGCGCTGCGATTTCTCGCCCGGGCACGGTTGTTCTGACTGCCTTGCAATAGGCAGCGCCTGCTGGCTGTGCTAGCATTTCGCAATGCGGGACAAACGCGCCATCATCATGCTGACGCTGGTATTCTCCGCCGGCGTAACGCCCATCGCCATTCGCATCGCCCAGAGCGAAGGCATCCCTTCGCTGGTGATCGTGCTGATGCGGCTGTGGCTGGTCTCGCTGGGTTTGCTGCCGCTGGTGTGGACTCGCTATCGGCAAGACCTGCTTCGTCTAACGCGGCGACAGGCGCTGCTGGCGGGCGTGGCTGGCTTTTGGCTGGCGCTCAACTTGCTGCTGCTTTTTGTGTCGCTGGAATACACGAGCGTGCTGATGACCAGTCTGCTGCGGCGCACAACGCCCATGTGGATCGTGCTGCCCGAGATTTTGATCTTCGGCGTGGTTTTTTCGCGGCGTTTTTGGATCAGCCTGGTCATCACCCTGGTCGGCGTGGCGCTGGTGGGGCTGGGCGGATTGACAGCTGTCCAGGCGGGCAGCGATCCCCTGTTCGGAGGCGCGCTGGCGCTGGTCGGCTCGTTCTGCTTCGGCGCTTACCTGCTCATCGGTCGGCAGCTGAACAACCTCATCCCGCCGCTGCTCTATAGTTTTCTGGTTTTTCTCAGCGCGGCAGTCTGTATCAGCCTGGCGGTGGCGGCGACCGGCACGCCAGTCACCGGCTATTCGCTGGAAGCGTATTTTTGGACGCTGGTGGTGACGATTCTGGCGCAGGTTTTGGGACATTTGGGCATGAATCTGGCGCTGCAATTCTTGCGAGCGACGGCGCTGGCTATCCTGCTGCAAGTCGGCGTGGTGGCGAGCGCGGTGATTGCGCTGCTGGTTTTTGGCGAAGTGCCATCGGTCGTGCAGGTGGCGGGAAGCGCGCTGGTGATTTATGGCGTGGTGGTCGCCACTTACGAACAGACACGAGCGCGCTGGCGGCATCGGACAGTGTAGGGGCAATACAGACCTCCTATTCATGCAATGGTAAGAATTGAAGTCGCAGGGTAGTCTGTATGCTGTACAAACCGCAGTTTAATCAGGAGAAATTTGCATGAAGCAAGAAACACTCGCCATTCACGCTGGCTATCAGAGCGAGCCGACCACCCATGCCGTGGCGGTGCCGATTTATCAGACAGTCGCTTATGAATTTGACAATGCGCAGCACGGCGCAGACCTTTTCAATCTGGCGGTGCCAGGCAATATCTATACGCGCATCATGAACCCGACCAATGCCGTTCTGGAGGAGCGCGTCGCAGCCATGGAAGGCGGCGTGGCGGCGCTGGCGCTGGCGAGCGGGCAGGCGGCCATCCATTATTCAATCGTCAATTTGGCTGAGGCGGGCAACAATATCGTCACCGTGCCCCAGCTTTATGGCGGCACCTGGACGCTCTTCCGCCACATGCTGCCCAAGCTGGGCATTGATGTGCGCTTCGCCGAAGATGACAGCGCCGAGAGCCTGGCCAAGCACATCGACGCCGATACGCGCGCCGTCTTCTGCGAATCGATCGGCAATCCCGCTGGCAATATCCCCGACCTGGCAGCCATCGCCGATATGGCGCATGCGCATGGCGTGCCTGTCATCGTCGACAACACCGTGCCGACACCCGCGCTCTGCCAACCGGTGGAATATGGCTGCGATATCGTCTTGCATTCCGCCACCAAGTACCTGGGCGGGCTGGGCACGACCATCGCCGGCGTCCTGGTCGATGGCGGCATCTTCGACTGGGCGGCGCATGGCGACAAATTCTATCAATTCACCCAGCCAGAGCCGAGCTATCACGGCGTCGTCTATGCAGACGCGTTGGGTCCCGCGGCCTATATCGGTCGGGCGCGCACGGTGGCGCTGCGCAACACGGGCTCGGCGCTCAGCCCCTTCAACGCCTTCTTGATTCTGCAGGGCATGCAGACGCTTTCGCTGCGCATGGAGCGGCATACCGACAACGCGTTGGCTGTGGCGCGGCATCTGCAAGGACACAGCAGCGTCGAGTGGGTGCGCTATGCGGGCTTGGAAGATTCGCCTTATTATGAGCTGGCGCAGAAATACACCGGCGGACGTCCCTCGGCGCTGTTGACATTCGGCATCAAGGGCGGCTTTGAGGCGGGCGTGAAGTTCTATGACGCGCTGAAGGTCTTCAAGCGGCTGGTCAATATCGGCGATGCCAAGTCGCTGGCAGCGCACCCGGCTTCGACCACCCATCGCCAGCTGACAGAAGACGAACAAGCAGCGGCTGGAGTCACGCCCGAGACGATCCGCCTGTGCATCGGCATCGAGCACATCGACGACATCATCGAGGATCTGGAACAAGCCATGGCTGCCGCCGGCTAGCGAAGCGGTGAAATCTGCCCCTGTAATGGTCCTATTTTATTGGACACAGGATCTCAGAAACTTTGAGGGAGTTTAGCTGCTGCCACTGTTCTGAAACCCGGTCTAAGAATCAAAAAGAGGCGGAAAATCTCCCGCCCCTACGATTGTCTGTGGTTGCTGCCCGTATCGCTCAAGTCAAGCGGTTGTAATACTCGACCACCAACTGGATATCCACCGGTGTCTGCACTTCGCCTTCTTCTGGCACGCGGTTCAGCGTAACGCGGAATTGGTCCTTGTCCACCGTCAGGTAGGGCGGGAAGTAAGCGGCTTGCTGGATCCACTCGATGATGTGCACATTCTTCTTCATTTTGTCGCTGACTTCGATGACATCGCCCGACCGCACTTGATAGGAGGGCAGGTCGAGGCGCCGCCCGTTGACCAGGATATGCCCATGCCCGACGATCTGCCGCGCCGACCAGATGGTAGCGGCCAGCCCGCTGCGATAGACGAGATTGTCCAGCCGCCGTTCCAGCAAGCCCAGCAGGTTGACGCCGGTCGGTCCCGCCATCAGCGCCGCTTTCTTGTAATAGTTGCGCAGCTGCCGTTCGCGCACATTGTAGATGAAAGCCAGCTTCTGTTTTTCTTCCAGCTGGATGGCATAATTGCTGCGTCGCGACTGCCGGAAAGATTTCTCGCGTCCATGCTCGCCCGGCGGATACGCGCGCTTTTCCAATATGCGCGAATACTTGGGGCGCGGCACGAGCAGCTCGCCGAAGCGCCGCTGCTTTTTTGCTTTTGGTCCGTGATACGATGCCATAGCTACAAACTGCCTTTGGGCTGGCTTGCCAATGTAGGGCGGCAGTATAGCAGCTTTGCGCTGCGATTCCAGTGCGAGTTTGGCAAGCCCCTCATTACAACCCCTGCATCATCTTCTGCAGCAATTGCTCAAGCCGGCTTGTTCTCCAGCCTGCCCAGCCAATAGTGCACATCAAATTCGCTGTCGCCGGTCAGAAAGCGCCACAGCTTGATGCGGTTGACGATCTCCAGGCGTCCGCTGGCCGCTTCGAACCAAGGCTCGCGCCGGCTGAGGATATCTTGCACGCCGCCATCGCGCGCGCCGCGGGTATAAATCTCCCGCTGCGACTGATAGCCCGCTTCCAGGTCTTGCGTATTCCACAGGCGCAGCTGGCGCACAGCCGGATTGAGACGCAGCTTGAACATGTAACGGCGGCGGTCGGTTCTGTTTTGGCGTCCGCAATGCCAGATGCCGTGATGCAGCGCCAGCAGGGTGCCCGCCTTGCAGACCATGGCGATCTGCCCGCGCATATTCTGGTAGGCGGCTACATCCATCTCGTTGACGCGGCGGAAGTGACTGCCCGGCAGCAGCAGCGTCCCGCCCATTTCCAGCGGCACATCGTGCGGGAAGTACATCAGTTGAATATCAAAATGCGCGCGCAGGTCGATGATGGAGTCGGCGTGCAAGCCCTGCGCCTTGCCTTCATTGGGCTCGCGCACATGGATGGCATCGTGGTCAAACAGCGGGTCTTCGCCGACCAGGCTTTGGATCAAGCCTTGCACCTCGGGCAGGTCGAGCATGCGGCGCATGGCGGTATCGGCATAGCACTGCGAAAGTGGCGTGCCGGCTGGCGCGCCTTTGATTGCCTGACGGTCGATATCGCGCATGACCGCCTCGTTGATTTCCGCCGGCACCAGCTCGTCAAAGCGCAGGAAACCCCGCGCCACGAACTCCGCCATCTGCTGCGAATTGAGCAAATGCTGTTTGTCGATCATGCTCCTGTGTCCTCCAGTTTCTCAAATACGAAACCATATTTCATGAACGATGTGCTGTACTCTTCGCCGGGATAGGGCGGGATGAGCACGGGCGCCTGCAAAAGCCGCCAGCCATCGCGCAGAGCATCCAGGCCCGTTTCGTAGGGTGGCGCGTCGCTGTCGCCGGTGGTATGCGCCTGCTTGCCGGTGCCATCGTACATCGACCAGCCCAAAACCCGGCTGTCCAGCGCGGATGTAGACAGGTAGAGCGTTAAGACTTGCTGTCGAATGGTTGCCATTGGTCCCTCTGCTGCGCGCGAACACCAGGCGATGCTAGCGCAGGCCGGGTCTCGCCGCAACATGTTGTCCCGCGCGCCTGCCAATCAGTCGCCTGTTTCTACCGGGATCGGCACGCGCATATCGGGCAAGTCCGAGCGCTCGCGGAAGTAGCGGATGACCGCATCGCCGATGACCTTGGCTTTGGCAGCCATTGCCGCGCTTTTGACCGCCCAGCCGGCCAGTGGAATCAAACCAGCCGCCTCGGCGATCACGCCGCCAGCGATCGCGCTGCCCACCGCGCCCGAAAGCGTCGACAGCAGGTGGTCCATCTCGAAGGCATTGACCTCGTAGGCGCTGGAAACCTGGTGGATCATGGCGGTATCGGCGGCTGTGAGGAAGAAGGCGCTGCCAGGAATCCAGCCTGTAAGCGCGGCGCCGGTCGTCCAGTTCGTCACGAGTTTGCGCGCTTCGCGGTCGGCATCTTGCAGTGATTTGGGCATGGGCAGCTCCTGTTCGCTCGTGTACCTGCTTATACGCGAGATAGGCACGGTAGTTGTCCCGGGGCATGGGCTAGACCAGCCGCCGGCGCGAGGCTACAATGATGGCGATGAAAATCCTCCTGCTCAACGACCGCATCCCGCCCGAGGGCAGGGGTGGCGCCGAGGCAGTTGTCTGGCGTCTGGCATTGGGATTGCGCGCGCAGGACCACCAGGTTCACATTGCCGCTGCCACCGAGCGCGATTCCTTTGCCGAGCTGCGCGATGGCATCCAGACTCATCATTTGCACGCTCGCTATCCCGAACGCTTCCGCAGCTGGCTTTCCCTTTACAACCCGCAGACTGCGCGGGCTTTTCGGCGCTTGCTGGCGCAAATCCGCCCCGATGTCGTGAATGCGCACAATGTGCATGCCTGGCTGAGTTGGCATACCTTGCGTCAGGCGCGGGTTTTCGGTTGCCGGGTCGTCTTCAGCGGACACGACTGCATGCCCGTCGTCTATGGAAAAATGAGCTATTTCGTAAATCCCGAATTTGGGCGGGCGCGCACCCCAGCAGCGTATCGCTTGCCCGGCCTGCACAACCTGCGCGAAAATCGCTTTCGCTACAATCCATTTCGCAACAGGCTGATTCGCCGCGCGCTGGGGCATGCGCAGGCGGTCACCGTGCCCAGCCAGGCGCTGGCCGATGTGTATGCAGTCAATGGCTTGCCGCTCGCGCATGTCGTGCCCAACGGCATCGACCTGCAGGCCTGGACTCCCGCCCGGTCCGAATTGGTGAGTCGGTTGCGGGAGCGTTTTGGCCTGGCGGGCAAGCGCGTCATCTTGGTGGCCGGTCGTGTGACCAGAGAAAAAGGCATGGAGCAGCTGCTTGCGGCGCTGGACAAGCTGCAGGGGAGCATGCCGAATGCGCGCTTGCTCGTGCTCTCTTCGCGCAGCATCGCATCGCAAGTCCCGGCGCGCTTCCGCCACCTGCTTGGATCCATCGTTGCCGGCGGCTGGCTGGATGGGGCGGAACTGCGCGGGGCATTTCAATTGGCGGATGTCGTGGCTGTGCCCTCGATCTACCTTGATACCCTTCCCACCGTCTGCCTGGAAGCCATGGCGCTGGGCACTCCTGTGATAGCGACTTGCTTTGGCGGCTCGCGAGAACTGGTCAAAGACGGCGAAACAGGCTACATTGTCAACCCGCTTGATACTGAGACATTCACCGATCGCTTGCAGAAGTTACTGAGTGATGATGAGTTGCGCGCGCAGATGGGGCGGCGCGGTCGCGAGCATGTCGCCGCGAATTTCCGGCTGGATCGACAAGTTGCGGCCATGACTGCTCTATACAAGGAAACGATGTGACTCAAGCGCAAGCCTATCGAGACTCAGCCGACCTTTTTCGCGCGCAAGTCGCTCTCATGCGCTGGGTGAGTGAATGCGGGCTCGGCTATTACATTCACAAAGGCGATATCGGGCATCGCGTCTTCAGTGGCGGCTACAAGTTCGATCCTTCCGAAGTGTTCTTCAGTTGGCTGCGCGGCGACGAGCTGGCCGCATTCGCCATCTTGTGTCCAAATTGGGAGATATTCGATCTGCAGGTCGCGCCGGAATGGCTATTCAGCGACTTTCACAGCCGAGCGATCCGCTTTTGCGAACGCGAAATGCTGCAGCTGGCGCAGCGCCACAAGCTGACCCTGAAGAAACTGCTGGTCGAGGTGGGCGAAACAGACCGGGCGTATACCGATTTTGTCGTTCAACACGGTTACCAATACAGCAAGCCATGCGTCTCTTTGACCCGCCACGACCTCGCCGAACTGCCAGACAAGCCGCTGCCGGACGGTTTTCGATTTCACGATGCCACCGCAGCCGACGCCGCGAAAATGGCGGATGTGCACAATCACAGTTTCACGCCCAAGTGGGATGCCGAATTGTATGCCGCCGTCTTCAAAGCGCCGCACATGGAACGCGAGATCGTGGTCGTGGCGCCAGATGGACGGTTTGCGGCTTTTGTCAATGTCTGGCACGACAGCGTGAATCGCTCGCTGCTCTTTGAACCGGTGGGCACACACAGCGACTTCCGCCGGCGCGGCTTGGCCAGCGCCTTGATGACCTATGCGATGCGGCTTATGCAAAGCGAATGGGGTATTGAGTGCGCCTATGTCTGCCATGAACCGCTCGCAATGAATGCCGCGTCAGGCCCCCTCTACGCATCGCTGGGTTTCGTCAATCTGCATGATTTTGACGAATACGCCAAGCCGGTGAGCTAGCGGTCGCTCGGCGATTTTTCGTTGGCAATGCCTTGCCGCGCGCCGCGCCGCAATCTGCTACAATGCTTTCCAATGACGCCAGCTAACCGACAGGACTTCGCCAGCGATGACCTTGCAGCTATTCAATGTATTGGGGCGGGAGAAACAGCCTTTCACGCCGATCATCGACGGCCGCGCCGGCATGTATGTCTGCGGCCCGACCGTCTACGAGCATTCGCATCTGGGGCATGCCAAGACTTATGTGTCCTTTGATGTTGTCGCGCGCTATCTGCGCTGGCGCGGCTATGAGCTGCTCTATGTGCAGAACATCACCGATGTCGGGCATCTGCGCGAAAATGAAGAAGACCGCGTGCTGGCGCGGGCCGCCCAGCTGAATGCCAAGCCCATGCAGGTGGTGGAGACCTATACCCGCAGCTATTTTGAGGACATGGATGCGCTGGGTGTCATGCGCCCCGATATCTCGCCGCGCGCTTCGGGTCATGTGCCAGAGCAGATCGAAATGATCGAGACCCTGCTGGCGCATGGCAATGCCTATGCAGCCGATGGCAGCGTCTATTTTGATGTGCGCAGCGATGAAGATTATGGCAAACTGTCCAATCGGCGCGTCGAAGAGCAGCAGGACGAATCGCGCGAGTTGATCGGCGGCGGCAAGCGACATCCAGCCGACTTCGCCTTGTGGAAGCGCGCTGAGCCAGAGCATATCCTGCGCTGGAATAGTCCCTGGGGCGAGGGCTTCCCGGGCTGGCACATCGAATGTTCGGCGATGGCGAAGAAATACCTGGGCGCGAACTTTGATATCCACGGCGGCGGCATCGACAATATCTATCCGCATAACGAAAACGAAATCGCCCAAAGCGAATGCGCCAATTGCGAAGCTTTCGCCAACTACTGGATGCTGACCGGCAGCTTGAATGTGCTCGATCCCGACGAAGGCATCCCGGTCAAGATGAGCAAGTCACTGGGCAACTACATCACCATCAAAGACGCGCTGAAAAACTGGCGGTCGCAAACCGTGCGCTACTTCATCCTGACCTCGCATTACAGCAGCCCGGTCGTCTATGGCGAAGAAGCGCTGGCATCGGCGAAGGCCGGCTGCGAACGGCTGATGAATGCCCGGCAGCTGGTCTTGCGCCAACTGAATAGCGCGCCCGAAGGCGGGGCTGGCAATGGCTTCCTGGAGCGCCTGGACAAAGCCAGGTCCGACTTCCGCGCGGTGATGGACGACGACTTCAATTCGCCACGCGGCATTGCTGTGCTGCAAGACCTGACGCGCGATGTCAACAGCCTGCTCAATAGCGATGCCGAGGTCGGCGCCGACACGCTGGCGGCCATCAACGCGACTTATCAGGACTTGGGCGGCGATGTGCTGGGGCTGCTGGGGGACGAAGCGGCTGATGCGGGCGGCGACAGTCAACGCGAGGCGGCACTAATTGATTTGCTGGTGGAGATGCGCGCCCAAGCCCGCGCCCAGCGTGATTATGCGCGCAGCGACCACATCCGCGATCAGCTGCTGGCGCTGGGCATCGCGCTGGAAGACCGAGCCGACGGCACGCTGTGGAAGCTGCCGTAGAGGCAGGGCGACCCATCGGCTCGCCCCTACAGTTGCCTTAGAAAAGGACCAGCCATCGTGCCAGAATTCCTGTACGGACATTGGGCGGTGATCGAAGCGATGCGTTCGCGGCGGCGTCAGCTGGATTCGCTGATGATTCACGAGCGCGCCGACAAACGCGGCTCTATCGGCGATGCTGTGACGTTGGCCGACGAGCTCAACCTGCCCGTGCAGCGCGTGCAGCGGCGCATCCTCGATGACCTGGCCAAAGGCGGCAATCATCAGGGCATGGCGCTGCGCGTTGGCGGCTATCCCTATTGTGATCTGGAAGACATCCTGGCGATTGCGGCGCGGCGCGGCGAAAAACCGTTCATCCTGCTGCTCGACTTGTTGAAAGACCCGCAGAATGTCGGCTCGCTGATCCGCGTCAGCGATGCGGTTGGCGTGCATGGCATCGTCATTCAAGAGCGGCGCAGCGTGGCGGTTACGCCGGCTGTGGTCAATGCCAGTTCCGGCGCGGTCGAGCACAGCCAGGTCGCCCAGGTGCCCAATCTGGTGGCGGCGATGAAACAGCTGAAGCAAGATGATGTCTGGCTGGTGGGCTTGGATGTCGGCGCGAACATCCCGCCGCTGGACAAGACCGATCTCAATATGTCGATGGGGCTGGTGATGGGCAGCGAGGGCGAGGGCTTGCGGCGGCTGGTGCGCGATACTTGCGACTTGCTGCTGACTCTGCCCATGCGCGGCGCTGTCGGCAGCTTGAATGTGGCGACGGCGGGCGCGATCGCTTTGTATGCCGCCTGGGGCGCGCGCAACTGGCAGGGTTGGGCGCACGCCTGAGGCATCAGATCGCCAGTATTTGCCCGCGAATCGCTTTTGTGCTAGCGTTTAGGCACTGCTTCCAGGGCGTCTGGACTCCTCTGATGCCAACATCACGCGAATATGCCCGCTTGCGCAGCCGCATGGTCGACGAGCAGCTTGTCAAGCGCGGGATAAGCGAAAGCCGGCTGCTGGATGCCTTGCGCATGCTGCCGCGCCATCAATTTGTGCCTGACGAGCACAAGCCGCATGCCTATGAAGACCGGCCTTTGCCAATCGGCGGCGGACAAACCATCTCCCAGCCCTACATTGTGGGTTTCATGACTGAAAACCTGCGCTTGGAACCGCATCATAAAGTGCTGGAGATCGGCACCGGCTCGGGTTATCAGACAGCCATCCTCTGCCACTTGGCGGATTATGTTTACAGCGTCGAGCGCATCTCGCGGCTGGCGGAAGTGGCGGGCGCGCGCATCGGCGATCTGGGCTATGGCAACCTGGATATTCATATCGGCGATGGCAGCCAGGGCTTGCCCGACCAGGCACCCTTTGACCGCATCATGGTTACAGCTGCGGTGCCGCGCCTGCCCGATGTCTTGTGCGCCCAGCTCAGCCCATTCGGCGGACAACTCATCTTGCCAATCGGCGATGCGCCCGCGCAAGAACTCAAGCTCATCACGCGCACAGCCGACCGCTTCGCCACTCGCAGCTTGCTGGGCTGCCGCTTTGTCCCGCTGATCGGGCGTTACGGCTTCGACAGCAAGACCGACAGCACTTCATTCGTGAGCTGACCATGCCCGAGTCTCAGCCCAGCGGCGATATCAACCTGGCGCTGATCCAGATGGTGCAAGACGCGCGCATGCTGCATGACGAGACGGCGCTTCCCAGTGACTATGCCGCTGTCTATTGGATCGAAGCCAAACGTCCCGATGGCGCTCATCCTGCGCCGACCGCCCAGGCCGGCGAATGGCGCGTCAGCTTGCGCGCGGATGAAGTCGACGAAGCCTGGCAAAAGGTCAAGGCAGCGACTATTGCGGGCAAACTGGGCTACAAGTCAAAAGTATCGACGCGTCCAGCCGCCGGACAGGCCCACCCCGACCAGCGCTTGCTTTGCGTCCGCACTGGCGATGCCCGCGATGTGCAGGCTGTGGCGCACATAAAGGCGGTCTTGTTGGAGATGGGACTGCGCGACCTGGTCTATGTGCCAGACGGCTAACCCCCCCACCCCAAACCCCTCCCCACACACTGACGACAGGACAGGTTTGCAAGGATATGAAAGGCGGCAAATCGCGTTTCATGTAAAGATTCATCAGTAACACTTCCACCCACCCAAAGGAAAGAGGTGAAACTGATGAATCGGCAGTTATTTTACCACTGGAACAAGCAGGTTTCGAAGCGCTTGGCAGCCTGGCTGTCCGCGCCGGCAAAGCGCGCAGAGGCGGCAAGTGGAGACGTCCACTGAGCCTGTTCAAAGAAGGTCTCGCTTACTTGAACAAGCAAATCCTGGAGCAAAACGAATTCCCATCCTTGCGCCTTATCCAGGACCAAAGGCTATGTTGAACCTGTCCTGTCCTCAGCTGACCCGTCGGGGGGGGGGGGGGGGGGGGGGGGTATGGGGGTGGGGGTTTAGTGCCGTGCATCGCTTCAAACCTTCTTTTTGCAACTTCCTGGACAAGCCTTGAATAAGCGCTCGACACCGATGCCTGTTCAAGAATTGCGAATCTTCTCTATCAGCGCGCTGGTGCTGTGCCCGGGCAGGAAATCAATCAGCTCGACGCGTCCGCCGAAAGCCTCGACCGCCGCTCGTTCCGGCAGCGGCTTGCGCGCGTAATCGCCGCCCTTGGCATAGACATCCGGCTGCAATGCGCGCAGCACGGCGTCGGCTGTGTCGCTTTCAAAGACCAGCGCCGCATCGACGCAGCGCAGCCCGGCCAGCAGACGCGCCCGCTCCACGGCTGGCACAAAGGGTCGTCCGCGTCCTTTCAACCGGCGCGACGACGCATCGCCATTGACGCCCACAACCAGCGCATCGCCCAGCATCCGCGCCTTTTGCAAATAATCCAGATGCCCCACATGCAGCAGGTCGAAGTGCCCGTTGGTGAAAACCAGCGTCTTGCCAGCCTGGCGCAGCTTTTCGCGCAGCTGCCGCGCCTCGTCCAGGGTGACGACCTGTGCCATGGATTACGAGCCAAACTTGTCCGGGTACAGTTGCCGCGCCAATGTTTGCGCCCCCTCGATCCACTCGGCGATGACATTGATGCCCTTTTGCCAGAAGCGCGGATCGTTGATATCCACGCCCACCTTCGCCAGCAGCCGATCGGGATAATCGGAATCGCCAGCCGCCAGCAGATCGAGGTAGCGGGGCACAAAGTCCGCGCCTTCTTCCTGATAGATCTTGTACAGCGCCAGCACCAGCAGCTCGCCAAAAGAATAGGCGTAGACATAGCCAGGCGTGTGCAAAAAGTGCGGCACATAACTCCACCAGCTGCCATATTCGTCAGTGATGGTCAGGCTGTCGCCGAACATATCGCGCTGCGTTTCCAGCCACAGGGAATTGAAGCGCTCGGCGGTCAGTTCGCCTTCGTCGCGGCGGGCATTGTGCATCTTGTCTTCAAAGCGATTCATAGAGATCTGGCGGAAGACCGTGGCGAAGGTGTCTTCGATCTTCTCCACCAGCATCGACAGCTTGATTTCGGGATCGTCTTCGGCCGCCATGAGGTCTTGGAAGACCAGCATCTCGGCGAAGGTGGAAGCCATCTCGGCGGTTGTGAGGGGCGTATACAGGGCAAAGAGCCCCTTCTCTTCGCCCGATAAAAACATGTGTATGCCATGTCCCAGCTCGTGCGCCAGCGTAGTCACATCGCGCGCATCGCCCAGATAATTGAGGAACACGAAAGGATTGGCGGAAGCGACAGTCGGCGCGGCGAATGCGCCACCGCGTTTGTTGGGCAGCGCCGGCGCGTGTATCCAGTCTCCAGCAAAGAAGCGCTGCGCGACCTCTTGCATGCGCGGGTCGAAATTGCCAAAGGCAGCCAGCACGATATCGCGCGCCTCGTCCCAGGCATAGAAAGCCTCGCTTTCTTTCAAATTCAGCGGCGCATAACGGTCGTAGTCATAGAGCTCTTCATAACCCAGCAGAGCGCGTTTTAGATGATAGTGTTGGGCGACCAGGTCATAATTGCTGGTGACGGTCTGCACCAGCGCCTCGACCACTTCGTCGCTGGCTTTGTTGCTCAGGTTGCGCGCCGAAACCCAGCTGGCATAGCCGCGGCGGCGGTCGCTGTTGGCTTTGTCCAGCGCGAGCGTGTTGAAGATGAAAGCAAGCTCCATCTGCTTTTCGCGCAATTTGTCGGTGAGCTTTCGCCAAGCCATTTCGCGGGTGTCGCGGTCGGCATCGCGCAGTTTGTTGAGCACAAAAGTCATATTGACCTGCTCGCCCAGCCAGTCGAAGCGAAAGGCGCTGGTCAACTGCGTGAAGAAGCGAGTCCAGGCGCTGCTGCCGGTCACGCTCTTTTCTATGCTGATCTGCTCTTCGGCTTCGCTGAGGTTGTAGGGACGATAGCGGCGCTCGGCTTCCAGGTAATAGCGATAGTCGGCGATGGCCGGGTCATCCAGGATGGCTTTGGCTTGTTCGTCTTCCAGCGCATTCCATTCCAGTTCGAAGAAAACCAGCTGTTGGCTGAGGCGAGACTCCAGATCTTCGACGCGCGCCACCGCCGCCTGGTATTCGGGCTGCGCCGTATCGGTGGAAAAGTTCAGAAAAGCAAAAGCGCCCAGCCGCCCGCGCAGGTCATAGATGGCTTCCAGCTGCTGGTAGGCTTTCGCAAAGTCGCTGGCTGTCATCTGCGCCAGGTTGCCGCGCCAGCTGGATTGGAAAGATGCCGCCAGCTCATCCAGCCGTTCGATATCGGCTTCCAGACGCGGATCAGCAAAGCTGTCGTAGAAGACAGACAGATCCCAGATTACATTTTCGGCGCCGGTGGGGCGTTCTTGCGGGGCAACGGACATCCTAATCCCTTTCGCTCGCGCGGGCTAATCGCAGCGGCTATGCTAGCAGACTCGCGAGCAAATCGACAGGGGAAAGCGCAACCCCCCTCGATCCCCCCGACGAGTCAGGGGGAAGCCAAGCACGCGGGGAATCAGTTGTAATTGATAGTTGCAGGCGGGAGGCGATGAGCTCGTCTACACGACGGCCTCGGCGCTGCGGCTGTGCACAAAACTGGCGGCATCGCCGGCCTGCTCACGACGCTCAGCCAGCCGCGCCGCGCGCAAACGCCGCGCATAAGCGCCAGCCACATAGCCATGCACGGGCACATACAAAAACGCGCCCAGCAGGAAGACCGGCAGCAGCGCCAGCAGCAGCGCATTGGCGATCAGCGCCGATGCCAGCCATCCCAAAGCCAGCGAGCCATTGCCTTGCAGTGTGCGCAGCTCTTGGTCGAACTGATAGAAACGCTCGGATTCCCAGGTTTCTGCATAACGAACCAAGCCCAAAGTCCACACCGACCAAGCAACCAGGCTGTAGAGCAACAGCGCGAACGGGGCGATCGCGTCGATGCCGGCCAGCAAGCCCAGCCCAAGCGAGTCGCGCACCACGGTCAGCAACGCGGCCGCCAGCAGCAGCGGCAAGTGATAGACGATGAGCGCCAGCAAAACGGGAATGCCCTTGCGGATGTCTTCGCCAATGTGATCCCACTCCGGCAGCGGACGCTCCCGGCCCGCGCTGATGTTGTGGATGATTTTTGCCAGGCAGCCCAGCAGGACGCAAAGGCTGACCAGCCCAATGATGGGGAAAGGCAGCAGCAGCACAAAAACAGCCATTTCGGTCAATTTGCTGCGCCAGTGACGGTCGCTGAAGATATAAGTGAAGGCGCGCACAACGGTCATGGCTGTACCTCCTTTGTTATGACATTTCATTTTTGCTTAAAGCTATCTTAACACGATTTAATCAGAATGCAACAATTTGCTCGGGAAATGGCGGGATTGGTCGGATTCGCGCCGGTTATACGGGTCGGAGCGCTGGGGTACAATCGCGGCATGCCCAGGCATAGCAGCGCATAAAAATGATGGTTCGGCTCTTGGGGCGCATCTTTCCTGCCGACGCCTCTCCCTCGCAGGCGCGGCGCATTGTCATCTTGCGTCCCTGCTGCATCGGCGATGTGGTGATGGCGACCGCCGCGCTGACTGCCCTGCGCGAGCGCTTCCCAGCGGCGCATATCAGCTTTGCGGCGGGCAGCTGGTCGGCGCGCGCTATTGCCGGTCATCCCGCCCTGGACGATATTCTTGATGTCGGCGCAGACATGCCCACCCGCGGGTTCAGCAGCTTCTGGCGGTTGGTGAGGCGGCTGCAAGCTGGGCGATACGACCTGGCTGTGTCGCTCGTTCGCTCGCCTGTGATGAGTCTGGCGGTTTGGCTGTCGGGCATTCCGCTGCGAGCGGGCCTGGACAGCGGCGGACGCGGCTTCGGCTACAACTTGCGCGTGGGGGTCGATCCATCCGCGCTGGAGCACGAAGCCGCAATCTATCTGCGCGTGGCCGGGGCGGCGGCCGGGCGCAGCTTACACGCTTTTGCCAACCTGCCCCTTGATGAAGCTGCGCTGGCGACTGTGCAGGCGCGTCTGCAAGCGGCTGGCATCGGCAAATCGACCATTGTCGCCCACCCCGGCGGCGGCAGCAATCCCGGCGCGCAGCTGACAGCCAAACAATATCCGCCGGCGCAGCTGGCCGAGCTGCTCGATATGCTCGTCATAGAGACCAAATCCGAGCTGATCCTGCTGGGCGGCCCGGGCGATGCAGAGCTGGTCGCGGCAGTCGGACGGTATTTGCAGGCACCGGCGCAGCAATGGGCGGGGGCGCTCAGCTTCGCGGAAATCGGCGCGCTGGCGGCGGCGGCTCGGCTTTACATCGGCAATGACAGCGGCTTGACCCACCTGGCGGCGGCGAGCGGCGCAAAAACCATCATGCTGATGAGCATCACCGATCCGCGGCGCTATGCCCCTTGGACTGCCGACAGCCTGGCGCTGCACAAGCCGGAATCGCCAGCGAGCGCGGCGCGGGAAATCCTGGCTTGGCTGCAACCCTGATGGCGACTCGTGCTACAATCGCCGCATTCTCAGCCACGAAGGGACAGCACCTATGAGTTATCAGCACATCCTGGTCGACACGCCCGCGGCTGGCGTGGGCTGCATCACGCTGAACCGACCCCAAGCGCTCAATGCCTTGAACTCGCCGCTGCTGGACGAAGTCAAACGCGCCATGTACGGCTTTGATGCCGACCCGGCTATCGGCGCGATCGTCCTGACCGGCGGCGACAAAGTCTTCGCGGCGGGCGCAGACATCAAGGAGATGGACGGAAAAATGCAGATCGACATGATGATGGACGACTCGCTGGTCGACCGCTTCGATTTCAGCGGCGTGCGCAAGCCCATCATCGCGGCGGTGGCGGGTTATGCCCTGGGCGGCGGCTGCGAGCTGGCGATGTGCTGCGACATGATCGTGGCATCCGATAGCGCCGTGTTTGGACAGCCCGAAATCAACCTGGGCATCTTGCCCGGCGCTGGCGGCACCCAACGCCTGACGCGCGCGGTGGGCAAGGCGCTGGCGATGGAAATCATGCTCACCGACCGGCGGCTGAGCGCGGACGAAGCCTGCCAGGCGGGGCTGGTCAATCGCGTCGCGCCGCAAGCCGAGTTCATGGCGCAGGCGATCGACATCGCCCAAAAGGTGGCGCGGCGTTCGCAAGTGGCGGTGCGCCTGACCAAAGAAGCCATCAACAAGGCTCACGAAAGCGCGCTGAGCGAGGGCTTGGCATTCGAGCGGCGCAACTTCCTCATCGCCTTCGGCAGCGAAGACAAGGTCGAAGGCATGCGCGCCTTCATCGAAAAGCGGCGGGCTGTGTGGCGCAATCGCTGAGCCTGCTCTACACCGGCAATATCCGCGGCGACCTGGCGATTTTGCCGCGCCTGCACACCTTCCTGCGCCGTCTGATGCAGCGCGCAGACGCCTGTCTGCTGCTGGATACGGGCGGGGCCTGCAGCGAGCAAGTCTGGCATTGCCGCGCGACCGGCGGGCGTTCTTGCTTGGTGGCGCTGGATGGCCTGGGTTATCACGCCGCCAATGTCGATGGGGCGCTGGATGCCGCAAGCCGTGAAAAACTGGCCGGGCAGGTCACGCTGGGGCTGGTCGATGCCGCGCAGGATTGGCAGACTCCGAACAGCGAGATCCTGGTCGCGCTACAGCCAAGGCAGTCGGCGCATCGCTTACAAATCTGCTTGCGGACGGGTGAACTCACGCGGCTGGATGGCAAGACGCTGTGGCTATGCAATGTGTCTGCTGGGCAGGTGGGCGAGGCACGGCTGGAGATGGGCGATTCGCCGCGAATCGTGGCGGCGCGGATGCATGACATGCCACGCAGCACGCCGCCCAATCCCGGCATCGCGGGCATGGTGGAGTTCATTGAGAGCGAGGCGAAGCGCGTGAAGCCCGACAGGTCAGGCAAAGGCTCAATCGGCTCTGCTTGACACGATAGCAGGGCGCGGCTATGCTTATAGTCGTGGAGATTTGTATGGTGCACCAGGAGGCGTTATGGAATTGGCCGAGCTTCGTGAACAACGCGTGGAACAAGATATCGAGACGTTGCGCAGCACGCAGAATGCTGTCCTGGATCGATTCGACCGCTTCGCCGAAACGCACAGAGAAGTGCGCGACATCGTTTGCGACAACCGGGACCGGCTGGGACGACTCGAGTCCCGAATGGACCGACTCGAAGTCAGAATGGATCGGTTCGAACTTCGGCTGGAAGCGCTCGAACTTCGACTGCAAGCGCTTGAAGCCCGGATGGACCAGGTCGAACAAGGCTTGGCAGAAAACCGCGCCATGATTATCGAAAACGGCGACGCAATACGCGAAATCCGAGCTATCACGGGCGAAAACCGCGACGCAATACGCGAAAATCGCGCCATCCTGATCGCCATCGCCGACCATTTTGGCCTCAACTATCCGAAGCCCGGCAGCGACTCCTAACCGGACTTACCCGCCCGCGCCAAATTCAACGCCAGCAGACGCCGCAGCATCTCTTCCTCGTCATCCAGCACGGCATAGTCCCAGCCATAGGCATCACACACAGCACGATCCAGCGCGCGGTGCAGTTCGTCCAGGCGCGGGGCGAAGTCGGCGGCGGCGGGCTTGACCTTGATGTCGCTTTCGCCGCGCCAGACTTGCAGGGCGTTGTAGAGGTTGGTCAACGTGCGGTCTTTAACCCCCCTCGGTCCCCTCGACAGGTCAGGGGGAGGCTCGTCCGCAGATTCCATAGACATAGCGGGATTCTGCCAGGCATGGCGCTCTGCGTGCAGCTGCCGGGACGCGGCGCTGATGGCGGCATGCGCGGGGTGGGATTCGTCTTCGTGACCCGGGGGCCAGGGGAAAGGGAAGGTCTCGAAACAAGTTGTGTTGTTGTAAGTTGGGTCGTTACCTTTTCCGTGCCATGAAGCCATACGTAGAGACCAGAGCTCATGCAATCTGGAATGCAGAATGCCGAACATATAATTATCTTCGCGAGCAATAACGGACAACCTGCTATCAGGAACTACAGCTGAATCCAGAAAAACGAAGAGGCGATACTTTGCCACTCTAGGTGTTGCAATCACTCGTTTCAATCCCTCACAAGCCTGACGCATTTCCGGCCTGGGACGGGCAAACTGCCACCAGAATTCGCGCTGACGCCACTCTCGGTTGGCTAGTCTCGCTGGTTTGACAGTAGTCTCTAGGTGCATGAACGGCATCTGGTATTGTCTAGCATCGTTCAATGACATCTCGGCGAAGTCTATGATCCATCTGTTGCGGAATCGTCGCGAGATATCAAATCCATTTATCCAGATTTTTACGACGTCCTGATTATTCGCGTCCATTTGGAGCATTTTGTTCGCAAAATCCGCTTCAAGTTGAAAGTCGCCTGATTTTTTGCAGCCTTCAAAGCTCAGTCCCAAGTTACTTTGCAAGGTTGTTGCCAATGTAAGGTCTATGCCCGCAGTTAAGTCGCTGTTGATGCTTGCAACAGGTAATCCGTCCAGCACTATGCGATTTTCGCTACCATTATCAAAGCCAATCATGGAAACGCGTACCGCCGCGCCATCCAGCACCCAGTCGCGATCTGACCATGCCATAAAGATGTTGCCGCTACTCCTGATGTGGTCAAGTACAGGGCGAGTAAAGCCTTTGCGAATGGATTGCGTCGCCAACAAGCCAACTCGTTTCACAAACCCATGCTCAATCTGCTGTCTGGCTTTCTCAAACCAATAGGCGACCAAATCTGTGCTCGCGTGCAGATTCGGATAGTGAGAGCGCAATCTGCTCACATAGTCGTTATTGAATTCGCGCAACAATTTCTGCCCACCCAAAAATGGAGGATTGCCGACGATGACATCCACCCGCGGCCACTCCGGTTCGGTTGGATTTCCGTCGGCGTCGAATGCCAGAATCGCATCCTTGCGCACGATGTTGTCCGCCAGCTCTTCCAATATCGGTTCGGCGAATGCCTGCGCATAGCCATTGTTCTTGCGCCACTGGATGTAGCCGATCCAGACGACGATGCTGGCCAGCGCATGAGCGATCGGGTTGATCTCTATACCGTACATCTGGCGCGGGTGGACTTCTGGCGTCGTCAGTTGAAAGCTCCGCCACAGCGCGTGGTGGATGACTTCTTTTTCCATATCCATCAGCAGTTGCAGCGACACATAGAGGAAGTTGCCGCTGCCACAAGCGGGGTCGAGCACTTTCGTGCTGCGGATGCGTTGCAGCATATCATCGCGCAGAGCCAGCAGTTGCTTGCGCGCGTTGGTGCGGGCGCGGCCCGTCTTCGCCCCGTCATGCCGCTCGCGGATTGGGGCGGCTTTCAGTTGGATTGTTTCCCAGTGGTAGCGCAGCGGCTGCATCAGCACCGGCTCGACGATGAGCAGGATGTCATCGCGCGAGGTGTAATGCGCGCCCAGCTGCGAGCGTTTGCTCGGGTCGAGGCTGCGTTCGAAGAGCGTGCCGAATATGGACGGCTCGATATCCGACCAGTCCAGCGCCGCCGCCTTCGCCAGCCCGTCCAGCGCCTCGGCCGACAGCTCCTCGACCGTGACCACCTGGAAGAGCGTGCCGTTGAAATAGGGGATATCTTGCATCAGCACTTCGCCGCCGTTGTTCATGGCGACAAACAGGTTGCGCACATATTGCTGGAAGACGCTGGGTTTGCGCCGCGACTGCTCGATGATATGCGTGAAGATGCCATCCATGCTGGCGGCGGCGGTGGGCAGCAGCCCGATATCTTCGGCGAACAGGCAAAAGACCAGCTTGGTCAGAAAGAAAGCGATGCGCTGCGGCTCGGCATCCCAATCGCGCATGTTGTCGGCGATCACCTGGAAGGCATCGGCTGCTTCGCGGGTCACCTGTTCGCTGTTGACGCGCGGATTCAGCCGTTGCGGCGCATGGAACAGGTCGTTCAGCCAGCCGAGAACCCGCTTGTCGCCGGCGATGTCGGCATGCGTGAAGCGGTAGACGCGCTTTTGCGTATTGGGAAAGTTGCTGTGGATCTCCCAGTTGTTGATGTCCGTGACCACCAGCAGCGGCGGGTTGTTCAAGGCTTCGCGGTATGACAGAAGCTGCCGGTACGCTGCGTCCAGGTCTTTGTATTTCTGCGGCGCTTTGTATTCAATGGCGAAGTGATCTTGCAGCCAGACATCGGCGAAGCCGTGGCCGCCCTGCCCGGTCTGCACGGTCGGCTCGAACTGAAAAGTTTTGCCCGCAGCCGTCTTGCCATCGCCAGCCGGCGTCTCGTGCCCGACCAGCCGGCACAAATCCATGAAATGCGCCTGATAACTCTGCTTTTCGCCCAGCGAGGTATCAGCCCACTTTTGCACGAATTCGTTTGGCGTCATCTCGCTTCAATCTCGGTGAACTCGGCGGCAAATCTTTTCGCTTTTCTCAATAAATCCAGCAAAGCATTGCAGCATTTGAAAATGGAATCGTGTAAGGCTTGTCCGCTATTAGATGATGGGAGCTACGCATCTGCAATTCTTTTCATTTTACTCAGGATGTCGTACGGGCGAGCCGTCGGCTCGTCCCATAAATTGGGATTCTGGGGGTCGAGCCAGCGGCTCGCCCGTACAACATTTCCTTTATTATGGGCGTCTCGCCACAGAAGAGATGATCAAACCCCAATAGCGGACAAACCCTACAGATTTCGAATTCGAGCGGCGTTGCCCGATATGTCGCATGACTTGCTTGCATGCACTTCTGTGCCCTCTGTGTTTTTCAGAGAATCACGGCACAGCGCGGTGATTCAGCATCTCGTTGAGCACGACGACCAGCCGGCGCAGCTCGTCTTCCAGGTCGCGGCTGATGCCATCTTGTATGAGCGCCTCGCGGAAGAGGTCGCGCGCCTCGCGGATATGCTCCTGGCCCTGCCGCAGCCGCAGCAAGCCCGCCCGCATCTGTGCCCGCGCCTCGCGGCTGGCGTTGTTCGTATAATAGTCGGGGAATTGGAAGCCGTGCTGGGTGGCCACCCGCTGCAAGCCATTGACGAACTCCTGCAGCGTGTCGATATCTTGCGCGGCGCCTCGTTGCAGCAATTCGGCGATGCCCTCGCTCAGCTGCGGCTCGAGGCTGAAGTCCAGTTGGTCGATGCCGTTGTAGCGCGCCTCGACCGCGTCGCGGCTGCTGGGCTGGGGACGCAGCGCGGTCATCTGCGGCGACATGCCCGTGAAGATCGGATAGAGCACGCCCACACACAGGCTGTGCACATCTTTGGTGTATGGCTGGGGTGCCCGCTGACGGTCGTCTTCCAGCCGGCGCGAGCTGTTGAAGTCGATGACTTTCAGGTGCGCGCCATCCCAATAGACATGCTCCAGCTTGTGGTCCAGATAGACGATCTTGTTGTCGTGCGCCATTTCCAGCAGGTCGCAAAATTGCAGCGCCAGCGACAAGCCTTCTTCGCTGGGCAATCGCCAGCGGCTGTTGGGGCGGTTGGGTTTCATCAAATAAAACAGGCTGTTTTGGCGGGGCAGCTGTTCCAAAGCCAGATAGGGACGCCAGCCGGCCGCTGCGAATTGCTGCATGGCATCGACGAAGGCGCGCACATTGACCTGGAAGCTGTTGATGTCGCCGGCGCGGGGGGCTTCTTCGCGGTCGGAGATATAGCCGCAATCGCTGAGCTTGACGATATGCGGGCTGTGCCACAAGCGCGCCAGAATGTCGGCTTCGCTGCCAAAAGCGCGGTATTCCCACAGGATGTCGCCATCGTCGGCGATATGCTCGGGCCGCATGACCTTGAAAGCGACTTGCTTGCCGCTGCGCTGGTCGATGGCATCCAGCACGCGCGCATAATGCCCCAGCGCAAAGGTGTCGATGTAATTTTTCAGCTGATACAAATCAGACAATCGCGGCATGGACAGAGCGGCTCGCTGCGCGGGTGTAAGCCGTCATTGTAGCATCTATGCCAGCGCGCACACAGGGGGCGAAGTTTTCGGGCTGTGGTGATTAAGTGGCTACAATAAAGGCGATCACAATCCTAACCAGGTGGAGTCGGCATTGCGCCTCCTCATCCTAATTTTGCTGCTTGGGCATGCGCTGCTGGTTGCGCAGGCACAGCCTTCCGATGCGCTGGCTTCTGCCTGGCGCGCCGCCGCCCCTTTCATTGAAGCAGCGACTCCGCCTCACGCGACATTGCTGCGCGGAGTGACGACGACCGCGCTGGGCTGCGAGCTGGTGGCTGGCTTGCCATTGGCGCAAGCGCTGGATGCCTGGCGCTTCGACTTTCCGACTGTGGCTGGCGATTTCACCGTGCACACTTCGGTCGATGGCGGGCTGGTGCAGCTTTGCGACGAGCGGGTGCCCAATCTCGGCTTTGGTCCCATCCCCCTGGCGCGCCCCGACAACAACCCCGCCCTTGCGCAAGACGTCTGCTGGCTGCGCGCCACAAGCGACGGGCTGAATGTCCGCGTTGCGCCTGGGGAAGATGTCGCCGCGAAGATCGACCGCTTGCAAACGCACAAGGCGCTGGGCACAAACGCAGACGGCGACTGGCTCTTCTATCGCGAAGGCTGGGTCAAGCGCTCCCTGCTGCGTTTGACAGGCAGCTGCGATGATCTGCCTGTTATCGACCCGCAACAGGCCGCCAGCGGCGTGATTCACTTCTGCCCGGCTGAATATGCAGGTTTTCTGCCGCCGCGCATCAGCATCGGACGCAGGACTGCTCAAAGCGCATCCCAGACTTTCGCCAACCGACTGCGCGCCAGCCCCCAGCCCGATGCGCCGCTGATCGCCGAGATCCCCCCGCGGCACATCCTGGACAGCGTGCTGGATGGACCAGCTTGCCAAGGCACTTATGTCTGGTGGCAGGTCGCGGTCGACGGTCAGATCGGCTGGACGGTCGAAAGCGACAGCAATGCCAACTTCTACTACCTGGAACCTTATGCCACGCCTTCGCTGCGCCCGCTTGCGCCGGCCGACCAGCCTGGACAGCTAGCCGACTGGTCCGGCGGACAACTTGATCACCCTGCCGAGAATATCGACGCCATCGCTCTGATGGATGTGATGCAGCCGCGCGGCCTGGCTATCTCGCCAGACAGAAAGCTGCTTGCGGTTGGCGGGGCTGCGGGCGCGGAATTGTTTGCGCAGCCGCCATTCGGTTCGCAGCGCATACCGGCACCTGCCTGGCTGACCAAGCCCATCGACGCGCTGGCCTGGTCACATGCGGGCGACAAACTGGCGCTCATCAGCGGGCAGGAGCTTCAAATATGGAAGCTGGAAACCAGCCAGCAAAATCGATTGCGGCAACTGGACACAGGCGAGCGGATTCTCAGCGACCGCTTCCCCTATCCGCTGCGCAGCGGCGCCTTCAGTCGGGATGATCGCTGGCTGGCGGTGACCGGCATGTCGGCGAGCGGGCGGCACGGCGCAATCTGGGTGTACGACGCCGCTGGCGAAGTGACGCTGTCATTGCCGCTGGCTGGCGCGGGCTTGCCGCCGGTCGTCGTGGCCTCGCCGCAAGTGATCCCGGGTGACTTTGTCTTTAGCAGCGCCGACCAACTGTATGCGCTGGCGGTCGAAAATGCCCATCCGCGCGCCTTCTATCAGCTGGCGGGCACGCAGTTGCGTTCGCTGGCATTCGCTGTCGGCAGTCGGGGCAATGCGCTGCTGGCGCTGGCGCTGGAAGCGGACGGCTTGGGCTGGGTCGCGCTGGTCGATGCGCTGGACGCCGATGCGCCGAGCAAAACCCTGCGGCTGGACGCGCATGACCTGGCTTTTGACCCCATCAGAAACTTCCTGGCTGCGACAACCAACGAGCGCTTGTTCTACCTGGGCACGGTGGAATAACGCCATCCCCCTTGACACAACAGCGACCGAAGGTCAATCGGATGAGTCGCCGCCTCGCCCCTACGCCACGCCGCCCATTTTCGCTACCATACGGCGCATGCCCAAATCCTTGACCGTCATCCCCATCCGCGCGCCCGTGCAGACCGAGCCTTTTGATCTCTGCGCGACGCTGCTGGAATGCCTGCGCGCTGCCGGCGAGACGTTGCAGGATGGCGATGTCGTGGCTGTTTCCAGCAAATACGCCAGCATCGCAGCCGGGCGCGTACGCAGCCTGACCGATGCAGCGCCTGGTCCGCGAGCACATGAGTTGGCTCGGCGTTTTGGCATGGAAGCAGCCATCGCCCAACTGGTCATCGACGAAGCCGACCACATCTTCGGCGGCATCGAACTGGGCTTCCTGCTGACAGCCAAAGGCGGCGTCATCTCGCCCAACGCGGGCTTGGACCGCTCGAATATCCCCAGCGGGCAGGTGGCGCTGCTGCCGCGCGACCCTTTCGCCACGGCCGAGGCTATCCGCGCACAGCTGCAAGCCGAGGCGGGCTGCCGACTGGGCGTGCTGCTAAGCGACAGCTGGCTGATGCCCGGGCGCTTTGGCACAACTGGCGTGGCCATCGCCATGGCCGGCTTTCAGCCCATCCGCGACGAGCGAGGCAAGAGTGACCTGTTTGGCAACCCGATGGCGGTTACCCGGATCGGCATGGCCGATGCGCTGGCGGTCTGCGCGCAGGTGGTGATGGGCGAGCGCGACGAAGCCACGCCCTTTGCCATCGTACGCGGCGCCGATGTGCAGCTGAGCGATGCGCCGCTTTCCGCAGACGATGTCGCCATTCCCTGGCGGCATTGCATCTATATCGAGTCGCTCACGGTTGGCATGCTTCCCGCCAGCGCGGCTTGTGCAAAGTAGACAGATTCGACAGCTTGTCATTTGACGAAGGCTTAAAGCCCGCTTAAACTTGAGACAACTTGAGCGGGGACAAAGCGCGTCGTGATGTGGGAAGCCTGCACAAACGAATCGACCAGCCCGAGCGCGGTGCAGCCGAGAAAGCTGTGGCGCGTTTTTCTTTTCCAGCCAGCGCAGGCGTCGCAACAGAAAGGATGGATATGGACGCGAGCATGATCAACAAAATCCAGAAAGCCAGCGCCTATGCCAGCGAGCCCGAGCGCGCCACTTTCAGCAGCCTCAGTCTGCGATTTCAAGGCAACAACGGCGCGTATGTCGTGGAGTTGGACGGCGATGTCTGGTCCTGCACTTGCCCCGGCTTCAAAAAATACGCCATCTGCCCGCATATCATGGCGCTGGAGACTGTCTTCAAGCCCTTGTTAAAGCGGAAACCCCTGCCCTATGCGCCCGGGCAGAATATCGTCAGCGATGTAAGAAAAGCCAAGCGCTACGCCCAAGAGCGCGACCGCATCCAAATCCTCAGTTTTGCTTGCGCATTCGAGGGCTACAACAAGACGCACTTCATCACTTATGACGAAGGCGTCTGGACGAGCACGGCTTCTTTCTTTGCCCAGCGCGGCGTCTGCAGCCACACCATGGCACTGGAAAAGATTCTGAAAGACCGGGTAGAGCCGGTGCGGATGGCTGCCGTCCTTTGAGTTGATTGGGGCGGGTTATTCAGCGGGTTCTTCCGCCGCGTCATCTTCGCCTGATTCTTCAGCGTCTTCCGCCGGCAAGCGAGGGTCTCCCGCTGCGACTTCATAAACCGCCTGCCAGGCTTGATAACGCGTGAAGACGGCATTTCGCTCGACCAGCGCGCCAGCCGCATCATAAACATTCCGATGCACAAGCACATCCGCGCCCGGCACCGACCAGTCGATCTGGCGAATCTGCCCGGGCCGCAGGTCATCGACGGCGATGTACAAATCCGGCGGCGGCTGCACGATGTCATCAACGATGGGCGGCTCGATGCGGGTTGTCCAGTGCCGCGTGCTATAGATGCGGAATTGCAGCGCATTGTCCGCGGGCAGGAAGGCGCTTTCGATCAACAGGTGATAAGCCGTATTGTTGCGGAAGCGCAGGTCGACAGTCGGCTGCCAGATCGCTGCGTCCAAGCCCGGTCCCGCGCCGGCATATTCGTAATATCCCACGCGATAGCCATGGCTGTGCCGCTCGGTGATGGCATAACCGCCGCTGAATGCCGCCCGGTACATGGTGGTGCTGACCTGGCAGATGCCGCCGCCGATGCCCGTAACTGTCGCGCCACCCAGAATCACGCTGCCTTCTTGATAGCCAGCCGCCGCAGTGATTTCGCCCAGGTGCTGGTTAAACGAGAATTCTTCGCCCGGCGCCACCACGATGCCGTGCAGCTTGCTCGTGCCCAGCCCGATATTGTCGCGCCGATTTTGCCCGCTGCCCCAATAATAGGTCGTCGCTTCGGAAACCAGCTCGCTGATGCCCAGTTCGGCTGCGCTGCTGGCTTCGTGATAGCGCGGCGGCAGCGGCACGAAGGCCATATCGACGCGGCGACTATCCGGTGAAAATACAGCGGCTTCCAAGCGGCGCAGAGTCTCGGCTACATCCAGGTAACGCCCGCTGGACGAAGGCGTCAGCGCGCGCAGCTGGCCCGTCGCGGGGTCGAAGTCCAGGCGGCTGTCGAGGGGCGCGCTTTCCAGGCTGGGCGCGAGCGACTTCAGAAAAGGGCGGAAGGCGCTCAGGTCGACTTCCACATCAAAGCGCATTTCGCCATCCACAGGCTGCAGCCCTACCGAAAGCGCAGCGCGTATCTGTTCGGGCGTGATCAGCCAGGGCGGCAGCGGATCGCCATTGGCTCGCGCGCCAAAGAGCTGCAATGGCGCAGACAAAGCCGCCTGGAAGCGCCTCGCCGCTTCGGTCGCATTCCAGGCGCGGGGCGGGCTTTCATGCACGACCAGGGGGATGGCCCCGCCCTGCCCGGCCAGCACCGCAGCGCGTAAATGCGGCAGCGTCGCGGCAATATCCAGCTGCTGGCCGCCTTCGCCGGTATGGATGGCGACATGCAAGCCCTCGATTTGCAGGCTGGCATCGCGGCGCGCCCGGTTGATCTCGTCCGCCAGCCCGCGCAGAAACCGCAGCGCGACTGCTTCTTCAAAGACATAGCGTGCCGGCAGATCAACGCCATCCAGCCAGGCGCGCGCAATATCTTGCAGGTTTTGCCGCGCATCGTCGGCGTGCCCGATGACAAAGGCCTGCTCGGCCAGCTGCTCAGCCGGCAAGCGCAAACCCAATTTAGATGCCCGCGCCGTCCAGCTGCGCTCGTCATGCTGAAAGGTGTAGAGGACTTCTTCCGCAGCGCCATAATGGTTTGCCAGAGCCTCAGCCGCCTGCGCGCGGGTCAACCCATCCAGCGCGACTTCACCCACACGGATGCCCGGCGCGATCCGATCTGCCAATGCCCTCTGCACAGCCGCCAGACCGCCCGCCAGCAGCAAAGCCAGCAATGTCAGGCCGATCAGCGTCAGGATGGCTGCGCGCAGCAGACGCACCAGCAGCGGACCGCGAGGCGCAGGCATCAGGATGCGGCGTATAATGCGACTTGGTGGAGGGGCAAGGGTTTGGGCGGCTCGCCACAAGAAGTCAGACGCGGCTTGGACAGGCTTGTGCGCACAGTCGCCGCACAGGCAGCGCCGGCGACATCGACGAAACTCACGCGCCGTCCGCCATCGTCCAAAGCCTGCACGCCCTGCAGCTGCAAGTCATCAATGCGATACTTGCGCGTCAGCTCGCGGATGAGGGCTTCCGCCGCGCCGACAGCCTGGTGCGTCTCGTTGTCCAGCCGATGCCCGGCATACGCGCTGCGCCCGCGATATTTGTGCGTGAGCAGATAACCCGCGCGGTGATTGGTCACAACAGCTTCCGCATCAGCCGGGTCGAGATGCCCATAAGCGACGCCCTGCGGAAAAGCCAACAGCGTCGCCGCCATACGATGCCCGCCCAGGTGAGTCGTCTGCCAAACGCGGTCTTCGCCGGCATGCGCCACCAGCTGCTGATAGACCGGCGCGCCAAATGTCGCGCAGCAGGGGTCGTGCCGGCCATTGGCGCAGATGGCATACAGCTCGTCAATCTCGGTCATGGCGCGGCCAGCAATCGCAGGCGCATCACCAGCTGCCAGACCCGCGATATTCAGGCTTAGCAGGTCGGCGTAATCGTGTAGATGCGCCTGAAAAAGCTGCGGCTGCGACTGGTTGGTGCGCGCGATGAAGACATGCATGTCGGCGCGGTTCGGGCGGCGGATAAAGAGGGTTTTCGTCCGCGGCAGGGCGCTCAAGTGGCGCAGGATGTCCGCGAATTCGCCACTTTTTGCGGCGGATTTGACCGTGTCGCGCCCCCAGCCGCCATCGTCTGCCAGGCTGCATTCGATAAGGAAGAAGGTATCGGCTGGCTTAAAAGTGCCCGCCAGCATCTCTTCTTCTGCGCGCGACTCTTCGGCGCAGGTCAATGCGCTTTGCATGCTCTTGCCTCTATGTGACCTGTCGTGCTATGCATCCGCCGATTTAACCACAGAGCGGGCAATGGCACAAATGGCAGAGGCGGCATGATAGACAGGCTGAATATGGAGCCTGCGCTACAATCGGGCAGCGATGCGCGGAGAGGAGGCGCTGCATGTCCAACTTGTCCATTCGCCAGCTGCGGCTGAAGCGGGGCGGCAAATCTGTGCTGCGCGATATTTCGCTGGAAGTGGCCGAGGGCGAGCTGTTGGTGGTCATCGGGCGCAGCGGCAGTGGCAAAAGCTCTCTGCTGCGCTGCATCAATCGGCTGAACGACATCGAAGCCGGCGCGATCCTGTTGGATGGACGCGACATCAACGAGCTGCCCGTAACCGAGCTGCGGCGCAAAGTCGGCATGCTCTTTCAGAAGTCGACAGCCTTCGAAGGCAGCGTGGCGGAGAACATCGGTTTTGGCGCGCGTCTGCACGGTGAAACGCTGGCGCGCAAAGCCGTCCTGGATCTGATGGCGCAGGCATCGCTTGAATCGGAGCTGGTGGATGAGCCGGCATCAAAGCTGTCTGGCGGGCAAGAACAGCGCCTGGCTATCGCGCGGGCACTGGCGCTTTCGCCATCGCTGCTGCTGCTGGACGAGCCAACATCGGCGCTCGACCCGATCGCGACCAAAGGCGTGGAGGACGCGCTGATGCGATTGCGCAGAGAGTCCAATTTGACCATGATCTGGGTATCGCATTCGATAGAGCAGGCTCGCCGCGTGGGCAGCCGCGTGCTGCTGCTGGAAGAGGGGCGCATTCTGCGCGTCGACAGCGTTGACAAGATGCTCGACCCCGAAACAGGCGACAAACGCGCCCTGGCCTTCGCCGGCGGCGACGAAGCGGGCATGCACGGAAACTAAGCGGTGCCAGGCAAATATTACCCCCCTCGGTCCCCCCGACAGGTCAGAACGCGCGCGGATGCCGTCAACAAGAAGCGGACAAGATCATGGGTCCGGGGATGGGGCTATCGGGGAGGCTGTAGGCGGTTGCTTGCCCGCCAGCGCTTCCAGCCATTCGCGGTCAGCTTCGCTTAGATGCGCGCTTTCCAGTAGTTCGGGCCGGCGCTGCCAGGTGCGCAACAAAGCCTGCCGTCGCCGCCAACGCGCCACTTCGGCATGATGACCGCTGGTCAATATGGCTGGCACAGTCAGACCGCGATATTCGTGCGGACGCGTATAATGCGCGCCTTCCAGCAAGCCATCGGCATGGCTGTCGCGGCTTGTCGCGCCTTCTGCGCCCAGAACGCCGGGGATCAGCCGCACAACCGCGTCTATCAGCACCAAAGCCGCCAGTTCGCCGCCCGTCAGCACATAGTCGCCGATGCTGATTTCGTCCGTGATGGCGAGTTGGCGCACGCGCTCGTCGACGCCCTCATAATGCCCGCAGACCAGGACGAGTTGCGGCAGCTGTGCCAGTTCTGCAGCTGCTTGATGCGTCAGAAGCCTGCCCTGTGGCGAGAGCAGGATGACTGGCGTTTCAGTTGCCGGGCGCACCGCTTCAATGGCGCGCACCAGCACATCTGGCTTGAGGATCATGCCGCCGCCGCCGCCATACGGGGTATCGTCAACCTGGCGGTGTTTGTCCAGCGCATAATCGCGTATATCGTGCGCGCGGAATGTCAGCATGCCCCGGTCTTGCGCTTTCCACATCATGCTGGCGTTCATGACGGAATCGAACATCGCGGGGAAGAGGGAGAGCGCGTCGATCTTCATGCTTTGTCCTGTGGCGAATCGTTGCGCCGGCGTTTACATTTCGTCGCGCGTTTGCAAGAAGAAGGCTTTTTTCAGGTTGGGCAGCGTGAAATCAAAACCGCAGGATTTGAAAAAATCTTCGGCGACGCTGATCGCCATGATTTCATAAATGCCGCGCTGCATCGCCAGGTCAACGCAGGCAGCCACCAAAGCCTTGCCGATGCCCAAGCCGCGTGCCGATGGCGCGACAGCCAGGCTGCGGATCTCGCAGAGCTTTTTGCTGTAGATTTCCAGCGCGGCGCAGCCCACGATCTGCCCATCCAGCCGGGCAATGAACGATGTCGAAAGCAAATCTTCCAACTCGTCAAATGTGCGCGGCAGCAGATCGCCGCTGGCGACGAAGGGTTTGATGAAATCGGACAGCTCGATCAAGTCGGCGGATGTTGCCTGCTCGATGTCGGTTGTCCGCGTTTGCTCGCGCGGCATGCCCCGTCCTTCCGCTGTGCATGTGGTGGAAGTGTAGCAGGTTGCGCCGCATCTGCTAGACTCTGCACTTTCACGATAATAGTAGCCTGCGCCAGAAAGTGAGAAATTGTGCTGACGATCAGCGTTGCCTCGCAAAATCCGGTCAAGCAGCGCGCCAGCTTGGCCGCCTTTCAGCGCGTCTTCCCCGACCAAGCCTTCAGCGTGCGTGGCATCAATGTGGAATCAGGCGTATCCGACCAGCCAATGTCCAAGAGCGAGACGCTGCAAGGGGCGGTCAACCGCGCGGCCAATGCTCGCGCCGCCCAACCGGAATCCGATTATTGGATCGGCATCGAAGGCGGCATCGAGCAGACGCCGCTGGGCATGAGCTGCTTCGCCTGGGTGCAGGCGCTCGGGCGAGACGGGCGCGTTGGCTGCGGGCAGACGGCTGTTTTCTTCTTGCCGCGCGAAGTGGCGGAGCTGGTGCGCGACGGGCTGGAGCTGGGCGAAGCCGATGACAGGGTCTTCGGGCGCGTCAATTCAAAACAAGGCAATGGCGCTATCGGCTTGCTGACCGATGATGCCGTCGACCGCGAAGCCTATTATGCGCAGGCGGTGATCATGGCGCTGGTGCCGTTCAAAAATCCGCAGCTGCACTGGGGACCGCTCACGCAGGCGCATTGGGTAGAATAGCGGCATTGCGGCGCTGCTTGCGAGGAAGGAGCGGGTCATGCCCGACATATTCGCTGGCGTTGATGGCATAGAGCGGGTTCTTCTGTCGATCGCCTTCATCCTGGTGGCTGCGGCTGTTTCGCGCTGGCAAAGCTCCGACCTGGAAAAAGACCTGCTCATCGCCACAGTCCGCAGCTTCGTGCAATTGATCGCCATCGGCTATGTGCTGGAACTGGTCTTCGAGATGGATGTCCCGCTCTTCACCGTCGCTATTCTGCTGGTCATGATCACGATCGGCGGACGCACGAGTGGGGCGCGCGCCAGGCAAACGCCGAATGCTGTGCTGGTCGCTTTCCTGGCCATCGGCATTGGCTCGGGGCTGACGATCGCGCTGTTGGTGGCGCTGGGCGTCTTCCAGTTCGTGCCCAAAGACATCATTCCCATCGGCGGCATGATCGTCGGCACATCCATGACGACCGCCACGCTGGTCATCACGCGCTTGAGCAGCGACTTCCACGACCAGCGCAATATGATCGAAGGCAAGCTGGCGCTGGGCGCGACATCCCGCCAAGCCTCGTTGACGCAGTTTCAGCGCACCATCCGCAGCGCGCTGACGCCCATCATCGATACGACCAAGACGGTGGGGCTGATCAAACTGCCGGGCGCGATGACGGGCATGATCCTGGCGGGGGCGAGTCCGCTGGAGGCGGTGCAGTTGCAGATCATCGTAATGTATATGCTGATTGGCGCGGCGACATTCACCGGGCTGATCGCCGCCTGGCTGACCTATCGGCAGTTTTTCACCCCCGCTCATCAGTTGGCGGTGGGGTGAGGAATATAATCATCTATCTCGACTACAACAATCCGAATGCACGGCTGAAGTAAGTAAGTATAGGAGACTTACTTGCTTCTCATGCTTGCGATTGATGCCACTTCGAACAAGCAGAGTTCATTTGTGCTACACTCCCGCCCATGATCACGCCCATCCCCGTCACTCGCGACCAGGTCAAAATCCTGTCTGTCGTCAAGCAAGGCTTGCACCAGCCCGAAAGCGACCTGCGGCGCATCATCGAGCGCATCGGCTTGCTGCAGATGGACAGCGTCAATGTCGTCGCCCGCAGCCACTACCTGGTCATGCTCGCCCGCGCTGGACTCTACGACCCCGCCGACCTGGATGCCTTGCTCGATAGCGGCTTCCTATTCGAGACCTGGGCGCATGCCATGTGCCAGCTGCCTGCCGTTCACTACCCTTGGTATCACGCCTGTATCCAACAGAAGCAGCTCAAGGAGAGCAACTGGCAGCTCGATCGCTTTGATATCGACATGCAGCCCATCATCGAGTCGGTGCTGGCGACGATTCGCGAGCGCGGACCCATGTCGTCGAGGGAGTTCGAAAGCGAGCGCCGCGGCGAGGGCGGCTGGTGGAATTGGAAGCCGACCAAGGTGGCGCTGGAATACCTGTTCGACCGCGGCGAACTGATGGTCAGCCATCGAGTCAAGTTTCAGCGCTACTACGACCTGCCAGAGCGCGTCCTCGCCCGCCATCGATTCAAGCTCGACAAGACGATTGAAGATTTTCGCCATTGGACGATTGCTCGCGGTCTGCGCCATATCGGCATCGGCACGAGCAATCATGTCGCCGATTATTACCGCCAATACAAACGCGATGCCGCCACTATCCTGGCGACCATGATCAAGGCGGGAACGGCGCTGCCAGTCGAGGTGGAGGGCTGGGATGACCCCGCCTTCATCCACCGCGATGACCTGTCGCTGCTGCAGCGCGTGGTTGCGGGCGAGTTCCAGCCAGCGCGCACCCGCTTCCTGTCGCCTTTTGACAACTTGTTTTGGGACCGCGACCGCGACGAAATGCTCTGGGATTTCTTCTATCGCATCGAAATCTACACGCCCAAAGCCAGGCGCGTGCACGGCTATTATGTCATGCCAATCCTGCATGGCAGCGAGTTGGTCGGGCGCATCGACCCCAAGGTCGACCGCAAAGCCAAGCGTCTCATCTGCCACAACCTGCATCTTGAGCGCGGCGTGAAGCTGAATGCGGCGCTGATGCGCGGGCTGATCGGCGCATTCGAGGAGTTCATGGCTTTTCACGGCTGCGAAGATTTCGAGTTGGGACGCTGCAATCGCGCCCCCCTGGAACGCCGCCTGCGCAAGCACTTCAGCTGAGCCAAGCCGCCAGACAACTGCGCCGCAAAATCCAAAACCATGCCCGCGCCAGCCTGTTATACTGGACGCAGGCGCAGACACATTTGCAGGGATTCCATGCAGGCCACAATCGCCGATATTTTGCATGATGCGGGCGCATTCGCCGACCAAATCGTCAATGTGGACGGCATCCTGCTCATCACCGGTTACGATCGCGGCGCATCGGAATTCCGCGAAGTGTGGCTGGTGCAGCAAGATGAGCGCCAAAATCATGCCTTGCCCGCCCAGCCCATCAGCAGCGCCTCTCCGCTTTGGCATGGCTTGTCGCGCTTGAATCCGCGTCATCTTCCTGGCTATCAAAGCTACCGCATTCACGATGCGGCACGGGCGCGCGTACGAGTGGATTTGATAGACGGCTCGCCGCGCATCGACATCTTGACGGCGGCCATTTATCGGCGCGAATTCACGCTTTATGTCGGCGTGGACGGCGTGCGGCTGGATCAATGTTTGCCCGCAGGCACAGAAATCAGCGCGCTGCCGGCTATCCAGGCCAATATCGCGCGTTACCTGGGGCGGCATTTACATGTCTATGGCACGCTGGCCATCCGCTCGGCGCCAGCGACCCAATACCTCTTGCCCGGCAAGATTCCTTTTAATAGAGACGCGCCGCGCCAACCCGCCCAGTTCACAGAAGGCGTGCCAGAAGACGACTGGCTGGAAGACATCGAGTATCCACAGAGCGACAGCCAGGCGCCCCCAGCCGATGCCTTGCCCGAGTCCATCTATATCGACCCGGCTTATGCGCTGGAACGGCAGCTTGCGCACTTGCCGGGCATCACGCAGACGGTCGTGAAGCCGGCCATCGTGGCTGGCAGGTTGGGCGCGCGCGACCACGAACTGCACTTCGCCACGCTCACCGAAATCGAGCAAGTCTACTTGCAGAACCTGACTTATGGGCGGAGTGGCAAGCGCCTGGAATCGGTGCTGAAGCTCAAGAATTTCGTCCCAATCGCCGAGGAAGATTGAAGCGCCGACCTGTCCCCAGCAGGGTTGGCACGCGCAGCCGCCGGTGATAAACCCACCACTCAATCAACAGCAGCAGCAGCGCCAAGATCGCCAGCGGCAGCCAAAACTCCTGCAAACCAAGTTGTTCATCGGCGGCCGCACCCCCTCCAGCGCCACCCAGCCGCAATTCGTCTGCGGGCACGGGTCGGATGTCGCTTTCGCCCGTGGCAAACAAGTTGACGGCGAATGGCTGCGAGCGCGTCACTTCGTCCGCCTCGATCACATCCAGTTGGTAGAGTCCGAGTTGGTCGGTCTGCGTGAATGCCAGCGCGTCGCCCGCGACAGGCAGAACATGCACAGTCGCGTCCGGCGCGGTGATGCGGATGCTGTCGGCGCGCAAAGGCGGCGAAATCGTCAGCACATCGCCGACGCTCAAGCCAGCCGGCTGGGCGATGATATCGGCGGGCGAAAACCAGTCCAGCAGATTCGCCATCAGCAGCGGAAAGGCGATCAACAGAGGCAGGTTGGAATCGCGCAGGTCGAAAGGCAAGATGGCGATTTGCTGCGCATTCAGCCGCCCGGCCAGCAGGATGGCGCTATCCCCGGCCTGGATCAGCGGCTGTGCCCAATCGGCGGTCAGCTGGCGATGCGAAAGCAGGCTCATCTCGTCCAGATCGACGAATGCCGTGATGGGCGAAGCGCCACTGACGCGGATGTCGCTGCTGGCGGCTTGTGGCGCGCCAACAGAAAAATAGGGCGTCGAGTTGGGCGGGTTGAAAAGCAGCATGTCGCCGGCCGGCAAGCTGTTGGGCAGCCAGCCATCAAACACATACAGGTCGAATTCCGCGCCCGGCAAGCTGCGGCTATCGGGGCTGCCGCGGTAAGTCTGCAAGCCGGGCAAACTGCGCAGCGCCTGCTCCAGGAACAAGTTGCCAGTCTGCGACACATAATAGACGCGCCGCGTGGTCGCCTCGCTTTGCACGGACCAGGCTCGGTTGTCCAGCGCCAGAAAATCTTGCGCGCGATTGTCAAATGTCAGAGTCGCCGAAACCGTCTCGAATGCTTCGCTGATCGGCTCGTCAAAGGGGATAGGCAACTGGCTGCGCGGCGGGATGCTGCCACTGCGCGACAAACGCAGCACCTCGTCCAGGCGGATGACCAGCGAAATATCAGCTTGCGCATCGCCATAATTGGTCACCTGGGCGAAAAGCTGCGGAGCGCCGCCGGGCAATGCGCGCGTCGCCAGCGCCGTGATGGCGATATTGGCAGCCGACTCGCCAACGGGCACATAAATCGGCTGTGGGATATTGGCGGGCAGCTCGGCAGCCGCGCCGATGCCGCCGTCGGAGATCATCACGATGCTGAAGTTTTCTGCGCCCACCGCGCCAGCCGCCGCCAGGGTCAGCGCCGTATCCCAGTCCGCGCCGCCCTGGCTGGGCATGATGCCGTCCAGAGCGCGGCGAAGCTCGTTCTTGTCCGATGTATATGGCGTTACTGGCTCGGCGCTTCCTGCCACGCGGATCAGCGCAATGCTGTCTTGCGGGTTCATGTTGTTGACGATGCCGCGCGCATGTTCCAATACCGTAGAAAGGCGCGTTTCTCCCTCGATATCAGTCGCGGTCATGCTGGCGGAGGCATCCAGCAGCAGGGCGATCTTGCCGGCGCTGATGGTCGGCACATGAATGAAAGGTCGGGTCAGCGCCAGCACCAGCGCCAGCAATATCAAGAGCTGCAAGAAGAGCAGCAGGTTGCGCCGCAGACGCTGCCAGGGCGTGTTGGCTTCGGTGTCTTTGACGACTTGCCGCCACAAGAAGGCGCTGGAGATCAACACTTCGCGCCGCCGCAGCCGCAGCATATACAGCAGCAGCACCGGGATGGGGATGGCGAGCCCGGCAAAGGCAGCCGGCACGAGGAAAGACATAGCGGAGGCTCAGTTGGCTGACGACTTCCGCAGTATATCACATGCCCAGGAATGCCAACGCCGAGCGAGCCGCCTCGCGCCCCATGTCCATGCGTTCATCCAGGCGGGCGATTCCCGCATTTTCCGCCTCGCGCCGACAATAGTCGCTGCCGATCAAGCTGATGCCGCCCGGCAGGCTGGCACGGATGGCGCGCAGACGATCGGCGTGCAGCGCAGGCTCGACCCCCAGCAGATCGGTTTCTGCCCAGCGATCGACGCGCGCGACCAGCGGCTTGTGGATATCCAGCAGTCGCGATGCGCTCTCGATACACTGCTGCGCATCTTCACTGTCATCGCTGCGCAGGCCAACTTGCAGCAGAACATGCTCGCGGTCGGGAATCCGTCCCGGCGCATCGGTCGTCAGTACGAAGGCGCAGTCGGTCTTTCGCGATGCGATATCGGCGGGCAGGTCGTCTTGATGCGCGCCCAGCGAGACGCGCGCCAGCGAATCGTAGCGAAATTCCGCCAGCAGCCCGGCCGCCCCTGGCGAGAGGTTGTAGAGCACGCGCGCCGCATAGCGGGCCGGCAAAGCCAGGATCAATGCGCGAGCATCCAGCATGAGACCATTTTCCAGGCACAGCGTGAAGCGACCGCCCAGCCGGCCTATCGAGCCAAGCGCCATGCGCATGAGGCGACCGCCGCGCAAATCTTTCGCCAAAGCCGAAATCAGCGACTCGCTGCCGCCGCACAGCACCGCCGTGCCATCGCCGCGAGTTTGCTGCTGCCCGCCCAGTCCCAGCGCCATCAGCAGCGCCTCATCCAGGGCGTGGAAGACAAAAGCGCAGCCATCCATCAAAAAGCCGTCCGCCAGACTGCTGCGAATGCCGCCGCCGAAGCGACTTTTGACCTCGATGATGGTGTAGCGCGCGCCCAGTTTTTCCAATTCGTGGCCAGCCGCCAGTCCGCTCAGCCCGCCGCCAATCACCACTACATCGCGCATGGACGACTCTTCTCCGCTGCCTTGTGCGCATAGTCTACCTACTGCGCGCGTCCGCGACAGGTTTCTCCCTGGTGCGGGAGCATCAAGCGCCTTGCCAAAACAACTGTGGAGAAAGCTATAATAGGCTCAGTGAAAACCGGCGGCAAAGAAGCTCATGAACAAGCAAAGCCCCTACATCCAAATACTGCGGGAACATGGATGCCGAATTACGCAAGCGAGGAGAATTGTGCTGCGCGTGCTTGAAGACGCGGCGGGGCATTATACTTCTGCCCAGGTAATAGAAGCGGTGGAAGCGCTCGACCCGCGCATCGGCCGTGCCAGCGTCTTTCGCGCGCTCGACCTGTTCACGCGGCTGGGCATCCTGCGCCCCACTTACATCAGCGGCCGAATGACCCCGGCTTATGTGCTGATGTCGGACGGACACCATCATCATGTCGTCTGCAGCGTATGCCAAACCACCCATGATTTCGACGATTGCGGCCTGGATGATATGACGCGCCAGCTGGAAACGCAGTTGAATCTCCGCATTGACGGGCATCTGCTTGAGTTTTATGGCGTCTGCGCCGACTGCCAGGCGGCTGATGCATGAGCGAAGTCGTCATTGTCAGCGCGGTGCGCACGCCCATCGGCAAGCTGCGCGGCGCTTTGTCATCGCTGCGACCGGACGACCTGGCGGCGCTGGCGATCGGCGCGGCGGTCGAGCGAGCGGGCATCGACCCCGAAGCAATTGAAGAAGTCTACTTCGGCTGTGCCAACCAGGCGGGCGAAGACAATCGCAATGTCGCGCGCATGGCGGCGCTGCTGGCGGGATTGCCGGAGTCCGTGGCCGGCGTGACGCTGAACCGGCTCTGCGCCAGCGGTCTGACGGCGGTCAACCAGGCGGCGCGCGCGATCCTGGCTGGCGAAGGCGATGTCTTTGTGGCGGGCGGCGTCGAAAGCATGAGCCGCGCTCCTTATTCGCTGCCCAAAAACCCCATCGCTTTTGGCCCGGCCGGCAATGTCACCGCCTGGGATACAACCCTGGGCTGGCGTTACCCAAATCCGGCGCTGGAAAAACGCTATCCGCTGGAAGCCATGGGCGAGACAGCCGAAAATATCCACGAACTCAGCGTCGCCGGCGCGATCCCTGGCGGCGAAATCACCCGCGAACAGCAAGACCGTTATGCCCTGCAAAGCCAGCAGCGCGCAGTAGACGCCATCAATCGCGGCGCGTTTCATGACGAAATCGTGCCCGTGCGCATCTCGCAGCGCAAGGCACCACCGCGCATCGTCGATACCGATGAGCACCCTTTCATGCGCCAGACCAGCGCTGGTTACGAAGTCGCCACCAGCCTGGACAAGCTGGCGAAGCTGCGCGCGGCTTTTCGCCAAAATGGCACAGTCACAGCGGGCAACAGCAGCGGCATGAACGACGGCGCTTGCGCGCTGCTGCTGATGTCGGCAGAGCGGGCGCGGGCGCTGGGATTGCAGCCGCTGGCGCGCTGGCTGGGCTCGGCGGCGGCTGGCATCGACCCGCGTTTGATGGGCTTGGGTCCCGTGGGAGCTGTGCGGAAATTGCTGCGGCGGCAGGCGCTGGAGATCGGCGATATTGACCTGGTCGAGCTGAACGAAGCCTTCGCCGTGCAAGCCATCGCCGTGCTGCGACAGTTGGGCATCAGCGAGGCGATCGCCAATGTCAATGGCGGGGCGATCGCGCTGGGGCATCCGCTGGGCTGCAGCGGCGCGCGCATTTTGACCACGCTGCTGCACGAGATGCGCCGGCGGGCAGAGGGCGGATCGAAAATGCGCTATGGCTTGGCGGCGTTGTGCGTGGGCGTCGGACAGGGCGAAGCCACCCTGGTCGAATTGTCGAGGCAGGCGTGAAGCGGACGCCGCAACTAACTCCGCAGGCAGCTGCGCAACTCATCCCTGCTGGCGCTGCGCTGATGGTGGGCGGCTTCGGCATGACTGGCACGCCCGCGCACCTGCTGCACGCCCTGGCCGAGACGGACGCGCGCGCGCTGACTTACATCGCCAACAACATCGGCGAGCCGGGTTTGGGCGGCGGACGCTTGCTGCGCAAAGGCCAGATCGGCAAAGCGATCGGTTCTTTTTTCACCAGCAATCCCGAAGCGGTGGCGGCTGCGCAGAGCGGCGAGATCGCCTTTGAGCTGCTGCCACAAGGCACATTGGCTGAAGCGATCCGGGCGGGCGGCGCAGGCATCGGCGGCTTTTATACGCCCACAGCCGCGGGCACGCCTCTGGCGGCAGAAAGCGAAACGCGCCGCATACATGGGCGAGACCATGTCTTTGTGCCCGGGCTGCGCGCCGATGCCGCTTTGCTGCGCGCGCGTCTGGCTGACGAAGCCGGCAACCTCGTTTATCACATGACCGAGCAGAATTTCAACAAAGCCATGGCCACCGCGGCTGACCTGGTCATCGCCGAGGTGGACGAGATCTTGCCGCTGGGCAGCCTCGACCCCAACACGATTCACACGCCCGGCAATTATGTCGATGCGCTGGTGCATGCGCCGGCCAGCCTGGCCGAGCTGGGCAGTTCTGCAGCGGCACATGCTGGGCGAGCAGACGAGTTGCGCCTGACAATCGCGCGGCGAGCCTTGGCCGAGCTGCAGCCGGGCAATGTCGTCAATCTGGGCGTGGGCATGCCAACGTTGATCGCCGATTTGATCACGCCGGCGCATGGCATCATCCTGCATACAGAAAATGGCTTGCTGGGCGTGGGACCTGCGCCAAAAAGCGGCGGCGCGCTGGATTACCCCGTCAACGCGGGCAAAGCGCCAGTGACCGCGCTGCCCGGCGCAAGCTACTTCGACAGCGCCGATTCATTCGCCATGATTCGTGGCGGGCATGTCGATGTGGCGGTGATGGGCGGCTTGCAAGTCGATGCCAGCGGCAATCTCGCCAACTGGTCTGCGCCAGGCAAACCGCTGCTGGGCGTGGGCGGCGCGATGGATCTGGCCAGCGGCGCGCGCCGGCTCATCATCACCATGACGCACTGCGACCGGCAGGGACGCCCCAAGATCGTGCCGCGCTGCAGCTTGCCTCTGACTGCGAGGGGCGCGGTCGATCTGCTCATCACAGAACTGGCGGTGTTTGGATTCGCCGATGGGGCGCTGCGCCTGGTCGAGCTGATGCCCGGCGCAGAGCTGGACGAGGTGCGCGCGAAGACCGGCGCGGCACTTTGACCCTTGCATGGCGGCGTATGGCGCGTTACACTGACCCGTCAATACGCGGGCATAGTTCAGCGGTAGAACATTTCCTTGCCAAGGAAAAGGTCACGGGTTCGAATCCCGTTGCCCGCTATGACAGATCAGCGCGCTGCTGGTCTTTCTTTATGGTAAACAGTCCGCCAGCCCGCGGACGGACAGGAGTGTGCCAAGTGAGCGCGAGCGCCTTGCCCGCCGATTTGCAACAAGACGCCCAACTGGTGATTGATGTCATCGGCGAGAAAGAAGCGGTAGCGCTGGACTATTCCGCCGAGTCGGTGCGCTGGCTGGAAAGCTATATCGAGCGTCATCGCGGCGAACTGGACGCCGGAGAAAAATCGCTGCTGCAAGAGAAGTTTGGCGCCTACCTGGGCGAATCGATACGCCACAATTATGGCGGACGCTGGACGCGCGCGAGCAGCGGCGAATGGACGATTGTATTTGACGATCGGCATCAAGCCTCGCCATTCGCGCTGATCGCCGAGCATCTCGACCACCACACGGCTCTGGCGCAGACATTTGACAGCCTGCCCAAACTGGCGCTGCAAAGACAGAATTAGCGCTAGTTGTCCCGATACGCGTAGGCGGCATAATCGCGCGCGCTGCCAGCCACCACCTGCAATGCGATGCCCCGTGCGGCGGCGCGGTCTTTGGCGCTGGCGACTTCGCCTTTCAGGCGCATCAGTTCGCGGTGATCGGGGTCGTGCTGCAACCCGTCATTGATCAGCAGCTCGGCAATGGAAGAGTGTGACAGGCTGCGGCTGAGCAGGTTAACCACTTCGACGATGATGCCGACGATCTGCTGCGCATCGTCCAATTCATAGGCGATATGCAATGCCTCGCGGAAGCGGGTCAGCGCTTCGGGCACGCGCTCGGCATTCAACAGCAGCTGCCCCAGCAAACGCAGTTGTGCGCCTTCGGTTTCGCGGTCGCCCAGTTCGCGCGCGATATACAAGGCAGAGGCGTGGAAGCCGATGGCTTCGCTCCAGCGCTGCAGTTGGTGGTTCACCTCGCCCAGCCCGCGCAGCACCTGGCCTTCGAGGTCGCGCTTGCCCTGTTGTTTGAAGCGGTCGTTGGCTTCTTCCAGCATTTCGATGGCGCGTCGTTCTTCGCCGGCGTCCAGAAAGGCCATGCCCAGCTTGTACAAGACCAGCGCCTCGTTTTGGCTGTCGTCGCGTCTGCGCGCCAAAGTCAGCGCTTTTTCATAGGCTTCAATAGCGATGGTTGCCTCGCCCAGGGCTTTGTGCGCATCGCCGCCGGTCACCTGCAAAAACATCTCGGCTTCATCATCTGCCAGGTCTTGCGCCAGCAGCGCGCCACGCTGCGCATGCTCCAGCGCCGAGATGGCCGAGTCGCTGCGCACCAGCAGACCCGCCAGCATATCCAGCGCTTCCAGAATGCCCGCCTGGTCTTCATTTTTCTCGTGCAGAGCCAGGACTTCGCGGTAAGTGGCGACAGCTTCTTTTTCGCGCCGCTGTTCAATCTGCGCTTTGCCGACTGCCTCGAGGATTTGCAAGACGCGCGGGGCATCTTCGTGCTGGCGGGCGAACGACAAAGCGCTGCGCAGGTTGATCTGCTCTATGGCACCGGGCGCGCTGTCACTGCCGACCAGCAAGCCGGCCAGCTTGTCCAGCGTCTCGAGCACGCCCTCGGCATCTTCGCTGCTTTCGTACATGTCCAGCACTTCGCCATAGGTGGCGACAGCGTCGCGCTCGCTCCCTTGGCTGACCTGCATGCGGGCGATGGCTTTCAAGATATGCAGCTGGCGCGCGTCTTCGTTGTTTTGGCTGGCGACATGCAAGGCGGTGCGCAACTGGTCGATATTGACCGACTGCAGGTCGACATCATTCAGAGAGCCGAGCTGGTCATCGTCGGCTGGCTCGGCTTCGTCTTCGGGCTGTGGCTGCTCGTCGGCTGGCTCGTCCTCGACAGGCGATTCTTCGCTCGCTATCACCTCTTCGGCAGGCTCTTCCGCTTCTTGTGGCTCGGTCTCGGGCTGCGGCTCTCCATCGCGGATGGCAGCCAGGCGTCCCAGTTCATAACCATATCCAGCTTCGCGCAGCTGCTCATCCAGCGATGACAAGGTCTCCAGGATATCGGCAGCCAGCTCGGGTCCAGCTTGGGCGCGCGCCCAGTCGGCTGTGGCGATCAGGTTGTCCATCTCCACGAGCAGGGGCAGCAGCGTGCCTTCCATATGCAGCTGGACATCAAGGTAATCGCGGGTGGCGTCGATGATATCGGCGCGCAAGGCATCCAGCCGATGGCGTTCCAGCGCCCAGTCGTTCAGGTAGGCTTGCACGACGGGATGCAGCCGATAACAGGGCGCGTCTGCCCGCTGGAATCGCTCAACCAGAAAGAGGCGCGACAGGATCGTCATGGACATGTCGATAGAGTCGACAGCGATGCCACTGAGCATGTTGAGGAAGGCGGCCGATGATTCTCCGCGCGGGGTCGCGCCCAAGAAGAGCAGCAGATCGCGCAACCGGTCGTTCAGCCCGCCAAAACTGATGCTCAGCGCCGCAGCCATGGCATCGTCATCGTGGCTTTCCAGGGCGTCGGCGATGGTGGCTTTGAAATCTTCGGGCGTTTGTCGGGCGATGATCATGCTGCGCGCCGCCAACGACAATGGGAACGCGCCATCTTGCAGCAGAGTCGCGATGGCCTGGATGGCTTCGTCCGCGGTATTGTCTTTCAAGCCCGCTTTTTGTTTGAACAGCGCGATGGCATCGCTCTGCGCCAGGCTGCCGATGGGCTGATTGCGCCAGTCGCCTTCGGGCAAGGGTTGATCGCTGGTCGCCACGGTGGGGCAGCCACCAGCGCACAACTCGCTGAAGCTCGCCAGCACGCTCGCCTCGATTTCGCCATCCAGCACGACCAGCGGCTTCTCTTTGGCCAGCAGCGCGCGTACCTCGCGCACGCTATGCAGCGGATCGTCGCCGATTGGCTGGTCGAAGGCGCGGGCAGCCCGTGCCAGCAGCTCAGCCAGGGTCGGCTTGCTGCAGTTGATCCACAAGACCGGGCATTGGTGCTGCTTCAGGTACACATTGGCGATGGTGGCGGCGACAGTCGTTTTGCCGCTGCCCGGCGCGCCATGCAAAACCAGCAGTTGTCCCTGGCGCAGGCGCAGCAGCAGCGAGCGCAGCAATTCGTCGCGCCCCAGGGGCCTGCCGAGCCGCCGAAGTGGCAGGTCTTCCACAGAATGTATGGCTGCATCAAGGGCAATGCGCTCCGTCATGTTTCCCCCGGCATGCGCGCTAGCGCTCACACGGCACAATTCCCTTGCAGTATAGGGGTATAATGGAAAAGGGACAATTTAACCGGGCGCGATTGTGCTGCTGGCGCTTGAAACTAGCGCGCGAAGCTGGCATACTGACACATCCAAAGGGCGCGTGGCGCAATGGCAGCGCAGTTGACTTTTAATCAATTGGTTGCAGGTTCGAATCCTGCCGCGCTCATCAATCCTCCTCGGTCTCCCGACAGGACAAACCGAGACGCATTAGACCATCAGCCCGGCAGCCATGCCAGCGGCGCTGCGAACTTCGCATGAGAATAGCGTCCTGCATGAACGCTTGCCAGCAGCGCGCCTCGGGGCAAGCTCGTCAAATCTCTACCATCAAGAGACGCGGGAATCCATTTTGACGCGAATATTCTGGTTTCTTCCGCGATTTGCTTGAAAGCCTGCTGGTTTCCTCCTATAATTGGTAACACCACTGACCAATCGTCATGATGACGAAGCGAGGCAAGTTGTGAAAGTCGCCGCGCCCAGCCTGACCGGCTTGACCACCATCGTCAAAGCCAGCGTCAAAGACCAAACACTCGAGCAATTGAAGCAATACATCTTGTCGGGTGGCATGCGGCCCGGCGAGCGCCTGCCTTCGGAACGCGCGCTCAGCGAAGCCCTGGGCGTAGGCAGGTACAGCGTGCGCGAGGCGCTCAAGGTGCTGGAAGCGGTCGGACTGGTGGAGTCGCGGGTGGGCGAGGGAACCTTCCTCACCGCCAATACCGGCGTCAGCTTCGGGCGCATCCTCGGCTTGAGCCTGGCGACCTGGGGCGGCGCCATCATGGAAATCCTGGAGGCGCGGGTGATGATCGAGGCGGAATCGGCGCGGGCGGCTGCGCAACATGCCAATCCCGAGCAGCTTTCGCGCATAGAGCGCGAGTTGCGCCGCATGCAAGCCAATATGCACTGCGCGCCGGCTTATCTGGCCGCCGACATGAACTTCCATCGGCGCATCGGCGAAGCCAGCCAAAACGCCATCATCAGCCAATTTGTCTGCAACCTCATCGACTTGCTGGAAGCGGCGCTGCGCGAGACGCACTCCGACAGCCTGCCCGCCCAGGCCGAAGGCGGCAGCACGCACCAAGCCATCTACACCGCCATCGCCCGCGGCGACTTCCGGGCAGCCAGCGACTTGATGCGCCAGCATATCCAGTTCAGCAGCGAAGTCTGGCAGACCGTCATTTCGCTGACTTCCGAAGGTCAATCGCCCAATAAGCCCGACAGCGGAGAATGAGGAGGCGCCTACTGCCCCGTTAGTACTCGCGCAAGCTATAAGCCAGTAGTTCTGCTGAGGAGAAAAGATGATGAAAAAGTTTCCCTACAAGAGATCGGACCTGAAGCCCTCGCGCAGGGACTTCATGCGTTTGAGCGGCGCTGGACTGGCCGCGATGATGACGGCGCGCTATGGCCTACCACCGGCTTTTGCGCAAGGCATGGACGGTATCCCGGCCGAGCTGCACCCGGGCAGCCCGAACAATCCGCGCGGCTGGACCACAAACTTGCCGCCGATTCCCGATGGCATGCCCGTCGATCCGCCGGTGACCATCACCGGCAGCCGGCGCGGCCCCTGGGAATTCGCCGATGGCGACGACATCGAGAATTCGCCCTTCACCCGTTTGAACGCCGCGGTGACCGGCATCAATTGGAAGCTCGCTTTCAACTGGACCGACAACGAAGCCGAAGTCTTGCAGAAGTACAACCTCGCTATCGCCAGCAGCGAGCTGCCCGACTTCATGGAAACGGTGCCCTTGCAAGTCTATGCAGACCTGCTGGACAACGACTTGATTGAGGACATCACGGATGTCTGGGAAGAGGTCGCGCATCCGGTCTGGCTGAAGGAAGCCATGGGCTTCGGCGATGGCGTCGCCTGGCAATATGCCGAAGTCAACGGACGCAAGATGGGCATTCCTTATATTGAGCAGGCGGCGCAAAACGACAAGCTGCTGTGGATTCGCCAGGATTGGCTGGACGCGGTTGGCATGAGCGCGCCGACTACGATCGAGGAGCTGCACGCTGTCATGACCGCTTTCGTGGAAGCGGATATGGGGCAAGGCGCCGCGGGCACGACTCTCGGCATCGCCGCCAACAGTCAACTGAACGCCTGGTATTGCTCGCTGGATCCCATTTTTGGCGCCTGGGGCGTGATGCCCGCCTTCTGGACGCCGGACGAAAACGGCGATCTGCGCTACGACAGCGTCCGTCCAGAGATCAAAGAAGTGCTCGGCACCTTGCGGCAATGGTACGCCGAAGGTTTGCTGGCACCGGACTTCTTCACCTACGCCCCTTGGCAAAACGGTTCGCATATCGGCGGCAACCTGGCGGGCCTCATGTACACGCCTGCCTTTGCCCCGGATTACGGCTTGCCAGACAGCGTCGCCAACGATCCCGATGCGCGCTGGGTTTTCGGCGATATCCCCGTGGGACCAACCGGCATCAAGAAGAAAGCCTGGAGCAATCCGGTGCCGGAAACAGTCTACTGCTTCCGCAAGGGCTTTGAACATGTCGACCTGGTCTTGAAGCAGATAGCCTGGTGGGCGGAATTGCTGCAGGATCCCAAGAATCGGCATCACGGCTTTGAAGGCACGCGCTATTTCTGGCGCGACGATGACGGCGAAGTTGATCCGATGGGCGGCACGCTGGATCTCGACGGCTTCGATGACACCAAGCATATTTGGGGTCCGCCCGGCACCAGTGGCGGCAGCCGCACCTCTCCATTCTACGAAATGGACTTGATCAAGGAACGCCGTGATGTCTGGTCCAATCTGCCGGAAAACGAGCGCGATGCCTATATGGACGCTTTCCTGGGCCGCGATGCGCTCAAGACGCTCTGGGACGAAGCCATTATCTTCGCTGTTGAACATTGGGAAGCCGATGGCATCAAAAACCATTTCGTCACCTTGCCGACACGGACGATGGAACTGGCGGGCGCGACGCTGGAGGGCCTGGAACAAGAGGTCTTCCTCAATATCATCATCGGGCAGGAGCCGCTGGAGCGTTTCGATTCCTTTGTCGAAGAATGGCATTCTGGGGGCGGCGACCGCATCACCGGCGAAGTCAACGAGTGGCATCACGGGCAGATGTAGCCCGAATCCTCTCTCATCGCCATAAATCCCCTTCTCCCCACAAGGAGGGAAGGGGACTTGACTGCAGAGCGAGCGCATGACATTCAAACAGTACCTGAAGCGCGCTTGGCCCCTGTATGTGATGCTCGTGCCGGGCATCATCTTCGTGCTGCTCTTCCGCTACTACCCGATGTACGGCGTCGTTATCGCCTTCCAGGACTTCAGCCCGGCCAAGGGTTTCCTGAATTCGCCCTGGGTCGGCTGGGAGAATTTCGAATTTTTCTTCTCCTTGCCCGATTTCGGCCGCATCTTCGGCAACACGTTGATAATTTCCATATCCAAGATCGTATTGGATCAAGCGGGGGCGATCATCCTGGCGCTGCTGTTGAACGAAGCGCGCCATCTGTTATTCCGCCGCAGCATTCAGACGATAATTTATCTGCCGCATTTTCTGTCCTGGATCGTCCTGGGCGGGATTTTGCTCGATATCTTGTCAGCGCGCGGCGTACTCAACCAGGGTCTCGGCTTGATCGGCATCGAGCCGCAGCTTTTCCTGGGCAGCAATGACTGGTTCCGCGGCACGGTCATCGCCTCTGGCTTTTGGAAGAGCGTCGGCTTCTCCACCATTGTCTACCTCGCGGCGCTGACGGCGATCAGCCCGACCCTGCATGAAGCGGCGGCGATAGACGGGGCGGGTCGTTTTCGCCGCATCTGGCATATCACCTTGCCCGGCATCCGGTCGGCGATTGTGCTGCTGGCGGCGCTGAGTCTGGGCGATGTGCTGCAAGCCGGCTTTGAGCAAATCCTGACCTTATACAACCCGGCGGTCTACCGCAGCGGCGACATCATTGATACCTACGTCTACCGCCGTGGCTTGATCGCGGCGCAATACAGCCTGGCGGGCGCGGTGGGGCTCTTCAAGTCCTTCATCGGCTTTTTCCTGATCGTGATTTCGTACTGGCTGGCCGATCGCTTCGCTGGCTATCGGATATGGTGAGGATGGCGCAATGATCCGCGACGCCACCTGGTTCAGCCGCCTCTTCGACGGTTTCAACTATGTGTTTCTGGCCGGCTTCGCCATTCTTTGCCTGCTGCCCCTGGCGCACATTGTCGCGGTCTCGCTCAGTGGGCGGGCGCCGGCGACGGGCGGCTTCGTCTCCTTCTGGCCCATCGACTTCACGCTGGAGAATTACGAGCAGGTTATGGGCTCGCGCCATTTCGTTCGCTCTTTTCTGATATCGGTCATTCGCGTTTTGACCGGCACAAGCCTGAACATGCTGCTGGTGATATTGACCGCCTATCCGCTCTCAAAGACGCCGCGCGTCTTCAAGGGGCGCAATATCTTTATGTGGTTCTTCGTCTTCGCCATGTTATTCGAAGGCGGCTTGATTCCGTCGTTCCTGGTGGTGCGCAGCCTGGGCTTGCTGAATACGCTGGGCGCGCTGATATTGCCGGGCGCGGTGCCGATATTCAGCGTGATTCTGATGATGAATTTCTTCCGCGATGTGCCGAAAGATCTGGAAGAATCGGCGCTGATAGACGGCGCATCGCATTGGCGGGTGCTGTGGCATATCTATATTCCGCTGTCGCTGCCCGCGATTGCGACGCTGACGCTGTTCTCGGCGGTCTATCACTGGAACGCCTGGTTTGACGGGCTGATCTACATGACCGATAACGCCAATTATCCGATGCAAACTTACTTGCGTACGGTGATCCTCACCCTGGATTTGACGCAGGTGGGCATCAATCCGCAGGACTTGCAGCGACTCTCCGACCGGGCGATCCGCGGCGCGCAGATCGTGGTGGCGACAGTGCCCATTCTGGTCGTGTATCCTTTCTTGCAGCGGTATTTCATCAGCGGCATCAGGCTCGGCGCGGTGAAGGAGTAAGCGTGAGCGTTCAACCTGTTTTCGGCGGCGGCGTCTTCCCTTTCGGAACGCATGTCTACCGCGAACCCTGCCTGGATATCGACGCCGTCCTGGATGACCTGCCGCTGCTGAAACGCTATGGCTTCAACATGATCAAAATCCAGGAGCATTGGTCGGCGGACGAGCGCGAAGAAGGCATCTACGATTTCAGCCGCGTGGAACGGGTCGTCCAGCGCGCCGACGAACTGGGGCTGGGCGTCTACCTGGGCTTGACCATGGAGCAGGCGCCGGCCTGGCTCTGGCGCAAATTTCCCGATTGCCACTTAGTCTATGCCGATGGGCGCTCGCACAACCAGCCCGCGCAATACACCATCCCCATGGACGGCAAGCCCGGTCCTTGCTGGGACCACCCTGGCGCGCGGGCGGCGGCGACCCGATTCATCGCGCAACTGGCGCGGACGCTGGGACAATACAAAAATATCTGGGCGTGGAATACCTTTCAGGAGATCGGATTTTGGCCGAACACGGCTGGCAAGCTGGGCTTTTGCTATAGCCCGCATACGCTGGAGCGCTTCCGCGAATGGCTGCGCGAGCAGTATGGATCGCTGGAAGCGCTGAACGCCGCCTGGCAGATCAACTACGCGCATTGGGACGAGGTAGAGCCGCCCCGCCGCGAAGAGCCGCTGGCGCCATTCATCGATTGGCGCTACTACATGGACGATGTCTATATGGCGCGGCAATTGGCGTTCAAGACGCAGGCGCTGCGCGAGAATGATCCTTATCAGCGGCCCGTCTTCAGCCATGCCGATACGCCCCGCGTGGGCAGCGGCGCGGAATTCAACTGGGCGCGGGCGGGCGATTTCTTCGGCACGAGCAATTATCCCAAGTGGAACAACGGCCATCCCTGGGACGATCCGATTGAAAGCGAAGATGCGGCGCTGCGCAACGAAATCTGGGAAGAGATGATGCTGTGCACCGATTTGGCGCGCGGCTGCAATGGTCGCGACCGGGCGCTGTGGGGCGCGGAGTTCCAGGGCGGTCCCATTTCTACATCCTTGCATTACGGGCGCAAACCGACTCCCGCCGACCTGCGCCTGTGGATGCTGGCGGGCTTGGCTTGCGGCATGACCGGCATCAGCTTTTGGAATCACCGCGTCGAGCGATTCTGGAAAGAAGGCAACGGCTTCGGCTTGTTGGATCCGCTCGGCGAGGGCAGCAGACGCATGCAGGCGGTCAGTCAGATCGGCGCGGCAATCCAGAGTCATGGCGAGTTCTTCGCCAATTCGCAGCCACCGCGCGCGCAAGTCGCCATCCTGGTCAACGAAGACCACTATCACTTCTTCCAAGCCTGCAACGGGGATGTCATTGAGCATTACCGCTACAACATGCGCGGGCATTACGCGCGGCTGTGGCGGCTGGGCGTGGCGGTCGACTTTTTGGATGCGCAGCAAGTCGGCGCGGGCGAACTGGCGCATTACCATGCGGCGATTTTGACTATGCCGCTGAGCCTGGACGCCGATTACTTCGCGCAGTTGCGTACCTTTGTCGAGACTGGCGGCTGCTTGATCGCGGAAGCCTGCCCGGGTCGCTGGGACAAATATGGCTGGACGACGCTCTCGCAGCTGGTGGCTGGCGGCGAAGATGTCTTCGGCGCGCGCCATGAAGAGCTGGTGATGATCAGCGAAGCGGGCGCCCCATCTCGCTGGATGCCGGCACCCAGGCGCTATGGCGAATTTGACCCGCCGACTCTGCTGAATGGCGCGGGGAGTTGTGCGGGCTTGCAAGTTCGCGCCAATTTCTGGCTGCAGACTTTGCAGCCGACCAGCGGCGAGCCCATCTTGCAGCGCGGCGAAAAAGCCGCTGGTGTCCGCAACCGGTATGGAGCGGGGCAAGCCGTCTTGTTGGGCAGCTTTCTGGGCTTTGGCGCCCTGGCTTATCGCGCTGCCGATGCCGACACAGACGCCTTTTTGCTGCGCTTGCTGGCGGACGCGGGCGTGGAGGCCGATCGCTGTGGGAGGCTGCTGCGCAGACGGCGCGAATGGCGGGGGCGGCAGGCCTGGTTTCTCATCAATCCCGAGCGCGAAGCTGTCTGCATAAACTTGAGCAAAGAAGGCTTCGCCGAAGTGACTGATCTGCTGGGCGACAGCCTCATCGCCCAATCCGAGCGCGAAATCAGCCTGCGCGTCGAGGGGATGAATCTGGCTTGCCTGCTGCTTTCGCCTTGAACGCGTAGACAAAGCCAACCCCGCCTTACTGCGGTGCCGGCTGTGTGTAGAAGCGACAAAGGACAAATCATGAAAATCACTCGCATTGACTGCCATGTGCTGCTCGTGCCCGAGTTTTCTACCGAAGCCTGCTCGTCGGCGCAGGACAACCTGGTCGTGGAGATTCACACCGACGCGGGCATCAGCGGCATCGGCGAAACCGATGTCAACCCGTGGATCGCGCGCGCCTGCATCCAAGCCCGCGGCACGCACATCATGGGCTTGGGACTGGAAGAGATGCTGCTGGGCGAAGACCCGATGCAGCCCGAAGCCATCTGGCAAAAGCTCTACAGCGGCTCAAAAATGAACGGGCGGCGCGGCGCTTTGATCTGCGCGCTGGGCGCGATTGACATGGCACTCTGGGATATCAAAGGCAAGGCGCTGGGCTTGCCCATTTACAAGCTGCTGGGTGGCGCAGTCAAAGACAGCATCACGCCCTATGCTTCCCTGCTGCCCACCGGCGATACCTTGCAGGAATACCGCGACTCCCTGCTGGACAAGCTCTTGCAAGCGCGTGGCTTCGGCTTCAAAGCCGCCAAGCTGGAAATCTGCATCAATGGTCCCTACACGCACAACGCCCTGCAGGAGCATGACGACCATATTGCGGAAATTGTGGCGGATTGCCGCGCGGCTGTCGGCAACGGCATGACTCTGATGGTCGATGTCGCCTATGCCTGGAGCGATGCCCGCACGGCGCTGCGAGTGATTGACCAGCTGCTGCCTTATGACCTGTTCTTCCTGGAGACGCCCATCAATATAGACGACCTGGCTGGCTATGCCTTCATCGTCGACCATTCGCCGATTCGCATCGCAGCGGGCGAGTGGCAGAATACGCATTGGGAGTTCATCGACCTGGCGCACCGCGGCAAGCTGGATGTGCTGCAGCCGGATGTCGGGCGCGTTGGCGGCTTTACCGAAGCGCGCAAGGTGGCGCAGTTGGCGGCGGACCAAGGGCGTCTCATCGTGCCTCACTGCTGGAAGACCGGCATCGGCATCGCGGCCAGCGCCCATCTCGGCTTTGCCACGGCTTGCTGCCCCTTCATCGAGTATCTGCCCGCCCATCTGTCCGAATCCGCGCTGCGCGACGAACTGGTGGCGGATGAATTGCAGATGATCGATGGCGAAATCCCGCTGCCACAGAAGCCCGGTCTGGGCATCGAGCTCAATCGCGAGGCGCTGGAAAAATACCGGGTCTAGCGCAAACCCGCTGCAAACTCGGCGAGCAGCCTGGCGCCAGCCGTCTTGGGTATGGGCAGTTCTTTACCAATGTTCGCTGCGAACTCGGCATGAGATTGACGCACGACAGGAACGCTTGCCAGCGAACAGCTTTCTTGCGGACTAGAAGCCTTTGGTGAGGCAATTTGCGGGAGAGGCGATTCTGACACAATCGGCGCGTCAACCCCCCCTCGGTCCCCCCGACAGGTCTGGGGGAGGAAAGCGCTGGCTGCCCTCTCCGTCCTGACGGGGAGGGGCTGGGGGAGGGGTTATTGGGCGCCCCGACCACGCAGCCTGTGATTGCGGCGAGCCACTGCTACAATATCGCCAGCTAGCCGGCGTGAACTGCGCGGGCTGGGCAAAGCAGACGACGAAAGGTCGCGGACATGGAAAAGCTGGCGGATATCGGCTTGATCGGCTTGGCGGTGATGGGGCAGAATCTGGCGCTGAATATCAACGACCACGGCTTCTGCGCAGCGGTCTTCAACCGAACCACATCCAAAGTGTCGCGCTTTTTGGCGAACGAAGCGCAAGGCACAGACATCATCGGCTGTTATACGCCCGAAGAATTTGTGGCAAGCATCAAGCGTCCGCGCAAGATCATCCTCATGATCCAGGCTGGCGCGCCGGTGGACAAATCCATCGCGCAGCTTGCGCCCCTGCTGGACGATGGCGACATCATCATCGACGGCGGCAATTCCAACTTCAAGGACAGCATCCGCCGCGCTGGCGAGGTCGAGGCGCTGGGCAAGCTGTTTGTGGGCGCGGGCATCAGCGGCGGCGAAGAAGGCGCGCGTCATGGACCATCCATCATGCCCGGCGGATCTGTCGCGGCCTGGAGCGAGGTCAAACCGATATTGCAAGCGGTGGCAGCCAAGGTAGCGGATGGAACGCCTTGCTGCGACTGGGTGGGCGAAGACGGTGCCGGGCACTTCGTGAAGATGGTGCACAACGGCATTGAATACGGCGACATGCAGCTGATCTGCGAAGCCTGGCACATCATGTCGGCGGCGCTGGGCATGGACGAAGCCGAATGCAGCCAGGTCTTCAAACGCTGGAATGCCGGCGCGCTGGAATCCTTTCTCATCGAGATCACCGCCGATATCCTGGCTTTCCAGGATGAAGATGGGCAGCCGCTGGTGCGATCGATCCTGGATGCGGCATCGCAAAAAGGCACGGGCAAATGGACAGCCATCACAGCGCTGGAAGAAGGCACGCCGCTGACGCTGATCGGCGAGGCGGTGTTCGCGCGCTGTCTGTCGGCCATCAAAGAGCAGCGTGTGGCCGCGGCGAAAGCGCTGCCGGGGCCCCAGGCGACCTTTCGCGGCGACAAAGACGCCATCATCGACCAACTGGAGCAGGCGGTTTATGCAGCCAAGATCATCAGCTATGCGCAGGGTTATATGCTGATGCGCGATGCGGCGCGGACATATGGCTGGAACTTGAATTATGGCGGCGTGGCGCTGATGTGGCGCGAAGGCTGCATCATCCGCTCGGCATTTTTGAGCAAAATCCAGGAAGCCTATGCCAAAGACGCGGCGCTTTCGAACCTGCTGCTGGACGATTACTTCAGCGAGGCGGTCATCGCGGCGCAATCAGCCTGGCGGGATGTGGTGGCACTGGGCATCCAGCACGGCATCCCCCTGCCGATTATGAGCGGGGCGCTGGCCTTCTACGATGGCTTTCGGTCGGCGCGGCTGCCAGCCAATCTCTTGCAGGCGCAGCGCGATTACTTTGGCGCGCACACCTACGAGCGAGTGGATCGTCCGCGCGGCGAATATTTCCACACCAATTGGACCGGCACGGGCGGCAGCGTCACGGCGGGCAGTTATGACGCCTAGGGTAAACTTGCGGAATAGCCAAGAAAACAATACAAAAGATTAACCGCCGAGTTCCAAAACTCGCACAAGCGATTCGGCGCAGGGGCAGTTGCTACTCAAACGACAGCATCGCTTTGATGACGCCTGTCGCCGGATCGAGCCAGGTCGGGAAGTCGCGCAGGATGCTCTGCGGCGTGGCTTGATGCGTGATCCACTCCGCCAGCTGGATCTGCCCGGCGCGCAAGCTGTCTATCACCCAGCGGAAATCGGCGGGCGTGGCATTGCGGCTGGCGAGCAAGGACATCTCCCGCGAATGAAAGAGTGGATCGCTGAAGCTGATATCGCCTTTGACATGTCCCACCAGCGCCAGCGTGCCGCCATGCGCCACATAGTCAAAGGCGGCACCCATAGAACGCGCGCTGCCCGTGCAATCGAAAACCAGCGTGGGCAATTCGCCCAGCTGCGCCATGACATCGCCGCGCGCATCGACCAGCTTCTCCACGCCCAGCGCCCGTCCGCAGAAGTCCAGCCGCGCCGCGTCCATCTCCATCAGCGCCACATCCGCGCCAGCCAGCAGGGCGAATTGCGCTGTCGCCAAGCCGATAGGTCCCGCGCCGATGACCAGCGTTTTTTCGCCCGGCGCAATGACAGCGCGATTTGCCGCATGCGCGCCGATCGCCAGCATCTCCACCAGCGCCAACTGCTCGGGCGGGATGCCGTCAGCCCGCAGCAGCTTGTCGGCGGGCAGGGAAAATTGCTCGCGCATGCCGCCATCAATGTGCACACCCAGCACTTGCATGCCCGTGCAGCAGTTGGTCTTGCCGCGGCGGCAGGCGATGCAATGCCCGCAATGCAAATAGGGGATGACACAGCAGGTCGTGCCAACCGAGACATCTTCCACGCCAGCGCCCAAAGCCAGGACTTCCACCGCCAGCTCGTGCCCCATGATGCGCGGATAGCTGAAGAAGTTCTGGTTGCCCGCGTAGGCATGCAGGTCTGTGCCACAGATGCCGACGCGCCGCACCCGCGCCAATGCTTCGCCAGGACCGGGCTGTGCTGGCAGCGGCAGATCCTGCAAGCTCAGCGTGCCCGGCTCTTCGAGGACGATTGCTCTCAAGCGCTGTCCCCCAGCAATGGTCGATCGACCAGGGACATGATCCCGCCAATCCGATTAGCGCTCGCCTTGCAGCCAAGCCAGGCTGTATGCCAGCGCCTCGTCGATCACATCCGTGACATCGCCCGCCAGAACATCAAAGACATGGTCGCCATCCAGCGCGACCAGCGCCTCAGCACCCTCATGATAATCCAGGAAGACCTGACCAGCGTGCGGCTGCGGCGTCACTGTGTCATCGCGCGCGCCGGTGATGACCAGCAACGGTCCAGTATAGCTGGCGATTTCAGCTACCGGATCCACGAGGAAAATATCGTCGAAGAAGGGGCTCTTCAGCGAAGTCTCGGTGCCCCAAGGCAACATGATGGTCATGGCTTCATCGCCGGAGCCCGCGCCGGCCAGCAAGGTGTCATAGCCCAGCAGGATGCCGTAACTCATGACCGGGTTCGACACCGCCGACCAGAGCACGAGACTGCTGACGCGCGCATCACGCCCGGCCGCCGCCGCGCCCACCAGGCCGCCCTGGCTCAAACCCACGATGCTGATATTGCTGCTGTCGACGCCCTCTGCCATCTCCAGGTAGTCCAGCGCCGCAATCGCGTCGGCGATCTGGCCGCTGAATGTGGTGTCCTCCCAAGCGCCGTCACTTTCGCCCGAGCCGCGGAAGTCGATGCGCAGACTGGCGACGCCCCGTTCGCCCAGCCAACGAGCAGCGCGACTGAACATGGTATCGTCGGTGCCGATCACCGGCAATTCGTGGCGCATGCCCGTGAAACCGTGCAGCAGCAAGGCGACCGGGAAGGGTCCTTCGCCATCGGGCAGAGCCAGCGTACCGACGATGGATTGCCCCTCGTTGTCAAAGCTGATGTCGCTCTCGCTGACAGAGTACTCCGCCGCTGAATCGGCCAAGGCGGAGGCGGCACCGGCCAGGCTGTCTTGCGCCGCCAGCGGTCCCGCAGCCAACATCACGCAGAGTATCAGGCTCATATAGAACGCAAGAAGCGCTGGTTTGTTCCTAAACATGACTGATGCCAATCCTGCTAAATTGCATCACCTAAAATTGTGATACATTGGTCATTTTGCCGCAAACATTGACGAGCCAGCAGACCCTTCAAGTCAACTGATAAAATGCGCTGGCATTGCCGCCCATCACCGCCGCTTGCTCGTCAGCGGAAAGCGCGCCGATATAATCTTCGACGATGCCAACCACCTGGCTGTAGCTGCCAGCCAGCTCGCAGACGGGCCAGTCGCTGCCGAACATCAGCCGCTCTACGCCAAAGCAGTCGAAGACGACATCCAGATAGGGCATGAAGTCGCTTTGCGTCCAGCCATGCCAGGCGGCCTCGGTCACCATGCCCGAAACCTTGCACCACACATTATCCAGCGCCGCCAACACGCGAATGTCGTCCGCCCAGGGCTGCAATACGCCGTCCTTGATGAAAGGCTTGGCGATGTGGTCGAGCACAAATTGCTGCTGCGGGAACTGCCGCGCGACATCAATGGCGATGGGGATATGCCGCGGAAAGAGCAGCAGATCATAGCGCAAGTCGTATTGCTGCAGCGCCGCCAGCCCGCGCAAGAAGCCGCTGCCCAGCATGAATCGGTCGTCAGCTTCGTCGTGCACGATATGCCGCAGGCCCACAAAACGGGGATGCGCCGCAAATCGATCCAACTGCGCTTCCACATCCTCCGCGCGCAGGTCCACCCAGCCGACCACACCGCGCACAAAGTCGTATTCGTCCGCCAGCGCCAGCAGGAATTCGCACTCGAGCAGATTTTGCCGCGCCTGCACGGCGACCGTGCCTTCTATGCCCGCGGCTGCCAACAGCGGCTGCATATCGGGCGGCAGCATGTCGCGTTTGATGGGCAGGTGGCGCTCGCCCATCCACGGATACTCGGCAAGCGTGTAGCGCCAAAAGTGCTGATGCGAGTCGATGCGCTGGGTCATGTTGTCACCATTGAATTGCTTGTCATGTTTCCTCCCCCCGACCCGACGGGGGGACCGAGGGAGGTCAAACACTCGTGTTGCGCGTGATCTTGAAAGCATGGACATGGTCGCAGGTTTTGTGGTCGGGACGCTCGATCTGCAAGCCGTCCACAGTCATCTGCCAGCGCAGCTCGCCAGCGTGCCCCAGCAGCTCGACCGAGCGCACTTCGCCCGGATAAAATGCCTGCGTCGATTCGATGACGAATTGCTTTTCGGGCCAGTCGAAAGCCAGCGCATAGAGCACATTGCCGCGCGTGGTGAAGCGGATGTCGCGGGCGGTGTATTGCAGCTTCTCTTTAGTATCGCTGAATGCGCCGACATGCGTCATCTGCGTGGGACCTTCGCCATAGCTGTTCCAGGGCACGGTGTCATAGATCGCTTCGCCATTGATGCGCAGCCATTTGCCCAGGCCTTCCAAAATGGCTTTGGATTCGTCGGGAATTGTGCCATCGGGTTTGGGTCCGACATTCAGCAGCATGAAGCCGTTCTTGCTGACATTGTCCGCGAGGTATTGCACCATCTCGGTCACCGATTTGTATTCGGTTTCTTTGATATAGCCCCAGCCTTGCCCGTCATCGACCGTGGTATCGGTGATCCATTCGTAATGCGTCAGCTCGGCGGTCTTGCCCAGCTCAAAGTCCAGCAAGCCAGCGCCGGGCGGGATATCGTGCCACTTGTAGCTGGCCACCACCTCGCGTCCCCATTCGGCTTCCTTGTTGTAGTAGTAGGCGAGGAAGTCTTGCTTGTATTGGTCGTGGATGAAGCGCAAGCCAAAGTCGAACCAGATATAGTCGGGCGTGTAGCGTTCGACCACTTCGTGCAGGCGGTTCTTCCATTGCTGCAAGAAGGCGCGGCTGGGTTTGTCTTGCGCGAGCCACTCGGCGTGATTGTGCCCTTTGCCAACCGCTTCAGTATCGAAATCCAGGTTGTGCGGCTCGCCATACAGAGCGGCATAGCGCGGGTCGGCTGTGTCGTATTGCGGCTTCCAGTGGGGGAAGAACCACCAGTTTTCGGCGTGGTGCATGGCGACCATGAAACGCATGCCCTGGGCGCGGATTGCCCGTTCCAGCTCGCCGACGACATCGCGTTTGGGTCCCATCTTGCCGGCGCAATATGCCGTGTCGCTGGCATCCCACATGGGGAAGCCGTCATGCCCTGGGCGCGGATGCTCGGCGACTGGTCCCGCGAACTTCGCGCCCGCCCGCGCAAACAGCTCCGCCCATTCGTCGGGGTCGAAATGCTGCGCCGTGAACATAGGGATGAAGTCCTTGTAGCCGAATTGCGAGGGATGCCCATAGGCGCGGCAGTGATAGTCGTGCTGGGGCGTGCCTTCGCGGTACATGTTGTAGGGATACCAGGTCACATTGGGGCCTGTCGACGGCACGCAATAGATGCCCCAGTGCGTGTAAATGCCGAACTTTGCCTTGCGCATCCATTCGGGGGTGGGGTGCGTCTTCAACGATGCCCAGGTGGGCTGATAGCGTTGGGTCATTTGCAGGGTCTCCAGCAGGTTTCGCCCGCAAATAGTAGCGCGGCGGCAGGATGCGCGCAAATCGCTGCCCACGCCCCTCGGGCCCTATATCAATTGGGGGAAGGTTTCGCCGAGATCTGCTGTCAGTTGCGAATTCTCCGGCCGAATCTCCAAGTTCGTTAGAATTAGCTCCCCTCCCTGATGCTTCGGGGAGGGGCCGGGGGAGGGGTAGACGAATCTCGCGCCGATTTGTCCCCGCGCCCCGCACATGCTACAGTCCGTGCCTGGAATCATAGCGATATAGGAAGCGCAGATGAAACAGGTCGCCGTAACCGGCAAACGCAAAGCGGGCATCGAATCTGTCCCTACTCCCGTCCCGCGCGACAACTGGGCGCTGATCAAAGTGCAGGTCGCGCCCATGTGCACCGAGTTCAAAGCCTTTGAAGCCGGCAGCAATCCCATCTTGCTGGGACACGAAGCCGCCGGCGAAGTCGTCGAAGTCGCGCAGCCGAGCCGCGTCAAGCCAGGCGACCGAGTCGTCGTCATGCCCATGAACAGCTGCGGCGCATGCGACCTTTGCCTGGACGGCGATTATATTCACTGCCAGGACACGGCGAACTTCAACGCGTTGCATGGCTCGCTTTACGGCGCCGGCACGATGGCGCAGTACCTGCTCAAGCAAGACTGGATGCTTGTGCCTGTCCCTGACGACATCTCGACCGAACACGCGGCGATGGCTTGCTGTGGCTTGGGTCCCAGCTATGGCGCGATGCAAACTATGGAGGTCGACCGCCACGACACCGTCCTGATCACGGGCTTGGGACCAGTCGGGCTGGGCGGCGTCATCAACGCGGTCTATCGCGGCGCAAGGGTCATCGCCGTCGACTCGGTCAAGTATCGCGCGCAGCTGGCAATGGATTTGGGCGCGGATGCCGTCATCGACCCGCGCGACCCCGAAGCGCTTGCGCAAGTGCGGGCGCTCACGCACGATAGGCGCGGCATAGACAAAGCCATCGACTGCTCGGGCGTGGTGGCGGCGCACCGGCTGTGCATTGATGCCGCGCGGCGCAAGAGCATGGTCGCTTTCGTGGGAGAATGTGGCGACGATACGCCCCTGCGCATCAGCGACGATATGATCCGCAAGGGACTGCGCCTGGTCGGCAGTTGGCACTACAACCTGGCCGATGCCCCCCGGCTCATGCGCACGATCGGCGAGGTGGGCGCGCAACTGGACAAGCTGATCACGCACCGCTTCGGCATCAACAACATTCAAAACGCCTGGGAAACGCAGTTGTCCGGGCATTGTGGCAAAGTGATCTTGCGACCCTGGGAGAAAGACGATGTTTAAGTCAGTGATTATCGGCGTGAGCGGCGGGCGGGCGCATGGACATGCCGATGCCTTCGCGCATATGCAACGCGGACGGCTGGTGGCGGTCAGCGCACGCCAGCGCGACAAACTGGACGAATTCGCCGACAAATACGATGTCAACGCGCGGTATACCGACTACCGCGAGATGTTCGCCAAAGAAAAGCCCGACCTCGCGCAGGTCAGCACGCCGCCAGACGCCCGCTTGGAGATCATGCAGGCGGCCTACGAGGCAGGCGTGCCTGGCTTAATCGTAGAAAAACCGCTGGCGATTGAAGGCGAAGATTATCGCGCCATCTGCGAATGGGCGGCCAGCAAGCCCAGCATCAAAATCGCCATCAATCATCAGCTGCAATTTCATCCGCGGCGGCTGGTCTTGCAGCGGCTGGTCAACGAAGGCGCGATCGGCAAACTGCGCTTCATAGACGCCAGCAGCGGCATGAACCTGGCTTATCAAGGCACGCATTCACTGCAAGCTATCGGCGCGTTCACGCCCGGTCTCGTGCCCAGGACGGTCTTCGGCGCGGCGGCAGGCGCAAATGGCATCCAGCCCAACATCCGCGAGCATTATGCGCCCGACCAAAGCCTGGCCGCGCTCAATTACAGCGATGGACTGCCCGCCAGCCTGCGTTGCGGCGAAAATGCCCCGCGCGTGCCCGGCGGCGATGCCATCTATCAGCACAAACGGATCGCTGTCTATGGCGAACGCGGCTTTGTGCATTGGACAATGTGGGGCTGGGAGACTTTCATCGACGGCGTCTATGACAGCGGCGAGCACCTCTACCCCGACCAGGATGTGCTGGGACAAGCCGCCATGTGCGATGCCATGTTCGACTGGCTGGACGATGACAGCAAAGTGCATCCGCTCAACCTGGACGCCGCCATCCGCGACTTCGAGGTGATTTTGGCCCTGTACACAAGCGCGCTGACACACACGGTCATCGAGTTGCCATTCGATCCGCCCGATGGCTTGATTGGAAAGTTGCGCGCGGCGCTAGAGCCAGGCACCAAGCTATAGGGGGCGGAAAATGACCGCATTACACGGCAAGACCATCATCATCACTGGCGCGCTGTCTCTGTTGCGCGACCTCGACCCGCGATATGCCGCGCTGGTGTGAGACCCCCGCTCATCAGGCGCTGGAAGGCATGGACAGCGATGCCGCGCTGGATGTGATCGCCACGCATCTGTGCATGGTCAATTTGAAAAATGCCTATTGGCGGCGCAGCAGCGGTCCAGAAGCAGCCGAAGCCGCCTGGCGAATTTGGTGGATATCCGGCGCGCAAGGCCGAGCCTCGTGGCGGCGAGTCATCGCCAGGCTGCGCGAACTCGACTATCGCGGTCCGATCTGAATACAGCGACGAAGAGCGCGTCGACGAGCTGATTCGGCAAGACCTGGACTACGCGCAGGGGCTGCTGGCGGGTTAACCTGCGGCTCTTTTGGGAGTGGCGAACTTGCTGGATATGGACCCCCTCGGTCCCCCCGACAGGTCAGGGGGAGGCAAGCATTGGCTACCCTCTCCGTCCCGACGGGGAGGGGCTGGGGGTGGGGTTAGAAAGAGAACCATCCACCGATTTAGACACTCCCGCTCTTTTTCGAGACTGGGCAAGCCCAAACATCTGATTTGTCGCGCCGTGTCGAATGGCGTGTTTGGCATTCTGTGGGATACTGCATAATTGCGCGGAGCAAAACCGAAAGGTCTGCAAATAATGCCAAAAATGTTTGCTGTTTTGCGACATCGCCTGCCATTTGCGCTGCTGCTGGCTGTGCTGCTCGCGTCATTTGTGGCGCAATGGTCCGTGCGGGCAGCGTCCATCCATGTCGACTCCTACTGCAGCTTGTCCGATGCCATCCGCGCGGCAAATTCGGACGCCCCCAAAGGCGGCTGCCCGGCTGGCGATGGCGCGGACACGATCACGCTCAGCGCCGACATCCGGCTGACCGGTCCGCTGCCAGAGATCAACTCGGAAGTCACCATAAACGGCGGCGGCCATACCATTGATGGCGGCACCACTTACCGCATCTTCGATATGAACAGCGGCAGCGCGACCATCAACAACCTGACCATGACGCAGGGCAATGCCGGCGGCGGCAATGGCGGGGCAGTGCGCGCGCGCAACAGCGACCTGATCCTCAATAACACCAGCATCAGCGGCAGCAAGAGCGGCGATAGCGGCGGCGGCTTGCATTTCAGCGGGCCGACCAAGACTCTCGTCATCACAAACAGCAGCTTCTCGCGCAACCTGACCAGCGGCAACAAGACCGGTCGTGGCGGCGGACTGTATGTGCTGGCCAGCAGCGCCAGCATCAGCGGCTCGAGCTTTGACAGCAACAGCGCCATCACAACCGGCGGCGCGATTCACAACGACGGCGTTTTGAGCATCGACAACAGCAGCATCGGGGGCAACAGCGCGACTGATCATGGCGGCGGCATTTACACCAGCAGCGAGGCGACCACCGCCATCACCCATGTCACGCTCGCCGACAACCGCGTTTTGGGCGAAGGCAAGACCGGCGAAAGCCTCTACAACGCCGGCGCGGTCGAGCTCTACAACAGCATCATCGCAGGCAGCCCAGGCGACGCTGCTAGTTTGTGCGCGGGCGAAGGCACACTGCAGCAGGCAGCCAATCTCATCCAGGACGCCAGCTGCCAAGCGCCGCTGACTGGCGATCCATTGCTTGGCGCGCCGACTGGCTCGCCCGTTCATTATCCGCTGCAGGCAGGCAGCCCCGCCGTCGATGCCGCCAGCACGGAACATTGCAGCGGAAACGACCAGCTGGGCAACCGGCGTCCGGCGGAAACCTGCGACATCGGCGCGATCGAGTCCAATGGTCCCGTCATCGTCAGGCTGGGCGAAAGCTGCAGCTTGCCCGATGCCATCAAAACAGCCGCGCAAACCAGCGCAGCAGGTGGCTGCATCGGCAGCGACAGCGGGGATGTCGATACCGATACCATCGTCTTCAACGGTGATGTGACGCATATCGGCGCGCCGCTGGAAATCCGCATTCCGATGATCATCGACGGGCAGGGTTTCACGCTGTCTGGCGATGGCACGCAGCGCTTGTTGGATATCGCCAATGCCAGCGTCGCCATAAAGAATCTGACCATCACCAACGGCGATGCTGGCGATGCGCATGGCGGTGCCATTCGCGCGCGCAATGCCGATCTCACGCTGGACAATGTGCGCATCAGCGACAACGTCAGCGGCAACAACGGCGGCGGGCTCTACTTTGATGGCGGCGCGAGGAGGCTGTCGATCATCAACAGCAGCTTCGCCAGCAACGCCACCGACAACAGCGACAGGGGCGGCAAGGGCGGCGCGCTCTTCGCGCATGCGCAGCAGGCGAACATCCAAAACAGCAGTTTCACCGACAATCGCGCTGTGACCAGTGGCGGCGCGATTCACAGCGATGGCGAACTCACGATCGTAAACAGCACCATCAGCGGCAATACAGCGACCTCGCAGGGCGGCGGCGTATTCACCAACAGCGGCGCGACCACCACGTTGCGGCATGTGACCATTGCGCACAACAAGGCGAGCGCCGGCCTGGGTTTTTATCGCGGCGGCACAACCTATCTTTACAACTCAATCGTGGCTGGCAGCGTAGACAGCGGGCAAAGCCTGTGCGCGGGCATCGGCAGTCTGATCCAGGCGAGCAGCCTCATCCAGGACAATAGCTGTTCACCCGCTCTGAGCGGCCTTGCCGGGCTGGGCGGATTGACTGGCTCGCCGGCTGTGCATGCGCTCAGCGGCAGCAGCCCGGCCATAGACGCCGCCTCCAGCGCGCACTGCCCGGACAGCGACCAGGTCGGTACTTCTCGCCCGCAGCACGAGGCTTGCGATATCGGCGCGTTTGAAGTGCACGCAGACGATATTCTGCCCACGCCGACGCTCAACCCCGCGCCAACCATGACGCCCGCCCCCACAGCCGCGCCAGCGCACTTCCGCATTGATGCCAGCTGCACGCTGGGCAGCGCGATCAAGTCTGCCAACAGCAACACGGCGCACGACGGCTGCCCGGCCGGCGGCGATGGCTACGACAGCATCACGCTCACCGAGCACATCATTCTGCAGGACGATCTGGACGCGATCGCCTCTGCCATTCGCATTGACGGGGCGGGCTTCAGCATCAGCGGGGCTGACGAGCGGCAACTCTTCTCCGTCAGCAGCGGCGGCAACCTGAGCCTGAGCAATATCTCGCTGGTCAATGGCTCGGCTTTGGCTGGCGGCGCGGTGAACAATGACGGCGCATTGAGCATCAGCCGCGCCTACCTGGCAGACAACAGCAGCTCCGGCGCAGGTGGCGCGATCCACTCGACCGGCCGGCTCATCGTCAGCAACAGCACCTTTGCAGACAACGACAGCGCAGAAGACGGCGGTGCCATTTACATCGCGGGCGGGACAACCTGGCTCTCGCATGTCACGCTCAATAACAACCGCAGCGAAACATCGGGGCATTTGCATCTGGCAGCGGGCACGGTCAACATGCGCAACAGCCTGATTGCTGGCGCGGACGACAGCAGCCTCTGCGTGGGCGCATTGAGCGAGAATCTGGGCAATTTTATTCAGGACGGGAGCTGTTCGCCAGCGCATTCTGGCGATCCTTTGTTGGGCAGCCTGACAATGCCCCCCGTTGGCGGCGCTTATTTCTCCCTGCTGGACGGCAGCCCGGCCTTGGGCAGCGGCGATGACTACTTTTGCTCGCAGTATCCGCGCGATCAACTGAATGCGCCGCGGCGGACTCGCGATTGTCACATTGGCGCAGTGGATAGCTAGCGAAACTTCCTTACAGTTCCTGAGATTCTGCGTCCACCAATTTACACAGCCCGCTGTCCGCGAGCTCAGATGCGGTCGCGCTCTTTGCCAGTCCGCCCCTCCAGCCACCACAGCGCGCCATAAGTCGCCATGACAGCCAGCAGCGGCGTCACCATGACTCGGGCGCGGGTGTCTATGCCAGAAGTGAAAAAGAGCAGCGTGCCGATCACGAAGTAGGCGCTGGGCAGCAGCAAGAACAGCGCGTCCAGCCAGCGCCGCGCCGCCACAAGCTGCCACAGTCCGCCGCAAGCCAGGGCCAGCAGAACCACATTCCAGCCGACTCCCAGCCAAAAAAGCCCGCCCGAAACCTTGATCAAGAGCCGATATGCGCCAACCGGAATGGTGAGGAGATAATGCAGCGGGTGCTCCAGGAATACTTCCAGAGCGACCGCCGTCAACGCGTTCTGCAATTCCGGGCTGCCCGTGTAGTGATTATGACGCCGCGCCGCCGTGATGCCAGCTGTGTCATTGCCCAGCCGCGCTTCTACCCGCTGCGCCAATTCTGCATAGACCGCGTCGATATCTTGCTGCGTGGCTTGATGCCTGACCGATGCCGCCCGCACATAAAGCAGATTCCAGTTGCCAACCGTAGAAAAAATGTTGTGTCCAAATGTTGCCAGTCCATGATTTAGCCAAAGCCCAATGCCCAGCAGCGGCAGCGAAACCAGGGCGAGCAGCGACAGACCCCCCCCCCCCCCCCCGTGAACGGATGTTCGCCAGCAGCCACAGCGCCATTGGCAGCCAGAGCATGTACGCGGCCGGGCGAGCGAATGCCGACAGGATGAGGCAGCCGCCGGCCAGCCAGCCCCAGAGAATCGCCGTCTTGCCTTGCTGCGAGTCGCGAGTGGCGAGGGCGCAGACAAAGGCGCAAGCCAACAAAACATTCGCCAGCGGCTCGGCAAGCAAGACGCCCGCATACTTGATGCTGGTCGGGTCCAGCGCGACCAGGAATGCTGGAAGCAAAGACCGCCGGGGCGACAGGCGCAGCATCCGCGCCAACATCCAGGTTAAGGGAATGACGCTTGTGCCGAGCAGGATGTTGGCTGCGATGACCGCGAAATCGTTCATGTTTAACGCGGCCACCAGCAACGAAAAGAGGGGTGGACGCAGCAGAAACAGGTCGTGGCTGAAGCTCAGATCGCCTTGCGCGATCAACTCCGCGCCGACCCGATAGAGAATGTAGTCGTCCAGACCATAAGCCAGCAGCGATGGCTCGTAGATGGCGGCTGCATAGGCGATGCGCAGCAGCAATCCCAGCAAAACAACCGCCAAAAGCGCCAGATGCGGACGCGAAAGCGCCCGGGATAGTTGCTGCAGCGCAAATTGCTTTGTCATTCGCAAAGTCGCTTTGTTCTTAGGGCAACGGACAAGCCAGCGAGTCGGCGGCCTCGCTTCTACAACTGCGGTTCGCCTGCGGGCGTGAATGCGCGCGGCTCGATAATGCCGTCATTTGCGAGAAATTCCAGCGCATCGTAATAGTCGCCTACGCCATTGCCATCGACATAACCAACGCGGCATTCGCAGATTCTGTCTGTGCCGAATTCGTCAAGCGCCGCGCGCAGCTGCAAAAGGAAATCTTGCCTGCTATAGGATTCGATGCCCGAGCGCACGACTTCAAGATAACGAACTTCGACTAATTTGCCATCTTCGAAGCCTCGTACAGTTCTACCGCCAAGCTCAAACAGAACGTACTGACTTGTCTTCATAATTGAGAATTATCTCGACACCGCAAGACCAGCGCTAGGCAGTCTGCGGCTGCAAGTCCATGAACTCCACCAGTTGTAGTATTTGCGTCGTCATCGCTTTCGCTTGCTTCTGATGCGGATAATAAGCCAATCTTAACGGATCTGTGCCCTTGCCTTGTTTGAGCTGTTCATCTCCTGCAAGACCGATTTCAAGTGCCAGCCCGTGATCGATCCAGTTTCGAATTGCTTTTGCAATACATTGACGATCCCAGCCCAGCACAGTCGTGTGGGTGATCGTCAAAGCCAGCTATTTTGTTGAAACCGTCGGCAAAGCCATAGCTCGGCCGCCGTGGCACCTTCGCCCTACCATTTCAAATAGGTTGGAAATGATTTAGGTCTTCATTTTGCTACCCATGCATGAGCATTATCTCCATCACGAACCGTAGGTTTCCCAGAATAGACTGCCATATCTATGGCGTCGCTCTTGCCAAAACCTGGAAGCTTTGTCTCCATCATAGCGACTCCTACAGCGCAAGATAGACCACCCCATGTAATCAGCCCCTCCAGCCGATCGACCAACCCGCCCAGCACAGCGAAGGTCTCTTCCACAGCCGCCGGCGTCGACATATCCACGCCCGCCATTTGCAGCGCGTCAATCGGATACTGGCTGCCGCCCGCTCGCAGGAATGCCAGATAGCGCTCGACCGCCTCTCCGCTCTCGTCAGCCAGGATGGCGTTGGCGAGGGCATGCGCAGCCGAGATGCCCGTGGCGTATTGAAAGGTATAGAAGGCTTCGTAGAGATGTCCGAATTGCGCCCAGGTGATACCCGTGCGGCGCGGGTCGTCCGTCATCGTCTCGCCATAGCCCTCGGCGAAGAAGCCCGCCATAATTTCGTTGAGCGCGGCTGGGGTCAGCGGCTCGTCGTTTTCCATGCGCGTATGCACCTCCAGCTCGAAGCGCGCCAGAGTCGGCATGATGAAGAAGTAGCGGTGGATGTTGTCCATCGCTTCCTGGATGAGCGCCAGTTGAAAAGCGCGGTCATTGTTCTGGGCGAAGAGATGCGCCCGCACCAGCGCTTGATTGAAATTGGACGCCACCTCCGCGGCAAACATGGAATAATTGCTGTAGACAAAAGGCTGACGCCGCCGCGTGTAATAGCTGTGCATGGAATGCCCCAGCTCGTGCGCCAGCGTGCTCATCGCGCCCAGTCCGCCATCGAAGCTCAGCATGATGAATGGGTGCGTGTCATAAGTGCCATAGCTAAACGCGCCTTCGGACTTGCCGCGATTGATGGCATGGTCGACCCAGCGCTCCTGCATACAGCCGCGCCGCATGGTTTGTACATAATCATCGCCCAGCGGACGCATGCCCGCCGCGATCATGTCAACAGCTTCCGCGAAGCTCAGTTGCGGATCATCGCTGGTCAGCGGCGCCCAGATATCCCAGGGGTGGATGGTTTCGTAGCCCAGCGCTCGCCGCCGCACATCCCAATAGCGATGCCAGGTTGGGATATGGCGCTGGCAAGTTTCGATGAGGTTGTGGAAGACCTCCAGCGGGATATTGCCCGGCGACAATTTGGCCTGCAAGACGCTGTCATAACCGCGCAAACGGGCTTGCACAACATTGCTCTTGACCGATGCCAGGTAGGCTGCCGCGAATGTGTTGTGAAAGCGCAGGTAGCTGTCGGCATAATTCTGCCAGGCGCTCTGGCGGGTTTGGCGGTCGCTTTCTCCCAGCAGCTTGTCGCGCGTGCTCTGGATCAAAGGCTGTGGCGCGCCGCTGGCGTCGGCGGCGTCATCAAAGCGCAGGTCCATGTCGTTCAGCGCGCTGCGGATGCTTTCGATGCGCCCAAGCGGGTCGTTCAGCAAGCCCAATACGCCTTCGACTTCGGCGGATAGCACATGCTGCTTTTTGCGCAGCAGGTCGTCTATGTAGTGTTCATATTGCTGCATGGCTGGTTCGGACTGCGTCCACTGCAGCAGGTCGCCGGGGTCCATCGCCAGCAGTTCGGGCTGGGCAAAAGCCGCGCCAGACAGGAATTGCCCGGCCAGTCCCTGCGCCTGTCCCAACATGCCTTTGATGTCCTCGTTTTCGCCATCGCAGGCTTGCCACATGGCGGTGTACATATAGAGCGTCCATACCCGCCGCGCCACTGCCTGGTAACAATCAAAGTACTCGGCGAGTCGCTCGGCGCTTTCTGCCAGCGTGCCTTGGAAGGCCGCGATTTGCCCGAGCTGGCTGGAAACAGCGTTGTATTCGGCGCGCCAGTCGTCAAAAGACGCGAAGACGCTCTCGTGATTCCAGGTGGCTTGCTTGGGGATGTCTGCGCGGGCGGGGATAGTGGTCATGGCGGGCTGTCCTTATGGATTTGAAGTTGCGGGAAAGTATTGTATGGGGATTCTGCCATAATCCAAATGGCAATCAGATGGTAATATTGAGATTATGAAGGAGAATCCACTTCCCCGATTGGATCAGTCCGAAGGATTGAGAAGCCAGTTGCTCCCCCACTGCCGCCTAGCCCCGGGCGGGGTTTGGGAAGACGAGGTCAATGGTCATCGCGTGGGTTGCCTTGATGCGACCGACTCCGATGCGATAGCCAGGTTGATGGGCAAAGATCGAGCCGCGCTGGCGATTCATGATCCGCCCTACAATCTTGCCGCATTTAAGATTCAGCAAGTATCTGAGTTTGTTGAATGCTGTAGCAAATGGGTATCAATTACTTATGACGCCCTGTCCGCCAATGCCTCATTGTATGTTTGGATCGGCGCTGATCAGAGCAACGGTTTCCAGCCTTTGCCGGATTTCATGATTATGATGCGCGGGAAGGAGTTCCGTCCGAGAAGTTTTATTACAATGAGAAACCAGCGAGGCTATGGCACGCAAAAGAATTGGATGGCGGTGCGACAGGAATTACTTTATTATGTCAAAGGCAATCCTGATTTCCAAGTGGAGTATACCGACATTCCAAAGGTGCTTCGAGGTTACTACAAAACTGTAAACGGTGAAGTAACTGAGAACTTGCAGCGCAGCAAATCTGAGAATATCCGCGCCAGCAACGTCTGGATAGATGTGCAGCAAGTGTTCTACCGTATGGAAGAAAATGTAAGCGGCTGCTATGCGCAGAAACCGTTAAAGAGCATTGAGCGCATAGTTAGAGCAAGTTCCTGCGCGAGCGATTTGGTCATTGATTACTTTTCCCATTCGGGCACGACTTTACTGGCTTGCGAGCTTCTGAATCGCGAATGCTATACGGTGGATATCGACCCGGTATTTGCTGAAATCACGATTCGTCTCTTGAACATTATCGGGCGACCAGGCGCACGGGTTGGCAAAATGGAAACCCGTTTGAACCTGAACTGGGCGAGTTTGAAACTCGGAAGATGGAGGTTGATTCCAACAAGATAATAATTGAAGATGAACTACCCGTACAAAGCGCCTTGCTGTGAGGAGCTATGGAACATCTTACAAGAGAGTTGGATGCGCTTCTATACACAACTGCCCAATGAAAACGAATTCAGGATAAGACTTGAGTCGCTTGAATCGGCTTATCCTTTTAATGAATATGAGTACATTATATCGACCTTGCTTGGTGTCGATACATTGAGTTTGGACCAATATTATGAACTGCGAGATAAGTATATTGAGAGGAACTGCTTTCTGCATCTTTTCGATTTCACATCAAGACGGTTTGGAGATACATGGGCTTATGGTCAGATAAAGTCAATTATTCCTGAAATTAGAAAACCATCACGAGATCTTGATCCATCATATCAAGCAGGGGAGTACGATGCATTCCTTGAAGGCATTCGCATTGAGATAAAGTCATCAAGAGCAGTCGACTTGGATTCGGCGGCTGCTATGTCCGAAAAGGCGTTGGCATTTGATTCCAAGAAACGCTTTTGGATGAACTTCCAGCAGATAAAACCCGACCTTTGCGATGTATTCGTATGGATCGCAGTATGGCGCGATATAATCCGCTATTGGGTTTTGTCGTCGCACGAAGTTGAGACAAATCGATACTATTCTAAAGGTCAACATCGCGGCAACTTGGGTGAGGGTCAACTTCATGTAAAGAATGACAACATCCACCAGTTTGATGATTATGAAGTTCAACCAAGTACGCTAGCCGATGCCATACGAGCGGCGCACCAACGGGCAGCGTTCTGACCGCTAATCAGCTTGCCAAGCTAGACGAATACACCCGAAAGCTGCAAGTAACAGCGTTTTTCGACAGATGGCTTTGGCTGCCAGGGGCGCGCCAGCGACAAGTGCAGCAGGCTGCCCGGCGGGATGCGCTTTGGGCAGGTGCCCACCCCGACATAAGGCAGGCGAAACGGGCGTGGCTTGGCTTTCGCGAACACAAAATAGGCGCGCTTGCCGTCCCTTTGCAGCAACAAGCCCTCTTGCAGATGCCAAAACGCGTGCGCATAGTCAGGCAAGCCCCGCTCTTCGCTCACATAGGCGCTGCCCCGCCCGGTCAGTTGCAGATAATTGCCGAATGTTTCTCCAAGACGACGCGGCGGGTCGAGCGCAGACAGCAGGAACGCCTTGACATCGGACATGTGGCGCAAGCGATGCTGACGCAGGACGCGCATATCTTCAGTGTGCGGCTTTTGCGTATCGCGCACGGGATCGAGCAGGCACTCCCAGATCTCGCCGACCTGAAAAGGCGTGTTGGTCGGCTGGTTTTGCCCATCGGCGGTCAACAGGCGGATCTTCTGCTTGTGGTCCAGCGTAAAGCCGCCCAGGCAAAGCCCTTGTTTCATTATCGTCTTGCAAACCACCAATACCTGTGTCATCAAGAATTCTCCTAATCAGCAAGTATGTGAAGCACCTCCACGCCCAGCTGTTTTGCAATTTCTGCGGCCGCCAGGCTGCGATGACAAGCTCGCGGTTCGCCCTCGACACAGAATAACGCAGGGCGCAGAACGGGCTGCGCATCTGGAATGTCCGCGAGTTGGCGCGCCGTTGCCAAGGCGTCGGCAGCGACAAATCTGCGCTCGGGCTTGCGCTTGTAGACGCGCAGGATATCGCGCTTGTATTCGCGAATATATTCTTTGCACAAGTCTTGCCGGTCGCTGCGTCGCTGCAATCGCTGCTGTTGGTCGGCAAAGTCTTGCAAGCTGCGGATGCGTGCAGTTGGCGCGAGGTCTAGCAGATGCGCATAGCCGATGCCCAAAGCTGCCAGCTTATCCTGCAGGTAGCTGCTGTTGACGAATTTGTAGCGGGTGCCCCGCACCCCGCGCCGCCGCCGTACATCGACGAAGAGGTCGATTTCGTGCGCTTGCAATGCAGCAAAGAAAGCCGTTTCGTCATAGCCATAAACGCCGATGGTATAGATTGCGTCAAGCGAGTGATTGTTCATGCGCGTGGCTTTAGAACAGCCTGTCCAGTTGGCGTGGTTTGGATTCAGCTTCCAGCGCCGCCTGATCCTTTAGCGCGCCGCCTTTGTCGATATGCAGCACAGCACAGCTTGGATCTTTTTGCAAGGTGACGCCGATGGTATAGCTGCGGTGGCAATTAGCGGGGTCTTTTTCGCTGCACATGATGGCTGCAGGCCGCTGTGCCGCCAGCGACTTCAAGCGCGCTATGCCCTGCCGATACCAAGCCCGTTCTTCGCAGCGCGCGGCATTCAGCAAGCCATCGACAAAGCAGTCTTCATCTGCGGGACGTCCGCCCAGCGTCTCGCCCATAAAAGCGTAGTCAATGCCTGCTTGCCGCAAAATCCGCGTCAATGCCGCGCGCTTGAAATCGGGATTGAACTTTGACCAGGGCTGCGAACGCACATCCACCAACAGCGCAATGTCATAGCGCCGCAATAATTCCACGAAGTCATCGCTGCTTCGTCCGCCATAGCCGATTGTGTAAATCTCGGTCATGCGCTTACTTCACCCGCCATTCAAAAGGCATCAGCAACTGCGCTCGGCTGGTCACCAGTTCAATGCCCTCCGCGACATATTTTGCCATGGCGGCGGGATTCTGCTCCGCCAACTGCACGCCGATGGGCTTGCCTTTGCCGCGCACGAGCGACAGGGGCGCGCTTTCGGGCAGGTTCGCCAGTTCGCGGGCTTTGGCGCTGGCATCATCCAGGCTGCCCAGCTGGTCGACCAGTCCGCATTCCAGCGCCTGCGCGCCCGTCCAGACTCGGCCGCCGCCGATCGCATCGATTTCATCGATCGTTTTGCCGCGACTATCGGCCACGCGCGTGATGAACTGTCGATACAGGCGCTCGATGTTGCCGCGCACCATCTGCCGCTGCTCATCGCTGAATGGCCGCTCGCCAGCGATCCAGTCGGCATTTTCGCCACGCAGATAAGACACGGCATTGAAGCGCAATTTCCGAAGCATCTCGCTGTTGACCAGTTTGCCCATCAGCACGCCGATCGAGCCGGTGATGGTGCTGGGCTGCGCGACAATCCAGTGCGCCGGCGTCGCGATGTAATAGCCGCCCGAGGCCGCCACGCCACCCATGCAGACCACCAAGGGACGCGTGCTGGCAAATTCGCCCAGCGCCGCTGCCATGGACTCGGAGGCTGTCGCGCTTCCGCCGCCGCTGTCAATATAAAGCACCAGCGCGCCACAGCGATCATCGCGGATGAGATGGCGCACTTGCTGGTTGAGGGTGGCATCGCCCAGTCGCTCGCTGCCCACAAACGGCAAGGGGATGGGCAGGTCGCCGGGCGGGGATTGACTCTCGCCGTCAACGATTGCGCCGCCAGCATAGAGCAGGGCGACATACTTGCCGCTGAAATCGGGCGCTGGCAGGTAGATTTGTCCGTCGGCTTCTTCCCAAGGCGAGATTGTCCCCACGCCCAGATGCGTCAGCAGCGCTTCTTCGTTCATCACGCCGTCGATATAGCCGGCTGCCAAGGCGTCGCTGTCGCTGTGCAGCGCTGCATCGACCATCTCGCGCACAGCTTCCGACTTCATTTTGCGTGTGGCGGCGATGCCATCCAGCACGATCTCGAAAAGCGAATCCAGCAGCCAGTTGGTTTGTTCGCGCGCTTCTGGCGAGGGTTCGCTGCGCGCCAACATATCGGCGGCGCTCTTGTAGGGCGTGATAGCCAGTGCATCCATCTGCAAGCCGACAGCCGCCAAGCCGTCTTTCAAAAAAATCTGCTGGCTGAGGATGCCAGCCGTATCCAGCATGCCGCCGGGCACCAACAAAATCTCGTCGCAGGCGCTGGCGACAAAATACTCAGCCATGCGATAGCCGGGCGCAAAGGCGATAGCGCGCTTGCCTTTTTCGCGCAGGCGCAAGATGGCGCCCCGCAGTGTCTGCAAATCGGCATAATTGGCAGCCAAGCCGCGAAAATGCAGCACGACGCCCAGGGTGCGCGGGTCGTCAGCGATGCGCTCTAGGGCTTGCGTGCACTCCAGCAGGCTCATTGGCGCCGCGCCAAATAGCTGCCGCTGCACGATATTGCGGACGCGCGGCATGGGCGCAAAGCTGGACGGCAGACGCAGCATGACATAATCGAGCGTCTTGATGCGCGACCGCTGCATATTGAGCAGGTTCGTGCCCAGCTGCTGGATGATGCGCGTGGTGTTGGACATGGTCAGATTCTCGTCTTGTGCTTTCGATAGTTTGGACCAATATTGGCGCGCTGCCGAGTGTCTCGATTCGCTATAGTATACGGATTATTCCGCGCCTATGTCGCAGTTGACGCCGAATTCACTAGATTCTTATGTTATCGTATAGCAAGCGCAAACGTCAGGCAAAGGTAACATGACCCTCCAGGAACTTAATATGGCTGAAGTCATCGGGCAACCAGACTGGCCGTCAGAACTCGCTGACCGCCGCTGGTACATGATTGCCGGAGAGGTTTTCGAAATGTCGCCTGTGAACAGGGTACATGGCTGGTTGGCATCGCGGATAAACGCGCACCTGACGCTGTTCGCCGAAGTGCATGACCTGGGCGAGGTGCATATTGAAGTCGGCTATAATCCGCCCGGCGACCCTGGCACACTGCTTGTACCCGATGTCTCGTTCGTCAGCAAATCGCGCTTGAGCCAGGCGCCAGATACTGGCTTCGTGCCTTTCCTGCCCGATTTGGCAGTGGAAGTTGTCTCGCCCTCCAACTCCATCCGCAGCATCCGTCGCAAGGCGCAAATTTACCTGGACAATGGCGCGCGGCTGGTCTGGATCGTCCTGCCCGATCAGCGGGGAGTCGATGTCTGCCGTTCCGCAGTCGGGGCGCGGCTCGATATTGAGTTTGTCGGTGCCGGTGGCCTGCTCTCCGGCGAAGATGTATTGCCCGGCTTTGAGTTGGATCTCATCCGCCTGTTTCCGAATCCTGACCCCGGCTAAATCGCATCCCCCAGCCGCCGCGCATGTTCGATAGTCGCGGCGATGCCTTCTTCCAGCGGCGTTTCGTAGACGGTGGCATAGCGCGCGCGCAATTCGCTGTCGTCAAAGCCGGCCGGGAAAGGCAGCGGGGCATCCGCCACCTCGATCCTTGCATCGGGCAAGAGCTGGCTGGCGATGCCGACAAATTGCTCGACCGAATACGGCTGTCCGCCCAGGTTGTAGCCATAGGCGCCATCCAGCGGCGTTTCGGCAGCCAGGATGAATTGCCGCGCGACATCGGCCGCGAAGTGAAATTGCATCGTGCCGCAAAATCCGATGCGATAAGCTTGGCTCTTGACCGCCGCCACCAGCGCATGCGTCGGCTCGCTGGTCATGCCCTGGTCGCGCCCGACGCCATACACCGTATACGGGCGCAGGCAGGCGCTGCTGATGTCGTGATCGTGGAAATAGACGCGCGCAGTCTGCTCGTTGCACACCTTGTAAGCGCCGTAGAGCGTGCGCGGCTGCTGTGGAGCATCGTGGGCGATCAGACCAGGCGGGAAGTCGGACGGGGGACCGTAGACGCCGATGGACGAGGCATAGGCGACATGCTCGATGCCATTTTCCCGCGCCGCCTCGAAGATATTGACCGTGCCAGCGACATTGACCTGCGCCCCCAGCAGCGGATTGGCGCGGCACATGGGCACTTGCAGCGCAGCCAGGTGAATCACATGCGTGATGCCCTGCTCGGCGAAGACCGCTTTGACAGCCGCTTCATCACGCAGGTCACCCTGCACGAAAGTGATCTGCGCCTGCTCGTCGCGGCTCATCAACCAGTCGAGGCGGTGTCGGTCGGCGCTGGCATCGAAGTTGACGGCGCGGTCGCCCCGTCGCACCAGCTCGCGCAGCGCCCAGGCGCCGATGCAGCCCATGCCCCCTGTCACCAGGTAAGTCGCCGCCCCGCTCATGCCTCGACCATCCGATTAACCAGCCTGCCCAAACCTGCCACTTCTACGATGTACTCATCGCCCGGTTGCATCCACACCCGCGGCTGCATGCCCAGGATGACCCCTTCGGGCGTTCCCGTGCTGATGACATCGCCCGGCGACAGCGTCATCACCCGGCTGGCATAGGCGATCACCTCGGCGACGCTGAAAATCATGTCGGCGGTGTTGCTGTCCTGGCGCAGTTCGCCATTCATCCAGCCCTTGATGGACAGATTCTGCGGGTCGGGGATGGCATCGGCAGTTACCACATACGGTCCGAGCGGCAGGAACTTGTCCAGAGTCTTGCCCAGCAGCCACTGTCCGCTGCGCATCTGCAAGTCGCGTTCGCTGAGGTCGTTCATATTGCAATAGCCGAAGACATAATCCAGCGCTTCATCGACCGGGACATTGCGCGCCGTCTTGCCCATGACCACGCCCAGCTCCGATTCATAATCGACCGACGTCCAGTCGGCTTGCATGGGGATATCTTCGTTGGGCGCAGCCAGCGCGTTGTTGAACTTGCTGAAGAGCACCGGTTCCTGCGGTTCGGCCATGCCCGATTCGGCAGCGTGCTTGCGATAATTCAAGCCGACGCAGAGGATCTTGCCAGGATTGGGCACGGTCGGCGCATAGGTCAAGCCGGCTTCGTCCAGGTAGAGCGCGGCGGCGTCAGTCGCATCGTCAGTTGCATGGACCAGCGCCTGCAAAGCTGGCAGCGCCGTCAATCCCTGGCTGTAGACGGCATCGGGCGTGGCCGGGCAGTTCATCCCGCTGGCAGCGACCGCCGCAGCCACATCCAATATGCCGCGCCCGGTCTTGATGCCGAGTTTGCTGCTTCCGCCGCTGGTGAAAGTCGTGAGAATCATGATCGTCCTTCTCTGTGCGCTTCCGGTTGCGCGCTGATTTTACCGCCATCGCGCGCGGGCGGGCAATTGCCAAACAGCGCCTCGTACCAGTCGGCTGCGCAGCTTCAGTCCCCAGACTTGTCCTCGTCTTCAAACCAGTTTTCGCGTGGCTGGTCGAACTTCATCACTTTGAAGAACTCGGCATAGTCGACGCCGACCAGCTTGCCGCCTTCGTGATTGCCCTGTCGCACCCACTTGCCCGCGCCGTTATCGAAGTCTTCGCCCGCGCCGATCTGCGAGACATGAGCGCCCAGCGCAGCCATTTTCTGCTCCAGCGCGCAACTGATATCGACGAAATGCGTTGGGTTCATCGTCAGGCACATGAAAAGCTCGCCGATCTTGTGCGGTTCATAACCCTCCGCCAGCAGCTCGGGGAAGATAGGCCGGGTTTCGGCGCTGGGGAATGCGGCATAGAGGGTGGCTTCGCCGGCGGCGCGATGGTCGGGATGGTTGATGTAATGCTCGCGCACAAAGATGGTGGCGGGGTCTTGGCAGACGACGCGATACGCTTTGGTCTCGCGGATGATGCGCGTCAGGTCGCGGCGCAGTTCCAGCGTGGCTTGCAACGTGCCATCGGGATAATCCAGGAAGCGCAGGTCGGTAACGCCGACTTCGGCTGCGGCTTTGATCTGCTCGGTGCGGCGTTCGGCGACCAGCTGCTGCCGGGTGATATCGGGGTCGTTGCTGCCGCTGCCGCCATCGGTGATGATGACATAAGTGACGCTGGCACCTTCATCGCGGATCCAGCGCGCCACGCTGCCGGCAACGCCAAATTCGATATCATCATGATGGGCGGCTGCAACCACGATGTGATAAGGCTCGTCTCGTGGCGGCACGGGCTTCAGCTGCGAATAGTCGATTGTCATGGGGAGTCCTCTGTTGCGTTGCCGGTGGCATGATAGTTGAAAACCGGGACACAGAAAACACAGAGCTTGCGCCCTCGTCGGGCCAGGGAGGGTGTTTGGCGTCGGCGGATTCATAATTGTTGTGATGATGTGCCGACCGCTATAATCTCAATATAGAAACCTGCGACGATCTCACAGGTCTACAGGAGGAAATCATGCGCCAGCCAACAGTTGCCGATGCGCCAGTGAAGACCTCGGACGATATCGACATCGCGTCGCTGTCCGAGGCGGAACTGCGCGAATTGTACAAGCAAGTCTATGGCGAGCCCAGCGACGAGGAGATTGCGGCCGCCATTCGCCGCGCGGAAGCCGAGTACGAAGCCGGCGACTACACGCCGCCAGGTGATGACTACGACGATGACGAGCCGTATCGCCAGCCGACGAAGCAGGAGATCCTGGATGGAATCGCCGAGGGCTACAAGCAGGCGCTGGCGGGGGATGTGCGACCCATTGGGGGATTGCTGGCGGAGCTTGAGGCAGAAGATAGTTGAAAACCTCGATCGTCGTCCTAACCACGGGAGAATTCGACCGAGATGTAAGACGATTGCGCAGAAAGTATCGTCGCATTGCCGAAGACATACGCGGATTGTTGGAGGACTTTGAACAGCTTGGCATTCACGGCGACAGGATACGCGGTCTTCCCCGAATTGTACGCAAGGTACGCTTGACAAATCGCTCTGCGAATCGTGGCAAGAGCGGCGGCTTCCGTGCCTTATATGTTGTAGAGGACGCTTCCACCATCCGATTGCTACGCATTTATTCAAAGACGGAAGAAGACACGCTCAGCCTGTTTGAAATCTCGCGCACGCTGGACAATTTGTCATAGCCAGGCAAACGGCGCTGATTGCTCAACGGGCGAGCAACTCGCTCCTACGAAGCGCAATCCGCAAGAATCCTCTATGTTCTCTGCGCGTCATTTTTGATTTATCATAGCCGCCATGCCACGAACCCGCCGCCTGCTCAGCGCTGTTTATCTGGGGCATTTGACCAACGACATCTTCTCGTCCATGCCGCCGGTGCTGCTGACATTTTTGGCGGCCAGCATCCTGCCCATGAGCAACATCCAGATCGGGCTGGTCGTCAGCCTGTCGCAGCTGCTGGGTGCCTTGACGCAGCCATTTTTTGGCATGCGCGCCGACCGCACTGGCGGACGCCGGCTCGGGTCGCTGGGCTTGGCATTCAATGTATTCATGTTCACGCTGTCGGTGGCTGCCGCGGCGGCCGCGCGCCAATACTGGTTGATGTTCGTGCCCATGGTATTGGCCAGCATCGGCAGCGGCGCATTGCATCCGGTGGGCGCATTGCACTCGGCAGAAGCTGTCCCGCGCCGCTCGGCATTCAACATGGCTTGCTTCTTTCTGATGGGGCAGATGGGTTTGGCGCTGGGACCAGCCATTGCCGGCATCTTGCTGGATGCCGCCAACCCCAACCTGCCCGGCAACATGGGCGCGCTGGCGGGTTTGCCTTATTTTTCCAGCGGCGGCGATGTAACACCCATCATCGCGCTGTCTGCGCTGTGCATCCCGTCTGTTTTGCTGATGTTCACCAGCATCCCCAGGACGCATGAACACCACGCCGAGCAGAGCAAGCGCAAGTCGGAACGCGAAAATGACGCGCGCGAGCACTTCCCGCTATTCGCCTTTGTCGTGCTGGGCTTGATCGTGCTGCTGCGCGGATTGGGGCAGCAGGGCTCGGTGGCATTCGTGCCGCTGCTCTTCGAACAAAAAGGCTGGGACCCGGCCGCGTATGGCACGATCACCAGCTCTTACTGGATCGCCTCTGCCATATCGGGCTTGGTCTTTGGGCAGCTGGCGGATCGTTTTGATCGGCGCATGGTGATGATGCTGAGCATGCTGGCGTCTGCGCCGGCTTTCTTTTTGCTGCCGGCCTACGAAGGCGCATTCGCCTTTTTGCTGGCGATCGCGGCTGGCGGCTTGTCGGGCGGCGCGCATAGTTTGATCGTGGTGATGGCGCAAGATCTGATCCCGCTGCGCAAGGGCTTTGCATCGGGCGCGATTTTGGGTTTCATCTTCGGAACGGGCGCGATCGGCTCGCTGGTCATCGGCGCGCTTTCCGACCAGATCGGGCTGGCGCAGACCTTCCAGATCGTGGCGGTTGTCATCGCGGTGGCGGGTTTGCTGAGTCTGCTGCTGCCGCGCAAGAGGCTGGCAAGCTAATCTACCGCTCGGTGCCCCAAGTCACTGGGGAGAGGCATTGATCTTGCCCGCGCCGCGCCGATTGTGGTTTAATGCAGCCATGCCCAAGCTGCTGTACATCTCGCTGATGCGCCTGCCTACAGAAAAAGCGCACGGCAGCCAGATTATGCAAAACTGCGAAGCCTTCGCCGCGGCCGGCTGTCAGGTGACGCTGTGGGTGGCCCGCCGCTGGAATACGCGCGAGATGCGCAAGATCGCCGATGCGTACGCCTGGTACGGCGTCGAGCGCAGCTTCCGCATCCGCCGCGTGCCCTGCATCGACCTTTTCCCGCTTTTTCCCGCCGAAAGCTCCGCCTCGCGCATGGCTTTTTATGTACAGGCTTTGTCATATGCGCTGGTCTGCGCCTTGCTGCTGTTGATTGCTCGCGCCGATATCTATTACAGCCGCGATGAAATCCTCGTGTGGCTGTTGGGCTGGCTGAAGCCGCAGCGCAAAATCGCTTACGAAGCGCATCTCTACCCGCCTGCTGGCCGAGGCGCCAACCTGCAGCAGCGCGCCACAAGCAGTGCCGGCAGCGTGGTCGCCATCACCGAGCCGCTGCGCAAAGACTTGATCGCCCATCGTCGCGCCAGCCCGCGGCGAAGCATCACCGCGCACGATGGCATCCGCCGCGCCCGCTATGCCGATTTGCCGTCACAGCCCGCCGCTCGTCAAGAGATCGGCTGGGATGAAAATGCCTTCATCGTCGGTTATGTCGGACGCCTGCAGATGATCGGCATGGACAAAGGCGTCGGGGGCCTGGTCGAAGCCCTGGCTGCTGTGCCGGGCGCGCATCTGGCGCTGGCGGGCGGACCGGCAGAAATGGCGGAGTCGCTGCGCGAACGCTGGATTGGGCTGGGTTTGCCGCGAGACCGATTTTTGTACGCCGGACAAGTGCCGCCGGCTGCCGTGCCCCGTTACCTGCGCGCATTTGATGTCTGCGCCATGCCGCACCCGGCCACAGCGCAATTCGCCAACTACACTTCGCCACTCAAGCTCTTTGAATACATGGCAGCGGGCCGCGCCATCGCCGCTTCGGATTTGGCCTCGTGGGCGGATGTGCTGACGCATGAAGAGACCGCGCTGCTGCTGCCGCCCGGCGATGCTGAAGCCTGGTCGAATGCCATCCTGCGACTGCGCGATGATCCGGCGCTGCGCCAGCGTCTGGGCGATGCCGCGCGTGAAAAAGCGCTGGCGCAATATACCTGGGATGCTCGCGCCGCCCGGATTCTGGCGCATATCGGGCGAAACAACTGAAACCCTCGCCCCGAAAAATTGGCGCGGTATTGACAAGTTGTGATACAATCACTTCAGATTCGCTACAGAGGAGGAATTCTCATGAGATTTGCATTTGCATTGTTATTGACGATGGCTTTAACGCTGAGTTCTCTCGCGCAAAACAGCTATATGATCCGCCTGGATACCGAAGCCAACCTGCGCGCATCATATAGCATGGACAGCGAGTTGGCAGCCAGAGCGCCGCAGGGCACGGAATTGACTGTGCTCGAACATTTCAATCGCTGGCTGAAAGTGTCGTATGAAGGCAGTGAAGTGTGGCTGGCTGATTGGGTGATGCACACGCGCCTGAGTGATGACGACAGCATGCCTATGGCGGATTCCATGATGACGATGCCTGCCATGCCCGCGGACAACATGGCTTACTACATCCACCTGCTGACCCAGACCAACCTGCGCGAACTGCACAGCCTGGAAAGCGACATTGTGGCTGTGCTGGCAGAAGGCTCTGTGCTGAATGTCGTCGACAGCTTCAACCGCTGGCTGAAGGTCGAGCACGAAGACGGACATGCCTGGATGGCCGAATGGGTGCAGCATGAGCGCCTCACCGACGAAGAAGTCAGCGACATGTTCGCGCCGCCGCCGACCGTGATGTATGTAGACAACTGCTGCCAGCTGGGTCGAGAATGCGAAACGGCTGCGCACTGGATTGGCGGCCACCTGGACTTCCTGGCTGGCATGTGCCCGCTGCCGGCCGACACCGATGAAATGGTCTATGACTCGCCGGATTACGCGACCCTGATGGACAACTGCTGCTTGATGGGGCAGACATGCGAGACGACGGACGACTGGCAGGCCGGCTACTATGACTACGCGCGGGACAAGTGCGGCACGGAGATGATGATGATGGACGATTCGAGCATGTCCATGAATTCAATGGACATGATGATGTCTGGCTAGGTCTCCGCGTCATCCAGCCACCATCGGTATGGTGGGGGATTGTCGCAAGATCCAGCATGAATGATGTGGGCGGCACTTGTGTCGCCCCAAAGACAATTCTCCTGTTTTGTTCTCGGCATCCTCATGTTGCTCTGTGTACTCGGTAGTAGAGCTTTGAAGCAATTGCCCTGTAAATGCCACGAACTGCGCTGGCAAAATTAGCACAAAAGGTCTATGCTGTGCTTGTGTCAAACCGCGCGAGGCAGCCATGAACCGACAGAAGCCGCCCAAGGGCATCGAATGGACGCGCATACGCCAAACCGATGGCAGCGAGTTGCCCGGCTACACCTGGAATCCCACGGGTGGCTGTCTGCACGGCTGCACCTGGCGCATGCCCGATGGCTCGGTCACCGAGTGCTATGCCAAGACCATCGCCGAGCGCTTCACGCGCGGGTATCCGCACGGCTTCGAGCATCATTATTGGCGTCCGCACCAGTTGGACGCGCCCCTGCGTCTAAAGAAGCCCGCGGGCATCTTCGTGGGCAGCATGGCCGATTTGTTTGGACACTGGGTGCCCGAAGAGCAGATCCGCCAAGTGCTTGATGTGATGCGCGAGGCAGGCTGGCACACCTTTCAGACGCTGAGCAAATTTCCGATTCGCCTGCCGCAGTTCAATCCCTATCCGCCCAATGTGTGGGTGGGCGTGAGTCTGCCGGCCGGTCATCTGATGAGCGAGACAGGTGGCGCGAGGGCGCTGATGGTTTACCTGCGACACCTGCGAGAGGTGGAGGCGACTGTGCGCTTTATGAGCATCGAGCCGCTGTGGTTTGATGTGACACCTGTGTTTGAGGCGTGGCTGCGGGATGAGGGCGAGTTGCCCTTTGAGTGGGCGATCATCGGCGCGGCGAGTGATGGAAACCGGGTATACCAGCCTAAGCGCGCGTGGACTGCGGGGCTGGTTAATTTGCTTGATAGCGCTGGAATGCCAGTCTTCTTCAAGGGAAACATGAGTCGAAAGGCTTGGCCCGATTGGCGCGCCGACTTTCCCGCACAAGCAGTTGCCTAGAACATAGTCTTGGGTTGTGCAATCTGAAACTTGCAGTTGTCATTGAGGCGTTTACTAGGACGGATTCCACCTTTACTTATGGGCGTGATGCACTGGATGCGACCCAAGTCACAACATGTTTGAATCGCCCTCTTGTATTCACTGCTTGCAAATAACATGAAGTGATCCGTTACGATCTCTCGCCACAGGTCTATACGGCAAAGATCGGGAAACCGCTCTACATAATTCACGACCACGTCCTGTAATTTCGACGGGTCTCTCCACTCAGTAAATGGAGAGTCTGCGAAGAATGTATCCTTTGCCCATTGGTGGTGCATGTGCTTATTGAAGGCTTTGAACATATTGTCATTCATGAGCAACATGGCGTCCTGATGCGGGGAAGCAAATACCATGTAATACTTAGTGGCACTGTCTGATCGTTCGCGCACTGGGCACGCACCTGTAAACTTGAGATATTGCGAATCTTCCAATTGTGCGCGGTAACGGCGAACTAGCTCGGCTTCTCGTTCTTTCGTGTCCTCGGCGCTAAACAGAGCATCCTTCCAATAGCCACCGCCATAGGTTCTCGTGAGCTTGTCACGGTTGCTTAGCAATCTTTGTCTATCACTCTCTTTATTGGACGTAGCATCTCGCCCTGCCAAACGATGAGTTATTGGCATTGATACGTTGATAAGAATCTCGGTGCTTAGCGCCTTGTCTCTATGGAGCAGAGGGCGAATCATATCAAATTCGCAATCAAGACCAAACGGATCAATGTACAGCAAAAGCGTCTCATCATTCAATGTCAAGATAAGATCACGGAGTTGAGTAGTGGCATCTCCGTGAATAGCGGTACAAGATGTCCATCCATGCGCGTCGATTATGGAGTTCAATTGCGCATGATGTGTGTCGTCATTGTTGAAGAAATAAGCTCTGTACTTTCCGCTCGCGTACTTCTCAGCGGCGCTACCGATAAGCAGTGGCGAACCCGGAGACCCATCCGCCAATTTGCCAGGACCTGCAAACGCATCGACTAGCACAATGCTTTGTTGACGTTTTGCTACTTTTGCCAGATACGGAACCATGTACGAGCCAAGAATGCTGTTCTTGAGCCGCGACCAAGGGCGTTCTTTGTCAAAGAAGTCGTTGCGATAACTGGACACGATCTTCCCCATGAAATAATCCTTGCACACGAATTATCATAGCACAAGCATTCTATAATTGCGAATGCGTTAATTTGTCCTACTGGCTCATGATAGGCAGTAAGAACCGTGTAGGTCCATTTCGCTGAAACGCCTAGAAGATTATCAGGATTCTGCACATCGATTGAGCCGGTGTCTTGCCCTTGTACAATCCTCTGCGCTCTCTGTGGCTGAGCATTCACTCCCGATCCGCCGCCAGCAGCTGCCAAAACCGCTCCAGCAGATAACGATGCCGCAGCCCATGTCCGACTAACGCCATCGTCAGCGAAAAGAGACCGCCAATCGCCAGGATGACCGCCGTGCCAGCCCCGCCATCCCAGAGCGGCGGACTGAATTCAAACAGGGCTGGCCAGGCATACATCGCCAGGATGGTCGCCACAGTCAGCAAGCTGCTCAACAGCGCGATTCGCCAGTGCTGGACGAGCGTACGCGGCTCGTACAAATCGATGCCCTGCACCTGCCAGGTGATCAGCAAGCCATAGAGCGCCACCATGATGGTGATGGCCGAGCGCGTCAGCTGCAAGTCGCCTTCGCTGCCCAGCCAGGCGAGCAGATAGAGCACGGTCATCATGACTGCGGCGATGAAGCCCATGGTAAAGATGTAATCCATCACATCGCTGCGGAAGCGCTTGATCGGCTTGGGACGCAGCCAGCCAAAAGCGATGAAAGTGGCCGGCAGATTGACCGTGCCAAAGGTCGCCCAGCTGATCTGCACCGGGGTGATGGGGAAAGGCAGCGCCATGAACGCTAGAAATACGAATAGCGCGACCATATAAAAATTGCGCACCAAGAAGAGCTTCATCGTGCCGAAGATCGTCTGTGTGGTGGCTTTGCCTTCGCCGAACGCGCGCGGCAGCGTCGACATGGCATTGTTGAGCAGCACGATATCCGCCACATCCTTGCTGATCTGCGTGCCATCGTTCATCACGATAGCCAGGTCGGCTGCCTTCAGTGCCGGTACATCGTTGACGCCATCGCCCACCATCGCCACATACTCGCCATTCGCTCGCAACGCCGCCACGATCCGCTGCTTGGTATCGGGATTGATGCGCGCGAAAACATGACTCTCGACAACCGCGCTGGCGAATTCGCCTTCGCCCATGGCATCCAGTTCGGGACCGCTGTAGGCGCGCGCGCCGATGTCCATGCCAGCCGCCCCCGCGATCGCTCGCACCGTCTCGAGGTTGTCGCCGCTGATGACCTTGAGCGTCAGTCCCTCAGCGCGGAAAGCGGCCAGCGTGTCCTGGATGTCGCTGCGGATTTGGTCGCTCATCACGATCAGCGCCAGCGGCTGCAAATCCCAGGCGACGCTGCCTTTTGTGACATCGGGCGCATCCGCCGTCTGCGCGAAGGCCAGCACGCGCAGGCCATCTTGCGAAAGCTGCTCGGCTGTATAGGCGTGGGGATGGTCGGCGGGCAGCAAACGTTCGGGCGCGCCCAGCAGCAGCGTCTTTTCGGGAAGGCAGACAGCCGACCACTTGCGCGCCGAGCTGAAAGAGATCTCGCTGAGCTTTTCCGGCACAGCGACTTCTGGCTGCTTGTCGGCGAGATGCTGCGCGATGGCTTGGGCGGTGTTGTTGTGGTGCGCCATATTTTCCAGCGCAATGTGCAGGTCGCGCAGGATTCCCGCTTCGTCCGCCGCGCCGATTGGCATGATGTCGTCGACAGCCAGCTTGTTCTGTGTCAGGGTGCCAGTTTTGTCGAAGCAGAGCACAGTCGCGTTGGCGAGCGATTCCACCGCGTTGACGCGCTGGATGAGCGTCTGCTGCAGGCTGATTTTCACCGCGCCGATGGTTAGAGACAGAATGGCGACCAGCACCAATCCCTGCGGCACCAGGCTGGTGGTAAAGACAACCGCATCGCGCACGATACCCAGCAGGGCGCTTTCCAGCAGGTAGCCAGTGACGAAGATCATGGGCACGAAAACCATCATCAGCAGGACAGCCACCTCGACCGCAATATCAATTTTGATTTGCGTGGGCGTCTTTACCAGCTTGTATTGCCTGGCGATTGCCGAAAGGCGGTTGATCTGGCTGTCTGCGCCGACCTGGGTGGCGCGCATGATGCCCGTGCCCGCCGTGCAAAACGAACCCGAAAATGCGTGGTCGTCTGGCGCTTTGGCGATCGCGTCCGACTCGCCCGTCAGCTGCGATTCGTCCAGTTCCAGCGAGTCGGCCAGCAGCACGCTGCCATCGACAACCAGACGGTCGCCGGGCTGTATGTGAATGATCTCGTCTTTGACGACCTCGCGCATGGGCACATCGACCCAGTTGCCATCGCGCCGACAACGCACGCTTTGTTCAGCCAGCGCCGCCAATTGATCGAGTTGGCGCTTGGCGTTGAACTCTTGCGCCATGCCGAAGAAAGTATTGGTGACCACGCTGAAGCCGGCGAAGATGGCGGTCGCATAATCGCCCATGGCCACCACCGCCACCAGCATGCTGCCCAGCGCCAGGTTAAACAGGTTGAGCACATTGTCGCGGAAGATATCCCAATAGCTGCGTCCAACGCGCGCATCATAATCGTTGCTTTCGCCGCGCTCGATGCGCTGCTGGATCTCGGCGCTGCTGAGGCTGGGGATGGCTTGCTGCTGCTGGCGGGTTCGCTGCATGTGCGACTGCCGACCGGTTGTGTGGCGTCTGGGCATTATACGCATCCACGCCCAAAAAGATGCATGGGCTTGCATCACGGAGCGAGCGGGACAGACCGCGACCCAGCCAGATTCGCCCTTTCGCGCGCGCTGTGCTAGAAATCGAGGCGCGTCAACAAGGAGAGCCGCTCATGATCCAGATCGCAGAATTTCTGCCGCCCGCTTATTCGCAGCTTTGGGACCTCGTCGCGCAGTGCGGAGTCCGCCATGTCGTTGGCGCGCTGGGCTTCGAAACCGCCTTTGATGGCGAGCCGCCCTGGAGCTATGCGCCGCTGCTGCGCACGAAGAATGCTTATGAAGACCGCGGCTTCACGCTGTCCGTCATCGAGAGTCGGCCGCCGCTGACCCAGGCCAAGCTCGGCTTGCCGGGGCGCGATGCCGAGATCGACGCCGTCTGCGAACTCATCGAGAACATGGGACGGCTGGGCATTGAAGTGTGGTGCTACGAGTGGATGGCGGTGATGAACTGGGTGCGCACGACAACGACGCTGCGTTCGCGGGGCGGCGCGCTGGTGACGGCTTATGATCACGCGCAGATGGCAGACGCGCCCCTGACCGAGTATGGCGAAGTCGGCGAGACGCAATTGTGGGAGAGTTTGCATTACTTTCTGGAGCGCGTGCTGCCGGTGGCCGAGGCGGCGGGCGTGAAATTGGCGATGCACCCGGACGACCCGCCCTTGTCGCCCATCCGCGGCATCGGACGCATCATGCGCAGCATCGACAACTTCACGCGACTGCTATCGCTCGTGCCCAGCGAGATGAACGGCATCGCGCTCTGCCAGGGCAACTTCACGCTGATGACCGACGACCTGCCCGCTGTCATCCGCCGTTTTGGCGACAAGATCTTTTTTGTGCATATGCGCGATGTGGCTGGCGCGCCGCGGCGCTTTCAAGAGACATTTCACGATGCGGGCCAGTCGGACATGGTGGCTTGCATGCGCGCGTATCGAGATATCGGCTTTGCTGGCGCGCTGCGTCCCGACCATGTGCCGACCATGGCTGGCGACGACAACCAGCAGGCCGGCTATTCGGCGATCGGCCGACTCTTCGCTATTGGTTATCTCAAAGGCATCCGCGATGCAGTTTACGGCGACTCGGACTCGGGGGGAACAACTTCGTCAGGCTCGTCGTGATACGGCGGATAATCGCTGTCATCTGTAACATCAATGGATTTGCTGCGCTTCAGCGCTTCGTCGTCAATGGCAAAGGCGGCGATCACGGCGCAGAGCGCGCAGACAGCGGCGCCGATCCACATCAGGATGCTGAAGGTCGCGGCGAAAGACTGGCGGATGACTTGCCGCACATTCTCCTGCTCATCGGCTGACAGCCAATCCGGGATGGATGTCTCTACCAGGTCGCCGGCATCCGCGGCCAGATGCGTCTGCGCTTCTGACGGCAAAGATCTGATATACGAGTCGTTCATCAGCAGTTGACCGAACCAGCCAATAGCCAGCCCGCCCAGGATGCCGACGATCAACACCTGTCCCACGCGAGCCAAGGTGTTGTTGACGCCAGAAGCGATGCCGGCATTGGCTTGCGGCGCAGAAGCCATCGCTGTCATCGTCAGCGGCGCAAATGACAAGCCAAATCCCAAGCCAAAAAGGACGACCGGCAAGAAAAATGTGCTCAGGTAATCCGATTCGCCGCCAGTGACGCCGGTGCTGCCAAAGAAGACGAATCCCAAAGCGATAATGACCAATCCAAGAACCATGGGAAGTCGCGGTCCGCGCCGATCCAGCAAGGGGCCCACCAGCGTGGAGCCCAAAGTCGCTACCAGAATCAAGGGAATGATGGAGAGCCCGGTAAAGGTGGCGCTGTAGCCTTGCACCTGGATCAGGTTTAGTGGCAGATACAGGAGCGCCGGCTGTATCACGCCATGAAAGGCAAAGGTGATGAAGTTTGCGGCGCTGAAGTTGCGCGACCTGAACAACCGCAGCGGCAGGATGGTGTGTTTGCCGTCTATTTCGTCACGCAAGAAGATGACGATCGCGACAATGCCGCCGAGAATGGACAAAATGACCTGTGGACTGCCGAAGCCGAATGTTGAGCTTTCGATGAAGCCGAATGTTATCCCCGCCAGACCGATGATGACCAGCAGCGCGCCAACAACGCTCATTCGCCTGGGCGCTTCTTTGTTGTAACTCTCGGGCACAAATCGGACGATTGCGAATGCAGCCACAATGCCCAAGGGAATATGAATGAGGAAGACCAGCCGCCACATGCCGAGATCGGTTGCCACCCCCGCAAAAAACGGCGCTAGTCCAGCCATCAACACGGTAAAGCCAGACCAGAGGCCGATCGCCCAGCCTTGACCCTTCCGGCTGTAATAAGCGGAAACGATTGCCAGGCTGTTCGGCACGATCATCGAACTGCCGACGCCTTGAGCCAGGCGCCCGGCGATGATGATATTGGTTGTGGTCGAAAAACCGCAGATCACCGAAGCCAGCCCAAATAGCAATATCCCCACCAAACAGATGCGATTGCGCCCATAATGGTCGCCCAGCGAGCCTGTCACCACGATCAGCGACGCCTGCACCATCACATAGGCGTTGGGAATCCAGATGAGATCGGCACCGCGCGCGCCCAGCTCTTGCTGTATGGCTGGCAGCGCAACATTAAGAGACGAGCTGGCGACGAAAGCCATACTCGCAGCGCAGATGGTCGCAAACAAAACCCAGAAGCCCGTTTGCCGACCGCCTGCTTTATTGTCAGTTTTGTCACCAACGATATCCAAAGGGTAGAATGTCATATCTTTATAGTAGCACCGTCTGGACAAAAATCTAATTGTTCTGCGCGCTGCGGGCAGACACCGGTGCCAGCGCGCTTTTAGCCGCGACGCAGGTCTGCCAGTTCTTTTTCCAGCTCGGCGCGGCGTTTGGCGCTGGCTTTGCGCCCGGCCAGCAGCGCCCGCTGGTGGCGCGCATCCCAATCTTCGCGCAGTTCGTCGGCGGTGATCGGCGAAAAGAAAACCACCAGCAGCCCGCCAATCGCAGCGCCAAGGCAGAGGCCCAACAGCAAACTCAAGAATTTGCGCATGGCAGCCAGCCCTCAGAGCAAAAACAGCAAGGCCGGCAAGGCGATGATGAGTCCGAAAGCGCCCATGTCGAAAGGAAGATTGAGGAAGAGCAGGCAACCTGTCACCGCGCAAAGCAAGCCCGCGTCACGGCAGAAGCGCTCCCATCTGCGGGACGAAGGACCGCCAAAGCGCAGACGGAACCAGGCAATATGATCGACCGTTGACCACACCAGCGCCTCGCGGAAGAGCAGGTTCATGCCCAGATACCACCAAAATGACGCGATGCAAATCTGCAAGAGCCACATGTTCCGTCCCTCGGCCGATCCATATTCAGCAATTGTAACGATAGCCTGTCGGCTGTCAACCAGGCGCTAGAGCACATCAAGCGGATCGATATCAATTTGCCAGCCCGGCACCAGTTCCAGCTTTCGCAGCGCCGCGCGCGGATCTGGTCCCCGCAGTAGCACATGCCAGCGATAGTGGCGGTCGATGCGCGTGTAAAAGCAAGGCGCTGGCCCGATCAAGCGCGTGCCCGTCAGCCGGTTGTCATGAATGATCTTTTGCAGCTGCTCGGCAGCATACTGGGCGGTCGCCTGGGCGCGGTTTGGGTCGCTGTCGCGGAAGACGATGCGCGCCAGCCGCCGGTAGGGTGGATAGCCAAGTTGCTGTCGGTATTGGCTTTCGCGCTGGACAAAGGCGGCATAATCGTGTTTTGCCGCTGCTTGAATGACATAATGGTCTGGCTGATAAGTCTGCAAGATGACCTGCCCGCCCAGCACGCCGCGCCCGGCTCGGCCAGCCACCTGCGTCAGCAACTGGAAGACCCGTTCTCCCGCGCGGTAATCGGGCAGAGACAAGCCCAGATCGGCGCTGACGATGCCGACCAGCGTAACCAGCGGCAGGTCCAGGCCTTTGGCGATCATCTGCGTGCCGACCAGCACATCGGCCTCGCGCGAGGCGAACCTGCCCAGGATATCGAAGTGCATGCGAGGCGAGCGCGCTGTGTCGATATCCCAGCGCAGGCTGCGGGCGGCGGGAAAACGCTGCTGCAAAGCCAGCTCTACCTGCTGCGTGCCCGCGCCGAAGAAGCGGATGCGACTCGATCCGCATTGCGGGCAGTTTTCTGGCTGCTGCTCGCTCGCGCCACAATGATGACAGCGCAGCGTGCCATCGACGCGGTGATAGACCAGCGGCATGTCGCAGCGCCCGCATTGCAGCGTATGACCGCAATCGCGGCAGAAGACATAAGTGGCTTGTCCGCGCCGATTCAACAGCAGCATGGCTTGTTCGCCGCGAGCCAGCGTCTCGTCCAGCGCCTGATGCAGCTGGCCGCTGAACATGCTGGTATTGCCCGCGCGCAGCTCCGAGCGCATGTCAACCACTGCGACCGGCGGCAGATCGGCGGTCAGGGCGTCGCCATGCAGCGGCTGATAACGAGATTCAGCGCCGATGCGACTGGCTTGCCCGTGGATGCGCTGGCGATGCCCGACGATGCGTTTGGGCAGGCGCAGCAGTTGATAGTGTCCGCGCTGCGAACGCTGCCAACTGCCCAGGTCGGGCGTGGCGCTGCCCAGGATCAGCGTGGCACGGCAGCGTTCAGCCAGGTTTTCGGCGGCCGCGCGCGCGTGATAATGGGGGTCGGTCATCCAGGGCGGCTGCTTGTAACTGGCATCGTGCTCTTCGTCCAGCACGATCAAGCCGAGATCGGGCAAAGGCGTGAACAGCGCCGAGCGTGTGCCAACCACCACATCGACAGCGCCCGTCCGCGCCCGCTGCCAGCTATCATAGCGCTCGCCAATGGGCAGGCTGCCATGCAACAACGCGACTCGCCCCGGGAATCGTTCCGACACGCGGCGGACGGTCTGCGGTGTCAGCGCGATCTCTGGCACCAGCAAGATGGCGCGCCTGCCCGCCTGCAATGTCTGGTCGACAGCGCGCAGGTAGATTTCGGTTTTGCCGCTGCCGGTTACGCCATGCAGCAAGAAGCGCGCAGTTCGCCCCTCCTGCAAGGCCGGGCGGATCTGCTCCCAGACCGCTCCCTGGTCAGGCGTGAGTTCTGGCGGGCTGTCGGGCACAAAGTCGTAATCGCGCAGGGAATCGCGCCAGACGCGCTCTTCTCGCAAGTCCAGCAGACCCGCTTTGACCAGCTTGTTGATTCGGTGAGCGGTTGCGCTGGTTTCACGCAGAGCCTCTGGCATAGTCGGCGGTTGCGGCAATTCGGCAATTCTATGCAGGATATGCCGCGCCCAGGCATCGCCGCGCCAAAGCGACAGCTGCTTTTCTACCCGTTCTGGCGTCGCATCCAGGATGATGAGGTCTTGTTCGCCGCTTTCTGTTTTTTCAACGAAGACCAGCGCTTCGTCAATGAGCTGCTTAAGGGGCGCGCGCGTCTTTGCGCCGATCAGTTTCAGCGCATCTTGCACGCCGATTGGCTCGTCGTCGCGGGCGGCGATCGCTTCCAGCAGTTTGATCTTGTGGCTGGATTTGCCCAGCTTTTTTGCCAGCTGCGGGATGTCTTCGGGCAGATAGGTCGGGTAGAGGCGCCTGGTCGTCTTCATGCGCGCGCTCGGCGGCGCAAGCACCGACTCGGACGACAGCATGCCAGCGCGGCACAAGCGCTCCAGTTCGGCTTGCACGGGCTGCCTGGGGAAAGCGACCTTGAGCTGACGCAGACGCAGGGGACCTCGTTCGCGCAGGCGCTCCAGCAATTGCCGCGCCAGGGGCTGGTCGGCGCGCTGCTCGAAGCCATCCAGGCTCAATTGACGCGGACGCTCGACTGGCAGTTGGTCGCTTTGGAATGTATAGCGTTTGTCAGATTTTCCGGTCAGTCCCGGCGGCAGCATCAGCCAACAGCAGGGACCGATGGGCGCGAGGCAGCTTTCTGCCAGCCACTTCGCCAGCTCCAGGTGCTCGGGCGGCAGCAGCGGCGCTTTGTCCAGCTGCTCGATGATTGGCTTGGTCGTCGTCAGCTTGGTCGCGTCGTGGATGTCCAGCACGATAGCGGCTTCCATCGTCGTGCCGAACTGCACGCGAACCAGGCAGCCCGGCGCAAGCTGTTCATCCAGCGTCGGCGGGATGTGGTAGGTATAGCTTTGGCGCAGCGGCAGATTGAGGGCGACCTCGGCATAGCGCATATGGACGACCTGCACAGGACGAAAACCGGGCTGCCGATTGTACGGCATCTGCATGGATACGCCAACATTGCGCTGTTACAATTCAAGCATGGATACGCCAGCGCTTTCGCCTGCGCTTTGTCAGCGCATTTTGCGGCACTTTGGCCTGCCAATTGATACGCCGCCCGATCTTTCCACGCTGCTCCACCTGGTCGAGCGCTACACGCGGACCGTGCCCTGGGAGAGCGCCAGCCGCATCGCACGCCGGGCGCGGCATGAAACGGCGGCGGACTGCGCTGTGCTGGGCGCGGCATTTTGGGAAAGCCACTTCGAAGCAGGCAGCGGCGGCACCTGCTACGAGAGCAACTACGCATTCTGGGGCTTGCTGCGGAGGCTGGGTTATGCCGGCTACCTGACGCTCAATGACATGGGCGAGCATGTGGGCTGTCACAGCGCGATCGTCGTGCGGCTGAATGGGCGGAAGTGGCTGGTCGATGTCGGCTTTCCGCTATACACCTGCCTACCGATCTGCGCAGACCAAGAGACGCGCGCCGAATGCCCAATCATGAGTTATCGACTCGTTCCACAGGGCAGCGACAGCTACCTGCTGCAACGCGAAAGTCACCCGCGTGTCCACAGCTTTACCCTGCGCGATGAGCCGGTCGCCGATTTCGATTATCGTGCCACCTGCATTCACGATTATCGGCATGATGGCGGGCAATTTTTGAATGAAGTCGTCATTGAAAAATGGGTTTGCACAAGGTCGTCGCGGAGCAATTGTGGCGCTTCCACAGCGATGTGCTCCCCTTGTGCTTGCAGGAATTCGTCGCTGGCGAGCGGCAAGACCATGTCATGGGCGAAGATCCTGCGGCTGAATTGGCGGCGAAGTTCGGCATGTCGCGGGAACTGGTTGCAGAAGCGATGCAAGCTTTAGACTAATGCCCCACCGTAAATCCCTTCTCTCATCATGGAGGAAGGGGAGCTAAGCCACCGTCACGCCCTCGCACAGGTAGACATCCTGGATGGCGTGCAGCAGGCGCGCGCCTTCGTCCATGGGGCGCTGGAAAGCCTTGCGCCCGCTGATCAGCCCCATGCCACCCGCTCGCTTGTTGATCACCGCCGTCGTTACCGCATCCGCAAAGTCGTTGCTGCCACTCGCGCCGCCACTGCTGATCAAGCCCACTTTGCCCATATAGCCGTTGGCCACCTGATAGCGCGTCAGGTCGATGGGGTGTTCGCTGCTCAGCTGGCTGTAGATGCGCTGGTCGAGCTTGCCATAAGACGAATCGCCGCTGTTGAGCGCGCTGTAGCCGCCAGTCTGGGTCGGCAGCTTCTGTTTGACGATATCCGCGCCCAGCGTGACGCCCAGGTGATTGGCTTGCCCGGTCAGGTCGGCGCTGGATTCATGATTGACGCCGCCTATGGTGAAGGCGGGGTTGCGCATATAGCACCACAGAATGGTCGCCATGCCCAGCTCGTGCGCCAGTGCGAAGGCTTCCGCCACCTCGACCATTTGCCGATTGCTGTCGGCGCTGCCGAAATAAACCGTCGCCCCCACAGCCACCGCGCCCATATCCCAGGCTTGCTTGACCGTGCCGAACATGATTTGCTCGTGCGTGTTGGGGTGGGTCACCAGTTCGTTGTGATTGATCTTGACGATATAGGGGATGCGGTGGGCGAAGCGCCGAGCTGTCAAACCAAGCGCGCCAAATGTCGATGCCACCGCGTTGCAGCCGCCCTCCAGCGCCAGCTCGATGATCTTCTCGGGGTCAAAGTAAGCCGGGTTGGGCGCGAAGGACGCCCCGGCCGAATGCTCAATGCCTTGGTCGACCGGCAATATGGACACATAGCCCGTGCCCGCCAAGCGCCCGCTGTCGGCGATCTGCTGCAGGCTGCGGATGACGCGCGGGCTGCGGTCGCTGTCCAGCCAGACGCGTTCGCAAAAGTCGCTGCCGGGCAATGCCAGGCTGTCGCGCGGGATGGTCGCGCATTGGTGCGTAAGCAGGTCATCGGCGGCATCGCCCAGCGCTGCGGCGATCTCGTCCAGGGTGGCTTTCGACATGGAGTTTTCCTCGCTGATGTGCTTTTCGCGCCCGATTATAGCAGGAATGCGCCGCGCCTGTGTTATGGTATGGCTATGTTGAATCATCCCCACCGCCACGCATGAGCGCCCTGGAAGAGCTGCGCCAGGCCGCCGAACTGCGCGACCCCGAACGCTGCCAGTTTCTGCTCAAGACGTTGTTTATGGAGATGGAGTTTTATCATGCGCTGGCGGTCGTGGTGGAGCAGGCGCGCGCTTACCTGCCGACATTTGAAGCGGCTTATCCAGATGGCAAGTTCGCCAGGCAGATCCTCTTGCAGATGGTCAATACGGGGACTGCGCCGGCTCGCCTGCCGCCCGAAGCCCAGCGCGACTTTGCATATCCCGGCGCGGCGAATTATATGAAGGCGCTGGCCGATATGGCGCGGGCATTGCAGCCGGGCGCGCGGCCGGGGCGCATCGGCTACCTGGTCAGCGCCACGGTCAACGCCATCATGGCGCTATTGGTCGAGCAGTATTATGGACGGCGCAGCGAGGCCTGGACTGTCGCGCGCAGCCAACCGGCTTCAGCGTCCGCGCAGCAGATCGCCTATCAATTCTGGACCGATGACGAGGTGGCGCTGCTGGATACCGATGCCTGGCTGCAAGTCGCCGAAGCCATCCAGGCGCATCAGGGGCGAATGGAGAACGCGCAGACATGAGGATTATCCTTAAGTAAAGTGAAAAAAGTAATGAAAAAACTGGACCACCGAGTTGAAAGAGTGCATCGAGAATCGTTTTTATATCCTTGCGGTTGAGTCTTGCCTGACTGCACAGGTATTGATCAGCTGCTGTGGCGGATATTCATGATGTCGCCGTCTTGCACGAGATAATCCTTGCCTTCCAGCCGCTGCCTGCCCGCCGCTTTGATGGCGTTTTCGCTGCCCAGTTCGAGCAGATCGGCATAGCGGAAGACCTCGGCGCGGATGAAACCGTGCTCGAAGTCGCTATGAATCAAACCGGCTGCTTGTTTGGCGTTTGCGCCGGCGGGGAAGCTCCAGGCGCGCACCTCGTCGCCGCCGATCGTGAAGAACGACTCGATGCCCAGCAACTGGTAGGACAAACGAATCACCTTGCTGCGTGACAATTCGCCGATGCCATATTCGTCCATGAACAGGGCGGCGTCGGCGGCATCCAGCTGGGCGAGCTCGGCTTCCAGCGCGCCTTGAATGACAGCCAGCGCCGCTCGTGGATAGGGCAGCTGCAAATCTTTGCCCGCTGCGTCTGCGTCATCGCCCATATTCAACAGCGCCAGCACCGGTTTGCGCGTCAAAAAGCCAAAGCCGCGGATGAGTTTTTCTTCGCCGGCGTCCAGCGCCAGGCTGCGCAGCGGCTGCTCGGCTTCCAGGTGGGCATGCAGTTTTTCGAACAAGGGCTGCTCGACCAGCAGGCTCTTGTCGGCTTTACTGCCTTTCAGGCGCAGTTCCGATTCGATGCGCCCCAAGCGCGCCTCGGCCGCCAGCAAGTCCAGCAGCAGGAATTCGCTGTCGATGATTTCCAGGTCTTGGGCGGGGTCTATGCGCTGGTAGGGATGGGGCACGCGCGGTTCATCAAAGCAGCGCAGTACATGCAAAAAGCCGTCCACCTGCGCTAGTTCGCTGCGGAATTGCCCGGCCAGCCCGCCCTCGCCGATGCCCTTGTCCAAGCCAGCCACATCGGCATAGGTGATCTGCGCATAGGTGCTCTTTCGCGGCTGGCACACCTGGGTCAAATGATCGACGCGCTCGTCTGGTACGCGCACGGTGGCGCTGTTTATGGCGAATTGCCCGCTGGAAGCTGCGCTGGTCTGATAATCGCCGCCAGTGAGCGCATTGAAGATGGTGGTCTTGCCGCTGTTGGGCAAGCCGATGATCGCGAGTCGCATGTTGGACTGTGTCTCCCTGCTTGTGCCAGGCGCGGCAATTCTAGTCGCACACAGGGCGAGTCTGTAGGGGGGAAGCGCCCCCCCCCTCAATCCCCACGTCGGGTCGGGGAGAGGCATGTTTTGGCTACCCTCTCCGTCACGACGGGGAGGGGCTGTAGTGGTCTCGCCAGCGAGCGGCAAAATGCGCAATCGCCAGCGCAGAAAATACGAAGAGCAGCGGATCGGTGGGCGAGCGATAACGCGTGCTGGGATGGAAGAGCAGGTACATCAAAGTTTGGCTCAGCTGCACGGCAACAAGCAGGCTCAATGATCGCCAGTCGCGCCGCCGCAGCCATGCGCCCAGAATCGCCAGCAGCCACAATGCGCCGAAATAGATCAGGTGGACGCCGCGACCCAGCACCGCAAACAAGCTGCTGTCCTGGTAAGCCGCATTCGCCCGCGTGACGCCGATATGCGATTCTCCGCCCGCCACGATGAGGACGCGCCCCTGTTCATCAATGGTCAGTCGCTCGCCCTGGCGCAGGTTGTTGAGCGGCGTAACTTGCGGATTCCAGTGCGTCAGCAATTTTGTCAGCAGCAGTTGCGGGATCTGGGCGGGATTGTCACGCAGGGTTTGCCAGCCGGCTTGGCTGAGGAAGGCGTTGCGCGCCAATGGCTGGTCATGGGTCGGAGCAGCTTGTGGCGCGGGCAGCCATTGCACATCGTATCCCGCGCGCAAGATAGCAGTCGTATGCGGATGATTGCCTTGATAGATATTCTCGCCGCTGTTGAGGGCGATGGGCACGAAGCCGCCATAAATCGCCGCGCAGCGCAGCAGCCAGGGCAGCACAACCAGCAGACTCGCTATCGCGACCGGCAGCATTCTCAGCAGTGCCCCGCGCCAGCCCAGCCGCAGCGCAAACCAGGGCAGCGCCATCAGCGCCAGCGGTGGCAGCAGCGCGCGCGCCAATGCCGAGATGCCCAGCACAAAGCCCGCCGCCAGCGCGATCATCAGCGCCCCCTTGTCCCACTGCCTGCGCTCGCCCAGCAGAACCAGCAGCCACAGGAAAGCATGCAGCAGCAGGATCCACAGCGCCGTATCGTTGAGCGCCAGATTTTGGAAGATCAGATAGGGATACAGCGCGAAGAACAAACCAGCCAGCGCGCCGACTACTTCTCCGCGACCACCATCGGCAAGGGAAGGGTTCTGCTTCCCCCTGACCTGTCGGGGGGACTGAGGGGGGTTACCAATCAGCCGCCGACAGATATCCGCCAGCAGCGCGATTGACAGCGCGTCGAAGAGGATGTGCCACAGCGCCACCGCCAGATAACTGCGCCCGAAGACGCCGTAGATCGCCGCCAGGACGAGGCTGTACAGAGGCGGCAAGCCCGCGTCGGGCAAGCCAGGCGAGCGCCCATAGACGCCTGTCGCCAGCAGATTCTGCGCATATTCATCATAGGCGACCGAGCCATGAATCTCGCCGCCCGGCTCGCTGTAGGCAAACACATCGGGCAGCAGCAGCAGCGCCGCCAGCCGCGCCAGCACAGCCACGGCAATCACCACAGCCAGCTTGTGATGATTCAGCCGATTCCACATTTTGCTTTCCAAAGATTTCTCCCCTTCCTCCAATTAGTCAGGGGAAGGGCAATGGCGGTTGAGCGGATGCCAGTTAGTAGCGCTCGCCGATCGATTCGATATCGTCCATCAGCTGGTTGAACTGGTCGATGTTGAGCTGCTGTTTGGCATCGGACATGGCGACATCGGGGTTGGGATGCACCTCGACCATCAGTCCGTCTGCGCCGCTGACACGGGCGACGCGTCCCAGCGGATTTGCGATATCGCGCCGGCCCGCGGAATGCGAAATATCGACGATGATGGGCAGATGCGTCTCTTGCTTGAGCAGCGGCACAGCGCTGATATCCAATGTGTTGCGCGTCCACTCGCTGAAAGTGCGGATGCCGCGCTCCATCAGGATGACCTGCTGGTTGCCGCTGGCCATGATGTATTCGGCGGCATAGATGAACTCTTTCAATGTCGCGCCGAAGCCGCGTTTCAGCAGCACGGGTTTGCTCTGCTTGCCCAGCGCCCGCAGCAAAAAGCTGTTTTGCATATTGCGCGCGCCCACCCAAAAGGCGTCTACATATTCGTCCATCATGGGGATCAGCGACATATCCAGCACTTCGCTGATGACGACCAGCCCATATTTGTTGGCTGCGCGCCGGGCGATCTTCAAGCCTTCTTCGCCCATGCCCTGGAAGTCGTAGGGCGAGGTGCGCGGTTTGTAGCCCATGCCGCGGATCATTTTGACGCCCCGCTCTGCCAGCGCCGCCGCGACCGTGTCCATTTGTTCGCAGCTTTCCACCGCGCAGGGACCGGCGATGATCTCGAATGTGTCGTTGCCCAGGCGCAGCCCGTTGTCGAACTCGATGATGGTGTGCTGGTCGGGGCGTTTGCGCTGCACCAGGATGGTCTGGCGCGCATCTTGCTCTTCCAGCGCCAGCGTCGCGCGAAAGATCTCGCTGAAGAGATTGCTGATGGTTTCGTTGCTGAAGGGACCTTCGTTGGCATATTGCAGCGCGGTGAGCATCTCGGCTTCGCGCTGCGGGTCATAAAATCGCGTGCCCATGCTCTGCAGCGCCTGGCCGATCTCTCGAGCGATTTCGGCGCGCTTGTTCAACAAAGCCAGGATATCCAGGTTGATCGGGTCTATTTGGTCGCGCAGTTCCTTCAGACGATTTGCTTCTGACACGGCTATCGTACTCCCACTTAACATGATGTTACTCGTGCCAGGCATTATACACAGGACTCGGGGCGTGCGGGCAGGTGCGATTTTTGCCGAGGGAACCCCTCCCCCAGCCCCTCCCCGTCAGGACGGAGAGGGCAGCCAAAGCCTGCTGCAATCCGCGACCCGTCGGGGAACCGAGAGGGTTGCACTTGCCTCCCCCTGACCTGTCGGGGGGATTGAGGGGGGGGGCAGCCTCGCGCTTGCCAGGCGGACTGGCTAGAATAGCCTCGCTTATGCGCACATTCATCGCCGGGCTGGATTTGGCGCGCGCTTTTTATCACGAAGCGGTGCAGCCCATCCTCGCCAAACACCATCCGCGCTTGTCGCACAGCGCCGCCTTGCTCGGCAGCGGTTCTGAGGTGCTGGGCTTTGATGATGCCGTTTCACGCGATCACAATTGGGGACCGCGCTTGCAGCTTTTCCTGTCCGCGCCCGACCACGACTGCCTTTCCGCCGCCATTTCGCAGACTTTGCGCCGCCACTTGCCCCATCAGTTTCGCGGTTATGCCACCAATTGGAGCGCGCCCAAGCACGAAAAAGACGACCAGGGCACGCAGCTGCTCGCGCCGACCACCAGCGGCGAGGTGAATCACCGTGTCGAGTTGCTCACTATCGACAGCTTCATGCGCGCACATTTCGGCATGGGACGCGACCAGGCCATGCGCGCCGCCGACTGGTTGAGCATCCCGCAGCAGAAGTTCTTGTCTTTCACAGGCGGCGAAGTCTTCCACGATGCGTTGGGGCTGGAAACGATCCGCCAGCGATTCGCATTTTATCCTCGCGATGTCTGGATTTATCTGCTGGCTTGCGGATGGCAGCGCATTGGTCAAGACGAGCACCTGATGCCACGAGCCGGATCGGTCGGCGACGAGCTGGGCAGTCGCTTGATCGCTGGGCGTCTCGTGCGCTCGATCGTGCTGCTGTGCTTCTTGGTGGAGCGGCGTTATGCGCCCTATCCCAAGTGGCTGGGCGGCGCTTTCCAGCAGTTGGATTGCGCCCGCGAGCTTGCGCCGATTCTCGAGGCTGTGCAGCTGGCCCCCGATTATCGCGAGCGCGAGCGTCATCTGTGCCGTGCCTGGCAAGTCCTAAACCGCCTGCACAACAATTTGCGACTGACGAAGCCGATCGCACCGGCTGTGCAGGAGTTTCATGGACGCGGCTTTACAGTCAGCGATGCCTGGCGCTATGCCGAGGCGCTCGTGAACCGCCTGGCCTGCGTCGAGCTGCAGCAAGTCGCCGCGCGCTCGCTGATCGGCGGCATCGACCAATTTTCCGACAATACCGACTTGCGCGAAGCCGTGCATCTGCGCGGGACGATCGCCGATCTGTATGGGAGCATGTAGTTAGCTGCGACCCCTCACCATCAGGACGGAGAGGGTAGCCGACCCCTCCCCCAGCCCCTCCCCGACGAGTCAGGGAGGGGAGTCAAGGTAAGTGCCTCCCCCTGACCTGTCGGGGGGATTGAGGGGGGTTGCGGGCGACCCAGTGGCTCGCCCCTACGCGCGGCTGTCGGGGGGACTGAGGAAGGTTCGTCCGGCTGCCTCGCGAGCTGCTGCAAATGCCGCCACAGAGCGCCGCACATCATCGGCGCTTGTCAGCCACGAGCAGACGCTGATGCGGATGGCTGGTTCGCCGCGCCAGATCGTCCCGCTGCACCAGCATTCGCCACTTGTCTGCACCTGTTCCAGGGTGCGCCTGGTCAGCTCGGGCTTTTCGCAAGCGACCAGAGTCTGGTTGAAGACGACATCGTTCAAAATACGGAAGCCCTGCGCGCCCAGTTCGTCCGCAAATTGCCGCGCTCGCCCGCAGAGCTGCGCCACCAGCCCATCCACGCCCGTCCGTCCCAGCGATTTCAGCGCCGCCCATAGCTCGATGCTGCGCGCCCGCCGCGACATTTCTGGCGTATAGAGCATGCCATCGCGCCCGCCGCCAAAATGGATATAGGCATCATTGGCTTGCAGCGCCGCTGTCAAAGCCAGCCGGTCTCGGCAGATGATCAAGCCGCAGTCGTAGGGGCTATTCAAGGTCTTGTGCGCATCGACCGACCATGAATCGGCCAGATCGACGCCTTCGGCAAGCTGTTGCGTCGCCTCGCAAGCGCGCGCCCACAAGCCGAATGCGCCATCGACATGCACCCAGGCGCCCGCTCGCCGCGCAGCCTCGCAGAGCGGAGTAAAAGCATCGAAGGCGCCGCTGTTGACATTGCCCGCCTGCAAAATCAGCAGCGTGCGCTCGTCCAGGGTCGGCAGGGCTTGCGCGTCCAGGCGGCCTTGCGGGTCTGCGGGGACGAGCTCGATCTGCGCCGCGCCTATGCCCAGGGCGGCCAGCGCCTTGCGAATGGTGGCATGCGCGCTGCTGCCCATCACCACGCGCAAGGCTGGCGCGCCAAACAGACCTTGTTGGCTGACATCCCAGCCCGTCCGCCTCAGGAGCGCATTTCTGCCCGCCAGCAGACCACACAGCGATGCCACCGATGTGCCGCTGACCATGCCCACGGCGCTGTCTGCTGGCAGGCGCAGCAAATCGACCAGCCAGCGCTCGCAGACGGCTTCCAGCTTGGCGGCGACCGGCGACATCAACTGCAGCGCGGCATTTTGATCCCAGCAATCCGCCAGCACGCGCCCCGCCAATGCCCCTGGCAATGCCCCGCCATTCACATAGCCGAAGTAGCGTCCGCCCGCGTTGGCTGTCGTGGCCGGCGAGCCCAGACGGTGCAGCTGTCGCAGGACATCGGCTGGCGGAGTCGGCTGGGCAGGCAGCGCTTCGTCAAAGTTTTCCAGCGCCGCCAATGCCTGTGGGTCGGGGAAGACCGGTCGCTCGTCCAGGCTGCCCAGATACTCGCAGCCATACTCGACCGCTTGACGCAGCAGCGCCTGTGTGCTGTCGATTGTCACAAGATCGCCTCCTTGGCAAACGGCTGTTGCACGCAATCTGTAATCCCTGCGCAATACATTTGCGGGACAAGCCGGGTTATACTAGAGATAATCGATTTTGGCGGAGACCCTCAAAACTCATGAACACGCTACAACGACCCACAATTTGGCTGGGCGCGCTGGTGGGCGGCATATTGACCAGTGTGCTCACGGCAGCGCTCTTCCTGGCAGATCAAGTCGCTGGTTTGCCTTTCATACCGTTTGACCTCTTCGACTTTGTTTCGCGGCTGCTGCCCGGTCCGCTGCTCACATTCGGCATCGACCGCATGGTGGACATGATCACCGCCTTCAACCTGGGCGAGACATCGGCCGCGGCCAAGAATGCCGAACTGCTGATGGCGCTGGCTGCTTTCATCGTTTTGGGCATTGTGGTTGCCGCGCTTGCGTTCGGCATCATGAATCGCCGCGAGACAGCCGCCCGCAGCGTTACGCCGGGCTTTGTGCTGGGCTTGGCATTTGGCGCGATTATGATGCTGCTGTCGGCGCAGGTCAATGTCACCGCCACCGCGCCCGAATTTGCGCAGGTCGGCTGGGTGATTTTGGCATTTGCCGCCTGGGGCATAGGCACCAACTGGATTTATAACGACCTGGCGCACAGCGAAGCCAAGACCAAGACCGACGAAGCGACTGGCGAAACCATCACAATCGAGCCGCTCGACCGTCGCCAATTCATGGTGCGCATCGGTGGCGCCAGCGCGGTAATGACTGTAATCGGCGCGGGATTGGGCGCTTTGGTCGGTGGCCGCGGCGGCGAAGGCAAAGTCGTTTCGACAGTTTCAGCTGTGCCCGAAGGCGATCTGCCCAATATCAACGACGACCTGACGCCCGCGCCCGGCACCCGTCCCGAATACACGCCGCTGGACGAGCATTACCGCATTGATATCAGCGCGCGTCCGCCCGTGCTGGATTCCAACGAGTGGCGGCTCGAGGTCAGCGGCCTGGTGGACAACCCGGTGAGCCTGTCGCTGCAGGAATTAGTTGACAAGTTCGACCGCGTCGACCGCTTCATCACGCTTTCGTGCATCAGCAATCGCATCGGCGGTTCCTTGATCAGCACCACCAAGTGGTCGGGCTTCAGCGCGCAGGACTTTTTGGCGCTGGTGCAGCCGCAAGCAGACGCGGTCGCCCTGAAGATCACCGGCGCGGACAATTTTGACGAATATGTCATGCTCGACCTGATCGAGTCGGACGAGCGCATCATGTTCGCCTATGAATGGGACGATCAGCCGTTGAAGCAGAAGCATGGCTTTCCGCTGCGCATCTATATCCCCGACCGCTATGGCATGAAGCAGCCCAAGTGGATCAAGAGCATTGAATTTGTCGATGCCTGGGCAGAGGGTTATTGGGTGCGGCGCAGCTGGAGCAAAGACGCCATCGTCAATACCACTTCGGTTGTGGACGCGGTCGCCACCGACTCGATCATCCGGGACGATGCGGGCTATATCGTGCCCATCGGCGGCATTGCCTACTCTGGCGCCCGGCAGATCTCGCGCGTCGAGGTCAGCGTGAATGGCGGCGAATGGCAGACGGCGCAATTGCGGCAGCCTTTGTCCGAGTTGACCTGGGTCATCTGGCGCTACGACTGGCGCTTCCAGGAAGGCGACTACAAATTCGAGGTGCGCGCTTATGATGGCGCGGGCGAATTGCAGAGCCTGGAAAACCGCGGCACCCGTCCCGATGGCGCGACCGGCGTTCATTCCAAGCGAGCCAATATGCCAACGCTGGAGACCCTGGAAAATCCGCCCGCAGATGACGCATCCGAGTAGCGCTGCTGGTTCTGCGCATTCCTCGCATCCTCCCCCGGCCAGATTAGGGGGAGGTTTTTTGGTGCCAATAAGAACCCCATGTCTCTTGATCGCGGCGCTGCTGTTCCTGGTCGCGCCCGTCCAGGCCCTCCGCATCCATGTGCCGGTGGCGGTCGAGGCAGTCGCGTTGAATCCGCGCGGCGACTGCAGCGGCGTTTTCATCAGTCATCAGTTGAATCACATCACCACACCGGTGGAACTGCCGATCGGCTTTTATGATGGCAATGGCGCGGGGCTGGCGGTGAACGACCTGGACCAAGACGGCTGGCTGGATATCGTCCTGGCGGATTTGGGCGGCGACAATGCCATTTTGTGGAATGGCGGCGGTCTGCAATTTCAACGCGAAGCCCTGCCCTCTCGCTCGCCTTCCCGCGCTGCAGCAATCGTCGATGTCGATGGCGATGGCTGGCTTGATATCGTCTTTACGCAGCAGGCGGCCGCGCCTCTCTTCTGGCGCAATCTGGGCGGCGGACAATTCGAAACCCGGTTGCTGCGCGGCGTCAGTTACATCGCCTATGCCATGAATTGGCTGGATGCCGACCGCGATGGCGACCTCGACCTCATCACGGGCAGCTATGATGTAGAAAACGAACTGCTGCTGGGGCAGGCTGCGCCGCTGGCTGGCGTGGTCTATTATGAGAATCTGGGCGAGCGCTTCCGAGCCGCGCGCATCGGCGAGCGTTCCAATACGCTGGCTATTCACGCGCGACAAAACAGCGCCGGCGAAAGCGAAATCATCATCGGCAACGACTTCGCCGTGCCCGACCGCCATTATGTCTATCGCGATGGCTGGCAAGAAAGCGACCCGCCCGCTGTCATGCCACACAGCACCATGAGCTATGATGCCGCCGACCTCGACAATGACGGCGCGCGCGAGCTTTTTGCCGTGGATATGAAGCCTTATGCGCTCGACGATGCCACCCTGGCGCAATGGCAGCCGATCATGGACATGATGATGGGCATGCCGCATCCCGAAGGCGACCCGCAGATCATGGAAAATGTGCTTTATGCCGGCGGCAGACCCGACAATCTGGCGCGCGACTATGGGCTGGATGGCACAGGCTGGAGCTGGTCTGCCAAGTTCGGAGACCTCGACAACGATGGCTTCCAGGATCTCTATGTCGTCAACGGCATGATCTCGCTGGAGATGTTTTCTCATCTGCCCGAAAACGAGCTGGTAGAAGCGAACCAGGTCTATCGCAGCTTGTCTGGCTTGGACTTCCAGCCACAGCCGGGCTGGGCGCTGAATGATAGAGCCAGCGGACGCGGCATGTCGCTTGCCGACCTGGACAATGACGGCGACCTGGATGTCATCGTCAACAACCTGCTTGCGCCGGCCAAGGTCTTCGAAAATCGCCTGTGCGGCGGCGAAAGCCTGGCAGTCGATTTGCGCTGGGCCGGCGGGGCAAACAGCCATGGCCTCGATGCGACTTTGCGCTTGCAGACGGACCGGGGCACATTCCGGCGCGATCTGATGGCGGTCAGCGGCTACCTGTCTGGCGACAGCAGCCGGGCGCATTTTGGATTTCCAGCCGGCAGCCAGCTTCAGCGACTGACCATCACCTGGTCGGACGGCGCGACATCCCAAGTCGACATGCCCCAGCCCAATACGCTGCTCACGCTGGCGCGGGAATAAGCTGCGCGTTTCCTATCTGGATGGTCAATTCGCGCGGCATCGTGTTGACTCCCGCCTTTTGCCGTGATAAAGTGCCCCGCGTAGTATAGTGGAGAGACAATTGCGTTTGCCTTCTTTCATTGTTCACTGCGCCTAGAAAGCCTCTTTAGTGACTAGCGAGCTTGCGCCTGCCAAACCCAGGCAATCAGGACCATTCGCCGAGATAACGCGCGCATTCACTGGTTTGCGCCGCGAAGAGACGCTGGCTGGTTACCTCTTCTTGCTGCCCAATTTTTTGGGCTTTATCGTCTTTATGCTCTTCCCCATCTGCTTCGCCTTTTACATCATGCTGACCGAGTGGAGCTTGTCCAAGCCGCCCGAGTTCATCGGTTTGCAGAACTTCGAGATCATGCTGGACGACCGCCTGTTTTGGAAGTCGCTTTCCAACAGCATCTATTACACGGTCGTGGCGGTGCCGACCGGCATCTTCATCGCGTTTTGGCTGGCGCTGGCGCTAAACCGCAAGATGCGCGGCATCATCTTCTACCGCACGATCTATTTCTTGCCCCAGGTGACGCTGACCGTGGCGGCCGCGACCATCTGGCGCTGGATGTACCAGCCCAATGTCGGCTTGATCAATTACATTCTGGGCTTGGTTGGCATCGAGGGTCCCAACTGGATTCATCACACCGCCTGGGCGATGCCGGCTGTCATCATCATGAGCAACTGGCAGGGCATCGGTTCGGCTATGCTGATTTTGCTGGCTGGCTTGCAGGGCATCCCGGAAGAGTATTACGAAGCCGCTTCGATTGATGGCGCGAATAGCTGGCAGCGCATGCGTTTTGTGACCCTGCCCATGCTTTCGCCGGCGATCTTCTTTGTGGTCGTCACTTCGCTGATCGGCGCATTCCAGTCCTTCGACCAGTTTCTGGTGCTGACCAATGGCGGACCAGCCGATGCCACCACGCCGCTGACGCTCTACATCTACAACAGCGCCTTCAAGTTTTTGAAAATGGGCTATGGCGCGGCGCTGGCGGCGGTGCTCTTCGTCATCATCTTGATCATCACCATCGTCCAGTGGCAGTTGGCGCGGCGCTGGGTCTTTGGCTTCGAGGATAATTAGCATGAGCGCGGCAATGGGCACACAAAAACGCAAGACGCGCTTTGGTCAAAAGGAATTGCTGCGCCTGCACGACCTGCTGGTGTATATCGTGCTGTCGGTGGTCGGCATCATCTTCCTGCTGCCTTTCGCCTGGATGGTTTCCAACTCGCTGAAGAGCATCAAAGAAATCTATCGGCTGCCGCCCACATTCATCCCCGACACGCTGCAATTCAGCAATTATATCGATGCCTGGACAGCCACGACATTCGACCGCTTCTTCATCAATAGCGTGATCGTCTCGGCCTGCATCGTGCTGGGGCAGCTCTTCACGGCCAGTCTGGCTGGCTATTCTTTCGCGCGCTTGCGCTATCCCGGGCGCGACAAGATCTTCTTGCTCTACATTTCGCTGCTGATGGTGCCATTCACGGTGCTGATGATCCCGCTGTATGTGCAGATGCGTCACTTCGGCTGGGTCAACAGCTTGAATGCCGTGATCATCCCCTTCCTGTTTACGCCCTGGGGCACTTTTTTGATGCGGCAATTCATGGTGACGATCCCGCGCGAGCTGGAAGACGCGGCGCGCATTGACGGCTGTGGCTTCTTCCGCACCTATGCGCTGATTATCTTGCCGCTCTGCAAGCCAGCCCTGGCCACGCTGGCGCTGTTCACTTTCCTCAGCAGTTGGAACAGCTTCCAATGGCCGCTGATCGTGCTGGGAACGCCGGCGGTGAAGACATTGCCGCTCGGCTTGTATTCTTTCCAGGCGCAATCGTCCATGCGCACGCCCTGGCACTTGATCATGGCGGCGGCGACCTTCGTTGTGCTGCCTATCCTTGTGGCATTTGTCGTGGGACAGAAGTATTATGTGCGCGGCATTGTGACCAGCGGCATCAAAGGAGGTGGCTAGAGCAGATTTCCTCTCGTTGCAATTCAGTACCCGGCGATTGTTTACGCTAATTATGAGGAGAAGATAACATGTTCCGCAAACTCGCGCTCGTGGCAGCCATCATCGCGCTGCTTTCAATCAGTTTTGGCGCTGCAGCCGCCCAGGACGATATGGACTGGACTTGTGGCATGGTCGACAGCGACCTGGCAGCCACCTTCAACTTCACCGGTTGGGAAGGGGTAGGCGAGGTCGACAAATTCCTGCTGGCCTTCGACGAATTCTTCAACGCCTACTACCCCAATGTGCAGCAAGTGCCCAATACCGGCGTGGCCTGGGGCGATTATTGGACGACTCTGCCGGCTCAGTTGGCTGGCGGCGCAGAGATCGACATGGCCTGGATGCACGACAGCCGCAACGATACCTTCGGCGAAAACGGCTGGCTGCTGCCGCTGGACAGCTATATGGAAGCCTGCCCGATCCCCGGTTGGCCCGAGCTCTTCGTCGGCACGCAGATCGACGCCTTCAACTATCAGGGCACGCAGTACGCCATCCCCTATGACTGGGCGCCCGGCGGCTTTTATGTGAATGTCGATATCCTGGAAGCGGCCGGCTTGGAAATCCCCACCGAAGACAGCACCTGGGACGACATCCTGGAAATCGCCATGGCTGTTACCGAAGACACCGACGGCGATGGCAGCACCGACATCTGGGGCTTGGGCAACCTGGCCAGTCCGGGCGCTGGCGGCGGCGGTCTCTACTGGATCGTCAAGAGCTTTGGCGGCGATTACTGGAACGAAGAGATCACCGAATCGCGCTTGAATGACGAAGGCACGATCGCGGCGCTGCAATTTGTCGCCGACCTGATCTGGGAGCACGGCGTGCATCCGACGGCTGATGCGGTCGCGGCGACCGGCTTTGGCAGCGAGCTGCTCTTTGCCAATGGCAATGTCGCCATTCACTATGCGCTCAACGATGCGGCCTCGCGCATGGATGAGCTGATCGCCGGCGAGTTCAACTGGACCCTGGCGCCGACGCCGACTGGCCCCGCCGGTCGCTATCAGTTTGTCGGTGGCTCGGCTTTCGCCATCCCCAGCAGCAGCACGCAGCCCGACCTGGCTTATGAGCTGATTCGCTATGCTTTGGCGAACCCGGCGCATCTTTGCCGCACGGCTACGATGGGCGCGGCGCTGGTCAGCCAGGCAGAATTCCACAACTGCGCTGTGCCAGAAGGCGCTGCTTATGCCGATGACTACAACCACGCCTTCTCGGTGATGGGCGCGCAGGACGGCGTCCACCCGACCTACCATTCGAAGTACCTGGAATGGGAAACCTCGGTTTTCGTCAGCAACTTCGACTTGCTGTGGACGGGCGAGGAGCGCGACGCGTCTGTTGTAACTGAGGCTGCGCACGAGCAAACCAACATGCTGTTGGGCGGCTAGAGCGACTTAACGCCTCCCAAAAATCGCAATACCGGACAGGCAGGTCTCAATACGGGGTCTGCCTGTTTTTTTTGGGGACCGCGACAACCCCTGCCCCGACAAACACTGCCTATTTCGCATTGGCGATTTCTGCGCTACACTGCGCGGCAAGACTGCATCAGCGCCGACGGAGACCGGCACCATGGCAAATACCGCCCGTCAATGGTTCTATTCAACGCCAGAGCCGCGCCCTTACTACATTGAAGAGCGCGTCAACCACTCCTTGTGGAACAACCGCCTGCAAAATGTCTTCATGAGCTGTACGAATGCCGCGCCGCCCGTGCAGATGGAAGGCAGCCTGGATGGCATGCCCATGCGCTTTGAATTCGTGCCCGGCGGCTACTTCACCCTGCGCATGCCCGAAGAGCGCAAAGATGTCATCGGCACCATCCGTCAGGTGCTGCTCGGTTTGAAGCCCAGCTTCACCTACCAGGACAACGATGGCATGTTCGTGGTCGAGTGGCATACCGATGGTGGCGATGCCCGCTGGCGAGAGATCCAGGGCGACCCGGCTTTTCAGGGTTTGCGCCGCATGAAACGCCCGCAATAGAGGACTTGATTGGAATGACAAAGCGCCGCCGCCGGAAACCCAATATCTCGCAGGCTGCCCTCGACCAGGCGCGTCAAGGTTCGTCCGCTCCCGCAGCCGCCGCTCCAACAACCGCGACTGACCAGGCCGAGCCCGTACAGACGCCCCGTCCACGCCGGCGCCGCGCCCTGCAATCGGCTCAGTTGGAACGCCGCAAAGACCAGGGCGGCCTGGATGCCGAGTATGTCGCCGAGCTGCTGGCAAACCCCACAAAAGCAGTCACCGAAGACGACCTGCGCGCCGATTATGGATTCGTCATCCGCGATCTGCGCAATATGGGCATACTGGCGGCGGCGCTCTTCGTCGTGCTGATCTTCGCCGCGCTCATTCTGCTGTAAGCCAGGCGGCTGCGGACCATGGCATGGTCGACCGCGCATCGCTGGCTGGCGCTTCTGTCGCGTCCCTTGCGCCGTCTTGTATCCGCTTATGCGCTGCTGCTGGCCTTGTTTGCGCTTCTGCGTCTGCTGCGGATTGATGGCATCCCGCTGCTCGATCTGGCAAACACCTTCGCCCCATACTTGTTCATGCCGCTGGTCGTCACCTTTCCACTGCCGATCCTCGTCACGCGCGCCACCGCCGAGCCAGGCGAACGCGCTCGCAAACGCTTGTCCCGCCCCGGCAAGTTCTCCCCGGCCGCCGGCTCGAGCCATTCGCCGCGCTGGAGCGGGCTGCTGCAGCTGGCGCTGATCGTCACCGGGCTGCACTGGTTTGCGATTCCCGCGCTGTATACGCCGGTTATGCCGCCCCGAGGCGACACCTTCAGCGTGGTTACATTTAATGTGCAGGGCAGCAACCACGAGCTGGATCGGGCGATGGCTTGGCTGCTGGAGCAAGCGCCCGACATCATCGTGCTGCAAGAGACCGCCGAAGGTTACGACAGCCGCCTGGCGCCGCTGTATGACGCGTATGCCCACGAAGACCACATCGAAGGCAGCGTGCGCATCTTTTCGCGTTATGTCATTTTGCAGCGCGAGGTCATTTCAATTGAAGACGAGCCCGGACGCCTGGCTTTGCGCCTGCTGCTGGATCAAGACGGGCGCGAGCTGGCTGTGTATGCCGTGCACCTGACGCTGCCGCTCACGCCGCGCGACAATCGAGCTGCCGATGAAGATATCGGTCTCGAAGCGCTGCTGCGCTATGACGAAGCGCGGCGCAATGCCCAAATCCGCCGTCTGCTGGGGCTGCTGACAGAAGAAAGCGCTGCGACTATCGTGGCTGGCGACTTCAATATGAGCGATACCTCGCTGATTTACGCCGAGCTGGCCGGGCAGCTGCGCGATGCCTGGCGGGGGGCGGGTGCCGGGGCCGGACGCACCTGGCCCTTGGCCGAAGCGATCGGTCTGCCGCGCATCATCCGCCCGCTGCTGCGAATCGACTATCTCTGGCACAGCGACTCTCTGCGTCCGATTTCCGCCGCTGTTGGCGCGCCCATCGGCTCGGATCATCTGCCGCTGGCTGCCGAGTTCGAGTGGGTGGACGGCTGAGACACGCCGGGCGCAATCACGCAGCAAAGACGGAATCGGCATATACTGCGAAATATGGACGCTGATTTGCAGTTTATCCCCATCATGATCGTGGGCTTCGGCGCATCGCTGTGCCTGACGCCATTGACGCGCCAGATCGCCATGCGCCTGGGTGTCACCGCCGCGCCCAACAAGCGCAACATTCACGCCAGTCATGTGCCTCTGATGGGCGGCGCGGCCATCTACATCGGCTTTGTGCTGTCGGCGCTGCTTTTCAGTCCGCCCGCTTATCTGGTGGAGCTGGGCGCGATCTTGGCCGGCGCGACTTTGCTGGCGCTGATCGGCTACCTGGACGACCGACAGCATCTTAGCCCGCGCCTGCGCTTGCTGGTGATGACGGTATCGGCGCTGGTGGTTGCGGCTGTGGGCGTGCAGATCCGCTTGTTCAGCAACCCGCTGGTTGACCTGCCGCTGACGGTGTTTTGGATCGTAGCGCTGATCAACGCCGTCAACTGGATCGACAATATGGACGGGCTGGCAGCGGGCACAGCTGCGATCACAGCCGGCTTCTTTTTGTTATTGGCACTTACGCAGGGGCAGGCGCTGGTGAGCATGCTGGCAGCGGCGATCTTTGGCAGCGCGGTCGGCTTTTTGACCTACAATTTTAATCCTTCCAGCACCTTCATGGGCGATATGGGCGCATATACATTGGGTTTTGTGCTGGCGATACTGGCGATCAAGCTCAAGTTCGCCGCGCAGCCACTGAATGTAACCTGGATGGTGCCGGTGTTTGTGCTGGCGCTGCCCATCCTGGATATCAACCTGGCTGTGTTGACGCGCCTGCTCGAACGCCGTCCGCTGATGCTGGCCAGCAAAGATCATATATCGCACCGTTTCCTCAACCTGGGCATGTCGCAGCGGCAGACCCTGGCGCTTCTGTATCTTGCATCGGCGGTTTATGGCGCGCTGGCGCTGGTCATCAGCCAAGTCGCCCCGGACGATGCGCTGGCGCTGGGCGGCTTGGGACTGCTGGGCATGGGCGCGAGCTTCTGCCTGCTGGTCTTCATGCGCGCGCGGCGGCAAAAAACATGGTAGGGGCGAGCCATTGGGTCGCCAGCCAAACGCCATCACGGTCAAACCCCTCCCCCAGCCCCTCCCCGTCGGGACGGAGAGGGTAGCTAATGCCTGCTTCCCTCTGACCCGTCGGGGGGGGGGGGGGGGGGGGGGGCAATGGAGGCATTGAGATGCGCGCGACCCTACTGGATTGGCGCGTTATCTGGCATAATGCGGCCTGCGCCCGGTCATTCAGAGTTGTCTATGCCCCGAATCGCTGTATTGCCCAATACGCTTGTCGATTACAACGCCGAAGCCTGGCGACTGATCCAGCTCGATCAGCGCGCCGAACCAAAGCTGCTGCTGGAAGCCAAAAGCGGCACCCCCCTTCGCTTCAGTGGCGCTTTCGCTGTCAGCCACGACTTGCCCGAAACAGGCGAGGTTCTTGTGGGCGATCTGGGACAGGTGCTGCTGGGCTGGTCGCAGCAATCGACATCGTGGCAGCTGGGCATCACGCTGTCCGAAGAAATCTCTCTGGCGCGCAACAGCCGCTGGTTCGAGATCCTGCGCTTCACCGATGACGATCCTGATGCGCATGAAGCCGAAGCCCGGCAGCTGGGCGAAGCTTTGGCAGCGACGCTGGGCATCCCTTTCATCGCCAGGGACGAAATCAAAGAGCCAGAACCAGCCCCTCAACCTGTCCCGCTGGCTGAACTGCCGCTGGACCTCGGCATTTGGTCGCTGGAAGGCACAGAAACGGGTGGCGAGCTGCGGCTGCGGCGGGGGGCACGCTGGAAAGCGGCGCGGCGGCGTCAGATTGCCTGGTATGCGCTGTGGATGGTCATCTACATCTGGGTCGCGCTGGCGACTCTGGGCAGCGAGCTGGGGTTGCCCAATGCCGGCACGCTCATCCCCAATCCCGATTGGCTGCCCTATCTGGCGCTGCTGGTGGCCGGGCTGCTGCTGCTGCAGATCTTGCGCCAATTTTGGATTGGCCTGCGCAGGCCCAGCACCATCGCCTTCAATGCCTACGACAAGTCTATCCGAGGACTCCGCGACAACTCGCAGCGTTGGCAGATCAGCGCTGGCGGCGTGCAATCGGTGTATGTGAGCGAGATTGTCAAGCCGGCTGGACGGGGACTTTTGCCTTTCACTGGCAGCGCGCGCAGCGTCTTTCATCATGGCGAGATCAACTTGCACCTGCTGGATGGCAGTTATGTCACTGTGCTGCTTGACCAAGTGAAGCGGTCATACACCCTGCTGCCGGGCGCGGCGGAACAAGCTCGTGAAGATGGCGTCAGCGCGTTGGAAGCGAGCGAAGCCAGCACTGCGCTGCAAATGGCAGGGCTGCACATCTCGCGGACGCTGGGCGGGCTGCCCGTGTGGTACGACCGGCGGCACAAATAAACAACTGGACAAGCGTCGGCAGCGAGGCAGCGATGAAAATCAAAGTGATAGTCGATCCGCATTTTCGGCGCATGGACGAGATCTTTTCGCCGGCGGACAAACAGCGCCTGCACGACCTGGTCGATGTCGTCTGGGGGCAAGACGAGCCCATGACGCAGGATCGCTGCCTGCGCATCGAGCCGGTTCTGTTGACGAAGCAATGACCGAGCAAAGGTTAGTTGCGGGCGAGATGGTGGTCGATGACCTGGAATCGGTCGTGCATGGTCTGCCGCCGCGGCGCTTGCAAATGGCCGAGCCGGAGTTGAGCATGCGCTATGCCAGCAACAAGGCGAAGTCGGGGCAAAACGCCGAATAAATTGCGTCACTCGCTGCTTACACTTGCTGGCGCGAAGTCCAGTATGCCCGCCTACACCACCCCGCGCATCGTCTCTGCGCGCAGGTGATCGACGACGGCATGCAGCGCTTCGTCGCGGGTCGCGCCTTCTGCCAATGCCGACTGATACGCCGCCAGCTGTCGGTCGGAGCTGGTGCCATTTTCCAGGATCTCGCGCACATATTCGACCTCGGCGCGCGAACCCAGATCGTCAACGACATCATCGATCAGCTCCAGCAGTTCGTGCGCCAAAGAGCGCATGGGCACAGCCTCTCGCTTGCCATAGTCGACCAGGCTGCCATCCAGGCCCCAGCGGACGGCGCGCCATTTGTTCTCGGCGATCAGCTCGTTGGAATAGATGCGCCAGCTGAGATTCTGGTTGCGCAGCTGAATCAACTTGGCGACCAGGGCTTGCACCAGCGCGACGATGGTGACGGCTTCATCGACTGTCGTGCATATATCGCAGACGCGCACTTCCAGCGTGCCAAAGTCTTCGTGCGGGCGGCTGTCCCACCAGATTTTCGTATAGTCGGCTTTGCCATCTCTGCGCCCCTTGCCCAGCGTGCCCACCTGTCCGAATGTCTCGATGAGGTGGCTGTATTCGCTGAACGAGGAGAAGATAGGCGGGATGCCCGTGCGCGGCAAATCCTCGAAGATGATGCTGCGATAACTCTTCAGACCGGTCGGATGCCCGTGCCAGAAGGGCGAGCTGGTCGTCAAAGCCAGCAGATGCGGCAAAAAGTAGCGCAGTTGATTTTGGATATCGACCAGCAAGTCGAGCTGGGGCAGCGTCGTGCCAAAGCCGACATGCACATGCATGCCAAAGATCAACATCTGCCGCGCCACCTCTTGCATGTATTCCTTGAGGTCGTCATAGCGTTCGCCCTGGTTCGCCAGCTGCTCTTCCCACCTCGAAAAAGGATGGGTGCTGGCGGCGACAATCGCATAACCGTGCCGCGCGGCGACCTTGTCCACGGCGCTCCGCAAGCGGATCAACTCCGCGCGCACTTCTTGCACATTTTGGCAGATGGCGCTGCCGATCTCGATCTGCGATTGCATGAACTCCGGCTTGACCTGCTCGCCGATCTGGCGCAAGCCTTCATCGTGCAGCAGCTGCTGGACAGCCGCCGCCAGTTCCCCCGTTTTGGGGTCGATCAGCTGATATTCTTCTTCGATTCCCAGGGTCATCGGCGCTGAATGCATAACCTCACCTCACGCAACACCTATTAGTCAAGGCGGTTGATGGTAACACAAGCTCTTGCGGTCGCATAAATCTTAACCAAAGCCTAAAAGTAAGGGCGCGATCGGGCAAAGCGACCGACATTCGCCACATCATCGCGCTGCCAATGCGGGTCGTCCATCGGGCAGGTTGGGCGTGGCGATCTCTGAACCATAACAGCCGATATTGGAGAAACCCATATCGTCAGCCAGGATAAGGATGAAGTTCGGTCGGGACATACGCGCCTCGTCAAGCTCGTGGGACAGACGCATTGTAACGAGGCGGAGGGTCGGATTCAAAAAATTGTCCGAATCTTCGTCTATGTAGAATCAAGTTAGTGATGCGACAATCATCAGGAACATGTCAGGCTTGTCCGCTATTTACTATGTGGAAGCCAGTTGCCTACGATTGTTCCCTTTAGCATAGAACTGTCGTACGGGCGAGCCGTCGGCTCGTCCCACAAACTAACTCGGTAGCGGCATTATTCCCGCAATTCAGGCACAATCGCTATTTTGCGATGGTTTCACCTGCGGGCATTTGGGATTCTGGGGGTCGAGCCAGCGGCTCGCCCGTACGAGATATTCTTTATTTCGGGGAGGGGGGACTGAGGGGGGTAAAAGTGTGATCTCTGTGGTTAAATATCGTCAAAACAAGCCAGGACAAGATCACCATGATCATCAGCGCTTTCGGCGATGAAACCGCCAGCGACTTTGCAGAGCAATTGCGGATTTTGACCGATTTGGATATTCGCCACATTGATGTGCGGGCGGCTTGGGATGTCAATTGCAGTCTCTTCACCGACCAGCACATCGCGCGCATCCGGTCGCTTTGCCAGGCGCATGGAGTGGCTGTGGCCTGTATGGGCAGCCCGATCGGCAAGTCGCCAATCGACGCCGACATCGCCATTGAAAGCGAGCGACTCAAGACGATCGGCGCGGCCGCCCGGGCGCTGGGCACGCGCAATATCCGCATCTTCAGCTTCTATCCGTCGGGAGCGCAAGATTCCGCCGCGCTGGGGCAAGCCATTGACCGACTGGGCGCGCTGACCGAGATCGCCGCCGAGCACGATTTGCTGCTGCTGCTGGAGAACGAGAAAGGCGTCGTGGGCGACCTGCCCGAGCGCTGCCTGGCGCTGATGCAAGCCATCGACTCGCCGCATTTCCGCTTCATTTGGGATCCCGCCAACTTCGTGCAATGTGGCGCGGCGCGGCAAGTCGACCAGTGGTGGGACGCGATGCATCCCCACATCGGCTGCATCCACATCAAAGATGCCAGGCTGCCCAAGAGCGCGGCTGGCGAAGAACGGTCGCGGGTTACCGTGGCTGGCGGCGGCGATGGACAAGTTGCGCAGCTGCTGGCGCGCCTGCGAGATTGGGGCTATGCCGGTGTGCTGTCGCTGGAGCCACATTTGCTGGAAGCGAGACATTCCAGCGGCTTCAGCGGCGCCGAGGGCATGGCGATGGCCGTGGCCGCCCTGCGCGAATTGATGCGCGAGGCTGGCATCGCCGAGGGATAGGACGAGCGAAGTATGAACACAGAAATAAGACCAAGAAAGTAATGCAAGAAAAATGAGCCACCGAGTACACCGAGTTAAATGAGTATTTCGAGTGAATTAAACCTCTGTGCTCTCTGTGCCCTCTGAGTTCTCTGTGTCGAAAAACGCGCAGTACTTTGTTGGTTTCACAGAGAACACAGAGGAGACCGCCATGCGCCCCGAAATCGCGCGCTTCCGGGAGCCAAGCTGATATTCTATGGCAAGGTCAGCGTCTATATGAAAGCGCTGGGGATGCAGCCAGAAGGCATGTGGAAAGACTGGATCGGCTGAGCGCGCTTTTGCCCTGCAAATCTCCCGCGCCCTGCACTATGATTGCCGCAACTTGCCCAGCGGGACGGGAGTGAGCCCATGCACAAATCCGTTGACGACTTGCAGCAATCACTCAGCCAGCACGATTACATCGCCGAGCGCGGCTTGTCGGTGGCCATCTATCTGGCGCTGAAGACGGGCAAACCGCTCTTTTTGGAAGGCGATGCCGGCGTCGGCAAAACAGAAATCGCCAAAGTGCTGGCGGCCATGCTGGATGCGCAGTTGATCCGCTTGCAGTGTTATGAAGGCCTCGACATCAACACCGCCGTCTACGAGTGGAATTATGCCGGGCAGATCTTGCACCTGCGGCTGATGGAGCGCGAGGGACTATCGCGCCAGGACATGGAAAGCGAGCTGTTTTCGCCGCGCTTCTTGCTCAAGCGGCCGCTGCTGCAAGCCATCGAACAAAGCCAAAATGGCGCTGCGCCCGTCTTGCTCATCGACGAGCTCGACCGCAGCGACGAAGAATTCGAAGCCTTCCTGCTGGAGCTGCTTTCCGACTTTCAGATCACCATCCCCGAGCTGGGCACGTTGAAAGCCGCGCAGCCGCCCGTGGTCGTCGTCACCTCCAACCGCACGCGCGAGATTCACGATGCCCTAAAGCGGCGCTGTCTGTACTTTTGGATCGACTATCCGCAATTCCAAAAAGAGCTGCAGATCGTCGAGCGAAAAGCGCCCGATGTGGCGCCCATGCTGGCTCGGCAGATCACCGCGTTCATCCAGGATATGCGTTCGCTGGAGCTCTTCAAACGCCCGGGCATCGCCGAAACGCTGGATTGGACAGCCGCTTTGATCGCGCTCGACCAAAACGAGCTGTCGCTGGAAGCTGTGCAAGATACGCTGGGCGTCATATTGAAATACCAGGATGATGTCGAAATGCTGGATGCCGCCACCATCCAGAATATGATCGAACGGGCGCGCGTCGAAGCGCAGCGTGCCGGTTGAGCCTCGCGTCCAGTGAACCCCCCTGGCGGTCCCATCAAGAGCCTCTTCCTCGGTCCAGCCGAAGCGCCAAGCGATTATCGCGGCGGCAAGCTGGTGCATAACCTGATTCTGTTTGGGCGGGTGTGCCGGGCGCTGGGCATGGCGGTCACGCCCAACCGCATGATGGAAGTGGCGCGGGCGCTGGCGCACATCCAGCTGGGGCGCAAGCAAGACTTTTATTATGCCCTGCGCGCCCATCTGGTCACCCGCCGCAGGGACATCGCCTATTTTGACGAAGCCTTCGATTTGTTCTGGCGTCGCCCCGCCGATGGCTTCACCACGCTCAACCTGCAATCGCTCGGCGAAGAGCGCCGCAAACGCAAGACGCAATTCCTGCCGCCGCTGGATGCCACGCCGGGCGAAAATGGCGCCGATGGGGATGATATAGACTCCAGCATGCTCGCCCTGGTGCCTACCTATAGCAAGCAAGAGCGCCTGCGCAACAAAGACTTCGCAGAGATGAGCGCCGACGAGCTGGAGCTGGCGAAGCGCGCAATCGCCAAAATGCCCGATTCGCTGGGCATGCGCCGCACCCGCCGCTTCGAAAATGGCAAGGGACGCCAGGTCGATATGCGCCGCTTGATGAAAGACATGATCCGCAAGCGAGGCGATGTCGCGCGGCTGCCCACCCACCGCCACAAAGAAAAGCCGCGCCCGGTCGTGCTGCTCTGCGATATCAGCGGCAGCATGGAACGCTACACGCGCGTTTTGCTGCACTTCATGCACACCCTGGCTGGCTCGCTTTATCAGGTCGAGTCATTTGTCTACAGCACCGATATCACGCGCATCACGCGGCAGATCCGCCAGAAGAATGTCGATGACGCCCTGGCGGATATCGGCGCGAGCGTGCTGCAATGGGGCGGCGGCACCATGACGGGCGAATGCCTGCATCGCTTCAACTGGCGCTGGTCGCGGCGGGTGCTGGGGCGGGGCGCGGTCGTCCTGCTGATCACCGATGGCTGGGACCGTGGCGATATCCCGCTGCTGCACAAAGAGATGGCACGGCTGAAATTGGCTTGTCGGCGGCTGATCTGGCTGAACCCGCTGCTGGATGTGCCCGAATATGAACCGCTCACGCGCGGGGCGCAGGCGCTGCTGCCCTATGTGCATGACTTCTTGCCCATCACCAACCTGGCAAATCTGGATGCCATCGTGGCGGCGCTGCAAAACCTGGATGCGCGCCCCAGCGCCGAGTCGTATCGGCGGGCGTATTTGTCCCCGCAACAGCAGCGAGTAGGGGCGAGGCGCAATGACAACCCCCCTCGGTCCCCCCGACAGGTCAGGGGGAGGTAAGCATTGGCTACCCTCTCCGTCCTGACGGGGAGGGGCTGGGGGAGGGGTTGTAGTGGCTAAGATCAGCGCGCGGTCCCGAATACAAACTAAATTGCCCCTTGCAACACATTGGCGCATCTGCTATACTGTATGGTAACGATACCATATTGGCTTGCCGACATCCTTATGCCAATTGCTACGCATGACATCAGCATTCCGCGCCCTCTGGATGCGGCCGATATCCACCGCCCCCGTTATCACTTTTTGCCCGCCGCCAACTGGATGAACGACCCCAACGGCGTCATATACTGGCGGGGACAGTATCACCTCTTCTTCCAATACAACCCCGATGGCGCCTGGCACGCCAATATGCACTGGGGGCACGCCATCAGCGACGACCTGGTTCGCTGGCAAGAGCTGCCCCCCGCCATCGCGCCCACGCCCGACTCGCCCGACCAAGGCGGCATCTTTTCCGGCTGTATGGTCGACGATGCCGGCACGCCGACCGCTTTCTACACCGGCGTCAACGCTGATTACAGCGTGCAAGTGCAATGCCTGGCGCGCAGCAGCGATGACCTGAGAGAATGGCAAAAGCACGCCGGCAATCCCGTCATCGGCGCTGTGCCGCCGGCGCTGGGACAAAAGAGCGACTTCCGCGATCCTTTCGTGTGGCGCGACGAAAGCTGCTGGTACATGGCGCTGGCTTCGCACATCGTCGGCGTGGGCGGCGCGGCGCTGCTTTATCGCTCGCAGAACCTAACCGACTGGCAATATGCCCATCCGCTCTATGTGGGCGAAAAAGCCCGCAACGGACGCAATTTTGAATGCCCGAACTTCTTCCCGCTGGGCGACAAGTGGGTGCTGATCGTTTCGGCGCAACTTGACCATATGCCAGCGCAGACGCTGTACTGGGTCGGCCGCTTCGAAAACGAGCGCTTTTTCCCCGAGCGTGAAGCGGTCTATGACGCCGGCTGCAGCTATGCCAGCCTGGTCGGCAGCGACGCGGCGGAGCAGGCGCTGATCTATTCCTGGCTGCGCGAAGGGCGAGGCAAGGCAGCCCAGCGTGAATCTGGCTGGACGGGCGTGCAAGCGGTGCCGCGGCTGCTCAGCCTGGATAGCCAAAAATCGCCTGGTCAGCCAGCCGGTGGCGGCGTTGCAGGCAATGCGCGGCGCGCATTTTCACTACAGCGCGGGAGAAGTAGCTGATGGCTGCTTGTCGGCGCGCGGCTTGTCGCTGGATATCGAGGCGGTCTTTCGACACAGCGATCGCCCCAAGCTGCGGGTTGGAAGTTGCGCTCTCCGCCGATGGGGGCGAAAAAGCCGCCATCCTCTACGACAGCGGGACGCAGACGCTGCAAGTCAAGCGACAGTATCGCAATCCGCCCCCCGAATATGCTGACGAGACGCAGGGCATCCCACATCGGCTGGACGCGGGCGAGGCGCTGCAATTGCGCGTGCTGCTGGATGGCTCGGTGATTGAGGTGATCGCCAATGGGCGCGCGCGCATCACCAGCCGCTTTTATGTGAGCGACGCGGCGAATGACGGGCTGCGCGTGCTGGCTCCCGAGGCGCTGCGTCAGTTGGATATCTGGGAAATGTCATCAATCTGGTGAATCGCCAGTTTGAAGAATAGTCGATTCCAAACCGAAGGAGGCGCATATTGAAACCCATTTTCCAGACAGCAAGTTATCCTATCGTCCAGGTAATCAATCAGAACGAGGTGCAAGATGAAGAAATTCCTGTCTGTCGTATTGTTTGTGGCGCTGCTGCTCTTGATGAGCGGCATCGCCAACGCCCAGACCGAACTCAGCTTTTGGTATCACGGAGCCGGCAACACTGGAGAGGGTCAAGTCTTCCAGATGATCGTTGACGACTTCAACGCTTCGCAGTCGGACTGGGTCGTATCTATGGAAGCCTTCCCGCAGGCCAATTACAATTCGTCAATCGTGGCTGCCGCTGCCGCAGGTGACATGCCCGATATCGTCGACATTGATGGCCCGGTCTTTACCAACTGGGCTTGGTCTGGCTGGCTCGACCCGCTCAGCCTTTCGGAAGGCGCAACAGAGGGTTTCTTGCCCAACACCCTCAGCTACTGGCAAGGCGAGTTGTATGCTGTTGGCTTATGGGAGGCGGCTGTCGCCATTTTTGCGCGCCGTTCGGTTCTCGAAGCCCACGACATCCGCATCCCGACGCTTGACGACCCCTGGACCGGCGACGAATTCGACGCCATCCTCGAGCAGCTGCAAGCCAGCGGCGATTACGATTACGCGCTCGACCTGGGCATGGCTTGGACGGGCGAGTGGTATCCCTATGCCTTCAGCCCCTTCCTGCAGAGCTTCGGCGGCGACATCATCGACCGCTCGACCTATCTGACAGCCGAGGGCGCGCTGAATGGCGAGGCCGGCGTGGCGTTTGGCGAATGGTGGCAGAGCTTGTTCGAGCGCGGTTTGGTGCCCGGCGTCTCGCAAGATGGCGCTGATCGCGAGACCGGCTTCATTGATGGCAAGTATGCCTTGCAATGGAATGGCAACTGGGCTGGTCGCGGTGCAGTTGAAGCAGTCGGCGATGACCTGCTCTTCTTGCCGGCGCCAGATTTCGGCAATGGTAGCACCATCGGCGCGGCATCCTGGCAACTCGGTCTCTCCGCCACCAGCATGCACCCGGATGGCGTGAATGCTTTCATCGAGTTCGCCACACAGGACGAATATCAGATTGCCTTCTCAGATGCCAATGGATTGGCGCCGCCAACAGCCCGCGCAGCTGAAATGACGATGAACTATGGTCATGATGGCGCAATGAGGGTTTTCTACGAACTCGGCGAAGCGCAGGGACTGGTGCGGCCGGTAACCCCTGGTTATCCGACTGCGGCGCTGATCTTCGAGAAAGCTCTGGCAGATATCGCCAATGGCGCTGATGTCCAGGATACGCTGGACGCGGCTGTTGACGAAATCGACCAGGATATCGAGGACAACATGGGCTACGGCTTCGGCGATATGTAGCCCGGTTCCTCTCCCTTTGTCCCCCTGCTATAATCGGGGGGGGCAGCGTGGAAAATCACGGGCGAGGCGCAGACCGCTTGAATGCGTCCTCGCCCCCGCGCAATTTCCGGCTTTTGTTCAGGACAAACTCATGACGACAGCAGTCGAAGCCAGACAAAATGCCCCCCGCTGGGTGCGCTGGCTGTTGCCAAAAGACGCGCCTCTCTACCAGCGCAATGACGCCGTTGTCGGCTGGTTGATGGCCGCGCCCGCTCTGATTGTTTTGACCCTGTTTCTCGTCATTCCTTTCACCATGGCTTTTCTCTGGTCTTTCACCAACCAACGGCTGGCCTCTCCAAATCCCACAGAATGGGTCGGCTTGCGCAATTTCGAGCGCTTGCTGAATGTACAGGTCTTCAACCTCGAGCCAGAGCGCGACGCGGCCGGCAATGTCGTCTATGACGATGGCGCGATAGCCTACCCGCGCCTGCGCGCTTTCACCCGCAGCAATCCCGACTATCCGCACCTGGACGGCTTGCGCGAATTCACTTCGTGGCAATCGGGCGAAAACCGCACGGTCATCCTGGTTGGCGATGTCGTCTTTTTGCGCGCATTGATCAACACGCTGATCTTCGCCGCCGTCATCGCGCCCCTGCAGGGTGGCCTGGCGCTGCTGCTGGCGCTGCTTTTGAATCAGGCGCTGCCCTATATCAATGTCTTCCGCTCGGTGTATTTTGCGCCGGTGGTGGTGTCGATGGTGGTGGTATCGCTGTTGTGGCGTTTCATCTACGATGGCCAAAACGGCTTGTTGAATACGATCCTGGGCATGCTCAGCTTCGGCAGCTTTCAGCCGGTCGACTGGCTGGGCAATCCGTACACAGCCATGCCAGCGATGATCGCCATGTCGGCCTGGCAGGCGGTCGGCTTCCACATGGTGATCTGGCTGTCTGGCTTGCAGACCATCCCCGCCAGCTTGTACGAAGCAGCCGGGCTGGACGGTGCCGGCGCCTGGAAAAAGTTCCGCTATGTCACCTGGCCTGGCTTGCGCAACACGGCGGTGCTGGTGCTGATTGTCATCACCATTCAGGCGATGGGGCTGTTTGTGCAGGTCGATGTCATGACGCGCGGCGGACCGCTGGATGCCACGCAATCGGTCGTGTTTCAGGCGGTGCAGCGCGGCTATGACAAGCAGGATATCGCCGAAGGTTCCGCCATTTCGGTCGTGCTGTTCATCATCGTCTTCGTCATCGCCATGGCGCAGCGCTATATCACGCGGGAGAAAGAGTAGCCATGCGGTCGATTAGCTTCGAGAACCAGCACAAGCTGCTCATCGGCTTGCGCTATGCCTTGCTGATTCTGATTTCGCTGATCTTCATCTTCCCCATCGTTTTTATGGTTATGTCATCTTTGAAGCCGGATATGCAGCTGCTGCGCGATTCTGGCTCGCTACGCGCTTTCTTGCCGGTGGGCGATATCTCGCTGGACAACTACGCGGACGCTTTCGAACGCGTGCCGATGCTGCAATTCTTCTTCAACTCTGTCTTCACGACGGTGGTTTCGGTGGCGGTGGCGCTTTGGCTGAACTCGATGGCGGCGTTCTCATTCGCCTTCCTGAGGTGGCGAGGCAAGGCGCTGGTGCTTTCGCTGATCATCGCCACTTTCATCGTGCCCTTCGAGGTCATCGCCATCCCGATGCTGATGGTGGTCAACAACCTGCCCTGGCTGGGCCCCGAGGGCATCCAGATCGGCTGGCTGAATAGTTATCATGTGCAGATCATCCCCTTCATCGCCGATTCGCTGGGCATCTTCCTGTTTTATCAGTATTTCCGCGATTTGCCCGATGAATTGGTCGAAGCCGCGCGCATTGATGGAGCCAGCATCTGGCAGATTTATGCGCGCATCATCATGCCTATCGCTGGCCCTATCCTGGCGACTGTCGCCATCCTCAAGTTTTTGGGAATGTGGAATGCTTATATCTGGCCCCTGATGACCATCCGCAGCGAAGAACTGCGCCCGATCATGGTGGGCTTGCAGTATTTCTTCCAACTGAATACGGCTTGGGGCGAGATCATGGCCTATCTGTCGGTGGTCACGATCCCGGTGCTGCTCTTCTACCTGGCCTTGCAGCGCGCCTTCATTGAAAGCATCGCCACCTCGGGCATCAAGGGCTGAGCGCTCAGCACAGCTATTGCCAACTCGATGCGTTCGGGCGATTGTCTGGTGGTCAGCCGCTTGAGAAGCATGGCTTTCTTGGGCAATCCGCCACTCACGCGCTCATCCCCGGCAGGTCGCTCAGCCTCAGCATGACTGTTTCGCCATCATCGCCGGGCACGGGCGTATACAGCTCGGTCGGGTCTTGCAGGCGGTCGAGGAAGAGCACGCCATTGAAGTGGTCGATTTCGTGATGGATGACGCGCGCATCCATGCCCCGCACGCGGCGTACGATCTCTCGTCCATCTTCGCCCTGGGCGCGGAATTGAATCCAGTTGGGGCGCGGCACATCCCAGGTGAAGATGTCGGGGATGCTCAAACAGCCGTCAAAGCCGACCTCGTCTGCGCCCGCCGCCAGGATTTGGGGATTGATCAGCGCCAGCATGGGTTCTTCTTCGTCATCTTCGTCTTGCCCGAACTTGACGACAGTGACGCGCTTGAGCACGCCGATCTGCACTGCGGCGATGGCTGCGCCAGGCTGCGTCTCCAGCGTGTCTTTGAGATCCTGGATCAGCCGCCGCAGGCTCTTGCTGCGCGGGTTGGCGACCGGCTTGCTGATGCGCCGCAGTCGCGCTTCGTGCTGTGGGAACAAGACCAGCCGCTTGACAGCCATTTTCCGCCGGATTGCTGTGTTTTCGCCGCGCAATCCTAGCAGAAAGAGCGCGCCGCCTGTAGGGCATTCATCTTCTCAGTAAAATCAATAAAGTAAAAAATCAGCCACCGAGTACACCGGGTGATATATACCTCTGTGCTCTCTGTGTCCTCTGTATTCTCTGTGTCGAAAAAATGCGCAGTACCATGTTTCATTCAGCTCTGGCGCAAAGCGGACGCTAGACCTGTGAAGCCCGCTTCAGTTCGACTACCATAGCCGCGACCGACAGCCACGGAGGCGCGCGATGCAATTCGGCGTTGTTTTCCCACAAACGCAGCTTGGCGCAGACCCGCATGTCCTGCGCGACTTTGTCCAGGCGGTCGAGGGCATGGGCTATCATCATCTGCTGGCCTACGACCATGTGCTGGGCGCAAACCCCGACCGGCCGGGCTGGGAGGGTCGCCGTCCCTACACCTGCAACGATATGTTTCACGAGCCATTCACGCTTTTCAGCTGGATGGCGGCATTCACGCAGCGCATCGGTTTCATGACCGGCGTGCTGATTCTGCCACAGCGACAGACGGCTCTGGTGGCCAAGCAAGCCGCGCAGGTCGATCTGCTTTCGGGCGGGCGGCTGCGGCTGGGCATCGGCGTGGGCTGGAACGAGGTCGAATACACCTGCCTGGGCGAAGATTTTTCCACTCGCGGCGCGCGGGTCGAAGAGCAAATGCACATCCTGCGCCAGTTGTGGACGCGCGACCTGGTCAATATCCGCGGGCGCTTTGATACAATTGACGATGCTGGCATCAACCCGCTGCCACCCCAGCAGCCCATTCCCATTTGGATCGGCGGCACGGCCGATGTCGTGCTGCGGCGGGCGGCGCGGCTCAGTGATGGCTATGTGGCGCAGGGCGGCGATCCAGCGCCTGCCAAGCCCACAGTCGAGCGCTATTGGCAGCACGCCGAAGATTGCGGACGGCGCGAGGCGCTTGGCTTGCACGCGCGGCTGAGCAGCGAAGCCACCGACGAAAGCCTTTGGGAAAGCTATGTGCAGGGCTGGGCAGATCTTGGCGCGACCGACCTGGCGATCTATCCGCACGGCGAGCAGCTGGAAGACTACCTGGGGCGGCTCGACCGCTTCCGGCTGATGTTCGGCATATAGAGCGCGCTGCCCCGTGACCGCCATCCTCCGCTTGTCCCTGCGCACCATCAGTCGGCGTCTTTTTCAGAGCGCCATGTGCGTGCTGGGCGTGGCGCTGGGCGTGGGCGTGGTCGTCGCCATAGATATCGCCAACGAATCGGCCAGCCGCGCCTTCACGCTGAGCAGCGAAAGCCTGGTCGGACGGGCGACGCATCAGATCGTCGGCGGTCCCAACGGCTTCGACTCGGCTTTTTATGCGCGCTTGCGCCTGGAACTGGGCATCAAAGACAGCGCGCCAGTCGTCAGCGAATACGCGCGCGCGCAAGGCAGCGATCGGGCGCTGCGGTTGCTGGGCATCGACCCGCTGGCAGAAGAGCCATTTCGCAGTTATCTGGCGGGCGAAGACGAGGCGCTGGATGTCTTCGCCATGACCAGCCTGATGACAGAGCCGGGCGCAGTCATTCTCAGCGAGTCGCTGGCCGCCGAGTTGGGCTTGGCGCGCGGCGAATCCCTGCAGATCAGCGTCGGCGGTCGTTTCAATGAAGCGCGGCTGGCGGGCATCTTGCTGCCCGAAAACACAGCCAGCCGTCAGGGACTGGACGACCTCATCATCAGCGACATCTCCACAGCCCAGGAGCTGGTCGGCTTGCCCGGGCGTTTGAGCCGCATCGACCTGATCCTGGACGCCGATGAGATTGAGCCGCTGGCTGCCGCCTTGCCAATCGGCTTGCAGCTGGTCGATGTCAAGCAAGAAAACTCGCTCGACCAGATGATTGCCGCCTTCGAACTGAACCTGCAAGCGATGAGCTGGCTGGCGCTGGTGGTGGGCGTCTTTCTCATATACAACACGATCAGCTTCAGCGTGGTGCAGCGGCGCAAGGTATTGGGCATCATGCGTTCGCTGGGCGCGTCGCGCGCGCAAATCTTCCGCTTGATTCTGCTGGAAGCGCTGATCCTGGGCGTGGTGGGCACGGCGCTGGGTTTGGCGCTGGGCATCATTTTCGGTCGGGGCGCGCTGGCGCTGGTCAGCCAGACGATCAGCGATCTCTACTTCAGCGTGACTGTGCAGCGCATCAGCATCGCGCCGGGCACGCTCATAAAGGGCGGAGCTATCGGCATGGCGGCGAGTTTGCTGGCGGCGGCATTGCCCAGCTGGGATGCGACGCGCACGCCTCCGGCCGGCGTCATGAAGCGCTCCAGCCAGGAAGTCGACGCTCAAAAGCGACTGCCCCTCATCACGCTGGTCGCGGCGCTCTTGAATGGGCTGGGGCTGCTGCTGCTGGCGGCGGGGCAAAACCTGGTTTTGAGCTTCGGCGCGCTGATGTGCATCGTGGTTGGCGGCGCGCTGTTCACGCCCATTGCGCTGCTTGTCGCGTGTCGGCTGCTGGCTCCGCTCATGGGCGCCTTGTTTGGCGTGCTGGGCGGGCTGGCGACGCGCGCTGTCATCCGTTCTTTGAGTCGTACGGCTGTGGCTGTGGCCGCGCTGACCATCGCCGTCAGCGTCATCGTGGGCATCAGCGCCATGATCGGCAGCTTTCGCTTGACTGTGGTTGATTGGCTGGCGACATCGCTGGGCGCGCAGGTGTATGTATCTCCGCCGCTCTTCGCATCCAACAATGCCAGCGTGGATGTGTCGCGGCGCGTCGAGTCAATCGCAAAAGCCGTGCCTGGCGTGCGCGCGGTATCGTCGGCGCGTCATATCAGCCTCATCGCGCCCGATTATCCAGATCTGCCGCCGGTCAATCTGCTGGCCAGCGACTTCGATATCGCGGGAACGGGGCGGCGCTTCAAATGGACGACTGCGCGGGCCGGAGAACATCAGGCAGCGCTGGATGGCGGCGCAATCATGGTCAGCGAGCCATTCGCGTATCGGCGCGGCATCAACCAATCCAACAACCGCCTCACCTTGCAAACCGATCGGGGAACAGCCAGTTTTGATATTTTTGGCGTCTATTACGATTACAGCACAGACCAAGGCAGCGTCTACATGGCGCGGCATATTTACGACCGCTATTTCGACGACCCTTTCCTCAGTTCGCTGGGGATCTTTACGCAGCCGAACGCCGATGTCGCCGAAGTCATTGACGAGCTGCGCACTCGCCTGGCTGATTACGACTTGCTGGTGCAAGACAATGCCAGCCTGCGAAGCGGCGCGCTGGAAGTTTTCGACCGCACTTTTTCCATCACGGTGGCTTTGCGCCTGCTGACGACGCTGGTGGCTTTCATCGGCATCTTGTCGGCGCTGATGTCGCTGCAGCTGGAGCAGGCGCGAGAATATGGCGTGATGCGGGCAACCGGCATGACCGCGCCGCAGTTGATGCGCTTCGCCTTGCTGCAGACAGGACTGATGGGGCTGGTGGCGGGCGTGTTGGCGCTGCCCATCGGCTTGGCGATGTCGCTGGTGCTGACTCATGTCATCAACCTGCGCAGCTTTGGCTGGACGATGCAATTCACGCCGCAGCCCGAACAATTCGCCGAGGCGCTGGCTGTGGCGCTGATCGCGGCGCTGTTGGCCGGAGCCTATCCCGCCTGGCTGTTGGGCAGGCTGCAACCGGCCGAGGCGCTGCGCCGGGAGTAGGCTGGGCGGAATACGGATTGCCTGGCCGGCAGCATCATCGTGCAGAAATCGAGAATGGCATTGCGCCTGGCGCGCGCTGTGTTGCTTTGAAGTAAGCAAGCTGCAGGCGGAGGCGAGACATGAGCACAGGCAAAGTCTGTCTGACAATCGCGATAATGCTGCTGGTCGCGGCGCTGCCGAAAGCGCTGGCAGCCGACATTCAGCTGGGGGCGGATTGCGCGCTGGCTGATGCCATCACCGCTGCCAATGATGACGAAGTTGTCGCCGGCTGCGATATCGGCGCGATCGAGGCGATAAGCTAGGTGGAACGGTGCCATTTGCGCTCACCCTGCTGTCGGGCGCGCGGTTCTGCTACAATGCTGCGCCATGCCAACGCCCTTCAGCCACCTCAAACACGCCCAATGCCTGCTCGTCGATGCGCAGCTGCCAGCCTCCATGCGCGGCCTCTTGCAGCAGCAGCGACCGGCCTTCCAGCTGGGCTGCATCATCGCCGATGCGCGCGTTACGGGCGGCCTGGGGCGCGAAGTTACGCATTTCTATCAGCTCGACCAGCCCATCACCGAGCGTCCCTGGCGCGCGATGTTTTTGCGTTATCCACTTCTCGCGCAGGCGAGGGACAATGCGCATCTGGCTTTCCTGGCTGGCTATGTCGCTCACCTGGCGCTGGACGAATTCTGGGCGGAGAATATGGTGCGTCCGCACTTTTGGGGGCGCGACTGGGATGTCAGCCACTGGCGCGACAAGCTCTTCGCTTTGCATCTCATCCTCACCGTCATGGACGAGCGCGACCAAGCCGAGCTGCATGCCTGGCAAGCCGACAGCCTGGCGCAGTGCCAGCCGCAAGATTGGCTGCCTTTCCTGAGCGACGACATCCTGCGCGACTGGCGCGACTTTGTCTCCGGACAGATCGCCCCCGGCGGCCAAAGCCAGACCCTGCCCATTTTCAGTCGGCGGCTGGGCTGCGCTGTAGAGACTGTGCGCGGCGTGCTGGATGATCCTGCGCAGCTGCACGAGCGCCTGTGGCGGCACATTGCCCCGAGCCTGCTGGCCGATGTCGAAGCGCGCGCCTATGCCTATACCCGTCAGCAGCTGGTCCGCTATCTGCGCGAATTCGCCGGTTTTTGAGCGCCGCCTCATTTCTGCTACAGTTAGCCTGCACAGCATCGCTTTTCTCGGCGCTGTCGCTGTGCCTGCAATCCAAGCCAAAAAGGAAGGCTCTCTTTTTGCGCCGCGCCAGCCAACAGGTCATCGCCGCTTCGCCCGCGGACCTCAACAGCAACCGTTTGGGATTGCTCAGCCAGGCGCAGTTGGGCTCGCTGCACGAGCAGCTGGCGGAGTTTCAGGCGCGCACCGCGCAATTCGTCCGTCGCTCGCTGTCGCTGTCGCTGGGGATGACCATCGGCGTGGTGGCGCTGACTTTCGCGCGCGTGCTGGCGCTGCCTGTCGCGCTGGGCATTGAGACGCTGGTGGTTGGCGTCATGCTGTATTTCGCCGCCGATTGCAACCGCTTCGTGCAAGCGCTGGAGCTGGATCGCGAGGCGCAGACCGTGCGCATAATCAAAGGCCGCACCAGCCGCCACACCTTGCGCATGCACCCTTTCTACTGCACGCTGCGCATCGAACTGCAGACATACAAGCTGCTGGATGCCGGTTTGGCGCGGCAATTCACGACCGGCGCGCTGTATCAATTTTATGCTCTGCCGCACACCTGCCTCATCGTCGCGGCCGAAAGTATTGATGAGCCGGGCGGCTCGCTCTTTGGTTAGCGGCGGCTTGGTCGCAGCTGCGCAGCAGGCGAATGCTGCGGGCATTGCCATGATAGCGCTCGATCCAGCCCCACTTTTCCAGTTTGTCCAGGTGGCGGATGACGCCGGAGTTGGATTTGAATCCAGTGGCGGCGGCGATCTCGTGCAGCGCGGGCGGAAAGCCGTACTGGCGGATGTAGCGGCAGATGAAGTTGAAGATGCTGCGGCTGCGGTTGTCGCGATATTTCATGTTGTGAGCGCCTTTCGTCTGTTCAGTCGGATGGGGTGGCGGGTGGCTGCCCTCGCCCATGGCAGTATAACACAAAATAGAACATTTGTGCTATTCAATTCTGGTGGACGGGCTTAGCCTGGCGGCGATTGTGCTAGAATAATCTCCATCCACACACAAAGGAGACTCCATGCGCGACATCCTCGAGACTGTGAATCGCTGGCTGCGCGAAGACCGCCCGGTGGCGCTGGCCACGGTGGCGAAGACCTGGGGTTCTGCCCCGCGCCGCGAGGGTTCGAAGTTGGGCATTGCCGGCTTGGAAAGCGCAGGTGCCGCCCCAGCCATGATCGGCAGCGTCAGTGGCGGCTGTGTCGAAGGAGCAGTGGTCGAAGAAGCGCTGGCGGGCTTGAAAGACGGCAAGGCGCGCCTGCTCAAATTTGGCGTGGCCGACGACCTGGCCTGGGAGGTCGGCTTGACCTGCGGCGGCAGCATCGAAGTTTTTGTCGAGCCGCTGGATGCGACCTATTGGCAGGCGCTGGCGGGGCTGGCGACCGCTGATCGCTATGGCGTGGCGCTGGTCGTGGTCGAAGGCGCGCACATCGGCGAGAAATTGCTGCTGGATGCAGGCGGACAAACGCTGTATCAGAGCGGCGACCTGCCCGAAACGCTGGCGGCACAGATGCGCGAGGCAGCCGCAGAGACCCGCAAGAGCGGCATCATCACGCTGGGCGACACGCGCGTCATGGTCGACCAGCAAGTCGAGCGCCCGCACTTGATCCTGGTGGGCGGCGTGCATGTCGCCATCCCGCTGGCAGCCATGGCGCAACAGGCGGGCTTCCGCATTTCGATCATCGATCCGCGCTCTGCCTTTGCCTCGCCCGAGCGCTTCCCCGATGTCGCCAATATCTCGCACAGCTACCCGGACAAAGCGCTGCCCAAGCTGGGATTGGATGGGAGCGCCTACCTGGCCGTCTTGACGCACGACCCCAAGATCGACGACAAGGCGCTGCTGACGGCGCTGCCCGCGGGCATCCCTTATGTCGGCGTGCTCAGCAGCGGGCGCACGCATCGACAGCGGGTGGCGCGGCTGCGAGAGGCTGGTTTGAGCGAGGCGCATATCGCGCAAATCCGCACGCCCATCGGCATCGACATCGGCGCGAGCACGCCCGAAGAAATCGCTGTCTGCATCCTGGCGGAAATCATCGCCGTACGCAACGGAGCGCGCGATGCAGTTCGGTGAGGTGCAGCTGGAAAATGCGGCTGGCGGGATTTTGGCGCATAAACTCTACGCCGGCGCCAAGCTGATCCTCAACAAAGGACATCGGCTGGACGAAGACGATATCGTACGGCTGCGCGGGCTGGGCATCGAGCGGCTGGTGGTCATGCGGCTGAGCCATGCCGACCTGCACGAAGACGAAGCGGCGCAGCGCATTGGGCGGGCGGTGATCGGCAAAAACCTGCGCATGCGCGCGCCCGGCGTGGGCAGAGCCAATATCACAGCGGCGGCTCGCGGCATCCTGCATATTGATGTGCCGCTGCTGGAAGTCATCAACAACCTGTACGACGGCATCACCATCGCCACCCTGCGCGCGCACAGCCTGGTAAGCAAAGGCGAAATGGCCGCGCTCGTCAAGATCGTGCCTTTTGGCGTGCCAGCCGCCCGCGTCATTGATGTCGAACGCATCTGCCAAGACAAGCCCGTCCTGCACTTGCGGGAGCTGCAGCCCAAACGCATCGCGCTGATCGTGTCGGGCACAGATGCCACGCGCGAACGACTGCTGCGCAGCTTCCATCAACCCGTGCGCCGCCGCATCGAAGGCTGGGGAAGCCAACTGCTGGAGCCGGTCTTTGTTCAGCACAATGCCGCTGCGATCGCGGCCGCCATTCAAGCGCAGTCCCACGCCGACATGATCTTGATCGCCAGCATCTCGGCAATCATCGATCGGCAGGATGTCGTGCCGACGGCTCTGCAGCAGGCGGGCGGCAGCAGCACATTGCATGGCGTGCCGGTCGATCCTGGCACCCTGCTGCTGCTGGGTTATCTGGATGATACGCCGGTGGTGGGCGCGCCGGGCTGCATCAAATCGCCCAAAACCAATGTCATCGACTGGATTCTGCCGCGCCTGCTGAGCGGCGAACGCCTGACCCGCGCCGATCTGGTGATGATGGGGCATGGCGGCTTGCTCAAAGATATTGCCGAGCGCCCCATGCCGCGCAGCAAAACCGGGGGCTAGCCGTGCAGCATTGCGCGATCGTGCTGGCGGCTGGCTTGTCCGCGCGCATGGGCGAAAACAAGCTGCTGCTGCCCTGGCGGGATGGATCGCCCATCGTGGCGCATGTGGCGCGGCAATTTCTGCTCGCCAAAATCGAGACGCTTGTTGTCACAGGCCGGGATGCCGCACAGGTGCGCGCTGCCCTGGCCGGGTTGTCGGTTCGCTGCCTTCACAATCCAGACTTTGCGACTGGCGGCATGCTTTCTTCTGTGCAGGTAGGTCTGCGCGCGCTGCCCGATTCTGCGGCGGCAGTTTTCATCCAACCAGCCGATATGCCCGGCATCAGCATGGCTGTGATCGAGCGGCTGGCGCGGGAATATGCGGCGGACTGGAGTGTTGCCCCATGCCACGACGGTCGGCGCGGACACCCGCTGCTGCTCGACCGGTCGCGCTGGGCGGCGATGCTGGCGCTGGAAGCTCCCGCGATGCCAAGAGAGGCGCTGGACAAAGCGCGGCTGCGGCTCGTGCCCGTCGCTGAGCCGGGCGTGCTGGTCGATGTGGATACGCCAGAAGCCTATCGGCAGGCGCTGGCTGGTCGAGCGTAGATTGACCACATAGACACAGAAGTAAAACCAAGCAAGGTATGAAAAAAAACAACCACCGAGTACACCGAGTGAAAAGCGAGGTTTTTCTCTGTGCCTTTGTGCCTCTGTGGCAACCCCTCCCCCAGCCCCTCCCCGTCAGGACGGAGAGGGTAGCCAATGCTTGCTTCCCGCTTACCCATCGGGGGGACCGAGAGGGTTGGCTCTGTGTTTGGCGGGCTGCCTGTGGTAAAAGTCTTGTTTGAGCCTTTGCAGAAATAGAAGGAGCGTCTTATGTCCGAAATGGCGATGTACCGCCGCTGGCAGTTGCGCTCGATAGACAGAAATGTGCGCACGCTGACGCGCCTCATCACCACCATCGACGACCCCGAAGCCTACAAAAAGCGCGATGGCGGCGATGGCTGGATGATTTCGGAGGTGCTGGGGCATCTGTGCGACTTCGAGGTGTACTTCGGCACACGAGCGCGTCACATTGGAGCTGGCGCAGAAGAGCCGCCACAGTCGAGCATGGGACCGGACGAATCGGTCAAAGCGAGGGGCTATGCGCAGCAAGAAGCGGGTCCGCTGCTGGAGCGCTGGCGGAGTCTGCGCGCCGACAACCTGGCTTTCTTCCTGTCGCTGGATGTGGAAGACGATGCGCTGTGGCAGGGCAGCGCGCCCTTTGGCAGCGGTCCCTTCTCGCTGAACAACCAGCTTATCCTGACCGCCATGCACGACTGCGACCACATGGGCCAGATCGTGAAGATCATCGAGGGCTAAGCTGCCCCATGCCCGACTCCTCCCAGCCCCTGGCCGAGCGCATCCGTCCGCGCGATTTGGGCGGCTTTATCGGGCAATTGCATCTGGTCGGCGCTGGCAAACCGCTCAACCGCGCATTACAGCAGCGCACAGTGCCCAGCATGGTGCTGTGGGGCCCGCCCGGCGTCGGCAAAACAACGCTGGCGCGCATGATCGCCGATGTCGCTGGCAAGCCCTTTTATAACCTGTCGGCGGTCTCGGCGGGCAAGGCAGAATTGCGCAATATCGTAAACTCGCTGCGGCGCGCGCCAGCCAGCCAGGGCGGGCTCTTCCAGGCGGACGCAGACCCCCAGCCCGCCAGCGCCATCCTCTTCCTGGACGAGATTCATCGCTTCAACAAGGCGCAGCAAGACTTCCTGCTGCCCTATGTCGAAGACGGCACGATCACGCTGATCGGCGCGACCACCGAAAATCCCAGCTTCGAGGTCATATCGGCGCTGCTTTCGCGCATGCAGGTTTTCACGCTTTCGCCACTGACGCATGAAGAACTGGAGCAGATCATCGCCCGAGGGGTAGACGCCTTGCAACTGGAGATCGAGCCGGACGCCGTGGCTTTCCTGGCGAATTATGCCAATGGCGATGCCCGCGCCGCGCTCAACCTGCTGGAAAATGCCGCCCGCCTGTATCGTGCCGAGCGCATCACTGCCGAGCACCTGCGCGAGACCCTGCAATCGAAGCATCTGCGCTATGACAAAAGCGGCGAAGAGCACTACAACACCATCAGCGCTTTCATCAAAAGCATGCGCGCCAGCGATATAGACGCCGCGCTCTATTATCTGGCGCGCATGGTCGATAGTGGCGAAGACCCCAAGTTCATCGCCCGCCGCATGGTCATATTCGCCAGCGAAGATATTGGCATGGCCGATAGCGCTGCGCTGACCGTGGCCAACGATGTCTTCCGCGCAGTCGAGACGATCGGCTTGCCCGAATGCCAGTTTCATCTGGCGCACGGCGTGGTGTATCTGGCGGACGCGCCCAAAGACCGCAGCGCAGGAAGCGCTTATTTTGACGCGCTGGAAGACGCCAGGCAGCACGGCAACCTGCCCATCCCGCTGCGCCTGCGCAATGCCCCCACTGCCCTGATGCGCGAACTTGGCTATGGCGCGGGTTACCAAGCCTACACGGACGAGAGCCTGCTGCCCGAAGAACTGGAAGGCAAGCGCTACTTCCGCCCGTGAGCCGCCCCCATTCCCGTCTTGTCGACAGATTTCGCGTGTGCTTGGCTTCCCTCCGATCAATCGGGGGGGGGGACTGAGGGGGGTAAATCTTGCCTCACTCCACACGAAAACTCACATGCCAGGGCATCAAGCGCCGCTCGAGGAACAGCACCGTCAGATAAAAGGCGATGCCGATGATCGACGCCATCATGATGGCCGTCCAGGCTTTGGCGAAGTCGAATGCCGAGGCTTCCTGCGTGATATAGACGCCCAGCGTGGCGCGCGGTCCACCGAAGAACTCCGCCACCACCGCGCCGATCAAGCTGAGGGCGCTGGCGACGCGCAGGGCGCTGAAAATATAAGGCAGGGCGTTGGGAATGCGCAGCTTCAGCAGCACCCCGGCGGGCGCGGCGGCATAACTGCGCATGAGCTCCAGTTGACGCGCATCGACCAGGGTCAAGCCGCGCACCGTGTTAATCATGGTGGGGAAGAAGACGATGACAGCCACGATCGCCATCTTCGAGGCGGGATTGGTAATGCCAAACCAGTTGTTCATGATGGGCGCGAAGGCGATGATGGGCACAGAATTGGCGGCGATGGCAAAGGGCATGGTCGCTTCGCTGACGATCGTCCAGCGCGAGGTGATCAAGGCCACCAGCACGCCGCTGCCACAGCCGATGATGAAGCCGCCGATAGCTTCCCAAAATGTCGCGCCGCTGGACTCGAAGAGGATCGACCGCTCGTCTGGCGCCAGCCACAAATCGAGCTGATAGGCGAATTCGGCGAAGATGGCGGATGGCTTGGGCAGCAGAAATTGCTGAATGTCAAAAGCCACCACCAGCAGCTCCCAGGCCAGCAGCACGGTGATCGCCACAGCGATCGTCGGCAGGTAATGCCGCAGTCGAGTCATGATCTCATTTCCTTAAGCGACAACGCAGGAGCGATATTGGGCTTTATTGCGCCTCCCCCTGACTCGACGGGGGCGCAGGACAGGAATTTCAACCCCACCCCCGGCCCCTCCCCGACGAGTCGGAGAGGGGAGCTTCGGGAGAAATCTCCCGGATTGTTGACAGAATCCGCGCGTTTATTGCCTCCCCCTGACCTGTCGGGGGGACCGAGGGGGGTCATCCGAGTCATGGCTGGTCTTCGTGGGCGTCACGCAGCAGGTCGCGCAGTTGCGTCACCAGGGCGTGAAAAGCCGGATCGCTGCGGGTGTGGAAATCGCGCGGATAGGGAAGCGGATTGTCGACGATCCGGGTGATGCGTCCGGGTCGGGGCGTCATGACCACGATGCGCTGGGACAGAAAAGCGGCTTCGGCGATGCTGTGCGTCACAAAAACGATAGTCGTGCCGGTCGCCTGCCAGATGCGCAGCAGCTCCAGATTCATGCGCTCGCGGGTGAATTCGTCCAGCGCGCCAAAAGGCTCGTCCATGAGCAGCACCGATGGCTCGAAGACCAGGGCGCGGGCGATCGACACGCGCTGCTGCATGCCGCCGGAAAGCTGCCAGGGATAATGCTCGACAAAAGCGCCCAGCTCGACCATGTCCAGCATGGCTTGGGCGCGCTTGGCACGCTCGGCTTTGGCATAACCCATCACTTCCAGGGGCAGCTGCACATTTTTGCTCACGCTGCGCCAGTCGTAGAGTGTGGCGTGCTGGAAGACCATGCCATAGTCGCGGTCGAGGCGGGCTTGGGCGGGCGCTTTGCCATTGACGCGCAGTTGGCCGCTGCTGGGCTGCAGCAAGTCGGCGATCAGGCGCATCAAGGTGGACTTGCCGCATCCCGAAGGACCCACCAGCGACAGAAACTCGCCAGACGCGACCTGCAGGTCGATATCCTGCAGAGCGACGACCTCTTCGTCCGCGCCTGGATTGAAGACTTTGTGAATGCCCTGCGCGTCTATGGCATTCATTGCTGATCCCCTTCGGAACGCAGGAAGCCCCGCAGCACGGCGCGCTCGCACAAGCTGACCGCAGCAAAGAATAACATGCCAACAGCCGCCGCCATAACGATGGATGCCCACAGCTTGGGCGTCGATATCAAACTATAATCCGAGCTGAAATCCAAAATCGCCCGTCCCAGCCCATCGCCTATGCCCGAAGGCAGCTCGCCGATGATCGCGCCGACCACGCTGGCTGTCGCGGAGACTTTCAGCGCGGTGAAGATATAGGGCAAGGCAGCTGGCAGGCGCAGCTTCCACATGATCGTCCAGCGGCTGGCAGCGTAGGAGCGCATCAACTCGACCTGCTCGGCGGCCGGCGACTGCATCCCGCGCAAGGTATTGATCGTGACGGGAAAGAAGGTCAGGTAAGCAGCGATGACAGCCACCGACAGCTGACCGGCGCCCAGCCAGATCACCACCATAGGCGCGATAGCCAGGATCGGCACCGTCTGCGATGCCACCACATAAGGCAGCAAGCCGCGCTCCAGCAAGCGCGAATGGGCGAAGAGCGCGCCCAGCATGAATCCCAGCGCCGCGCCAAACACGAAGCCGAAGATAGCCTCGCTGAAGGTGTAGACGCCCGCGTCAGCCAGGATGCGCAGCAGCAGCAGCTCGCCATTGCGCCGCGCCGGCTGGGCGAATGCTTCGGCGATCATCTGCAAATGCGGCAGGTTGAGGTCGTTGAGTATCTTGAGATCCAGCAAGACCAGGCTGCGCGGCTGGCTGAGAAAGCGCGCCTCGGCGAAGTCGCCAGTGACAGTCGCGATCTGGCGGTCGAAGACCTGACGCACGCTGGTCGTATGGGTGGCGTCTTCTGCGCGCAGGGCGATGCTCAATCGGCCCGGGAAAGCCGGCGTGATAGGCAGGAAAGCCACGCCCTCGCCCCGGTCCAGCTGCCGCAGATAGCGCAGGTCGGGGTATGGCAGCTCGTCATCTGCGCCGTCATTTGAACTGCCCGGCGGCTGGGGCGGCATCAGGTCATCGAGGTCTTTGCGGTCGGCGATGACAGCATCGATATCGCCGCTTTGCAGCTGTGTCAAAGCCTCGTCCAGCGTCGGCAGCGCGCGAACTTGCCAGCCCGCCTGTGGCAGCAGAATCTTGTACGAAACGGAGTCGGCGAATGACTTGCTCGCCTCCCAGCCCACCATCAGCAGCGAAAGCGCCAGGCAAAATCCGACTGTGCGGGTGATGCGGCCCGGGCACAGAATCAAAGCCAGCACAGTCAGCAAGATAGCGAAGACGACGCGCGCCAATGCATCGCTGCCCTCGACAGCTGGCAGTTCAAAGAGCAGCGCAGCCAGCATGATCAACGCGGCGAGCAAGAACCCTCTCGGTCCGCGCATCAAGATGGGAGGAAGCGCGTTTCGCAGGTTTGGCAGCCGCATTCGCAGCGCCGAAAGCAGCGCCAGAGCAAGCAGCAGCGTCACGGCTCCCAGATACAGCGAGCGCAGAGTCGCCAGCGCCCCCAGCAGCACAGAGGGGTCGAGTTCGTCTTGCCCCAGCTGCGCGGCAAGATTGTGGGCATACCAAGCCAGCGGCGATTGCAATTCATCGGCGTCATTGCCGCTCTGCTCCGCCATCCAGAGCGACAGCCGGCCCAGGGTCGACTCGGTCACGAGTTCGTCATCGCTGGGCAAGGCGCGATACATCCCCAACAGGCTGATTGTCAGCGCCAGCGCCAGCAGAATCGCGCCCGGCAAGAGCGGTCTGCGCAGGGGCCGGGGACGCGCGCTCGGCCTGGTCGGCGCAATGGCGAGCTCGTTCATGGGAAAGCTGCTGTCGCCCGGCGCAAGTCAGGATACCTCCACCAGCGCGTCCGCCATGATGTCCAAGGCGATATCGACATCGGCGCGGCTGACATTCAGGTGCGGGGCGATGCGCACGACATTGCCATACAAACCGCCCTTGCCCAGCAGCAAGCCGCCTTCTTTGCAGGCATCGACGAAAGCCACCGTGACGGCGGCATCGGGCGCATTGTCGGCGGGCCGCACGAATTCCAGCGCCTGCATCAAGCCCATGCCGCGCGCCTCGCCAACGATGGGAAACTCGGCGGCGAATTCGGCCAGCCGCTCGGCGATTCGCGCGCCCTGCACCGCGCAATTGGTCGGCGTGTCGTGCGCTTGCATATATTCGATCGTAGCCAGCGTTGTCGCCATGGTGACGGGGTTGCCGCCAAATGTCGAGAAAGTCAGCCCGGCCACGGCATCAGCCACTTCGGGCGTGGCGATGGTGCAGCCGATGGGACTGCCGTTGCCCATGCCCTTGGCGAAGGTCATGATGTCGGGTTCGATGCCAAATTGCTCGATGCCGAACCACTTGTCGCCAGTGCGTCCCCAGCCCGTCTGCACTTCATCGGAGATGAACAAGCCGCCGGCTTCTTTGATGATGGGCAGCGCGCGCCGGAAATAATCTGCGGGAGGGACGATGAAACCGCCAGCGCCTTGAATCGGCTCGGCAATGAAGGCGGCGATGCGCCCCTGCGTGATGGTGGCGATCGTCTCTTCCAGATCGTTCACGCACAGATCGACCACCTGCTCTGCCGACAATCCAGCCGGCGCGCGATAAGTGTAGGGGTTGCGCACATGCCTGACATAGGGATCGACAACGCCGCCCAGGCGCCAGGGTCGCTGCCCAGACAGGCTCATCCCCAGCAGGGAACGCCCGGAATAAGCGTGGCGCAGGGCGATGATGACCGGGCTGCCGGTGTACATGCGCGCCGCCAGCACCGCCGTTTCGTTGGCTTCGGTGCCGCTATTGGTGAAGAAGCATTTCTGCAGGCGTCCCGGCGTCAGCTCGGCGACTTTTTCCGCCAGCGCGACCATGGTCTCGTTGACATAGATGACCGAGGTGTGCTGCAGCTTTTGCAGCTGGGCCAGCGCGCGCTCGGTGATTTCGTCGTTGCAATGCCCGACCGACACAGTCAGGATGCCGCCAAAAAAGTCGAGGTAGCGGACGCCGTCTATATCCCAGATGTACTGGTCTTTGGCTCGCTCTGCCACCAACGGTTTTTCGCCATGATAGGGCGCGGACGCCGCGAACATCACGCGCCGATACCGCTCCATGATTGCTGTCGCGCTAGTCATGCCACCACTCCAGATAAGCTGCGTCTGACCTTGAATGTTAATTGTACAGCAGGCACCCCAACTGACAAAATGAGCGCGCCAAGTCCAAACCGGGGGAGGGGCAAACTTGCTGGATATGGACATGCCCCTCGGCCGCCAGACAGGCTACAGAATCTCCACCTCGATTGCGCTGCCGGCATCGAATCCGCCGATGTTCAGCGGCACGCGCAGCAAACCATCCGCCTGTACAAGCGTGAAAATCAGATTGGACTTGCCAAATATCGGCTCGGCCAGCCAGCCTTCGTCGTTGGCCTGCAGACGCACCGGCAGCCAGTCTTCGCGCCCGCTGACAGAAGCCACTCGCCGGGTCAGCCGCGCCCGCATGCGCCGCGCTTCTTTTGGCTTTTGTCCCAGCCAGGCACAGATCAAATGAGGCAGCAGCTGCCGCGCCACCAGCAGTGACGAGACTGGATTGCCCGGCAAACCCAACACCGGCACGCCCGCGCAGACGGCGATGATGGTCGGTTTGCCCGGCTTGGTCGCCAAGCCATGCTGCAGCACGCCCGGCGCGCCCAGACTATCGATCACCGCCCGCGTATAATCCCGCGCCGAAACCGAGCTGCCCGCGCTCAATAGCAAGATGTCGCAGCGGGCATGTCCGTCTCGCGCCATCCGCTGGTATGCCTCGCGCTGGTCGGGGACGATGCCCAGCTGGATGGGCAGCGCGCCATGTCTGGCTGCCAAAGCGCCCAGCATCCAGGCGTTTATATCGCGCACCTGCCCGAGCTCGAGCCCTGCGTCTGGCGCAACCAATTCATCGCCGCAGCTGAGGATGCCAACGCGGGGTCTGCGCAGCGCCTCGACCTGGCAGATGCCCACCGCCAGCAAGCCGCCGATATCGGCTGGGCGCAGGCGCTGACCGCGCGGCAGCACCAGGCCATCCGCCGCCACATCTTCGCCAGCCTCGATGACATTTTCGCCCGGCGCAACCGCCCGCAGCACTTCGATCTCGGACTCGACCCCGCGCTGCGTGTGCTCCAGCATGACAACCGCGTCCGCGTCCGCCGGCAGCATGCCACCGGTGTGAATCTGCCAGGCATCGCCCGCCTCGACCGCTTCGTTCGCCGCTGCGCCCATGAGCAGCTCGCCGCGCACTTGCAAGAATGCGGGCAGACTCGGGCTGGTGCCAAAAGTATCGCGCGCGCGCAAAGCATAGCCATCGACCGTGCTCTTGCGAAATGCCGGCACCGGCTCGGGCGAATGCGTATCAACAGCCAAAACGCGCCCCAGGCTGTCGGCGGTGGCGATGATTTCGCTTTTGGGCTGGGGCTGCCAGTGCGCATCCAGCAGCTGCCGAGCCGCACCCATTGGGATAACCTGGAAGAACTGCGGAGATGCCAAGCGATTCGCCTTTGCCGCGTCAACTTGTGTAGATTCAATCACAAAGCCAGCCGAGACGCAAAGAATGCTGCAAATGCAAAAGGAGAGTGCCCATGATGCCATTTGAAACCAGGACATTGCCCGAGGCATACGATGTACTCGCGCCGGACAGGTCGGAGATACGCCTGCTGCACAGCCTGGGCAAAGCGAGCGTCGTGCACTGCCGGCTGGCGGCTGGCGCAGTTTCCATCCCCGTGCAGCATCGCACAGTCGAAGAAGTTTGGGTTATCCTGGCGGGCGCGGGAGAAGTATGGCGCAGGCAGGACAATCGCGAAGAAACGCTGGCGGTCGCGCCGGGAATGAGCCTGACGATCCCGCTGGGCACGCAATTCCAGTTCCGCGCGCTGGGCGATGCGCCGCTGGAATTCCTGATCACCACCAGCCCGCCCTGGCCCGGCGAAGATGAAGCCGTGCTGCTGGAAGTCGGCTGCTGGAAAGCATGAGGCGCAAAAAAGAAGCGCAAGGATGACCCCTGCGCTTCCGGTGGCTTGCAGACAATTTGGGGGAGTTGTCTGCTCGCCTAGGCTCCTTCGACTTCCACCGATTCGGCAGTCTCGTCGTGGGCGAAGACGCCGCCAGCCAGCAGCGACGCCAGGGCAAGCGCGATGAGGATGCTTTTGCGATTCATGTGCAATATCTCCTTTTGCTTTGGTCAACAGAGCGGCCTATTCCGCCCTCAACTGACCTTGAGGCTAAAGGAGATTTGTCAGCGAAGTTTGATTAGAGTGCAAAAGGTTGGTAAATTGCTGGTCTTCGCACCCGATGGCGAAGCTTTGTGCCTCTATATCGGAAAAAACCTATTTTGCGCCAACCACCTCGATGAACTTGATCATCGCCTCGACGCCGTTGTAGAAGTTCTGCAAGTAGATATTCTCATTCGGCCCATGCGCGCGGCCGCTCTTTAGCCCATAGCTCATGATGACCACTTCATCGGCGACTTCCATGCAGCCGAAACAGATTGGCACGCTGCCGCCCGATCGTTCGTAGACTGGCTGGACGCCCCAGGCTTGCGCATAGGCTTGCGAGGCGGCGCGCATGGCAGCTCCATCGACATCCAGCAGCACGGCTCGCGCGCCAAAATCGCCGGGCGCTACATGAACGCGCACCGTCGGCGGAGCGATCTTCTCGATATGCTCGACCAAGCAGCGCATGACGCGGGCAGGATCTTGATGCGGCACCAGCCGGCAGGTGATCTTCGCCGAGGCTTTGGCTGGCAGGACTGTTTTCATGCCCGGTCCCGTATAACCGCCGATCATGCCGTTGATCTCCAGGGTCGGGCGCGCGCCCAGCCGCTCGGGCAAGATGTATTGTGGCTCTCCCCACTGCGCCGGCGCTGCCACCACATCATCCCACTCGGCTTGCAGGAAAGGCTCAACCTGCCCCAGCAATTGGCGGTCTTGCGGGGTCAGCGGCGCGACATCGTCATAAAAGCCGGGAACGCTCACCGCGCCATCGTCATCGTGCAGCTGCGCCAAAATCTCGCAAAGCGCCTGCAGTGGATTGTGCACGCTGCCGCCCCAATGCCCGCTGTGCAGGTCGCTGACCGGCGCATGCACCTCCAGCTCCAGCGCCAGCGCGCCGCGCAAGCCATAAGTCAGGCTGGGCTGCTCGGGTGCCAGGATCGCGCCATCGCTGACGACCGCGATATCGGCTGCCAGCCGCTCTGGATGCGCCGCAATGAAGGCGTTGATGTTCTCGGAGCCCGATTCCTCTTCGCCTTCCAGCACGACCTTGAGGTTGACCGCCGGCTTTTCGTCCGCCGCCAGCCACGATTCGACCGCTTTCATATTCGCCATGACATGCAGCTTGCTATCGACTGCGCCGCGGCAATACAGCCGCTCGTCGATGATGGTCGGCTCGAAAGGCTCGGTGTGCCAGCCATCGGCGACTTCGGCCGGCTGCACATCATAGTGGCTGTAGATCAGCACCGTCGGAGCGTCTGCGCCCGCGCCGTTCCATTCGCCCAGCACCAGCGGACAACGCCCCTGTGGCATGAGGATGACTTCGGCGCTGGTCATGCCGATGCGCAGCATCATTTCGCGCAGCCACTCGGCGGCCTCGGCCACATCCTGCGCATGCTGCGGCTGCGTGCTGATCGTGCGGATGCGCAGCAGCTGTTGATATTCTTCCAAAAAACGGGCTCGGTTGGCGCGGACAAAGGCATAAGGCGTGCTCATGAGGGAGTCCTTGATTGAATGTGTGTGGCGGCGATTCTAGCGAAAAACGCCAGCGAGGCACACTATTATTTACCCCCCCCCCCCCCCCCCCCCCCCCCCCGACTGACGGCACCACAGTTTCAGCGCGGCTTTGATTGCCGCAGTGGCGAATCGCCTTTGTATCCTTTGTACTGATGTGTTCAAATAGGCGCGGGAGTGGCTAAGCAGCAAGGAGCGAGCAGATGGTGGAATTTGGATTGGGCTTGCCAGCAGGACCGCCGCCCGGCGACAACGCGCGCTTCGTTGACGACCTGGCTGCCACGCTGGACAAGCTGGGCGAGGCAGTCCGCAGCATCTGGATGACCGACCACTTCTTTTGGGATGGCGCGCCTACTTATGAAGCCTGGACCGTGCTCAGCTATCTGGCTGCGCGCTTCCCCGAACATGAGGTGGGACCCATCGTGCTGGGGCAGAGCTACCGCAATCCCGCTCTGTTGGCGCTGATGGGCGCGACCCTGCAAAACCTGTCCGGCGGACGCTTCATCATGGGCATCGGCGCTGGCTGGAAAGAGGACGAATACTGCGCCTACGATTACCCCTATCCAGAGCCGCGCATCCGCGTCCAGCAGCTGGAAGAGCAGTTGATCATCCTGCGCCGCCTGTGGGAAGAAGCTGGGCAGATTTCCTATGAAGGCGCGCATTATCGCCTTGCCGATGCCTGGTGCGAGCCCAAGCCGCAAAAACCCATTCCCATCCTGGTCGGCGGCGGCGGTTATACCACCATGAAACACGCAGCCAGGTATGCCGATATCTGGAATCTGCCCGACAAGCCGCTGACTCCCTATCTGGAGCGGCTGAATGTGCTGCGCCGCCACATGGAAGCCATCGGCCGCGACCCGGCCACCATGCGCTGCAGCTGGTTCGGGCGCGTGGCCATCGGCAGAACCGAAGCCGAAGCCGAAGCGCGAGGTCTCAGCCGCGCCAACAAATGGACGCGCGACAATGCCTTCGTCGGCACGCCAGCGCAGATCGCCGAGCAAATGCAAGCCTTCGTCGAGCATGGCTGCGATTATTTCCTGGTCGATGTCATCGGCACGCCAGACGAAGAAGTCTGCGGATTGTTCACCGAAGAATTGATGCCGGCGCTGAATGGGGACTGAACGATGAAAATCAAATGGTATGGGCATGCCGCCTTTATCGTAACCGCCAGCGATGGCACCAGCGTCATCACCGACCCCTATACGCCAGAGACATCGGGTTATCAGCCTATCCCCGACCATCCCGATATCGTCGTGACCTCGTCGCTCAACGACAGCTTCCATGACCGCAGCGACTTGATCGGCGGCGACCCGGCGCGCATCAATATGCTCGAGGTGGCGCGCGCGGGCGGCAGCATCCAGTGCAAAGGCGTAACTTTCCAAGCCATCGAATCGTCGGAAATGTACGACCACCCAGAGCACGAGCCGGACAAATGCGCCATGTACCGCTGGGAAATGGACGGCATCAGCATCGGGCATATGGGCGATGTCGGCAACCCTTTCACGCCGGAGGAATACGAATTTTTCCGCGATCTGGATATCTTGCTCGCGCTGGCTGGCGATGTGCCCACCATCGGCCTGCGCGACCTGAAAAGCGTCATCGACAGGCTGCAGCCGCGACTGGTCATCCCCATGCACTTCCGCACGCTGCGTTACAAACCGCGCAATATGCAGTGGATCAGCGCCTTCCTCAGCCACTTTGACGATGCCGATATCGATTTCCAGTCCGACTGGGAAGTTGCGCTGCGCCGCGAAGACCTGCCCGAGCAGACGCGCGTGCTGGTGCTGACGCATGCGCTTTGATGTTTGACCCCTCCCCCAGCCCCTCCCCGACGAGTCAGCGTAGGGGCGAGGCGGTGACTCGCCCATTTAACCCCTCCCCCAGCCCCTCCCCGACGAGTCAGGGAGGGGAGTCAAGGTAAGTGCTTCCCCCTGACCTGTCGGGGGGACCGAGGGGGGTGATTTACGGTGCGCTTCTTAAGCCTCACTTGGTGCTACTTCTGTGGCAAAACTGTGCAATAGTTGATGCCATTGCGCGATATGCAGTCGGGCGGCATCGCAAAAGGCATGATTAGCCAGGCATTCAAACGGATATTCAAACGCGAGCCAATCTATTACGGCTGGATCATCGCGCTGACGCTTGCGGTTACCGAGACGGTCTCCTACGGCGTGATGTTTTATGCATTCTCGGTCTTTATCACGCCCATGGAAGCCGAGCTGGGCTGGTCGCGGGCGCAGCTGACCGGCGCATTTTCCCTGTCGCTGCTGATCACCGGTCTGGTCGGCGTGCCGGTCGGCTATTGGCTGGACAAACGCGGCGGCCGCCTGCTGATGACGGCTGGATCGATCGGCGCGACGATCATGGTGGCGCTGTGGTCGCAGGCGCAGACCCTGCCCGAATTTGTGCTGATCATGACGCTGCTGGGTTTTTGTGGCGCGGCAGTCTTGTACGAGCCGGCTTTCGCGGTTATCGCCACCTGGTTTGCCCGCAGGCGAGGCACGGCCATGGCTGTCCTCACTTTCATCGCCGGCTTCAGCAGCACCCTATTCATCCCGCTCAGCGATGCGCTGCTGGTGGCGCAGGGCTGGCGAGGCGCGGTTCTGACGCTGGCGATTCTGCTGGGCGCGATCACGATTCCCCTGCACGGCTTCCTGCTGCGCAATCGACCTGCCGACCTGGGCTTGCAGCCAGATGGCGCGCGCGAAGCCGCCAAGTCGGTCGAGCGCCACAAAATCAACCTGCGCGGCGTCTTGCGTTCGCGCTACTTCTGGATTTTGACGCTCGCATTTGCGCTGTCGTGGTCGAGCATATCGGCGATGCGCGTGCATTTCATCCCGCTGCTGATCAGCGTGGGCATACACTCGACCAGCGCGGCCTGGGCGAGCGGCATGATCGGCGTGATGCAAGTGGCGGGGCGCATGGCTTTTGTGCCGCTGGAGAGGCGTTTCAGCAGCAAGAACATGGCGCTTGGGGTTTGCGGCTTGTTGACGGTGTCGCTGGCGACGCTTCTGTTGGGCAGCGCCGGCTGGATTATCGCCGTATTCGTTGCGCTGTTTGGCATGGCGCTGGGCATGCACACGCTGGCGCGGCCGCTGATTGTGGCGGACAGCTATGGCGCGGCTTTCTATGGGCGCATCAGCAGCGCGATGGTGATTGTACTGACTTTGATGGGCACGATCGCGCCGGTTGGGGCTGGCGCAATTTATGACGTCTTCGGCAATTATGATGTGATGCTGCTGCTGGCGGTGGCTTTCAGTTTGGGTTCGCTGCTGCTGGTATGGCTGCTGCCGCGGCGACAGGCGCATTAAGCGACCCGTGGGACCCTTCTATGTATTTGATATGTTAATGCGATTGCCCTGGCAAAATTGCCTCAATCGCTTGACAAAAGCTGGAAATGGTGTTTTAATTCCTATAATAAATCATAGTAAGTTGGAATGGAGTTCACTATGCGTAGCTTGCTGTCTATCTCTCGAATAGTCATTGATGGCGCGGCGAGAATCACCCCCCCCCCCCCCCCCCCCGAATTTCTCGCTAAATCCCGACCTTCCGCGGAGTTCACCATGAACTCCGGAAGTCTCGCCAGGTTCATTCTCATCGCGCTGGTCTTCCTGCTGCTTTCGGCAGCGCCGATCCATGCCGTCGACTTCAATAACATCGACACCTACGCGAAGCTTCGCGACGCCATCACCGAGGCCGTTGGCAACCTCTATGCCGACACGATCAACATCACCGCCGACATCACCCTGGAAGCCGATCTGCCCACGATCGGAGGGACCGTCACCATCAATGGCGACAGCGGCAAATTCATTATCGACGGCGACGGCAAATACCGACCCTTCTATGTGAACACTTCCGGTATCCTGACGCTGAACAACCTGATAATCGACAGAGCCTACATCGGCGGCAGCGGCCATGCCCAGTACGATCACGGCGCCTCCATTAAGGCGGAAGGCGTGCTGACCTTGAATCGGGTTACGGTGCGCAATGGCAGCACTGCAACAACCGCGAGTCTTAACCTAAGCGCGGGCGGCATTTATTTCACTGGCTCAGATTTGGACATCAATAACAGCGCCATCCACAACAACTCGTCTTACTCCAACGGGGGCGGCATCCGCATCGACGGAAAAGGCACCACCACCATCGTCAACACCAGCATCTACGGCAATAGCAGCGGATCGCGCGGTGGCGGCATTTACATGGGCGTAACCGGGACCCCCATTGTAAGGCTTTACCAGGTGACCATTACGGGCAATACCACCACCAACGCCGGGGGCAACATCAGCAGCAATACGGCCGCAGGGCTGCGCGCGTTCGGCGGGACCCTGCACCTGCGCAACAGCATCATCTACGGCAACACCTTCAGCGGCAATCAAGAAAATTGCCGGATTGGCAGTTCGGTTACGGTCAGCGCGCTCAGCGGCAACATCATCGGCGGCGGCTCCGACTCGACGTGCACGGCGAGCCAGACAACCGACGATCCGGATCTGGCTGGTCCCGCCGTGCATGGCTTGGGCAACTTCTACATACCGCGAGCAGACAGCCCGGCCATCGACGCCGTCACCTGCCTCGCCTCATCAATTGACGGCTACAACGTTGACCAGCGCAGTGAGGCGCGGCCAAACCCGCCCGGCGAAACCGACAAGTGCGACATCGGCGCGATTGAACATGCCGGGTACACTCCCCCACCTCCGCCGACACAGATACCAGCCCCGCCCCCGTCAAGATTTGTTGGCGGAGATGACGGAGATGACGGAGATGACGGAAGCAGCCCCAGCAGCGCCAGCGACAGCAGCGATGACGAAGCGAACCAGGCGGCGGTGGCTGTCATCCGTTATTCGCCCGCGCAAAGCTGCCAGACATTGCAGCCAGAAATCGTCGTGAATAATGCCAGCAGCGGCACATCCTGCCAGCGGGTGGAAGGCAGCGGCATCGGCCACGCGGATGTCATCGCGGCCATGCCGAGTCTGGTGGTGGATATCTGGGGCTGGATAACGCCGAAAACGCAGGTCTGCTTCCGCGCGGACAGCGGCTCAATCAAGTTCATCGACACGACCATGCTGCCGCGGACGGTGGCGGATTTGCCCGTCTTCAGCGAGGCCGGCGGTCTGCTCTGCGCGACTATTGATGGGGCCGGGCAGGTGGCGCTGGTGGCAGGTCCGCCCGCGCCCGCGATTGCAGTGGAAACGCCGGCTGCGGACAAGCTGAGCGACTGCATGGTGCGCACGCAATACATGCTCAATTTCCGCGCCGCGCCTGGCGGGGAGATCATCGACATCCTGCCCTTCAACATCAAGCTGACGGCTATGGAACGGAGCGCCGGCTTTTTCAAGGTCGACTACATGGGCGCGCAGGGCTGGGTCAGCGAAGACCTTGTCGAGTTGCTAGGGACTTGCGGCTGAACCCCCTAGGTCCCCCGACAGGTCAGGCGGAAGAAGGCTTTGGCTGCCTGTTACGTATCAGGTTATGATGGGGTCATGTCGCCCAGCCGATGCAGCGCCAAGCCCGTATTTGACACCGCGCCGCCTGTCGAAAAGGAGATGCGGCCGATCTCGTAGGCTTTGCCGGCACCGATGACCTGGTCTGCTGTCAACGCCGACATATCTGGCAAGATATCCAGCGCGATGTGCCCGGCGACAACAACTTGCGCAGTCATGCCGATTCGCCACCTCCCGCAACCAGAACGCTGCGCCCATCTTTACCACAGGCGCAGAGCGGCCGCCAATCGGCGCGACCAGCCCTTAGCCAGTGTCTCCAGACAGGTCGGCGCGCCAGATCGAATCGGCAATTGCGTTGCCGTCCACGCCGAAAACGCGGTGATCGTTGGCATTAAGCGCGACAGTCAACTGCTGCCAATCGTCTGGGAGTCGGGCGATTTGATGCCATTTGCCATAGATGCGGCTGATCTTCTCGCCATCGAGGTAGAGATGAGCGTGCCCCTGGTTGAGCGCAGCCGCCTGGTCGGCAAGATGCGGCGCAAACTCGAAGTTGCTGGTCTTCACGCGCAGCAGGTAGGCGCCATTGGACAAAGGAAAGAGCTGAATCCGCACTTCTGGCGCGCCATCCGCCGGCACTTCCAGCAAGTTGGCGAGGTCATGCGCCTCCTGGCTGATGTCGGGCGCATCGCGATAGGGGCTGACGGTCTCGCTGAGCGGCGTCCAGTATTGCCCATAAGTTGCGAAGCAGTCCATGTCGGCGCCGGCGAAGACCTCGCGCTGGCCGATCACGAAGGAGTAGCGGCCGATTTCATTGGACGGATGCCAGAGCGCGACGGTGTATTCGGCTGTTTGCGGCGCGGTGAAATAGCTGTCGTCCCAATTCCAGAAGTACTTGCGCCCGAAGGGTTCAAACCAATAGCGCGGATTCTCGCCGAGCGACACCATGGCCGCGCCCTGCCCGGGCTGGATGCGCAGGTCGGTTGGCAAGTCGAGCTGCCCGTCAGCGGGGATGCCCGGTCCTGTGATCGCCAGCAGCGGCGAAAACACCTCGATGCCTTCGATGGCCGGAATGCTCAGGCTCAAGAGGACTGACTGCCCCGCCCGCGCCTGAAAACGGTAGTAGTCAATATCGCCAGCCGGGTGAACATTGCCGAAGTAGGCGTAGGAGATGGTCGCGTCGGGCACTTGCCAGGGCGCTGAGGCGGTCAAATCGGCGAATTCGCAGACCGGCTGATGCGCCAAAGCCAGCGGCGTTTGAGCAGTCAAGAGCAGACAAACGAACAAAATGCCAGTGATCCATTTGCTGCGCATCGCATACCTCCCTTGTGCGCCAACTTTATGATACAGCAACAATCAAGCGCCGCTGCCGCCTTCGCATGTCATAGTCGCGCCAAGCTCTCAGACTCTGCGCGCTGGCAAGGAAGGCGGCCGCAGTTCCCGCAACCAGGATTTACTTGTCTTCTCGCAGCCGGTCTACCTTGTCGTCAAGAGACTTAACCTGTGCCTTGACAGTTTTGAATTGCTCGTCGACTGTCTTGAATTGCTCGTCGACTTTGTTAAATTGCTCGTCGACTTTGTTGAATTGCTCATTAACTGTCTTGAATTGCTCGTCGACTTTGTTGAATTGCTCGTCGACTTTGTTGAATCGCTCGTCGACTTTGTTGAATCGCTCGTTCACGGTGTTGAACCGCTCGGAGTGAATCGCCTGCGTTATTTCAATGGCGCTCAGCTTCTCGTTGATTTCTTTGTGCGCCGCTTCAGACGCCAGCCGGACTTCTTTGATCTCGCCAGACAGCTTGGTATCCAACGACTTGATCTCGCCAGACAGCCGCCACCACATGCCGAACGCGCCACCTAAAATTGCCGCAGCAATCGCTAACGCCCCTTCAATACCTATAACAATCTGTGTGGCTTCCATTGCCTGCTGCCTCGACGCTGATTCAACGCATTATTATGTTACCATAATTGGTTCATACTTCAAGGCTTCCCCACGCTGGAAAGGTGGGCGGATGCTATTCTCGCTGCCGAGAATTACTTGGCTTCTCGCAGTCGGTCTGCCTTGTCGTCAAGAGACTTAACCTGTGCCTTAACTGTCTTGAATTGCTCGTCAACTTTGTTGAATCGCTCGTTGACGGTGTTGAATCGCTCGGAGTGTCTCGCCTGCGTTACTTCAATGGCGTTCAATTTCTCGTTGATTTCTTTGTGCGCCGCTTCAGACGCCAGCCGGACTTCTTTGATTTCGCCAGACAGCTTGGTATCCAAAGACTTGATTTCGCCAGACAGCTTGGTATCCAAAGACTTGATTTCGCCAGACAGCTTGGTATCCAGATTCTTGATGTCGTCAGACAGCTTCTTCATCTCACCTGACAGCCGCCACCAGAAGCCAAACAAAGCCAGGAAGATCCCAATCGCTTGAACCAGCACCAGGGTGTTTGTATCCATAAGCCGCGTGTTTCTCTCGTTCCAGTCTTGCCGCCACCCACACAATAGCACAGCCGCGGGCCAAAGTCAATCAGCGCCGCGCGCCAGCCGCTTGTTGCGAATAACGATGCGCGCATACTTGGGTTTGTCGTCTATTGTCCGGTCCTTGTCCTTGGTATCACCCGTACAACCGTTAAATCTCTGTGTCGAAAGATGCGCAATACTTTATGCTTTCACTTCTCTCGCCGGCTGCTGCGCGCTGGGGTGGATGCGGCCGTCGCGCAGGTTGATCACGCGGTCGGAATAGTCATCGGCGATCGGATCGTGGCTGGAAAGCAGGATAGAAACGCCTTGCTGGCGCACGAAATCAGCCAGCGCCGTCAGAATATCGTGCGTGGTCTCGCTGTCGAGTTCGCTGGTCGGTTCGTCAGCCAGGATAAGCTGCGGCTGCGCGACCAGGGCGCGGGCAATGGCGATGCGCTGCTGCTGCCCGCCCGACATTTCATAAGGGCGATGATCGTAATAATCCAGCAGGCCGACCAGCTCCAGGCAAGCCAGGATGCGCTCGCGCCGTTCACCCCGCGGCACGCCACCCAATCGCGCCATGACATCGAGATTTTCATAGGCGGAGAAGCTGGGCAGCAAACCCATCTGCTGGAAGACAAAGCCGATGCTGCTGCGCCGCCAGTGTGTGCGCGCCGCTTCGTCCATCTGCGAAATATCCTGGTCCTGAATCCAGATCTTACCGCTGGTGGGGTCGTCCAGACCGCCAAGGCAATTCAGCAGGGTGGTCTTGCCGCTGCCCGAGCGTCCGCGCAGCACGACGAACTGCCCGCGCTCGACCACAAAACTCACATCTTGCAGGGCATGCACCGCGCCCGAATCGCTCGCATAAACGCGCCCGACTTCTTGCGCGGCGATCGCTGTGTTTGTCATGCCTGCCGCCTGCGCAGCCACTTGCGCCCGCTGCCGTCTTCGCCCGCGCGGATCTCTCGCTGCAGCTGGATCTCGGCTTGCGACGAAGTCTGCTCGAGGTTCCGGGCGGGGCGGATGACGATGCCGCCATCATCAGTCATTTCCATCTCCACGCGGTTTTCAAAACCCAGTTCTTCACGGAAGTGCCTGGGGATTTGCAAACGCCCGCTGCTGTCCAAAACGATGAGCTCTTCAAAGCGGTCTTCCCAGTTTGCCTCAGCCATGGCATCAGCCGTCTGTTGGCTGTCGGCGCGGCGGCGGACTGTCTCGCTGGCCAGCTTGCCATCGCGGATCGCCACCACCCGTCCGACATGCCGGGCGATCTGGGGATCGTGACTCACGATGCAGATGGTCAAGCCGTCTTCGCGGTTGAGCCGCCGGAAGAGCGCATAAACCTGGTCGGATGTCGCCGAGTCCAGCTCGCCGGTGGGTTCGTCCGCCAGCAGCAGTTTCGGTTCGTTGGCCAGCGCCACGGCAATGGCAACGCGCTGCTGTTCGCCGCCAGACAGCTGCAGCGGCTTGTGGTCATAGCGGTCGCCGAGCTCGACCTTGTCCATGAGTTCGCGGGCGCGCTTGTCGATATCGCCGCCGGCTCGTCCTGCCAGGGTCATCGGCAGCTTGATATTGTCCAGCGCCGACAAATAAGGGATGAGGTTGCGGCTGCCCTGCTGCCAGACAAAGCCGACTTCGACCTGGCGATAGTTGGTCAGTTCGCGCGTGGAGAGCTTGAGCAGGTTTTCGCCATCGACCAGCACAGCGCCGGCCGAAGGGCGCGTCAAACCGCCCAGCACATTCATCAGCGTCGTTTTGCCGCTGCCGCTTGCGCCGACAACGCCAACCAGCTCGCCTTCCATGACGGTGAGGTCCAAACCTTGCAGCGCCATGACTTCAATATCGGCGACTTTGAAGATTTTGTACAAATCCTGGCAGATGACGAAAGCGCCATTATCGGGCATCAATGCGCTCCCTTTGGCGGTTGCTGGAATGGATCATCGCTTATTTAACCACAGGTGGCGCAGAGGACAAAGAGAGGATTGCGCGCGGAGCAGGAACAGGGCCAATAAAGTAATGAAAGAAAACCGAACCACCGAGTTCACCGAGTTGAAAGAGTACATCGAGGGATTTATACCTCTGTGCTCTCTGTGTTCTCTGTGTCGAAAAATGCGCAATACTTTATTGTTTCACCGGGAAGGGCTTCAAAATCATGCGCAGACTGGCATAATCGAGCCCATGAGCGAAACGCTGGATGTACTCATCGTCGGCGCTGGCATCTCGGGCATCGCCGCCGGCTATTACCTGGATCGGCGTTGTCCCGGGCTGCGCTGGCAGATCGTCGAGGCGCGGGAAAGCGTCGGCGGCACCTGGGACTTGTTTCACTTTCCCGGCGTGCGCAGCGACAGCGACATGTACACGCTGGGTTATCGTTTTCGTCCCTGGCGCGGCGAAGAAGCGATCGCCGATGGCGCGGCGATCTTGCAGTACATCAGAGACACGGCGCGGGAATTTGGCATCGACAAGCGCATCCGCTTCCAGCAGCGCGTCCGCCAGATCAACTGGTCGAGCAGCCAGGCGCGCTGGACGGCCGATATCGAGCCTGACGCGGGCGAACCCTATCAACTGCGCTGCAAGTTTCTATTCATGTGCACGGGTTATTATCGCTATGATCGCGGCTACACGCCCGACTGGCAAGGCATGGACGCTTTTGCGGGGCCGATCGTGCATCCGCAAGCCTGGCGCGGCGATCTTGACTATCGTGACAAGCGCGTGGTGGTCATCGGCAGCGGCGCGACGGCTGTCACGCTGGTGCCGGCGCTGGCGGAAGTGGCGGCGAAAGTGACCATGCTGCAGCGCTCGCCCAGCTATATCGTCAGTATGCCGGCGCGGGACGAGATCGCTCTGCGGCTGCAGGCGCGGCTGCCCTTTTGGCTGGGGTCGCGGCTGGCACGCTGGCGGCTGATTTTGCGCACAATGTACCTATTTCACTTCGCCCGCAGCAAACCGGACGAAGCGCGAGCGGTCATACTGGAAGGCGTACGCAGCGAACTGGGCGACGACTTCGATATCGAGCGCCACTTCAATCCGAGCTATCAGCCCTGGGATCAGCGCGTCTGCCTCGCGCCGGATGGCGACCTCTTCAAAGCCATGCGCGCTGGCAAGGTGGCGGTGGTGACCAACCGCATCCAGCGCTTTGACGAGGCGGGCATCGTGCTGGAATCGGGCGAGCACCTGCCCGCGGACATCATCGTAACCGCCACCGGGCTGGTCATGCGCATCCTGCACGGCGTGCGCATCCTGGTCGATGGCGCAGAAATTGAACTGGGCGAAACGCACAGCTACAAAGGCGTCATGTACAGCGGCGTGCCCAACCTGGCGTCGGTTTTTGGCTATACCAACGCCTCGTGGACACTGCGAGCGGAGCTGATCTGCGAATATGTCTGCCGCCTGTTGAATCATATGCAGCGGCGCGGTTATGCGCAGTGCACGCCCCGCCTGCAGGACGATTTGCAGCCAGCGGCTTTTGTGGATTTCACTTCTGGCTATGTGCAGCGCGCCTTGCCCGGCTTGCCCAAACAAGGCGCACGCCATCCCTGGAAGCTGTATAATAATTATCTAAAGGATGCCATGATGCTGCGCTTCGGGCGTGTCGAGGATGGGGTGCTGGAATTCAAGTGACCTCACAGAGCCAGGGCATAACCGCCATTTTTCACCGCCGCGCGGAAAACCTCTTCTTCCAGCTGCAAGCCAAAGCCAGGCGCATCTGGTGGAATCCCGATGTGCAGGAAGGCGAAGACAGCTAGGGCTATGGCACCAGACCGAGCAGCCTGGAAGAATTTTATGAGCGATTCGAGCAATTGTGCGCTATCTTGCTGGACGATGTCGATATGTTCGGCTATTGCTATACGCAGCTGACGGACATTTATCAAGAGCAGAACGGCATCTACAAGTTCGACCGTGGGCAGAAGTTTGATTTGGCGCGCATCCGTGCCGCCCAGACGCGTCCGCCATCCCCTCGGTCCGCCACGACAGGTCTGGAGGAGTAGTAGAAAAAATATGCCCGCCTGGCCGCTATACCGCGCCATGTCCACTTCGGTGGTCGAGGCTTTCTGCTGCCGCAATCCCTCGCTGAATACGCTGCTGCATGCGCTTTGCCTGCCTTTCGTGCTGGAGCTGGCGCGGCTGGGCCTCAAGATGGAAGGCATGATCGCGCGCGACCGCTGCTTGCAGGGCGCCTGTCGCTGGCTGGTGGAGATTGCCGCCGAAGGCATCCACATTGATGGCGCAGAAGGCATCCCACGCGCAGGACCGCTGCTGCTGGTTTGCAATCATGCTGGCCTGGGCGATGCGCATGCGGCGCTGCTGGCTTTGCCGCGGCGCGACACTTTGCTGCTGGCGAGGGATTTCGGCATCTTGCCCGGTCTGGCGCAATTCCGCCAATATGTCATCGTGGTGGACGAGGCGCGTCCCTACGCCGCTATCCGCCAATCGATCCAGCATCTGCAAAGCGGCGGTTCACTGCTGCTGTTTCCGCGTGGCGAGATCGAAGCGGATCCCGCGCTGGACCTGGACGCCGCTCTCGCCTCCCTGCCCAGCTGGACGCGCAGCATCGACCTGTTTGCGCGGCATGTGCCCGAGTTGGCGATCGTGCCACTGGCTGTGGCTGGCGTGCTTTCGCGGCGCGCGCTGCAGAATCCGCTGGTGCGGCGATATCGACAAGAAGACAAGCGCAACTTCCTGGCGGCGACCCTGCAAATGATGTTCGCCTGTTATCGCGATGCAGAGATCTGCGTGCGCTATGGGATGCCGCTGCGCGCGCCACAAGCCAGCCGCGAACAAACGCTGCGCCAGATGAAGTTGCTGCTGCAGCAGGCGCATGAGGCCTGTCAAGCAGCAAAATTTCCCTGATGAATGCGCCACCACAACCTGTAAAAAACAAGAATCGCCGCGATAATAGACGCGCAGGAAACAGGGAGCGCGATGAGCCGCTGGTCGAACAACAACCCGTCTGCCGACAGGCGTCAACGTTGGCTGAGCTATTGGCATCTGCTGATTGCGCTGGTCAGCCGCGATATCCGCGCGCGTTATCGCCGCACTGTGCTCGGTCCGCTGTGGGCGATCATCCCGGCTATTTTGGCGACAGCCATTTACAGCTTCCTGGGCGGCTTGGTCAATGTGGACAGCGAAGGCGCGCCGCGTCTGGCATTTGTCTTCGCCGCGACTGTGCCCTGGACCTTCTTTCAAAGCTCGGTCGTGCGCATCCCCTATGGCGTGATTTCCAATGGCAACCTGTTGCGCAAGATGCCCGTGCCGCGCCAGATCTTCCCTTTTGTCGTCTTGCTCACCAACTTCTTCGACTTTTTGATGGGAGCTGTGGTTCTGGTCGTCGCCTTGCAGCTGCTGGGCATTCGCATCACCGCCGCCTGGCTGTGGCTGCCGCTGCTGACGCTGCATCTGGGCTTGCTGTCGTGGACGGTGGGCATCGGCGTTTCTGCCATCACCATCTATCGGCGCGATCTGCTGCATGGCATCGGGCAGATCATGCAGGTTTGGCTCTTCCTCACGCCCGTCATCTATGGCAGCGGCGAGCTGGAAGCCAATATGCAGCTGCTGCACACGCTCAATCCAGCCGTGGGCGTCATTGATGGCTTTCGGCGCGTTTTCGTCTTTGGACAACCGCCCGACCCGAACCTGCTGCTGACCAGCCTCATCGTCATCGGTTTGGGCTTGCTGGTGGCTTTCCCGCTTTTCAATACGATGTCGCGTTACTTCGCCGATGTGGTATAGCGCCCGTGCCTGAGCAACTGGCTGTCGAAGCGCGCGATTTGTGGAAGCGCTATGGCTTTCCGCTGCGTCCCTACCTGCGCCAGCGCTGGGATCGATTGCGCGGCGGGGCTGCAGATGACCGCGAAGCCTATGGTCCCTGGGCGCTGCGCGAGGTGTCATTCGCCATCGAGCAAGGCGAGTCGCTGGGCATCGTAGGCAAGAACGGCGCTGGCAAGAGCACGCTGCTCAAGCTAATCGCCGGCGTCTGCCCGGCCACGCATGGTAGCGTCAAGGCAAATGGTCGCCTCTTCCCCATGATTGAGCTGTCGTCTGGCATCCACCGCGAGCTGACCGGGCGCGAGAATATCAAGCTGCTGGGTGCGATCATGGGCTTCACCTCGCGCCAGATGGACGCCAAAATGCCCGATGTCGAAGAATTTTCCGAGTTGGGCGATTGGCTGGACCAGCCGGTCTGGCAGTATTCCAGCGGCATGCAGGCCCGTCTCGGTTTCAGCGTGGCCGTCAATGTCGATGCCGAGATCTTGCTGATAGACGAAGTGCTTTCGGTGGGCGATGTCAACTTCCGCAAAAAGTGCCTCAACCGCATGGACGAGCTGGCGAACAGCGGCGTGACCATCATCTTCGTCACGCACAATCCTTATGCCATCGAGCGCATCTGCCAGCGCGCGCTCTACATCAAAGACGGTCGTATCGCCGCCGAAGGTTCGCCCCACGACATCCTGAATGCCTATTTCGAAAGCTCCATGGATCGCTCGACGATCATCGACGACAAGACGGTCATAAGCGCCGCCCAGCGCGAAGGCACCGGCAGCTTCCGCGTGGCGGGCATCAGCATGCACGATGTGCAGACGCGGCAGGCCATCAACAGCATTGCCACCGGCGATTCGGCTTTGTTTCGCATCGCGCTGCAAGTCAATGAGCCGACGCCGCATTATGTCTTCTCCATCCGCATCATCGACCCGGCCGGCACGGTGCTCAGCTTCGTGGACGCGCCCATGTCGTCGCGCCGCCAACTGGCTCTGACGCAGGATTGCGCGCTGGAATGCCAGATCGACCATATCAACCTGCTGCCCGGGCAATACTGGGTCGACCTGCGCGCGCACGAGGTAGCCGGACCCGTGATCGATGCCGTATCGTATGCCTTTTCCTTCAATGTCGAGGGGCACAGCGATGTCATCGAACAACTGGAAAATCGCGGTCTGATCTACCTGCCGGCGCGCTGGGAATTAGCAGATCCCTCGGTCGCCCCGCCGGGTCAGGGGGAGGGAACCCTCTAAAGGCTTTGCCACCGAAGCAAAAACAAGTTGGTCATGCGCAATAGGGCGAAGCTAGTCTGATTCGAAAGCGGATGGGATGCTGCGAGGGGAAACAATCCCTGTTGCGCATCCGCATCCCACAACACAAGGTCTCTGCGCAAGATCGCCTAGCTGTCGGCCAGGTATTCTTCCAACGCTTGGCTCTGCGTCTTGACCGGGATGTAAGGTTCAGCCCACCAGTCGGGGTAGGGCTTTTGGCTGTAGCCCCAGTAATCGTCGAGGATGCGGCGGATCATCGGCGCGACCACCTCGCTGCCTTCCCGCGAATGCGCCATGACCCCGGCGATGGCGATCTCGGGCTCTTCGCGCGGGGCATACGCCACGAACCAGGAATGCGGGTTGCCCAGGGTTTCGGCGGTGCCCGTTTTGCCGCAGATGCTGTAGGGCGCATCGCCAAAGACGCGCTCGGCTGTGCCCAGGTCGCGGTCGGTCGTAACCAGGCACATGCCCTCGCGCACGATGTCCAGCGCATCGGCATCCAGCTCCAGCTGCGCCGTCAGCATGGGCTCGCTCACGACTTCGTAGCCGGGCGCGCCGGGACGCCCGATATGGCTGACGATCCAGGGCTGCCAAAATGCGCCGCCGTTGGCGATCAGCATGGTCAACTGCGCCATCTGGGCTGCCGTCACGCCCACGCTGCCCTGTCCGATGGCATTGTTGATGGCTTCTGTGCCTTCGCGTGGCGGCGCGAGTTCGCCGGCGGCTTCGATGCCCAGCGCGCCCAGGCCGATCGCCCCCCCCAAGCCGAGCAGTTCGGCGTATTCGACTTGCAGGTTGGCGTCTCGCTCGAACAGCAGCGCGCCCATTTCATAGAAGAAAGGATTGCACGAGGCGGCCAGCGCCTGCGTCATGTTGACGGGTCCTGTTGGCGGCGGCGGTCCTGGCTCCAGCAAGCGCCAGTCGGTGCGCGATTCACGGGCATCTTCAAAGCTGAAACGGCCCCTGCCCTGCCAGATATACGCGCAGTCGAAGATCTCGTCGCCTGCCCAGATGCCTTCGCTGCCAGCAGCCAGCGCCGTGACGATTTTGTAGACGCTGCCCGGCGTATACTGCTCAGCCAGCGCTTTGTTGGTCAGCGGGCTGCGGCCATCGCTGTTCAGCCTTTGCAAAGCCGCTGCGACCCGGTATTCCGTATCGGGATTGAAAAGCTGGGGGTCGAAGCCGGGATAACTCGCCAGCGCCAGCACAGCGCCGGTGTTGACATCCAGGGCGACGATCGCGCCGCCAGCGGTCAACGATCCCCAGTTGGGCAGCGCATAATTGACGGCGTCGGCGATGGCTTGCGCCATGATAGCCTGCATATCGCGATCCAGCGTCAGCGTGACCGAACGAGGCGCGGCGCCGCTTGTGCCGGCCAGCTCGCGGATGACAGCGCCGCCCGTCTCGACGATGCGCAAAGTTCGCTGCGGATTTCCCGCCAGCACGGTTTCATAGGCGGCTTCGATGCCAGCGCGGCCTATCGTATTGCCAGACGCATATCCGCGCGCCTGCCAGCGTTCCAGTTCATCGGCGGGGATGGGACCAATATAGCCGACTGCGTGGGCGGCGATGCCCTGTCCATAATAACTGCGCGAATTGTAGCTGCGCACCTTGCTGAATGCGCCGTCGCTGCGGGTGATGTTGCAATCCTGCGCCAGCGCCTCGCGATAGCTGTCAAAGCGCGACTGGTCGATCTCGGCGATATGAAAGCGGGTTTCGCCCAGATAATCGGCGAAGATGCGGCGTAATGCGCTGATTTCCATCCGTGTAGCCGCCGCCAGCGTGGCCAGGCAGTTTTCGAGGCCGGGCATGTCGTCCTGGACGCCGTAGAGGCTGTAGGTCGTGCCGCCCTGCTGTGCCAGGGGTCGGCCATCGCGGGCGTAGATATCGGCGCGGGGCGGGAAGTCGGAGCTGGGGACCAAACGGGCGCGCGACGACATGCCAGCGATGATATCCATTGGCGACCAGGCGATCTTCCAGCCGCTTTCGGGCAGCATGCGCATCACGCGGTCACGGTCGTCGATGCTGCCGAAGCTGGGGGAGTCGATTGCGATGTCATAGCGGAGCACGGCTGTCGCGCCTTGATAATCAACGTTGTGCAGCTGATGTTCGACGCCGGCGAATCGAAGGCTGCTATGCGCGGATGTGTACTGATCGGTGAATTGCGCTTGCGAATAGAGCGCGCGGCTGCGGCTGGCGAGCTGTCCGTACATGGCGGCAAAGTCTTGCGCCGACCAATTCTGCATGAAAGCCGCCAGGACTTCTTCAGGCTGGGCGCTGGTGCTTGCGACATCGGGGAGCGGCGTATTTTGGCTGGCCGGCGAGGCCTGCTGCAGCAGCGCCGATTCACAACCGGCCAGGCAGAACAGACAAATGCCCAGGCAAAACGCGCCAATCCGTCTGCCGACCATGCTCAGGGAAAGGCTGGCCGCGGCATCAATAAGCGCCACGGCGGAATAGCACGCGGGGGATGGTCAGCAGCAGAATCTCTATATCCATCGAGATCGACCAATTGTCGATGTAATACATATCCAGCTCGCACATTTCGTCAAATGGGATGCTGCTGCGGCCGCGCACCTGCCACCAGCCGGTAATGCCGGGCGTGATCTGCAAGCGCCGCCGATGTCGCGGCTCGTACAATTCGACTTCGTCCGGCGTGGCTGGCCGCGGACCGACCAGGCTCATCTCGCCGCGCAGCACATTCAGCAGGTTGGGAAGCTCGTCCAGGCTGGTGCGGCGCAAAAACTTGCCGACTCGGGTGACTCGCGGGTCATCGACAAACTTGGCATGGCGCGGGTCTTCGCCGCTTTCACGCAGCATCTCGGCTTGCAGCTGCTCGGCATTGCGCACCATGCTGCGAAACTTCGCCATGCGGAATGCCCGGCCATCTTTGCCCACGCGCTGCTGCCAAAACAGCACCGGGCCCTGCCCTTCCAATGCCAATGCCAGCGCCACCAGCAGGCAAATCAGCGCCCAGGCCGGCAGCAAGAGCAGCGCCAGCAGCATATCCATTCCTCGCTTCAGCAACTGGTTGAAGCGCCCGAAACTGCGGTGCGCGCCGATGCCCAAAAGCGGGATGCCGTCCAGATTTTCCACCTGCACCTCGCGGATATTCAACTGCATGATCTCGGGCACGATGCGCAGGTCTGTCCCCGCTTCGCGGCAGACTTCGGTCAGCTGCTGAACGAGGTCATAATGTTTCCAGCGGAAAGTGATGATGACGGCATCAATGTTTTGCTGCGCCAAAATCGTTTCCAGACGATCTGTGCCGCCCAAAGCCTCCACCCGCCCCATGCCGACCGCGCTGATTTGGTCGTCATCGTCCAAAAAACCGACCGGTCGATAGCCCAGGTCGGGGCGCGCCAGCATGATGCCCAGCAGCGAGCGTCCAACCTCGCCCATGCCCACGATCAGCACGCGCCGGATGCCGATGCCGCGGTCGCGCAGGTAAGCCAGGATCCAGCGCCGCGCCAGCCGCGATGCCGAGCCAGCCAACAGCGTCAAAGCCGCCACATAAATCAGCATCAGGCGGCTGGTGACCAGGGGCTGCAAAATGAAAAACATCGCCAGGATGGGCACGATGGCCACAGCCACGCCACTGCCGATCAGGTAGACCTCTTCCAGCCAGGAGCGCCCGGCGATATTGCGGTAAATGCCATTGCGCTCGAAGTTCAGCCAGATCAACAGCGCATACACCGCCGCGTACGGGACATAAGGACCAAAATCGCGTTGGATGGGGTCGAGGATGGGGCGGATGATCTGCAGCTCGTAGCGCAGCACATAAGACAAGGCAAAGACGAGAAACGCCAGCGCGATATCCAGCAGCGGAAAGAGCCAGCGCGGCTCGATCGTCGGTCGCTCGGACAAGCTCTGGCTCATGCTCATAGAACTGCCCCGGCGTCATTCGCTGGCATCGCTGGCATCCTCTCGGTCTTCCAGCGGCGGCGGGTCTTTGTCCAGCATCGCATACAGATAGCTGCGCACAGTCAACAGCGCTGTTCGCTGCCAGCTGTAGTATTGAGCGGCCTGGGCGGCGTACTGCCCAACTGTCTCGCGCCATTCGTCTTCTTCGCGCACAGCTTGCAGGGCGGCCGCCCAACGCACCAGATCGTCGGGCGCGATGCACAAACCCGCCTTGCCCACGATCTCCGACAAAGCCGCCACATCGGACGCAATCACCGGCGTGCCGCAGGCCATCGCCTCCAGCACTGGCAGTCCGAAGCCTTCGTAGATCGACGGATAAACAAAGACCTCGGCGCAATTGTACCAAAGCGGCAAGTCGGCGGCAGGGATGAAGCCCACATGCTTGACGCTGTCGCCAATCCCCAACTGCTCGATGGCCGCCAGGATCTGCTCGCCCCGCCAGCCCACGCCCCCGCCCAAAATCAAGGGCAGCCGCGCCTCTTTGTCCAGCAGGCGATAGGCTTCCAGCAGCAGCATGAGATTCTTGCGAGGTTCCAGCGTGCCCACGAAGAGCCAAAAGCGCTCGGGCAGGCTGTGCTTGCGGCGAAAATGTTCGATTTCGGCGGGCTGACGCGGATGAAACAGCGCCTTGTCATAGCCCAGCGGCGTAACATCGATTTTGCGCGCCGGCACGCCCAACTGCTGCTGCAGGTCATCGGCTGTGCTCTGGCTGATGGCGATGACGCGCCGCGCCCGTTTGCAGGTCAAGCTGGTCATGGTGCGCAGATAATGCCGCCGAGCCGAGCTGATGCGCGCTGGAAAGCGGATGAAACTGAGGTCATAGACCGTCACCACCATGGGCGCTGGCAAGACAATAGGCGCGACGAAAGCCATGGCGTGATACAAGTCGACGCCCCGCAATTCGCGCGGCTGCTGTGTCTGCTCCCAAACGATGCGCCGCCAGGCGCTGCTGGTGTCCGCCCGGGCGCGGGCCATGTGGATGCCGTCAAAGGCAGCGGTATTGGCTGCGCCGACATGCGCCTCAAAGCGCCAATCATCATCGGCAGCCCCCGGCAGATGACGCAGCAGGCTGCTGATATAGCTGTGGATGCCAGCCGCGCGATAGCCAGGACCATTGGAAAGCAGGTGCGCATTCAGTGCGATTCTCATAGACGCGAGTATAGCACAAGTAGCCTGCTGTTCTCCCCGCGCTGCGTGCGATGGTCCTATGCCGCGCCTGTTTGCTGCGGGCGCTTTGTGGTCAAATGCGGGGCATCATGACTGCGCCTGTCCGCATCGCCGCTTTTTACAAGTTCGTGCCGCTGCCAGACTATGAATCGCTGCGCGCGCCTCTGCTTCGTTGCTGCCGGGCTGCCCCCGTGCGTGGCAGCATCCTGCTGGCGGCCGAGGGCATCAATGCGACTATCGCCGGCACAGACTCGGCTGTCGATGCCGTGCTGGCTCACTTGCGCAAGGATGCGCGCTTTGCCAACCTGGCGGTGAAAAATGCCTGGCACGACAGCATCCCCTTCCGCCGCATGAAAGTGCGCCTGAAAAAAGAAATCGCCGCGCTGAAAGCCGCCGACGCCAACCCGCGAAAGCAAGTGGGCGAATATATCGAGCCAGGCGACTGGAATGCGCTGATCAGCCAGGAAGATGTGCTGGTCATTGATGCGCGCAACCAGTACGAAGTCCAGCTGGGCAGCTTCTGCGGCGCGCTCAATCCTGGCACGGAGTCTTTCAGCGAGCTGCCGCGCTACCTGGACGAAACGCTGGATGCCGAACAGCACAAGCAAGTGGCGCTCTTCTGCACGGGCGGCATCCGCTGCGAGAAAGCCACCGCCCTGCTGCTGGCGCGCGGCTTTGAGCGGGTTTATCACCTGCGCGGCGGCATCCTGGACTACCTTGCGCATGTGCCGCCCGCGGAGTCGCTGTGGCAAGGCGAGTGCTTCGTATTTGACGAGCGCGGGGCAGTGAACCATGCCGAAGCGCCGACCGACAAACAAACCTAGGCTCAACACAAACCGCGCTTTTGGCTTATAATAATGGGCATAGTGACCGGTTAGGGCATAATCTGGAATGCAGGTTGGAATCATATCGGATGTCCACGCGGATTACGCGACCCTGTCAGAAGTACTGGACCGCTTAGACAAACATCACAAGGTCGAGCATATTTTGTGCGCGGGCGATCTGGTCGGGCGCGGACCCGAACCCGAGCGCGTCGTCCAGTTGATGCGCGCCAATGGCATCACCGCAGTGCGCGGCAACCATGATGACTGGGCGCAGAGCCTGCGTGGCGAAACATTGCAATATGTTCGTGGCTTGCCGCTGGAATGGCGCGGGCAGCTGGCTGGCAAATCGGTCTTCATGTGCCATGGCAAGCCCGGCAGCAATATGTGGGGCATGTACCGCGATCACTTGTCGACCACCTACCTCAAGATGGTGCTGCGCTCATTAAAAGCCGATGTGCTGGTGACCGGGCACACGCACCTGCCCCTGCACATGCAGACGCCTTATGGCTGCCTGGTCAATCCCGGCTCGCTGTATACATTCAAATGCGCCCGCGCCAGTTCTCGCTCGTATGGCGTGCTTGCGCTGCCCGAGCTGTGCTTCCGCGTCTATGATGCCAGCGCGCGCTGTGGCGAGCCGCCCATCGAGCTGAATTAGCCCGGCGGCAGGCAGGTCTTCATGCGCGTTTTGATGCTGTCCAAAGCTTGCCTGGTCGGCATTTATCAGAGCAAGCTCGAGGCGATCGCCAGCGCCGGCGTCGACCTGCTGACCCTGGTGCCGCCAAGCTGGCAAGATGAACGCGGCACGCAACAACTGGAACGCAGCCACACCGAAGGCTATCAACTGCGCGCTATTCCCATCCGCTTCAACGGCAATTTTCACCTGCACCACTACCCGTCTCTGTGGCATGAGATGCGCGCATTCCAGCCGCAGATCGTGCATATCGACGAGGAGCCCTACAACCTGGCTGCCTGGCAGGCACTCTGGCTGGCGCGGCGATGCGGGGCGAAGGCGCTCTTTTTCAGCTGGCAAAATATCCAGCGCCATTATCCGCCGCCTTTCAGCTGGGGCGAACGCTGGACGCTGCGCAACGCCGATTATGCCCTGGCTGGCACAGACGATGCCGCTGGCGTCCTGCGCGCGAAAAAATATCGAGGCAGGCTGGCTGTCATCCCGCAATTTGGCACTTCGCCACAGCTTTTTCGTCCGCCTGAGTCGACCCGCGCGCGACCCTTCACCATCGGCTTCATCGGCCGGCTGGTGCCGGAAAAAGGCGTCGAGATTCTGCTGCGAGCGGCGGCACAGCTGGCTGGCGAATGGCGGCTGCGCATCATCGGCGGCGGTCCACAAAGCGCGGCTCTGGCCGAGTTGGCGCAGGAGCTGGGCATCGGCGAGCGCGTGACTTTCCTGGGGCAGCTGCCATCGCCTGAATTGCCCGCCGAATATCACCAACTGGATGTACTGACGCTGCCCTCTCTGACGCGCGGCAATTGGAAAGAACAATTCGGTCGCGTCCTGGTCGAAGCCATGGCCAGCGGCGTACCCGTCATCGGCAGCGACAGCGGCGCCATCCCCGGCGTAATCGGCGCTGCGGGCATCATCGTGCCAGAGGGCGATGTTCATGCGCTGGCCAGTGCGCTGGGGCAAGTGCGCGACCAGCCGGACCTGCGCGAAGAACTGCGCGAAAAAGGGCGAGCGCGCTTCTTGACGCATTTCACAGACGAGCAGATCGCCGCGGCGACTGTGGCGGTGTATCGGGAGATGCTGGCGTGATCTGGCACAGAAGGCACAGAGGGTCTGTGCAGGGACGAGGCAGTGACTCGCCCGCCTAGCCCACGCCCCGCAGGCGCTGCAAAAATGCCACGCTCACCAGCCGGCGTTCCAGCAAATGCGCGATGTAAGCCAGCATGAGTCGCTCGGCACGCCCATGCTCTTCGGCGCTCAGGCGCAGGCTTGCCACTTCGGTGTAGTTTTCGGCATTGCGCTGCAAGTGACGCAGCAGCTTCAGCGTGTCCAGCTCTATGGGCAGCAAGCGCGACTGCGAATGCGCTGCGCCGGCGCGACTAACCACGCCACCTTCGTCGCTGCTGAAGAATTGCGCTTCGGGCAGCAGCGGCAGTCGCGTGATGACGCATTCGCTCAGTTCGGGCTTAAAACCGACCAGGTCGAGCAGCGCCAGCTCATAAAAACGCGTCGCCAGGCGCGGATCGCGGGCATTGGCAATGCGCATCAGCGTGTCGTCCAGCAAGGCGAAGAGCCCGCCGGACTCTTCTTCATCATCGGCGGTGAAGCGGTCGAGCAGTTCGGCGGCATAGCTGGCATAGGCGCCTCGCTGCAAATCATCGCGCAGACCCAGATACGGCTCGATCAGTTCGGCTTGCGTCACGATGGCGAGGCTGCGCCCCTGGTGCAGCAGACAGTCGCTGCGGGCGAAGAGCTCGACATGTCCGCTGAGCTTGGCATTGGGTTTGCGCGCGCCCTTGGCGATCGCTCGCAGCTTGCCATGCACCGGCGTCAGCAGGGTCAGCAGACGGTCGGCTTCGCCAAAATCGCGGCGACTCAAGATGATGGCTTGGGTGCGGATGCTGCGGCTTGGGCGGGGCATCGGCGGGGCAATCAGCCGGCCTGCCGCTCCATGCGCCTGATGGCAAAGCGCACCAGCAGAGCCGTCAGCGACAGATAGCACAGCGTCAGCAGCACCCAGGGCGAAAGCACCGGGATAGACGCGCCGTTGCTCTGCAGCGTCACGCGCATGGTGACCAGTTGCTGGTGGTCGATGAGCATTTGCTGGCTGCGCAGGGTCGCCATGATCGGGTTGAGGCTGGTGGCGATCATGTCCAGGTAGATCGTCGCCGATTCGATAGTCGGGTTGTCGCTCACGCCCGCGCCGATGTTGTTGACCACATTGCCATAAGCATTTTGAAAGAGTATCGCCGCGACCACTGGCAAACCGGCGGTGATGCCGATGGCGACAGAGTAGCTGCGGATGGTGGCAGCCAGCGTGCGCTCGGTGACAGAAGAGAAAAACATGCCAACTGCGCCCAGCGTCAGCGCCGATACCAGCAGCACCAGCAGCGCCAGCAGCAGCTCGGCCTCGCTGACGCCGCCGAACAGAAAAGCGATGCTCTGCAGCGGCACAGCCGAAAGCAGCAGCAGCACGATATAGCCCAGAGCCGACTGCAGCTTGCCCACCACGAAGGTCGCCTTGGTGATCAACGTGGTTTGCAGCAGATCGTAGGTCTTGCGTTCGCGCTCGTTGGTGATTGCGCCGGCTGTCAGCGCTGGCACGATAAAAATGATCAGCATGAGCTCAATGAAGAGCACGCCGATAAACAGCTCGCGCCCCAGCTCGCCGGTCACGACCACGCCGCCTTGGGGGATCTGCAGCAGATAGAGCAGCAGCGTGAAGAAGCCCATCAGTGTGAGGAAGATGGTGATGATGGCGAATCCGCGCGCGCCACGCATGCGCCCGCGCAGCTCTTTCAGCATGACCGGATTGACGCGATAGGCGCGGATATCGCCCAGGGTCAAGATGCCCGCAGCCAACAGCGGCGCGACCGCCAGCAGGGACGGCGCAAAGCCCAGCCAGACCAGCGCAGCCAGATTCAGCGCGACAGCCAGCCAGCAGCAGACCACCGACCACATCTCCTGCGCCAATATCACCACCGACAGCAGCAGCAGCAGCGCCACATTGACGCCCGTCCCCGCAGCCAGCAGCAGCACAGCCGCATCGGCGCTGATGACCAGGCCCGGCAGCAAAGCCGCTTGCAGCGCGGCGAACAAACTGCTGTCCTGGTTGCCGGCGTGGATGGCGGCGGCACAGATCGCCACGACAGCCAGGAAGTTCAACAAAGCGCCCCAGAGCAGAATCAGCGAGCAGCGCTGCAAACGGCGTTGACGCGGCGTCATGCGCTCGGGCGCGAGGCCTTCCCATTCGCCAGCCAGCGGCACATTCTGCCCGAACAAGCTGATGAGCAGCCGGCGCGATTTTCTCAGCGTATCCAGCATGAGTAGATTTTACCACAGAGGCGGATGGAGTTTGAACCCCCCTCGGTCCCCCCATCGGGATGGGGGGGAGGCAAAGTACCAAAAGAGAGTCGTCGTACGGGCGAGCCGCTGGCTCGTCCCCTTTGAAACATAAAGCGGCTTTTCGCCGGTAACTCGCTCAATCATGACTGGCAAAATCTATCTTCATGCCAGCGAGCGGGGTTGGCGAGGATATAGCGCTGGATTTTCTCCAATTCCTGCTGGTTGCGCACGATGCGGTCGTGGTAATTTCGCTTCCAAATAGGCCTTCTCGGTGGGATAGCCAGGCCGCTGCTGCGCTTCGTAACGGTAGATTTGAATTGCGCGATGATCGCGCCGAGCGAGTTGGATTGAATTGTTCGGCTCTCAGCGCGCCGAAGCACATCTTCGACATCCGTAATACATACGAGACCATGGAAGTGATTGGGCATAACGACAAAGAGATCAAGTTCTACCATTGGTCGGATGGTCGCTGTATTGCGCCACTCCTGTTCAACGAGTCGTCCCAAGTCGTTTTGTCGCATGATGCCGTCGGATATGTGCCCGAACAAATGGGCAAATCTATATGTGCAGATGGTGACAAAATATACGCCTGGCTGAGTGTAATCATAGCCGTGCAGGCGCGTTGACTTGCGGTTATGAATCAGATTGCTCTTTTTTTGCATGTGCCCTTGAATGATTGCGGCTTGGGATGTTTAGGGGGCGAGCCAGCGGCTCGCCCGTACGACAAGTCCGCAGATTGAGGAAGTCAGCGCTCGCCCGTACGACAGCTCCTCTATTTTTGAGTAAGCCAGCGGCTCGCCCGTACGACAAGTCTACAAATTGAGAAAGCCAGCAGCTCGCCCACTCTTACCATCACCCTCCCCCCGACTTTTCGGGGGGACCGAGGGGGTCAAGCCTCCTCTTCTTCGTCCTCGACCGCGCCGCAGACCCCCGCCGTGATGGTCACCCAATCGCGGTGCACCCAGCCTTCTTGCTCTTCGAATGTCACTTTGAAGAACTCTTCGCTGGCTTCGCTGGCGGTCAGCTCGGTTTCGTAAGGGATGATGTTCAGCACATCGCCCCATTCTTCGACGCGCAGGTTGACCATGTCGCGCGTGATGAGCTGGCAGTCTTCCAACATGACGGGCGTGGGCGGACCAAATACCGGCGCGTTGGGGTCGGGCGTTGGCGTGGGCGGCTCTTGCCAGGGGTCGGCGCGCATCAGCACGACTGTGCCCGGCGTTTCGATATAGGTGCAAGCCATGCCATCAATATGCGGCGCGGCGGGCCAGGTCTCGGCGACGCGCGGCATGCCAGCCGCATCCAAAAAGACGAAATTGCCATTGCTGTAGTCGGTATGACAAGCCGTCACGCCCCAGCCGACCTCGCTCCAGATGTCGACGGCAGACAAGAAGCCCATCTCGATGATATGCGCGATGCCGACTCCCGCTTCATTCACTTCGTTGGATTTGATGTCATCGCGGTCGCTGAAGAGCACCCAGCCTTGCACCGGCTCGATGGTCGGCGCGGGCTGAGGGGCCACGGGCGTCGGCGTAGGAAGCGGCGTCGGGGCTGGCGCGGAAATGCGCGGTCCAGAGCCCACTACATACCTCGAATGCGCGCCCAGATCGCAAGGGTTGGGACCAAAGAGCCGCCCGCGCTGGTCGAGGAATTCGCAGTCCTGGCCTATGCCGGCCGCATCGGCATTGTCTTCCAGCAAGAACATGATGCCGATGACATTCGAGCCAGATGAGGGATCGTCATCGATGTCGGGGCTGGGTCCGGTTCTTATACCCTCGCCCTTTTTGCAATTGTCGCCTTTGGAATCGCCAATCCAGCTGAATGCAACACTGAATGCAACATTGGAAGAGCTAGCGCAGTCGTGGCCGGAATTTGCGTACAAGATGCTGTTCCTGATTCGCGTGGTTCCCGTTCCCTTGACGCCACCGCCGCGGTTGTAGGCGACCGTGACATTGTTCAGCCTGCCGCCGCTGACACATGCGGTAGTGCAAGTATTCAAGCCGATGGTGCTGGAGCGAATGGTCGCGCTGCCGCTGATCATTGTGGCAGCGGTATTGTCGTGGAAGGCGCTGCGATAGATGTCGACAGCGCCTTCCGTTACATCCACTACACTGTTACTGCCAAAACGATTGTCTCTGAAGACGGCTTCACGAACCTTTACATTGCCACCTGTAACCTCCAAACGAACGCCAGTGCCATCCGTGTCGCCGGCCGAGTTGAAAAACTCGACATTTTGGAATGTCACATCGCCGCTAGCAGAAATCGGGACTACGCCATATTCTCCGTCTCTGGGCTTCGCGTTGGTGAACCTGGCGTTGTCAATCGTCAGCTTGGCATTTGTGTCTGTCGCAGTGAATGTAAAACCGTTGCCGCCTTCGCCGATGAAACCGCGTCCGCGGGCATCAATGAATATCTCAGTTGTAACATCAGGGATGGTCTCATCTGACCCAACACTTGCATTGAGCACGATGGTGTCCGCGCCATCGCCGACTTCACACTCACTGTCTGTCGGCGCTTCGTCAAGATTCGCGCTAGTAATCGCTTGCAAAAGCGTGCAATCGGTATCGACATAGATGGTCGCCGCCAAGGCCGGCAGCGGCAGCAAGACCAGCAGCGCCAGCGCCAGGCTCAGGCGTCGTATCATTCCCGCGTCTATGCTGCGTGTCATCCCGCTGTCCTTTCGCTGCGTGGCGAACAGTACAATCCAGATGCTAGCGCGTTTTGCGGCGCGATGCAAGTGCGCTCAGTCCGCCCGAATCCGTGCCGCTTGTAGGGGCGAGACTTGTCTCGCCCACTATGTAGCCATTGACCATGTGGGCGACTCAAGAGTCGCCCCTACGACGTTCCTTCATATTGTTGCATTACTTTATTGGACTTACTTAGGCACGATCCAGGCTCAGCGTTTCGACACGGCCGCGCCTTGCGAGTCTGCGCTTGATTTCCTCTGGCGAAGCGACTTCCAGGAAGAGCGAAACCGCCTCTGTAACATTGTCAAGCGCTTCCTGCTGGCTCTTGCCCTGGCTGGCGATATCGTATTCCAGGCAGTGAGATATGAAGCAGTCTTCGTCTTGCACGATGCTCACATTAATGATGTCCATCGGCGCGCCCCCTAACTTCCTAGCAATTTCTACAGTAGTTGACAAGTTTCGTCATGTCAACAAATGGGGCAATTGGGGGGTGGCAGAGGGAATCTTCTGCGGGATTATGGCAGGAGCTCAAGGCGCTGGCAGTGGCGGGGCTGGAAGAAGCTGAAGTTGCGGGGGCTATACAGGGCGATCAGGAAACTGCTGTCTGCAATGAATGTCACGGCTGGGTGCGGCTGATGAGGTAGTCGGCGAATTCGGTATTCAGGATTTCGCGACTCCGCGCGGAGTCATCCACCATTTCTGAAGATGAATCGCCGTTCATGCGCTTCCGAGCTTCTCTGGCGAAAAGCTCCAGATCCCCCAGTGTCGCCCAAGGCCGGTCATCCGATTGAGCCTCGATCATCTCGCCCACCGACTTGGCGAGCCCGGTGTCTTCCCGCTCGACAATGGCATGCAGCTTCCGCGCCATCTCTTCCGGGATGCGTATGTAGTTGGTCATGTTGCCCTCCCTGCCGCGATTGTAGCATGAAACAGGCAGCGAAACCCGCCCTTAGCCATCCGCCAGCAGGCGATCGACAGCTTCCGCCAGTTGTCGCAGGCTGCGCGCCAGAAAGACGCGGTCGGCGACCATGTTGTATTCCCACATGTCGCTGTCGCCACTGCCCCACAGTTGGCGGGGTTCGGGGCAAAACCAAAGCAGGCGGCGGCTTTTGCGCTGCAGCTCCTGGGCGATATCCAGGCGCGGGTCGTTGTAATTGTTGCGCCCGTCGCCAAAGACGATGATGCTGCTGCGGCTGTCGACCAGATGCAGGTGCTCTTGCTGGAAGCTGCGCAGGCTGTTGCCCAGGTCGGTGCTGTAATAGCCGGGCGGGTTCTGCGCCATGATCTGCGCCACAGCCTCGCGCGGGGGCAGCTGCGCCAGGTCGGCGCTGACATCGACCAGGTCGTGAATGAAGATGAAGCTGTGCGTGCGCCGCACCTGGTCGCTCAGCTCATAGACCAGCGTCAGCAGGAACTCGACGGCATAGCGCATGGATGTGCTGAGGTCGCAGATGAGGATGAGGCTGGGTTTTTTGTGGCGGATGCGGAATTGCGCTTCCATGGGCACGCCGCCATAGCGCATATTTTTGCGGGTGGTTTTGCGCGGGTCGAATGCGCCGCTTTTGGCGCGTTTTTGGCGCAGGGCTGCTCGCGTTCGCAAGCGCGCCGCCAGCCGCCGCACTTCGTCGCGCACATCGTCCATATCGCCGCTGCTCAGCCGCTGCAGGGGCGTATCCAGCAGGTCGGGTTTTTCGCGCGGGGGCTGCTTCGCCATCTGCTCCGCCAGCGATGCGCCGACATGCTGGGAGATTTGCTCGCGCAGCCCGCGCATATTTTCGCGCAGCTTTTGTTCGAGCTCGTTCAGCGCTGCTTCGTCCATGCCCTGCGCCGCCAGTTCGTCCAGCAGCTCGTCCAGCAGGCGCTCAAGCTGCGACAAGCCGGCCGCGCGCTCCATGCGCCGCTCGAACCAAGGGCGCATATACATGTCGTCGCCCTGGGGCAAGCCCGTCATTTCCGCCATTTGCTGCAATTCTTCTTCGCTGAATTCGCGCCCTTCCAGCAAGCGCTGCAGCAAATCGCGCAAGGCATCCAGCTCGCTCTGCAACTTCTGCATGGCTTCTTGCAGCAGCTGTTCTTCGTCTGCGCCCAGCTGCTCGAGGATATTCTCCAGCGGCGGCTTGTTGTCGGTGAAGAAGAGCGGGAAGAAATAATCGAAGATGGGCTGGTGACGCCGGTCTTTGACGAGCGCGGCTTTGAGCGTGCTCTTGAAGGCGCTGCCATTGCCCACGCCGGCCGCGTCCACGCCAAACATGGCATCCTGGCTCTCGGCGAGAGAGATGCGCACGCCCACAGCGCGCAAGGCACGGATGAATTCGACCATTCGCTGCTGCATAGGAGTGCCTCATGATGCGCCTGCGCTCACTATGATGGTAGCGCAGATTCGGCGGCTGCGGCAAATGTCACCCCCCTCGGTCCCCCCGACAGGTCAGGGGGAGGCAAGCATTGGCTACCCTCTCCGTCCTGACGGGGAGGGGCTGGGGGAGGGGTTTAGGCTGGGACCGAGGGGGGTAGATTTTCGCGGATCTCCACCACCAGTCCATCGCTCCAGCCGTACTTGGCATCCATTTTGGCTTTGACGGCGGCGATCAGCGCGGGATCATCGGCGATGCTGGCTTGCGCGGCGCGGCTGGACTGGTTGCTCAGGTGGAAGCGAACGGCGGAATCGGCGCGCAGGTTCTGCACCCAGTGGGCTGCCTCGCGCTTCTCGGATACGATATAATAGGCTCCGTCATATTCGACAAACCAGATTTCGATTTCATGCGGCTTGCCGCTGCGATGTCCGCGCGTGGTGAGATACAGGAAGACTTCAGAGCTTGTCATGGCATTAGATGATTTCAGGCTCGCGGCGACCATGCCCAATCTGCGCATCCGTCGGGAAGAACCGCGCGATATTCCACAGCTGCGCGCGCTGCTGGAAGATGAACTGGTTGGGCAAGCCGCCTACAGCCTGGTCAACGTTGACGATGGCGCGCACGAGCACTTCATGGTGGCGGCGCTGGATGATGTGACGCTGGGGTCGGCGCGCGGTCATGTTCGTTTTCACAGCGCCTTCGCAGAGGCCTGAAGCCGCGTTCATCCGTCCGCCAGGATGGACACGATGTCGTCGCTGGCTTTCTGGGCGGCGAAGAGCGCATGCGCCAAGCTGGCGTCTTTGTCGATGAGCGCGGCCAGCCAGACTTCGCCACAGTGGCAGCAAAGCAAAGCGCCATGCTCGGCCTCCAGCAGCAAGCGCGCCAGTCCGCCCTGCGCCAGCCGTTTCATCGCGCCGTCGGCGGTGAAAGCCAGGTTCGCGGAAATTGCGGCGATCTGCTCGGCAGCGTCGCCCGCTTCGGGATGCGCGGCGATGAGAAAGCCTTCGGCATCAAAGACAGCGCAGGCAGCGACGCCTTCTGCCACCGAAGTCAGGCGGCGCAGTGTTTCTTGCAGGGCGGGGCTGCGGTCTGGGCTTTGCATCGTGCCTCGCAGTAATCGGGGAATGCATGACGCGGCGGAGTATAGACGATGTGGGCGCGCCACTCAAGCCTGCCCTGTCGACCAGCGCCACTGCTATAATGATTTTTTCGGCTGCTGAATTGGAAAAAAGCCCGTCCCATGCCTCGCCCCTCGAAAATCCGCCCCGTTCAGGCTGCATTCTGGCTGTTGATCGCTGTCAGCATCGGCGTGAAGCTGGTTGCGGCGCAGCTGCTGGTGTGGGAAGCCGATTATGTGCCGCTGATCGCGCGCGGCGCTGCCTGGCTGGATGGCGGCGCATTCCCGGCGGTGGGCACATTGTCCAGCGTCGCCGCCTTCAATCTGCCTTTCCTGGTCTGGCTGCAGCTGCCGGCTCTGCTGTTGACGCGCCATGTGCCGACGGTGCTGATCGGCACGCAGTTGGCCTTCAACCTGCTGGCGACGCTTGCGGCGTATCGCCTGGGCAAAGTACTCATCGACGAGCGGGCCGGTATGATCGCCGCCGTGCTCTTCACCTACAGCCAGGTCGGCATCAGCAGCGCTTACACAGCTTGGGCGCAATTGTTGTTGCCCGGCTTCTGCGTGATGTTTGTCTATTGCCTCTATCGCTGGAAAGTAGCTGGAAGTGCCGGCTTTGTCGCGCTGACCTGGCTTGTGGCGACAGCGGCGTTTATGACGCATTTTTCGGCGGTGCTGTTCTTCGGCGTGCTGGCGGCGCTGTGGCTGGTGCTGCGCTTGCCCTGGAATGCGCGTGGCGTGGCGGCGGGCGCGCTGCTTTCGGCTGCCATGCTGACGCCCTATATGGTCTTCGAGGTCGAGCAGGACTTCGCCGACTTGCGCGCCTTCTTCACGCGCAGCCAGCGTATCGACGCGCAGACACTCGCGCAATATGCCCATCTCAAGCCGGAAGCATCAACTAACCGAGCCGATAACCCGCCTGCCGATGCACCGTCCCCGCGCGAACCTGCGCTGCCCAAGGGGCGTTTGCAGCGTGGCATCCAGTATGCGCTGAGCTTGCCCGGGCATGCGTTGACCGCCCTGCGTCTGCCTTTCCAGGGCGAGCTTCTCAGCCTGCGCGCGCAGCTGCCCCCGCTGGTGCCGCTGGATATGGCGCTGCAAGTGGCGCTGGAAGCCTGCTTCTGGATCGGCTGCGGCTATGCCATTGTGCGCGGCCGACAGAGATGGCGCGGCATACGGACGATTCCCGCGCTCTTGTGCAGCTCGGCGGCCGGGCGCACGCTGCTGCTGATGCTGGTGATGCTGGGCTGGCTGGCCGGCTTGCTCTTGGTGCGCGCGACGCCGGACGAAAATGCCAGCTATTATACGAGCCTGCTCGGCTTGCAATACCTGGTCTGCGCCTATGGCATGCGCTGTCTGGCGGGCGAGCGGCGGCAGATCATGCGCGTATGCCTGGCGCTGGTATTGGTTTGGGCTGGCCTAAACAGCCTCGACCGCGTGCTGCGAGTCGCCGGGCACGATGCCAGCCAGCATTCGGCGCACAACATGAGCCTCTACCGCAGCATTGAAGCCGCCACAGATTTCATCGCCGGCGACTGGGGCGGGGGCGCGGCGCTCGCCATCAGCTACGATATGCTGCCCGAGCTGGCGCAGCAGTGGTGGATCGTGCCTTGGCACAGCATCGACCCGATGTATGGCATGGGCATGGCTTACGACTTTCTGCTGGAGTCGCGGCATGGCTTGCGCAACCGCAATGACGATCCGTTGGGTCTGGCGGCGGACGCGGATTATGTGGTGACTTCGCAGCCCGGTTCTGCCCGTTACGATATGGCAGCCTATGATGCCGAGCGATTCGCCGCGATCATCGTGCTGAAGCGGCTGTCATGACGCGCCTGCGCAGTCATTCGCCAGCGGCAACTGCTCGGCTGGGCAGAAAACTGGGCGCATTGCTGGCGGCGGGAGATGTCATCTGCTTGTCGGGCGGGCTGGGCGCGGGCAAGACATGCTTGTGCCGCGGCATCGGCATTGGCTATGGCGCGCAGACGCAGCCGACCAGCCCAAGCTACAACCTGGCGCACGAACACCGGCGCGCCAAGGACGAAACGCGGCTCTATCATCTGGATTGCTATCGACTGGGCAATCCGCAGGAAGCGCAAAGCCTGGGCATAGACGACATCCTGGATGGCAGCGGCGCCGTCATCATCGAGTGGGCGGAGCGCATTGAGCCTTTCTTGCCCGCCGAGCGCTTGTGGATTGATTTCGAGGTTCGCGGAGAGACCAGGCGCGACCTGCATTGCCAAGCAGTTGGCGAGCGGCACATCTCGCTGCTGGCGGACTTTATGCGCGCGCTGGAAAGCGTCCAAACATGAGCCTGCTGGCCATCGACACAGCCACGCAAACACTGAGCATTGCCCTGCACGATGGCGACATGCTGCTGGCGGAGTGCACGCAATTGGCGGGGCGCAAACACAATGCCCAACTAGCGCCATTGATCGCGCGGACCCTGCAGCAGACCGGCATTGAAGCGGAAGACCTGACAGCGGTGGCGGTGGCGGTGGGACCCGGCTCGTACACCGGCGTGCGCATCGGCGTGGCGGTGGCGAAAGGCCTGGCAGCCGCCCGCGACCTGCCGCTCGTGCCAGTGACGACCCTGGAAACGCTGGCTGTCGCCGTGCCTCACTATCGAGAATCGCCGTCCATGCTCGTCGTGCTGCCAGCGGGCAGAAAGCGCATCATCTATGCCGAGTATTGGCCCATGGCGAACCGCTGGGCAGAAAGCCAGCCAGCGAAGATCGGCGATTGGGAGGGCGTGCTCGCGGAATATGCGCGGCCGATGCTGTTCACCGGCGAGATTTCGGCGGAGGGCTTGGCGATGATCCGCGCTAATCCCGATTATGCAATTGCGCCAGCGCCACTGCGATTGCGGCGGGCGGGGCACATGGCAGAAATCGCCTGGGCGCGTCTGCGTGAAAAAGGCGCGCAGTCCTTCCTCGCCGAGCGCGTCGCGCCGATGTATCTGCAGGGTCCCTAGAGGCAACCTCCTCGGCCCCGGTTGGCAGTCCTTCTTTGTAATCTCTCGCTTCCGGCGGGTTATCCCAGCCTCTGCTCCAGCCGAGCAAGGCGTTCGATAATCTCCTTGTGCGCTGTTTCAGATGCCGCGCGGACAGCTTGAATCTCGGCGCTCAGCCGCGATTCTACACTGCCAATCTCGGCGCTCAGCCGCGATTCCAAATCGCCAAGATCAGCCTCGATCTTTAGCTGTCCATCGCGCAGCATCTGGAACTGCTCCTGGTTGGCCGTGTTGTGCTTCTCGATCTGTTCGTCAATGTACCAGTTGATCTCGCGTTTCAAGTCTGGATCAATCATGGGTTCTCTCGCTCCTGGTCGCGCTTCCCTCGAACATCAATCTTGCGCATATTAGACGATTCGAGTATAGCACAATACATACTTTCCGCCCCAGCCGCAAGTCCCTGCCAATGCTGGCTCCCCTCTCCCTCTTGCAGGAGAAAAGCCCGGGCATTTAGTCCCGCGGGCCGCCGACTATGGCGCGCAGGGCAACCATTGCAATCCGCAGCAGCAGCAGCAGCGCAGCGATGGTGGCGAGCTGGCGCACCGGCTGGCTGAACTGCGGCGGCGGCGGCAATTCCGGCGCGTCTTCACTCGGCTCGATGCGCACGACGGTGAACTCCGCGGCGACTTCTGTCAACGTGTTCAGGTCGGCGGCATCGGCAGAACTCATGCGCGCGAAGAGCGATTCGTAGAGCCAGGAATTGCGGCTGAACGCATAGAGAGCGCGCAGGGCTTCGGCTGGATCATCGACACGGACGGCGCGGGCAGCATGGATCTGCGCGCCATGCTGGATGGTCACGCCCGGTTCTGCCTCGATATCCTTGTACCAGTCGGTCGCTTCGCCCAAGCCACAGACCAGATAGACCTTGCTGCCATGCCGCCGGTATTCCAGCGCAGTATGACGCGGCTCGCCCGTGTCGCAATCGCGAGTCGTCAGCGCCAGCAGCGGCAGCCAGTCCAGCGCAGGTCCCCAGCCGAGTTGATAGAGCAGCAGCGGCGCGCGCGACAGAGTCTGCACGAATTCGCGGGTCGGGTCGGCATCATTCATAGCATCAGTCTAGCATGAATCCAGCTGTATTTCTTGACGGACTCCGCGCGTGATTTGCCTCCCACTTGCCTGTCGGCGAGGCGAGTCAATTCCAATCGGAGCGGCGGCGGCGAGGACCTTGCCTGTCGCTTTCACCCTCCTGCTGGATTTGGCGGCGCGCCCTTTGCACATCGCTCTCGTGTTTGAGCAGGACGGTCAGGGTAGTTTCCAACGTTTTCTGGTCGATGTTGTCGGCGTTGAGCATGACCAGCGCTTTCGCCCAGTCGATGGTCTCGGAGACGCTGGGATTCTTCTTCAGGTCGAGCCGGCGCATGCCCTGCACGACCTCGACAGTTTGCCGCGCCAGCTTGTCGCTCAGGTCGGGCACGCGCAGCTTGACGATGCTCAACTCGGCTTCGTGGCTGGGATAATCGACAAACAAGTAGAGGCAGCGGCGTTTTAGCGCTTCGGACAATTCGCGCGTATTGTTGCTGGTCAGCACGACGCTGGGGTGGTGGCGCGCGCTTATCGTGCCCAGCTCGGGGATGGATACCTGGAAGTCGCTGAGGATTTCCAGCAGAAACGCCTCGAATTCGGCATCGGCGCGGTCGATCTCGTCAATCAGCAGCACGGCGGGTTGATCGGCTGTCAGCGCCGCCAGCAGGGGCCTCGCCAGCAGAAAGCGCTCGCTGAAGAAGACATCATCTTCTTCGCCCAGGCGGTCGGCAGCTTGTCGCAGCGTATCGGCCGCCGCCAGCAGGTCGCTTAGCTTGTCGCGCAGCAGCTGGGTATAGAGCATCTGCTTGGCATATTCCCATTCATAGAGCGCCTTGCTTTCGTCCAGCCCTTCGTAGCATTGCAGGCGGATGAGAGGCCGGCCGGCAGCGCCCGACCAGGCTTTTGCCAATTCCGTTTTGCCGACGCCGGCCGGTCCTTCGACCAGCAGCGGTTTGCCCAGCTTTTGCGCCAGGAAGGCGACTGTGGCGATTTCGTCAGTGGCGATATACTGCTGCTCGCGCAGGGCGTCGTAGACTTGCTGCGGATCATTAAACATGGCGGGGCTTCCGTTTCGTGTTGGCGGGGCTGATGCTATTGTAGCAACTGTGACCAATGAGAACACAGAAGCAAGTTGAATAAAGCAATGCAACAATATGAAGGAACGTCGTAGGGGCGACTCTTGAGCCCGCATCGTCGGCGGCGATACTGCGGACGATACAATTATCGCCCCTACAAGGCTTGTCCGCTACTAACAGATGAGAGTTGCCATCGCTCCATCTGGTCGTCCACACTGCCGGTTGAATAGGACGGCGATGTTGTAGGCAGCTGTTTTAGCGGCTATTCGCGTTAGCATGCCGAGTTCACTGTGTGCATTGACGCGATGCAGCCCAAAGATTTCGGTGAGCCTGGCAATCACAGTTTCAATGATTTGTCTGTGTTTGCGCAGCCAGCGCATGGTTTTGCCGGGCTTGTCTCCTTTGATGTTGCTCGCTCGTGGCGCGATAACTTCAACGCCATATTCTCGTTGCCAATGCCTAATCCAGCGCAGCCCGCTGAAGCCGCCATCAGCGAGATAGGTCGAGCCGCGATCATCTCCGGCACACAGGGCGGGGCTGATGGATTCAGAACTAGGGATTCTGCGAGTTTTATATGTTCTATGCTTGGGCAATTCGATTTCTTTTATACGCTTGCATCCCTGGCGGCTGCTCACAAGCGCTTCCATTAGCCAGCGGTCATCAATGTTTGCCAGACCGGTCATCCAGCCGGTGATGATCCCGCTGTCGCTGGCGCAGAGCAGCAATTGCTCGCCGTAATACCAGCCGCCATGATTGCCGCCGTGTCCCTTTTTGCCGTAAAGCCAATGGCGATCATGGCTTTTGGCTTGCCCCAAACTGCAGTGTGGCACGGGCGTACAATCCACCACCTCAAACAAAGCGGCGCTGCTGAGCATCTGCGCCAACTCTTGTTGCAAACATACAAAAACCGCCCACAAATCCCGCAGACGTTTGTTAAACTGACTATGCTTCAGCATCCGAGGAAACCACGACCGACCATGCTGCAGGATGTAGCGCACTATGCCGCGCTCGGATTGCCAGGACACACCAACACGCCATTGCGCAGCAATCCCAACCGTCAACACTTCGCTATCACTCATTTGCAAGGCGGGACCCGGATGTCGCTTCATTCGATCACTCATCTTCTCTTTGTACCAATCGTCAATGAAACAGTATAATGTCGTGAAGAAGGTGTCTAAATCCATGAGTAAGCTCCTTATGTGAGAGTTCGGCTCTTACTCTAAATTAGCACCTTCTTTCATTTCCGCTTGTTTTTTGCGCACCAGTAGCGGACAAGCCTTACAAGGCTTGTCCATTATTCAAGTTTGACCACCTCTTCTGCGGCGCAGGAGCCGGGCTTGAGCCTGGATTAGGGCTTTTAGGCCAGCAGACTGCCGATGCGCTGGATGATGCTGGCGCCGATGCTGGCTTTGCTGCTCAGCTCAATGCGCTGCAAACCGCCGTCCGAATCCAGCACGACCACGCGATTGCTGTCGACCGCGAAGCCGGCGTCGGGCGCGGTGATGTCGTTCGCCACCAGCAAGTCCAGGCCTTTGCTCTGCAGCTTGCCGCTGGCATTTTCCAGCAGGTTTTCGCTTTCGGCTGCGAATCCGACCACGATGACTGGATAGCCGCTGGCCTGGCGCTGGGTTTTGACCGCCAGCAGTATGTCGTCGGTGCGCGTCAGATCCAGCCGCAGCGCCGCGTCCGCCTTTTTGATCTTGTGTTGAGCGACCTGCTTTGGGCGATAGTCCGCCACAGCCGCCGCCATGACCAGCGCCGCCGCCCCTGCCACATGCTCCAGCACCGCCCGCCGCATGGACTCTGCCGATTCTACACGCACCAGCTGCGCGCCGACCGGGTCCCCCAGATGCTGCGCGGACGAAATCAGCACGACGCGCGCGCCAGCATCGAGAGCCGCCTGGGCAATAGCATAACCCTGCTTGCCGCTGGAACGATTGCTCAGAAAGCGAACGGGGTCGAGGGCCTCGCGGGTGCCGCCTGCCGTAACCACCAGTTTCTGCCCGGCCAATTCGCCATCCAAGCCCAGCGCGCGCCGACTATGCCCCAGCAAGGTCGCCGTCTCGGGCAGTCGGCCTGTGCCGATGAGTCCGCTGGCGAGGCGTCCGTTTTCTGGCGGGACGAGCTGCGCGCCGCGTGATTGCAGGGTTTGGATGTTGGCCTGGGTGGCGGGATGATCGTACATATTGCCATCCATGGCCGGCGCTAGCAGCAGCGGACAAGCAGCGGCCAACGCGCTGACTGTCAGCAGGTCGTCCGCCATGCCCTGCGCCAGCTTTGCCAGCGTATTGGCAGTGATGGGCGCGATAATCAGCAGGTCGGCGGCTTCTGCCAAACCGATGTGAGCAATGTGGCTGGGCAACCCGCCTGTTTCGCTGCTCTGCCACAATTCGCAATAGACAGGCCGCCCCGTGACCGCCTGAAATGTCAGCGCGCTCACGAATCGCCGGGCAGCGGCTGTCATGATGACATCGACCTGGGCGCGGGCTTTTGTCAACTGACTGGCCAGATCGATTGCTTTGTAGGCGGCGATGCTGCCACAGACGCCCAAAATAATCCGCTTGCCGCGCAGATTTGACATGCTCGCTCCTGCCTGTCCCGCACCTCTATGGTAGCCAAAGCGCGCGTCTTCTGCTAGACTCGCGGTTCACGCCAGGTCTAGAGGCACAGGAGGTTCGTCCATGCCATCGGGCGTCACAGCGAGCTTGATACGGGCATGGCTTTTGGCAGCGCTTATGCTGGCTGGGGCTGGCTGCAACCTCGTTTTCGAGCCGCCAGGAGCTGCTGCGCGCTTCTCTGGTCCGCCACAGATCGTCATCGCCGCCCCGCTGCCCAACCAGACTTTTCTGGCTGGCACGACTGTAATCGTGCAGGCGCGCGTGGAAAATGCCGGCGCAGACCTGGCGCGCATCAGCGTGCTGCTGGACGAGGCGCTGCTTGGCGAAAAAATCAACCCCAACGAAACTGGCGCCGCGACGCTGCCATTGAGCATCGACTGGCCCACCAGCAATCCGGGCAATTATCAATTGGCGGTGACAGCAGAACGCGGCGATGGCACTTCTGCGCGAGCCGATGTGATGATTCGCGTCATCGCGCAAGGAGAGAGCCAGCCGTCCGAGCCAGACAGCGCCGAAACAGGGTCGGACGCGAACGATGATGCAGGTGATGCTGCGACCGACGCGCTGGATCAGCCGTATGTGACCGCGACCCTCGCCCAGCCCGGCGAATTGCGCCGCGGTCCCAGCGCCGACCACGACATCATCGGGGAGCTGGATATGGACGCGCCCATCGTCATCGTGGCGGTCAGCCCCTATCGCGACTGGTATCGCATCCAGCGCGAAGACGAAGAACAAGCCTGGCTGCTGGCTGAGTCGGTCGTTGAAGCAGATATCTCTGGTTTGCCAGCCGAGATGGGTCCGCCGCCGCCCCTGCCCAACCTGGTGGTCGAGGATCTGCGCGTGCAGCCCGACCCGCCAGTTTGCGGAGAAGAGATCGCCGTCAGCGCGACCATTCGCAACATCGGCACACATCGAGCGCCTACGCTGGGCTTGCCAATCATCGAAGCGCTGAGGTCAGATGGCAGCGAAGTCGTCACTGCCGAGCCGATCACGCTGATGCAAGGGCTGGATGCAGACGAAAGTTATCAGCTGGACGCGGAGCTCACCCTGCGCGAGCCGCTGGGAACCGAGCTGGTCATCCGTGTGTCTGTGGGCGGCATCCAGATCGCGGAAACCCACAACAGCGACAACAGCGCGACCAGCCAGCCATTCACCCTGGCCGCGGGCGATTGCGGCTAGCGGTGGCTTCTATCCTGGTGACCAACGATGATGGCTATGCCGCGCCGGGCATCCTGGCTCTGGCCGAGGCGATGCGTTCGCTGGGCGATGTGCAGGTCTGCGCGCCGCTCACCAATCAAAGCGCCAGCGGGCACAAACTCACGCTCTTCCAGGATATTCGCTATCAGCGCTGCGTCATCGGCGGCGAATTTGAGACCGTGGCGGTCGATGGCTCGCCGGCCGACTGCATCGCGCTGGCGCTGCTGGGGCTGGTGGAGCAAAAGCCCGATATCGTCGTTTCGGGCATCAACCGCGGCGAGAATATGAGCCAGGATTTGACCTACAGCGGCACGGTGACGGCAGCGCTGGAAGCGGCGATAAACGGCTATCCGGCGGTGGCTGTCTCGCTGGCGGACACAAAAGCCGACTGCCAGGACAACTACGCAGTCGCGGCGCATGTGGCGCAGGCTGTCGTGCGCGAGACGTTGGCGCGCAGCTTGCCCCCGCTGACGATACTCAATGTGAATGTGCCGCCGGTAGCGCGGCTGGACGACCTGCGCGGCATCCGCATCACGCGGCAGGGCCTGCGCGATTATCGCGATAAGCTGGTGCATGTCAGCGAGGGCGTGGCGCGCTTTGGCGGGGAAGCGCCCACCGGCGACCTGGACGAGCTGGGCACGGATCTATGGGCGGTGCATCGCGATTATGTCAGCGTGACGCCCGTGCACCTGGACATGACCGCGCACGCCATCATGGCGGATCTGGCGGCTTGGGACCTGCAAACGGGCTGAGGAAACCGACGATGAACATATTGAAGAGCTTGTTCGGTGGCGGCGGACGCGATGAAGACCGCGGCATCTATTTTTATGTGCGCCCCAAGATGTGCAAGCAGGTGCTGCGCATCCGCGTCGACCCGTTGAACGATTTGTCGCGCGCCGACGATGGCAAGAATTACTGGTGCCGCAAGGTGGCCAGCGCGGCTCGCTGCCCTTTCCAGGCGGAGGTCGAGCTGCACTTCGACAAGAACAAACGTTATCAGCGCGGCGAAGTCACCAATGGCGAACTGGTCAGCGAGGCGGAGTGGCTGGCTGGGCAGGCGGATTAAGGCCGGTGTATAGTGGATTCCTGTTCGGATTGAACAGGAGGGCTGAAGTCCATTAAGAAGTTTTCGTCATCGACTTTGATGAAAGTAATGTCAGTTCTTCCGTAGTTTTGCAGATGTTGCCGAGTGATGAATTCTCCGAGCGGCACACCAAGTCTTGTACGCAGATACTCACCCAACAGGGCATTGTTCTGTGTAGTGTGAAGCGCCTTACCGCTATCTTGCGCCCGTACGAAGACAAACGTGAAATCGTCATCAGTGAGCACGGTGAATTGCTGGCCACGAGGTGGGAAGAATTCACGATGTCTTGCCGGAAGCGGAATATATGCCTGATTCGGATCTCTTCCCTCTCGCTGGCCCCAATTAAGACCAGATCGCTTATGTGTTTCACCAGATCTGCGCTCAAGCAATGAAATAGTTACTGTGTCTTCATTCATTATTGTATCCACTTGCTTTGGCTGGATGAAGGCTACATGATTCTGCACTACCGGATCTTCACAGTCAATCGCAAATGAGTCGCACCTCTCGAAGAAGTTTGATGCAACGAGCGCGTCAGTTTGAGTCATGGCTTCAACCTGAGAACCCAAAAAACCATTTATCGTGTAGTTTGATGAGCCACAAAACGCGACGCTAGGCCCATTCTCGTTATGCCACACATACGTCTTCGCATGCACAGGTTTGGATTGAACGATATACCTGCACTTGAATTCAATAGCGTAGTACTTGCTGTGAACAAGGTCGCAAAATGCTAAGTGCTGAGCCCTGCTAACACCCGTGTACCCAGCCATGCCTACAAGCAGTTCAATGGTTACCTCGGCATTGAGCTTGCTAAGTTCGCTCAAGTGCCGATGCGCCAGGTTGGCAGTTGCAAAACCACTAACAATCTGTAACCGATTGAAAGTCCCCGGAATGGCTGGGGCGACGAGCACATGCCGGAATAGGTCGCTGGTCAACATTTGGATTGTATGTTGTTCTCAATCAAAGCACGTAATACTGCTTCAAAGATCACTTTCGCTCCTTTTGGAGGCACAGCCATACCTATCTGCTTTCTGACTGACTCCTTGCCACCTATAAACTCAAAATCGTCGGGAAAGGACTGTAATCTTGCGCGCTCACGATTTGTCAATGCTCTATGCTCGCTCCAATGATATATGTGCGTTCCACCACCACCTGATCCTGTCACAGTGTATGAAGGCTTGTCACGACGCAGGCGACGATAGATCTGGCTTATCTTTGCACCGCTTCGCATATTCAGCTGAAGATTCTCGGGGATATTGGCAGTGAATGCATTTTCACCAGGTTTTATGTGTTTTAGGCGTTCAACAACACGCGGAGACTGTGCAGTTCGCTCGTTGTTGTAAGCATCGGCTGGAATATTCGCTAGAGCCTCTTCGCATGAAACGGGGTTGCCGGGCGTAGTCGGTTCAGGATGCTCAAACTCTCGAACGCCCAAGTCATCTCTGAAGCCAACGATTATTATTCGATGCCGCGCTTGAGGAACACCGTACTCTTCAAAGCGATACGTGTGCGGGAATACGTTATAACTCGCATTCTTCATCGCCCGCAGTATAGTATCATAGTCTCGGCCGCTTGACCTAAGTCCGCTAACGTTTTCGGCAACAAAGAAGCTTGGTTTGAGTTCTTCGAGCCCCTTTATACCCCACTGATATAGACCACCGAACTTACCGTTGATTCCGCTTCGCTCGCCAACAACGCTAAAATCGTTGCATGGGAATCCGAATACCAGCCCATCAATTTCCGCTAGCTCATCAAACTGAAGCCGCTCCACTTTTCGTGGATACATTTTCTTGACCGGTAAATTCTGCTCAAGGGTCTTGCAGGCGTCTCTGTCCATGTCATTGGCCCATACATGGAAGAACCCACTACCATTCAATTTCGCATCATGAGCGCCAAGCGCCATTCCACCAGCGCCTGCAAACAACTCTCCGAGTCGGTATGTCTTACTGCGATTCTCCATTGGAATTTGATCTAATGGCAACAGTTCCTTTTGTTCCCTCGTTGACATTGTCGCACCCTCTGATCTCCAAGTGCTTCGAATCAGACACAATCCATTGAACCGTCCTTTCAATAACACTTTCCATTGATATTTTCGTTTTACCCCTAAAGCTGCATTCCCAGATTGTCAACACTCGCCAGCCTTTGCTAAGGAGAGAGTCCTTGTTCAACAAGTCCCGCTGCATCGTTCGCGTAATCTTTGGTCTCCAATAGCCTGGATTAGTCGCCGGCCACCTAAACAAGTGGCATGCGTGTCCGTGCCAAAAGCAACCATTCACGAATACTGCTGACTTGTACTTCGGCAATACCAAGTCGGGCTTGCCTGGCAACTCGCGAACATGAAGTCGATATCTGAAACCTAATGCATGCAATCCCTTTCGCAACTGGAGTTCGGGCGCAGTGTCCTTTGCACGAATGCGAGACATTATCTCGCTACGCTTTTCAAGCGTAAACATGTCGGCCACTGGACATTCCTATTGCATCTTATCTCCAATTATATTGTCACCCGCTTACGGATGCAAATGCTTGTGCATTATACCGATAATTCGACTAGCAAACAGCCGCCCTACGCCTCCGCCATCGCCGGCAAGCCAAACGCGCGGCGGATTTTGTCTTCGATCAGACCGCTCATCGCGCCGTTGCTCTCCAGGAAGCGCTTGGCATTCTCTCTGCCCTGCCCCAGCAGCTCATCACCATAACGATAGAAAGCGCCGCGTTTGTCAATGATGCCCAGCTCGGTGCCGATATCGATGATCTCGCCCGATTTGCTGATGCCGCGATTGAACATGATGTCGAATTCGCATTGCTTGAAAGGCGCGGCGACCTTGTTCTTTTTGACCTTGACGCGCGTGCGGTTGCCCACGATATCGCCCGTGTGCTTGATCTGCTGGATGCGGCGGATGTCGATGCGCACGCTGGCATAGAACTTCAGCGCCCGCCCGCCCGGCGTCGTCTCGGGGCTGCCAAACATCACGCCGACCTTCTCGCGCAGTTGGTTGGTGAAGATGACGCAGACATTGCTCTGCTTGATCGCGCCGGCCAGCTTGCGCAGCGCCTGGCTCATCAAGCGCGCCTGCAAGCCGACATGGCTGTCGCCCATCTCGCCTTCGATCTCCGCGCGGGGCACGAGCGCCGCCACGCTATCGATCACGATAACATCCAGCGCGCCCGAACGGACCAGATGCTCGGTAATCTCCAGCGCCTGCTCGCCCGTGTCGGGCTGGCTGACATACAGCTGCTGGGTGTCTACGCCGATTTTTTCGGCATAGGCGGGGTCGAGCGCGTGTTCCATATCGATGAAGGCGCAGATGCCACCGGTCTTTTGCGCTTCTGCGACCACATGCAGGCAAAGTGTGGTTTTGCCGCTGCTCTCCGGCCCATAAATTTCCACAATGCGTCCGCGCGGCACACCACCCACGCCCAGCGAGATATCGATGCCCAGCGAGCCGGTCGGGATGGCTTCGATCTGCAAGCCGCTGCCAGCGCCCAGGTTGAAGATGGTGCCATCGCCATAACGTTTGGTGATGTCGGTGAGGGTGGCGTCGAGCGCCTTTTTGCGGGCTTCGTGGTTGTTGTTGTCGAATGTATTGATCGTCTTTACCGCTTGGGTTCGCTTTGCCATCGCAGGTGTCTCGTTTCACTTGGGCTTGCCGCTAGTGTAGTGCCATTGTCAGCATTTCGCTAATGCAAACAACATAGCACTCGTGTTCTAAACTAGCAAGGGCGAATGGCAGACTGGGCGCTCTCTGCCCGGCGAACTTACTCGATAGCCTCCTTCAACGCCGCCACCGCTGCCTCTTCCGCTTCACGAACCTGCAGGACTTGTTCGCGAATGCTGGCTCGAAGGTCGGCGATCTCGCCGTCGCTCAGCGGGAAGTCGCGCTCCGCCTCGCTCTTGAGCGAATCCAGTCGGTCGCGTTGGGCGATGATCTCGTCCAAATGGGCGGAACCGCTCTCGATGAAAAGATCGGCCCTGCGGTCGATCGCTTCGCGCGCATCCCCCAGCATCGGCGCCTGTTTCGGCAGCAGGCTATCGAGCAATGCAGCCCATGCCTCGCCCGCGGCTCGATATTGCGCAGCGGCATCCGTCAACGCAGTCTGCTCAAGCATCTGCGCCGCCTCAGCGAGGAAATCGGCGTAAATATCGCGCTCGGCTTGAACCGTCTTGCCAAAAGCCGGGCCTAAAAAGGTATAAGCGCTGGTCAGCGCCGCCAGCAACGGACGGCCGCTCGGGTACTCTTTGGCCCAGCTGCCGCGGCTGGTCTTGTCCAGCATGTCCGCCCAGTTTTGCAGCGCCCGCAAGCCGAAGTTCTTGGCCGAGCCTTTGGGCGGCTTCTCGGTCATCAGCTTTAGGCAGTCATTGATGCCGCCCCGTATCGCAGCGGCGAGCATGCTTTCATCCGGCGCTCCCAGCAGCGTCAAGGCATGTCGCTCTTTCTTGATGCGTCCGCGCGCCTTGTCCAGATCGTCGGCGCTGACCGTCAGCGAAACGCGGCTGCGGTCGGATATATAGGCCTCGCCCAACTCCGGCTCGTAGCCGTAAATGACCAGCGGCATGCTGTGCCAGTTGGCCTCGTCATAGGCGATGGCATTATAAGGCAGCAACGAGCCATCCGGGCTGGCAATCGGCGCGCAGCCCTCTTCCAGCGCGTCAAGCAGATGCTGCCGGCCTTTGTCGGCGCTGGCGCTACGCCGCAAGTCGCGCGGGATTTTCAATCGGTCGAAGATCGTCTCCATCGGAGCGAAGGTGTTGCGCGTCAGCAAGTTAACCTGCGGGTCATAGCCCTGGTAGTGGAAGGTGAAATAGCCGAAGGTCACGCCGCCGCTGATGCCAAGCAGCATCGCTTCGCTATAGGGCTGGCCCGTATGTGGAGCTTTGACCCCTTGATAATCCAGGACATTGCGGATGGCAGCTGTGTCCCAATAGCGTCCTGCAAACTGCGTAAAGTTGGAAAGTGTGGGCATGTGATTGCGCTCTCTTCTCGTTTTCCCCGATACTGCCCAGTGTAGAGGGAAATCTGTCTTCGCCTAAAAAGTTGCGACATAGTCCGCAGCTTGCCGCCTGCCATCCTGCCAATGACATCTTTATCCAGCAAATTCGCCGCTCCCGCCCATTTTTTCGCATTGCCCGCCCAAAGCTGATATAGTCGCGTTGGGGGCGCAGCGCGCTGCGGCTCTATATCTACGCCAGACAAAGGAGATTCCCATGAGAGTGCTCAAACTATTGTTCATCTTGCTGCTTGTTCTTGCCGTGCCACTGGCGCTGGGGCAAGACTCCGAGACCATTGTCATCAGAGGTTTTGGCAATGTCAGCACCTTTAATCCCGTGCTTAGCAGCGATGGCGCCTCGTTCCAAGCCTACAGCATGTTGTGGCCCAAGCCCTATGAAATCGACCCGCAGACCTATGACCCAATTCCCGGGCTGACAACCTGGGAAGCCAGCGACGACGGGCTGTCCTACACCTTCCATATCCGCGATGACGCGAATTGGAGCGATGGCGTGCCGATCACTTCGCATGACATGAAATTTGTCGTTGACGCCATCAAGTCACCAGAAGTGAGTTCGTGGCGCGCGGCCGATTTCGCCAATGTCGAGGGCGTCGAGGTTGTTGACGACAAGACATTCCGCGTGGTCTTGAGCGAGGCGGATTGCACGGTCTTTGCCGAATTGGGCGGGACTCGCCTCATGCCGGCGCATCGCTTCGAAGCCGACTTCAGCGATTTCAAGAATGGCGAGATCAGCGCCAATCCGCTTGAAATCAGCGGCGGTCCCTACATCATGGACGCCTACGAGCCCGCCGAGTTCCAAAGCTATTATGCCAATCCCACCTGGTGGGGCGGCGATGTGGGCATCCCCTACCTGATCAATCGCAATGTCGGATCGCACGAATTGGCGGCGCAGTCGCTGCAAGCTGGCGAGATTGACTACACCTATCTGCACGGCGATATCTTTGCCCAGATCGCCGATACCAGCAACTTGCAGTGGCAGATCTTCCCGCAAATGTCGGTCAAGTACATGAGTTTGAATTGGGCAGACCCGACCCAGCCGACAGCGGCATTTGACGCGGACGGCAATCGCCAAGACCAGCCGGCGCATCCTATCCTCACCGATGTCAATGTGCGCAAGGCGATCGCCATGGGTTACAACAAGTTCGACATCCTGGCGACGATGGGCGGCGATCAAGGCGGAACGCGTCTGGTAGGCGCGGTCAACCCCTATCACGCCGCCGCGTACAATACCGACATCGAGCCTTATCCCTATGATCCGGACGCAGCCAGAGCCTTGCTCGAAGAAGCCGGCTGGGTCGACAGCGATGGCGATGGCGTGCGCGAGAAAGACGGCCAACGTCTGACGCTCAACATCCCCTACAGCAATATCCTCACGATGTTCCCCACCACCACGCTCATCGCGCAAGATCAACTCAAGGACATCGGCGTTGAGGTCAATGTCGAACTGGTCGAATGGGCAAATTACCTCAGCACGGTCTTGTTCGGTCAAGAGCACGATGGCACTTCTATGAGCAGCAGCGGCGGGACTGGCGGCGCGCCCGACCCGAACGACTTCATGAGCATCATCCACAGCCCGCAGGACAACGGGGCGAACGACGGCGGCAGCAACACCAGCTCCTATGTCAATCCGGAGGTCGACGAGCTCATCGACCAAGCGCGGACGCTGCCAGGCTGCGATCCGGTCGAGCGTGGGGAGATCTACAAAGAGATCCAGCGCATCACCCACGAAGATGTCGCCTACGATTGGACCTTCGTGCCCAATATCTGGCAGACAGCCACCAAGCGCGTCCAAGGCTTCGAACCGACAGCCTTCTGGGTGTTCTACGGTTACACGGCGGATATTCACAAGTGGACGCTTGAGGGGTAGGCGCTCAAGCGCAAAATCCACAAAATGCGGGGGCGGTCCCATTGGGCCGCCCTTCTGTGTTTTTCGTGGCAGTGCGAGCGACTTGAATAAGCCGCCCCTACGACGGATCGCTGTTCTACAGTTGCCCTACGACGAATCGCCAGAAGGCAGTTTGCCAGTCAAACCCAGTCCTTGCAGCAGACCCGCTATGCGAGCTTGTTCCTGCTCTACAGCGCGCAAACGATCATCCACCGCCTGGAATCCATCGACCATTTTGCCGTCCAACTGTTTGATGTCATTGCGCAGCCACAAAAACAAGCCAGCCGTAACGCTAATGTTCGTGGCGATTGCAATCAATAGTTCTTCCCAGCCCATTTGTCACCGCTCCTCTTTGAGTCTGCGCTACACGGATTGTACCACAGGTCTGTCACAAAACAGGGACATCCCCGCGTTCCCGACACTGCCACAGCAAGTCCATACGACGCCTCGCCCATACGACAACTCTCTATGCCTCTACGCCTCTGTGGCAAACTCATTACTGCTGATACCGCCGCGGATCCAGCGCATCGCGCAAGCCATCGCCGACCAGGTAGAAGCACAGCACCGTGATCATAATCAAGATGCCGGGCATGAAGATGAGATGCACGCCCGTGACCAAGTAGCTGCGCGAGTCGGTCAGCATATTGCCCCAGGTCGGCGTCGGCGGCTGGATGCCCATGCCGAGATAACTTAGCCCCGATTCAGTCAAAATCAGGTTGCCAGCGATGATGGTCATGGTCACCATGACGATAGAAAAGACATTGGGCAGAATGTGATAAACAATGATTCGCAAGTCGCTCGCGCCCAATGCCCGCGCCGCCAACACATAATCCCGCTCTTTCATCGAAAGCACTTCGCCGCGCACCAGCCGGCTCGTCCCCACCCAGCCAAGCGCCGCCAGCATAACCACCAGCACTTCGGTCGAAGGCTCCCACACAGCTGCCGCAATCAGCAACAAAAATAGCGGCGGGATGGCGCTGAGCGTGTTGACTCCCCAGGAGATCAGATCGTCGACAGCCTTGCCATAATAGCCGGCCAGCAAGCCCAGGGCGACACCGATGGTGACGGTCATGATACTGGCGAGGTAGGCGATCGTCAGCGAGACCCGCCCGCCATAAATCAGGCGCAGCAACTGGTCGCGCCCAAGCTGGTCTGTGCCCAGAACATAGCCGCCTTCGCCCGGATGCTTGAAGCGATCCGGGATGTTCGTGTCGTTCACCTCCAGGTTGAAGACGCGTTCCAGCACAATCGGCGAAAGCGAGCAGATCAGCGTCGCCACGAGCAGAACGCTGATTGCAAAGACGGTGAGGCGGTCTCGCAGAATGAAGCCGACAGCGTCTCGCCAAAACGAACGTGAATGTCGCTCGGCGTCTGCCTTGCTAATTTGAGCGATGGAAGCGTGAGTCGTCAAGTTGATCTACTCCAGTCGAATGCGCGGATCCAATATGACATACATGATGTCGGAGAGCAGAACGCCCGAAATGAACATCACCGAAGCGATGACCACCGAACCCATCACCAGCGGATAATCCCGCGAATACACCGCATCAATGATCAGTTTGCCCATGCCGGGCCACTGGAAGACCTGTTCAATGATGACCGCGCCAGCCAGCAGCGTGCCGATGGATGGACCGAGAAATGTCGCCACCGGCAGCAAGCTGTTGCGCAAGGCATGGCGGAACCAGATCAACTGCGTAGGCAGACCTTTGGCGTAGGCGCTGCGGATGTAATCTTGTTGCAGAACTTCCAGGACCTGCGTCCGCGTGAAGCGCGAAATAAAGGCGATCGTGTTCAGCGATAGCACAGACACCGGCATGATCATGTAACGCAAGGCGTCGCCGATGCTCTGCGGACCGCGCTGCGTGATATTGCGCATGCCGCTGATCGGCAGCAGATCCAGCTGCACGCCAAAGATGATGATCAGCAGCAAACCCAGCCAAAAAGCCGGCACCGCATTGCCGATCACAGACAGGACGCGAATGAGCTGGTCGATCCAGGTGCGATGAAAAACCGCCGCCAGCACACCCAGGCTCACGCCGATGACATAACCGATTACTAGCGCAGCCACGCCGAGTCTGAGCGTGGCCGGGATCCGTTGCGCAATCAATTCCATCACCGGGCGGCGCTGCTTGATCGACACGCCCAAATCCCCGCGCAGCAAACCCAGACGCTCGCCCGGCGTTTCGCCCACGCCATCGCCATTGATGTCGATCGTCGTCCAGTCGTTTCCGACCAGCCAATAGACATATTGCAGCAGCGGTGGCTGATCGAGGCCGAGCTGGCGGCGCTGCGCCTCTATCGCTTCCGGAGACGGGTTTGGCGAATAGGCAATCATGGCGACAGGATCGCCAGGCGCAGACAAAATGATGACGAAAGACAAGATCGTCACACCGAAGAAGGTGGGGATGGCTTGCAGGATGCGGCGTTGGAAGTACTTAATCATGCTCGGCTTTCACAGCGGCTGCGCGCAGGCAAATTGTAGCGCAAACGCCCGGCGCGACCAAAACGAGTCGGTCCCTTGGCGCTCACAGCCACTTAATGAAATCATAGCCGCATCTTAAACAACTCAATGTCCTCTTTAAAAGACCGCCAGATAGCATGACTCGCGGGTGGATGAGCCGCCCGAACCGACAAACTCTTCAGGTCTATGGAGGACGCATCCCACATGAAAACCGTACGCTTGCTTTCCATTCTGCTCGCCGCAATCCTGCTTTTGGTCCCCGCGCTGGCGATGGATCATGGGATGCCCGAGGTCGATCCGCTCGACCATGCCGACGGCTCCATCATCACGGCCGGCAGCTCCACCGTATTCCCGCTCAGCGAACGCATGGCTGAATTGTGGACGGACGAAGGTGGCGTCGCGCCGTCGATCGCTTCCATTGGTTCGGGCGCCGGTTTTGAGCGCTTCTGCGTCGAAGGCGAGACCGATATCAGCAACGCCTCGCGCGCCATCAAAGACAGCGAAGTCGAATCTTGCGCTGGCATCGGCCGCAAACCGATCGAATTCCGCGTCGGCACCGATGCCCTGGCTGTCACCGTCTCCGCCGAAAATGACTTCGTCAGCGATGTCACGCTGGAAGAACTGGCGATGATATTCAGCAGCGCCGAAACCTGGGCGGATGTCCGCGCCGAATGGCCCGGCGAAGCCATCCAGCGCTTCATCCCCGGCACCGACAGCGGCACATTCGACTACTTTGTCGAAGAAGTATTCGGCGAAGATGAAGAGCCCATCCTCAGCGCCAACCCGCAGCTCTCCGAGGATGACAATGTGCTGGTACAGGGCATCGCCGGCAGCCCCTATGCCATCGGCTTCTTCGGCTATGCCTACTATGTAGAGAATGCCGATGTGTTGAACATCCTCAACATCGAGGGCATCGAAGCCAACGCCGAAACCACCGATGACGGCAGCTACCCCTTGGCGCGCCCGCTGTACATCTACAGCGATGCCGGCATCATGGCAGAAAACGCGCAGGTCAACGCCTTCATCAACTTCTACCTGACCTATGTCAATGACGAGGTCGTGGATGTTGGCTACTTCCCGGCTTCGGAGAGCGCATTTGCCGGCGCGATCGACGCCTGGCGCGTCGCCAATGGCCTGGAAGCGCTGCACATGGACGACATGGAAGATATGGACGAAGACGAAGAAGCGTCCGAATAAGTCCGCCGCAATAGGCAATTTCGCAGGGATACGGTATCCTCATGAGGATGCCGTATCCGCTTTGGACTATCCTGCCAGGCCGGCGGCGCAAAGCTCCGCGAGCGACCCAATGCCCGATAACGACAGATCGCATCTCACCGAGCACCTCGTCCAACAGCAATCTGGACCGCTCGACCTGCGCCACAAGTTCAAGTGGCACGAAGCCCTCATCCAGCTTTCGCTATTCGCTTGTGGCTTGCTTTCCATCTTCACGACCATCGGCATCATCCTGGTGCTGGGCAACGAGTCGATCTCATTCTTCACGCGCGACCAGTGGGTCAATTCCAACCGCGCCATCCTCGGCGACATGGACGAAAGCGCCACCAGCGCGCGCATCCAGCCCGGCAAAGCCCTTGAGGCGGTCGCGGAAAGCGGCGTCATCCGCATCGGGCAAGAAGTCATGGAGATCAGCGAGTTGCACAACAACCATGTCGATATCGCGGTCCTGGGCACGGGTGGCGGTTTCGATCGCTTTTGCGCAAGCGACGCCGCGCTGGCTGAAGCGGAACTGCTGCGTCCGCAGATCGTCAATGCCAGCCGTCCCATCAAATCCACCGAAGAATCAACCTGCGCCGAGGTGGGCATCGCGCCGGTTGGATTCCGCGTCGGCACCGATGCCCTGGCGATCACAGTCAGCGCCGACAACGACTTCATCAGCGAGCTGACATTCGCCGAGCTGCGGCAGATTTTTGGCGAGGCAGAGCGCTGGTCGGATGTGCGCCCCGACTATCCCGACGAGCCGATCCAACTGGTCATCCCCGGCACCGACAGCGGCACATTCGACTTTTTTGTAGAAGCCGTATTTGATCACGAATCCGAAGCGATCCTGTCGCGCCAGCCCATCATGTCCGAGAACGACAACCAGCTGGTCGGCAGCATCAAGCGCAATCCCTATGCGATCGGCTTTTTTGGATACGCCTATTACCTCGCCAGCGCCGACGACCTGCGCATTCTGTCGCTGGATGGCATCGCGCCCTCGGCCAGCGCGGTCGAAGCTGGCAGCTATGCTCTCTCGCGCCCGCTCTTTCTTTACAGCGATGCGGACATCATGCGCGCAGATCCGCAAGTGGCTGACTTCATCAGTTATACCCTCGCCAATGTGAACTCGGTCATCGTCGATGTCGGCTACTTTCAGGCATCGGTGGAGGCGATGGCTGCGGCGCGCAACCAGTGGATCCGCGCGACCGGGGCATCGGCAGCCCCGGCCATCGACCCGGCCGCCGTCTCTGGCGAACTGAACATGGCTGGCAGTTCGACCGTCTATCCGCTATCACAGCGCATCGCCGAGCTGTTCACAGACGAGGGCTACCTGCCACAGATGATGCTGCGGCGCGGCGTTCGCGGCGAAAACACCATCTCGCCCCACAGCGCTGGCCTGGCTGTCGAATACAACGACCAGCCCACGCTCATCGAGTTCTTCACCAATACCAGTTGGATCCCAGCTATCGGCGAATTCGGTGTGATTCCGCTGATCAACGCCACATTGATGACCAGCACAATCGCCATGTTGGTCGCCTTGCCGCTGGGCATTGGCGCGGCTGTCTATCTGAGCGAGTATGCCTCGCCGCGCGTGCGCAGTACGCTCAAGCCGGTGCTGGAGATCCTGGCGGGCATCCCCACCGTGGTCTATGGCTACTTCGCGCTGACTTTCATGACGCCTTTGCTGCGGGCGCTCTTTGGCGTGGAGGTGGTCAATATCTACAACACCGGCTCGGCGGGCATCGTAGTGGGCATTTTGATCATCCCGCTGATCAGCTCGATGAGCGAAGACGCGCTGCATGCTGTGCCGCAAGCCCTGCGCGAAGCCTCTTATGGCTTGGGCGCGACCAAGCTGGAAACAGTCATCCAGGTGGTGATGCCAGCGGCGCTCAGCGGCATATTGGCGGCTTTCATCGTGGCCGTTTCGCGGGCTATCGGCGAGACGATGATCGTGGCGATCGCGGCGGGCGCAGGACCCAACTTCAGCTTCAACCCGTTTGACTCGGCCGAGACCATGACCGGGCATATCGCGCGCATCAGCGGCGGCGACCTCAGCTACGACAGCATTGATTACAACAGCATCTTTGCCATCGGCTTGACGCTGTTCGTCCTGACCTTCGTGCTCAATGTGCTCAGCCGCGTCATTATCAGCCGCTTCCGCGAGGCTTATTAATGGCTTCTCATGATCATCGTCCTGTCGACGAAGAGACATTTGGCGAAAAGACCAAGCACTACATGCCCGGCGAGAAAGCCTTCTTCCAGCGGCTTGAAAAGCGGCATCGGCGCGGGCGGCTTGGGCGGCTTTTCAACCTGTTTTCTGTGTCGGTGGCTGGCCTGGCGCTGATTGCGCTGTTTTTGAATGTCGCCAACGAGGCTTTTGGCACCATCGGCGTCGTCAACACCATCGAACCAGCCGCGCTGACCGGCGGGCGTCCGCTGGAATCGCTGAACAATGAGGAACTGGCCGCCATCTTGCTGGAGCATGTCGGCAGACGGCTGCGCGTGCTCATCCGCGATACCATCAGCCAGGTGCCCAACGAAGTCTTCACCAAAGCCAGCGTGGCAGAAATCGTCGGCGACCCCGATGTTGACCCGGCAATCGCGGACGAACTGCTGAAAAGCATCAGCCGCGAAGATCAGGCGGCATTGCTGGCAAAGTATGCCGAAAACACCACGCTGCGGCGGCTGACGCTGGAAGAAGTTGTCGAGCAGCAGGTCATCGCCAGCTTCACCCTCAGCGACACGATCTTCAACTTCGAGGCTATCAAGGCGCAGATTGAAGGACCCATCCTGGACGATTACAAGAAACGCGAGCGGCTGGACGAAGCCGAGGTGACTGTCATCCGCTTCTACAGCTGGCTGGACGGCGAGTTCTTGACCACGCCCATGTCGAGCGTGCCGGCGCTGGCGGGCGTCCGCACGGCGCTGATTGGCTCGGCTGGCTTGATGATCGTGGTGGTGCTGGTGGCGCTGCCCATCGGCGTTGGCGCGGCCATCTACCTGGAAGAATACGCGCATCACGGCTTTGTCAACCGCATCATCGAGACGAATGTGCGCAACCTGGCTGGCGTGCCCTCCATTATTTACGGCATGCTGGGCTTGGCGATCTTCGTACGCGCCCTGGCACCTTTTTCCAGCGGTCTGATCTTCCATATCAACTTCGATGTGCCCACGGTCGAAAGCGTGGTCGAGCGCATCGCTCCGATCGTAGATGGCGCGCTTCATTATGAAAATGGCGCGATCCGAAGTGAGCATCCAGCGTTGGACAAGGCGACGGCTGCGCGGCTGGTGGATGTCTTCTTGCGCTATGGCACGCCTGGCTTGACCATGCAGGGCAATTCAAGCGTGACGGAGATGGCCGATTCGCTGGCGGATGCGCTGGACATGGTGGTCGATGTGGTCGCCACGCGCGCCAGCGAGCCACATGATATTGAGGCGCGCGGCGAGACCTGGCGCTTTGCTGCGAGAGACGGCGACATTTCTGACGAGACTTTCGATGCGCTGATGAGCAGCCTTGTGCGCATCAACAGCTTCTCGCCCAATGGACGCACCCTGGTCAGCGCGGGCCTGACGCTGGTGCTGCTGATCTTGCCCATCATCATCATCAACGCGCAAGAAGCGATCCGCGCCGTGCCCTACACCATCCGCGAGGCATCGTATGGCTTGGGCGCGACTCGCTGGCAGACGATTTGGCGCAGCGTTTTGCCCGCCGCCCTGCCCGGCATCATGACCGGCACCATTTTGTCGGTTTCGCGCGCTGTCGGAGAAACCGCGCCGCTGATCGTGGTGGGCGCAGCCACCTTCCTGCTCACCGACCCGACCAGTCCTTTCTCGCAATTCACCGCCATGCCCATCCAGATCTTCCAATGGACAGCGCGGCCACAAGGGCAATTTGCCGATATCGCCGCGGCCGCCATCATCGTGCTGCTGGCGCTGATGCTGTCGCTGAATGCCGTGGCCATCGTCCTGCGCAACCGATATTCGATAAGGTATTAACCATGGCAGACGACACAAATGGCAAAGCAAACGGCGAGCTGGTGATGGAGCTGCGCGATTGCAGCTTCTATTATGGCAGTTACCGCGCGGTGGCGGGGGTGAGTCTGCCCGTTTATCAGAACAAGATCACGGCGTTCATCGGTCCTTCGGGCTGCGGCAAGAGCACGGTGCTGCGCGGCATCAACCGCATGCTCGAACTGGTGCCTGGCGCGCGCGTCGATGGCGAGATCATCTACCGCGACAAGAATCTCTACGCTGCCCAGGTCGACCCCGTAGAAGTGCGCCGGCGCATCGGCATGGTCTTCCAAAAGCCCAACCCGTTCCCCAAAAGCATCTTCGACAATGTCGCTTATGGACCGCGCCTGCTGGGCGTGAAGAAGAAGGTCATCCTGGACGAAATCGTCGAACGCAGCCTGCGCGGCGCGTCATTGTGGGACGAAGTCAGCGGCGACCTCAACAAATCGGGCTTGGCGCTTTCGGGCGGGCAGCAGCAGCGGCTGTGCATCGCGCGCACGATCGCTGTCGAGCCGGATGTCATCCTGATGGACGAGCCTTGCAGCGCGCTCGACCCGATCGCCACTCAGCGCATCGAAGAACTGATGCAGCGACTGCAGCGCGAATACACAATCGTCATCGTCACGCACAATATGCAGCAGGCACAGCGCGCCTCGGATTTCACCGCTTTTTTCAATATCCGCAAGCGTCTGGAAGACGGGCACGAAGTCCGCTGGGGCGAACTGGTCGAATACAACGCTACGGAAACAGTCTTCGCCAGCCCCGCCCGGCAAGAAACCGCCGATTACATCGCCGGGCGCTTCGGGTAGACGCGCAGAAATTCTGTAACCTGACGAAAAAAAGGGCGACTCGGTGAGTCGCCCCTACATGCTTCCAGGCTTTGCCGGCTAATCGCGAGCTGTTCCCAGCGCCGCCTCTTCTTCGGCGATTCGTTCCGGCGTGCATTCAAGCTCCGCCAGGAAAGCGGCGTCATCTGCCTTGCGCTCTTCCAACGTCATCTCCGGCAGGCTCGGCGGCTCGCTTAGCACCTCGAGCTCTCCGTCTTCAATCACCATGACAGCCGAATCCAGGATGTCATCGGCAACGGTGATGCCGAATTCCTCGGCAGTATCGAGATTGACAGCCACGCCGATGTCCACCCGGGAGCTGATCGCCGTCGTGCTGGTATCCAGCGTGCCGTCAATATAAGCGGCGATCATCCGCCCGACAGTCACGCCTTCGCCGTAGAAATCATCAAAGCCCGCGCCGACCAATGCTCCATGATAAATGAAGCGGGGGGATACGCCGAATACCGGAATGCCGTAGTCTTGCGCCGCGCTGAGGACCGCCGGTATGCCCCTGGATTCGGTGTAGCCAGCGCCGATCATCACCATTTCCACGCCCTTGTCGGCCAGGCTTGCTGTCGCCTGGGGCAAATCAGCAGCGGAGGCGATTGATGCGACTTCGACCGTCAAGCCGAGCGCTTCTCCAAACTCAGTGATGCGACTTACGCCATATACGCTTTGCGTTTGCGCTGGATCGACGATCGTGCCGATGGACTGAACATCGGGCATCTGTACCTGGGACAATGCCACATACTGCTCGTAGGGAATCGACATGTGGGTGCCTGTGACATGCGGCATCTTGATGCAAGGCGAATCGGCGATGCCGGCCGAATAGGGAGCGCTGACGATGGCGAAGAGCAGAATCGGCGGGTCGTCCATCTCCTTGGTGATGTTGGCGGTTATCTGGGTGACGGGCGTTGAAAAAGTCAGCAGAATATCAGCGCCGCGATCCAGCGTCTTCTCGACCATGGCGTTGATGTTGGTGACATCGCTGGCCGCGTCCAGCCAATAGACATTGATATGTTCGCCGTTGAGGTCCAGGTCCTCATCCAGCAATGCGCGCTCGGCTGGCGAAATCAACTCGTGAGCCTGCAAGACATCCCAGATGCCGGGTTTGGTGATATCTTCGGTGCCCGTGGACCGATACCTCAGGAAGGCGATTGTGGGCTTGTCATCATCCTGCGCCAAAACGGGCATAATGACCAACAGCGCCGCCACCATCAAGCCAAAGAGTATCTTTCTGTTCATAGCTATGCCTCCGTGTCTGCTGTTTCGCATCAATGAACGCGCGTTTGGGTGACGCGGTTCATCTTATCATATCATCATATCACGAAAAACGCTTGCGCTACTCGCTCGCTTCAGCCGGGAGTGGCGAACTTGCTGGATATGGACCCCCCTCGGTCCCCCCGACAGGTCAGGGGGAGGCAAGCATTGGCTGCCCTCTCCGTCCCGACGGGGAGGGGCTGGGGGTGGGGTTAGAAAGAGAACCATCCACCGATTTAGACACTCCCTTCAGCCAGCGCAGCCCGCTGCTCGGCGATCATCTCGTCGGTGCAACGCAGCGAGTCCAGATAGGCGCGCGCCGCCGCTTGCCGTTCAGGTCCCTCTTCGATTGCCCGCACATCAGCCACCGCTTCTAACACCCGTGCGGATACGCTTTCCCCATCGGCGCCGGAAACGATATCAGCCCGCTCCAGAACCTCGCTGGCGATCTCCATATCCAGGGAGTCGGCCGCGGTCAAATTGACGCCGGCGCCGTCGCCGGTCAGCGAGTCAATGGCGGTGGCGGCGATATCCAGTTCGCCGCGCAGCCAGGCGACCAGCTTGCGCCCGGTGTTGATGCCCTGCGCCTCCTGATGAAAATAGCCGGCGCTGATCATCGCGCCTCTATTGAAGCCGCCGAGGCTGGGATAATAGACCGGCATCAGGTTCTCGCTCGCGGTCGCGACCACCACAGGCAAACCGCGGGAAGTAATCGAATCAATCGTCAGGATCAAGGCTTCGGCGCCGCGACTGGCCAGACCGTTGACCGCGGCGATGAAATCAACCGGCTGCGTCACTGAGGACTGGATTACTGTGAGGCCGCGCGCTTCGGCAAGGCCCGCCACTTCGCGCGCGCCTTCGACGCCGGAGATCTGGTCGATGCTGAATACGATGCCCAGCCTGGTCATGCCCGGCTGCTGCGTCATTGCCAGGTCGACCAGCAGTTCGTAGGGCGGGACGATATGCGAGCCGGTCACATGGCTCGGTTTGAGGCAGGGCGCGTCAGCCAGACCGGCGGCGAAGGGATAAAAGACCGACGCGAAGATCACCGCCGGCGGATCATCCAGGTCGCGCGTCGCCTGAATGGCGGCCTGGGCGACGGGCGTAGTGAAAGCTACGATGGCGTCGACGCCGCGGTCCAGCGCCGCATCCACCATGATGCCCAGCCGGTCATACTCCCAGCCCGCCTCCATCAGCGCGATCTGGATGTGTTCGCCATCGACTTCGCCCTCCGATTGAAGCGTCCGAATGTCGTCGGCGCTCAGGAAGTCGTCCAGGTAGAGCTGATACAGTATGTTCTGCACGGTGACTGACTGCGCCCCCGGCGTGATGCCAAAGCTGAGCAAAGCCAGGCGCGGCTTCTCCAAAGTTTGGGCGGCAGCTCCCCCCCCCCCCCCCAGAACAGTGCCAGCAAGGGCAGCATGAAGAAAATTCGTCGCATGTTAATCATCCTCTCAGTCTAAACTCGCGCGCGGCAAGGTTGACGTTATTATATCAGACAACGGTGGAGTATACGAAAAGAGCAGAAATGGTTGACACGGCAAAAAGATGCTGTTACTCTGAAATTGAGGGAAATAGCGTATCCGCGAGTCGGTGGGCGGGCGAAGGGGAGAACCTGATGAGTTTTGTTGCGAGAGTTCGGCGCGCGTTGGGGCTTATTGCAGTCGCATTGGCGCTTGTGGTGTTCCTTGCCTTTGGCGCGCTGGTTCAGTCAGAAGACGATCCGCCGCCAGAGCAGTTTGTGGTCTATGAGGAAGTTTGCAAACTTGCCGATGACTATGGCGAATGCGTTGAATCGTGGTCGAAGCAAGAGGCGTGCTATGCAGCAAAGAAGTCGGGGGGAACTGAAGACGTCTGTTAGGCTTGACCAATGCAAGGGACCAGCCGGTTAAATGCTGGGCAAAACGCCGTGAATCCATGCGGCGGTTGGAATATCCTAGAGCAGGAGAAGGGGCGAATCTAATGAGTTTTGTTGCGAGAATTCGGCGCGCGTTGGGGCTTATTGCAGTCGCGCTGGCGCTGGCGGTGTTCCTCGCCTTTGGCGCGCTGGCGCAGCAAGGCGACAGTGGGGACGTTTGCGCAAATGCTGATGACTATGGCGAATGCGTTGAATCGTGGTTGGGTGCGTGCGTGAACTATCCGGAAGCCGAAGATATCTGTCCGATCGGTTAGCTGCTGAGGCAAAACGCCGCGAATCCATGCGGCGGAAGAAATATCCTAGAGCAGGAGAAGGGGCGAATCTAATGAGTTTTGTTGCGAGAGTTCGGCGCGCGTTGGGGCTTATTGCAGTCGCGCTGGCGCTGGCGGTGTTCCTCGCCTTTGGCGCGCTGGCGCAGCAAGGCGACAGTGGGGACGTTTGCGCAAATTTTGATGACTATGGCGAATGTGTTTCAGAGTGGGTAGAAAAGTGCCTGGAAGTTGATGAAACGGCTGTTAGGCTTGACCAATGCAAGGGGCCAGCCGGTTAGTCGCTGGGTCAAAACCCCGCTTTATCTATGGTGCGGCGGGAAAGTTCTAAAGCAGGAGAAGGGGCGAACCTGATGAGTTTTGTTGCGAGTATTCAGAACAGGTTTGCTCTTATGGTCGCCGTCGTCGTTCTATTGGCGGCGCTCGCCCTCGGCGCGTGGGCTGCCGGCAAGTGCGCCCAGACCGATGACTACGGCAATTGCGCTGAAGTTTGGAACTCGGCGTCTTTCGACGATCTATTTGACTGATTGGTATCGGGTTAACGAAGCAATTCCTTGAGCGGCAGTCCAGCGCGTGAGCGTCGCGCCGCCAAGCGCCGGACCATCTGACAGAAACGCGAATTTTCCAGCGAGGCGGCGTCGATCTTGACCCCGCCTTGTTGGTCTATTGACGCGCGTCCAGTTCCGTCTGCTGCTCGGCGATCATCTCGTCGCTGCATTCCAGGGTCGCCAGGAAAGCCATATCGGCTTCCTGCCGCAGTTCCAGCGGGACAATCTGGCCGCGTCTGGCCAGGGAGGCCAGGACACTTGGGTCCAGTTTGGCGGCTTGGCCACCTTCCCAAACCGCGACAGCATCGTCCATAAGCGCATCGCTGATTACCACGCCTTGCGCCTCTGCGGAGTCGAGATTGACGCCGATGCCCAGCGACCCGGCTGTGGCGATGCCGGCGCGCGCGATGTCCAGATCGCCATTCAACTGCGCCGCCAGCAGCCGTCCGCCGTTGATGCCGTTTTCGTAGAATGCCGATGTGCCCGCCCCGATGGTCGCGCCATAATAGATCGCGCTAAAGCTCGGGTAGAAGACGGGGATGCCCAATTCGTTGGCGATGCTGACTACGATAGGCAAGCCCTGCGTCGCCAGCCCATCAAGCGGCAGGACAATGCTTTGCGCGCCTGCCTCGGCCAGAGCATAGGTGGCGGGCCGCAAATCGTTCAGGCTGACCACGCCTCTCGTCACGACTTCAATGCCCAGCTCCGCCGCGGCTTCCTGGAGCCTTTCAACGCCGAATACGCCAGCAGCTTCGGATGTGCTGTAGACGGCGCCGACAGTGGTCATGTCCGGGTCTTGCATTTTGATGGCAGTCAGGGCGTATTCGTACGAGGGCGTATTGCGCGAGCCGGTGACATGCGCAGGTTTAATGCATGACGCTTCCGCGATGCCCGTGCCATAGGGCTCGGACACAGCCGTGAAGATGATGGGCGTGGGCGCATCCATGTCCTGCGTGGCCGCGATAGCAGCCAGCGTAATGCTGGTTCCGAGCGTCACAAATACATCGACTTCAGCATCCAGCGCCTGCTCGATCAGGATGCTGGCGTTGCCCATCTGGAAGTCAGCATCGCCCCAAATGAAATTGAGCCCGGCCGCGGCGTGGTCGATGCGATCTTCAAGAATGGCATTGTCCTCGCTCGTGATAAAGCCGTAGGACTCCAGCACATCGAGGATGCCGCCTTCTATGACATCGTAGTTGGGCAAGGGTCCCAAGCGCAAAATGGCGATGGTCGGATTTCCAGTGTCTTGCGCCATCGCCAGCGGCGTCGCCAGCAACAGCAGCAGAATTGCAACCAGCAGAATCGCCCGTCTCATGGGATTGCCTCCAGTTCAGTCTGTCGATTTGATAATTGCTCGTGTTTCGCCCAGGCAGATTTCCACTACGCCCGGGGTTATTGCTCCGTATCCAGCGCCGCTTGCTGCTCGGCGATCATGGCATCGCTGCAATGCAACCTTCCATTTACCAGCGCTTTGAATAATTGTATAGATATATGCAGATTTTATATGCGATTAGAGAGTTGTCTATATGGAATATTCGCCGCGCAAATCCGCGTGAATTGCCGCGTAGCTCGAGCATTCCGATATGGGATTGGGGGCGAATCTGCAGCATAATGATGTCGGCATGATGGAGTGAAAGAGGCGGAATTGACCAATATCAAGCGCATCGGCGTCCTGGCGCATCCCGCCCGCCCCGATACGCACCCGGTCGCGCAGGACATCGCGGCTTTGCTGTGTCGGCGCGGCATAGCGCACTGGCTGCATACCGAATGGGACGAGAGCAAGGTCATCGGCGATGTGCCCCATGCCGACCTGGTCATCGCCATAGGCGGCGATGGCGCGATGCTGCGGGCCGGGCGCGTCTGCGCGGAACATGGCGTGCCTGTGCTGGGCGTCAACATGGGCTGGCTGGGCTTCCTCACCGAGATCCAACAACCGCAAGATTGCGCAGGGGGCCTGGATCAACTGCTGGCCGGCGAATACTGGATCGAGCAGCGCATGATGCTGCAAGCCAGCCTGCTGGAAGATCGGCAGCGCGTCCTGGGCGAGTTTCACGCCTTGAACGATGTCGTCATCAGCGGCAGCGTCTTCGGGCGCATGGTGCAGCTGGCGGCCTATATCGACAATCACTGGGCGACCACCTATAACGCCGATGCCCTGATCCTGTCCACGCCGACCGGTTCGACCGCTTATGCGCTGGCGACTGGCGGACCCATCCTGCCGCCCGAATTGCGCAATATCCTGATGCTGCCCATGGCGCCGCATTTGAGCATGGACAGGCCCATCGTGCTGGCGCGCGGGGCAGTTGTCGATGTCGAGCCGACGCGCGAAAATCGTGGCAAGGTCGTGCTGACGATCGACGGCAAGGTCGTGGCCGACCTGGGCGAAAACCAGCATGTGCGCGTGACCTCCGCCCGGCCGGTCAGCCAGTTTGTGCGCCTGCGCGAGCGCAATTATTTCTATCGCTCGCTGCTGGATCGCCTCGAGCCGCGCATCAACCGCCACGGACCGCGGCGCATGACATTTGACAAATGAACTGCGGCAGCAAATGTCACCCCCCTCAGTCCCCCCGACAGGTCAGGGGGAGGCAGGCTTTGGCTACCCTCTCCGTCCTGACGGGGAGGGGCTGGGGGAGGGATAGATCAAAGTGGCCAGCATGGACGACAGCTTGAGCGCATTTGAGGACGAGATCACTTACTGCGCGCGGCATCCCGAGCGCGATACGGGTTTGCGCTGCAACCGCTGCGAGCGCTATATGTGCGTCGAATGCGCCGTGCGCACGCCCATCGGCTATACCTGCCGCGAATGCGTGCGCGGGCACGAAGACAAATTCTATGCCGGCACGCTGACCGATTATGCGCTGGTCGCTGCGGTCGGCTTGGCTGGCGGCGCATTGACTGCCCTGCTGAGCATGCTGGTCGGCGGCTCCCTCATCGTGGGACTGCTGCTGGCGCCGGGTCTGGGCGGGGCCATCGCGCAACTGGCATTGACTATCACCGGGCGGCGGCGCGGGCGACAAAGTGGATTGGTCTGCGCGGGCGGCGTGATGGCGGGCGGGTTGCTGGGCAGCCTCTTGATCGTCGGCGGCGTGGGCTTTTTCAGCCTGCTCTATCTGGGACTGGCGGCTTCGGCAGCCTATGCGCGTTTTCGCGTGGCGATTTGATTGCCACAGTGGCATAGAGATAGTCCGCTATGCTCTGTGTGGTTTAGAATACGCAGAAACCTGGTCCCCCAGAGACGCCCATGCTCGAAGAACTGCGCATTCACAACTTCGCTGTCATCGACCAGCTTGAGCTGCGATTTGGCCTCGGCTTCCATGTCATCACCGGCGAGACCGGCGCGGGCAAATCCATCCTCATCGATGCTGTCGAGTTGCTGCTGGGCGCTCGCGCCGACCCGGCTTTTGTGCGCGCGGGCAGCGAACGCAGCGTCATCGAAGGCGTCATCCGCCTGGACGAACGCGCCAAAAGCCTGCTGCAGTCGGCGCTGGAACGCGAAGACCTGCTCGACCCCGACGACCCGGATTACCTGACTATCCGCCGCGAGATCCGCCGGCGCGGACGATCATCGGCGCGCATCAATGGCGTGCCCGTTCGCAGCGAGCTGCTGGCAGAAATCGGCGGCGAATTATTTGATATCCATGGGCAGAGCCAGCACTTGTCGCTGTTTCGCCCCCGCCGCCATATCGACCTGCTCGATCGCTATGCGGGTGTGCTGGATGAGCGCGCCGGGCTGGCCTCTTTGGTCGCCGACCTGGCTGGGGCACAAGCGGAGATGCGCGCCCTGGCCGATGACAGCGAGGCATTGGCGCGGCGAGCCGAACTGCTGCGGCACGAATTGGACGAAATTCAGGCGGCCAACCTCGATCCCGCCGAAGAAGACGAACTGCAAACCGAGCGCAACCGACTGGCGAACAGCGAGCAGTTGGCGCAGTTAGCGGGCGAGGCGGCGCGGCAGCTGGACGATGACGACCGTGGCGCGGTCGACAAATTGATGGGCGCGGCTGGGGCGCTGATGAAGCTGGCGCAGATCGACCCGCAGATGAGCGAGCAGTACGACCTGGCCGAGACCCTGGCGCAGGGGGCGCAGGAATTGGCGCTGGAGCTGGCGCGTTATGCCGGCGCCGCCGAATACGATCCGCAGCGGCTCAACGAACTGGAAGAGCGGCTGGAGTTGATCAAGAGTCTGAAGCGTCGCCACGGCGTCGACAGCGTGCGCGATATTTTGGACTATGCGCGGCTGGCGCAATCCGAGCTGGACGGCATCGACCATAGCGACGAACGGCTGCGGGAACTGGGCGCGCAAGAAGAACGCCTGCTGCGGCAGATCGGCGATATCAGTTGGCGCTTGAGCGAGGCGCGGACGCGGGCCGGGCGTTCTCTGAGCGCCGCCGTCCTGCGCGAACTAGCGGACCTGCGCATGGAGCGGACGCGCTTCGAGGTGCGGCTGGCACAAGCCGAGCATCCGGCCGGCTGCATCGTCGGCGATGCGCGCTATAAATTTGACGCCAAGGGGCTGGACGATGTCGAATTCCTGCTAAGCGCCAACCCGGGCGAACCGCTGCGTCCGCTGGCGAAAGTGGCTTCCGGCGGCGAGGCGGCGCGCATCATGCTGGCGCTGAAGCGGGTGCTGACCGCGGCCGATCAGACGCCGATATTGATCTTTGACGAGGTCGACCAAGGCATCGGCGGGCGCATCGGCGCGGTCGTCGGCGAGAAGCTGTGGTCGCTTTCGGATGCGCATCAAGTGCTGTGCGTGACGCATCTGCCCCAACTGGCGAGCTACGCCGATGCGCATTATCAAGCGCAGAAGGATTTGCAAACGGCGCATGCAGCCACGCAGGTGCGGCAACTGGCGAACGATGACGAGCGAGTGAGCGAGCTGGCCGATATGCTGGGCGCGGGGGGCTTGGCGGGCCTGCTGTCCGCGCGGGAATTGCTGGATGCCGCCCGGGCGCGGAAGGGGAAATAGCCACAGAGTCGCAGAGGGCACAGAGGGTTGTAAGGACGGCCGAAAGATATATCATCGCACAGATGTGAACGGGTAGGGGAACGGAATATGAAGCTCAATGTAATCATTGAACACATTGATCACGGTTTACTTACACTCCCGCAGTTTCAGCGAGGCTATGTCTGGAGTGGTAAACAGGTTCGCCACTTTATGGAGTCGCTTTACAGGGATTACCCGGTTGGGATCCTTCTCATTTGGCAGACTCGGGCAAATCAGCAGACAGTGAAGGGAAAACAGCCGCTTGCACTTGGAATGCACGAATTGCTCTTGGACGGGCAGCAGCGGGTTACTTCGTTGTACGGGATTGTTAAGGGCGCGCCTCCGCCATTCTGCGAAGGCAATTGCAAAGCGTTTCTCAATCTCTACTTCAATGTAGAAGAGCAGCAATTTGAGTTCTACCGCGCAAACAAGATGCAGCACAACCCCCATTGGGTTTCGGTAACCGAGCTTATGCAAAATGATGAGTGGTATTTTGAACATAGATTTGAAGGGAATCCTGACAAGAGTACTTTCCTCAAGCGTTTGTCAAGGATTGTTAAAATACGCGACTACGAATTCAAGGAACAAAAACTGATAGGTGACCGGTTTACGATGGAGGAAGTTGTAAACATCTTTGACCAAGTCAACAGCGGCGGGACAAAGCTATCCAAAGGTGATTTAGCGCTGGCAAAGATTTGCGCAGATTGGCCACAAGCGCGCGAAGAAATGCAGAAGCGTTTAGACAAGTGGGGACAATATGGTTACAGGTTTAGTCTCGATTGGTTGCTGCGCTGCATCAATGCGTTGGTTACTGGGCACGGTGACTTTGAGGAGCTTTCGCGGCGAAAAGTCACGCCTGCGCAGGTGAGTGATGGCTTGCAACGCGTAGAAAGACATGTTGATACCGTGCTCAACCTGATGTCGGCTTACTTGGGTCTTGATGATTCTGCGGTTCTGCGCAGCCCCAATTCAATCCCGGCAATCGTCAGTTTTCTTGACAAATCACATAGCTTGCCCGACCAGAGACAGCTGAGCAGGCTCTTGTATTGGTACGCGCTTTCGGCGCTTCGCGGAAGGTACTCTTCGGCAGTTGAAACACGAGTGAGGCAGGATCTGGTCGCGATTGCAGAGAGCGACGACCCTGTTTCTGCCTTGATTCAGCTGCTGAAAGATGACTATAGAGATCTGGCATTGTGGGCGGGCAACTTTGATGCGTCTACCGCGAGAAGTCGTTTTTTTCCGACTCTCTACATGCTCACTCGCGTATACGGGGCAAGGGACTTTGGGACCGGGATTGTTCTCAACAAAGCGATGATAGGAAAGATGGGGAGACTGGAGCGACATCATCTTTTCCCGAAGTGGCAACTTCATCAGCATGGTATTCGGAAGGTGTCGGATGTTAATGCACTTGCGAATTTCACATTCCTAACCAAAGACACCAACCTGGCAATCTCCGCGAGAAAACCCGAAGACTACTTTCCAGAGTACGAAGATCGGCATCCCGGCGTGTTGGACTCTCATTGGATCCCAAGGGACAGGGATTTATGGAAGATCGAGAACTATTTCGACTTCCTAGCTGCGCGGCGCGACCTGCTGGCGAAAGCAGCAAATGAGTTTCTTAATGGGCTGAATCAAGGAAAGTTTGCCCACGATGCTCCACCAACCCACCTGATTGAACGAGTTGCGCCACCAAAACCTGCGAGCGTCGCCAGCGACGAAGAAGAATCTGATCTGCAACAAGCCATGACTTGGATGGAAACAAATAACCTCCCCCGTGGCAACTATGGCTATGAGCTTGTCGACCTAAATGGCGAACTGCTGGCAACGCTCGACCTAGCATGGCCACGCGGTATCCAGGAAGGCTACGGTCGACCGGCTGCCCTGCTGATCAATGAAAGTGAAGAAACACGCAATATTGCAGAAGATCAGGACTTCAAGTGCTTCACCTCGCTGGCGCAACTGCAAGCCTATGTCCAGCGCGACATCCTCGGCGAATAAGCCAGCGTAAGAATCCCGCCGCGCCCCTCGTCCAGTATTTGCAAGGGATGGACATCGGGAGTGACGCCATGCACGAACAGCACAATGGCGACCCAATGCAGCGACTCTTCGACTTCGTGGCCAACGCGCCCGCCGACGAAACGCTGATCAAGATGGACTGCAATGACTGCTGCGAAAAAATCACGCAGCTGGCGGAGCAGGTGGCCAATGGCGCCGACCTGAACGAAATCTGGCCCGAGATGCAGAAGTTCATGCGCTATTGGGACGATTGCCGCGAAGAATTTGAAGCGCTGGTGGCGGTGCTGCAGGCAGAAAAGGCGCTGGGCGGCTTCGACTTTTCGGCATTGGAATAATCTTCATTGCTAGCCATTTTTTGTCGACCTTGCGCCAATACAATCATCAAAGTTTGACCAGGGTACATAGCCAAGTTAGCACTCCCTTCCCTCATATTGGGGGAAGGGTTGGGGATGGGGGAACAATGAAAAAAGAACGGGTCGTCATCATTGGCAGCGGGCCAGCTGGCTTGACCGCCGCTCTCTACACCGCCCGCGCGCAGCTGGCACCTGTGGTCATCGCCGGCGAACAACTAGGCGGTCAAGTCGCTATCACGCACGAAATCGAGAATTATCCCGGCTTCCCCGATGGGCTTAGCGGTCCCGAGCTGGTCGAACGCATGAAGCAGCACGCGGAGAACTTCGGCGCGAAGGTCGAATTTGACCTGGTAGAAAGCGTGGATTTCAGCCGTGGCTCGCCCTTTGCCGTAAAGACCTATGGCGAAGAGTTCTTGGCCGACTCGGTCATTGTGACGATCGGCGCAGACCCGCGCAAGCTAGGCGTGCCCGGCGAGGAAGAGCATACCGGCACGGGCGTCAGCTATTGCGGCACCTGCGATGGCTTCTTCTTCCGCGGCAAAGATATTGTTGTGGTCGGCGGCGGCGATTCTGCGCTGGAAGAGGGCATCTTTTTGACGCGCTTCGCCAACAGCGTCAACATCATCCATCGCCGCGATGCCCTGCGCGCCGGCGTCCAGCTACAGCAGCGGGCTTTCAACAACGACAAAATCAGCTTCACCTGGAACAGCGTGGTCGAAGAGATCATCGGCGATGGCGGCGTCAATGCGGTGCGCCTGCGCAATACGCAAACGGGCGAGCAGACGTTGCATCCGACCGAAGGCGTCTTCATCTTCATCGGGCACGACCCCAACAACGCCGTCTTTGGCGACCAGATCGCGCTGAACGAAAACGGCTATATCATCACCGATCAACGCTATCGCACCAATGTCGATGGCGTCTTCGCCGCGGGCGAAATCCAGGACGAGATCTGGCGGCAGGTAGCGACATCGGTCGGGCAGGGCACATCAGCGGCCATGGCGGCGATCCAGTGGCTCGAAGCGCGCGAAGACAGCCTGCAAGCGCTGGATGCCGTGCCTGCCTGGCATAGATAAGCTTTGTGCGAACCCGCTACAACGCAACGCCTTCATAAGCCGCTTCGACAGTTTGCCGCACCTGGTCGCAGAATGCCTGGTCGATGACGGCGTCGTGATAGATGCCGTACCACAAGCCAGCAGCGCGCACGAAACTCCGCATATTCAGCAGGGCATGCGAGACATCTTCCCAGCCGATGCCCATAGCTTGCGGGCGGATATCGACGCCAGCGCGCACGATAGCAGCCAGCATGTCTTCGGCGCGATCATCGTGCAGCAGCGAGCCGACATAAATGCCCAGGCAAACCGGCTGCCCGTGGATGAACTTCACCCCCGTGTGGTATTCCAGCGCATAAAACAGGAAGTGGTCTGCGCCTTCGATCGGGCGCGGATTCCAGCCCAGATTATGAAAAGCCGCCCCGCCCCAACGATTCGCCAGCATCAGCGTGCGGATGCCTTTCTCGTTGACCTCGCGGATATCGCCCAGCGCATCCATGACAGTCGCCATCACCGCCTGGGCTTCGTCGACCATGGCCTGGTCGTATGGCCATTTGTCTTCGACATGTCCCCGCGCCTGGGCATAGCGCCAATCGGCATGAGCGGTGTGATAGCAGAGGATCTCGCAGATGCCGCTGCGGTTGACGACCGGCGGCGCGCTTTGGATGACATCAAAGTCCACATAAACCGCTTCGGGCACCGCCCAGCAGACATAGCGCACATTGCCAGCGAAGCGCAGACCACTGCGATGACCAAAGGCGGCGTTGACCGACATGGAAGTCGGCACCTGGAAGAGCGGCAGCCCCAGCGCCCAGGCGAAGTACTTGGCGACATCCAGCGCCTGCCCGCCGCCCAGGCCGATGATGCTGCGACAGTCGGGCAGTTTTGCCAGTTCGCCCTTTAGTTCATCGCCGTCTATGGTTGTGACGATGTAGGGACCAGCCAGGTTGTCATCAAAGTTGTGCGCGAAGAGTTCCCACAGATCGTCCATGGTCACGACCAGATAGGGCTGATGCGCGATATTGGGCAGCTCGGCGATCAGGTTGCGGCCGAAAATGGTGGTGAAGCCGGGGCGGTCGCGCATGGCAGAGTCCTTTTTTGTGTGGGTCGCGGCGCGCAAGATTGTAACATATTCCGAGCGAACTACCTAAAGCACCCGGTCAGGAAGTGGGGGGTGAGGGTCTGCCAAAAGTGCTAAAATGGGCCCGAAACAGCGCAGACAGGGGGCAGCCATGAGCATTCGCATGGCATTCACTGGCACGGGAAATATCTCGCGGGTGCATGCGCGGTCGGCAATACCCGGCTGTCGAGGCCTTGTTGACCGATAGCCAAGCGGATGCCGCGCTGGAAAGCAGCCGCAACGGTGGCTTGGTCGCGCTGATTTAGCAGCCGCGCTCGCCCACCAGAAGCTTGACACGCCAGCATCGTTTCTTTACGATGATTGCGTTCAAGCGTCTCGACACACCAATCAATTTGGGAGAAACACAATGCGCAAAGTCAAAGTTTCTATCAGAATCGCCCTGCTGCTGTGCCTGTTGGCGCTATTGGCGCTGCCGCTGACGGCGGGTGCGGACGACGATGTCGTCTTCGCCAGCGTCCGTTTGTATGACGGCATTGACCCGGCTGACCACAGCGAGATCGCACGACTCACGGCGGCAGGCTTTTTGCCGATCATGCGCGGGAGCGGGGGCTTCGTCGGCTATTTCTTGATGCCGGCCGACGACAGGCTGGCCGCGATCAGCCTGTTTGATTCACCGGAGCAGGCGGCGGCGTCCAACCAGGCTGCGCGCGACTTCGTGGCAGAAAACCTGGTGCCGCTATTGCCCAATCCGCCGACAGTGCACGAAGGCACGGTCGAGCTGCAGGCGCGCGGGGACATGATGCAGAGGACGCCCGGCTCGCTTTATGGCAGCCTGCGCGTCTATGCCGACTTTGACATGGCGCATTTTGACGAAGCCAATGAGATGGCAAAGAGCGAGCTCGTGCCCGACCTGCTTGCCATTGATGGTTTCTTCGCCCAATACAGCGTCGCCACGACTGGCAGCGCCGTGGTCGCCATATCCATATATGATTCGCCGGCGGCAGCGGCGCAAGCCAACGATAGCGCGGTCGCCTTCTCCCGCGAGCATCTTGCGCCATGGTCGCCCCATGACCCGACCGGTTTCAGCGGCAATCTGGCGGTCGCGGCTTTGGCCGATACAGAAGATGGCGCCAACCTGATCGCCAGCGAGGTCTTCGCCAGCATACGCGTGTACGAAGGCATTGACCCCGCCGACCAGACCGAGATACTGCAGCTCACTGACGCGGGATTCTTGCCGATCATGCGTGGCAGCGCTGGCTTTGTCGGATATTACCTGATGCCAGCAGGCGATACGCTGGCGGCTGTCAGCCTGTTTGAATCGCCCGAACAAGCGGCGGCGGCCACCGAGGCGGCGAGCGAATTCGTAGCCGAGAATCTGGCGATGCTGCTGCCCAACCCGCCGACCGTGGTCGAAGGCGCGCTGGATGTCTTTTTCCTGGTGGACGAGACGGATATGCCGGCGGAAAGCATGCATTCGCTCTACGCGTCCCTGCGCGTGTATGACAATTATGACCTGTCAGAGCGAGACCAGGCGGTAGACTTGGTGGCGCGCTTGTTTGTGCCGCAGCAGCAAGCAGCCGGCGGGCTCTTCAGCTACTTCTCGATGGACGATGGCATCGATCGGGTGGTGGCGATGACGGTCTATGAATCCGAAGCGAAAGCGCAGGCTTCGAACTCACTGGCGGCGGCTTTCGTGGCGGAACACCTGGCGAAGTGGATCACGGAAGACCCCATGCGCATCAATGGTCAGGTGGGCGTGGCAGCGCTGGCGGCACTCGACATGGGCGAGAATCTTGTCGGCATGATGAGCGACGCCTAGGCTGAATGCGCGAGGCAAATCGCAAGAGCGGATTCTCGGGTGTTGGTGGAGCAGGCCGGGACAGATGATGTTGATGGTGTGGCGTTTCCGCGGTTTAAGGCGGCGGTTTTGAATGAGGGCAAGGGGCCGGGGATGGGGGATGAAAAAAACGACCCTCGACAGGCGCGGGCTTTTCTGTATACTACGGCGCTTGCAGCAAGCATACCGACTTACAGGAAGCCCGCCATGCCCGGCAAACGCAAAATCACTGGCGTCAAGCCCCTTTTTGGTCAATCGCGCAGCAAAGCCTTCAACACCGTCAAGCGCAAGTTCAAGCCCAATCTGCAGAACAAGCGCATCTATGTGCCCGAGCTCGACCGTTGGGTGCGCGTCAAGATCACGGCGAAAGAGTTGAAGACAATCGACAAAATCGGCTTCATGGAATTCCTCAAGCGCCGTGGCATACCGCTCAAGCAGCTGATCTAGCTCCGGCGCGCGTGTGATATTGATGCAGCGGCGCAACGGATGAACGAGCATCACCGCGCCATCTTGCAACGCATCGAGCAGACAGAGCCTGCGCGGGGCAATACCAGTCAGCGCCCCGAACACCTGGTCACCGCCCGCCGCTGGTATGGGCTTGGCAATGCCCAGCGCCGCAAAATCATCCTGGATTTCGCCGCGCAAAACCGCGGCCTGCCCTATGCCGACTGGCGCGACCTGATCGACTCGCTGTATCACGGCGACTCCTATGAAGAGCGTTGCGCCCCACAGACGCTCTTGCTGCGCTATCCGCGACACCGCCGCGCCCTGCCATCGACCCAGTTGGACAAGTGGCTGGGCTGCCTGGAGGGCTGGGCAGAGGTCGACAGCGCCTGCCAGACTGTCTTCAACGCGGACGATTTGCTGGCGAGCTGGGACGACTGGTCGGCGCTGCTGCGGTCTTTGGCGAAAGACGCGAATATCAACAAACAGCGCGCGGCACTGGTCTTGCTGACCGCGCCAATCAGCCAGGCGGAGGATGCGCGTCTGCTGGAGCTGGCACTGGAGCTGATCCAGCAACTGCAGAGCGAAAGAGACAAGCGCATCAGCAAAGCCGTTTCCTGGCTGCTGCGCAAGGGCATCAAGCTGCATCGCGCTGCAATCGCGGAGTTCGTCGAAAACCACGCAAAGAGTCTGCCCGCCATCGCCGTCCGCGAGACGCGCCGCAAACTGGCGACTGGCAAGAAGTAGCCCAGCCCATGCGCATCGCCGATTGTCAAATTACACCTGCCCAATATAGACCGCGCGCCCAACTAAGCCAGCGTAATCGCCTCGCCCGTCTCACAAGCGCGTACGACCCCAAACACCAATTCCATCGTGCAGATGTTGTCTTGGGCGGAGGTGGCTGTGCTGCCGCCGCTTTTTACTGCGTCGACGAATTCGTCCAGCAGATAGTCTTGCCCTTCGCGCACCATTTCGACCGGTGGCACGACCTCGGGCTGGCTATGCAGATTGCGCAGCGCGCCGCCGCTATCGGCCACATCCAGCAGCCGCTGCACGCGCACGACATCGTCCTCGACGCGCAGCACGCCATGCTCGCAGTCAAAGCGCCAGTTGGCATTCCAGCTCGTCTCACCCGCTTGCGAACACCAGCTGCCTACATAATTGACCGGCACGCCGCCCGCGAAGTCAATCTGCGCCGCCGCGCTGGCATCGCCCCTGTACCAGCTCCAGGGCGGATTCCAACTGCGCGCGCTGATGCTGCGAGCATCGCTGTCCAGGAAGAAGCGCAGCAAGTCGAAGTGGTGGATGGCCATGTCGACGATCAGCGGCTGGGGCATCTCTTCACGAAAGCCACCAAAATGCGGGCCTTTGTAGAATTCGACGCTCACCGCCCCCACCGCTCCCAGCACGCCGCTATTCAGCACGCGTTTGATCGTCTGTGTCAGCGGGCGATAGCGATAATTCTGCGCGACGCTGTGCAATACGCCCGTCCGTTGCGCAGCGTCCACTATTGCGCGCGCATCGTCCAGCGTGCCAGCTAGCGGCTTTTCCGACAGGACCGGCAGGCCGGCTTCCAGTGCCAAAACAGAGATCTCGCGGTGAAATTGCGGCGGCGTAACATTGATGATGGCATCAGCATCGACCTGTGCCAGCGCCTCAGGTAGCGCGCGAAAAATCAACGAGCGGTCTAGCCCATAAGCCTCGGCTTGCTGGTCGGCAATATCGGCATCAATCTCGACAAGCGCGGCGAAATCGACCTTTGGCGAGCGTTGCACTGCGCCCAGCCAGGCATTGCCCATGCCACCGATGCCGACTTGAATGACTTTCATCGAAATGACTTCCTTACAACACCATGGGACATTGTTTCTGCGAAATCGTTGCTTCCAACCGGAGAGACTTCATCTATAAGGCGTTCCGGCTGTCAGGGCGTCGCGGGCATGGCTCCCTGCCAGGAAGCAGCGCTCGTGGTCATATTCGCCGGTTACCGGGTCGATGTCATCGTGGTGAAGGTGACAAGCCTCGTGTGCAAGTACAGCTGCGATACCATAGACCCCGTATCCTCCAAGCACAAGACAGGTGCCCAAAGACGCTCTGCCTGTACCTTTATAGGCGAGGCCCCAGTCACAACGATCCGGTCCATGTTCGGTGATCAAGCTTGTTACGCTGACGACATATTGATAAAGCGCTGGCGATTTGCTTTCCATGAGATTCAGCACTTCGTTCATCTTATGAACATAGGCTTCTGATCCCTCAATGCGCGGCCTGGATAAGTTGGCGACAGGGATTTGAGCTTGCGCGACGCACTGTCTATTCTGATACGCCCAATAGCCGTCTATCCATTCTTGCTCCGTCCTGCATTGTCGATCGACGAAACAGCAGTTGTCGATGTCTGATGGCGCAGTCGTCGGCGACGCGATGACGCCTGGGTCGAGAAATCTGTTGCGAGGACCCGCTTCGACCCATTTCGTAACAGCTATCCAACCAGAGCCCGAGTTGCCGAATCTGATTTTCAGCCAGCACCAACCTCCGCCGCTGGTTTTCTGGATTAAGTTGAAGTAAGCGCCGGTTACTGCGTACATCACCACCGGACTGCTGGTCGTGGGGGATTTGCGGACGTTCATTGGGCCAGTAATGTACACCGTTTGCCACTTATGCCACTCCGAGCAAGGAACTTGCCCTGCGCTCACGGACGGTTCAACAGCGAAAGGCAGCAGCGCGGAGAGCAAGATTAGCCACATCAATCTTACGGACACGATTCATCTCCTATGAATCTGAATGAATCTGATAGATATTCAATTATCCAGCGTAGTTTAGCTCATTCTGACGACAACTGCCAAACGCAGACGCTCGCTCGCGCGAGACAATGACCGCAGTATCACTGCTTGATCAAGCTTGTGAGCTTCCGTTTAGGCGCGGGCAACATCGGCATCAATCTCGACAAGTGCGGCGAAATCGACCTTTGGCGAGCGTTGCACTGCGCCCAGCCAGGCATTGCCCATGCCACCGATGCCCACCTGGATTATTTTCATCGCACGCGCCCGCCGTTGAAGCGCTGGAAGATCAGCGACAGGATGATGATCAAGCCATAGAAGAATTGGGTGAAGAAGCCGGTCAAGCCCGCGGCGATGACGCCCGTCTCGATGAATGCCACAATGGATGTGCCGATCATGCCGCCGAAGACAGTGCCGATGCCGCCCCAGGTGGGTGTCCCGCCCACAAAGAGACCGGCCAGCACCGGCAGCAGCAAACCATCGCCGGTGGTGGGCCACCAGACAAAGTTGATCATCACCGAAAAGACGCCGGCCAGCGCCGCGCCAATGCCCGTGAAAATGAAGACCTGCGTCCGCGTGCGGTCGACATCGATGCCCATCTCGGCAGCGCTTTCGGGATTGTCGCCAACGCAGTGCACGCGCGCGCCAAAGGTATGCCGATTATAAAGAAACACGCCCAGCGCCGTAAATGCCAGCGCCCACAACATCTGGTTGGGAACGCCCAGGTTGCCGACAACGGTAAAAGTGTCATCGGTCAGCAGCGTGTGTATGGGCGTATTGCGTATCTCGGGGATGGCCATGGAAAAGCCTTCGACCAAAATGTTGATCAAGCCGCGCAGAAAGAAGTTCATGCCCAGGGTCGCCACCAGCGCCGACAAGCCGATGCGCACCACCAAAATCGCATTCAGCCAGCCCAGCAGCGCCCCCACCAGCAGAGCCGCCGCAATCCCCACCAGGGGGTCGCCACCGACATCGACGATCTTGACGAATGCGAAGGAAGCCAGCCCCACCACCGACGGAAAAGACAAATCGATCTCGCCCGCCGTCACCACAAACACCAGCGGCACCACCAGGAAGATCGACACCGGCAGCACTATCATCACCGAACGATAGGTCTTGAATTGCGTGAATACCTCCGGGTTGGCGGCTGTGAAACCGATGAGCATGACAAGCAGGAAAAGTGTCGAGGTGATGGCGCGGCGATTGCTGCGCAGCCACTTCACCAACCCGCTGGCATCTTCCCGCGCGATTTGCTGCTCGCTGCCCGACCCGCTACCGAACATCTATCACCTCGAAAATCCCAGCCGCGTCATTTTTTTCGCCACAGAAGTAAAATCAATTAAGTAATGAAAAAAAAAATGAGCCACCGAGTACACCGAGTTGAAAGAGTACACCGAGAATCCTTTTAGGGTACGCTGGAAGTCAGTACGAACGGCTCATCCGTATATCTCATGCAGAATCTCAAGTACTTTGATAGCCAGATTCGCTCTTGCCTTTGCCTCTGTGTACTCAAAATACTCGGTGTACTCGGTGGCAAAAATGTGCATTACTTTCTTGGTTTCACTGAGACAGTTAGGCCGGCGACGCATCGGCGGCGTGCCCCAGCTCGGCGATTTCCTGCATGTGTTTGATAAGCGCCTCTGGCGTTGCGATAGCTGCTTTGTCTTCGGTCATGACGACTTGGCCGCGGTCGAGCACGACAAAGCGGTCGGCGACATCATAGACATGGTAGATATTGTGCCCGATGAAGATGATAGAGCGTCCGCGAGCGCGCACATTTTCGATGAAGCCGAAGACCTTCGCCGTCTCTACCAGAGAAAGCGCCGTGGTCGGCTCGTCCAGCACGATCAGGTCGGCGTCAAAATACAGCGCGCGGGCAATGGCGACGCCCTGACGCTCTCCGCCAGACAAGGTGGCGACGGGCGAATCGGGGTCGAATACTTTGGAAGTAAAGCCGATTTCGCGCATCAAACGATCGGCTTCGGCGTACTGCTGCTTGACTTTGATGACGCCGAAGCGATTCTTGATCTCTCGTCCCATGAAGATATTGCGCGTGATGGTCTGCTGCGGCGCGAGGGCGCGGTCCTGGTAGACGGTTTCGATGCCGGCTTCGCGCGATTTCGCCGCGTTCCAGCCACGCACAGCTTCTCCGCGCACGATAATTTGCCCGCTGTCAGGCTGGTGCACGCCAGACAAAATCTTGATGAGCGTGGATTTGCCCGCGCCATTGTCGCCGATCAGCCCGACCACCTCGCCCGGGCGCACGCCAAAGCTGATGCCATCCACCGCGTTGACATTGCCAAAAGACTTGGTTACCGCGCGCAACTCAATGATGTAGTCGCTGGTCTTGGTCTTCTGCTCTGTTTGCACAAGCCAATCTCCCCCCTCGATCCCCCCACTGGGCATGGGGGGATGAGCAGGTCGTCTGTTGTCCAGAGAAATGCTAGCGATAGCCGGCGATCGCCAGATCCGCTACCTGGGCGTAGTTGCTGCTGTCGATAAAGCCAGCGCCGGTATCGACATTGAGCGGTGCCAGGCCGAACCTGGCTGTCTGGCAGATGCTCAAAATCGGCATATAGCCCTGCAGGAAAGGCTGCTGGTCCGATGTCAGGTGGATCCAGTCATCGGCGAAACCCTGCATGATGAATTCGTTGGTGTCGAAGCCAATCGCCTTGACCTGGCCGGCTTCCAGGCCAGCCGCCTCGAAGTAAGTCTGCGTGTTGCCCAGGGTCTGCCCGCCCGAGAAAGCCACCAGCTTGGCATCCGGGTTGTTGCTGATCGCCGCCACCATGGACGGGATGCCCAGGTTGGGGTCGGCTGCCCAAGGCGCGGGGGATTCTACATGAATGACTTCCACACCTGCTTCTTCCAGCCGTTCCCAGACCGCCAATTCGCGTTGGGCGCGTTCACGCTGCGCCAAACCTGCGAGCACGATGGCTTTGTCGCCCTCGCCCAATCCAAATTGTCGCAGCGCTTCTTCTGCCAGCGCCCGCCCTTGCGAATACAGCTGCGCGCCGACATAACCGCCGCCATAACGAGCGCGCACCTGGTCGACATCGACATTCTGGTACATCATGATGATGCCAGCTTCAGCGGCTTCGGCAGCCAGCGGCATGATGGCGTCGTTGCCGGGGTGGCCCATCATGGCGATGCCGTCCGGCGCCTGCGCAACAGCTTCACGCAGCTGCTGAGTCATCAACTCGCTGTCCCAGCCCGAGAAGACATATTCCACATTCGCGCCCAGATCGCGTTCAGCTGCAAGCGCGCCACGATAAACGATGCCAGCAAAAGCATCGCCTTCGGTGCCGCCGGCGAAGAAGCGGATCGTCACGCCCTCGCACCAATGCGCCTGGTCCAGGTCGTCCTGCGCCAAAGCCGGCGCAGCCAGCGCGCCAAGCAAAAGACAAACCAAGGCCAGTCTAAATAGTGTTGCTTGATTGCGGATCATCATCTTGCCCTCCAAATTGTTCCAGACTGTTGTCATTGCGCCAGGTTCTTCGCCCCAGCGCCGCGTATTCTAGCGCACCTGGCTTTTGTTGCAAATCGCTCGCTCGGCATGGGAGCATCCTGCCGATTCAGCCCCCGCAACAGATAATCCGCAGCGCTCACAATACTCGCTACTCCCATTTCATATTTTATTTTGTTATGTCCAACAATGCGGTAACATCCGTTATCTCTTTCTCACCCCTTCTCCAAAGAGAGTCTGTGTGTCTGGCCGAATCTTGTTTTATGCTTCGCTCCAATTTAGCATCATTCTTTGCTCAACTATCAGCTTCGCCAGCAAAGCCTCAGCGCGCTTATGAAACGCCTCGACCGATTCTGGAAACTGCCGCTGGGCTGGCTGCTGCCCTTGGCTTTCTTCGTGATTGGCTTGCTATACATCTATGCCGCACCGCACTTTGAAGCATCGGACAGCATCCAGCATATCGGCATGGTCAAATGGATCGCCGAACGAGGCGAACTGCCGGTGCAATCCGCCGACCATACGCGACTCTATGGACAAGAAGCCAGCCAGCCGCCGCTGTATTACATCTTGAGCAGCCTAATTTGGCGGGCGGTCAATCCCAGCGACTTCGACGACTATTTTCAGCAGAACCCGCTGGTCATCGCCGGCGTTCCGCAGCGTCTTGGCAACCGCAACCAGATCTTCTATCGCCAGCCTTACCCTCCGCAGCTGCAGGGCACATCTCTGGCGCTTTATCTCATCCGCCTGATGACCCTGGGCATGAGCGCGGTGACGGTGGCGGCGGTATATCAGTCGGCGCGAACTATCATGCCCGGCAGCCGACCGTTCGCGCTGCTGGCTACATCTCTGACTGCCTTCAATCCCATGTTCCTTTTCATCGGCTCTTCTGTCAGCAACGACAACCTGGTGTCCATGCTGACGGCACTGATCGCCTGGCAGATGCTGCTGATGCTGCGCGACGGCTTCCAAACGCGGCGCAGCCTGCTGATAGCTGTGCTGGTGGCATTGGCATCGCTATCCAAGCTGAGCGGGCTGGTGGCGGGTTTCGTCGTGGCTCTGGCTGGCATCTGGCTGCTGACTCGCTCGAGAGACTGGCGCGGCTTTATCACGCTGGGCCTCGCCATGCTGCTGATTTGGATGCTGCTGGCCGGTTGGTGGTTCGCGCGCAACCTGCAGCTCTATGGCGAGCTTTTTGGCACGGCCACGATGCTGGCGAACTTCGGCGGACGGCACATGACCCTGCCGCGTCTGATAGTCGAAGAATTCGAAGGGCTGCGCATCAGCTACTGGGCGCTGTTTGGCGCGTTCAGCATCTTGGTGAGCAAAGCCTTCTATCAACTGATGGACGCGCTGCTGCTGCTGAGCGGCTGCGGGCTGATCCTATACCTCGTGAAAAATCGGCAACGGCGGACCGAAATGACGGCTGTGGTTTTCCTGGCGCTGCTGCTAGCGATCGGGCTGGGCATGCTGGTTTGGTGGACGCTGCAGACCACCGCCACGACTGGCCGGCTTCTCTTCCCGTTCATCACCTCCATCAGCATCATGATGGCGCTGGGCTTGACAGCGCTGCGCATATCGCCGCTGCTGGTTTCGCTGCCCATGTTCGTGTTTGCCGCCGCTGCGCCCCTCGTCTACATCGTTCCCGAATACGACCTGCCGCCAATTGTAGACAGCCGGCCGGCGACCGCGACCCTTACTTATGCGCGCTGGGACGATATCAGCCTGGTCGGTTACGAGCTGCTGCCGCGCCGCTGGTCGCCTGGAGACGAAATCCCAATCACGCTCTACTGGCAACCGCTGGCACAATCGAATGAACTGCAAGCATTCTTCATCACGCTCATTGATGCGGACGGGCACAAGCTGGCGACCATTGATACCTTTCCCGGCTGGGGCAGCTTGCCGCCGACCTGGTGGCAGCCCAATGCCATCTACCGCGACGAACTGCGGCTGCAAATCCCGCCGGATGCTGACGGCTTTACGACTGTCCAACTGCATATCGGCTGGTACAACTGGTCGGATCGGCGCGACATCATGCCAACGTTGGAATCGGGCGAAACCGCGCCAGCCTTTACGTTGCCCGTCGGCGCATTCATTGGCGGCGATGTCCCCATGCTGGACAATGATGCCGCAGCCGACGGCACGGTGTTCGGTGACAAAATCAGACTGAATGCCTGGCGCTTCACGCAAGGACATCTGCTGGAGCTGGAATGGCAGATTGAGCAGGAAATCACTGGCGACTGGCGCGTCTTCGCACTCGTCTTTACAGAGCCGTATCAGACCGGCGCGGCATTTGAGTTCCTCAGCCAGCGGGACACTGCGCCGCCTGTGCCTGTGGGTTACCTCGCGCCAGGCGAGACTGTCATCACGCGACATGCCTTTGACCTGCCCGCGAACTACCAGAGCGAGCATGGCATTTACATCGGCTGGTACAACGACGACTTGTTTGCCCGCTTGGCCGCGCCGTATCCAGACAATATGCTGCCGCTGCCTGCGCAGGTGTTTGAAAGCGAATAGCCGCGACAGGCAGCAGTGGGGACGAGGGGATTACGCCAGGCAGTGGAGAGGTTAATCCCGCGTCTCGCCCCCGCAACAGATAGTCCGCTGCCACAGCGCGCGAATTGCTATACGCGCTTCGCTCAGTGTCCAGCTTCTTGGAGCCATTACAAACGGCTATACAGCGCGCCACTTTGCGCCTATACTAGCGCGGCTATTCGCACGGCGAATGACTTGGACGCGCGCGCATGTTTGTCACCGACCCCGATTTCGGCAGCATCGTCGACTTTGACCACCTGCGCGGGTCGATCCGCCATCTCTACGATGCGCTGCTGCCCGACTTCAACATGCACAAATCCCTGCAAGTCGGCACGGAGCTGTATGGCGACGAACCCGACCTGATGATCGCGGCCGGCGCATCCATGCTCGCCTGGATGACCATCATCGCCGCGGGCGAAGACGAAATCGCCGAAGAGCTCAAAGACAGCCTCTTCACGCTGGGCTGGACGGAAGAAGAGATCGGCAGCGACCTGCTGTCCGCGCGCACGGTCGCCACGCCGCTCTGCGCTGACCAGACCTGCGCCGAGTATCACATCAAAGGGCGCAAGTGGCTGATCAACAACAGCTATCACGCCGATTATCACACCATCGTCGCCAAGACCGACCCGCACAGCAGCGGTCCGCGCTCGCTTTCCATCTTCCTCGTGCCGCAGAGCAGCTGCAAAAATTGGCAGCGCCTGGAGACGCATGTGCTCAGCCGCATGGTGCTGACCAGCTTCGACATCGATGGGCCCGGCCGCCTGCTGGGCAAGGTCGGACACGGCTTGCAGATCTTGCAGCGCATGGCTATGCCCAGCAAATACCAGTGCGCTTATGTGGGTATCAAGCTGCTGAATGAAGCCATCCCCGCCAGCATCGATCATTTATCCAAGAAGCGCATCTTCAACGAAAATCCCATCAATTTCAGCAATGTGCTGCGCCAACTGTACAACCTGGTGCTGCAGGGCTCGGTGCTCAATTTCATTTATTACCGCGCTCTGACTTTCAGCGCCGGCAGCTTTCTGCAATTTCACGGCGTGATGTTGAAATCCTGGCTGTTGCTGCGCGCCAACGAGCTGCTGGGGCAGAACCTGCTGGTGGTCGGCAGCAAGGGCTTCCTGGCCGAATCGGTCATCGGGCGCAACGCCATCGATTCCTTTGTGCTGCCGGTCTTCGACGGGCATTACACCATCAACACGCTGATGACCGCCAAGCATGCCCGGCGTTACCTGGGGGCGAGCCGCCGCGCCGATGTGCAGCAACGGATGGCGGCGCTGCATCATGGCATCGCCAGCTCGCGGGCTGGCGACCAAATCCGCGCCAACAGCCGCCGCCTGCGCAATCCCGACTTCTTCGATTATGCCCGCTACATTGAAGACCTGGCGCTGCCCCTGCCGCTGGATGCGCAGCTGGTCGTGAGCGCCATGCAGCAGCTGCAAGAAGAACTGGGCAGCCGCGAGCTGCTGACCGACCCCGAGCATCGCTACAAGCTGGGCACGCTGCTGCACTGGATGGAGGCGCTGCTGGCGGCTTGCGAGCTGTGGAAAGCCACGGAAGAGCCGCACTTCCTCAACGCCGTGGTCATGCAGCACAACGGTTTCGTCAATCAGTTCAACCAGGTCATCAGCGAAAGCGCGCTGGAGACGCCGTTTTTGCCGCAGATGCGGGGAGCGCCCCTGCAAATTGACGAAGAGCCGCGCACATTTCTGCTGCGCCTGTACGAGCGCGCCCAGCAGATTGCCCGCTCAAGCGCGGAACCCCACCCCCAGCCCCTCCCCAACGGGTTGGAGAGGGGAGTTTAGGCAGCTATGCCCCGACATGTTGACAAAATCCGCGCTTGTTTTGCCTCCCCCCATCCCGATGGGGGGACCGAGGGGGGTCAATGTACACCGTAGCTGACCCCCAATTCGGCGATATCCTCGACTACGAACGGCTGCGCGCCGGCATGATGGATGTGCTGGACAATGTCTACCCCACTTTCAACTTGATGGGCTCGATGCTGGCGGCCACGCGCCATTTCAACAACGACCCCGGTTATATGACCGCCTGCGCCGCCAGCGGCCTGGCTTATATGATGCTGGTCGCCGCGGAAGAATACGAACTCGCCGCGCAGCTGAAAGGCAAGATCTTCACGCTGGCCTGGACGGAAGAGCATACCGGCACCGACCTGTTGAGCATCCGCACGCGCGCCACGCCCATCGCCGCTGACGGGGGCGGCAAGCAGTACCATATCCAAGGGCAAAAGTGGCTCATCAACAATTCCTGGCACGCCGATTATCACTCGGTGCTGGCCAAGGTCGATCCCGGCGCAACCGGTCCGCGCTCGATTTCTCTCTTCGCCATGCCGCACAGCAGCACGAAGAACTGGCAGCGGCTGGAGACGCATGTGCTGAAGAGCATGGTGCTGACGAAGTACGACATTGATGGTCCCGCCACGCTCATCGGTCAAGAAGGCCGCGGGCTGGAGATCTTGCAGCGCATGTCTTTGCCGTCCAAATATCACTGCGCCTACATGGGCGTGAAGATGGTGGACGATTCGCTGCCGGCGGCGATCGAGCATTTGTCGCGCAAGACCATTTTTAACAGCAATCCCATCCAGTTCAGCAATGTTTTTCGCCAGTTATACAATTTGACGCAGCAGGCGGCGCTGATCAATTTCGCATTCTTCCGCGCGCTGGCTTTCAGCGATAGTCCATTCTTGCAATTTCATGGCATCATGCTGAAGTCGTGGCTGCTGCTGAAGTGCAACGAGATTTTGTCGCAGAATCTGCTGGTGACGGGCAGCAAAGGCTTCCTCAAGCAATCCAACATCGGCGGCAACGCCATCGATTCTTTTGTCTATCCCGTCTTCGATGGGCATTACACGCTCAACACGCTGCTGACCTACAAGCACACGCGCCGCTATCTGACGGCGAAGGCGCAGGGCGATATCGACGCGCGCATATCGACCCTGCGCGAAAATGCCTACCTGCCCCGCGAAGGCAAGCAAATCCTCAACAACAGCCGCGAAACGCGCCACCCGCCGTTCTTTGATTATGCCGACTACATCGCGCGCTGCCGACTGCCCATCCCGCTGGATGCGGGCCGACTCGTGGGCGCCAGCCGCGACCTGCTGGAAGCCATCTCGCGCCGCGGCGATTCCAACGAGCCCGAATATCGCTACAAGGTCGGCATGCTGGTGCACAACCTCGAGGCGCTGCTGGCGGCGGTCGAGCTGTGCAAAGCGACCGACAACAATGAATATTTGAATGCCGCGCTGATGCAATACAACGAAACCGGCAAGCTGCTCAACCGCATCATCAGCGAAGGCGCTTTTGATATCGACTTCATCCAGCCGCTGCGCCTGCTGCCCCTGCCCAAACCAGCCGATCCGCGCTCTTTCCTGCTGCGCCTGCTGGATGTGAAAGGGCAGCTGCGCGCTTGATATCGGCGCGCCCAGCTGGTTGATCGCCAGCGAAGAACATCTGCTGGCCAATATCAGCAATCCAGCCTATCAGTGGTGGCATGATTAGGCAGGTCGCGCGGACGCGGCAGGCGCAGTTGTTGCACAGCCACAAACACAATGTTATAGTCGCGCGGGATATATCGTTATGCGAGGCTGAAAATGGGAATCATGCGAATCAGAATATGGGCGATTTTGCTGTGCCTGCTGCTCACACAGGCGCTTTCGGCGCAGGAATACGCCGTAAGCGTGACGCGCAACACCAACCTGCGAGCGTCTTACAGTTTGCAGGCTCGCATCGTGGACAAAGCGCCAGCTGGCACGACCCTGCAGGTCGTCGATGCTTTTAACCGCTGGCTGAAGGTCAATCATGGCGAAAAGAGCCTGTGGATGGCGGACTGGGTGCCCATGACCCGCGTGACCGATGCCCCGAACATCGACAACTGCTGCTTCGTCGACCGCCAGTGCAGCGCCAACAGCGAATGGATGGACGGCTATTGGGCGTTTCAACGCGATGAATGCCCCGCCCCGGCCTCCGCGCAGCCTGAGACCCCGGCGCAATCGTCATCCGCCTCGCCGCCCGTCAGCGCGCCGATCAGCATACCCGCCAATGCGGACAATTGCTGTCAAATTGGCAATGAATGCGCGACAAACGGGGATTGGATAAACGGCTATCTCGCCTTTCAGATAAATCAATGCAAGCATCAGGGTCTGTTGATAGAGGGAACGCGAGAATTTCTCGCCTTGATGGAAGCGGCGCTGGATATGCTGAAGCAGCAATCGCCAAAATGGTATGCCTATATGGATGACGGACTATCGAGAGTTATCGAAGTTCCGGGCTATGACAAGGTCTATGTGCGAGGGGGCATCGCGTACTTTGGCTCGGATACAAGCGTCGCCCGCGCTGCAAACCCGACCACCCATGCCGCCTTGCTCGTTCACGAAGCCTGCCACCCCCTGCGCAAGTACGCCGGGCAGAAAAGCGGCGGATTGGAAGGCGAAAGCGCTTGCACGGAAATCGAGATTCATGTCCTCGACTTGCTCGGCGGGGCGCCTGAGCGCAGAGCTTTTCTCCAATATGTGCTGCATAATATCCATAATCCGGCTTTTCAGTGGTGGCATAGCTAGGTGAGGCGACAGGCGCAAACAAGACGCCATGGCCGAACTCAGCAGCCTCATTTCCGACCAGGTCGCCATCGACTCGGTCAATCCCGACCTCGTGCCGGGCGGCGCGGGCGAAAGCGATATCGCCGACTATATCGCCGCTTGGGGGCGCGCCAACCAGCTGGAAGTCTCCGTCCAGCCAACTGTGCCGGGGCGACCGAATGTCATCCTGCGCGCGCCGGGCAGTGGCGGCGGCTTTCTGCGCCTGAGACCTGCTGCGCGCATGCCCGCGAAGACCAGGTACAATTGCCCGCAAATCCACAAACACACCTGCGAGCCAAGCCATGAACAGCATCCCCGCTTTCGAGCGCATCGACCGTGCCCTGCTCGACCGCCTGCGCGATATCGGCGCGGCGACCATCGCGGGAAGCCTGGCGCGAGAAGGCATCCGCAACCCGCACATGGTCGGCTTGCTGGCGCGCAATCCGGGCAAGCGCGTCTGCGGACAAGCCGTCACGCTGCAATTCATGCCCAAACGCGAAGATGTGCATTGGGGCGATGAATACAGCTTTGCCCCCGAACGCGAGCTGCACCGCCAGGCGATCATGGCAGCGGCGCCCGGCGATGTGGTGGTGGTCGATGCCCGCGGCAGCCTGCAAAGCGGCGTCTTTGGCGAAATGATGCTCACCTCGTTCAAGGCGCGCGGCGGCGAAGGCGTCGTCATCGATGGCTGCATCCGCGATTTTCCCGAAGTGCAGGGGTTGGATCTGGGCTTGTGGCTGCGGGGCGTGACGCCCAACTTTCACACGCAGACCGAGATCTTTCCGCATGCCGTCAATGTGCCGATCGCCTGCGCCGATGTCTTCGTGACGCCCGGCGACGTCATCGTGGCCGACGATGATGGCGCGGCGCTCGTGCCGGCGGCGCTAGCGACAAAAATTGCCGATATCGCCACTGAAAAGAGTCAATGGGAGATCTTCTCGCGCCTCAAGCTGGAAGAAGGCGGGAAACTGGACAAATATTATCCGCTCAATGACGAAGCGCGGCTGGAATACGAAGCCTGGCTGCGGGAGCGGTCTACCCCTCCCCCGGCCCCTCCCCGAAGCATCAGGGAGGGGTGATTGCGGTGAGCGAAGCCGCCCGAACGCTCAGCCTGTTTGTGCATATCGGCGCGAGCGTCATCTGGTTCGGCGGGCTGCTGATGCTGGCATTGCTGGTCGTGCCAGAGCTGCGGCGGACGCTGGGCGGGCAGCCAGCGCTGAATGCTTTGCTGCGGCGTTTGCGGCGGCGTTTTGCGCTTTGGGGCAATCTGGCGCTGGCGCTGCTGCTGGTGACAGGGCTGCTGCAGATGACCGACGACCCCAATTACGGTGGCTTGCTGCAATTTGGCAATCGCTGGAGTCAGGCGCTTTTCATCAAGCACCTGCTGATCATCGTCCTGGCGTTGGTTGGCGCGGCGCTGCAGTTGGGTGTGCTGCCAGCTTTGGAACGCGCCAGCCTGCTGATCGAACGCGGCGCGGGCGACGCCCAGGATATGGCGCGACTGCAAAAGCGTGAACGGCGCTTGACCATGTCGATGCTCGCGCTGGCTGTGTTGATCCTGGCGGTGAGCGCTTGGCTGGGCGTGCTGTGAAGATTTCTGCCAACCCCTCCCCCACCCCCTCCCTGTCAAGACGACTAGGATAGCCAAAGCCTGCCTCCCCCTGACCTGTCGGGTGTGTTGGCGGACGACCCAATGGCTCGCCCCTACTCATGCTATACTCGACCTATGAATCCTGATACCACTGCGTCACAGATGCGCGAATTCCGCCTGGACGACCGCTACCGGGCAAAGCAAGGCACAGTCATCATGAGCGGCATCCAGGCATTGGCTCGCCTGCCACTCGACCAGCGCCGCGCCGATCTGGCACGCGGCCTGAACACGGCGGGGCTGATCACCGGTTATCGCGGATCGCCAGTGGGCGCGCTGGATACCGCGTTGGAGCGCATCCCCGACCTGCTGCGCGAGCATCACATCCGCTTCATCCCGGCCGTCAACGAAGAGCTCGCAGCCACCGCCATCATGGGCAGCCAGACCGCCAACCTGTTGCCCCAGCCCAAATATGATGGCGTCTGTGGCATCTGGTATGGCAAGGGACCGGGCGTAGACCGCAGCGGCGATGCTTTCAAACACGCCAACCTGACTGGCGTCGGGCGCTATGGCGGCGTGCTGGCGCTGGCTGGCGATGACCCGTCTTGCAAGTCGTCCACCATCCCCTCGCATTCCGAAATCGCCCTCTACGATGCCATGATGCCCGTGCTGTATCCTGGCAGCGCCCAGGAAATCCTCGATCTCGGCTTGTTGGGTTTTGCCTTGTCGCGCTATTGCGGCTTGTGGGTGGGCATCAAAATCGTATCCGATGTGGCTGATGAATTCAGCACCGTCGAGCTGGGAAGCGAGCGGCAGCTTGTCACGCCCGACTTTCGGCTGAATGGCCGGCGCTGGCAGCATCGGCAAGACAATAACCTGGTCGCGCCCTGGTCGGTCGAGCAAGAGCGCGAAGTATTCGAAGAGCGCTACGAAGCGGCCCTGGCATTTGCCCGCGCCAACCAACTGAATCGCAGCGTCGCGCCCGGCGATGAAGCTTGGCTAGGCATCGTGGCGGCTGGCAAAACCTGGTACGACCTGCGCGGTTCGCTGCGCGATATCGGGCTGGACGAACCTGAAATGGGGCGGGCTGGCATCCGCCTGCTCAAGCTGGACATGCTGCACCCTATCGAGCCACAAAGTCTGCGCCAGTTCGCCGCCGGTCTGGACGAAATGCTGATCATCGAAGAAAAGCGCGGTTTCATCGAGACCTTCTGCAAAGAAGCGCTCTATGGCAGCGGGCACAATCCGCTCATCGTCGGCAAGAAAGACGAAAACGGGGGACGCCTGGTGCGCGCCGATGGCGAGCTGGATGCCGATGCGATCACGCGCGTGCTGGCTCGCCGCTTGCGTGGGCGTGTCGATGCGCCGCGCCTGGAAGAACGGCTGCGCGAACTGGATGCCGAGCATACCGCCGGCGTCATTCCCATCGCCTCGCGCCAGCCCTATTTCTGCAGCGGCTGCCCGCACAACCGCTCGACCGTCGTGCCAGAGGGCTCCATGGCGGCGGCAGGAATCGGCTGTCATACCTTGGCGATTTTGATGGATCGCGACACGGCGGGCGTCACGCAGATGGGTGGCGAGGGCGCGAACTGGGTCGGCGCAGAAGCCTTCAGCGGCCTGGGCCACCTCTTCCAGAATATCGGCGACGGCACATTCGCGCACAGCGGCTCGCTTTCTATCCGCCAGGCGACGGCAGCCGGCGCCAACATGACCTTCAAAATCCTGTACAACGCGGCGGTCGCCATGACTGGCGGACAAGCTGCCGATGGCTTGATGCCCGTGCCCGAGATGACGCATTTTCTTTACAGCGAAGGCGTCGTCAAAACCATCGTCGTCTCTGCCGACCCGAGCCAGTTCGCGCATGACACCGCCTGGGCAAGCAATGCCGAGGTGTGGGAACGCGACCGTCTGGACGAGGCGCAGCGACTCCTGCGCGATACGCCGGGCGTTACCGCGCTGATCTATGACCAGGAATGCGCGGCCAACTTGCGGCGAAAACGGCGGCGCGGTTATGCCCACGACCCCAGCCTGCGCATCGTCATCAACGAAGCGGTCTGCGAGGGCTGCGGCGATTGCGGCGCAGTGTCCAACTGCCTCAGCGTGCAGCCGGTCGAAACCGAATTCGGACGTAAAACCCAGGTGCATCAGTCGTCATGCAACAAAGATTACACCTGCCTGGAAGGCAATTGCCCGGCTTTTATGAGCGTCATCCCAGCGGCGCAAAATGGCTCGGCACGCAAGCCTGGCTATCGGGTTTCGCAGCATATCGCCGAACCGCAGCGCTCGGTGAATGGCAGCGCCAACTTGTTTTTGATGGGCATCGGCGGCACCGGCGTGGTGACCGCCAACCAGGTGCTGGGCACGGCGGCTGCGCTGGATGGCCTGCAGGTGCGTTCGCTCGACCAGACGGGCTTGAGCCAAAAAGGCGGTCCGGTCGTTTCCAACCTGAAGATCAGCGATCAGCCCCTCGAAATGGCTGCCAGGATCGGCGCGTCTGCCGCAGACACTTTCCTCGTCTTTGACGCTTTGACCGCTGCCGAGCAAAAGAACTTGCGGCGCGCCCAGCCCCAGCGAACAATCGCCATCGTCAGCACCAGCAAAGTGCCCACCGGCGCCATGGTGCGCGATACGACAGTCGAATATCCAGGCCGCGACCAACTGCTGGAGCGCATCAACGCGACGACGCGAGCCGGCGACAATGTCTGCTTCGATGCCATCGGACTGGCCGAGACGCTCTTTGGCGATCACATGATGGCGAACATGCTGGTCATCGGCGCGGCTTATCAAGCGGGCGGGCTGCCCATGTCGGCATCGGCAATCGAGCGCGCCATCGAGCTGAACGGAGTCAAGACCGAAGACAATCAACACGCATTCCGCGCGGGCAGACTGGCGGTGGCCGACCCAAGCTGGCTGGAATCGCTGCGGCTGAAGCGGACGGGCGCAATCGAAACACTGCCACAGCCGTGCAGCACAGACCAATGCGCTGCTGGAGGGACTGCCCACCGATGGCGAGCTGCGGCGTCTGCTGGAGATCCGCGTGCCCGAGTTGATCGCCTATCAAAACGAAGCCTACGCGCGGCGTTATGTGCATGATGTCAAACGCGTCTATGCGCAGGAACAGGCTTTCCGCCCCGCGAGCACAGCCCTTGCCGAAGCCTTTGCGCGCTACCTGTTCAAGCTGATGGCTTACAAGGACGAATATGAAGTGGCGCGCCTCAGCCTGAAGCCAGAAGTGCGGGCGGCGCTGGCCGAGCAATTCGGCGCCGGCGCGCGCCTGCAATATCACTTGCAGCCACCGATTTTGAAGGCGCTAGGTTTGCGGCGCAAAATCAAGCTGGGGCGCTGGTTTGATGGCGTCTACTGGGCGCTGGGCAAGCTGCGCTTTCTGCGTGGCACGCGTTTGGATCCCTTTGGCTATGATGAAGTGCGGGTGGTCGAGCGGGCGCTGGTCGAGCAATATCGCGAGCTGGTGCTGGCGGCGGCGCAGAATCTGAGCGCGGAGAATTACGACCAGGCGCTGCAATTGGCGCGATTGCCCGATGTCGTGCGCGGTTATGATGAGGTGAAGCTGCGCAATGTCGAGCGCTTCTGGCGGGAGGTGCGGGCGCTGGGATTCTGACTCCCTCGCCCCCATCGAGTCAGAAGGGGTTGAATGATTCGCGCCCTAAACGAGATTCGTCGTAGGGGTTAGCCGCTGGCTAACCCGCCAAATGCCTCTGTGTCCTCTGCGTCCTCTGTTGTTAGAATTGGCGCACAATCACCACACATTCCGAGGACACAGCACAATGAGCAAATCAATCGGCTTCATCGGCTTGGGCATCATGGGGCGCGGCATGGTCGACAACCTGCTGGGCGCCGGCTTCGAGCTCACCATCTGGAATCGCACCGCGGAGCGCATGAGCCCTTTCATCGAGCGCGGCGCAGCGGCAGCCAGCTCTCCGAGCGAAGTCGCAGCCAAAAGCGACATCATCATCACCTGCGTCAGCGACACGCCCGATGTCGAGCAGGTCATATTGGGCGCGGACGGCATCATTCATGGCGCATCGGCGGGCGACCTGGTTATCGACATGAGCACCATCAACCCGGTCAACACGGTCGAGATCGCCCGGCAGCTGAACGAACGCGGCGTCAATATGCTGGATGCGCCCATCAGCGGCGGCAGCGAAGGCGCGGCGAATGGCACGCTCAGCATCATGATCGGCGGTGGCGAAGGCGATGTGGCGCGCGCGATGCCTTGCTTCGAAGCCATGGGCAGCACCATCACCCATGTCGGCGAGCAGGGTGCCGGGCAAACGGTCAAGCTGTCCAACCAGATTCTCTGCGTGGTGAATATGCTGGCGGCCAGCGAAGCGCTGCTCTTCGCAAAAGCCGGCGGGGTCGACCTGGACAAAATGCTGCAAGCGGTGACCGGTGGCGCGGCGGGCAGTTGGATGCTGGCCAATCGCGGCCCGCAGGTGATAGACGATTATTGGGAGCCCGGCTTCTCAATCGACTTGCAGCAGAAAGACCTGCGGCTGGTGCTGGGCGCGGCGGACAAAATGGGCATTCCAGTGATCGCCACGGCGCTGTGCTTCAACCTGTACCGCACCTTGCAAGCGCAGGGGCACGGCGGCGATGGCAACCACAGCATCATCCGCGCGCTGGAGGCGATGGCGGGTATCGAGGCGCGGCAGTAGACGCTGCAGACTTCTTGCGCCAAGTCGTGGCAGGGATGTGCTATGCTAGGGCAGTGAGTTGACAGATTGAGACAAACGCAATGGCAGAACAACTAGCCGAATACTTGGTGAGCGCCGAAGATTTCCTGCAATGGGAAAGCGCGCAGGAATTCAAGTATGAGTTGATAGAAAACAGGATCTATCCAATGACTGGCGCCAGCCGTCCGCATAATCTAATCACTGGCAGGCTTATCGCGCTGCTAGTCAACAGCTTGCACTCTGCAGACTGCGAAGTCTATCCCAGCGATATGCGCGTACAAGTTGACGATGCCGGGACTTATACCTATCCCGATGCGGTGGTTGTGTGTGGCGCGCCTGGATTCCGCCCATATGCTGCGCAAGATACCCTGTTGAATCCTGCCCTTCTGATAGAAGTCCTGTCGCCGTCAACTGAGCTTGTCGACCGCAATCAAAAGCTCAGGCAATACCTTCAGATTCCATCGCTCATCGGCTACCTGCTAGTCGCGCAGAACAAACCGCTGATTCAAGCGCATTTGCGAGTTGACGACGACTGGCGCTATCGTGCCTGGCAGGGTCTGGATTCCACTGCTGTGATCGAGGCGTTGGACTGCGAATTGCCCCTGCGAGAGATTTATCACCGGGTTGGCTGGGCATAAGCCGCCCCAGAATGGGGAGTGGCGAACTTGCTGGATATGCCCCCCCTCGGTCCCCCCGACAGGTCAGGGGGAGGCAAGCATTGGCTACCCTCTCCGTCCCGACGGGGAGGGGCTGGGGGTGGGGTTAGAAAGAGAACCATCCACCGATTTAGACACTCCCCCAGAATGCAAGTTGCAATTCCACCCCCGCCGCCGCATAATGCCCTGCATTGGCAACAAAACAGCGAAAGGCAAACCATGAAACCCCTGCGCGTGACCATTTGGCACGAATATCGCCACGAGCATCACAATGAAGAAGTCGCACGGATTTATCCCGATGGCATGCACCGCGCCCTGGCGGCCGGGCTCGCCCCGCACGGCTTCGACATCAAGACCGCCACGCTTGATGAACCTGAGCACGGGCTTACGCAGGAAGTGCTGGACGACACCGATGTGCTCACCTGGTGGGGGCATATGGCGCATGGCGAGGTCAGCGACGAGATCGTCGACCGCGTGCAAGAGCGCGTGCTCAACGGCATGGGTCTGATCGTGCTGCACAGCGGGCATCTGTCGAAGATCTTTCAGCGGCTGATGGGCACGGGCTGCATGTTGAAATGGCGTGAAGCCGATGAAAAAGAGCGCATCTGGGTGGTCGACCCCTCGCATCCTATCTGCGCCGGGCTGCCCGAAGTCATCGAAATTTCCGAAGCCGAGATGTATGGCGAGCACTTCGATATTCCCCCGCCCGACACGCTGGTCTTCGTCAGCTGGTTCGAAGGCGGCGAGGTCTTCCGCAGCGGCTGCTGTTATCAGCGCGGGCAAGGCAAGATCTTTTATTTCCGCCCCGGTCACGAAACTTATCCGATTTATCACATGCCCATCGTGCACCAGGTCATCGCCAACGCCATCAACTGGGCGCGCCCGACCGGCAACCCGCCCATGGTGCGCGGCAACATCCCGGAATTTATGAAATGACCCCCCTCAGTCCCCCCGTCGAGTCGGGGGGAAGCATCTTACAGGGCGAAATCATTGACTCGCCCACATCGGAAAGGGAGACCCCATGCAAACACTGAATGTTGGCATCATCGGCACGGGCAATATCGCCCCGGCTTATATCCGCGGCTGCGCGCCTTTTGATGTCATCAACCTGACCGCCTGCGCCGACATCCTGGTCGAGCGCGCGCAGGATTTCGCCAGCGAGCACGGCATGAGCGCCCACAGCGTTGACGACCTGCTGGCGCGCGACGACATCGACATCGTCATCAACCTGACCATTCCCGCCGCCCATGCCGAGGTGTCGCTGCAAATCCTGCAGGCGGGCAAACACGCCTACAGCGAAAAACCGCTGGCGCTGAACAGGGACGATGGCGCGCGAATCATGGCGGCGGCAGAGGCAACTGGCATGCGCATGGGCTGCGCGCCCGATACCTTCCTGGGCGGCGGCGGGCAGACGGCTCGCAAAGCCATCGACGACGGCCGCATCGGCAGGCCAGTGGCTGCAACGGCCTTCTTCCTCAGCCACGGACCAGAAAGCTGGCATCCCAACGCCGGCTTCTATTATCTCGAAGGCGGCGGACCGCTCTTTGATATGGGTCCCTATTATTTGACCGCGCTGGTCAATCTGATGGGACCGGTGGCGCGGGTGGCTGGCAGCGCAACCAAGACTTTTTCCGAGCGCATCGCCACCAGCGAAGCCTTGATGGGACAGCGGCTGCCGGTCGAGGTCAACACGCATATCGCGGGCACGCTGGAATTCGCCAGCGGCGCGATCGCCACCGTCATCACCAGCTTCGATATCTGGGGGCATCACCTGCCCAACATCGAGATTCACGGCGAACTGGGCTCGCTGACCGTGCCCGACCCCAACCGCTTTGATGGCGAAGTCACGACTGTGGCTCACGATGCCAAACGGGAATGGGGCAGGGCGCTGGCTTGGGACGATATCCCACTGACGCACAGCACCAACATCGGGCGTGGCGCTGGCGTGGCCGATATGGCGTATGCGATCCAGTCCGGACGTCCGCATCGGGCCAGTGGCGAACTGGCTTTTCATGTGCTGGATATCATGCAGGCGCTGGAAGAATCGGCGGCGCAAGGGCGGCATATCGACATCCAAAGCGCACCGGAGCAACCACTGGCGCTGCCGGCTGGCTTGGCGGATGGGGTGTTGGATATCTAACCCCTTCGGTCCCCCCGTCGGGTCGGGGAGCAAATGCGCTAAAACTTCGGCTGCTCTTGCGCAGCGACGGGCGTGCGACCGCGCAGAAAGTCGAAGTCGCAGCCCAGCGGCGCTTGATTCACATGGCGCAAGTAGAGCTGCCCATAGCCGCGCGAATAAGCAGGTGCGGGCGCAGTCCATTCGGCACGGCGTCTGGCGAGCTCGGCAGCATCGACATGCAGCTGCAAGCGCCGCCTCGCCACATCCAGCTCGATTTCGTCGCCATCCCGCACCAGCGCCAGCGGACCGCCCAGTGCCGATTCGGGAGCGACATGCAGCACGATCGTGCCATAGCTCGTGCCGCTCATGCGCCCGTCGGAAATACGCAGCATATCGCGGACGCCCAAACGCAGCAGCTTCTGCGGGATAGGCAGGTTGCCGACCTCGGGCATGCCAGGCCCACCGAGCGGACCGGCATTCTGCAAGACCAGCACATGATCGGGCGTCACCGGCAGGGCGGGATCGTGGATGCGCGCTTTCAAGTCGGCGACATCTTTGAAGACCAGCGCCGGACCCCGATGCTGCATTAATGCGGGCGTGGCGGCGGCGTGCTTGATGACTGCGCCATCGGGCGCCAGGTTGCCGCGCAGGATGCTCAAGCCGCCTTCGGACTGCAGCGGCGCAGCCAGCGAGCGGATGATATCGGAATTGACCACGCGGGCATCGGCCACATTCTCCGCCAGCGAACGCCCCGTCACGGTGGGCGCATCGCCATGCAGCAGCGGCAGCAGCATTTTCAGCACCGCCGGGATGCCGCCAGCATAAAACAGGTCTTCCATCTGATATTTGCCGGTCGGGCGCAGGTTGGCGATCAAAGGCGTGCTGCGGCTCAGCTCGTCAAAGCGCGACAAAGGCAAATCCACGCCCGCGCGCCCCGCAATCGCCGGCAGATGCACGATGGCATTGGTGCTGCCGCCCAGCGCATGCAAAAGCCGAATCGCGTTATCAAATGCCGCCGCCGTCAATATCTGCGAGGGGCGGATGTCCCCCTCGACCAGGCGCACAATCTGCCGTCCCGCCGCCGCCGCCAGTTGGATTCGCCGCGAATCCACCGCGGGAATCGCGCCATTGCCCGGCAGCGCCATGCCCAGCGCCTCCATCAGCGAATTCATGGTCGATGCCGTGCCCATCACCATGCAATGCCCGGCGCTGCGCACGAGGTTGGCCTCGACCTCGCGGTAGGTCTGCGCGCTGATTTCGCCCGCCAGGTACTCGGCGGTATAACGCCGGCAATCGGTGCAGGCGCCCAGAATCTCGTTGTTGTAATGCCCGTTGAGCATCGGTCCCCCGCTGAGCATGATGGCGGGGATATCGGCGCTGGCCGCCCCCATCAGCGCGGCGGGAGTGGTCTTGTCGCAGTTGGTCAGCAGCGCCACGCCATCCAGCGGGTTGCCGCGGATCATCTCTTCCGTGTCCATCGCCGCCAGGTTGCGCCACAGCATGGAGGTCGGGCTGAGGTGAACCTCGCCCAGCGAGATGGTCGGGAATTCCAGCGGGAAGCCGCCGGCTTGCAGCACGCCGCGTTTGACAGCCGCAGACAGGGCGGGCAGGTGGCTGTTGCAGGGGTTGAGCTCGCTGGCGGTCGTGCAGATGCCGATGAGCGGGCGCGACATGTCGGCGGAGTCGTAGCCCATAGCGGCGGTGAAAGCGCGGTGGGTCAAGCCGGCCACGCCCGATTCGTTGAAGAAGGCTTGTGAGCGAGATTCGGTCATATTGATTCACCACAGAGACGCAGAACCGTTTTGACAAGGTTGTCAGGCACGATTATACTGGATGCGCACACAGAGGAGAAAACGATGGTGTCGCGACAGCCGATATACGATTCAAGCGCATGAAACGCGAATATGACACCCTGCACGACACGCAAGATGAAACGCTGGACAAGGTCGATGGCATCGAAGCCGCGATACTTGGGCTGAATCAGGCGGTGACGGCGAACCGTGAATTGATCATGGCGAACCGCGAGCTCATCATGACGAACCGCGAATTGATCATGGCGAGTACACGGCGTCTCGACGACTTGACCGAGAAGATGGACAGGCTCATGACGCACCTGGATGTGCCGCCCAAACCGCCAATGGGATTCATGAGGGACGACGCGCCCAATGGCCAAGAATGATTGCGAGCGCAAAACGGTGGACGCTTGCCAGGCAGCACTGAATGAAAGTGCGCAGCTTCTCAGAGCAAACCGACTGATGCTGCTTGAGTGTAATGCGATGCTAAAGGCAATTATCAAGCACATGGAAGTACCCTATAAACCGCCGATGGGCTTCATGAAGGACGAGCCGCCTAATGGCCAAGAATGATTGCGGGCGCAAAACGGCGGACGCTTGCCAGGCAGCGCTGAATGAAAGTGCGCGGCTTCTAAAACACAATGGCGAGATGCTGGACGAACTCAACCGCAAAATGGATGCGATTATGGAGCATTTGGGTGTGCCCTACGAAAAGCTTCCACCGGACTCATAAGGTTAGACAGCGTTATCGTTATCGGAATTCTCGTCGTTGTCGGAATTCTCGTCGTTGTCGGAAACGTCGCCAATATCAGGATTTTCATCGTTATAGCGATCAATACTGTTCGAAGCTAGATCTATCATCCTTGCAAATGTAGCTATGCCAACTTCCAGTTTATCTATTAACTTGTTAAGTGTTCTGTCCATATTGGTCAAAGCCCGATCCGTAACTCTGGATAGACCGAACAGTCCCTTTAGAACCGTTCTCAGGTTCTCATAAGTTTCTTCAGCATGTATGAGCCCTTGTTGGGTATGCTCAATAGATTTGACTAGAGAAGTCATTTCGTCCAATTCCGACTCATCGTCAATGGTAGAAGACATTAGATAGTACCCGAGCCCCTGATCCAATTTGGACCACGAGTCGTCGAATCTAGAAAGCTCGCTGTCAACCGTCTCAGAAAAGGCATTTATGTCACTTGAGAGCTTCCGAAATATCCGGAGCCGTTTACTATTGACCCTCTTCTGATTTGGATTCTCGTTTAGTTCGTTTAGACTAGCGTTGTGTAACTCAATCTTACCTTCCAGCACCTGCAATTCTTTGGTAAGCGTTTCACTGATTTCACCAATGATTAGTGCCGAGTCTTCGGCCTCGACGATAGCATCCAAAGTGCCCATCTCACCATCATCATCTTCAAATTCCACATCTTCCACGTCGCATGGCACGGGTTCCATTGCTTCTTCTGAACCAATCGTGTTCGAAGCGCTGATAACGATTCTGGAGTGACTACCAAGTGCCTCACTGACGGGATTCGAAAAGATGTACTCCTTGCCTTCCTCCCGTTCGATTTTGTCGATAATCTCCTCGTGCAGTTTCTTCACGTCATCATATCGGAATGAGTAGGAGATTATGTAGTGAGCTTTTAGATCGAATGGAACTTCGTCTAAATCCTGAACTATCTGGATCGTTGGTTTTCCAAGTGCATGGGCGATACCTAGTTCGTAATATACATTCGGATTGTGGGTTGTCAGATCGGCGATGATTAGATTGGCGTCCGATATGTTTTGGATAACAGCCTTTAGAATGTTCTGATGCGACGAAGCATCGTCTGCTCGGTTGACCGTATGCCCCTTGTTCTCCAATGGGATTTTGAGAAGGTCTTGATATACATCGTTGAATTCCGACACTGGCTCAAAAGGCATGATTACGAAGATATTCATATGTATTGCTCCCGCCATTCGTTATCATTCAGTCTGCTACCAATCGTAGCATAAGACTGAATGTTAACAGATATTAGACAATTGTCAATACTTTTCTTACGTAGCGCTCATTACCCACCCTCCACAACCCCCACCTCATCATCACTCAACCCATACAACTCATACACCAACTCATCGACAGACCTTTCACGCCGAGCAATCAACGCCTCAATCACCCCACGCTGCACATCCGAAGCGCCATCCAACTGCCGATGCAAGTCCAGCAGATCATCGACCAGCGCAACCATCCTGTCGTGCAGGTCAACATCAGCCGGGTTGCCAAAGTCGATTACACGGATGGGCAGCCGTGCCAGATACATTGGCTTGTACTCGAAATAGCCGCCTTGTTTCGTCGAGGCAATCTGGTGCATGACAAAATCGAGGACTTTGGAATTTAGCAAACCTAGTAGGTATAGATCGTCGGTGTCAATGATTGTGGTCTTGTCATTTGAGTAGAAGCCCTGTGTGTCAAAGAGATACGAAGCCGATTTTACTATGCAAGGCACAACTATCTTTTTCTTCTCAAATGCCTGGTAGTAGTCCACAGTATCCTGAATTTCATACCAAGCATAGTTGCCAGCCTTGCGCCCTTTCCATGCGCCACTCCTATTGCGAGGCTTTGGCTCCAGAATTTCTCGATAGTCTTTTAGATATTCCTTAACTGCGGGATAAGCATCAATGTCTATACCGCGTCTCGTGAAGATGACAAACTGCTTTATAGGCGGCGCTCCGTAACGCCCGACATCTCTTCCTAGAAGAAACGGCTTGATGATGTCGGCAGAGCGTGGGTCAAGGTCAATTAGCATTGACCGAGTTTCAATATCAATAACGAAGGCGGCGTTCCGTCCTGTCTTAATGCCGTAATGAATCCTGCCGTCGACATATTCTTTCAGCGACACGCCCGTATCGTCCAACTTCTTCGCAAGTTGCTGCACCTCTTCCCGCGCCAACGACCACCCGCCATCATACAGCATCGTCCTGTCCACCGCATAGCGCAGCGACCCCACATGCTCGCGCAGGCTGGCGAACTCCAACGTGTCCACCTGCGCCGCCGCGAAACTATCCCCCGCCCCGGCCTTGCCAATCGTCAATATGCAGGGATAGGTCGTCGCCTGCTGAAAGACGGGCAGATCGCCGAAGTCGATGATTTCGCGGATGGCTTGCTTTTTCAGCCAGGCTCGCAGCGGCTTGCCATAACGGGCGCGCAGCCACTTGTTGGCGACGATGATGCTGAACGCGCCGTCCTCGCGCAGCAAATTCACGCCCCGCTCGATGAAATAGGTATAGAGGTCAGCTGTGCCCGCGTAGGTGTCATAAGTCTTTTTCGCATAGGTTTTGAACGCCGCGCCCAGCGTTTCCTGGCGCACATACGGCGGATTGCCGATCACCGCGTCGAATCCGCCCGCCGCCATGATATCCGCGAAGCCGCCCGCCCCGTCCCAGTCGAAAGCCTTGACGCGCTGCAGCTCTTCGTCCGCCAGTCCGCCCACATCCGCGCCATCGTAGAAGTCGCTGCCCACCAGCGAATTGCCCCATTTGATGTTGCCGCCCAGGTCGGGCAAGATCGGTCCGCCCATATCGCGCAGGCCCGTGCTCTCGTTCTCGTTTTCCAGCATCTTCAGCAGCAGTGACAGCTTGGTCACTTCGACAGCGCTTTGGTCGAGGTCGACGCCATAGATATTGTTGAGCAGGATGCGGCGTTTTTCGCTCGTGGTGAGCAGGATGCCTTCGGCGGTTTCGCGGCGGCGATTGCGGAATTGCGCGGGATGGCGGCGATAATAGTCGATGTGCCAATCCAGCAGATATTGATAGGCGCCGGTCAGAAAACTGCCGCTGCCACAGGCGGGGTCGAGCACGCGCAGCCGGGCGGCTTGGTCGAGATTCTTCCCGTCCAGCAGCTTGCCGAGCGTATTTTCTACGATGTAGTCGACGATGTACTCGGGCGTGTAATAAACGCCGCCGGCTTTGCGCACTTCGGGCTTTTCTTCGACAACGACGCGCGTTTCGTGCTTCTCGCTGCGCACTTCGATGACCTTGCCCAGAAATCTTTCGTAGACCTGCCCGAGAATATCGGCGGCGATGACAGAAAATTCGTAACGGCTCTGCGGCGGGTACAGCGCGAAGATGATTTGTTGCAAAACATTATCCGGGATGTAGATATCCATCGACAATTTGTCGGGCGCGCCGCGCGAATCATCGGATGGGTCGAAGTGAAACAAGCCCGAATTGTATTTTTTGTCGGCCGCCCGATACAGATTCTTGATCTTTTCGTAGACTTGTTTTTCACGCGCGACCCGCTCCAGCGTCCCATAAGGCTCGAGGTTGCGGTCTTCGGCGATGCGCAGGAAGACGATGCGGTCGATCGTGCGCTGCACCAGTTGGTTGAGTTCGCGCTGGCTGAGTTCGCGGTCGATGAAGCGGGCTTGCTTGTAGAGCTGTTCGGCGAGCGTGCCCCGCCAATTTTCCATATCGCGCAGGAAAGCCGCATCCACGGGCAGCACGCCTTTGCCGAGCTCGGCGAGCAGATCCTTGTGTTTGCCCTGGCGGACGGCGAGCGGCGACAAGGTTTCTTGCAGGCGCGTCCAGGCAGCGGGATATTGCGCGCTGGTCAGATGCCAGACGCGGGCTTCGGCGGCCGGGTCGCCCTGCTCAGGCGGGATGCGGCAGTCGTAAACGGCGAACTCGGCAAAATTGGTCAGGATGCCGACGGCGGTATTGCCCGACCAGCCATAGCTGCGCAGTTGCCCGGCCGGCTCGATCTGCTGGCTGATGTCGATGGCGGGTTTTTTGGTCTCGACATAAAAAGCGCGGCGCCGCCCCGAAAGGAAGCTGTAATCGGGGTGTTTGGTGCTGCCGCCGCTCTTCAAGCCGGCTTCGTGCAGGACCTGGTGGCTGTCGCCGACATCCCATCCCAGCGCGGCGAAGAAGGGATTGACGAATTCCTGCCGCAGCTGGGCTTCGTTGTAGTCGGGCTGGGTGAAATGCGCCTTGCCCGCCTCGAACTTTTCGACCAGTCGCTGGATGGATTCGGGCGTCGTCATGCCGCGATTGTAGCATAGGGTCTACCCCACCTTCATGCCGTCGTAGGGGCGAGACGCTGGCACACTCGCAATGTCGCTGTTGATATTGATATATTGATATTATTTTGAGAAGCTACGTGTAAGCGGAAAAGAGTCTTACTTCCGTATTGTGATTCGGCACAGAAGAGGGGTGTGAACGAGTGAGCAGCAAAGCTGATGCGCATTGGTATACAAACCCCTACCAAAAAGCCCGGTCCATCATCGCTGCTGGCATAGTGGCAGTGTGCTTCATTCCCGCGCTGTTGTTCGCTTGGCGAGGTACTTACAGTCGGCCTCATAACCCTGACTGGTATCACTTAGTTGATGCTCGGGAGACAATCGTTTTTGAAGCCGTCCTGTGGCACCGCAATGAGGGATTCCATGGCGCTTACTCGGCTATTTTCATCAAAACGCTGTACGGCGGGCTTGGTCCCCAGGGTCTCGGGCTATTTCCGACTGTCGCGCTGACAAGCCTAATTGCAGCAGGGGCGATCTTGGTGAACCAGGTATTGAAGCTGTTCAGGGTCAATCGCGGACGATGGCGGCTCGCCTTGATGGCTAACGCGTTGTTGGCCAGCGCCGCTGCGTCAGCTTTTTACGGCTGGAAAACTCTGTACTGGTACAGCGCAACCGTTCGATATGTAATGCCATTAGCCTTCACTGTGCTCTTGTTGTCTCTGCTGCTGTATATTCATCAGCCCCCTGAAGGACGATCGAAAAATCTGTGGACGCTCGCCTGCATGGCGCTGGCATTCTGCGCAGCTGGATTTAGCGAGACTTACACCATGGCGCTGGCGCTGGCAGCGACCGTGCTGCTCGCCGCTATCGTGCTGGCCGGCGGCGAATGGCGAAAGCGGCTGGGCAACCCCATGCTCTTGAGTTGGCTGGCAATCGGGCTAGGCGGATTGACGATGCTTACGGCACCAAGCGCAGGCAGGAGATTGAGCGTAAACTCTCAAAAAGACGCCACCTTCTGGCATGAATTCCCCGAGATGATCTGGTCTAGAATGCTGGATCGTTTTGGTGATCCTGATCTACAGATGGCTTTCGTGCTGATGGTTGCCGTGGGCATCCTGGTCGGCTTCGCTTTGCCCCCCCCCCCCCCCCCCCCCCCCCCCCCCCACCGCAAATTCCTGGAGAGCGCAACAGCAAGCGGGCTGCCGGTAGCTGGCTGTTTGGACTGATTTGCCAACTGCTGTTCTTGCCGCTTCTGCTGTCCCACACCAGCTATGAGCCTGTCATACTCGGGCGCTACAGCAGCAAATATTTCGCTGTAATCGCGCTGAATGCCCTTTTGTTGGTTGCCTTCGCCTGGGCGCTGCGCAAACGATGGCACGCAAAAACGGCACCTTGCTTCCTTCTGGCTGGCGCGCTGGGCTTGTTCCTGATGCTGCGCTTTCTGCATGTAAACCTGCGCGTCGAAATGTATTTATGGCTGAGCCTGCACTGCTTGCTGCTGATGACGGCATGGCAGTTGTCGCTGCGCCGGGCGGGGGCTGCGTTCAAGCGTTTCGCTGCTGGCATGAGCATCTTTTACTTGATCGCTGGCTTGTCCCTCCTGTGGATTGCATCAATTACAGTTATCGCTTATCCAACCGCAATTGGCCGCTCTTTCGCCGCAATCCCATTCATGGGCTGTTGGTGCGGACTCGCCTGGGGCATCTTCATCGGTTGGACATGGCAGGAAATTTGGGAGCGGGCGATCAAAGCTATGGCGATGCTGATGATCTTCTCCATCACGGTGACGATTGCGACCGGAGTGATTGCAGATGTCGCTGTGCAGCGCCCGTATACTGAATCATTCGACAAAATTGACGCGGAAATCAGTGCGAAACAAAAGGCGGGCGAACGTCATATCCTGATTGAAACCCCCATCCTGTGCTGCAAAAACAGAATAGAACATCAATTCAAACACCACCTCACCAATCGCTATTATGGTGTCGACAGCATTGAGTTTGGCAGCGCCTGACTGCGAAGGCGTGCCGATTGAGTGACTAGCACTTACAATGAGTTGCGAAAGCCAATGGGGAACAGGTATGCTATGCTTGCAAAATAGCCCATAATCTCACCTGCTTATCTGGACGGGACGATCATGGAAAAAATGGAACTGACGCTCGCCCGGGAACAGCGCGTCGACAGCAACACAGTCCGCGAGCCTGCCAAAGGCAAGACCAAAGAGCGCGCAGGCAAACTGATGGCAGGCGATTGTGTCCAGCGAATGCGCATACTGGAGGACGCAAGCGCGCAGCTGGTCGTCACCTCGCCGCCCTATGACGAACTGCGCGATTACAATGGCTACAGCTTTCCTTTTGAAGACATTGCGCAAGAACTTTATCGCGTTACAGCAGACGGCGGCGTGGTCGTTTGGGTTGTGGGCGACCGCATCCGTGGCGGACGCAGCCTGACCTCGTTTCGGCAGGCGCTCTACTTCCAGGAGATCGGTTTCTCCGCGCACGATGTCATGATCTACCAGAAGAAGAACACGCCTTTCATGCGCAGCAACGCCTATACCAATGCCTACGAATTCATGTTTGTGCTGAGCAAAGGCAAACCCGCGACATTCAACCCATTAAAAGTCCCGACCGCGCGGCACGGCATGGAACTGCTGACGCACAACAAGCTGCCCGATGGCATCAACAAGAAGAAGCGCGGCGAGCTCAAAAAAGAGAAGACGCGCACGAATATCTGGTCGTATGCGGTCGGGCTGGGCGGCACGACCAGGGACAAAATCGCCTTTCAGCATCCCGCCGTCTTCCCGGAGAAGCTGGCGGAAGACCACATCCTGTCGTGGAGCAAGCCCGGCGACCTGGTGCTGGATCCCATGTGCGGCAGCGGCACGACTGGCAAAATGGCGCTGCTGCATGGGCGCGACTTCATCGGCATTGATATTTCGGCGGAGTATATTGAGATCGCCCGACAGCGGCTGGAATCTGCTGGATTCGCGGTGAAAATTGTCGATCGCCTCTAGCCCCTGCGCCATTCCACTTGATTGCTGCACGACTTGCTTCGTACTACTTGTGCTAGAATACGCCGCGATAGCCAAGCGGAAAGAGCCCGCAAATGGAAGATATCAACATCCCCGACCTGTTTCCAGTCACGCAGGCGCTGCCCAAAGCGCAGCCTCTTGATATCCCCGCCACGCTGCGAGCCGAATGGGCGCGGCTGGGGCTGGCGCGGCAAGTGCGGGGGAAACGCATCGCCCTGGGTTTTGGCAGCCGCGGCATCGCCAGCATCGACGCAATCGCCGCAGAGCTGGTCGGCTTGGTCAAATTCAGCGGCGGCGACCCTTTCATCGTGCCAGCCATGGGCAGTCATGGCGGCGGCACGCCCGCAGGCCAAATCGAGGCGCTGGACGGACTCGGCATCAACGAAGCCAGCATGGGCTGCTCTATTCATGCCACCATGGAAGTGGTCGACAAAGGGCTCACCAGCGTCGGCGTCCGCGCGTATTTGGACAAAAATGTCGCTGGCGCAGATGGGCTGATCATCACCAACCGGACCAAAGTCCACACCGATTTTCATGGTCCGCACGAAAGCGGTTTGCTGAAGATGCTGGCGATCGGCCTGGGCAAAGAGACGGGCGCGCGCGCGATCCATCAACATGGCGTGGTCGGTTTGCGCGATTACATGCCCGTGGTGGCCAAGCAGCTGCTGGCGAACAGCCCCTTCCTGGCCGGCTTCGGCATCGTCGAGGATGGCTATCACGCCGTGGCGCAACTGGAAGGCTTCGGCGTCAATGGCGTGGTGGCGGGCGATCAACGCTTGCTGCAGCGCTCTCGCGAGCTGATGCCGCGCTTGCCGGTCGATGATATTGATGTGCTGATCATCGACGAGATTGGCAAGGACATCAGCGGTGCCGGGCTGGACACCAACATCATCGGCCGCTGGATGATCGATGGCGAGCCCGAGCCAGAAGCGCCGCGCGTCAAACGCATCGTCATCCTCGACCTGACGCCCGCCTCGCATGGCAATGCCACAGCTTATGGGCTGGCGGACTTTATGTCGCGCAAGCTCTTCGACAAAATCGACTTTCCCATCACCACCAAGAATATGTATACGAGCGGATTCCTGCTGCGCGGACGCATGCCGCTGGTTTTCGAAAGCGATGAAGAGACCATCCAGGCCGCGCTCTTTGATGCCTTCCGCGCCGACCCCGGCCAGGCTGCCGATGCGCGCGTCGTGCGCATCAAGAATACGCTGGCTTTGGAGAATCTGTGGGTCAGCGCCAATGTCGCCGCGGAGTTGAGAGGACGCTTTGCATGAATACGCTCTACTACGGCGATTGCCTGACAGTCATACGCGACAAGATGCAGCCTGAAAGCGTAGACTTGGTATATCTTGACCCGCCATTCAATTCCAAGCGCGACTACAACAACATCTACAAAGACCATACAGGACGGCCGCTGCCCGATCAGGTTGAGGCATACACAGATACATGGGCGCTGGATGCAGTGCGTATGCGCGTAATCCGGGCGATGCCCAAGTTACTGCGCGAGCACTCGATAGACGGGCATGGCGGGGACTTTCTAGCACACTTCCTGAGCGGGCTGGTAAATGTGCAAGCGGATATGGCGGCGTACCTATCCTACATGACCGAACGCTTGCTATGGATAAAACGGGTGATGAAACCGACTGCAAGCATCTATCTGCATTGTGACCCGACAGCAAGCCATTACTTGAAAATCGTGATGGATGTTGTATTTGGGCGAAGCAATTTTCAAAATGAATTTGTATGGTATTACTCTGGCGGCGGAGCGTCGAAGAAACGTTGGGCAAGAAAACATGACATATTGCTGTTTTACACAAACAGCAAAGAATGGGTATTTAGCGTCGATGCTGTAAGAACTCCCCACAAGTGGGACAAGGGACAATTACGCGCAGATGGCTCAAAAAGAGATTATGAGAAAGGGAAGATACCTGATGATGTTTGGCAACATCATTCATTATTGCCTTGGTCTAGGGAGTGGCTGGATTTCAAAACACAAAAGCCGCTCGCCCTTCTGGAGCGTGTTATCAAGGCGTCAAGCAACCCCGGAGATGTTGTCTTCGATCCATTCTGTGGCTGCGCCACCACCATTGAAGCTGCCAACAAGCTCGGCCGCCAATGGATCGGCGTCGACATAACCATTCACGCAATACGCCGCGTCGCCCGCCGCCGGCTTTTTGAGCGTATGGGGCTTACAGAGGGCGAGGACTATGTTATTGACGGCGTACCGAAGAACTGGGAAGGCGCTTTTGAGTTATGGAAGCAAGATCATTATCAGTTCCAAAAATGGTGTGTCGAGAAAGTAGACGGATTCGTAAATGTCAAGAAAACAGCCGATGACGGAATAGACGGACGCATCTACTTTGATATGCCAGGCGAGAAGATATTTCAGTCTATGGCATTGGAAGTCAAGGGCGGCGAAAATGTCAGAATTAACGACGTGCGATCACTAAATGCCGTATTGCAATTTGAGAACATCCAAATGGCGGGTTTAATCACCTTGCATGAGCCGAGCGAACGACAGTTAAAGAACTTCAAGCAGACAATGGCAATGGCTGGCGATATAGAGATTGACGGCAAGGTGTATCCGAGAATACAACTACTGACGGTAAATGAGATAATAAATGGGGCAAAGTTCAACATGCCCAGCCCGGCGGGGCATACAGGAACAGGATATGAGGGCGACCTTTTTAATGAATCACCCCTCTAATCCTGCCGTATACTATCAAAGTATCTACGCGATCCGGCGGGCCGTCGACATACCCAAATCCCAACTCACTGCAAGCCCATTGCCGCCAGGTTCTCAAAGCTGATCGCCAGGCTCTCGAAGGGGTCGCGCTGGCAGATATCTTGCTCGACCGCGTACCATTCCACGCCGGCGCGCCGACAAGCCGCGAGAATATCCGGGAAGTTCATATTGCCCTCGCCCACCTCGGCCATCGCCTGCTGCGGTCGTAAATCCTTCCCTCCAACGCGTTGGGGGGACCGAGGGGGGTACAACATGACCATATCTTTCAGATGCACCACCGGCATGCGCCCGGCCAGTCGCTCGATCCACGCGACCGGGTCTGCGCCGCCATGCTGAATCCAGTAGGTGTCCAGCTCGGCTTGCAGGTAGCGCGGGTCGCTTTCGTCAAACAGGATCTCCAGCCCGGCGCGCCCGTCAAACTTCACGAACTCGAAGCTGTGATTGTGGTAACTGAAAGTCATGTCGGCCTCCGCCAGCCGCTCGCCGATTTGGCTGCCCAGCGCCGCAAAGCGCTTGTAACCATCGGCCGATTCGCGGAAAGGCGCGGGCATGCTGCCGATGGCGATGTGGCGGCAATCCCACAACTGGTGCTGGGCGATGACGGCATCCAGGTCGTTCTGCAAGCGGTCGAATGCGATATGCGTGTTGCAGATGCGCAAGCCATTGTCATTGACGATCTGCTTGACATCGGCAGCGGGGATATCGCCAATGGCTGAGACTTGCACAGCGCGATAGCCGATATCGCGGATTTTGCTCATGCTGCGCGCGAAGTCGGCGCGTGTTTGCGTGTGTTGGCGGATGGTGTACAACTGCGCCGCGAGCAGCGATGTGTCCATGAAGTTCTCTCCTGGTGTTGGCGAAAGGCTGCTGTAGCGATTCTTTCAACAGCAAACAAGCAAGCCCGGCGGCAAGGCTTTTCACAGCAGCAGGTCGCTCAGGTTGACGCCCGGCGCAAGCATAGGCGCGATATTGCCGCCCGCCGATGTCATGATCAGCGTGATGCCCGGACCATAGCCGGCGCGGGGACTATCGCCTTGAGCGACCACGCCGATGCCCACCGCATTGCGCAGATAGCCGTGATTCCAACTGCTGTCATAATCGGTCAGCGCTACGACATCGCCCAGCCGCAGCTCGTGCAGGCCAGCTTTTTGCAGGGCAGCGCGGTCGGCCGTCTGAATGTGGATCGAGCCGCCATCGCTGACCAAGCCCGCTCCCGCGCCCAGCAAATGCGGCGGCACCTGCGCCACCACCGGCACTGCCAGTTTGCCTTCGTCGGTCGTGGCGACTTCCAGCGCATCGACCAATTCTGGCGAGCAGCCTTTGAGCATGATATCGGGATGGTCGTCGAACTTGAGGCCCGTGCCTTTGGCTTTGATGACGATTTTGTCGCCGATAGCCAGCTCTTCGCGCACAGCCCCCTCGAAGTGGATGATGACATGTTCGCTGAAGCGCCCGGTTTTGCCGGTGACCATGCCGCGAGCCTTGCTGGCATTGCCGGTCATGACAATCGCCGTGTTGCCCACGCAGGACAGCACATTCAGCCCGCGGTTGCCAGTGGCGTCGTCCAGTTTGACGCTGACGCCCGGATGCACGCAGTCGGCCAGCCAGCCATAGGCGCTTTCGCCCACCGAGACATTGTAGACGATGCTGCCATAAGCGGGCAGCAGGAAGGGCGTGCCATCAGCCGCCAGCGTGTAGGGCATGGCCGGCAAGGGGGGCATGCGCGGCGGCGCGATGATGCCTTGCACCGATAGGCTGATTACCTGGTTTGCGTTGTTTTTTGCGCTCATGCTGCCTCTCGGATATTCAGATAATTGGCGATATTGGCTGCGGGGTTGATGACCCACTCGATGCAAGGCTCGGCACAGGTGATCAGCGTCAGGATGCCGGGACCATGCCCCGTCATCACCGAATCGCCATGAATGCACAAGCCGATGGTGACGGCGCCGGGTTTATAGCCGCGCCCATAGCGATGGTCGGCGTGATTAACCACGACCAGGTCGCCCAGGCGCATTTGGTCGATGCCCAGCTCGGCCATCAGCGCGCGGTCGCCCGACATCAAATCCTGGTCGACAAAGTCGGGATTCAGTTCTGCGCCGCTGCCCATGATGCGAATCGGCAGTTCCATGGTGACGGGGATGCGGATTTTGCGCTCGTCGACCGCTTCGATAGGCAGGCTTTCGATCAAGCGCGGGCTGCATTTTTTGAGCGTGATGTGTGGATAGTCGGTAAACTGCAAGCCCTGCCCCAGCGTGCGGATCTGCACGGCGTCGCCAATGGCGATCAGGTCGGCGGCTTCTGGCGGAAAGTCGACCAGCAGACGCGCGTGCTCGCCGGTCACAATGCCTTCTGTGCCTTTCGCCAAACCGCTCATCAGAAATGCGCGATTGCCCATGCAGGTGAGATAGTGCATGGCGTAATCGGCATCGAGGTCGGGATGAGCGATAGACGCGCCTGGCTCGAGGTGGTCGGCTGCCCAGCCAAATGCGGCATCGCCGACGCGCGCGTTGTATATGAAGCCGGACATGCCGGGCAAGATGGTGGCTTGTCCATCGGCTTGGGGGATATAGCCGCGCACTGTCGGCTGGCTGACAAAACCGACGACCGCCATTTCGACCAGCTGCGCGGCGTTGGTGGCTAGTGTCATAGAAATCTCCTTGAATGAATTTTTACTTGCTTTGAGCACGGCGCGGACTGTAACAACTTTGGCAGGCGGGGGCAACAAATGCTGGCCGCCACCAGAATCTTTGACGCGGCAGACCAGAAAATCTATACTCGGCAGGCAAACTGCCAATCAATCCAGGAGACCCTGCCATGGCGAACACAGACGGCGATCGGCAAACGGTGCTGATTTTGGACGATGGCTACGAAGACGCGGCGGCATCGCTGGCGGACGATTTTCCCGCGCTGCAACTCGTCACGCAGCCGACCGGCGAGATCCACGGCCTCATCGCGCAGGAAGCGCAGGTGGATGATGCCCTGCTGGGCGAATTGCCCGATCTGCGTACTGCGCTGAAACTGGGGCGCAGCTATTTCAACTTCGACATGCCCGCCCTGCGCCGGCGCGGCATCAACTTCGCCACTGTGCCGCGCAAGGGGCCCAACTGCGTGGCCGAACTGGCGCTGACGCTCATCATGGCGCTGAGCAAAGACCTGGTCAACGGGCACGAGGCAGTTGCCCTGGGCGCTTATCGGTATCGAGGCTTGACGCCCGAGCTGACCTCGCAGCGCAAAATCGCCTTCCACTGGATGAAGAACCAGCGCGTCCACGAAGTCGGCGGCAAGACTCTGGGCATCATCGGCATGGGCGAGATCAGCTGCGAGATCGCGCGGCGCGCCAGTGTGCTGGGCATGCGCAGCATCTATTACAAGCGCAGTCCGCTTTCGCCCGAGCTGGAAGCGGCTTTTGACGCCAGCTATGCCCCGCTGAACGATGTGCTGCAGCAGAGCGATTATGTCTGCGTAGCTGTGCCGCATACGCCGGAAACCGAGGGCATGATCGGCGCGCAGCAACTGGATTTGATGAAACCCAGCGCTTATTTGGTGAATATTGCGCGCGGCGGCATCATAGACGAAGGTGCCCTGATCGACGCGCTGGCAGAAAATCGCATCGCCGGGGCGGGGCTGGATGTCTTCACTTTCGAGCCGCTGCCAGCCGAAAGCCCCTTAACCGCGCTGGACAATGTCATTCTGTGTCCGCATATCGGCGGCGGCACCGGCACCAATCGCGAAATCGAGCTGCGCGCCGGGCTGGAGAAAATGGACGAGATGCTGGCGTAGTTGTGGACGCGTCAGTCAATTCAGGGGCGTCTCGCTGACCAGGAAGGCGGCGATATATCCCGTGCCGCCGCCGGGCAAGCGCAGCTCGAACCACTCGCCGCTGTCGTCCAGCACTTCCAGCGGGTCGCCACCTTGTACGACGGTCACCACCCCGCAAGCTGTAGAGCCGCAGCTGCGCACATTGGCGAAGCCCTCGACATCCACAAACCAGGTCTGCGTTTCGCCAATGCCCAGAGCCGCGTCAATGGCGTTCAAGCGCTCGCCCAGCTGGATAATGGCGTTGGGCAAAGCCAGCGTGTAGGGAATTTCCACAGCGAATGCGCCGTCGGTTTCCAGCCTGATGGCAGCCACAAAGTCGGTGGCGATGCCCCGCATCTGCATGCCCAGACGGATGGCATCATCACAGCGTGGCAAATGCGCCCAAAGCAAGGCGCGGAAAGCCGCCGATTCTCGCTCAAGCGCGGGCTGCTGGGCAAAGTCGCTTACAGACAGCGCGGCGCGCATCAAGCTGTGAAAAGCAGGGGTGATGTAGATTGTGACAAAGCGCAGGTCGGCATCGCGGCACGCGGCGGACTGGCTGGAGATCGGGGCGCTGGCGCGGGCAAACTCCAAATCCAGCAGGGCTTCATCCAGGCGGGCACGATTTTTTCTATCTGGCACGCCCAGCCATTCGTCCAGCCACCAGCCTACCGCGAAGGCTTCGTCGCACACCGGCAAATCAGCCAGCACGCCGCCGCGATAATCAAGATGCAGCTGACTGCGCTGCAAAGCGTCGTCCGTCTCTTTGTAGGCGGAGAGAAAGTCCCTGTCGATGGCAGCTAACGCGCTTTCCAACTGACCGCGGCTGCAAGCGGGCAAGTGGCGCTTTTCGACGGACGGTAAGGCTGCGGTCCCCGTGCCCGGGGCCGGAGGCGTCTGCCGGGCCGCGATGCGCTCCATGCCGACTTCTGCCAGCGCGATGAAAGGGTTTTGCGCCGCTGGAACGCCCACAAAGGCGAAGCTGAGGCTGGTCGCGCTGTCGGTAAGGGCGGCGTTTAGCGCTTGCGACAGCGCCAGCGTCTCGGCGCAAAGAGGCAAGGCAGGCAGCCTGTTCGCCCGCCAGGTCAATCGCTCATCCAGCATGGCAGAAAAGGCGTCGCGACTGTCCATATTGTCGGCTGTCGACAGGAGTTCGAGCAGGTCTGCTGCGGCTGCGGCATAAGTGTCTTGTTGCTGCGCTGTGCAGGCGGGCAGCTGTCGTTGCTCGGGCGCTTGTGCCGGCGAGCGCTCATTGCCGAACATGGCATCCAGGCGATCGTTGATCTGCTGGTCGTGATCGGGCAGCGCCAGATAAGGATTATTGGCGGCCGGCGTGCCAGCCAGCTCCAGCGCGGCGCGGGCAACAAAGTCGCCCCCCAGCTGGACGAGCAGCGCGCCAAATTCCAGCGCTTCGGCGCATTGCGGCAACTGCGCAAGGACGGTCAGGCGGTCGGTGGCATGCTGCTGGCTGTATGCCATCAGTGCGCTGAAGTCGGTCGGGGGCTCGGCAAAGCGCGCCTGATAATCGACAACCAGATCGAATATGCTCAAGAATTCTGTGGGTGTGCATAGGGGCGGCTCGGACTGGGCGCGAGCGGCTGGCAATGCGATCAACAGGCAAAGGAAGACGAGGATGACAATAGAACTGCGGCGCATGATGCATCTTTCGCTACGAGAAGCTCACAATTGGGCGGATTTTAGCATAGCCAGCGAGCAGGTTGGAACTGTGTTTTCTATACTTTGCTTTGGCGAAAATGCGGCAGCACCTGCCTGCCCAGCGTATGGATGGCCTCCAGGATGCGCGGTCCCAGTGGCGGGCCGAAGCTGATATGCCGCGCGCCCATCGCCACCAGCCCTTCCAGCCGCTCGATCAGGTCGCCTGCCTGCCCGGCAATGCCGATGCGCAGCATGGCTGGCGTCACCATGGCGCGCGCCGCCGCCACATCGCCCTCGACATGCCAGGCGCGGCGAATCGGCTCGAAGTCGGCGCGGGACAAGCCCAGCTGCTCCAGGATCAGCGGGCTCATGGCGTGTCCATAATAGGCGACCTTGTCCGCCAGCGTAGCTTCTGCAGCCTGCTGATCGTCCGAAACCGAGCACCAGATGCAAGCCGCCAGGTCGATATCGGCATGCGTGCGCCCTGTCCGCGCCAAGCCGCGCTGGATATGCGGCAGCACAGCGGCGTAATGCTCGGGCGGGAAGAGCAGCGGCAAACCGCCATCGGCCACCGCGCCGATCTCTTCCAACATGCGCGGGCTCATTGCGCCCAGATAGATGGGGACGCGCCGCCGGGATGGGAAGCGCAGCCAGGCTTCGCTCGTCCATTGCAGCGCCTTGCCCTGCGTCTGCGCATTTTCGCCGGCGGTCAGCTTGTTGATAGCCGCCACCGCCTCGACCACCGTGGTGCGGGGCAGATTCTGCTGCATACCCAGCCAGCGCAGAAAGTCAGCCGCGCCCGCAGAAAGCCCCAGCAGAAAGCGCCCAGCGCAAACCTCATCCAGCGTGGCGGCAAACATGGCGATCTCGGCGGCGTGCATGGTGTATGGATTCAAGATGCAACTGCCGATTTCGATGCGTTCGGTCGCCGCAGCCACCGCCGTGAGGATGACTGGCGCGCTGCGCAGGAAGAGGTCGTTGCTCACCCAGAATTGGTCGAAGCCAGCTGCTTCTGCCGCGCGCGCATAGCGCACATAATCGCGCACCGGCAGGTCGTTGTTGAAGCGCAGGGAGAATTTCATGTCGCTATTTTGCCACAGGAGCGAGGCCAACCAGGTAATGCAAAATTGAAATGGAATCGCGTAGGGGCGACTCTTGAGTCGCCCACATGGTCAATGGCGACAAAGCGGGCGAGACAAGTCTCGCCCCTACAATTTTCGAACTTGATCGGCGTTGCCCGTTTGTTGCACGCCTTACCCGGTGTACTCGCTGGTTCAGTTTGTGCTAATGATGGCTTCGGCTTCGATCTCGACCAGGTAGTCGGGACCGACCAGCGCCTGCACATAGAGCAATGTATTGGACGGGCGGATCTCGCCGAACACCTCGCCATGCACGCGGGCGACCGCTTCCCAATCGGCATTGGGTGCCAGGTAGACGCGCGTGCGCACGACATCGCTCAGCCTGGCACCGGCTTCGTGGAGCGCGCTTTCGATCTTTTTGAGGATGAAGCGGGTTTGGGCTGCGCTGTCGCCGATGCCGACGATCGCATCTGCGCCTTCTGTGGCGGTCGTGCCCGATACCTGCACGAGATTGCCAATGCGCACCGCCCGCGAATAGCCAGCGATGCGCTCGCAGGCTGTGCCGGATGAAATAAGCTGTCGGTTCATGGATTTCCTCTTTCTTGCCACAGAGTCACTGAGACATAGAGATAATCACAAAGGACACAAAGATTCTTTTCTCTGTCGTTCTCTGTGATTCAAACAGATTCTACCAGCCGCGCAACCTCCAGCGTGAAGCCGATGCCCCCATGTCCATAATTGTGGACGATATGGCCATTCGTCCGCCGCTCCATCTCCAGGCGCGCCGCGGCACATATTACGAGCTTTATCAGCGCCAGTTCGTTGAAGTGTCGGACTAGACGCCCGGCATCAGAATTTTTTCAACGCAGCGAGCACTGAGGGCATAGAGAAACTCTTTGTGACCTTTGTTCCTTTGCGACCCGCGCTGCGTTATACTATATTCACAGCCACAGCCATCAGGATGAAACCACATGGAAGTCCTCAGCAAACGCGTGAACGCCGACAACATCTTGGAATACGCCAACCTGCCCGAATTCGCAGACCGCCGGGTCGAACTTGTCGAAGGGGAGATTCTTACGATGGCATTGCCCAGAGGTTTGCATGGTGCCGTACTGCTTCGCCTGGCTACTGAAATCGGTATCCATCTCAAGAAAACCCGCATGGGTGGAATGACAGGCGCTGATGCCGCCTTCGTGCTGGAGCGCAGCGAATACCGCGGCGACACCGTGCGCGGGCTGGATATCGCCGTCGTGGGCAACGAGCGCGCTGACGAGCTGTACACCAACGAAGTCATTGAAGGCGCGCCAGACCTGGCAGTCGAAATCGTTTCGCCGAGCAACACAATCTCTGACATGAAGCGCAAGACGCGGCAACTGCTCGAGGCCGGCGCCATTCAAGTCTGGATTGTTGACCCCGACCTGCGCGAGGTGGATGTGTATACGCGCGCTGGCTCGGTGAACTACCGCGAGGGCGATACGCTTTCAGCTGGCGATGCGCTGCCCGGCTTTGAAATCGCCGTAGCCGATATTTTTCCGTAGATAGGCATAACCCGCGGCGACGCCAGCCCACCGATCCGACGGGGCGAAGTTTGGCGGACCATTCACAAGCGAATGCGCGGGTTCAACGCCGCATAAGCCATATCCGCAGCCAGGTTCGCCAGCAGGATGACGCTCACGGTCACCATCACAATCGCTTGCACCAGGGGCAGGTCGCGGCGCTCGATGGCGGCGATCAACAAACTGCCCAGCCCCGGGAAACCAAAGACGAACTCGATCACCACCAGCCCGCTGACCAGCCAACTGACGCTGATGGCGATGACGGTGATGGTCGGCAGCAGGGCATTGCGCAGCACATGGCGCAGCACGACCGTCCGCCAGGCAATGCCTTTCAATGCCGCCGCCCGCACATAATCGCGTTTGAGCTCTTCGATAACGCCGGCGCGTGTCAGCCGCGAGATGTAAGCCAGCAGCACCAGCGTCGCCGCGAAAGCCGGCAGCCACAAAGCCGGCAGCATCTCGCCGAAGCTGGCATTGGCGGGCACAGCCGAGCTGGCAGGAAACCACCAGCCCAGCGCTTCTGCCAGTGGATTGCCCGCCCAGCCCAGCGCCACGATATTGATGAGAAACAAGCCCGTCACGAATTCGGGCAAGCTGACCACCGACAGCGTCAGCAGCGAGATGACGACATCGGGCAATTTGTTCTCGGACAAACCAGCGACCACCCCCAGCGCCAGCGACAAGGGTACAGAAAGCAGCAGCGCCACCAGCGCCAGCCGCCCCGAATTGACGCTGCGCTCGCCGATCAGGGCGCGGTTGTCTGCCCCGCGAAAGGCGACGCTCGTGCCCCAGTCGCCACGCGCAAAGTCGCCCAGCCAGTCGGTGTATTGCTGTGGCAACGGCGCATCCAGCCCCAGCTCGGCGCGTATCTGCTCCACTTGCTCGGCGGTGGCTTCTCGTCCGCCGGCGATGACACGCGCTGGATCGCCCGGCAGCACGCGCAGCAAGAAGAAAATCATCAGCGAACTGAGCAGGTAGGTGAAGAAAAAAAAGACAAAGCGCCGCCGCAGAAACAGGATCATGAGGCCAACCCCCCTCGGTCCCCCCGACAGGCCAGGGGGAGGCACAAACCTTGACTCGCCTCCCTGATGCCTCGGTGCGGGCCTGGGGAAGGGGTTATAGCAAGCATTGGCTACCCTCTCCGTCCTGACGAGGAGGGGTTGCCCCCGCCAGCTCGTCCAGCGGGATATGGCAGCGGATGCCCTGCCCCGCGCCGGTTTCGCGCCAGGGTGGTTCGTCCCGCCCGCAGATTTCGCCGATGCTGCGCGGGCAACGGGTGTGGAAGCGGCAGCCACCGGGCAGATTCTGCGCGCTGGGCAGATCGTCGGCAAGCAGGATTCGTTCGCTGCGCTGGCTCGGGTCGGGCGTCGGGATAGCTGCCAGCAGCGCTTCGGTGTAGGGATGGCTGGGCGCGCGGAAGAGCGCATCGGCAGACGCGACCTCGACAATCTGCCCCAGGTACATGACCGCGATGACATCGGCCAGGTAGCCGACCACCGACAGGTTGTGCGAGATGAAGAGGCAGGCGCTGCCGTGCTCGTCTTGCAGGTCGGCCAGCAGATTCAGCACCGCCGACTGCACCGATACATCCAGCGCCGACACCGGCTCATCGCAGACGACCAGGCTGGGCTGCGAGGCAAAGGCTCGGGCAATGGCGACACGCTGTTTTTCGCCGCCACTCAGCTCGTCGGGATAGCGATCGGCATAATCGGCGCGCAGGTTGACGGCTTTCAGCAGCTGCATGGCTTGTGCCTCTGCCGCCTGCGCCGATAGACCGCGCAGCTTGACCAGCGGCCTGCGCAAGGCCTGCCGCACCGACTGATAGGGATTCAGTGAATTCTGCGGATTTTGGAAGACCATCTGCACTTGCGAAAGCAGGTCTTGCTGCCGCGCGCGCAGGTCGCCCTGGATATCCGCGCCAAATAACTCGAGCCCGCCGCCAGTGCGCGCCTCCAAGCCGATGACGATGCGGGCGAGGGTGGTCTTGCCGCTGCCGCTTTCGCCGACCAAGCCCAGGGTCTGTCCGGCATGCAGGCGCAGGTCTACGCCATCCACCGCGCGGATGGGTTTGGGGCTTGTGCCTCGCAGCATGTCGCGCAGGTCGCGCGGGACGGGGAAGTGTTTGGTCAAGCCTTTGACGTTAAGAATACCCCCGTCGGGTCGGGCGGAGGCATGATCCGATGACAACATTATGTCCAAAGGCGATCCGTAGGGGCGAGGGGGCGACTCGCCCGAAAACAATTCCACATCTTGCCAGCGGAAGCAGCGCGCCAGCCGGCCCGGCTCGACCTCTTCCAGCGGCGGCTTCTCGCTGCGGCATTGGTCGGCTGCCAGCGGGCAGCGGTCTGCGAAGACACAGCCCGGCCCCACGCTGCGCAGGTCGGGCGGGTTGCCGTGGATGGTCTGCAATCGCGAGCGGGCTTTGCGCTGACCGGCTTTGGGCAAGCTGGCAAGCAAACCCAGCGTGTAGGGATGGCGCGGACTGGCGAAGAGCTGGTCAACCGGCGCTTCCTCCATGATTTCGCCAGCATAAAGCACCACAACGCGCTGGCAGAGCTGCGCCACCACGCCCAGATTGTGCGTGATATACAGCACGCCCGCGCCCCGCCCAGCGATCAATTCGCGCAGCAAGTCCAAAATCACCGCTTCGGTCGTCACATCCAGGCCTGTGGTGGGCTCATCCAGGATGAGCAGATCGGGGTGACACATCAGCGCCATGGCGATGGCGACTCGCTGCTGCATGCCGCCGCTGAGCTCGTGCGGATAGCGCTTCGCCACCTGCGCCGGATCGACCAGGTTGACATCGTGGAATGCGTCCAGGACACGCCTGTCTGCCTCTGCGCTGCCGATGCCTTCTGCCGCCTGCACCGCCTCGCGCACCTGCGAGCCGATGCGCATGGACGGGTTGAGCGCCGCGCCGGCATTCTGTGGCACCAGCTTGATGTGCCGCGCCCACAACTGCCGCATGTCAGCCGCGTCCATCGTCAGCATGTCCTCGCCCAAGAAGCGCAAGTCGCCGCCATCTATGCGTCCGTTGGCGCTCAGATAATGCATCAGAGCCAGCGCCGCCGTCGATTTTCCGCTGCCGCTTTCGCCGACAATGCCGACGATCTGCCCCGCGTCCAACTGCAAGTCGAATTCGCGCAAAGCCCGCAGCCAGCGCCGACCCATCCGATAGCTGACGCCCAGTCCGCGCACATCCAGCAGCTGCGTCCTATTGCTTCCCCCTGGCCTGTCGGGGGGACCGAGGGGGGTAACCCGTGTCATGCGCCGCCTTTCTGCACTGCCCGGCGGATGCCATCCGACATCAGGTTGACGGCGATGACCAACAGCGCGATCGCCAGCGCGGGGAAGTTCAGCGCCCAGGGAGTGAGCCGATAGAAGCCGCCGCGATTTTCGTTGACCATCAGCCCCCAGTCGGGCGAGGGCGGGGGCGAGCCAAAACCCAGAAACCCCAGCGAGGCCACCAGAAAGATGGCGTAGGAGAAGCGCAGCGACCCTTCGACCACCAGCGCGGGAATCGCCGAGGGCAGAATCTCGCGGAAGATGATATAGGCGCTGTTTTCGCCGCGGATCTCGGCGGCAGCGACAAATTCGCGCGTTTTGATGTCCAGCGCCGCGCTGCGAGCCACCCGCGCCACAACGGGAATGTAGAGAATGGCGATGACCAGCAGGGTTACTTCGTCCGCCAGCGCCGCCTGCCAGCTGTTGATTTCAAAGTCCAGATTGCGGACGATGCCGACCATGACCAGCGCCAATAGCAGCGCCGGCAAAGCCAGCAGCGCATCAATGACTCGACCCAGCAGCTCGTCCAGCCAGCCGCCGCGATATCCCATCGTCATGCCCAGCGCGCTGCCCAGCACGACGCTGATGACCGTGCCCAGCCCGGCGATGCGGAAGATGCTGCTCGCGCCCAGGATGACGCGGCTGTAGACATCGCGCCCCAGCCGGTCGGTGCCAAAAGGATGCGCGCCCAGCCGCAGCGATCCCATGTCCAGCGTGGGCGAGACGCGGGCATCGTGACTCTGGTCGTTGGCATTGGGATAAGGCGCCAGCTGCCCGCCAAACAGCGCCAAAAAGAAGAAGAAAGCCACCAGCGCCGTGCCAATGGCGGACTGCGGCTGCCGCAACAGAACGCGCAGGAGGCGGTGGATGTTTGCTAAAAATGTCATGTACCTATCATACAACGCGGGGGTGCAGATGGTACGGCAAGAAAGTGATATGAAAACTGAACCACCGAGTACACCGAGTTGAAAGAGTTCACCGAGAGTCAAAAGGCCGGGACGGTGCAAGAGGCCTCGCCTCGATGAGACCTCTATGTGCCAAGCTCGCCGTGCATACAGCGCTATGGTTTATGCCTGTTGTCGTGAAATCGTTACAAGCCTCTAACATGCACTTTCTCCCCGTACTCAAAAGACTCGGCGCACTCGGTGGCCTATCGTTTACCGTTTTCCCATTGCCTCCCCCTGACCTGTCGGGGGGACCGAGGGGGGTCCATATCCAGCAAGTTCGCCACTCCCCTCTCATCCGGCGCTGTCGCAGCGGGATGATGTTTTGATGCGGTTGCCCTGCCCCTACAAGGCTTGTCCGCTACTAACAGATGAGAGTTGCCATCGCTCCATCTGGTCGTCCACACTGCCGGTTGAATAGGACGGCGATGTTGTAGGCAGCTGTTTTAGCGGCTATTCGCGTTAGCATGCCGAGTTCACTGTGTGCATTGACGCGATGCAGCCCAAAGATTTCGGTGAGCCTGGCAATCACAGTTTCAATGATTTGTCTGTGTTTGCGCAGCCAGCGCATGGTTTTGCCGGGCTTGTCTCCTTTGATGTTGCTCGCTCGTGGCGCGATAACTTCAACGCCATATTCTCGTTGCCAATGCCTAATCCAGCGCAGCCCGCTGAAGCCGCCATCAGCGAGATAGGTCGAGCCGCGATCATCTCCGGCACACAGGGCGGGGCTGATGGATTCAGAACTAGGGATTCTGCGAGTTTTATATGTTCTATGCTTGGGCAATTCGATTTCTTTTATACGCTTGCATCCCTGGCGGCTGCTCACAAGCGCTTCCATTAGCCAGCGGTCATCAATGTTTGCCAGACCGGTCATCCAGCCGGTGATGATCCCGCTGTCGCTGGCGCAGAGCAGCAATTGCTCGCCGTAATACCAGCCGCCATGATTGCCGCCGTGTCCCTTTTTGCCGTAAAGCCAATGGCGATCATGGCTTTTGGCTTGCCCCAAACTGCAGTGTGGCACGGGCGTACAATCCACCACCTCAAACAAAGCGGCGCTGCTGAGCATCTGCGCCAACTCTTGTTGCAAACATACAAAAACCGCCCACAAATCCCGCAGACGTTTGTTAAACTGACTATGCTTCAGCATCCGAGGAAACCACGACCGACCATGCTGCAGGATGTAGCGCACTATGCCGCGCTCGGATTGCCAGGACACACCAACACGCCATTGCGCAGCAATCCCAACCGTCAACACTTCGCTATCACTCATTTGCAAGGCGGGACCCGGATGTCGCTTCATTCGATCACTCATCTTCTCTTTGTACCAATCGTCAATGAAACAGTATAATGTCGTGAAGAAGGTGTCTAAATCCATGAGTAAGCTCCTTATGTGAGAGTTCGGCTCTTACTCTAAATTAGCACCTTCTTTCATTTCCGCTTGTTTTTTGCGCACCAGTAGCGGACAAGCCTTACAAGGTCTTTTCGCGCTTGTACTATAATGCGGCGAATCAAGAGGAGTTTCGATGCTGCGCGCTGCCGAACTGAACGCCGTGCCCAAACCCAATTTCTTCATCGTTGGCGCGCCCAAATGCGGGACGACCTCGCTGCACGAATACTTGCAGCGCCATCCCGATGTCTTCATGCCCTATTACAAAGAGCCGCATTTCTTCGGCAGCGACCTGGATGGCTCGCGTTTTCGACAATTTCGCGACCAGCCCGAGCGTTACCTCAAGCTCTTCCGGGACGCGCGCGGACAAGCCCGCATCGGCGAATCGTCGCCCTGGTATCTGGTCAGCCAGCGCGCCGCAGCGGAAATCCACGACTACGATCCCGCCGCCAAAATCATCATCATGCTGCGCAGCCCGGTCGACATGATGTATTCCATGTGGTCGCAATTTCGTTACAGCGGCAACGAACAGATCGGCAGCTTTGCCGAGGCGCTGGCAGCCGAAAGCGATCGCCGCGCGAACAAGCGCATTCGCCGCGCCGCGCATTGCATCACCGGCTTGCAATATCGCCGGATGGCGCGTTTCAGCCAGCAGGTGCCGCGTTACTTCGATGCCTTCGGGCGCGAAAATGTGCTGGTCGTCATCTTTGACGACTTCCGCAGCGACACCGCCGGCGTCTTCCGAGAGGTCTGCGAATTCCTGGGCATCGACAGCGGCGCGCCCATGCGCTTTGACATCCGCAATCCCAACAAAAAAACGCGCCTGGCCTGGCTGCAGCAGCTCATCGTGGGCAGCGGTTTTTCGCTCATGCTGCTCAAAGACCGCCTGAGCTACCTGGCGACCACGCACACCCTGGTGCCCTATCGCTATCGCACGCGCGCGGTGGAAGGCGTCATCGCGGCATATACCCGTTTTGAACAGCGCTCGCCTTTGACGCCAGAGCTGCGCGGGAGCTTGCAGCGCGAATTCGCCGGCGATATTGACGCGCTCAGTCAGCTGCTGGACCGCGACCTCTCGCATTGGTATGGCGCGGAATGAGGCGATCATGAGCGCCAAGTCCCGTCAGCGTCTCGTCCGCCTGCTCAGTATCGGAATAACTGTCGGCTTGCTCATCGTGCTCGTAGGCCGGGTCGAATGGGACGAATTTGACGAGCTGCTGGCGCGCGTTTCGCTGCTGGGCTGGTGCGGGGCGCTGTTGGCCTACCTGGCGTTGAATTTGCTGCGGGCGCTGCGTTTTCGCATCTTGCTGGGCGGCGAAGAGTCCGCCTGGCGTCTGCTGCTGCCCATCACGCTCTACCACAATTTTTTGGTGCGCGCCCTGCCGTTCAAATTGGGCGAATTGTCGTACATCGCCTTGCTGCGTTCGCGATTGAATTACTCGATGGAAGCGGGCTTGAGCAGTTTGTTTGGCGCGCGCCTGCTGGAATTGCTGATTATCGTCATGGTCTTCGCCGCCAGCATATTGAGCAGCGCCGAGCAGCTGGCGGCACAGCGCGACGAATTGCTGGTTGCGGTGGCGCTCACTTTCGCGGGCAGTATGCTGGCGCTTTATTATGGGGGCGCATTGGCGCGGCGTCTGCACAACCTGCTGCGACCGCTGCTGATTCGCCACGACAGCCGCCTCACCCGTCTGCTGCAAACGCGCCTCGACCAGCTAGCCGACGAGCTGAGCCGCATCCGCCAGCCGCGCCTGTTCTTTTCAGCGCTCTTCATCTCCTGCTTCACCTACACTTGCTCTTTCCTGACCAATTATGTGCTGCTGCGCGCCATGGGTTTGTCTGTCGATCTGCCCGGCGCAATCGCCATCATCAGCATCGGCATGTTTGCCTCGGCTTTCCCTTTCACCGTGAGCGGCTTCGGCGTTGTAGAAGTGGCCTGGAGCTTCGGTTTGATGCAGCTGGCTGGCTGGAGCGAATCGGACGCGACAGCGACCGGCTTCTTGCTGCACGGCTTCCAGCTGTTCGCCGCCGCGATCTATGGGCTGGCTGGCTATGTGCTGATTCAAATCGCGCCGCCGACCCCCCTCAGTCCCCCCGAAGAGTCGGAGGGAAACGCAATCTAAACATTTTATTTTTTGCTGTGTCATCTGCGGCAAAAACCTTTGTGCTCTTTGCGTCCTTTGTATCTTTGTGGTTAAGCTTGCTGGCACGAATCACTTGCTTCTGCCTGGCAACGACACAAGGGACACGCCATGCCATACCAATTTGATCCGTCCGCCATGTATCGCATGCCCACGCACTTCGGTCCGCGCGCGGGTCCGCGACGTGGTCCAGCCGGCGAGCAATTCGCCTGCCAAGACAATCCGCGCAGCACGATCTATGCCATCAGTTTTCTCACCGACAGCGAGGTCCTGGCCGCCCTGCTGCCGCCCGGCTTCGCGCTGCATGGCGAGCCCGTCGCCACGCTGAGCGCCAATTATATGAGCGAGATCGAGTGGCTGGCTGGGCGCGGCTACAACACGCTGGGTTTGACCTTTCCCGCGCGGTATCAAGGGCAGGTCGATGATGTTGTCGGCAATTTTTTGACCGTGCTGTGGGAGAATCTGGCCGATCCCATCATCACCGGGCGCGAAGAATTGGGTTACGCCAAGATCTATTGCGAACTGCCAACGCCGACTGTGCTGCGCGGCGAACACCATATCACCGCCAGCTGGCTGGGATTCCGCTTTTTGGACATACGCATCCGCGACTTGCAGCCGGTGCCGCCCCAGCCGTCTGCCAAGAGCCTGCCCAGCCTGCATTACAAATATATGCCGCGAACGGGCGAATGGGGCGTTGCCGATGTCGCCTATGCGACCATGACCCCCGCCGAAGCGCCCAACCGCCGTGTAACAGAACAAGCAAGGGGCACGGGCAGCTTCGCGTTCACGCGCCCTCGCTGGGAAGATATGCCAACGCAGGGTAACATCGTCAACGGGCTGGCGGATTTGCCGGTGCTGGAAGTGCGCGCGGCAACTATGACAAAAACCATCGGCGGCAAAGACTTGCGCGACACGCGAATCCTGCGCTGAAGCCAGAAACTACAGAGAAGCTAGAGGCCAAAGGCATGCACGAACTCAAGGGAAAAGTCGCATTCGTCACTGGCGCGGCGGGGGCTGGCGGCATCGGACGAGCCATTGCCCTGCGCCTGGCGAAGGCGGGCGTACATGTTGCCGTCAACGATCTGCGCCCGTCCGAAAGCAGACGGAGCGGCTTGCAAGATGCCGTCGCCGAAATTGAAGCGCTGGGCTCGCGCGGGCTGGCGGTCTATGGCGATGTGGCGAATTCTGCGCAAGTCGACCAGATGTTCGCGGATGCTATCGCGCACTTCGGCCGGCTGGATATCCTGATCAACAATGCTGGCGCGCCCGCCGGTGCCGATCGTGTGCCGGTCGTCGAGCTGCACGAAGACGCATTTGACCTGGTGCAGCGCGTGAATGTGCGCGGAACTTTCTTGTGCAGCCGCGCCGCCGCCCGACTGATGATCGAGCAGGCAGAAGGCGGTTGCATTATCAACATTGCGTCAACAGCTGGCAAGCGAGGCGTTGCGCGATATGCCGCCTATTGCGCGTCAAAGTTCGCCATTCGCGGCTTCACGCAGTCACTGGCGCTGGAATTGGCGGCGCACAACATCACTGTCAATGCCATCTGCCCGGGCTTGATCGCCAGCGAGCGCATCGATGATATGGCAGCGGCGCTAAAACCTGCTGAACTATCCACATCCGACTATCGACAGCAGATGATCGAGACGGCGATGCAGACCATCCCGCTGGGACGCCTGGCAGAAACGGTCGATATCGCCAATCTGGCGGCATTCCTCAGCAGCGAACAAGCCTGTTTCATCACGGGCAAGTCCATATCCGTGGATGGCGGCGTTGATCTCGATTAGAAGACGACGGCCTCAATAAATAGAACGCATTTTCTGAACTTAATGCTTTCCGGAACCCCGCATTACTTCCTTGACATCTCCCGCCAAATCATTTATACAGTATACATATAGCGTTGTGGTTCAGTGGTTCTGTCCGACAGCGCGAAGGCAGCGATCATTTATACAGTCTAAATGCGAGCATTTTTTCGCGCATAGTCTCTGTGTAACCCAGCACGAAATCTGTCGCTTTTCTGGCGCAATTTGGTCGCCGCTACCGAGAACTTTTTGAGACCATTTCCGGGCTTCTGCAAGCGCCGTTGCGAGTGCCGCGCGCATCCAACAGCCAAGACCTCACGCCTGTCCGGGCGCGTCGTTTTCGCATCTCTGACCTGCGCGCGCAAAAGCGAGAAAAAATCATGAAATCTTTGCTCAACTTTCGACACAAATCGCTGCTGCGCGAAGCTAATAAATTGGCGAACTCCGGCTATTCGGTGATCCCGGTGCATGGCGACAATGCGCCCGAAGAGCCCAAAAAGCCAGCCATCAAATGGCGCCAGCGCCAGAAACGCATCGCCTCCGCCGCGGAGATTGATGCCGCTTTTGACGAACAGTTTACAGCGCTGGGCATCGTCTGCGGGCGGGTTTCGCGCCTGCTTGTCATCGACTTTGACGACCAGCGGCGTTACCGGCGCTTCTGCATGCACCTGCCGCAATATGCCGATACTTACAGCGTGAAGACGCGCCGCGGCTGCCACCTGTACTTCCGCAGCGATGAACTTGTGCCCAGTCATCAGTTTGCTGGCGGCGATATCAAAGGCGAACGCTCTTATGTGGTAGCCCCGCCTTCGCAGATCGGCGGCTTCGCATACCGCGCCATGAACGACTTGCCCGCCATGCAGCTGCAGCGCGGGGATATCGACAAGCTGCTGAACTACTTTCATGTGAATGCTGCTGTGCATATGAGGCCGGCAAAAAGCGTCAGTTCGCGCAGCGATATCGACTTTGCGCGCTTGTACGAACGGCTGGCTGGGCAGATCGGTCGCAACAATGCGCTCTACCGAGCAGCTTCCATCGCCCGCGAGCGTGGCATGTCGCAGATGGATGTGGAAGCGCGCCTCGTGCCGTTGCATGTGATGCAGCCTGCCAAAGCCGCTCATCGCCACGAGAAGTCGGCCGAAAGGTTATTGGAGGCGAAGCGCAGCATCGCATCGGCTTTTCGCGGCGGGAGCTTCCTGCAGGCTGAGCAAGTTGGCATCCCCAATTCGGTGCGCGAGCGTTTGTTGGCTGCTCAGTCCTCCAGCATCGTGCCGCGGCTCCTGGATGCTTTTTGTCTGGCGGGCTGGAAAGAAGCTGCCAGCTTCACGCTGAGCGATGCTGTCGGCGTCGCGCGTCGCGTCGGCATCAGTCGCAAGTCGGTACTGCAAGCGCTGACGGGCGATCGGTCGATTTACAATGGGCGGCAGATTATCAGCAGAAGATATGTCGAATACCTGGACAAGAGGGGACTTAATGCGAAGAAGCGCGGTCGACCCGTGCATCTGGTGTTTCAAGTGCCCAGCGCGGGGCGGCTGTTGGCGGTGCTGAATGTGGCTTGGACGCCGTCCGATGCCCTGCGAGAAAGCGACCTGCGCACAGCCAAATCGTATCGGCAGGCGCTGCATCGCGCATACATCGGACGTTTAAATCCGCAGCTGCCCATGCGCAATCTGGCTGAGCGGATTGGCGCGTCCACACGCACAATCCGGCGCTACAACCGCGATCTGGGCGTGCGAGTCACCGCTTGCATCGGGCGCTTGCAGATGGCTGAACGAACGATTGGCTGTTTGCCCAAACGCACACGCGATATCGAGCGCAATGCCACGGCGGGTTATTGGCTCGAGACGGCAGACGGGGCGCGCTATCCGGCCTGGCGGCACATCGGCGCGAAGCTGCTGAAAGAAGCGGGCAAGGTCATCTGGCTGTGCATTCGCCGACCATCGCGTTACAGCCTGGGCGCAGAGGCGCCGGCAGCAGTGTATGCGCCGATCAGCGCGAAGGAGTTTCTGCAGCTGCGTGCCTGGCGGGGCGAGGCGGTCGAAAAACCCAGCCTGCCCGAGCGGGCCGCGGGATTGCTGCGCCGGGCAAAGGAACGGGTGGCGGCAACCCGTTACCAGAAGCTCCGGCTCTTCTTCGACACGGTGGCGGAGCGGATCGCCGAAGACAAGATCGCCGAGACCATCAGCGGCTATCTGTACGCGCTGGACGAGCAAGGCCAGCAGGTGCGGCGTCCGGCGCGGCGGGGCATTGCCTATCGCATGCTGAAGGAGTTCGGCGAGGGCAAGGTCTTCCTGGCGCTGCGAGATACGGCAGGCGAAGTACTGGCATCTCTGGCGCGCGGCGCAGAACGGGCCGCGGGGCTGGATGATGAGCGGGGTCAGCTGGCGCAGTTGACGAGTTAACTGCGCGCGCTATAGCGTTACAGGTGTAACGCTTGTGATTTTGGTCTATCCGCTATAAGGCTTGTCCGCTGTTCGGGTTTGGCCGCCTTCTCCGTAAGCCCAATGAAGCAATGCAACGATATGAAGAAGCGGCGTATAGGTGACTTTTGAGTCGCCCGCATGACCGACGGCGATGCTTCGGGGAGTCAGGCAGTTGAGTCGTCGATGTCTTCGATGAGGCGCATCAACTGACGGATCTCGGTTTCGATCAGCTTGCGGATATGCGGGCGCGATTCTGAATCGACCGCATTGATTTCTTTGCGCAAGCGATTTCGCCATTGGCTGGCATCGGCGGCCAGACGCGCCAAGGCATCTTTGCGGCGTTTTTTACGGCGCGCTGCCGTTACTCGTGTAACGCTATCAAGCGCGGCTTTGATCTTGCGCAGCTCGCCTTCGGTCAAATCTTCATCATCGCCACGCCGCCACAAATCCGCCGGCAAACGCAGCAGCGCCCGATATTGACGCAACTGGCTGGCGGTGGAAAGACCCATGGCATTCAGCAGCCGCTCGCCTTGTCCACGCGGGATGCGCCAGGCGCCGCCATCGGCCACTTGCGCATAGAAGGCTTGCTCGCTTTCGCAATCGGCAAGCGCTGCGAAGTTATGCCAGCCATGCAGGTCCATCAGCAGCAGCGAGAGCTGACGCGCCCGGCTGATGGCATTGAGGTTGTCGCGGGCGTTATTTTCGCTGGCTTGCCGCCACACATCCACGCGGTTGACGATGCGCGCCGGGATGCGCGACCAATTGACGATGCTGCCATCGGCTCGTTTGTCGCCATCGCCAAACTTCCAGTACAAGATGTGGTAAGCCAGCCAGCGCCGCTCGCCCGTTTCAATCTCATAGCGGTCGCCATGGCGCGCCAGGCTGATGGGGTTGGACAAGCCATCGCGCCGTATGCTGGCTGCCAGATCGATGAGCTTCATCAGCGCGGCATACTTGGTGGGCGTCGGCAAATCCTCATCCGCGGCCGGGCTCTCGTCGGTCTCGGCCAACGCGCCGCGGTCGGTGGCTTGCCCGCGCAGGTAATTAACGATGTCGAAAGCCTGCTTGCCCGGCTCCAGCTGAATCTCCAATATCCAGCGCTCCAGGATATCGACAACGCTGGCAGGCTGCAGCGCGAAAATATCGGTCAGGTCGTGCGGGATGCTGTAGCGCGGCTGGATCGGGTTGGGATAAACATCGTGAATGCTGACGGCTTCGATCGCCTGAAAGTCACTATCGGCTGCGGCGATTTCCAGCGCAAGATCGCCCAATCCAAAACCGATTGCATCGGCAGTTTTGGGGTCGAGCGAGTTCGGATTGGCGAAGAGCAGGTTGTCTTCGTCGCGGATTTTGCGGCGGCGCTCACGACTGCTCATAGACGCGCTCCTCCAGCTGATCGACCAGTCGCCAGGCATCGTCGGCGGTGCCACTGGTCGGGGCGAGCGAGAAAACAGTCCGGCGGGCGCTGGCAACTTCCGTCCAGATCGTGCGCACCGGCAGCGGCTTCCAGACCAATCCGCCAAAGGTATCTTGCAGGCGGCGCAGGTTGTCTTGATGCTCCAGCGTGCGACCGCGGTACATGGTTGGCACCACGCCCAGCACTTTGATGTCGTTCAGATTGTACTGCTGGCGAATGGGGCTGAATTGGTCTTTGTGCGTCAGGCTTTCACGCAGGCCATCAAAGCTCCAGGCTTCGCATTTGGTCGGATAAATGATGCCATCGGTAGCCATATAAATGGAAGAATGCAGCAGTGATGGCGTGGGCGAGGTATCAAAAAAAACGAAATCTATGGCGTTGCGCAACTGGTTGAAACGCTTTAACACGGTGAAGGCATCGCTGATGTTGCCGGCGATGCTGCGCGTCTCGATGTTGGAAGGCACGACCAGCAGCTGCCCGGTGGTGTTGCCCGCTTCGTCGGGCACATTGAAACGCTCGGGCGGGACAGGCCGCAGCACCTGTTGAAAAGGCGCGCTGCGGACGATCAGGTCATAGAAGCCGGGCTCCTTCGCCAAGCCAAAAGCGATGGTGGCGTGTCCTTGCGGGTCGGCATCGACCAGGATGACGCGCTTGCCACGAATGGCTAAGCCAGCAGCGAGATGGGTGGCGATGGTCGTCTTGCCAACGCCCCCTTTTTCGTTGAGCAGCGTGATGATCTTCATGTCGGTTTACCTACTCTAGAGCATGGGCGCGAGCTGCGCTGTACACATAGCCGGTTACGCCGTTGTTAAATGTGACGATGCTGCGGGCAAAGATGCCATCGGCAACCAAGCGGTCCATCATGTCGATTAGATGCGGGGTCTTCTTGCGGTTAAGGCGGTTCACGATCTCGGTGCGAGTCAAGGGACGCTCGCTTTGGGCCACGATGTCGATCATCATCTGGCGGGTCTCGGTGCGCGGACGGTGATCTTGTGACATGAATATCGCGGCTCCCAGATTGCACTGTATAGATACATTGACAACTCTAGCGCATTTCGCCGCGTATGGCAAGCGCCCATCTGGCAATCCAGGCAATGTTAAGATATTCATAAACGCTGTAATAATATGTAAACAAAGAACATATATGCTAAATCTGTGATGCTGATGTCATGTACAACCGCGGCAACACGCGGCTCCACAGGACTTTCTTCAGCGATTCTCGCCGGCTAGCGCTGCAGGGTCGGGTCGAAGGCATCGCGGATGCCATCGCCGACGATGTAGAAGCACAGCACCGTCAGCGAGATCAACAGGATCGGGAAGATGATCAAATGCGGTCCATGCCGGAAGAACTGGATGGACTTCGACAGCATATTGCCCCAGGTCGCTTGTGGCGGCTGCACGCCAAAGCCCAGATAGCTCAGTCCGGATTCTGCCAGGATCAAGCCAGCGATTCCCAGCATGAGTGAAACGACTGTGAAAGAAATGAGGTTGGGCATGATATGAACGAAGATGATGCGCCAACGGCTTGCGCCCAGAGCTTGCGCCGCCAAGACATAGTCGGCAGCGCGAATGGCAATCGTCTGCCCGCGGATTAAACGGTAGGTGCCGGTCCAGCCGATCATGGAAATGACTAGCACCAGCGTCCAGGCATTAAACGAGGTGATGGATGCAAACAGCAACAGCACGAATAGGCCCGGGATCGAATCGAATGTTGTTACGATCCAATTCAAGATATCATCCACTTTGTTGCCCGAATAGCCAGCCAGCATGCCCAGCACCATGCCAATGGCAAGCGTAAAGAGAGAGCCAAAAAACCCGATAGCCATCGACACGCCGCTGGCATGCACCAGACGCGCCAACTGGTCGCGACCAATATCGTCCGCGCCCAAAATATAGCCATTCGTCAGGGGGGGGGTGAACTTGTAGGCGGGCACGGGCTCGTTTGGGTCGATGCGCAAGATATGGTCGGTGATGAGCGGGGCAAGCAGCGATGTGAAAGTCAATAGGACGATATAGGCCAGAGCCAGCAAAGTCAGCTTGTCGCGCCGTATCGAGCGCAAGGCTTTGCGGGTCAGCGTCTCGCTAACCAATTCTTCCGTTAATTTCGACTTCGATGGTGTTTTCGATTTTCGTGCCATAACCAGCGCTTTGGATTAGTCGTAGCGAATGCGAGGATCAATGGTGGCATACATGATATCGGAAAGCAGATAGCCCAGGATATTGGCGATGGCGACATAGATGACAACGGTCATCACAATAGGCGTATCGCGAGTGCTAACGGCGTTGACAGCTGTCCGCCCCACCCCTGGCCAAGAAAATACGGTTTCGATGATGGCTGCGCCGGCCAGCAAAAAGGTGATAGCCGGACCAAGCGAAGTGGCGATGGGAATGAATGCGTTGAGCAGCCCATGCCGCAGCCAGACGGCTCGATTGCGCAGACCTTTGGATTTTGCCGAGCGAATATAATCCTGGTTGACCACATCCAGCATGGAAGTCCGCATGATGCGCGAAAAGCCCGCCATGGGACCAGCAGCCAGCACCACTACCGGCAAAATGAGATATTCAATGCGCTCTGTCACGGGTGGGCAAGAGGGGTCCAAAGTGGTCTTGCAGCGCCCGGCCAGCGGAAGAACTTGCAACTCCACCGCAAAAAACAACAGCAGCAGCAAACCAAGCCCGAAGTTGGGCACGGAATTGATGATGACCGCGCCTACGCGACTGATCTGGTCGAACCAGCCTCCGCGATTGACTGCCGCCAGGATGCCGATCAGCAGGCCAAGTGTTATGCCCAGCAAAAAAGAACTGACGCTCAATTCAAGGGTAGCTGGCAAGCGCTCTACCAGGACATTCAGCACCGGGCGCTTGGCATGTATCGAATTACCAAAATCGCCCCGCAAAATGCCGTAATGGTCGCCTGGTGGAAGTCTCCGCATCAATGGTTCACCAGTCGTCCCGTCCAGCAGAGGTTTGCCGTGTTCGCTCAGTTGCGGCGCGTATAAATCGACAAAAAAGACGGCGCTGTCCGCCAAGCCATCGCCATCGTTATCCCAGCGCATCCAGTCATCGCCCGTCAGCCATCGCAGATACTGCACCGGCAAAGGGTCTTTGACGCCCAGCTTATATTTCAACTCCTCTCGTTCGCGGGGCAAGAGCCGATTGTTGAATGCCAGTATCTCTACCGCCCCGCCCGGCGCAAGCGATATCAACAAAAAGGACAAAATAGTCACACCGACAAAGATAGGAATCGCTTGCAGCAGTCGACGGATGATGTATTTGCTCATGGTTGGTCGTTAGCTCCCGCCGGTGCGTTTGTGATAAAGGGGGCGACCCATGTTGAGCCGCCCCCGATGTTGCGCGAAAAACGGGACAGATCGCCCCGCCGCCCGCTATTGCTCAGAGACCATCCAGGCATCGATATTCCAGCGCGATCCGCCCGGACGCGGCACCCAGTTTTCTACAGTCGTCTGCGCCGCCAGCAGCACATCCCCCGTGCTGATCCAAATCCAGGGCGACTCATCGCGCAGAATCTGGTAAGCCTCGCCGTACATCTCTTTGCGCGCATCCACATCGCAGCCGGGGACGGTGCGCGCATCGGCGATCAGCTCGTTCAAGCGCGGGTTGTTGAAAGACTGCGTGTTGTAGCCAGCGCCCACGACATCGGCTTCGGGCAAGAAGATGCTGGCGATGCCGTTGGGGTCGGCGGGTGTCGCCAAGCCCCAGAACACGCCGATGGCATCGTAGGTCTGCGCCGTGAACTCGCTGATCAGGGTGCCAAACTCGACAAACTCGACCGTGACATCAAAGCCCAGCTCGTTCCACTGGTCTTGCAGGATGGTGTAAAGCGCTTCCTGGCTGGTGTTGCCGGCGTTGGTTTTGGCGGTGAATGCCAGCGGCGCGCCTTCTTCGGCATACAGGCAGCCATTGCATTCGCGCACGCCATCGCCATCGCTGTCGGTGAAGCCGGCTTCGTCCAGCAGCTGCATGGCTTTGTCTGGATCGAACGGATAAGGCTCCAAGCCGGCCGGGAAGCTCCAGTCGGTGGGGCGCACATGCGAGGCGACCGGGACGCCGGTGCCGAAGAATGCGCCATCGTTGACCTCATCGAAGCTCATGCCATAGTTCAGCGCCTGGCGCACGCGCGCATCGCCCAATATGGGATGATGCCCCTGGTCGATCGGGTTGCCATCTTCGTCCAGCCCATCTTGCGGGTTGGTCGGGTCGGCTGTGTTCAGCGACAAGAAGCGGATGGTGCCGGCTGGCGTCTCGTAAGTCTGGAACTCGCCCGCAGCGCCGCGCTCTTTGACTTCATCGCGGTTGGCTTGCGGCACGCTGTCGACCCAGGTCAGTTCGCCGGCGAAGAATTGCTCCATCTGCACAACCTGGTCGGTGACGACCTTGTAGACCCAGCCTTCGGGGATGACCGCGCCCATTTCGGCATCGGTGAAATCGGCGTTGGCCAGCAGGGTGGTCTGCTCGCCAGGACGGAAGTTCGCAAAGACGAACGACTCGCCGCCAGTCACGGTCGGGTTGAGGTTGTAGTCGTTCTCGTCCATGCCGGCATAGTCGTCGCCATAGGCTTCTTCAAAGATGTGCGCAGGCACGGGCGTAACCGGTGCCAGCGTACTGATGAGCGTGCAGTTGGCTTCGTCGAAAGTGATGGACAGCGTATGATCGTCGATGACTTCGTAGCTTTCTACGCGGTCGATCAACTCCTGGCGGGGCGAAGAAGTTTCGCCGCTCAGCACCGCATCCATGAACCAGGCGACATCTGCTGCGGTGATCGGCACGCCATCGCTCCACACCATGTCATCGCGCAGGTGGAAGGTATAGGTCATGCCGTCTTCGCTGATATCCCAGTCCGACACCAGCGCGCCTTTGACGCCGGGCGCATATTGCACAGTCGCCGAGTCGACGCCGACGAAGTCGGGATACATGCGGGCGATGACATTGTTGGAGGTGCCATCGTTGGAGATTATGGGATTGAAAGTGGTGGGGTCATCGCCGAAGTTGGGCTCGATGATCGCGCCGCCACTGCCCATATCTTGCGCCAAGGCCGGCGCGGCGAAAAGAAGCAGGGCAAATGCCAGCAGCGGGCATATCAACATAAAACGTCTGGTGCGTCTCATTGTGCAAATCTCCTTCGCAGTTGACTGAACAGACAGGTTCGCTTGCCGCAGCTTTCATTCTAACATATTTCTGATAGCGGCGCGCTGTTTTCTGTTGATGCGACTAATGCGCTTATCGCAGGGCGTTTGCGCTATAATCTGGATGTGGCAATTCGAGAAAGGGATGATGCTGCTATGGCTCTCTTGACCAGAACCCCCGCGCGCGCCAGCGCCGAAGACTTCCTGGAAGTCGCCAATATGCCGGAATATGCCGATTGCCGTGTTGAACTGGTCGAAGGAGAAATCGTCACCATGCCAACCACAAATTCAGTCCATGCGGAACTGGTGGCGCGCTTGGTTATTGTGGTCGGCGCCTACATCGTCAAGCACAGGCTGGGACGCATCTACGCAGGAGACGCTGGCTTCGTGCTGGAGCGCAATCCCGAAGGCAGAGACACCGTGCGCGGGCTGGATATCGCTTTCATCAGTCGAGAAAAAGCGCCCGATCCATTGCCGAACGCCTGGTTGGAGGTCGCGCCCGACCTGGTGATTGAAGTGATCTCGCCCGGCAACACAGCCGATGACACCCGCCTGAAAGTGCGCCAGTTGCTGAGGGCTGGCTGCGCGCAAGTGTGGGTCGTCTATCCCAACCTGCGCGAAGTCGATGCGCACAGCGAGAAAGGCATCCAAGTCTACCGTGAAGGTGACACGCTTGCCTGCCCCGACATCTTGCCCGGCTTCGAGATCGCCATCAGCGACATCTTCCCCGGCTAGCCGCAGCCTGCGACCCGCCCCGCGCAGACCATGTTACAATGCTCTCACGCAGCAGAGGATGAACCGCCATGGCTCTCTTGACCCGAACTCCCGCGAGCATCAGCGCCGATGAGTTTTTCGAGATGGTCAACTCGCCAGAATCCGCCCATCAGCATGTCGAGCTCGTCGAAGGAGAGATTGTCCCGATGCCCACGACCAACCCGGAACACTCGCTGATTGTCGGCAACATATTTGGCCTTCTGTGGTTGTTTGTCCGGCAGCATAAACTGGGTCGCGTTCATGTGGGCGACGCTGGCATAGTGCTGGAGCGGCGCGAGCAGGGCAGGGACACCATACGGGGCATTGATATTGTTTTCATCAGCTATGCAAAAGCGCCCGCGCTGCCACAAAGCAGTTTCCTGGAAGTCGCGCCCGACCTGGCTGTCGAGGTCATGTCGCCGTCCAACACGGTCAGCGACACCAACCTGAAAATCGACCAACTGCTGCGCGCTGGCTGCCCGGAAGTCTGGATTGTCGATCCCGACCTGCGCCGCGTCGATGCGCACAGCGAGAAAGGCATCCAAGTCTACCGTGAAGGCGATACGCTGGCCTGCCCGGATATCTTGCCCGGCTTCGAAATCGCCATCAGCGACATCTTCCCCGGCTAGCCGCAGCCTGCATCCCGTCCACGCAGACCATGTTACAATGCTCTCACGCAGCAGAGGATGAATCGTCATGGCTCTATTGACCAGACCCGCACCAGCAGACATGCGCATCGGCGTCGAAGACTTCATGCAAATCGCCAACGCGCCGGAATATGCCGACCGCTTGGTCGAACTTGTAGAAGGGGAAATCGTAACCATGTCGCTTCCGCGAGGGATTCATGGTTTAATCATGTTCAAAATAGCCGCGAGGCTTCTAACTTTTGTAGAGCGGCGCGGACTTGGATATGTAACCGGAGGGGATGCAGCATTCCAGTTGGAGCGCGACGATCACGGCGATACGGTGCGCGGGATTGACATTGCCTTCATTAGCAGCGACAAGATTCCGGGTCCCTTCCCCCGCGGCTTGCTCGAGATCGCGCCCGACCTGGCTGTCGAGGTCATGTTGCCGTCCAACACGGTCAGCGACACCAACCTGAAAATCGACCAACTGCTGCGCGCTGGCTGCCCGGAAGTCTGGATTGTCGATCCCGACCTGCGCCGCGTCGATGTGCACAGCGAGAAAGGCATCCAAGTCTACCGTGAAGGCGACACGCTTGCCTGCCCCGCCATCTTGCCCGGCTTCGAAATCGCCATCAGCGACATCTTCCCAAGCCAGGTGGAACATGCGCCGCCGATGCAAGGTGAATGAAAATGGGACGCATTGGATAGCGTCCGCCGCATGACAAGCACGCTCCCCAAGCTCACAACGGCACAGCGCGCAATCGTCAATGCGCCGCTGGAACGCAAAATCTGGCTGGAAGGCATCGCTGGCAGCGGCAAAACCAGCAGCGGCATCGCTCGCCTGCTGCGTCTGCTGGAGCAGGGCGTACCCGCCGAGACCATCTTGTTATTCGTGCCGCAGCGTTCCCTGAGCAGCCCCTACCGCGACGCCATCCGCGAACACAGCGCAACCAGCGGCGGACAGCTGGCTGTACACACGATCGGCAGCCTCTCGAAAGACATGGTCGAGACATTCTGGTTTCTCATCGCCGGGCGAGCTGGCTTCGCCCACCCGCAAGACCTGCCCAACTTCCTCAGCCTGGAGCTGGTGCAGTATTTCATGACTCGCGCTATCGAAACGCTGGTGGCGCAGCGCGATTATTTCAAAAGCGTGCGCATCGACCGCGCTCGCCTCTACAGCCAGATCGTCGACAATATGAACAAGGCGGCGCTGGTCGGCTTTCCCATCAGCGAGATCGGCACGCGCTTGCAAACAGCTTTGGGCGGCGGCGTCGAGCAAGCGCATATCTATGCCGATGCCCAAGCCTGCGCCATGGCTTTCCGCGAATACTGCCTGGGGCGCAATCTGCTCGACTTTTCTTTAACTATTGAGTTGTTCAGTCAGCATGTGCTGTCCCTGCCCGTGGCGCGCGACAACCTGCGCGGACGCTTCCAGCATCTGATCGCCGACAATGTCGAAGAAGACAACCCGGCCGCCCATCGCTTCTTGATGAGCCTGCTGCCGAACTGCAAATCGGCGCTTTTGATCTGCGACCAGGATGCCGGCTTCAGACGTTTCCTCGGCGCGGACCCCGAAAGCGCTGCCCGCCTGCGCCAAGCCTGCGACAGCCAGGTCGCGCTGGCCGACTCTTTCGTGATGAGCGACGCAATCGCCGCTTTGGGCGCGCATCTGTCTGCGCCGCTGGCTGGCGAAGAAGCCGCCGCAGAGACAGATTTCCGCCCGGCGCTGATCACCGAAGCCCACCGCTATCACCCGCAGATGATCGAGTGGGTTGCGGACGAAATCGCCAAGCTGGTGTTTGAAAAAGGCATCAAGCCTCAGGAGATCGCTGTGCTGGCGCCATTCATGTCCGACTCGCTGCGGTTTTCGCTCTTCGAAAGCTTGCAGAAGCGCGGACTTTCGGCGCGGTCGCACCGTCCCTCGCGGGCGCTGCGCGATGAACCGGCCGCGCGCACGCTGCTGACCCTGGCGCGACTGGCGCATCCGGGCTGGGGCGCGGCGCCGCTCCAGTTCGACCTGGCTTTCGCTTTGACCCAGGCAATTGCCGGGCTCGATCTGGTGCGCGCCAAATTGCTGTGCGATGTGCTGTATCGCGATGGCAGCCTGCATCCATTCAGCGGCATCACCAACACTGGCATGCAAGACCGCATCACTTTTGACATCGGCGAGCGCTATGACCAACTGCGCGACTGGATTGCGACATACAGCGAAGGCGAACCGATCGCGGCGCTGGATATTTTCTTTCGGCGTTTGTACAGCGAGGTCCTGGCGCGGCGCGGTTTTGGCTTTCATGCCGATATCAACGCCAGCAACATCAGCCGCAACCTGGTCGATTCGGCGCGGGGTTTTCGCTGGTCGCTGGACTTCCTGCGGCGCTATGACGATGACATCGACTTGGCCCGCGACTATGTGCAGATGGTCGAGCGCGGTCTCATCGCCAACTTTTACTTGCGCGACTGGATAACCGAAGCCGAAGACAGCGTCTATATCGCGCCTGCCTATACCTTCCTGCTCGGCAATCGCGCCGTCGATGCGCAATTCTGGCTGAATATCAGCAGCGAGGGCTGGTCGAGCCGCTTGTTTCAGCCGCTGACACATCCGCATGTGCTCAGCCGCGGCTGGCAGACTGGCGCAGTCTGGAGCGAAGCCGATGAACAAGCGCTGGAACGCCAAACTTTGCGGCGGCTGACGCTGGCCTTGACGCGGCGCTGTCGTCGGTCTGTCTATCTGGGCTACAGCGAGCTGGGCGAAAGCGGTTATGAGGCGCGTGGCCTGCTGCTCGAAACGCTGCATACGGCGCTGCGGCGCGTCAGTGCCAGGACTGCCGAAGACGCAGGGCGAAGCCAGATCTGATCAAGTTGGGCGTTGTAAGGCGCGAGGCGATGTCTCGTCCCTTTTGATGATCGCAACAGTTCCATAAACAGACGCCCATGTGGTAAAAACAACCCATGTTCCAGCCACGCCCCAGGCAAGCGCAAGTCCTGCAATATCGCGGCGGCTGTATGGGAGTCGCGGCTGTGCCCGGCAGCGGCAAAACAGCCACCCTGTCCGCGCTGGCCGGGCAGCTGTTAAACAACGCGCCCTTGCAAGACGGGCAAGAGATCCTCATCGTCACGCTGGTCAACTCGGCCGTAGCCAACTTTGCGCGCCAGGTGAACGACTTCGTCAAACGCGAAGGCTTCTTGCCCGGCTGGGGCTACCGCGTGCGCACCCTGCACAGCCTGGCCAACGAAATCGTGCGCAGCCGCGCCACCACCGCCCGCGTTGATGACGATGTCAACATCGTCGACGAGCGCGAAAGCAGCGCCATCCTGACCAGCGCTGTCGACAGCTGGATGCGCCGCTTTCCCGATGCCGCCGATGCCTGGCTGGGCCGCGACTTCCTGGAAAAACCGCATTACCGCAGCAGCCACTGGCGCAGCATCGTCATTGAATCGGCGCGCAACTTCATCAAACGCGCCAAAGACGAACTGCTGACCCCGGAGCAGCTGGCCCAACAGCTGGCTTGCAGCGGACAAGAGCTGCCGCTGGCGCAAATGTGCATCGATATTTACGACGATTACGAACGCGCGCTGGCTTATCGAGGCGCGCTGGACTTTGAAGACCTGATTCGGCTGGCGCTGAGGGCACTGCGCGACAATCCCGACTACCTGGCGGCGCTGCAGCACAAATATCCCTACATCCTGGAAGATGAAGCCCAGGACAGCTCCCGCTCGCAAGAAGCGATTCTGCGTCTGCTGGCGGGGCAGGGCGGCAACTGGGCGCGCATGGGCGATCCTAATCAAGCCATCTATGAGACTTTCACCACCGCCGATCCCAAATACCTGCGCGACTTCATCCATGCCCCCGGCGTAATTCGGCGCGAACTGCCCAATTCCGGGCGCAGCACCACCAGCATCCAGCAGCTGGCCAATCACTTGATCGACTGGTCGCTGGGGCATCCGCACAGCCACATCCGCGATCGCCAGCCATTGAGCCTTCCGCACATCACCCCCACCCCCGCGGGCGACCCCCAGCCCAACCCGCCCGATAATCCCGCCGCCATTCTGCTTTGCGCCGATGCCATGAGCGCCGAACGCGAAGCCTGGTTTGTGGCGGAAAATTGCGCGCGCTGGCTGGAAGACAACCCGACTGGCACGGCGGCCATCCTGGTGGCGCGCAATACCCGCGGCGCAGAGATCGTCAAGGTGCTGCGGGCGAAAGGCACCCCCTATGTCGAGAATCTCAACAGCGCTTCGTCCACGCGCGCGGTGGTCGGTTCGCTGGCTTTTGTGCTGCGCTACTTGTCCGACCCCAAAAATCCCCAGCGGCTGGGCGATGTCTACCGTGTCTGGCGCCGGGATGACCGTGACGGCGCCGCTGCCGCCGCCGCCATCGACGCGCTGGTCAAAGAATTGCGGCGCATCAAACAGGTGGAAGACCTGGTCGCTCCCCGCCTGCGCGACTGGCTGGACGACAACTTGCAGGACGAAAAACAGCAAAGCGCGCGCGACCGGCTGACCAGCTTCCGCGAGCAAATCGCCAGCTGGATGCGCGCTGCTGATATGCCAATCGACCAGTTGGCGCTCAGCCTGGCTGGCGACATCTTCCGCGATGCCAACGACATCGCCGCCGCCCACATGATCGCCGTGCACCTGGCGCAGCTGCAAGAGCAGCAGCCACACATGCGCCTGCCCGATTTCGCCGAAGAACTCTACGAGATCGCCCGCAACAAACGCAAGTTCCGCGCCTGGGGCGATGAAGAAGCCCGCTTCGACCCCGATGCGCACCGGGGCAAGGTGACTGTCACCACGCTGCACAAAGCCAAGGGACTGGAATGGGATCATGTCGCCATCGTGTCCGTGAACAATTACGACTTCCCGTCCGCCGAGCCGCGCGACAGCTATATCGGCGAAAAGTGGTTCATCCGCGACGAGCTGAACTTGCCCGAAGAAGCGCTGGCGCAGTTGGAGAGCCTTTGCCGCGGCGCGCCCTATCGCGAGGGCTTGGCATCGCTGGACGCGCGCATCGACTATGCCGCCGAGCGACTGCGCCTGCTCTATGTGGGCATCACCCGCGCGCGCAAATCGCTGTGCATCAGCTGGAACACCGGGCGCCGCAACAGCGCGACCGAAGCCACGCCACTGGCTGCGCTGCGTGCTTTCTGGGAAGACGAAATGCGCCGCCAAGAGCACATAGCTGGCTGAGGAGCCTGCGCATGGCACTGCCCGAGACATTCACCTTCAGCGCCAAGAGCCTGCAGAGCTACGCCGATTGTCCGCGCCGCTTCCAACTGCACTATGTCGAAGGCTGGCGGCCACCCACCATGACCGCGGCCGAAACAAAAGACGAACTCGCGTATGAAAAGCGACTGCGGCAAGGCGCAAGGCTGCATGAACTCGCCAAACTCTCGCAGCAGGGCATCCCGCGTGATCTGTTGAAAGCCGCTATACAGGACGACTCTGTGGCGCGCTGGTTCGATGCGATGCTGTCCAGCGGTTTGGACGACCTGCCTGGCACGCGCCTGCCTGAAAAGCGCCTGCAGACCAGCCTGAATGGACAGCGGCTGATGGCGCAGGTCGATCTGCTGGCGTTTGATCCCGGCGGCGACCTGGTCGTCATCGACTGGAAAACCGGCGACTATGTGCCCGACCGCGAGTCGCTGCGGGGGCGTTGGCAGACGATCGTATATTTGTATGTGGCTGCTGCAGCGGGACCACACCTGATTGGCGCGCCACTGCCAGCCGAGCGCGTCCGCCTGGATTATGTGTACCTGGCGCGGGGCGGGCAACGCGTCAGCTTCGCCTATTCGCAGCGGCAAATGCAAGACGATGCGGCTCTCTTGCAGGGGCAAATGGACGAGATTCGCTCCGCCAGCGACTTTCCCTTGACGCCCGACAGCCATCATTGCCGCTTCTGCGCCTTCCGCGTCCACTGCGAGCGGGGCGAGGCGGGCAGCCTGAACCAGGTCGACTTTGATGACATGGACGAAGCAAACGATGCCGAACTGGACTTCGAGCAAATCGGCGAATACGCGTTTTGAGGCTTGCGGGTCGTCTACTTGGGGAAGATATCCGCGACATCGATCTTGAAGCCGGGCAGGATATCGTCAGCGAACAGCTTGTCGCCCTCGCGGTGGACTTTTGCGCCTTCGCTGGTGTGCACATCCACCTCGCGCAGGTCGGGATGCACGATCCAGATTTGCCGGCAGCCGGCCTCGAGCAGTTGATTGATCTTGCGCCGGATATCGCCCATGGTGTTGCTGGGCGACATGATCTCGATAGCCAGGTCGGGCGCGCCTTCCATAAAATTGGGCGGAAGGGGCTCAGGCGCTCTTTCCGTGCTGATGAAGGCGATGTCGACTCCGCGCACTGTGTCTCTTCCGTACGGATTTCGTCCCAGCACGAAGCCGGCGTCTCCGACCAGCGTGCGGCCCAGGTTGTTCTGCCGAACGAACAGGCTGATTGCAAGGTGCAGTTCAGCCATGATTTCCGAGTGCTGGTTATTCGGCAGTGGCATCGTAACGATCTCTCCTTCGACAAGCTCAATAACGCAGTCGGCGTATTCGGGCAAGTTGGCGACTTCCAGGAAGTTGTCGGCGGTGACAGGTTGCGTCAAAACAGCCATAGGGCTTCGTCCTCATCTCGTATGCTGCAAGCCTATTGTAACGCAATGCGAATTGCCGTAGTACACAGGGCAATCTGGGTGAGTTGGTGACTCGATCGTGGATCCGCTGCGCAAAGCCTTTACTTTCCTCTTGGTGTGCTGAATCAAACTCGGTGTACTCGGTGGTAAAAAAAAACAGCACGACGCGCTTGCCCTGAGTCTTTTGCGCAGGCGGGCGCTTTGTGGTCAAATGCAGACGACAGCCAGCACAGGATCCGCCACATGAGAATCGATCGCGTTCGCGCCAACCACGCCGCAAAGGCGCTGACATGCTGGCGCTCAGCAAGGTTGACCCGGCATTTTGGGATTCCACAAGGCAAGCTGCTGGATGCGCAAGCCGCGCATATCTTGCGGACAGAGGCAGCATGGGCGGGCGGACCAAGCGACATGACCAGGATCTGCGCGCTGGCTGGCTAGGCGGTGACATCCTTGCCCCGCGCCTGGCAACTCCCGCCGCAAACCGAGCCGCCCCCCGCGCTCGCTTCGACCATTGGCGGACATCCGATCGTGTCCGGGCGACTGGCGCGCATGGGCATCAGCGATCCTGCCGCCGCCCGACAATTCCTGGATCCCGCGCACTACAGTCCAGCGCCCTCCAGCGCCCTGCCCGATATTGAGCCGGCTGTGGCGCGCCTGCGAAAAGCTATCCGCCAACGACAGCGCATCCTGGTTTGGGGCGACTTCGATGTCGATGGACAGACAGCCGCAGCCTTGCTCTATGCTTCTCTCAGCCAGCTGGGCGCGCGCGTCACGGTGCACCTGCCCAATCGATTCCGCGAAGGGCATGGCATTCATCTGGCGACCCTGGAACGCCACCTGAAAAACGGCTTTGACCTGCTGCTGACCTGCGATACGGGCGTTGACGCGCACGCTGCAGTCGATCTGGCTGCGCAGCAAGGCATCGATACCATCATCACCGACCATCATGCTTTGCCAGAGCGGCTGCCCGCTGCGCTGGCTGTCGTCAATCCGCGCCGCCTGCCAGAAGCACACCCCCTGCGCGATTTGCCCGGCGTCGGCGTCGCCTACAAACTCATCCAGGCGCTGGAACCAGAAATCGCCGCCGCGCATGTCGATCTGGTTGCGCTGGGCATGGTCGCCGATGTCATGCCGCTGCTGGGCGAAAACCGCTACCTGCTGCAGCTCGGGCTGGCGCAGCTGCGGTCTGATCCGCGTCCGGGCATTCGCGCCATCCTGCAGCGCGCTCAGATTGACGCCGCCGCGCTCAACGAAGGGCACATCGGTTTTGCCATCGCGCCACGCTTGAACGCCCTGGGCCGAGTTGAAGACGCCAACCCGGCTATCGAGCTGCTGACCACCGACGACATCGACCGCGCCACGAGCCTGGCTGGCAGCCTGGAAGACGCCAACGCCCGCCGGCGATTCTTGTCCAACCAGGTGTATGCCGCCGCCATCAGCCAGATCGAAGCCGAACCGCATCTGCTGGAATATGCCGCGCTGGTCTTGCATCATCACGAATGGCATAGCGGCGTCATCGGCATCGTGGCCAGCCGCCTGGCGGAAGAATTTGCCTTGCCCAGTGTGCTGCTGTCTGCGCCCGCGGATGAACTGGCGCGAGGCTCGGCGCGGTCGGTTGCCGGCCTCGATATCATGGCGGCGCTGCGGCAGACGCAAGACTTGCTGCACACTTACGGCGGGCACAGCATGGCCGCGGGGATGAGCTTGCGCGCGCAGGCTATCGGCGACTTTCGGCGGGCGTTTTCGCGGGCGGTGCGCGACCTGGGTGGCGCGCCAGCAGCTCCGCACCTGCCCATCGACGCCTGCCTGCGCCTGCCCGAAATCACCTCCCAACTGACGAATGAAATCGAAAGCCTGGCGCCGTTCGGGCCGGGCAATCCGCCGATCATCCTGCTGACGCGTGGTTTGACCCTGTCCAGCCAACGAGGCTTGGGGCGGCGCGGCGATCATCTGCAGTTGATCGTCGCCGACCAGGCCGAAAACCGCCAGCGAGTCATCTGGTGGCGTGGCGCGGGCAAAGCGCTGCCCAGCGGAGCCTTCGACCTGGCCTATACCCTGCGCAGCAGCCACTATCGAGGGCGGCGCGAGAACCTGGTCGAATGGCTGGACTGGCGCGAAAGCCCGGGCGCTGCCCCCGAATTGCGATCGTCCGCGCCCAGGCTGCAAACAAAAGACTATAGATACAGTGCAAATGCCCGGGCCGATCTGGCGCGTGCTCGCCAGCAATATCCCGCCGCGCAGGTCTGGGCAGAAGGCGCGCAGATGTCCGATTGCGCGACGCGCTTGCAGCTTGCGCCCGGCGAGACGCTGATCGTCTGGACGATTCCCGCTTCACACAGCATCTGGCAGGCGGCTCTGGACACGGTCAATCCATCGCGGCTGGTCGTATTTGCGGCTCGCCCGCCCTGGGGAAGCCCCAATGCCTTCCTGGCGCGCCTGGTTGGCATGGCAAAATATGCGATCGCCCAGCGAGATGGCGCTGCCGATGCGCAAAGACTGGCGGCGGCGCTGGGAGATCGGGCGCTGGCGGTGCAGGCTGGTTTGCATTTGCTGCGCGCGCAGGGCCGGCTGGAACATGACATGGCTGCAGATGGCTCGCTGCGGCTGCGGATGATGCAGGCCGAGCCGGACGAAAAGCTCTGCGACAAGTGGCGGACGCGCCTGAACCTGATCCTGCGAGAGACGCGCGCCTACCGCGATTACTGGCGTCTGCATGCGCTGGACGAACTCGCGCACAGCAGAAAGAAAACTGGAAGCAAGTGATTCGCGCCAGAAAGCTCAACCACATAGACACGAATAACATAAAGACTCTTGCCACAAAGGCACAAAGACATTGAAACCGAAACAGAGTCGCGATTCCGTCAGACTTAGCTCCCCTCCTTGATGCTTCGGGGAGGGGCCGGGGGAGGGGTAGACCAAACCGCCATGCTACAATCCACCCCAAACAGCCTGGCGAGGAAACCCTGCTATGTCTTTTGAGCAATCCGTGTCCTGGTGGTGCTATGAGCGGCGGGGCATAGACGAAAACGACTTGCTGCGCGAAATCAAGGCGATCGGCTACAGCGCTGTCGAGCTCGTGCCGCGCCACAAATTTTCGCTGGTCCGCGATCATGGCTTGCGCATCGCCGCCCATCAGTTGCATGTGCCGCTGGAGCAGGGCATCAGCCACACAAAATATTGGGGCGACATCCAGCGCCAGGCGGAAGAATCGTTGAAGATGGCGCAGGAATGGGATATCCCCTATTTGATCTGTTTCAGCGGCAATCGCGAGGGGCTGGACGACCAGCGCGGGGCGGAAAATGCCATCCGCCATCTCTCGCAGTTGGCGAAGTCGGCCGAAAGCGCCGGCATCACCCTCGTCCTGGAACTGCTCAACAGCAAGCTGGATCATCCCGACTATCAGTGCGACAAGACAGCCTGGGGCGTGCAGGTGGTATCGGCGGTGAACTCGCCGCGCGCGCGTCTGCTGTATGACATTTATCACATGCAGGTGATGGAAGGCGACATCATCCAGACCATACGCGACAATCATCAGCGGATCGCCTATTACCACACGGCTGGCGTGCCCGGACGCAGCGAAATTGACGATTCGCAGGAGCTCTGTTATCCCGCCATCTGCCGCGCCCTTGCGCAGACGGGTTTTGCGGGCTATCTCGGGCAAGAATTCGTGCCGACCGGCGACTGGCGGTCCGCGCTGCGCGAAGCTTTCACCATCTGCAGCGTGTGATGCCCCCAACAAGTCGGAGTTGACAAGCGAATTACAGCGAATCCCTCAAATCATGGAGTAGTTGTACGGGCGCGCCGCTGGCTCGTTCCCGCTCCAAAAACCGCTGAGTTTTATAGCGAAGACGCAAACGCCCACGCTCAATACGAGCCACGATGCGGGAAGCGCCGCCAGATGCCAGCCGGCTTCTTCACCTCTTGCAGCAGCGCGATGCCCGCCACGATCACCGCCATGCCCGTCAACATGGGTTCGGTAATCTCCTCGTTCAGCGCCACCACGCCGCCCAAGCCCGCCACAATCGGGATGATGTACGAAGCCATGACAGCCGCCGTCGCGCCGAATCGCTTGATATTGTAGAAAGACAGCATAAAACCCAGAAAGGTGCCCACCAGCGCCGCATAGCCCAGCGCCATGACTCCCGCGCCATCGACTGCGCTCACATCGAAGCCCACCGTCAGCAGCGACAGCGGCAGCGCCACCAGCCCGGTCGTGAACATGCGGATGCTGCCCACATCAAACGCGTCATAACCGCGCAGGTGTTTGCGAGCATAAATCACCATCACCGAGCTGAATGCCATGCCTGTGCCCACCAGCATGTAGCCGATCGGCAGAGTCTGCTGGACATCGGGCAAGCCGTCTTCGCCACTCAATGCCAGCAGCAGCGCCCCGCCCAGCGCCAAGCCAACGCCCAATGCCTTGCGCCGCGTCAGCAGCTCGTCGGGCAAGACAAAATGCGCCAGGCAAATCGTCAGCGCGGGTCCAGTCGCCAGCAGCAGCGATGACACGCCGGTGGATTGATATTGCAGGGACGAAATGACGCAGAACATGGGCACAGCCGTGCCAAACACGCCCAGCAAGCCCGCCCGCCACCACAGCGTTCGATCACGCGGCAGCCGCTTGCCCGCCAGGAAATACACGACCAGGCACAGCGCGCTGGCAAAGAGCATGCGCAAGGCGATGTAGGTTGACGGGTCGTATTGGCCGATGCTGAAGCGCGAGGCGACCATCGACGAGCCAAAAAAGAAGCCCAGCAGCGCCACAAAAGGCAGGGCGGCGATCTTCAAGCGGATTCCTTTGCGCGCGCAGCTGCGTTTAAGTCGGGCATTGTAGCACAGAGGCGCAGAAAATCCGCGCAGCCTGTGTGGCGAAACCAATCACCCATTAACCTGGAAGAGCTCGACCACTTCGCCGCCGGGACCTTCAAAAAAGGCGATGGTCACTGGCAAATGCCCCAACTGCACATCTTTCAGCTCGACTGTCACTTTTCTGCCAGCCGCCCGAACCCGTTGCAGCGTGCCCGCGATATCGGTGCAGGCCAGCGCGAAATGAAAGACGATATTGCCCTGGGCGTCGCTCGCAAGCTCTTGAGCAGGCTGCGGCTCAAACAGCTCGAGGTGGCTGCCATCGCCGATATCCAGCATGCAGATGCGCCGTCCGCCGCCGTCCCACTCGACCGTCTGGCGCATGCCCAGCACATCAATATAAAAGGCTTTTGACGTTTCATAATCGCGCGTCTGGATGGCGATATGGTGGCTGCCCAAACCGGGCGCAAGCTGATTCTTCGTTCCCACTGGCATCCGTTCTCTCCTTGTTGATCCTGGTGAAATTGGCGCAATCCGTTTTGTGTCTAGCCGCCCTCTTCCCGCGCATTCCACATCTCGGCGCGCTGCATGAAGACGCCGGGGTCATCCAGCCAGTCCTGATAATCCAGTCGTCCGCCATCGGTCAGCCAGTCGATCTTGTCATTCAGGCATTCGCGCAGTGAGACAGCGTCAACATCGGCGCTGAAGCCGCCATATTCAACCGACTCGTCCAGCGCGCTGATGACCAGTTCGCCAGCCGATGCAGCGGCCACCAGCCCATTGCCGATCTGTCCGCGGGCGATGGCGTCAATATCCCCCGCGTGGAGCGCCTCGACCAATTCAATTTCGCCGAGTTCGACGCCCAGATAGACGATCTGCGGTCGGGAATCCCCCGGCGGAAGCAAGCGCGTTCGTCCCGCCAGGCTGTCCGATTCGCCGGCGGCTGTAATAACAAAGTCGCTGCTGCCATCGGCGATGACGATTCCTGCTGGCGTCTCTACTTGCGCGCCAGCCAGCAGCGTGCCCTGCGCGTCCGTCAGTCCGGTGATCTCCAGCAGGCGCGATTCCCCGGTCGTGTTGGGAACGGCGCCGACGCGCGCATCGCTGGTCAGCGCAGCGTAGCTGTCCAGCCGCTCGGCATCTTCTGCGCGCGCCAGCAGCGACTGGCGAAAAGTTATGTGGCTGCCGGTGAAGGCGATCTGCTCTTCGCCGTTCTTGTCATAACGCCGCGAGTCCAGATTGGTGATGCCGCCGCCCACCAGGTCATAGTCGGGCGTGGCCGAGCGCAGCCAGATCTCGTCCCATGTCGCGATTGCCCGCCGCGTGAATGACAATCCAGCGCCATCCAGGCTTTCCAGCGCGCTGAGCAAGTCGGCTTCGTAGCCCAGGTGCGTGTCAAAGTCGGGCGAATCGGCATCGGCATCGGCGCTGTAGCTGACGGGCTCGAAGAAGGCATAAAAGCCCACGCTGAGCGCGCGATCGGCGCAGGGTGGGCTGTCATCGTCAGCGGCGCCGGCCGGCAGGCAGAGCAGAACGAGCGAGAGCAAAATCAGCAGCGAGCGAAGCATATCGTCATCTCCGTTTGGCATTCGGCGGACTATACCAGTTTGCGCGAAAAAGCGATAGCTCACCACTCTCTGTGAGCGGTTTGTCATTCTCCAATGCGCGGTGATCGGCTACACTTTCGCGCATGAAATCCACGATCAACATCCGCGAACTGCGCAGCATGGCGGAGCTTTCCGCGACCATCGACTTGCAGAAAGCCGTCTGGCGCATGACCGATATTGAGGTGGCATCGCCGCATACGCTGAAAGCCATCGCGCACACGGGCGGCTGTGTGCTGGGCGCAGAGCTGGACGGGCGGCTGGTCGGTTTCTGTACGGGATTTGCGGCACAGCGCGACGGCGAGCAGTTTTTGTGGTCGCATATGGCGGCGGTTCTGCCGGGCTTGCAAGGGCAGGGCATCGGTCATCGCCTGAAGCAGGCGCAGCGAGAATGGGCGCTGGGGCGCGGCTATCGCGTCATCGCCTGGACATTCGACCCGCTGCAGAGCGGCAATGCCAATTTCAATTTCAATCGCCTGGGCATCACAGCGCGGCGTTACGAAGTCAATCATTACGGCGCGATGCAAGATGGAATCAACGCCGGGCTGGCCAGCGACCGTCTGGAAGCGCATTGGCAGCTGGATGCGCCGCGCAGCGATCTTCCACCTGACGAGCCGACCATGCTGCTGGCGCGCGATGATGCCCGCAACTGGCGCTGCGAACTCCCGCCGGCGCTGGCTGCTCCTGGCTATGCAATTGAAATCCCGCTGGATATCGGCGCGTTGAAAAAGGCGGACATCACACAAGCGCAGCAATGGCAGCTGGCCGCGCGCAAGGGCATGCTGGCGCTGCTGGCAGCGGATTATGTGGTCAGCGGCTTCCAGCGCAAAAATGGACGCGCCTGGTATGTTATGACTCGCGCGTGATTCGCCCTTGACGAGGTGGCGCGAAAGCCCCCCCAATCCCGCTGAAGAGATTGAGGGGAGTGACGCTGGCGCGACTATTCAGCTTCGATCAGCGCAACTTCGCCTAGCGTCTCCAACTGCTCCTGAATCTCGCTGGCATCGCCGACCACCACGATGATGAAGTCTTCGGGATGGATGTAGGCGTTGGCGATATCGAGAACATCGTCCTTGGTGACATCTTTGATGTGTCCAAGCCACTTGTTGAGGCGGTCGAGCTCGACGCCGCGAATCTTGTAGGACGCGACTGCCTCGACGAAGTCCTGATAAGTTTCCAGCCCAAATACCCATTCGCCGACAATGCCATCGCGGGCATCGTTGATTTCTTCTTCAGTGAGCGGCTCGGTCTGGATGCGCTCGATCTCCAAGAAGACTTCTTCCAGCGCCGCCGCGATGACATCATTGCGCACATCCGCGGTAACGACGAAGTAGCCCCTATCGGCCGGGTAGCTGAAGCCGGAGCCGATGCTGTAGGTATAGCCTTTTTCTTCGCGGACATTCTGCACCAGGCGCGAGGAGAAGGTGCCGCCCAAAACATGGTTCATCACGCGCGCGGGGAAGTAATCCATGCTGGCGCCCTGGATGGCGATATTGCCGATTCGGAAGGTCGCTTGCGTGCTGCCCGGGCGGTCCACTAGCAATATCTGCCCCCCGCTGTTTTCTGGCAGCGCTGGATAAGCGACCGCTTCGGCAGTGCCTTCCCAATCGGCGAAGTGCTGTTCGGCGTAGGCCAAGCCCTCTTCGGTGGTGATGGCGCCAGCGATGATCAGCACGGCGTTATCCGGCTGGCGGCGCGATTCATAGAAAGCGACAATGTCATCGCGGGTGATGGCTTCCAGCGATTCGGCGGTGTGCAGATTGCCGTAGCCATGTTCGCTGCTGTAGAGCCGATTGTCGAAGATGCGGCTGGCGACAGTGCCGGGCTGAGCCAAAGCCGCTTCCAGGCTGCTGATCCATTCCGCCTGCTCGCGTTCGAATTCCTTCTCAGGAAAGTTGGCGTTGAGAGTCATATCGGCGAGCAGGTCGAAAGCCAGGTCGGCATCTTCAATCAGGGCGAATACGCCAAGCTGCAGATAGTCGCTGCCGCCGACGCTGTTGACTGCGCCGCCGACCTGCTCGATCGCGCCGGCGATGTCTTGCGCGCTGCGTGTTTCTGTCCCGCGCGATATCAAGTATCCCGTAATGCCCGCCGTGCCTGCCAAGTCTGTCGGCTGGGCGGTGGAGCCGCCGGCGAAGTAGACATCCAGCGAGATGATGGGCATGTTGGGCTGTTCGATCACCACCACTTCCAAACCGTTGTCCATGACGGTTTCGGTGATGGTCGGGAAGTTGAACTCGTTCGAATCCAGGGGCGGCGGCGGTTCAGCCTGTTCGATGACATAGCGGTAATCCGGTTCCATCTCGACGGCGTCTTCGGCGGCATAGGGCTCTACCGGCGGCGGCGCTTCCGCATCGGTTTCCACCACATTGAACACATGCCGGTCGCTGTCTTCGAGGTACTCGCGGGCGACGCGCTGGATGTCTTCGCTGGTGACCGCTTCGTAGCGATTGATGCCGCTGAAGACCGCTTGCGGATTGCCGGAGTAGTAGTTAGCGCTTTGCACGCTTTCCGCCAAGCCCAGAGCCGTTTCCAAGCCCAGAATGTTGCCGCTGCGAATGCGGGCGATAACCTTGTCCAGCTCCTCTTGCGGGACGCCTTCGTCGATGATCGTCTGCAGTTCTTCGTAGGAGGCTTCCTCAAGTTCAGCCAGTTCAACGCCCATATTGGCAAGCAGGATGAAGGCGAAATAACCGGGACCGCGGTTGCCGTCTATCCAGGCGTCCGCTTGCAGCGCTTTGCCGGTATCGACCAGGCGCTTTGCCAGCCGACTGGAATCGCCGACGCTCAGAATGCGCGAGAGTACGTTTAGCGCCGGATAGTCATCGTGCGCCAGCGGCGGAATCTCGTACGCGACCAGGAGCGCCGGTATGTTGATGAAGGGGTCTTCGATAGTGATGAATTCGGCTTCCGCTTGATCCACCGGCACAAAATCGGGCAGCGCAGGCGGATCGTCTCCGCGCGGGATGGGACCGAACAGATCTTCAATCAGGGCGCGAGTCGTGTCGAAGTCGATGTCGCCAGCTATGACCAGCGTGGCATTGTTGGGCACATAGTAGGTGCGGTGGAAATTGATGACATCTTCAATCTGCGCCGCATTGACATCATCAATATTGCCGATGGCGGGCCGCTTGTAGGGCTCGTAGGAGTAAGGCACGGTGAGAAGCGCTTTCACCGCTGTGCCATAGGGTCGGTTGTCATAACTGCGCTGTAGCTCTTCGATGACGATGGCGCGCTGATTGTCGAGGTTTTCCTGCGTTACATTCAAGCCGCCCATACGATCCGCTTCTATCCATAGCGCCAGCGGCAGTTGGTGAGAGGGCACCGTCTCGTGGTAGGCGGTGTAGTCGACGCCGACATACGCATTGGAAGAGCCGCCAACTGGCTCCAGCAGTTCGTCCATGCCATTATTCGGGATATGTGGCGAACCCTCGAACATCATATGTTCAAAAAGATGGGCGAAGCCGCTCTTGCCAACCGGGTCATTGGCGCTGCCGACTCGGTACCATATATCCACCGCGACAGTCGGCGCAGTGGCATCGCGCGCCAGGATGACCTCGAGGCCGTTGTCCAGCCAATAATGCTCGAGGTCGAGCGATTCTTCCGACTCGGCGAAACCGAACCCGCTGGCCAGCAGCATGACCAAGAGTAATAGCATGCAACGCTTCATACGATTCGTCTCCTTTCAATGCATGATTCCAGTGTAGCATGAGAGGCGGTGATTTCAATGAGCCCGCGCCCATAGAAATCCAGCCCACCTTCTCAATCATATGCGTTGGAAGAGCGACTTTTGCATTCAGGTGAACAGACGGTGCAACTCCAGCACGAAGCCGGGCAGCGCATCCCCGCCGCTCAGCGAGCCATTTTCGTCGACGAATTCTGTCTGCAACGCGCCTGCCTCGTCCAGCATACAGACATCGACGCCGCGCCGCTCGGGATAGACCAGCCAGACGATCTGCGTGCCGCGCTGCAGGTACAGCTCGGCTTTTTGGCGCATATGGGCGTATGTATCGCGGGGAGATTTTATCTCTGCTACGAGAGATGGCATGACAGGAACGAAACGGTTGGAATCGGGGTCTGCCGGGAGAATGGTACGCCTGAACGCTACATCAGGCGCGAGCAAGGTTTCGTCATCATCACCATGGTAGTAACCTGTTTCTGTGGTGACGATCCCTGCACTTGTCGCTTCTACATATTCATCCAACAGACGAGCAATCCTGGTTGTTCCGAATCCATGCCATTCGCCTACCGGTGCCATCTTGATTATCTCCCCCTCCATCAACTCAAAATGACTATCGGCGTATTCGGGCAGCTGCGTCATCCGCCACAGGTCAGCCACCGTGAATCCTTGCCGCTCTGCGAGGCGTTCGCCTGCGATCATCTCGGCCATGGAAAACCTCCTTTGCGCCGCTAGCTGAACAAGCGCGTCAATGCCAAGGTAAAGCCGGGCAGCGCATCTCCGCCGCTCAGCGAGCCATTTTCATCGACGAATTCTGTCTGCAACGCGCCCGCCTCGTCCAGCGTGCAGACATCGACGCCGCGCCGCTCGGGATAGACCAGCCAGACGATCTGCGTGCCGCGCTGCAGGTACAGTTCCGCCTTGCGCCGCATGCCCATATAGGAATCACTCGGAGACTTTATTTCGACAGCCAGGTCGGGCATGACTGGCGCGGCCTTGTCCGAAGTTGGGTCTGCCAGCCTTGCGGCGCTTATGAAGGCGCAATCTGGCGCGAGCACAGTCGTGTCATCGCCAAGGGCATAGTGCCCGCCCTCGCCGGTCATGTAGCCTAGCCCATGCTCATCTACAAAAACGCCGATCAGTCGATCAATCAGCCGGCTTAAAATCGCGTGATAGACGCCTGGTGGTGGCATATCTACGACTTCTCCTTCTATCAGCTCAAAGCGGCGATTTGCGTATTGCGGCTGCTGCGACAGCCAATCAATGTCCGCGACGCTATATCTGCGCCGCTCTGCGAGGCGTTCGCCTGCGATCATCTCGGCCATGGAAAACCTCCTTTGCGCCGCTAGCTGAACAAGCGCGTCAATGCCAGCGTAAAGCCGGGCAGCGCATCCCCGCCGCTCAGCGAGCCATTTTCGGCGACGAATTCTGTCTGCAACGCGCCCGCAGCGTCCAGCGTACAGACATCCACGCCGCGCCGCTCGGGATAGACCAGCCAGACGATCTGCGTGCCGCGCTGCAGGTACAGCTCGGCTTTGCGCCGCATGCCCAAATAGGAATCATTCGGCGACTTTATTTCGACAGCCAGGTCGGGCATCTGCTCCACCCAGCCGCTTACCGGGGGATTGGTCTTTGTATCCAGTCGGCGAAACGCGATATCGGGCGCGAGCAAGGTTTCGTCATCGTCCAACGCGTAATAGCCGGTTTCGGTGGTAAGTCTGCCCGCTCCGTGCCTGTCGATATAGGCTTTAAGATAGAAAATCAAATCGATTGCAACTGATCCATGCCATTCACCAACTGGCGCCATCTCTCGCAACTCCCCTTCAATCAATTCAAAGTGGCGATCGGCGTATTCGGGCAGCTGCGCCATGCGCCACAGATCAGCCACCGTGAATCTGCGCCGCTCGCGGATCTGCGCCGCTCCGTCCATGATTGTTTCGCGCATTGCTATGTCTCCTGTCTGCCTGCGCCCTGCATTGAGCATAACACAAGCCCGGAATGGCGAGACGCAACCAAACTCAGTCCCCAATGCTATGGGGGAGGGATGTTTAAATGACCGAGCGTAGATTCTTGTTAGCGAGCAAGCCTTATAGGACTGGCGCGCCAGCCGCTCGCGCAACAAATTGCCCGCTGCCATTGCTGCCATGCCACTGCGCGCCATCGACCAGCTTGCGACCGCGCTGATACACCTGCACGGGCACGCCCGTTACTTCGCGCCCTTCATAGCAGTTGTAGTCCACGCGCATGTGATGCGTCTCGGCGCTGATGATGTGCTTTTTCTGCGGATCCCACACCAGAATATCGGCATCGCTGCCCACGGCGATGGTGCCCTTGCGCGGATACATGCCGAAGATCTTGGCGGGATTGCTGCAGCACAGCTCGACGAAGCGCGAGGGCGACAGCACCCCGCTGTTCACGCCGGCATCCCACATCACCAGCATGCGATCTTCCAAGCCGGGCATGCCATTGGGAATCTTCGCAAAATTGCCCATGCCCAGTTCCTTGCCAGGCCGGCGATAAGACGGATCTTGCTTTTCATAGCCAACCCAGTCCGTGCCGCCGGTGCGTTCGTTCCATTCCTGCCAGGGTCCATGCCCGCCGTCGTACCAGAAATCGCAGTGGTCGGTGCTGACGACTTGCAACGTGCCATCGCGAACCGCCTGCCAGAGCACGCCGTGGTCATGCGAACTGCGGATGGGCGGGCTGCACACATATTTCGCGCCTTCAAAGCCGGGCAGCGCCATGTGATCGTCAACGGTCAGGAAGAAATACTGCACGCAGGTTTCGCCCATGACGGGGTAGCCAGCCGCCCGTCCCCGCCGCAGCGCGTCAATCGCCGACTCGCAGGTCATGTGCACGACATAGAGCGGGCAGCCGGTAATGCCCGACATGACGACAGCGCGGTTGGTGGCTTCGCCTTCAATTTCGGGCGGGCGCGATGCAGCGTGATAGACGGGGTCGGTCTTGCCAGCCGCCAGCAGCGCGGGAGTCAGCGCCGCTTCGACATCGCCATTCTCCGCGTGCACCATGACGATCATGCCGTTGTCCGCCGCCACGCGCATGGTGTTGAAGAGCGTGGCATCGTCGATCTGGAAGACATTTTTATAAGCCATGAAGAGCTTCAGGCTGGTGATGCCTTCATCGAGCATGGTGGGGATTTCTGCCATGACGGCGTCGTTGAGGTCGGTCACCGCCATGTGAAAGCCATAGTCGATCTGGGCGATATCCCGCGATTTCTTCCACCAGGTTTCCAGCCCGTCATGCAGGCTGCCGCCGATGGGCTGGACGACGAAGTCGATGTGCGTGGTCGTGCCGCCGAAGGCCGCCGCCATGTGTCCGACATCAAAGTCGTCGTTGCTGATCGTGCCGCCGAAAGGCAGGTCGAGGTGGGTGTGCACATCAATGCCGCCGGGCAGCAGGTACTTGCCAGCGCAATCGACCAGGTCGTGGTTGTCGGGGTTGAGGTCCTGCCCGATGAGCGTGACGACCTCGCCCTCGACCAGCACATCGGCGTCTATGGCGTCGCTGGCAGTGATGATTTTGCCATTTTTGAATAGTGTGCCCATGATTACCTCCTGTGTTGCTGTCGAATTCGTTGTTCGAGACTTGTTCGGCTGACCGCTTACCTTACCGATCTACTGTACCCTGCTCTTATGGAGGCGATGGCGTATCTGGCCGATTGCTGGGGTGATCCGTGTGGATCGGTCGCCGCATATTCGGGGTAAACGAGAGCGCCCATATAGTGTTCGTGAATGTGAGCCGCCTCATGCGCCAGAATGCTCGCTACACCGACCCGGCATAAGCTCCCCAAATAGCAGGACAAAGACCCGGCGCCGACGCCTATCGTCCTGTTTGCGCCATCCCCCCAGTTTAGGGTATTTGCATGCGGATAACTGGGTGTTGGTGCGGTAAAGACTTCAACGATCCTGTCTGCCGCGTTAAGTACAAAATTGTACCACTCTGGCGCGCTGCGTTGCATGAGGTCCAATGTACTGTTGATTCCGTACACAAACTGCTCCGACCCCTCGATGATCGGTCGGCTGAGCGTGCGTTGGGATGGTCCCCATAGATCGGCAGGCTGCGTGGATGCGGCCGGCTGCGCCGCAGTCGGACACTGCCCGTTCTGGAATGCCCAATAGCCGTTTGTCCATTCGGCTTCACTCTGGCACTGTCGATCGACGAAGCAGCAATTGTCGATGTCCGAATTCGACATTTGCACGGTTTGCGGCGGCGCGGTTGAAGGCGGAATGTTTACAAGTACGGTTTTCGTCGAATTGACGCGCGAAGTTTTCGCAAGCCACCCCTTGCTGATATTTAGCCAGCACCAAGTTGCGCCTTGTCGTGACCTTGTAACTTGGTAGCTCTGTCCTGTGCTGGCCTTTCCCACCACATTGCTGTCCGTCGTCGCGGAGGCGCGGATATTCATGGGACCCGTAATATGTACCTTATCGTACCCATAGCAACTGCTAATTGCTGAATCCGCTTGGTCATCACTTGCGTCATGGGGCTTCGGCCCAAGCATTAGCGCGCTGTCTATCAGCCAGCCGTCGGTCACTTGCAGCCAGCACCAGGGGCCCTGGCGTTTCGAGCCAATGACTCGCAAAGGCGTCCATGCCTCCGCATACCGTACATGTCTGCCCTCATGACTGGCCTCATCCAAAATCGCAATCTTTGCGCGGGGATACATCGTTTCTCTGGAAGAGCAAGATTCTTCCGCTAGCGTGACAGGAAATAAGGCGCTGAGGGAGAATAAAATCGTCGTAGCGAAAAACAGTCCGGCTTTCATTAGTCTTCCATTCTTGCGCAGTGGCACATTCGCATTTTAGTTGCAAATTGCTGCAAGAGTCAGAGAGAAGGAAGACTCGGTGCAGCGCTGCTTGAGTCTGGGGGCGACATGGAGATTCGCCTTTGCACCACGCGCACCTCAACGAAACGCCGGAATCACCTTCTCGCCATACTCGGCCACGATGCGCTCTTCTTCGCCGCACATGAGGTAGATGTTGAACTGCGTGACGCCCGCGGCTTCCAGCACTTTCAGCTTGGCGATATGCTCGTCAACGCTGCCAAGCACGCCAAAGGCGTCAACGATGTCCTCGCTGATGAAGTCGAGGTGCTCGGCGTCTTTGTCGGCGTGTTCCTTGTAATCATAGCCTTTGCGCCCCTCGATGTAGGCGGTCAGGCTGGCGGGGATGTCCGGACTATCCATGCCATAGCGCTCGACGATATCGGCCACATGGTTACCCACCATCGCCGGGAACCAGCGGGTCTGTTCGCGCGCCTTTTGCATATCGCCGATCCACACCGGCGCCGCCGACATGATTCTATAGTCCGACATGTCTTTGCCAGCCGCTCGCCCGCCAGCGATAGCCTGCTGCGAGAACCAGCGCACCAAGCCGGGATCGGCCAACTGAATGACCAAGCCATCGCCACTGCGTCCCGCCCCCGCCAATGCCCGCGGTCCATAGGCCGCCACCCAAATCGGCAGCTCGTAACCATTTGCCCAAGTCAGCTGCGCGCTGGTGTCGTCATAAGCGACTTCATCGCCCCGCGCGAAACCCCGCAGCGCCTCAGCAAAGCGCTCCATATTGGCGACTGTCATAGGCTTCTTGCCCAGCATGCGCCGCGAACTATCGCCGCGCCCAATGCCGATTTCGATGCGGTTGCCGCTCTGCAATGCCAGCGTGGCGTACATGCTGCCCGCCACCGACCATTCGCGCACGCCGGGATTGGTGACCAGCGGACCAAAGATCATGTCATCGGTATGCGCCATGCACTGCGCCATGGTCAAATAACAATCGCGCCACAGCACATGCGAATCGAAAAACCAGCCATATTTGAAGCCGGCGACCTCGGCTTGTTTGCAAAGCGCCACCGTGCGCTTCGGAGAAATATCGCCTTTGAATGTGATTCCGAAGTCCATGATTCTGCTCCTCAGAAATCGCTTTTTGTGTCAGGCGGGCGACCCAGTGGCTCGCCCCTGCTAACCTGCGCTGACGGTATCCTGCACCAGCTCGCCATATTGGTCGGGGCGGCGGTTGAAATAGAAGTGCCAGGTATCGCGCACTTCCTGGATCATGTTCAGGTCGAGGTCGCGCACGATCAACTCTTCGTCATGGGCGCTGCCCAGCTCGCCGATGAATTCTCCGCGCGGGTCGCAGAAATAGCTTTCGCCATAGAAGTCGCCCTCGTCTGGACCTTCAATGCCCACGCGGTTGATTGTACCGACATAATAGGTATTGAAGATGGCATGCGATGTCTGCTCGATGCGCCAAAGATGCTGGCTGAGTCCGCGCGTGGTCGCCGAGGGGATGAAAACCATCTCCGCGCCATTCAGCCCCAGCGCCCGCGCGCCTTCGGGGAAGTGGCGGTCGTGGCAGATGTAGACGCCGACCTTGCCAACGGCGGTATCAAAGACCGGGTAGCCCAGGTTGCCGGGGCGGAAGTAAAACTTCTCCCAGAAGCCGGGCAGGTGCGGGATATGCGTCTTGCGGTATTTGCCCAGGTAGCTGCCATCCGCATCGATGACGGCCGCCGTGTTGTAATAGACGCCGACGCCATCGCGCTCATAGACGGGCACGACCAGCACCATGTTCAGCTCGGCGGCCAGGGCGCAGAATCGCTGCGTGGTCGGCCCATCGGGCACCGGCTCGGTGTAGCTGTAGAATTGCGTGTCTTGCACCTGGCAGAAGTAGGGACCATAAAAGAGCTCTTGATAGCACATGATCTGCGCGCCCTGGTCGGCGGCTTCGCGGCTATAGCGGATGTGCTTGTCGATCATGGAGTCTTTGTCGCCGGTCCAGGTGGCTTGCAGCAGGGCGGCGCGTACGATTCGTCTGTCGCTCATGTTGGGATTGTCCTTTCAGTGCTGGCGCTTGCTATACAAACCGAAGGCTATTGTTCATCGATTCCGCAGTCTCTTTATTATGCAATTCCCGCAGCGCTTTATACAAAGTGCCAAATTCTTGACTCTTGTGTTGAACGAACACAATGCCGCAATGCACCGGATGTGTCCTCGCCAATATCAGGAAATCCTTGTCTTGTGAACAAATCACTCGTCCCAGGCTTGTCGCAAAGTGCAACTGTTCCAGATCGCCCGTGCCGTCCCGTTTAGCCTCCTGCGTTGTCAAGACATCGATTCCGTGACTCGCCAGTTGCGTCGCCACTGCTTCTGGCATATTTTCGTCGAAGTAGAGTCGTATCTTCTGCTCAGCCAAGCCTCTCGTACTCCAGCTGCCCGGTCCTGGCTGCTTTGTCCGCGTCGATTTCCTCTTGACGCAAATAATAATAGGCCATTGCGGCGTGGACTTCCGCCAAACCAATCTCATAGCGGGCAGCGGTCGCTTCATCGTCGAACGCAACTCGCTGCTGGTGAATGATGATATCCGCCACGCTAATGTCGCTGTCGACGAGACAGGGTCGTCCACCTTTGACTTCGCGGTCTCTATAGATCAGGTTGATGCTTTCGGTTCTGGGCGATGCGCCTTTTGGCAGACCGTTTGCAGGAATTGGCTGGCTCACATACCAAGCTTGCGCCGCATCTTCGCCCAAGGCATCAAGTTTCTCGCTGAAGAGTCTATCCTCTTCAATTTCAGAGTCGACTTCTGCCTGATGCAGGTAGTAGTATGCGAGAGCAGAATGGACCTGAAACAGGCTGAGCCCATAGCTATCGGCGATTTCTTGTAGGCTGAGTTTGTTGTCGCTGCGTCGGCACAGGGCTACATATTTCACTTTCAAGGCTCTGCCAAGTAGGCATGGACGGCCTGAGCGTCTCTTGAGATCGCGCCAAACAACATCAATGCTTTCAATCGTGCGCATGGTCTTTCTCCTTAATCCAGGGCTGCTCAGCCTGTCGCCTGCGCTATATGCTCCTTGCCGCAGCGTTCCAGCGCTCGTTGCGCCGCGCGGACATTGATCTTGGGCGCGACATCGGCATAAAAGCGCGCTGCCACCGCCGCAGCTGCCGCCTGTGCCTCCGCCGAGTCATCGTCCAGCTCCAGCGCATAATCGGCTGCGTCCAGGCCGCGTATCGGCTCCAGCGTGATCTCCACCACATGCTCGCGGCGCGCGCGTTCCAGCTTGCGGCGGCGTTTGTCGGCTGCGCGGGCTTTTTCGCCTTCGCCGATGCTCCTGTACCAATCGCAAAGCCGCGCTTCCAGTTCGATGGCGTGGCTCAATATCGCGCCGAAAGTATTCAGTGACGCCATGACTCAGACCCACCGCTCGATGACGATTTTGCGCTCCGTATAGAACTCAATGGAGTCCATGCCCTGCCCGTGCAAGTCGCCGAAGAAGGAGTCCTTTTGTCCGCCGAACGGGAAAGACGCCGAGGGCGCCGCCACGCCGATATTCACGCCGATATTGCCGGCGTTGACGCTGTACTTGAATTCGCGCGCGTGCCGGCCATTGTTGGTGAATATGCTGGCGGCATTGCCAAAGCGACTCTGGTTGATGATATCGACCGCCTCGTCAAAGTCGTCCGCTTTCATCAGCGAAAGCACGGGACCAAAGACTTCTTCGGTGGCCATCAGCGTGTTGGGCTGCACATCGGCGATCAGCGTGGGGCCAACCCAGGAACCCTGCTCATAGCCAGCCACCTGCAAGCCGCGCCCATCGACCACGACTTCTGCGCCTTCGGCCTGGCTCTGGGCGATCATGGATTCGATGCGCTGCTTGGCGTCAGCGCTGATGACCGTGCCCATCTGCGTGGTTTCGTCCAAGCCATAGCCGACCTTCAATCCCGCTACCTGCCTGGCGAGCTCGTCTTTGAGCTGATCGTAGGCATCGCCCACGCCCACCGCCACAGCCGCGGCCAGGCAGCGCTGCCCGGCACAGCCATACGCCGCGCCCAGGATATTGCTGACGCTGGCTTCGATATTGGCATCGGGCATGACAGCGATGTAATTCTTGGCGCCGCCCTGCGCCTGCACCCGCTTGCCATTGCGCGTGCAAGTCTCATAGATGATCTTCGCCACCGGGCTCGAGCCAACGAAGGACACGCCAGTCACCTCCGGGTGTTCCATCAGGGCAGTCGCGCTGGGCACGCCGCCGTTGACCAAATTGACCACGCCCTCGGGCAAGTCCAGCTCGTCCAGCAGCTCGAATAGCAGATCGGCGCTTAGTGGCGTCTGGGGCGATGGCTTGAGGATGAAAGTGTTGCCACAAGTGATGGCGGTGGGCAAGAACCACAACGGCACCATGAAGGGAAAGTTGAAAGGCGTGATCGCGGCGAAGACCCCGGCCGGCTGGCGCACGGTCGTCTCGTCGATGCCGCTGCTGATGTCTTCCAAGCCATCGCTGCGCATCAGCACGGGCACGCTCATGGCAAAGTCGATGCTTTCGACGCCGCGCCGCACTTCGCCACGGGCTTCGTCCATGGTCTTGCCGTGTTCGCGCACGACGATCTGCGAGATGTCTTCAAAGCGCTCTTCTACCATCACTTTGAAATGGTGCATGTACTGCGCGCGCACCAGGACCGGCGTGCTGCGCCATTCGTCAAAAGCATCGCGCGCCGCCCGCGCCGCCACATCGACATCCGCCGCAGTCGAGTCTGGGCAATGCGCCAGCAGTTGGCAGGTGGCGGGGTCGCGCACGGGTATGCTGTCGCCGGCGCTGGCATCGACCCAGCCGCCGTTCACATAATTCTGGATTGTCCTGCTCATGTTGCGCTCCTCGTCTCTGCGCTGGCAAGAAAATGTGTAGGGATGATCGCGCTGATTCTAGCACAGCGAGCGGGCAGGCGAAATATGCGGCGGCGGGATGCGCGCATGGCCGATGTCTACAGCGGCGGCTTCTTTTTCACGGCGAAGACGGCGAATTACGAAGAAATCTTAACGGGCAGCCGCAGCAACTTCGCTGAATTGACGCGCAAGAGCCTGATCGTCTCGTCCAGCGCGGCGATGATCCCAGCGCTGATCTTGGCGCTGCGGGCGCAACGCCACATCATCAAGGGGCTGACTGTCGGCGCGGTCAAGGGGGGAGTGGGCTTATGAAAAAACGCGCGACAATTCGAGCGTAAAGCCTGGCAGCACATCCTCGCCGGACAGCGCGTCATCGGCGCTCACAGAGTCGATTTGCAATTCTCCCGCGTCATCCAGGCGGCAGACTTCCACAACGCGCCGATCCGGATACACAAGCCAGACGAGCCGCGAGCCACGGCGCAGATACAATTCTGCCTTGCGGCGAATAAAGGCATAGGTGTCATTGGGTGATTTCACTTCCACAGCCAGGTCGGGCATGGCCGGCACAAACTGCTGCGAATCGGGGTCGTCCAGGCGCTCCATGCGGATAAAGGCGACATCTGGACCTAGCAGGGTCTCGTCGTCATCCGCCGCGAAATAGCCCGTATCCGCTGTTACAACGCCCAAGCCGGTCCGCTCGGCATATTCGACCAGGAAATAGGTGATGTAACCTGACTGCCTGCCGTGCGACAATCCCGTTGGTGCCATGGCAACGACTTCTCCTTCGATCAATTCAAAGCGCCCGTCGGCATATTCCGGCAACTGCAGCAGCCACGGCACATCAGCCAGGCAGTACTTGTGCCGCTCGCGAGGTCGTTCCAGCAGTCGCATGACTGTTCCTTTCCAATTGCCCGTGCCAGGAGCATAGCACGGCAAAGCGCGATGGTTACGCAGTCAAGGGCTAGGGCGCCTGCGAAAAAACGCGCGACAATTCGAGCGTAAAGCCTGGCAGTACATCCTCGCCGGACAGCGCGTCATCGGCGCTCACAGAGTCGATTTGCAATTCTCCCGCGTCATCCAGACGGCAGACTTCCACAACGCGCCGATCCGGATACACAAGCCAGACGAGCCGCGAGCCACGGCGCAGATACAATTCTGCCTTGCGGCGAATAAAGGCATAGGTGTCATTGGGTGATTTCACTTCCACAGCCAGGTCGGGCATGGCCGGCACAAACTGCTGCGAATCGGGGTCGTCCAGGCGCTCCATGCGGATAAAGGCGACATCTGGACCTAGCAGGGTCTCGTCGTCATCCGCCGCGAAATAGCCCGTATCCGCTGTTACAACGCCCAAGCCGGTCCGCTCGGCATATTCGTCCAAAAACCGCCCTATTCGATTTGACTGCCTGCCGTGCGACAATCCCGTTGGTGCCATGGCAACGACTTCTCCTTCGATCAATTCAATCGCTGGCAGCGCCCGTCGGCATATTCCGGCAACTGCAGCAGCCACGGCACATCAGCCAGGCAGTACTTGTGCCGCTCGCGAGGTCGTTCCAGCAGTCGCATGACTGTTCCTTTCCAATTGCCCGTGCCAGGAGCATAGCACGGCATTGCGCGATTCTGCCAATTGACGCCTCTGGCAGAGTAGAATTGGCGCAGGGCCCGCATTGATATCAGGCACGATCGGCTTATTATACGGGCTGGTTAGCTGTTTCGTGGGCGGACATCTGGATAGCTTGATGATGCGCCGCCTGCCCCCCCGTCCAGACAGAGAGAGTTAAATGATGCCGATGCGCCGCAATCGCCTGACCTCGCGCGCCACCGCTGCCATCCTGAGCCTGCTGATTCTGCTGCTGACGATCGTCGTTGCCGCCAATAGCCCCATCCCGACTATAGACGAGCAATATGGCGAAACCAGCCTGCGCTTCGCCGCCGACAGAGCCTGGGCGCTATTTCCTGGCGACTGCGTGACCATCAGTTGGCGCGCCGACGGCATCGAAACGCTGCATATTGAGGAGCGCGGCGAGATCGGCTGGGGAGAAAAAGCCTTCTGCCCACAGCTCAACGACACAGCGGCGCGCTTTGCCGTGCGCACGCCCGACGGGCTGTATCGCGAATTCATGCTGCGCATCCACTTCTTGCCCGACCTGCTGCTCTATCTGGCGGGATTCGTCGGCGTGGTTGGCTCGTTGGGGCTGGCGGTCTGTTTCTTTTGGACGAATTCGCTGGATCGCGCCTTGAACCCGCGCTGGCTGATCGTCGCCGGGGCGCTGCTGGTCGTGTTGGGGACGGCAGCCCGACTCGCGCCCGCCGACCCGCTTGTGATCGACTACGCTGATGACCAGGTCGCCCTGCGCTTTTGGGCCAAAAAAAGCAGCTTGCTCTTTCCGCGCGAATGCCTCACAGCCCACTGGTCGGTGGTGGGCGCAGAGTCGGTCAGCTTCAACGGCGACAATTTTTATGCCACTGAAGACAACCACAGCCAGGGGCGCTTTTGCATCGAATTTACTGGCCTGCCCACGCTGACGCTGCAGCATGCCGATGGCGCGACATCTTCGCACAGCCTGCCTGCCTGGATTATTCTGCCTGGCGCGCGGGACGAATCGGCTTTTGTCGGCTTTCAGTCGCTGGGGCTTGCGCTGGCCGGGCTGGTGTTCACACCGCTGCTGTATGCGGCCGGGCGCGATGCCTGGCGCTTGCGCAAATGGCATGACCTCTGCGCAATAGCGGGATTATTCGCGCTTGTGCTGCTGCTCTACCTGCCTTTCGGTTTTGATGGCACCGGGCATTGGGAATTGTGGACGAACAGCGCCTTCGTTCGCGGATTATATGAAGTTCATCACCGCGGCGAAAATGTCAGCCGCTTCTTCGCTATCATGCCGCATATTCTGTCGATCCTGCTCGACAGCGATTCTTTCATCGGCTTCAACCTGGTGCATTTTTCGCTGCACTTCGGCAAGCTGGCTGTGCTCTACATCATCCTTCGCCAGCTGGGCGCGCGGCAGCTGGTCGCATTTTTGATCGCGATTCTCTGCTTCGCCTGGCCCGTCAATTCGGGCTTGATGTCGGTGCGCTCGCTGCCTTTGAATCACGCGGTGTTTTGGCTGCTGGTCGGGCTGTGTTTGCTGCTGGACTGGCTGCGAAACCCACGCCGACACAGTTTGCTGGGCGTGCTGCTGGCGCTGCTCTACAATGCAGCCAGCAACGAAACCGGCTATGCGCTGATTTTGGTCTTGCCGGCGCTTTGGTGGCTGCGCGGGCAGTATTCGCGGCGGCTGAAGCTGCGCGCCACTGTTTTGTGGTTTGTCTCCCCCGCCTTCAAAGTCGGCTGGCTCTTGCTGCTGGAATTAACTAGCCGCCCTGGGTACAGAGGGGGATGGCTCACCGAGAGCGAAAATTACCAGCTTGCTCCCGCCGAATTGTTGGGCTGGGTTTATGCACAGACATTCTTTGACGGCTGGCGAGAGGCAGTCGCGTCGCTGGCGGATAATCACTGGCTGCTGCCGACCCTGCTGGGGCTGGCGCTAATCGCTGCCGTGGCGCTCTACCTGGCGCGGCAGGATTCCCCCGCGCAATCGCCGTCATGGCGACAGATCGGCGCTGTTTTGCTGGGCGGGCTGCTGCTCATCATCCCGGCTGTCGGCGTGCTGATGTGGTTCTCCGCTTACCAAAACGATACCTGGCGCATGTTCTTTTATGTGCCTTTCGGCGCGGCTGTGGCTGTTTTTTGCTTGCTGCTGCTGCTTACGGCGAAAGTGAAAGACGGGCGCAGGCGTGATTATGCGTTGATTTCGCTGTGCCTGCTGCTGCTGCTGCCTTCTTTGGCCCGGCTCTTCGTCCAGCATGCCGGGACGATCGCCGCTGCCGACCGCAAAGCGCGCATCATGCACGGGATCGTGTCGCTCGTGCCTGCGCCGCATGCGCAAACGCAGCTGCTGGCCATGACGACTATGTCTCGGCAGACCATGCAGGAGCGCGGCATCTGGGAGCTGGCTGTGGGTGCCATGTTCGACAGCGCTTTGTGGCTGATTTATGGCGAGGCCGCGCCCGACGGGGCTACATTCTGTCTGACACAGACGAATTGCAGCCGACATCATAGCCAGGACATGGTCTTCAACTCGACAGACCGCGCAGCCGCCCTGCAAAATACCTTGCTGCTGCATGTGGATGACGATTTGCAGGTTTCGCTCGTTGACGATCCTGCCGCGTATTTGGGCTGGGATACTTGATGTCGAATACGACTCCAGCCGACTCTACGCTGCCGATGCGCCCCTGACCGTCCCGCGCCAACAGCCTGCTTGCGTCGGCTTTGCGCCGCCAGTAGCCTTGTGCGCGGGGTGAACAACCCCTCCCCCAGCCCCTCCCCGTCAGGACGGAGAGGGTAGCCAAAGCTTTCCTCCCCTTGACCTGTCGGGGGGACCGAGGGGGGTGCTGCCTCGCCCCTACATCGACTTGGTAGTCTGTGGTAAACCAGTAACAGCGTCATGCCAGCCCCGGCGGAGAGCCATGCCAAGAACGCCCGTATTGCTGATCATCCTGGATGGCTGGGGCATCCGCGAGGCGCGCGCGGGCAATGCAATCGCGCTGGCCGATACGCCTAATACCGATCGCTGGCTGGCTCAATACGAACGCAGCATCATCCACAGCTCGGGCGAGCATGTCGGTTTGACGCCGGGGCAGATGGGCAATTCCGAAGTCGGACATCTAAATCTGGGCGCGGGGCGCGTCGTCTACCAGGATATCTCGCGCATTGCCAATGCGATAAGCGATGGCAGCCTCTCGCGGCATCCGGTCTTGCAAAACGCTTTTGCTGCGTTGAAAAGCGCTGGCAAGAAGCTGCATTTGACCGGTTTGCTGGGCAATGGCGGCGTGCACAGCCACAGCGACCACTTGCTGGCCTTGTTGGAGGTCGCCAGGTCGGCGGGCATCGACCCCGTGCTGCATCTGATCACCGATGGGCGTGACACGCCAACCCAGCAAGCCGAGCATTTCTGCGCCGATCTCTGCGAGCGGCTGGCGAATTTGGGCACAGGGCGCATCGCCACGGTCAGCGGACGCTATTATGCCATGGACCGCGACCAGCGCTGGGAACGCACGCAGCGCGCCTATGCCGCCATGGTCGAGCGCCAGGGCGAACAGCACGCGCCCGATGCCATGACTGCCATCCGCATGTCTTATGCCGCTGGCCTCACCGACGAGTTCCTGACGCCGACGGTCATCGCCGGCGAAGACCTGGCGATTGAAGCGGGCGATGCGCTGCTCTGCTTCAACTTTCGCGCCGACCGCATGCGCCAGCTGTGTCGGGCATTCAGCAAACGCGATATAGCCGCTGCCGAGAACTTCGCGCCCGTCGCCGATCTGCGCTTGATTACCATGACAACCTATCAAGATGGGCTCGCCGATGATGTGCTATTTCCGGTCGAGCTGCTGGCGGACACGCTGGCCGAGACGATCAGCCGCGCCGGCAAAACGCAGTATCACAGCGCCGAAACCGAAAAGTATCCGCATGTAACTTTCTTCTTCAACGGACGGGCAGAAGCGCCATTCCCCGGCGAAACGCGCCATATCGTGCCCTCGCCCAAGGTCGCCACCTATGACCTGCAGCCCGAAATGAGCGCGCGCCAACTGACCGAAGCGACTTTGGCGCGGCTGGACGAAGCGGATGATGACTTTCTGCTCGTCAACTTCGCCAACCCGGACATGGTCGGGCATACCGGTTCGCTGGACGCTGCGGTCAAAGCTGTATCTGTGGTCGATGCCTGCGCTGGAAAATTGGTGGCGGCGGTCACAGGCAAAGGCGGCGCTGCGATCGTGACTGCCGATCATGGCAATTGCGAGCGCATGGCCGACCCGTTGACCGGCGCAGCCCACACTTATCACACCGTTGCGCCCGTGCCGCTCTTCGTGCTGGATGCCAGGTAATTACTATGATCTGCGCAGTTGGGGGCGGCTGGCTGATGTCGCGCCGACTGTGCTGGACTTGCTTGGCATCGCTGCGCCACCCGCCATGACAGGACGCAGTTTGATCCTGGGCGCGCTGGCAATAGCCGGGCAAGAGCGATGAGCCGCGCCGGGGCGCTGCAGTCGCTGCGCGAGAATCCGCGCGTGTCTGTGTTGGTCATCGGCGGCGGCATCAACGGCATCGGCAGCTTCCGCGATCTGGCGCTGCAAGGCATCGACTGCCTGCTGGTAGAGCGCGGCGACTTTGGCAGCGGGGCATCGGCGGCGTCTTCGCACATGCTGCATGGCGGTTTGCGCTACCTGGAAAATGCCGAGTTTCGCCTGGTCAACGAGGCGCTGCGCGAGCGCGACCTGATGCTGCGCAATGCCCCCCAGCACGCCAAAGCGCTGCGCACCACCATCCCGATTTTTCGCTGGTTTTCGGGCACATTGAATGCGCCTCTGAAGTTTCTGGGCTTGCGCGATCGTTCGGGTGAACGCGGGGCGCTGGTGGTCAAGCTGGGTTTGTGGCTCTATGACAGCCTCATCCGCGGCGAACGCGCCCTGCCACGCCACCAAATGCAATGGAAGCGGGCTGCGCTGGACGCCTTGCCACAGCTGCATCCGCAAATCATCGGCGCGGCCAATTATTACGATGCCTGGATGCCGCACCCGGAGCGAATCTGCCTGGATCTGCTGCTGGATGCCGAGGTCGCCAATCCACGCTGTCGGGCGCTCAATTATGTCAGCGCGGTCGGCGGCGATGCGCGGTCGGTGCAGCTGCGCGACGAACTGACTGGCGAGAGCCTGCCAGCGCAGCCGAGCGTGGTCATCAATGCGGCGGGTCCCTGGATCGACTTCGTCAATCGGCGGCTGGGGGTGCAGCAGCGATTCATCGGCGGCGCCAAAGGCTCGCACCTGGTGCTGGACAATCCGGCGCTGCTGGCGGCGACTGGCGGCGGCGAAATCTTCTTTGAAAACGAAGACGGGCGCATCGTGCTGATCCTGCCCTATTTCGAGCGCGTGCTCATCGGCACGACCGATATCCGCATCGAAAATCCGGACGAAGCCCGCGTCAGCGAATCCGAAATTGACTATTTGCTGGGCATGGTTTCGCGCGTTTTTCCACAGATCCAACTCAAGCGCGAGCAGATCGTCTTTCAGTTCGCCGGCGTGCGTCCCTTGCCCTATAGCGAAGGCGGCGCAACCGGGCAGATCAGCCGCGACCACAGCATCCGCAGCCAGCCGCCAGCTGGCGAAGACGGCTACGCGCTGCATTCGCTGATTGGCGGCAAATGGACGACCTTCCGCGCTTTTGCCGAGCAGGCAGCCGACCTGGCGCTGAAGGACCTGGGGCAGACGCGCCGTAAAGACACCAGGCACGAGCCAATCGGCGGCGGGCGCGATTATCCAGCCGACCAGACAGCCTGGCTGCGAGAAACTGCGCGGCGCACTTGTCTGCCGGCCGAGCGAATGGCGGTTCTCTTCGCGCGGTATGGCACGGCTGCGGCAGCTATTGCCGAGCATATCGCCGCTGGCGACGACAGTCCCCTGCGCTGCTGCCCGGCTTACAGTCGGCGCGAGATCGACTATCTGGCCCGCAGCGAGAAAGTGGCGCGCCTGGATGACCTGCTGCTGCGGCGCACATTGATCGCCATGCTGGGTTATGCAGATCGCGCCGCCCTGTGCGAAGTGGCGGATGTGGCGGCGGCGGCGCTGGGCTGGTCAAGCGCGCGCGTGGCGGATGAAATCCAGCGTACTTTGGACATCTTGCGCGACCAGCATGGCGCCAGCCTCTAGACGCCGACTTTGCTTTTTTCCAGCCGCACAGCTGTGCCACTGGCGGTAACCATGAGCATGCTGCCGTTGCTGCCGACCGTTTCATAATCCAGGTCGATGCTCAAGATGGCATTTGCGCCCAGCATTTGGGCATTATGCTGCATCTCTTGCAGGGCGATTTCTTTGGCGCGGCGCAATTCTTCTTCATAGGCGCCCGAACGCCCGCCCACGATATCGCGGATGCCAGCGAACAAGTCTTTGAACATGTTTGCGCCCAATATCGCTTCGCCGCTGACGATGCCAAGATATTCGCTGACGGGATTGCCTTCAATGCTGGGAGTGGTGGTGATGATCATCGCGCGCTCCTCTTCTGCCTGTTGGATATGCATCTTAACAGCTTGCCGCAGAATGTCCCTACCCGCAATAGCGCCTCTCTTCAGCAGCCCGCGTGTAACCTCGATCATATATCCGACTTCGTCATCGCTCAGCTCGGGCGTTACGGGCAGATTGACGATTTCTTCCGCCAGCCTGTCGGTTACGGGCAATCGCTCTCGCTCCGGGAAAGCATCCGCATATACGCTGTAGCGATAAACCGGCGGCGCATAGTGGATGACCGCTTCGATGCCGGCCGCCCGCAAGCCCCGATGCACTTTCTCTTGCTGGGGCACGCGTATGCAGTAAGAACGGAAGGTGGGCAGGGATTCGCTGCGGAAGCTTGGCGTCTGCGCAGATGTGCCCGCCAATCCCGCTTCCAGCGCTGCCACGATCTGCCTGCGCCGCGCCGTCCAGGTTTCCAGATGCGGCAGCTTCACTAGCAGCAGCGCCGCCTGCAGCGGATCAAGCGGGGCATTATAGCCTTCTGCGACATAATCTTGCCGTCTTTCCAGCGCGCCGCCCGCGCCATAACCCGTCAACAGCCGCAGCCTTTCTGCCAGCGCCGCGTCATTGCTAACCAGCATGGCACCATTGCCCGCGCTGCCCAGCGGTTTGTAGGGCGCGAAGCTGAACATGGCGATATCGGCGAATGCGCCCAGCGGCCGGCCATGATCTTGCCCGCCCGTTGCCAGCGCCGCGTCTTCGATGATGCGCAGGTCGTGGCGATCGGCGATCTCTCGCAGCGCTTTGACATTGGCGGGATGCCCGTGGATGTCGACCGGCAGCAGCGCCCGCGTTCGCTGCGTGATGTGCGCTTCGACCCGCCCCGCATCCATGGTGTAGTCGTCCGCCAGCACATCGCAGAGCACTGCCCGCGCGCCGCATTGATGGATCGCGCCGGTGGTAGAAATGTCCGAGTTGCCCACGCTGATGACTTCAGCGCCCGCGCCCAGACCGCAGGCTCTCAGCGCCAGGAACAAAGCCAGCGTGCCGGAATGCACAGCCACTGCGTGCTTTGCGCCGACAGCCGCGGCGAATTCGCTTTCCAGCCGCGCGCGGGCATCATAACCAGCGCGGGAATCGCCATAGAGCAGCGGTTCCAGGGCAGCCCGGATGTCTGCTCGCAGGGATTCGTGCGTTTGCCCGGCTCGTGAACGCGGCACAGCGAATGTTTGCTTCATGGGCGCTTCGGTCTGTCTCTTCTGTGCTTCAATTTCCAATGTGGGCGTGTCGCCGCTTTGCCCCTGTGTTTGGCATCGCGGCATTGTAATTGTCGGCTAGTTGTTGGCTTCGCGCCAGGCTGTCGCCAACATCGTGCGCGCGCGTGGCGGCAGCGGCGCATTGAAGTCGATGATGTGTTTTGGATCATAGGCGATAGATACGCCCCAGTTGTATCGTTCGGCGGGTTTCTCCACCAGCTCGACTGTCAAGTCAGGGCGCAGTTCGAGAACGACTGTCTTGTGCCAGCGCGCCTGCGCTTCCCGCCCCCATCTGAATCGGCCTGTGAGTCCGCGAGAGCAGCTGAAAGGCGCATAGCAGAAAAAGCCTTCAGGCGCGTTGGGCTTGGGGTACAGCACGCTGATGGCGCTGGCAAACATGTTGCCGCCATACAACTCAATCAGCCCCAGATCAGCCAGTTCTTGCTCCGACAAGGTGGTCATCACCATCAGATAACTATTGGGCTCCAGAAGCGGGCTTTCTGCCAGTATTTGGTAAAAGACGCTTGCTTTCGCGTGAGCTCTGTCTGTCAAGTTGCCATGCGCGGCGAACAGCTTCGACATGCCTGGCAGCAGCAGCGCCGTGGTCAGCGCGATAAGCAGCAGGTCGCGTTTATGCCGATCGCGCAGCCTTGCCAGAAGCAGCAGCAGCAGGCAAAACACGGCGACGGCGGCGGCCGCGGGCGCATAGGTCATGACATTGCTGGCGCGACCAACCAGTATCGCGCCGGCGCTGGGCACGCCTTTCAGCAGGATCATGATGCCAGTTGCGGGCACGATCAATGCGAAACCGAGCAGGGCGCTCTGCACGATACGCCGCAAGGCTGGTTCTGGCGTTTCGTCAGGCTGCCTCGACAGGTAGAATGCAGCGCCGGACAGGCAGCACACTGCTGTCAATGTTGGCAGCCACCAATTCGTTTACAGCCAAGGATTCGAAGGCTGTACGCCAGCCGCCAAAATAGATCTGATAATAGATGCTGGCCAAGCCGTCGGTGAAACCGTCAAACAAAGAAGATTGTGATGATGCGTCAGCCGAAAACAGCGCATTAATGGTCCGGGAAGCGAAGACAGGTCGGCCAGTCGCATACAGCCACAGCACCCAGAAGGCTTTCAGCGACACAGCGAGGTAGAACAGCAGCGCCAGGTTGATGCGCCGCCAGCTTATCGTTCCCCGGCGCAGCCACAGGATGAATGGCAAGACGAGCAGCAGCGCCAAGCCCGCTTCATAGGCGCCCATATTCAACAGCAGCGCCAGGGCGCATCCCGCCAGCGACCGCCAGCGATTGGAATCCAGGAAGTCCAGGGCGCAATAGCAGGCCAGCATCAACCACAAGACACTGCCGGTGCCAGTCGAGTATCTTGTCGCCAGCATCATGTCATTTATCGGGAAAGCCAGCGCCAGCGCGGCGATCAGATACGCATAAAGTTTGCGCGCGCCGAGCTTTCGCAAGACAGCATAGGCGAGGATCGCCAGCAAGGCTATGTTTGCGCAATTGACGATGTGATGGCCGACAAACGACTCGCTGTCGATCAGTGTCGCCAGCGTACGCGGCATATCGACAAATGGGCGTGACGCATACTCCCCTCTAAATGCCTCGCTATGAGCGTGTTCAAAAGCGGCTTTGCTGACCCACTCTTCCCACTGCCCCACGCTCTCAAAACCGAACGGCAAATAGACGATCAGAACTGCCGCCGTCAGACCGAATATCGCCGCAAAATCTGACCATTCGCGCCGCAGCCAGGTCTCGCGCGCCTTATTTATTGCCATCGGCAGATAAACCAGCGCCGCCAGAACCAGCGCGACAAGGTTTATATAAAAGAAAACCGGCGCATGCGCAAGCGAACCCCACAGGACACGCAAAGGCAAGTCGTATTGCCGTTCCACACCATCCAGGCCTGTGACTTCCAGCATCGCCGCGTAGCCAGGATGTTCGCAGTGCAGGACTTGCGCGGCATTGTCCCGAAGCGCCAACACCTCGCCTGCGTGCCGAACAGACTGCGCGCCAACAACGGACAGCCCGACATCAACGCACTCGCGCGGGACCGCCAGGCTGGACTTATCCGCCCACATCGCCACCTTGACCTGCCCATCGTCGACATACAGGCGCGGGGGCTCTGGCTCGCTGAGGCGCAGGAACACGCCAATCACCACCAGCGCCGACAAACACACCAGCAGCCAGCGCGGATTTACCGCCTTGTCCATGCGTTTTGTCAGAAGAAAATACACCGCCATCCCCAGCGACCCCAGCGTCCCGACGATGCCGGTCAAATACACGAGCAGATCGGGCAGAAAGTGCACGCGCAGCATGAATTCGCGCTGCAGCCCGTCGGGAGTGCGCACTTCGAACTTTGCGGCTTTGGCGTTGATCTGCGGGCAAAAGGTTTTCTCGCCCTGGCCGATCTCGCCGCGCCCCTCGACATACAGCGATTCGATGCCGTCGGCGCGCCAGCTGATATTCACGCAGTCGCCGGGAAAAAGCGCCCAGGCTTTGTCAGCGGCGAAGCGCAGACTGGTTTCGCCATATTGCTCGTTGATGGCGGGGATGGGGCTGTTGACGGCAATGATTACGACCAGCAGCAGAAGCAGCAGGGTCAGGATGGCCGCGGTGGCGCGTTCGGTCAGGCGAAATCGGCGCATCAGCATCACTTGGTTTCTCTCCGGCTATTCGGACTCGTGGGTCGAGGGGGGTTGACCGCCGGCGCTCTCCGTCCCAGCGGATATCGGGGATCAGCGCATCGGCATGCGTTTCTATGCGCTCGCGGTGCGCTTGCAAGTCCAGCAGCATCGCCCGCACGACAGCGCGCATATCCCGCGTCGGCTGATAGCCCAGCTCCAGCAGATGCTCGCGGTCGGGCTGATAATAATGTTCTTCTTGCTCGGTGCGTGGGTTGTCATAGCGTTTGATCTGCGCGCGCAAGCCGACCTCGCCCGCGACCGACTGGACCAGCTGCGCCAATTCTTCAATCGTGTACGCATTTTCAAACTGATTAAAGACGCGGTATTCGCCTGGCTCGGGTGGATTTTCCAGCGCCAGCCGCAAGCAGGTGACCGAGTCGATCAAGGGCAAGAAGCCGCGTTTTTGCCTGCCCAGCCCAAAGAGCGTCAGCGGATGCCCGATGACAGCCTGGCAGCAGAAGCGGTTGATGGCCGTGCCGAAGCATTGGTCAAAGTCGAGGCGGGTGCGCAGGCGCGGGTCGGCGTCCATCTCGGGCAGCTGCGCCCCAAATACAACGCCCTGCATGATATCGGTGGCGCGGATGCCCCAGATCCTGGCGGCGAAGTGCGTATTGTGCGAGTCGTGCACTTTGCTCTGGTGATACCAACTGCCAGCCTGCCGCGGGAAGGGCAGCCGGTCTTTGCGTCCACGGAATTCGATTTCGAAGAAGCCTTCGGGAATATCCAGCCCGGGCGTGCCATATTCGCCCATGGTGCCCAGCTTGACCAGATGAGCGTCTGGCGCGACCTCTTTAATCGCCCACAGCAGGTTCAGGTTGTTGACGACATTGTTGCGCTGCGTCCAGACACAATGCGCCTGGTCCATCATGGAATAGGGCGCGGATGGCATCTGGCCCAGATGCACAACCGCCTCGGGCTGGAACTCCGCGAAGAAATCGCGCACAAAGTCGTAGTCGGTCAGATCGCCGATGCGGAAGTCCAGCGCGTCGCCAAATCGGTCTTGCCAGGCAAGCAGGCGGTCTGCATAGCTGGCGATGGGCAGGGCGCTGAGGCCGCCGACTTCTGCCACCCAGTCGCGCCGCAGCAGCAAATCGGCGCCGGCCACCTCGTGCCCGCGCGCGCGCAGATGCAATGCCAGAGGGAAACCCAGATAGCCATCAATGCCGGCGATGAAAACTCGCATATCCCGCTCCCGCGCTGCGTCTGTGTCGGGGCTATGTTACCGATTTCGCCTGGATACTGTAAGCCTTGTTCACTTGGCCTGCGGTTCATCCCCTTCGATCCCCGATAATAACCTGATACCCAACAGCCAACCCAGCGCCGCTTTGACATTGGCGCGCAGCAGATTTTCGTCCAGCGATTCGTCCGCGGCGAAAGGCGTCGCCATGGGTGGCGCGATGCCACAAATCTTCATGTAGTCCGCTCTTGTCTCTGTCGCCAGCCACTACACGGCCTCCCCCTGACTCGTCGGGGGGACCGAGGGGGGTTCGATCACCTGGTCGATGACAAAGCGCGGACGCCGGCGCGTTTCGTCCAGGTTGCGCCACAGGTATTCGCCCAGCACGCCCAGGATCAGCAACTGGACGCCGGCCGCCAGCAGCGCCACCACCATCAGCGATGACCAGCCCGCCACTTCGATGCCCAGCACCAGCTGCCTGTACACGATGAAGCCGGCGTAGGCCAGCCCCAGCAGGCTGAAAAGGATGCCCAGAGTCGTCGCCAGACGCACGGGAAAATGCGAAAAAGCCACAAATGAATCGATGAAGTACTTGATCTTTTTGCGCAGCGTCCACATCGACCGACCATACTTCTGAGGGCGCGCCTGACGGTCGAAGTAAAGCACGGTCGGCTCGAAGCCCAGCCACAGCAGCAACCCCGACAGGTAGGCGTTGCTCTCCTGGATATTGTTGACCAGGTCGGCGAGCTGGCGGTCGATCAGCCAAAAGTCGAAGCCGCGTCTGGGCATGGAGGCGATGGCGAAGCGGCGGAACAAGCTGTAAAAGGCATCGGCGAGCAGCGAAGTGAGGAAAGGGTCGTCCCGTTGACGCCGCGCAGCGAGGACCAGTTTGCTGCCCGCGCGCCATTCTCGCAGCATATCGTGCAGCAGCGCCGGCGGATCTTGCAAGTCTGCGGAGATATCGGCCACGCAATCGCCCTTTGCCAGGCTGAGGCCCGCCATCACCGCTGCAACCGAGCCAAAATTGCGCGAAAGTCGGACGATGCGCATGCGCGGCTCTTGGCTGGCCAGCGTCTGCAGCACCGCAAAAGATTCATCGCGCGAGCCATCGTCAACGAAAATAAACTCAAAGGTATCTTGAAGATTGCGCGCCGCCACCGCCTGCAGCTCGTGCAGCAGATCGGCCAGGCTGGCTGCATTGTGATAAACCGGCACCACAATGGAAACCAGGCTCATGCAGAGTCCTCGTCCGCCAGGCCAAATTCGCGCAGGATTTTCTGGCGATCCTCGTCGGCAACATCGCGCAGATGACGGGCCGGCACGCCAGCCACGATCGTCCAGGGCGGCACTTCGCGCGTGACCACGGCGCCCGGAGCAACGATCGCGCCCTGGCCGATTTCACTGCCTGCGCCTAGCAACGAGCCCGTGCCGATCAGCGCGAATCGCCGCACAACCGGCGGTGAAATCTCAAATGGCGACAGCTCAAAACGGCGTAAATGCACGCCATTGTCGTTGTAAGAAACAGCCATCGGTCCCATAAATACATCCGCTTCGACCACCATGCCGCCAGTCAAATGCGCGCCGTCATGAATGATGGTGCGCGCCCCGACGCTGACATTGTAGAGCAGGGTGCTGCGCCGCCCCAGCACCGCTTCGTCTTCCAGGCGAGCGCCCTCGCGCACAGACGCCAAATCGCTGATCATGACATTGTCGCCAGCGATCAAATCGTCATAGAGCACAGCATTCGCGCCAATGACGCAATTCGCGCCGATATGCACTGGCTGCCCGCTGCTGTCCACCTCGCGCACCAGCCTGCCGCGCGCGATCGGCGGCCGTCCGATGACCGCGCCAGCCAATATGCGCGTGTCTGCGCCAATATGCACATCGGGGTAGAAGGTCACATTCGCGCCGACTTCAACATTCGCGCCCAGCGTCAGCGCGCCCATAATGTCCACATTGGCGCCCAGCTTCGCGCTGGGATGGATATCAACCTTGCTCATCATCACTCCAGTATGCTGCTTTGTGCGCTCGATAATACTCGACTGTCCGCCGCAAGCCATCCCGCAGGCTCGTGCGCGGCGCCCAACCCACCAGTCGGCCGATCTTGCTGATGTCGCTGTAGAAATCGCCCGGCTCCTGTGCCTTGCGCTCCGGTGAAAAAGGCGCGAACTGCCAGCGACCGCTGCCGGCGACCTCGACAAGCGCGTCGGCCAGCTCGATAAAGTCGGTGGGCTTGTCGACGCCGACATTGAAAATCTCGCCGACCGCCCGCGGCTGCAGCGCGCACATCAAAATCGCTTCCACCGCGTCGTCAATATACAGAAAGTCGCGCAGGATCTTGCCATCGCCAAATACCTGGATCGCCTCGTCATCCAGCGCCAGGCGCACGAACCAGTTTGCCACGCCATAACGCGGATGTTTCATCTGGGCGCGCGGACCATAGATATTGGTCAAACGCAGCAGCACCGCCTCGATATGGTGCGTCTCCCAATACACCTGGATGATTTTTTCCGCCGTCAGGTTGGATATTTCATAAATGCCTTTGGGGCGGGTGGGCGCGTCTTCCGCCACTGGCAGGCTGACGGCCGGACCATACTGCCCGCGGGTGCCCGTGTAGATGACTTTGGCGCTCGGGTTGTGAAGCCGCAGCGCTTCCATGACCACAGCCGTGCCCTTGATGTTGATGTCGATATCGGGGAAGGGGTTGGTCAGGCTCAACACATGGTCGACCTGGCCAGCCAGATGAAAGACATAATCTTGTCCGCGCACCAGGTGATTCATGGCGTTTGCATCGCGCACATCGCTGAAGTTGACGCGGACGCGCTCGCGGATCGGCTCGATATTAAAGAGGTTGCCGGCATAACCCGGGATCATGGCATCCACGATGGTTACCTCTGCGCCGGCCTCGACCAGCGCGATCGCCAGGTTGCTGCCAGTAAAGCCCAAGCCGCCTGTTACCAGCGCGCGCGCGCCATCGAATCCGTTCATTGCGCTGCCCGTCGCGTGTCGGATGCGGGATTGCCACAAAGGCACAGAGGCGCAGAGGTTTGCATTATCATTCGCCCCGCAAGTCGTTGATAGCCTCGCAAACTCGCAGCGCATCGTCATCGCTCAAGCCGATATACAGCGGCAGCGACAAGATCTCTCGGGCGGCGCGCTCGGTTTGCGGCAGGCTGCCTTCGCCCAGCCCCAAATCGCGGTGCGACTCTTGCAGATGCGCGGGGACGGGATAATGAATCAACGTCCCGATGCCGCGTTCGCCCAAGTCCCTCATCAACTGGTCGCGCCGGGCAGCGCGGATGACATACAGGTGGTAGACATGCTGGCGGTCATCGCATTGGACGGGCTTGTATACGCCCGACAGGTTTGCGTCATAAATCGCTGCGATCGCCCGACGCCGCTCGTTCAGTTCGTCCAGATGCGCCAGCTTCACGCGCAGGATCGCCGCTTGCAGCTCGTCCAGGCGGCTGTTGGTGCCGCGCGATTGATGCCGATAGCGGCTGACTTGCCCGTAGTTGCGCAGCTTGCGCAGTTTTTCCGCCAGCGCGTCGTCATTGGTGATCACCGCCCCGCCATCGCCATATGCGCCTATATTTTTGGTCGGATAAAAGCTGAAAGCGCCCAGCTGGCCGATCGTCCCGACCTTGCGCTCCTTGTGCAGCGCGCCGTGAGCCTGGGCGCAATCTTCAATCAGCAGCAGGTTGTGCGCCTGCGCCAAAGTCAGCAGCGAATCCAGTTCCGCAGCCCCGCCATACAAATGCACAGCGACAATCGCGCGTGTGCGTTGTGTGATGGCTGCGCGCGCCGCATCCGGGCACAAGGTGAAAGTTTCGGGATCGATATCAGCCAATACGGGCACAGCGCCAGTCGCTTCGATGGCCGCCACGGTGGCCAGCGCCGTATGCGCCACGGTGATGACTTCGTCGCCCGCGCCGATTCCGCCCGCCCGCAGCGCCAGCTCGATGGCATCGGTGCCTGTGGCGACGCCGACTGCGTGGCTGACGCCGTGATACGCCGCGAACTCGCGCTCGAATGCTTCTACCTCGGGACCGAGGATGTACCAGCCGCTAGCGGCGGCGCGCAGCAGGGCGGCATTGATTTCGTCGGCGAGCAAGTCGTGCAGCGGCTTGAGCTGGTTGAATGGGATCATGCGCTTTGTCTGTTCATCAATTGGATTAAAGCACAGGCATAAACATCATAATCTGAGATTTGGCGCAATCGTAGAACCGAGTTCAGGCGCACCGGGCAAGGCTGTCAGCTTTGCGAGAAATCGATGCCGCGATAGATCTGCGCCAGCGACAAGGATGCGCCCAGGCTGTCCAAAGGCACGATGTCGGCGAGCGCGGAATATTGACGCTGTGTCCAGGCGTCGCCAGCGCGGCTGTGCTGCACGACAGACGGGCGATTCTGCTCAATGATGAGGATATGCTCCAGGCTGGGCATGGCGCGATACACGGGCAGTTTGTTGTCGAGATCGTGATTGCGCGTGGACGGCGACAAGACTTCGACCACCAAAACCGGATTGAGCAAGTCGTTGTGGCCCGGCGCGAAACGATGTTTGCCGCGTACGACGGTCAAATCCGGGAAAAAATAAGCCTTCTGTCTGGCGCGAATACGGACATTGCTGCTTAGCAAAGCGTATTCGGGATGCGCAAGCTGCGCAAACAAGTATCCGCCAATGAGCATTTGGATAAGTCCGTGTGCGAAGCGTACGCCGCTCATATAGAAAAGCTCTCCATCCAGGTATTCGACGCGCGTATGGCTCTCGGCTGAGATTTCAAAATAGCGTTCAAGCGTCACGAATTCGCGCTTTTCGGAAACTTCAGGCGCGGGCGCGTCTCTCAACATCACATCGGCGGACATGGGTCAACCTTTCAACAGGATTGTCGATTTTGAGTATAACACGCCGCGAACAGGCTGCAACCGCGAGCGAAACCCCGCCGACCGGTTTTCCTGGCAGCAAATTTGGCATACTATAATGGAAGCAGGAGGCTTGCCATGACACCACTGCATCCCGACTCCACCGTTCGCACGACCTGCCCATACTGCGGCGTTGGCTGCCAGATGAAGCTGCACATATCGCAGGGGCAGATTTATCGCGTCGAAGCGCCATTCGATGCCGCGCCGAATTATGGCAATCTTTGCGTCAAGGGGCGCTTCGGGCTGGACTTCGCCACGCATCCGCGCCGCTTGCAGACGCCGCTCATCCGCGCTGGCCAGCCCGGCAACTTCCGCGAAGCCAGCTGGGACGAAGCGCTGGACTTCATCAGCCAGCGACTTTCGCGCCTCGTTCGCGAGCATGGCGGCGACAGCATTGCCACATACGCCTGCGCCAAAGCCACCAACGAAGACAATTTCGTCTTCCAGAAGTGGGTGCGGGCTGTGCTGGGCACCAACAACGTCGACCACTGCGCGCGCCTTTGCCATGCCGGCAGCGTCACTGGCTTGCAGCTGGCGATCGGCTCCAGCGCCATGAGCAACAGCATCGCCGAGATGGAGAATCTGGACACTTTCATCGTCACCGGCAGCAACACCACCGAAACGCACCCGGTCATCAGCCTCTTCCTCAAGAAAGCCGTGCGCAAAAATGGCGCAAAGCTCATCGTCATCGACCCGCGCCAGATCGAGCTGACCGACTTTGCAACGTTGTGGCTGCGGCAGAAACCGGGCACGGATGTGGCGGTTTTCCAGGCGATGGCGAATGTGATTGTCAGCGAAAATCTCTTCAACCCCGAGTTCATCGAAGCGCGCACCGAGGGATTCGAAGACTACATCGAGTCGCTGGAGCATTGCAGTCCAGAATGGGCGGAGCAGATCAGCGGCGTGCCAGCCGAAGACATCCGCCGCGCCGCGCGCCTGTATGCCACTGCCGAGCGCGCCGCCTTTTATTGGGGCATGGGCATCAGCCAGAGCACGCACGGTACGGACAACGCCTTGTCGCTGACCAACCTGGCGCTGATGTGCGGGCATGCCGGCAAGCCGGGCACGGGCCTCAACCCCCTGCGCGGGCAGAACAATGTGCAAGGCTGCAGCGATAGTGGCGGCTTGCCCAATGTCTTCACAGCCTATCAGTCGGTCGCCGATCCCGTCATTCGCGGCAAGTTCGAAGCCGAGTGGCGCGCCAGCCTCAATCCCGCGCCTGGCTTGACCGTGACCGAGATGGTCGATGGCGCGCTGCTGGGGCAGATCAAAGCCATGATCGTCATGGGCGAAAATCCCATGATGTCCGAGCCAAATCTCTCGCATGCCCAACATGCCATCGAAGCGCTCGATCTGCTGGTCTGCATCGATATCTTCATGAACGAAACCGGCGAAATGGCGGATGTGATTCTGCCTTCGGCCAGCTTTGCCGAAAAAGACGGCACTTTCACCAACAGCGACCGGCGCGTACAGCGAGTGCGGCAGGCTTTGCCCGCGGTGGGAGAATCGCTGCCCGACTGGCAGATCATCTGCGCGCTGGCAAAACGGATGGAAACGCAGCTGGGCGTCGAAAACAGCACCGGCTTCGACTATGCGGACGCAGAAGCCATCTGGGAAGAGATGCGCCGCCTCACGCCCGATTTCGCTGGCATCACCTACGCCAGGCTGGATGACGAAGGCGGCGTGCATTGGCCCTGCCCCAGCCCCGAGCATCCCGGCACGCCCTGCCTCTTCGAAGACGATTTCCCGCGCGGCAAAGGCAAATTCTGGGAGCTGGAATATGGGACGGACAGCGAATTGCCCGATGAGGAATATCCCTGGCATTTGACGACCGGGCGCGTGCTCTTCCATTGGCATGGCGGCACGATGACGCGCAGCAGCCGACTCGAAGAAGCCTTCCCGGTGCCTGTCGTGGAGATGCATCCGCAAGACGCCAGCGCGCTGCAAGTGGTTTCGGGCGACTGGCTGCGCATCACATCGCGGCGCGGCAGCGTCGAATGCCAGGTGATGGTCACCGGACGCTCGCCAACCGGCACGCTCTTTTTGCCATTCCACTTCGTCGAGGCGGCGGCCAACCTGTTGACGCTGGACAAGGTCGACCCGCGCGCCAAAATCCCCGATTTCAAGATGGCGGCGGTCAAGCTGGAAAAAGTGGCGCGGGCTGGCGCGGCGCTGGAAGAGCAGGGCGCGATCAAAGACCCGCTGCGTTATGTGCATTAGCGGAGCAGCCAACGAGCCGGACCAACACAATCGATCTGCCGGTGGCAGAAATCCGCGAATACTGCGTCGGAAACCGAAAAAGATTTCTTCGTCGAATATCCGTCCGCTGCTCGATTTGACTGCTTTGGGATAGCCCGTCACTGGCGCGAGCTTGGCGATATCATCGGACGCAAAATAGATTTGGTCAAGTCGAAAGGCTTGTGAATAACTATCCGTGCCGCCTCCTGAGTCCTGCAACCATAGTTGTTTTGATGCTATCATTTGGGTAGGAGGAAAAGAGACATGAACGAGTACCTGGCAGAGCATCTGCCCACGGACAAAATTGTTGAATACTGTGCCAGGCAGCCAATTCTGCGACTGTCAGTCTTTGGCTCGGCTGCGAAAGAAGATCTGCGCCCGGAAAGCGACATCGACCTGCTGGTCGAATACTTGCCCGATGCGGGAGTCGGGTTGTTTGATATGGGCGGGCATCTAGTTGATTTGACCGAGATCATCGGGCGCAAGGTGGATTTGGTTACGAAGAAGGGTTTGTGCAAATACATCCGCGATGAAGTGCTAGAGACCGCGAGGATCATCTATGCGAAAGAGTCGTGAGCGCGACCGAGTCCATCTGCTGCGCATGCGTGATGCTGCTCAAAATGCGCAGGAATTCGCAGCCGGTCGCGAGATGGAGGAGCTGGACACCAACATCATGTTTCGGATGGCAATCGTGAAAGCCGTCGAGCTAGTCGGCGAATCTGCAAGCCACATTTCGGACGAATTACGTGCGCAGCAGCCTAATCTACCCTGGAAGAAAATAATTGGTATGCGAAATGTCCTGGTACACAACTACTGGTTGATCGAGCAGGCCGAATTTTGGGATGCCGTGCAAAACCACATTCCTCCGCTGATTGAGCAGTTGCTCCAACTTATTGAAGCTGAGGAAAAGCGGCGCGAATAATGTCTTCAAGCTGCGATCCCTTCTCCCTCGCCATCATCGCGGGCGGGCAGAGCCGGCGCATGGGACGCGACAAGGCATTTGTGCAGCTGGGCGGCAAATCCCTCATCCAGCGCCTGCTCGAGCGCACAGCCGACCTGGGGCAAGCCGAGACCCTGCTCATCACCAACAAGCCCGCCGCTTATGCCCACTTGCAGCTGCCCATGCACGGCGATGCGCTGCCCGGCAAGGGCTCTCTGGGCGGCATTTACACGGCGCTGCTAAACGCCACGAGCGAGTTTGTCTTGGCGCTCGCCTGCGATATGCCCTTCGTCAATGGCGACCTGCTTCGCTTCATGATCGCGCAGATCAATATGGATATCGACATCGTCGTGCCGCGCGTGGATGGCTATCCGCAAGGCCTGCACGCCATCTATCGCAAAACCTGTACCCAGCCCATACGCGAGCAGATGGAGGCGAATCGGCTAAAAATCATCGGCTTTTATGGTCAGATGCGCGTGTGTTATCTGGACGAAGCCGATTACTTCGCATTCGATCCACTGGCTCTGTCTTTCACAAATCTCAATACGCCGGAGGAATTGGCGGAGGCGCAACGGTTGCTCGCTGCGACGGGCTAGAGCAAGAGAAAGCGCCGGCCGCAATCTGTTACAATGCGGCTATGGCGACTCAATCTGTTGACACCATCCTGGCGGCTTATGAGGGACGGGGCCGAGAAGCATTGCTGCCGCTGCTGTGGGATGTGCAGACGGCGCAGGGCAGCATCAGTCCGGCGCATGTGCAAAGCATCTCGCATACGCTGCGCATTCCAGAAGCGGACATCTTCGGCGCCATCGGCTTTTATTCGCTTTTCCACGATCAGCCGACTGGCCGGCGCATCATCCGCGTCTGCGCCGATCCCAGTTGCGCCCTGGCCGATGCCGATGCGCTGCTGCATGAAACCTGCGCGCGGCTGGGCATACAGACAGGCGAAACGACCCTCGATGGCGAATACACGGTCGAGCATTCGCCCTGCCTGGGCTTGTGCGATGTTGCGCCGGCGGCACTGGTCAGCGCGCGTGGCCAGCCCGACCGCGCATTGACGCAGGCGAGCGCCGATTCGCTGCTGGGCGACTGGACGGGCGACTACTTCACCCCCGCTGGCGATGAAAACTCCGTCTTGCTGGATGGCGGCTTGACGAGCGCGCCACAAAGCCTGGCCGATTACGGAGATTATGCGGGGCTGCGAAAAGCGCGCGCCATGACCAGCGACCAGGTCATCGCCGAGGTCGAGGCTGCGGGATTGATCGGTCGCGGCGGCGCGGCTTTCCCCACCGGGCTGAAATGGAAGTTCACGCGGGCAGCCGAGGGCGCACCCAAATATGTCGTCTGCAACGCCGATGAAAGCGAACCGGGCACATTCAAAGACCGCGTGCTGATGGAGCATCGCCCGCATTTGCTGCTGGAAGGCATCGCGCTGGCTGCTTATGCTGTGGGCACGGATCGCGCTATCATTTTCATTCGCGGCGAATATCCAAAAGCGGCGCAGATCTTGCAAGACGCCATCGCCGAAGCTGATGCGGCTGGTTTGCTGGGTGCCTTGACGATCGAAGTGCGGCGTGGGGCGGGCGCATATATCTGCGGCGAAGAGACAGCGCTATTCGAAGCTATCGAAGGCAAGCGCGGCTTTCCCCGCATGAAACCTCCCTATCCGACCACATTCGGTTTGTTTGGCAAGCCCACAGCCGTCAACAATGTCGAGACGCTCTGCGCTGTGCCGCCCATCATCACGCGCGGGGCGAACTGGTTCAAAAGCATCGGCACCGAGGGCAGCGCAGGACCGAAGTTAGTATCTGTAAGCGGGCATGTGGCTCGTCCGGGCGTCTATGAGATCGCGCCGGGCCTGACGCTGCGCGACTTCCTGGAGCGGCAATGCGGCGGCGTGATAGGGCAGCTGGCTGCGGTGTTGATGGGTGGCGCGGCGGGCACATTCCTGCTGCCGAGCGAGATTGATGTGCCGCTGACATTCGAAGACCTGCGCGCGGCCGGCAGCACTTTCGGTTCGGGCGCGATCATGGTCTTCAACGACACGGTCGACCTGCGCGATGTGCTGCTGCGGCTGGGGCGCTTTTTCCAGCACGAAAGTTGTGGCAAATGTTTCCCTTGCCAGTTGGGCACGCAGCGCCAGGTGGAGATCCTGGAGCGCCTGGATGCGCCGCTGCCCGGCGACCGCGATCGCCTGCATGATATCGGCATGACGATGACCGAAGCCAGCATCTGCGGCTTGGGGCACACGGCCGGCATGGCGGTCATGAGCGCTATGGAGAAGTTTCCTGAGTTGTTTTGAGGAGAGGTATGGATATGGCGTTCGCTAAGACCTTATGGGATTCGGCGGAACCAAGCCTGTCGCCAGCGACAATAATTGAAAACCTGGATTGTCGCTTGGGGATGCTGGAGCTTGCGGACAATGCTGTGTCTCTTATATTGACAGATCCGCCTTACTTCATAGATGGGATGGATAACAACTGGAATACGCAGAAGCTAAGGCGGCGTGTTAAACCCGGCGTTATTGGCGCTCTCCCGGCTGGTATGAAATTCTCTACCGAACAGGGTCGAGATCTGCAAAAGTTCTTATATCCGATTGCGAAAGAATGGATGCGAATATTGCGTCCTGGCGGGTTTGCGTTGGCCTTTAGCCAGAACCGACTGGTTCATCGCACCGCAATCGCGCTTGAAGATGCAGGTTTTGAGATAAGGGATGTGCTGCTTTGGAACTACGAGGGACAAGCCAAAGCATTTACGCAAGACCACTTCGTCCGCAAGAGCGATTTGGCAGAATCCGAAAAAGAACGGCTTATCAAGAAGCTGGGCGGGCGGAAAACGCCACAGTTGAAACCGCAGGGAGAAATGATTGTGCTCGCGCAAGCGCCGCGCGAAGGGACATTTGTGCAAAATTGGGATAAGTGGGAAACAGGACTTATTGATGTATCTGATCCATACATTGACCGAGGGCGATTCCCCGGCACCGTGATATCCGTCCTCAAGCCAAAAAAACGCTACGGCCATATGACGGCAAAACCCGTCGATTTGCTGCGACACCTTATCAGGATTTTCTGCGTTAAAGGATCGCTGGTGCTTGATCCATTTGCAGGTTCAGGGTCAACTGGCGTCGCCGCTCTGCTGGAAGGGCGCAAATTTCTCGGTTATGAGATTGAGGAAGACATGGCAAGGCGGGCGAACGAACGAATCGGAGCACTACATGCCTGAATTACCTTCCAAGTTGGAATTACAGCAAGCCTGGGAAGAATTGCAGGATATACATTCACAATACCTTGCCAGGCACGATGTTCGAATGCCCCGAGCTAACCACTATAACGAGAGAGCCAAATCAATTTGGCTTGCGGTATTGTTCCATTGGCACGGAGAAGATGTCCACAAAAATACAATAAGCGCAGTGTGCCAAAGAGATAATCCAGGCCTCGCGCCCGACCAACAGGTACGCCACCTTAAGCGAGATGGATGGCGTTTGCATAGCGACGGCAGAGGCAATCATAGTTTGGACCCCTTTCAGCCTTCACTGGAATTCGTAAATGACAAGGCTCGGAGAGACGGGCTGCTCTCTGCTAAATCCTTTGAAGATGTCAAACGGGCATTTGGGCACAGCTGCGCGACATGTGGCGCGCGTGAAGGACGACCCGACCCGCGTTATGGGGAAGATAAAGTCGTATTGCAACGAGGTCATCGCGATCCAGCCAAGTCCGCCGCTGACAAATTGAACATCATCCCGCAATGTCAGTTTTGCAATCGGGCATATCGCGGCGATTTTGTCTTTGATGAAAAAGGGCGCGCCTGGGCAATTGCTGGCATTGGGCCTGTCCAAAGAGCGTCCTCCGATGTGAAGAGGAAGGTATTGCGGTTTCTCAAAGAGCTTTTAAACGGAGGTCAGCAATGACCAAACAAATCACCCTCACCATCGACGGGCGGGAAGTAACAGCAGCCCCCGGCGCGACCATCCTCGAAGCAGCCGCCGACCAGGGCATAACCATCCCCGTCATCTGCTATCACGAAGCCACCACGCCAAATGGACTCTGTCGCGTTTGCGTGGTCGATGTCGATGACGGGCGCGTCTTGCAGCCGGCTTGCGTCGCTGCCTGCCAGCCCGATTCCAAGGTCGAAACCGACAACGAACGCGTGATGCGCAGCCGCCGCACCATCCTGGAAATGCTGAATGCCTCGGTCAACCTCGAAGAAGCGCCGGAAATCCAGCAGATGATGCGCGACAACGATGCCGACCCGCAGCGCTTCCCCCATGCCCAACGCCGCGAGTCCGAGCTGATCGACGACAATCCCTTCTATGTGCGCGATTATGCCCAGTGCGTGCTCTGCTGGCGCTGCGTGCAGGTCTGCGCCGAAGACGCCCAATTCACTTTTGCTCTGACCCTGAACGAACGCGGACACGATACTTCGGTCGCTACAGCCTTCGAAATCAGCCTGACCGAATCGCCCTGCGTCTTCTGCGGGCAGTGCATCGGCGTCTGCCCGACCGGCGCGCTCAAACCGAAGATCGAATGGGGCATGGAGCAAGGGTTCAGCGAGGACGAATTGCGCGCTGCGACACGCCGCGGACGCAAGCGAGACCGCGACCGTGCCTGACCTGGACGCGCTGCCCGGCGCAGTTGCCTGCGATTACGCCCTGGTCGAAGCTGGCGAGGCGAAGGTTGTGCCCGGCGGCGTGATTGACGAAAGCCTGTTGTCCATCTATGTCAATGGCGAGTCGCTGGCGACTATGATGTGCAGCCCTTTGCAGCTGCGGGCGCTGGCGGTGGGCTACTTGTACAACGAGGGCATCATCGAAAGCGCCGCCGATATCGGGCATTTGCAGCTGAACCAGATACGCAGCGTAGCCGATGTCATCCTGCGCAGTGGCGATGCTCGCTTGCCCCGCCGCATGATATTGACCAGCGGCTGTGGCGGCGGCATGACCGGGCAGGAATTGTCAGAAAGCCAACCAGCCCTGCAAAGCGACTATTGCGCGAGTCCCGAGCTGGCGCTGCGCTTGATGCGCGGATTGCAGGGCGCTGCCAAGCTGTATCAGGCGGTGCGCGGCGTGCACACAGCGGCTTTGGGCGATGCCAGCGGCATTCTGGTCAGCGCCGAAGATGTGGGCAGGCACAACGCAGTCGACAAAGTGGCGGGCGCGGCGCTGCTGGCGGAGATCGACACGCGCGAGCGCATCTTGCTGTGCAGCGGACGCATCAGCAGCGAGATGCTGGGCAAGGCGCGGCGCATGGGCGTGCCCATCGTGGTCAGTCGCACGGCACCCACCAGCATCAGCCTGGCGCTGGCGGAGGCCTGGCGCATCTGCGTTGTCGGCTATGCGCGGCAGCGGAGCATGCGCGTCTATGCGCACGGCTGGCGGCTGGGTTTGTAGAGGATTCCAACCCCCTCGGCCCCCGACGGGTCAGGGGGAGGCAGTCTTTGGCTACCCTCTCCGACCCGTCGGGGAGGGGCTGGGGGAGGGGTTTTGGCTACCCTCCCTGACTCGTTGGGGAGGGGCTGGGGGAGGGGTTTGCTCCCGCTAGGCGAGGCGGTGGGGTCTACGCCAGTTCAAAATACATCAGATGAATCGGGTGGCTGACTGGCCCATCGTCATACGCGACGCGCACGCGCATGCCGCGCTGCAGATTTTCAGCCTCCGCGCGCAGCAAATGCGGGAAGAGCGTGTCTGCCCCGTCCAGCAGCGCATGAGCCAGCACATAGGGCGTTTGCAGCGCCGCGACATCGGCATTCGTGCCCGGCGAAAAGTGCAGCGCCGACCAGGTTTCCAGGCTGCCTTCGCCGCTCAGTTCGCGCCAGTTGGTTGGCTGCAGGCAAGCCGGACACAGTGGGCGCGGCGGCGCATACACCTGCCCGCAGCTGGCGCAAGCTGTCGCAAAAAAGCGCCGATTTTCCAATTCAATGAAAAAGCGCGAAGTCCGCCCCAGACTGTAGTGATAACGTTGCGATAGCTCCAGCGTGATGCGCTCGATCTGGCGAAAGTCCGCCCAAAAATCATCGGCGGCTGCGTCGCGCTCTGTGATGTCGATCAAGCTGCTTACTTTGTCGGACATGCTCGTTTCCCATACCCGCGTTTTCCATGCTCAATCGCGCCGTTCGAAGATATTGACGACGCTGATGCTGGCGATGCCGGCGTGCGTATCGGTCAAGCCGCGCCTTGCGTCCGCCACCTGTCGCCGCTGGTCGGCAATGCCCCACAGCTGCTGGGCGATTTCGATGGCTTGCAAGATGCCGGTCGCCCCGACCGGAGCGCCCCGCCCCAGCAAGCCGCCGCTCGTGTTCACCGGCAGCGCGCCGTCCAGATCGAATGCGCCGTCCGCCACGACTGTTCCGCCTTCGCCCCGCGCCACCCAGCCCAGATCTTCCACCGCCTGGATTTCCACGCCGCTATAGCTGTCATAAAGCTCGGCTACATCAATCTCGCGCAGGGGGTCGCTGATGCCGGCCATGGCATACGCGGCCTGCGCGGCCTGCTGCTTGGCGCGGAAGTTGGTGATATGCGGGTAACGGTCGCCCAGGCGCATGGTATCCGTGCCGCAGCCTGTGCCCGTGAAAAAGACCGGCGGGCGCGATTCAAAAGCCGGCACATGCTCGCGCGCCCAGGCTTCGCTGGCCAGCAAGATGCAAGCCGCGCCATCGCTGAGCAGGCTGCAATCCAGCAATTTATACGGCTCGGCCACCGGGCGCGACCGCAGCACATCGTCGATGCTGATATCCATGGGCTTCTGGGCGATCGGGTTGAAGGCCGCATTGCCGCGATTGCGCGCCGCCACATGGGCAAAATGCTCTTCGCGGGTGCCATATTCCGCCATATGCGCGCGCATCATCGCCGCATAGAAACCCGTATAAGTTCCGCCGATGGCTGTCTCCCAATCGACATCGGCAGACAAGGCAAAGAGCTGGTTGGCGGTTCGCGACGACACGCCGCGTCCATTCTTCTCGACGCCATACACCAGGATGGAGTCGCACAAGCCGCTTTGGATATGCGCCCAGGCTGTGCGCAGCGCCAAGGCCCCGGTCGCTCCGCCACCTTCGATGCGCGCGCTCGGTTTGGGCGTCATGCCGATAGCGTCATGCAAAATCGCGCCCAGCGTCATCTGCATGTTGAAGTGGTCGCTTTCGTAGCTCGCCAAGCCATGTTCGATCGCGCCCAGCCCATCCAGGTCCGCATCCGCCAGCAGGTCGAGGACAGCATCGGCCAACAGATCGCGGGCATTGCAGTCGCGGCGCTCGCTGGCGATAGGCGTACAGCCGACGGCGGCGATTACTGGTGCATTGGGCATCAGCAGACCACTCGGTTGAACGAGAACAAAGTCGATCCAGCCCCTCGTAAGAAAGGACCGGGCTATTCCAGAACGTTTGCACAAATCTGCGCGGAGCATAGCTGAAATGCTTTGTGAAGTCAAAAGCCCCCCAGACGGGGGAGTGGCGAACTTGCTGGATATGGACCCCCCTCGGTCCCCCCGACAGGTCAGGGGTAGGCAAGCATTGGCTACCCTCTCCGTCCCGACGGGGAGGGGCTGGGGGTGGGGTTAGAAAGAGAACCATCCACCGATTTAGACACTCCCCCAGACGGAAACCGACACACGCTTCAGGTGGGAGATTCTGCTTTCGTCCCGGTATGCGATATGATTAACATATCAGCGCTAATTTGAAACTGCGCCCGCCAAAATGAAATGTAATTCGTGTGTCATAAGGAGAATCGATCATGAGCAAGCAGACTATGAAGCGCAAGGCAATGAACTTGTCGCGGCGCGAGGCATTGCAGATCTTCACCGCCGGCACCGCGGGCGCTGTCGGCACGATTGCGCTTTCTCGCGCGCCGATTGCAGGAGCGAGCGACAGCGGAACATTGCGCATCGCCTGGCTGACTCCCGCCCAGCTCGACCCCCGCTCCGTCTCTGGAATGAGCGAAATCGCCATGTTGAACGCGCTCTATGATTACCTGTTTGAAACGGATGCCGCTTCCAACCTGGTGCCCTGCCTGGCTTCATCGTGGCAACGCAGCGAAGATGGCTTGCGCTATACCCTTCGGCTGGTGGAGCGCGCGCGCTTCCATGATGGCACGCTGCTGACCGCGAACGATGTTGTTTGGAGCATCCAATGGCAGCTTGACGCCGCTGGCACGATTGCTGATGTGCTTGCGGGCATCGAGTCGGTCGCTGCCGCCGGCGATCATACTGTCATCTTCGACATCAAAGCGCCCGATCCTGTTTTTCTCTATCGGCTCACGGAGTACAAGATCGTCATACTCAAAGCCGGCGCTGAGAAACCTGGCGAAGTATTCAATGGCAGCGGCCCCTTCATCATGGAAGAGTTGCTGCCTGGCGACCGCGCGGTTATGAAAGCCAATCAGCATTATTGGCGCGGCTCGCCCGGAATAGAACGGCTTGAGTTCCTCTTTTTCGATGACCAGCAAGCCGCGATTGCCGCCGTAGAGGGTGGCGTGGCTGATGGCATCCTGCGGCTCGACAACTTCAGCTTTCTCAACTTCACCGGCGACTATCGCTTCAACACGATCGACATTCCCGCCAACGCGCATAACCTGGCGCGGATTCGCGCCGACCGTCCGCCGGGAAATGATGTCCGGGTGCGGAAAGCCTTCAAGCTGGCCACCGACCGGGACGCGATCTGGCAGCGCGTGCAACTGGGTTTCGGCGCTGTCGGCAAAGATTCTCCCATCGGCCCATCCTTTGCGCAGTATTTCCTCGCCGATGCGCAGCTTCCTCCGCGCGATCCCGCTGCTGCCGCCGCATTGCTGGCCGAGGCGGGTTATCCCAATGGCCTGGATATGAATCTGCATGTGCCCAACAGCGGGGCTATGCCCGATCTGGCGCAGACCTTGGCCGCTCAATGGGAGGAGGCGGGTATCCGCGTCACGATTCAGTTGGAAGAAGAAAACAATTATTGGGTGCAGAAATGGCTGGATGTCGATCTGGGAGTTACATGGTGGGCCGATAGAGCCGTGCCGCAGATTTATCTGGATCTCGCCTATCGGACAAACGCGATCTGGAACGAATCGCATTGGAGCGATGAACGGCTTGATGAATTGATCGATTTCACCCGCTCCGCTCTCGATCAAGAGGCGCGCGCCGCCGCTTTCAAAGAGATTCAACAGATTTTCCTTGACGAGGGACCGATCATCGTGCCGTATTTTTACGCCGAGTTCATGGTTATGGCGAGCCATGTAGCCGGCGTGGAGATGCACCCTTTCCCGGGCCGCACCAACTTCCACACCGCCGTCTTGCGTTGAGCGGGTAGTCTTTTCCAGGCTTGTCCGCTATCGGCTAATGAAAGCCACGCATCTGCGATTAATGTCCGTATAGCTTAGCATGTCGTACGGGCGAGCCGTCGGCTCGTCCCCTCAGAATCCCAAATAACCGCAGATTGAAACAATCGCTAAGTGGATATTTTGCCTGATCTATGAGAAAAATGGCGCTCCCCGGTTAGTTTGTGGGAAGAGGCACCGCCTCGCCTGTCTAATACGCTGCACTTGAGAATGCAGGCGCAGGAGCGATTTGTCAAAGAACTTGCGTCGGCTACTCCCCAAGCATTCGACTAACTTCACGATCGCTGATTTCGTCCTTATCGGACTTGGAATAAATGTGCATGAATCGAAATTGGGAGGGAGTTACCACCTCATAAATAGCTCGAAAGCCCCCGCTCTTTCCTCTGCGCGCCGAGCGATTGGTCAAACGCACTTTGAATACAGCGCCGCCAAAACCGGGCACAGACTGGCCACGGTAGCCAGCGTCATTGATCTCGGCAAGCAGCGAGTCCCAGTCATCCTGGATTCGCCGATGCCGTTTACGAAGCTGCTTGAAGTCTCTCACAAAGCTCCTTGAATAGGCAAATACAATTGACATGGCGCACGGTCAGTCTTCAAGCAGCCCGAGAAACTCCTCGTGGGAAATGACATCTCCAGCCAGCCCTTGCTTATAGCCCTCGGCGATTCCATCCAGGATTTCCTGTTTGGTCGGCTGGCGATACGGCTCGTCATCGTCATCAGAGGGCGGCGCGTAATCCCCGGCTTCGTATTCTGCTTTCGCCCTTCGCAGCGCGGCCGCGATCTCGTCATCGCTCGGCTCGCCATAGATTTGCTCGTACAAATCGCGCAATTCCGCCGCAGATAAGGACTCGGTATCGACATTGACCATCCCGTGACGCGCGGACTTCGCTGGAGAATTGACAACTGCTGGCTGGCCCATATTCGCGCCCCTTTCGCGCCTGTGAATTAGTCGCCTGTGTATTTGCCATCAGTATAGCAGGTGAATTGGGGACCTTTATTGACATAAGCGAAAATGAGATTTTGACGAGCGCCCCTACAGCAAGGCGGCAAGCTGTGTCATAATGCGCGGGCAAGTCCCATCTGTCCTGTTAACGAAGGAAGCGCACACGATGAAACCCGAAAATACGCATAGCAGCAATGTATCCCGCCGCGACATGCTCAAGATATTCGCCGCCGGCGCATCATCCGCGGTCGGCAGCATCGCCCTGGGTCCGCTGGGCGCGATCGCCCGAGCCAATGACGACACCCTGCGCATGGCTTGGCTGACGCCGGCCACCCTCGACCCGCGCTCTGCATCTGGCGACAGCGAAATCGCCATTCTCAACGCGGTTTACGATTACCTCATCGACACCGATGCGGCTGGCAGCCTGGTGCCGCGCCTGGCGAAGAGCTGGGATATCAGCGCCGACGGCACGCTGATCACGCTGCACATCCGCGACGACGCCGTCTTTCACGATGGCAGCCCGCTGACCGTCGCTGATGTGCTTTGGACGATCAACTGGCAGCGCGAAGCCGAGGGCACCGTGGCCGGTTTGCTCTCGCCTGCGCAGTCCATCGAAGCAGCCGGCGACAGCGCAATCGCCATCCAGTTGGACGCCCCCAACCCCGACTTCCTCTACAACCTGACTGACAACAAGCTGGTGATTCTCAAGGCGGATGCAGAGAATATCGGGGTTGAATTCAACGGTTCGGGCCCATTCATATTGGAAGATATGATCGCCGGCGACCGCGCCATCCTGCACGCCAACAGCAGTTATTGGGGCGGCGCGCCCAGCTTCGAGCACCTGGAATTCGTCTTCTTTGACGACCAGCAGGCGGGCATCGCGGCTGTGCAGGGCGGCAGCGTCGATGGCATCATGCGCCTGGACAACTCCAGTTTCCTCGGCTTCGGCGCAGATGCCAATTTCCACGCCGTGGATATCCCGACCAGCGGGCATGATCTGGCGCGCATCCGCAGCGACCGCGCCCCGGGCAACGATGCGCGCGTCCGCCAGGCATTCAAACTCGCCACCGACCGCGATGCCATTTGGGACCGCGTACAGTTGGGCTTTGGCGCACTCGGCAAGGATTCGCCGATTGGTCCGGCATTTGGGCAGTATTTCCTGGCAGAAGCCGCTGTACCCGCGCGCGACCCCGCCGCTGCCGCCGCTCTGCTGGCCGAGGCTGGCTACCCGGATGGCCTGGATATGACTCTGCATGTGCCCAACAGCCGCAATTGGCCCGACCTGGCGCAAGTCCTGGCTGCGCAATGGGACGAAGCCGGCATCCGCGTAGAAATCCAGCTGGAAGACGAAAACAGCTATTGGGACGAAGATTGGATGGAAGTCGACCTGGGCGTGACAGGCTGGGGAGCGCGTCCGGTGGCCCAGCTCTTCCTCGACCTGGCATACCATTCCGAAGGGAAGTGGAACGAATCGCACTACAGCAACGCCCGCGTCGACGAGTTGATCGAGCTGGCGCGCACTTCGCTGGACGATGACGAGCGCACCGCCGCCTACAAAGAGATTCAGCAGATTCTGCTGGACGAAGGACCGGTGGTCGTGCCCTACTTCTTCGCGCAGTTCATGGCGCTGGCGGGGCATGTGTCGGGCGTGGAATTGCATCCATTCGCCGGGCGCACCAATTTCAACGCGGCGGCAATCGGCTGAGGTTCGCGCTATGAGCGGCGATGCCCCCCTGGCTGGCATCAAGGTTGTCGATCAGACGCAGGCGCTGGCTGGTCCGTATGCGGCGATGATCCTGGGCGATCTGGGCGCGGATGTCATCAAGATCGAGCGCCCCGGCGTCGGCGACAATTCCCGCCAGTGGGCACCGCCTTTCATCGGCGACCAGTCGGCTTATTACCTGGCGGTCAATCGCAACAAACGTGGCATCGCCTTGAATATCCGCGCCGAGGCCGGGCGCGCCTTCATGCGCCAGCTGGTCGCCGAAGCCGATATCTTTATGACCAACCTGGCGACGACGGCATCGCTGCAGCGCTCGGGCATCGACTACGACACATTGCGCGCGCTCAATCCGCGTTTGATCTATGCCAGCATCAGCGGCTATGGACGGCGTGGACCGCGCGCCGGACAACCTGGCTATGACCTGGTTTCGCAAGCCGAAAGCGGCACCATGCACCTGACCGGCGAGGTGGGCGGAGCGCCCATGCGCTTTCCCACGCCCATCGCCGATATGACCTGCGGCTTGTTCACCGTCATCGGCGTGCTGGCGTCTCTGCGCGCGCGCGACCAGGGCGGCGAGGGGCAATTCATCGACATGTCGCTGCAAGAAGGGCAGATCACCTGGCTGGAGAATTATGCCGGCGAATACTTCGCTGACGCAGAAGACCCGCCCCGCCGCGGCAATCGGCATCCGCAGGTTGTGCCCTACGAAGCGGTGCAGGGCAGCGATGGCGACTGGTTTATCCTGGGCGTCGGCAGCGACAATGTCTGGCGGGCATTTTGCAGCCATGTCGAACGCGAGCAGCTGGCGGCCGATGCCCGCTTCGCCACCAATGCCGACCGCATCGCCAATTACGAGGCGCTGCTGCCCATCGTGCGCGAGATCATCCGCGCCAAAACCTGCGACCAGTGGCTGGACGAGCTGCGCGCGGCTGGCGTCCCCTGCGGGCGCATCAACACAGTCGCCGAGGCGCTGGGCGACCCGCATTTGCTGGAACGCGGCATGATCGTCGAGTTGGAACATCCGGCTCTGGGCTTGGTCAAATCGCTGGCCACGCCCGTGCACCTGAGCGATACGCCGCTGGTCTATCATCGTCATCCGCCGCGCCTGGGCGAACACAGCGACCAGGTCGCCGCCGAGCTGGGTTATGACGCGGCAGCCATAAAGCAAATGCGCGCGGACGGGGCGCTGGCATGAACGGGCGCTTCCCGAAGCTGTCGGCCGCTCAGTACGAAAAATTGTTGCGGCTGCCCGCGGGTCGCGTGCGCTGCGTCATTGATACCGATACGCGCAACGAAATCGACGATCAGTACGCGCTGGTCTGGGCGCTGCTCTCGCAAGACGCCCTGCAGATTGATGGCATCTATGCCGCGCCTTATTCATTCTCGCGCCGATTGGACGAGTTGCGCGCCGCCGACCGAGCGCGCCAAAATCCCGCAGCGGCGACAGACGAAGAGCGCGCCCTGCTGCCGAAGTATCAGAATCAACTGGGGAGACTGGATGCCGCCGGCACGGACATCCACGACCCCGCGCAGATCGACCCGCAAAGCCTGCTGATGGTCGATCCCGGGCGGGGCATGGAACTCAGCTATCACGAGATCCTGCTTTGCTGCGAGAAAATGGATATGGATTGCGCCGACAAAGTGTTTCGCGGAGCCGATCGCTATCTGCAATCCCTGGACGCGCCGGTCGAGAGTGATGCGACCGCCCACCTGATCGCGCAGGCGAGAACCGCCACGCCCGAATCGCCGCTGTATGTGCTGGCCGTTGGCGCGCCCACCAATGTGGCATCGGCGCTGCTGCTGGCGCCAGACATCATCGAGCGCATCGTGGTGGTCTGGACGGCTGGCTATCCGACGACTGTGCTGGATCTCGAGCAACCGTCATTCAATATGGAGCAGGACATACTCGCTTCGCAGCTGCTATTTGATAGTGGCGTGCCGCTAGTCTATATTCCCGGCTTTCATGTGGGCGCGCAGTTGAGCCTGTCTTTGCCCGAGATGGAAGCGTGGGTGCGTGGCAAAGGCGCAATCGGCGATTATCTGCACTGGCTCTACACGCACAATCCGCATTATCCATGGCAGGGCCTCAGCGGGCACTTCGCGCGCAGTTGGATCATCTGGGACCTGGTCAATATCGCCTGGCTGCTGGAGCCGGGCTGGCTGCCATCATATATCACCGATGCGCCTTGGCTCACCGCCGATTGTCGCTGGCTGCGGCATGGCGCGCCCCGCCACCCCATCCGCGAGGCGCTGGATATCAACCGCGATGCCATCTTCCGGGACTTCTTCGGCAAGCTGGCCGGAACGACCCCCTAGTGGTCAGGGGGAAGCTGAACCCCCCTCAATCCCCCCGACAGGTCAGGGGGAGGGGTTTAGGCCGCTTCGTTTTCCAGCGCGTCCATCCACAAGCCGACAGCTGCCAGACCATTCATCCTGGCGCGGTGATGCAGCGCCGCTTGCGCAGCCGGCACATTTTTGGCTTGGTTCGCCCACAGCGCCATCGGTTCGCGCTGCAATGCTCGCGCATACGAGAAGCTCAAAGCCCAGGGCAGGTCGTACTGCGCGTTCATGGCGTTGAGGTGCGCGGTGGCGTGCCAGTCGCTTTGTCCGCCCGAAAGGAAGACGATGCCGGGGATCGCCGCGGGAATCTGCCGGCGGAAGACTTTGACCGTCTGCTCGGCGACTGTGTCCACATCGGCTTGCACGGGACATTCATTCCCCGAAAGCACCATGCTGGCTTTGACCAGCGTGCCTTCCAGCTCGACGCGATGCAGAACCAGCGCTTCGAAGGTGCGCGCCAGCACGCGCTCGGTTATCGCAAAGCAAGTCTCGATCGTGTGGTCGCCCCAGAGCATGACTTCGGGCTCGACGATGGGCACGATGCCCGCTTCTTGCGAAAGGGCGGCGACCTGTGCCATGGCATAGGCGTTGGCGGCGATGGCATAGTCGCTGGGCGTTCCCTGCCCGATCTGAAAAGCCGCGCGCCACTTGGTGAAGCCCACGCCCATGGCCGCGTATTCCGCCAGCCGCTCGCGCAAGCCATCCAGCCCGCTGCCGACCGTCTCGTCCGCGCTGCCCGCCAGCTTGACCATGCCGGTGAAAGGCGAGATGCCCGGGATGATGCCGTCCGCGATCACCTGCTCCAGCAGCGAATCGCCCTGGCTGTCGCGCATGCGCACCTGCTCGTCGGTCATGATGATGCCGCTGACATAATCGTTTAGCCCCGGCGCGCTGAAAAGCAGCTGCGACCAATTGCGATAGCTGTGCTCGTCGACTGTGCTGCCGCCGGCGGCCAGCAATTCGTTGAAGGCGGGCGAGGGACGGTCGGCGGCCATGATGCCTTTGCCGGGGTGGACGAGTCGCCGGGCGATGTCGTCTATTGTCATCTGATATTTGCCTGCTATTGATTGACTGATTTCCGCGCGCCATTGTGTCAGCGCCTGGCGATAGTTTCAAGTGCGCAGGGAGTTCTTAATCAGTGCTTTGTGCGGATTTAATCTGCGGTGGTGGCGACTCGCTCCTACATCTCCCGCCCCCTGTGCGCTCTGTGGCAAGAAAGCGCCATTCCTCGCTACAATAAGCACAGAAGCATCATTCACGCCGATTAAGGATGCCCGCCATGACCTACCTCGCCAATGAATCCTTGCCCGCGACCATGCCCGCCATCGTCTGCCACGGTCCCGAAGATTATCGACTGGAGGAGTGGCAGGTGCCCAGTCCCGCCGCCGGCGAAGTCGTCATCCGCGTGCAGTCGGTCGGCATCTGCGCCAGCGACCTCAAATGCTATCAAGGCGCGCCCTTGTTTTGGGGCGATGCCGCGCGCGAGGGCTATTGCCAGCCGCCCGTCATCCCCGGGCACGAATTCGTGGGCGAGGTCGTGGCTTTGGGCGAAGGCGCTGGCGAGCAATATGGGCTGGCGCTGGGCGATATCGCCGTCAGCGAGCAGATCGTGCCTTGCTGGGGCTGTCGATTCTGCAAGCGCGGACAATACTGGATGTGCCAGGACAAGCACGATGTCTATGGCTTTCGGCAGGCGACCATCGGCGCGATGGCGGAGTATATGCTTTTCCCGCGCGGCGCATTGAATTACAAGGTGCCCGAGTCGCTGCCCGCGCATCACGCCGCTTTTATCGAGCCGCTGGGCTGTTCCATACACGCTGTGCAGCGGGGCGAAATCAAGCTGGATGATGTGGTGGTCATCGCCGGCTGCGGACCGCTGGGGCTGGGCATGTTTGCCGCGGCGCGCCTGAAAAACCCGCGTCTGCTCATCGCCATCGACCTCAATGACGAGCGCCTGGAAATCGCCGAGATGTGCGGCGCAGATATGAGCCTCAACCCGCGCAAAACCGATGTGGTGGACGAAGTGCTAAAGTTGACCGATGGCTATGGCTGCGATGTCTATATCGAAGCGACAGGCTATCCCGCCGCCGTCACGCAGGGCTTGAATATGATCCGCAAGCTGGGCACATTCGTCGAATTCAGCGTCATGCGCGAGCCCGTAACCGCCGACTGGACGATCATCGGCGATACCAAAGAGCTCAACATCCACGGCTCGCATCTCAGCCCCTATACCTACCCGATCGCCATCGACATGCTGAGCAAGGGACTGCTGCCCATGGAGCGCATCATGACGCATCAGTTGCCCCTCAGCCAGTTCCAGGCTGGCATGGACCTGGTGGCGGACGGCAGCGAGTCGGTCAAAGTGACGCTGACTCCCTAGCCTGCTGCCTGTCTTCCATAATCGACAATGCGCTGCAATATGGCTGACAGCGGCAATGGGGAGGCAGGGCATGGACACGCCGATTAAGCCGGTTGAGACGATTACGGACGAGGCGATTGATCCTGAAGAAGCGCATCTGACGCCCGAGCAGCGCGAGTTGCTGCGCGGTTTTGAGCGGGCTTTGCATCAATCCGAGACTGGCCAGCACAGGCCAGCGCGGGAGTTGCTTGAGGAATTGCGCATGATGGATGAAGCAGAAGAACATGCGCGTAGAAACGGCGGCTGAATTTGAAGGCATGCTTCTGAGGCTCAGAAGGCGCTGCCGGTTAATCAGAAGAGATGTCGACAGCCTGGTTTCCGATCTTGAGAATGGCGTCCGCCCGCAAGACGAACGTTTGCAGAGCATGGGCGGGATGCCGCGCGTGGCCGGGGCGTGACCGTATTGTCCCGTACCTAAGACTTCATAAGTTCTTGCATCAACCTGTCGCGACACCAATGGCTCGCTTGGCGTAAGCTAATCGGATGGTTTTTTGCATTTCGCGCGCCCATTGTCTTGCGGCGCAACTCAATCAGTGTTGTGCGATCGCTCTTGTCGCGATTGCACGGGCCACATAACAGAGCGCGGTTATCCAGGTGATTGTGTCCGCCAGCCGATCTGGGATTAATGTGGTCAAGCTCCAGGTAACGAGCGCCACGCTCACCGTATAAGCTCGCGTCAAAGTCGCACCCCCAGCACCGTAGTCCAAAGCGCTCTATCAATAGTTCGCGCATCTCTTTATGCGTAAAGACCGAGCGATTATCCGCAGGATAGATTGGTTCAAGCACGGGCGCAGCTATATCTCCTTCATCGGTTCGCACTGGCGGCGTTGCGCGATAATGCGAATCATACTTGGCCAACTGTTTGTCAATCCAGTTTGTGAGACTTGGACGCGCGCGAATTGCATCGGCTTCTGCCTTCTTGATTCCCAGCATTCTGCAAACAACGGGGAATCTTGCGTCTTTCCTGCGGTCTATCCCCACCCACCTTCTTCCAAGGTTATGCGCGGCAATCGGCGTTGTAGCGCAGCCCGCGAACGGGTCAAGGACAAGATCGCCTTCATTGGACGATGCTTTAACGATGCGTTCATACAATGCAAGCGGCTTTTGGTCTGGCGAGCCTGTCTTCTCTGTCGAAAAGCTCTTTATCATGATGGAGTCCAATACATCAGCGCGACTGCAATTCCATGTATCCTCCATTGGGATGCCTTTGCCAGCAGGCGGCTTGCCATCGCGCCTCACATATCCCTGTGGGTAAGGAATGTATTCTTTGTTGAATAGCTTGGCCGCCTGTGGTGTCTTCAGGTAATAGAGGATGGTGTCGTGATTCCGTATCCATCCTTTCTTCTGTGACTTGAAGCCGGAAACCCATCCAATACGCCAAACGATTTCATTGCGAAAATTCTTGGCGCCGAAGATTGCGTCCATGCACATACGAATGTACGCATTCGCAGTGTGATCGCAATGCAGATATATGCTCCCGGCGGGCTTGAGTACACGATGCATTTCCAACAGGCGTACCGACAGAAAGCAGAGAAACGCGGCAATGTCTTCGCCGTGACAAGTTCGTGTGGCTTCGATGACATTGTACAATGCCAGGTTCTCGTCCTTGATCTCCTCCAGCCAGACAGGGTGTACTTCGTTCCATTTCCACTGATCGGGCAGTTTGCCGGTATCACCCCATTTCCAGTTGTCTACATAGAATCCTGCAGAGCCTGACCTGTTTCGTTTCGTATTGAAAGGAGGATCGGTTGCAATCAAGTCCACCGTTTCGGAGTTCATTCCGCGCAGCACAGACAAGTTGTCAAGTTCATAGATGACATTGTCTGGAAAATTCTGAACGCCCATGATGCAGCCTCGGTTATTGTCTCTCTGCCATGGCAACCAGCTTGGCATAGCCAGAAATCGTGCCTGTCAGAGTTCTCTGTATCCTCTGGGGTTCCGCCTTCAACCCCGCCGCACCACCACATAGCCGATGACAATTGAAATGACTGTCGCGGCTTCAATCGGCAGCGCCGACTCCATGAAACGCAGCCACAACAGATGCACCGCAATCAAGATCACCACGGCGATGAAAATGCGGTCGAACAGGTTGGTATAGAAGGGCAGGAAACCATTTTCTTTTGTCGACTCTCCCATCCCTCCTTGTGGGGGAGGGGCCGGGGGTGGGGGGGTTCGCTTTTCGCCCATCGCGCCTACTCCTTGACCGCGCCGAAGGTCAAGCCCATGACGATATAACGTTGGGCGAAGATGACGATGATGGCCGAGGGCACCAGCGTGACCATCGACATGGCTGCCAGCTCGCCCCAGTTCGTGCCCGTCACAGTGACGAATTCCGCCAGCGCCGTGGTGATGGTGCGCGCCACCACGCTCGTCAGGTTGGCGGCGAAGAGATACTCGTTCCAGGCGAAGATCCAGCTGAGGATGCCTGTCACCGCCAAACCCGGCGCAGCCAAGGGAATGATGACATGGCGCAGCACGCCCCACAGCCCAGCGCCATCGATCATGGCGGCGTCGTCCAGCTCGATTGGGATGCCATCCACCACGCCTTTCAGCAGCCAAATGGCGAAAGGCAGGTTGAAAACGCAATAGAGCAGGATCAAACCCAGCTGCGTATCGAAGAGCGTCCAATCGCCCAGGCGGAAGGTGCGGGTGAACATGATATACAAAGGCAGCAGAAAAGCGGCCGGCGGCGCCATGCGGTTGGTGATCAGCCAGAAGAAGATATTGTCGCGCCCCGCCAGTTTGTAACGCGAAAGCGCATAGGTCGCCAGCAGCGCCAGTATCATCACCAGCAGCGCGTTGGCGGTCGAAACCACCAGCGAATTGGTCATATAGCGCTGGAAAGTGCTGTCGGTCAGCACATTGCTGTAATTCTCCAGATAGATGCGGCTGAGCATCAGGTTGGGTCTGCCGAAGAGCTCGACCCGCGTGCGCATGGACACGACCAACATCCACCAGATCGGTATCAGCGTGATCAGGGTCATCAAAGCCCAAAACGCGCAGGTGGAGAAATATCGCCAAAAGCGGCGGCGCGGGCTGGTGCTCATATAGCCGCCTTCCCCGTTTGACCCGCACTAAGCAACGCTTCCCTCCATCCTGATGGGGGGACCGAGGGGGGTCTCATTCGACCTCTCCCTTGCGCCGCCCGGATATGGCGATGAAGAGCAGCCAGCACAACACGATGGTCAGATACAGCGTTATGAGGGAGATGGACGAGCCATAGCCATAGTCGGTGCGCGGGAAGACGACGCGCCAGATGTAGATGCCCGTGAAGCGCGTGCCCGGTCCGCCGCCCGCCAGCATCCACACTTCATCAACCGTGCGGATGGCGTCCATGATGCGGATGAAAACCGTCGTCAGCAGAACCGGTCGCAAGAAGGGCAGGGTTACATACCAGAAGACTTGCAGGCGATTCGCGCCATCGACTTTGGCTTGTTCGACCGGCTCGCGCGGGATGGACGACAAGCCTGCCAGCATCGTCAGCGTGACGAAAGGCGTCCAGTGCCAGATGTCCATCAGCACCGAGGTCATCAAGGCTTGGTCGGGATAAGTGCCGATCTGGTAGGTCAGGTCGAGCCAGCGGTCGAGGAAGAAAGGTACGGGTCCAAAACCAGGGATGACCAGCAGACGCCAAATTGCGCCGACCGCGATGGGCGCGACCATCAGCGGGAAGGTGTGGATGATGCGAAAAAGCGATTTGCCCGGGAAGTCGCGCGTCAGCATCTGCGCCAGCACAAAACCCAGCACGACCTCGCTGCCGATGGCGAAAATGGCAAAGCGCGCCGTCAAGCCGACCGAGTGCAGAAAATCATCGTCAAAGACGAGTCGGCGGAAGTTGTCCAGCCCGTTGAAAACTAGGCCGTCGTCAGCCGAAAACACATTCCACTGGTTGAAGCCGACAAAAAGCACATAAAGAAATGGCGCAAAGCCAAAAATCAACAGAATGATCAAGGTCGGGCTGAGCAGCACCCAGCCAACGCGCGGGTTTCTCAAATCACTTCCCAGATTTAGTTACATGTGGGGACGATGTTTGTATCGCCACATGATCCAACTGTTGCGCAATAAATGGGCGACCCAGTGAGTCGCCCAATTTGACCCCTCCCCCAGCCCCTCCCCGTCAAGACGGAGAGGGTAGCAAGGATTTGCCTCCCCCCGATGCTTCGGGGGGACCCCGAGGGGGTAGACTACATACCGTAGCCCAGGCGGGACAGTTCTTCGTCCACAGCCATCGCAGCTTGCGACAGGGCGTCAGCTGGCGTCAGCTCGCCCAGAATCGCGCGCTGGATGAAGGGATCGATGATCTCGCGGACTTGGGCGTGGAAGGGGAAGGGCGGCGCGCCAGCAAACAGCGGACCCTGTTCTTCCAGCAGCGTGTAATAGCCGTCTACCTTCATGTCCTGCTCGGCGATCAGCGGGTCGTCGAAGGTGGCGGTGTGGGTGATGCGCGCGCCAGCGGCAGCCCATTCTGCCTGTACCGACGGCTGGCCAATGAATTGCAGCCAGAGCAGCGTGGCTTCCTTGTTGCGCGAGCTGTGCGGGATGCCAAATGCGCCGCCATCGTAGTAGCCGATGTAGCCTTCGCCCATTTGCGCGGCTTCGATCACGCCCGGCGCGGTGACTGGCAGGCGAACGCCGACATTGCCGGTGACAGCCGAGCGGCTCTCGTCAGTGGCGATCCAGGCGGCGTTCTCGCCATAGACCCAGCCCTGCGCGGCGCGACCAGCGGCGAACGAAGAAGCGACCTCGTCCCAGGTGCTGGAGGTGGCTTCGGGCGGTGCGTAGGGCAGCATGCTCAGCCAGAAGCTCAGCGCCTCGACAGCCGTATCGCCATCAAGCGCGCCGCCATTGGCGCTTTGGGCGCTGCCAGCATCCAGGTTGATGCCCCAGTTGTACAGGCCGAAGGAAGGACCAATCGACTCGAGGAATTCATAAGTCGAAGCGGGGTGACCGGTCGAACCCTGCACCGTCGTGCCCCACAGGTCCATGTCCATGCTTTCGCCATAAGCGGTGAAGAACATGGCGTTGTCGGCGTATTGCTCGAATGTCTCGGCAGGCGCCAGCGGATAGCCATATTCAGCCTCGAAAGCAGCCATAATGTCGGCATCTTCGAATAGGTCTTTGCGATACAGGTAGACCTTGACGAAAGCTTCCATGGGCACGCCGAAGAGGTCGCCATCGGCGTTCTTGAAGTAATCGGCGAAGCTGGTGAAAGCCATCTCGTCGTAATCGGACGATGCCAGGTCCATGTTGTCGGCGGCGAATTGCGTCAGGTTGACCAGGTAATCCTGCGCCAGGTAGCTGTAGATGATGTCTTGTTCGATGTAGACAAAGTCATAGATGCCGGTGTTGGCTTCCATGTCGTTGATGGCTTTGGAATACATCTGGTCCCAGGATGTCGTTTCGAACTCGACATTGATGCCGGTCAGCTCAGTGAATTGGGCGGCGAGGACATCGGCGACATAGTTGGAGGGCGGCGTGCTTTCCGATACGCCGCGGATGGTTGTGCCGGCATAGGGCGCGGCGGCTTCTGCCCACCACATGTCGTCTGCCGAGACGAGGCTCATATTGGCGATGAGCGCAAAAGCGATGAGCAATACGATAGTAAAGCATTTCTTCATGATGTGTCTCCTTCAAGACTGCGATGTGTGCGAAAAGAACCGGTATTTGCCGGCTAAAAGAGCATAACATAGATGCTTGGAATAAAACAGGGTGGTTCGCTCGCGGTTAAAGGTTGGGCAGCGGCTATGCTCCTCCAGAGCGGCTCGCTCCCGCGATCGCCTCGCCCATAATTTCGATGACGATATCGACTTCTTCGGCTGTGATGCACAGCGGCGGCGAAAAGGCGATCGTCCCGCCCAGGGGTCTCGCGCGCAAGCCCAGCGCCATGGCTCGGTCGCTGATGGCGTTGGCAACGTCATAATCCGCCGCGCGCCCTTCTTTGCCCTGCACCACATCGATGCCGGCGAGAAGCCCGACGCCGCGCGCATTGTCGATATTGGGGAATTCATCGGCGAGCCCTTGCAAGCCCTGCAGCAGACGCGCGCCCATCCGCTCGCTGTTGCCGACCAGGTCGTCGCGCTTGATGATGTCGATATTGGCAATGCCCACCGCGCAAGCCGCCGCATGACCGCTGTAGGTATAGCCGTGCATCCAGCTTTGCTCGGCTGGCGCATTCAGGATGACATCGCGGATATCGTCCGACACCTGCATGCCGCCCAGGGGGATATAACCGCTGGTTACGCCTTTGGCGAACTGCATGATATCGGGCGATATGCCATATTCGTCGCTGCCGAACCAGTTGCCCGTGCGTCCAAAACCGCAAATCACCTCATCGACGATCAGCAGCACATCGTTGTCGCGGCAGATTTGCCCGACCAGGTCGAAGTAGCCAGCTCCCGGCACGACCAGACCGCCTGCGCCCTGCACGGGTTCGGCGATGAAAGCGGCGACTGTATCCGCCCCTTCGCGTTCGATGGTCTGCGCCAGAGCGCGCGCCGCTGCCTCCGCCACAGTCTCGCCAGCCTCGATATCGCCTGCATAGCGATAGCCGTTGGGATCGGGAATATGGATGAAGCCGTCCACCAGCGGCCCGAACATGGTGTGGTATTTGCTGATGCCGGTGGCGCTCATGGCGGCCATGGTGATGCCGTGATAGCCGTTCAGCCGCGAGATGATTTTCGTCTTCTTCGGTTTGCCCATCTGCCGCCAATAAAAGCGCGCCGTCTTGAACGAGGTGTCGCTGGCTTCGCTGCCGCCCGATGTGAAGTAAGTGAAGTTCATATTGGGACGGAAGAAGCCGGCCAGTTTGTCGGCCAGCATGGCCGAAGGCGGGTTGCTCATGCCCGCGAAGCCGCTGGTATAAGACAATTCCAGCATCTGCTCATAAGCGACTTTGGGCAATTCGCGGCTGCCATAACCGATGTTGACATTCCACAAACCCGCCATGCCATCGAGGATGCGCTTGCCATCGCTGGTATGCAGCCAGACACCTTCGCCGCTGGTCACCATAGCCGGATTTTCGGCGCGCGAAGGGTGATGCAGCGGATGCAGCTGGCGTTTGTCCTGCTCGATCAAGGTGGCGTGGTCATACATGCTCATGGCGCTCTTCTCGCTGGCTTTGCCTGGGTGTGCTGCGCATGATAGCGGAATGCTTGCAGAAGCGTAACCCTGCGCGATCCCCTGCGGGCTGAGGTATTGCGCAGACGCGCTTTATAAATCGTCATCTCGCCCATGTTTTGCAAGCGCTCGTCTTGCGGGCGTCGTCCGAGTTCAAGTTCGGCAGCGAGCAGACGGATGTCAGAGTCAACCAGTCGAAATCTTTTGCGCAAGCGGTTGACCATCCGTTCAAATTCAGACCCCGTTACTACGCGCATTGTCTTCTGCTTCCCGTTCCAGCCGCAGTTCTTCCAGGAATTCCCAGACAGATCTGTATTCGCCACGCTCCGATTGCTCCAGCGACCGTTCCAGGCTGCGCAGCAACTCCCGCTGCTCCGGCGTCAGGTGCGCTTCTTCGGGGTCGATCATCTCGCGCGTCGCCGTCTCGGCATGTTTTGTCGGCATGTCCATGCGCTTATTCTCCATTCCAGAATTACAGCCATATTATAGCATATGGAGTTTATGGCTCCTTGTGTCAGGGTGTGTCGGCAATTCGCCGCAACAGATCCTTGACCCGCCCGGGCAGCGTCTGCGCCAGCAGCCCTTTCAGCCGCAGCCAGCCACGCCTGCGCAACAGAGCCGGTTTGTTGGCGCGCATCACCAGCGCCCGACCCAGCTGATAACGCCGCGAATCCAGCAGCGCCTCGATATCGTCTGTGCGGCGGAGTTCTTCTTGCGAGTCGTCTGCATGCAACTCGCGCCACATGGCTTGCACTTGTGGCGGGTGCGCGCCCGGATAGCGATACAGACAGCCGGGATACCGGGCGACATTATGCGCATGATAAGGGCGGCGCAGCGCAAACCAGGCTTCATCTGCCCATCGGCGCGCATCGGCCCGCTTTGCCCAGTCGGCACGGCTGTAATAGTCGCATTTTTCGCGCACCTGGCGGGGCAGCAGCAGCGAATAGTGATACAGAAACAGGCCGCGCGCGGCCAGCTCGCCGCCGCGAATCCAGCGCCCGGCGCGCAAATCCCGCCCACCCGCATCCAGCACAGTCGGCGGACGGTGCGTTGCATACTGGAAGCCCGCGCCCCATTTGAACAAGCGGTGATATTCGCTGGCGCCGCGGCGTTTGTGCCAACTGTCCACGCGATACTGCGGAGCGCCCCAAAATGTGATCGTGTTGAAAGATACCGCGCTGATGCCCGGATTGTCCATCAACATGGCGCAGACAGCGCGCATATCGTCTGGCTGATAGAACTCGTCGACATCGACCTGCCACAGGTAATCGCCAGTTGCGAGCGCCGCATAGGCAGCCGACATTTCGTCTTTTTCGCTCCAAAAGCCGTCGCGGGTGATGATGCGCAGCTTGTCTTGCGGGTCTTCTCTGGCTTTGAAGTCGCGCAGGGTCTGCAGGGTGCTGTCGCGCGAGTGTCCATCGGCGCTGGCGATATGGCGGGCTGCTGGCGCTGCGCCTTCCACCACGATGATCTCGTAAGCGAAGGGGTAGAGGGCGCGCAGGTTGTAGCGCAGGAAAGGCTCGCCATTCAGCACGATCATGCCGAAGCTGATGCGGGGCAGGGCGCTCATATCAGCGATTCATAGAGCCGAATGTGCTGCCGGGCGATATGCGCTTCGCCATAACGAGCGATGATTTCGTCATGCAGCGCCGCTCGATCCCAGCTTTGCGCCAGTGTCCACATAATGCCCGCTCGCAAGTCATCGCTGTCGGGCAGGCGCGCCAGGTAGCCATTGCCCCGCTGCCGAATCATGTCCGCCGCGCCCGAGCCAGCAAATGCCACGCAGGGCGTGCCGCAAGCCAGCGCCTCCATGACTGTCTTGGGCGAAGTGTCTTGCAGCGATGGCAGCACAAAAACATCGCAGGCGCTGTAGAGCAGGCTCATGCTCAGCTCGTCCGCCAGCCGCCCGACCTGATGCAGGGGCAGCCCCGGCTCCAGCGCTTCTGGCTGGTCCGCGCCGAAGACGACCAGCTCGATGCCCGCCTCCACATCCAGGCCCGCCAGCGCCGCCCGCAAATGGGCGAATCCCTTGCGTTTGTCGCTGGTCCCGCCCAGCGCGCCAAATAGCAGCAGCCGTTTGTCTTGCGGCAGGTTAAAGGCATGGCGTGCTTGCGCGCGGTCGAGCGGCTTGAAAATGCCGCCATCGATGGCATTGCCGATGACTTCAATGCGCGCAGCCCCCAGCAAAGCGCTTTCTCCGGCGCGGCTCGCGATCCAGTCGCCGAGCGCCACGACAGTCATGCCAGCATCGGCAAAGGCGCGCTGTTTATGGCGAAAAACCTGCACGCTCAGGTCGTTTGCGCCGCTGGACAGCAACTGCGGGCATTCGCCACAGCCCTGGCGGAAACGCGCGCAGCCGCCCGGATAATGGCAGCCGCCGGTGAAAAACCAGTTGTCACGCAAGCTGCAGACGAGCGGCGCGTTGATCTGTGGCAGCTGGCCGATGGGCAGGAAGTTGTCGCCAACCCAGTGCAGGTGCACGATATCGGCGGCGAAACGATTGATGGCGGCCGCGACAGGATAGTCAAACTGATTGAGGCTCCAGTGGTCGCTTTCGGGCAAGCGGGGATTGTCGCGAAGTCGGCGCTTATGCCGCTTTTCCGCCAGCCGCCGCCTCGCCCGGGCGACAAAGCCGAGTTGCGCCGCCAGCCTGTGCACGGTCGGGTCGGCGGTGGACTTGTAGAGGACGAGCATGTGGCTGTCGATGCCGGCGCTGCGCAGGGAACGATGCAGGCGATAGGTGCCGATGGCCGCGCCACCAATGCGGTCGGAGATCGAAAGCAGCAAAACTCTCATGCGCGTTATTCTAGCACCTGCGGGCAAATCCCTCTGCACAGTAGGGGCGAGCTATTGGGTCGCCCGAAAACTCTTGTGCGGTCAAATGCCGAGAGCATGGTGTAAAATGCAAGCATGACAACAGGACAAGCGTGGCTGCAGGCGGTGCGTCCGCGCGTCTTCACAGCGACTTATGTGCCCATGGGCTTGGCAGGCATCGCGGCTTATGGCGATGGCGTCTTTGCCGCGCTGCCATTTCTGCTGGCATTGCTGGGCACGCTGCTGCTGCAGAGCGCCGCCAACCTGATTAACGAATATGCCGATTTTCGGCGTGGCGCCGATGCCCTCAAACAAGCCGGGCAAGGCATGACAATCAAACGCCAGATCCTGTCGCCACAGAAGGTGCTGGCTGGCGCGATATTGACCACGCTGGGCGGCTGCCTCATCGGTTTGCTGCTGCTGGCGCAGAGCGGTCCGCTGCTGTGGCTGATCGGCATTGGCGGCGTGCTGGTGGCGGTTACCTATACAGCCGGCCCTTTCCCGCTGGCTTACAATGGGCTGGGCGAAATCGCTGTCGCCATCTTCATGGGTCCGGCCATTGTGGTCGGCGCGTATTATGTGATGGCTCCCGATGTCAGCGAGGCGCGCATTTGGCAGTTGTGTCTGGTTTCGCTGCCGGTCGCTTTCATGGTCGCGGCGATATTGCATGCCAACAACATCCGCGACATGGACGCCGACCGCGCCGTCAATAAACGCACGCTGGCGGTGATCTTCGGCATTCGTTTCGCTCGCTTTGAATACATATTTCTGGTTCTGGGCGCCTATATCTCGCAAGCTGCGCTGGTCGCCGGTGGCATGCCGCCGCCCGCCACGCTGCTGACATTAATTACACTGCCGCAAGCGCTGCGCCTCATCCATATCATCAATACCAGCGGCGATGTGGCGCTGCTGCACAAGGCGCAGGGCTTGACCGCCAGGCTGCATGGGCAAGTCGGGCTGCTGCTGGCGCTGGGTTGGGCGCTTTCGCTGCTGTGACTGCCTACCAGTGCCAGATCTGGTCCCAGGCAGCCATCCAGGCGTCGGCGCGGCTGATGACCTTTTGCGCAGCCATATCCAGCTCAACGCCGGCCCGTCCGCGAAAGTCCGCCATCTTTTCCACCTTGTCAACCTCAATTGTGATAGCGACTGGCGGGCCGGGCACATAAGGCTTTACAGCAGCCAGGTCTCGCAGCGCCTGGTATGCGCCGGCCTCGATCATCTCGCGCGCGCGGACGGGCGGGATCTGCCTGGCAGAATAGCGCGTCAGCCCGCGTTTGACCGCCACAGTCGTCAGTCCAGCGCCCAGCAGCGCAGTCGATTCGCGACAGACCGCTTCATCGCCAGTGACGAGCAGCACCGGGCAGCTGTAATGCCCGCACAGCGCGGCATTGACGCCGACTTCGCCCACCAGGTCATCGTTGAACCACAAGTTGTGCCATTTGACCGTGCTGATGGTGTGGCAGAGCACGCCATCGGCGGTGTTGTTGCGCGCATGCATGCCCACAAGCAGACAGGCATCTGCGCCCGCTTCCAGCAGTTCGGTATAACGCGACCAGGGATGATGGGCGACCCAGCTGCAAGCCGGCTCCAGCAATTCGGGAATGAGCGAGTTGAAGCTCCAGTCGCCACCCGCGCCATGGCAGTCGACGACTACCACTTCGTCTGCGCCAGCCCGCAGCGCGCCCCGCACGGCTGCGTTGATTTCTTCGGTGTAGAGGCGGCGGCCCTCTTCGTACATCGGCGCGCCACCGGTTACCTGATCCCAGGTGACGATGCCGCTGACGCCTTCCATGTCAGCCATGATGAGAATCTTCATCGCGCTTTACCTCCGTCTGTGCCTCAGTAAGACCAATAAAGTAATGCAACAACAGGAAGGCAACTCGTAGGGGCGACTCTTGAGTCGCCCACATGATCAACGGCGGCATTGTGGGCGAGACAAGTCTCGCCCCTACAAGGCTTGTCCGCTACTGGTGCGCAAAAAACAAGCGGAAATGAAAGAAGGTGCTAATTTAGAGTAAGAGCCGAACTCTCACATAAGGAGCTTACTCATGGATTTAGACACCTTCTTCACGACATTATACTGTTTCATTGACGATTGGTACAAAGAGAAGATGAGTGATCGAATGAAGCGACATCCGGGTCCCGCCTTGCAAATGAGTGATAGCGAAGTGTTGACGGTTGGGATTGCTGCGCAATGGCGTGTTGGTGTGTCCTGGCAATCCGAGCGCGGCATAGTGCGCTACATCCTGCAGCATGGTCGGTCGTGGTTTCCTCGGATGCTGAAGCATAGTCAGTTTAACAAACGTCTGCGGGATTTGTGGGCGGTTTTTGTATGTTTGCAACAAGAGTTGGCGCAGATGCTCAGCAGCGCCGCTTTGTTTGAGGTGGTGGATTGTACGCCCGTGCCACACTGCAGTTTGGGGCAAGCCAAAAGCCATGATCGCCATTGGCTTTACGGCAAAAAGGGACACGGCGGCAATCATGGCGGCTGGTATTACGGCGAGCAATTGCTGCTCTGCGCCAGCGACAGCGGGATCATCACCGGCTGGATGACCGGTCTGGCAAACATTGATGACCGCTGGCTAATGGAAGCGCTTGTGAGCAGCCGCCAGGGATGCAAGCGTATAAAAGAAATCGAATTGCCCAAGCATAGAACATATAAAACTCGCAGAATCCCTAGTTCTGAATCCATCAGCCCCGCCCTGTGTGCCGGAGATGATCGCGGCTCGACCTATCTCGCTGATGGCGGCTTCAGCGGGCTGCGCTGGATTAGGCATTGGCAACGAGAATATGGCGTTGAAGTTATCGCGCCACGAGCGAGCAACATCAAAGGAGACAAGCCCGGCAAAACCATGCGCTGGCTGCGCAAACACAGACAAATCATTGAAACTGTGATTGCCAGGCTCACCGAAATCTTTGGGCTGCATCGCGTCAATGCACACAGTGAACTCGGCATGCTAACGCGAATAGCCGCTAAAACAGCTGCCTACAACATCGCCGTCCTATTCAACCGGCAGTGTGGACGACCAGATGGAGCGATGGCAACTCTCATCTGTTAGTAGCGGACAAGCCTTACAGTTGGCGACTGACCGCGCGCAAGGCCGCCTCCACATCATCAAGCCGCCACGCGCCATCCACAATCCGCGGCGCAAGCGACACATCCGCATCTGTCTTCAGCCAGAAGCTGCACTCGCTTGGGCAGTCGACTTCTGCGCGGCTGGCGAAGAGCGCCGCCTGCAAACAGCCCAGCAGCGAACTGGCTTGCGAGCCGACCATGGCGCTTTTGCCCTGCGCCGCCGCCCGCAGCAGCATCTGATGCGAACCCGAATAGCCCGTGCGCGCCGTCTTGATGTTGAGGATGTCAAAAGTGTCGAAGTCCAGCTCGCGTTTCAGGTCGCGCGGGGTGAAGGCGCTGTCATCGGCGATCAGCGGCATTGCAGTTTGACGGCGCAGCAGGCTCCGCGCGCGCAGCAGATGCGCGGGCAGCGGTTCTTCGCAATAAAGCACGCCAGCTTGGTGCAGCGCGTCCAGAGTCTGCGCTGCGGTCTCGGGCGCTAGCGTTTCGTTGGCATCGACATAGAAGCGAGCCGCCGGGAAAGCCGTCATCAAGTCGCGCAAGTTGTCGCTTTCGGCGGGGATATCATGTCCGACCTTGACCTTGAAGACGCGCAAGCCCTGTTGGTAGGCGCTGGCTACATCTGCCTGCGCCATGTCGCTGTCGCCCGTGCTGACGATGCTGCTCAGGCGCACCGACTCGCGAGTGCCGCCCAGATAATCCCGCAGCGGCTGGTCGCGGCTCTGCGCCAGCGCCTGATGCAGAGCCATATCCAGCGCGCCCCGGGCGGTGTTGTTGGCTTTGATATGCGCCAGCTCCGCGCTCAACCTGGCAACCGATTCAAAGTCGCTGAGGGCTCGGCCCCGCAGGCGCGGCGCAAGCTCTTCGCCGATGATATGCTGCACGGAAGCGCTCGTTTCGCCATAGATGCTGGGTCGCGGCGTGGCTTCGGCGATGCCAATCGCGCCATCCGACAAGTCAACGCGCACGAGCACATGCCCCAGCGCCGGCAACTCGTGCCCCCGCCCCCAGGTCAGCGCGCTCTTCAGCGGCACATGCAAAGGCTGGCAGCTTACGCGTTCAATCACGGGCATGGCAGCGCCAGCAAATCACGCACGGCTTCTGTGACGGCTTGTGGCGTCATGCGGGCCACATCCAGCCGCTGATAATTGGGGTAGTCTTGCCCGGCGGCGAAAGCGCGCAAGCCATAATTCTGCGCTTCTGCTCGCACGATGGCCAGCGCCCGCCGATTGATCTCGCCGCTGACCAGCAGCGCCCGCGCCTCGTCCTGCAATTCAAGCGGCAAAAAATCCAGATCGGTGGCTTCGTCTACCTGGTCGAACTCGTCCTGCCGTCCGCTGAGACGACGCAGACGCTGCAGTGGCGGCAGCGCCAGCTCGACGACTCGCCAGCGCGGGAAGCAGCCCAGGGCATAGCGCAGCTCGGCGTCGCCACGGATGCCCTCGGTCAGCAGCGGTTTTTGCGCATCTTTGCGCAGCCACAGCCACGAGAATGCCGCAGCCATCCCGCCGGGCACAGCCTGGGCGAATCGGCGCGTGTATTCAAATCGGCGCGCGCGGTCTGGCACGGGCAGCAAAGCTTCACCAGTCAGGCTCTGCGCATAAGGAATGGCGATGCAGTCTGCGACTTCGCGGCGAGAAGGGATGCCGCCGGCGTCAAGCTGGGCCAGGGTGGTCGACTTTCCGCAGCCGGTCAACCCGACCAGCATCAAGAGCGCGCAATCGCCCAGTGGCCGGCTGTCGGCGCGCGGCACGAGGCTTATGGCGAAGCAGCGCTGCAACGAGCAACTGTCCAGGCGCGGCAGAACCTGGCGAATGTAATAGTCGTGGGGATTCATGACTTCTATGATACCCGTGGGGACGCGGACTTTCAATTCGCGTCCGCCGAGGGAGTGGCGAACTTGCTGGATATGGACCCCCCTCGCCCCCCCCCCCCGACAGGTCAGGGGGAGGCAAGCATTGGCTACCCTCTCCGTCCCGACGGGGAGGGGCTGGGGGTGGGGTTAGAAAGAGAACCATCCACCGATTTAGACACTCCCCCGCCGATGCCACGCGCAGCCACAACGGTTACAATAGCTGCATTGGCAACTTTGGCGCGCGAGCGTGGACTAGCGGATCATGAATGATCGGCAATGCGACATCCTGATAGCAGGCGGCGGCACCGGCGCGATCGGCGCGGCGCTGGCTGCTCTGCGCATGGGCAAGTCGGTCATCATGAGCGAAGAAACTGACTGGATCGGCGGGCAACTGACTGCGCAAGCTGTCCCGCCCGATGAGAATCCCTGGGTCGAGCAATGCGGGGCGACCGCCTCGTACATGCGCTTTGCCGAGGGGGTGCGCGACTATTATCGGCGCAATTATCCCTTGACCGAAGCCGCGCGCCGCATCGTCAATTTTAATCCCGGACAGGGCAGCGTCAGCCGACTCTGCCACGAACCACGCGCCGCGCTGGCAGTTATCGAAAGCATGCTCGCTCCTTACCGCAGCAGCCAGCAACTGGATATCTTGCTGGGGCATGTGCCGGTGGCAGCCGAGACCGCTGGCGATCGGGTGTTGGCGGTCACCCTGCAAGACACGCGCACGGGCGACCAACTCGTGGTCAGCGCGCCCTATATCCTGGACGCCACCGAGCTCGGCGACCTGCTGGAGCTGGCAAATGTCGAGTTCGTCATCGGCGCGGAAAGCCAGGCGCAAACGGGCGAAATGCACGCGGTGGAGGGCGATCCCCAGCCGCTGGATCAGCAGGCAATCAGCTGGTGTTTCGCCATCGACCACTTGCCCGGCGAAGACCACACAATCGACAAGCCAGCCGATTATGACTTTTGGCGCGAATACCAAGCCGACTTCTGGCCCGGCAAGCAGCTGGGCTGGCAGGATGTGGACCCGATCACGCTGGAGACGCGCAATCGCGGCATCTTCCACAGCGACCGTCCGCCGACGAGTGGCTTCGGCGGCTCGCCAGGCGACTTTTGGCATTATCGGCGCATCTTGTACAAGGGGCATTTCACCCCCGGCGCATTCCCCAGCGACATCACATTGGTCAACTGGCCGCATATCGACTATTGGCTGAAGCCGCTGCTGGGCGTGGGCGAAGCCGATAAAAAGCGGGCGCTGCACGAATGCCGCCAGCTGAGTTATTCGCTGCTGTATTGGATGCAGACCGAAGCGCCGCGTCACAAAGGCAGCGGCTATGGCTATCCGGGCTTGCGGCTGCGGCACGATATTGTCGGTACGACAGACGGGTTGGCGAAAGCCGTCTATGTGCGCGAATCGCGGCGCATCCAGGCTGAGTTCACCGTCTGCGAAAGTCATGTCGGCGTAGAGCAGCGCGGCGACCAAGCCACTGCCGAGCAATTCGCCGACAGCGTGGGCATCGGCAGCTACCGCATCGACCTGCACCCCAGCAGCGGCTTGCGCAGCTACATTGATATCAGCAGCTACCCATTCCAGATTCCCCTGGGCGCGCTATTGCCCCGGCGGGTGGAGAATCTGCTGCCGGCTTGCAAGAATCTGGGCGTGACGCATATCACCAATGGCTGCTATCGGCTGCATCCAGTGGAATGGAATATCGGCGAGGCGGCCGGGGCGCTGGCGAGTTTTTGCCTCGACAAAGGGCTGAGCCCGCGACAAGTGCGCAATGTACGCTCGCATCTGCGCGATTTCCAGCATTTGCTATCGACGCGACTCGGCGTGCCGCTGGAATGGCCTGCCTATGCGCGGAAAACTGCGCGCTGATCCTGGCGCGGGGTAAATCGGCTGCTGGGAAATCAGCCGCCCATCTGCGCGAACAAGGGCTTCAAAGCCTGATAGGCCGCCAGGTAATGCTGGTACTGCTGCGCATAATGCGCTTTGTGCTGGGTCTGTGGCTGCAAGATGCGCGTCTGTGGCGCTGGGGCGATCGCAAAGCTGCTGGCTGTGCCCTGCGCAACCTGCGCTGCCCGCAACGCGCCCTGCAAGCCGGCATGTTCTGCGTCTGGCGGCAGATGCGCTGGCAGGCCCAGGATATCGGCGAAAAGCTGGTTCAGGCTGTCGTTGCGCGCCCCGCCACCGATCAGCGTCAGATGCGCGGGCAATTGTGGCGAAAGCGCCGACAAGGTGTGGCGATACGCGAAGATGATGCCTTCCAGCACAGCCCGAACCAGCTGGGGACGCCCGGTATCGGCGGCGATGCCCACAAATGCGCCGCGCGCCAGCGGGTCGTTGAAAGGCGCGCGCTCGCCTTGCAGATAAGGCAAAAACACCAGATTGACCGGCTGACATGACAGCGCCTGCGCGATGAGTTCGTCATAGTCTTCGCCATAGAAGAGATCGCGCAGCCAGCTGAGGTTGCCGGCGCTGGTCATCATGGGCGCGACCTGGATGTAATGCCCGCGCCGCGGATGCGCCAGGCTCATCACGCCCGCCGCTGCATCGCCGATTTCCCGCGCGCTGAAGCCCACCCAGCCGCTGCTGCCGACATAGGCATAGGCGGGACCAAGCTCGCCACAGCCCGCGCCGATGGTGGCGGCCCCGGCATCGCCCGGACCTAGATGCACAGGCGTTCCCGCCGGCAAGTCCAGTTCCCGCGCCGCCACAGCCCCCAGCGCACCGACTTGCGTCCCGCCAGCCACGACCCGCGGCAGCAATGGCAGCGCCCAGCCCAGCTCCAGCCGCTGCAATATCGGCGCGTCCAGCAATTCGCCCGCCGCCAACTGCCACAAACCGGTGGTAGCGGCGGTGGTGCTGTCGGATGCTCGGCTGCCACACAGGCGCGCTGCGATGACGTCTGCCCCGCCCAGCAGCAGATGCGCGGCATGCTGGATGCTTTGTCGTTCATGCCGCCACAGCCAGCGCAACTTCGCCAGCAGGCTGCCGGCATTTTGCTGGGCGCCGGTCAGGGCGGTCAACTCGTCTTCGTCGATCAGCGCGTGAATCTGTTCAATTTCGGCGCGGGCGCGCGTATCGCTGTACAAGATGACCGGGCGGATGACCTGCCCGTTTGCATCCAGCAGCGCGACATCCTGCATCTGTCCGGTCAATGCGATGCCAGCCAAGTGCCGCGGCGACAAATCCCGACAGCAGCTGCGCACCGCCTCCCACCACTGCTCGGCATCCTGCTCGACAAGGCCGCCTGCGCCATGCACGGTCGGATAGGCTGCGTTGGCCGCAGCGAGCACGCGGCTGTCGTGGATGAGCGCGGCTTTGGCGCTGCCCGTGCCGATATCAAAGACCAGCCAGGGCGCGTTCATGTCGCCTCGTCCCGCTGTGGCAGCAGACGCCGCAGCCATTCCGGCGCGCGCAGACCCTGCTGCGACAAGCTGCTCAGCGTAACCGCCAGGATGATGATGACGCCGGTCAATATCTGCTGGATGTAGGTGTCGATCTGCATCTGCGTCAAGCCGTTGGCCAGCACGCCCAAAATCAGCACGCCGACCAGCGTGCCCAGCACATTGGGCTGCGCTTCTTCGTTCATGGTCATGCCCAGAAAGACCGCCGCGATCGCTTGCAGCATCAAGCCTTCGCCCTGGGTTGGATGCGCGGTCGAAAGGCGGCTGAAGAGCATCAATCCGGCCACGGCCGCGCCCAACCCGCTGATGACGAAGCTTAACATGCGCAGGCGGGCGATGCGTATCCCGCCAAAACGCGCCGCTTCTCGATTGCCGCCGATGGCATACAAGCGTCGCCCGACAATCGTGAAGCGCAGAATGACGAAGACCAGCGCCAATGCCAGCGCCGCCAGCAGCGTCAGGTTGGGGATGGTTAGCTCGCCAATCACGATCGCCCCGCGCCCGAAACTGGAAAACCCGGCGGGGATCACGCGGCCATAGATTGACGCGCCGCCACTGGTATACAGCGCCAGACCGCGGAAGACCGTCAAGGTGCCCAGGGTCGCCACAAATGCCGAGATGCCCACGCCCGCCACCAGCAGCCCGTTGAGCGCGCCGCCCGCCACACCCGCCAGCAGCGCCAGCGCGACCGCCTGCTCCACGCCCGCGCCCTGTTGGAATGCGCTGCCCGCCACAATCCCAACCAGGCTGGCCATCGCGCCCACGCTGAGATCAAAGTCGCCCGTCACCATCACGATGGTCATGGTGAAAGCCACTACGCCCAAAATGCTCATCTGGCGAGTGATATTGACCCAGTTGGGCAGGGTCATGAAAGTCGCCGGGCGCTGCGTCCAAAAGAAGAGCACGATCGCCAAAAAGCCGATCAGCGTGCCATAACGGCGCAGGAAAGAAGGCAGATGGGGGCGCTGTGGCAAGGCGTATCCGGTCGCTAGGGCTGTCAATTAGTCGCCAGATTGTAACGCATCAGGCGAACTCTCTCAGCCCCCCCCCGTCCCGCCGCGAACATCAGAGACAGCAGGGCGCGCTCGTCCAGATTGGCTGTGGATGCCTCGGCAACCAGCCGCCTGTCGCGCATGATCAAGATGCGTCCGCACAGCGCCAGCAGCTCGTCCAGTTCCGATGACACCAGCAAGATGCCTGTGCCGCCCGCCGCCAACTCGCGGATGAGACGATAGATATCGCGTTTTGCGCCGACATCTATGCCGCGAGTCGGTTCGTCCAGCAAGACCAGTCGCGGCTTCGCCAGGACCGCCCGCGCAAACATGACTTTCTGTTGGTTGCCGCCGGAAAGCTCGCGCAGGCGCTGCTGTATGCCCGTGGCGCGCAGCTGCACCGAGCGGCTCAATTGCTGGCTGCGCCGGTCTTCTGCGCGGCGGTCGATCAAGGCAAACCAACGGCGGAAGCGACCCAGATGCGGCAGCGTCATATTGTGGCTGATGCGCCCGCCCAGCAGCAGCCCCTGCGAACGCCGCTCTTCGGGCAGGTAGGCGATGCCACGCCCCCAGCACACAGCCGGCGCGGGATTGCGCAGCGCTTCGCCGTCCAGTTCGATCGTGCCAGCCCGCAGCTTGTCGATGCCCATCAGCGCTTGCAGCAGCTGCGATCGGCCCGCCCCCGCCAAGCCAGCCACGCCGACGATCTCGCCCGCGCGCAGCTGAAAACTGGCATCCAACAGCGCATCGGTCTGCAAGTCGCGCGCACGCAGCAGCGGTCGGGCATCATTCGCTTCGCTCGGCGCATGGTCGGCGACAGGGGGCAGGTGAGCGGCGCTCGAGCCCGTCATCTCGCGGATGAGTTCGCCGGCGCTGGTCTCGGCGATTTTGTGCGTGTCGACCACCCGGCCATCGCGCATGACCGTCACGCGCTGGGCGATGCGAAAAAGTTCGTGCAGGCGGTGCGTCACCACCAGCAGGGCACAGCCACGCGCCCGCAAACGCTCGATGACCGCATAGAGCAGCTCGGCTTCGGCTTGATTGAGCGCGGCGGTCGGCTCGTCCATGATGTAGACGAGCGGCTGCTGCTGCACTTCATCCGCGCCGATGAATGCGCTGGCAATTTTGACCAGCATGGCATCGCCCGGGCTGAGCAGCGAAGCGCGCTGACGCAGGTCGATGTGGTCGATGCCCAGCCGCCGCATGGCTTCTCGCGCCAGCCTGTACAGCGCCGCCCGATTGACAAAAGCGCCGCCGATGCGGGGCAGCGGGTTATTGAGAAAGAGGTTCTCCGCCACGCTGAGCGCCGGCACGATCGCCAATTCCTGGTGGATGAAGCGCAAGCCCAGCCGCCGCGCCGCCGCCGAGTCGGGAATAGACACGCGCGCGCCGTTCAAGCGCGCTTCCAGCGAATCGGGCGCTTCCAAACCAGCCAGCAGCTTGATGAGCGTGGATTTGCCCGCGCCATTTTCGCCGACCAGCCCCAGCGCCTCGCCGCCATGCAAGTCCAGCGCCGCATCAATCAGCGCCGGCATGCCCGCATAGGCTTTGCTGGCCTGGCGGATTTGCAGGTGCATTGGCTTGTGACCCCTCCCCCAGCCCCTCCCCGTCAGGACGGAGAGGGTGGCCAAAGCGGGGCGACCCAATGGCTCGCCCCTACGCGTCAGGACGGAGAGGGTAGCCGACCCCTCCCCGTCAGGACGGAGAGGGTAGCCAAAGCTTGCCTCACCCTGACTCGGCGGGGGGATTGAGGGGGCGGGGTAGACCCAGATTAGCCCGCCAGGTCGGCTTGGGTTACCAGGCGCGCTGGCACATAGTGGTTGACCTGCGCGCTCATCATGCCGCCCAGATGCGCTTCGACCAGATCGGCCACACGCGCCGCCATGCCGCTGAAGTCTTGCGCGACAGTCGCTTCAAAATTGCTGCCGCGCGCGATGGCGTCACGAGCCTGGTCGGTGGCGTCTATGCCCACGATGACGATGCCTTCGTCAGCGCGCCCGGCGTCTTCGATAGCTTGCAGCGCGCCCAGGGCGGGATCGTCCCAAGCTGCCCAGACCGCCGATATGCTGCCCGCTTCGGGATGCGCCAGCAGCACCGCTTCCATGGCATTGCGCGCGCCTTCCAGCGGGCCATTGTCAAAGCTGGGCGTGATGGCGTCCATAATGCTGATATCGGGCGTGTTGTCAAAGATGGCTTGGGCGATTGCGCCGCGCTTCTGCACGGGCGGATACGGTTCGAAGATGAACATCACCACATTGCCCGCGCCGTTCAAGCGGTCAACCACATAGGTGGCTGTCTCGGCCGCCATGGTATAACCGTTGCTGGTTACATTGGTGGCCAGCAGCGGATGCGCGCCCGAATCCAGGCCAAAGACAGGAATGCCAGCATCGGCGGCGGCCTGCAAGCCCGGCTCTACCTGCGTGGGATCGACATTGATGACGATGGCATCCACGCCTTGCAGCGCGACATCTTCCATGCGGCTGACCAGGGCGGCGATATCTTCACTGGTATCAATGACATTGACCTGCCAGCCTTTGTCGGTGGCGGCGGCTTCAAAGCCTTCGACCATCAGCTGCGTGCCGGGCTGGGCGAGGAAAGGCGTCATGACGGCGATGCTTGGCGCGTCTTGAGCGAAGGCAGCGCCACCAACAGCGAGCAGCAGAACGAGGAGCAAAGAGAGTTTGCGCATGAGAGTCTCCAGATTGCTTTGTGTATGCGAAAGCCTATTGTAACCACAAAGACGCAAAGAACGCCAAGCTGCTCGCCGCAGGGGGTGTCAAATGGTGCGGATGGTTCTCTTTTTAGTCCCACTCCCAGCCCCTCCCCGTCAAGACAGAGAGGGTAGTCAGAACTTGCTTCCCCCTGACCTGTCGGGGGGACCGAGGGGGGTTGCGCTTCGCCCACTCTTGTCATTGGCCTCCAATGCGTCGATTCGCATGACTAACTTGGGATTGCTTCTGTGCCTTCTGTGGCGAATCAGCCGCAATCACCATGCATGTGCACATAGTCGGCGCTGATCCAGCCCGAAACGCCGTGATACTCCACATTGAACCAGTTCGGCGCGCGCGTTTTTACTGCCAATGTCTCATTGATCAAAACAACGCCGATGTGTTCGCCGTTGGGACTAGCGCGGAAATTGAGCCCCGTCGTGGTGGTCACAGCGCAATCGGACAGCGCTTGCTGAACGGGAATGGATTGAATCGCGCCGATATCGCAGCTGCCGACTATTGGGCGCGCTCTCCCAATTTGGTCAGTATCAGGACAATAATTCGCGTTGGCAGCGCCTATCGCCGGGCTGCCCGCTTGCGGCTCCAGGTAGGTGGACGACTCCTCAGTCGCCTCTTCAAGCAGGGGATCGTCGTTGAGCGCCGGCGGACAAGCGCCATCTTCGATCAAGTTGCCAATGTTCGTAGTCAACTGGTCACATAGAGAAGAATTGTGGATGCTGACAACGATGCTGTTGACCAGGCTCACGCTGCTGGGAGATGTGTAACTCCTGTTGGGCAGGTCGATCAAAGGAATGTATTTGCCAAGAAATGTAATGTGAGTGAGCGCGGCATTGACGCCATTCTCTGCGGACAAGGCGATGCCGCTGTCGATGAAGCTGCTATTAACGACATCAAGCCAGACAGGATTGACCAATTGGATCGCGCTGCTGTTCTTGATGAAGCTGCTCCTGCTGATCAAAACAGTGCCGCCGCCCGCATTGATGGTGCCTCTGCCGCTGTTTCCAACGAAGCTGCTCTGCTCGACGACCAGCATAGAGGCTGCTGTGTCAACCCAGCCTATAAAAATTGCGCCGCCATAACCCGCGGCGTTGCCGACGAAGTGGGAATCGCGGACAGTCGCTCGTCCGCCATGCTGCAGTCTGATTGCGCCGCCGTTGCCACCTGCGCCGCGACCATCCTTCAGGGTCAGGTTTTTGATGGTGAGCGACCCGCCGCTGACATCAAATATGCGGTGCTTTTTATCGCCGCTAATCGTGTATCCATTGCCGTCAATCGTGATATGCCCGGTGATGGCCGGCAATGCTTCGCTGAGCGTGTAATCGCCGGCCAGCTTGAGGAAAAGATTGCCCGCGCCAGTCCGACACGCGCCCACCGTCCTGCCTGTATTGGCGGCGATGATCAGGTCGGGCAAGTTGCAGACCGATTCTGTCGGCTTGGGCTCGGGCGGGCGAGCATTGAGAGATTCAATTGCGCCGATATCGCAACCGCCTCCCTGTGGACGCGCTGTGCCAATTTGATCGACATCGAGGCAGAACTCCGCATCGGCAGCATCGACCGCCGGGCTGCGATCTTGCAAAGGGTAATAGGCTGGCGAGCCAGATAAATCGCCAAGCACAGGCTCGTCGCGGGTGATGGCGCCGCAAGACCGGTCCGGGTTCAGATTGCCGCTGCTTTGTTCCAATCTGCCCGCGCAATCTTTGTCTCGGCCCGGGCTGGCAATGATGCTGTTGCGCACAAGCAACTGTCCGCCGGTATTGCCGAGCGCATCTCCCTGTCCTGCAGACCAGTTACCTACAAAGGTCGCGTGGGTAATCGTGACTTCGGCAGACTGGTCGACCAGCAAGGCGCCGCCGCTGCGTTTAGCATTATTCTTGCTGAAAGTGCTGTTGGCGATGTCGATCCGCTGCCGTGTTGCGCTGATCGCCCCGCCGCCTCCGCGCTCGGCAGTGTTCGTCACGAAGCTGCTGGCGTTGATAGAAATAGCGCCGCCACCCCGCCAGTCGCTGCCGATGCTGCCCCCGTTCTCACTTGCGTGATTGCCGGCGAAGCTGCTTCTGTCGATGGTCAGCCCAACGCCGGCCCCACTCGTCGCGATTGCGCCACCGTGCGTCGCCTTGTTTTCAATAAAGCGGGAATCTTCAATGCTGGCTTGGGCATCATCCAGCAGCCGGAGCGCGCCGCCATTGTCATGGGTGCCGGCTCCGGGATCGGGCAGCGGACGAATGTAGTGGATGCGCGCGCAGCCGCCGCCATCGACAGAACGGCGAGCCAGGCTGGTGCCTTCAGCTACCTCGAAAGTCGCCAGCGCAGCGCAATTTTTCTCGAAGTGGCTGTTGGTGATAGCGACTGTTCCACCCGCGGCGTAAATCGCGCCGGCGCTTTTTTCGGCGATGTTGCCAATGAAGCGACTGTCATGGATGATCAGCCTGCTGCCACCGTCATCTGCTTGATCTTCCGCGTCTTCCGTCTCGGTGAAGTCGGCGTCATCGCCAAACCCGACGAGGATATCGAATTGATCCAGAAAGTTCCCTCCCCTGTCGGATGTGATTGGAGTCGCGATTGCGCCGCCATGCCTCGCCGAGTTGTTGGCAAGCAGAGAATTCATGATAGTGACCTGGCTCTGATTGCGCAGCCTGATAGCGCCACCGTTGCCAGCGGATCTACCTTCCGTCATCGTCAAGTTTTCAATCGTGAGCATCCCGCCATTGACATCGAAAATGCGGAACTTGTCGCCGCCGCTTATCGTGTAGCCATTTCCTTCGATCGTGAGCGAGCCAGTGATGGTCGGCAGCCCCGCGGCGAGGGTGATGTCGGCGCTCAGCGCGATTGTGTGGCTGTCGCCGCTGCCGTTGGCGGCATCGATTTTGGCAGAAAGGCTGCTGGTATCATCGGCGGCATTGGCCCGCGGCATCAATATAAGTGAAGAGAAAAGAAGCCAAAACAAGAAAATCGCAACAGGTTGACCGAATCGCATTGAGATCATTGCTTGATCCTTTTCGACCACACCGCAAAGCAGACAAAAGTATTGTAGTGATTGCTCTTGAATTTGTCAAAGACCAAGTGATTGCGGAGAGAGGGCGGGCGAATTCGCAATTGTCGCAGCAGGCTGTACAATAATGGACAAACCAGCCCAACGAGGTGATGATCAACGCGCGCTTGCAGCATGTCAGCATTCCGCGACCGCCCGGCAGCGAGCGGGCCACCCGCGATTTCTATGGCGGTTTGCTGAAAATGGACGAAATCCCGCCGCCAAACAGCTTGCAAGACGACCAGCGAAGGCGACTATCTGCAACTCCAGGCTGGCAGCGTATGAAGATCGCATCCATCCGCGCCGTCCAGGTCAACTTGCCGCCAGTTCAAACAACCCCTCCTCGTCAGGACAGAGGGGGTCAAGCCAAGCCCAGGCGCTCGAACTGCTCGGCCGGCGCATCGCTGGCGCGCATGGCTTTCACCAACGCTTCCGTCATCCGCGCTTCGGCAGCCGCATCGTGCAGGGGCGTCAGCTGACCGGGATCCGCCGCCAGGTCGTACAGGCAGGTTTGCAGTTCTTCTCCCCAAAAGCGGTGAAAGATGCAGGGGATCTTCAGGGTCTGGCAATCTTTGGTGAAGCTGAACGGGTCGGCCAGCGTCATGTTCGTCAGTTCGCCGGGCGGGAAGGGGTGGCGCATGTGCGTGGTCATGAGCGTGTAATTGAAGAGCGGCTGGTTGTCGGCATCTTTTGGCGCGCGCATATACACATGGCTGCCATCCGTTATGTTGATATGCCCGCCGTGCACGCCATACAGCGCCGCCTCGCGCACTGGGCTGTCATCGACGATGGTCTGTCCCAGCGGCAGGCCCTGCATATCGCTCGTGGGCGCGACGCCGAAATAATCCAGCAGGGTGGCGGGCAGGTCGATGGTCTGCACGAGGCTGCTGCGGTGTTCGCCAGCCACGCCCGCGCGCGGATCCCAAATGAATAGCGGGATATTCGCCAGCTCGTTGTACCAGGGCATGCGCATCTTCGCCCACCAGTCGTGTTCGCCCAGCAAAAAGCCGTGATCGGTATTGACGATGAGCATGGTGTCTTCCCACAAATCCAGCTCGTCCATGGCATCCAGCACGCGCCCCAGGTAATGGTCGCACATGCTGAGCAGGGCGGCATACTGCGCGCGATAATGCTCGACCAGCGCGGGCGGTTCGCTGACAGGGGCATACGGGGGCCAGTCCATTGGCTCGCCGTCATACTCTTGCGGATACAGCTCTTTCCAGCCTGGCTGCGTGAAGAATGGTTCGTGCGGGTCGAAGGTTTCGATCTGCAAATACCAGTTGTCGGCGGCGCTGTTGCGGCGCATGAAGTCGATGCCCTGGCTGAAAGTGCGCGCCTGGGGCATCATGCTCTCGTCGGTGATGAAGCGGCGATTTACCTGGTCTTGAAGGCGAGTCCGGAAGTGCGGATTGGGCGCATCGGTCACGACGCCAGCCGCCACATCGCCGATCCAGGCATCGCCCTCTTGTCCGCGCACAAATTCGTGGGTGGTATAGCGCTGGTGATAAGTCGCGCCGCCGTCTTCCCAATAATGCTGGTGGTCGGTGACGATATGCGAGTGCACGCCATTCTCGTCCAGCATCTGTGGCATCGAGTCGTCAAATGGCTCCAGCGGACCCCAGCTGCGATGCAAAAAGTTGTAGCGCCCGGTGTGCAGCTCGCGGCGGGCGGGCATACAAGGCATGCTGCCGATGAAGGCGTTGTCGAAGGTCGCGGCGCGCTGTGACAAGCGCTGGAAGTTGGGCGTTTGCACCCAGTCGCCGCCGTAGGGCTGCAGCATGCGCCGGTTCAGCGAGTCGAACATGACCATGATGGCTTTCATGCGTGGCTCCTTCTTGCTATTGGTATTGGCAACAATTCAAATTATGTGCCGACAATTTGCTGGCTCAGTGTACAATTGTGTAACAATCATGGCGCAAAGCAAAACAGGCAAGCGATATGGCTACCGCAGTTGCGCAACCGCCTGTGCCAAAAATACCACGCACGCTTTCTCTCGAAGGGCTGGTAACGATTGTCGGCGCAGTCATCTTGTTTCTCACGATCGTGTTCTTCAATCTTGCGCTGATTTCTCACCTGGACACCAAGATTGACAATGTCCGTTCGGAGTTGAAAGCCGATATTGCCGGCGTGCGAACGGAACTCAAAGCCGATATTGCCGGCGTGCGAACGCACAGAACTCAAAGCCGATATTCAGCGACTGGAAGCTCGATATTCAGCGACTGGACGACCGCCTCTTCGCTGTCCTTGTTCCGCCGGCGGTCGAGGACGAAAACGAAGCCACTCCGTAATTCCGCACATGCAGCCTTAGCCTTTCAAGCCGCTGGTCAAACCGCCGCTGACCAAAAAACGCTGCAAGAAGATGTACAAGAGGATGACCGGCACTACCGCCATCACCGAGGCCGCCATCAATTCTGCCCAGGCAGTGCCCTGCTCTTGGTCGAAGACGCTCAACCCCAGCTGGATGGTTTTCAGGCTGTCTTCTTTGACCACAACCAGGGGCCACAAAAAGTCGTTCCACGACCACAAAAAGGCGAACAGCGCCATCGTGCCCATAACCGGCTTGGAATTGGGGATCAATATGCGCCAATAGACGCCCACTCGCGAACAGCCATCGACAATCGCCGCTTCTTCGATCTCTTTGGGGAAGCCCAGATAAAACTGGCGGAACAAGAACACGCCGAAGACCGACACGAAATTGGGGAACATCACGCCGCCCAGCGTATTGATCAGCCCCGTGCCGCCTTGCCCGAACAAATCATTGCCGCCAGCCAGCGGGAAGAAGCGAATCAACAAAAAGACCGGGATGATCAACACCTCAAATGGCACCATCATGGTCGTCAGCAGCGCGAAGAAAAGCAGCATCTTGCCGCGGAAGCGCAAGCGCGCGAATACATAACCAGCCATCGAGCCCAGCAACACCTGCGAAGCCACCGCCACCGCCGTCACCAGCACCGTGTTGGCGAAGAGCCGCGGCATATTCGTCTGCTCAAAGGCGTCCGTATAATTCTGCAAGTCCAGCTCGGTGGGCAGCCAGCGGATGCTGTCGCCGAAGATCTCGCGGTCGGGCTTGATGGAAGTCGAAACCATCCAGACGAAAGGCATGGTCATCACGATTGCGCCGACGATCAAGATCGCATAGGTCAGCAGCAGCGGGATGCGCGCTTCCCATTGGCTGAATGTGCCGGGGTGGCTCTGCTGTGTCATGCGTCCTGCCTTTCACGCAATACGCGGAAGCTGATCAGCGTCAATATCAGCACGATGACCAGCATCACCACTGAAATCGCCGCCCCGCGACCTAAGCGCAGATAGCCAAAGACATTCTGATACACCTCCCAGACCATGGTGTTGGTGCGGTTGAAAGGTCCGCCCTGCGTCAGCATGAAGATCAAGCCGAAGTTGCGGAAGATGCCGATGGTGAAAGTCACCACCACAAACAAAATGACCGGGCGCATCAAGGGCACGGTGATCAGCAAAAAGTTCTGCAGCGGATTTGCGCCATCGACGCGCGCCGCTTCGATCACATCGCGCGGGATATCTTGCAAGCCAGCCAGGAATATGACCATGTTGCTGCCGATGCTGCCCCAGATCGTCACGATGACCAGGCTGAACAAAGCCAGGTTGGGGTCGTTCAGCCAGTTCTGCGGGGGGATGCCGACGATGCCCAGAAAATAATTCAGCAAGCCGTGCTGCGGGCTGTAGATCCAGCGCCAGATCATCGCCGAAACCACCACCGAGCTGACCACCGGCAGATAATAGAGCGTGCGCAGGAAGACCCGCCCGCGGATGGATTGATCCAGCAGCTTGGCGATGACCAAGGCCAGCGCTGTGCCGATCGGCACCGCCTCGATGGTGAAGAGCAGGGTATTGATGATGGACTGGCGGGTTACGCTGTTGCTGAAAACATAATTGTAATTCTTCATGCCCACGAAGCGGGGCGGCTCAAACAGCTCGTAACGGGTGAAGCTGAGGTAGAGGTTGTAAAAGACGGGATAAATCTTCAGCGCGGCCAGCAGCAGCACGGGAATAGCGAGAAACAGGAAGGCGACGAATGCCTGGCTGTTGACCAGGCGATACAGGCTGTCACGGCGAGTCAAGCTAATCATCATCGGGATCGCTGAAGAGCGGATAAGTTTTGCAACCCCACCCCCGGCCCCTCCCCGACGAATCGGAGAGGGGAGTTCAGGGTGCTGCCCCTCGACAAGTCAGGGGGACCCAGGGGGTCAATTTAGTCGTCCGCCATGATCTCGTTGATAGCGGCGGTGGCATCGGCGAGCGCATCGGCAGGCGATTTCATCCCGCTAAGCGCCACCTCTAGCTCGGCGGCGATGGGACGGAAGAGCGCGATCAGGTTGTGATGCTGCGGGTAGGTGCGCGCGTACACCGCCGATTCCAGCACGACCTTGTGCTTCTCGGACATGTAGTCGGCTTCCAGCAGCGACAGGCGCGGCGGCGTGTTGTTGTTGGAGGCGCTGTAGACCTCGAGCATGTCCTGGCGCGTGAGGAAGCGCAGGAAGCCCCAACTGGCGGCGGCATCGGATGTCTGGCTGCTGACGAAGAACTTGTTGACCCAGCTGTGTGTGGCCTGGACTGCGCCGGTCAGCGGCAGGGTCGGGTAGATGGCGTCGGCCTGGTCGGGCGCGTAGAGGTTGATGACGCGCTCCATATCGGCGTTGGAAAGCTGCATGGCGGCGTTGCCCGCAGCCATCACATTCAGGTCGCCCTGCGAGTCCAAGCCCGGATAGCTGGTTACTTCGTGCTCGTGCACCAGCGCGACCAGCCACTCCAAAGCTGTCAAAGCCTCTTCGCTGTCCAGAGCGCAGGTCTCCAGGTCATCGCTGAGGAATTGCCCGCCGGCCATTTCCACCCACATCAGGAAAGGCTGCCAGTCGCGCTGCCAGTTGCCGCTGGCGTCCGAGAGGTGATAGCCCTCGATATCAAAACCCATGTCACCCTTGACGGCGGTGGCTTGCGCCGCGGCCAGGAACTCGTCCCAGGTGGTGGGGGCTGCATCTATGCCAGCTTCTGCCAGCATTTCTTTGTTGTACCACAGCGTGCGCAGGTCTTGGCGGTAGGGCACAGCCACGATATCGCCGCGGATGGTGACATCGGCTTGCAAGCCCGCGGGGAAGTCTGCCCAGTCCCATTCTGCGTCGGCATTGATGAAGTCGTTGAGCGCCACTGCCCAGTTGCGGCGTGCCATCTGAGGCGCCCAAACCGCGCCGCCCTGGAAGACATCCGGCGTCACGCCCGAAGCGAATGCCGTGGTCATCTCTTCGTTATAGCGTCCCCAATTCGTCCAGTTGATGCTGACGCTTGCGCCGGGGTTCTCTTCGAGGAAGCGCGGGATAATCGTTTCTTTAAAGGCGGTCTGTACCGGGTCGCTCCAGTCGACCATGGCCAGCGAAAATGCGCCGGCGTCGGCTTGCGCGGCGACAGGCTGCACACCCAGCGCGCCGATGCTGCTGGCGGCGGCTGTGGTCGCGGCAATGCGCAAAAAGTCGCGGCGAGAAAGCTGCTTGTTCATGCGTTTTTTCTCCTTATATTCTGTAAGACAGATTATGCTCAATCGGCGGCTATTGTAGCGCAGACCTCTTGCAGCGCCAAAATTGCGCGCGTTTCTGCCCCCAGAGCAATCGCATCAAAACATAATCCTGCTGCGACAGCGCCGAAGTAAACAAAACTCAACACAGAGATCATAGAGAGCACAGAGAAAAGCGTTCAATTTAATGCGATTCCCCTATCCGGTTGATGCGAATATCTGTACAGATTGCCGGGCCAGGTGGTAGACTCTGCGCCTATGTCCAGCTCACTGCGCAGATCAAAAATTACCCGGCGGCAGTTCTTGCGCCAGGTCGGCATTTTGGGTGCCGGCGCGGCGCTTGGCAGCGGCTTGCTGGCTGATCCCGGGCGATCGCTGGCCAATGGCGCAGAGCCGATTCGGACTGTCGCGGCAGCCGGGCGCAAGGTCTGCCTGACCTATGATGACTTGTGGAACGAGTATTACACGTTGCGCATCGCCCGCTTTTATCACGAGCGGGGCATACGCATCGCGTTCTTTCCGATCGGGCGCGCCATCGCCAACAACCTGAAGCGCCCCCACAGCGACCACGAAAACCTGTATCCGCGTCTGCGCGATATGGGGCACGAGATCGGCTGCCACCTGTATACGCATCGCAACCACCGCCGGTTCGGTTTGCAGCAGCTCATCGATGAAGAAATGGAGCCAACCCTGGCTGCCATGCGGCAGGCGCTGGGCTCGGACTTCATGCCCATCGGCATCCGCCCGCCCTTCGGCATCATGACGGACGCCATACGCGAGCTTTCGGCGCTCTATGGCATCCCGCTGATTATGTGGGGCGTCGATTCGCAGGATGCGCTGTGCACTGCGCGCACGGATTGCGACAGCGCATGTTCTGCGCCAGCTGCGACTGGCCCCGCGGCCGACGCCGGCATGTCGGCGCAGGTTAGTCAAAGAGCGGCCTGCACGAAGAAAGAATGCGCGCAAATATGCATCAATCACATCCTGGATCAACTCGACGAACATCTGCGTCCGGGCAGTGTGATATTGAATCACGGCATCCGCAATGCCTACCTGGCTGCCGCGCCGCTGCTGCGTTTGCTGCGCCGGCGAGATTTACAGCCTGTCGCGCTGTCGCAGCTGCTGATGGCGGCCGATTGATGCAAAGCGCTCGGCAAACATTCGGCGCGTCCATTTGCCTCAATCGCTTGACAAAATGCAGAAATAAGTTTTTAATTGTCTTTGTGTTATGTTGAATTTAACCAAGGTGATTGACATGCGCATCACAACAGCGACCTTGCAACTATTAGACGAAGGCAGCCGCGGTGCGCGAGCCTTTGTCATTTACCCCCCCCCCCCCCCCGAATTTCTCGCTAAATCCCGACCTTCGCCGGGGTTCGTCGTGAACTCCGGAACGCTTGCCCGGTTCATCCTCATCGCGCTGGTCTTGCTTGCGGCCGCCTTGCCCGCTTACGCCGCGACCATCAATGTCGACGCCACCTGCACCCTGGCGCAAGCCATCAACGAAGCCAACGGCGCGACCAGTGGCACAGGCAGCTGCGAAGCCGGCACGGATGGCTCGGGAACGGCCGGCGCGGACACGATCAACATCGCCGCCAATATCACGCTCACTGCCGACTTGCCTGCCGTCACCAGCAGTATAACGTTCAACGGCAATAACAAAACCATCAACGGCGGGGAAAGCCACCGCGCTTTTGTCATAAACACGGCCGGGATTGCTGTGACCATCAACAATCTCACGCTGGCTGAAAATCAGTCGCCATCGAACTCATCGGGCGGAGCGATAAATTATTCAGGCGGCGGCGGGTCAGCGAGTTTGACACTGAATAATGTCACCATTAGCGACAGCGAATCCTGGTACTCAAGCGTCCAGCGTAACGGTGGCGGCTTGTTTTGCTTTAGCTCGACTCTCCGTATTAACAATAGCAGCTTCCACAACAATCGAGGCAACGAAGGCGGCGCCGTCGACATCGGAGCCTCATGCGATGCGACCATAACCGGAAGCGTCTTCTACAATAACAGCGCCCGCTTGCTTGGCGGCGCGATCGTTATTTCAAAAGGCGCGAAGGCGACCATCAGCAACAGCAGCATTTACGGCAATATCACAGGCAGCACCGGTGGAGACGGACGCGGCTCGGCAATCTACATTATCGGGGGATCTGGCAGTTCCCACCGAGATATTTACCTTAACCATCTCACCATTACCGGCAACCAAAACTCCGGAAGCAACGATAAAAGAGCAAGCCATGCGGCTGTGCAAATCGTACTTTCAAATGCGAAAGTGCACCTGCGCAACAGCATCATCTATGGCAACAACACGGATGCCACCACGCCAGGCGTCGACTGCGCTCGCACTTCCGCCACGCAAACCCTTCTCACCGACAGCGCGTCGGCGCTTGAAACCAACACGGGCAACATTATCGGGGACGGCAACTGCGGAACGCCAACAGGCGTCTTCGGCAGCGGCGGTGATCCTCAGCTGCCAGCCAGCGCGACCAGCGGCTATTACGCCTTGTCCAGCAGCAGTTCCGCCGTCGACGCTGCTGCCTGCATCAGCGGTCTCAACCAGGACCAGCGCGGACGCAGGCGACCCAGTGGCGTTAGATGTGATATTGGGGCTTACGAATACCAGCATCCGCCCACAGCCACAGCGACCGTCACGCCGACGCCGACCATCACGCCGACGCCGACCATCACGCCTACGGCGACCATCACGCCTACGGCGACCATCACGCCTACGGCGACCATCACACCCACGCCGACCGCCACGCTCGCGCCCGGACAGCAGCCAGTCGGAGGCCAGTCGCCAGACGATGACGATGGCGACGAAGACGACCGCCCAAGACGGCGCATCTATCCGACCTGGACGCCCACCCCGCGCTTCCGCTATTCGCCCGCGCAAAGCTGCCTGACCCTGCAGCCTTTCATCGTGGTCAACAACGCCAGCAGCGGCACATCCTGCCAGCGCGTGCAGGGTATGGGCATTGGGCATCCCGATCTTGTCGCCGCCAATCCTGCCGCCGTGGTGGACATCTGGGGCTGGGTCACGCCGAATACGGAAGTCTGTTTTTGGGCGAGCAGCGGGGCAATCAAGTTCATCGATACGGCTGCGCTGCCGCGGACGGTGGTTGATTTGCCCGCGCACAATCAGCCGGGCGGCTTGCTCTGCGCGAATGTCGATGGGGCGGGGCAAGTTGCGCTGGTTGCAGGACCGCCCGCGCCGTATGCCAGCGCGACTCCGCAAGCCTACCGCGGTCTGAGCGGCTGCATGGTGCTGCTGCAGTACGCGCTGAATCTCCGCTCTGCGCCTGGCGGGGACATTATCAGCATAATCCCGCACAATGCGCGGCTGACGGCGCTGGAACGGACGGCTGGCTGGTTCAAGGTGGATTATCACGGCGCGCGGGGCTGGATCGCCGCCGAGTATGTTGTGCCAGAGGGGAATTGCGGCTAGGGCAGCAACGTCGTCGTACGGGCGATCCGTCGGGTCGCCCCACAATATCGCCATTGGGACGAGCCGTCGCCTCGCCCGTTATAATACGAGCGTCTCGCCACAGAAGAGACGATCAAACCTCAATAGCGGACAAGCCCTGTAGAATCGCGCCAATCTGCGGCATGATGACCGCATATCCGCCGCAGCGAGCAGAGGGAGCAGCCGCCATTAACGCCAGGATACAAATCTCAATTGATGTGATCGACCTGGACGAAGCTTTGGCGCTGGCGAGGGCATCGGTCGCCGCGGGCGTCGACTGGCTGGAAGTCGGTACGCCGCTGCTGCTGGCTGAGGGGCTGCATGCGGTGCGCGCCTTCCGCAGCCACTTCCCCGATACGCCCATCGTGGTCGACCTGAAGACCATGGATGGCGCGGGCTTGGAAGCCGAGATGATGTTCAAGGCGGGCGGCGACATGGTCGTGGTGATGGGTCAAGCGCACGATGCCAGCATCATCGAGCAGGTCAAAATGGCGCGCCAGCACGGCAAGCGGGTGATGTGCGATGTCATGCTCTGCGCCGACAAACCTGTCCGCGCCCGTCAAGCCCAGGATATGGGCGTCGACTATATCATCGTGCACACAGGCTTCGACGAGCGCAATATGCTGCCGGGTCTCAGTCCTTTGGATGACCTGCCGGCTGTGCTGGCGGCGGTCGATATCCCCGTGCAGGCGGTGGGCGGGCTAAGCGTGCCGCAAGCCATCGAGACCCTGCGCATGGGCGCGGAGATCGTCGTCTTCGGCGCGCCTCTGGTCATCAGCGGGCGTGAATTCAAAGCGGGCCGATCCCAACTTCGCCGTCCAGCTGCGCGAGATCGTGCAGGCAGTGCGGGCGGCTGGCTGACCGGGGGCTGCGGGCGAGGCAGTGACTCGCCCCTACACGTGCCTGTCGGGGGAGGGTTTGTGGTGATGCTCAGCCATCACATATCCGCGTAATAATCCTTGACGATGTAGTGATAATCGCGCGGCGGACGGGTGTGATAATCGTTCTGCGCGGGTCGCTCGGGCAGATCGATCGGCTCGGGGATGACATTCTGATAGGGAATCGCGTCCAACATATCGCGCATCACATTCAGCCGCAGACGCCGTTTGTCGTTGGAATTGATCTGACGCCAGCGCGACTCCGGGATGTCGGTGTGCTCAATCATGGCATCTTTGGCTTTGGAATAGGCAACCCAGCGCCTGCGCCCCTCGAGGTCCAGCTCGCTCAATTTCCAGCGGCGCGCCGGGTTTTGCGCTCGTTCCTGGAAGCGGCGTTCCTGTTCATCATGGTCGACTGACAGCCAATACTTCAGCATAATCATGCCGTCGTTGACCAGCAGCCGCTCGAAGTTCGGGGCATCGCGCAGGAAATCCCAGTATTGCCTGTCGCTGCAAAAGCCCATGACCCGTTCGACGGTGGCGCGGTTGTACCAGCTGCGGTCGAAGAGGACGATCTCGCCAGCGGCCGGCAGATGCGCCACATAGCGCTGGAAGTACCATTGCGTCTGTTCGCGGTCGGATGGTTTTGCCAGGGCGACCAGGCGGATGTCTCGCGGCGGCAGCGGCGACATAATGCGCTTGATGGTGCCGCCCTTGCCAGCTGCATCGCGCCCATCGAAAGTTACAATGACGCGCATGCGCTGCGACTTGATCCAGTATTGCCACTTCACCAGCTCAAATTGCAGGCGGGCGAGCTCGCGCTCATAGAATTTCTTGTTGATGCGGCGGCGTTTCTGCGGGATCTTTGTCATGTCGCGCTCCTTTTCCATCTCGCCTGCCATAGCGTCTTCGGCATGGGCGGTCTCCTTTACTTCTTGCTGCCGCGTATGGATGGCTCCTGGCTTAGCTTGGTGCGCAGAATGTCCAGCGGTCCGCCATCGGCGAGGATGGCAGCGGGCAAGCCCAGCACTTCGCCATAGAAGCGGCGGTCGAGCAGTTTGCGGTTTTCGTCTATGTGCAGTTCGTGCAGGGGTTTTAGGGATAGCTCGCAGGTTTCGTCGAAGATGCGAGATCCGGTTTGTAGTTGTTCGGGAGTCAGCGCGGTGACGTCGAGGATTGGGAGCGAACCCAAAGTAGTTTTGGTTAGTACGCCGCGTCCGGGCTGCTGCTTGGACGAATGCCACCAGAACATTAGCAAGCCAAGTAGCGTGTTGCCCCACAACACCAGCGCTTTCTCGTGTTTGACGGTTGGAAGCTGAACGGAGATCCAAGCAGACCCTCCGATAGTCTTGCGCTCGGTGAATTGCATCGCCGTCGATTGGCTGTTGAAGCGGAAGCCCAAATTAGAGTGGCAGTGTGAGGCGGTCTCGAACACTTGTGTAGCTTTTTCACTAATTGTCGACTGTACTTCGGTTGAAGTGACATGACGAGGTATGGCTTCGCGGTCGGCTTCAAACATCATGGTTCTCTCCCGTTTAGCATCATGTGCCCACAATGCCGGGAAGGTTGGCACGCTATCTTTGCGCAATGCTCTTATTTCAAAGGGACCTCTCATCGAACCATCTGGATTCGTACCGTTAATGTCTCGATGAATCGGTCCAATTTGTCCAATCTTGTTGACATTTGTGAAGGGTATGTCAACCCCGCTATGTTGAGTAGGCAACCAAATCTTTCCGGCTACAGCCAAATGATACGCAGACTGTGCCAGTGAAAGGTCAACAATCCGCGCCAGCTTCCACCCGCCTGATTTCGGCAAGGGGGCGTCAATCGCTTGGCCGACCAGTTCCTGACCTAGTGTAATATGCGTACCGCCGACAGGGCTGCCTTCTAACGGTCTGATTGCCTTGCCTTTGAGTAGCTCTCGAATGCGCTTGGCAATCTTTACGCTGAAAGCTGGGTGTTGCGGTGATCTTTCCAGCACGACGAATGTGGCTCTTGTCTGTCGTTTACCATTACGTTTGCCGACAACCAAGCACTCGCCCATACTGGTGTCGGCAGAGAAAGACAGAGCCTTGTTGTCGCTGCCAGCGATTGAAATAACGATAAGATTCTCATAGGACTCTGCCAAACGAACGCGGCATTTCTCCCAAGAAGAACCAGTCATCAACGCTAACGGCATAACCAGGGCCAGCATACCGTCTTTCGCCAGTTTACGATCTGCCAGCGCAAGAAAGATTGAGGCGGCGCCCGCGTTGCCATGCGCGATAGTGCCTTTGGTCAGCTTCCTCGTTGCGTTCGACATTGCCTTTTGTTCTTCGGCGCTGGACTCAAACGCGGCGAACATGGGGTTGGGCACATCCGCATGCCCACCCTCGTGATTGGTCGCCCGCGTGAAGGGTGGATTCATAATCACCAGGTCGAATGACACATGCGGCGCATATCGCCAGGCTTCTTTTTCCGCTTCGCCCAAGCCTTCGGCCGCTTTGGCTGTGATTTCCGAGCCTTGCAGCAGCGCCAGGTCGCGCAGCAGGTCAATCGCGCCCAGAGCGACGGTATCGTCTTCCTGCCGTCCATAACGCAGGGTGAAGATGCGGCCGCCTTGATACTGCACGGTCGGATGCGCGCCGGAGAGCATGGATGCGGTCAAGTGCGCCGCGGCCGGCAGGATGTCGCAGCCCAAGAGCGCGTTTTCGATCATGTCGGCATGGATGGCAGACGTATTCCCGCCATGCAGTTCGTGCAGTTGGCTGATGCGCTGATAGGCGGCTGAGAGCAGCGTTCCCGTGCCACAGGCGAAATCGGCGATGCGCAGGGATTTAACCGCGTCTGGATTCGCCCAGCCACTATCGCTGAGCAAGTTGTCTTCATTGATTGCCAAGCCGACCAGCAGCGCGGCAGAAGCCGGTTTCGTGTAAAAGGCGGCGAGGAATTTGCGGTCGGCGATCAGCTTTTGGAATACCGTGCCAGTTAAATCGTGCGAGCGCATCAAGTTGTTCTTGATTAAAGCTCGAGCCGATCTTACCAACTGTATGATCAACATATCGCATTCCAAAGTAGGGAATACCGATAGTATCCGCAGTGAGATATCAAATATCGGCCAGTAATTGACCCGCAATATCTTGCGCCACTCATCTGCGACAAGGGATTGCAACACATCCGCAGTATCTGGATTTTTTGAAATCGCTTTTAACTCTTCAAAGGAACGCACCTGCGCCAAATCGCCTGGCCCATGAGCCAGGTTTTCATGGAACATAAATGCGTTCATCAAGATTGTCATAGCCATGCGGCGCGTTTGTACGCTGTCCTGCTGCCGAAGCTGTTTGGCTATGCGGTTCATGACATCAGGGTGAGGAGCATCCATATCTCTTAGGATGCTGGCCGCCGCATTGACTCCCACTTCCAGGATATTCGCCGCTTCTTCGACGAGAAAAGATGGCATAGTCGCGGATTGCGCAAGTATAGACAATTCATGGATGCCACCGCGAAGCCAGCCAGTTTCTGGAAAGCGCGCGCACTTGTCGGGGCTGCGTCCGGCATAATGCGCAAACTCCATGTCCTGCGCCGCTGCCAAAGCTTCTGCAAGCGCCCCGCCCTGTACTTCTCGCAATCGCAGTGGCAGGCGCAGCGCAATGGCAGACAAAACCGACTGTCCCGAACCGGCCAACTGCGCGCCCAGGCGGGAGAGCGCTTCTTCTTCGACAGCCTGCGCTGGCAGCACCTCCGTTTCGATAACCACAGGCGCGGTATACGGTTCGAGAATCACAATATCAGGCCGCAGACCAGCGGACTCCGCAAGAACCTGCGTCGTCTCGGAGCGCACGACATGCTCGCCACGCCACGCGAACCGCGTCCCGCGCAGCAATTCCGCTATCGCATCGTTGATAGAATGTTCTGTCGTGGCCATTGCCTTTGCCCGACCCTTTCAGCCTGTGGCATACGCCCTATTTTACCCTTTTCCGCCGCCTTATCAAAGCGCCGCGACCCGCGCAAACCGCCCGCCCTTCTATTACAATACAGATGCGCTTGTTAGGGGCACGTAACAATTCTCGCCGACACTGGCGCAAAGGCGATGCAGAAAGGACAGACCGCCATGACCGCGAAAATCCGCAAGTCCGATGCCGAATGGTGCCGCCAGCTCAGCCCGGATCAATACGCCATCCTGCGCCAGGCCGCCACCGAGCGCCCTTTCACAGGCAAGTATGTGCGCGAGAAAGCCAATGGCACCTACAACTGCGCCGCCTGTGGACAAGCGCTGTTTTCGTCCGACGCCAAATACGACTCGCATTGCGGCTGGCCCAGCTTCTGGGATGTGGCTGACCAGGGCAGCATCGACCTGCATGAAGACCTGAGCCATGGCATGCGCCGCATCGAGGTGACCTGCAGCCGCTGCGATTCGCACCTGGGGCATGTCTTTGACGATGGTCCGCGCGAAACCACGGGCCTGCGCTATTGCATCAATTCGCTGGCGCTGGATTTGGATGTGGGGTCAGGATAACGCTGTGACACAGAGCGCACAGAGGGATGTAGGGGCGATCCGCTGGGTCGCCCACGATTTTCAATATGAACGCCCGTGACGAACGCCGCGCGCACTATGCCCACAGCCGCCGCATCCCCACGCGCTGGCGAGACAACGATGTCTATCACCACATCAACAATGTCATTTATTACGAATTCTTCGACACGGTCATCAACGGCTATTTGATGGACGCGGGCGGGCTGGATTATGCCGCTGGCGAGACGGTCGGCTTCGCGGTGGAGACGCATTGCCAATTCCTGCAGCCCGTGCGCTTTCCGGAGATCGTGGATGCCTGCTTGCGCGTCGGGCATCTGGGCAGGACGAGTGTGCGCTACGAGATCGGCATATTCAAAGTGGGCGAAGAATCACCGGCGGCGGTCGGTTATTTCGTGCATGTCTTCGTCGACCGCGAGATGCATGAACCCGCGCCGATCGCCGGGCGGTTGCGAGAGGCGATGGTCGCGTTGATTCGAACCCCCCCCTCGGTCCCCCCGACAGGTCAGGGGGAGGCTGAAACCCCCCTCGGTCCCCCCCGACAGGTCAGGGGGAGGCATGTACTGGCTACCCTCTCCGTCCTGACGGGGAGGGGCTGGGGGAGGGGTCGGCTACCCTCTCCGTCCTGACAGGGAGGGGCTGGGGGCGGGGCAGGTTTCAACGCCAGGCGCTGAAATCGTAGCGATAATCGACCGCTGGCGCGCGCAGTTGGGCATCCATGCCGCCATCGACCACGATGCGCGTACCCGTGATGTAGGCGCTGCCGTCGGCTGCCAGGAAGGCCACCGCAGCTGCGATATCGTCTGGCGTGCCTTGCCTGCCCAGCGGGATGACATCGGCGGGCTGCACCGGCGAATCGCCGACGGATGTGCCATGGTCGACGCGGGTGCTGCCAGGCACGACGCAGTTGACGCGGATATTCACGCCCGCCAGGTCCAGCGCCATGGAGCGTGTGGCTGCTTCGATGCCGCCTTTGCTGGTGTCATAGCCGAACATATGCCGATGCGCTCGCGTCGCGCCGCCGCTGCTGATATTGATGATGCTGCCGCCGCCCGCTTGCTTTGCCATCAAACGCGCCGCCGCCTGCGAGCAATAAAACAAGCCCGACAGATTGACCGCCAAAGTGCGCTGCCAGGCTTCGTCGCTGTATTCGAGGAAATTTTCCACTACGCCCGCTTTATGCACAAATGCGGCATTGTTGACCAGCACATCGACCGATCCGCAGCTTTCGAGCGCGGCCGTCATCAGCGCTTCGACCGCCGCTCGCTGCGCTACATCCGTCCGCACATAACGCGCGCCATTGCCCAATTCCGCCGCCAGCGCCGCCCCGCCCGCATCGTCAATATCGGCGATGAAGACCTGAGCGCCCTCTTCCGCCAACCGTCTTGCGCAGCCCGCGCCGATGCCGTTGCCGCCACCTGTGACGATGGCGCATTTGCCCCTGAGTCGCATCTCTGTGTCCCTCTGTGTCCTCTGTGTTTCAAAAAAAGCGTCTTATAGTCTAGAAATCGCAAAACCGTCAACATCCAGTTCCGCGCCGCCATCCAGCGCCATTTGCGCCAGAGTCTCGCCGATAGCCGCCGAGTGTTTGAAGCCGTGCCCGCTGCAGGGCGATGCCATCACCACGCGTCGGCTATTCGGGTGGAAATCAATAATGAAGTGCTCGTCGCGCGTGACGGTGTACAGGCAAACATCGGCGCGCACCGAGCGTTCTGTTGTGCCGCGCAGCCGCTGCACAGTCAGACGCTGGCGCATATCGGCGATCTCGGCTGGCGTCACCTCGCGGCTGATAGCGTGGATTTCTTCGCTGGTGTGATACTGCTCGCTGACCATCTTGACGCCGGGCACGCCATCGGACGGGGCGGGAAAGACCGACCAGAAGTCTTCGGGCGCATCGCCAATCCAAATGACATACGGGAAGACCGAGGGGTCGAACAAGCGCAGGTCTGGGGCTTCGTACCAATGGATGACCTGACGACAAACGCGCAGCTCGCCGCGGCTTGGGGCGGGCAGCAATTCGCTCATCCAGGCGCCGGCGCACAGGATCAATTTATCGGCTCGATACTTGTCCTTTTCCGTCCACACAGTGACGCCGTCCGCGTCCGCCCGATAATCCACGACCGCTTCGCAGCTGCGGATTTCCGCCTGGTCCGCCAGCGCCAATTCCAGCTGGGTTTGAATGCAGCGTTCGGGGCGCAGCACGCCGCTTTCGGGTTCATAATAGGCGTGGTCGCTGTCTCGTGGCGTCAAGAGCGGGAATCGCGAGCGAATCCCCGCGGCATCCAGGATCTCGTGCGCAATGCCAAACTTGCCGGCGATGCGCGCGGATAATTCTACGAAGTCGCCTTCGGCATGGAACCTGGCTGCTCCCGTCTCTGGCGCGATGATCAGTCCGCCACTTTGATGAAATAGCGTGCGACCGCTCTTGGCTTCCAGCTCCGCCCAGATTTGGTTGGCGCGCTGGATGAAGGGCATGTACATCTCGCCTTCGCCGATCGCCAGGCGGGTGATGCGCGTGTCGCCGTGGCTGCTGCCCAGCGTGTGCGGCGGATCATAGCGGTCGATGCCCAGGGCTTTTGCGCCTCGCTGGCTGGCTTGGTAGAGCGCTGCCGACCCCATCGCGCCCAGGCCGACGATGATGATGTCGTAGCGGTCTGCTGCCATATGCGTCCTTCGATCGGGCGACCCTCGCCCCTGCACATTTCCCGCGTCAACTGCAGAAAGTATAGACGAGGCGGCACACAGCGCAACCCCGTTCAGTCTCCTCGGTGAGTCAGCGGGAGGGTAGCCAAACCCCTCCCCCAGCCCCTCCCCGTCAGGACGGAGAGGGTAGCCAAAGCCTGCCTCCCCCAGACCTGTCGGGGGGATTGAGGGGGGTCGGAGTAAGGATCAGCCTTTCAGCGAGCCCGACAGCAGGCCGCTGATGATGAAGCGCTGGAACACAAGCGCGAAGGCGATCGGCGGGATCACGCTTACGACGCCCGCGGTGATGATGCTCACGAAATTGACATCGACATCGGTGGCGAAGAGCGACACCACGACAGTGCTCGTGTAACTTTCCGGCGTCTCCGAAAGCAGCAGCGCGAAGAGGAATTCGCCCCAGGTCAGCAGAAAAGCCAGGATGGCGGCGGATGTCAGCCCGGGCAGGCTGAGCGGCAGGATGATCTTGTGCACGACTTGCAGGCGGCTGCAGCCATCGATGCGCCCGGCGTCTTCCAGTTCCATCGGGATGGTCTTGAAATAGGATTGCAGCAGCCAAATCACATAAGGCAGGATGAAAGACAAATTGATGAAGACCAACGAGATGATGCGGTCGCTCATGCCGATTTGCTTGGCTACCAGGACGATGGGGATGGCCAGCGACAGGGCGGGAATCAGGCGGCTGGCCAGGATGCCGAAGAGCAGGGTGCTGCGCCCGCGGAAATTCAGGCGCGCCAGCGGATAGGCCGCGTATGCCCCCGCCAGCACGGCAATCACCGCCACGCTGCCCGCCACAACGAAGCTGTTGCCGAAAGAGCGCAGGAATATCCGCGATTGATAAGGCACGCCCGATGCCTCGCCCAGGACAGCGCCTTCAAAGATCTCGCGGTAGCTGTCCAGCACGATGGGGTTGGGCAGCCATTGCGGCGGCCGGTTGAGCAGCTGCCGTTCGTACTGAAAGCTGGAGCTGACCAGCCACAGGAAAGGACCGACCGTGCCCGCCAGCACCATCGCCGCGCCGATGTAGATGATTGCCAGGCGGATGCGCGCGCGCTGCTTCATTCCGGCTCTGTCCCCCTGTCCAGAAACACATAAAACAAGATCGCCAGCGCCAGCGTGATCGCCCCCAGCAGCATGGCGATGGAGCTGCCCGCGCCGAAGTCCAGCTTGCGGAAGGTCTCGGTGTAAATCTGCCAGCCCAGCACATTGGTGGCGTCCGCGGGCCCGCCGGCGGTCAGCACGAAGATGATGTCGAATACTTTGAGCGCGAAGATCATTTCAAAGATGATGACGATGGACAGCATCGGGCGAAGCAAGGGCAGCGTGATGTAGAGGAAGCGCCCCCAAATGTTGGCGCCGTCCACGATAGCGGATTCGTAAATGTCGCCCGGGATGGTCTGCAATCCAGACAGCAGCAGCAGGGTCGCCAGCGGGATGTGAATCCAGCTATAGGCGATGACCAGCCAGATCATCACGCTGGGCATGCTGCCGAGAACATTCTGGTATTCGGTGATGATGCCGAGCTCGAACCAGACGGCGTTGACCAGCCCGTACTGCGGGTTAAGCAGCCACTTCCACAGCAGGGCGTTGACGACCGAGGGAATCGCCCAGGGCACGAGCAGCAGCGCCCGCACGATGCCGCGCCCGGGGAAATTCTCGTTGAGCAGCAGGGCGATCAGCAGGGAGACCGCCAAAATTACGACGACCGCGCCGATGGCGAATGTGAAAGTCGTTTGCAGCGGCTCCCAAAAGTCGCTGTCGCTGAGCCAGTCGACATAATTTTCCAGCCCGATGAAACGTTCGCGGCCCGGGCGTTTGAGATTCCACTTGTGCAGGGAGAGGAAGACCGCCATGCCGAAGGGGACGAGAATGGTCGCGGCGATGATGAGCACAGCCGGCGCGCTGAACAGAATGGCCAGCATGCCCTGCGACATCTCCTTGCGTCCGTTGTCCTCGCGCGTTGTCTGCACGGCGGTCTTCCTTGATGGTGGCGGGTCAGCCAATGGCAGACCCCTACAGATTTACCGGTTGATGTTGGTGTAGGGGCGACCTGTCAGTCGCCCGCGAATTCTTGCTATGGCCGGGATTAGTAGTCCCATTCTTCCTTCAGCTCGTTCCATTCGTCCGCCAGCTCGCGCAGGACATCGCCCTTGTCGGCTTCGCCCAGAATAGCGGCTTGCAGCGGACCCCAGCTGCCGATCTCCCAGTCGCTGAAGAAGGGCACAAAGCGATAGGGGCGGGAAATGGCGTATTCCGCTTGCTCGCTGAGCAGGTCGGGATCGATCCAGCCGCCGATGGATTCGCGCACCTCTTCGTCTTCATAGAGCGGCGCGGGCGAGAAGCCCAGCCCAAACTCCAGCGCCCAGCGTTTCGGCACATAATAGACGCCGGTTGCATCCTTGCCGCCGAGGAACTGCACCAGCTGCCAGGCGGCATCCTGGTCCTGCGCGTTGGCTGTGATGGAGTAGAGGCGCACATAGCCGAAGGAGCCGCTGCGCACTTCGTCGGTGCCGGGAATCAAAGCATTTTTGATGTCGCCGGCGGCATTGGATTGTTCCGGATCGTTCATGGCTTTCAACGTGTAGTCAGTCGTCGTCATGAACGATGTCGTGCCAGCCGCCATCAGCAGCGTGCCATCGTCATCGGTTATGGAAGCAGGGTCGATAACGCCTTGATCCAAGCCCGCGGTCAGCCAGTCCAGCGCTTCCCAGGCTGCGCTGCCTTCTTCGTGGAAGAGCGGGTTGAAGTCGTTATCGAAGAGGCGGCCACCGCGGGCGGCGGTCAGCGTCTCCCATTCGCGCAGCAGATAATTCTCGCCGCTGCGCAGCTGCATCAGGATGGGGTATTCGACGACGCCGGCGTCCTTGATCATCTGCGCCTGTTCCAGCATTTCGTCCCAGGTTTCGGGCGGCGCTTCGATGCCAGCCGCTGCCAGGTGGGCGGCGTTGTAGGCCATGGTCTGTACGCCGGAATAATAGGGCAAGCCATAGACTTCGCCTTCATAGGACATCTGCTCGATGATGCCCGCGGGCAGGTCGGCCAGCAGTTCATCCGCGCCTTCCAGGCCCGTTATCGGCACGATCCAGCCAGCAGATGCCCACTCAGCCAGGTAGCTGTCGCGCACATAGGCGACATCAAACTCGGTGCCGGCCACGAAGCTGGCGACCATCTTGTCTTTATATTCGTTGCTGGGGAAGGGCAGGAATTCAGCCGGGTGTCCCGACTGGTCGGTGAAGCGGCCGAGATTTTCGGTCACGACATCAACCTGATAGGGCCAGCCGGTGAGCTTCAATCCATCGTCCTGCGCCAGGGCTGTCGAGCCGAGCAGCAGCGAAAGCAGGGCGAGCAGCGCGATCAGTTTTTTGCTGGAAAGCATGTTTCACCTCGATTCATAGATACTTGCGCGTTTGATTGAGGAAAGCAAAAAATCGACTTATGACGCCTCCCTTCCTGATGCCAGGCTGAATTGAATGCAACACGGATTTATCGCCGCGCGCAAAAAACGCGGCGTCGAGCAGAGGACAAGGACTGGAACAGATTTATTTTTTCGGGGGGGGGGGGGGGGGGGGGGGGATTAGAAGCATTGACGGCAAATCCATTTTTGCTCGCATCACAGCGGTTATGCCAACAGGCAAACCGCACAATGACTATCCTACACTATTTTCAGACGGGACGCAAGCGGGCGAATTCACTGTCCGCGTTCCAGACTTCGCTGCAGCAAGCCGACCGCATAAAACTCGTAGCTGGCGGCTTGATCGGGCACATCAACCACATGCACGGTGAAACGCGCGGGAACGCCGCTGGTCGGACAATTCTGCTTGAACCAGTCGCGGTAGGCGCGGGCATAGGCGCTGCGCAAACGTTGCAGCTCAGCCTGGAATCCGGCCGCATCCAGCAGCGGGTTGGGCGCTTTGGGCTGCGTGCCAAATGCATGCATTTCAATGAAATCGACCTGCGAGATCGAATCGCAGATGTCCGCCTCGCGCAGCCACAGCTCCCAGCATTGGAAAACCAGCGGTATCTCTGTTTCCGGGTCCATGCGCGGCACATTTTCCAGCCCCAGGATGCCCGCCGCCGAGTAGCCGCCCGTCAGCCCGCTGAAGCAGATGCGCAGGTCGCCATCGGGCAGGGTTTCGACGACCATGTTGGAGAGCGTTGGATCGTCGCCTTCGTAGTAGTAGGTTAGTTTGCCGCGCTGCTTGATGTTGAAAGGCATGTCGTTTTCTCCATTTTCTCTGTGCGCTCTGTGTTCTCTGTGTTGAATGTTTGTCTTTTCAACTTGCCCGCGCCTACACCGAGCTGCGCCGCACCAATGGACAGGGAAGGGCAGCTTGCACGGGCTGCAGCGCGGAGCCGCGATTCTGCATCAGGTAGCGCGCCGCCCACTTGCCCATTTCGTAATGCGGCAGCTGCATGGTCGTCAGCGGCGGCAGCAAACCTTCGCTGATATGCGCGATGTTGTCGAAGCCGATGACGGCTACATCGTCGGGCACGCGCAAGCCCAGTTCGGCCAGGGCGCTGTAACAATTCATGGCGACTTTGTCGTTGCCGCAAAATATGGCGCTGGGCGGCTCGGGCAATGCCATCAACTCGCGGGCGTGGCGAACATTTTCGCGCGGAGTCTGGTTGGAGAAGCGCAGGAGCTCTTCGTTGAAGGGCAGGTTTCGGTCGGCCAGCGCTTGTTTGTAGCCGCGCAGCCGTCCATATATGGCTGGGTAGGGCGGTATTTTTGATTCGTCTTCTTCCCACAAGTTGATGAAGCCGATGCGTTTGTGCCCGGCTTCGATGGCTGCGCATACCGCGTGATAGCCGCCGTCGAATTCATCGGGCACGACAGACGGGGCGCTGCCGTCTTCCAGGTAGCAGTTCGCCAGCACGGTGGGCAGGTCGCTCAGCCCGCGCGGCAATGTGACCGGTCTGTGATACATGGCGGCGTAGATGATGCCTTCGACAGCGCGCTCGCGAAAGACCGACACGGCTGCTTCGGCAACCCGTTCATCGCCGCCGCTGTCGGTGACCAGCAGCACCATGTTGTGCGCCCGGGCGACATCTTGCGCGCCGCGGATGATATCGACAGCGTAGGGCGTGGTGGCCACATCATCGGTCAAGAAGCCCAGCAAGCCAGAGGGGCTGCCGCGCAGATGCCGGGCGGTTTGCGAGGGGCGATAGTCCAGGTCGGCGATGGCCGCTTCTACGCGCTGCCGTTTGTCGGCGCTGACATAAGGGCGGTCGTTGAGCACGCGGCTGACCGTGGTGGTGCCGACGCCGGCGCGCCGGGCGATCTCCTTGATGGTAACTTTGCTGCTCATCGGCTTGGATTGGGCTGCAGCTCCACATACACGGCGTCTTCGCGCAGGACGGACTATAACACATTGCGGGCTGATGGCGGTCGGAGGGCTTGAGATATGGTAGACTGGGCGGCGATGAACTTCTTCCGCTATCTTGTGCGCCGATTGCTGCTGATCATCCCGCTGCTGCTGGGCATCACGATCGTCGCCTTCGTCATCGCCAACGCCGTGCCCGCCGACCCCATCAACGCCAACCTGCCGCAAAATGCGCTGGGCAACCAGGAATTGGTCGATGCCTTCCGCAAAAAGTGGGGCTTGGACAAACCCCTGCACGAACAATACCTGACCTATCTGGGCAATCTGCTGCAAGGCGATATGGGCACTTCGATCAAGACGCGCAAGCCCATCCGCGATGATATCGCCCGTTTCTTGCCGGCCACGATCGAGCTGGCTTCGCTGTCGGCGCTGTTGGGCGCGGGGCTGGGCGTTGGCTTGGGACTGGTGTCGGCGGTGTGGAAAGACACCATAGCGGATTATGTCGCGCGCGTCATCGCTTTGATCGGCGTCAGTTTTCCCGTGTTTCTGCTGGGATTGGTGTTGTTGACGATCTTTTATAAGGAGTTGGGCATCGCCGCGGGACCGGGCCGGCTGGACTTCATCATGCGCGCGCCGCCCACCGTCACGGGCATGTTCACCATTGATGCCCTGCTGGCCGGCGATTGGAAGGTGTTCAGGAACGCGCTGGCGCACCTCGTCTTGCCATCAGCGACTTTGGCGCTCTACATCAGCGGAATCATTTCGCGCATCACCCGCTCGTCGCTGCTGGAAGCGCTGAATCAAGATTATATGCGCACCGCCCGCGCCAAGGGACTGCGCGAAAGCAAGGTCATCGGCAGGCACGGCATGCGCAACGCGCTCATCCCGGTCGTGACGGTGATCGGCCTGGCTTATGGCGACCTGCTGGTCGGTTCGATCTTGATCGAGTCGATCTTCGCCTATCCGGGCATCGGGCGCTATATGTTCCGCGCCAGCACATCGCAGGACTTCCCGGCTATCATGGGCGTCAGCCTGCTCATCGCCGTCATTTATGTCGGAGTCAATTTTGTCGTCGATATCGCCTATTACTTTCTCGACCCCCGTATCCGCATCGCCTAGTCTGTGGCGGCGGCTGCGCTATCACCTGCGGCGCAATCCGCTGGTGCTGGCTGGCACGATCATCGTGGCGCTGTGGCTGGTCATCGCGCTGCAAGCGCCCAATATCGCTCCCTACCAGCCGCTGGCGCAAGACCTGGTCAACCGCAAGCTGACGCCCAACGCGACCTTCCTCTTCGGCACGGACGAGCTGGGTCGCGATATCTTCAGCCGGGTGCTGTGGGGCGCGCGCATCACCATTCCGGCCGGGCTGGCTGTCATCAGCTTCGGCAGCGCGCTGGGCGTGATCATCGGCGCGGTGGCGGGTTATGCGGGCGGTGCCGGCGATGAGCTGCTGATGCGCGTGACCGAGCTGTTCATGGCTTTCCCGACCATCATTTTGGCGATGGCGGTCACGGCGGCGCTTGGACCGGATATTCGCAATGCCGTGCTGGCGCTGGTGGTGGTGTGGTGGCCCCGCTATGCGCGCGTGCTGCGCGGGCTGGTGCTGGAGGTGAAGGCGCAGGAATATGTCGAGGCGGCGCGCAGTGTCGGGGCGGGCGGCGGTTACATCCTCTTCCGCACGATATTGCCCAACTGCATCGCCCCGGCGGTGATCCTGGCCACGCTGGATATCGGCACAGCCATCATCGTCTTCGCCTCGCTGAGCTTCATCGGTCTGGGACCCGACCCGTCCTCGCCGGAATGGGGACGCATGGTCAGCATCGGCATCGATTTCTTCGACCAATGGTGGATGTGGTTCTTCCCGGGTTTGGCGATCGCCAGCCTGGTGATGGCCTTCAATTTCATCGGCGATGGTCTGCGCGATATTCTGGATCCGCGGCTGCGCGGGGAATGAAGCGATTCACGCGGGACAAGAAAGATTCATTGCCACAGAGACACAGATTTTTCTGCCTTGTCTGAACAAAAACCCTCGTCTTAAACCCCGGTCAAACGCCAGCGACCGATCGCCCCCGACAGCGTTCGTAAAAAAGCGGGGAGCGCTGGAAGTTTTGGGTATGGCGCAGCCCCGCAACGCGCATATAATCCTCGCATTGCCACAAACATGACCGCAATTCTCCTGGAGGATTCCCCAATGTCACTTGACGAAAAAGCCCGCGCCATGGGCATCGACCTGGACGACTTCACCCCTTCCGCCACGCTCGCCCCCGCCACGCGCATCGGCGATACGATTTATGTCTCCGGGCATGTCTCCACCGGCTATATCGGCAAGCTGGGGCGCGACCTGGATGTGGAAACGGGCAAAGCCGCCGCCCGCGTCTGCGCCATCGACCTGCTGAAAGCCGCCTATACCATCACCGGCAGGCTCGACAACCTGCGTCCGCGCAAGCTGCTGGGCTGCGTCAATTCCATGCCCGAATTCACCGACCAGCACCTGGTCATCAATGGCGCGAGCGAGCTTTTCTGGGAGCTGTATGACGGCGAGCTGCACGCCCGCAGCGCCCTCGGTTTCGCTTCCCTGCCCAATGGATTCGCAGTCGAGATCGAAGCGATCTTCGAGGTCACTGGCTAGCCGCGTGTCGCTGGCATCCCGGCTGGGCGCGGCCTGGGCGCGTCCCTACGGCAAGGTACGGGCATTTCGCGGGCAGGCGAGCGTCTTCCTGCTGTCGCTGGTGGGCATAGCGCTGGTTGTCGATGGCATCTACAGCGTGCTGCTCAACCTGTATCTGCTGCGGCTGGGCTATGGCACAGAGTTCATCGGGCTGGTCAACGCGATGGGCTTGCTGACATTCGCGGCGGCCAGCCTGCCCGCGGGCATATTGGGCGCGCGCTATTCCAACACCGCCATGATGAAATTCGGCGCGGCGCTGTCGGCGCTGGGCTGTCTCTGTCTGCCCATGTCGGAAGCGCTGCCCGGCGGCATGAGCGAAGCGGGACTGGCGCTGTTTTACATGCTTACATTGACTGGATTTTCGTTTTTCTTCGTGAATGGCGCGCCATTTTTGCTGAATGTCGTGGATGTTGCGCAGAAGCATCGCGCTTTTTCGCTGAAGACGGCGGCCTGGGCGCTGGCTGGCTTCGGCGGCAGCTTGATCGGCGGCATCCTGCCCGGCCTCTTCGCTGCGCAGACGGGAACGACGCTCGCCGACCCCGCGCCGTATCGACTGACCCTGCACCTGGCCAGCGGCGTGATGATGCTGGCGGCAGCGCTGCTGATCTTGCGCATACGCCCTCTGCCTGTCGACGCCGAGCCGCCTGCGCGCGATGAGGCTGGAAAGGCGAAACGGGGCACGAACTGGACGCGACCGCTGCTGGTTTTGATCGGCGTGATGACCTTCATCCGCCTCTTCCAGGTGGCGGGGAGCGCAACGGTCATGGTTTATTTCAATGTGTATATGGGCAGGCAGCTGCTGGTCGCGACCGCCACCATCGGCACGATCGCGGCTGTTGGCAGGCTGACCGGCGTGCCCACGGCGCTGCTGACCCCGCGGCTGGTGCGGCGCTGGGGCGAAATCAAGGTCGTGCTGTGGTCATCGCTTTTGGGCTGTCTGTGCCTGCTGCCGATGGCGTTTGTGGAGCACTGGCTGGCGGCGGCAGTTGGCTATATCGGCGCGCTGGCGCTGACTTCGGTGCGCTATACGGCTTTCGTCGTCTACATCCTCGACCTCGTGCCCAAGGCGCAGCAGTCGGTCATGGCGGGCAGCGGCGAGATGGCGGCCGGCTTGAGCTTTGCGATGATGGCGCTGGGCGGCGGTTTGCTGCTGACGCTATTCGCCTTCCGCGATCTGTTTTTGATGGGCGCCATGCTTTCGCTGGCGGGCACGCTGCTCTTCTGGCTCTATGTCTTCGCAAGCAAACCAAAGCGCAAGCTCCAGCCAGCGCTCTAGCGCCAACACGAAGAGAGCAGCGCTTTCCCGCAGAGTCCAATGGTCCTTGTCGAAGGTTCATTCTTGTTTCGGACTCGACAATACAGCTAACAACTTTCGCCATTCAGATATAAAATCGACTGGATTGCGCGGCGCTACAGGTTCACAATCCATGCAGACTTTCAACACATTACTGAATGAAGTTTGGTCTATCGCCAATCTCCTCCGCGATTCATTCAAACGCGGCAAGTACCAGGATGTGATTTTGCCTTTCACCGTGCTGCGCCGCATCGACAGCGTTTTGGCGCCGACCAAGCCCGATGTTCTCGCTACCTTGGCTGATATCGGCGATCAAGTCGAGGACATCGACGATCTCCTTTTTCTCAAGTCGGGCTTCGCATTCTACAATAGATCGCTTTATGACTTTGGTCTGCTTCTCGGCGACGCGCCACAACTAGCGGGCAACTTGCGCAACTACATCGCCGGCTTTAGCGACAAGATGCGCGAAGTCATCGAGCGCTTCGACTTCGATAATACGATCAAAAAACTCGACGAAGCGAATCTGCTGTATCTGGTGATGGAGCGCTTCAAGAATATCGACCTGCATCCCGATTCCGTCAGCAATGCCGAGATGGGTTTGATCTTCGAAGAACTCATTCGCAAGTTCAACGAAGCCAGCAACGAGAACCCCGGCGAGCACTTCACCCCGCGCGAGGTCATTCGCCTCATGGTCGAGCTGCTGATGGCGCATGACGCCGCTGAACTTAAGCGACCGAGCAAGATTGTCGAAGTCTACGATCCCTGCTGCGGCACCGGCGGCATGTTGACCAGCGCCAAGAATCGCATCGACGAGATGAACCCGGCGGCGACCGTCCGCCTCTATGGACAGGAGGTCAATCCGGAGACATTCGCCGTCGCCAAGAGCGATCTCTACATGCTCAGTAAAGATGGCAAAGACGCGGAGAACATCGGCTTCGGCAGCACGCTAAGCGACGACCGTCACCGCAACCGGAAATTCGATTACATCCTCGCCAATCCGCCATACGGCAAGGAGTGGAAAAACGACAAATCATCGGTGGAGGCGGAAGCGGCATTGGGGCAAGCCGGACGTTTCGGCGCCGGAACCCCGCGCATCAGCGATGGGCAGATGCTTTTCTTGCAGCACATGATCTCCAAAATGCGCCGCGATGACCTGGGCAGCCGCATCGCCATCGTCATGAACGGCTCGCCCCTCTTCACCGGCGACGCCGGCAGCGGCGAAAGCGAAATCCGCCGCTGGATCCTGGAGAACGACTGGCTGGACGCCATTATCGCCCTGCCCGAACAACTCTTCTACAACACCGGCATCAGCACCTATATTTGGATCCTGACGAACAAAAAGACGGAAGATAAGAAAGGGCTTGTACAACTCATCGACGCTTCCTCCTTTTGGACGCTCCTGCGCAAAAACCTCGGCGACAAACGGCGCGAGATATCGGACGACCAGATCGCGCAGATCGTGCAGCTCTACCGCGACCGCCCTAAAAGCGAACACTCGAAAGTCTTTGCCGCGAGCGATTTCGGCTATCGCAAGGTCACCATCGAGCGGCCGCTGCAACTGAACTTCCAGGCGACGCCCGAGCGCATCGCCCGCCTCGCCGACGAGCGCGCCTTCCAGAACCTGGCGAAGAGCAAGAAACGCGACCCGCACATCCAGGCGGAAGAAGAGGCCGCTGGCCGAGATGAACAGGCGCGCATCAAGGCGATTCTGGTGGAGATGCCGGCGACGCTCTTCAAAGACCGCGACGAATTCCTGCAAACGCTAAACGCAGCCTGCAAGGCGCATAGCTGCAAATTATCCGCCCCCATCCGCAAAGCCATCCTCAGCGCCTTGAGCGAGCGCGACGAGAGCGCCGGGATATCCCGCGACCGCAAGGGACAGCCCGAAGCCGATAGCAGCCTGCGCGACTTTGAATATGTGCCGCTGCGAGAAGATGTACACGACTACTTCGCGCGGGAAGTGGCGCCGCACCTGCCCGCCGCCTGGATCAATGCAGACAAGCGCGACGACAAAGACGGCGAAATCGGGGTGGTAGGTTACGAGATCAACTTCAATCGCTACTTTTACCAATACCAGCCGCCGCGCCCGCTGGACGAAATCAACACCGATATTCGCGCGCTGGAAGCGGAGATCATCGCCATGCTGCGCCAGGTGGCTGTATGAGCGCGGTCGCGATGAAAGATTCGGGCGTTGACTGGCTGGGCGAGATTCCGGCGCATTGGGATGTGAAGCCCCTCAAAACTGCAATTAAACAAGTAATGAACGGGGCATGGGGTACTGAGGTCAATGACCTTCAATATTCCTTACTGCCTTGCATTGTTTTGCGTGGTACAGATTTTCCAGATGCAGCCTCGGGGTCGCTAACAAACGCGCCAGTTCGTTATATCGACAAACGTGATGCGGCAAGGAAGACCCTCCAGAATGGAGACATTGTGGTTGAAATATCAGGAGGGAGCGAAACACAGGCGACCGGGCGTGCGTTGCATATCACTGAAAAACTGATGTCAAACGCAAATTCTCCTCTACTCTGCACAAACTTTGCCAAGGCTCTGAGATTAAGCACCGACACAGTTACGCCAAGGTTCTTTTCGATATACTGGTTCAGTCTGTATGCACTCGGCAGGCCATTCATCTACGAAAAGCGAACTACCGGGATTAGGAATTTTCAATATAAAGACTTTGTAGCAAATGAACCTATCCTACTCCCGCCCCTCCACGAACAGCGCGCCATCGCCAGCTACCTCGACCGCGAGACCGCCCGCATCGACCGTCTCATCAACAAGACGCAAGCGCTCAACGCCCTCTTGCGCGAGAAGCGGGTCGCGCTCATCAGCCAGGCGGTGACCAAGGGGCTGGATGCAGGCGCGGAGATGAAGGAGTCGGGCGTCGAGTGGCTGGGGGAGATTCCGGTGCATTGGGATGTGAAGCGGTTGAAGCATATAGCTACTGTGCGCACAACTCACATTGACCCGACTCTGGATAAGTTCAGCCAATATAAGTTGGTTGCGCCAAATCATATAGAGTCAAGCACCGGCAGGATGCTTGAAGTCGACTCAGCCCAAGAACAAGGGGCTATCAGCGCGAAAGTCCCATTTCAACAAGGGGACGTCTTGTACAGCAAGATACGCCCCAACTTACATAAGGTGTGCATAGCTCCTTTTGACGGTATTTGCAGTTCAGACATTTACCCTTTAGTACCGAATAAGAATAGCGTTTCGTCTTATTTTCTTTACACCATTCTTACCAAAGGCTTTCACCAATTGACTGTGTTGCAGGTAATGGGCGCGACAATCCCACGAATCAGCCAAGAGTCGCTGATGGACATACAGATCCCCCTCCCACCCCTCCACGAACAGCGCGCCATCGCCTCATACCTCGACCGCGAGACCGCGAGGATCGACGCGCTCATCAACAAGAATGACGAGCTCATCGCCCTCCTGCGCGAAAAACGCAGCGCCCTGATCTCGGCGGCGGTCACGGGTAAAATCTCTGTGGACCTAACCCCACCCCCCGGCCCCCTCCCCGAAGCATCAGGGAGGGGGAGCACCACGCGCCAAAATCGCATATCTTTCCCCCAATGCATTGGGGGGACCGAGGGGGTTTAACAGGGGGCAACCATGCCAGTTGACATCTCCGAGAAAGATTTTGAAGCGCAGATCGAGCACATCCTGCGCAATTCGCATGGCTATCACAAGCGCCTGACCGAAGCTTATGACCGCCATCTCTGCTTGATAAGCGCCGATGTCATCGACTTCATCCGCGGGACGCAGCCGGATGCCTGGCGCGCGCTGCGGACGGTCTATCAAGATGAAGCCGAAAAGCGTTTCCTGCGCCGGCTGGCGAGCGAGATCGACAAACGCGGCACGCTGGATGTCTTGCGCACTGGTGTGAAAGACGCGGGCGAAACCATCAGGCTGGCGTACTTTGCGCCCGCCACCACGATGAATCCCGATTATCAGCTTCTGTATCGGAGCAATATCTTTGCCGTCCTGCGGCAGCTGCCCTACAAACCCGGCGCGAATCTCTCGCTTGATTTGGCGCTCTTCCTCAATGGCTTGCCCGTCTTCACCGCCGAGCTCAAGAACAACTTCACCGGGCAGACCGCCCAACACGCCATGCGCCAATATCGCAAAGACCGCGATCCCAAGGAACCGCTTTTCAAGTTCGGGCGCTGCCTGGCGCATTTCGCTGTCGATCCGGATCTGGTTTATGTGACCACACATCTGCGAGGCGAGGCCACCTTTTTCCTCCCGTTCAACAAAGGCAAATATGGCGGGGCGGGCAATCCACCGGCGCACGACAACTTCGCGACGGGTTATCTCTGGGAAGAAATCTGGGCGACGGACAGCCTGCTCAACCTGTTGGAGCAATTCATCTACATCACGGATAAAGCGGGCAAGAAGGACATGATCTTCCCGCGTTATCATCAACTGGACGCGGTGCGGCGCCTCATTGCCGACGCGCGGGAAAAAGGCGCGGGGCAGCGTTATCTGATCCAGCACAGCGCCGGCAGCGGCAAGAGCTACAGCATCGCCTGGCTGGCGCATCAGCTCGCCAACTGCACAATGTGCGCGATGAAAAAGTTTTCGATACGGTGGTCGTCATCACCGACCGCCGCGTGCTGGATCGTCAATTGCAGGCGGCGATAAGGCAATTCGAGCAGACGCGCGGACTGGTGGAAAATATTGACCGGACATCGAGGCAGCTCAAGCAGGCGCTCGAAGACGGCAAGCAGATCATCGTGACCACCCTGCAGAAGTTCCCGTACGTGGTCGATGCGATTGGCCATTTGCCGGGCAGCAAATTCGCCGTCATCGTGGACGAGGCGCACTCCTCGCAGAGTGGCGAGGGCGTCAAAAGCCTGAAAGCGACGCTTTCCTCCGGCAGCGCAGACGCCGCCCGAAACGAAGAAGATGACCCCGACCCGCCGACTTGGGAAGACCGGATCGTCGAATCCATGCGGGCGCGCAAGCAGGCGGACAACATCAGCATGTTCGCCTTCACCGCCACGCCCAAAAACAAGACCCTCGAACTGTTTGGCGAGCGCCGGTCCGATGGCAAGTTTGAAGCCTTCAGCCTCTACAGTATGCGCCAAGCCATCGAAGAACGTTTCATCCTTGACGTCTTGGAAAATTACACGACCTACAAATCGTACTGGCGCCTGCTGAAGAAGGTTGATGAAGATCCGGAATATCCCAGCGCCAAAGCCAAACGCCTCTTGACCAAATATGTCGACGCCGATCCGAAAACCATCGGCAAAAGAATCGAGATCATCGTCGAGCACTTCCACGAACATGTCATGCCGCAGATACGCAATAAAGCCAAGGCGATGATCGTGACGCGCTCGCGTTTGCACGCCGTTCGCTACGCCCTAGCTCTAAAGAAGCATTTGAAGCAGGCGGGTTACGATTATGGGGCGCTAGTCGCCTTTTCCGGGACGGTGAACGACGGCGGCATTGAGTTTACTGAAGCGAAAATGAACAGTTTTCCGGAGGCGCAAACGGCGGCTGTCTTCAGCCAGGATGAGAACCGTTTCCTGGTCGTCGCCGAAAAGTTTCAGACTGGTTTCGACCAGCCCCTGCTGGCCGCCATGTACGTCGACAAGCCCTTAAAGGGCGTTCATGCGGTGCAAACCCTGTCCCGCCTGAACCGGATTCACCCCGACAAAGCATCGACAATCGTGCTTGATTTCGCCAATCAAGCCCAGCATATCCAGGAAGCCTTTAAGCCCTATTACGAGGCGACCATCCTCAGCGAAGCCACTGACCATAATCTGCTTTACGACCGTGAGCGCGCCCTCACCGACTGCCACTTCTATTCGCCTGATGAAGTCGATGACTATGTCGCCGCCCTTTACTCAAGGCGAACTAAACAGCAGGGGCTGCGCGCTCTCCTGGCGCCAGTTGTCGAACGAGTTCAAGCAGCCACAGAAGAGGAACAAGCGGAGTTCCGCAGCGCCCTCACCGATTACATTCGCCTGTACGCCTTTCTTTCGCAGATCATTCCCTTTGAAGATGTGAGCCTCGAAAAGCTGTACCAGTTCGCGCGCTATCTTCGGCGACTTTTGCCCGCCGGTCGTGAGGAGTTACCCACCGAGATTCTCGACAATATCGACATTGATTCTTATCGCCTTCGGCAAACAAGCGCGGGCTCGCTCACGCCGGATCCGCGCCTTGAAATGCTTGAGCCGATGTTGGAGAGTGAAAAATACGGCGCAAATGAAGACTTGGTCGAGCCGCTCTCAGAGATAATCCAATTTCTCAACGAGGTCTTTGGCGACGAATGGGAACAAGCTTTTAAGACGGTCACAGAGGTCAAGCAAGAGGTATCGCGAGATCCCGGCGTATCAACCGCTATCCGCATCAATCCGCCGGATAAGGCGCGCCCCACTGTGGATGACGCGGTTATAGCCGCCATAACGAAGCGATATAAGAGTCACTTCAAGTTCTTTAAGCGGGTAAATGACGATCCCAACGTCAAGGGCTTTCTGCTCGACTGGCTGTTCGACGAATTGCTGAAGCGTGACGACGAGCCCTAGCCTATATTAGGTCTGTCTGCCTGCTCAAGCCCGCCCCTACGGATTGCGGCTGGATTGCGCGGTCACTCCACCTTCAGCACGACCTTTCCGAAGCCGGCGTTGCCCAGCATGGTGTTGAACTCGGCCAGGTTGCCATTGACGATCTCGTCGAACTCCGCGGCGACTTCGTCAATCTCGCCAGCCATTTCTACAAAGGCTTCCTGCTCATAGTCGGTGGGTTTGTAGTCGCCCAGGTTGACATTGAAGACGAGGTCGCTTAGCTGCGCGACGAGGCGCGTGCCGCTGTTCATGGCATCGCCCCAGCCCTTGCGCGTATCGGGGATCATCAGCTTCTTCTCGGTTTCCAGCACTTGTTCTTCCAGCGCTTTCGCCCCGTCGCGGATGGCAGCCGCATCGTCCAGCCCCGCCAGCCGCTCTCGCCAGCCTTTTAGCTGCGCCCGCACATCGCGCATCTGATTGACCAGCTTGTGAGTCGCGCCGATCTTGTCGCGGATGGTCATCAACAGGTCGAACTGCGCTTGCAGGTCGGCATCGCTGGCTTCTGTGCCGGCTTCCTTCACGACAGCGAATTCCTGGCTCTGCGCGTCCTCGCCGACGGTGAGGGTGGCGCTGTATGTGCCGGGCGTGGCGTGCGGTCCTTTGATGAAACCCGCTTGTTGGTCATCGTGCGGGATGACGCGCGCGGCATCGGCATAGCGCAGGTCCCAGACGAAACGATTCCAGCCGGCGGCGCTGGGGATGCGCAGCTCTTTGGGGCTGTCGTCTGTGCGTGTTCCCGCCGCTTTCTCCACCTCGTCCTGGTGAATGCTGTGGAAGGTGCGGATTTCGACCCCGTCCGCGTCATCAATGCGCAGGGAAATCGCCTCGCTGGCGGCTTCGGGCAGCCAATAGCTGATGACCGCGCCCTGCGGGGGATTCGTGCCGCTGTCGAGGTAGGTGTGCTTCGTGCCGTGTTCGGGCGTCTCTTCTTTTTCATACGCCGCGACCAAGCCCAGCGTGCTCATGTATTGCTTGCCGCCGCTGCCTTCGAACATGCCTTCAAAGACTTTGGGCAGGTGCCGCTCGACCGTGCGCGGTTTGAGCAGGCGGGGCGAAGTGGCTTCGGGCGTGTCCATCATCTGGTGCAGGGCGGTCGTGTCGTCCATGATCCAGAAGCTGCGTCCATGCGTGGCCACGACCAGATCGCTGCCTTTCAACTGCAAGTCATAGATAGGACTGATGGGCAGGTTCTGCTGGAAGCGCGTCCAGCTTGCGCCGCCGTCAAACGAGACATACAAACCGAATTCTGTGCCCAGGTAGAGTAGCCCGGCGCAGTTGGGGTCTTCGCGGATGACGCGGCAGAAGTGGTCGGCGGCGACGCCCACGGTGATGGCCTGCCAGCTTGCGCCATAGTCGGTCGTCTTGAAGACATAGGGCGCGTAGTCGTCATTCTTGTAGCGCGTGGCGGTGATGTAGCAGGTGGCGGGGTCGTGCGGGGATGGCTCTAGACAATTGATCATCGTCCATTCGCCCAGCTCGGGCGTGATGTCCGCCCAGTTTTCGCCGCCATCGCGCGTGATATGCAGCAAGCCGTCATCGCTGCCGGCGTAGATCGTGCCCGGTTCATGCGGCGATTCGGCCAAGGCATAGACCGTGGCGTAATGCTCCGCGCCCACGGCATCGCGGTTGATGGGTCCGCCCGATGGCTTCAGCGTCTCGGGATCGGCTTTGGTCAGGTCGGGGCTGATTTCCTGCCAGCTTTGGCCTTCGTCGGTGGTCTTCAACACCTGGTTGCCGCCGATGTAGATGATGTTGCTGTCGTGCGGCGAAAAGACGATCGGGTATGTCCAGGCGAAGCGATATTTATCGGCTTCTGCGCCCAAACCGGTCGTGCTGCGCGGCCAAGTGGCGATGAGGCGGATCTGCTGCGTGCGGTGGTCATAGCGCTGCAGGCTGTTGCCGCCGCCGGGCGAACTGCCGATCGCGCCCACATAGACGATATCCGGGTCATCGGGGTTGACGGCGATATAGCCGCTTTCGCCGCTGCCCGCGATGTCGCAGTCTTCCCAGGTGATGGACGAAAAACGACTGCGGCTGGGCACGCGGACGCTGCTGTTGTCCTGCTGCGTGCCATAGACATAATAGGGCTGGTTGCTGTCGGTATCGAGGTGATAGAACTGCGCGGTCGGCTGGTTGTAGAGCGTCGACCAGGACAGCCCGCCGTTCAGCGATACACAGCAGCCGCCGTCGTTGCCATGCACCAAAACGCGCGTGTTGTCGGGGTTGATCCACAGGTCATGGTTGTCACCGTGCGGCGTGCTGATTTCGCTGAAATTGTACCCGCCATCGGTGGACTTCCAAAAGTCGAGGTTATTGACATAGATGGTGTTGGCGTCCTGCGGGTCGGCTGTCAGGTGCATGTAATACCAGGCGCGCGAGACGAGGCGCATGTCCTTGCAGATGTGCGTCCAGGTTTCGCCATAATCATCGCTGCGATAGACGCCGCCATCGGGCTGATGCTCGACAATCGCCCAGACGCGCCCGCTCTGCGCCGGCGAGGCCGCCAAGCCGATTTTTCCGATTGTCCCTTTGGGCAGGCCTACCCCCCTCGTTCCCCCCGACGCGTCAGGGGGAGGATTTGACAGCCCCTCGCCGCCCGTCAGGCATTGCCAGGTATCGCCGCCGTCCATGCTGCGCCAGATGCCGCTGTCTTCGCCGCCGCTGCTGATCTGCCAGAAGTTGCGCCAGGCTTCCCAGATGCTGGCATAGATGACGCGCGGGTTGTTCTGGTCGATGCTGATATCGACCGCGCCGGCTTTGTCGCTGACATGCAAAACGCGCTCCCAGTTTTCGCCGCCGTCTTTGCTGCGAAAAACGCCGCGTTCTTCGTTGCGCCCGAAAGCGTGCCCCAGCGCCGCCACATAGACCAGGTCGGCATTCTGCGGATGCGTGCGGATTTTGCCAATTTGACGGGTATCGCGCAGGCCGATGTGCGTCCAGCTGCGCCCGGCGTCAGTCGATTTGTAGACGCCATCGCCGATAGACACATCGATGCGGATGGTGCTTTCGCCAGTGCCGGCATAGATGACATTGGGGTCGGCGGGGGCGACTTCCAGCGCGCCGATGGATGGCGAGGTCAGGTAGCCATCGCTGATATTCTGCCAGTATTGCCCGGCGTCGGTGGTCTTCCAGATGCCGCCGCAGACCGCGCCGAAGTAGAAGGTGTTGGGGTCGCGCCGGTCGCCAGCGACAGCGACGACTCGGCCGCCGCGGAAGGGACCGATGCAGCGGAATTGTGAGAGCTTGTCGAGGGCGGGGTTGGTCATGGGGGGAGTCCTTTGTTGTGCGCAGTCTGATGATGGTTGCCTATTGTAGATGATTTCGCCACAGAGGCACAGAGGCGCGGAGTGCGAGTGGTTTGCTCGCGATACCCCTTGCCACTCACCGATGAGCCAGGTTAGACTCGCTCAAATTGTGGCACAGCTTTCCTTAAAACCCTGGAATCCTGGTACACTGCGAGTATCTTGAAGGGAGAACAAAGCCATGATTCTGGACATTCCAGAAGATATCTCGCTGCAATTGGCAGAGATGGCACAGCGACAAGATGCAGAAATCGACGAATTGCTGCGCGACATGATCAAGCGCTATGTTACGGAGCGCAATATCGCCGATTGCAGCGTTGAAAGCGACGGCCGATACGCGACTTGGGAAGACTTGCTGAAGAGCGCGCATGAAGCTGGTTTGGCCTCGCCCGAGCCCGTCGACACCGCCGCCCGCAGCCGCGAGATCCTGCAGACGGAATACACCGATTACCTCGTTAAGCGCCGGCTGGACAATGACGGTCCTCGTCGATAGCAGCTTCCTGTACGCCATCTACAATTCGCAGGATTCTCGCCACTCGGAAGCAATAGGCGCGCGTCTGCAACCACGAGATTCGCTTCTCATCCCCCAACATCATTTTGCCCGAAGTCTGCTACTTGTTCACTCGTGACCTGGGTTACGGCGGCGTGCAGACATTTCTCCGCAACCTGGCAAAGATTGGCCCGCAACTCGAGCCACTGCTTCCTGAAGATCTGCGGCGCATAAGCGAAATCGCGCAGACTTATGCCAATGCGGAATTCGACATTGTCGATTGTTGCATCATGGCAATGGCTGAGCGCCTAAACATAGCCCAAGTCGCCACATTCGATCGGCGCGATTTCGCCATCTTTCGTCCGCGGCATTGCAAATTCCTTGAGTTGCTGCCCTAGCTTTTGCCCACAAGAGCCTGGCACGCAGCACTGCCAAAATGATCCCGCACCCATTCGGCTTTGCGGCGCGCGCTGTCCCAAGCCAGTTTCGCCCTGTCCGCGTCTTTCATCCAGCCCACATCTTTCTTGCGATTCTGCGCGACAAGCCCCGACAGCGTCAGATAATTGCGCTTGCGGCGGTTGCAGGGACCGCACAGCAGCACGCGATTCAAGATGTGATTCGCCCCGCCATCCGTGCGCGGCAGGATATGGTCAAGCTGCATGAACTCAAGCTCGAGCACGCGCCCGCAGCCCGCGCAGATGACGCCATTGCTCGACCCCTGCGCATCGGCCAGCACGCGCACCATCTGCCGGTGCTTGAGCCGCTCCCAGGGTTCGTCTGCCCGCTGCGATTTGAGTTCAAGGGTGGGGGCGGCTGTTTCGTTGTCGTCCGTGCGGATGGGCGGGTGGTTTTGTAATGGATTTATGCGGAAGCGTCATCTTGCTTGGCTTCATCTGGCGCAAGCACCGTTCATCGCGTTCAACCGGTCTCTTACCGCGTCATTTGCGCTTATCCCAAATGTCCATGCCGACCCACTGGCGCTTGAGTCGTTCGGCGGCGATGGGCGTAGTGGCGCAGCCGCAGAATGGATCCAACACGATGTCACCTTCATTGCTGCTTGCTTCAATAATGCGCTCGTAAAGCGCGAGCGGTTTCTGGGTAGGATAGCCAGTCCTTTGCGTCCGCCTTTGGAGCATGATCTAGCGATGGTATGTCGTCCCATTGACATCATGGTCTTTCGCCAAACACATTGCCTTCTGAGTTCTGAATCAGGAAATGCTTTACTCGGATTCGTGCCGGTTCGTGTCCGGCGTATACTGACCCTCTGCTCAAGATTTCTTATGCTGAGCTCCGTATAGTTGCCTTTTGGCGTGTCATAGAAATACCTTCCCTGTTCATTTGCTTGTATTTCCTAAGCTTCAACTCATCCAGTAAGGTTATGGACGGATGCCTTCCAGCCTTGCAATGTACCATTCTTGCCATTTGAATAGAACAAATCGTGTCGTGCTTTGTCGCGAAGGAAATTTTGTTGCCTAGCGCGCTTTGCGGTCCGTCATAATGCCACATGATCGCATTGCGAAAGTTCTTCGCGCCAAAGATGCCATCCATCAAGCACTTCACATAGGCATGCGCCGTGTGGTCGATGTGCAGGTAGATGCTGCCATCGGGCCGCAGGATGCGCCGCATCTCCATCAGCCGCACGCCCAGCCAGCACAGAAACGCGCCCATGTCATCGCCATAAGCGTCCCGCGCCGCGTCGATCACTTTCCAGACGGCGGGCCAGTCGTCTTTGATGCTGTCCACCCACTCTTCCTGCACATCGCTCTCCCAGCGCCAGCGGTCTTTGAAGCGCGCGCCCCTCGCCAGGCTGTCGGGCGTGGCGTGAAAATCGCGATTCTTGTTGAAAGGCGGGTCGGTGGCGATGAGGTGCACGGTCTCGCTGTTCATGCCGCGCAGGAATTCGAGGTTGTCGCCGTGATAGAGCGTGCGATTGCTGGAAGTTTGGCTCTGCCATGCGTGTGCGCCTCTTGGCATCCTGACCAGGAGGATTCTACCACAAGCAGGGTTCACAAAGGACGCAAAGACTCTTTCTCTGTGTACTCGGTGGCAGTTAGTCTCCCAATCGGCGGATATTGAAATGCACGCAAACCGGATTTGGGTTAGTTATCGTCACACGCCAATACCGGCATCGCCCTGCGCTGGCAGGCGCGCTGACAGGCCCATCCCCTGCGTCATCGTTGCTTTTCGCGCTCGGGTTTTGTTCAGGCGCGAACTTAAGCTGGGGGCTGCTGCCTTGTCCCTGCGCGCTGCCGCCGCTTTGCCTCTGCTGTCTTTGAACATCGCCGCCATTTTGCCCCGAACTGTCAGCGTTGCTGTAGCTGTTCTGGTTTTGTGGCGATTCGGCCAGACGTCCGCCGCCGCCGCCAGGCTGAACGCACTGCTCAGCGGTGCCGATGAAGACGCCGGCCGTCACAGCCGCTTCGCACCAGCCGGCTTTCCACTCCTCATCGGTTTGGCAATTCGCGCCCTCTCTGTAGCAGGTGTTGTCGGTGAATTCGGATGCTTGCGCTACGGTCGCCAAGAATAGAATGAATATACAAGCGATTGTCAGAATGATGCTGGATTTCATGGCTGAACTCCTGCGACAAATCCTCTCTTGCATGGAGTATGTCATTGTACAATATCTATGGCAGTTGTCAAATCCTGGTTTTTGCGCTGTTTACTCTCTGCGCCTTTTGTGTCAAAAAAATCACCCCACAACCAGAATCTCATGCGACTTTTTCACATGCCCGCGCCCGTCTGCTATGCGGTTTGCGCCGATGCGCGTCTCGCCTTGCCCCATCGTGTACTGCCAGCGCACATCGACAATGCGGCAATCGGCATACCATTCGCGGATGGTCGGGCAGTTGTTGTAAGACAGGATGAATCCGCCGCGATGCCCATGCAGCAGGTCGCGCAGCCGCTCATGCGCGAAGCCCTTGTGATGAATGGGGAAGTTGCGCTGGGGATAAATGCCGCGGAACATCAGACTGTCATCGCCGAGATAATAGGGCGGGTCGCAATATAGAAACTCGCCCTGGTGCTGCGGGATGGACTGCTCAAACGATAGGCAGCCTACGCGCAATTTTGGCGCAGAAAAATCGCGCAGGCGGCGCAGCAGATTTTCATAGCGTCCGCGCTCTGTATAAATTTTCGACATCCAGCCCAGAAAACCCGGACCATAAGACAGGTTGTGATTGAAGTAATAGCACACCGCCAGTTCATGCGGCGGCAGGCAGATTTCGCCATCCCAATGCGCTTGCAGCCGCGCCTTGATATCGTTGTAGGTTTCTTTGCAGGGCTGCAGCTGCATCAGGCTCTCGTAAAGCGCGTGGGGGTCGTGCAGCAGTTCCGCCCAGAAGTTGATCAGGATGTCGAAGATGTCATAGGCTGTCACCTCGATGCCCAGCTCGCGCGCGCAAGCGACTTCGAAGGAGCCGCCGCCCAGGAAAGGCGATGCCAGGCGGGTGATGCCGTCCGGCAGGTGTTCGAGGATGTGCCCGACCGCCAGGCTCTTGCCGCCGCCATAGCGGATGGGCGCGCCGATATAGCGTTTGTATTTGCCTTTGACACCGCGCAGGCTGTGCAGGAGTTCGGCTTTTTGCATGGCAGGCGATTGTAGATGATTTCGGCAGGCGGGCACAGAGAGGCGCGTCTTTGTGATACACTATCCCTGCCTATTCAAGACGAGCACTAGGTACATCAACATGGCACAGGTCAAGTTCACGCCCAACCTGCGGCGCGAGCTTCCAGCTGAACGAGGCGCTGTGGAATGATCCGAGCGCGGCGCAGTGGTTCGGTGGCGGGCGGGCAGACCTGGCAGAACCTGCGCGAGGGCTTGCCCCAGCAGCATTGCTATGACCTGGTGTTTCGTCACGGACTGGATGCGCAGGGCGATTCGCTGGCATTCGGCACGACGGCCGGCAACTTCTATGTCAGCGATGACCGCGGCGAAAGCTGGCGCTGCCTCGTGAACAACCTGGCGGTGGTGTGTTCCGTGCGGTATATGTGATTTGCTGAAAAACACAGAGGACACGGAGACCACAGAGGACACAGAGTTTTCTCGGTGTACTCCTAAAACTCGGTGCACTCGGTGGTTCATTTTTTCTTGACCTTGTTCGTTTCATAGACACCACAGAGGAAAACACAGAAATGTCGAACAACGATTTGCTGCTGCAAAAGGTGCAAGGCTGCCTGTATGGCGGTGCGATAGGCGATGCCATGGGCGCGCCGGCCGAATGGCGCATGCCTGATGAAATCCAGGCGCGTTATGGGTACATCACCGACCTGGTCGAAGCCTGGAGCGAAGAAGACACGCGCGGCCGCGGCCATGGACGCTACACCGACGACACGCACATGATTCAGCTGCTCTGCGAATGCTACATCGAGCATGGCGACCACCTGGACGCGCACGAATTTTTCCGCCGCATCGCGCCGAAGATGGCGCTGGAAGACCGCTGGATACCCGAACGCGGACGCCACATGCCCCTGGTCGAGCGCCTCTTCTATCCCGAAAAGTGGCTGTATATGCGCTGGCTGGGCAATGCCGACCCGCGCAACGCCGGCGTAGGCAACATGGTCAACTGCGGCGCCGCCATGTACGCCGCGCCCGTGGGCATTGCAGGCGCGGCAACTGGAAAATGCGCAGGCGCGGAATGCTGCGTTTGCGACATTGCGCACGAGACAAGTCTCGCCCCTACAAGGCTTGTCCGCTATTGGGTCGTTGTAGTTAAGCGGAATAAAGAGAAGGTGCTAAAACAGAGCGAACGCCAAACTGCCACGGTAAGGAGCTCGCTCGTGGATTTAGACACCTTCATCACTATATTGTACTGCTTCATCGCCGATTTGTGCAAGGAAAACGATCATCGCATCCCCAAGCAAACTACCGGCCCGCGAAGTAAGATCTCAATTGCTGAAGTGCTTTCGCTGTGCATCCTGTCCCAGATGCGCGGCAACGTGCCCCGGAGATCGGAGCGGAGTTTCGTGATGCACATGCTGGCCCATCGCAAGGGCATGTTCCGCAGCATGCCGAAGCATAGCCACCTCAACAAACGCCGCCGAAAACTAAGCGATTTGCTCGTTCCCCTGCAACAGGATTTGGCGCAAGCACTGAGCCCCCCCATAGTCCTTACGAAGTGGCAGATTGCACTCCCATTCGGCATTGCAGCACGGCGCATGCGCTGCGCCACAAGCGCCACTGGATCGATGCCCAAAAGGGCTGCGGCGGCAACGATGGCTGTTGGTGCTTCGGCTGCCAATTGCTGCTTTGCGTAAGCGACAACGGCATCATCACTGGCTGGGTGCTCGGTCCAGCGCCAACCGATGATCGCTGGTTTCTACAAGCGATGCTGAGCAGTCGACAGGGCGAAATGAACCTGCATGAACCCTGCAAGCTGCCCAGCCGGCGCAAGGAATACGAGGTGAAACCAGTCGAAGAATCCTTTAGCCCGGAGATCACAGCGGGTCGAGGACGCGGCGTGCCCATTCTGGCGGATCGTGGCTTTAGCAGCCCGCGCTGGGCAGACCAATGGCAACGCGACTATGGCATAGAAGTCATCACGCCAGGTGCAAAAAACCAAAGTTGGCAAGAAAAGAGCGGGAATGCCGCCTGGCATCGCAGCAAGCGACAAATCGTTGAAACGGTGATCGCGCGGCTCGTGGAATCCTTTGACTTCAGGAAGCTGAACGCGCATAGTGAAGATGGGCTGCTGGCGCGCATCGCCGCGGCGATGACTGCCTGCAACTTCACCATAATGTGCAATCGCCAGCTTGGTAGAGCAGACGGAGCGATAGCAACCCTTATCGTCTAATAGCGGACAAGCCTTACAGTTTTCAAATTGAGCGCGTTGTGCCCGAGCGGCTGGCAAGCTAGAATCGGCGGGAATGCAAAGGGGCGCAGGTTATGACAAATCCACAATTGCTGGACGGCGGCATGGGGCAAGAGATCGTCAATCGCGGCGGCAAAGGCATGTATGGCGAATGGGCGAGCGGCGCTCTCTATGAAGCGCCCGAACTCGTCAGCGCGATTCACCGCGACTACATCGACGCCGGCGCCGACATCATCACCGCCAACACCTATGGCACAACGCGCACCCGCCTGCGCTGCATAGGCAAGGAAGACCAGCTCGCGCCTCTGCTGCAAACCGCCAGCGACCTGGCAAATGCCGCCCGCGACCAATCCCGCCGCGATATCCAGATCGCCGCCAGCCTGCCGCCGCTGGAAGCCAGTTATGTCAATACTTTCGCATTGTCATTTGATCAGGCAGCAGCCGAATTCGCCGAAATGATGAACCTGTTGGCGCCGGGCGTGGACATCTATCTGGGCGAGACATTTTCGACCGGCTTTGAAGCGCGCGCCTTCCTGCAAGCCGCGCAGGGACGGGGCAAGCCGGTCTGGCTGGCGCTGACCCTGGACGACCGGCATCCAGAGCGACTGCGCGGCGGCGAAAAACTGGCGGATGTCATCGCCACGCTGCCCGAGCCGGGAGCCGCTGCCCTGCTGCTGAATTGCTGCAAGCCAGCCACCATCAGCCAATCGCTGCCCATTCTGCAAGGGGGCGGGCGGCCTTTCGGCGCCTATGCCAACGGTTTCACCGGCATCCCCGACGACTGGGTCGATCGCGGCGGGGTGGCTCAGCTTTCGGCGCGCGAAGATATGTCGCCAGAATCTTATGCGCGGGATGTGGCGGGCTGGCTTGAAGTGGGCGCGTCCATCGTGGGCGGCTGCTGCGAGACGGGTCCGGCGCATATCGCCCGCCTGCGCGAGCTGATTGACGCGGGCAATGGAGCGGCGGAGGCAAGCCAATGACTCAACGCAGCGCAATCATCACCGGCGCGGGCAGCGGCATGGGACGAGCGATCGCGCTGCGGCTGACGGGACGGACTGAGTGCAAGCTGCGCGGGGATTCAGCTCTGCGCAAGTTTCCAGCGCGCCTGCACGGCATCCCACACCTCGGGATTGATCAGGTGGGGCGGGCGTTCGCCACGCAGCGTTTGCAGCACCTGCTCCAGCGCATGCGCGACCAGGCGGCGCTTGCCAACCAGGGTGGCGCTGGCGACATGCGGCGTGATCACCACATTGTGCCGCCCCAACAGCGGGTTGCCTGCCAGCGGTGGTTCCGGGTCGGTCACATCCAGGCCCGCGCCGAAGAGCCGTCCCGCGTCCAGCGCATCCGCCAGCGCCGCTTCATCGACATGCCCGCCGCGCGATACATTGATGAAGACCGCGCCTGCTTTCATCTGCGCAAATCGCCGCGCATTCATCAGCTTGCGCGTCTCGTCGTTCAGCGGCAGGTGCAGCGAGACGACATCGGATTCGCCCAGCAGCGCCTCCAGCGACTCGGCGCGTTGGACGCCCAGCGACTCAAAGTGATCGCCCCCGAGATAGGGGTCGTAAGCCGCCACCTGCATGCCGATGGCTCGCGCAATCCCGCTGACATGCCCGCCGATGCGCCCCAAACCCACCAGTCCCAGCCGCTTGTTTTGCAGTTCCAGCGCGCGATAGTCGCCCCAGACATTGCGAGCTTCGCCGCTGGCCAGCATATCATTCAGCGCATTTTCCACGCTCTTGAGGCGGCGCGCCACGCTGAACATCAGGGCGAGGGCTTGCTCGGCAGTCGAGACGGTGGGGGCGTCTGGCGCATTGACCACGGCGATTTGGCGGGCGCTGGCCGCAGCGATATCGACCTTGTCATAGCCGATGCCCGTGCGCGCGATGATCAGCAGACGCGGCGCGCGATCCATACACTCGGCATCGTAGCTATTTCCACCAGCCATGACCGCGTCCGCGCCTTCCAGATTGTGCCAGCGGTCCGCTCCCTCGGCGGGGCAGATGCCATCCGCCACTTTTTCAAAGAGCGGGCGAAAGTCGTCGGGCACCGATTTTTCGAACCAGATTTTGTACATGGTCGCTTCCGTTTCCTGGTGAATGTTTGCGCGAATGACTAAAAATGCACATTTTCGTCAACGATTTCGCCGACATCATCGGTGGCCTCGCGGATTTGCTTGAACTCGGCGGTCAACGCGCGGTTAAATGCTGAAATGTCGGAGCTGTGCATGACCAGATTGGCGCCGGCTTTGACCCACTCGATCTCGTGATGGGCGAAGTTATGGTGGATGCCCACGCCCACATTCGCCGCCCGCGACTTGCTGATGATCGCGCGGATGGCGGCTTGAAAGTCGGGATGGTCGTACTGCTCGGGAAGCCCCAGGCTGCATGACAGATCGTGCGGACCCACCAGCACGCAGTCGACATACGGCAGGCGCAGGATATCATCGAGATTTTCCAGCGCCGGCACGCTTTCGATATTGATGAAGAGCGCTTTGTTGGCGTTGCGCCGCGCGAGATAGTCGGCCAGCTCTGGCTCGAGCTCGTTTTCGCCAGCCAGCGCCGCGCGCAGCTTTTCGCCCTTCAGCGGGGCAAATTTGACTGCGCCGCCCAGTTGGATGACTTGCGCGGGCGATTCCACATAGGGCGCGATGATGCCGTGCGCGCCGCCATCCAGGGTCATCTGCGCCAGGTAGGGGTCGGGCTCGGGGATGCGCACGACGGGTGCCAGGTCGAGCGCGGCATAACATTGGCAGAGCCACGAGATGGCGCTGCGGTCTTGCGGCGTATGTTCGGTATCAATAAAGACCATATCCAAATCGAGATTTTTCACCACGCGCGCCCATATCGGCGAGGGCGAATACATGGCGCTGCCATAAACCCGCTGCCCGCTGCGCAGGGCGTGTATTAGCTGTTGTCCATTCATGCGCATTGACCGCCTGTGCTGTGTATACCCATTGGCGAATGGTAGCCGCGCCCGCGGGATTGCGCAATATGCGCGGCATCGCACAGTGTGGTCTGTGGTATAACTTTTTTCGAGACGCAAAGGACAACTTCATGACCACCCTCATCACCGGCGGCGCTGGCTTTATCGGCAGCCATGTGGCCGAAGCCCTGCTGCAGCGCGGCGAGACCGTGCTTGCCATCGACAATTTCAACGACTACTACGATCCAGCCATAAAACGGGCCAATGTCGAAAACCTGCGCGGATATGACAATTTCCAACTGGTCGAGGGCGATATCCGCGATGTTGAGCTGGTGGAGGCGCTGTTTCGGGAGCGCAGCGTCCGCCGCGTGGCGCACCTGGCAGCCATGGCCGGCGTGCGCGCCAGCGTATCCCGGCCGCGCCTGTACATGGATGTCAACCTGGGCGGCACATTGAATCTGCTGGAAGGCGCAAAGCTGGGCGGCTGTGGACAGTTCGTGCTGGCATCGACCTCGTCGGTTTATGGCAAAACGCGCCGCCTGCCGTTCATCGAAAGCGACTGCGCCGATCGTCCGCTGGCTGCCTACCCGGCCAGCAAGCGCGCCGCCGAGATGCTGGCGCACAGCTATCACAACCTGGTCGGCATGCAGGTCACGGCGCTGCGTTTTTTCAATGTCTATGGGCCAGCCGGGCGCCCCGACATGATGCCCTGGCGGCTGATGGAAGCCACCCAAAGCGGCGAGCGGATGCGCTTGTTCAATGGCGGCGACATCCAGCGCGACTGGACTTATATCGCCGATACGGTGGCTGGCGTGGTCGCTGCGCTGGAAAAGCCGCTGGGCAGCGAGGTCATCAATCTGGGCTGTGGCGCGCCCATTTCACTGGGCGAGTTCGTGCGCGTCATTGAAGAGCTGGCCGGCGCGAAAATCAATGCCGTGTCTGTGCCCACGCCGTCCAGCGACCCGCCGATCACCTTTTGCGACAACAGCAAGGCGCGGCGTCTGCTGGGCTTTGCGCCGACAGTCGACACGCGCGAGGGGCTGCGCCGCACCTGGGAATGGTATTGCAGGTATCGCGGGCTGTAACGCCCAAAAAATTGACCCCCCTCGGTTCACACCACCATTGCGCCGCGCGGGAAAGTCGTCAGCGAATCCGCGATCATGCCCCGTCCTTTCTGCGCTTCAATGGATTCTAGCGGTTGGCTGCGTCGGCTTCTTGAGCCAGTTCCTGGATCTCCCGCGCGCTGATATCGGTTTCATCAGTTTTGGAGTAGATCGTGAGCAGGGTGACGAGGTCGTTGAATTGGGCATAATAGATGATGCGGAAGCCGCCGCTCTTGCCACGCCGGGCTGCGCGGTTGGGCAGACGTACTTTGTAGACGGTGTAGCCGACGCGGGGGATTCTGTCGCCTGGGCGCTCATCGTTTTGCAGGCGCTGGAGCAAAGAGCGTAGATCGAGATGGATCGAGGGAAACCGGCGCTGAAGTCTCCTGGTTCGTTTACGAAACGTAGGATGGGTGTCAACTCTCGTCGGCATTGACCATAGCTTCGCGTTCTAGCTCGTCAAGGAATTCCAACGCGTCTTGACCTGTGTACCCAGCAAGCACATCGCGCAGACCCTGGCGTATATCTTCCATGATTTCTTCTTTGGTCGGCTCATGGTCGTCGTCAGCCTCGAGCGCCGGCATCGCTTGCTTCAAATTCGGGTTCGGATTGTCGAGGTGCATCGTCTGCCTCCTGCAACGTCTCTGACAAGTATAACGCAAGCCGGCCGCGCTATTCAATAATTAGGCGAGACTTGCTACACTATACGCCATTGTCCGCATGCAGTTGGGAGGCATGGATGACACTCAAACTGGGCATCATTGGCGCGGGACGCATCGGGCGCGTGCATGCCGACACGCTGACGACGCGCGTGGCTGGCGCGAAGGTGCGGGCAATCGCCGATATTCATGCGCCGTCTGCGGAGGCTGCTGCCAGCGAATTCGGCATTCCCGCGCACATGGACGATCCCGCCGCGCTCTTTGAACTGCCCGAGCTGGATGCAATCGTCATCTGCAGCTCCACCGATACGCACACGCGCTTCATCAAAATGGCGGCGCGAGTTGGCAAGCACATCTTCTGCGAGAAGCCGATCGCTCACGACCTGGCGGAAATCGACGCGGCGCTGGCGGCTGTGGACGCGGCCGGCGTGCAGCTGCAGATCGGCTTCAATCGCCGTTTTGACGCCAACCACATCCGCTTGAAGCGGGCGATTGAAAGTGGCGAGGTCGGCAGGCCGCAGCTGCTGCACATCATCAGCCGCGATCCGGCCCCGCCGTCCATCGATTACATAACCGTGTCTGGCGGCTTGATGATGGACATGATGATTCACGACTTTGACATGTGTCGCTTTCTGCTGGGCGAAGCGGTCGAGGTCTTCGCCATGGGCGATTGCATGGTCGATCCCGCTATCGGCGCGGCCGGCGATATCGACACCGCCAAGGTCATGCTGCGCTTCGAAAATGGCGTCATCGGCAGCATCGAAAACAGCCGCCAAGCCGTCTATGGCTATGACCAGCGCGTGGAAGTCTTTGGCAGCCAGGGCGCAGCCAGCAGCGGCAACCTGCACGCCAACGCCGTGACCCTCAGCGATGCCAGCAGCGTCCGCCGCGACCTGCCGATGAACTTCTTCATGGACCGCTATATGGACAGCTACGCCGCCGAGATGGCAGCTTTTGTAGAAGCCATCCTCACAGACCAGCCGGTGCCGGTCAATGGGGATGACGGGCGCGCGCCGGTGGTGATGGCAAAAGCGGGCATGCGCTCGCTGCGCGAAAATCGACCAGTGCGCCTGGACGAAATTGACGGGACAAGCGGATGAGCAAAACCTGGGACTCGCTGCACATGGGGCGCAGCTCCATCGATCTGTATTCAAACGACATCGGCGCGCCTTTCACCGAGATTGACAGCTTCGCGGCTTATGTCGGCGGCTCGCCCACCAATATCAGCGTGGGCGCGCGGCGGCTGGGATTAAAAACGGCGCTGCTGACCGCAGTCGGCGAAGACCCGGTCGGCGACTTTATCCTGCGCTTCCTGCAAAACGAGGGTGTCGAGACGGGCTTCATCCCGCGCAAGCCAGAACAGCGCACATCGGCGGTTGTGCTGGGCATCGAGCCGCCAGACAAATTCCCACTGGTGTATTATCGCGAAAACTGCGCCGACATCAATTTGACCATTGACGATGCCTTGGCTGCCCCGCTGACTGATTGCCGCGTCTTTCAATTCGCTGGCACCAACCTCAGCCTGGAGCCCAGCCGCAGCGCGACCATGCTGGCTGCCGAGATTGCGCGGTCGGCGGGGGCGCAGGTCGTCTTTGATATCGACTTCCGCCCCGACCAATGGCACGATCTGCGCGCATTTGGCGTGGTGGCGCGCTCCGTCTTGCCCCAGGTCGATGTAGTCATCGGCACAGCGGACGAGATCAATGCGGCGGTCTTGCGCGACGAGTCGCAGATGCAGCTCACGCATTCGCAGATTTCCGATGCCAAAGTGGCTGGCGATACGCGCGCTGCCATTGCGTCTATGCTGGCTTTGGGTCCAGTGGCTGTGGTGGAGAAAGTCGGCGCGCAAGGGGCGAGAATCCACCTGCAGGATGGCGCGGTGATCGATGCGCCGGGTTTCCCGGTCGAGGTGACGAACATCCTGGGCGCGGGCGATGCCTTTGGCGGCGGCTTCATCTATGGCTTGGCGCGCGGCTGGGGCTGGTACAAGGCGGCGCGTCTGGGCAATGCCTGCGGCGCGATCGTAGTGACCGAGCATGGCTGCGCCAATTTCATGCCGACCCTGCCCGAGGTCGAGGCTTTCGCCGAAGCCTATGGCGGGTTGGATTAGGGATGGTCTGGTGGCGTCGCAGCGCAATGAACAACCGTAATCGCATCGACCGCCTGTTGAGTCACTGGCTGTTGGCAGCATCCATGATCTTGGTCGCGGCGGCGCTGACGATCCCGCAGATCGATCGCCTGGCGATGACATTTGACGAGAGAAGGCAGTACATCCAATCGTTTGGAATTATGCAAGAAGTTTACACCGCGAGCGATGTGCTGGCTGCAGTGCGACACCAGTCTCCCGCCCAAGTTCCACTTGGACATTTGCTTCTGCATTTCTGGGGGCATGCTGCCGGGCATTCGCTGGCTGTGGCGCGGCTGCCCTCCGTCTTTGCCGGTTTGATGTCGCTGGCGATGGTCTACCGACTGTCGCGCGACTTTATTTCGCCCGTTGGTGGCACGTTTGCCGTTTTCGTCTTGTCCTGCCTCGCCATGTACGCTTTCTATTTCGCACAAGTTCGCTATTACACGCTGGTTGTCCTGCTGGCTGCGATCATCCTCTGGGTCTACCTGCGCATCGTCAGACGCGGCAATCCGCCACGATTGCGTTTGTACCTGGCGCTGGCGATTGCTTGCGCCGCGCTGGTCAGCACGCATGTTTTCGGATTCGTTCTGTATGCTGCGGTCTCGCTCTATCATCTGATTGCCGTCAGGAAAAACTGGCGCTGGCTGAAAGTCGTGACAGCGGCGTTGCTCGGATTCGCTCTGGCTGCCCCGCAGATTTTGCCAACCTTGACCGAAAACTCCGCATTCGTAATTAGCACACATGGCCCGCGAGCCGATGCGCTTGACGCCGTCTTGACCCAATGGCTGCTGGTAAACAGCAATGGCAGTCGCCGATTGTTTGCAGTAGTAGCGGTGGCTGCAATCGCTGCCTTGCTGCGCGGACGCGTGCGGGGGGGGGGGGGGGGGGGGGGGGTGGGGGGGGGGAATCCGTTTTTGCTGCTGTTGCCGCTTCTGATGGCAGGCATCGCAATCGCAAGCGCTGTAACTGGCGTCGTAAGCACAGAGCAGATGCGCTACTTCCTGGTGGGAACGCCAATTGTCGCAGGATTTATTGCGACAGGGATTTTCGCTTTGTACCGATTGCGCCACTGGCTGGGCCTGCTGGCGCTGATGATGTGGCTGGCGGCAGGCCTGCATTTCAACTCAACTTTTAACTGGCGCTTTGTGATTGCAGGGCGAACCCAGTCTTTCACGAACCCGCCCTGGCATCTGGTCAGCCGTTGGATGCAGCGATCCGGCGAAAAGCTGCCGGTGATGGTCATTGAGAAATTGCGCTATGACCATGTACTGGATAAGGATCTCCGTGTTCCTGTCAACTTGAAGGATTACTACTTCGGACAGCATGGAATCGATATTTACAGTCTCCCGACATACGATATCGCTGATTTTGTTGCTTCTAATGCGCTGCCGTCGGGCTACTGGGCGGTTTATCAAACCACTCGCATTGAGCCTGCCACCATCGCTGCCATCGACGCTGCCATGCAAAATCACGATTTCATCCCTTGCGATACGACGCATTTTCCAAACGCGACTGTCCTGGTTGCCTATCGCAGAGCAGCCTGCGATTGACGCAAAAAGCCAGGCTCGCCGCCGCCGTCATCCCCCGCAAGCCAGCGCAGCCCGCATCGGCTATACTCGCCAGCATGGATACGACTCCGCGAGAACAGCCATGCTCACCACAGCCGAGTTGACCGTCATCGGCATCATCTGCGCGCTTTTTGGCTTGATCGCCTTGACGCGTCTGAAAACCGAGCTGATCGCTATCATCGTGCTGCTGCTGGTGGCATTCAGCGGCTTGCTGTCCGCCACAGAAGCCTTGGCTGGTTTCAGCAGTTCGGTGGTCATCACGCTGATCGGCTTGTTCATCATCACGCGCGGCCTGGAGCAAACGGGCGTCATCCAGTTCATCGCGGACGCTTTGCACGATTATGGACGCGGCAGCGAAGCCAGGCTGATCGCCTTGTTCATGGCGGCGGGGGCGGCGCTTTCGCTGATTATGAATAATGTGGCGGCGGGGGCGGCGCTGCTGCCAGCGGCTGTGCGGGTGGCGCGCATCTCGGGCATTTCTGTTTCCAAACTGCTGATGCCCATGTCTTTCGGCACCCTGGTCGGCGGCATGGCGACCTATTTGACCACCGCCAACATCTCATGAGCGAGCTGCTGCTTTCGCGCGGCCTGGACGGGCTGGGCATGCTGGACTTTTTGCCGGTGGGCGGCTTGATCGTGTTGGCCAGCCTGGCCTACATGCTGCTGTTGGGACGGCGTCTGCTGCCCGAACGCGCCTCCATGACGCAGGCATTCAGCCAGCCCGACCTGCACAATACCTACCAGCTGGCCGAGCGCATGTGGCAGGTGCGCGTGCTGACTGGCTCGCGATTGGCGGGGCGCAGCGTCGGCGAAAGCGCCATCAACAGCGAGCTGGGCTTGACGGTGGCGGCTGTGCGGCGTGGCGGCGACACAATCTCCGTGCCCAAATCCAGCCAGTTAATCGTGTCGGGCGACGAGCTGCTGATCGTCGGGCGCGAAGAAAGGCTGGCAACTTTGCTGGGCTGGGGCAACGAGCTCGTCTCCGACTGGGGATGGCGCGCTGCCCATGGAGCCCATCGAAATCATGATCGCGCCGCGCTCGGATGCCATTGGCAAAACCCTGTCGCAAGTGAAGCTCAACCGCGATGCCGGCTTGCTGGCTGTGGCGCTGTGGCGGGATGGACGCAGCCAGCACACCGATGTCCGCAAGCTGCCGCTGCGCGTAGGCGATGCCGTGCTGGTGGTCGGGCAGGGCGAAGACATCGAGCGGCTCTCGCGCGATCGCAATTACATCCTGCCGGCTGGCGCCTGGTCGACGCATTCGGTGGACAGGCGGCGCGCGCCCTTCGCGATTGTCATAACGGCGCTGGCTTTAGCGCTTTCGATATTCAATCTCGTGCCTCTGCCCATCGCTATGCTGGGCGGGGCGGCAGTTATGGCGATCAGCGGCTGTCTGGCAATGGACGACTTCTATGCCGCAGTCGAGTGGCGCGTCATCTTCCTGGTGGCGGGCATGCTGCCATTGAGCCTGGCTATCACCGATTCTGGCTTGGCAGATCGGCTTGGCGCGCTGCTGGTGAACGGCTTGTCGGGCGCTGGCGGGCTGGCGATTGTGGCGGGCATGGCGCTGCTGACGATGCTGGTGGTGCAGGTCATCGGCGGGCAAGTTACAGCGCTGCTGGTAGGTCCGCTGGCGATCAATGCGGCGCTGCAGATGGGCGTGGACGCGCGGGCGATGGCGGTGGCGGTGGCGATGGCTTGCTCGATGGCTTTCCTCACGCCGATCGCGCACCCCGTCAATATCCTGATGATGGGACCAGGCGGCTACAAGTTCAGCGACTTTTCGATGGTCGGGGTTGGCATGACGCTGGTGACGCTGGCGGCGCTGCTGCTGGGCTTGGCCTGGGTGTGGGGGGTCTAGAAGACATCCAGGGCTGGCTCAAAATGGCGAGTTCGCAATCATTTTCGCCAAAGGCAATGCGCGCATGGAAATCTGCGGTATCCTAACATAAATGAATTGGCATATTTGTGTGGCTTTGGCGCGATGATTGATTTCCTGAGCTTGACCTCCTTGCAGGGTCATGTTCTACAATCTTCGCGGAGGCATCGCGCAATACTTGTCAGTATGAATCATAGCGGCGGAGCGCAAACCTATGTCATCACCAGCAAGCACTGAGAGACAAGGCTCGGATTCCATAACCAGGCGCCACGGTTTCTTGCTGCGCGGGCTGCTGCTGGTCGTCGCGGTTGGCGTGGTGATGTCGCTGGGCAATGTCAACATTGGCGCGATCGGGCAGGGTTTGGGCTATGCGCTGGCGGGGGTCTGCGTCTTTATCACCTACCGCATCCTGGGCTTCGTTGATCTGACCGTCGATGGCGCCTTCCCCATCGGCGGCGCAGTCTGCGCTATTTTGATCGTCAATGGCTCCAGCCCAGAGGCGGCTGTGCTGGCGGCATTCGTCTTCGGCGCATTGACCGGGCTGACGACGGCGCTGGTGGATATCCTGTTCAAAATTGAGGGCTTGCTGGCCAGCATCATCGTCATCACCGGCGCCTATACGGTGACCCTGCGCATCATGGGAGGGCGCAGCAACATTCCGCTGCTCGGGCAAGAGACTCTCATCAGCCGGCATTCGCGCCCCTTCCGCACCTGGCTGGTCGAGCAATTTGGCGATAGCATGAAGCGCCAATCTACGAATCTGCTGGAGATCATTTTGTTCGGCGGCATTGTCATCGTTGTTTTGGCGATTCTGTACTGGTTTATGCGCAGCGAGTTCGGCCTGGCGGTGCGCGCGACCGGCAAAAATGCGCAGATGGTGCGCGCCACCGGCATCAACCACTATGCGATGATCGCGCTGGGCTTGATGGTCGCCAACGGCTTGGCCGGCTTGAGCGGCTCGCTGGTGGTGCAGCAATTTGGCTTTGCCGATGTCAGCCTGGGCTTTGGCTTGATCATTCGCGGGCTGGCGGCGGTGATTATCGGCGAGGTGCTGTTGCGCCCCAGGAACACGGGCCAACTGCTGATCGCGGCGGTGGCAGGCATGCTGGTCTTTGATATATCACGCGCCTGGATCTTCAGCGCGCTCGATCTGCCCACTACCGACATCCAATTTGTCAGCGCGCTGGTGGTGCTGGCAGCTTTGGGCGCGCCGCGGCTCTACGACCGCTACAAAACTTACCGTCAGCGCTACGCCAACACGCGGTGAGATCGCGCTGGAACTTGTCTCGGCAGCATTCAGCAGGGACCTGGATGGATTATCGGGACTGGTGACAGTTCCTCAAGGGCTGTCGTCGGCCGCGGACAGGGTCAGCAGCCAAGCGATGATATGCCCGATCTCGGCTTGGGACAGGCGATTGGCGAAGTTGCCCGGCATGGCGTTGGCATATCCCGCGACCAGGTAGTCGCCCGGCTGTACGATCGACTCAAACAGATATTGGCCAGCGGACAGGTGGGGCCGCCTGCTTGCGGCGCGGTCGGCGATGCCGGCAAATGACGGCGCGACTCTGTCCCCGCCCGCGATATGACAGACGCTGCAAGCGTATTCGACGATCAGCGCTTCTCCCCGCGCGGCCGAGGCGTCTTGCAGGGCCAGGGCGACATGCGTGGCATCGGGCGGACGATCTGCGAGAGAAGGCGCGGCTGGCTCGGTCAAGCTGGCGACCAGCAGCAATGCCAGAAAAACCATCGCCGCCGCCACCAGCAGCAGCACAGGCAGCCAGAGCGTCTTTTGTCTCCACTGGGCTGGTTTTGGCATCGTTTAGCGCGGGGAGATTTGGGCGACTCAGCGGATCGCCCGTACGGGGGCGCAGGGCAGCGGGCGCATTCTCGCTAGAGCAAGCGATCGATGATCATCGCCAGGAAGAGCAGCCCCAGATATAGCGACGAATATTTATAGAGCATGCGAGCTGTGCCTTTGTCTGCCCGCCGGATCAGCTGCAGCGCCAGCCAGACCAGCAGCAAACCCAGGAACGCCGCTGCCAGCAGATAGAATCCGCCCAACATGCGCGGCGCGCCAGCCAGCAGCAGCAGCAAGCCGGGAGCCAGGCTGATGAGAACCAGCTGCAGCGAATAAAAGAGGATCTGATAACGGGTGACCCGTTCCCCGCGCGCGACCGGCATCATCGGGATGTCTGCCGCTGCATAATCCTTGTTGACCAGGATCGCCAGCGCCCAGGAATGAGGCGGCGTCCAGTAGAAGATGATGGCGAACAAGATGAAGGCTTGCAGCTCCAGCCCGCCGTTTGCCGCAGCCCAGCCCACCAGCGCCGGCATGGCGCCCGCTCCGCCGCCGATGAGGATGTTGGACACAGTGTGGCGCTTCAACAGCACGGTATAGACGACGACATAATAAAATGCGCCCGCCAGAGCCAAACCCGCCGCCAGCCAATTGACAAACAATCCCAGCGTCAACGCCGACAATACCAGCAAGGCGATGCCGAAGCCCAGCGCGCGCCGAGCCGAAATGCGCCCGGAGGGAATGGGTCTGCGTGCCGTGCGCGCCATCTTGGCATCCAGCACGCGATCGAGGTATTGATTGATGGCGCAAGAGCCGCCCGCCGCGAATGCGCCGCCCAAAAGCGTGAACAGCAGCGAATCCAGAGGCGGGATGGTCTCCGCAGCCACGATCATGCTGGTCAGGCAGGTGAAAACCAGCAGCAGCACGATGCGCGGCTTGGTCAGTTCGATATAAGCGCGTGGCTGGATGCTGATAGACAGCGATCGGCTCATGGCAGGCTCGTTTCAGCTGATGGATGCGCGCGCAGGGCAAGGCGCTCAATGACGAAGAGGCAGACCAGCAAGCCCCAGACCGCCGCCGCCAAGCCCACATGGATGGCGCCCCAGGCGGGTCCCGCAGCGCTGATGACAAACATCGCGCCAACGCCGATTTGCAAGAGGTAGGCCAGCAGCGCCGCCAGGGCAATGCGCCGGACGAGCGCCTCCCGCCGCCAGGCTTTCCACAACAGAATCAGCAGCGCGACCGCCATCGCCGCCACCGACAAACGATGCGTCATGTGGATGACAGCCAGCAGCCCCTCTTCAACCGGCAGCAAGACGCCGGCATAACACAGGGGCCATTCCACGCAAGCCAAAGTCGCGCCGCTGCCCCGCACCAAAGCGCCGGTCAATATGATCAGCAGCGCAAAAGCCGCGTTGATGCCCGCCAGCGCCGGCAGAGAGGCAGCCGAGCGCCCAGGCCGCGGATGATGCCAGGCGACCAATGCCGCCGCCAGCAGCGCCGCCAGCAGCAGCATGGCCACGCCGAGATGCAATGTTACGAAGGTGGGCGGCAGCTCCAGAAACACCACCACCGCGCCCAGACCGCTCTGCAGCAAAAAGAAAAATGCCGCCAAAGCCGCCAACTGCAGCACGCGCTCATCTTGCTTGCGGAAGTCTCGCCAGGCCAGCGCGAGCGTCGCCAAGCCGCATACGCCAATCAGCAGCGCAAACAGGCGGTGCAGCCACTCGATCCAGGCGGTGAGGTTGTCCAGTGGCGGGAAGATCGTGCCATTGCAAAGGGGCCAGTCCGTGCCGCAGCCGAGCCCGGAGTCGGTGACGCGCACCACTGCGCCAAATACGATCAATGCCCAGGTCAAAGCCGCAGTGCCCAACGCGCACCAGACGAATGATGTCGATCTTGACTGGGGTTCAGCGAGCAAGGCCATGGGCAGCCGCTCCCAACTGCGCCAGACTGTGGACGGGCTGCGGATTGTACTTATTTTCACAATCGCGCGCAAGGTCGGGGGGACAGGTTATTTAACCCCTCCCCGACGAGTCGGAGAGGGGAGTTTTTGGAGCTGTCTAGCCCGTCGCTTTGCCGATGGCGCGCTTCAGGAATACGCCGGCCATGGCGCTGCGGTAGGCTTCGGGATAGGCGATATCGCCCGTCAGCCAGTCGCCAATGTCATCGCTGACCACAGCCGCAGCCGCAGCCAACGCAGCATCATCCAGCGAGCTTCCAGCCAGCGCCGCCTCCGCGCCAGCGCATTTCACCGCCTTTACGGTTGCGCCGCCGACCGCGACATCTGCCTGCGCGCAAGTGCCGCCATCCATCTTCAGGCAGACGGCGACTCCTACGATGGCGTAGCGTGAAGCGGGATGCGGCAGCTTTACATAGGCGCATTGGCAGTCGCTGCAGTTGGGCAGGTTGACGCTCGTGATCAGCTCGCCTTCGTCCAGCGCCGTCTCGAAGAGGTCGACGAAGAAGTCTTGCGCGCTGACGCTGCGGGAGCCACCCGCGCCCTGGATATTGATCGTAGCGCCGCAAGCCACCAGTGCCGTCGGCGGGTCGGAAGCGGGATCGGCATGGGCGATGTTGCCGCCCAGCGTTCCAAAGTTGCGCACCGCCTGGTCGCCCACCATGCCACATGCCTGCGCCAGCGCCGGACAAGCGCCATTGACCGCGCCCGAAGCGGCGATCTCGGCATGGGTCGCCCCCGCGCCGATGTTCAACGCCCCGTTCAGGCTGATGCCTTGCAGGGCGTCGATGCGGCTGATATCCACCAACTGGTCGGGCGTGGACAAGCGCAGCTTCATAGCTGGCAGAAGCGAATGCCCGCCGGCGATGAACTTGCCATTTTCGCCGATGGCAGCCAATGCGCCTTCTATGCTGTTGGCGCGCTGATAGTCAAATTGTTGTGGCCACATTTAGACCCCTCCGTTTGCATTCTGTATGGCTTGCCAGACTTTTGCCGCTGTCAGTGGCATGTCGATCTGCGCGACGCCCAGCGGCGAAAGCGCATCCAGCACGGCATTGTACACCGTCGGCGTGCTGGCGATGGTGCCGGTTTCGCCCACGCCCTTGACGCCTACCGGGTGATGCGGCGATGGGGTCACCGTCTCGCCCAGCTCGAAGTTGGGGAACATATCGGCTTTGGGCATGCAGTAGTCCATCATCGTGCCTGTCAGCAGTTGCCCGCTGTCGTCATAGATGACGCCCTCGCACAATGCCTGCGCGATGCCCTGCACGACTCCGCCATGAATCTGCCCGGCCACGATCTCCGGGTTGATCTGCGGTCCGCAGTCGTCAACGGCGATATAGCGCTGCAGGTCGATCTCGCCGGTAACCGCGTTCACCTCGACGATGGCGATATGCGTGCCAAAGGGATAGACGAAATTGGGCGGGTCATAAAATTGCGATTCCTCGAAGCCGGGGTCCATGCCTTCGGGCATATTCCAGGCCAGGTGCGCCATCAGCGCGACATCCTGGATGCTCTGCGCCTGGTCGGGCGATCCCTTGACCGAGAAGCTGCCGTCTGCGTATTCGATATCGTCCGGGTTGGCTTCCATGAGGTGCGCCGCCAGCACGCGCGCCTTTTCTTTCAGCTTGCGCGAGGCTTGCGCCAATGCCGCGCCGGTGACGGGCGTCGTGCGGCTGCCATACGTGCCCCAGCCCATAGGCGTCTCGGTGGTGTCGCCGTGAATCACCTCGATGTCATCGACCGGGAAGCCGAGTTCGGCGCTGATGATCTGCGCCAGGGTGGTTTCGCTGCCTTGTCCATGCGGCGATGCGCCGATGAGCGCCTGCACCTTGCCAGTCGGCGTTACGCGCACTGTCGCGCTTTCCCACAAGCCGCCCTGGAAGCCGACCGCGCCGGCCACCTGGCTGGGTCCCAAGCCGCACATTTCGGTGTATGTCGTCACGCCGATGCCCAGGTAGCGGCCATCTTGCAGCGCCTGCGCCTGCTGCGCGCGGAAGTCGTCATAGCCCGCCATAGCCAGCGCTTTGTCGAATGCCGCTTCATAGTCGCCGCTGTCATAGATGAGCGTGGTGGCGACTTCGTGTCCGTCTTCAAAGGGCGGGATGAGGTTCTGGCGGCGCAGCGCGGCCGGGTCCATATCCAGCGCGCCAGCCACTTTGTCCACCATGCGCTCCAGCAAGAAAGTGGCTTCGGGACGACCAGCGCCGCGATAGGCATCGGTGGGCGTGGCATTGGTCATCACGCCGATCGATTCGCAAAATACATTGTCGATTGTGTAGGGACCGACATAGAGCAAGCCATGCAGGATGGTGGGGATGCCCGGCGCCGCTGTGGACAGGTAGGCGCCCATGCCGGCGTATACGGTCGCGCGCACGCCCAGAATCTTGCCGTCATCGCTGGCTGCCATGTCCACGAATTGCACATGGTCGCGCCCGTGAATGGTGGTGAGGTAATTTTCGCTGCGGGTTTCTGCCCAGCGGATCGGCACGCCCAGCTTCATGGCTGCCCAGCTGACCAGCGCTTCGTCTGGATAGCAGGGGATCTTGCTGCCAAAACCGCCGCCCACTTCCGGCGCGATGACGCGAACCTTGTTTTCTGGCAAACCCGTCACGGCGCTGACGATGAAGCGGTGGATGTGCGGGTTCTGCGAGGTGCACCACAGCGTCAATTCGCCGGTGGCGGCGTTGTACTGCGCGCTGGCTGCCCGCGGCTCCATGGCTGTCGGCAGCAGGCGCTGCTGCAAAATGCGCTCGCTGACCACCACATCGGCGGCAGCAAAGACAGCATCGGAGGCTTCGCGGTCGCCCATGACCCAGCGGAAGGCGATATTGCCTTCTACATCGTCGTGCAGTTGCGGCGCGCCGGCTTGAGTCGCCTCGTGCGGGTCGACCACAACCGGCAGCTCTTCATAATCGACCATGACGGCATCGGCGGCATCCTGCGCCTGGTAACGGCTGTCCGCCAGCACGATCGCCACGCCATCGCCGACATAGCGCGCGACATCGCTCGCCAAAGCCGGGTGTTCGGGTGTCTTCAAGTCGCTGTCGGGGATGAGCCAGGCGGTGGGCAAGCCAGCCAGGTCGCCGATATCCCCGCCGGTGAAGATGGCGCGCACGCCGGGCATGCCAGCCGCGGCCGAAGAATCGATAGAAGCGATGCGGGCGTGGGCATAAGGGCTGCGCACGACCGCCATGTGCAGCGCGCCTTGCAATTTGATGTCGTCGGTATAGCGCGCCTCGCCAGTTATCAGGCGCGGGTCTTCGCGCCTTTTGATGCCACTGCCGAAGATCCGCGTGCTCATCAGGCACCTCCTGCGGCGGCGTCAGCCACCTCTTTGACCGCCTTCACAATATTGTGATAGCCGGTGCAGCGGCAGATATTGCCTTCCAGGTAGTGGCGGATATCGCTTTCGGACGCGCCGGGGTTGTCGCGCGCAAAGGCGGCCGAAGCCATGATCATGCCTGGCGTGCAATAGCCGCATTGAAGCCCGTGATTCTCCCAGAAAGCGGTTTGCATGGGGTGGTGTTCGCCATTTTCTGCCAGTCCCTCGATGGTGGTGATGTCTGCGCCATCGGCCTGGGCGGCCAGCAAGGTGCAGGCTTTGGCGATATTGCCATTGACATGGATGGTGCAAGCGCCGCATTGGCTGGTATCGCAGCCGATCTTGGTGCCTGTCAGGTCAAGGTCTTCGCGAATAAAATGGACCAGCAGGGTGCGCGCCTCCACATCGCGCGAGACAGCCTCGCCGTTTATGGTCATGGATACATTCATATCGTCCTCCTCCGCTAATCAGTCAAGCGCTTCGCGTCGTGCAATAACCATTCAAATTTGCGCCAGCGGCGTATGCTGCGCTTATCGTCAGTATATCGCATTCTGTGCCGCGCCGCAAAAAGTCGTTGACGCGGGCGCAAGCGCCGGTTTCCCCCGTTTCAATCCCTTTCGCGCATGCTGTTAAACCGGCTTGGACGCCTTGTTAAACCGAAGCGCTATACAAGTCTTGCGCGACGCATCGTCTGATTCCGAGGGCGTTAGAGGAACTGCGCCAGATGCTGCTTCCACAGCGCAGCCAGCGTATGCTTGCCGTGTCCGCGCTAGGCCAGGGGCGCGGGAGTGAATGCGCAGCGTCGCGCAAACAGCCGCGGTCCGCGCAGCATGACCAGGTTGTAGCCGGGCGCGCAGTGCTGATCGGACTCGTCAACAGTCAAGCCGGGATAGGCCGCCAGGTTGCTCCAGGTCGATGGGCAGCTGATGTAGCTGATGCCATCGGCGCAGCTAATGGTCGGCTGGTGGATGTGCCCGTGCAGGACGCCAGCGATGCGCTTGCTGTGCCGCGCCAAAATGGCATGCGCCGCCGCTCCATTCTGCGCGCGCATCGATTCGTCCAGCCAGGCCACGCCCGTTTCCAGCAGCGGATGATGCGCCGCCACGATGATGCGCCCGTCCCGGCAAGAGTCCAGCGCCGACTCCAGCCAGTCCAGTTGCTGCGGGCGCAGGCTGGGGGCATGCTCGCCGCCGCCACTGGTATCCAGCGCGATGATGTGCGTATCGCCCAGGCGCAGGCGGGCATCGCGCAGGACATGGCGCCGCTCGCCATCATGCAAATGCTCAGCCAGCAGATCGCCCGAATCGTGATTGCCCGGCAGCAGGATGATGGGGACGGGCAAATCGTCCAGCAGATCGCGGGCGCAGCGATAATCATCGGCCAGCGGCTCGGCGCAGACATCGCCCGTATGCAAGATGAAATCGACCGCGTAGGGCAGCTGCTTGATAACGCCCAGCAGATTTTTTGCGTCCGTGTTGGGGTGGCGCGTGCCAGGGCGCAGCCAGGGCGGGTGATAGGCGGGATCGCCGCTGATGTGCGTGTCGCTGATATGCAGGAAGGTGGTCATGGTTCGCTCACGCAATCGCCAGCGGATTGACCCAGGAGCCGGTCGCGCCGGTCAGTTTCAAGGGCGCGATGATCAGCAGAAATTCGTAACAGCGCGCGGCCGCCAGCTCGTCCAGGTCGAGGTTCTCGATATGGGTGATGCCGCTGTGCACCAGCAAAAAGCGATGCACCGAGTGGTCATAGGGCGGCATGGCTTCGACAGCCATATTGTCCGCGCCCGCCAGCGTCATGCCCTGCTCGACCAGGCATTGCGCCGCCGATAAATCCAGCCCGGTCTGGGCATCGCGATAAGCGGGGTCGCCCGCTCGCAAACGCGCTATGCTGCCCGTGCGCACCAGCGCCGCCGTGTCCGCGCCGATCTTTGTGCCCTGCCGCGCTTGCGCCGCCAGGATGTCGTCCGCGTTGACGACAGTCGCGGGTGGCAGCATGTCCACGCCTTTCAAGGCAGCCACATCCAGCAGCACGCCGCGCATCACGATTGGCGGCATCTGCTCAATGCCGAGATGGCGCTGTCCGGCCGAGGTCGCGCTTTGGCTGGCCGGGATGGTCTCGCCGGCAGCGGCATAGATGCGCGGTTCGCCATTGGGGTCGGGGTTGCCAGCGGCATCTTGTTTTTCGGCGATGTGACAGAGCGCGTCGATGTGCGTGCCGACATGGATGGACATAGAAATGACTTCGGCGGCGGGGGCAGCCGGGTCGATTGTGGACGGATCGCTGTGACGCAGGTGCGGGGCGACCGAATAGGACCTCATGACTGCGCCGGGCGTCAGCATGCCCTCCTGAAAATCGACGCCCAGGCTGTAGACTTCGCCAGTTTTGACCAGGCTCAGCAGCTGCGGCGTCAAACGCGGGATGGGCAATTGTCCATAGCTGGCATGGGGCATGGTGGCTCGCTCCGGTTTAATTTGTCGCCTAGTGTAGCAGGTTGGGTTATTGGCGGCTATGGGCAGCGCTAGGGCAGGGCGTCTATGGGCAAGCCGCTGGGCACGGTTTCGGGGACGAGATGCGACAGATCCTGGGCGGCGGGGTCGGTCAAAGCTTGCAAGAAGCGCACCAGGTCGGCTGCATCGGCGTCGCTCATGGGCATGCCAGCGAGCAGCGGCCGCGCCACGGAATGCGCTTGTCGGTCGAAGTCGTAGGGCAGCACTTGGTCCTGCAATGCTGGCGGCAGGTGCTGGCTGGGCGCATAGGTGATATTGGCATGCCAGGGATTGGCGTGATGCCAGATGACATCCGCCAGCTCTCGGTAGGCGCCGCTGTGCAGGTAGGGGCTGGTCAGCGACACATTGCGCAGGCTGGGCGTTTTGAAGCGGTACTGGTCGCGATAATCGAAGCTGACATTGGCGCGGCCGAGATCGTCGTGGCCGTCTTCGCCATTGTCCTTGCCTGGTCCCAGCTGTGGCGCGAGCAGGTTATGAAAAGCCTGGTCGGTGAACAAGTTGCCGCTATGACAGCCGGCGCATTTGACAGCCGCGTTCATTTCGCCAAAAAACAGCAGCGCGCCGCGTTTTTGCGCCTGGCTCAGCGCCGCTTCATCGCCAGCCACATAATCGTCCCAAGGCGCGGCGGTGAAGATAAGCTGGCGCTCGAAGGCCGCGACCGCTTCCGCCAGTTGTCGCAAGCTGATTTCTTCGCTGCTGAAGACATCGGCAAAGCGCGCGGCGTATTCTGAGTTGTCGCCGAGCCGCTGCAGCAGCTTCTGGCGTATGACCATGGGCGGAAGCGTGCCAAAGGTGATGCCAGCCATCTCGTGCTGCGATGTGATCGGGAAGAGCGCCTGCGCCATCAGCGGGTCGCTCAGGTCGAGTTCGTTGATGGCATCTTCCGGCGTGCGCACGCCCCCGCTCGCCTCGACGCGCCCATCCCAAAATTGCCGCGAAAGCAGGGCGCTGTTGATGATAGTCGGGCTGTTGCGCGGAATGAACACATCAATGAATGGATTGGCGATTGCGCCTTCGCCGTCCAGCTGCGCCATTGCGCGAAAGGCGCGCTGTTCGCCCAAGCCCGTCCCGCCAGCGCCGATGGGCAGCGCCCGCCCGTCTGTCATGGCAAAAGCGGGATGATGACAAGTGGCGCAGGCGATATTCTGGTCGCCCGACAAAATGGGATCAAAAAACAGATCGCGTCCCAAGCGCGTGAGCTCGCTTTCGGCTTCGATCAACTCGCGGCCCGGATAAGCGCTCAAACCGTGCTGAACGATGACGCGGCGCAGAACCTCGTCCAGGTCGCTGATTTGCGCATGGGCGGCTGGCGTCTGGGCGGCTGGCGGATAGCGGCGCGGCTGGGGCGGCAGGGCATGAAAGCTGATTTGCAGCAGGCGGCCGCGATAGACTTCGCTGATGTAGACACTGCCATCGGGCATGGGCAGCAGGGCGCTGGGGAAGTGCAGGTCATCGACGATCGTCCGCAGCAGGCCATCCCCATCCAGGCGGCTGAGGCGTCCGCTGGCGGGCAGCTCGTCCAAATCGGTGAAGCAGGGGCTGCGCGGAGGCAATGCGCCAAACTCCAATATCCACAGCGCGCCATCGCCTGCCCCCGCCACATCTATGGGCATATTCAAGCCATCGACCAGTCTGCGCAACCCACTTGCGTCGTCAATCGCCACCAGCTCGCCGCTGTTCTGCACATGCGGGCAGCCGCCCAGCAGCGCAACCACGCTGACGTTGGCTCGCCGCGTTATGCCGGTGGGCAGGGCATCCAGCCGTGCGCTCGGCAGACGGGGATTGTCCAGGCGGGCAAAATGATGCGCATAGCCCAGCGATCTGTCCTCGCCTTCGCTGACCAGTCCATTGCCGGCGGCGTCGCTGATTAGTGGCGCGCCAGCCGCGTCAAAAGCGATGCCAAAAGGATGCAGCAAAAAGACATTGCCGCGCTTGGCCTGGCGAGGCTGCAGATCCCGCGGCGTGAAAGGCTGGTCTGGCAGTCGGGCAGCTTGCGCAACCGGCATGCTGTAGAGTCCGCCGCCGGGGAATGCCACGATGATGTCCGCGCCAGCCGGCGTCACCGCCACGACCGGCCCGCTGACGAGCCCGCCATTGACGCGTCCGCTGGGCACGAGCGAAACCAGCCGCCCCAAGACGCCATCGCTTTGCAGCAGGCTGATGCCCGCGCTGCGTTCGCCATGTCCGCCGGCTTCGGCGATCAGGATGCCGCCATCGGGCAGCGCCGCCAGGCCAGTCGGATAATACAAGCCTTCGGCGATAGTGCGGACGCGCGGCGCTTGCGCCTGAATGGACAAAGCCAGCAGGCAGTGCGCAAGAGTCAGGAGCGCGAGCATGCAACGCATAATTGCGGACTATATCATGTCCGCCAGGCACTGTCGCAGGGGCGATACTTGTGTCGCCCGCAATCAGCGACAATTCCCCTCTGGCGCGACATATTCCCGCTCCTGCATCACCGGCAGCTGCATTGTGCCGACGGTCAAATCGTCTTTAAGCCAGGCATAGTCCGGGTCATCGACGGGCAGCGTCGCGCGGGCCTCGTCCAGCAGCTCGCCAGCGAGATAATTCAGAAAATACAGATTGCTGCCTGGCGCAGCGCTGGTGGAATGGAAGCCCTGGGTGACCAGCACAAGATCGCGGTCGCGCACGGCGAAGATCTCTTCAAAGTCGCTGTCGACCCGATAATTGCGGTGCAGCGCGACGCCATTGCCCGGCTGCGTGCGGAAGTAATAGGTTTCGTCCAGGGTGGGCGAGCCCAGATAACCATCGTGGCAGTGTGGCGGATAGCCCGACCAGGCGCCGCCCGGCACATAGACTTCGTAGAGGATCAGCCGCTCGGCCGGCAGGGGATGCGCCAGGATGTGATTGACCTGTCGCCGCGCTGCCCCGCCGCCACGCACTTCCGAACGCATCTCGTCTGGCGTGAAGAGCCGCGGCGGATACTTGCCAGTCGCCGGCGCCGCCCCCAAGGCAAACTCAAAATGCGATTCGCCGCGCACGCCGAATTCTTGCCCGGGCGGCAGGTAGAGCACAGACGGCTTTTCGGCAAAGACGCCCGCTCGCTGCATATGAAAGCTGCCCGCCGCCGTTTCGATTGCGCCAGCGCCCGTCAGCGGCACCAGCGCCAGCTCAGTGTCTTCGGTGCGATGCAGATACGCCTGCCCGGCAGACAGGTTGACCACGCGATACGACAAATAGTTCCAGCCAGCGGACTGCGGCGTCACATCCAGCGCGATCATGGCATCGGCGGTCGATTTGAGATGATTTTTCATGTGGAAGCTCCAATTTCGGGCGAGTATCCGCCTTGCTAACGAATGTCTGTGCTTCAAGGATTGCGCGCGAGAAAATCTTCGACTTCTTGCAAGCGTGGCAGCGCCCTGGCACAGCCCTGCCGCGAGACGACCAGCGCGCCGCAAGCATTGCCAAAACGGGCCGCCCGCTGCCAATCCCAGCCACGCGCCCAGCCGCAGATCAAGCCGCTGGCAAATCCATCGCCCGCGCCGACCGTGTTGACGATCTCCACCGGGAAGCCCGGCACATCGATCCGCGATTGCCCCTGCACGATGCTGACTCCAGCCGCCCCGCGCTTGACGACCAGCGCCGCGGCGTAATGCCTGGCAGCTTCGTCCAGCAGGCTCTCCAGTTCGTGCTTGTCGGGAACTGCGCTACCCGCCATGACCGCGCTCGGGTCGGGCGACAGGGCGGCATGAAACTCTTCTTCGGTGCCGATGACGACATCGCAGAGCGGCAGCAGTCGGCGCATTCGCAAGCCAAAAGCCAGCGCGTGGGTCCATTGGTCGGGGCGCAGGTCGAGGTCGAGGAAGGTCGTCACCCCCAGCTGCCGCGCTTGTTCCGCCAGGTAGACCGTTGCATCCTCCGCGCTGCCGCGGCTCATCGCTGTGCCAGAGAGCTGCAGCGCCCGCGCATCGTCCAGTGGCAGCGCCCGCGCATCATCCAGACTGAGGTGAATGTCGGCGGGGTTTTCGCGGTAGAAGAGCAGGGGAAATTTGTCCGGTGGCTGCACGCCCACCACCGCCATGCCCGTCCGCCGCCCCGCTCTGACTGCGATATGCGCCGTGTCGACGCCCTCGCGGTCGAGATGCGCCCGCACGAAACGCCCCACTTCGTCATCGCCGACCGCCGTGAAAGCCAGTGAGCGCATGCCCAGCCGACTCGCGCCGATGGCGATATTGACGGGGCTGCCGCCGATGCTGGTTTCGAAGCTGTTGATCTGCGGAAAAGGCGCGCCAATATCGCGCGAGAACAAATCCAGCGACACCCGCCCGACTGTGATCAGGTCCAAAGTCATGCGCTCGTCCGTTTCAACCCCTCCCCCAGCCCCTCCCCGTCAGGACGGAGAGGGTAGCCAAAGCCTGCTGCAACCCCTCCCCCAGCCCCTCCCCATCAGGACGGAGAGGGTAGCCAATGCCTGCTGCAACCCCTCCCCCAGCCCCTCCCCGTCAGGACGGAGAGGGTAGCCAAAGCCTGCTGCAACCCCTCCCCCAGCCCCTCCCCATCAGGACGGAGAGGGTAGCCAATGCGGGCGAGTCGCCGCCTCGCCCCTACGCGCGGCTGTCGGGGGGACCGAGGGGGGTTCCGGCTTCGATTGAGTCCAGTGCCTCGCCGACCGCTTCGACCAAGCCCGGCAGCGCGCTCAAATCGGCATCCCAAAGTGGCTCGCGGCCCAACATAGTGCGCGCCAATGCCTCGTGCGTCTCGGCGGCTTGCCATTGCCGGGCGAACCAATCCAGCACAGCCGGGTCATCGTTGAGCTGGCAGATGTCGCCGCGGTACAAGCGCAAAAAGCCCGCCAGCGCGATGACCAGCCGCCCGGGCAACTTGCCCTCTTTTGACTGATAGCCCAGCAGCGATGGCACGATGCGCTCTTTGACCTTGCTGGCGCTGTTGAGCGAAATGGTGTGCAGGCGATGATGGATGCGCGGATTGCGGAAGCGGTCGAAGACATGGCGCGCGAAAGTCTCCAGTTCCGCCCGCGGCGCCTCGCTGACTGACGGGATAACTTCTTGAAAGATGAGTTCCTGAATAAATGCCCCCAGCGCCGGATGTTCGATTGCCTCGCGCACCGATTCAACCCCCAGCAGCAGACCCAGCGGCACCATGGCGGTGTGCGCGCCATTCAGCAGGCGGACTTTGATCGTGCGGTAGGGCGCGGCATCAGCCACGATTTTGACATCCAGATGCGTTTTCGCTCGTGCCAGCGGCAGCTCGTCCAGCAGGCTCTGCGGCGCTTCGATGATGAAGCTGTGATAAATCTCGCCAGCCACCAGCAGACGATCGCGGTAGCCCAGCTGCTCGAAGAGGCGCTCGGCATCGGCGGCGGGATAGCCGGGGATGATGCGGTCGACCAGGGTGTTGCAAAATTGATTGCAATTCAGCAGCCAGTCGCAGAAATCTTGTGGCAAAGCCCACTGCGCAGCGTATTGCAGGGCGATTTCTCGCAGGCGCGTCGCGTTGTCGGTGATCAGTTCGGTCGGGATGATGATGCAGCCAGCCTCGCACCCCCCGCCGAAATGCCGCCAGCGTTCGTACAGAAAGCGCGTCAGCTTGGCGGGAAAAGTCGCCGGTGGCGCATCGTCCAGCTGGTCGTCCGCTGCATGCGCAATGCCCGATTCGGTGGTGTTGGAAAAGATGAAACGAATGCCTTCCTGACGCGCCAATGCCAGGCAGGAGTCGAAGTCGTCATACGGATAGACAGTGCGGTTGACGCAGTTGATCAGCCGCGTTCGCTCCTCGAATTCGCCAGCCTGCACGCCATGCAGCCAGGTCGTGAACAAGCAGTCCTGGGCATCCAGCGCCTCATAGCTGCCTGGCGTGGCTTTGACCAGGACGATGCCCGCGCCGAAGTCCGCTTCGTCATTCAACACATCCACCAGCCAATCGACGAAGCCACGCAGAAAGTTGCCGCCGCCGAATTGCACGATGCGCTCGGGCTGGCGCGGCTCTTTGCGGTTTTCCTTGCTCAGGAATTGTGTCAACTCGCACCTTCATGATGACCCGCTTGTGTTACGCCCCCAGTACTATACTATGATGTGAAAAGTCCGATAGGCAGGTCGAAGATTTGTCTCATCTGTTGCCAAGATTGCTTGATGCGATTACAATGCAGCGTATAATTTCTGCCGCTCAGCAACATGCCAGGTCCAGCCAATGTCGGGTCCCGAAGCCATAAGCTACATTACATTATTGGCGTTTGGACCGGCTATCAGTGTGTTCGTCCTGCGACAAACCCTCCCGAGCCTCCCAACTTTCGCGCGAGTCTATGCTGTCCTTCTGTTTGCAGCCTGCATCGCCTTGCTGGCGGCGCATGCGCTGATCCGAATCCCGCCCTACTACGACAAAGTGCTTTGGGTCGACAGGTGGCTTTGGAATGTAAAAAACGAATACTCGATTCCCACGACATTCGCCACCCTGCAGCTGGCGATAATCGCTTTGTTGGCCATTCTCACCGCCTTGTCCGCAAAATCAAAGCCAGCTTGGCACCGCCTTTATTTTCTTGCCTTTGGCTGGGTTTTCATCTATCTGGCGCTGGACGAGTACTACCTCCTTCACGAAGCCAATGATCTGCTGTACGGGCTAATATATGCGGGCATCGGCGCAATCATCGTGCTGGCTGCGCTGCGTGTCCTGCCCCGTTCGCGCGCGCGAGGCCTGCTGCTTGGCGGCTTGGCGCTCGCTGCCGCAGGCGGGTTGGGCATCGACCTATTCAATTACAACGACGCTTGCCTGGGTTTCCTGCCTGGCGACACTTGCTCTTTTCTTAAATACACTGAAGAAGGTCTTGAAATGCTGGGGATGTGCTTGACGCTGCTCGCCATGCTGGAGATTTATTGCGAAGTCAAACCGAAACCCAGACCCTTTTACAGCCACCTGCTGTTTGCAACGCCGCTGCTTTTGGCGGTCATGCTGCCAGCGTCAGCCTCTGTTCGGCAATACTACTTCGACTTGCACGAGCCCCCATGGCGCCTGATCAACCCTTGGTTGCTTCAAACGCGCGAAAACCTGTTAGGGCTGGCATTCGGGGTTAGACATAATACACTGGACAATTCACAATACGAGTTTCGATGGCATTTCTACGGACAGCTCGGCCCCGATGCGCAAAACCGCAGCAAGCTGGATATCGACGAGCGCATCGGCAGCAGCAGGCTGGAAACACCCGGCTGGTGGATCCTGTTCCAGCGCGGCGTCACCGAGCCGACAGATACGGCGATTGTAAGGGCGGCTATGGACGAATATGACTATGAATCCTGCGATATTCAGACCTTCCCCAATAATGCTGATCTGTACACCTACCGCTGGAAGAGCCTGCATTGCGATACGCAACCAAAAGCAGCGTACGACACAGAGGCGGGCACCTACCTGCATTACGGCGCGCGCCACGTCGAGACCAGGCTGCTCTTCACAGGCGCATGGCAGGGGCGTACTGACGTCCACCCAGGCGCCTACAATATCTCTTTCCAACTGATCGATGCCGACTGGCATAGCCGCGCGCAGATTGACTTGCCGACCTGGAGCTTGAGCGATATGCGGCAATTCCATTTCAATCTGTCCGACTTGCCCGCTGGCGATTATCGGCTTATGGCTGTCGTCTATGCTGCGCAGACTGGAGAAAGGCAGGCCTGGCAAGGCAATGCGGGCTGGGTCCCCGAAATGCAGATTCTGACCGAGATTGCGATTCCCGAGCGAGCTGCTGGTGCCACAGCATCAAGCTGAACTGCCACGCCCGCAATGCTTGTCCACCGAAGGGGCGAGTCACCGCCTCGCACCTACGCCGACTCTCCGGGGACCTGAGGGGCGCACCACTTTTTTGCATTGCCTGGCAACCTTGTTATACTGGCTGCGTGCGCCTGCCTATCGCGTGGGCGTTGATGTGCAAGCTGCTTCCATATTCAACAGGAGTCTTCCATGAAAGTGAAATTCGGCATTCTCATATCCATCCTTGTTCTCCTTACTGGCGTGTTTGGCGTCGCGGCGCAAGACACATTCTTTGGCAAGACAGCTGACGAGATCTTCCCCATCCCCGAGGTCGCCGAGACCGAGCTGGAGCAGACGTTGGCGTTTGAGGCGCTGCTGGCGGCGAATATCCCCGATGGCCATGCGCTGGGCGAAGGCAAGACGATCACCTTCGGCGTGCTGGGACAGGGTTCGCGCGGCGGCATCAGCGGCACCATTTACTTCTGGCGCAACGCATTCGAAGCGGCGACCGGTGCCGAGTTGGAGATCGTTGAGATTCCCTATAACCAGTTGGGCACGACCATCCCCGCCGACTTCTTGACGCAGCAATACACCTACGATGTCTTCATCGGCGCGGCCTGGCAGTATGGCGACTGGATCAGCAATGGCTGGATCCAACCGATCGACCAGTGGATCGGCGATGAGCGCTTCGCCCACTGGTCGCCCGAAGACACCGCGCCAGCCTTCCGCGCCCTGCTGCAATGGGGCGGCGAGACCTATGGCAGCCAGATGGACGGTGATGCGCAGTTGCTCTACTATCGCCACGACATCCTCAGCGACCCGATGTGGCATGAAGCCTATGAAGCCGAAGTCGGCTCGCCCATGCCCTATCCCATCGTGACCTGGCAAGACCTGCTGGCCATCACCAGCTTCTTCAATGGCAAAGACTGGAATGGCGATGGCGATCCCGATGACGGCATCAGCCTGCACTTGGCGCCGGGCGGACAGGGTCACTTCCACTTCGCCACGCTGGCCGCTTCCTTCGCCGTAACACCGGCCGATGGCGATGACCCGCGCGCCGTCTCCAAATACGACAATGTCTTCTGGTTCGATCCGGACGATATGACTCCGCTGATCAACGAACCGGGCCATGTCATGGCGCTGGAATTCTTGCAAGAGTTGGCGGCGACCGGTCAAGAAGCGCAGTTCGGCTGGCAGCTGGGCTAGGCTTGGGACAACTTCCTCACCGGCAACGCCATCGCGACCTTCAGCTGGGGCGATGTCGGCAGCCTGTCGCAGAACACCGATCGCTCCGCCATCCGCGGCAGCCTGGGTGCCGATGTCACGCCCTGCTCCAGCGAATGGTATGACCGCGAGACCGGCGAGGTCGTCGTGGATGCCGAGAACCCCAACTGCGTCGGCAATACCACCGGCGGCAGCTGGCATCCGACCATGTCGAGCTTCACCGAGAATCCGGAGCTGACCTACTTCTATATGGCGCTGATCGCCAACCCGGCCATCAACTTCTACAACGCGACTACCGGTTGGCAAGGCGTCGACCCCTGCTGCACCTACCAGCTCTATGAGCCGCGCGGCACGGCGGTTTCGGAAGATTACACGGCTGTCGGTTTCGATGCCGATGACATGGAGCGCTACATCAACGCCTATGGCTCCAATGTCTATGACAAGCCGACTTCGGTGACCTACCTGCGCATTCCGGGCACGTTGGAATACATCCAGGAGACGTTGGACATCCGCTTGTCCGAGGCGATGACGGGCCAATCATCGGCGCAGGAAGCCCTCGATAACACCGCCGAAGATTGGGAAGAGATCACCGACGACCTCGATGTCGAAAGCCAGCTGGAGATCTATCAGCAGGCTATTGGCTATATGGGCGGCATGTAGGCGCGATTTGCCGAATCGCTGGCGGAATCAATAAACGGGCGGCAGCGCATGTCGCCCCGAACGCAGTGAAAGTTGTACGGGCGATCCGCCGGGTCGCCCCCAAAAAATTGACAGGGACGGCACAATGACCAACAACCGAGCCAAATACCTGTTTCTGATGCCCGGTGTCATTTGGATTTTGGCGTTCACGCTCTTCCCGCTGATCTATTCATTCGGATTGAGCCTGACGAATTATCGGCTGGGGCGCAATCCCAAGTACATCGGCTTCGAGAATTATGCGGAGATCCTGGGCATCGGCGATGAAAAAGTCGACAAGAAAGCCGTCAGCACCGCCAGCTTCAGCGCTTTTCTGTTTTTGGGCAGCACCGCCTCGACGCTGATTTTTGGCACTTTTGTCGCCTGGGTCTTCAACCACAGTTTGCCATTTTTACGACAAATGCGAGCCATCGTCACCATGCCGCTATTCGCCGCGCCTATCGCCGTCGGCTGGCTGGGCGTGGTGATCTTCAACGAGCAGTCGGGACCCATCAACAATGTGCTGGAGGGGCTGGGGCTGGGGCGCGTCAACTGGTTTATCGAGCCCATGCCGGCGCGTCTGGCTGTCATGTTCACCGATGTCTGGCAGTGGACGCCCTTCGTCTTCATCATCATCCTCGCTTCCATGCAAGCCATCCCGGACGATCTTTACGAATCGGCGCGCCTGGATACCAAGTCCAACTGGCAGCTGTTCAAGTCCATCACTTTTCCCATGATCGCGCCGGCCTTGGGCACGGTCATGCTGCTGCGCATGGTGGAGTCGCTGAAGATCATCGATATCCCCTACAGCCTGACGCGCGGGGGACCCGGCTCGGTCACGCAGACTTATGTGTATTACGCCTACGAGACGGGCTTGGTCGGCAGCTTCCAACTGGGCGAGGCGGCGGCGCTGGCTTATCTGCTGGTGATCGTGGCGATCGTGATTTCGTCGATCTATTTCTACCGCGTGCGTGAGCGCTTCGAGTAATCAGCCACCCCTATGTTTGAAATTGCCACAGAGGCACAGAGAATTGCTAAAGTGGAAATGCGGTGATTATGTTGTCAAGATGGACGCATCAGCGATGCGCCCCTGCGACGACGGATGCGTAGCGTCGAAATCATCCCCCCGACCCGACAGGGGGACCGAGGGGGGGGGGGGGGGGGTAAAGCATGAGCATTGCCAAACGCAGCGGACCACAGCGCTCCATCGGCGAGATGTTTATCATCGCGCTGGCGCTCATCTGCACTTTCATCGCTTTTTCGCCTTTTGGATACGCTATCTTGACCTCGCTCAAGTCGGAGTGGAAGAGCGGCGATATCATCCCCTTCCTGCAATTCGAGCCCGACCTGCTCAACTGGCAGCAAGAGTTCGGCAGCGGCGGCGCGGAGACGATGAAAGCCCTGCGCAACAGCAGCTTGATCTCGCTGGGCGCGACGCTGGTGGCGACCACGCTGGGCACGCTGGCTGGTTATGGGCTGGCGCGCTTCAAATATGGCGTGGGCAATCGCAACCTGGTCTCGTGGTTTTTGTCGCAGCGCTTCTTGCCGCCGGTCGCGACCTTAATTCCGTTTGTCTTGATGTTCCGCGACCTGAAGCTGCTGGATACGCTGCCGGGCATGGTCATCGTCAACGCCACTTTTACGCTGCCTTTCGCCGTGCTGATCATGCGCGATTATTTCGCCGATCTGCCCCCAGAAATGCGCGAAGCGGCGCTGGTGGATGGCGCGGGCGAATTCACGACCTTTCTGCGCATCGCCTTGCCCCTGGCGCGCCCAGCTCTGGTCGCCTCGACGCTGATCTGCTTTGCTTTTTCCTGGAACGAATTCTTGTTCGCCAGCGTGCTCGCCAACCGCGACTGGAAGCCCTATCCGATGCTGGTGGCGGGCAGCGACACGGTGCGCGGCATTGATTTCGGCTTTGTGACGACGCGCATGCTCATCGCCGTGACTGTGCCGGTCATCTTGTCGCTGATGGTGCAGCGCTTCATCGTGCGCGGCTTGACCTTCGGCGCAGTGAAAGGGTAAAAGCCACCGCCGCCGCCCCAAAAAAGCACCCCCCTCTATCCCCCCGACAGGTCAGGGGGAGGCAAATCACGCGCGGATTCTGTCGTCATGTCGTGAGACAGCTCCTGAAACTCCCCTCTCCGACTCGTCGGGGAGGGGCTGGGGGAGGGGTTTAGGGGCTCAGCGCAGCCAGCCCTTCAGTCCCGCCAACACCTGCCCGCCGATGATGCGAATGCCGCGTGCGGATTCTGCCACTCCGTGCGGCGTGCCCAGCTCAATCCGTTGCGCGCCCGCGTCAAAGAGCCGCTCGCACTGCTCGATGATATCCGCGGCATCGCCAGCAAATGCGAATCGATCCAGGATGTCGTCAGGCACCAGCCGCGCCGCGTCTTCGTCTTCGCCGGCGTTCACATGAGCCTGCACCCGGGTCATTAGCTCGGGGTCGATTTCCAGCGTTAGATCCAGCTTGGAGACGATGGGCAGGTAGAGCGCCACCGCTTTTCTGGCGGCGAATCGCGCTGCGTCCCGGTCATCATCCACCACCGAGACCGCGCCAATGACAATCTTGACTGTGCCTTTCGGACGACCGGCGCGCTCTTCACCGACAGCGATGGTTTCGGCGATGACAGGAATCACATCCGGATTCGCCGAACCGCCGATTTTGAGCTCGTCCGCCAGTTCGCCAGCCAGCGCCGCCAGCTGCGGACCCCAAGTGCCGATCTGCAGCGGGATGCGCTTTTTGGGCAGGGGATAAGGCGCGCGCACATGCGGGGCGATTTGGAAGACGCGACCATCCATCCCCGCCGCTTCGCCCGCCAGCAGCTTGCGGATGATGCCGATGCTTTCGCGCATGGCACGCAGCGGGGGTTTCAGCTCGCGGATGCCGTGGTCTGCCAGCCAGCCGCCGCGCACGAGTCCGAGGTATGTGCCCGCCCGCGCCACATCCGCCAGCAGCGCCGCCCCGGCCGCGATATCCAGCGGGTGCATGCGCGATGGCGGGATGCCGGACGGGCCGATGCGCGCCCGCTTGATATATGGCGCCAGCAGCAGCAGCGGACCGAAACTGGGGTGGTAGGGCGCATCGCAATAGACGGTGACGGCAGCAAAGGCGTAGTCATTGACCAGCTTGGCCAGCGCGATATAGTCGGCCGCGCGCTTGTCGGTCTGGAAAGCGATGGAGATTTCGCGGCTCTTCATTTTTCTTTCATTACTTTATTGGTCTTACCGAGACAGTGAACGGCTGATGCCAAAGGGAGGATGCAGCCGGCTTTAGTTGGGCGGCCGGGCGATGTATTGCCCCAGCAGCGCCACAAACTCCGCGCCATCCAGCGGCAGCTCCACCGGCGCGCCTTTGTGCGCAGACAGAATGATGGCATTGTTCAGCGCGACCGAGTTCAGTCCCTCGTGAGCCGGCGCGATCAACCGCTCATCGCGCAGTATCGCGTCGGCGAAATTCTCGATGATAAATTCGTGCCCGTGCGTGCCATGATGGTCGAAGTCGACAATCTCGCGCGTCATGGGCACTCGCTCAAAGCCGGCCTGCGCTTCTGCGATCTGCTTTTTTGATGACCAGGCATTGCGAAAAAACGCCAGCTCGCCATTTTCATAGATCAGCTTGCCATTTTCGCCGACGATCTCCAGCCGGTTGCTGCCCGGCGATTCGCCCGTGGCGGTGATGAAATGCCCGACCATGCCATTGTCGTGCTCAAAGTAAGCTGTAACTTCGTCTTCGACTTCGATGCGATGGTGCTTGCCAAAGCTGACGAAGCCATGCACGCGCGCTGGCAAACCGACCATCCACTGGTACAAATCCAGGTTGTGCGGGCACTGGTTCATCAGCACGCCGCCGCCTTCGCCCTGCCATGTCGCCCGCCAGCCGCCGCTGTCATAATAGCGCTGCGTGCGAAACCAGTCGGTTACGATCCAGCTGGTGCGGATGAGCGCGCCCAACTCGCCAGCATCGAGCATGTCTTTGATCTTGCGCCAAAAGCCCCAGGTGCGCTGCATGAACATAGCGGCGAAGACCAGCCTGGGATGCTGCTGTCTGGCCGCCCGCCAGCCGTCTATCATGCGCTGGGCAGCTTGCACATGCACGGCGATGGGCTTTTCCACCAGCACATGGATGCCGCGCTGGAATGCCGCCAGACTCATGGGCAGGTGATCAAAATGCGGCGTGGCGATGATGACGCCGTCCAGTTGGCTTTCGTCCAGCATGCGCGTGTAGTCGCTGTAACGGGCGACATCGTCAGGCGCTTCGCAATCTTCCAGGCCTTGCGCGCGGTGGTCGCAGATGGCGCGCAGGCGGGTATTGGGCAATTCCAGCACATGCCGGACATGCGCTGCCCCCATATTGCCGATGCCGACTATGCCGATGTTGACGGGTGTCATGGACAGGCTCATCCTTTGCTTCGGCGCGACCTGACGATATCGTTGCCCAGCCAGCCCAGCCCCAGCAGCGCCAGTCCCAGTCCGCCCATGATCATCATGCGGTACTGCTCGTCCACCAGGCGTCGGCGCGTGATGTCCGCCGTCATCAAGCTATAGCCCTCGCCCGCATTTTCGACTTGCACAGCTTCGCCACTTGCGTGGATTTGCGCTGCCGGATTGTCCGCCAGTTGGTTGGACAGGTCGAGATAACGCAGCGCCCCGAATGCCGCCAGCAGGACGCCCGCCAGCATCGCGCTGAAGAGCAGCTTGTCAATGAGCGCGCCGGCTTTGAAACTGGACATGGCTTTTTTCCCGTATGGCGCGTGTATTGCCGCTCGCGCCGCGATTCTCTACAATAGCCGCAAGGTTCACGCATTGTACGGATTCTGTCGATGTCTCGCAACAGCCTTTCTGTAGGCATGGTGGGCAGCAGTTGGTGGGCGGATGCCATGCACCTGCCCGCGCTGGCCAGTCATCCCCAAGCCCGCACCACGGCGATCTGTGGACGCAGCCGCCAACGCGCCGAAGCCATGGCGGCAACCTGGGGCATTCCGCAGGTCTACACAGATTATGCCGAGATGATTGACCAGGCCGACCTGGACGCGGTTATAATCGCCACGCCCAACAACACCCACTACCCAATCACCATGCGCGCGCTGGGGCGGGGTTTGCATGTGCTCTGCGAAAAACCCATCGCCCTGACTTATGCCCAGGCGCGTGAAATGGCGCAGACAGCCGCCAATGCCAATCTCAAATCGCTCGTGCCTTTCACCTACAGCTTCATGCCCACCGCCCGCTACCTCAAGGAGTTGGTCGACGGCGGCTATATCGGCGCGCCCTATCACCTGAACATGCGCTATTACACCGGCTTCGCGCGGGATGGCGACTATCGGTGGCGCTTCGACAAACGCATTGCGGGCAGCGGCGTCCTGGGCGACCTGGGCTCGCATTTTTTGCATATCGCCGAGTGGCTCTATGGCGAAATCACCGCGATTACCTGCCGCCTCAGCCATATCGTGCCGCGTCCAGAAACCGACCCGGCCGGCGCTGTCTATCCGGTTGGCGATGACAGCTGCATGCTGACGCTGGAATTCGCCAATGGCGCTATGGGCATGATCCACTGCACAGCGCTGTGTTACGAAGACACGCCTTTCGGACAAACGCACCACATGGAGTTTCATGGCGCGGACGGCACGCTCTACAGCTATACCGACTGGGACGCCGTGCAGCAGGTCAAAGGCGCGCGGGTGGGCGAGGGGCCAGCGCGCGATTTGCCGATTCCCGCTCATATTTGGGGAGATGCCCGGCGCGACACGGTGCACAATACCTACCGCGACATGTTCCGCAGCGAAGACTTCATGATCCGCGGCTTCATCAACAGCATCCTGCGCGATACGCCCCTAAAGCCCGACCTCGCAGATGGCGCGCGCATTCAGCGGCTGCTGGAGGCAGCAGAGCTAAGCCACGAAGCGGGCGGGCGGATCGAGGTGGACAGCATTGCCTAAAGAAAGACAAACGCAACCGCAGCGCGGTGAATACAATTCTGTGAAACATAAACACAGAGGAAAAAGAGAGCGCAGAGATTTTTATCACTCTGTGTACTCTTTCAACTCTGTGTACTCGGTGGAAGGTTTGTTTCTTTCATTACTTTCATGGTTTTTCTGAGACAAAATTGGAGAACATAGATGAAAACAGACGCGCCTATCCTCATTCGCTATCACCAGCCGGGCGCCGGCGCGCGACTTGGCATTTTGCGCGGAGAAACCGTGCACGATATCAGCCACTGCTTCCCGAGCCTGGCGGTTTTTTTCCGCGATTCGGTCAATGATGTCGCTGGCGTGATCGCCGCTGTCGACCGCGCCGCCGATGCTGCGCAGCGCCGCTTTTCCGCCAGCGATCTTGACAACCCGCCCGCGCCTGCTGTCCCGCATTGGCTGCCGCCGCTGGACGAGCAGGAAGTGTGGGCGGCCGGCGTGACCTACACGCGCAGCCGCGAAGCCCGCCAGGAAGAATCCAGCGATGGCGGCGATGTCTATGCCCGCGTTTACGATGCGCCGCGCCCGGAAATCTTCTATAAAGCCAGCGCCAAAAATACAGTCGGCCACTTCGGTCAGGTCGGCATCCGCAGCGATTCTGCCTGGAATGTGCCCGAGCCGGAATTGGGCCTGGTCATCAATCCCGCCATGCAATTGCTGGGTTTCACAATCGGCAACGACATGAGCAGCCGCGATATCGAAGGCGCGAACCCGCTTTATCTGCCGCAAGCCAAGCTGTATACCGCCTCTTGCGCCTTGGGTCCGGGCATATTGCTGGCGCCATCCGACCAGTGGCTGGCTGCCACCATCCGCCTGGACATCGCGCGCGGGGACGAAGCGGTCTTCAGCGGCGCGATTTCCACCGACCAGATCAAACGCAGCATCGCCGAACTGATCGATTATCTGGGGCGCAGCAACAGCTATGCGCAGGGCGTCTTTCTGCTGACAGGCACGGGCATCGTGCCGCCGGCCGACTTCACGCTGCTGCCCGGCGATGAAGCGCGCATCGGCATTGACGGCATCGGCATATTGAAGAATTGGGTGGTTGAGGTTTGACAAACAGGAGAGAACATCATGTCGAATAAGATGCGCAAGCTCTACCGCGGCGATTGCCTGAATATTCTGCGCGATTACATCCAGCCCGAATCGGTCAATTTAATTTATCTCGACCCGCCCTTCAATTCAAATGCCAAATACAACCTGCCATTCGCGGGCAAGGACAAGGGTTACGCGCCAGTCGAAGCCTTTGTCGATACCTGGACATGGACGGCAGATGATGACGCGCGACTCGCCGAGTTCAAGCAAATGCGCGAGCCGCATCCGACGCTGGCGATGATCGTCGAGGTCGCCCAGCGCATAGAACAAATGGACAGGGGGGGGGGGGGGGGTAAAAGGAAACGCGCCAACAGCCTGGCATCGTATCTGCTGAATATGGCCGAGCGCCTGCTGGCGATGAAGCGGACGATGAAGCCGACAGCGAGCATCTATTTGCATTGCGACTGGTACGCCAGCCACTATTTGAAAGCAGTGATGGACGCTGTTTTTCAGAAAGAAAATTTTCGCAATGAGATTGTTTGGTGTTATACGGGACCATCCAACACAAAGAGGTGGTTCCCCCGCAAGCATGATACGATCTTGTTCTATGCAAATGGCGATCAGGGGAATTTCTTTCGAGATGAAGTCCGAGTACCTTATAGCAGTGCTTACGTTGAGCGATTCAAGAAGAAATATCGAGAAGGTTCGGATAAGTCTACTATCTTCAGCAGTGGACATGATACAGAACGTAACCAGGAACTAGCTCGCATGGGCAAAGTACCGGAAGATTGGTGGGCAGAGTTTAGTCCTGTAGGCCGCTCAAACGAATACATGGGTTATCCCACACAGAAACCACTCGCCCTGCTCGAGCGAATCATCAAAGCCAGCAGCAGCGAAGGCGACCTCGTCCTCGACCCTTTCTGCGGCTGCGGCACGACAGTCCACGCCGCCGAGCAGCTCAATCGCCAGTGGATCGGCATCGACATTTCGCGCTTCTCGACCGAACTCATGCGACAGCGCATACTCTCCAACTTCCCGGCTCGGGTTCATGCCTCTGGCATCGACTTGGTTGGACTGCCGGAGACTGTCCGGGACGCGCGCGACCTGGCGCAGGCGAATCCCTTTGAGTTCGAGAAGTGGGTCTGCGGGCGCATCGGCGTGAACAGGATGGGCAGGCGCAAGCAGCCCGGCGACAAAGGGGCGGACGGCGGCATCGACGGCGAGATATTGCTGCCCGTCATTCGCGATGGAAAGGTCTATGAAGAATCGGTCGTGGTGCAGGTCAAAGGCGGCAAGGTAACGCCCGACTCCGTCAAAGCCTTGAGCGAGACCGTGCGCCGCGTGGAAGCTGTTGCCGGCGTGATGGTCTGCTTCCAGGAGCAGATGGGAACGGTCGAAAATCAGCGCAGCCGCGAGACCTGGGATGGCGGATTCGACAGAGCCTACCCGGTCATCCAAGGCTATAGCGTGGCTGATTTGATACTCGACAAACCGCTAAATCTGCCCCCGCAATACGGGCGGAAGCGCAGCGGCAGAATATCCGCATAACGCGAAAATCAGTCTCTCCCCGTCAGGACAGAGATGGCAGCCAATGGACTGGCTCCACGCCCCATCCGCATTGAACTGCGCTCGCGCTGCGGCTAGACTGGCGTGGCAGACCGCAATAGAAAGGACGCGCCATGCAAGTTGCCCGCCTACACGGACCCAAAGACATCCGCCTGGCAGACGAGCCGCCGCCGCCCAGTCCAGCCAAGGGCGAGGCGCGCCTGCATATCCGCGCGGTCGGGCTTTGCGGCAGCGACCTGCACCTCTATGAAACGGGCCGCATCGGCTATACCGATGCCCGCTCGCCTTTTGTGCTCGGGCACGAATTCATGGGCGTGGTCGATGCGCTGGGCGACGATGCGCTGGATGGCTTGCGCGAGCCGCTGCAGATCGGACAGCGCGTGGCGGTCGATCCCGCTGTGCCCTGCTGGCGCTGCGAACTCTGCGAGCAGGGGCATCCCAACTTGTGTCCACATCACATTTTTTATGGGCTGTATCCCGAAGATGGCGCCTTGCGCGAACACATGATCGTCAGCGCGCGCAACTGCTTCCCCTTGCCCGACAGCATCAGCGACGAGAGCGGTCCGCTGCTGGAGACGCTGGGCGTCGCCATTCACGCAATCGACTTGGCCAACTTGCGCATTGGGCAGGCTGTCGCCGTACTGGGCGCAGGACCGGTCGGTCTGTTGATCGCCCGTCTGGCTGTATTGGCTGGCACAGACCCGGTCATCGTCAGCGACAAGTTCGACTGGCGCTTGCAAAAGGCGAGCGACTGGGGGGCTGCGCACACGCTGAATGTCGACAAGATCAATCCGGTTGCGGCGGTGGCCGAGCTGACGGGCGGACGTGGCGTTGATGTGGCGATCGAAGCAGCCTGGGCCGATCGCTCGGTGCAGCAAGCGGCCGATATGGCGCGTTATGGCGGGCGGCTGGTGCTGGTGGGAATCCCGCCCGATGACAAGCTGTGCATGCAGCATTCGGTGGCGCGGCGCAAGGGGCTGACCATCATGATGTCGCGGCGCATGAAGCACACCTATCCGCGCGCAATTCAATTGGCGGCATCGGGCAAGGTCGCGCTGGACGAACTGGTTTCGCACCGCTTTCCGCTGGCGCAGACGGCATCGGCTTATGCCAGCAACGCCGCCTATGAGCCGGGCGTCAACAAGGTCATCCTGCAAGTCGGCAGCTGACCCCCCCCCTCGCCCCCCCCCGACGGGTCAGGGGGAGGCGCAAAGCCAACCCCCCTCAATCCCCCCGACAGGTCAGGGGGAGGCGCAAAGCCAACCCCCCTCAATCCCCCCGACAGGTCAGGGGGAAGCTAATACCCCCCTCGGTCCCCCGACAGGTCAGGGGGAAGATCACCTTGACTCCCCTCCCTGACTCGTCGGGGAGGGGCTGGGGGAGGGGTTAAATGGGTGAGTCACCGCCTCGCCCCTACGCTGTCTCATTGGGGAGGGGCTGGGGGAGGGGTTAAATGGGCGAGTCACCGCCTCGCCCCTACGCTGTCTCATTGGGGAGGGGCTGGGGGAGGGGTTTGCCCGGACGACCAATCACACTGCGCCCGCCTGTGCTAAAATCAGCGCATCTTCATTGCGACAAGGATGGGTTATGTCGGAGGACTGGATCACCTACATGGCGGCGGACGACTTGCTGGCTCGCGCAGGCAGCGAACGCGCCGACCTGGCCGCTTTGTGGCAGGGGCTCAACAACGAGCAGATGACGCGCCGGCATGGCCCGCAGCCCGATTGGTCGGTCAAAGACTTGATCGCCCATATCACCTGGTGGGAGCAATCCGCCACCAACTGGGTGTCGCGCGTGCTAAGTGGCGAGATGCTGACGCGCACCGAAACGCCGTCTGAAATAAATGCGCGCGTCCATGCCGACAACCGCGACCTGCCGCTGGAGACCGTGCTGGCGGCTTTCGATGCCAGCTGGAAGCCGCTGGAAGACCTCTTAATGCGCCTGACCGATGAAGAAATCAACGATGCCGAGGTGTGCAATATCCGCGAAATGCCGCTGCTCTACTTTCTGGTCGGCAATACCTTCGCGCATTATGCCGACCATGTGGACGAGCTGCGGGCGTATGTCGGGAGTTTGCCCCCACCCCAAACCCCTCCCCCAAAATGAGGGAGGGGCATAAACTGATCGAAAGCGATATGCGCGCAAAATTGATTCTATTTGCGGAGTACAAATTTATCTTTGGCAAGTTACTACACTCCCCTTCCCTCACTGTGGGGGCAAGGGGCCAGGGGATGGGGGCAAAGGCATGAAATACACATCCGAGACTATGCTGGTGAAATCAACGGACAGCGGCGGCAGCGGGGTATTCGCCGAGGTCAGCGCTGCGCAAGCCGGCTGGGATTATCTCAATATGGCGGCCATGCGTCTGCGGCGCGGCGAGAGCTACCAGGTCGATACGCGCGAGCACGAAAATGCCACCGTCATCCTGGGCGGCGTCTGCGATATCGTCAGCAGCGATGGCGTTTTCAAGGGCGTGGGCAGGCGGCGCGATGTATTTGACGGTATGCCCTGGGCGCTGTACATGTCGCGGCGCAAGCAATTCGAAATCACGGCGGTCAGCGACACGCTGGAATTCGCATCCTGCTGGGTGCCCACCGGCCGCGACTTCCCCACGCAGCTGGTGACGCCCGACAAAAGCGAGATCGAACTGCGCGGCGGCGGCAATGCCTCGCGGCAGATCAATGGCATCCTGCCGCCCGGCTTCAACTGCCATCGCATCGTGGCCGTGGAAGTCTACACGCCCAGCGGCAACTGGTCGAGCTATCCGCCGCACAAACACGATGTGCATGTCGAGGACGAAGCGGGGGCGCTGCTGGAAGCCGACCTGGAAGAAATCTACTTCTACAAGATCAATCAGCCCGGCGGCTATGCTTATCAGCGCGTTTACAATGACGACCGCAGCATTGATGGCGTGATGATGGCGGGGCAGCATGACAGCGTGCTCGTGCCCGAGGGCTATCATCCAGTGGTCAGCGCGCATGGCTACACGACCTATTACCTGAACTTCCTGGCGGGCAGCGCGCAGTCGCTGGCGAACAGCGATGATCCGGCGTATGCGTGGGTGAAAGGCGCTTGGACATTTGTGGATCCGCGTTTGCCCATTGTGCATCATGGGATGGAGGGGTAGCCCACGCCCCAAACCCCTCTCCCATGAAGAGGGAGGGGCTTACCTGCGAACGAAAGGACATTGAAGTGCGGATTACCAAGATCTCGGTGAAGGGCTTGTTCGGCATGTTCGACCACGAGATTCCGTTGAATCAGGAGTCGCGGATTACGATTGTGCATGGTCCCAATGGAGTGGGCAAATCTGTAATGCTGCATATGTTGCATGGTTTCTTCCAAAACGAGCTAGAGATATTTAGATCAACACCTTTTGTTCAATTCCGTATTGACTATCAAGACGGTGCTACCATCAGTATTGACAAACAGGGAAGCGGTGCAACGCTGACAGTCCAGTTCGTCGACGGTAGCGGGCACGAGACCAAGAGTTTTGAAGTGGGGCAACCTGAAGACAAGAAACAGCTGGCCAATACTAACCGTCCTGCATGGTACATCGCTGGGTACACTGGATCATTGCAAACAGAGTTCATTGACACATTTCGCCTAATAAGCTCTAGGTACGAGACTTATCGGTCTGCTAGTGATATTGGGTTTGTGAGTGCGGTTATTTCTGATATTGAAGAAGAAATACGCTCTGTGTTCTCTGATCTCGAAGGGTTGGAGGATTTTTTTCAGCTGTTGGAAGTTATGGTAACGGGCAAGTATAGCGGTAGGCCACGTCCTTACGACTCTCCGTTTGAGAGTTTCGATGAATGGCTCAGAAAAAGGGAGGATCGAATAGAGCAAGTCCGTGAGTATTTCTTGCGTGGAAGCGACCGAGAGGAGCACGACCGAGAGTGCAACTTTTTCGCAGTGATGGACTTCTTTAGAATGGTGAATTCTCGCATTTTATATAAGGGAATGGATTTTGTTGATGGACACATTCTGTTTTACAATCAAAATCTTTCCTTAGAGTTTGATGGTCTTCTTAATGATATCCCGCTGTCGGCTCTTTCGTCTGGAGAGCAGCATCTGCTTACATTGTACTATCGTCTATTGTTCGAAACCGACGAGGCCACTCTCGTCATAATTGACGAACCCGAGATCTCCATGAATGTCGTCTGGCAGCGCAACTTCCTTAAGGACTTGCAGCGCATCATTGAGCTGCGCAAATTTGATGTGCTAATCGCTACGCACTCGCCTGAGGTAATCTTTGACAAGTGGGATTGGGCGGTTGCTTTGAGCGCAAAGGCGGATGGCTGATGTTGCCGCAATGGTCACCACAGGCTATGGCCAATATCATCTTTACTCACCAGATTCAAAGTCGCATCCGCGGCGAAGGCGAGGCTTTCGTCATGGTCGAGGGCAAAACTGACCATATCTTATGGGAAGAATTTCGCTCCAAGAAAGACTGCACAATATATCCTGTCAACGGCAAAGACAGAGTTGTTGATACTCTCGACATTGTCAACAGTAGCAACAGCGGCGGAGTTGCTGGCATCGTAGACGCGGACTACTGGCTCATCACGGATGCAGACGAACTCGGCACGGACAACATGCTTTACGACGACTGTTGCCCGGATGCGGAGGCGATCTTGCTGGATTCGGGCGCGCTCAAGAAAGTCTTGCGGCACTCCATCCATGTCGAGGACATGGAACAGATTCACCAATTTGCCGACACGCTGATAACAGAGGCGCAGCGACTCGCGGTGGAATTTGGCTATTTTCGCTTGCTCAATCACCTGAAGGATTACGGTCTTCGCTGCAATGCGATTCGATTTGAAGAAGTCATTGATTGCGCAAGCTTAGAACTTGACCGAGTGCTGGTCGCCAGCAAATTGTCGGGCAACAAGCCCGGGCTCACCGGCGAAGACTTGTTGCGGCAAGTCGACGAACTGAAAGATACCTATCCGCCGGATAATGCCCAGCTCTGCCGCGGCAAGGATGTAGTCGCCATCATGGCGTTTATCTTGCCGACGCTTTTCAAAACCGAATTTGGCACGGAATTGTCGGAAAGTAACCATTCGCCAATTCACGAGAAGGGATTGGCTAAAAACTTGCGCATGGCTTATGAGTTTGGATACTTTATGGAGACTTCTTTGTTCGCTTGTATCCGACGCTGGGAAGGCGAAAACGAACCTTACCGCATCATCCGCGATTTCTCGGCTGAAAGGACTTCAGCTTGAATTTGCCCCCACCCCTTAGCCCCCTCCCCCAAAATGAGGGAGGGGGAATAACATGGCGAGTTCGCCGCAAGCGCTCCCCTTCCCTCTCAGTGGGGGAAGGGGCCGGGGGATGGGGGGAATGCCGATTACTCGAAAGGACCCCCACATGAAAACCACCCGCCTCACCATGGCGCAAGCCCTCGTCCGCTACCTCGCCTGCCAGCATGTCGAACGCGATGGCGCGCAGAACCCCTTCTTTGCCGGCATGTGGGGCATCTTCGGGCATGGCAATATCGCGGGGGTCGGGCAAGCGCTCGAGCAATACGCTCCCGATTTTCGCTATTACCAGTCCCGCAACGAGCAGGCGCAGGTGCTCGCGTCAGTCGCTTTTGCCAAGCACCGCAACCGCCTGGCCACTTTCGCCTGCGCATCGAGCATCGGTCCCGGCGCGTCCAACATGCTCACTGGCGCGGCTGTCGCCACCGTCAACCGCATCCCCGTGCTCATCCTGCCCGGCGACATCTTCGCCGAGCGCATCCAGGCGCCCGTCTTGCAGCAGGTCGAAAGCGAGCGCACGCAAGACATCAGCGTCAACGACTGCTTCAAGCCCGTCTCGCGCTATTGGGACCGCATCAACCGCCCCGAGCAGCTGATCGCGTCTCTGCCCGCAGCCATGCGCGTGTTGACTTCGCCAGCCGATACCGGCGCGGTGACGCTCAGCCTGCCGCAGGATGTGCAAGCCGAAGCCTACGATTATCCCAGCGCCTTGTTCGAGCCGCGCATCTGGCATATCCCGCGCAACCGCCCCGACACCAGCGCATTGCAGCGAGCGGCGGACTGGATTCGCGGCAGCCAGCAGCCCATCATCATCGCTGGCGGCGGCGTGCATTACAGCGATGCCCATGCCGCGCTGGAAACTTTCGTCGAGCGCAGCGGCATCCCGGTCGCCGAGACGCAAGCCGGCAAGGGCGCGCTGCTGTATGACAATCCGCTCAACCTGGGCGCGACCGGCGTGACCGGCACAGAAGGTGCCATCCAACTGGCGAAAGAAGCCGACCTCGTCATCGGCATCGGCACGCGCTACAGCGACTTCACCAACGCCTCCAAGACGGCTTTTGCCAACGAAAATCTGCGCTTCATCAACATCAATGTCGCCGAGTTCGACGCCTGCAAGCACAACGCCCTGCCGCTGGTGGGCGATGCCCGCGTCACGCTGGAAGAGCTGCTGCCGCTGCTGGCTGGCTGGCAGGTCGAGCCCGACTATCGCACCCGCGCGCGCAGCCTCAACCTGGCTTGGGATGCCGAAGTCCACCGCATCTACAACCTGGAGCACGAACCCATGCTCAGCCAGGGCGAGGTCATCGGCATGGTCAACACGTTGTCGGCGGCTGGCGACACAGTGCTCTGCGCGGCTGGCAGCGTGCCCGGCGACCTGCACAAGCTCTGGCGAACGCGCAACAACAAGGGCTATCACCTGGAATATGGCTATTCGACCATGGGTTACGAGATCGCCGGCGGGCTGGGCGTGAAGCTGGCCGACCCCGATCGCGAAGTCTGGGTCATGGTCGGCGATGGCAGCTTTTTGATGATGCACACCGAGATCGTGACCATGGTGCAAGAGGGCATCAAGGTCAACATCCTTGTGCTGGACAATCATGGCCACGCCAGCATCGGCGCGCTGTCGAAAGCGGTCGGCAGCGATGGCTTCGGCACGAAGTTCCGCTATCGCAGCCAAAGCGGGGGACTGGATGGCGAGACCCTGCCCATCGACTTCGCCAAAAATTGCGAGAGCCTGGGCGCGCATGTCATCCGCGCCAAAGACCGCGCCGAACTCGCCGATGCCATCGAAAAAGCCAAGACCATACGAGGCGGTCCCGTCTGCATCGTCACCGAGGTCGACCGCCGACAACGCGTGCCCGGCTATGGCGCGTGGTGGGATGTGCCGGTGGCCGAAGTCAGCGAGATGGACGCCGTAAAAGCCGCCCGCGAAGACTACGAAGCCAGCAAAGCGCGCGAAAACTGGTACGCCTGAGCTGCCGAAGCAAGGCCAAGGAAGATTCGCTAAAGCCGGCAGGCGACTGCTGTTAAAATCATATCTTTCAGAAGCATTTGAATGTTTTGAAGCAATCTCTTGACAAAGTAGGTCTCCTTACAGTAAATTGAAAATGTGTATGCGTCCTCTGCGCTCGTCCACGCGCTCCTGAACGCATGCTTGCTATCGATAATTTCTGGAGGACATGATGAAGAGAATCGGATTTTCCCTTGTCCTGTTGATGAGCCTCGTGGCGCTGGTCGCTCCCGGCGCGGCGCAAGACGAGCGCTCAATCACAATCGCCCGCAGCTCTGAGCCCGACAACCTCAACCCCATGTACACCACTGCCCTGGCTTCCGTCATCTACAACCCGCTGTGGCTGCCAGGCGTTTGGACCTACGACGAGGATCTCAATGTCACGCCTGTCCTGGTCAGCGAGATTCCCTCAGTGGACAATGGCGGCATCAGCGAGGATGGGCTCACTATCACCTTAAACCTGCGCGATGATTTGCGCTGGAGCGATGGCGCGCCTCTCACCAGCGCCGACTTCGCCTTTACCATGGACATGCTGCTGGACGAAGCCAATGTCAGCGTGGTAACCAGCCCGTATGACAGCATCGCTTCGCTGGAAACGCCCGATGATCACACAGTGGTCGTACAATTCATGGAGCCGCATGTAACCTGGGTAAACGACCTCTTCCCCTGGGTGCTGCCGCGCCATGTGCTTCAGAGCGTGTTTGACGAAGCCGGCAGCCTGCAAGGCGCGCAGTGGAACCGCCTGCCCGGCGTCGGCTATGGTCCCTATGTCGTGTCTGAGTGGGTCGACGGCAGCTATATCCTCTTTGCTGCAAACCCAAACTGGTGGGGGGGGGCAGACGGGCCTGGACAGCATACTGGTGCAGTTCATGGACGATGCCAACTCTACCAAGGTTGCCATGCTGCAGGGCGAGGTCGACATCAGCAACAACTTCAACAATGTAGACCTGGCAGAGCTTGAGGACGCTGGCTTCTCGCTGCAGCAAAAGCCCAGCAAGTTCCAGTCGGGCTTGTTCTTCAACCTGCGGCTGGACGAGGCCGGCGCTGGCAGCCCGGCTCTTCAAGAGCAGGCTGTGCGTCTCGCGATTGCGCTGGGCACAGACCGCGACGCCATCAACGAAGGCATAAACGAGGGGCTGGTGCAGACGCCGGCCAGCTTCTGGAGCATGATCCCCGGCGTTGTCGCCGAAGACGCCATCGGCTACCCGTATGATCCGGCTGCCGCTATGCAAGCGCTGGAAGAGGCTGGCTGGACAGACAGCAATGGCGACGGCACGCGCGACAAGGATGGCAGCGAGCTCTCCCTGCGCTATGTGACCAGCACGGGCGAAACAAACCGCAATGTCCAGGCAGTCGTCCAGCAGCAGCTGGCTCAGGTCGGCATCGGCGTCGAGCTGGTCAATATGCCTTCCGACCAACTCTTCGACCTCGACAACGGCCCGCTGACCACGGGAGACTTCGACCTGATCATGTTCGGCGATGGCCCCTCCTATCCTGACCCGTACATCCCCTATTTCCTGTGTTCAGAGGTGGTCTCGCCTGACAATCCCTATGGCTGGAACGCATCGGGCTTTTGTGATGAGGAGCTGGACGCGCTCTTTGTCGCCAGCCAAAGCGCGATTGACACAGCCGAGCGAACCTCCATCTTCCAGCGCATCACCAGCATATTCCAGGCGCAGGTCTACTGGATCGGCATCAGCGAAGACCCTGCCTCCTATCTGGTGTCGCCGCGCGTGGCTGGCTTCCGGCTGGGCGGGGCGAGCCCCTTCTGGAATGCCAGCGAATGGGGTCTGGCAGGTTAGAGTCCAGCGATAAAATGGGGTGGGCGCTCCGCGTCCGCCTCGCGTGTGTCGATGCGCCAATACATCATACGCCGCCTCGCGCAAGCGGTGCCCGTGCTCTTTATGATCAGCCTGCTGCTCTTCGCACTGATGCAGGCGGCCGGCGATCCGTTGGCCACGCTGGGCGGCGACCAGCGGCTGGCCGGCGATGAACGCCGACGCCTCGAGCGACTGCTGGGGCTGGATCAGCCGCTGGCGGCGCAATATCTCTACTGGCTGGTCGGCAACGACTGGACGCGCCCGGACATGGATGGCGATGGCACAGCCGACAGCGCCGGCGCGCGTCGTGGCATCCTGCGCGGGGATTTTGGCTTGTCCATCGTCACGCGCAATCCCGCCATGCAAGACATCCTGCAGCGGCTGCCAGCCACCTTGCTATTGATGCTGACGGCGCAAACCCTCACGCTGGTATCGGCGGTCGCGCTGGGGCTGTACTCCGCCGTGCGCCAGTACTCCGCGGCCGACCATCTCATCACGGGTCTGTCGTATATCTTGCAGTCCATGCCGATATTCTGGGTCGCATTGAGCCTGCTCTACCTTGGCACCGTGCAATTGCGCGCCTGGGGCTTGCCCTACTTGCCGGCTGGCGGTTTGTATGACCCGCGCGTTGGCGCAGCGCCCGGCCAGGTCATCCGCCACCTGATACTGCCGGCGCTCAGCCTCACTTTGGTCAGCATCGCCTACTACAGCCGTTTCATTCGCTCGGCCATGCTCGAGGTCATACACCAGGACTACATGCGCACCGCCCGCGCAAAAGGCGTGTCGGAGCGCAAGATCCTGTTCGCCCATGGTTTCCGCAACGCGATGCTGCCCGTGGTTACGCTGGTCGGGCTGGACATCCCGGCTCTCTTCGCTGGCGCGCTGGTGACAGAGAAGATCTACGCCTTGCCCGGCATGGGCTCGCTATTTATTGACCGCCTTGCCCGCGCGGACTTCCCTGTGCTGATGGGCATGCTCATGCTTATCTCGACGCTGGTCGTGGCCGCGCAGCTTGCCACAGATGTCTTTTACACGCTGTTGGACCCGCGCATCCGCTATTAGAGGCAATTGCTGTGCCCGCGACACTCGACAAAAGGCGCGACCGAGAAGGCCCGCAGCGCATCGCCCTGCGACGCTTTGCGCGCCACCGCATGGCCGCACTGGGCAGCGCCATGCTGCTGCTGATAGTCGCTTTTGTCCTGGCTGGCTCTTTTGTCTACAGCGAAGCGGACGCCAACCGCGCCAACCTGCTGCAGATACGCCGCCCTCCCTCTGCAGAGCAGCCATTCGGCACAGATTCCATCGGTCGCAGCGTGCTGGCGCGCACCATTTATGGCGGACAGATTTCCTTGATCATCGGCATCGTGTCGGTCTTGATGTCCTCGCTCATCGGCGTCAGCATCGGAGCGCTGAGCGGCTATTTCGGGGGTTGGCTGGATGCGATGCTTATGCGCTTTGTCGAAGTCATGCTGAGCATCCCGGCGCTTTTTCTGCTCCTGGTCGCGGCGAAGTTTCTGGGCGGGCGCGCGCCCACTCTGGAGCTGTTTGGTCGCAGCGTCAGCGGCAGCGTCCTGGTCATCATCGTCATCATTGGCTTGACTGGCTGGATGGGCATCGCCCGCATCGTTCGCGCGCAGTACCTGTCGCTCAAGGAGCAGGAGTTTGTGCAGGCGTCAGTGGCATTAGGCGCATCCAACTGGCGCATCATTACGCGGCAAATCCTGCCTAATGCGCTGGCGCCCATCATCGTTTCGGCAACGCTTGGCGTAGCTGGCGCGGCGCTCGCCGAAGCCTATATCAGCTTTCTCGGGCTGGGCGTGCAAGCGCCGACCGCCAGCTGGGGCAACATGCTCAATGACGCGCAGAACTACCTGATCACCGCGCCCTGGCTGTGGGTCTTCCCTGGCGCGATGGTGGCGATGATGTCGCTCAGCCTCAACTTTATCGGCGATGGCTTGCGCGATGCCCTCGACCCGCGCGCCGCCAATCACAGCCAGCCGCGATCAACAAACTGACCGCATCCTGCATTTGCCTGACACGCGCAGGCGCATGTCTTATACTTGTTGGCAATCCGCCAGCCGCGAGGAGGCGCGCCATGCTGCCAGGCTTAATGATGGACTACCCGCTGACGCTGGACAAAATCGTCGAGCGCGCCGAGCGCATGACGCCGCAAAAGCTCATCAAAACGAAACTGCCCGATGGGGATAAATTTCAATGAAAATCACGGACATCCGCACATTCGCATTCCAGCACGAGATGGCGCGCGCGATCGGCGATGCCAACAACCCGCGCGGGCGCTCGCTTTATGCCGGGCTGGCGGTGTTTTTGGACACGGACGCGGGCATTACCGGCGTGGCGCTGGGCAATCCCGGGCAGGCGGGGGCGATCGAGAGCATGGCGCGCGACCTGCTGTTTGGGCAAGACCCGCGCGGCGTCATCGGGCTGTGGCAGCGCATGGCGAATTTCGCTTTCAAAGGCGGCAATCGCGGCGCAATCACCGATGTCATCGGGACGCTGGATATCGCGCTGTGGGACCTCAAAGCCAAAGCCGCCGGGCAGCCGCTGTGGCAGTGCCTGGGCGCAGCCAGCAACCGCGTGCGCGCGTATGCCAGCGGCATCGACCTGTGCCTGAGCGATGAGGAAATCGGCGAATTCTATCGCAGACAGGCGGCGCGCGGCATAACTGCCGGCAAGCTGAAAGTCGGCATCGACCGCGAGGCAGACCTACGGCGCATTGCGATCATGCACGATGCCCTGGCGACCAGCGGGGAGACGCCCGTGCTGCTGATCGACTCCAACGAATACTGGTCGCCCAAGCAAGCCATCCAGCACATCCGTTATTTCGAGCGGCATTACGAAATCTTCTGGGCGGAAGAACCGGCGCGGCGCTGGGATGCGGCGGGCTTGCGCAAGGTATCGGATGCGGTGGACGCGGCGGTGGCAACGGGCGAAAATCTGGACGATGCTGCCGACTTCCGACCGTTGATTGCGGCGCGCGCAGCCGACATTCTGCAGATCGGCGTGGGCACAGGCGGCATCAGTGGCGCTTGGCGGGTCGCGCAGATGGCGGATGGATTCGACCTGCCAGTTTCGGTGATGAATTGCCCGGGCAACTTCATGGCGCACTTCGCCGCCGTCCTGCCCAATCACATCTGGATGGAAGTGGTGGATGCCGGGCGCGATGTCGTCTTTGCGCATGACAGCCGCGTGGAAGACGGGCATATCGTGCTGGGCGATTCGCCGGGGGTTGGGATCGTCTTCGACGAAGCGGCGCTGGCGAAACACGCGATTACCGAGGCGGCTGCGGAGGCGAGTCCGAGCCCGTGGGGGCGGCGTGTCGGCGCGGGTTTGGTTGTCGTGGGGGAGTAGGGGGTGAGGCGCGGTGGGGGGGAGGAGAAATGGGTTACTTGTAATCCTCAACGGATGTATTATGATTTCGCAATGTAATTATACAACCTTTGCATTGGAGTGACTCATGTTTCGTTCAAAGCAGGAAGAGCTATTTTGGGACTTGTATAAGTGCAAGAACGAGCAGGAAGTCGACAAGCTGATTCGCCAGCGGTCAGATATATTTCATCAATCCAATTGGCGTCCGCTTGGTGGCAACCCCCATTACTTTAGCGTCGTGGAAAGTCAACAGTCGAATCCAGTTGCGGCGCTTGTCGAGAAACTGACGAATTCGATCGATGCCGTTTTGATGCGTAAGTGCGAAGAACATGGCATCAATCCCAAGTCAAGGAGTGCGCCCCAAACCATTGATGATGCCGTGCAGGCCTTCTTTCCCCAACGCAGCAACTGGGATTTGCGCGACCCGCGCAGCAAACAGGCGCGCTCCATTCAAGTGCTTGCAGACGGCTCTCGCAGCAATACATCCATTGTTGTGTATGACGATGGTATAGGCCAACATCCCGAAGACTTTGAGCATACATTCTTGTCTCTCCTGCGAGGCAACAAACGCAACATCCCCTTTGTGCAGGGCAAATACAACATGGGCGGCACTGGCGCGATAGTCTTCTGCGGCAAAAAGCGCTACCAGCTTATCGCCTCTAAACGCTACGATGGCACAGGCGACTTCGGCTTTACGCTAATTCGCGAACGTCCGCGTCACGATGAAGAATACGACGAAGGCAGCGAGTACCAGTATTTGCTTATAGATGATGAGATGCCCGCCTTCGACATCGACGAACTCGACCTTGGGCTACATCGGCGTCGCTTCCACACTGGCACGGTTATCAAACTCTATTCTTATGATGTACACGGCAATCGCCATTTCATTCGTGACATGTCGCCGAGTCTCAATCAGTATCTCTTTGAGCCGGCTTTACCGTATACCATCGTGGAGAGCGAGCAGCGTTACGAGCGATCGAGGGATGGCTACGCGCTATCGAATTACGGACTTAGGCGCAGGCTGGATAATAGCGATTATCTCGAAACTTCCTTTCCCGAAGCGATTCGCGACCGACGCTACGGAATAGTCAAAGTAACGGTCTATGTGTTTAAGCCGCGCGCGGGCAATCGGTCATCAGCAGAAACAAAGAAGCGCCTGCGTTCATTGTTCTTCAAGAACAATCGCCAGGTCGTATTCACCGTCGGCGGTCAGGTGCACGGTCACTACACTGCAGAGTTCATCACGCGCTCCTTGCAGATGAGTCTGCTGAGAGATTACTTGCTCATTCATGTAGACTGCACGGGTATGAAGCCTGCCTTTCGCAAACGTCTGTTCAAGGCGGATCGCGAGCGCATGAACCAAAGCGAGGAAGCGTCAGAGTTGCGTAAGAAACTTGCCGCCATGTTAAAGGGCGGGCAGCTGCAAGAAATATTCAAGCAGCGGAAAGAGCGCCTGACATTCGATAGCGCGGATGACAACGACTTGCTCAAACAGATCGGCAAAGACTTGCCCTTTCAGAAGGAATTGCATGACCTGCTGAATCAGACATTGAAGCTGGATCAGAAGGGCAAACAGGCCAAGAGACCGCAACCGCCAAAACCAGCGCCCGAGCCCGAACCATTTGCGGGCAAACGCTATCCGTCGTTTTTCAATATTGATGTCAAGAAACGCGGTGACACGCCGGTCATTATCATTCCACAGGGCAGCGCGAAAACCGTGACATTCAATAGCGATGTGGAAGACAAGTACTTTGACCGCTCGAAAGACCCCGGCGGCTTGGAACTCGGCGTGATGGGCTATACGCCCAATAACAAAAAGGGCGGGGACAAACCTGGCACAGTTAATGACATAAGCGATATCTTTAGTGTTGTCGTTCGCAGCCCAAAGAAGGGCAATATTCGTGTCGTTTTGGAACCGACTGAAGATGTGCAAGTCGGCGACGAGGTCGAGATGCGCGCAGATCTTTTGAGTTCTGCTGATCCCTCAGGCTCCATGCCGATAAGGTTCTGGGTGAAAATCGCCGAGCCACAAGGCAAGCCCCTACCCAAGCCGAAATCCGAACAGAAAAAAGACAATCTGCGCCTGCCCAAGCTGACGCGCGTTTATCAGCAGCTCGCCGATGATCAGCCTGACGCCGCGACCTGGGAGAAACTTGACGAAGCAGGCATCAGCATGGATCACGGCGTTATCATGCACCCGGATGTGACCGAAGCTGCAGAGCTTCAGACAATATTCGTGAACATGGACAGTAAGGTACTGCGGAAATATCGAAGCGGCAATTTGTCGGAAGAAAAGCGCGGGCTGATTGACAGACAGAACGCCATGAGCGTCTATTACCACACGCTGTTTCTTTACCTGATCAATGCCAGAAGAAAGTACGCTATCAGCCAGCAGAACGGCAGCGACAATTATGCTGACATTGATCTGACCGATTATCTCAAAGACCTCTTCAACAGCAATTACGCCGACTTCCTGCTCAGTTTTGACAACAGCGCTCTGCTCGACGCTCTCGAATAGCAACTGTCCACAACTGGAGCCAAGGGACTTGTCCTTCTGTGTCTCGGTGGCGATCTTACATCAAATCCCTTTGCCCGACATCACCCGCACAGCGCCGCGCCGCCTTCTCGCTGAGCGCGGAAATGGTAGAATGCGAGCCAGCATGAGGAGGGACGATGAGCGCGCCTGACAGCATCTACCTCCTGGTCGAGAAATTCGACCGAGACAAGCCCGGCAGCGAAGCCGAGGTGCGAGTCCAATTCGTCGATCCGCTCTTCACCGCGCTGGGCTGGAACATGCGCGACAAGCGGCAAGTGCGCCATGAGCCGCGAGTCATGGTTGTGGACGACGGCATCGAGCGATCCAAACGCCCCGATTACAGCTTTCACATCGGCAGCACGGCGGATTTCTTCGTCGAAACCAAAATGCCGCATGTGAACCTGGAACGGAATCCCATCCCCGCTTTCCAATTGCGGCGCTATGGCTGGTCGGGCAACGCCCCCGTCAGCGTCTTGACCGACTTTGAAGAATTCAGCGTCTACGACTGCCGCGTCCAGCCGCAGCGCAGCGACCCCGCCAGCACCGCCCGCCTGCGCTATTACCAGTACGGCGAATACATCGACCAATGGGACGAGCTCGAATCGCGTTTCAGCCGCGAAGCTGTCGCCAATGGCGCATTGCGCGAATGGGTCGAAGGCAAGCGCGTCCGCGGCTTATTCAGCGTCGACCAAGCCTTCCTGCGCGAGATGGAAAGCTGGCGCGATATGCTGGCGAAAGACATCGCCCTGCACAACCGCGACCTGACCCAGCGCCAACTCAACCTGCTCGTCCAGCGCACCATCGACCGCATCGTCTTCCTGCGCATCGCCGAAGATCGCAACATCGAGCAATATGGACGCCTGCGCAGCGCCGCCGCCGATGGCAAGCAAGTTTATGAAGAACTGAAAATCCTCTTCAACGAAGCCGACGACAAATACAATTCGGGCTTGTTCCACTTCGGAAAAGAAACGCGCGCCAGCCAGCCCGATAGCCTGTCGCTGCGCATGCACATCCCCGACGAAGTCCTGCGCCGCATCATCAAAAAATTGTATTTTCCGTTCAGCCCCTACGAATTCTCTGTGCTGCCCGCCGATATCCTGGGCCAGGTCTACGAGCAATTCCTCGGCAAAGTCATCGAACTCAGCGAGGGCGGCGGCGTGCGCGTGCAAGAAAAGCCCGAAGTGCGCAAAGCCGGCGGCGTCTATTACACGCCAGCTTACATCGTCGACTACATCGTGGAAAATACGGTCGGCAAACTGCTCGAAGGCAAGACGCCCGAAGAAGCCGAGAAGCTGCGCATCCTCGACCCCGCCTGTGGCAGCGGCTCTTTCCTCAGCGGCGCCTATCAATACCTGCTCGACTGGCACCTCGATTATTATCGCGCCCATCCCAGCCGATACCGCAACCGCACGCGCGATATCGCCGGCGCAGGCCTGATCCTCAACACCGCCGAAAAACGCCGCATCCTGCAAAACAACATCTACGGCGTCGACCTCGACCAGAATGCTGTCGAAGTCAGCAAGCTCTCGCTGCTGCTGAAAATGCTGGAGAACGATTCACCCGCGGCCGGGGCGCAGACCCTCATGTTCAGCGCCGGCGGACGCATCTTGCCCGACCTCAGCAACAACATCAAATGGGGCAACTCGCTCATCGGCAGCGACTTCTACAGCGGCGAGCAGATGACGCTCTTTGACCAAGAGGCGCTGCTGCGCGTAAAGCCTTTCGATTGGGATAGCGCGGATGGCTTCGGCAAGATCATGGCGGCGGGCGGATTTGACGCGGTGATCGGGAATCCGCCTTACGGGGCTTGGTTTGATGCAGGGCAGGGAAAGTACTTTGCTAACAACTTCACAGTTTTCAAAGGAGTGAAAGATGTCTATGTTGCCTTTATTGAAAGGGCGCTCAAACTAGCTAAGCCGAAGGGTCTACTATCATTCATTGTTCCATCCGCATGGACTGGCGGGCCAAGATATACAAGACTGCGCGACTATCTTCTTGAATACACTTTCAAGAACGTCGTGCTGCTTCCTTACGATGTTTTCGCAGACGCTTATGTTGACACATTGGTCTTTGTTCTGGAAAAAGAAGGCCTGAATCAAGAGCATCGAGTCTTCACTTATGTTTACGGCAAACGTGACAAGGTTACAAGTATAAGCCTTGAAGAGCACGAGTGGGACCAAATAGAGCAGGCGAAATGGCAGAATATCGAAAATCGCAGATTCGTACTGGATTCAGCCACAATCGGGATACTGTCCACCATTAAAGATACATGTATCAATCAGTTCAAGGACATCATCGACATAAAACGCGGCGTTCTGTTTAGCAAGTATCTGCTCACTCGCGCAAAGACTTCTGACCTAAGTTATCCCTACTTTGAAGGCGATGTTTATAGATACAGAATGAATCACAAAGCGGAAAACTGGATTGAGTTCAACGATAAGATGCGAGAACGCCCGAAGGAGTTTATTTGGTTCGAGGGCGAAAGAATACTTTTGCGCCGCTTGGTCAATCGCCAACAGCGCCTAATGGCGATTCTCGTAAAGGATACCTTCATCACAAACAAGAATCTCTATTCGGTGATTGCCAATTCGAGCATTAGCCTTCAGCTAATACTTGCTTTGCTCAATAGCAGGCTGTTTTCCTACTTGTATCTCAAACAAGTTACGCAGGCGACCAAAGATGATTTCCCTCAAGTCACAATACGGGATATAAAATCGCTGCCCATTCCGCCAATTCCCACACTTGAGGCGCACAATGGCAAGATGGTCGCGCTGGTCGAAACGATGCTTGACTTGCACAAGCAGTTGCCCGGTCTATCGGGTGAACGCAGAAGGATAGTTGAGGCATTGATAGCGAAGACCGACGCGGCGATTGACAAGTTGGTGTATGAGTTGTATGGGTTGAGTGAGGATGAGGTGCGGATTGTGGAGGGTAGGTGAGTTTCGCGTCTGACCCTAAGATCAAAAATAGTTGTTGCATTTCACCTAATTTAGCCTATCATATGTGATACATTTACATGGGTCCGTAGCGGCTGAAAGAGCAATAAAGTGAAAGAGTTGTTCCCAGAATACTACTACTCTCCGGACTTTCCCGAGTTGTGGAATAAAGCCATATTTGTTTTCGATGCCAACGTATTACTTGATCTGTACAGGCTTTCTCCATCGGCGAGTAATGAACTCTTTAGTATTTTGGAACATCTGAAGACCGACAACAGAATCTGGCTACCTCATCAGTTTGCCAATGAATATCACAAGAACCTTATTTCAGTCCGAAACCAAATTGCTGAAGAACACAAGGATAAGGAAAACGATTTAAAGGAAATTAGAGACCAAATAGCAGAGAAGCTGGGGAGCTTCAAAACCAGATCCGAATTTACAGTTGATAAAGCACAAAGGACTAACGTTAGCAAAGCAATTCAGCAAATTATCTCGAGCTTCTCTGAATTTGTCCGAACTCATGAGGGCAGACTTGAAAGCGAGAACCTAAAAGAAAAGACTGCACAGCTCTTTGCAAGCAATGTTGGCTGTCCGTATCCAGAGGAACGCCTTACAGATATATATGCTGAGGGGAAATCCCGCTTCAACGATAGTATTCCACCGGGTTACAAAGACAAGGACAAACCCGAACCCGATTGTTATGCAGATTTGGTAGCTTGGTTCCAGATAATTGATTATGCGTGCAGCCAAGAATCGCCTATCATCGCGGTTACCAATGATACGAGCAGCGACGACTGGTTTTACAAATACAAAGGGCGACTTCAAGGGGGTCCGCGGCTAGAGCTCGTGAAGGAGATGCGGGACAAGGCAAATGTAGATTTCTATTTGTATACGACGGCGACGTTTGTGAAGTATGCGAGCACACATTTTCAAACCCAAGTATCTCATGAATCTATAGAGGAAATTTCTAATCTTGACAGGGAATACTTTGAAAATGTATCCAAGCGGTTTGAAGAAATGCCATCAACGGCTGGGAGTCAGTCGCTTGTTTTGAGCTCAGGTGAAGGAGCTATCTACCGGGTGGACTTCTATAATGCAGATCTGCGCTGCGCCGACTTGCGTCGAACTCTACAAGAAACTGACTTCCATAAAGCAAATTTACAAGGTGTAGACTTAAGAGAAGCGTTGGTCTTAAGGTGCAATATGAGTAAAGCGGATTTAAGTGGAGCGCTATTACGCGGTGCAAGGTTTTACAACACGGAATTCTCGGGATCAATGTTGCCAGACGGGACTCCCTATTATGTCAATAGCAAATTAGAGCGGTTCACCGACCCAGCCCATCCTGAATACTGGAAAACTCATAATAAGGTGAGGATTATTCGTCAAATGCTACAATGTGACTAGTACATTCTCTAAATGATAATTTGCTCAATCCCTTCGTGACCTTCGTGTCTTTGTGGTTAAAAACCCTCCCCGCCCTCTGTGTTCTCCGTGCCCTCTGTGGTAAAAATACCCTGCGCAACACCCACCACCAGGAGCGACTCCCCATGCCTATCAAAACCGGCGGCGAAGCAAGCGTAGAAGCCCTCATCGCCCACGGCATCCACACGCTCTTCGGCTTGCCCGGCGTGCAGAACGACTGGCTCTACAACGCGCTTTTTGACAACCGCGAGCAGATCGAAGTCATCCACACCCGGCATGAAGAGGGCGCGGCGTATATGGCGTTTGGCGCAGCCGCAGCGACCGGGCAGCCGGCTGTTTTTAATGTCGTGCCGGGGCCTGGCTTGCTGAATGCCGGGGCGGGTTTGGCCAGCGCCTATGCGGCAAATGCGCCCGTCTTTTGCATCGCCGGGCAAATCCACAGCGCGCGCATCGGCAGAGCCATCGGCGACTTGCACGAGATCCCGCATCAGTCGGCGGTGTTGGCGGGGCTGACAAAATGGAGCGACATGGCGCTGCACCCGGCCGATTGCGGGCGCCTGGTGGCGCGGGCATTCCAGGAGATGCGTTCGGGGCGGCCGCGTCCGGTCGCGCTGGAGATCCCGCCGGATGTGCTGAAGCTGCGCACAGAAGTGCCGCCGACTCCGCAGCCGCTCGCCCCCATTTCGCCACCGCTGGATGCCGGCGCTATCGAATCGGCTGGGCAGCTGCTTGGTGCCGCGAAGCGTCCGCTGATCTGCGTCGGCAGCGGCGCGCAGGGCGTCAGCGCAGAAGTCACAACTTTGGCGGAAATGCTGCAGGCGCCGGTCTTCGCCTATCGCACGGGCAATGGCGTGCTGGACAGCCGCAATCCGCTGAGCTTGAAATCGCCCGAGGCGCATGCCTATTACCGAACCACCGACCTCGTGCTGGCCATCGGCAGCAACATGCGCCTGCCCCTGCAGCGTTGGGGCACGGACGAGAACATGACCATCATCCGCATTGATGTCGACAGCGCGGCCATCCCCCGCATCCAGCGCCCCGATCTGGCTATCACGGCGCGGGCGGAAGCTGCCTTGCCGCCATTGATCGCCGCGGTCGAGCGCCACAACCGCAAGCGTGAATCCCGCCAGGAAGAGCTGCTGGAATTGCGCGCCGCTTCGCAGAAGACAATGGCTTTCCTGGAACCACAGAATACCTGGTCGCGGATTCTGCGCGAAGAACTTGGCGAAGATGGCATCGCTGTCATGGGCATGACCCAGGTGGCCTATGCCGCGCGCGTCAATTTCCCCGTATACAAACCGCGCACCTGCATCACCAGCGGCTATCAAGGCACGCTCGGTTTCGCTTTCCCAACCGGCTTGGGCGTCAAGGTGGCGAAGCCCGCTGCGCCAGTGATTGCAGTTTGCGGCGATGGCGGCTTCATGTACTGCGCGGGCGAATTGGCAACCGCCGTCCAGCATGGCATTCCTTTGGTCGCGATCGTATTCAACAACGACGCCTATGGCAATGTCCGCAAGATGCAGATCCGCGATTATGACGAACGCGTCATCGCCAGCGACCTGGTCAATCCGGACTTTGTCAGGCTGGGCGAGGCTTTTGGCGCAAATGCCTTCCGCGCCGAGACGGAGAGTCAACTGCGTCAGGCGCTGCGCTATGGCTTCAAAAGCGACTTGCCGACCCTGATCGAAGTGCCTATGGGCGATACGCCCAGCTTCGACAGCCTGTATGATCAGGGAAGGGTTCGTCCGCCGCAGCATGCCTGAGTCGATCCTGCCGCCAGAATCCACGATTTTCCAGCGCTTCACGCAGCTGATCGCTGGCTGCGACCGCGTCTTCTTCGCCGGGCTGCCGGGCGTGGGCAAGAGTCTGCTGCTGCAGCAGTTGGCGCTGCTGGCTGCTGAGGCCGGGCGCGAAGTTGCGCTGCTGCAGTGGGATGTGCTGCGCCAGCCATTTGAAACGCCGCGTTATCCCCTGCAAGCTGGCGCGACCCATCCGCTGGTCATGCGCGCGGCGGGCAACTGGCTGCGTGCGCAACTGCCAAAACTCGCTTGCGATCTGCTAATCGGCGAGCTGCCGCTGATCGGTGGACGACTGATCGAGCTGGCGCAGACGCGGGATGACGCCACCGAGCCGCTGCTGCGGGATGCGCGCACGCAATTTGTCGTGCCCGTGCCTTCGCGGCAGGTGCGAGCCAGCATCGAAGGCAAACGCGCTCAAACCATCGCCGCGCCCCGGCATACAAATGAGGCAGATGACGCGTCGCCCAATATCCTGCGCGCCATGTGGCGGGATTTGCAGGTTCTCGCCCACCGGCTGGACATCGCCGAAGCGCCAAGGGATGACAGCTATGCGCCGGAGGTGTATGCGGCGGTGTACATGCATCTGCTGCGGCATCGCCATACCAGCGTCTTGCCCGTGGATGCGCTGCTGCCCGCGACCGAGTCCGTCTATGCGCACCTGGCGGATCTGCCCCAGCTGCGCGCTACGACAGACGAAGCGGGCGCCGCGCTGCGACAGGCAGAATCAAGCCCCGACGCGCGCGCCTGGTGGGAGGTCTGATCGCTTGGGGCGCACGGCTTTGCTGGCGCGATAGTCGATATCGGAGAAGATATCGCCTTCTTTGCTGCTCAACTTGTTGAGGGCATCTACTACAGAGACTGTAACCAAAAAAAACGCGCAGGACTCAAAGAATCCTGTCGATCTTTATTGTTTAGCCTTTTCGCTTGTATCATATTTGCTCAATGCCAACAGCCACAGGGAGCGCCATGTCCAGCGACAAAAAACGCTACGCCATCGTCGGCACGGGTTCACGCGCGGGCATGTTCATCAATGCCATCGCCAGTCAATTTGCCGACCGCGCCCGGCTTGTCGCCCTCTGCGACCTCAGCCACACGCGCATGAACTGGTACCAGGCGCAGCTGCCGGCGCCCGTCCCCGCCTATCACGCCGACGACTTCCCGCGCATGCTGGTAGAAACGCAGCCCGACACCGTCATCGTAACCACGATCGATGCCTGGCATCATCATTACATCATCGCGGCGCTGGAAGCCGGCTGTGATGTCATCTGCGAAAAACCGCTGACCACCACGCTGGACAAACTGCGAGCCATCTTCGCGGCAATGCGGCGCACGGGCAAATCGCTGCGGGTGACTTTCAATTATCGCTATGCCCCGGCTTATGCGCGTTTTTGCGAGCTGCTGCGCGCGGGCACGGTCGGGCGTCCGCTGCTGGTCGATTTCAGTTGGCTGCTCGATACCAGTCACGGCGCGGATTATTTCCGGCGCTGGCATCGCGAAAAAGCCAATAGCGGCGGCTTGCTGGTGCACAAAGCCACGCATCACTTCGACCTGGTCAATTGGTGGATTGATGCTCGCCCTCAGCAAGTCTTTGCCCTGGGCGACCTGCTCTTCTATGGCGCGGACAACGCCGCCGCTCGTGGCGAAAGCTGCGATTATGCGCGCTATACCGGCGTGCCCGAAGCGACCGGCGATCCCTTTGCCCTGGACCTCAACACAAAACAGGCTTTCCGCGGGCTGTATCTGGCTGCCGAAGCCGAGACCGGCTACATCCGCGACCAAAATGTCTTTGGCGCGCCCATCACCGCCGAAGACACCATGACTGTGACGGCACGCTACAGCAATGGCGCGCTGCTGTCTTATTGCCTGGTGGCTTATGCGCCCTGGGAAGGCTTGCGCGTGGCGGTGACGGGAACGCGCGGACGGCTGGAAATGGATATCGTGGAAAATGTCACGCACCTGCGAGCCGAAAAAGCCGCCGCCTCGGCCAGCAAAGGCGCGTTCAAGCGCACCGAGATTCGCGCTTTCCCTATGTTTGGCGAGCCCTACAGGATTGAAGCGCCCAAAGCGGAAGGCGGTCATGGCGGCGCCGACCCGCGCATGCTGAGGGAAATCTTCGCGCCAGGCGGTCCGCCCGACCCGCTTATGCGCGCCGCAACACATATCGATGGCGCGGCCTCCGTGCTGGTGGGCATCGCCGCCAACCTGTCCATAGAAAGCGGGCGCATGATCGATATCCGCGAGCTGTTTGCGTTGTGACCCGCGCTGCTCCGCCATCGGAATGGCTAACGAGCGGACATGATTTACTAGCTCGCCCCCGACTGGCTGCCCCCCCTCGGTCCCCCAGACCGGTCAGGGGGAGGCAGGCTTTGGCTACCCTCTCCGTACTGACGGGGAGGGGCTGGCGGAGGGGTTTGGGGAGTGCTGGCGGCAATCTACCCTCAGCTTGCCTTTGAGCCGGTTGCACGCACCACAGAGCAGCTGCAAATTTTCCGGGTTCGAGCGCCCGCCCCGCGCGACGGGCAGCACATGGTCAATCGCCAGCGCTTCGACTGAGCCGCAGTTTGCGCAGCGCTCGCCATACTTTGCGATCAGCGATGCCTGCCAGGCTGCATGGTTGGCGCGCAAGATGGCTCGTTCGCGCCGTTTCAGCTGTGGCGGCACCGCCCAGCGCGTTGTTTCTTGTATGTGCTGGGGCGAATATTCGCGTCCGCCTCGCGCCAGGAATCGCCGCAGGTCGCTTTCGGGAAGATGGCAGCGGCAGCGATGCGTCAGCCGTCCGCAGTAGGCGCAGCTCATGCTTGATGCACGACTTCGCCGCCCAGCACGGTCGCCTGTATGCCAGCGCTTTCGTCCCACAGCGCGATATCGGCATCCGCGCCGATTTGCAGCGAGCCTTTGCGCGGATAGAGGTTGATGCTTTGCGCCGGCACGCGCGTCAACATGGGCAGCGCCTGCTCCAGCGTCAGGCTGCCGAAGCGCATCAGGTTGCGCAGCGCATCGGGCATGGTCAACGTGCTGCCCGCCAGGCTGCCGTCAGTCGTCCGCGCCACGCCATCTCGCACCGTAACCGCCACATCGCCCAGCGCATAGTCGCCATCGGCCAGCCCGGTCGCGCGCATGGCATCGCTGATAGCCAGCACTCGTTCGCGCCCGGCCAGCCGCAGCAGCAAGCGCACCACGGCCGGATGCACATGCACGCCATCGGCGATGATCTGAAATGTGACTTGCGGATTTTCGACAGCGGCTGTCAAGATGCCCGGCGCGCGGTGATGAAGGCCCGCCATGCCGTTGAAGGTATGCGTGATCTGGCTCACCCCGGCGCGGAAGAAATGGCCAGCGGCTTCATAATCAGCGGCGCTGTGCCCGATTGATACATGGATGCGGCGCGCCACTGCCTCAGCCAGCAAGTCCGCGCCACCGTCCAGCTCGGGCGCCATGGTGATCAGCTTGATGATGCCGCTGTCCAGCCAAGGGCGATATTGAGCGGGGTCGGGCGAGCGCAGGTGTTTGGCGGGCTGGCTGCCGCGAAAAGCCGCATTGAGGTATGGACCTTCCAGATGCGCGCCGACAAAAGGACTGCCCCCCGCTTGCATGTGTTCGCGCAAGGCATCCAGCGCCCGGCTGATTCGCGCGGGCGTATCGGTCATGGTCGTGCCCAGGCAGCTGGTGACGCCCTGTCGCAGCAAAAACGCGCCCAACTTGCTCAGCGATTCGGGTTTTGCGTCCATCACATCGCAGTCGTCGCTGCCATGCAGGTGCAGGTCGACGAAGCCGGGCAGGGCATAGCAGCCGCGCGCATTCAGCAGGCGGTCGCGGGGGCCTGGCGTGATCTCGCCGGCGCGGGGGATGGCGCGGATGCTGCCGCCCTCGATGAGCAGGCTGTGCCCGTCCAGGAAGCGCTCGCCTTGCCAGATGCGGCTGTTGACGATGACAAGTCGTGACATGGCGTAGAGTGTACCACTTGTTTGATTCGCCACTGAGACACAGAAGTGAGACCAAGAATGAAACAAAAACACTTAACCACCGAGTACACCGAGTTAGAAGAGAGTACACCGAGAGAAAGGCGCGATTTTTCTCTGTGCCTTTGTGCCTCTTTGGCAATTTGTTTTTTCACTATTTGTTCGCGCTTAATCAGATACAGAGGACACAGAAGAGGCTTCGTTTCTGTTACAATACGGCTATGCCAAATGGACAGCACACCCTGCGCGAAATCCTCAGCCAGCCCGCGGCATGGTCGGCGGCTCTGCGCGCGTTTGCACAGCGCCAGGCCGAAGCGCTGGACTTGTGGGCGGCTGCCGACTTTGACCAGGTCATCGTGACGGGCTGCGGCTCGACCTATTATCTGTCGCTGGCGGCGGCGCAATTGCTGCGACAGAGCGGCGTGGATGCTCGCGCCGTGCCAGCCAGTGAATTGCTGCTGCATCCTGCTACGGTCTGTCTGCCAGTAGCGCGTTATCTGCTGCTGACCATCTCGCGCAGCGGCACGACCAGCGAAACATTGCGCGCGCAGGAAAACTTCAGCGCGTCAGGCGGGACGGTCATTTGCATCACTTGTGACAGCAGCAGCCCCCTGGCGCAGTCTGCCGGCCTGGCGATTGCCGTCGATGCCGCGCAAGAACGCAGCGTCGCCCAGACGCGCTCTTTCAGCAGCATGCTGGTCGTCGCGCAGCTGCTGGCGGGCGCATTGGACGGACGATCGGCAAGCGCCGGCGCGGGATTGCCCGATGCCTGCGCACATCTGCTGGATTCCTGCGCGGACAGCATGCAGTCGCTTGGGGGTGCGGAGGGCTTGGGCAAGTTCTTCTTCCTGGGGGCGGGCGCGCTTTATGGCATCGCCTGCGAAGCCATGCTGAAAATGAAAGAGATGGCGCTGGCGCACAGCGAGGCGTTCCATCCGCTGGAATTTCGGCACGGACCCATGTCGCTGGTGGGCGCGGACAGCCTGGTAATCGGCTTGGTTTCGTCCTCCGCAGCCGAGCACGAATTGCGCGTCTTGCGTGAGATGGCAGGCATGGGCGCGACTGTGTTGGTCATCAGCCAGCGCCATAGCAGGTTCGCGCATCACATCTCGCTGCCGGCCGAACTGCCCACAGTGCATGCCACGGCGCTGCACCTGCCGCCTTTGCAGCTGCTGGCTTATTGGCGCGCGCTGAAAAATGACTGCGACCCCGACCAGCCCCGGCGCCTGAGCGCGGTGATTTCGCTGGACGATATTTGATCCAAATAAACGCAAAGGAAACAGCCACATGACCGATATCACGCTTTTTCCACAGCCCGCGCGCATCGAAAGCGCTGGCGAAACCTGCACCCTCACAGCCGATACGCGCATCGTCGCAAACGACCGCGCATTGGGCGAGCTCCTGGCAAGTTATCTGCGCCCCGCCACCGGCTTCGCTCTGCCCGTCCAAAGCGGCGGCAGCGACGCAAATGCCATCCTGCTGGAATCCGCCGACCCAGCCGACTCGCCAGAAGCCTATTCGCTGCATGCCAGCGGGACGACCCTGCGCATCCGGGCAAGCGACCGGCGCGGCTTCCTGCACGGCTTCCAGACCCTGCGGCAGCTTTTGCCCAGGCAGATTCTGTCCAGCGAAGTCGTAGCGGGCGTCGACTGGACAGTGCCGGGCCTGGCGATTGACGATGAACCGGCTTTTGGCTGGCGCGGTATGCACCTGGATGTCGGGCGGCACTTCTTCCCCCTGCCTTTCATCAAAAAGTTCATCGACCTGCTGGCGTTCTACAAGTTCAACACCTTCCACTGGCACCTCACCGAAGACCAGGGCTGGCGCATTGAAATCAAGAAGTATCCGCGCCTGACCGAAATCGGCAGCCAGCGCGCAGAAACCGTCATCGGCGTCAACACGGGCGAGTATGATGGGCAGCCTTATGGCGGCTTCTACACGCAAGACGAGATCCGCGAGGCGGTTGCCTATGCGGCGGAGCGCGGCATCACCATCGTGCCCGAAATCGAAATGCCGGGTCATGCCGTGGCGGCGCTGGCAGCGTATCCGCATCTTGGCTGCCGCGGCGAAGGCTATCAGGTGCGCAGGAAATGGGGCATCGCCGAAGATATCTTCTGCGCCGGCAATGACGAAGTCTTCGATTTCCTGGAAGATGTGCTGGACGAGGTCTTGGCGCTCTTCCCGTCAGAATACATTCACATCGGCGGCGACGAAGCGCCCAAAGCCCGCTGGGAAGAGTGCTCGGCCTGCCAGGCGCGCATCCAGGCGGAAGGGCTGAAAGACGAACACGAGCTGCAAAGCTGGTTCATTCGTCGCATCGAAAACTGGCTCAACGCGGGTGGTCGCAGGCTGGTCGGCTGGGACGAAATCCTGGAAGGCGGCCTCGCGCCCAATGCCACCGTGATGAGCTGGCGCGGCAGTGAAGGCGGCATCGCGGCTGCCAACGCCGGGCACGATGTCGTCATGACGCCCAATACCTATTGCTACCTCGACTATTATCAATCGCTCGACCGCGGCAGCGAACCGCTGGCTATACCTGCCGACTTGCCGCTGGAGCAGGTCTGGCAATTCGTGGTCATCCCGCCGGCGATCGACATGATGAAACGCCATCACATCCTGGGCGGGCAGGGCAATGTCTGGACGGAATTCATGCCCAACAGTGACCATGTCGAATACATGATGTTTCCGCGCGCCATCGCCATCGCCGATGTGCTGTGGCATCACCCGCAGGAACGCGATTACGCCGCGCTGGTCGAGCGGCTGCGGGCGCATCTGCCCAGTCTGGATGCGCTGGGCGTCAACTACCGGGCGCTGGATTCATGAGCCGCTTGCAGCAGGAAATCGCCGAACAGCCAACCGTCATCGCAGGCCTGCTGGACGAAGCCTGGGGAGAAACCGAGCGAATCGCCGCGGCCATCCGCGCTTTCAACCCGCTTTTCGTTTGCATCGCCGCCCGTGGCACATCCGACAATGCCGCTCGCTATGCGCAATATCTCTTCGGACATGCGCTGGGGCTGCCGGTCATGCTGGCCACGCCATCGCTGCACACGCTCTATCGCCAGCCCGCCGATTTGTCGCGGGCGCTGGTCATCGGCATATCGCAATCGGGCGCGGCGCAAGATGTGCGGCAGGTGCTGGCGGACGCGCGCGAACAAGGCGCATTGACGCTCGCTATCACCAATATCGCCGATTCGCCTTTGGGCAGCACAGCCGAATACACGCTGCTTCTGCGCGCGGGCGAGGAGCTTTCGGTGGCGGCCAGCAAGACTTATACCGCCCAGTTGACAGTCGTGGCCATGCTGGCTGTGGCGCTGGCAGATAGCGATTCCATGCGCGACGAACTGGCGCTGCTGCCCGGCCTGGCGGCGAAAACGCTGGAACTTTCGGCGGGTATCGCTGTCTGGGCGGGGCGCTATCAGAAGGTTGCGCGTTTAGTTGCGCTGGGGCGCGGCTTCAACTATGCGACCGCCTGCGAAATCGCGCTTAAGATCAAAGAGTTGATATATATCGCCAGCGAGGGCTACAGCGAAGCCGACTTCTGGCATGGACCCATCGCCGCCATTGATGCGCTGCATCCGGTTGTGCTGGTCGCTCCCAGCGGGGCGGCGCTGGACTCCATGCGTGTCATGCAAGCCGACCTGGCAAAGCGCGCCGCCGACCTGCTCGTCATCAGCGACGATGCGCAAACCCTGGCCGGCGCGACGAGTCCGATGCCTGTGCCAGCGGCGCCCGAGTGGCTCAGCCCGATCACCTGCGTGATGCCGGGGCAGATTTTCGCCATGCAGCAGGCGCTCGCGCGGGGTTGCGCCGTCGACAAGCCGCGCGGATTATCCAAGGTGACGGTGACGGAATAACAACACATTTTGTGATAGATTCTCCAGCAACGCCAACAGGAGACTCGCCATGTCCAGCGACCGCTTGCAGCAATTCCAGTCCATCCTCGCCGACCACGCCGACCTCGCATTCTTCCCGATTTCGTCCGATTTGCAGTATCTGACCGGCGTGCCGCGCGATTTCCCCAATTATGGACATACCATCCACCCCGGCGATTGGCTGCAGGGTGCCTGGATCACGCCGACTCGTCCGCCCGTCTTGCCCTTGCCGCGCATGACAGCCGAATTTGGCGGATTAAGCCGATTGCAGGACATCGACATCCGCGTGCTGGGCGATTGGGATGCGCCGGCCGACATGGTGCGGGGCATCCTGCGCGACCTCGACCTGCCCGATAACCCGCGCGTGGCCATCAGCGACTTCGCGGCTGGCGAGACGGTATCCCAGCTATCGGCGCTTTTGCCCGGCGCGCAATGGCTTTCGGCTACGGCGCTGCTGCGCCCCTTGCGCGTCATCAAATCGCAAGCCGATATCGATCTGATGAAGCAAGCCGGACGCATCACAGAAGCGGTTTTCGCCGATACGCTGGCACAAATGCGGCATGGCATGACCGAGCTGCAAATCGTCGAAGAGGTCAATTATCAGCTGCGCAAGCATGGTTCGCTTGGGCAGTCTTTCACCACTTCGCTCTACAATTCCGCGCCAAGCTTGCCGCTGATCTTTGGCGACCGCATGAAAAGCTGGAAGCGCGTTTTGCAGCCGCCCGTGTCCATCCTGTTTGACTTCGGCGGCATCTATGAGGGCTGGTGTTACGACTTCGGGCGCACGGTCTTCTTTGGCGAACCGCCGGACGATGCTGTGCGCGTGCATCGGCTGGTTATGCAGTCGCAGGCGGCCGGCGTGGCGGCGTTGAAAGCGGGCGCAGCGACCACATCAGACGCAGACCGCGCCGCAAGAGCCGTCATTGAAGATGCCGGGCTGGGCGAGACCTTCCGCCATCGCCTCGGGCATGGCATCGGCATGGATGTGCACGAGCCGCCATTCCTGACGCGAGGGGACGAAACGCCGCTGGCAGAAGGCATGCTCTTCACCATCGAGCCCAGCATCATGCAGTTCAACGATTATTCGGCGCGGGTCGAAGATGTGGTCGTGGCGCGGCCCGGCGGCGGCGAAAAGCTGACGGATGGCTGGCAGGATTTGGTTGTGATTGATTGACCGCCCTCAGCGTACTCGGCGGTTACATCTTTCTCTGCGCCTCTATGGCAATCATTGGACAATCGTATGCGACTGCTCGCGCATGTATTGCTGCAAATAATACATGCTGCCCGCTGCCTTGCCGCTGCCCGTGCTGCCTTTCCAGCCGCCGAATGACTGATAGCCGGGCCAAGCGCCCGTGGTTGCCCCGGTCGCGCGATTGACATAGAGCACGCCGGCTTCGATATTGTCCAGGAACCACTGCACTTCGCCATCGTCTTCGCTGTACATGCCCGCCGTCAAGCCCAGCGCCACATCGTTCGCCAGGCGCATGGCTTCGTCTTTGTCGCTGACCGAGCGCACCGCCACGATGGGCGCGAACATTTCGTGCTGCCACAAACGATGCTCGTCCGGCAAATCCGCCACAACCGTCGGCGCAACGAAGTAACCCTTGCCCAGCGGCAGCGTGCGCCCGCCCGCCAGGATCTGCCCCGCGCCCAGCTCGTCCACATACTGCTGATAGGCTTCATAAGCCTGCTGGCTGATGATGGGACCCATGTAGGTGTCGGCGTCGGTGGGGTCGCCCACAGCGACTTCATCCGCCAGGTCGACCAGCTTGTTGACGAATTCGTCATGCACGTCTGCATCGACATACACCCGCGAGCAAGCCGAGCACTTCTGCCCGGTCAAGCCAAATGCCGAGCGCATCACGCCCAGCGCCGCTTTGTCGAGGTCGGCTTTTTCGGTCACGATAGTCGGGTTCTTGCCGCCCATCTCGGCGATGACGGGACGATAATAGCCAGCCGCGGTGGTGAAGGACTGGATGATGCTCATGCCGACATCGTAGCTGCCGGTGAAGGTCAATCCGCCCAGCGCGGGATTGGCGACCAGCGCTTTGCCTGGCTCGTCGCCGCCATAGACCATGTTGAACACGCCCGCCGGCACGCCCGCGTCTTCCATGCACTTCGCCATGTGCCAGGCGGTCAGCGAACCCTCGGCGGCCGGTTTCAGCACGACCGTGTTGCCGGCGATCAAGGCCGCGCCGCTCGGCCCGCCGGTCAGCGCCGCCGGAAAGTTGAAAGGACCGATCACGCCCCAAACGCCATAAGGCTTGAGCACGCTGCGGTTGTGATGCCGCGCCGATTCGGACAGCAGCTGGCGGTCGAAGCCGGCATTTTCGCGCATGGCTTCCACGCAATAGCGGATGAGGTCGGCGGTTTCTTCCACCTCGCCGATGGCTTCCAGGCGATTCTTGCCGATCTCCATGCTGACTGCCGCCGAGATCTCGAACAAGCGCTGGCTGATGAGGTCGGCGGCGCGCTCCAGGATGTCGACCCGTTCTTGCCAGGGCGTATCTCGCCAGGCGGGGAAGGCATCTTGCGCGGCGGACACGGCTGCCTCGACCTGCTCGTCCGCTGCCCCCGCGAATCTGCCCAGCAGCCAGTCGCTGTTGATCGGCGAGCGCGCTTCATAGCTATCCGCCCCTGCCACCCACTCGCCATTGATCAGCAGCGGATAATCGCGCCCCAGATTCTGCTTCAGCTTGGCGACATCTTCGTCAAAGTATTCGTGCAGCAGCGGATCCGGGCTGCCGAGCGTGGAGTAGGTTACCTTGATGTGCTTGCGCTGTTTGGACATGGCATGTCTCCTGTGCATCAAGCGGCTGCTTATGCCCTGTTTGTACCATGAAATTGCTCGCAGACCCCCCCTCGCCCCCCCCGTCGGGTCGGGGGGAAGATTCTTGCGCTGAGGTAGAGTCGCCCCAACACCACCTCATATTTGGGGAAAATCAGGTCAAATCGTCGCTGTCCATCACCCGTTTGCGCACGCGCTCAATGCGCATGATCAGGCGCTCGTCCACATCCGGGCAGGCGGCGACCGTATCGCGCGTCATCCAGTCGTTTTCGCTGAGTTCGCGCTGCTTCGCGGCCAACAAGGGCAGCACAGCCGACAGCGCATAGATGCAAAAGTGCGCCCCGGGCGGGATGCGCAGCCTGGCGCTCTCGGTCAGTTCAAAATAATCGCCGACTTGCAAACCACAGACGCTGCGCCCTTCAATGCGCTCGACCGTCACGCGCAGGTCATATAGCTCGAAAGGGCGGTTCATGGTCAGCGGCCACCCAGCACGCGCAGGCAGGCATCGCGCACGACGACTTCCTCGCCCGGATTCAACGTCATGGGGTTGAGATGGAAGAAGCTCGCGTCGCCAGGCGAAACGGCGATGCTCGGCTCATGCGCCAGGAATGCCGCCACCGCTTCGTCCGCTGATATGCCCAGCGCGGCGGTATCGACCGTCACGCGGCACCAAGCCAGCGGCTGATTGGCTTCGTTGGGGAAGGCGCGTTCCGCCGCTACACCCGCCAGCGGATTCAGTGCCGCCAGCCACAGCGCAACGCAATGTTCGCAGTATTGCTCGCGAGCGTCATGATCCAGCGACAGATAACGTTCCACCGCCGCCAGCGAACCCATCAGCTCTTCCTTGCCCACCTTCAGCGGACGCCCCAAGCCATGATTGGGGCTGCTGATCGGGCGAATGCTCTCAATCAGCTCGCTGCGCCCCAGCATGAGACCGGTCGGCTGGGGACCGCGCAGGTCTTTGCCGCCGCTGAATACCGCCAAGGCCGCGCCCATCCCCGTGTAGCGCCACAGGTTGTCGACGGGCGGCAGCTGGGCAGCGGCATCGACAATGACGGGCAGGTCATGCTCGTCCGCGACCGCGATGACTGTGGGTAGCGGAATATCTTCGGGACTGTTCATCGTGCCGGCGAACCAAAAGATGCAAGCCGTGCGCTCGTTGATGGCGGCGCGCAAAGCATCGACGCGCGGTTCAATCTCCGCAAACTTCATGCCGACTGTCTGAACGCCGAAGTCGTAGCCGTTGCGATGATGCCGCTGCACGATGGCTTCGTTTGGCAGGCCGTCCAGGTTCGGGAAGGCTTTCTCTGCGTCAGGGCATTTGCGCAAGACGCTGGCCGCTGCCGCGAGCAGCACGCCGCCCGCCGCCCCCGATGTGACATAAGCCGCTTCGTTGCGCGTCAGTTCGGCGATTCGCGCGCCCACCGCCCGCTGCAAGGCCGCCAGGTCGACGAAGCCGCTCGCCGCCGCGTTCATGGCCGCCAGCACCTCCGGCGGCATCAGCGACCCGCCGTACTTGGTCACGGTGGCATAGGCATTGATGACCGGGCGCATCCCCAGTTCTTTATAGCTTGTCATGGCTCGTAGCTGCCTGTCGGCAAGCGAATTTCCCAGTAAGATTCGGGCGCATCCTGCCAGCGAGGGCTTGCCCGCCCGTTGAGATCATAGACGATTTCGCCCGCTCGCAGCGTCATCTCGCAGCTGAGCTTCTGCATCCCGTCCATGCGAGCGCCACCACAGTCCACATAGCCGAAAGCGCCCTCGTCCAGCCGCAGCAGCGCCACATCCGCCTCTGCGCCGACGCTCAGCGTGCCCAGTTCTGCATGCCCGATTTCGCGCGCCGGCGTCACAGTCGAGCGGAAGATGACCTCTTGCAGCGGCATGCCCATGCACAGCAGCTTGGACACGGTGTGCAGCATGTCAAACACGACTCCGTTGACATTGCCGATGTGCAGGTCGGTGCTGATGCTGTCGGGACCGAAACCGCCCTGGAAAGCCGGGATGGCTTGGCGGAACCAGAAGCTGCCCGCGCCGTGCCCCAGGTCGAAGATGACGCCGCGTTCGCGCGCCTCGAACATAAAGTCGGCGGGCTGGTTTTCGGCGTTCAATATGGGGAATTGCTGGGCATAGACATGCGTGTGGATGTCGCCGGGCTGCATCTTTTTGAGCAATTCCTGATAGGTGCGCCCTTCGCGATGCCAAAAGTCGACCATCAGCGGCTTGCCACAAATCGCAGAGGCTTCCAGCGCGGCATCGACAGCGTACCAGGGCGGGTGCGCGTCATCGAATGGCTCGCCGACCCAGTAATGCGCCGTCTTGATGCCCACGCAATCATCAGGATAAGCCAGGACAATAGACGCCGCCAGTTGGGCATCCATCTCGTTGATGTCCTGCTCGAAAGGACCGACCATGCCCGACTTGACGATGTTGATATAAGCGAAGATGCGTGTGCGAGCCCGGTCGATGACAGTGCGTTTGAAGTGGAGGAAGTGCTTCGCGCCGGCGGTGCCGGTATCCACGACCGTCGTCACGCCGCTGCGGAAGCTGTGATGGTCGGCGATGATGCTCAGCGTTTCCGGCTCGCGCGTGTGATAAACATGCACATGGATGTCGATGAGCCCGGGCGTGATGATCAAGCCGCTGGCGTCGATGGTCTGCGCGGCTTCGGCGCTGGCGATATCGGGTGCCACAGCGGCGATTTTTCCGTCCGCGATAGCCACATCCATAGGCGCGTCGATGCTGTTGGCCGGGTCGATCGCGTGACCACTTTTGAGCAAGAGCGTGTATTTTGGCATCATGTCACTCGTTTCATTATCTTCGCGTGTATAAATTCGCATTCGGTGTCCAGCCCAGCAGCAGCCGCGCTTTGTGCATGTTTAGCACAGTGTGGCGCGCATCGCCACTAATCATAAAAGTCTGAAACCGCCCTTGAAAGCGCAGGGCGGCCGCGAGCGCCGCGGCGACATCGCTGGCTGCTGTGGCCAGGCTGCGCTTTTCGGGCTTGACCTGCGCCAGCCTGTCATCGGGCGTGGGGAAGCACAAGCGCAGCGCATTGATGTGCATATCCCAGTTGCGCGCGGCATTTTGGCAGACCTGCTCGCCCAGATATTTGGTGAAGCCGTATAATCCATGCGCATCGGGAACGGCATTCTCATCGGCGAAACTGCGTCCGTCCAGATTTTCATAGACCGACATGCTGCTGGCATAGACCGCCTGCTTGATGCCGGCTGCCTGCGCCGCGTGCAGCGCCAGGTGCAGTCCCTTGACATTGATGTCGTAAGCGCTGTGCATGCCGGTCAGGCTGTCCCAATCCTCGCTGCCCATCGCCATATAGACCAGCGCTTGCTGCCCCGACATGCAAGCGGCCAGCGCTTCATAATCGCAGATGTCGCCCTGGATACTGGGCAAGCTGCTGTCTGCCGCTGGACGCCGGTCGAAGATTGTCAGGCTGTGCTGCGCTTTGAGGCAGGGCGCTGTCATGCTGCCGACCCGGCCCGCGCCGCCGATAATCAGTACGCGCATGCTTCCTCCTCCATAATCAGATATAAACAGGCGCTCGTACATGCATGATACACCAGCGCGCCTGCGATTGCCTGTTTGCAAAACCCTGGGAGTGGCGAACTTGCTGGATATGGACCCCCCTCGGTCCCCCCGACAGGTCAGGGGGAGGCAAGCATTGGCTACCCTCTCCGTCCCGACGGGGAGGGGCTGGGGGTGGGGTTAGAAAGAGAACCATCCACCGATTTAGACACTCCCAAACCCTTGGCCCCCGACACCAATTTTCTGCGCCCTTTGTGTCCTTGGCGTCTTTGTGGTTAACATTTGCGCAACAGCTATCGTTCTAGTGCGGAGGGACACAGGGCCATGACAGAATTCACGGGAAAAGTGGCGCTGATCACCGGCGCATCGGGATTGCTGGCTTCGGGCGTGATTCCTGTTTTTCGCGCGGGCGGCGCAAAGCTGGCGCTGACTTGCGGCGACGACCGACTGTACCAGCGCTTCCCCGATCTGCGCGATGATGCCGACCACATCTGCCTGCAATCTGCCGATTTGTCGGACGAGTCCGCGGTCGAGGAGCTTTTGCGGCGCGCGCTGGATGCTTTCGGACGCATCGACATCCTGGTGAATATCGTGGGCGGCTGGGATGCCGGGCAGCCTGTGTATGAAATGTCGCTGCATACCTGGCAAACCATGCTGCGGCTGAACGCCACCATCACTTTCTTGGTGAGCCGCGCTGTCCTGCCAGCCATGCTCGCGCAGGGCAATGGCGTCATCGTCAATATCGGCGCGAGGCCCGGCTTGCGCTCCAGTGGGCATGACGCCGCCTATGCCGCTTCCAAAGCCGCCGTCCTGCGCCTGACCGAGAGCTTGTCCGCAGAATACAAGCGCCAGGGCATCCGCGTGAACGCCGTGCTGCCCAGCGCCATCGCCACGCCCGACCAAGTTGCCGAAGACCCCGATTCTGGCGTCACGCCGCAGCAGCTGGGGCGCGTCATCGCTTTCCTGGCCTCCGATGCCGGCGCGATCATCCACGGCGCGATCATCCCGGCCTATGGGACGAAGTTCTGATTGACCCCCCTCAATCCCCCCGACTGGTCAGGGGGAGGCTTTAACCCCCCTCAATCCCCCCGACTGGTCAGGGGGAGGCTTTAACCCCCCTCGGTCCCCCCGACAGGTCAGGGGGAGGCTTTAACCCCCCTCAATCCCCCCGACTGGTCAGGGGGAGGTTTTAACCCCCCTCGGTCCCCCCGACAGGTCAGGGGGAGGCTTTAACCCCCCTCGGTCCCCCCGACAGGTCAGGGGGAGGTTTTAACCCCCCTCGGTCCCCCCGACAGGTCAGGGGGAGGCTTTAACCCCCCTCGGTCCCCCCGACAGGTCAGGGGGAAGATTGTATTGGCTACCCTCTCCGTCCTGACGGGGAGGGGCTGGGGGAGGGGTTGCAGCAGGCTTTGGCTACCCTCTCCGTCCTGACGGGGAGGGGCTGGGGGAGGGGTTATTCACCGCCACGCCGCGATCGCATCCAGCGGCTTCTTCGTGATGGCCGGCACTTGCGCAGCGTCGGCCGGGTATCCCACCGGGATCAGCACAAAAGCGCGTTCGTTGGCGGGTCGTCCCAATATCTCCGCCAGGAACTTCATCGGGCTGGGCGTGTGGGTCAGCGTGGCCAGCCCCGACCAATGCAGCGCCGCCAGCAGCAATCCCACCGCGATGCCCACCGACTCTTCGCTGTAATAATGCTTGATGCGCTGCCCATCGCCCCCCAGGCCATAAGCTTGGCGGAAGACGACGATGATGCAGGGCGCGTCTTCAATGTGGGGTTTGCGCCAGTCGGTGCCCAGCGGCGCGAGCGCGTCCAGCCATTCCTGGCTCATGCGCCGTTCGTAGCTTTCGCGTTCTTCGGCTTCGGCTGCCAGGCGCATCTGCCGTTTCAGCGCGGCATCCTGCACGACCACGAAGGTCCAAGGCTGCTGATTTGCGCCGGAGGGCGCGCTGCCAGCGGCGAGGATGGCATTTTCGATCAATTCCAGCGACACTGGCTTTGTTGAAAAATCGCGCACGCTGCGCCGCCGGGATATTCGCGCCACAAATTCCCGCGAACGCCGCAGCTGTTCAGATTCGGCGAGCTGTTCAAATTGCAGTGCTTGGAAAACCGCCTCTTTTTTCATGCGCTGTCCCTAATCCGCACAGATTCTATACTGCATACACATCCAGGTCGCTGGCGCTGGTGACCTCGCCGTCATAAGCGCGCCATGTCCAATGTCGACCAGGCAGGGCTGTCCATCCACGACCATCGCCACGCAGGAACTGACTCGCCGAGCGTCGGCATTGGGCGTGCCGCTGCCAGGAACGACAACCTGCGTCCGGCTCATGCCAGCCACAATTCGCGCAGAAAGCGGATTTTCTCCAGCAGATGCTGCGCGCCGCCCCCTTCATGGTTGTTGAAATGATATTCCACGATGCGCTTTTGGCCGGGCACATGATTGAAAGCGGCATAGACCGTGGAAGGCGGGCAGACATTGTCCATGATGCCCACGGAATACAGCGCCTCCGCTCCCGTGCGCGCGGCAAAGTTGACGCCGTCAAAATACGCCAGCGTGTTGAAGACGACATCGACCCTGTCGCGGTGCGTGGACAGGTAACGAGCGATTTCCAGATAGGGGATGGTGGGCGTGATATCGACTGCGCGCCGAAAATGCAGCAAAAATGGCACATCGGGCATGCACAAAGCCACATCATCGCGCAAGCCAGCCACGGCAATGCTCAAGCCGCCGCCCTGGCTGATGCCGGTGACCGCGATGCGCCGCTTGTCGATTTCGTCTCGCGTTTGAAGGGCATCGACTGCGCGCACGGCATCGGTGTACAGGCGGCGGTAATAATAAGTGCGCGGGTCGAGGATGCCCTGCGTCATATAGCCGGGCACAGCAGGATTTGCGCCGTTGGGCATGTCGGCTGTGTCGCCGCGCCGCCAGACGCTGCCTTGTCCGCGCGTGTCCATCACCAACTGGGCTAGACCGGCCGAGGGGAATTCCAACCACTCCAGCGGATAGCCGCGGCCACCGCCATAGCCAATGTATTGCACGACAGCCGGCAATGGCGCGGGCAGATGCTTCGGCACGAGATACCAGCCTTTTATGGGCGCTCCGCCAAAACCAGCGAAGGTCACATCATAAGCGTCTATCGTTTCCAGCCCGCTGTCGAAGGGCTCGAATGTGGCGGCCAGGTCGTGCTGGCGAGCCTCGGACAAGGTCTCGCGCCAAAAATCGTCGAAATCGGCGGGTTCGCTGCGCCGCGGTTTATAGACGCGCAGTTCTTCCAGGGGCATATCAAAGAGTGGCAAGGCAGGGCTCCTTCACGCAGGCTGATGCTGGCGCGGAGTATAGCGCATGGGCAAGCCCGTGGGCGATGTCGCCAAGGCGCTGCTGCGGCCGTGATCTGTCGGAGGGCAGGGGGAGATTGAGGGGGGTCAAGCCTGCGGGTGATTCGGTCCGATCCAGGTGGTCTCCGATACTTCGGCCGGCTCAATATCCAGGTTGACGACGATGGCTTCCTGGTCGCTGCGCACGAGGATGCACAGCAGCGTTTCGTCGGACTTGGCGTTGATCTCCTGGTGGGGGACGAAAGGCGGCACATAGATAAAATCGCCCGCTTCGGCTTCGGCGACATATTCCAGCCGCTCGCCCCAGCGCATGCGAGCGCGTCCGCTGACGACATAGATGACGCTTTCCAGCTCGCCATGATGGTGGGCGCCGGTCTTGGCATCGGGCTGGATGCTGACGGTGCCCGCCCACAATTTGTTCGCGCCGGCTTTGGCGTGGTTGATGGCGGCTGCGCGCGTCATGCCGGGCGTCTGGGGCGTGTTGGCATCGAGTTCGCCGCTGCGCGCGATGCGCACGCCATGCTCGCGCCAGTCGGGGGATTGGGACATTCGAGCGACTCCTGATTATTAGGCGCTGATTGTAGCACACGGTCGCAGAGCGAAATCAACCCGCAAGCAGCCTCCGCAAGCATTCCAGCGCGCCGGGCACATCCAGGTGGTCGGACGCGTAACTTTCGCGCAGCAGCTCGTCCGGCACGAAGCGATCATATTTCTCGCGGAGCAAATCATAATGCGGCTGCCGACTCGCCAGTTGATCGGCGCTGGGTGGATTCGCGCAAATGCCAGCCAGCGCATTCGCCAATTCGGCGCGGCTATTGACGCCGCTGACAACCGCATAATAGGGCGTGTAGTCTTCCGCGACGGCCAGGCCCCCGTGTCGCAGCAGCTTCGTCAGCGTGTCGAATTGACGCGAGCCGCACCAGGGCAGCAGCAGCCAGCGATCGTTCGCCAGCGGCAGCAGCGCATTATCCAGCAAGCCAGCTCGTTTGGCTGCACCGCGCGCCAGCCCGAGGCGAATTTTTGCCCGTTCAAGCAGATAATCGGGCTCGCTTTCAGACTGCAGCAGCCGGCGCATACGCTGCAAGACGCGCGTGTGAATCTCAGGACTTTGACCATCCCACTGCTTCCCTGTCACGCCTTGCGCCCGTTTGACCTCGATGATGCGCTGCTGATAATCGACATGCAAAACGCGCCAGACGAAACCCGCCAGCGCCAGCGTGTCACCCTGTTGCGGCGGCGATGCGACCGTGCCGATCTCGCGCGTTCTGTCGCGCACGCGGTACGCAGTCTCATCGGCAAACACCGCGAAGAAGCTGTAATGATTGACGATTCGCTCGGCGCTGTAGCCGATGATCAGCCCGCCGTTGGGCAATTTCTGCAAATGGTCGATGTCCAGCAGATGCCGCAGCAGCACGCGATAATGCTCTTGCGAAACCTGGGCGAATGGCGACAAGCCCAGCACGCGCTCGGCCAACTGCGGCGGCGTCAGCTCGGTATGCGCATAGACGCTGCTCATCGTCTGGTGATAGAGCAGGCTGGCCGGCAAGCGCGGGATTTGCGGCGGCTCGATCCACCGTTCTTCCGCATACAGCTGGATGATGGCGATGGTCTGCAAGAGATTCCAGGGCATTTCTTCGCCGATATGGGCGGCCGGGCGGTCGTCTTCGCTGCAATAGAAAAACATCTTGCTGGCGCTGCCGCCGCGCCGGCCCGAGCGCCCCAGACGCTGCACGAAGCTGCTGACCGTGTGCGTGGCATTGACCTGGAGAACCTGGTCGAGCTGCCCGAGGTCGATGCCCAGTTCCAGCGTGACGGTGGCGGCGACGCAGGTTGGCCTGTCCGGTTCGCGCATGGCGGCTTCGGCGCTTTCTCGCAGCTGCGCAGATACATTGCCATGGTGCACATGGTAGAAATCGGGCAGGCGGTCGCGCGCGGAGATCTGGCGCAGATGCAAGCCGATCTCTTCGACGCTCTTGCGGCTGTTGGCGAAGATCAACGTCTTGGACGCCATCCGCGTCAGCTTGTGCATGGTTGCGAAAAAGTCGTCCTTGTCGACCAGCAACTGCGTCGTTTCGTCGTCCACGAGCGGCGCTTGCGACATGCCGGCATCATCCCGCTCCGGCGCATGAAAAAGCGCGTAGTCCACCGCCAAAGCCATACCCGAGCGAGCGGACGAATCAATCTTGCGCACGGGCAGCGGCGTATTGCCTCCCAGCCAGCGCATCGCCAGCTTGGGCTCGCCCACAGTCGCCGACAAGCCGATGCGGCGGACAGGCTGCTGGCCGACTCGCGCGAGCCGCTCCAGCTGGCAGATCACCTGGCGGCCCCGGTCGGAGTCCATGAAGGCGTGCACCTCGTCTATGATGACGAAGCGCAGGTCGCCGAAGAGCCGCGTCAATCCGTGGTGGCGGCGCATCAGCATGGCTTCCAGCGATTCGGGCGTGATCTGCAAGATGCCGCGCGCCCGCCGCAAAAAACTCGCCTTCTTTGATTGCGGCACATCGCCATGCCAGCTTTGCACGGGGATGCCGCTGTCTTCCAGCAGGTCGTTCAGCCGCAAGAACTGGTCGTTGATCAGCGCTTTCAAGGGACCGATATACAGCGCGCCGATGGACCGGGGCGGGTCTTCATGCAGCCGGGTGATGATGGGCAGCAGGGCGGCTTCGGTCTTGCCGCTGGCGGTGGCGCTGCAGATCAACACATGCTGTGGCGCGCCCAGGATAGCGGCGATCGCCTCGCTCTGGAAAGCGTGCAGCTCGTCCCAGCGCTGGCGATAAATGAACTCCTGGACGAAAGGCGCAAGCTGGTAAAAGGCGCTGCCGCTCATCAGATGGCAAAGTCGGCAAATAGCGGATCGACCGCTTCTTCCGCGGGTGGCGCGCCTGTTTCATATTCGACCCTGCCCAGCAGCGTTTCAAAGCTTTGGCGGCGGTGTTGACGCATCAAGTTGAGCAAGCTGAGGAAGTCGCGCAGCACCTCACGCGGGGTCAGCAGAATGTCTGCGCCGATTCGTCTGCGCTCTTGGGACAAGAACAGGTCGATCTCGCGCTCGCCCACGCGGTTCTCGTAGCGATGATGCCAGGCATGAATATCCCGCACTGTCTGCAGCAGCAGGCGCAGTTCCGCATCGCCCAGCGCATCCAGACGCAGCAGCGGTCCCGACAGATCGCGCAGCCCCTCCACGCTGAAGCGGCTTTCGCGCAGGCGCGTTTCCAGCGCAGCGTTGCTGAAGAAGCCCCGGCGCGGGTCTTCGACAGTATCCGGGGTCGCGCCGATGTAGATGCCCAGATGTTCGGCATTGCCCTGCAAGGTATCGTTGACCATGGTCAACAAGCGCTGATAATTATTCTCCCGCGCCACGCGGTTGCTGATTTTGTACAGGCTGACGGCTTCGTCTAGGAAGATGAGCAAGCCGCGATAGCCGACCTGCCGCGCGAAATAGGCGATCAGCTTGAGATTGTCGTACCAGGTGGCATCGTCGATCATCACGCGCACATCGCTGCGCAGTCCGCGCCGCGCTTCTGTTTTGCTGTGGTATTCGCCGCGCAGCCAGCGCAGCGCCGCCGTCTTGAGCTCGTCATCGCCCTGCCGATGCCCGCGCGTATAGGCATTCAGCACCTTGGCGAAGTCGGGGCCATAGGTCATCGTCTCGATCTCGCCCAGCACCTGATGCACCAGCCCGTTCAGCTTGCGGTCAAATTCGTCCGAATCCGCGGCGATGCCTTCCTTCACCAGCTGCGTTTGCAGCTTGCTGATCCACCCGTCGATCAGCGCGCCAAAAGCGTTGCCGTCCGGTCGCGTTTTCGTGGACAAATTGCCCAACAGCTCGCGGTAGAGCGCCAGCCCTCCGCCTTTCGAGCCGGTCAATCGTCGCTGCGGGCTGAGGTCGGCATCAGCCACCACGAATCCCTTGCCCTGGTCGAGCGCATGATTGCGCAGCAGCTGCAGCATGAAACTTTTGCCAGCGCCATAACGCCCGACAATCAGGCGAAAAGCCGCGCCGCCGTCGAAAATGATATCCAGGTCGTTCTGCAGTTCGGCCATTTCCGCCTGGCGGCCGATAGCGATATGCTCGACCCCCTTGCGCGGCACCAGCCCGCTGGCCAGCGATTGCAGGATGACTTGCGAGATTTTGCGGCGTTTAGGCAAGGTGTTCATGATGGCTCTCCCTATTCGGCGGACGCCGGCGTCTGTCCAAGGAGACCATCGTCCAGGACTGTCAAAAGCGCCGGGCGATAGTCTTCTTCAATCGTCCAGGTTCCGTTTTCGTCGGTGATGAGGTTGTCGCCGATTTCGTCCTGCGCCCGCTCGTTGATTTCGTCGATGATGACATTGACGAACTGGCTGCGCGGGAAGGCGGCTTGCAGGTCGGATTCTGTGGCCGCCCAGCCACGCCCCATCAGCAGCGTTATCAGCTTGGCCGAGTCGCTGTCTTGCGCCCCGACCAAGGAATCCAGCGGCGGGAGGTCGTCCTCGTCCGCCAGGGGATCAAATGCGATCTGCTCGACCGGGGTATCGCGCGGCGCGGCAATCTCTTCGTCTGCAAGCGCGGGCAAAGGCTGGGTATCGGCGTCGTCCAGCGGCGGCGCGTCATCGGGCATGGTGGCTTGTTCGAACCATTTGCGTCCGGTCGGCGTCGGTCGCAGCTTGTAGGGATGGAATTTGTGACGCTCGAGCTTTTCTTGTTCTTCCAGGCGATTAACCTGGGCTTTGGGCAAGTCTTCGCCGATGTAATCGACAAAGCGGTCGCCGGCTTCAATGAAGGCGCGCATGACCTTGAGCTGCCGATCCACCGGTTCGCGCGGCGGTATGGGCGTGCCAGGCGCGGGCGCGTCATCGGCTTCAACCACGACTGGCGCATACACCGCGCGCAGGTCGGCGGCTCTGGCGGGCGGATCGACTTCTTCCTGAATGACCTGCACAGGCTCTGTATCGACGTTCTGCTCGGACAAACCCCGCAGCGACTCGCTCAATTGCGCCAGCAAATCATTCTGATGCTGGACGACGATGCCGACAACCCGTTGGATGTAGCCATAAAGCTGCTGCTGTTTGTCGGCTGTTCGCCCGAGCTGCGCGTGGATCTGCGCATCCTGCCGCTGCAACCGGTCATTGAGCGCTTTGATATGCGCTCGCTGCGACTCGCTGGCGGATTGCAAGGCGGCGATCTGCTGGCTCTGCGACTGGATGAGAGCCTGCTGCGCCGACACGGTTTCTTGCAGCTGTGCCAACGCCGTCTTGGCTGCCTCGTCTGTACTGGAACGAAATCGAATCGCCACGCCACGTCACCTTTATAAAATACCAAATCCTCAGGGACTATAGCGCAGGAATCGCGCCCTGACAGGATGCAATACGGGGAGAGAGTTGCGGGCCACGCCGACAACCGCCTGGATGATGGCGAAAACGCTCAGGGCTTTGCGGGCAGAACGCGGATGCCGGTATCGCCCGCTACGACAACCTGCCGCGCCAGAGAAATGAACAATCCGTGCTCGACGATGCCAGCGCGAGCATTCAGCTCAGACGCCAGTTCTTGCGCATCCCCGATGGGTCCAAAGTCGCAATCCAGGATTAGATTGTCCTGGTCAGTGCGATAGATATCGCCGCCATCTCGGCGCATGCTGACATTCGCTCCCAGCGATTCCAGGAAGCGAGCCTGCGCCTGCCAGCCGAATTCGACCACCTCGACGGGCACGGCGAAGAGGCTGCCCAGCCGCGGCGTCAGCTTGGATTCGTCGGCCACGATGACGAATCGGGTGGTGGATTGCGCCACGATCTTCTCGCGCAGCAAGGCGCCGCCCCCGCCTTTGATCAAGTTCAGCGCCGGGTCGACCTCGTCCGCGCCGTCTATGGTCATGTCGATGCGCCGGCAGTCGGCGAAGCTCGCCAGCGGGATGCGCAGTTCTATCGCGGCGGCTTCGGTCGCGCGCGAAGTGGGAATAGCGCGGATGTTGCGCAGCTCGCCATTCATCAAGCGCTGGGCGATGCGCCTCGTGGCGTGGATGGCGGTGCTGCCGGTGCCCAGCCCGATTGTCATGCCCGACTGCGCGAGGTCGGCGGCATAGGCGCCAGCTTGCTGTTTGAGCGCGGCTGTGTCTGTGGCAGGCATAGGGACAATTCTAGCAAAATTGAATGGGTTCTGCTTGCGCATGCATGCAATTTGAGGCGATTGGCCGCCCCGGCATCCCAATGTGGTTCAGTATTTTTAACAAAATAATACACTTTTACCACCAAGTTCACCGAGTTCTTTGAGTACACAGAGAAAGTGTCTATGGAGGTTTGCAACGATTTCACGGCGATAGGTTCGACATACGATAGCGCTAGCATGCACGGCGAGCCTGTCGTATAGAGGTCTAATCAAGGTGAGGATTCTTGCACTGTCTCTACTTTCTGACTCTCGATGAACTCTTTCAACTCGGTGTACTCGGTGGTTCAGTATTTTTAATTACTTTCTTTGCTTCACTTCTGTGGCAGAGCGACTGTGTTACTATCCCGCTTATCCAAACGGGCACACAGGGAAAGGCGTTTTTTCATGTACAAGACATTGAGCCCGGGCGCGATCGGCATACGCGGCTTGTCGCTGGCGGACAGCATTGCATTGGCGGCGCGCACAGGCTTCGGCGGGCTGGACTTCAGCATCGTGCAGGCGGCGCAGCTGGCGGACGAAATCGGCGCGCAGGGCGTTGTGGCGCTATTTGACGAAGCCGGCATACGCTTCGGCGCTTGGGGATTGCCCGTCAGGTGGCAAAGCGACGACTGGGAAGACGACCTGGCACAGCTGCCGCGTTATGCCGCCTTGGCTGCAGAGATGGGCGCGGACCGCACATCCACCTGGTGCCCGCCTTCTTCTGACGAGCGCGACTTTGACGCGAACTTCGCCTGGCATGTCGCGCGCTTCCAGCCCATTGCCGCGGCGCTGGCCGAGCATGGCATCCTCTTTGGCATTGAATTCATCGGTCCGCAGACTCTGCGCCCAGCGCACAAGCACGCCTTCATCTATGACATGGCCGGCATGTTGGAATTGACTGCGGCGCTGGGCACAGGCAATGTTGGCTTGCTGCTGGATGCCTGGCACTTGTACACATCGGGCGGGGCAGTGGACGACCTGGACAAAATCAGCAATGCCGATATCGTCAATGTGCATGTCAACGATGCGCCGCTGGGTTTGCAGATGCGCGAATACATCGACAACGACCGCCGCTTGCCGCTGGAAACGGGCGTGCTGCCCCTGCGCGCCTTTGTGCAGAAGCTGGCAGAATTGGAATACGATGGGCCTGTCACGCCAGAGCCATTCAGCGCGCGCCTCAATGCCATGGACGATGCCCGGCAAGCTGCGCAAATCACTGCCGAATCGATGAATCAGCTGTGGGAGCTGGCGGGGCTGGCTTAACGCAATATCCACTCTGCGGCGAGCAGATCTCGCGGTACAGCCAGCAGATTTTGGCGCGGGTCGATGAGCAGCCGGGCCGGCGCGCCATTGTGCGCAACCCAAACCTCGGCATAGACCGCGATATCGTGCTGCGAATGGAAGGCGTGCTGGCTGCCCAGATATTGCGCGAATTGCCAGATCATATCGGGCTGGTATGCCATGTGGCGGGCTTGCTGCTCGGTGAGATGCTGGCTGGCGAAGACGATTTGCGTTGACCCCAGCGTATGGTCGACCACGCGAAAGGTGGCGAAGCCGGCTTTTTCGTTGAGCATGACGCGCCAGGCGAAGCGATAGCCTTCCATCGTCCAGTTGACATCGCCAGGATAAAAGAAGTGGCGCAGCGGCAAGCTCAACTGGACGAGGAAGAACAGAGCCAGCGTCAGCTTGGCCAGCGTTGGCAAACGAAAGGGGATGACAGCCGATTTTGCGGCGCGGATAGCCGGCGATTTTCTGCGCAGCGCCCCCGCCAGCCAGCGAAAATCCTCGCCCGTGAAGAAGATCAGCGATGCGCCGACCATCAGCCAGGGGAACATGCCGATGGGGAAAAGCAGCGCAGTCATCAGATGGAAGACGACAACGGCGATCCAGGCAAAGGGACGGCTCTTGCGCCAGAGCAGCCACAGCGGGATGGTCAAATCGTAGAATGCGCCGGACCAACTGAACAGCAGCGCGACCGCCTCCTGGTCGAATAGTTGTCCCAGCAGAGGAAAGTCGCTGTGCGCGCGCAGCCACAAGCGCATTGGCATGCCCAGCAGCAGCCAGTCGCCATTGAGCTTGGCAAGACCGGCGAAGAAGTAGACGATGACCAGCTGCAGCTGCAAACAAGCGATGCACCAGCGCGGGACAGTCCGCCGCCGCAGCCCGGCATCGCGCCGGGCATCCAACGAAAGCGCTCCCTGCGCCGGCATAAAGCACAGCAAAAAGCTCACCAGCGAAATGAAGTAATAGTGATTGAGATAGGCCGCCTGGTCGAGCAGCTCCACATAAGTGAAGAGCAGAAAGAAAGCAGGCATGCACAACCGATAGCGCCAGCCCAGCATAATGCACAACGCCAGCCCCGCCAGCGCCACAAAAACCAGGTGCATGCCGACGCCGGGCAGGGGACGCGCAAAGTCGAAACCGAAGTAGCTGAAATGGAAAGCGGGCTGGATGTATATCGCATCGACCCAGCCATGCCACATAATGCGCAGGCTGCCGAGGCACATCAGCGCGCCAAATGCGATGCGAAACACCGCCAGCGGCAGGATGTCGACGGGCTGTGACAAGCCGCCGCGCAGGAACTGGACAGCGGGCAAGAGCGGCTGCTTATTGGTCGCCATCACGGTCGGAGAAGGTCAGCACGATGCCCAGTTGGCTTTTCATATCGACGCGCAGCGGGATGAGCAGTTGGCGCAGGGCTTCGTAGAGATGCGCCACAGCCGGCGCTTCTTCTATCACAGCGATCGAAAGCGGCGTTTCAATGGCGTCTATGGCAGCCTGGGCATCGTCGAAGCGCACGCTGATTAGCTCGGACAGTGGCATATCCGCGGCTTCTGCGCCGAAGTAGTCCAGATAATCATCAAAGCCCAGCGCATCGGCATCCGCTCCGCCCGTGAATATCCTGCGTAAGCCCAGCAGCGTGTGCTTGATATGCGCCAGCGAGTGACGGCTGCGCGGCGACTCCACCAGTTCGGGCTGTGGCTCGCTGCCGAGGGCAATGCCACTTGGTTCGCCCAGCCACATCTGCAAGTTCGTCTCCAGCACTTCGAAGACCTTGTTTGCGAGCATGTTGATGGAGCCTTGGATCTTGCCAGCGGCGTGATCGGCATTGACGAAGCGCGCGGCATAATCTCGCCCTTGCGGCGACCAGTTGTCGCGCAGCGCCCGGGCTTTGCCGGCGATATTCTGCGCCAGCGCCAGCAAATAGTCGCGGCGGCGAGAGTCGGACAAGCTGCTGATGATCTCGTCAGCGCTCTTTTCGGGCGAGAAGATCAAATACTCAATGGCGGGCAGCCCGCGCGTTGTCGAGCCAAGCCCGTCGACTGTCTTTTCGTCGATCGGCGCGTCGCTCGCCAGAAAGTCTTCTGCAAAGTCGATATTGAGCGGCGTCTTGTCGATTTGATTGTGCAAGGCGGTGATGCGCAAGTCGAATGTCCACATGGCGATTTCTTCCCAGGCGTCCGATGCATCGCGCCAGGAGCTTTGCAGCGCCACCAGCTTGTCCCTGTCCGGCTTGGCGAGGAAGGCTGCCGTCTGCAAGAGCATGTCGTCTGCGGCGGCAATAAAAGCGGTCTGCCCGGGCATCAGCGCATGGTCGACCAGGCTTTGCAAAAGGGCGCGTCGGTCGAAAGTGTCTTGCGCGGCGGATGACGCTGCCATGCTCATGCACAGCGCCAAAGCGAAACACAGGTTCTTCGCGCGCAGCAGCTTTTCAGTCATTTGTCATTTCCTCGGTGTCGCTCACAACGACTTCAAGAATGCCAGCAGCGACTCGCGTTCCTGCGCTGGCAACTGCGTGAAAGCGTCGCGGGATGCCTCTGCCTCGCCGCCATGCCACAAGATCGCTTCTTCCAGGTTGCGCGCGCGGCCATCGTGCAGGTAATAGCTGTGCTTGTTGACCACCTCGAACATGCCGATGCCCCAAAGCGGCGGCGTGCGCCACTCTCTGCCCGTAGCCTGGAAGTCTGGTTTGCCATCTGCCAGCCCCTCGCCCATATCGTGCAGCAGCAGATCGGTGAAGGGGTGGATCGTCTGGCGCGACAAGGCGGGAATGGTCGGGTGAATACCGGTTTCGTGCGTGGCGGTATGGCAAGAGTTGCAGCCCAATTCGTTGAAGACCAGCTCGCCTTGCGCGACTGGCTCGGCGTCATGGTCGCGTTGAGCCGGCACCGCCAGCGATGCGAGATACAAGGCGACTTTCAGCAGATCATCGTCGTCGATTTCGGGCGCCCCGCCATTGAGGGCAGCCTGGCAGGCGCTTTGGGCCGGGCTGCAATTGTCGGTTGGGAAGAGCGTTGTGCTGATTCCCAAATCGCCATGGAAAGCGGCGGCGGCTTGCTGCAGCAGGTGCGGCTGGTTGGCTTTCCAGCCGAAGCGACCTAGAGCCAGCCGATTGTTGTAATGGTCCCACACATAATTGGGACGCCCCGATATGCCATCGCCATCGGCATCGTTGGGGTCTGCCAGAGCCAGCACGCGCTCTGTTGGCAGCGCCTCGAGCAAGCCCAGGCCGATCAACTGGTTCGCCACGCGCGGCGATGTCATGACTTCGGGGTGCATATCGCCATATTGCAGGTTTTCGAGCGAGACGATGGGCTTGCGCAATTCGTAGGGCGCGCCATCGGCATATTCGCCAGCCAGCAGCTCATAGCGTATGCGGAAGTCGCCTTCGTCGGCGATGCCTTCCAGCGCGAAGTCGTGAAATTGCCCGCCATAGGTCGGCTCGGGCAGGTTCGACCAATCCAGCTTGCGTTCGCGCAGGCCCAGGCGCACGAGGAAGCCGGTCGGCGCTTCGTCATCAAAGTTCGGCGGACGTCCTCGCCCGTCTTTGAAGTGGCAGCTGGCGCAAGAGCGGGCGTTGAACATGGGTCCCAAGCCATCGCGCGCGGTGGTCGAGGCTGGCGCTGTCACCCAATTCTGGTTGAAGAAGGAATTGCCCACGAAGAATAACAGTTCTTGTTCGCGTTCCAAGCCAGGGATGGGCAGGCTGAAGGCGTTGGGCGTGGTGTTGCGCACGCTGGCTTGCCCGCCCAGCAGGTCGCCGCGCCGCTCTGCCTCTTGCGCAAGCGCCAGCCCGGCCAGACAGCCCAGCGCCAGCAGCGCGATGCAAAAATTACGCATTGCCGTCCCTGTTCAAATCCATGCCCTGCGCTCTGTGTTCCCGGTGGTTGAAAAAAGGGACGAGACGCTGCCTCGCCCCTGCGAAAATACGCTTGGCGAACCCGAGCATGCGCGCCTATTCGGGCAATGCCGTGTCGATGGTCAGGTCTAGCGCTGCCGCCACCTCGACGATTTTATCGCCCAGATCTTGCAGCGTATACACGGCATCAAAGACCTGCGGACGCGAATCGGCATTGACGATCGCGCGGTCGAAGGGCACAAGTATGTTGTTGACCTGTTCGTCCGCCAGCGCGAGCAAATCCAGCATCTCGACATTCAGGTCGGCGTCTATCGCGCTGACTACATCGGCCAGGCTCGCGCCTTCCACGACGCTGCCATCGATGCGCTGATAGCTGCCTGCATAGACATTCTGCACGCCCATGAAGTTGGTGATGATGTCGCGGTGGGTGTTGTCGCTAAAGCAGGAATGTTCATCTTCCTGGTCCTGGTTGTCCCAGGCGGTGAACATGCGCTCGCCAGCCAGCTCCGATTTTGCCAGCACGCCTATGCCCGTGAGGATGCTGGTGATGGCTTCATCGGCATCGCCAGCAAGCATGGCATGGCGGTAGTTGTCGGCATGGTCCGGGCTCCACTGGTCGACCATATCCTGCAGGTTCTCCACCAGCAACTCGCCGGCGATGAGCAAATATTGTCCGCGGCGTTCGGCATTGGAGGCGCTGCTGTAGTCGCTGGCTGGGCGTTGGCCCGCGCTGTCTGCATAGAGGTCTTGCCCCCAAAGCAGGAATTCGATGGCGTGATAGCCGGCGCTGATGTTTTCTTCCGCGCCGATCTCGTTGAGCGAGACCAGCAGGTCTTTGTTGATCTCGGGATAATCCATGGTGTTGTTGATGATGCCGGCGTCGGCATCGCCCTCGACATAATCGACATAGGCTTCATCGAGGGGCCAGGCATTCAACAAGCCTTCGGGACCATCTTCGTCATCAATGGGACCTCCATAGAACCGATACGCTTCCGTTTGGCCATAGGGCTCGTTGGAGTCCAGCCAGGCTTGACGGGCGGCGGCCAGATTCTCTTCTGTTGGATCGTCTACGAAGGCAGCCAGCGCATCATGCAGCGCTTCTGCCAGCTCGAGCGAGTCTTGATAACTGGCATGGACGATATCGGCGTAGTTTTCAATGGCGGCGCTTTTGAGATCTTCGGCAGCGTTGGCAAGCCCGGCAAGGGGCAAAAGGCAAGCGCACAGCAGCGCCAGCAATATGATGCGTTTCATTTCTTCACTCTCCTGTGATTTTGAACAGTCTGTCGAGATCGACCACCGCAGTGTAGGCAGGGCAAGGACGGGCTGTCCACGCTTGCGGTTAAAGCGGAAATTGCCCGACCATGCCGCGCCAGTTCACGCTATACGATTCGAGATGCCCGCCTGGGAAATATCGGATTGTCCGGTGTTAAGAGCGTCTGGCAGGGCGATTAAACATCGAGCCACCCATACCGCGCCTTGACATTCTGGCAATCGCCTGTTTTAATGCCTGCGCTTTAATTAAAGAAAGAATAACCATGGAACCCGCCTGGCGGGCTTGTAAAGACTTATGACACTGAAAATCGCCATGATCGGCGCTGGCTCTGTCGGCTTTACTCGCCGGCTGATGACCGATTTGCTTGCTGTGCCCGAATTCGCCGATACGCACTTTGCGCTGATGGACATTTCCGAGCGCAGCCCGGGCGTGGTGGCGCAGGCGCAATGGCTGCCCAATTATTCCCGGTCTGATATTGACGCCGCGGCGCTGCGACTGGCTGGGCACGAAGCGGCTGGCACGCGCGTGCAGCTGCAGCAGACACAGGGCGCGGCACGGCTGCAAACACGCAGCGTCGAAGAATTGCGGGCTGCGGGCTGATGACGAATAACGGCAGCCAACCCATCCTCGAGGTCAAAAACCTCAAGACGCATTTCTTCACCGACAAGGGCGTCGTGCAGGCGGTCAAGGGCGTCAGCTTTTCGCTGGAAAACGGGCAGACTCTGGGCATCGTCGGCGAAAGCGGCTGTGGCAAAAGCGTAACCGCCAGTTCCATCATGCAGCTGATCAAATCGCCGCCGGGCAAAATCGTCGATGGCGAGATCATATTCCGCCGACAGAAGCGCCGCGCCGAGACCATTGATATCGCGGGGCTCGACCCCAAGGGCATTGAAATGCGCAGCATCCGCGGCGGCGAGATCTCCATGATCTTCCAGGAGCCCATGACCTCGCTCAACCCGCTGCACACTGTCGGGCGTCAAATCGCCGAAGTGGTGGAATTGCATCAGGGGCTGGGGCGCAAGGAATCGGTCAAAGTCGCTATTGATATGTTGGACCGCGTGCGCATCGCCGACCCCGAAGAGCGCATCAATCAATATCCGCATCAGCTCAGCGGCGGCATGCGTCAGCGAGTCATGATCGCGCTGGCTTTGTCGTGCAATCCGTCCATTTTGATCGCCGATGAGCCGACCACGGCGCTGGATGTGACCATTCAAGCGCAGATCATCGACCTGATGGAAAAGCTGCAGGAAGATTTCGGCTCGTCCATCATCATCATCACGCACAATCTGGGCGTCGTCTCCCAGATGGCCGATTATGTGGCGGTGATGTACTTCGGGCGCATCGTCGAATATGGCACGGTCATCGACATCTTCCGCAGCCCGCAGCACCCCTACACGGTGGGCTTGCTGGAGTCGATCCCGGTGCTGGGGCGGCGCAAAGAAATTCTGGTGCCTATCGAGGGCATCGTGCCCAATGCCACGACAGAAATCGCTGGCTGCGCATTTGCCGACCGCTGCCCGCATGTGATGGCAAAATGCCGCGAGCATCTGCCGCTGCCAACAGCTGTCGATGGCGCGCACACAGTCGCTTGCTGGCTGCATGCGGATGAGCCGGCCATGGTGAATTAACTCGCTGGCGAGATCGCTGGCGGGATAATTTTGTATTCAACCAATTAGGGAGGAAGTTAGATGAAACGCAATACGCTTGTTCGGATGCTGCTGGCGACAGCAGTCATGTTCACTATTTTCGGGGTTGGCTTTGCCCAAATGAGCGAAGTCGAAGACCCGATCCCCTATCCCGAGGGCGTGCAGTTGGGCGACAACCCGATTGTCAAGTTCAACCTGGACGAGATGCTGGTGTACCAGGCGCTCGATTCCTACAGCGAGCCAGCCTGGGTGACGGCGCTGGTGGAAGCTGGCGAGCTGCCGCCGGTTGCAGAGCGGCTGCCCGAGAATCCGCAGGTCATCCTGGAGTCCGGCATGTCGACTGGCCCGGGCGTCTATGGCGGCCAGTGGCGCGACTTCTCGGCTGTGCCCACCGAAGGCTGGAACCTCTGCGCGGGGCAGACGCAGGGCTGGTTCGGCATCAACTACATCTATGGCGAACAGCTTGTGAAATCAGGGCCCATGTTCCTGCGCAAGGACAACCTGGAGCCGCTGCCCAACCTGGCGACCGATTGGGAATGGAGCGAAGACGGCTTGCAGCTGACGATGAATATCATCCGCGGCGCGAAGTGGTCTGATGGCCATCCTTTCGGCGTGCATGACATCATGTTCACCTGGGAACATGTCATTCAGGATGACAATGTCAATTCCTGGACGACCGGCAGCACCTTCTCCATCGGCGGCGAGTCGATCACCCTGGAAGCGGTGGATGACGACACGATCCTGTGGACATTCCCCGTGCCCTTTCCGGTGCAGCAGCTGTTCAATATGGACTTCCTCGACTTCAACATCTGCGCCGAGCATGTTTATGCGCCGATGCACCCGGCCATCAACGAAGACTCCGACTACGACACCTTCGTGACTTTCCAGGTCCAGGACGACCTGCCGGTGCCGAGCATGGGTCCCTGGGTGGCGACTGACTATCAGATCGACGAGTTCATGGTGATGCGCCGCAACCCCTATTACTGGAAGGTCGATGAGGCTGGCAACCAGTTGCCCTACCTCGACGAAGTGACTTTCGAGAAGGGTCCGAGCGGCATCGGGCGTACGCTGGGCACGCTGGCGGGTTCGATCGACCACACCAATCTCGAGAACCCCAGCACCTATGTAGAAGCCATCACGCGAGCGCAGGAAGATGACGCGCATTTCCGCATTGAGTGGGGTCCCGAGACTCTGGCGTTCAATGTGCAATTCAACCTGTCGGCGACCTTGGGCGTCGAAGACGAGCGCGACCAGGCGCTGCGCGAGCTCTTCCGCAACCAGACATTCCGGCGCGCTGTGCAGCATGCGGTTGATGGCGATGGCATCGGCCAAGCGGTGATCCGCGGTCCCTTCATGCGCGGCTTCGGCGGCGGCATCGTGCCGGGTTCGCCCTACTTCGACATCGACAGCGTTGTCTACTATCCCTATTCGCCCGATTCAGCGAGCGCGCTGCTGGCCGAGCTGGGCTTTGAAGATACGGATGGCGATGGCATCGTCAACTGGACGGATGGTCCGCTGGCTGGCGAGAACCTGGTCATCGTGCTGAACACGAGCGTCGCGGCTGAAGCGACGGGCCAAATCGGCGAAGCCTTTGTTCTGCTGATGCAGGATGTGGGCGTCCAGGTCAACCTGCGTCCGCTGCAGGGTCCCGCCGGCGATGACGCAATTGTCAGCGGCCGTTGGGAAGCGCGCGTCAACCGCATCGGTCAGGAATTCACCACTTCCTTCACCCGCTGCCGCGATCTGGCGCCCATCACCACGACGACGCCGGCCTGGCATCGCGCCGATGGCGATTCGCGCGATATGCTGGACTTCGAAGTTGAGCTGGTCGAGATCGTTGAGGAATTCTGCCTGGAGCCGGACTTCAATGCTCGCGCCGAGCTGATGTCCCGCTACAACCAGATCTTCACCGAGCAAGTCTACAATGTCGGCGGCATCATCGGTCGCTATGGCTTGGCTTTGGCGAAGCGCTTCAACAACATCCCGGTTGGATCGCCGCCTTTCTTCTATCAATGGACTTGGGGCAATGTGATCCCAGAAGCCGTTTGGGTCAACCCGGACGAGCAGCTGGATCAGATCTTCCCCGAGACCGTGCCGGTCTACGACGATATGGGTATGTAGATTGCGCCTTCGCAATCTATGTTGAGGGTGAGCTTCGGCTCATCCTCTTCCGACATCTGAGCATTTGAAGAGAGGCGCGTAGTTTCGCCTCTCTTTTGCCCAAGCTGCACGAACTGCGCTATACTTGCCTTATTCGCTTACACGCTGACTGGCGGCGAGAGACAGCCACGCATGCTACGGTTTGTTGTCAATCGACTGATATCATCGGTCTTCATCCTGCTGATTATCGCGGCGGTGGCATTTTTCATCATTCAACTGCCGCCGGGCGACTTCGCCGATGTCTACAAGCGTGAGCTGATCGCGCTGGGCGGACAATCGGAAGATGAGGCAGAAGCGGCCGCCGACAAACTGCGCGACCGTTATGGCTTGCGCGATCCCTTGCCCATACAGTATGTCAACTGGATTTCTGGCATTGTCCTGCGCGGAGAATTCGGCTTTTCTTTCTCGTATCGCGCCGATGTTGGCGAGTTGATCGCGCAGCGCTTGCCGCGCACCATTGGCATCGCCTTGGCCGCCCACGCGATTTCGTCGCTGGTGGGCATCGCGCTGGGCATCTATGTCGCCAATCGACAATACAGCCTGTCGGACAATGTGGCGGCGACATTCTCGTTTCTCGCCACCTCGATACCGCGTTTTACCCTGGCGCTGATCTTTCTGTATTTGCTGGTTTTTCAATTCGGCCAAGAGCATGTCAGCTCGATGTTTTCGCCGCAGTATCGTCATGCGCCCTGGTCGCTACCCAAGGCGCTCGACCTCGTGCAGCATGTCTGGCCCGTGGTCTTTATCGCTGGCTTTGGCGGCATCGCCCGCAACATGCGCGTGATGCGCGGCAACCTGCTGGATGTGCTCAACCAACAATATGTGACGACAGCCCGCTCCAAGGGTTTGCACGAACGCCGCGTCATGAATCGTCATGCAGTGCCGAACGCGCTGCACCCGATCATCGCCTATCAGGGTACGGCGCTGCCCTATATGCTGCAAGGCGAGCTGGAAGCGGCGGTTGTTTTTGGCTTGCCGACTATCGCGCCCATGTTCTACGAGGCGCTGCTGAAACAAGACATCTATATTTCGGGCAGCATCATGCTGCTTTACGGCATCTTGCTGATCCTGGGCAATTTCATCGCGGATATGCTGCTGGGCATTCTCGACCCGCGCATCAGTTATAGTTGAGTACGGGGAAACAAGCGTGCAGAGGCACACAGAGACTTTCTACCGCCCCTCCCTTGAGGAAAATGTCGAGGAGCTGCTAGAGGAAGAAAGCAGCGACTCGTACTCGCAGCTGGTCTGGCAGCGCTTCAGCCGCAGCAAAGCCGCGATCGCTGGCACCTTGATGGTCATTATGCTCATTGTGCTGGCGATGTTTCCAGAATTCTTTTCGCCCTATGATTTTTACAATACAACCTTGAGCGACACCTACATCCCGCCGGCCGAAGTCCGCTTTTTTGATGTTGAAGGCAATTTCCTGTTCCGTCCCTTCGTCTACAAGTCGGAACTGGTCATTGATCCGGTGACTTATCAGGCGAAGCAGTCGCTGGATACCGAGCATCCTCACTTCATTCGTTTCTTCGCGCGCAGCTGGGAATACAAGCTCTTCGGCTTGATCGAGACGGATTTGCATCTCTTTGGCCTGGACAGCGAAGAGGTGCGCGTGCATCTGCTGGGCACTGACCGCTTCGGGCGCGACCTGTGGGGGCGCATCTGTCTGGCGGGGCGGGTGTCACTCTCGCTGAGCATTCTGGCTGCCTTCATCGCCATCGTCATCGGCTCGTCGGTGGGCGTCATCTCTGGCTACTATGGCGGCGCAATCGACAACGCCATTCAGCGCTTTGTGGAAGTGGTGATGTCCTTCCCCGAGCTGCCGTTGTGGATGGCGCTGGCGGCGGTGATACCCAAGACCTGGCCGTCTGGTCAGATCTTCCTGGTGATGGCCTTCATCTTCCCATTCCTGCGCTGGGCGGTGCTGGCGCGCGAGGTGCGCGGCAAGGTGCTGTCACTGCGCGAAACCGACTTCATCCTGGCGGCGAAAGAACAGGGCGCTGGCGATTTCCGCATTATCTTCAAGCATCTGTATCCGAATGTGCTCAGCCATGTCATTGTGATTTTGACGCTGATGATCCCCGATATCATCCTGGCGGAGGCATTCCTCAGCTTCCTGGGCATCGGCATTCAAGAGCCGCTGACCAGTTGGGGTTTCTTGATGAAGAGCGCGCAAAGCCTGGAGACCCTGGGCCAGAATACCTGGATCCTCACGCCGGTCATCTTCATCGTGGTGGCGGTGCTGGGGCTGAACTTCTTGGGCGATGGCTTGCGCGATGCAGCCGATCCTTATTCGAATCTGTAGTTTGAGTGAGACGGGTATGGCGACAGGCTGCTCCATCTCCAAAACTGCGACCGCTGCAGGGGCGAGCCAGCGGGTCGCGCGCAGCCGCCGAAACGAAGTAGCATCGGAAGCGATATGAAACGCGACATCATCCTCAAGGTCAATGACCTGAAGATGCACTTTCCCCTGCGACAAGGCATGCTGCAGCGCCAGGTCGGCACCATCAAGGCGGTCGATGGCGTCAGCTTCGAGCTGGTCGAGCGCGAGGTCATGGGCTTGGTCGGCGAAAGCGGCTGTGGCAAGACGACTGTCGGGCGCGCGCTGCTGCGGCTCTATGACCCCACTGGTGGCGAGGTGCTTTTTCATCGCGCCGATGGCAGCTGGGTGGATGTGGCCAAGCTGAACAAGCGCGAGATGAAAGAGCTGCGCAAAGAGATGCGCATGATCTTCCAGGACCCCTTCAGTTCGCTCAATCCGCGCTTGACCGTGCGCGATATCATCGCCGAGCCGCTGGTGATTCACGGCACAGCCACTGGCGACGAGATCACCACGCGAGTCGCCGAACTGATGGGGGCGGTCGGTTTGAAACCCGCTTACATGGGGCGCTATCCGCATGAATTTAGCGGCGGGCAGCGGCAGCGGATCGGCGTGGCGCGCACCCTGGCGCTCAACCCGCGGCTGATCGTCGCCGATGAGCCTGTGTCGGCGCTGGATGTTTCGGTGCAGGCGCAGGTGCTCAATCTGCTGCAATCGCTCAAAGACGAGATGCGGCTGACTTTCATCTTCATCTCGCACGATTTGTCCGTGGTCGAGCATATCTGCGACCGCATCGCCGTGATGTATGTCGGCAAGCTGGTGGAGCTGGCGCCGACCGATGAGCTGCTGCGCAATCCGCGACATCCCTACACCGAAGCGCTGGTATCGGCAGTGCCGCCGGCTGACCCGCTGATCAAAATGGAGCGCGTCATCCTGGAGGGCGATGTGCCCAGCCCGGCCAATCCGCCTGCAGGCTGCGTTTTTCATCCGCGCTGCCGATATGCGCAGGATATCTGCCGCGAGCAGACGCCGCCGCTGGTGGATATCGGTCCCGGGCATATGGCGCGCTGTCACTTCGCCGATGAGCTGGAATTGCAGGGGGTGATCCATGTCGCAGAATAAACCCCACCCTACATCCCTCCCCCATAGCGAGGCAGGGACTTCCAATAGTCGTCTATTGGCGGCGCTGGCGTATGCGCTGCCTTTGCTGGGCGGCGTGCTGGGCTTGGCAATGGATCGTGGCAATCCCTTGACTCGCCTGCATGCGGCGCAGAGCATCGGCGCGCTGTTGACTTTGGCGCTGAGCCTGGTGGTGTGGGCTGCCGCGGGATTTGTGCTGGCGCTGGTGCCCGTGATCGGACCGATATTTTCGATTTCGCTGTTTTCGCTGGTGATCGCCATGACGATCTTCCTGGCAGTGAACTGGGTCGTCAGCTTTTTGTTTGCTTTGCGCGGAGAAGAGCGGACTATCCCTCTGGCGAATCGGGTGACGCTGCGCGTGTTTGGCGGGGATGGTTCATAAGCCACAGCGATTATCAAACTTTGTGCTAAGAGCGACCCCATGCTCCTCCCCCAACTCCGCGCCGATGTCTGCCAGCTGCATGCCGAGCTGCCGCGCAACAAGCTGGTCGCCTGGACAAGCGGCAACATCTCCGCCCGCGACCCCGCCAGCAGCCTGGTCGTCATCAAACCCAGCGGCCTGCTCTTTGACGACCTGACGCCCCAGAACATGGTCGTGGTCGATCTGCAGGGGCGGGTCGCCCAGGGCGATCACGCGCCGTCGTCCGATACGGCTTCGCACTGCGCGATCTACCGCCACATGCCCGCGGTCAATGGCGTGGCGCACACCCATTCGCGTTATGCCACCGCCTTTGCTGTGGCGGGCCTGCCCATCCCCTGCGTCACCACAGCCATGGCCGACGAATTCGGCGGCGAAATCCCCTGCGCCGGCTTCGGTTTGATCGGCGGCGAAGAGATCGGCGAGCTGGTGGTCGGGGCCTTGCGCGGGCATCGCAGTCCCGCCGCGCTGCTGCAAAATCATGGCGTGTTCACCATCGGCAAAAGCGCGCGCGACGCGGTCAAAGCAGCGGTGATGACCGAAGACAACGCGGCCATCGTCTGGACGGCGCGGCAGCTGGGCGAGGTCATCCCTATCCCGCAAGCTGATATCGACAGCCTGCACGACCGCTATCAAAATGTGTATGGGCAGCGGTGAGTCCCTGCAGCTCACGCAAGTTGTGGGACATGGAATGAAAACCTCTGTTCCTCTGTGTCTCTGTGGCAGTTTATGTAGAATGCTTTGTCCCAATCACCAAGGAGATTTCGCATGTCGCTTGCCAACAGCCAAATCTGGTTCCTCACCGGCAGCCAACACCTGTACGGACCCGAAGCCATCGAGCAGGTCGGCGAACATTCCCGCGAAATCGCCGCCCATCTTGACGCCGCCGATGCCATCCCGCTGAACATCGTCTACAAGCCCGTGCTGACGACGCCCGAAGAGATCGCTGGCATTTGCAGCGCCGCCAACACGACAGCGAATTGCGTCGGCGTCATCGCCTGGATGCACACTTTCTCCCCCGCCAAGAACTGGATCGCTGGTTTGTCGGCGTTGCAAAAACCGCTGCTGCACCTGCATACGCAATACAACCGCGATATCCCCTGGGCGGATATCGACATGGACTTCATGAACCTCAATCAGGCGGCGCATGGCGACCGCGAATTTGGCTTTATGATGAGTCGGCTGCGATTGCGGCGCAAAGTCGTGGTCGGGCATTGGGGCGACGCGGCGGTGCAGGCGCAGGTTGGCGGTTGGGCGCGGGCAGCGGCGGCCTGGCAGGCTACGCAGCGCATCAAGGTGGCGCGTTTCGGCGATAACATGCGTCATGTCGCTGTCACCGAAGGCGACAAGGTCGCGGCGCAGGCGCAATTCGGCTACTCCGTCAATGGCTATGGCTTGGGCGAATTGGTCGAACTGGTCAATGCGGCGGGCAATGCCGAGATCGACGCGCTGACGGACGAATATGCAGCCAGCTATCACATGAGCGCCGAGCTGCGCAAAGGCGGCGAACGGCATGAGTCCATCCGCGAGGCGGCGCGCATCGAGCTGGGCTTGGGCGCTTTCCTGCGCGAGGGCGGCTTTGACGCTTTCACCACCACCTTCGAGAATCTGCACGGCCTGGCGCAGCTGCCGGGCTTGGCGGTGCAGCGGCTGATGGCGGCGGGTTATGGCTTTGGCGCAGAGGGCGACTGGAAGACGGCGGCGCTGCTGCGGTCGCTGAAGGTAATGGCGCAGGGACTGCCCGGCGGCACATCGTTCATGGAAGATTATACCTACCACTTCGCGCCGGGTCGACAGGCGGTGCTGGGCGCGCACATGCTGGAAGTCTGCCCGTCCATCGCCGCGGAGGTGCCCTCCCTGGAGGTGCATCCGCTGGGCATCGGCGGCAAGGCGGATCCAGCCCGGCTGGTATTTGACACGGCGGCTGGCGACGCGCTGAATGCTTCGCTGGTCGATATGGGCGACCGCTTCCGCATGATCGTCAACACAGTCGATTGCATAGAGCCCGAACAGCCCCTGCCCAGGCTGCCGGTGGCGCGCGCATTGTGGCAGCCACATCCGAACCTGGGGGTCGGGGCGGCGGCCTGGATACACGCTGGCGGCGCGCATCATACCGTCTTCAGCCAGGCGCTGACGACCGAGCATCTCTATGACTTCTGCGAAATGGCGGGCGTGGAATATGTGCAGATCGATGAAAATACCGAGCTGCGCGCTTTCAAAGACTCCCTGCGCTGGAATGAAGCAGCCTGGAAGCTGGGTGTGTGAGACGCCATAAACCCCTCCCCCAGCCCCTCCCCGTCGGAACGGAGAGGGTAGCCAATGCTTGCTTCCCCCTGACCTGTCGGGGGGACCGAGGGGGGTTAAAGCCTTTATCCCTTGACCGCGCCGGCCGTCAGACCGCGCGTGATGAAGCGCTCCAGCAGCAGTCCCATGATGATGACGGGCACCACGGCCATCAGAGTCAGCGCGCTGATGAACCACCATTCAATGCCGCGCGTGTTGTTCTGCCCGGCGATGAGCACCGGCATGGTGATAGCTTGATAATTGGTCAGCATCAGCGCAAACAGGTATTCGTTCCAGGCGAAAATGAACGAGAAAATCGCCACCGCCACCAAGCCTGGCGCGCTGAGCGGCAGCACGATGCGCATGAAAGCCTGCCAGCGCGTCGCCCCATCCACCCGCGCGCTCTCTTCCAGGTCGACCGGCAGCCCGTCAAAAAAGTCGCGCATGATCCACACCGCGAACGGGATATTGAACATCGTATAGGCGAGGATCAGCCCCGGGTAGGTATCGACCAAGCCAAAGAAATTGTAGAGCAGCAGGAAGGGCACGATGAAAATAGCCGGCGGCAGAAAACGTTGCGAGATGATCCAAAAGGCGATATTGTCGTTGTCCCAGCCCAGCCGACCCCAGAAGTAGCGAAAGCGCGACAAGCCATAGCCGGCCATCGCGCCGATGATGACCGACAAAATCGTGCTGCCGATCGCCGATACCAGGCTGTTGCGGAAGTGGCGCTCGGTCGATTCCCGCTGGCTGCCGAACATCTCGTCCCAGTGGTCGGGGATGGGCTGGAAGTCGCGGTAGGGGATGTATTTGGGTCCGCGGCTGACATCAATGGGGCGTTTCACTGAAGTCGTGCCCAGCCAATAGAAAGGGAAGAGCACGATGAAGCACCAGAAGATCACGATGGCATAGAGCAGCGCCGATTGCCACAGCGGACGCCGGCTGCTGCGCCAGCGGAATTTGCGTTTCCCGGTCATGAATCCGCCCTCAAGCCGCCCAGTCGCCGCCCCGACCATAGGAACACCGTCGCGAAGATGATCACCAGAACCAGCAATATATAGGCGATGGCGCTGGCATACCCATAATTGCCGTTGCTCAGCGCCTGCTCAAAGATGTAGAGCGTCAGCGACTCGGTCGCGCTGCCTGGCCCGCCGCCGGTCGTCACCACGATGACATCGATGATTTTGAAGATCTCCAACCCGCGGATGAGGATGACCGTCAGCGAGATCGGCAGCAGGATGGGCAGGGTGATGCGCGCGAAAATCTGCAGCGCATTTGCCCCATCCACACGCGCTGCTTCGTAGATGTCCTCCGGGATGGCTTGCATGCTCGCCAGCAGAATCAACGTCATGAAAGGAATCCACTGCCAGGCATCGATGATCAGAATCGCCACCGGCGCCCAGCCCAGGTCGGTGAACCAGGGGATGGAGATATTATTTTCCAGCCCCAGCGCTTTGCTCAACTCGCGAAAGAAGTGGGCCAAGGGCGAACGCAGCGGATTCGAATCGAAGAACATGCGCCCGGTGTAGGCGGCTGCCACCGGCGTCACCATCATGGGCATCAAAAAGATGACGCGCACGATATTGCGTCCGCGGAAAGGCTGGTTGAGCACAGTCGCCAAGCCCAAGCCGATGATGTACTGAATGCATACGCCGAAGAATACATAAATCATCGTGTTGCGCACGGTGCTGTGCAAGCGCGTATCGCCTAGCAGACGTTGGTAATTGCGCCCCGTAATCTCGAAGCCCAAGCCGAGAAAGCCGACGCCGCTTTCAATGCCTTCGGCCGCAGCCTGCCGGGCGATTGTGCTGCCGCCGCGCTGCATGTCGGTGAAGCTGATGCCCAGCGACCACAAGAGCGGGAAGATCGACAAAGCCAGCAGAATGATGACAGCCGGGCTGAGGAAGACCCGCTTCATGATGCGGTCTTCGGAAACCCCCCTCGGTCCCCCCGTCGGGTCGGGGGGATGATTGATACTCACGGTGAGCTATCCTGGATCCGAAGAATGGCGGGACAGGTGTGCAGCGATTTCGTCGAGTACGGCATCTGTTGTAAACAGGATCTGGTCATTGGTGAATCGGAGCAAGTACAACCCTTTCTCTTCAAGGCATTTCTGCCTAGCCTCATCGTATTCAATAGCTTGTGGCAAATCGTGAATTGGCCCGTCTACTTCAATTACGAGACGCGCATCGCGGCAATAGAAGTCGACAATGAAGCGATCGATTGGATGCTGGCGGCGAAAACGGAAGCCCTTTATCCGCCGGCTGCGAAGGCACTGCCACAGGCGGCTTTCGGCAGGCGTAGGATTCTGGCGCATATGCAGCGCTAGCGCTTTGATGTCAGCGTAGATTTCGCTGTCAGTGTGCGTTGAAACCTGTTGTCTGCGGATTACTCAAGCCTCGTCTGTCGAAGTAAGCAAAGTCTACACCACTTCACAACTCTGATGCGGTACAGGTTACGCACTAAGACCTCCCCCCGACCCGACGGGGGGACCGAGGGGGGTTGAACGGATGGGACCGAGGGGAGTTCAAAACCTCCCCCCGACCCGACGGGTAAGATCCTACATATCGCCCATGTAGCCAACCGCCGCCTTGTACTGCTCCAGCTGCGCATCGCGTCCCAAACGGTCGGTGATGTCGTTCCAGAGCCCAGCGACATTGTCCAGCGCTTCCTGCGCGCTGATCTCGCCGGCGAGCGCGCGGGCGATCTCTGCATCCAGCGTCGACAGATATTCAGCCGAACCGGTGATGCGAATGTCGAGTACGGCGTTCGGGTGGTTGATGGTGTTTTGGATTGCGTCCAGATAATCAGCGGCGCTTTCTTCATCGAAGCCAGCCGCTACCCAGGGCGCTGTATCAGCCAACTGGCTGAAGCGCGACGGGTTGATGCCCGTGCCGCCGGTGACAGCCAGCTCGTTGACCACGTCTTTGCTGGCGAGGAAGGAAGCGAAATCAAGCGCGGCTTCGGTGACATCACTATCAGCCGCGACCGAGATGATCCAGCCGCCGAAGGCGATGAAGGGGGCCGGGTTCTCTTCCATCACCCATTCGCCCGCTTCGTAATCCCAGTACGAATCGCCGCCAGGCAGCACGCCGAAACCGACCGCGCCTTTGACCAGCGAGACATTTTCATCAACCGAGATCGTGCCGACATCGCCCCAATCGAGGTTCAACACGGCGGTACCGGTCGCCATCAGCGTACGGGTGTCAGCCACATCGTAGTTGATCATTTCCGGATCGCCGACGTTGCGGATATCGATATATTCCTCGAGCGCGCGCACCCAGCCCGGATTGTTGACCTGCGGCGTCATGTCGTCGCAGCTGAAGAAGAAGCAGGGATTGCCCGGCATCTTGCCATAACCAGCCGCGCGCGACAGGTAAACCCAGTACGATTGGGCGTTGCGGCGCTGCGCTTCCAGCGCGCCATAAATCGGTGCCATTGAGCCGGCGGTATCGACCTCCTGGCCGTTGAAGAATTCGGCGATATCGCGGTACTGTGTCCAGGTGGCTGGCTCGCCCAGAGGATAGCCATACTGCGCCTCGAAGTCGGCGGCGTACATGCCGCTGTCGACCAGGTCTTTGCGGTAATAGAGCATGTGGGCATCGCCATCGTATGGCAGCGCGTAGGGCACGCCGCCCCAGGTTGTGATGCGATCGGCGTAGAGCGGGATGACATCATCGGCTTCAATGGCGTCGAGAGTCTCTTGCGGGATCTCCATCACATAACCGGGCGCCATGATATCGCCAGCCCAATCGGCGGCGTAAATCAAGACATCGTAATCGCCGCTGCCGGTCGAAAGCGCGGTGACGATCTTCTCGTACAGCTCGCCAAAAGCGAAAGTCTGCAGCTCGATGTTGCCGCCGGTGGCTTCTTCCCAGATAGGACCCTTGTCGAGCACGGGACCGCCGATGGCCTGGCCGGTCTGCGTGACGACGATGACCGTCTGCCCGCTGAAATCCTGGGCGCTGAGTGGCGCGGCAAAGGCGGCCATCAGCAGCGCCAGCAAAATGAATACGGTGAACTTGCTCATGGGTTTACTCCTGTTGTGTTATGAATAGATGAAGGGTGCGATCGCTCGCATAAAAGATTATAGCGCGATTCGGCTGAATGTGCTAACTCCCCCTCGGCCCCCCGACGAGTCAGGGGGAAGCAGGCTTTGGCTGCCTTCTCCGTTCTGACGAGGAGGGGCCGGGGGAGGGGTGCGATTAGCGATAATCCTGAAAAACATCCCGCGTCTGCACAGCGCTTTCGATGCGCCAATTCAGCAGCGCATCCAGCAGATCGCGCTTTGTGTCCGCCAGCGCCTCGTCATCCCAGCGGTTTTCGATTTCCCAGGGATCGGCTTGCAAGTCAAAGAGCTGCCCGTACGCTTGCCCGGCGAAGTGCACGAGCTTGTAGCGCTCGCTCCGCGCCATCGTCATGTACGGTCCGTGATACACGCCATCGGGCGGATGCTCGGCGAAGACCAGTTCGCGCCCCGACCACGCTTCGCCTTTCAGCGCCGGCAGCAGCGATTGCGCCTGCATGTTGGGTGGCGGCTGGATGCCCGCCAGCTCCAGCACGGTCGGTCCAATATCCATCCACTGGCACAGATCGCCGATTCGCGCGCCGGTCTGGAAGCGTCCGGGTGCCCAAAACAGCGCTGGCACGCGCGTGATGATGTCGTACATCGTCCACTTTTGGATATGCCCATGGTCGCCCAGGCAATCGCCGTGATCGCTGGTGAAGATGACGATGCTGTTTTCCAGGTAGCCCTGCTCGTCCAGCGCGTCCATGATCTGCCCGACCTGCTGGTCGATCATGCTGACATTGGCGGCGTAATAGGCGCGCAGACGCTGCAGCTGCAAGCGCGTCGGCTTCTCGAGGTGGACGATGGAGTCGTGGTCGACTTCGGTGTTGTGCTGGCGAAGGCGCTGGAAAGGCGGTGGCTGCGCATCCAGCTCGGCTTGCGTGACGCTGGGCAGGGGCAGCTCGCGGTCGATATATTCGATGGCGGCTTCGGGCGTGGGGTCATAAGGCGGGTGCGGACCGGGGAAGCCGATCTGCAAAAAGAGCGGCTGCGTCTGCGGATGACTGCGCAGCCACCATTGCGCCAGCCCGCCCACAAAATTGTCCGACTGCAAGCGCGGCGGCAAGTCCCAGCTGAATGCGCCCATTCGCTCGCGGTAATCTGCGCGCTGTCGATATTGTTCGCGCTGCTGTTTGACCAGTCCCTGCGCCGCCAGCGCCTTGTCCCATTCATCAAAATAATATCGCCCTTCCAGGTAGCGGTCTTTGTTTTCCACGACATAGCGCTCATGAAAGCCCAGCGGCGTTTCAAAAGGATTGCTGTGCATTTTGCCGATGTTGACGCAGTGATAGCCGGCGCTCGCCAGATCCTCGACCCAGGAGCGCTGCCAGCGGTCGCCATTGGCGAGGATGCCGGTGACATGCGGATAATAGCCGGTGAACAGGCTGGCGCGGGCGGGCGCGCAGGATGGCGCAGTGATGTGGCAATTGTCGAAGCTGACGCCTTCGCGCGCCAGACGGTCGAGGTTGGGCGTGTCCATGTAGGGGAAGCCCAGCGCGTTGATGGTGTCGTATCGCTGCTGGTCGGTGATGATGAGGATGATATTGGGCTTGTCCATGGGTGTGCCCCGCTTTCTTCAGGCGGATTTCGGATTGTCTATGACGACCGGCTGACCATCCCGCATCACCACCAACTTTCGAAAGCCGTCGCGCTCGATGGTGGCGTAGTCGTGCCCGGCTTCGGCGGTCCACACGCAAAAGAAGACGAAGTCCTCAGCGCCGATATTGACCGTGCGGTGCGCCCAGTGTGGCGGCACATAGGCGGCTGTTCCCGCTTGCATGGGCTGCGTGCTGGCTGCGCCGTCCGCGGTCTGCAAGAGCAGCATGCCGCGCCCGGACAAGCCGAAATAGACCTCGCCTTGTTCGCGGCGGGCGTGAAAATGCCCTTTGGTCATGTGAAATTCCGCGCCGATGCGCCCCGGCAAAATGCGCGTCGTGCAATGCGGCAGCTGGCCTTCGTCTGCGGGCAGCGTGATGCTCTGCACTTCGTAGATCAGGCGGTCGCCTTCGTCAGCCAGGATGCGTTCGACAGCGTCTCGCTCGGCATAATAGCCCCGCATATCGCTGAGACGGCGTTGGTAGACGCTGCGCGCGGGCGAAAGGACTCCGCTGGCAAAGTCGATTTCGGTTACGAAAGGCTGGGTTAGAGTCATAGCTTGTCCCCACAAAGGCGCAGCAGGAGTAGATCAAGTGAGACTGTAACACAGAGTGCACAGAGTCAACCCCCCTCAGTCCCCCCGACAGGTCAGGGGGAAGCGGCTTTGGCTACCCTCTCCGTTCCGACGGGGAGGGGCTGGGGGGAGGGGTTGCCGCATCCGCCAGCCGCGCGAAGAGCGCATCGTCCAGGGCCACGCCAAACACCTCGGCGACCACTTCTGTCCAGCCATGCAAGAAGTAGGCCCAGCCGTCTTCGATGTGCAGCCGCTTTTGGTCTGCCTGTGCCCGTGCCTGGCGCATAAAATCTCGCTCGCCGCGATAATTCAGCTCCCACACCAATCCGTCTTGCGGGAAGCGCGCGGCATCGGTCAGGGGCGAGCCAGGCGCGTCTTTGCCCAGCCCGGTCGCATTGATGACCAGCGAGCCCGGCGGCAGACCACGCAGCAGGGCGTCATTGTCGGTCGCGCTGTGGCAGAGCCGATACGAAAATTGTATGGATGTATCCAGCCGCGCATGCACCTGGCGGATCGACTCCAGGCGCTCGGGCAAGATATCTGTCAACACAAAACGGCGTGGCGAGCCCTGTGCTTCTGCGCGCTGTGCCAGGCAGACGCTGATGGCGATCGCTGCTCCGCCGGCGCCCAAACACAACACATCGCGCTCGCCTGTCCAGTGCTGCTCGGGCACGAATTGCTGCAACGCCTGCGCCGATGACAGCGGGTCTTTGGCATAGCCCAGCAGCCGCCCCTTGCGCTTGACCAGGCACGACACTTCCGCGCAGATCCCGGCGTAGGGATCGAGCCAGTCGAACAGATCATGACAGGCGCGCAGCATGTCGATCTTGTGCGCGGTGATCAACGCGCCGGCGATGCGCTCGTCTTCAATGATGCGCGCGGCGATTTCACGATAAGTCGCGGCGGGCGCGCGCAAGGGCACATCTATGCCTGCCAGCTCGGCATCCACGCCCAGCAGCTGCATCCAGCGCGGGAAGATGCGCCGGATCGACGAAGCGCCCGTGCTGACGCCGATGAAGAGGAATTGACCCCCCTCGGTCCCCCCGTCGAGTCGGGGGGAAGTTGGCATCCGACTCAATTCTGAATTGTGCATGGCGTAGAATCCCTAAGGACGATTTTCATTCCCCTTGAGCCGAGCGTTCAGAGCGACGCGATTTCGTCATAGACCGGCGCGAGCGACTCATAGAGGCGGTCGAAGAGGGGCAGCATCTTTGCGTAGAGCGCCTGGCTGGCGGGCTCGGGCAGGATGGTCGCCGCCACTTGATTCATCTGCTCGCTCATCTCGAAGCCGGCGTAGAGCCCCACGCCCACGCCACCGACCAGCGCCGCGCCCATGGATGTCGCTTCTTCCAGGATGCTCAATCGCTGCACGGGCAAGCCATAAATATCTGCCATGATCTGATTCCAGACATGACCGCTGGCACCGCCGCCGATGAGTCGCATGGCATCGATCTGCGTGCCCTGCGCGCGGAAGGCGTCTAATATCACGCGCAGATTCAGCGTCACGCCTTCCAGCACCGCCCGCAGCATGTGCGCGCGCGTATGCCGGATCGTCAGCCCGATGAATGCGCCGCGGGCATGCGGATTCCAGCGCGGACTGCGTTCGCCCAGCAGGTAGGGCAAGAAGAAAAGACCGTCTGCGCCGGGCGCGATCTGCTCAATCTGCAAGTTCATCAGCTCATAAACGCTGATGCCCAGGCGCTCTGCCGTTTCCGCTTCCAGGCTTGCCAGTTGGTCGCGCGTCCATTGATAACTGGCGCCGGCCGCCTGCATGGTGCCGGTGGGCATGAACATATTTGGGATGACATGTCCAAATGTGAAGGTGCGGCGGGCAGGATCATAGATCGGCGCTGGCGTGCTGATGGCGATCCACGAAGATGAGCCGACATAATTGTAGGCGCTGCCTTCGCTGAAGACGCCCGCCCCGGCTGCCGCGCAAGCCCCATCGCCGCCGCCCAGGACGACTGGCGTGCCAGCCAATACGCCGACTTCGTCCGCCACATCTGCCCGCACCGCGCCAACTACATCGATCGACTGGCGCAACTGGGGCAGCTTGTCCGCATCCAGCTGCACGGCATCCAGGATCTGCGTCGACCATTCGCCGCGCTGCAAATCATAGAGATTCATGCTGGAGGCATCGGATGGCTCGGTGACGAATTCGCCGGTCAAGCGCGCCACGATGGCATCTTTGGCTTGCATGAATTTATGCGTTTGGGCGTAGATATCGGGCTGGTTGTCGCGCAGCCACATGATCTTCGCCAGCGAATAGGAAGCGCTCAGACGATGCCCGCTGATCTGATACATGTCATCAGAGCTGATGCGTTCGCCAATCGCCCGTTCTTGTGCCAGGGCGCGCTGGTCCGCCCAGATGATGGCATTGCGCAGTGGACGCGCTTGGCGATCCAGCGGGACTGCGCCCATCATCTGCCCGCTGAAGGTGATGCAGGCGATGTCGTCCGCGGGCACGCGCGTTTCACCCAGCAACTGGCGCGTGGAAAAGCAGACGGCTCGCCACCAGTCGTTCGGGTTCTGTTCTGCCCAGCCGGTGTGGGCGTATTCCGTGTCGTAGGCGTGGAAGGCCGCGCCGGCCAGCTTGCCTTCGCGGTCGTAGAGCGTGGCTTTGTTGCCAGTTGTGCCGAGGTCGTGGGCGATGATGAAGTTGGGCATGCGCGTCACTCCAGCGCGGGAATCGATGCGGCGGACGGGAGGTTACCCCGCGCCGATGATAGCACAGGCGGACGCAAGCAGAAATCCATCGCGGCGGAAGGCTTTGTATGGCTCGACGCTGACAAGAACCTGTTCGTAAGCGCGCGCGGCTGGTTCTGCGACTTGCATGAGGAAATCCTCGCTGGAAAATTGTGCATGTTTTGTTTGATGGGCGCTGTTGCAGCATAGCGTTCGGCGCTAAAATAAAGTGGCGGATTTCGAGAAATACGCAGGCTCGGGACGATTGCGATGGCAGAACAGCGCGTGGCGGTCTTTGAAATCAAGCGGTACATGGTCATCTGGCGACAGCTGGAAGTGCGCGACTTCGGCGAGGTGCAGGCGCGCATCCGCGGCTTGGTGCGCTGCAGCGGCGCTGGCGCGAGCGACCAGCAAGAGTATCGTCTGGATGTCTATTTCCTCGCGCCCGACAGCCCCGTGCCCGCTCCGCAGGTCGATATCGCCAATCGGCGCGGCGCGATCTTCATGGAAATCGGCGATATCCACGCGTTTGTCGATATCCTGCGCAACGAAAAACCCATCTTCGGGCATCTGCGCGGCGACCATCCGCAATGGACCAGCGTCACCACCACCAACGAGCCGGTCGGCACTGGCGACGAAGACCATCGCCCGGGCGAGTGAGCGCGGCGCATGAAGCCGCCCATCCGCGTTTTGCACTTCGCCGATGCGCATGTCGGCATGACCAACTTCGGCAAGACCGACCCCCAGCGCGGCATCAGCAGCCGCATTGTCGACTTCCTGGCGCGGCTGGACGACATGATCGATTTCGCCGAGACCCACGAGGTGGATCTGGTCGTTTTCGCTGGCGATGCCTTCCGCACGCGCAGCCCCAACCCGACCATCCAGCGCGAATTCGCCCGGCGGGTCTTGCGGCTGTCGGGGCTTGCGCCGACCGTGCTGCTGGCGGGCAACCACGATATGCCCTTGAATGCCGCCAAAGCCTCCAGCATCGAGATTTTTGACACGCTGGCGCTGGCTGGCATCTGGGTGGCGCAAGAGGTTGAGACGCGGCGCATCGGCACCCGGCGCGGCGATGTCGTGCTGGGCGCAGCGCCGTATCCCATGCGCGCGCGGCTGCTGGCGCACGAGGACATGCGCGGGACAATCGCCGAGCAAGACGAAGCCCTGAAGCAGGCGCTGACCGAGCAATTGGCAATGTTGGCTCAGCAGGCGCAGACGCTGGCAAATGCCGATGCGCCGAGACTCCTGGCTGGGCATTTTACGCTGGAAGGCGCGCTGTGGGGCAGCGAACGCGGCGTCATGCTGGGGCGCGATGTGGCGGTGGGGCTGGGCTGCGTCGCCGATGCGGGCTGGGATTATGTCGCGCTGGGACATATCCATCAGCATCAGAATCTGACTCATGGGCAGGCCGATAAGCCGCCGGTGGTCTACAGCGGCAGCATCGAGCGCATCGACTTTGGCGAAGAAGGCGCGGCCAAAGGCTTCTGCTGGGTCGAGCTGCGGCGCGGACAAGCTGACTGGCAATTCGTGCAGCTGAATGCGCGCAAGCTGCTGACTATCGAAGTCGATTGCCGCGACAGCTTCGACCCAACCCAGGCTGTGCTGGCGGCGCTGGATTGCCATGAATTGCGCGATGCCGTGCTGCGGCTGCGCATCGACCTCACGCCGGAAAGCGAGGCGCTGCTAAACGACGGGCAGATTCAACGGGCGCTGCGGGGGGCGGGCGTCTTTCACCTGGCGGGCTTGCGCAAAAATATCGAGCGGGGCACGCGCGCGCGGCTGGGCAAAAGCGCGGAAGAACTCACGCCGCTGCAGCTGCTGGCGCGCTACTTCGAAAGCCGCGATGTAGATGCGAGCCGCCGCGACGAACTGCTGAAAATCGCCGGCGAGATTGTGGATGGGGCCTGAGCTTTCGCGCAGGGTGCCTGGATTCTATTCGTCCGCATACAGCAGATGCTCCGCCCGCAGCGCCTCGAATGCGCGCAGATCGGCCGTCCAGCCAGCGATCAGTTCGTCCACAGGTCGCCCCGAGTCGATCGCCAGCCGCAGATCATCGCTGCCATAGAGCAAATCGATTGGTGCAGGGGCATCGGCTTTCCAGGCTTTGCGCCAGGCGAAGTCGTCTGCATAGCGCATTTTGATGGCTTGCAGCACCTGCAGCATGGCGGCGACTGGCTGGCAGGCTGCGCGGTCGAGCATATAGATCTGCGCGCCGGCGCATAGCTCACCTTGATGCTTGCTGAAGGCGGGGACGAAGTAGACGGGACGGAAGCGCAGACCAGCCAAACCCAAGCCGTTCAGCGTCGCAGCCAACTCTTCGGCATGTATCCAGGGCGCGCCGAAATACTCAAACGGCTTGGTCGTGCCGCGCGCTTCAGACAGGTTCGTGCCTTCGACCAGGCAGGCGCCGGGATACAGCAGCATGGCTTCCAGCGTGGGCAGGTTGGGCGATGAGGGCACAAACGGCAGCCCGGTGTCAGCATAGGTCATATCCCGCCGCCAGCCGCGCATGGGCACAACGGTCAGGGCACAGCCGATCTCCGCCGCGTTGACCAGCTGCGCCAGCTCGCCCATGGTCATGCCATAACGGATCGGCAGCTCGAATGGGCCGACGAAAGAGCGCCAGGCGCTGCGCAGGACGGGTCCTTCCACGCGCATGCCACCCAGGGGCGCGGGGCGATCCAGCAGCAGGACTTCAATCCCGGCATCCGCCGCCGCCCGCAGGACATTCAGCGCTGTCGCCAGGTAGGTATAGAAGCGCACGCCGCCATCGGGCAGGTCGATGAGAATGACATCGATGCCGCGCAGCATATCGGGCGTGGGCGTATGCGTTTTTCCGTACAGGCTGTGCACGGGCAGATTCGTGAGCGGGTCGCGGGCATTTTGCACAGGACTGCCCGCCTGGGCATCGCCGCGCAAGCCGTGTTCGGGACCAAAGAGCGCGACCAAATTGACGGCGGGCTCGGCGTGCAGACGTTCCAGGCTGCTGCGCAACTGGCTGTTGATGCTGCCGGGGCAAGCCAGGAGCGCCGCTCGTTTGCCGGCAACCAGATCGAGGCCTTCGCGCAGAAAGACTTCCAAGCCCAGCGTAACTTGCGCCATTTTCGTCATCAGGCTTCTTGATGCCGCGGCACCATCACGACTGTGCGCACGGTCACATGGCGGGGACGGCTGAGCATGAACAAACCCGCCGCCGCCACATCGTCCGAGCGCAGCCAGCCACCTTCGACAACGGACAGCCGCTTGATTTCGGCCGCGTCTTCATACCCCCACAGCTCGTTCGCCACTTTGCCCGGCGCCAGCGACATCACGCGGATGCCGGCGCCCGCCAATTGCCGCCGCAGCGTGTTGACGATGGTTTCTATGGCGTGTTTGGTCGCGCCATAGGCTGGTCCGCGATGCAGCTCGGCATGCCCGGCGATGGAACTGGTGACCAGGATATCGCCGCTGGACTGAGCGCGCATGCCGGGGATGACGGCGTGGGCGCAGCGCAGAACTGCCTCGATATTGATGCGCAGCATGTCGCTCACGGCCTCCATGTCATATTCGGCGAAGTCGCCCTGGATGAAGATGCCGGCATTGGCGCAGAGCACATCCACAGCGCCGAATCGCTCCTGGGCGCGCGCTGCCATATTCTCAATATCGGCTGGCTGCAGCATATCGGCGCGAACGACCAGGGTCTCGCCGGGCAATTCGTCCGCCAGCGCCTGCAATTTGTCCAGCGAACGCGCCGCCAGCGTCAAGCGACAGCCGGCCCCGGACAAGGCTCTTGCCAGCGCCGCGCCGATGCCGCTGCTCGCGCCGGTGATGATGGCGACTTTGCCGGTGAGATCACTGCTCATGCTGGTTTTCCCGATACAACTTGGTTAATCACGCAATAGCCTAACTGCAGAAGTGAAACCAAGAATGTAATACCAAAAACTTACCACCGAGTACACCGAGTTGGAGAGAGTACACCGAGAGAAAAGCAGGGTTTTCTCTGTGCCTTTGTGCCTCGGTGGCAAATTGTTGTTTTCACGACTAGCAGCCGATTATTGCCTCCGCCAGCAGCGCATCGACTTCGCCTCGATAGGGCGTGCTGCGAGCGGTGCCAGGCTTGGTCACGCACAGTGCCGCCGCAGCATTGGCGAAGCGCACCGCCTCGGCCAGCGCCGCGCCTTCTGCCAGCGCCACCGCCAGCCCGGCATTGAAGGCATCGCCCGCGCCAGTCGTATCCACCACATCCACAGCAAAGCTGCGCACGAGCGCCGTATCCGCGCCGCTCACGATTTGCGCGCCGGCCGAGCCCAGGGTGACCACCGCCGTCTGATCGTCGCGGGTCAGCAAAGAGCGCGCCGCATCGACGACAGCCCCGCCACCGCCCAGCGCTTCCAGTTCTGTCTGGTTGGGCGTCAAAAAGTCCGCAAGCGCCAGCGTCTCGGCGGGCAAGGCGGCGGCCGGCGCGGGATTGAGAATAGTGGTTACGCCTGCTGCCTTCGCCACCTGCAGCGCATACGCAACCATATCGAGGTTGATCTCCAGCTGAACGATCAGGATGTCGGCTCCAGCGATTTTGTCGCGCGCCGCGTCTATGTCGGCGGGCTGCACGCGCAGATTCGCCCCCAGCACGACCACGATACTATTCTCGCCGCTGCTATCGACCAGGATAGGCGCGACGCCGGTGGCCACTTCGTCATCCTGCGCCACATAGTCGCGGTTGACGCCCTCGGCATCCCAGATTTCGTAAGCCAGCTCGGCAAAGACATCCTTGCCCAGCCGCCCGATGAAAGTGACATCCGCGCCCAGCCGCGCCGCCGCGACTGCCTGGTTGCTGCCTTTGCCGCCCGCGCCGGTCACGAAGCGATCGCCATGCACAGTCTCGCCGGGACGGGGCATGCGCTGCATATACGAGGTCAAGTCGGTGTTGAAGCTGCCTGCGACGACGATTTTGGCTGGCATGCGCTCCTCCCTGTTTCGCTTCTGGATGGGTATTGTAACCACAGAGCGGGCAGAGTGCGATGCAGGGGCGAGCTATCAGGTCGCCCGTCGAATCGCGATCGGGTTCACAGCGGGCGACTCGATAAATCATCCCTATTTGGCTAAATTCTTTTGCCTTACTTTGTTGATCTTACTGAGATTGATTTGGCATGGCAGACTAATTCTGAACCGCTGCTGCAAAGAAGGCGACCTCTCTTTCGCTCAAAGTGAAATTGAAGCAATTCTCTTTGTTCTCCATGCTCTCTTTGATCTCTGTGTTGAGCTATTACTTTTGCGCTGTCGCAGCGGGATTATGTTTTGATGCGATTGCCTTGGTCTCGCTTCGATTTGCTGCACCTTGCCAGTTTGCCCGCGCGCTTTTAGAATGCCGGCGATGATTTCGCTGCTGACTTCGCTTTATGTGCTTTGCGCGTTGGCGCTGGGCTTGTACACCGCTGGGCAAGCGCTGCTCTTGTGGCGTTACTGGCGGACTCGCGCCGCGCCGCCCGCTGACCCGGCTGCCCTGACCGATGACGAACTGCCGGGCATCACCGTGCAGCTGCCGCTCTACAACGAAGCCAATGTCGCTCTGCGCTTGATCGATGCCATCGCCGCTCTTGACTATCCGCGCGACAAACTGCTGATCCAGGCGCTGGACGACTCCGCCGATCGCACTGTCCAGCTGGTAGCGCAGAAACTGGCAGCGCTGGAGGCGGCTGGTTTTCGCGTCCAGCACATCCGCCGAGCCGAGCGCGCCGGTTTCAAAGCGGGCGCTTTGGCACATGGCCTGCAGCACAGCGCAGACGACTACATCGCCATTTTCGATGCCGATTTCATCCCGCCAGCTGACTTTTTGCGGCGAACCCTGCCTCACCTGGCGGCCGACCCCGCGCTGGGCATCGTGCAGAGCCGCTGGGGACATCTCAACGCCGAAGAAAACAGCCTGACGCGCGCGCAGAAGCTGAGCATCGACACGCACTTTGTGGTGGAGCAGGCGGCGCGCAACCGCAGCGGCTGGCTGGTGCCTTTTAACGGCACGGGCGGCATCTGGCGGCGGCGCTGCATCGAAGAAGCCGGCGGCTGGTCGGCCGACACGCTCACCGAAGACCTCGACTTGAGCTACCGCGCCCAGTTGGCTGGCTGGCGTTCGCTCTTCTTGCCAGATGTCGAGGTGCCGGGCGAGATCCCGCCGCAACTGGCCGCCTACAAACAGCAGCAGGCGCGCTGGGCGAGTGGCAATACGCAATGCCTGCGCAAGCTGGCGCGTCCCCTGCTGGCTTCCAACTTGAGCGCCGCGCAAAAGATCATGGCGGTGCAGCATTTGTGCCAATACCTGCCGCCGCTGTTGCTGCTGCTGCTGCTGCTGCTGACGCCGCCCTTGCTGTTGGCCGATGCGCTGGGCGGATTGCCGCTTGCGCCGCTGGGATTGTTGGCGCTGGCGCCGCCGCTGATGTATGCAGCGGGCCAGATGCGTCTGTATGACGACTGGCTGCGTGGTTTGAGCGCTTTTCCATCGCTGCTGCTGCTGGGCAGCGGCATGTCGCTTTGCAGCAGCCTGGCTGTGCTGGGCGCGTTGCTGGGCAGGCGCGGCGACTTTCAGCGCACCCCCAAATTCGCGCGGGATTGGGCGGACGATGCTTATGCGCTTTCGCTTTCGCCAACCCTGTGGCTGGAACTGGCGCTGATGAGTTATGCGCTGTGGGCGGCCGGGCTGGCTTGGGAATCGCAGCCGCAGCTGATGCCGTATCTGCTGGTGTATGCGCTGTCCTTCGCGGCGGTGGCTGGCTGGAGCCTGCGTGAGGCGGCGGTCGTGCGCCTGGCGTCAATCTCCCCGCGGACATTCATGCGGGCGCGGCGCTGAGCGGATGATATGCAACGGCTAGCCTGATGCTGCGACTGGACGATACGCTACACTAATGTACCTACGCTGTGAACGAAGCGATTCGGAAGAAAACCGCCATGATACCGCTGAACGTAGTATTTGATGTGCCGCAAGAAATTTACAGCGGCCTCGCATCTGGGGCTTTGGAGCGGGTTGGCGGCGTCATCCGCGAAAGCGGCAGCAAGCAAGTGGTCATGTGGCTGCGTGAAGGCGCGAGCATCGCCGATAACCCGAGCTTGGCCGCTGGCTTTTTGAGGTCGTTTATAAATGTCGGCAGCGGCGGCTTGTTGGATGTCGCAGTTTCCGCAAATCGGCATCAACAGGTGTTGCAGCAACTTCGCGTCATTCAAGGTATTTCTTCCGTTGGCGCAGCCGCATCCGTGCTTGGTATCCCTGTGCAGATTGCCACGACCATGTATCTAGCAAAGCTAATTAGCAAGTTTCAACAAGACATAATCGCCGAATTCGAACGCGACAGAAGTATCAAGCTGAAATCAGCGATGGAATATGTGCGTAAAGTCGTTAGCAAATTGGAAGGGGCGCGGAAAGCTTCGGCGGTGGATCGCATAGCTCCCGATTTGCTAGAAGCAAGAAATCATCTAAAGGAGGATTTCGACAAGCTACTAAGCGAAAGGCAAGTTTCGGTAGAGAATACCGAACTCGCTATTAGACTGCTACAACAACAAATGCAAGTCGATACTGCCAATGTCCGCATTCATTTGCAGTCGGGAGATCAGAACGCTGCATACGAAATATTGGAGAAAGGATTGGTTGAATACAGGAAACAGGCAAGTCGATTGATTCAACAGCTACTTGGCAAGCGCGCACGCTATTTCCATGGTCAGGTGAAGGACGCAGATTTTCTTAGATATGTCGCTGTTGAGGAATGGCTGCGTAACGAGCGATACATCCTATAAGGCTTGTCCGCTACTAACAGATGAGAGTTGCCATCGCTCCATCTGGTCGTCCACACTGCCGGTTGAATAGGACGGCGATGTTGTAGGCAGCTGTTTTAGCGGCTATTCGCGTTAGCATGCCGAGTTCACTGTGTGCATTGACGCGATGCAGCCCAAAGATTTCGGTGAGCCTGGCAATCACAGTTTCAATGATTTGTCTGTGTTTGCGCAGCCAGCGCATGGTTTTGCCGGGCTTGTCTCCTTTGATGTTGCTCGCTCGTGGCGCGATAACTTCAACGCCATATTCTCGTTGCCAATGCCTAATCCAGCGCAGCCCGCTGAAGCCGCCATCAGCGAGATAGGTCGAGCCGCGATCATCTCCGGCACACAGGGCGGGGCTGATGGATTCAGAACTAGGGATTCTGCGAGTTTTATATGTTCTATGCTTGGGCAATTCGATTTCTTTTATACGCTTGCATCCTTGGCGGCTGCTCACAAGCGCTTCCATTAGCCAGCGGTCATCAATGTTTGCCAGACCGGTCATCCAGCCGGTGATGATCCCGCTGTCGCTGGCGCAGAGCAGCAATTGCTCGCCGTAATACCAGCCGCCATGATTGCCGCCGTGTCCCTTTTTGCCGTAAAGCCAATGGCGATCATGGCTTTTGGCTTGCCCCAAACTGCAGTGTGGCACGGGCGTACAATCCACCACCTCAAACAAAGCGGCGCTGCTGAGCATCTGCGCCAACTCTTGTTGCAAACATACAAAAACCGCCCACAAATCCCGCAGACGTTTGTTAAACTGACTATGCTTCAGCATCCGAGGAAACCACGACCGACCATGCTGCAGGATGTAGCGCACTATGCCGCGCTCGGATTGCCAGGACACACCAACACGCCATTGCGCAGCAATCCCAACCGTCAACACTTCGCTATCACTCATTTGCAAGGCGGGACCCGGATGTCGCTTCATTCGATCACTCATCTTCTCTTTGTACCAATCGTCAATGAAACAGTATAATGTCGTGAAGAAGGTGTCTAAATCCATGAGTAAGCTCCTTATGTGAGAGTTTGGCTCTTACTCTAAATTAGCACCTTCTTTCATTTCCGCTTGTTTTTTGCGCACCAGTAGCGGACAAGCCTTATATGATCTGGTCATGGACAATCGCAAGGACTTTTGGAGCCGACGGATCGGGAAGGCGATTGGACCCAACAAACCGGATAGAGTACGCAAATTCACCTATGTCGGACATTTGGAATCCCTTGATTATGCGGCATCCATAATCGAGAGCCACCAACGCATGGAAGGTTATCAATTGGAACTAAAGGCGATTGAACGACTTGGAATCACATTCTCAGATTGGGAAACGCGTATCTCCGACAGACTATCCGACGAAGGAATAGATTTAGCTGGATCCCACGACCACAAGTGTGCAGCGCTTGTCGACAAGACCTGGCTCGACGAGCAACAAGCGCCACACGCCGTCTGACAATCCGCCTGTCCTCGACGGCTCGCACATGTCCCCGACCAGACTCGTGCACAAGAGCGAATCAAAACCGCTCCCAGCGCGTGAGGTCGCGCCAGGTGATTTTCTGCCAGGCGCGCATGCCGGTCCCCGCAGTTTCGGCTTTATGACCGATCTCCAACAAACAACGACAATTTGCAATTCGACAATAGCGCGATACAATGTGCTCACTGCGTTGCGAGCGCTCGCAGTTAATTTCAGGTCTCTACAGGCAACGAGCCTGAGACATTTTACACATTCGTTAGTTTCGAGGAGAAACGCAATGAGAAAGCTACTTCGCACAATCCCGGTGCTGCTTTTGGCGCTGGGCATCATGATCGCCGCTGTCGGTGGCGTTGGCGCGCAAGATCAGTTGACCTTCAGCATGGTCAGCCACGGTGGCATCGGCAATCCCTTCTGGGTCGTGGTTATCAAAGGCATGGAAGACGCCTGCAGCCTGCTGAATGCGGACTGCGCCTGGCTGTCGGACCCCGTTGACAATATCGATGATATGGCCGGTTACTGGGATGATGCCTTGGCGCGCAACAACGACGGCATCGGCACCACCGTTCCCAATCCGGAAGTGATCCGCGACGGCGTCAACCGCGCTGCTGAAGCCGGCATTCCGGTGATCGTCTTCAACACGGCAGATCCCAACGCTGGCACAGCCGATGCGCTGCCGACCCTCTTCTACATCGGCGCCAACGAATTCTTGGGCGGTCGCTCCAACGCCAATGCTGTGCTTGATTCGGCTGACATGGCGGGCGTCGAGATCGCCAGAGGCGTTTGCCCGATCCAGGAAGTCGGACACAGTGGTCTGGAAGCCCGTTGCGCCGGCGTCCGCAGTGTCTTCGACGAAGCCGGCATCCCGCTGGATCAGCTGACCATCAACAACGATGTGACAGCTTCCGCCGGTACTTTCGCCGACTACTTCAACGCCAACCCGGATACCAACGCCGTATTCAGCTTGGGTCCCAACCCGGCGAGCTCGTTGAACCTGTACATTCAGGAAGCCGGTGTCATGGCGGGTGACATCTTCGCCACCACGCATGATACCAGCGCCGAGATCTATGAAATGATCCAGAACGGCTACCTGATCCAGGCGATTGACCAGCAGCCTTACCTGCAAGGTTTCGAGACCATCATGTGGCTCTACCTGAACAGCCAGTTCCAAATGGCGCCGGGCGGCGATATTTTGACTGGGCCGGGCGTCATCGATGGCGGCAATGTTGACGCGATCATTGAATTGACCGCGCAAGGCTATCGCTAGACCGCAATCGGCAATAGCAAGTGGGTGGGGACTCTCTCCCCGCCCACCTTTGTCTGTTATCTTGATTTGTCCACAGCGTTCAGCGGAAAAAGCCTGCCCTGCTCCTGATAACCAATTAGTCATATTCGAGTGATTGCTTATGATGAAAGCATATTTCGAAGGCAAACGCGAAGCTTCAAACATCGGCGCGCTCGTCACGCTTTTGTCCTTTGGCTTTGCCATCCTCGGATTTGCGGTCGTATACGGCGTATTATTTGGCTGGGTGCCCATGGGCGAGCGGGCGCAGATTCTCCGCAGCAACATCAACACAGTCGAAATCATCGTCGCTGTCGTCAGTTTCGTCTACGCCATCTGCTGTTTGCGGACGGCTTATGGGCTTTACTCGCGCGAGCAAGCGAGCCTGCGCTGGTCGCAGTGGATGTTTTTCGTAACCATCATGATTGGCGGCGCGATTCTGCTCAGCGTGGCGATCCCGGTGGGCTTGAAGTTCTCGCTTTTGCTGGGTCAGGTGAGCGACCTGCGACTATTGATCAGCCAAGAAATTGGGGGCTTGGCCGCAACCGCATTGTCAATAGGCGAATCGCTGATCAGCGTCAGCCTCTTCATTATCGCCTTGCTGGCGCTGCTGGCGCTGCTGGTATTTTTGATCCCGCCGCTGGAATTTTTGCGAGATCGACCCGGCACAAGCATGATCGTCTCGCCGCCGCGCAAGTTCATCCAGGCGATTCTGGTGGTTCTTGCTGTGGGCGTGATTGGTTTCCTGGTCGCCGGGGCGATGGTCGTTCCAGAGTATCCGGGTCAAACGACGATTCGCGATGCAGAAAATCATCGCCTGCTCGCTGGTCTGTTGTTTTTCTTGCCCGGCTTCTTCGGGTACAGGATTGTGCGCCAGGTAGAAGAACAATCGGATGAACTGCGGCGCGCGCTGGCATTGACCCCGGGCAAGTTCATCCGCGCCGAGCTGGCCAAATCACCCAGCGCCGGTGCAATCATCGGCTTCGTCGCCATCCTCATGGGCTTTACCATGGCGACCGATCTCTTCCTCGAGCCGAGTTCGGTGGCTTCGTTCCTCAGCAATGTGGCGACCAAAGGCGTCATTGCCATCGGCGTCACCTACCTGATGATCTCGGGCGAGTTTGATCTGTCTGTCGGCTCGATCCTGGGCGTGACCGCGCTGTCGTTTATGAACTTCATGACTCACGGCGCGCCTATATTCGGCGTGGTTGGTCCCATACCTGGCGGCTTTGCTCGCCATCTTCATCGCCTTCATTCTCGGCGCGATCAACGGCGTCCTCTTGATTTCAACGCGAATACCGTCCTTTATTGTCACCCTGGGGACAATGCTCGCCTTCCGAGCGATTACGCTGGTCGCCATCGCCGGGGGGCGGATTCTGCGCTATAGCGACCATCACGAAGCGCTGCCGGTGATCGGCATCAGCAACATCGTCTTTTTGGCGCTGGCGGTGATCGGCCTCGCTGTGGTCGCCTTCACCGCCTATCGCGTCTTGCCGGTCTTGTACCGAGGGGCGATGCTGGCCTGGTCCATTCGCAATAACAATGGCGACTTCGGCACCAGCGGCGCCATCGTGCGCGGCGTCATTCTCGCATTGGTCGCGCTGATTCTGCTGGCCATCGTTGTCTGGCTGGCGGCTGTTCTGTCATATCATGGCAGCGCCAGCGGCGGCGAGATCGTCGAAGTCGGCTACTTTGATCTGTTCAACGGCCGCGTGCTTTCGATCGGTTCTGAAGACGACTTCTTCCACATGCAGATACCGCGGAATGCCAATGTTCGCCTGGCGATTGTCTGGTGGTTCATCTTCGTGGCGATCTTCCATGTCGTCCTGACCAGCACATCGTTCGGCAACAGCATCTTCGCCACCGGCGGCAACGAAGGCGCGGCGCGCGCGCAAGGCGTCAATGTCGACCGCGTCAAGCTGCAGAACTTCGTGATAGTCGCTTTGTTAACCGGCATCGCTGCCATTTATGAAACGGCGCGAAATCCGGGCGTTGATCCGCTCAAAGGCACTGGCTGGGAGCTGGAAGTGATCGCCATGACGGTGATCGGCGGCGCGCTGCTGACCGGCGGCTATGGCAGCGTGGTTGGTTCGCTGCTGGGCGCGCTGATCTTTGGCATGCTGCAGACCGGTCTGGTATTGGTCGGCATCGAATCGCGCCTGTTCTCTGGCACGATCGGCGTGATCATCATCGCGGCGGTCGTCCTCAACACCTTGGTTCGCGGCGTGCAGCGAAATTAGGGAGCGTCATTCATGGAATACAAGCAAAAAAACGATAATGCTCTGGTGGATATGATCGATATCCACAAATACTTCGGCAGCGTGCAAGTCCTGCGCGGCATCGACTTTCATGTCGATCGCCAGGAAATTGTCGGCCTGCTCGGCGACAACGGCGCTGGCAAATCTACCTTGATCAAGGTGTTGACAGGCTATCATTCCCTGACGCGCGGACAGATTTTCTTCGACGACGAGGCGGTGAGAATCCATTCGCCGCACGATGCCCGCGAACTCGGGATCGAAACAGTGCATCAGGATCTGGCGCTGGTTCCCCTGATGAGCATTGCCCGCAACTTCTGGCTCGGTCAAGAACCCTCTTATACAGTCGGTCCCTTCCGATTCCTCGACAAGAAGAAGATGGCGAGCGAATCGATCCGGGCTTTGGCTGATGTCGGCATCCACATTCGCGATTCCGAAGAAACTGTCGGCAACATGTCTGGCGGCGAGCGGCAGTCGGTCGCGATCGGCCGCGCTGTTTACTTCGGCAAAAAACTCTTGATTCTTGACGAACCCACATCGGCGCTGTCGGTCGGCGAGACGCAGAAGGTGCTCGACTACACCATAGCTGCCAAAGAAAAAGGCATGAGCGTCATCTTCATCACGCACAATATCCGCCATGTTTATGAAGTGGCCGACCGCTTCACCATCATTGAGCGCGGGCACAAGCTCGGCGACTTCCACAAGAGCGAAGTGACCGAAAACGAAGTCGCCGATATGATCGTCACCGGACAGATACCCGAGCGCTTGCGTCTCTACGCTGAAGAAAATGGAGATGTGGCATGAATGGGACTCTTTTTCGACAGAGAGGCTTGCTGCTATTGGCGTTGATTGCCGCGCTGGTTTTCAGCGGCTGCCGCCCTGACGACACGCTGGACATCACGCCCACGCCCACGCCCACGCCCGAACCCACCGCCACGCCCACGCCCACGCCTGCCCCCGCCGACTTTGTAGACCCCTACGAGGTCAATTTGGGCATCATGGAACGGCTGATTGGGCTGCTGCCCGATCCGCTGGCTGCGGTCGAAGAATGGAAGCGACCATACGATGGCGGCGAAGCGGAGGTGCGTAATATCCGTGGCATTCGCCGTCCCGCTGTCGGGCGCGCTATCCCCTATGGCACGCAGCAAGGCAGCCGGATGCTGCTCAATTTCGTCATCTTCTCCGACGAAGCCAGCGCAGCCGCTGAGTTCGAGCGCAAGCATGGGCTGCGCTCCGCCGATGTCAATCTGGCGCAGGACGATGCCTTCCCCACGCCCAACGCCTTTGGCTCTGGCTTGTATGGCTCTTTCGCGCTCTTCCAGGTCGACAATTACTTCTTCGAGGTCTATGTCGAGATTTTCACTACCTCGACCAGCCCGCTTGCGCCGCTGGCCAGCGAGGCTCTGCGATTCTTCGAGCGCAACCGCAGCGCCTTTGAAGCGGAAGTAGACGGCTGAAGAGATGTCTTGCAGGTTGTGCTGGACAGCCTGCCCAACGAGATCATCACCAATACGCAGTGGCGGCGAGACTTCTCGCGCTTTGACGACGGCGTGGGAACGCCGCGAAATATCCAGAATGGGCGCGGTTTTCGCGTCGCCTATATCGGCCGGATGGCGAACAACTTCCAGATGACTTTCGCGCAATTCGACTCGGCGGCGCTCTTCGCGGCGGACGAATTCTTTGTGGAAGTCCTGATGGAACGCGCGCCGGGCACCAGCGCCAATCCCACGGTGTCTATCGCTCGCAAAGCGCTGTCTGTGCTGGACGCCGCGAGAAGGTAAGCCAGCCCCCCATCCCCGACCCCTCCCCCAGCCCCTCCCCGTCAGGACGGAGAGGGTAGCCAAAACGGGCGACCCAATGGCTCGCCCCTACACGCGGCTGTCGGGGGGACTGAGGGGGGGGGGGGGGGGGGTAATGCCGAGCAACTATTCAAATCGTCTTTGTTGCAGTACTTGCTTGTTTCGAACTAGATGACCACGCCATAATCGCGCGCGGCCGCCTCGCTGGACACATATCCCGCGCGCACATCGTCCCGCACGCGCTGTGGATCGCGCCGGGCTGGATCGCCAAAGCCGCCGCCGCCCGGCAGCTCCAGGATCACGCGCTGCCCCGGCTGCAAGCTGTAGTGGCTCTTTGGATGCGGTCGCGTGCCATCCGACAAGCTGACTCGGCCGGGCGAGCCTGGCTGGCCTCCTTGCAAGCCCAGCGCCGGTCGCTTGGTGCGGTCGTACATGCAACTGTGCGTGGCTGGCGCGCCGGTGATGATCTCCAACTCCATGACTTGTCCCAGGCCGCCACGGAATTGCCCGGCCCCGCCAGAATCAACGCGCAGTTCGCGCCGGTGCATCAGCAGGGGCGCGGCTGTTTCAATGGCTTCGACCGGCACGCCCATGATGCCGCTGGGGAAGGCGGTTGCGGACAGGCCATCACGGTCCTGCGCCGCCCCCATGCCGCCGGCTGAAAAGAATATGTAGGCGAATTCCTCGCCATCCGCGTCCACGCCGTCCATCATCGTGTTCCACAAGCCGGCCGAGCCATTGGCGATCACGCGCTGCGGCACGATCTGCGCCAGCGCCGTCAGCAAGGGCTGGCTGACAAAGTGACCGATCAGATGACGCGCGCTGACCGGCGCGGGGCGGCGACAATTCAAGATGCTGCCTGCGGGCGCGCTGATCTGAATGGGACGAAAAGCGCCCTCGTTGTTGGGGATGCCAGGCGCCAGCGCAGCCATCAGCGTGTAGGTGCTATAGGCATGCGTGTAATTGAGCACGACATTGATGCCGCGGTCGACCTGCGGCGAGCTGCCGGCGTAGTCGACGCGCAATTCGTCTCCTGCCACCGTGATTTCGCAGGCGATGGTCAGCGGAGCGTCGAAGCCATCGATCTGGATGGCGCTGCGGCAGCTGCCATCGGGCAGGTCGCGGATGGCCGCGCGCACAGCAGCCTCTGTTCGCCGCAAGATGGACGCGGAGACCTCTTCGATATCGGGCAGGCCATATTCGTCCAGCATCTCGATCAACTTGCGCGCGCCGACCTGGTTGCCGACTTCCTGCGCATGGATATCGCCGATGACCTGGTCGGGCACGCGCACATTGGCGCGGATGATGTCGAAGAGTTCCTGGTTGGCTTCGCCCGCTTTGAAGAGCTTCATCAGCGGGATGGCCAGGCCTTCTTCGTGCACCGAGCGCGCATCGCCGCCCATGGTCGCGCCGCCGATATCGACCGCGTGGCAAGTGCTGGCGAAAAAAGCCACGCCCCGCCCACGATAAAAGACCGGCGAAACGATGGTCAGGTCGAAGAGATGTCCGCTGGCTTCCCAGGGATCGTTGGTGATCAGCGTGTCGCCGGGCTGCAAGCTGTCGATCGGATGCTGCGGCACGATGAACTTGCGCACGCAATTCGCCATGGTGTTGATGTGCCCGGGCGTGCCGGTGACCGACTGCGCCACCATGTTGCCAGCCCGGTCGAATACGCCCGCAGACAAATCGCCCGCCTCGCGCACGACAGTCGTGAAGGAGCTGTGAATGAGCGCGGCCGCCTGTTCGTCCACGACCGAGATGAGCCGCCGCCAGATGACTTCCAGCGTGATGGGATCAAGCATAATTCTTCATAACTCGTCCTAATGGGCGAATCACCCTTTCAATCCAGTCAGAGCGATGCCGCGGACGAAAGTTTTCTGCGTGAAGAAGAAGAGCGCGATCGTGGGCAGCATCGCCAAAGTTGAGGCTGCCATCATCAGCTGCCACTGCGCGCCGTACATATTTTGGAATAGTTTTAAGCCCAACGAGATCGTCCAGTCCTGCTGGTTTTGCAAATAAATCAGGGGTCCGAGAAAGTCGCGATAGGTCTGCACAAAAGTGAAGAGGGCCACTACAGCCAGCGCCGGGCGCATCAGCGGAATCATGACATGCCACAGGATGCCCGGTTCGCTGGCGCCGTCAATGCGCGCCGCATCGCTAAGCTCTTGCGGGATGGTCAACAAAAATTGCCGCAGCAAAAACACATAGAGAGCGCTGCCGAAAAAATGTGGCACGACCAGCGGCAAAAATGTGCCCACCCAGCCCAGATCCCTAAATATCAGGTAAAGCGGTATCAGGGTCACTTGCGAAGGCAGCATGATTGTGCTGAGGTAAATCAAGAAGAAGATATTGCGTCCAGGCCATTGAATGCGCGCAAAGCCATAAGCGATGAAGGTGCAGGAGAGCACGGTTCCCAGCACAGTCAAGCCGCTGATTGCGATGGTATTCCACATGTAACGCCAGAAGGGAATATAGGTGGTTGAGGCGCCGAAGTTCTGCCATTGCGGATCGGACGGGAAGATCGGCGGCGGCTGCTGAAAAATCTCGATATCGGTCTTCAGGGCGGTGACGACCAGCCAATAGAGCGGGAAGATGTAGGCGACCGCCATGATCATCACGATCGTGTAGGCGATCATCCGCTTGATACGGTCTTGAACGAGGCGATTTTCCCGCCAGCCTGTCGCTGCGGCCACTTATTCCTCCGCGTGATAATAAACCCAGCGGGATGTTTTGAACAAAATGAGCGTCGCGACCAAAACGATCATGAACAGAATCCAGGCTTGGGCGCTGGCATAGCCCATTTTGAATTGCTGAAACGCCGTCTGGTACAGATACATCGAATAGAACATCGCCGAATTGGCGACGCCGCCCGCCGAGCCATCGCGCGTCGCCGTCATCACCCAGGCTTCCGTGAAGTATTGAAAATAACCGATAACATTGACGATGATGGTGTAAAAGATGACCGGGCTGATCATGGGCAGGGTGATCTTGAAGGTTTTCTGCAGCGCGTTCGCCCCGTCGAGTTCGGCCGATTCCAACAAGTCATGCGGCACATCCTGCAAGCCGGCGAGGTAGATCAGAATGGTGTTGCCGCCGAACCATGCGCCCATGAAGATCAACGACGGCTTGACCCAGTTGGGGTCGGTCAGCCAGCCGATTGGCTGCAAGCCGATGAACCTGAGGAACTCATTCAGGATGCCGAATTGTCCATTGAAGATCCAGAGCCAGACAATAGTGGAAGCGACCACCGGCGTGATTGACGGCACATAGAAGATGCTGCGGTAAATGGATAAGCCTTTTATCCTGGTATTGAGCAGCAGCGCCATCAGCATATTGAAGACGAGATGAATCGGCAAGCCAATCAATACCATGTAAAGCGTGTTTTGAATGCCGATTTTGAAGACGCGGTCCTCGAGCAAAAATAAGTAGTTGTTCAAGCCGACATAACGCGGCGGCTGCAGGATGTTGTAGCGCGTGAAACTGTACTGCAAGGACTGTACGATGGGACCAATGTTGAACAGCAAGAAACCGATAATGGCGGGCGAAATGAAAAGCAAACCTATCAGTAGCGAACGGCGCTGCTGCTTGCTGAGCCTGATTCTTCTTGATGACGGGATGGTCATTGAAGACACCACCGAACCCCTCCCGAGAGAGAGGGGCTTTATGTGTCGTTAAACCGGCGCACTTTGCCTGTTGTCGGGCGGCGCGAGGATGCCCTTGCTTGTCAGCGCGCGGACGACAGGCAGGCTTACATCATCGCCATGTCGAGTTCGCGCTGGACTTCTTCGGTAACGCGATCGAGCGCCTCTTGCGCCGAAAGCTGCCCGGCTTTGACGGCGGTTTCCGCTTCTCTAAGCCGAGAGTTGTAGAAGTCGTTCACCGGTATCTTCGCCGGACCAAAAGCGTTCGGACCGTTCAGCAGGTCCAGCGCCAATTGGAAGCGATGATCGCTGACGAAACGTTCGGCAGTGGCCGCGCCCACCTTGGGGGGGATGTTCTGGATACTGAAGCAGAACTCGCCCATGTGATCGTCTTCGCTCAGCCAGCGGATAAATTCCCAAGCCGCGTCCGGGTTGATCACGCCAGTGGGTATGGTGAAGACGCTGCCGCCAAAGGTCGTGCAATTCGCGCGTCCGCCAGCGGGGTATGGCGCCGGGATCATGTCCATCTCGAGGTCGGGCGCGAACTTCTTCTGGAACTGGATAAACCATTCGCCGACTTGCTTGAAGCCTTCCTTGCCGACGAAGAAGGGGTTCTGCGTGCTGAGGTAATCGCCAAAGCCGCTGGTGAAAGCCGCCACTTTCTCTGGACCCAGCCGCGACCAATAACCAGCCATCCATTCCAGCGCGGCGACATTGGCGGTGTCGTTGGCGGTTATCGTCCCGCTATCTTCGTCATACAAGCTGCCGCCAAAAACATGCGCCCACCAGATGAGGTTGTCCGGCAAGAGGCCAACGCGCTCGATATTGCCATTGCTGTCGGTGACCTCAAAAGCCTGGCAGGCTTCGTCCAATTCCTCGATGCTGCTCGGCGGTTCGCTCATGCCGAGCTCGGCCAATGCTGGCGGCGAGAATGCCAGAACGCGCGCGTTGGAGGTGCACATCAAGCCCCAAAGCTCGCCGTTGTACCACCAGTTGTCCCACAGCTGCGGGAAGTACTTCGAGCCGTCAATGCCGTCCGCTTCCGCATAGGCGGTTAGTGGCGTCAATGCGCCCTGCGAGGCAATCTGCACCAACTGATCCAGCCAGACGGCTGACACGACATCGGGCGGGTTGCCGCCAGCGATCGCCGTCAGCACCTTTTCATATTGGCCGAATACCGTCGTCATATTGACATAGATGCTCGGATGCTCTTCATTGAACTGATTGACCAAGCCTTGCAGCGCATCAAACTCGAATCCACTCCAGCCCGTCCAATAATTGAGGAAGGCTTGTTCCTGCGCATAGGTCAAGCCGGCTGGCATGGCGGACAAGGTCGCCGCGGTGCCCGCCGCCAAACTGGCGCGCAAGAAATCTCTGCGAGAAATTCGTTTTTCGCTCATGGCTCTTCACCTTCTCTTTCTTTATGGCTCAATTTGCAAAGCGAATCCACTTTATCGCCGCAACAATCAAGCAGGCATCGCCAAGCTCAATCAATATAGCCTGTATCGCGCGTATTGTCAAAAATATCTTGAACCAAGCCTTGGCTTGTGGGGTTTCAGCCCCGCGTCAGCAGCAGGCAAGCGCCATCGGTCAACTGCGCCGACCAGCCCGGCAAGGCAACAGTCGTTGATGCCGCTTCTTCGATGATCAGCGGTCCACGCGCAGACCAGCCGGCTGCCAGTCGCTCGCGGCGATACACGGGGGTCGGCACAGGGGCGGCATCGGGAGAATAACGCACGGGACGCATGTCCACCGGCTCGTGTTGGCCGCTGGTGGGCGGCGGCGGGCTTTCCACCTGCGGCTGCGGACCGCTGATGAGCACGCGCCAGTTGACGGCTTCGATAGGCACGCCTTCTGCCAGTTGCCCATAGAAAGCGCGGTATTCGCTTTCAAAGACTTCTCGCATGCGCTGGATATGCGCGCGCGTCAACGTCTCCATGGGGAAAGGCACGCGCACTTCATAGCCCTGCCCGACATACCGCATGTCGATATTCAGCTGCACGCGAATGTCAGCGGCGGATACGCCAGCCGCCCGCACAATCTTCGTGCCATCCCGCTCCAGCCCCTGCAGAATGGCGTTGAGCGCGTCCAGGTCGATGTCGTCCAACTGGCGGACATAGCTGCGCGTGAAGTCGAAGGCGATAGGCGCGGTGAGAAAACCAAATGCGCTGCCCACGCCAGCCAGCGGCGGGATGATGATGCGCTCGATGCCCAAGCCCTCGGCCACGCCACAAGCATGCACCGGTCCTGCGCCGCCGGTCGCCACCATGCAATAGCGCCGGATCTCCAACCCGCGCTCGGCGGCATGCACGCGCGCTGCGGCGGCCATATTCTCGTTGACCATTTTGTGCACACCCCAAGCCATGCGCTCCAGCGGCAAATCCAGCGCCGTTGCCAGCTCGGAAAAGGCTGTTCGCGCGGCATCGGCATCCAGCTGGATTGCGCCGCCCGCAAAATAATCGGGATTCAAATAACCCAGCAGCAAATCGGCATCGGTGACGGTTGGCTGCGTCCCGCCCAGTTGATAGGCAGCTGGTCCTGGCGAGCTGCCAGCGCTCTGCGGTCCCACAGTCGGCAAGCCCAGCGCGTTGAGTCTGGCGATGCTGCCGCCGCCCGCGCCAATTTCGATCAGCTCGATCATCGGCACCATCAACGGCAAGCCACTGCCGCGTTTGAAGCGATGCACATGCGCCACCTCGGACTGGTTGCTGATGGCTAGCTCGCCTTGTCGCGTGAGGGCGGCTTTGGCTGTGGTGCCGCCCATGTCGAATGCCAGCACATCGCGCTGCCCCAGCAGGCGTCCCCAATAGACGCCAGCCAGCGCGCCGCCAGCCGGTCCGCTTTCCACCAGGCGGATGGGGAAGTCGCGCGCTGCCGCCACAGTCGTCGTGCCGCCGCTGCTCAGCATGATATTCAGGGGCGCGGCGATGCCCGCAGCCTGCAGATCGCGTTCCAGCCTCGTCAGGTAATGCTCGGTGATAGGCTGGACACAGGCATTGGCGATGGTGGTGGAAGCGCGGGGATATTCGCGCATGCCGGGCGCAACCTGATGCGATGCAGACAAAGCCGCCCCGGGCAATTCTTCGCGGGCGATTTGCAGCGCCAGCGCTTCGTGGGCCGGGTTGGTATAGGCGTGCAAGAAGCAGATGCCGACCGCTTCTATCTCCAACCCGCGCAGGTGGCGGCAGATGTCTCGCAGCGCCTCTTCGTCCAGTGGCTTGTAGACGCGCCCATCCGCCAGCATGCGTTCCGGCACATCAAATCGCAAATGCCGCGGCGCCAGCGGCTGTGGCTTCTGCAGCGCCAGATCATACATGTCATAACGTCCCTCGTTGCCGATCTCGATGGCATCGCGGAAGCCAGCCGTGGCCAGCAGGGCGGTCTTTGCGCCGGTCCGTTCGATCAGCGTATTGGCGACCAGCGTGGTGCCATGCACGACATAGCGAAGCGACTCGGGCGGGAACTTCTCGCGATCCAGCAGGCTGCACAGGCCTTGGATGACCGCGACCGAGGGATCGGGGTAAGTGGTCAGCAGCTTTTCGACCGCGATGCGCGCGCCCTGTTTGTCGAGCGCGACGATGTCGGTGAAAGTGCCGCCGATATCCACAGCGAGGATGATGCGGGCAGGATTCATAATGCGTTTTTTACCACAGAGCGCGCAGATTTCGACCCTCCCTCGGTCTCCCCTGCGACTCAAATGTGTTATCGTTACGCCAACTGCACGGCAACTCTGCCAAGCGAAGCGATATGCCGCGAAACCTGTTTTATGCCGGCGACAATCTTGATGGGCTCGAACTGCTTACGCGGCGGGGGCTGCATGCCGACCTCGTCTATATTGACCCGCCTTTCGCCACCGGCAACGACTTTCGCATCAGCCAGCGGCGCGCCAATGCCATCAGCGCCAGCGGGCAGCTCGCCTATTCCGACCGACTGCGCGGCAGCGACTACCTCGACACGCTGGAGCGGCAGCTTTGCGCAATTCGCGCGGTGATGTCGCCGTCCGCGTCCATTTATGTGCATATTGGCTTGGCGGTCGAACATCGACGACAGGCGCGGAGAACTTTCGCAACAGCATCGCGCGCATCAAATGCAATCCCAAGAATTTCGCCCGTTATGCTTATGGCAATGTCCGCGACAGCATCTTGTTCTACTCCATGTCGCCGAAGACGCTGACCTGGAATCCGCAGCGCGAGCCACTCGAGTCCGATATTGAGCGGCTGTATCCGCAGACGGATGTGTTCGGACGCCGCTATACGACAACGCCGCTGCGATGCGCCAGGCATCACGCGGGATGGTGAAACGGGCAAACCCTGGCGCGGCATCGACCCGCCCGAAGGCAGGCACTGGCGTTACAGCCCGCAGCGACTGGACGAGCTGGATGCGAAGGCGCTGGGGTTCGGTCTGCAGCGCATGCAGCCGCAATGCGCGCGCTTCTCGCCAGCGTGCCATGGGCAGTTCGAAGATGGAATAGGTGCGCATGATTCGCCGCCTCGCTCTTGCAGCGTACACTGGATAGCACAAGTTTCGCGTCAATGCCATGATAGGCGAATGCGAGGAGTGGCGTTTTTGCTGGATGCGCGCTGCTTTGTCCCCACCCCAAACGCCTCTCCCAAAATGAGGTAAGAGCTCAAAAACAACCTGCTGACATTGCTGAATAACTCCCCCTCCCCTCGTTCCTGGCAGGAAGGGGCTTGATTATCGTATCCACACAATTAGTCACTCCCACCGCTATGCATATTTGCGATTAGCTATTATTTATGCTACGCTTTTATTGATAATGTATTATACTCACAAGTAACTCAGCAAATGAGGTCAACTATGTCCGAAAAGAAACTATCGCGCCGCGATCTTGAAGCAGGCTTGTACATAGTAACGGACTATCGCATTGCAATATTCTTGATAGCCGTTATCGTTTTAAGTTCCATTGTGGGCATTGTAAAAGGTCAGACTTCTCCAACCGGTAGTTCACCAGACGACTCAAGCAATAGTAGTATGGGCATGGTAACTGGGGAAAGTCTTGCAAACGGTGACGCGGACGCAATTGCTCAATTACGCAGAGCCGGGATTTCTGAGTCGCTCATCACACAGGCGATCCAACTCGCCCAAAACACTCAAAGCACCGCAAACTCTTTGCAAGCATCACAGCAATGGTCCCGTGATGAATGGTATCAATGGTGTCAAATTGACCAGCGGGTTACTTTATTCGGTAGCATGGGTAATGGAAGTCTGAACGTACATCATGAGTTTCAACCTAACAGATCGCGGGGACAAACCTTGAGTCATTATTGTCCGGGGCCGCTCTGTTTCTTTTGGCATAGCGACCAGAAGCAAGGACATTGGCCCTGGAGATTTGTTTTGCAGGGTACTGCGCCACGCTGGAAACATTTGTCGTTTTGTACTTAAAGGCTGCTTCACGCGCAGCAACGACTATGCTGTAGAGGCAACGCGACAATGACAATCCCGAACCTGCCCTACGGCTATGAAGAAAGTGGGTTGCCTCTGGCATCAGGAGCGGATGGAAACCTGCCCATCCCCCGTGTCGATGACGCGACTGAATTGCTGATGCCTGTTGTGGAGCGCTGTGTTCGCTTGCTGGCTGCGGCAGATTCTGGCCTATCAGACCAAGCCGCCTTCGCCATATACATCCAGAGTATTGATGCGGCCAGGCAGGTGGCGGAGCGCCGCGTTCGTGTTGACGCAGTCGATGTGGACGCTGTTGCCGCCACGATAAATTTACCCGCCATCAATGAGACGTTGCCGCTGTTGGCGCAGGCTTATGAAGACTGCCTCTCTTTGTGGGATTCGCCTCGCCATCTGATGTTCACGATGACTATCCTGTTCCAGCTTGGTTCGCGGCAATACGCTGATACAGGCGGTGGCATGACTCCCGCGCTGCCGCTATTCGACGCCTGAAAGCGCAAACCCGCCCTTCTGCCTTTGGTGTTCTTGCGTTTTTGCGGCTCGCCCACCTGCGCTATAATGAACCAGCAAGCCAACCACACAAGGAGATCCCCATGAAACGCCTGATGCTGCTCTTTGCTCTGCTCACCCTGCTTGCCGCGCCCTCTGCTGCGCATGAGTACGATTTTTCGCTGGGCGCTGGCTATCACGGAGTCAGCCACCCCGTCAGCGATGATGTAGTCCCGCTCAATTTCTATGCTGGCTGGAAACTGCAAGGTCAGTACGAGCAAGGGTTCAATTACTTTAACTGGTGGCTCGGCACCGACTTCAGCGAGCAGAAACGGAAGGAAGTCCATCAGTTGGGAGTAATCCGCAATCACCACCACACGACATGGTCGGTCTGCATGTATATCTCCCGGTGCAGCAAGACCTACAACGAGCAGGGCAATCGGCTCATCTGGTATCCGCCGAAAAACAAAAAAAACCTGACTGGCTTCCGCATAAGCTGGACGACTTCGAAGTGGCGTCCGCACGACAAGCCAGACCAGGCCAACCGCGGCAATCATTGGACGAGCGATACCACCAGCGTTGCTTATGTGAATTCGCAGTCTGGCATCGCATGGACTCTGCCCAGCATCGTCATACAGCCGGGCGAGACTTTGCGCATCCGCATCCGCGCCCGTTATCGCGGCGAGAAAAACGGCGACTGGTCGCATGTCCTGCATGTCCCGCATCCCGGCCTTGGCTGTGGAAGCAAAAACATTCGCGCAAATACAAGCAGCAACTTGATCTGCCACAAGAAGTACTAGGCAAACCAGCCACTCACACGCTCCGCTCGCTCTGTTCTGCGGGGCGGGCGGTCTGCCCTGTTGCTCTTGCTCGGCTTGACTGCCCCTGTCCTGTCCCTTGGCAAGCCAGGCATCGGGTCCTGATATGACTGATTTGATGGCGATCCGCCGTGACATGCCCGTCCGCCTGGCCGATCTGCTGAAGCAGCTGGAATATGCGCGTGAAAAAGACAGCGAGTCTGTCCTGCCGCCTTCCACTTGCAGGCCTTGATCGCCGTGCTTTCCTGGCGCGTGTGGCAGGCCTTGGCGCAGCCCGACCGCGACGACCCGCTCCTCCGGCGCTTGAGCCATGCCGACCGCCCCATCGCGCGTCAAGGACCGCCCTGGCGTGTCCCGCGCAAGCTGCTGCTGCTGGCGGCTGTCTTTATGCTTGGCTCGCTCTTTTATGCGCCGCAGTTCTTGATGCTGTTTTTCTCGCTGCCAGTCGTCCTGCTGTCGCTGCTGGTGCTGTCGCCGCTGTTGCTGCCGGTCGTCGTGCCACTGCTTGGCGCGCTTTTGACCAGCGAGATTTTGGCGGGCATCGCGCGAGAAAGGCATCGGCGCACCTGGTCGCTGCTTTGCGCCCTGCCGGGCGGGGCTGCGCAGGCGAACTGGTCTTGCGCTATCGGCATCGCGCAGCGCGGTTTCTGGCTGCTGCCGCTGCGATTCATGGCGCGATTGACGCTATGGCTGGTCGGGCTGTTTTGGCTGCTGCTGGCGCTGTTGAGCATTTGGCTGGCGCTCACTAATCAGCAAGCGTTGGGCGACGAACAAGCGCGTTTGCTATTGCTGCTGGCGCTGGGGATGGCGGTTTATTATGCCCAGTTGGCGCAGACTCTGGCTGCCGCGGTGGTCTGCGGAATGTGGGCGAGCGCCTTCGACTGGCAGCGGCGCGATGTGGCTTTCGCCGGGCTGTGCCTGTATCTGACGCTGGGAGCGCTGCCACTGCTGCTGGGCTTGTGGCTGACGAGCCGCGGCTGGTGGCTGTTGGCTGTTGGGCTGGCGCTGCTGCTGCGCGAGTGCGCTGTATGGCTGCTGTGGCGGCATCTGCGCTGGCGACTGGGGAGCTGACCCCTCCCCGGCCCCGTCAGGACGGAGAGGGTAGCCAAAGCCTGTCCTCAGCTAACCCGTCGGGGGGACCGAGGGGGGTTCAGCCGCAATCGCCCTCTGGCACGACATATTCCGCGGCGATCCAGCCCCGCGCGCCGTGATAATCCACCTTGAACCAGCCAGCCGTCCGCTCCAGCGCGGTCAGATTGGCGTTGTGCGGGATTATGCCGATGATCTCCCCGCCAGGCGCAGCGCGAAGATTCAGCGCGTACTGCAGCAGCACCATGCAGCCACTCAGACCGCGGTAAGCCTGCGGAGTCGCGCTGGCAGACGGGGCGGGCGGCCCAGCCACGAGCGCAACCTGACCCGCCCCATCGACATTCGCGCAGAGCAGGCCGCCCGGCTGATTGTGCGCGGGCAAATCCACCACCGTCCGCGGCAGCAAGGTCGTGTCGATGTACTTGATTGAGCCGCTGCTCGCCCAAAAACAGACTTCCGTATTCGGCGTGACCCAGCCCCAGATGTCCACGACGGCGGCAGGATTGGCGGCGACAAGATCGGGATGCCCAATGCCCATCCCCTGCACGCGCTGGCAGGATGTGCCGCTGCTGGCGTTGTTGACGACGATGTGAGGCTGAAGAGTCAGACAGCTTTGCGCGGGCGAATAGCGGAAGCGCGGGCTGGGCGTCCAGGTCGGGAAGGCGACGAAAGCGCCGCTCCTGCGGATCGGTCGCCGCCATCGCCATCGTCATCGTCTGGCGACTGCCCCCCGACTGGTTCCTGTCCGGGCGCGAGCGTCGGCGTGATGGTGGGCGTGGGCGTGATGGTCGGCGTGGGCGTGATGGTCGGCGTGTGGCGTCGCTGGTCGGCGAATGGCTGTGTTCGGTGGCTGTGGGCGTGATGGTCGCTGTGGCTGTCGCCGTGGGCAGCGTATAGCGCGCTTCATAGGCACCGATGTCGCACTTGGCGCTTTCGCCGGGAGGGAATGGCCGCGATTCTCCCCGCTGGTCTTCATCGCCGTTGACGTCTCCTGTTCCGCTGGAAGGCAGACATGTAACCTTGTCGATGGCTGCGCTGCTGGCTGGCAGGGCGTAATAGGGGGGCGGGTTACTTAATGACGATTGGGTGGTTACACTGGATGCCAGCGGGCTAGAGGTCACGGTTACGCCGCCCGTGCCCGCGCCGCAGTTGTTCAGCGAGCCGAAGATGTTGCCCGTGTTGGTGAGGAGATTGGCGGTCTTGTCGCAGTCGCCTTTGGTGTTGCCATAAATGATGCTGTTGCGGATATGTAGTTTGTTGCTGGTGTGGCGGGAGGCAATGCCGCCGCCGCTATTGGCCGCGCTTCCCTGAGCGGTGTTGCCGGTGGCGGTCACATGATTGAGCCGGACGGTCGCGCCCCTGGAGATAAAGATGCCGCCGCCGTAGTGAGCGGCCGTTCCGCTCGTGTTGCCGTAAATGGTGCTGTTGTTGATGGTGGCGTCGGCGCTGGCTGAGGATATTCTGATGCCGCCGCCGTTAAGGTCGGCGGTATTGTTGTAAATGGCGCTCCGATTGATGGTGACGGTGCAGTTGCCGCCTATCACGAGACCGCCGCCCTGATAGCCGTGGTTATTGAAAATCGCGCTGTCGTTGATGAACAGATTGGTCCAAATGCATAAAATCCCGCCGCCCTCGCCGTCCGCGCCGCCGGTATACTTGGCTGCGCTGTCGCGCACGGTGACGCGGTTCAAGGTCACCGTCGCGCGACCGCCAGTGGAGGGCGAAGTCAAAATTGCGCCTCCGGAAAAACTACCCGCCGCCGGCGACCGATTTTCGTTCAGGATCAGGTCGTTGATGACGAGTGTAAGGGTGCCGTTGCCAGTGCCGCCGTTGCCAGTCTTAATGGTAATAGCGCGATGGCTGTCCCCGCCCTCGATCGTGTTGTTATTGCCGTTGATCGTTATATTGCTTGTGATGTTGGGCAGGTCGGCGCTCAGCGTGATATCGTTATTGGCCGGGATGACGATGGTGTCTGCGCCGTTGCTTCCACCGCTGACGGCATCCGTGCCGTCTTCGCAGGTGACGCCTGTGGGTTTGCTCGCCCCGTTGGCTTCGTTGATGGCTTGCGCCAAGGTGCAGCCGCTGTCGACATTGATAGTCGCGGCCGAGACTTGCGCAATGGGCAGCAGCAATAAAATGAGCGGGATAAAAATGAATTTGAGTAGAAGGGCGGGGCGAAAATCAAGTAAGGAAGAGTTATTACGAGATATTACGGGGGGGGGGGGGGGTAAATAACAGGAGCTTGCGCGGCTACCTTCGTCAACATTTGCAAGATAGCTGTTATAATGCGCATGGTTTCAAATCCTGTTGAATGGTGCATATAGACAATTAGAGACTCAATTCTGCATTTTGTCAAGTGATTGCCTTGGGGGCAACCTCCCCTGACCAGTCTGAGGGACCGAGGGGGGTTTGCAGGTACAATGTAATCAGCGATCAACAGACGGGCCGATCCATGACCGACTTGCCCGATTTCACCCAGATTGCCTACGCCCCCTGCTTCGCCGACCGTCCGTCCGCAGCGAGCGAGCCTGGCTGGCGCACGCATGAAGGCATCGTTGTCAAGGCGCGGCACAGCCCCGCCGACCTGGCTGATGTGGCGCATTTGGGATTTGTGGCTGGCATCCCGCCGTATCTGCGCGGACCGTATCCCGGCATGTACGCCGTGCGCCCCTGGACCATCCGCCAATACGCCGGCTATTCCACTGCCGCAGACAGCAACGCCTTTTATCGGCGCAACCTGGCGGCCGGGCAGCGCGGCTTGTCGGTGGCATTCGACCTGGCGACGCACCGCGGCTACGACTCCGACCATGCGCGCGTGGTCGGCGATGTGGGCATGGCCGGCGTGGCGATCGACAGCCTGCGCGATATGCAGATCCTTTTTGATGGCATCCCGCTGGACAAAATGTCGGTTTCCATGACCATGAATGGCGCGGTGCTGCCGGTGCTGGCTTTTTATATCGTCGCCGCCGAAGAACAGGGCGTCGCGCCCGAGAAGCTGCGCGGCACCATCCAAAACGACATCCTCAAAGAATACATGGTGCGCAATACCTATATTTATCCACCCGCCCAATCGCTGCGCATCATCGCCGATATCTTCGCCTACGCCGCCGCCGTGATGCCGCTTTTCAACAGCATCAGCATCAGCGGCTATCACATCCAGGAAGCGGGGGCGAGCGCCGATATCGAGCTGGCTTATACGCTGGCCGATGGCCTGGAATATGTGCGCGCCGGGCTGGCGGCTGGCCTGGACATCGATGACTTTGCGCCGCGCTTGTCATTCTTTTGGGGAATCGGCATCCACCTGTTCATGGAGATCGCCAAACAGCGAGCGGCTCGTTTGCTGTGGGCGAAGCTGATCAAGCCGTTTGCGCCGCGCAACCCGAAGTCGCTGGCTTTGCGCGCCCATTGCCAGACCTCGGGCTGGAGCCTGCAGGCCGAAGACCCGTACAACAATATCGCGCGCACCTGCATCGAGGCGCTGGCGGCTGTCTTTGGCGGCACACAATCCCTGCACACCAACGCGCTCGACGAAGCCATGTCGCTGCCCAGCGATTTCAGCGCGCGCATCGCCCGCGATACCCAGCTGCTGCTGCAAAAAGAGACGGGCATCTGCAATGTGGTCGACCCCTGGGGCGGCTCGTACCTGGTGGAGCGCTTGACGCATGATCTGGCCTTGCGCGCCTGGTCGCACATTCAAGAGATCGAGTCGCTGGGCGGGATGGCGCGGGCGCTGGAAGAAGGCCTGCCCAGGCTGCGCATCGAAGCGGCAGCGGCACGCCGTCAAGCGCGCATCGACAGCGGCGAAGAAATCATCATCGGCGTCAACAAATATCGCCCCGACCAGCCCACGCAAATCGACATGCTGGAGGTGGACAACAGCGCTGTGCGGGCTGCCCAGATTGCGCGATTGCAGGCGCTGCGCGAGGAACGCGACGAAGACGCTGTACAAGCCAGCCTGAACGCGCTCACGAATTGCGCAGAGACCGGGACGGGCAACTTGCTGGCGCTGTCTGTGGCGGCGGCGCGCGCCCTGGCCACCACCGGCGAGATCTCCCTGGCGCTGGAACGGGCTTGGGGGCGGCACCAGGCTGAATCACGGGCTGTCACCGGCATCTACAGCAGCGAATCGCGCGCAACGGAGCAGCTCGCCGCCGTGCGCCGCATCACGAGCGACTTTGCCCGGGTCGAAGGTCGGCCTCCGCGCCTGCTGGTGGCGAAGATGGGGCAAGACGGGCACGATCGTGGCGCCAAGGTCGTCGCCAGCGCCTTCGCCGATATGGGCTTCGATGTGGTCATCGCGCCGCTCTTCCAGACGCCGCCTGAAGTAGCCAAGCAAGCCCTGGACTGCGCCGCGGATATCGTCGGCATCAGTTCGCTGGCGGCTGCGCACAAGACCCTGCTGCCCCGGCTGATGGACGAGCTGGGGCGTGTGGGGCGCGGCGAGACCCTGGTGGTGGCCGGTGGAGTCATCCCGGCGCGCGATCACGACTTTCTGCGCGAGCACGGCGTGGCGGCGATCTTTGGTCCTGGCACAGTCATTCCCGACGCGGCGATGACCGTGCTGGAAGAATTGCTGCGCCGCCTGGATGCGCCTGTTTGAACGGCAGAAAGCGCAGCCAAACGCCATCCATTTATCGATTGACAATGCTGCCGATGCGCGATACGCTCTGTGCAAGTGAATTGATGCTGTGCAAATGCACAAGGACTGCTCGTGGCGGAACGCATCGTTTTGCCCAAACTGGGCAACACAGTCGAAAGCGCCATCATCCTCGCCTGGCAGGTTGATGTCGGCGACAGCATCACAGCCGGCGACCTGCTCTGCGAAATCGAAACCGACAAAGCCACCCTGGAAGTCGAAAGTTCGGCCACGGGAACCTTGCTGGCGCGCCTGGTCGATGTGGGCGAAGAAGCGGCTGTGCTTTCTGATATCGCTGTGGTTGGCGAACCCGGCGAAAGCATCGACGAGCTGGCAGGGTGTCAGGCGGGCGAGCCATCGGCTAGCCCCTACGACGACCAATCCAGGACCGAGGGGGTGGTGCCAACCCCTCCCCCAGCCCCTCCCCGTCAGGACGGAGAGGGTAGCCAAAGCCTGCTTCCCCCTGACCTGTCGGGGGGAACGAGGGGGGTGAAGATCTCGCCACGAGCGCGCAGCCTGGCACAGCGCAAACGGCTCGATGCCAGCGGTCTATCGGGCAGCGGACCGGCTGGGCGCATCATCGAGCGCGATATCGAAGCGGCTTTGCAGAACAGACAAACCGCAACGCCAGTCGCCCAAGCCATGCTGGACAGCGGCGACTACAGGTTGGGCGAGGCTGCTGCCAGCCGCGTCAAGAAAGCCGATCTCTTGCCGGTCGCCGAGGCGCGCGCAGTCACTGAAATTCCGCTGCGAGGGACGCGCAAGACAATCGCGGCGCGCATGCTGCATTCCCTGCAAAGCACGGCGCAGCTGACACTGCATGCAAGTGCCGATGCGACTGCGCTGAAAGCATTGCGTGCCCGCCTGAAAAATAGCCCCGAGGCGCTGGGGCTGCGCGGCATTGGCATCAACGAGCTGCTGCTTTTTGCCGTGTCCCGCACCCTGCCGCAATATCCCAACATCAACGCGCGCTTTGAAAACGACGCCATCTATCAACATGCCGCTGTACATCTGGCGCAGGCAGTCGATAGCGAACGCGGCTTGCTGGCGCCGGTGCTGCGCGATGCCGACCAACTCTCGCTGCGCAAGCTGGCGGAAGGCGCGCAGCAGTTGGCCGAGGCCTGCCGCGCCGGCAAAATCCGCCCCGATCAGCTGCAGGGCGGCACCTTCACCGTCAGCAACCTGGGCTCGCTGGGCATCGAGAGCTTCACGCCCGTGTTGAATCCGCCCCAGGTGGCTTTGCTGGGCATGGGCGCGCTGCAGCTGAAGCCAATCGAACGCGAGGGGGAAGTGGCATTTGCGCCGCATATCGGCTTGTCGCTGACCATCAATCATCAAATTGTGGATGGCGCGCCGGCCGCGAGATTCCTGGCTGCGCTGCGCAAAAATATCGCCGATATTGATTTGCTGGCGCTGGGTTGACGGGGCAAGGCCCCCCCCCCCCCCCCCGACGAGTCAGGGGGAAGCAGGCTTTGGCTACCCTCTCCGTCCTGACGGGGAGGGGCTGGGGGAGGGGTTGGCAAATGGGGTTCATTGAGTTTGAGACAGCAAAGGGAATAGACGAGCCATGCCCAAATCCCTTACCATCGACCCAAGCGAGGCGCGAAGCCCCGGCGTCATTTGCGCGCCGCAGATCCCTGTCAATGCCTACCAGCGCGATCCAATCGTCGAAGCCGCCCAGTATTCGCGGGAGCAGCTGCTGGCGGTTTATCACGATATGCGCCTCATCCGCGAGTTTGAAACAGCGCTGGACAACATCAAAAAAGCCGGCGCCTATCGCGGCATCGCCTATACACACGGCGGGCCAGCGCATCTGTCAATCGGGCAAGAAGCAGCGGCTGTCGGGCAATGTCTGGCGCTGGACGCGGGCGACTTCATCCTGGGCAGCCACCGCAGCCACGGCGAGATATTGGCGAAAGGCCTGGCGGCTATCCGTCAGCTGGGCGCGGCGCATCTGCTGGACATCATGGAAGGCTATATGGACGCGGCGGCTCTGCGGGTGGTGGAGGCGCTGGACGACTATGCCGATGAGAGTTCGCTGGCGCGGGACTGGCTGGTCTACAGCGCCTATGCCGAGATTTTCGCCCGCGCGACCGGCTTCAACAAAGGCATGGGCGGCAGCATGCACACCTTCTTCCCGCCGTTTGGCATCATGCCCAACAACGCCATCGTGGGCGGCAGCGCCGATATCGCCCTGGGCATGGCGCTCTACAAACGGATAAACCGGGTGCCGGGCATCGTCATCGCCAATATCGGCGATTCGTCCGTGGCCAGCGGGCCCGTCTGGGAAGCGCTCAACTTCGCCGCGATGGACCAATATCGCACGCTTTGGGATGCCGATCTGGGTGGCGCGCCGCCGATTCTGTTCAATTTTGTCAACAATTTTTATGGCATGGGCGGGCAGCCTCAGGGCGAAACGCTGGGACATGGCCTGCTGGCGCGCGTGGGATTGGGCGTCAATGCCGATGCCATGCACGCCGAGCGCATCGATGGCTATGATCCACTGGCCCTCGCTGATGCCACCCGCCGCAAGAAAACCCTGCTGCTGGAAGGGCGCGGACCGGCGCTGCTGGATGTCATCACCTATCGCTACAGCGGGCATTCGCCCAGCGATGCCTCGTCATACCGCGAGCGTGACGAAATCGAGCGGTGGCGCGCGCAGGACTCCCTTCGCAGTTATGCCGATTATCTGTGCCAAAATGGACATGCCGACGGCGCGCAACTGGCTGCGATCGACGAAAGCATCATTAGGCAGATCGAGCGTGTCATCCGCGCCGCTATCGACCTGGACTTGTCGCCGCGCCTCGACCCCGCTGGCGATGCGATCGGCGCGATGATGTTCTCCAACCAGACAGCCGAAGCGCTGGACGACCGCGAGCCCGAGACGCTGCTGCCTCTGGACGAGACGCGGCTCGGCGTCACGAGGACCAAGCATCGTTTCGGCTTCGACAGCGACGGCGCGCCCACGCCCAGGCTGCGCACGCTGACTTATGCCGAAGTGATCTTTGAAGCGATGCTGCACCGCTTTTACGCCGACCCGAGCATGATCGCTTTTGGAGAAGAAAACCGCGACTGGGGCGGGGCATTTGGCGCCTATCGCGGACTCACCGAAGCCATTCCCTATCAGCGCCTTTTTAATACGCCCATCAGCGAAGCAGCCATCGTCGGCGTGGCCGTCGGCTATGCGCTGGCGGGTGGTCGCGCCGTGCCGGAATTGATGTATTGCGATTTTATGGGACGGGCTGGCGACGAAATCTTCAACCAGATGGCGAAGTGGCAAGCCATGTCGGCCAATGCCTTGCGCATGCCGCTGGTGCTGCGCGTCTCGGTGGGCATGAAATATGGCGCGCAGCATTCCCAAGACTGGAGCTCGCTGGTCGCGCATATCCCGGGCTTGAAAGTCTACTTTCCCGCCACGCCCTACGATGCCAAAGGCATGCTGAACCTGGCTTTGCGCGGCACAGACCCGGTCGTCTTCTTTGAAAGCCAGCGACTCTACAGCCAGCCCGAGACGCTCTTTGCGGGCGGCGTGCCGGTCGATTATTACGAAGTGCCGGAAGGCGAACCGCAGATTCATCGCGCCGGCGCAGACATCAGCATCATCACCATCGGCGCGGCATTGTATCGAGCGCTGGAGGCGGCGGACCGCTTAAAAAACCAGCACAACCTGAGCGCCGAAGTCATCGACATCCGCTTTTTGAACCCGCTCAACTTGCAGCCGCTGCTGGAATCGGCGCGGAAAACCGGGCGAGTGCTGCTGGTATCGGACGCTACAGAACGCGGCTCCTTCTTGCACAGCCTGGCATCCAACCTGAGCCAGTTGGCATTTGACTTCCTGGATGCGCCGGTGGCTGTGCTTGGCGCCCGCAACTGGATCACCCCGCCAGCCGAATTGGACGAGGCTTTCTTCCCCAGCGTCGCCGCCATCATCGACACGATTCACCAGCGCATTTTGCCGCTGCCCGGTCATCGCCCCGCGACAGACCAATCCACGCGCGAGCTGCTGCGCCGCAGCCGGGCTGGCGTCTGATGATGGCTGGCGAAGAACGAAAATCGTCATCGCCGAAGTAATAGCCGTTGATAGCCACAGAGACGCAGAGGCACAGAGAGAAGCGTATACGATAAACGCAGTATCCACACACAAAGGAGACCGACATGACACGCCTGCTTTTGCTCTTTGCACTGTTCAGCCTGCTTGCTGTGCCCGCGATGGGGCAGGGTGCCAGTGTCCCTTGCGACGCGCTGGAAAGGGTTGTAAATGCCCAGCGCCGCGCAGCATACGATATCGTCTACACGGACTTCATGAGCGACGACAGCGCAATTAGACTGTTGTGGCTCTTTCCAGAAGACAGGATCGAAGTATGGTTTGAGTTGATTCTCAGGTTTTCAGCAGTCAGCTTCGATTTTCTGAATAACGGTTTGCGCGGTGATGCTGAGCAATGGGAAGAGCTTACAGCCGTGTGGGAAGCTATCGCTTATGAAGGCGACTTCTTGACGGAAGATGCTGGATTCGAAGCGCCGCGCCTTCTCGTTGAACAGCTTGGTTCTCATGTTCTTGCTTACCAATCATTCCGCGAGATCGCCGACCTGTTCGATGCACACTGCCCATTCGTTAACCCTGTCCAACGACTTTTCGCCACGCAGACGCCAACAAGTCAGTAGCCCGCGCACGGTAAACTATGTCGATTGCCAATAAGACCACTATGGCAACAAACGATTGCCGGTCCTTTCAATCCAGCCGGGCTGGCGTCTGACGATGGCTGTGCCGTCACTGCTCGGTGCTGCCCATCATGAGCTGCTGGCGAAGGTGGCGGCTATGTATTACGAGCGCGAACTGACGCAGAGCCAGATCGCTGCGGCGCTGGATTTGTCGCGCGTGAAGGTGTATCGGCTATTGAAAGAAGCGCGCGAAACCCAGGTGGTGCGCATCTTGATCGATTATCCGCTAAAACGGGCGAGCGAGCTGGAAGAGCGGCTTGTGAGGCGTTTTGGCTTGCGACAGACGCTGGCGCTGCAATCGGGCGCGGGCGATGCGGGGCTGCTGCTGCGGCAAACAGCGCAACTGGCGGCGCGTTATCTGGAGGAGGCGCTGACGGCCGGCGCGACCATGTCCATCTGCTTTGGCAGCGCCACCTACGAAGTCATCAGCGCGATCCGTCGCGACTTCCAAGCCGATGTCACTGTCGTGCAAGCCACCGGCAGCCTGCCCCAGGCGCTGAAAGAATACGACAGCTCGGCATTGACCCGGCAACTGGCGCAGAAGCTGGGCGGGCGTGCGCAGTATTTGTCATCGCCATTGCTGGCGGATAATGCCGAAGCCGCCGCAATCATCCGTCAGCAGGCGGTGGTCGGGCAGACGCTGGCGCAGGTGCGGCGGGCAGATATCGCCTTGGTGGGCATTGGCAACCTCGACCCAGCCACATCGGGCTTCGTGCGCGCGGGCGTCGCCGATTCAAACCAGCTGCGCGCCTATCGGAGAAGTGGCGCGGCCGGCGACATGGCTTGGCAGATATTCGATAGCGCCGGGCAGCTTTTCCCCTGCGAACTCAACGGGCGCATCATCGGCATTACGCTGGACGAGCTGTGCGCGGTGCCGCAGACCATCGCTGTGGCTGTGGGAGTAAACAAAGCACGCGCGATCCACGGAGCGCTGGCCAGTGGCGCGATCGATGTGCTGATCACCGATGAGCAGACGGCTGCGACCGTGCTGGAAACCTCGCCGGTGCCCCATAAATCCCGTCATGCAGGGGCGATGCGGTGACTCGCCCGCAGAAAAAACTTTGTGCCCTTTGTGTCTTTGCGCTTACATTTCGCAATGGCAGGAGGACAGAATGCCGATCGGACAAGTGACCCAGCAGTGCAAAATCGCGGCTGGTTTGTTTTGGGCGGATTACGCCGTGCTGGGCGCGCAGGTGCAAGAGCTCGAGGCGGCGGCGCGGCAAGTGCTGGCGCAGGCGGGCTGGGCGCTGGGCATCGCGCTGGCATCGCTGGCCATGACGTTGAATATCGAGCTCTTTGTCATTGGCGGCAGCGTGGCGCAGGCGGGCGATTTGCTGCTCGGTCCCGCGCGCGAGACTCTGCCTGGCTATGCTTTCAAAACCGTCTCGGCGCGGGTGCGGGTGCGAGCATCGCAACTGGGCGAAGACGGCGCGATTTTAGGGGCGGCCTGGCTGGCGCGCGCGCAGCGAATTGGGCTAGGGGCAACGAGGAGCCGACCATGTATAGCTCAACGATAGCTTAAGCTATTGATGTCGTAAAAGTCCAGGAAACATTCGAGATCGAGTCTTTCTCTAAGCCAAAAGCCCAGGTCAATATCAGGTCTCGCCACTTGAATATCGCGCTTGCCTTGCGCTCTCAGCACTTCAATTTGCTGATGACGAGCATCAAATGCGCCAGCAATTTCTTTGCCAATCGTATCTTGAGAAGCAGTGTGTGAAGACATCGAAAGGCTATAAAGCACAACGACGCTTGCAAATACAATGAGAGCGATTCGCCTGCCGTCATATGTGATAATGGAAGAGCAAAGCCAGCCGCAAGCAAGGCCGATCCAGGCAAGAAAATACGGATAAAAAGTGAGATAGCGGCCACGAGCCACATCTCTTCCGGACCATCCCATGATGACGACATGGACAACAACCAATGCGATGAGCGCGATTGCAGCAAACGCGACGATAGCTGCGGATGATCTGTAAAGAGACGCTTTGTCTATCCGAACTTGTTGCAAAAGCCCTGCAAAGGCGCCAGCGCAAAACATCAGACCAAAGCCTGGCCGAGGTCTTGCATCAATTGCTTTATACCAAGAAGAAGCCAATACCTGTTTCAAGTCCAAAGAATCAAAGTGCAGCGCCATGCTTATGCCGCCGCTGCTTGTTAAAAGCACAAGCATGGCCAAACCAGAAGATAAGCAGCCCAACCACCCTGCCGCAAGCAAATACACATACCCCCCCCCCCCCCCCCCCCTTACGAACGAGAAGCGCCACAAAAGGAAAGCCACAGCCACCAGAATCGAATGAACATACAATTGCCACACAGCGCCAGATTCAGACCCCGCCATCAAAAAGCTTAGAGTGAATGCGCCAAAAGCGCCCAAGCGGAGTCTAATTTTAGTCTGCGGCCCTGTCGCTGTTTCTATAATCAGCCAGACAAACAGACATAATAGAGCTAAAGTGAGACTGTATCTGATACTTGTCCAATACCCATTGCCAATTGTGTCACTGTTGTAAGCGCTTGCCGCAAAACTCGCAGAAAGCAAAGCGCCGAGACCCAGTGCTATTGTGTTTTTGCCTTTCGTGTACCCGCCAAGAGTCAAAACCTTGGAAATCAGCAGCGAACCCGACGCAGCTAGAGCAATAAATAGAAACTGTTTATGAACCTCAGCGGCAAATTGACCAAAAGGCACGAAAAGCTTAGCGATCAAGGTCGCTGATATAGCTGGGCGTTGTGGACGTCCATCGCCACCTGTGCTTTGAAGCGTGATGTGTTCAATCAGATTCAGATCTCGGGCATCAGCCATTAAGCATATATCATCGCTGATTGGTCGAGCAGAAGCGCCGAGAATAATAGTGAGCAGAGGCACAAAACACACTGCCAAGAAGAGCGCTTTGCCAAAAGAAATTTTCCAGGTCATCGGTCAACCTCCATGTAGGGCAACCGCTTGTTGGATGCCTGGATTTGCGCAGCATCACCAGCCGGCCTGACGTCAGTGATCCGACGACTGATGTGAAACAGGCTTGTCAGAAATAGGTTGACATTCATAAGGGAATTGTCCACAAACATGATAGTCGAATAATGAATGACCAGTATGCAACATTCCACTCAGTTCTCAACCCCTTTTTGTCATCACTGACAACGGGAGTGGCGAACTTGTTGGATATGGACCCCCCTCGGTCCCCCCGACAGGTCAGGGGGAGGCAAGCATTGGCTACCCTCTCCGTCCCGACGGGGAGGGGCTGGGGGTGGGGTTAGAAAGAGAACCATCCACCGATTTAGACACTCCCCTGACAACTGGGATCTTGTGCCGGCATCGACAATGCGCGATCCTCGGGGAGGCTTGGCTGGCGCGCGCGCGCAGCAAATTGGGCTAGGACAAAGGAGCCGACCATGTATCGTCACGCCGATCATTTGCCCGGCTTATAATCGCCGCTGCGCCGTCCCTTCCTGCTGTCCCCCGTCACACATTCACCTGATTCTGCGGCAGGATGACCAGGTCGCGGATGGTCACATGGGCGGGGCGCGAAAGCATGAACACCAGAGCATCGGCGCAATCTTCGCTGGTCAGGTGCGTGCGTTCGCCGCTGGATACGCGCGCGATTTCGCCGGCAGCATAGAAACCCCAGAGCGGATTCGCCACTTGTCCCGGCGCCAGGGACATCACGCGGATGCCGCTGCCCGCCAGTTGCCGCCGCACGGTGTGCACGAAAGTCTGAATGGCATTTTTGCTGGCGCTATAGATGGGCTCCCAGTGGATGTCGCTGAAGCCGGAGATTGAGCTGGTGACCACGATATCGCCGCTGGCTTGCGCTTGCATGTGCGGGATGACGGCGTGGGCGCAGCGCATGACGCCCTCGACATTGATGGTCAGCAGCCGCGACAGCTCGTCAATATCGCCATCGGCAAATTCGCCGGGGATATAGATGCCGGCATTGGCGCAAAGCACATCCACCGCGCCAAAAACCTCGACTGTGCGCGCGACCATATTCACGATGTCGGCGGGCTGTGTCATGTCTGCGCTGACCACCAGCGCCTCGCAGTTCAGTTCATCCGCCAGCGCGCCCAGCTTGTCCACAGAGCGGGCGGCCAGCGTCAACTTGCAGCCAGCCGCCGCCAGCGTCCGCGCCATCGCCTTGCCAATGCCGCTGCTCGCGCCAGTGATGATAACGACTTTGCCCGACAGCGCTTGTGCCATGCTGCTCAACCTCCGCGTAGTTTTCGTGCCAGGATTTTAGCGCTTGCGAATCTCTGCGACAAATCAGCCTCCCCTTGATCTGTCGGGGGGAGCGAGGGGGGTTATGAGGCGCGCGATCACCATGCGGTCGGCTTTGCCAAAACTGTAGCGCGACAGCTCGCTCTCTCGCGCCCAGGCCCAGTTGCGCACGCCCAGTTTCTGCGGCTCTGCGTGCGGCGGCAGCGCGCCGATATACCGACACTCGAAGGCGTGCAGCGTGATGCGAAAATGGGTGAACGCATGCTCGACCACCGCCAGACATTCGCCAGCCTCAACAACGATGGCCAGTTCTTCGCGCAGTTCGCGGAGCAGGCAGTCGCGCAGACTCTCGCCGGCTTCGCATTTGCCGCCTGGGAATTCCCATAATCCGCCCAGCAAGCCATCCAGCGGGCGCTGCGCGATCAGCAGCCGCCGTTTAGCATCGCGGATCACGCCGGCGGCGACATGGTAATGCGGCAGTGGCGCGCGCCTGGCACGCACGGGTCGCTGCGAAATCGTGCCCGCCGACTGTGCGCGGCAATTCTGCGCCAGGGGACAGCTGTCGCACAGGGGATTGCGCGGCCGGCAGACCAACTGCCCCAGCTGCATCAGCGCCTGGTTGTAGTCGCCGGCATCTTCAGCGGGCAGCCAATCGCGGGCGATCTGCCACAGCTTGCGTTTGCTGGCGGCTTTGGTGATGTCATCGTCCATATCCAGCAAGCGCGTGAAAATGCGCGTTATATTGCCATCCAGCACGGGCGCGGCTCGTCCAAAAGCGATGCTGGCGATTGCGCCGGCGGTATATGCGCCGATGCCCGGCAATTTTTGCAGCGCATCCGCCGTCCGGGGCAGCGCGCCATTGTGCCGGCAGACCACGATCCTGGCGGCGCGGTGCAAGTTGCGCGCGCGGCTGTAATAACCCAGCCCTTCCCACAGCTTCAGCACATCATCCAGCGGTTTGGCAGCCAGCGCCTCGATGCTGGGGCAGGCGCGCAGAAAGCGCTGATAATAAGGAATGACTGTCTCCAGGCGCGTCTGCTGGAGCATGATCTCGCTCAGCCAAGTCGTATACGGCTGCGGGTCGCTGCGCCAGGGCAAGTCTGCGCCATGCTCGGCGAACCAGGCCAGCAGGCGCTCGCTGAAAGGCGCGGGCATGGCGCTAGAGCAAGGAGAGTGCGTGGCGATAGGCGGCCAGCGCCTCGTCCAGCTGTCCCGAACGCATCAGCGCATCGCCCAATACGCGGTGCAGCGCAGGGTCATCGGCATGCGGGGGCTGGTCGATGAGGGCGCGCATGTCCATCTCTACCCATTCCAGCCCGGCCGGCGTGTTCAGCAGGGTCTCGTAGACTTCCAGCGCTTCGTCCAGGGCATCGGCAGCCACTTTGGCGCGGGCAGAATTGATGGCGGCGGCCAAACCAGGCGGCGGCAGCTTGACAGTTGATTGCGGCTCTGGCTGCGCTTCGGGAGCTGGCGGCTCTGGGGCTGGCTCGCTGGCGGGCTGTGGGGCGACATCTGGCTGGAGCGGCTGGCCACCTTCCAGCGCCGCGAGTCGCTCGGCATACCAGGCTTCCAGGTCGGCGACATCTGCCTGCAGCGCAAAGGCTTGCGTCAAGCGGTCGCTCCCGCGTTTTGGGGCGAGCTCTGCCCGCGCAGGCGGGTTTTCTTCTGATATGGGCGCGATGGATTGGGTGCGCTGGTCTGCGGCTTCGGGGTCGTCCATGCCCAGCAGGGCAGCCAGCAGCGCCGATCTGCGTTTGCCGCGCGGGGAGTAGAGGCTTTCGTCTTCCAGGTCGTCCAGGCTCTCGTCGTCTTCAAAGTCTTCGTTGAAGTCTTCCCCATAATCGGCGGGGGCGGCGCTGTCGTGATTGGTCTTGCGCGGCAAATTGCTGATCTCGGCGGCGAGGTTATCCAGCCATGCGAGCGCATCGTCTTCCGGGTTGGCGCGCAGGATGTCGCTGTGACTGATGTCCGGTTCGGGCGGGCGATAATCGGTGATATCGGGCAGTTCTTCGGGCGCTTCGACAGCGGCAATTTCGCGCAGCCAGTCTATGGCATCGGGCGGCAAGCCGACATCGGCATCGTCCTGCAACAGGTCGGCGGGCGTATCGTCGTCGGCGGGCGGCTGCACGGGCAGGGAGCGCTGCGTATCGTCCAGCCAGTCCGACCAGTCGCCATTTTTCGCGCCTTTGCCGTCAGGCCCCGGCGGCGCATCGCCACGATCTCTCGCCAGCTGCGCCAGCCAAGCCAGCAACTCGTCTTGCGACATCGAATCGAAGTCTGGCAATTCAGGCTCGGCAACCATCGTTATCGGCTAACAATCCTTGCGAATGCGGGACGAAGATTATAGCGTGGATTTATCGCCGCTGCGACTGGAATCGTCCAAATCGCCATCTTCAAATTCCAGCCAGACGGGATTGTCGGCGTCAGCGCGCGCTCCCCCGCCTTTGGCAAAATCGAAGTCGTCGTCATCCACGCCCAGCTCATCAAAATCAACCGGCTCGGCGTCATCTTCCAATGTGATCGCGATGGTCTTTTCGGTGGGCGATTCCAGGTCGAAGTAGTCGTCCCAGTCCAGCCCGGCAAAATCCGGCTCGTCGGCATCCTGGTCGAGGGCGATGGCGTCCAGTTTGTCGGTGGGCGTGTTGAAATTAAAATAATCGTCAAATGTGAGCTCGTCCAGCTTCAGGGCGTCGATGTCTTCGTCGAGGATGTTGACAGGCATGCCGCTGCCCTCGTCAGCCGCTTCATCGCGCAAGACCTGCAGCCAGGCGGGCGGCTGACTGAAGCGGAAGTAGAGCGCGCTTTCGTCTTCGCTCGCCTCGACAGCTGGCATACTGCCCGTTTCTTCGTCGACGATCTCGCTGAGCCAGCCGAACTCGCCGCCGCGTATGGCCGGGCTGGCGAATTCGGCCGGTTCATCCGGCTGGGCATCGTCTTCGCGGTCCAGGCCCGGCAGCGCCACATTCAACAGCTCGCCGCTGGCGTCGGATCTGCTCTGCGTCTCGACGAAGTCGGCCAGCTGCTGCGGGTCGTCCAAGCCCCAGGCGCGCGCGCGTTCTGAAGCGGCCTCATCGCCATGAGCCTCGGCATCGGGACTGCCAGGCGCTGATTCAGCCAGCAGGTCATCGCTCAGCCAGTCGACATAGGGATCGTCTTCATCGTCTTCGCCCAGCTCGGAAGCCCAGCTATCGATCAAGTCGGCATTGCGCTGGTTGGGGTCGTCGGCTTGTTCGGCGTCCGGCGCGTCCGTCTCCAGCCAGGAATCGGCCGGCGGCGACATCAGGATTTCTTCGTCCAGTTCCCGCCCGGCTTCGTCTGTTTCCTGGTTGATGATTTCTTCGTCGGCGTCCAGCCAATCTTCAATGGCGGCGGCATCGATAGGCTGGGTATCGCCAGCGTTTTGCAGCAGGCTCTGCAAGCCTTGGTCGTCGCCAAAAAGGTCAAATGCGCCATCTTCGTTTTGGTCGATGACCTCGCGCATGGCCGCCGACAGCCAAGGCGCCCCAGACGACTCGTCCGTTTCGGGCGGCACCACCCACTCGCGGTCGAAGTCTTCCGCATATTCCAGCGACTCGCCTTCGTTATCGTCCGAGCTGCGTTGGATTTCTGTCATCCAGTCGCCACCCTCGTCAGCGCTGTCCAGCTCCGCCAGCAAATCGGCCAGCTCGTCGTCCAGGTTTTCGTCCGCCGCCTGCCCCGCGTCCAGCTGGGAGAGCTTGTCATCAAGGCCGCTGGGTTCATCAGCGGGCGGCGTTTGGGGTGGAAGATCGCGGACTGTCGCAACCGACTCGCCAATCACCAACTCCTCAAATAATTCGTCAATCTGCGATTCGGACAAGCGGTCGTCTTTGTCGCCGCTGGCTGCGCCCATGAAGAGAGGTCCCAGGTCGGCTTGCGTGATTTGGCTGGCGGGCAATTCTTCCAGCATGACCAGTTCGTCTGGCGCGCGCTCGCCAGTTGCCAGTTGCCGGGCAAGGTAGGGGTCCAGCTCTTGTATGCGCTGTAAGAATGGCGCGGCGTCCGATGGGCGTTGTTCGGCCAGCCATAGCTCGGTGAGAATGCGGTTGGCGTCGATGGCATTGGGCAGCTGTTCGAGGATGTCGGCGGCGGCTTCGGCGGCATCCATGCGCTGGCCATTCAGCCACAAGGCGCGCGCGCGCAGCAGCTGCAAATCGATGCGCTTTGGCTGCCCGCTCAGGGCTTCGTCCAGTGTGGCGATTGCTTCGTCCAGCAGGTTGCCGCGGATCTGCTGCTGTGCCAGGGCGCCGGCTGTCAGCTGCAAACGTTCGACCTGCTGTCCGCGCCCTTCACGATACAGCGAGCGGATCAAATCGGCGGCAGTTGGGTCTTTGGGCTTTTGGTCATAGGCGCGCTCGGCATGCCAGATGGCTCTGTCGCCGCTGCCCAGCTGTTCATAGACCTGCGCCAGCTGCAAATGCGTCTGAAAATCGCCCGGCTGTGCCCCCAGCGTCCGCCGCAAGACATCGCCCGCTCGCTGCCATTGCCCTGCGCCGACCAAAGCGCTGCCTAGCTGCTGATGCGTGCGCAGATTTTTTGGCTGTGCCGCGAGGATGTGGCTGGCATGGGCGATAACTTCGTCGAATCGGCTGGCGCGCGCCAAACCATCCAGTTTGTCCTGATAGGCGCGCAGGCTGATCTCCGCCATATTCTTACCGCTGGTTGGGCTGAACAATTCAGATAGCGCAGTATAACATAATTGCGCCCCTGGCGATAAGCGGCGATGCCATCGTCAAATTCGGCCTGGTCGCCATCGCGCAAGGCAAAAAGCGCTTGCAGCAGCGCATAGTGTTGGCGATAGAAACGCGCCCGCGCCAGACCCTTGCCCAGCGCAGAAAAATGCCGACAGACGCGCGCCACGAATGCCTCGCCATAGCTGGCCAGCAGCGCGCGCAGATCTCCTTATAATATGGGCGTCGCGCCGCTGAAGCGAGTGAGCAAACCCGAATAGCGGATAAGTCTTGTAGGGGGACAGAGGGGGGGGCATATCCAGCAAGTTCACCACTTCCCGCGAGATCGGGGGCTGGACTTTCGCGCCCCGCTATGCTATAGTCATATTTGCCTGTTGACTTAGCTTTCGACAAAGCAGTGGACGACTTAGCCGAGCCTCCCTCCCGGAGTCCCACGCACATAGCCCATTCTGCCCAGCCGATCCCGCATGCGCTGGTCCGGTCATTTTTGCTCCGCAGTTCACATACGCAAGAATGGACGAGTCGTGGCTGCTAGCGCTATCGTGATTCTACTCGTTCTGGCGCTGCTGCTGCATGCCGCCGTTGGTTTGCTGCACGCGGCTCTGCAAAGCGCCAGTCGGTCGACCATGCGCGATCTTGCCGATGATGGCGATGCGCGAGCGCTGGGATTCATGGCGATTTATGAAAACCCCCTGCGCCTCAGCATGAGCGTGACCATCACCCACATTTTGACTCGCATTGCCATTGCCGTGCTGCTCACGCTGCTGCTGATCGAGCGATTCGCCAGTGGCGATGCAGCGCTGGACTTGCTGTGGGCTGGCTTGGCGATTCTGCTGGGCGCGGGCATCACGCTGCTGCTGGGCGATCTGCTGCCCGAGGCGCTTGGCTCGGCTTATGGCGAGGCGCTGCTGCCTTTGTCGATTGCGCCGATGCGACTGCTGCTGACGCTGGTTGCGCCATTGACCGCCGCGGTGCTGCTGCTGGCGCGCTTGATATCGCGCGGCCTTGGCAGCCAGCCACTCGTCAACATGGTCACCGAAGAAGAGATCATGACCCTCGTCAACGCCAGCCACAGTGGCGGCGTCATTGAAGACGAAGAGAAAGACATGATCGCCAGCGTGCTGCAGCTGGGCGAAACCAGCGCCCGCGAGCTGATGACGCCGCGCATTGATATTGTCGCGCTGGATGTGACCGAGAGCATCATGGCGGCGCTGGCGGCTTTTGTAGAGTCGGGTTTCTCGCGCATTCCCGTCTATGCGGACAGCATCGACAATGTGCTGGGCTTGCTAAACGCCAAAGATATTTTGACGCTGCTGAAGAATCGCGATGACCTGCGCAGCCAACAGATCTGCGATTTGATCCGCCCCACTTATTTTGTGCCCGAAACCAAAAGCGCCGATGCCTTGCTGAAGGAGATGCAAACCAAGAATGTGCATCTGGCCATCGTGGTCGATGAATACGGCGGCACTTCCGGCTTGGTCACGATCGAAAACCTCATCGAAGAAATCATCGGCGATATCCGCGATGAATACGATTTTGGCGAAGAAGAAGACTATGTCGCGGCGGATGATGGCAGCTACCTCATCGAAGGCGGTATGGACCTGGACGACCTGAACACGTTGCTGAATATCGGCATTGACACAGCAGCTGCCGATACGCTGGGCGGTTATATCTACCTGGCGCTGGGACGCGTGCCCCAGACGGGCGAGACGATCGATACGGACATTCTCAGCATGACCGTGCTGTCTATTGATGGGCATCGCATCCGCAAGGTCAAGGTGCGCAAGGTCTTGTCGACTGCGACCAGCAGCGGCGCGCCCAACGCCGCCACAGCCGCTGCCAAGTGACAGAAAGCGGGAGCCCTCCATGGCAACAATCAGCGACGAGCAGCTTGTCGCCGCAGCCATAGCCGCCAGCCAGCACGCGTATATCCCCTACAGCCGCTATGCTGTTGGCGCTGCCCTGCTGGCTGGGGATGGCACGGTCTATACAGGCTGCAATGTAGAAAGCGCCTCGTTTTCGCCCACGATCTGCGCAGAACGCACGGCGCTGGTCAAAGCGGTCAGCGAAGGCCGGCGCGAATTCACGGCGGTGGCTGTGGCGACTCGCGATGCCGGCTCGCCCTGTGGGGTCTGCCGCCAGCTGCTCTATGAATTTTCGCCGTCCCTGCGTGTGATATTGGCTGACCTGGATGGCAATTTGCGCTTGAGCACCACGCTGGAAGACTTGCTGCCGCATGGCTTTGGACCTTTCAATCTCTACGCGGATTAGCCTGTGCCGCCGTGGCCGGGCAGACCAAATCCCTGAAGTCATAACCTATTGAATTGCCGAAGAGGGAGAGCCGTTTCGCCATAGACAGCCGGTCGATGCTCGCGCAGCCAGAGCAGCTTGGCCAGGCTGTAGGGCGCGATCGCCGGATTTCACAGCCGATCCTGCCAATTGTCAGCCAGGCTGCTCGCTTGTGGCCGGGAGCGCGTATCTGCCCAGACGATGCAATTGTGAGTGATGCTGCCATCGGCGCGCAGTGGCACGATCGAGTGCATGTGCCCGGACAAGCCAACGCCAGCGACAGACTCGGGCGAGATATCTTGTTCGCGCAGCAATTTTCGCATCAAGTCAGCAGCGCTGGGACACGACGGGCGTTCACGGCAGTCCGCTCGATCTGACGCCCAACTTCGACCGACTCGCTCGCGCCGGCACGGATGTGCACTATGCCGTCACCTGCCAGCAGGTCTGCGGTCCCGCGCGCAGCTGTTTGCAGACGGGGCTGTATGCCACGACAACCGGCTGCTTTTGCAACGGCATCGCGCTGCATCAACCAATGGCGCGTCAGCAGCGCAGAAGCCTGGGACTGGTCCGCCCGTCCGCTGCGGCAAAATCGGTGTATACTATAGCAATCAGCCATTGAGCGAGACCGCTTGCATGCTTCGTAGCTGCCTTGTAATCCTGTACTGTTTGTGGGCGTTGCCCCTTGCCGCGCAGACCAACGAAACCAGTCTGTCGCTGCCGCCTGCCTTCCGTATGGGCGGTCTGGGCAACGAATATCAAGGCTGGAACAATTGCGGGCCCGCCACGCTGACCAACGCGCTGGCGCACTTTGGGTATGCCGACGACCAAAACCGCGCCGCCAACTGGCTCAAACCCAATTATGAAGACAAAAATGTCAGCCCTTGGCAGATGGCGGAGTTCGTCAATACGCAGATACCGGAGCTGCCGGTCTTCGCAATCGCGCGCAGCGGCGGCAGCTTGGAGTTGCTGAAGACCTTGATGGCGCAGGGCTTCCCCGTGGTCATCGAAAAAGGCTACGAGCCCAGCGGCTATGACTGGATGGGGCATTACCTGCTGATGGCGGGTTATGACGATGCGCTGGCCGAATTCACGACCATGGACAGCTTTCGCGGACCCGACACGCGCTATGCCTACGCCGATATCCTGGACTACTGGCAGCATTTCAATTACCAGTACATCGTGCTCTACACTGTCAACCGCCACGAAGAGTTGATGGAATTGCTGGGCGCGGACGCCGATGAATGGCAGAACGCCATCAACGCCTTGGAGCTGGCGCGCGCAGAAGCCATGGCCGACCTGGAAGACGCTCACGCCTGGTTCAACATGGGCAGCAGTTTCGTGGGCTTGCAGATGTACGACGCGGCGGCGCAAGCCTACGACCGGGCGATCGCCCTGGGTCTGCCCTGGCGCATGTTCTGGTACCAATTTGGCGCGCTGGAAGCCTATTATCACACCGGGCGCTATGACGACATGATCCGCATCGTCCGCCAAAATCAGAGCGACGGCGGCGGGCAATATGTCGAAGAAACTTATTATTACCTCGGCCTGGCGCGCGAGGGACGCGGCGAAATGGACAAGGCGCTGCAGAATTACATCACGGCGCTGACATTCAATCCCAATTTCACGCCGGCGCGAGAGGCGCGGGATCGGCTGCGGGCATAGGGATTCTCTCCCGCTTTCTCGTCGAGCGGCTGGGAGATGCGATTCGCTAAGGAAGAGCCTGGTCTGGATCGTTCTTTAATTACATCGTGAGCGGCAGCAAACCGAACCACAGAGCCGCAAATTGCGCGATGACAATGCCTATCGCGACCAAAACCAGTCCCTTGATAACGCGGAACTCTGCTCTGAGACCGGCGAAGTCGTTGGCCATCATGGTCTGCTGTTCTCGAACGCTCTTGAATTCCTCTTGCGTCGCGTCTCGATGACCGCTTAGCGCTGCCTCCGTCGCCTGCTGATGGGCGACCAGGTCGGCACGAATATCCGCCTTGAACTCGGCGAAGTCGTTGGCCATCATGGTCTGCTGTTCTCGGACGCTCTTGAATTCCTCTTGCGTCGCGTCTCGATGACCGCTTAGCGCTGCCTCCGTCGCCTGCTGATGGGCGACCAGGTCGGCACGAATATCCGCCTTGAACTCAGCGAAGTCGTTGGCCATCATGGTCTGCTGTTCTCGGACGCTCTTGAATTCTTCCTGCGTCGCCTGCTGATGGGCGACCAGGTCGGCACGAATATCCGCCTTGAACTCGGCGAAGTCGTTGGCCATCATGGTCTGCTGTTCTCGGACGCTCTTGAATTCTTCCTGCGCCGCGTCTCGATGACCGCTTAGCGCTGCCTCCGTCGCCTGCTGATGGGCGACCAGGTCGGCACGAATATCCGCCTTGAACTCGGCGAAGCCGTTGGCCATCATGGTCTGCTGTTCTCGGACGTTCTTGAATTCTTCCTGCGCCGCCTGCTGATGAGCGACCAGGTCGGCACGAATATCCGCCTTGAACTCGGCGAAGTCGGCCTTGGTGGCGATGTGTCTGTAGGTTTCTTCCAGAACCGCAATGCGCTCAATTTCGGTAACAGCCGCCACGCTATTCACCTCAAATCTCTACTTGATTCAGCAGCATTGTACCGCATTTTCAGAAAATTGCACGAGCGATCCGCGCGCCAAGCACGCTTCGCTGAAACGCGCGGGATCGGCTGCGGGCGGAGCAGAGTTGAACGCGGGTGGTTTTGCGCTAGCGACGCGACTATGTGAGCGTTTGTCCGGTTGACTTCATATACCAGGCGGAAGCTTCACGCAAAAGCCCGCCTACACATACGCCGCATTCACCGCGAACAGCTCGTCCACCATCGACTGTATTTCTTTCAACGAGCAGACTGCCGCCGACAAAGGCGAATAGGCGACCGCCTGATAGATCAGCCGTTTATCACCCTGCAAGATTCCCGCCACCGCCATCTCTTCGATCTGCGCATACAGGTTGGTCAATGGCGCGACCGAAGTTGGCAGCGCGCCCACGGCCACGGGCTCCAGCCCATCGCGAGACGCCCAGACCGGCACTTCGACGCAGGCTTCGGCGGGCAGGTTGTCGACCAGTCCGCGATTGGGCACATTGCCATTGAACTTGAAAGGTTCGCCGCCTTCCATGGCATTGATGATGTAGGCCGCGTATTCGTGTCCGCGCGCCAGGTCGATCGCGTCTTCGGCGAACCAGGCGTGGATGTCATCGCGCCAGTCGTGCTCGCGGCGGCGATATTCTTTCAGGATGTAAGCGTGCTCGCCGGGATTCCAGTTCGTGCCATGCGTGGCGTATTTCTCGATCAAGTCGGGGCGCTTGCGGAACCACCAGTTGTATTCGCTGTTGTGCCCGCTGGACTCGGTCACATAATAATCCAGCGCCAGGTACATTTCGTTTCGCACCTGCTCGGCATTATAGATGTCCGCGTTCTCGCTGATGGCGCGCTGGATGAGCGGGTAGGCGTCTTCGCCATTCCAGGTGTAGTCGACAAACCAGGCGGTGTGGTTGATGCCGGCGCAGGTGTAGTTGATTTCGTCATAAGGCGCGCCGATCCAGTTCGCCAGCATCTTGGATGTGCCCTGCACGCTGTGGCACAAGCCGGTGACGCGGATGTCGGTTTCGATATCCAGCGCCCGGCAGAGCATGGCCATGGGGTTGGTGTAATTCAGCATCAGCGCGTTGGGGCAGAGCCGCTGCATGTCGCGGGCGATATCGACCATGACGGGGATGGTGCGCAGCGAGCGAAAGATGCCGCTGACGCCGCGCGTATCGCCGACATTCATATCCACGCCATATTTCATGGGGATCTCGATATCGTGCCGCCAGACATCTGTGGAGCCGACCAGGATGGTCACGACCACATAATCGGCGTTGCGCAGGGCTTCTTCGCGGTCGAGCGTGGCGCTGACAGTCGCGGGATAGCCGCCAGCCTGCACGATGCGCTTCACGGCGCGCCGGGCGAAATCCAGCCGCTCGGCATCGATGTCCATCAGCGCGATCTCTGCGCCTTCCAGCAGCGGAAAGGTCAGGATGTCTTTGACGAGTTTGCGCGTGAAGCCGAAGCTGCCAGCGCCGATAAAGGTGATTTTGGGCATATTATTGCTTCCTCTTGAATGGACCAGACTAGCTTAACTTGGAACCGCATCCATATCGAGAAACTCTTGCCAGCCATAATATGTTCCGACGCCTTTTTCATCAACATAACCGATGCGGCACTCGCGCAGTTCCTCATCGGTTAGCTGCTGGTCGTCAACAAGTTGTATGAAATTGTGGCGTTCGGGCGCTTCTATACCGGTTCGGATGACATCAAGGTAGCGTACTTCTGTCAGTTTGCCATACGAATAGCCTCGCACTACCCGGCCGCCTGGTTTGAAGAGCGCAAACTGTTTCCTGCTCATGCTGTCCTCCTGTGCGCTTGCCACTGTTGTACATAATACCAAATCTCTGGTGGCGAGAAGCGGATTTCATAGCATTCGTCGCCGACCAATTCAATATGATACAGGTCTGGTGGATCTTGGTGTTGAGATTTCGAGATAAAGGCGACGCTTGCCAAGCTGGCAATATCATCTGAATAAAACCTTTTTGGCTGCTTCCGATCGGCTTGTAGCCCGTGTGCAAACAGATTGCGTATGGCTCGTGCGACACAGCCTTCGTGCCACTCATGTGTTAATTCACTGTCTCGCTTGTGATTAAGGATTTCTTCATAGCCCGCAAGAAACCGATCTCGGGCACTGTCCCCTTTTCCCACAAGTTCAAAAAGATTGAAAGCTATCAGGGTAAGTGCCCAGAAGAAGTCTTCGTCTCCAGAGTTATAGATAAAGTTCCCCGCAGACAAAGCCGAGTCAATAGCAGTTTCTCGGTCAAGTCGCATGAGCCTGACAAACCTTTCAATGATTGCCCATCAGCGCGATCTCTGCGCCTTCCAGCAGCGGAAAGGTCAGGATGTCTTTGACGAGTTTGCGCGTGAAGCCGAAGCTGCCAGCGCCGAGAAAGGTGATTTTGGGCATAGCCTGCCTCTTCTGTATTGAGCTTCGTCAACTTTCGCCGATTGTAACAGCAAGCTGGCGGGATAACCATATCAGCAGCGACACGGCGCTGACATGCATGCGCTGTTTCCGCGGCGCCAGCCTCTAGTCGCAGTCTCCGCGCGGAACGACATGGTATGCGCTGACCCAGCCTTTCGTCCCATACCAGTCCACCTTGAACCACTTGTCCGTCCGCTCCACCGCCGTCAGCGTCACGAGGCGCGGCAGCACCTCCAAAATCGCGCCGCCAGGAGCATACCGGAAATTTATGTAACCGGTCGTGGTCACGATGCAGTGGTTTACAGCGCGGTTCGGCATTTGTTGATCATCGGTTTTGACAGCAGCCAGGCCAGGCGGTCCCCCGTATGTCGTGTATACGCCCTGGCTTCCGCCGAACAGGCCGCCTTCAAACCGCATGTGCGCGATTTTGCCTTCGAAATCGGGACCAACCGAAACGATGATGTCGCCAGCTCCCACCACGAAAATGGCGGCGCGGCCGTCGGCGGAGGCGGCGACCAGGCCAGCCCCGATCGCATCGACCTGTTCCTGCGTCGCCGATGTCATGAAAAAACCTCGCGACCGCTCATCTATGCCATAGACCTGGAACTGCCCTCGGCCGCGGAAGATGCAAGCGATCGCGCCCAAGGGTATGGCTTCATACCATAATTCTTTCGGCCCAAATTGTTCGCACAACTGACTTGGCGTGGCGCTGGGCTGCGAGTCGCCGTTGTCCGATCGTTGCTGCTGGCGCTTTGGCATTGGGGTGTCGGTGGGGGCTGGCGTGTCCGCTAGCGGTGGCGTATTTGTGGGCGTGCTGGTAGATGTCGGCGTGGGTGTGCTGGTGGCGGTTGGCGTGGGTGTGCTGGTGGCAGTTGCTGTGGGCGTGCTGGTGGCAGTTGCTGTGGGCGTGCTGGCAGCTGTATTCGCAGGCGTAGCGGTAGGCGTATTCGTGGGGGTGGCGGTGGCCAGAGTGAAGGCGCCGGCTCCTTCGTATGCGCCGATATCGCATTTGCCGCCCTGGGGCTGGGGTCGGGTTGTGCCGATCTGGTCGACAGTTACATCGTCCAGACAATCGGCGGCGTCTTTGGCGGGGCTGGTTGTGGAGAATGGAAAATATGGAATGTCGCCTGTCGCGCTTGATGCCAGCTCCGGGTTCGGGTTGCCTGCCAGATTGATGCCGGCGCAGCTGTTTGCGCCGATGATGTTGTCCTTCACCACTACACCGCCGCTGGTGCCAGTGAATGATTCATCAGGCGTCAGTTTGCAATCGCCATTGCGGTTGTCATACAGGATATTGTTGCGGACATTAATATTCGCGCCGCCGCTGGTCAAATAGATCCCGCCGGCAGAATCGGCAGCCGCCCCGTTTTTGACGATAGTGACATGCTTCAAAGCAACGGACTCGACGGGTCCCGCATACACGCCGCCGCCAGCGGAAGACGCTGTATTGCTGTATAGGGTGCTGTTCGTGATTGCGAGCGAGCTGTCTTCGCCAGTGACATAAACCGCTCCGCCGGAGCGCGCGCTGTTGCTGTAAATCGCGCTGCGGCTGATGCTTGTCGGGCTTTCAGACCAGATGCCTCCGCCTTCCTGGGCGGCTTTGTTGCCGGTGATGACGGTTTCCGTAATCGTTAACTTGCCCGCGCCTTCCTTGTATACGCCCGCGCCTTTCGAGCCAGCCACGCTGCTGAGGTCGCTATTGATTATGCGGCTGTTGTGGATCGTCAATGGGTCTTCAAAGCCGGAGTCGCTGTAGACCGCTCCATGAATTTGTTTGGTTCGGCCATTGGCAAGTATCAGGTTCTGCAGGGCAAGGTCGCCGTGGTCGTGATAAATGACGCGATATTGCCCGCCACCGCTGATCGTGTAGCGCCCGCCGCTGCTGTCCGAGCCGTCGATGGTGATATTGGTGATGATAACGGGCAAGTTGCTCGTCAGCGTGATGTTGGCGCTGAGGACGATGGTGTCTTCTCCCGGATTGCCTCCCCCGGCATCGGTGCCGGCTTCGCAGCCGCCGACATTCTGCGTCCAGCCGTTAGCTTCGTTGATGGCTTGCGCCAGGCTGCAGCCGCTGTCGACATTGATTGTAGCCGCCTGAATCTGAGGAGGGCGCCACAGCATAGCGAGCAGCGCCAGAAACATGACGCCGCCGCGCAGCCTCGCCACCCGGCTGTCAGGTGACATTTTTCGGGGGGGGGGGGGGGGGGATTGCCAACTTTCCACGCATTTCTGATATGGCGAAATTACATTGCATCAAGATGAATAGAGTTGAAAGAAGATTCTCCATATGTATATAGTACATTAATAATCATATTGGATTTATAGCGCTTTTCAACTGGCGGCTGGCTGAACTGACCCCGTTTCGTCGCTGCGATAACCGCTCTGCGCGCCCAGTTCATCACGGAATGCCGCGTCGCGCAGGGTTTCCAGCAGCGCCTGCATCTGCTCCATCGCCATGAATCGCTGGGGTATCGCCAGGTCGAAGCGCTCCCAGACCAGCCCGACAAATTCCAGGCCCAGCGCTTCGGCCGCGCCGCGCAAGCCCATGCCACAATCGCCGATGCCATCGGCCACTGCTGCCGCCACCGCCAGATGCGTGTGCTCCTCGTGCTCATAGCCAGCCACTTCTATGGGATCGATGCCCTGCCGCGCCAGCAGATGATCCAGCAGCACGCGCGTGCCCGCTCCGCGTTGGCGATTGATGAAACGCGCCCGCCGCAGATCGTCCGGCGACTGAATGCCCAGCGGATTGCCCGGCGCTAGCATCAGCCCTTGTTCGCGATGCGCAAAGGTGATCAGCTGCACGGGTTCTTCGCGCAGATAACGCCGCACAAAGCTCGTGTTGTAGCCGCCAGATTCGGGGTCGAAGAGATGCGTGCCGGCCAGATGCGCTTCGCCCCGCCGCAGCGCCAGCAAGCCACCCAGCGAACCGACATTGACCGATACCAGCCGTCCGCCCTCGCGCAGCCGCAGATGCGTCGCCAGCAGATCCAGCATGGGATCGTGACTGCCCAACATCATGAGGCTCTGCTCGATTTCGCCCCGATTTCGCAGCAGCGCCACTTGCAATTTTCCGCCGCGGTCTGTGCCTTCATGAAAGCGCGGGATATGCGCCAGCCCGTCCGCCCGCGCCAGCGAGGTGATCACGCCCGCGCCCCGTCCCAGCGGCGTCGCTTGCAGCTTTCCGTCGATATCCGCCAGCGCCACGCGCACATAATCGTCATCGCCCAGCGGCGAGGCGATCTTCTGCGTGGCAACTGCCTCGACCTGGTTCACTTGCGGCGGCGTCAAGCCCAGCCATTGGCGAATCAACGGCAGAATCAGCAGTTCGCCAGTTAAGGCTGCGCTGACGGGGTAGCCAGGCACGCCAATGATGGGCAGGTCCCGCGCCATGCCGATGATGACCGGGTGCCCCGGGCGCACGGCGATGCCATGCACCAGCACTTCGCCAAGCTGCGAGATGGCTGCAGCGCTGAAGTCGCGCGCGCCCGCCGATGAACCGGAAAGCAGCAGAATCAGCTGTGGTTTATCGTCCAGCGCCGCTCGCAAGGCCGCCGTCAAAGCAGCTGGATCGTCGCCGATGATGTCGCCGATGCTGGCTGTCCCGCCGGCGCCCTCGATCTGCGCGGCGAGCATCAGGCTGTTGTATTCAGTCAGCTGCCCGCGACCCGGCTCTTGATCGTGCGGCAGCAGTTCGCCACCGGTGGGGATAATGCGCACATGCGGACGGCGCCGCACAGCCACTTGCGCATGCCCGCAGCCAGCCAGCGCGCCCAAATCGACCGGGCGCAGGGCATGATTGACTTGCAGCACGGTCTCGGTGGTCACGATGTCTTCGCCCATCAGACGGACATGCTGCCAGGGCGGGACAGCGGCATAGATCAGCAAGCTGCCGTCATGATCCTGGTTGACATGCTCGATCATGATGACGGCGTTGGCATCGGCGGGCAGGGGATCGCCCGTGTTGACCGGGAAGGCGTTTTCGCCCGGCTTCAAGCGCAGGGGCTGCGTTTCTCGCGCCGAGATCGTGCTGTCCGCGCGCAGGGCATAGCCATCCATGGCCGCGCAGTGAAAATGCGGCGACGAGCGGATGGCTTGCACGGGCTGCGCCGTAACCCTGCCCAGCGCCTGATTTAAGCGGATGCGCTCGGCCGGCATGGGCTGCGCGGCGCCGGCGGCCTGCAGGGCAGATTGCAGCGTCGCCCGCGCCTCGTCCAGCGGGATATCGGTGAGGTAGATATTGCGTTTGGGCATGAAGTCATTTTAGCGCGCAGGGGCGTTTTTTTCGCGCAAGTGACCGAATCAGTCGTCTAAGTGGTCGATTTAGCCGTGTAAGTTGCTGATTATAGCGACTAAAAAGGGCCTTGGTCGGAAACCGTCGTGAACGGCGCCGACTGGATGAAGCAGTGGGGATACGAACTCTGTGCCTGACTGGACACAGTGACCAGCGACTGACTATGTACGGCGGGATGACCAGCCACTTCGGCTTTTGGGCGCGTCCGCTGGATGCCGCCGATATGCTGGGGCGCGGCTTCATGCTGCATCCGCTGCGGATTGGCTCATACGAGTGACGTGCGATTAGCCGACACAGTGACCAATCGCTCTGCCCTGCGGGGCGGGCGGTCTTGCTAGCGCCGCTGAGCCTCGATGCGCTGGAAAGCCGCCCAGGCGCGCCGCCCCAGTTCATGCGTCAGCCGTTCGACATGCCAACTGCCGCCAGTCGGGTCGATTGCGCGCGTCAACTGTACTTCGTGCTGCAAGATCAGCTGGATATTGCGCGATAGCCGACGCGAGAACTCGTCTTCAGCGGGCGCGTCAAAAGCAGCCAGCGTCATGCTGTGGACGCCAGCCATCGCCGCCGCCGTCGCCTCGCAGGTCAGCCGCAGCAGGTTGTTGTGCGCGGACTCCTGCGATTTGTTGCGCGCGCCGCTGCGGGCATGCAGGTGGAGCGTCTGCGCTGTTTCGCTCGCGCCGAAAGCCCGCGTCATCTGCGCCCAAAGCGACTTGACCGCGCGGAACTTGGCGATCTGCATGAAGAAATCCTCGCCGATGCACAGCGTCACATGCAGCCTGGGCGCAACTGTTTCGGCGGGCAGTCCACGCCCCGAGAGACCGCGCAAGACATCTGCGCCAGCCGCCAGGACGAAAGCCAGTTCTTGCACGGCGTCCGCGCCATTTTTATGTTGCTCGACTGTGCTGATGCCCGCGCAGCCCAAAGCCGGCGAAACAGCCTCAGCCACAGAAAAACGATCGGCCAGCGCAGCATAATCATCGCTTGGCGAGCCGATGCAGCCGCGCAAATCCGTCATTTCCTGTGCGCTGCGAGTGGCGCGCAGCCGGTCGAATACACGCGCGTCCGCTGCAAAGACGGGGTATAGCGCCAGGTCGACGCCGGTCAACGCCGTGTCCAGGTCGACGGGCGTTTGCAAGCGCGGTCCCGCAGCCAGCGCAATGGCCGTCTGTCCATTCGCCAGCGCATCCAGCAGCGCCCGGTTGAAAGCGCGCGGCTCGTCTATGTTGATCTCCTGCGCGATCAGCCAGCTCCCCCAGGATGCGCGCGGATACGAGGCGTCCTCCAGACCGCTGGGGAAATGCGGCGCATCGGGGTGGGGCAGGGGATGGATGCGTATGCCTTCTGCCGTGCCTGTGACGAGGCTTTCGGGCTCTGCATCCGCCAGCGAATCGCGCAAGGCAGCCAGCCATTCGTCATAAGTGCCGGGCGAAAACTCGGCGAAGAAATCGGCGTTCACCAGCTCACCCACAGCGAAAGCGGACCGCGGAAAGAGATATTGCGCGTGTAGTTGACTTCCCGCCCTTCCACCAGGCGCAGCGAAGGCAGCTCGGCAACCAGCGTCTCCAGCAAGATGCGCATCTCCAGCCGGGCCAGGGGCGCGCCAACGCAATAATGAATGCCATAGCCAAAAGCCAGTTGTTCTTTGAGGTTGTCGCGCGTCAGGCAGATGACATCGGGCTCGGGGAAGAGCGCGGGGTCGCGATTGGCGGCATTCAGCATCAGCAGCAGGTTCGCGCCAGCCGGGATATTGACGCCGCCGATTTCGCTGGGCGCGGTGGACAGCCTGCGCCAGGCACAAACCGATGGGTCGCAGCGCATCATTTCTTCCAGCGCCTGCGGGATGAGCGCCGGCTGTTGGCACAGCGACTCCCAAAGGCTGTGGTCTACCCCCCTCGGTCCCCCCAAATCATTGGGGGGAAGGTCTTGCCGACATTCAGCTAAACTTTGCCTCTTCCCATCGTGAGCGGGGTTGCCCAACAGATGCAGCAGGGCATTGCTCAGCTGCGCGGTGGTCGTTTCGTGCCCGGCCACCAGCAGGGTGATTATGCAGCTGGCGATCTCGTTGAGGCTCAGCACGCTGTCATCGCCAGCCCGCAGGCGGATGAGATCGCTGGTGAGGTCGTCGCCGGGCGATTGCGCTTTGTCCGCCACCAGCGCCACCACATAACGCCAGAATGGCACCAGGTCCGCGGTCATTTCCAGCTGTTCGTCGGCGCTGGGACGCCCGTAATAGAGCTTGATGCGGCTGCCCGCCCAGGCTTTGACCTGTGGCACATCGGCTTCTGGCACGCCGAGCACGGCGAAGAGCACCTGCGCGGGAAAGGTATAAGTCAGCGCAGACACGATATCGACCGGCGGCGAGACCAGCTGCGCGACGGCATCACGGGCGATCTGGCCGATGACGGGCGCGAAGCTGTTCATGCGGCGCGGCGTGAACAGGCGGTTGACCAGGCTGCGGATGCGAGTATGCCCCGGCGGCACATGGTTGGAAAGCACGGGCTCGGGCGTATAGTCGCCAGCCGAAAGCAGTCGCTTCACCGCGTCTGAAAAAGGCACGATGGGCGTGATGGTGTTGGCGGCGCTATAGCGATGGTGGTCGCGGAAGATCGTCTTGATGTCGGCGTGGCGCGTAACCACCCAATAGTCGATGGCGGGGCTGTAGAAGACTGGCTGCTGCTGCTGGGCGCGGGCGAGCAACGAGAAAGGATCGCGCAGGTCGAGCGGGTCGAATGCGGCAAAGGGGCAGGCGCTCATGGACGGTATTGTACACGACAGGGCAGGACGGTTGCGACCTCAGCAAGGATTCGTCGTAGGCCGGCGCTGGCGGGAGTGGTGAATGTATTGGCATAATGCTATACTGGGCATATGAGAAAATGTCCGCACTGCCAAGACGGTGAAGCTGTTTACTTGCGCTTGGAATCGGCGGCCGGCGGCATCATCCCAATTACGATGCGCGCCTGTTCTTGTTCACATAACAAGATTTCACCACTCCCGAAGACCCTCGAACCCATATGACATTATGAAGCCGCTATGAACCCGCTGTGATTAGAAAATAAAAAAAGGCGACCCGGCGGATCGCCCCTGCGACATATATCCATTTTGGGGCGCATCAGCGACACGCCCCTGCATCCCAACCTTTGTTGGGTTCAAACCTTCCCTCTGACTCGGAATTCTACATATCGGCCACAGACAGATCGCGGAAGGTCATCCAGCCGTCTTTGCGCGGCGTAAAGCTGAACTCGGCTGTGTTCAGCGCCATGACATTGGTGATCTCGTATAGCGTGATCGTCTGGGTGTAGTCGAGGTAGAAAGACCACCATTGCTGCCACAGATCGAGGCGCGCTTCATTGTCGACCGTGGTCAGGATTTCCTGGGCGACCGCGTCCCACTCGTCGATGCAGACATTGTAATTCGCCTGCACCCAGCCGCACTGATAGAAGAGCGGCAGCAGCGAGGGGCCGCAGCCCAGCGTCACCAGCATCAGGTCGCGGTTGTTGCCGCCGCGCGATATCTGCGTGCCATAAGCGGACGAGTCCAGGATGCTCAGCTCGACATTGAAGCCGACTTCTGTGAGCATGGCCGCGGCGATCTCGGCGACTTCTTTCTCGCCACCCATTTGGAAGGTCGGCGCATCGAGGTGGATGGTTGGGCCTTCGCCCTCGCCATAGCCGGCGGCTGCCAGATATTCGCGCGCCATATCGGGATTATACCAGTCGGAGATGGCATCCGCATCGGCATATTGATCGGCGAATCCCTCTGGATAGTAGGAGCAGACGCGCACCAGGCGTGGGCTGGCCGCGCCTTGCACCTCGGCCAGCAAGTGGCGGTCGAGCGCATGCGTGATGGCTTTGCGCACATGGATATCCAGCGTGGCCGGCTCGAAGTCGGGGTAGGTCTCGGCTACGGCGCCGGTTTCGGTTTCCACGCGCGCATACAAGTGGTGCATGCGGTTGGCTGTTTCCATGAGCAGCGAGATGCCTTCGGTGGCTTCCAGGTTGGGACGGTCGGGCACGGGCACAGCCGGGATCATATCGACCTGACCGGCCAGCAGCGCGGCTACCTGCGCCGAAGGTTCGGGGATGACCTGGTAGATGACGCGGTCGACTTCGGGGCGTCCGCTGTGATAGTCGTCCCAAGCCTCAAAGACATAGCGGTCGCTCTCGGAGAATTCCGTCAGCATGTAAGGACCGCTGCCGACCGGGTTGCGGGTGAATTCTTCTTGGCCCACTTCGTTGAAGTAATCGGGCGGCAAAATCTCGCAGCCGTTGTAGCTGACATCGTATTCAAAGTAGGGATAGGGTTCTTCTGTGGTGATGTCGAGCGTCACCTCGTCCACGACGATGGTGTCTTTGACGAATTCCCATTGCTTGTAGAGCGGGATATCGCCGATGGGTTCGCGGACGCGGTCGATATTCCATTTGACGGCTTCGGCATCCAGCGCCTCGCCATTGTGGAAGGTCGCCCCCGGACGCAGATGGAAGCGCCAGGTGGTGTCGTCGACATTCTCCCAGCTGCGGGCGGCTTGGGGCACATAGCCATCGCCATCGGCCGCGCGCCAGATGAGGCAGTCATAGAGCAGGTTGGTCAGCCAGTGGGTCGAGCCGTACCAGTGCGAATGCGCGTCCATGTTGCGGATGGGACCGCCATGGGCGAAGACGAATTCGGTCATGTCGTCCTGCGCGGTCGCCGGCGCAAATGCCAGCGCGCCCATCAGCGCCGCCAAGCCCGCCAGTACAAAAATTCTTGCTGTTTTCACGGTATTCTCCTTGTGTGATTTATTTATTCGCTCGCGGTTGAAGTCCTTCTTGTTCCGTACTGGCAATAAACGCCTCCTGGATAGTTTCTGCGCAAATTACGGGGATTATATCGCAAACCGGCCATCGTCAGACGCCAGCCGCGCACGCCGCGCATCCTGTCACGCCCCTCTCCTGCGTCGAATAACGATGCGGAAATAAGGCGCTTTCCCGTTGATTCTCAAGTCTTTGCCATCATCTCCTGTTCTAAATCGGATAATCTCAAACTGCTCAGGATTGTGCTTGTCCAAAAAGCTGATCGGCACGCCCATCGCGCCATCCCAGTCCATGGGAATCTCTTTCGTCTTGGACACCTCAATCGCATCGTAGTTGTCGTAGCGCGGATATTCTTCGGGGCTGTAGCGCTTGTAGAGGATGAGGTCTTCGCGCCTTCTGCTATGTTCAAGATTGGTAAACCAGGCAGCGTTGCCCAGCCTGCCCATAACGACGCCATTTACGATTCTGTAAGCGCTGCCTTCTTTTTTCGTTTCAAGCAATTCTTGCCCATAATCAGCAGGGACATCAAAAAGCATATCCCTTCCCATCGTGCCATGCCCCAACCACAATTTGTTGTCTTTAATCAGCGGGAAAATCTCTTTGTAAGTGATCGCGTTCTGATGCCCGATGATGACAAACTTCTTGTCATGCTCGATCAACTGCGCCACATATTCCCGAAACAGCGAAAAAGGCGGGTTCGTCACCACGATATCGGCTTGTTTCAGCAGCTCGATGCACTCGGCGCTGCGGAAGTCGCCATCGCCTGCCAGGCAGCGGACGCCGATGTCTTCCACATCTGGCACGCCGGTCTCGTTCTCTGTGCCGTCATATTCCAGGCAGATGGCGCGCTCGCTGTCGTTTTGGCTGAACATATCTGCTTGCTGGCTCTTGTAGCAGGTGGTGATGAGCTTCTTTAGTCCGAGGATGCGGAAGTTGTAGGCGAAGTAGTGGAAGAAATTGCTGACGCGCGGGTCGTCGCAGTTGCAATAGACGGTCTTGCCGCGAAAGTGCGCGGTGTAGTGGCGGAGTTCGTTTTCGATGTCGGACAGCTGCGTGTAGAACTCGTCTTTTTTGTTGGACTTGGCTGCGTGCAGGTTTTTGTTTGCAGACATGTCTGCCCTCGCTTGGCGGATTGTGGGCGACCCGGCGGATCGCCCGTACTATACCACAGCGGCGCGGGATGCTGACGATGCTGGCGGTTACAGCGGCGATCTTCATGAAACCTGCGCCAGCGCTGCCTGCGGCACGGTCAAATGCGCCAAGGCCCCAATATCGCCCAGCTGCTCGAGCCGGGCACAGCCTGTCAAGATCGCGCCGATCTGCTCTTCGGGCAACATGTCCCCGACCAGGTAGCGGAATTTCGCTTCAAACTCGGCATCGCTGAGCATATTCTCCGGCTCGCCTTTGGCATACTCGACGCGTCCGGTCAACTGCGCGCCATCCTGCGTGTGGATGCGCACTTCGCAGCCATTCTTGATCGGATGCTCGGCTTGAATGGCTGCGTCCAAGCCCACTTTGACCAGCTTGCGCAGTCGCAGCGCGGATGGATCGTCGTAGGCGTCGATGTCTTCGCGGAACCAAGTGCCGCGCGTCAGCACGATTGAAGCGGTAACTGGCAGGCTGAAGCCGGCTTGTCCGACCGTCTCCGGCGCATAATTGACGCGGAATTCCGGCGTGATGGCTTCCAGGTAGGTATCGACTTCGATGGTGGCGATTGCGTCCAGGTCGACTTGGTGCGCGGACATCAGCGCCTGAGTGGCATCGACGCAGGAATGCACATGTCGGCAGCCGGCATGGGGTTTGAAGCCGGTGTTGGCCAGCGCCTCGTGCTTGAGCGCGTCCAGACAGGCCGGATCATAACCCGGACCAAAAGCGTGGAAGTAGCCATACGGACCATCCAGCGCGCCGGGCGGTCCGCGGAAGCCGAACTCGGCCATAATCGCGGCGTTGATGCCGTTGCGCGCGCCATAACCCGCCAGCAGGTCTTTGGTGTCGCAGGCGCCGGCATCCCAGACATACTGCTCGGTGCCGCAAGCCATGTCCATCGCCAGCGCCAGGGCGTGGCCGATCTTGTCCTGCGGCAGGTTCATGGCTTTGGCGGCGGTGATGGCGGCGGCCAGCGTGCCCTGCTGACCTTTGTGGTCGAGCCCGCGTTCGCGCTGCCAATTGTCGACTTCCTGGTCGATCATGTGCATGACATCATAGCCCACAGCCAGCGCAGTGATGACTTGCTCGCCCGTCAGGCGCAGCGACTCGCCCAGCGCCAGCGCGACCGGCACGAGCTGCGAGGCGACATGCCCGGCTGTGCGGTGCGAGTCGTCCATGCCCAGAAACTTGCCCATGGTGGCATTGGCGAAGGCCGCGCCCTCGACCGTGCTGCGGCGCTTGTCGCCCACGATGGTGGCTTGGCTGCCGGGCTGGAGCTGGGCGGCATAGTCGGCGGCCAGCTTTCCCAGCGGCGTCTGATACCCGCCCAGCATGGTGCCGATGTAGTCCAGCACGACCTGGCGCGCGCGGATGATGGTCAAGTCGCTGAGGTCGCTGTAGCTGGTCTCCGTGACATGCTGCGCGACGATGTGGACGGCTGTTCGTTTGGTCATGATCTTGTTCCTTTCATGTTAATAGTTACTGAGGGGGGTGACGCTATAACCCCTCCCCCAGCCCCTCCCCGTCAGGACGGAGAGGGTAGCCAAAGCGCACTTCCCCCTGACCTGTCGGGGCCATCACCCCTCCAGCTGCATGTAATAGCGGTCGGCGTGATGTGGCGAGAGGCGGACAGCGCCCTGCGGCGTGACCAGGAAGTTGTCGGAAATCAAAAAGCCACGGTCGTTTTCCAGCACCGTGCCAGGATGATAAGACAGCACCATATTGGGCTGCAGCGTGAAATCGGGCGAGCCAAAGGAATTGGGTCCATCGCTGCCGTCCAAGCCCGTGCTGTGACAATCGGGCGTGTGTTTGCCAGCGACCGGGAAGCCGCGCTCGTGCAGGGCATTGTCGTTGGCTTCGCTGATGTGCTGGAAGGTATTGCCGGCTTTTGCCACCGCAGACGACGCCTCCACCGCCGCCAGATAGCCATCCAACAGCGCGCGCGAATCGGCCGGCAGCGGCTCGAACGAGAAGACCGCCGTCATCTCCAGCCAATAGCCCCAGGGCGATTCGTAGACGATTTCGAAATTGATGATGTCGTCGGCTGCCATGGCCAGGTCTTTGGGCGTGGGCACGGTATAGGGCGTGCCATCCAGCGCCAGCTTCGTCCGCCCCCAAAATGCGCCGAAAGACTTGATATAGCCTTCGACCGCGGCGCAGACATCCCAATAGCGCGCGCCAACAGCGGCTTCGTCGACGAAGATATCCATGGCGCTGTCCAAAATCGCGCCATTCTGCTGGATCGCTTCCAGCTCGAAGGGCGTTTTGATCTGACGGATGGCGTTGAAAGCATCGGTGACCTCGACCATTTCGTAGCCGTCCAGCTCGCGCGTGAAGGCCTGATAAGTGCCGATCGCCATCAGCTTGTTCATGTTTACCATGCCGATGCGCTTGCTGTTGGTGGCGTAATCTTTGGCGGTGCCCGCGGTGGCCGCCACGATATCTTCGTAGGGCGAAAGCACGCGCTCGGGAAGGGTGGTGGTTTCGTTGCGGCTCCAGACAGCCTGATAGCTGCTCCAGACTTGCAGCCAGGGGTGGGGGTCGTCGCGACCGAGGATGGCAAACGCGCCGCCGCCCCACAGATGCGCATGGGTGATATAGCGGATCGCGCCCAGGCCGCCCGGCGCAGCCTGCCCGGTGATGATCAGCGCGTCCAGGTCTTGGTCGCGCATCATGGCTTGCAAACGCTGGACACGCCTGGCGGTATCTCGTTTCAAGGCTTCGCGAGTCAGCATGCAGGTCTTCTCCTTATTGCTCAAATTGATAGGGTAGATTAAACTGAAATTGCGTGCCAATGCCGCGTTGCAGCGACATGACGATTTCGCCATTTTGCGCCCAGCCTTGCCGCCATTCATCAACGAAGCCGCTGCGGTTGAGGGCGGCGAGGAACATCAGGGCAACGCGATCTCCTCGACCAGGTCGCCCAGCATAGCCAGCATGGTATCTTCGGGCACCACGGGCCAGGCTGCGCCGCCCTCGACCACGATGCCGCCGCGGGGAGCGCAGATGGCTTCCAGCGCTTCGCCACTGAAGGGATGCCGCACATAGCCCAACTGGTCGCCGGCTTCGACAGCTTTGCCACGCAGGGTCTTGTCCATGAAAGTGAAGCCGCGCGCGCCCGTGGGCATGATCAGCGTGTGCTGCTGCAGCACGACGACGCTGTCACTATCGGATTCCAGGTCGCCAGCCAGCATGCCCAGGTGTCGCATGGCGTTCAGCACGGCATTGCGGATGCGCCCCAGGTCGCGTTCGCGGTAGTCGCGCAAGCCAGGTCCGCCACCGATATGCGCCGCCACAACGGCCAGCCCGTCCTGCGCCGCCTCGCGCGCCATCGAGTCGTCCGCGCTCAGCCCCAGCACGACCTGCGGCAGTCCCAGCGCCACAGCCAGCTCGCGGCTCTTTTCGACATCCCCCGCGCTGTAGACGCCGGCGAAGTGGTGATAGCTCCATTGCGAGCCGCTGCGGATATCCAGCAGGGCATCGGCATTGGCGATAGCCGCCTGGTAATACTGATGCACCATCTGCTGGCTGATGCTGCCGTCCGCGTCTCCGCGTCCCAGGCGGTTGAGATGCTTGTCGTCCCAGGCGCTGTTGACTTGCGTGAATTCAAAGCCGGATGTGTTCATCAGCGGCACCAGGATCAACGCGCCGCGAACCTGCGCCGGGTCCAGCTCTTTGACGACATGCGGCAGGATCAGCGAAGGTTCGATTTCCAGCCCGCTCGTGCCGGCTTGCGCGACCAGGGTAGGTCCATCCTGCGCGCCATTGACGATATGCAGCGGGATGTGCGCGGGAAATTGTCCGTGCGTCTCGCCCGTTTGGAATCTGCCAAAGGCTTTGCTGCCTGGCGCGGCTTCTATCGTTCCCAGTTTCATGTTGGTGTTTTCTCCTTTTATCGCGCTACGAAAAAGTAACGCTCAGATCCATCGTCCGGCGGTCGTCAACGCGGTCTATGCTGCCCAGGATGCCGATGGAAGTCGCGCCCACGGTGGGCCATTCTTGCCCGCTGGGGATGACGATGCCGTCTTTGGGCGTGGGCATCTCGGCCAGCAAATCGCCCGTGTAGGGGTCGACCAGCCGGCCATAGCTGTCGCCGACTGTCAGCGCGTCTTTGAACTTGCGGTCGCGGATGAAGAGGCCATCGACAGCCGGCTTCCAAATGACGACGCCGGCGTTGTAGACGGTGCAGAGCGGACCATCGGACTCCAGCTCGCCTTCGATCATGCCCATGGCTTTCATGATGTTCCAAATGCCGCGTTCGGCATCGCGTACATTGTCCTCGCCATTTTTGAACCAGCCGGTGCCGCCGCCGAATTCCAGCGTGATCTGGCAGGTGTTGACATCCTCAATGGCTTTCTTCGCCGTGTTCGCGCCGAATGTGCCGGGCGGGAAGAAAGCAGCCTGGTCGAGGCCAAAAGCCACCACCAGCTTGCGGCGGTTCTTTTCCAGCTGCGTCAGGTTGTCGGGGTCGGCTTCGGCGCTGAAGAGCACATAGCGTTCGTAGGCGGTGCGCGCGCCAGCGTGGAAGTCAATCAGCACATCGGCTTGGGCGATCGTTTCCTTGAAATAGATACAGGCGGTTTGGTCGCTGATGCTGCCGTCCGCCTTGCCGGGGAAGAGGCGGCTGATGTCTTTGGCATCGACGCGGCTGCCGCGCTCGCCCAGTTCAAAGCCGGCGCGATTGACCACCGGCACGGCGATGATGTTGCCGCTTATAACAGCCGGGTCCAGCTTTTCCACCAAGTTCAAGATGGCGATGCTGCCGATGATTTCCGCGCCGTGGATCGCGCCCTGCACCATCAGCGTGGGACCAGGCTGCGCGCCCGCGATGAGATGCGCCGGGATATCCACCCGCATGCCACTGCGCGATTGCGCCGTCTCGAGATAGCCGAAAGTCTTTTCGCCCGCCCGCGCGGACAAATTGCCTGCTTGCAGCATATTGCGTCTCCTCTGTGCCTCTGTGGCAATTGTTTATCCCCGCAAGTACCGGTCAAACCAGTCCAGAATCCGCCTTTGCCGTTCGATGCGGTTGCCAGGCTTGCCGCCGCGCGACAGTCCATGACTTTCGCCTTCGAATATGACCAGCTCGACCACTTTGCCGCGCCAGCGCAATGCCGCGAAGAGCTGCTCGGCTTGTTCCAGCGCACAGCGATGATCTTCGTCAGCATGAATGATCAGCAGCGGCGTATTGACCTTGTCGATATAGGCGATTGGCGATTGACGCCAGCTGTCTTGCAAATCGCGCCAGGGGTCGGTGCGCGTTTCGCCGCCCGTGCATTCGGGACCGATATCGCTGGTGCCGAAGAAGCTGATCTGGTTGGTGATGCTGCGTTGAGAAACGGCTGCGGCGAAGCGATCGGTATGCCCGACCACCCAGTTGGTCATGAAGCCGCCGCAGCTGCCGCCGGTGACGCCCATGCGCGCTGCGTCGATCCAGGGCAGCTTGACCAGTTCATCGACTCCCAGCATGATTTCTTCATAATCCGCGCCGCCTTGATCGCCCTCGCTGGCTTTGGTCCAGGCTTGTCCATAACCGGCTGTCGTGCCGCGCTGGTTGAAATACGCCACCGCATAACCCGCATTGGCATAGACCTGGAATTCGTGATTGAAGTCCCAGCCGAACATGGAGCAATGCACATAGAGCACCAGCGGATAGCTGCCGGCGGGGTCGAAGTCCAGCGGCTTCATCAGCCAGCCATGCACCGGCGCGCCATCGACGCCGTCATACCACAAGCTCTGTGGCGCAGACAAGTCGTGGTCGCGCAGCCAGGGATTGAGGTTGCTCAGCTTCCGCGATTCGCCATTCTGCCAGACATAGAGTTCGCCGGGATTGGCGGGGTTGGCTTGTCCGAAGGCGACGCTGCCGCCGCGCGCCGGGCTGTATTCAAAGTTGATGCACTCGCCCGCCACCAGGCATTCTGTCTCGCCGGCTGTGTCGATGCGATAGAGATTGGTCGCGCCCTGCTCGGTCAGCAAGAAGTAGATCCACTTGTCGCCAGGCGCCCACTTCACGGTCACATTGGACAGACTTGTGCGCTGGTCGGCCACGGCATAATTGCCGACTTCTTCGTCTATGGATTCGTTGAGCTTCCAGGCTCTTCGCGCTTTGACATCGGCGATATGCGGCTGCCAGAAGTTGCGGCGGTTGACGGGCGGCGGGTGGTTGTGCCCGGCGAAGGCGATATAGCGGTCATCGTCTCCCCAGACCGGGCTGAACGCCGTGCCCTGCCAATCGGGCAGCAGCAGCTCGGGCGCGCCATCGGGATAGTCGCAGGTCAGAATCTGCCCATAACCCAGCGGCGTGTTTTGCTCGCGCGCCATGCCCACGAAAGCCAGCCGCGAACCGACAAGGCTCCATTTGGGTGAGGAATAATCGCATTCGCTGTGCGTGACCTGCGTCAATTCGCGGGAATCCAGCTGCAGCGTCCAGATTTGTTTGTAGCGGTCGTGCACCCAGCCGATGCCGTCTTGCTTGTAGCGCAAACGCCGCACGACCTTGATATTGGGCGGCGGGATGCCATCGGCCGCGCCGCGTTCCCGATCATTGCGCATCGTCGTCCAGCGCGCGCCAGCCAGCAGCTTGCCATCGGCGCTGAAATCCAGCTCGCGCATGGGCATGCCGTCGGTCGGATAGCTGTCGATGCTGCCATCGTCCAGATTCAGCATGCGCACCCTGTCGCCGGTTTCATCGCTGTGGCAACAGGCGATTTTGCTGCTGTCGCGGCTCCAAGCCAAGGAAGAGACCTGGCAGTCGCCGTCGGTCAGTCGCTGGCTGCTGTCGCTGGCGAGGCTGTGCAGGTAGAGGTGACCGGTATAGCCATTGCTGGCGGCGTGCGGACGGCGGATGGTGTAGGCGATGTGCGCGGCATCGGGCGAAAGCGCGATCTCGTCCAGCCAGCGAAAGTTGAGCAGGTCTTCGGAAATCAGCCCGCGCCGCCGCAGCACAGCGATGTCATCGCTCATAACAAAACCTCAAAATAAAATCCAATAGCCATCAATTGGAACACATTGCGCCCAGCGGCACAAGCAAGTTGTCAAATCCCGTCTTTCGCCACCCGTACGACATTCCTGCTTATTGTTGCATTACTTTGTTGGACTTCCTGAGAGTGATGCAGGGGCATTTGGGGTTAGAGCGGCGATATGCCCAAGCCCTCCGCCAGCGGACGCAGTTTTGCGACTGTCTCTCGAGCGACCGGGATGCCGGTTTTTTGCCGTTCTGCCATGCGCTGGAATTCCACCTCGCCGGGCAGCATGACAGGCCGGGCCGGGTCGATCGGCGGCGCAGCTTTGACCTGCTCCACCAGCTTCTCCAGCCGCGCTTCGACTTCGGCGGCGGGCAGCAGGGCGGATGGATCGATGGCGACCAGCATGTGCCCGACATCAAAGTTGGTATCGTCCTGGAAGACATCCCCGCCAAAGAGCGCGCCCGTCATCACGCCGGCCAGCACATCGGTGAACAAGCTTAAGCCATAGCCCTTGTACGCGCCGATTGGCAAGAGCGGACCGGCCATGGCCGCAGCGGGATCGGTGGTCTTTTCGCCAGCGGGCGTCAGCGCCCAGTCTTCGGGCATGGGGCAGTCTTCGCGTTCGTACCAGCGCATCATGCCCTTGCCCGACATGGTCAGCGCCATATCCAGCACGATGGCAAGCTCGCGGCTGCGTGGGATGGCGATGCCCCAGGGGTTGGTGCCCAGCACGACCTGCGCGCTGCCCCAAGGCGCCATTTCTGCGGCGGCATTGGTCATCGCCCAGCCGATCAGGCCTTGTTTTGCAGCTGTCAGCGCATGATAGCCGGCGATGCCGAAGTGGTTGCTGCCGCGCACGCCGACCATGGCGATGCCGCTGCGTTTGGCTTTGGCGACCGCCCGCGACATGGCTCGCTGCGCCGCCACATAGCCGAATCCCTTTGCCGCATCCAACAGGGCATAAGCGGGGCTATCCACCAGCCAGCGCATGGGCGCCTGGGGCACGATGCCGCCATTTTCCAGCCGCCGTTTGTAGCGGAAGAGCTTTTCCAGCCCTTGCCCTTGTCCGGGATGCCACCACTGCGCCGCGGTCATCAAACCATCGCTGATGATCCCGGCTTCTTCGGACGATGCGCCCAGCGCGCGCAGAAAGTCGCTGACAAAGCTGCGCAGCGTCTCCAGCGGATAGTGATCGACGAGCGCCGCGTTTTGGATTTCGTATGCCATGCGCTTGACCTCACGGTTTGCGATTGCGTGCGGTCTAAATCCCCGCCATCGCCAGTTTCATGCGGCGCAGACCTTCTACGAGCTGCTCTTCGGGCTGCAAAAAGGTCATGCGCAGGTAATCTTTGCGCTCTTTGGAGAAGGCCGAGCCGGGATAAGCCAGCACATGCTGCTCGCTCAGGATGCGCTGGGCGACTTCGGCGCTGTCCATGCCGGTGAAGGCGATATTGGCGAAGACGAATTGCCCGCCCTGTGGCAAGCCGTATTGCATGCCCATCTCGTCGAGGGCATCCAGCACCAAGCGCCGCCGCCGCGCATAGGCCGCCGCCATCATCTCCACTGCATCTTGCGGTCCAGTCAGCGCGGCGATGCCAGCATGCTGCGAGATGATGGATGTGCCGCCGCTGATAGCCGCTTTCAGCTCGGCCACGCGCGCCATGAGATCGGCGGGGCCGACGATCCAGCCCAAACGCCAGCCGGTCATGGAATAGGCTTTGGACAGGGCATTGAGCGTCAGGCTGCGTTCTTTGCCGCCGAGCAGCGAAGCCGGGCTGGTGTGCACAAAGTCGTCATACACAAACAGGTCATAAATGTCGTCCGCCAGGATCATCAGGTCATGCTCGATGGCGATATTCACCAGGGCGCGCATATCGGCGGGCGAAATCACACTGGCGGCAGGGTTGTTGGGCGAAACCAGCAGCAGGGCGCGGGTCTTTTCGGTGATGGCGGCGCGCACGGCAGCCGGGTCGGCGCGGAAGTCTTTTTCGTGCGCGGTCTGCACAGCCACTTTGACGCCGCCGGCGAAAGCCAGCGAATCGGCATAGGTATTGTAATTTGGCTCGGGCACGATCAGCTCATCGCCTGCGCCGAGCGTCGCCAGCACCATCAGGAAGAGCGCTTCTTGCCCGCCATTGGTGACGATGACTTCGCTGGCGGGGTCGACATCGATGTTGTTGACGCGTTTGACGCGCGCCGCGATAGCTTCGCGCAGAGCCGGCAAGCCAGCCGCTGGCGCGACATCGGCCTGGCGGTGGATCATGGCGTGTTTGGCGGCCGCCACGATATGCGCGGGGGTATCGAAGTCCGGGTCGCCGCGACCCATCACGATCACATCATCGTAGGCGCGCGCCTCGGCGATCAGCTGATACAGCAGGTTGGTGCCAGCGGCTTGCTTTTTCTTGCTCATGTCTTTTCTCCCGGCTCAACCAAGCGTTTCAATAGCAGCGGCGGTGGCAGCGCCTATGTTCAAGCGAACGATATCGGGCGCGCCAAAATCTTCGCCCGCCGCAAAGTTGATGCCAGCTTCTGCCAGCCTGCCCCGCACCGATGCATCGGCGTGCAGCGCCAGCAGGTTGTTGGCCGCGCCCGGCGTCAAATCCAGCCCAAGCCCGTTCGCCATGGCAACGGCGGCAGCGCGCTGTCCCCGCATCTGGGCGAGTCGCTGTTCGTGTGTCTCGCCGACGATTTCGCTGGCTGCCAGAGCTGCGTATTGCGAGGCGGTGCTGGTGCAAATAGCCATGATCTGCTTCTGCGATTGCATCGGCGCGATCCAATCTGCGGGCGCTGCGATCGACCCGACCAGCCAGCTTCCCAAGCCTATGCCGTGCCAGGCTTCGCCGATGGCGGCAGTCGACTCTTCTGCCTGCGCCGCCAATGAGTGGCAGTCGCCATCCACCCAGCGCGCCAGCCCTTGATCCCAGATTGCGGCAGCATCGTGCTGCGCCAGCATGTCGGCAATGCGCGCCACTTGGCTTTGTGTATAGACCGCGCCGCTGAGCCGCGAAGGCGATTCCAGGTAGAGCAGCCGGCAGCCATTATTCAACGCCGCGGCAATCGCATCCAGCGAGGGCAGAAAACCGCGCGCCGCCTCGGTTGGCAGGGAAACGACTTGCCGCCGCCGTATGCCCAGCGCTTTTCGCACACCCGGATGCGCCACGGCTGGCACGGCTATATCAGCGTATTGCGCGCCGATTATCTGCGTGGTGAGGAAGCGCGCTTCTTGCATGCCCGCCGTCACAATGATGTTGGCGCTTTGCCAGTTGGCGCCGCAGGAAGCGTTCAGATGCTTGGCGATTGCCTCACGCAGGGGCGCGATGCCGGGCACATCGACATAATGCGTCTGTCCGCTTTCCAGCGCTTCGACTGCGCCGGCGATGATGCGCTCGTCCAGCGGATGGAAAGGTTCGTCAGCGCCCAGGTCGCGCGCGTTGCGCATAGAAATCGCGGGCAGCGGGATTTTGAGCCCGGCGTTGGCGGCGTGACGCGCCAAAATATTTGCTTTGCTTTGCGATGCCAATTGTTTTCTCCTGCTTGTGAATGCACTTCGCGCAACTGTACCAGCACAGGCGATTGCCAGGCAACAAACTTATTTACATGACTTTCTTGGAAAACCTTCTGCGCCTCTGCCCCAAATCATCTTTGTGCCCTTTGTGTTCTTTGTGGTTAGACTTTGCCCGACCTGCATGGAACTGCCCTTATGCCCTCTGCGCCCGTTGCAGCAAAAAACACGCCAATTTCGCGCCGCCGCCTGCCGCCCGGCTTGAACCGGCGCGTGCTGCTGTTTTTGTGTCACAGCCTGCTGTTCCACATCGCTCTGTCCACAGTTGGCATCGCTCTGAGCATGGCTGCCACGGCATGGACGACCAGCCTGCCTTTGCTGGCGCTCAGCCGTTTTGCCCGGGGCGCTTGCTTTGGCGCGAATCGAGTGGTCAAGCCGCCTTTCATGGTTGCGCTGACCGACCGCCGCGCAATTCTCCTGGCACAATCTGGCCAGCAGCGTGGGCTTGACGCTTTGGAATATGGGCTGGTTCGGCGCGACGCCGGGATTCGGCTGGCTGCAGCTGTCGCTGGGTTATCGCGGCATCATGCTGCTGGCGGCGGTCTTCGTGCTGTTGAATGGGCTGAGCATTCGGCTGACGGCGCTGCGGAAAGATTGAGCCAAAGGGCGGCGCCAGATTTTAGCCCGTCATCTGGCCGAGCAAGCGCCAACACAGCCAGAGCGCGCGCGGCGTATGGAAGAAGCCTTTCCACATGCCGCCTTTCAACGGGGTGGACAAGCTGCCGTCGCGCCGCAAATAACCATACCAGCCGCCATATTCGTCATCAGGGAAGTGCGCAAAAGTGTAGTCGTGCATCTGCTTGAACCAGTCAGCGTATTTGGCATCGCCGCTGACATGCCAAGCCAGCAGCAGGGCATAGAGCGCCTCGCTGTGCGGCCACCAGAGCTTCATATCCCATTCCAGTTGGGTCGGCGGTTTGCCATCGACATCCACAAAATAGAGCAAGCCGCCATATTCTGCATCCCAGCCTCGTTGCATCGAATAGTCGATCATCTTGAGTGCCGGCGCAATCAGCGACTCGTCCGACCGAGCCTGTGCTTCGTGCAGGATGAAGGCGGCCGATTCCATGGCGTGGCCGGGGGTGAGCTTGCGCCCTTCAGCCGTATCCAGCCGTTGATTGCTGGGGCTGAGTTGTTCAAAGACAGCGGCGGCGGATTCATCGAGGAAGTGGTCGATGATTTGGCGCAGCGCCTCATCGACGATGCGCTCATATAGCGGGTCGGGCGGGGCAGCCAAGCGCAGTTCTTGCGTTGTCGCCAGCAGGATCATGGAGAGGCTGTGGCTCTTGCCGCGGCGCTCGGGCAGCAATTCTTTTGACGACAGCGCACCCGGCGTCTGCAGCAGGTCGATGACGAGGCGATAGGTATCGATTGCGCGTTGCAGGGCTGTGGCATCGCCAGTGGCGCGCGCATATTCCGCCAAGCCAATGATGGCGAATGTCTCGGTGAAGAGGTAGCGTCGCTTGCGCAAAGGGCGACCATCGGCGCTGAGAGCGAAGAACATACGGCCGTCGTTATCGAAGCCGTGGCGCATGATAAAGTCATATTGATGCCGCGCCGCCGCCAGCCACTCGTCGCGCTGCTGCACAGTGTTGTAGAGCTTGGCGAACATCCACAGCGCCCGGCCTTGCAGCCACATCGCTTTGTCGGTATCAAAGACCGAGCCGTCGCGGTCCAGGCAGGTGAATTGCCCGCCATGCTGATGATCCAGCGAATGTCGCAGCCAAAACGGAATGACTTGGTCGAATAGCTCGCGGCGATAGTTTTCGTGGTATGCCCGCAGTTGCGCTTGCTTCATCCCTTAATGCCCGAAACCATCATGCCTTCGATGAAGTAGCGCTGGAAGAACAGGAAGAGCAGCGCCACCGGCAGCGTGGCCAGCGTCGATACCGCCATGGACGGTCCCACAATCGGCTCGCCACGATAGGGTTGGGAGAATTGCGTCATGCCCACCGGCAGGGTCATCCTGTCTCTTATAGCGAGTTTTTCGGGCGATGAATTGCATCGCAGGCAAGTGTGGCGCACATTTTGTAAAAGCGCAAATGATTGCTCAATAACTCCAACAAAGTAATGCAACAACAAAATGGAACGTCGTAGGGGCGATACTTGTATCGCCCACAATACCTCCAAAGACCATGTGGGCGACTCAAGAGTCGCCCCTACGGCGTCCTTTTCATTCGTGTATTTCTTTATTTCCGATGCTTTGCTTCTGCGCCCTGCACGGGTTCAAACCTTTTTCTCGCAGAAGAAGTCGCCCATGACCAGCGCATCCATGCGCGTGCGGCTGAAGCAATCGATGGCTTCCCCCGGCGTGCAGACGATCGGCTCGTTTTCGTTGAAGCTGGTGTTGACGACGACGGGCAGCCCCGTGCGCGCTTCGAATGCCTGCAGCAGGGCGTGATAGCGCGGATTGTGTTCGCGCGCGACAGTCTGCAAACGTCCAGTCTGGTCGACATGCGCCACCGCGCACAGCCGCTCGCGCCATTCATCGCGGATGCGCTGCACATGCAGCATATGCGGCGATGGCTGGCTGCTTTCGAAGATGCGCGATTGGGCTTCTGCCAGCACCGCCGGCGCAAAGGGTCGAAACCACTCGCGGCGTTTGATGCGGTCGTTGAGCGTCTGCTTCATGTGCGGCAAGCCAGGATGCGCCAGGATCGAGCGGTTGCCCAGGGCGCGCGGTCCCCATTCCATCCGTCCCTGAAACCAGCCGACCACCTGGCCGGCCGCCAGAGCTTCCGCCGTCTTTTGCAGCAGCTGCGCCTCCGCCAGCTCTTGCGCTTCGATGCCTCGCTGCTCCAGCGCGCTGCGCATCTGCGACTGGCTGTATTGCGGACCCAAGCCCGCGCTGCCCATGACATAGTGTTCCCGCGCGCCATACACTGTGCGGGCGGCATAGAGCGCTGCGCCCAGCGACAGCCCATCATCGCCCGCGGCCGGATGAATCCAGGTCTCGCGGAAAGGCGTTTGCGTCGTGACCAAGCCGTTCGCCACGCTGTTCAATGCGCAGCCTCCCGCCATGACCACCTGGTCGCTGGGGGCGAGGTCGTGCAGGCGGCGCAGCAGATGCAGCCAGACGCGCTCGAATGTCCGCTGCAGTCCACGCGCCAGATCCATATCGCGCTGGGTGATTTTTGCGCCTGGCTCTCGCGGCTGTCCAAAAGTCTTCACCATGTGGTCGGAATAGTGGCGGCTGATCTCCATTTCGCCGCGCGCGTTGATGCTGATGCCTTGTTCCGCGCCAAAAGGAAAAAACCAGCGGCTGTTCAGGCGAAAGCCCGCCTCGCTCAGGCGCAGCATGTCGTCAAAATGCTCGCGGAAGCTGTCATCGCCATATGGTGCCAGCCCCATCACCTTGCCTTCGTCGCCATAGCGCCCATAGCCGATGAACTGGCAGATCATGGTATAGAGCGAGCCCAGCGAATGCGGGACATGGATGCGCTGCAACGTCTCGATTTTGTCGCCTTGGCAACGCGCCAGCATACAGGTTACGAAGTCGCCGCTGCCATCGGCGCTGAAACCGGCCGCGCTCTCCCAGGGACCGCTGAAAAAGGCGCTGGCGATATGCGCCAGGTGATGCTCGACGCGCAGCAAGCGGAAGTTGAAAGCAGCGGGGTCGCAGTCGAAAGTCTGCGCCAACTGCGATTTGACATCCAGCTGTCGGACTTGCCCGGCGCCGGCGCTCAGCAAAGTGGGCAGGCGGCCGGGATTGCCAAAGAGGAAGGCGGCTTTTTTGCGCAAGTTGGCGGCAGGATCGCGCGGGAGCGCCACACAATCGATGTCGGCGGGACGCAAGCCAGCCATATCCAGCACACAGCGCGCTGCCCGGTGCGGAAAGCCGGCATAATACTTGACGCGGTTGAGTCGCTCTTCGGCGATGGCGGCGACTGGGCGGCCATCCACAACCAGCGCAGCCGAAGCCCCCGCGTGGTCGCTGTTGATGCCGAGGATGACGCTCATACGCTACCGTCCCTTCCTTGCGGGCGAAAATTGCCCATCACGCGCTGATTGTACAGGAAAGGCGGCGATTTGAAACTACACAGGGCGCAGAAGCAGGGGCGAAGACATGGCCTCGCCCCCTTGTTACCCAGCCCGATACGCTGGCCGGGAATAGGTACGACTTACATCCCGCGGCTCAAAATCGCCACATCGAGCAGCCACTGCGGATGGAAGACGAAGCCCTGCAAGTCGGCGCGGAAGGCTGTCTGCACTTGGGGCACATTGAAGGGCGCATAGGGCGCGTTTGCCTGGCTCCATTCTTGCAGCGCGGTGAAGATCTCCAGCCGGGCCGCCGAGTCGCTGGTGCTGCGCGCCGCCATGATCAAGTCTTGCACTTCGGCGGGCACATCATCGAAGAACCAGTTCGTGCGTTCTTTCGCCACCTTGCCGCCGGGCATAAAGCTGAGGAAATCCAGCGGATCGAGGATATCCGGACCCCACAGCCAGTAGGCAAAACCCTGCTCGCCATTGCGGTATTGCTCCAGCGAGACTTGCAGTTCGCCGGGTTCCAGCGTCACATTGATGCCGACCTCGGCCAAGTCGGCCTGGATCTTTTGGGCGTTGGTGTTGAAGTTGACACCGCCCAGTGAGAAGTCGGGATACTGCAGGGTTACATCCAAGCCATCGCCATAGCCGGCTTCTGCCAGCAGTTCGCTCGCTTTGTCGAGGTCGCGGACATAAGCGCGGTCTTGGCGGAAGGCGCTGAACAAGCCGACCCACATATTGGTGCCGGGCGTCTCGCCACCCCAAAGCGTGCGATAGCCTTCATAATCCAGCGCGTACTTGACGGCCTGCTGCACCAGTGGCTCGCTGAACGGACCGCCGACTTCCGGGTCTTCGTTCATCAGCACGAAGTGGGTGTAATTGCTGGGACCGCTGTAGACGGCGATATCGGGATTGTCGCGCAGGCTGTCCATCTGGTCAGTGCTCAGGTCGAGCGCCAGGTGGATCTCTCCGCTTTCCAGCGCGGCTTTTTGGGTGGCGGCTTCTGGCATATTGATGATGATGACGCGGTCGAACCAGGGCTGCTCGCGCCAGTAATTCTCGTTGCGCACCAGCTCGGTGCGGACTTGTGGCTCCCACAGCGACATGACATAAGGACCGCTGCCCTGCGACATGCTGTTGAGGAAATCTTCGGCGGCGTCGGTGGTGGCGGCGTCCATCGCGTCGGTGCCACCATTGGCGCGCACCGAGTCGGCATCGACGATGCTGAAGGCATAGCTGGTCAGCTCCGACAAGAAGGACGGGCGCACATTGTCCAGCGTTATCGAGACGGTGTCGGCATCGTGCGCTTCGACCGAGACGATGTGGCCAGCCAGGAAGCTCGGGTTGCCATTGACATTTTGCAGGCGCTGGATGCTGAAGACGACATCATCGCTGTCGATATCATCGCCATTGGCGAAGACCGCATCGGCGTTCAGCGTGAAGGTATAGGTCAGCCCATCTTCAGAGATCGACCAGCTATCGGCGAGCAGCGGCAAGATTTCGCTGGCGTCTGCATCGGGAAAGGTGACCAGCTGGCTGTAGGCTGCGTGGTTGACGATGCTGGTGGTCTGGGTGAAGCCGTGCGCCGGATCGTAGGAATCGGTTACTTCGGAATGCCCGATGACGAGCACTTTTTCGTCTTGCGCCAAGCCAGTGAATGCGCCAGCCAGCAGCACCAGCAGAGCAAGACAGATCAACAAGCGTTTCATGTGATTCAACTCCTTTACATAGGTTTTGCGAAGTTGCTTGCGAGCGCCACAAGTGTAGCGAATCGCTGCGCGCGTTGCAATCAAACACTTGCCACCGAGTACGCCGAGAGGAAACCTAAGTGTTGCGCTTTCCCCCTGACCTGTCGGGGGCATGCGAGGCATCGTCCATGAACATGCCCATATTTGGCGGTCCAGCCGGGCGCGGCGATTGGGGCGGCTCCGCGCTTGCCGATATGGATTTGGTCGAGCTTGTCGATTGTTTGGATCATGATTGTCTCCAGCAATTTATTGCCACAGAGGCACAGAGAAAAGCCTGGCATGTCCTGCGCTGGCTTGCTCAAATTGCGCGGTGAATAGACTTGTCCACGGCGAATCCTTCCAAGCCCTTGACAATATAGAATATATGTTCTAAACTGGGCGCATAGACATTTTCGCGCGCACCAAGGACGCGCCGTGACGCTCGAACCTGGGCGGCGGTTTGCTGCGCGGGACTGCAATATGATAAAGGAGGCAGTGAAAATGAGCCGCATGCGGAAAGACGGATTGAAGCTGCCGGTGCGGACGCAAGGCGAACTGCCGGCGGCGCTGCGCTGGAACGGAGTCTGGCATCCAGTGGAGCGGATCGCCCTGCGCTGGCATCTGGACAGGGAGCGCTGGGGACCGCGCACGCACCGCAACTATTTCAAGCTGCTGGCGGCGGGCATGGCGCTGGTGGTGTATCACGATTTGCTGACGGACAGCTGGGCGCTGCAGCGGGTGTATGACTGAGGCCCCTGCAGCCTGTGATGTCGGTTTCATCTCGCCCGGCGTCCGCTCGCCCTGCTGGATATAGTCCGCTATCGGACTCTCGGCTTATCCGTCCATGGCATCCAGTTCGGCTTGCTGCCGGGCGATGCGCTCGGCTGTGCACTCCTCCACGCTGTCCAGGAAGGCGCGGTCGCTCTCTGCGCGCGCTTCCAGCGGCTTGAATGTGTCAGCGTGCTGGAATTCTGCCTGGGCTGCATCCGAATACATCTCTATGCGCACCGGAAACGCGGTGCCTGCTTCCAATGGCACAATGGCGAAATCCATCCGATCTTGCAGCTGCCGGGCAATTTCGTATTCCTGCATGGCCATCATGGCTTGGTTGATGCCGACAATCAGATCGCCGGCCTGGGTGACGATGCCGCTGCTGGCGATGTCCAACTCGCCGTTCAGCCAGGCGGCCAGCAGCAATCCCAGCGCGCTGCCATTATCAAAGTACTGGTAGAAACCAGCGCTGATCGTCGCGCCAGTGAACAGGCTGTCGACGTTGGCGTATAAGACGGGGATGCCAGATTCGTTGGAGATGGTCGAGATGAGCGGCATACCGGCCAGCGTGGTGTAATCCATTGGCAGCAGGAAAGCCTCAACGCCTTTGCTGACCAGCCCCTCAGCCGCCAAGGCCAGATCGGCCGCCGAAGCGACGGCGGACTCCAGGACGGTCAAGCCAAGCGCCTCGCCCAGTTCGGCAATTTGGCCCGCGCCATAAACCCCGCTGGCATCGCCCGAATCGTGAAGCGTGCCGATCGTCTGCAAGTCCGGGATTTGCATCTGCAGCAAGGGCAGGATGTCTCCATAGTTGATGGTGGTTTCCAAGCCGATGACATGCGCCGGTTTGATGCAGGGCGCATCGGCGATGCCCGCGTCGTAGGGGTTGTAGACATCGGCGAAGAACATCGCTGGCGGGTCTTCCAAATCGTGCGTGGCGTTGAGCGCCGCGAGCGTTAAGGGCGTGGAGAGCGTTATTAGCGCGTCCACATCTTGGTCCAACGCGTTCGCGACCGCTTCCCGCGCCCGGTCGCTTCCGAATGCGGGAAAGGATATAGTGAACTCGATTGGGGAATCCGCCCCCACCGGATCCTCCGTACCATATCCGCCTTCTCCCGAGTAGGCCTCAGGATTGATGTAGCCATAGACAAGCAGCATGTCTAATACACCCTTCGTAATCGTAAATGCCGACGGGGTTTCGTAGCCTAAAAGCCCTATGCGAGGCTTGTGTTCATCTTGCGCCAGCGCGGCCGGCGCCAGCAGCGACAGAAAAATTGCCGCGACAATCAAATACCTGAACATATTATCCTCCCCTTGTCGGTGCGAGATATGCCGAGAAGCGCCGCGTTTCGTCCACTATCGCCATTCTGGCAAAGAACAGTATTGCGCGACAACGGCTCACTTTTCATTATGCCACAGTATTGCGCCTGTTGCGCCACTCCCCATCATGGTTGCGGCTTCATCTCGCCCAGCGTCCGCTCGCCCTGTCGCACATAACCCGCCACCGGGCTTTCCATGCGCCCATAGGCATTCCAGATTTTGAAGCCCGGCAGCGCGAACAGGTCGGCGCTTGGTTGCGGCAGTTCGTCATGCGTCCAGTCGAACATGTTGGTCTCCATCAAGTTGATATCAGATTTGCTAGCTGCGACAGTTGGCAAATTCATCGGCGCAGTTTCATTTGGAGGGAGTGTACATTAAAGTGCGAGCGTGCAAAAACCGGGCCTGCAATTGTCCAAAGAGTTGGAGAAATTCTGGTGGCGGCACAGGATTGCTCTTCGTTCTAATCGAATTGCGGAATATCGAGGATCGAATCCAACATAAGCAAAACATTATCGACAATATCGTCGGGTACCCTTGCCAAGAACCTAGTGCCTCTTGCGCGCCAATCTACCGCTCTAACCTGGTACGCGAGCACGACTCCCGTTACCCCGATACCATCAGGAAGGGTGACTTCAAACTCTGTGCGCTGTGCCCGGCTCGTGATAGGACAGCAGATAGCTAACTTCATTCTTCGATTGAATCTTGCTGGCGTCAGAACAAGGGCGGGTCGGTGACCGGACTGCTCGTGCCCAACACGGGGATCAAGGTCAACCCACATGGCATCGCCGCGCCGCGGTACATATGCCACTACCAGACCTCATTGCCGACAGGTGGTCCAATGTCCCACTCTTCTGGCTCAAAATCGTCGGGCACGCTGGCCAGCATCTCATCAAGATCGTAGCGCTTTCTTTTGCGAGCTCGCGTGATCCGAATTTCCCCATCTACACACTGTATGTCGACGGCACAACCAAAGTCTAACCCCGCCTCCTCCGCAATGGCCTTTGGGATGCGCAAAGCGCGGCTGTTCCCCCATTTGGAAACTGTCGTCAACATTTTTTCGCCTCCTGTATATCCGATGTAGATACAAATTATACAATAACGAAGTTTTATGTCAAATCCATTGCGAAGAACTATAAAGACTTCTTGCTAGTTTACCGGGAGCAAGAAGACAGTTGGAGTATCAGCAGAGTTGCTCACTACCAGACCTCTTTACCGACCGGCGGACCCCAGTCGATTTCGCCGTGGCGATTCTCAGGCGTGATTTGCGCGACCAGTTCCTCCAGCGTATATCCAGGTTCTCTAATGGGAACCACATGCAATGCGCCGTCGACAACACGAAGTTCTACTTTAGCGCCGATATCCAATCCAGCATCTAGCGCAATAGCTTTTGGGATGCGCAATGCGCGGCTGTTCCCCCATTTGGAGACTGTAGCCAACATCACCTGCCTCCTGTATATCCGATGTAGATACAGCATACCTTAGTTTCTTGCGATCTGGCAATGATAGCTGGATTCGCCTTGCGCAAAGCCACGCGTTACAATGCCGCGCATTGTCCATTTTGAAAATGCTGATACGAGAAAACACCATGAAAACACGCATTGCATTGATTGGAGCGGGCGGGATGGCGCGCAAGTTTCACCTGCCGCTGATGCTGGAAACCGGTGCCGATATCCGCGTCATCTGCGAGCCTTCGGCGCAGAATTATGAATTGTATGCCGATGCCATGAGCGAGCTGGGCGCGCAGCCGCCACCCAACCAGCCCGACCTGACCAAGCTGCTGGCCCAATATCGGCATGAGCTGGATGCCGTATTCATCATCACGCCGCACAACTTGCATCATGACCAAGCCAAAGCCTGCCTCGAGGCCGACCTGGATGTGCTGCTCGAAAAGCCGATGGTCATGAATGCCGCCGAAGCTCTCAGCCTGATGGACGCGCGCGACCGCACCGGCCGCCATTTGGTGGTCGCCTTCCAGGGCGGGCTTTCGCCGCAGATCCGTCATGCCGCCGCGCTCATCGCCTCGGGCGCGCTGGGCGAGCTGTTGACTGCGACCGGCATGATCTGGCAGGGCTGGAAGAGCGTGACCAATGGCAGCTGGCGACAGATCCCCGAGATCGCCGGCGGCGGCTTCCTCTTCGATTCTGGCGCGCACATGCTCAACACTATCTGCACGCTGGTGGGCGAAGATTTTGCCAGCGTGGCAGCCTGGACGGACAATCGCGGCACGCCGGTCGATATCAATGGCGTAATCATGGGACGGCTGGAGAGCGGCGCGCTGGTCACTATCAATGGCTGTGGCGACTGCATTCCCGGCTTGCATTCCGAGATTTATCTCAACCTCACTGGCGGCGCGATCCGCACGGGCATCTATGGCGAGCGTCTGTTGATCCGCCGCGAAGGCGAAAGCGACTACAACGAGGTCGACTTGCCCAGGATGCGTGGCGCATGGGAGCAATTCACGCAGGTGCGCGCTGGCGAAATCGAGAATCCATGCCCGCCCGAAGTTGGCTTGCGCATGGCCAAGCTGTGGGATGCCATCGTCGAGTCGGCTGGCAGGGACGGGCAGGTGGTTGCGGCGGCTTGAGTTCCCGCGGTCTCCTTTTTGCAAGATGGGGGCCTACAATGTGTCTATCCATACTTGTCCCCTCCTCAGCCACCCTGATGAGGTGACCGCGGAAGCAGAACCGACGGGGCTTGCAAACTGCGCCTCTGTGGCAAAAAATGCCGCAGCAGCTGGTCCAGAGGATGCCCACATGCTCGTGATGCAAGACAACACCCGCCCGCCCTTCTCCAGCGCCGATGCCCGCGAGATTCTGCGCGCGCGCTATCACATCCGCGCAACCGACTGCCGCGAACTGCCCGCCGAGCTCGACCGCAACTTTCACCTGCAAAGCGCCGACCAAGCTGCATTTGTGCTGAAGATCGCCCACCCCAGCGTCAGCGAAAGCGAGCTGGACTTGCAGAACCAGACTCTGCAGCATCTGCGCCCGCTGCAGCTCTTCCCGCAGATCGTCCCCGCTGCCGATGAACAGCACAGCATCCACATCACCGCGCCCGATGGCGACCTGTATCGCGCTCGTTTGCTGCGCTATATCGACGGCAGGCCTCTGCGCGACTTCCAACCGCATACAGATGACCTGCTGGCAGATATCGGCGCGCGCCTGGGCGAATTCAGCGCCGCCATGGCAACATTCGACCACGCCGAAAAGCGCCGCGATTATCGTTGGAATATCGCCAATTTGCCGCAGGTCGCCAAGGTTGCGACAGACCTGCCCGCCGACAAAAAAGCGCTGCTTGATCACTTTGCGCAGCTCTATACAGAGGAAGCGCTGCCCGGCCTGGCACAGCTGCGGGGTGGCTTTTGTTACAACGATGCCAACGACACCAACATCCTCGTCCGCGCCGCTGAACCCAACGCGCCGCATGTGGCCGGTTTCATCGACCTGGGCGATATGACCTACTCGCCCGTCATCGCCGATCTGGCTGTCGCGCTGGCTTATGTGATGATGAACTGCGCGCGCCCGCTGCAGCGAGCCCTCCCGCTGGTCGCCGCATATCACCGCGCCTTCCCACTGCAAGAGCGCGAAATCCGCCTGCTTTTCCCGCTGGTGGCGGCTCGCCTGTGTCTCAGCGTCTGCATCAGCTGGTATCAGCAGCGCCGCGAGCCAGCCAACCGCCATCTCAGCATCAGCGAAGACGCCGCCTGGCGTTTGCTGCGCCAATTGCGCGAGATCCACCCGCGCCGCGCCCATTATCAATTTCGCGCTGCTTGTGGTTTGCCCGCTGTGCCCCATGCCGCCGCTCTGCGCGACTGGCTGAAATCGCAGCAATTCGCGCCTGTCCTGGGGATGCAGCTGAACGCCGAAAACAGCCAATTGCTCGATCTGGGCATGCAAAGCGACCTGCTGGCGCAAGTGCCCGACCTGGCTGACCCGGCTGCCTGGGCTGCGCCACTGCAAATCGCGCTGCGGGGCAAGATCGGCATCGGCCGCTACAACGAAATCCGCCCGATCTATCTGACAGACATGTTCGCAATCGAACCCCATCATCGGCGCGCGCTGCACCTGGGCGTCGATCTCTTCGCGCCGGCAGGCACGCCCATTTATGCGCCACTGGACGGCGCTGTGCGAGTCGTCGCCGAGCAGACCGCGCCGCAAGATTATGGACCGATGCTGATCGTCGAGCATCAGCCTAAGCCCGATCTGCGCTTTTGTACGCTCTATGGACACTTGGCGGGGGACGCGCTGCAGCGCTGGCAGGTCGGACAGTCGCTGGCAGCCGGCGACCTGCTGGCGCACATCGGCGATCATCCGCGCAATGGCAACTGGGCGCCCCACTTGCACTTTCAGTTGGTCGCGGATTTGCTCGATCTGCATGACAAGGCGCCTGGCGTCTGTTCGCCACAGGAACGCGACTTCTGGACTTCGCTTTGCCCCGACCCCAACTTGCTTCTGAAGCTGGCTCATTCGACCCAGCCGAAAAAGACGGGCTCAACCAGGCAGCTGCTGGAACGGCGGCGGCGGGCGCTGAATCCCGCGCTCAGCTTGTCATATCAGCAACCGCTGAAAATCGTGCGCGGTCATTTGCATCATCTCTACGATGAGCGGGGACAGCCCTATCTGGACTGCGTCAACAATGTGGCGCACATCGGGCACAGCCATCCGCGCATTGTGGCGGCGGCACAGCGGCAAGTGGCGCGGCTCAACACCAACACGCGCTACCTGCATGATGTCATCATCGACTATGCCGAGAGGCTGAGCTCGACGCTGCCCGAGCGGCTTTCGGTCTGTTTCTTCGTCAACAGCGGCAGCGAAGCCAACGAATTGGCGCTGCGGCTGGCGGCAGCTTATAGCGGCGGAAGCGACATCCTCGTCATCGACCACGCTTATCATGGGCACACCAGCGCGTTGATTGACATCAGCCCCTACAAGTTCAATGGACCTGGCGGGCGCGGCAAACCAGCGCATGTGCAGGTGGCGCAGCTGCCCGATGGCTTCCGCGGGAGTGCGCGCGGCTATGGTGACGCAGCCGGCGCCTGTTATGCGCGTTCGGTCGCCGAACAAATTGCGGCTATTCGCGCGCGCGGCGGCAAGCTGTCCGCTTTCTTCGCAGAGGGCATCCTGGCCTGTGGCGGACAAATGCCCCTGCCGGCGGGTTATCTGCGGCGCGCTTATGATATGGCGCGGGCGGCGGGCGGCGTCTGTGTGGCGGACGAGGTGCAGACGGGTTTCGGGCGCGTCGGCGAGCGCTTTTGGGCGTTTGAGCTGAGCGGCGTCGTGCCCGATATCGTCACCATGGGCAAACCGATTGGCAACGGGCATCCCCTGGGCGCAGTGGTGACGACGCCCGAGATCGCGGCGGCTTTTGATAGCGGGATGGAATACTTCAACACATTCGGCGGCAACCCGGTCGCCTGCGCCGTTGGGCTGGAAGTGCTGCGCGTCATTGATGAGGAAAGTCTGCAAGCCAACGCGCGCTCGGTGGGCGCATATTGGATGGAGCAGCTGCGCGCCCTGCAAGAGACCCGCCCGATCATCGGCGATGTGCGTGGGGCTGGCTTGTTCCTGGGCATTGAACTGGTGCGCGATCCTGTCAGCTTGCAGCCCGCCGACTGGGAAGCCGCCTATATCGCAGAACGGATGAAAGCGCGGGGCATCCTGGTCAGCACCGAGGGACCGCTGGGCAATGTGCTGAAACTGAAGCCGCCCATCATCTTCGGGCGGGAGCATGTGGATCTCTTTGTCGATGTGTTGGCTGAGACGCTGGGGGATACTGTTCTACAGGTCAACTGACAGATCAGCCGTTGAACAATCAAAGGCGCAGAAGTAAGTCAAGCATAGTATTGCAACAATAGGCAGGAACATCGTAGGGGCGACTCTTGAGTCGCCCACATAGACAACGGCGCTATTGCGGACGAGACAAGTATCGCCCTGCAGATTACGAATTTGAGCGACGTTGCCCGCTTGTTCCCTGCCCGGCTATGACAAACGCGACCAGCGACACCAGCGCCATCGCCGCCACCAATAGCAGCCCGCCCTCGTAAGACCCGCTCTCATCGCGGATGCGCCCGACCAGCCACGGTCCCAGCGCCGCGCCCAAGCCAAACATGCCGCCTACGAGCCCGTTGATCATGCCCAAGCCATGCCGATGAAAGACATCGCTGGCCACGCCGTGGACTGGCTGCTGCGCGTCGACTCGCCCAGCGCGTACAGCACAGCATAAGCAATCAGCAATCCAGCGCCCGCGTCCGCCTGCATCGCCAGGAGCAATCCCGCCGCGCCCAGCAGACCCGCCGCGCCGATGCTGAATGCTGCCGTGCGTCCATACCGATCAGAAAACCAGCCCATCGCCACAAATCCCACGCTGGCCAGCACGCCAGCCAGGCCAACAACAGCCGCCGCCAGTGAACGGGCCACGCCGGCCGACTCCATCAGCGCCACTTGATGCACGGTCAGGCTGCGCAAAGGTCCCAGCGCCGTCAACCCGACCAGCATCAGCGCCCAAAATGCCGGCAAACGCAGCAGAGCGCGCGGGTCGCCAGCTTCCTGGGGTCGAGAGCGTTGTCGTTTCATGGCAGGCGGACGCTGCAATCCCATTGTCATCAATGGCAGCAGCAGCAGCAAACACACCAGCGCCAGGACGAGATAAGCGCTGCGCCAGTCATAATGCGTGATCAGCCAATTCGCCAATGGCACAAACACCAGCGAGCCTGCGCCTGTGCCAGCAAAGGCGATGCCCAGCGCCCGTCCGCGCCGCGCCGGTCCTACCCAGCCCGCTATCACTGAGGCTTGCGGTCCCAAGCCGGTGATGCCCAGCCCCGCGCCGACCGCCACGCCATAGGCAAAGCGCAAGTCGTCCAGCGTGCGCGCGCCGCTGCACAGCCACAAGCCGCCCGCCATCAGACACGCGCCCAGCCCAAACACCGGTCGCGGTCCATAGCGATCCAATGCCACGCCAGCCAGGGGCGCAGTGACCGCGAAGACCAGCATGTTCAAGCTGAAGATGGTGGCGGCGGCTTCGCTGCTCCAGCCTTCGGCCAGCACGAATTCGGCAAAGAAGACCGAAAACGACAGCCGGATGCCGAAGATGATGAAGAGCGAAAGCCCACAGACGATTACGATGCGCGCGGCGCTGGTTGTGTCGTCTGCGCGGGGGGTCATGGAGTCAGGCGGACAGTTCTTCCCGCACGGACTCGCGTTCTGACCACAGGACGGGGCGCACATCGTAATTGCGGAATGCGTCTAGGATGTCTGGATGCAAGGTTTTCTTGTTGTCATTCAGAATGGCATATGCGAGTGAGTCGCCGCTGCGCGCTTCTCTGGTGTCAATCCAGGTCAAGATAGCGTTCTTTGCATTGCTGCGGTTTGGCGTGTTGATGCTAAGCAGCATGCGTTCCGGAGAATCGTTTGAGCCAGGAATCACAAAATCGAAGTGATTATAGAAGCCCGTTTTGCCGGCCAGCTTTACGCCGGGCACACAGCGTATATCAGACAATTTCAACCAGTCCACGACATCTTCCTGGAAGAAACTCTTGGTATAGGGGCTTGCGAGATAAAAGAGGTCGTCAACGGCAATCATCGCCTGCAAAAGCCGGTGCTTCTGCTGGGAGAAATTGACGACAGTAGCTTTAACCTGCATTTCGTCCTGCGCCAGCTTTACACCGAATCCGTTCAGAGTCTGATTCAGCAATGCGCGGCGCTTGGGTGTATCGAGCTTGCACCCGCTCGTCTCAAGGTCGTTTATGGTGTAACTGTCATCGCTAAGCAAGAAACCGGAGTCGGCGCGGTCCACATAGATCTGCATGTGATCTCTGTGGCGATCAAGAAACGGCGTAGTGATTTCGACACAGCCCTCAAGCTGTTCGAGGTCGGTGTTGTCGAGGAGCCACTTGTAGTAGCCTTTTGTCAGTTCGTGTATCTCGTCAATCATGCGACTGGCGCCCCTTGAATCAGCGGCGGTATTATGATGTTGCAGTAGTCCATGAATTGTAGCAGTGTAGCCCCAATATTATCACAATCGGAGAATATGTGTGGTGGCGCGGGCATTGCCCATTCGTCTCCGCTGCCTTCCCGATACAAGTGCAGGTGAGGTTGCGGAACGACGGTGAGGTCGGGGTTTGTATGCGGTCTCCCACCAATATCCAGCCGAACGATAGGGATTATTTCCCGCGCGCGATTTTGGAATGTAATCTTAAGAGCATTCCTTCGTCCGCGGATTATGTCCAGAACAAAACGTTCGCGACTTTCGTGCGAAATGAGATCTAGACTTGCCTTTTCGCCAACTGACGGAAATTCATGAACGCTGTCGTCGATGCGGTGCTTTTCCATCGCCATCAGCGCATCGGCCTCCTGTTGCGACAATGAAATCCTGGCCACTCGGTCACCCTTTTCCTGTGCTCACGGTCAATGCACGACAGCCGCATGTAGGCAAAGAGTATAGTAAACAGTAGGATTCGGCTAGTTCATCACCACCGGCATCGTCGCGTTCGCAGCGGGCATAACGCCGATGCGCGCCCCAGTCGGCAGGCCAGACAGCGCCTCGTCCACGGCAGCTTGCAAGCTCTTTGATTTTGCCAACAGCAAAGCACGCGCCAGCTCATCAGCCATGTCCGTGACCAGCGTCGTGCGTATGCGCGATGCATCCCGCGCTACCTGGAATGCCTTGTGCCGCCCGACCTGGAAGCCATCCCGCGCGAATGCCGCCAGCGCCGCCGCATGGCTGTCGAAACCCCCGCGCCGCATCCAGGCTTCGTACTCGGCATTGCCAGCGCCTTCTGGACAAGCCGCGCACAGAATCATGCCGCCGCCCGACCTCGTGACCGCCGACGCGTGCGCCATGCCCTTCTGCGCCTGGTACAGGTTGATGTCTTTGGGGTGTCCGCCCGGCGAGGCAATCATCAGGTCGACCGGCGCTGATACTGGCACGGCATACAGCTCGCGCACGGCCGGGATGCCGGCTTGCATCACCGCCACGGGGTCGCCAGCGAATGCCCGCACCAGCCGCTTTTCGGCGTTCAAAATGGCGTTGACGCAAAAGTCAATGCCGATGCGCGCGCCGATTTCCTCGACATCCTGCCGCGCGGGATTGTCCGCATAGCTGCCCCAGATCGCCGCGTCATGGCGCATCATGGCGTGATTGCGGTTGATGGTCTCCACGCCCGCCAAGCCGATGGCAGCGCTCTTGACGCCGCCAGAAAAACCCTGAAATTGATGCGGCTCGATATTGCCGATGACGATGCGGTAGTCGGCGGCCATGTAGTCGCTGTTGATGAAAATGGGCGTGCCGCGCGCAGTTTCGCCCAGGTGGGTCAGCTTGCTGCCGTCACCGGCATCGTGACAGCTGACGCGGCAGGTATCGAGGATGTTTTGGGGCAGGATGGTCGCGTATTCGGCGGGCGGCATGGCCGGGTGCGTGCCGGTGGCGATGATGAAATGCACATCCTGGTCGCGGACGCCAGCCTGTCGCATGCCAGCCAGCACGGACGGCAGCAGAAATTCGTGCGGGACGGGGCGCGTCTTGTCATTGATGGCGATAGCGACTCGCATGCCAGCGCGCGGAGGCAAGACATCGCCCAGCGGATTGTAGACGGCGTTTGTGACCGTCGCTGCGGGGTCTGCGGCCGCCGGAACGATGCGCGGGGCGATATGCTCGACCGGGAATAGGTCTGGCAGTTTCGCGCCCAAATGCGTCTTGCCATAAGGGATATTGATTTCCACTTCGCTGACGCTCCTTTTTTACCAACCGAAAAACCTTGCAGTTGGGAGCTGTGGTCTAGGTGCCGAATTGCAGCGATTCGCCGCTCGTCTTTGATCAATCAGTTTGCAGTGTGGCAAATGTATGCTATTCTTTGGCTGAATTATAACACAATGAGAAAGAGAAAGTGGCGCGATGGTTATGACTGACGCTAGATTCCAGAGAATGAATCTGGAGTACGAAGCATTGCGTAATACGCAAGACAAAATCATGGATGGGCTGGATCGTGTGTTGCCCAACATGATAACGGCTATTGAGCAGAATCGCGCGGCTATTGAGCAGAATCGGGCGGCTATCGAGCAGAACCGGGCAGCTATTGCGGAAGCCAATCACAAGCTCGATGCGCTGCTAAATCACTGGGATGTAGACTACGAAAAGCCGCCTATGGGATTTAATCCCGAGTGACCGTGCTGGCAGCAGGGAGCCAGCGCGCTACCCTCATTCCAGCGGCTTTCTCGCTCTGTCCGCGACAATGCCAAGGCGATAATCTTCCATTCTGACCCGTGGCATGGTCGGCTCCGACCAAATCCATGCGCTAAATGCTTGGACCCACTCGATGGATGGCGAAGCTGTTGTTGTCGCGCAATGCTTCCGACTTGGTCAGATAGCCGCTGCAGATGCGCGCCATCTCGTCATAGACGATCTGCCCGGCTTCCGCCAGCGTCAGTTCGCCGGTGAATACGCCGCTGACATCGACATCGACCGTGTCGCGCATTAGATCGTAGGAATTGCGGTTGCCGGTGACCTTGATGGTCGGCATGATGGGATGGTTGGATGTATGTCCGCCGCCCGTGCAGAAGGTCAGCACCTGGCAGCCAGCCGCGGCCATACTGCTGATGCTCTCCGCGCCCATGCCCGGTCCATACATGACATAGTTGCCGGGCGCAGTCTGTGTTGGCGCCGCCGCAATTTCGAGGTGCTCGATGATGGGGCTGTCGCCGATCTTTTTGACCGCGCCCATGGACTTTTCTTCGATGGTCGTCAAGCCGCCAGCCATGTTGTCGCCGGTGGGCTGGGAGCCGCGGATGTCTTCGCCACTGGCCAGGGCGCGCGCTTCCATGTGCTGCACGCCGGCGATGATGGCCGCCGCAACTTCGGGAGTGGCCGCTTTGTCGGTGAGCCAATTTTCGCAGCCCATCCATTCGGTGCATTCCGCCATCAGCATGCGCCCGCCCTGCGCGATCAGCAGCTCGCCAGCCAGTCCGTTGGCGGGGTTTGACGCCAAGCCCGAGGTGGTATCGGATGTGCCGCATTCCGTGCCGAAGAGGATCTTGCTCATAGGCGCGGGTTCACGCTGCTGCAAGCTGATTTGCCGCGCGAAATCCTGGGCGTAGCGGGTGGCTTTTGCCAGCGCGTTGATATAGCCGCCATCGGCGCGGATGTTGACGGTGGCGATTGGCTTGCCGGTGGGCGCGATATCGTCCGCCAGGTCTTCGGCGGTCATGCCTTCTTCTTTGAAGTGGTCGATGATGACGACTGCGCCGACATTGGGATTCATCGCCGTGCCCGCCAAAAAGCGCCGCGTAACCCGCAGGTCTGGCGCGACCTGGCAGCGGCCGTTGGCGTGCGTGACGGGGACTGCGCCGTGAATGGCATCGGCGACTCGCTCGACCACGCCATTGGCATAGACCGTGCCGGACAAAATCAGCAGGTGGTTGCGCGCGCCGACATCGCCATTGGCACGTTGATAGCCCATAAATTGCTGCATGTGAATTCTCCTTTAGCTTTCAGCGAGGTCGCCGCGGCCGCGATTGCTTTCGACATTGTGGGTGTGGACATGGTCGCCAGCGCGGATGTCTCTGGTAGCGCTGCCGATGGACAAGCCGTACTTCAGCACAGTTGCGCCAGCCGCGATATCCAGCAGGGCGATTTTATGACCATACGCGATATCGGCGCGGGCGGTTAGCTGGATGTCGCTGCGCTCGCCGTTGGTCGCCACGCTGTCGCCAGTGCTGATTGGCTGCAGCACAGCGGTGCCGACATTGTCATCTCGATAGACGACGAAAACTGTTTTCATGTTGTGCCCTTCTGTGGTTTCGGTTGCTTTGCCTGCATTGTGCATTGCGGGCGCGGGGCTTACAAGGAATAACTCAGGACGAAAAAGTCGCCGTTGAATGGGTGGGAGATGGTGAAAGTTGTGCCTGCGTCCCATTCGGCATCAGAAATCGCCATACGGATATAACGCAACTGCCGCTCGTATTGACACTCCGTGTCAGCGGGAACGACCAGGTTGATCGTGTTGTCCTTAATCGCGGGATAAGTCTTGGCGCTCAGGATGTTGCCTTGTCGGTTGACTTCGGTCATGACGCGAAAACGCAGACGCACCGAAGCCTTCTTTACATGGCGCACCTTGCTAAAAGTGTCCTGCCGCGAAAACAGCCGTGTGATCAACTCGCGCAGCTCTTCACTGATTGTCTCGTCCTCCTGCTGCAAACGCTCTTCCAGCGCCTGGCTGAATGACTCCTGGATCAGGTATTCAAGCGGGACTGTCTCGAAGAAGCTGCCATGCACCAAGCAGATTTTGATGTTGTCGCCCTTGTGGCCGCGCACCAGATAATAGACATCGCGCATTGGCACGGAATGGATGTCGTCGCCGCGTGCCAGCATCCCTTCGCGCAGGACATTGCTCTTGCCGCCGGTGATTTCGGCGATGGCTTTCTTGCCGCTGGGAATGGTGGAATTGAACGAGGAAACCGAATACGAGCGACTGTCCTTCAGCTCGACCAATTCGCCGCCGGGCGGGTCGCCACCGGGATTCACGCAGATGACCAGGTCAGGGAAGCGGCCGCGGCCTTCATAAGACAGCAGCTCGCGGTCGAAAGCGAAGTCGGCCAGCTTGCGTTTTCCTGCCAGCCGCCTACGATTACGGTACAGATGCGCGAAAAAGTGGTAGATGGAGTACATTTTCGGGCTCATTCATATTGTCTCCACACCAGATTTCGTCAAGCTCCTCCGTGTACCGATAATCATCGCGGAAGCGCGACACATCATCAGACGGGCGGATTTCGCTAAGCCGCTCGTGGATGCAGTCGGCATTGTCCGGGTCGATCTCCACGCCCAGCCCGCGCCGATTCAGCTGCTGCCCCACAACCAGCGTCGTGCCTGTGCCAGCGAAGGGGTCGAACACAAGGTCGCCCGGCATTGACGAACTCAGCACGATGCGCAGCAGCAGGGCGATTGGCGACTGCTGTTTGTGAAAGCGCGCGCCGTCCATATCGCGCAAGGCTTCATCGCCAGCGAAGTAGCCCGATGTCAGCTCGCGGATGTCATCCCAGATGTCGGTGGCGTACATGCCATTTTCGCGTTTCTGGCGATAGTTGGCTGGCAGGGGCGGGTCGATGCGCAAGCGATTGAAAACGCGCGCACGCAGCCCTTTGCTGGCATAGGCGATGACCTGATAGTGCTTGCCAAAGCGCCGCGACATAGGCACGGCAGAGGTGAGCTTCTTCCAGATGATGAGGTTTTGCAGCGTCCAGCCGGCCTCGCGCAGGCAATGCAGGACTTGTTCGCTGTTCTTTTCGCGCTGCATGAAGTAGATTGCGCCGCCGTCTGATGTCTGGCGATAGACCGCCTCGCAGACATGCCGCATCCACTGCCAATACTCCGCTTCCGGCATGTCGTCATCGTGCGATACATAGTGCTTCGCCTGGTTGAAGGGCGGGTCGAGGAAGGTCAGGTCAAGCTCGCAATCAGCAAATTCATCAGACGCCAGAAACTGATTGATATCAGATTGCACAACCTGGGTGTTCGGAATCATCTTTTGAACTCTTCCATCAAGCCGCACTTCAAGCGCGGCAACTTATCCGCAGCCGCCACAAACAAATCATCATCAGTGGCGCGGCTGCTGTCAATATCAATGATTGTAGCGTGTGGCAGTTCCCTTTGAAACTGCCGCTTGCAATCGCGCGGCCGCATGGTAGGCCAGTGTAATCGTTACTGACGCGATTGAAAACGCATTTCTCCAGGAGGGAATCATGCCCCGACCAGAACTCAAACAACTGACTTGGAGCAAGAAGGGTGTAGAGCGCATGGAATTTTTCATGGCTGAACAAATTGCGTTCTATATTGTCGAAAAAGTGATGAACGAGTGGAGCGATAACGAAGACAGTCTGATCGAGGAACTGCGCTACGTACGAGGCAAGCGTCTCGACGGCAATGAATCTGCCGACTACCTGCGCATGTCGATCCCTGTGGCGGGAAACGTCCTGGGCAACATGATGGCGCAAGAATTGATGAAGCTGCTCTTGCCGCCCGATACCATCGCTGGCCTTGCTGAAGACGCTATCCAGCGAGCCATCAAAGATGAAGAATACGACCGACTGCACAAAATTCCGGAAGAGTACGAAATACCCTAGAAGCTGCGACAGAAGATCCCCCGCTACTTCAAGCCCGTGGTCGCAATGCCGGTCGTGATGTACTTCTGCAAGAATCCAAACACGAAAGTTATCGGCAGCGCCGTCAGCACTGTCATCGCCAGGATGAGATCCCACTGCGTCGTCAGATCGCCCTGAAAAGTCTCCAGCCCCACCTGCAGCGTGAACATCTCATCGCGCGTCATGACGATCTTGGGCCACAGAAAGTCGTTCCAGCGCCAGATTGTCGAGAAGATAGCCAGCACAGCCAGCGCCGGCGCCGCCAGTGGCAGGATGACCTGCCAGTAAATGCGCCATTCGCTCGCGCCGTCTATGCGCGCCGAATCCAGCAGCTCGTCCGGGATGGTCAGCATGTACTGCCGCAGCAAAAAGACGCCGGTCGGCGTGCCGATGGTCGGGATGATGATGCCGATCAGCTGGTTGTTCCAGCCCAGCGCCGTAATCAGCAGGAAAGCCGGCACCAGGATCACCGACAGCGGCACCATCAGTGTGCTGATGATGAGCATGAAAATGAAGCCGCGCCCGCGAAAACGATATTTGCTCAGCGCGAATGCCGCCATGCTGTTGACCAGCAGCGTGAGCAGGGTCGCCGACAGGGTGACGATGACGCTGTTGGACAAGTAGCGCCAAAAGTTGAAGCTCTCGATGCCGCGCTGATAATTGTCCAGGCTGAAGCGCACGCTTTCGACCGGCTGCCGGTCGCTCAGTTTCACTTTGATAATGTCCGCTTCTGGCTGCGCGGGGTCGAGCATCTGCGCTTCCAGCCCGACGCGGCGCCTCTGCACAAGCTGGGCAGTCGTGCCATCTTCCATCTGCACATCGTAAAGCGGCAGCGGCTCGTCATAGCCAGCGACCTGCGCAGTCTCGGGATAGTGCGGCAGGAATCGCGGCGGAAAGCGCTGGATATCGGCGTAGCTTTTGAAGGACGACATCACCATCCACAGCACCGGACCGAACATGACCAGCACGCCCAGCAGCAGATAGCCGTAGGTGAAGGCAGCCCTCCGCCTGGATGTGCCCAGCAGCCCACCCAGCAGCGCGCCCAAGCCGTCCAGCAGCATTTGCAGCGCCCCTTGCAGCGGGCCCAGCACGACCCGGCGCATCCCCCGCCACATCCCCGCCAGCGCCTTGCCCCGCCACAATCCGCCAGCGCGTGGGGAACTGCTGTCATCGTCTTCTTCCAAGCCTGTGCCCTGCACGCGAATCTGCGCGATGGTCAGCACGATCAGCGCCGATGCCATGACCAGCGATGTCGCCGCTGCCAAGCCATATTCGCGGAAAGGACTGGCGAAGCCGTTGTTGTAGATGTAATGCACAATGTAGAGCGTGGCCGAGCCCGGTCCGCCGCCGGTGAAAGCGAAAACGACATCGAATATCTGCACGGCGCGTATGGTGGAAAGCACGATGACCACCAGCATCGTGGGAGCGAGCATAGGCAGGGTGATCGACTGGAAGGCGCGCCAACTGCTTGCGCCATCAATAGCTGCCGCCTCGTACAAATCGGCCGGGATCGCCTGCAAGCCCGCCAGCAGAATCAGCGTGTAGAAGCCCATCAGCGACCAGACGCTGACCATCACCACCCAGAAGCGCGCCCAGTTGCGGTCGGTGAGGAAGCGCAGTTTCTCCCCGCCCAGCCCGACAATGAAGGCGTTGAACAAGCCATTCTCTTGCAGCATCCAGCGCCAGATCATCGCCACCACAATCGGCGAAAGCAGCACGGGATAAAAGAACACGCTGCGGAAGAAGCCGCGCGCCCGTATCCGTCCATTCAGCGCCACCGCCGTCAACAGCGACACGCCGATCATCACCGCCACTTGCAGCACGACGAAGCTGGCGGTGTTCCGCACGGCGGAGGCAAACAGGTCTTCTTTGCAGGTGGCCGGGCGCAGGAAGTCGTCACAGTTGAAGAGCCGCTCCAGGTTGGCAGCTCCGACATAGGGACGTTGATTCAAAAAGAGCTTGTCGCTGCCCGTGAAGGTATAGGCAAAGTTGAAGAGCATGGGGAAGAGCACGAATATCGAAAAGACCAGCATATTCGGCGCGACGAAGATATACGCCATGCCGGTGACGCCGGTGAATCTCTGGATGCGGCTGAACAAGCCGTCCAGCAGACCGACAAACTGTTCCAGAAGCGGGTTCATGCCACTATCCGCGGCGACGGGAAAAAACTGATGCGATTGCCCCCGCCCCGCAAACAGGGAAGGGGCTTTTGATCTTGCTAGCCAGCCGCCATATTGGCAGCTGCTTCATCGAGCTGTTCCTGCAAGCGGCCCATGGCTTCGTCCAGCGTCAGCTCGCCGGCGAAGTACTGCGCCAGGCGGGTGTTGGACGCGTCGTAATAGGCGAATGCCAACGGATGCGGATTCAGCGCGACCGCTTGCGGATGAAACTTCGGCACCTCGTTGGCGAAACCGCTGAGCGCAGCAGCCACAGCAGCGTCTTCGGTGTCGAAATCCACGCCCATGTCGACGACAGCCTCATGCGCCGGAATCAGCAGTGAGCGCGCCGAGTACTCGCTGTAAACTTCCGGCTGCAAGATGTATTCCATGACCATGGCGACCTCTTGCGGGTGCTCGGTCTGGCTGAAACCGACAATGCCGGCACCGCCTGCTACACCGGTGCTGCCACCGGGCCCGTATGGATTGGGCGCCACGACCCAATCAAAGGCGTCGCCGATGTCATTGGCGAAGCGTCCGATCTGCCAACTGCCGCTGAAGTACATCACCGTCTCGACATTGATGAAGTAATCCTGCGCGCCGGTGTACTGGCTCGTGCCCAGCCAGGTCTCGGCCGGAGACTTGCCCGCGTCGATCAGGTCTTTCAGGATCATGGCGAATGCGCGGAAGCCATCGTCGTCCGCCAGGTCGAAGTTGCCCTCGTCATCGAAGAAGTCAGCGCCCAGGCTCATGGCGGGTCCGGCAAAGCGATGCCCCTTGTTGTCGATGGCCATGGCGTACTGGACGCCGGTTGCGCTCGCCACCTCGTCCAGGGCCGCCAGCCAGTCTTCCCAGCCTGGTTCGTCCATCGCATCGCTGGGCATATCGACGCCAGCCTGTTCGAAGAGCGTCTTGTTGACGAAGGGCGCTGTCACGCTGAGCTGGTCAGCAAATCCATAAAGCCCGTCATCGTCTGCCCCGCTGCGGAAGGCACCGATGATCGCCGGATTGAAGTTATCTTCAAACAAGGCGGGATCTTCCATGTAGGGGCGAAGGTCAAGATAAAAGCCGCGCATACCGGCGAAGTCTGTCAGCCGCGCAATATCTGGCGCCTGCCCCGCTTCGACCTGAACGCGCAACTGATCGCGCACCGTGGAATACGGCTGCACCTCTATATTGACCTTGATGCCCGGATTGGCCTCTTCAAAGCGATCCAAGAGATCGCGCATGACATCGCCTTCTTGACCATCGTTGTACCAAAGGAATGTCAACTCAACCTCATCCTCCTGCGCCAGGGCCGCCGCGCCCAGCGACAAGATCAGCGCAATGAGCAGTACTGGAATGGCAATGCGTTTCATGACAGTTCTCCTTATTAAAGATGAACGAAAGGTTACGGTCCCGATGACCGCCCCGCAAGTCAACGCCTTCGAGTTACAGGCGCAGTACGGACAAACCCAGTTGCCGCGCCAGCGACTCCAGCGCATCTTGATGATCGCCGTAAGTCAGCGACAGGTGATGCTCCAAGCCCTCGCGCATGATCACATCCGTCACCGCCGCCGCACCCGAATCAAAACGTATTGTACCACATGTGCCGGTGAACGCGGGCGGCGCTTTCAGCATCTCGCCTGCCCCGACAACCAGCCGGAAGTCGCCGCTGGCTTCGCTCAAACGCGCGATGGTCACTCGGCCTGGCTTGAGCGGGAACTGCATCAGCAAGGGCTTGGCGCGGTTGGAGTGGATGGTCGCGCTAGGCTGCACCGTCTCGTCTGCCATGGAAAGCGGCGCCAAACCGCAGTGCCAGAGCGTCGCCGCATCCGCATCCAGGTCGAAGGCCACGATGTCGCTGCCAAAAGCCGGCGCGCCACTCAGCCACTGCAAGATCAACTGTGTGATCGTGCCATTGACATCGGCCTCGCAGCTTGCCGGCGTCATGGCATCGCTGAGCATGGACATCGCGCCGCAAGCCGAGCAGCCCAAGTCGGTGAAGAATTCGGGCCAGCAGCGCACCGCTACCCCGTCCAGTCTTTGGTCTTTGGCCAGCTCGTCCAGCGCCAGGTATGCGCCCAACGTGCCGCGCGTTTCGTCGGCGTCATGCGCATCAAAATCCGCCAGCCGCCCGCGCAGATCGTCCGCCAGCGCGTCGATGCGTCCCGAATCGGCATCCCGCGCTTGCTGAAAAAAGGGCGACAAGGCATATTGCGGCACATGCACGCCCAGCCGCGAGCGCAATCCCGCCCGGTTGACCAGACAAGTGTCGAAGCCAGCCGGATTTTCGCCCAGCCGACCGATGCGCGCTCCCTGCAAACGCCGCTTGACCATCGCCGCCCGCGCGAAATCGCCCAGCTTTTCATGCGCCGCGGGGTCGTTTGGCTCGGCGTAGATCGTCTCGTAAGGGATGTTCGCCCGCCGCAAGCCATGGGCCGCCAGGTTGACTCCACAGAAAGAATTGATGCGCAGCCGCCCGCCCGTTTGCGCCTCGGGCAACGCCCACAGCAGTAGCGGCACATCGACCGCGCGCGCCAGCTCCAGCGCCATCGTGCTGTCGGCGAAGCTCGCTTGCAGCAGCAGCAGCATGTCGGGCCGCGAGTCTGCCAGCTCGGCTATGCGCGTCTGCACAGCCGCCCCATCCATGACCAGCTCGGTCGAACCCACCAGCGTATAACCCGCCAGAGCCTCAGCCACTTGCGCCGTCAGATCGCGCGCCAAGTCGAGGTCAAATGTCGGTCTGGCGATGGGCACGAAGCCGATGCGCATGTTCTGGTTTGTCATGGTTAATTCCCCTCGGTCTCCTCAGTAAAGTCAAGAAAGCAATGAAAAAAACCGGACCACCGAGTACACCGGGTTGAAAGAGTTCACCGAGAGAATGATAAGGGTTTTTCTCTGCGCCTCTGTGGCAATTTGTTGTTTCACGACTTACTTGCGTTTACTTCTGTGCCCTCTGTGGCAAATCAGACGAGTCGGTGCCTCGCTCCTGCAAACATATCCTCAGTACGACAGGCGGTGCCGAACCAACCAGGTTGAAATGCGCGAGCTCCTTGTCCAGCAGCTGGCGCGGCGTGGCGAAGCCGAAGGGACCGCTGTTGTCGGGGTCGAAGCTGCCATCGGGCGGGATCATCAGCATGGTCTGGAACATCAAGCCGGCTCTTTCTTCCAGCGTCATGCGCGCAAGCAGGTCTTCCACCCGCTCGTCGATGGAGCGTGCGGGGTCTTGATAGGGCAAAAGAGCGGTCATGAGTTCGTGTCCTTTTCACTTAGATAGACCGCGCCGCGCCGCCATCGACGCGCAGGGTCGCGCCGGTGATATAGCTGGCAGCTGGCGAAAGCAGGAAAGCGCCCGCGCGCCCAAAGTCGTCGATCGTGCCATAGCGTCCCAGCGGGATACCGGCGATGGAGCGCGCTCTCACTTCGTCCATGCTGAGCCCCGTTTTCTCCACAGTGACGGCGTCAAGCTGCGCCACACGGTCGGTGTCGATGCGCCCGGGGATCAGGTTGTTGAGGCGGATGCCGTCGCCGGCCAACTCATCGGCCAGCGTCTTGACCATGCCAGCCACGCCGGCGCGCATGATCGTTGACAGGCCCAGCCGTGGGATGGGCTCTTTGATCGACCCCGAGGTGACCGTCAGTATTGAGCCGCCAGCGCTCATGTGCGGGATGCTCATGCGAATCATGCGGAAGCTGCTGAGCAGGGTCAGCTCAAAGGCGGCTTGCCAATCGGCATCGGACATTTCTGCCACGGTCTTGGCGGGCGGTCCGCCGGCATTCACCAGCAGGCAGTCGATATTGCCCCAGGCGGCGACGGTCGTATCCACCCAAGCCTGGATATCGGCTGGATTGCGCACATCGCAGGCGCTGGCCATTGTCTCTGCGCCTGTTTCAGCAGCCAGTCGGCTCGCGGCGGCTTGCACATCAGCCAGCGTGCGACTGCATAGTGAGACGCGCGCGCCCTCGGCTGCCAGCGCTCGTGCCACGCCATAACCCAATCCCTTGCTGGATGCCGCCACCAGGGCGACCTTGTTTTGCAGGCCCAAGTCCATAATAGGATTTCCTTTGTTCGCTTGTGTTTGGGCGATTATAGCGAAAAGAACCGAAGCACAGAGGGCTAGACCCTTTCGGACCCCGACAGGTCAGGGGGAAGCTCGATCCTTGACTCCCCTCTCCAACCAGTTGGGGAGGGGCCGGGGGTGGGGTTTGGGGAAGCTTGAAATGCCTGCGAGGGTGGGATCGCTAACACCAGCTCGAAACTTCGCATTCAATCACGAAGACGAGCAGCACAGAGACTGCGAAGACGGCGGAGACGATGAAAAACACCACGAAGCACGGAGCGAAACTACGCCGACGTTGGGGCTGTGGCTTGCTGTAATATGGGGGTAGCAATGGGGGTTGCGGCATCATTCTGCCCTTCGTTAGTCGAACTCAAAGTCTGGCGCAGCGCATGCAAAGCCGCTTTCTGCCGCTCTTGCGCAATCCTTTCGCGCTTGCTGTGGACAATTTTTGTCTCTGCGCGCATCTTTGTTATACTTGGGGTGGACGATTTTGACATGCAATTAGCAACTGGAGGATTCTCATGCGTAAGACACTGGTTTTTCTATTGGCAATGACGATGCTGCTTGGCGCAGGCATCAGCAGCGCCGATGAACACTTGACGCCCGTCAAGCTGCAGCTGCAGTGGGTGGCGCAATCGCAGTTCGCCGGTTACTTCGCGGCGGTTGATCTGGGCTTTTACAACGATGAAGGTCTGGATGTAACGATATTGGAAGGCGCGGTGGAGATCGTGCCGCAGCAAGTCGTGGCTTCTGGCGGCGCAGAATTTGGCCTCGCCTGGGTGCCGAAAGTGCTGGAATCCAACGAACAAGGCGTCAACCTGGTGAATATCGCCCAGGTCTTCCAACGCAGCGGCACGCTCGAAGTGTCCTTTGTCGATACGGGCATCGAATCGGTTGATGATTTTGCTGGCATGCGCATCGGCACCTGGGGCTTTGGCAACGAGCACGAGCTTTTCGCTGCCATGCGCGCTGTCGATATCGACCCGGACAATGCCGATGATGTCACCGTCATTCAGCAGCCCTTTGATATGTCGCTGCTGCTCAATGGCGAGCTTGACGCGGCGCAAGCCATGACCTACAACGAATATGCCCAGGTGCTGGAAGCCGTCAACCCCGACACCGGCGAGCTCTACCAGCCCGAAGACCTGAATGTCATCGACTTCAACGATGTGGGCACCGCCATGCTGCAAGATCATGTCTTCGTGAATGCCGACTGGCTGGCCGAAGAGGGCAATGCCGATATCGCCGTGGCTTTCTTGAAAGCCAGCTTCCGCGGTTGGATCCATTGCCGCGAGAACCCGGATGAGTGCGTGGGCATCGTCCTGGACAACGGCTCTACGCTGGGCGAAAGCCACCAAACCTGGCAGCTCAACGAGATCAGCAAGCTGATTTGGCCCTCGCCGGCTGGCATCGGCATCATGGACGAAGACCTGTGGGCGCAGACCGTGGCGGTCTCGCTGGAAGGACTGGTCATCAGCGAAGAGCCAGCCATGGATGCCTACCGCAGCGATCTGGCGCAGGCGGCGGTCGACGCGCTGGCCATGGACGGACACGATGTCATGGGCGACATGTGGGAACCGGTCGAGGTCGTGCTGCGACCCGGCGGCGAATAGACTGATTTTCACCCCCCTCGGTCCCCCCGGCGAGTCAGGGGGAGGCAGGCTTTGGCTACCCTCTCCGTCCTGACGGGGAGGGGCTGGGGGAGGGGTTGACCCCCCTCGGTCCCCCCCGACGAGTCAGGGGGAAGCAGGCTTTGGCTACCCTCTCCGTCCCGACGGGGAGGGGCTGGGGGTGGGGTTAGAAAGAGAACCATCCACCGATTTAGACACTCCCCTGTAATTCACGCCCTTGACAAACAAATTTGATGGCTGTATCCTCCATTTGAAATGCTTGGAAGGTTTGAAATCATGCGTATCACAACAGCGATTTCGCCAATCTCGACGAAGGCAGCCGCGGCGCGGACGCTCCTGCCATTTGCCCCCCCTCCCCCCCCCCCCCCCCCCTGCAATATCTCGTAATACCGCCCTGCCTGATTTTCTCTTCAAATCAAATCTGTTTGCAGCTCTGATTTTGCTGCTGCCCGTGGCGCAAGACTCGGCCGCTGCTTGCGGCATCACAGAGCCAGACCCGCTGTCCTATCGACCGATCCAATCAGAAGGAGTATCACTATGAAACGCCTGCTTTTGCTCTTTGCCCTGCTCGCCCTTGTCTTCGGGAATTCCGCCGCGCAAGAAGCGGAATCGACGTACTACCCCCAAACTTCACGGTGGTCGAACATCCCCGATCCACAATACTCAAACCACTGGGATTATCGTCCAGATGGCGCTGCTTACGGCGACGACATTGTTCCCCTTTACTTCCGAGCGGGGGTGTATCTTGCAGCAATCTCCGGCAACCCGTACCCGGAATCCGAGAGCTACTTCGCAACCGAACCCGCCGGGACAGCTGTCGGTCCACAAGACAAAAAAGCCAGACGACGGGTGGTTGGCTTGCAGTTTCGCCGCGCTACCGGCCACGCCTGGGATCAGTGTTCAGACAGAGCTCAATGCACAGGAGCTTTTGATGAGTTGGAGAGCATGGTCGGGTGGTACGCGCCTTTCGACCTGAAGAGACTCAGGGGGTTTCGGATCGGCTGGCGGATCGCCGGCACCAGCTGGGACAAGCAAAACTCTGTTGTATACCAGACTGGCAAGGAGGGTCTCGTAAACCGCAGAGACATGGGCGGCACGACCCGCCAATACGACTACTTTCCTCTCTCATGGGTGGATAACCCCAGCTATGGATACAAAAGCTTGCCAACCATACAGCCCGGCCAGAGCCTGCAAATTCGTGTCCGAGCGCTTTACAAAGGCTCGAAAAAAGGTCCCTGGTCAGACACTCTCACCATCCCGCATCCTGCTCAAGGCTGCGGTGATGAGAATTATGAGATGGTGGTAAGCAATTTGACAGCATGCTGGAAGCGCTACTAGCCGGTCGGCATCGTCAATACAGCGCCGCTCGCTCTGTTCTGCGGGGCGGGCGTTTTCTGCCATGCAACCCTTGGTCGGCTTCTCAGCAAGTCCAACCAGGCAATGCAGCATTACAATGGAATCGCGCAGGGGCGAGGCTTGAGTCGCTCCTTTGCCGTTCCTCCCTGCTGCCGCATTGCTTTATTGGTTTCACAGAGAGATCCTGGCGCGGCGGCACGGAAACCTTCGCCAGCTGCCTGATTTGGCGCTGGCAGGCTGGAACACACTATAATCTCACCAATTACCCTATTCGGAGGCTAATCATGCACGAACGCTATATCAAACACATGGCATTTGCGGTGAAGGACGCGCAGGCGGCGCTGCGTCACTATCAGGAGTTTCTCGGTCTGGCGCAAGATGCCGAAGTGCACGAATACGACAAATCGCGCAATGTCGTCGTCATCTTCAATGTCGGCGATGTCGAATACCAGCTTTGCCAGTCGATGGACGCGGGCGGACGCTATGACGCCTGGATCAACGAACGCGGCTACGAAGGCTTGCACCATATCTGTTATGCCGTGCCCAATATCGACGAGGCGCTGGCCGCTGCCCAAGCCAAAGGCGCGACGCTCAAGGAATGCGCAGCCTGCAAGGTCAAAGGCAGTCATGTCCATCCCGAAGGCTGGGTGGCCTTCCTCGAGCAAGAAGCCGGCGGCGTCGAGCTGGAACTGATGCAGGTCTACACGCCCGAAGAGCTGGAAGAATACAAGTCGGTGCAGGGCATATAGATGGACGCGGTCGACTTGCTGCGGCGGCTGGTGCAAATCCCGTCGCCCAACCCGCCTGGCGACACCCGCTCCATCGCCGATTTCGTCGCGGACGAGATGCGCGCCATCGGCTGTCGGGTTCGGCAGATTGCGCCTTCCGCGAAGCCCGAGGCGCTCAATACCATCGCGACGCTGGGCGAAGGCGAGCCGCGCATCATGTTGCATGCGCACATCGACACTGTGCCCATCGCCGCCGACGAAGCTCGCAGCTGGCATGTCGATCCCTATGCCGCGGTCGTCAAGAACGGCGCGCTCTATGGCAAAGGCAGCATCGATGACAAAGCTCCCCTGGCCTCCATGATGCTGACCATGCGGCAGCTGGCTGCGCGAGACCTGCGTGGTTCGCTCGTGCTGGCGGCGGCGGCGGAAGAAGAAGTGGGCGGGCAGCTGGGCACGAAATGGCTGGCGGACGAAGGCCATCTGCCTCCCTGCGACTTCATCATCGTGGGCGAACAGACCGCCAACCGCGTGGCCACGGCGCACAAGGGCGTGCTGCGGGCGACAGTGCATGTGCGCGGCAAATCGGTGCATGCCACCAACCCCGACCGCGGCATCAACGCCATCGTGGCCATGGGCAAAATCATCGGCGCGCTGGCAGGCTATCACCGCGACTTGTCACAGCGCCAGCATCCCATGGTCGGCTGCCCGACTTGCAATATCGGCGTCATCAACGGCGGTAGTGCTGCCAATGCCGTGCCCGACAGCTGCGCCATCCAACTCGACAGGCGCATGATCCCGCGCGAAGACCCGGCCCAGGCGCGCGCCGAACTGCAAGCCGTGCTGGACTCTGTGGATATCGCGCCGGCCAGCGCCAGCCTGGACGACTTTGTCTTTTCCAACTGGTTCGAATCGACGCTGGAAACCGAGCTGGGGCAGATCTTTCTGGATTGTGTCAGCCGCGAGCTGGGCGCGCATCCAGGACCCATCGGCTATTTGCCGGGCAGCGATGCCAAGCATCTGATGGACCTGGCGCGCGGCGATATGATCATCTTTGGGCCAGGCAGCTATGAAGCCGCTCACGCCGCCGATGAACATGTGCTGCTGGCGGATTATGCGGCGACGACGGCGATCCTCTGCGATTTTGCGGCGCGCGTTCTATAAATAGGATAAGCCTTGCCACAGCGGCGCAGGGACACAGACGGACAGGAGAATCCATTTGAACATCGACACCCTCATCACCAACGCCGATGTCGTCCTGGAGAGCGGCATCGACCGCCTCGACCTGGGCATCCGCGCTGGACGCATCGCCCTGCTATGCAGCGATTCGACCGGCATCCACGCCGACCAGACCATTGATGCTGGCGGCAAGCTGCTGCTGCCCGGCGCAATCGACATACACTTCCACTGCCGCGCGCCCGCCTATCCCCAGCGAGGCGACTTCGCCACAGAGACGCGGGCTGCCGCTGCTGGCGGAGTCACCACCATCTTCGAGATGCCCATCAGCAAGCCCTGCTGCGCCACTGGCGAGATCTTCCGCATGCGCAAGGCTTTGGCACAGCGCGACAGTTATGTCAATTTCGGCCTCTATGGCGCGCCGGGTTTGCTCGACCGCGAGGAGATCGCCGCCATGGTCGACGAGGGCGCGATCGCTTTCAAGATCTTCATGACATCTGCGCCAAAAGGCCGCGATGACGAATTTGAAGGGCTCTGCTTGCCCGATGTACCGCAGCTGTATCAGGCTTTGCAATTGGTCGCGGAAACGGGTTTGGTCTGCGCGGTGCATGCAGAAAATAACCAACTGCTGGAATGGCACACGGCGCAGTTGATCGCCGCTGGCCGCAATGATGTGCCTGCCCATGGCGAATCGCGTCCGCCGCATGTCGAGGCGCTGGCCATTGCCACGCTGCTGACGCTCAACGAGAGCATCGGCGCGCAGCTGCATATCGCTCACCTGAGCTGTGCCGAGGCTTTGGATGTCTTTCGCCGTTTCAAAGCCACGGGATCGACCGCCAGCGCAGAAACTTGCCCGCACTACCTGCTCTTCACCGAAGACGACCTGGCGCGCGTGGGTCCCTATGCCAAGATCAACCCGCCCTTGCGCAAATCCGCCGATCAGGCAGCGCTGTGGGACGGCTTGCGCGATGGCACGTTGATGGCCATCACCACCGACCATTCGCCCTTCACTGTCGCCGAAAAAGAAAGCGCCCGCGAAGACATCTGGGCGACCCCACCGGGCGCGCCAGGCGTCGAAGAGCTGCTGCCGGGCGTGATGCACGAAGCGCTGAACGGGCGCATCGGCTTCAACAAGGCGGTCGAGCTGGTGGCGACCAATGGCGCGAAACGCTTCGGCATTTATCCCGAGCGCGGGCATATCGCTGTGGGCGCGTTTGCCGATCTGGTCATCTATGATGCGCAGGCGCAGACGACCATTCACCGCGACATGCTCTTCAGCCAGGCGCGCGATTGCGACAAGCTCTACGCGGGCATGACCTTCCGCGGCCGGGTTGCGCGAACAATCGCCAATGGCAAAACGGTCTATGTCGATGGCCAGGTGGTCGGCGAGCGGGGCGGCGGACAATTTGTGCGCCCCGACTTGGCGCGCGTTAGCCAGGATTTCTGGATCAACTCAACGGACAAACGCGGATCAGGACAAAGCATGTCATACGCGATTCACGCTGCGAACTGCTGATGGGCTCGGCGGCAATCCTGCTGCTGGATGCCTGTTACAATCGCAGCTATGCGCATACGCAGCATACGCGCCAAATCCATCCTGACGCCACAGCGCGGCGGCTTCTTGCAGACTGGCGAGCGGCCTTTCACGCACAGCTTGTCGTGGGCGGCTGGCTGTGGCTTGGGCAAACTCTATTGCGGCGCATTTTGTTATGCGAGTAGCCTGCCCAACTGGCGATTCGCCCGGCGAGGCGATGAAAGCTGGGGCGAGGCGCTGATCGTCAAAAGCAATGCACCCGAGCTGCTGGCGGCACAGCTGGCGAGGCATCCCGCGCGGCAAACCCTGCGCATATTCTGCAGCCCGGTGACCGACCCCTATCAGCCCATCGAACGCAAGCTGCGGCTGACGCGGCGCTGCCTGCAAGTCTTCGCCCAATATGCCGATCTCGATTTGCTTCTGCTGCAGACGCGGTCGGCGGCGCTGCTGGACGACCTGGAATTGCTGGCGCAGATCCCCTACTTGTGGCTGGGCATGACGATCGAAACCGACCGTCCCGACCTGCCTTATGGACCGACGCGCGCCAACATTGAGCGGCGCTTCTTGGCAATCAAACAGGCGCTGGCTGCGGGCATCCGCGTGCAGATCGCCGTTGCGCCCTGCCTGCCCCACACAGACGATTTCGCGGCGCGGCTGCTGTCCACCGGCGCCCAGCGCATTGTCATCGACAGCTTCGGCTCTGGCGATGGTCGCGGCGGCACGCGCACAGCCAACAGCCCCTTTGCGCAGCAAGCCGATTATGACTGGCGTGATGAAAAGGCGGCGCTGGCATTGTACGCGCGGCTGCGTTCGCGGCACGATGGCATCGGCTGGAGCGCGACAGGATTCGCGGGCATTCCCGGTCGGTCGCGCGATCGCTCTCGCCCCTGCCAGCAGTAGCGCGCGCCACTATAATGCGGCGGCATGATGCGCAGCCGACCTTTCCTCAACCTGATGCTGGCAGATTTCATCGCCCGCTCTGCCTACCAGTTGGGCAAAACGCCGCTGCTGCCGATTTTCGCGTCTTCGCTGGGGGCATCAGGCGTCTGGCTGGGCATGATCGTCTCCATATCGACCATCACCGGGCTCTTCCTGAAGCCGCTGTTTGGCATTTTGTCCGATAGCTGGGGACGGCGGTTTTGGCTCTTTGCGGGCGCGGGTTTCTTCGTTTTTGTGCCTTTCTTGTATCGCTTCATCGCCACGCCCGACCAACTGCTGCTGCTGCGGCTGCTGCATGGCACGGCCACGGCGATTTATGGTCCCGTGACTCTGGCTTATATCGCCGAGCTGGCGCGCGGACGATCGCTGGCGGCGGGCATCGGCATCTTCGAAATGGCGCGCAGTGGCGGCTATATCGTCGGCCCGCTGCTGGGCGGCTGGCTGCTGCTGTCGCTGGCGGCGGTCGATGTCTTCACGGTCATCGGCTTGCTGAGCTGCGCCATGTTTCTGCCGCTGCTGTTTCTGCCGCCGACGCGCAAAGCCCCTGTTTCGCCAGGCGAGCTTTCCGGCGCACAACTGCAAAAAACCAAACGCTCACCCGGCAAAAAACGTCTTGGCAGCGCATGGAATTTGCCCGCTCTCAACCTGCGCGCGGCGCTGACGGAAGCGGCTCGGTTGCCAGCTGTCTGGCTGACGGGCGGGCTGGAAGCGGCGGCTTTTGTGGCGCTGTATACGCTGAAAGCTTTCTTGCCCATATTCGCGCTGGAAGCCGGCGTGAGCGTAGCGCTGGTCGGGCTTTTCTTCAGCCTGAGCGAAGCTGTGCATGTGCTGGGCAAGCCGGTCTGCGGGCGGCTGGCGGACAAGCTGGGTTATCTGCGCGCCATCAGCCTGGGCATGCTGCTGCTGGCTGCCGCGTTACCCATGGTGAGATCGCTGGATGCTGACGCGCTGTTCCTGTTGCCGGCGTGCATGCTGGGCATGGCGCAGGCGCTGGTTTTTCCCGCCGCGAAAGCGCTGATCGCCGATGATATCAGCGCCGACAACCTGGGCGCGGGCATGGGCTTGTTGGGCGCGCTGCAAAATGTCGGCAAAGTGGCGGGTCCGGTGCTGGGCGGCTTTGCCATTGGTGCGCTTGGCTACAGTGGCGCGCTGCTGGCTTTGAGCGGACTGCTGATCGCAAGCACGCTGGCGCTGTGGCTGTGGAGCCGGCGCAGAAAATAAAGCGAGGGGCCAGCTTAATCCGAGCCCAGCCAGCAGCCCAAGGCCAATTCGCCGGGCAGCGCCTTCACGCGCCGCACATCATCGCCCGCCGCCGACATGGTCAGCAGCTGCGCATGGCCTGGAAAGCTCGAGCGCGAGGCAAAAGCGATGTGTTCGCCATCCCGCGACCACTGCGGCGACCAAGCCCCGCCGGGTCGATCGCGCAGCCGCAATATTCTGCTGCTGATCATAGCGCGGTCGAGAGAATCGCTGCCAGCTCCTGCGCATCCAATAGAACTGGGTTGCCTTTCATGCTGCTGGAGGCTTGTGATTTCGCCACGATTTCAGCGAAGTCAGTCTTGCGAACGCCCAGCTCGCCGAGGCGGGGGAGTTCAAACAGGCGGCTGGTTTCGTTGATCCAGGCCAGCGCGTCGTGAGCGGTCGCAGCGGGCGAATCCAGCAGCAGCCGCGCGGCACGCCCATATTTCCCCAAAGCGGGCGAATCGGCAGCGCGTTCTGCCAGCGCAGTCATATTGGCTTTTATGACGCCCGGCAGCAGGGCAGCGCAGATCGCCCCGTGCGGCGCGCCCGTCAAACCGCCCAGCACGCCAGCGAAGCCATGCACCGCGCCCAACTTGGCATTCGCCAGCGCCAAACCGCCCAGCAAGCTCGCCAAAGCCATATCGGCGCGCGCATCGGCATCGTGCGGCTCGGCAACCACGCGCCGCAGCGACCGTCCCGCCCGCCGCAAGCCAGCCACGCACATTGCATCGGTCAGCGGATTCGCCAAATGCGAAACGAAAGGCTCCAACAGCTGCGTCAGCGCGTCCATGCCCGTGCTGGCGGTGGCAGCGGGTGGCAGCGAATGGGTCAAGAGCGGGTCGACCAAGGCGATATCGGGCAGCATGCGGTTGTCGCGCAAGCTCACTTTGACGCCATGTTCGGGCGAGCCCAGCACGGCGTTCTTGGTGACTTCTGCGCCGGTGCCCGCTGTGGTTGGCAGGGCGATGAAAGGCAGCGGCGACACGGTCAATTTCTTCCCCGCGCCGATGACTTCCAGGTAATCCAGCGCTTCGCCAGGGTTGGGGACGAGGGCAGCCAAAGCTTTGCCGCTGTCGATGACGCTGCCGCCACCGATGGCGATCACCAGGTCGCAGCCGGACTTTCGCGCTTCTTCCCGAGCCGCCTCGATGGCTGCTATGCTGGGTTCGCCCGTCGCGCTGATGACCGTGCAGGGCAGGCCAACCTGGGCAAGCGCGTCGATATGCTGGCTGTGCCGGGCGGGCTTCGCGCCAGTCACCAGCAGGGCGCGCCGGCCCATTGCGCTGGCCAGCCCGGGCAGTTGGTCGGCTGTGCCATCGCCGAAGATGATGCGCGTTGCAGTGGCGAATTCAAATGGCATGTCCTCGTCCCTTCGGCCGGCAACAGAAAACAAAATCGCAGCTGGCTGGGCTTTGACAAGCGTTCGACGCCGCGCTTTGCCGTTGAATCGCGCCACAGCCTGTGCCACACTAGCGGCATTATGACGCGCCGCCAGGAGAACCGCAAATGCCCTTGACCCCCGAACTGGAAGCCGGGCGGGAGTTGGTTGCGCGCATCGGGCGCATCCTTTTCGATCGTCATCTGACCGATGCCGGCGGCGGCAATATCAGCTTGCGCGTCGGCGAGCTCTTCTGCATGTCGCCCACTTTGGCCGGGCAGATGCAGCAGTGGCAGCTGCGCCCGGACGATGTGCTGGTGGTCGATTGCCGGGGCGAAATCGTGCATGGCGCTGGCGGCTTAACGCGGGAAAGCGCCGTCCACCTGGGTTTGCACGGGCATTACCGCGCTGTGGGCAGCGCCGTCATTCACGCTCATCCGCGCCACCTGATGGTCTTTGCCTGCGCCAACCGCCCCATGCCGCCGGTGATGGAAGCCACGCGCAAGTTCGGCACGACGCCCGTCATCGACTATGCGCCTGCCCACAGCCCCAAACTGGGCGAACGCATCGTCGCCACCATGCGCGGGCGCGAAGCCATGATCGCCAGGCACGCCGCTGGCACAATCGCCCCCTGGCACGGGCTCTTTTTGATGGGCAAGCACCTGGAAGCCGCCCTGGATGCGGTGGAACGGCTGGACACCAACGCTTTTGTCATGCTGATGGCCGGGCAGATCGGCGCGAGTCCGCTGCTGGCAGACGAAAGCGCCGGCATGGAAAGCGCCATCGCCGATTTCCGCGATTGAGCCATGATCGTTTCGCTGACACCCAACACCACGCTCGACCTGACCGTCTTCGTCCCGCGCCTGACAACCAACACGACCATCCGCGCCACGCGCACCGTGCACAGCATGGGTGGTAAACCTGCCGATGCCAGTTGGATATTGGGACGGCGCTGCATAGAAAGCCTGGCGCTGGGGCTGGCGGCCGGCGCAGTGGGAGAAAAAGTCGCCGGCATGCTGCGCGAATTCGGCGTCACGGTCGACTTTTTCGAGGTGGCCGGCGAAACGCGCATCAACACTGTCATCGTCGACGAAGCCGCTGGCGAACACACCACCATCACCAGCGCGTCCATGCAGGTGCGCTCCGATGATGTGGCGGCATTGCTGGCGCGCTATGAACAAGCGCTACCGCAGGCGACCGTCGTCATCACAGGCGGTTCGCTGCCGCCGGGCATGACCCCCGACTTTTATGCCGATGCCATCGCCCAGGCAAACCAACACGGCGCACCCGTTGTCTTCGATGCCGCGCCACCCAACTTGCAGGCTGGCTTGCTGGCGCGTCCGGCTTTTGTCAAACCCAACGAGCACGAATTGTCCGCGCTGGCTGGCGAAGAGCTGCGCGCGCTTGATGAGATTTATCGGGCGGCGCGCGATGTGCAGGCGCAGTATGGATCGCAGGTGGTGGTCACGATGGGAGCAGATGGCGCGCTGGCGCTGCTGGATGGTCGCAGCTATCGCATCCCGCCCATTCCTGTCGAGGTCAGCAGTCCAGCTGGCGCGGGCGATGCTGTGCTGGCGGGGCTGGCGCAGGCGCTGCATCAAAACCTGTCCATAGAGGACGGCTTGCGCCTGGGCATTGCCGCTGCCACCGCAGTCTGTTTGCAGCCGGGCACAGCCGCCTATGCTGTCGCCGATATGCAACGTTTTCTGCCGATGGTGGAGCTGATCCCTTATCCCTAGCAAAAAAGCAAACCGCTTTTGCCACCGAGTTCACCGAGTTCTTTGAGTACACAGAAGTAAGCGCGGGCAAGTCGCGCAATAAGGAATTGCCACAGAGGCAAAGAGGCACAGAGAAAAATCCTTATTATTCTCTCGGTGAACTCTTTCGACTCGGTGTACTCGGTGGTTCATTTTTCACATTCATTATTTTGTTGGTTTCATTGAGGTCTGGCTATTCTGCGCCTATCATTTCATCATGACCTACACATTTGAAGTCGCAGTCGATTCATTGGATTCTGCTCTGATCGCCCAAGCCTGCGGCGCGCAGCGCATTGAATTGTGCGCCGACCTGCCCAGCGGCGGATTGACGCCATCGCCCGGCTTGCTGGAATTGACTTGCCGGCGGCTGGACATCCCCGTGGCGGCGCTGATTCGTCCCCGGCGCGGCGACTTTCTGTATAGCGATGCCGAAATTGCTGTGATGCGGCGCGATATCGACTTTGCCCGGCGGGCTGGCGCAGCAGCAGTGGTCATCGGCTGTCTGACCGCGGATGGAGCGGTCGATGGCGAGCGGACGGGGCAGTTGATCGAACATGCGCAGGGGCTGCCGGCGGTATTTCATCGCGCTTTTGACATGTGCCGCGATCCGCTTGAAGCGCTGGAAACGCTGGCCGGGCTGGGCATATCGCGCTTGCTGACATCCGGGCAGGCGGCCAGCGCAGAGGCGGGCGCGCCTTTGATCGCGCAGCTGGCGCGGCGGGCGGCGGGACGCTTGACGATCATGCCGGGCGGCGGCATCAACGCGGGCAACATCGCTCAGATTGCCCGGACGACTGGCGCGCGCGAATTTCACTTCTCCGGGCGCAGGCAGACGGACAGTCGCATGAGATATCGCAATCCGCGCTTGTCGCTGGGGAATGGCGATGATTATGCGCGCTGGGAGGCTTCGGCCGAGCGAATACGGGCGACCATCTCGGCGCTGCTCGATGCGTGACTCGCTAGACAAACAGCGGCGTCATCTCCCATTCGGCGGCTATGGCCTGCATGTCCGCTTCTGGCGTGCGCCCAACAAAGCGAGCTGCCGCGCTCAGCACTTTGGGCAAAATGCCAATATCGCCCGCCGTATTCAGAAAGACCTGCTCGTTGCCCAGCACCCAGTGCACAGCTTTGTCGATGCTCGCCTGGTCGGTGAGCGGCTCGTACCAGGTGGCGTGGCTGCGCTTGTCGCTTGGGTATGGACGCCTCGTGATGCTTTTGATGGTCTGCACCGCCACATTGCGCGCCTGACACATCTCCAGGACTTCGTTGAAGCCGCTGCGATAGACGGGGTTCTGCATCATCAGGTGATTGTAGGGCAGCAGCACCGAATCGAAGTCGAAACGTCCCAGGCTGCGCTGGTGCATGCGAGCGATGGCGACATCGTGTCCGGTGACGCCGATGTATTTGACCAAGCCTTGTTCGCGCGCTTCGATCAGGTATTCCAGCGCGCCGCGGGCGCCCATCGCCACTTCCCATTCGTCATTGCCCACCAGGTAATGAAGCTGGATGAGGTCGACTTCGTCCACGCGCAGACGCCGCAGCGACTTTTCAAATTCGGCTTTTGCGCCGTCATAGGTGCGCTCGGCTGTCTTGGTCGCCAGGAAAAACTGGTCGCGATAGCGCTCCATCCAGGGTCCCAGCCGCAGCTCGGAATCGCCATAACTGGCGGCGGTGTCGATGTGATTGACGCCATAATCGAGCAGCAGCTGCATGGTGCGGTCGGCTTCGTCTTGCGTGACATCGCCAAGCGCCGCCGCGCCGAACAAAGTGCGTGTGCTGAGGTGCCCCGCGCGTCCGAATACTTTCTTGGGAATTGACATGTTGTTTCCTCCTGGTATGCGGTGTTTGGACAAGGCGGCGCGAGGGATTCTTACGCAATGCGCGCAAGATGGGCAATCAAAAGCGCGACAAACTTAGCCCGCCGCAGCCAGCGCCTGCGCATCCAGCTCCAGCAGATCGTAGATAGTGACTTCGTCATCCTGGTAGACCGTTGGCTGTTCGGCGAGCAGCGTTATCAACCAGTCGGCGGGCCGTTCATGAGGGATCAATAGCAGGCGAGACGGCAGGTAGTGATGCAGTACCAGATAGCGGAATCCATCGGTGACCAAGGCGTCCAGGCCGGCTTGCCACTGCGCCGCGGTCAGCGCGAGCTCGGGCGGACCGCCTTCTGTCAAATGACGCGAATAGCGAAGCGGCGCCAGGACAGGATTGGCATCGATATAATCGTAAGCGTCAGGCGGCATGCGCGCGGTCATGCCTTCCGCGATTGGACGCAGATGGTGGCGCTGCAAAGACATATAGTATTTGGCGGTCTGTCGGCCAAAAGGCGCATCAATCAACGCGCCCGGCTGCAGCTCGTCCAGCGCAGCCACATACTCCGACTGCATCTCGGCGCGCAGGGTCAGAGGGAAGATGCGCGTATCATAAAGCAGCAGCCCCGCCAGCAACATTAGCGCGATGAGTCCCCAGCGCCGGTCGCCCAGCCAGTCCCGCAGCATGCAGAAGCCAAAGCCGATGATCAAGGCATAAGGAAATACAAAGATGCCATATACCCGCGCCGGATAATTCAAGGTTTGGAAGAAGAAATTGTCTGCCACCAGTCGGTAGGGCGTCCAATATATCGGCAGGGGTTCGTTGCGAAAGTGAAAGACAAGCCCCATGCTCAGCAGGTTGAAGACCAGCGCCAGCGCCAGCCATATCCAGGCGCCACGCCGCCGCCGCCGAAAGATGTAAGCCGCGCCCAGCAGCGCCAGCCCCAGGCTCGCCAAACCAGCGCGCCACCATTGCCAAAACAGATCCATATTCAAGGGATCGGTCGTGAGAACGGGCCGTCCCGCCGCCGCCGCAAAGTTGTCATCGCCCAGCGTGTGCAGCAGCAGGGGCGCGCAGATGACCAGCGAAGTCAGACTGAACAATAGCAGCGTCAACCAGCAGTCCCGCAAACGCCACAAACCGCTCGCTGGCAGATATAGCAGGGCAAAACTACCGCCCAGCAGCATCGCCAAAATGCCGATCTTCAGATTCATATACAGGTTCAGCGAGAAGCAGATGCCTGCGCCCAGCATCACCGGCGCGACAGTCCGCCAGCCAGCGCCCGCCCGCAGACGAAACAAAGCCAGCAGGAAAAAGAGCATGAACCAGGGAATCCACTCGGTCGCTCCCGTATTGGGCTGTTCCAGCGCCACCCGCAGACTGTAGAAGTTGAAGGCAAAATAGGCGCCCGCCACAAGCGCCGACAGCCGCTGCTTGAAGAGCAGCAGACCGACAAGGTACATGCCATAGGCTTTGAAGATGATGCCCAGCGAAGCCACCAGGTTGAAAGCCAGCGGGTCGCCCACCAGGCTGTAAAGCAGCGCCCACAGCGGAAAGCTCGTCCAGCGCCGCGGCTGCAGCGACACATCAAGACCAGTCGGATGAAAGAGCAGCTGGCTGTGGTTGATGTCCAGCCCGCCCAGCAATGCCTCGCGCATCCACCAGTTCTGCCAAAGCGCCGTATGCGTGTCGACTTCGTCGCCGGGCAGCGCGTGATTCATCGCCTGGACGAAGGGGTAGGTCATGATCAGGAATGCGACAACCAGTGCCAGCAGCGGGACGCGATCTCGCCGCCACAAGGCAGCCAGGTTCGCGCGCCAGGTTTCTGGTGTGACCGCTGATAACGGGTTCAAGTCTTATTCACCATGACCATTTTGCCAAATTGAAGCGGCTACGAGCCCGCCAGGAACTTCACGCCTTGCAGAACGCCCAGTTTTTGCTCGGCTTCGCTGTCATCGTAATAGTGGTCTTCCAGCTCGATGCTCACGCAGCCTGCATAGCCGCTGTCGCGCAAGATGCTCAGGATGATCTTCCAATCCGACAAGCCGTGCCCGGGGATGGTGTAGCGCCAGTTCATGCCGCCGTATTTATAGCCTTGGGCGAAGGTCGCTTCTTGCAAGTTGCCATACTGATACAGGTTCTCGTCGATGATCATGCAATCCTTGCCGTGCACATGGAAGACATGCCCCACGAATTCTTTCAGGAAGCGAATGGGGTCGATGCCCATGCGCAGCAAATGCGATGGATCGTAGTTCACGCCCATATTCGCCGAGCCGACTTGCTCGATGAATGCGCGGTAGGTCTCGGGCGTGCAAACCAGCGAGCCGGGTCCCGGCCAGCCTTCGATGACCAGGCGGGCGTCGTTGGCTTCGAATGTTGCGCGCAGCTCGCCATAACTTTCCACCATCCAGACGAAGTTTTCGCTGCGTGGGCGGGCCGGGTCTTGCGGGATCATGCAGATGAAGAAGGTCTGCACGCCAGCATCGACGCAGCGCTGGATGTAGGCTGCGTTCTCGGCGACAGCGTCCTTGCGCTCGCCGGCATCGGGCGACATCATCGCCTGCCAGGTACACAGATCGGCGCTGCCCACTCGCAAGCCGGCCTCGATGACGGCGCGGGCGTCTTTGTCGGCGTCCATGCCCAGGTCGATGACTTCCAGGTCGTTTTCCAGCGCCCAGGCGATCATGCTGTCGGTGTCTTGCTCCCAGCTGAAATTGCGGCGTCGCCAGCCCAGTGGAAAGTTGCCAGTTGCTGTTTTCATTTGCGGTTCTCCGAGTGATGTGTTTTCGCGAGCGCATATTGTATAGCCTGCGCGGGATGTGGGGTAGGGGTGGGCGGGTGAGGAATGGCGCGGTGGGTTTGGTCAGTGAATTAGTGAAGCAGAAAGTGCTATGACCGATGTGGACATGGCGCGGTAAATGTGGATGAAACTATGCCTATTAAACTAAGAAATAATCATATATGCTATGATTTATCAGTATGATCTTACGCATTTGATTGAGGGAAGATAGAACCTATCATGGCAGCGATCGCAAAGTTTCTCAAGAAGAACATCGTTCCGATTATCTTTATCCTAATCGGCATCGTAGCTAGCGGATACATTAGCAATACAGTAGAGGCTGTCCGTCAGTTTTTCTTTCCTAACCAGATTATCGCTGAACACAAGTACACGATTGTTACAGGCATTCAAGGAATGGGACAATTGGTCACAGTGAAGTATGTTTCCGAGACTGACGTCCCTGTGGAAATCCATAGCGGATTCCTCAACTCTGGCTACTATAGTGCAAATCACATCGCTATAGGTGTGATCGAGGCAGGCATCAACTTTGATATGCTTGACGAGGGTAGTGTCCGCCTTCGCAACGATTCCTATACGGTTTCTTTACCCGCTCCGATTATCACGAGTTGTCGAATTGAATACATCGATCAGAACCAGTATTCAACAACGCTTCTGTCAGCAGACTGGGATATGGTGCGACAAATCGCCCACGCTGAAGCCATTGAACAGTTTGTGCGAGAGATGATCGAGAAAGGTATTCTGGAGCGAGCTGCCAAGGAAGCCGCCCTCCGAATCAGAGATTTTGTTTCGAATCTGACCGGAAGCCCATCAGAGATTGAGTTCAGCGAAGAGAGCGGTGAACTTATTTTGCCCGACTCTTGCAGGCCATTTGCGCCTAGTGGGTGGGAGAAGGTCGAAGATGGGGGTTGGAGGCGGGCTGAATAACATAGCGCACCAAGCTAAAGCCAAAGAACAATCCGAACTGGTTTTATGAAGACCTTGTCCGCATCTTTACCGGCAAGCAGGTCAAGACGGAATATGAAACCCTGCGCGGCAAGTCCAAAATGGGCTTGTCCTGTCAAATCAGCGGCTACGACTGGCCCTACAATCGCGTCAAGAATGGCGTGGTCTTTTGCCTCTCATCGCTAAGGATTACATAATGGATAAACCGTTGATCTTCATAAGTCATTCCTCTAAGGACAGCGACTATGCCTTAATTCTTGAGGAATATATCCTTAGCACGTTTGAAGATGTCGAGACGTTTGTCTCGTCGAATCCCAATGCCATTCCCAGTGGCGAGGATTGGGTGCAGAAAGTACTTTCACAATTGGACAGATCAGAATTGCTAATCATAGTTCTAAGTAACAACGCTCTTGAAAGTAATTGGGTCTTCTTTGAATTGGGTTACACATGGAAGAATCTTGGGGCCGAAAGAATTCATTACCTTCTCTACCCAGGTGTTGATCCGCCGAGTCCACTCAGCCAGAATCAAGGCAAGTTGATGACAGAGGTTCGCCAGCTGCGAAGTTTCTTTCAAGCTGTGGCAAATAATCTAGGCCGAGAATACCAACCCGACATATATGAGCTCCGTAACTTAACCGATGCCGCATTTCAGGACATTCCACGAGTTGTTCAAAATCGAGAGTTTGACGCATGGAAGTATCATCTCAGGAACAGCAAGTGGGCTGAGGAGGAATTGTCATCATTAAATGAGACCAAGACCGCATCTACTTGCGAAAGTGACATGACGTTTCAGATTGTCCATTACGTAGAAGAGTATGAAAGCGCAACATTCGGGTCATGGTCCAAGGGCTTTCCTGACCCTGCTTCAGATGAATGCCTCGTAGATCTAAATGTATCGGGTGCAACTGTTAAGCGATTGCGGTTTGCTCAGTTGGACGGCAACAAATATCTAGTTCCAGTTCCGGAATTTAGAGTGACGTCCAATGAAGATGGGTCGCCAAGTCCTCGCGAATACTATTATGATCGAAACTCGTTAGAGTTCCTCGTTGGCAAGATCATCGGTTATTTTGACCACGGAATAAATCTCGAAGAATTCGCCAGAAGGCAACAGATCAAGATAATCGAGACCTATAACTAGGGTGACTTGTTGAAACTCTCTGTGCCTCTGTGGCAATCCTGATTTCAATCAGCCGCGCTTTTGCCTTCCCCCTGACCTGTCGGGGGGACTGAGGGGGGTCAGCCACCACCCGTCATCAGCAAGCCCAGCTGTTCGACATCGACATTTTCATTGACGACCTCGCCGACGATGCGCCCCTCGTACATGACGGCGATGCGGTCGGACAAGGCGCGGATCTCGTCGAGGTCTTCGCTGATGAGCAGGATGGCTGTGCCTTTGTCGCGCTCTTCCAGCAGCTGCTTGTGAATATATTCGGTCGCGCCGATATCGACGCCGCGGGTGGGCTGCGCCGCGATGAGCACGCCAGGATCGCGCGAAAGCTCTCGCGCCAGCACCAGCTTTTGGATGTTGCCGCCCGACAAACTCTTGACCAGCGTTTCAGTGCTGGGGGTTTTGATTTCAAATAGCTCTATGGCGCGCCGGCAGGCCTGGCGGATTTTGTTGAAGAGCATGAAGATGCGCCCGGTCGTGTATTTGGGGTGGCCATGATCTTGCAGCACATAATTTTCGGCGACGCTGAATTCTTTGATGACGCCGTCGATCATGCGCTCTTCGGGGATGTAGGACAAGCCGATGGCGTGCAGGGCGCCCGGCGGCGCATTCGTGACATCGCTGCCATCGACCGTCACGCTGCCCGCCGTCACTTCGCGCAAGCCGCAGATGCACTGCGCCAGTTCTTGCTGGCCATTGCCCGAGACGCCGGCGATTCCCACGATCTCGCCGCCACGCAGCTGCAGCGACACATCGTCCAGCCCGGTCGTGCCGCGGTTGCTCAAGGCGCTGACGCTTTGCAGTGACAGGCGTTGGTCGCGCGGGTTGGGCGCATTCTTCTCGTATTCCAGCAGCACAGGCCGCCCGACCATCATCTCGGCGAGCTTGGGTCGCGTGGCATCGGCAGTGGGGATGGTGTCGACGCGCCGACCATCGCGCAGCACCGTGACACGATGGCTGATCTCCAGCACCTCGTGCAGCTTGTGCGAGATGAAGACCAACCCGTGACCATCCGCCGCCAGCTGATTCAAAATGCGGAAGAGCCCATCGACTTCCTGTGGCGTGAGCACCGCCGTCGGCTCGTCCAGGATCAACAAGGCAGCGCCTTTGTAGAGCGCGCGCAAGATCTCCACCCGCTGCTGCTCGCCCACCGCCAGCTGCCAAATTGGCAAGCCCGGGTCGACCTTGAGGTTGTAGATATCGGAAAGCTCGAGCACGCGCTGGCTGACGACATCCAGGTCGAGCTGAAAGCCGCGCGACGACTTCATGCCCAGCGCGATATTTTCGGCGACGGTCAACGATGGCACGAGCATGAAGTGTTGGTGGATCATGCCGATGCCGTGCTGGATGGCGTCGATCGGGCTCTTGATGATGGTGGGCGCGTCATTGATGCGGATCTCGCCCTCATCGGGGTGGTACAGCCCGTAGAGCATCTTCATCAGCGTGGATTTGCCCGCGCCATTTTCGCCCAGCAGCGCGTGAATCTCGCCGGAGCGGACATCAAAGTCGATCTCGTCAGCCGCCAGCACGCCGGGAAAGCGCTTGACGATGCCCGACATAGTCAGGCTGTCGATGCGCGCATGGCCCGTGGGCAGCAGATTGCTTTGCACCATGGTCTACCCCCTCGCCCCCCCATATCAATGGGTTTAGGAGCGGACAGGTTATCGTACCCCACCCCCAGCCCCTCCCCGACGAGTCGGAGAGGGGAGATAAAGGCCAAGCCTCCCCCTGACTTGTCGGGGGGACTGAGGGGGGTAAATCGCCTCCCCCTGACCTGTCTGGGGGATTGAGGGGGGTATACCTACCCGTCAAACTCCATGACCAGGCCGCCGTTTGCCAGCGTCAATTCGTAGGATTGTCCGCCCAGGTCGCCCGCCTTGATGTTGGCGATGATATCCGACAAGACAACTTCCCACTTGTAGACCTGGAAGCCGACGCCCGCGCCTTGGGCGAGCTCGGCCTGGCTGGCTTGCGTGCCGAACCAGCGCGCGCCATTCTCAATCGCGATGGCGATGGGACCAACGACCATCTGCGCGGTGCCGGTCAGGATGTCCGCGCCATTGGCGATATGCGTTTCCGCCGCTTCGGTAGCCAGCGGGACATCGCTGAAAGACTGGATGTATACGACATTCACCGTGGCTTCGGGGTTGGATGCGCCGACGCCAGCGACAAAGCCATCCACATACAGTTTGGCATCGCCCACTTCGATGGGACCGACGACGCCAATGACGCCCGAGTCGGTCATCAAGCCGGCCATGACGCCGTTGACGAAACCGCCCTGATCAGCCGCCGCCGTATACGCAGATACATTGTCCATGCCAAAAGTATTGAAATCGGTGCCCCAGGCGAATGACACTTCGGGGAATTCCGCCGCCAGTTCTTCGACCACTGATCCAAATTGCGAGCCATGCGCGATGACGAGGTCATAGTCGCCGCTGGCAGCCCACTCGCGCAGGGCGACGGCGGCATCATCGACGATGAATGTGCCATCCTGGAAGTCGAACTGGAAGGCATCTTCTCCCATTTGCGTTTGTATCGCCATCAGCGCATCGTACATGCTTTGGCTGAAAGCGAGGTCGTTGGTGGCGCTTGGCGCGACGGCGGCTACGCGGAAGACATCCTGCGCGAAGCTCGGCGCAGCCCCAAGCAGCAGGGCGATGATCAGACTGATAAGGATTGCTTTTTTCATGGCGCTGTTCTCCTTTTTTGTTGCCATTTTCGATCACTGCGGGCAGCTCATTGCCCGATTGCAACTATAACTCATTCGCCGCGCTCATAGGGCTTGGTCAGCGCGGTCGGCTGTTCCTGGCGCTTGGTGGCGAAGACCAGGGCGATAATGGTGATGACATACGGTGCCATCACGGCGAATTCTGATGGAATGTCCGCGCCGATCACCTTGACCTGCAGCTGCAGCGCATTGACGAAGCTGAAGAGCATCGCGCCGGCCGCCACTGTCAGCGGTCTCCAGCCGCCGAAGTAAACCAGCGCGACAGCGATGAAGCCTTGCCCGGCGGTGAGGTTCTGCTGGAACAGGTTGATCAGCGCGATAGACAATGAAGCGCCCGCCAGGCCAGCCAGCATGCCGCCGATGGTGGTCGTGGCATACCGAACGCGCGCCACGCTGACGCCCATGGCATCGGCTGCTTCGGGATTTTGCCCGACCGCGCGGATCATCAAGCCGAAGGTCGTGCGATTGAGCACAAATGCCGAAAGCGGCACCAGCGCAAAAGCCACATACACCAGCAGGTTGTGGTGGAAGAATATCTCGCCCAGGATGGGAATGTCGGTGAGGATGGGGAAGCTGATGCGCGGGAAGCCCGCTACCGACTTGGGCGTGCCCACCCATTGCTGAAAGAGCAGCTCGCTCAAGCCCAGCCCGAACAGATAGACGCCGATGCCGCTGATGCCCTGTTTGGCTTGCAGGGTCACGCTGACGAATGCCATCGCCAAGCCCATCAGCCCGCCCACGATCAACGCCACCAGCACACCCACCAGCAGACCCAGGGGTTCGGCCATCACACCGGCCGTCTGCGCCAGATGCACCGCGTAGAAGCCGCCAAACGCGCCCATCAGCATGATGCCGTCCACGCCCAGATTCAGCACGCCGCTGCGCTGGGCAAAGGTCTCGCCCAAAGCCGCGAAGATATAGGGCGTCGCCAGGCGGATCGCGGAGGCAAAGACGCTGGCGGTGAAAATATCGTCCAAGCCCATCAGCCCGCCTCCTCAGACCGGGAATCTTCACTTCCCCCTGTCCCGACGGGGGTATTGAGGGGGGTATCGCTTCCCCCTGTCCCGACGGGGGGATTGAGGGGGGTATCGCTTCCTCCTGTGCCGACGGGGGTGTTCGTCTCTTGCAGGCTGACGCGCCGTTTGCTGCGCTGCAGAATGAAGATCTCGCTGCTGACCACGAAGACGACGATCAAGCCATTGACCGCGGTGATCAAGGAAGCTGGCACGCCGATCTCGCGCTGCATCTTCTGCGCGCCGACCAGCAGCCCGCCAAAGAATGCCGAGGCCGGGATCGCGCCGATCGGGTTCAGCCCGCCAAAGAGCGCCGCCACGATGCCATTAAAACCCGCCGCCGCCGTGAAGCCCGCTGGCGAGCCGTCCGTTTGCAAGCGATATTGCAAACCCAGCACCTGCACGACGCCCGCCAGGCCAGCGAAACCGCCGGCCAGGAACATCGACAGCATCATCTGCCGTTTGACATTGATGCCGGCATAGCTGGACGCCCGTTCATTTTCGCCCACCGCGCGGATGCGATACCCAAGTGAAGTGCGCCACAAAAAGATATAGATGACGACCGCCAGCGCGATGGCGACGATCAAGCCCCAATGCAGGCGCGTGCGGGCGAAGATCCAGGGATCGCCCAGCGGCAGCGACAATCGGGGCAGCTGCGCCGCGGTGACCAGACGCGCTGTTTTGGGAATGTTGTTGAAGCCCGCCACGGCTGGATCGAGCAAAGGACCATTGAGCAGGAAGTTCATCATCTGCACGGCGATCTGGTTGAGCATGATGGTGCTGAGGATCTCGTTGACGCCGAAGTAGGCTTTCAAAAATCCCGCCAGCCCGCCATAGAGCGCTCCGGCCAGGAAGCCGCCGATCAATGCGCTGGCCACGATGAGCAGGTCGAATGCGCCGGGCGTCTTCGCCATTTCGGCTGGAACGCGCAGGTCGCCCAGCACAAGCGCGATGGTCGTGCCAGCCAAGGCGCCCGCGATCATCTGCCCTTCGCCGCCGATGTTGATCATGCCGCCGCGGAAGGCGATCGTGATGCCGATGCCCACGAACAAGATGGGCGTGGCTTTTACCAAGGTCTCGGCTGTCGCATTTTCCGTGCCGACAGCGCCCTCGAGCATGAAGCCGAAAGCCGCCAGCGGGTCGGCATTCAACGCGACCAGCAGCACGGAAGACACGACCAGCGCCAGCAGCAGCGCGATCAGCACCGGCGCGAAATCGACCAGCCGATTCAGCTGCGCCGTCAGCCTTGTGCCCGCCGCCTGATTCACCCCTGCCACCTTTCCGAAACGAAGCCGACTATCATTGTGGCATCAGCCACTTGCGAGACTATGCTACCTGACCGCTAGTATGCCGTGTTTCGGCAATAGTTACAAATATTCATCAGAATCTCTGGCAGGTTAGTCATGCGGCAGTCTGTATCGCTGCCTTGTTGGGTTTACTGAGACTTGGAGGAGGTTGCCGTGCGGACAACGCAACATTGCAGGTATAGTAAGAATATGACAAAACACACCGCTTATGCCCTCGGCGACTTTCAATTTTATCCGGGCAATCCACTGCCATTTGGCGCGACCCCCGTGCCCGACGGGATCAACTTCGCCATTTTCTCGCGTCATGCTACTTCATGCAGCCTGGTTTTGTTTGAGCGCGGCGCAGATGAGCCTATGATCGAAATCCCTTTTCTGGATGCCTGCCGCACCGGCGATGTCTATGCCATGATCGTGCAGGGCTTGGACCCCGAGAGAATTGAATATGGATACCGCCTGGATGGACCGAACGACCCAGCGCGCGGACACCGCTTTGACGCCCAGCAGATCTTGCTCGACCCCTATGCAAAAGCGATTGGCGGGCTGGAATGCTGGCGTGGCAAACGCTATGCCAACGCGGCGTATCGCGCCCGTCCCTATAGCGGCGACTTCGACTGGCAGGGCGACCGGCAGCTCAATACGCCGAGAGAAGACCTGGTCGTCTATGAGCTGCATGTGCGCGGCTTCACGGCTGGCGCGGATGTGGCTGCGCCGGGCACTTACGCCGGGCTGATTGAGAAAATCCCTTATTTGCAGTCGCTGGGTATCAATTGCATCGAGCTGATGCCTGTCTTTGAATTTGACGAGCTCGACAACCGCAACCGCCATCCCGAAACCGGCGAGCGGCTGGTGAATTACTGGGGTTACAACCCGATCGGTTTCTTCGCGCCCAAAGCCGCCTATGCCGCTGGCGATGACCCGTCCCGCGAACTGAAACAGCTGGTGCTGGCTTGTCATCGCGCCAGCATCGAAGTATGGCTGGATGTGGTCTTTAATCACACAGCGGAAAGCGATGAAAAAGGCCCGACCATCTCTTTCCGCGGCATCGACAACAGCATCTATTACCTGCTCAAGCCCGATGGCGCTTACCACAATTTCAGCGGCACGGGCAATACGCTGAACTGCGGGCATCCGGTCGTGCGCAAGCTGCTGCTGGACTGCCTTCGCCACTGGGTCAGCGAGTATCACATCGATGGTTTCCGCTTCGACCTGGCTTCGAGTCTGGCGCGCGATACCGACGGCGCTCCGCATCCCGACCCGCCCTTGCTGGAGGCGCTGGCGAACGACCCGCTGCTGGCGCGCACCAAGCTGATCGCCGAAGCCTGGGATGCCGGCGGCTTGTACCAGGTCGGCAGCTTCCCGGATTATGGGCGCTGGGCAGAATGGAACGGGCGCTATCGCGATGATCTGCGGCGCTTTGTCAAAGGCGATGCCGGTCTGATCGGCGACATGGCGGCGCGCGTGCAAGGCTCCCCCGATATGTATGCCGAGCGTGGACCCTGCGCTTCCATCAACTTCATCACCGCCCATGATGGCTTCACCCTGCGCGACCTGGTCAGCTACAGCCGCAAGCGCAATCTCGCCAATGGCGAAGACAACCGCGATGGGGCGGACGACAACCACAGCTGGCATTGCGGCGCAGAAGGCGAAAGCGGCGATGCGGGCATCAACGCCCTGCGCGCCCGTCAGCAGAAGAACTTTCTTTGCCTGCTGCTGATCAGCCAAGGCGTGCCCATGCTGTGGATGGGCGATGAATATGGGCACAGCAAAGCCGGCAACAACAACAGTTTTTGCCACGACAGCGCCCTGAACGAATTTGACTGGTCTTGCCTGGCAGCGCAGCCGCCACTTTGGCGATTTGTGAAAAATCTGCTGAAGCTGCGGAAATCCCAGCCTTTGCTGCGGCGCGCCGACTATTTGCAGCATCAGCCCGCGCCGAATGCCGAGGGCGGATTCGCGGCTGAAAGCGTGTCTTATCATGGACAGCAGCCCTGGCAGCCCGACTGGTCGAGCGAGAGTCGGCGTCTGGGCCTGTTGTTCTGTGGCGCGAAAAGTCGTCGGCTGGCCTACATCATCATGAATGCGCACTGGCGGCCGGCGCGCTTCCAGCTGCCGGTGCTGTCACGAGGCATGCGCTGGCACACGGCTGTCAACACAGCATTAGCGCCGCCCGATGACAGCTATGCGCCTGGCGCCGAGCCGCCGCTGCTGGATCAATCCGCGCAGCAGGTCGGCGCAAGGTCGGTGATCGTGCTGCTGGGACGCTGAACCCCCCTCAGTCCCCCCGACGGGTCAGGGGGAGGTGAGCATTGGCTACCCTCTCCGTCCTGACGGGGAGGGGCTGGGGGAGGGGTAGGCCAGCAGGTGCTTTCTTTGCTCTCTGCCCTCTGTGTCAAAATACGGGAAGCGCACGACGAATCGCATACCTGCAAAGGCTAGCCATGTTCCTCGACGACATTGCCCGCAACGCCGCGGCCAGCCCGCGCAAAACCGCCATCCAGTTCATCGGCGGCGAGGCGGTCAGCTATGCGCAGCTGGCAGAGACGACCGGTCGCACTGCCCGTTATCTCCGCGCGCTGGGTATCGAAGCTGGCGACCGCGTGGCTGTGCAGCTGTCCAAATGCCTGCCCTTCATTTACCTGCATCTGGCGACCATGCAGGTGGGCGCGGTGTTTTTGCCTTTGAATCCCGGTTATCCGCCTGCCGAGCTGCGCTATTTTCTGGCTGATGCGGGCGCTCGCTTGTTATTCGCCGATGTGACGAAACAGTCGGTGCTTGCCGAAATGATTGCCAGCCTGCCAGCGCTGCAAAAGGCGATCTTCATCGACGCCGACGCGTCCTGGAACGATCGCGTTGACAGCTACGCCACCACCTCCGTGAGCCCGCCCGGCGATTCCGAGCAAACCGCCATGATGCTCTATACCAGCGGCACGACCAGCCGCCCCAAAGGCGCGCTGATCACGCATGGCAACCTGACCGCCAACATCAACGCATTGCATGCGGCTTGGGGCTGGCGCGCGGACGATGTGCTGCTGCATGCGCTGCCCATCTTTCATGTGCACGGGCTGGTGGTGGCGCTGCACGGAGCGCTGCATGCTGGCGCGACGGCCGAGCTGCTGCCCGCTTTTGATGCCGCGACTGTGCTGGACTTGCTGCAAAGCCGGCGCTACTCGGTCTTCATGGGCGTGCCCACCATGCACCGGCGGCTGTATACGCAGGCGGCCGGGCGGCGCATCGACCTGAGCCAAATGCGTCTGTTGACATCCGGCAGCGATCGCCTGCCTGACGATCTCTTCTTCGGCTATCAGCGCGCATTCGGCGTGACTCTGCTGGAACGCTATGGCATGACCGAGACCGGCATGAACTTGTCCAATCCCCTGCATGGCGAGCGGCGCGTTGGCTCGGTGGGGGGACCGCTGCCGGGTGTGCAGGCGCGCATCGTCGACCCCGAAACCGATCTGCCCCTGCCGGATGATGCAGTGGGCGAAGTGCAGATACGCGGCGCGCATGTCTTCGCTGGGTATTGGGATCAGCCCGAAAAGACCGCGCAAGCGTTCACAGCAGACGGCTGGCTGCGCACGGGCGATCTGGGTTCGCGCTCGCACGATGGCTACTTCACGCTCAAGGGGCGCGCCAAAGACCTGATTATCACGGGCGGCTTGAATGTCTATCCGCCCGAGGTGGAATTGGCGCTAATGACGCACGCGGATGTGGCAGCCTGCGCAGTGATCGGCTGCCCGGATGATGAGTGGGGAGAGCTGGTCGTGGCGGTCATCGTGCCGGTGGCTGACGCGCAACTGGATGCAGACGAAATCTGCGCCTTTTGTCGCGATCAGCTGGCCGCCTACAAGGCGCCGCGCCGGGTGGTCTTCGCTGACGATCTGCCTCGCAATGCCCTGGGCAAAGTGCAGAAAGCCGTGCTGCGCGGGACGGTGTGCGACTAGCCGGGGTATGCCCCAATCGAGTCGCTTGCAGGGGTGGCGGCGGGATAGTCCAGCCCGCTCCATTTCGCATCTGCGCTTTCGTGGGTTACAATCCCGCCGATGATTCTGTTCGTTTGGAGGATGCGCCAGAAATGCAAACATTGCGCGAAGGAGCGGACAGTTGCTCGAAAGTGGTGAGATTGAAATCAGCGTTAAGGCGATAAACAGCCTCTCGTTTTTGGCGCTGTATATCCCGGTTTGCTTCGTGGCATTGAAGCGCTTGCCGATTATGCGCCTGCGCCCGGGCGCAAAGCAAATGGCTATCGGCATGCTTGTGGCGCAGGTTGTCGCAATTGTGTTGGCGGTTCGCATTGAACCAACATCGGCATATATGCAGAGTCTGTGGAATCTTCATAGCGAATGGGATATCCTGTCCACGCTCGCCTCGACTCAGTTGGCGCTGGCGGGTGGCGTGGCGCTGACGACCGCGTGGATTGCCAGGATCCGCCCGGCGGGAGTGGCGAACTTGCTGGATATGGACCCCCCCTCGGTCCCCCCGACAGGTCAGGGGGAGGCAAGCATTGGCTACCCTCTCCGTCCCGACGGGGAGGGGCTGGGGGTGGGGTTAGAAAGAGAACCATCCACCGATTTAGACACTCCCCCGGGCTGGCAGCGGCTTTACTTTGTCGCGCTGGGTATCGTTTTCCTGTTTCTGGCGGCGGACGAATACCTGTCCATTCATGAGTTCATTCCGAATTGGCAGGTTATCTACTCGCTGCTGGGGGCAGCGGTTGTCCTGCCGACGCTGATTGTGGCGTGGCATGGTCCGCGCAGCCAGCAAAAGTGGAGCATATGTCTGCTGGCGGGATTGGCCATGAGCGCGGCTGGTGCCATTCTGCTGGAATCGCAATGGCTGCCCTGCGGCTATGAGTGGCAAATATTCCGCATTACAGAAGGATGCTTTGATTTTGCGGCGCAGGAAGAATCGCTTGAATTTCTCGGCATCTGGCTGGCGCTGGTTGCCCTGCTGGGCAAGTATTCCGATTCCGCATCGGCAACGCGGTCCAGCGCGAAACGCTTGCTCTATGCCATGCCGGCGCTTTGGCTGCTGCTGCTGTTCCTCTACTCGCTGACACCGAGACTTGCGCTGCGACTTATGGCGCAGCCAGCGGCAATCCAATTCGAGTCGGGCCTGCGCTTGCTCGGTCATCGCATTGACGGCGTCGGGGGGGGGGGGGGGGGGGGGGTACATCTCTATGTCTCCGCGAGACAGGCGGATTTCATTAATTTGGGCTACTCCATTCATCTGGTGGATCAAGTCAGTGGCGTTTCTGTAGCGAGCCGAGACAAGTGGGCAGAAGGCAAGCACGGCGTGTGGCTGTTTGGACCTGAATACATGCCTGTATACCAGGAAGGGCTGGCGCTGAACATCCCGCCGGAGGCCCCGGCCAACCGCGCGCTTTGGATCATATTGTCATTTTGGCGCAAGCGCCGCGATGAATACATCGGACAAGGGATACTTGATAGCGATCATCAGTTGTTGAGCGGTTCGCAGGCGATACTGGGAGAACTGATCCTGCCGGCGCCGGAAGTGACACTTCGTACTGCGCCGATTGCCGCCTTTGACAACGGATTCGAGCTCGTCGATGTCGCATTGCCGGCCGCGGCGAGTCCCGGCGACAAGTTGAACATAGCCATGTCCTGGCGAAGCGGCTCCGATTCAAACCGCGACTACACGCAGTTTCTGCATTTTGTTCACTCCGAAACGGGCGAGCAATGGGGGTATGACCAGCCGCCACTGGGACAGCGCCTGCCTGCGCGTTTGTGGTATAAGGGCTTGGCGGATAGTGAAACCTGGCGCATTCCGCTGCCAGCCGCGCTTGAGCCGGGAGTGTATGATGTCTACACGGGGCTGTACCGCAGCAGTGATAATGAAAGAGCAGCGGCGTATGGCGCGCATGGCGATCTATTGCGGGACGGGCGGATTCATGTGGGCAGTTTGTCGGTCAAGCGGTGAATCGGGTCTGCCTGAGCATCCGTCCGCCGCAGGTGGCAGACTGCCCAGGCACAGGGACAGCGGGAGATGATTGACGACGGCACCCTGGTCTTGTCGATGGCGCAAACCATCGCTCCATTCAAATATTTCGTCTACTTGCCAGCTTGTCTGCTGTGCTATTGGCTGCTGTTGCCGCGCTTGACTCCGTTCGCCAGGCGGGTGGCGACGGCCGCGCTGGTCGTGCAGGTCGTCCTGCTGCTGATGGCGCTGGATGCCCCCTCCGACACGAGTTTTTGGGGCGCGGGTTGGCATTTCGACCGCGAGCACAACATTCCGTCGGCGCTGTCTTCGACCATGCTGGCTTTCGCCGGGGCGATGGGCTTGCTTTCGGCTGCGACCGGGCGCGAACGGCGTGTCTGGCAGCGACTCTACCTGGTCGGCATCGGGCTGGTGCTATTGACGCTGGGCATTGATGAGTATTATGAGGCATTCAAGCAGTTCAATATGGCAGTGCGCTTGCACGAATGGGAGCGCAACTTTACGCTGCTCGGTCAAATTGCGGCGGCGGCAACCCTGCTCATGGCGCTGGCATCGCCCCGGCGCGACCGCTTATGGCATGTCTGCACGCTGGCCGGGCTGGCAAGCATGGCATTTGGCGGCTTGGCGCTGGATTCGGCGTTGCCCTTGTGTGGCATGGAAGGCGTTTTTCGCGTCAGCGGCTGTGAAAAAGCCTTCGCCATTGAAGAGATCTTCGAGCATCTGGGCAGTTGGCTGGCGTTGGTAGCCATGCTGGGGCATTTTGGAACGCGTGTGGCGACGCCATCTCCACGACTGCGCCGCTTTATCTGGGCGATTCCCCTGTTGTGGCTGTTGATGATCCCGCTCAATGCGCAGGTGCCGCGGCTGGAATTGCGGACGATCGCCCGACAGACCAGCGTGCGCTTTGACGGCGGCATCGAGCTGCGGGGTTATACGCTGGACACGCCCCCGGGCGCAGTGGCCGCCAGCCTTTATGTTTCCGCCCGCCAAGTCGACTATTCCCAGATATCCGACTATTTCCTTGACTTGGTCGACCAGGTCAGCGGGGATTCCAGCGACAAACTTGTTGCGGATGTCGACCGCCTGCACGGCGTATGGCTCTTCGGGACTCACTATAATCCTGTATATCGTCAGCCGATGCGCCTGCGCTATCAGCGCTTCGTGCCAGCCAACCGCGCGCATTGGATCGTGCTGGCTGCCGCCGACATAGAAGGCTTGCTGGCAGTGCGGGTCAGCGACTTGCAGCAGCTCAACGACAAGCAAGTCATCCTGGGCGAATTCGTCGTGCCAGCGCCAGTGCCCGACCCGCCAGCCACTGCTCTTGCCACATTTGACGCGGGTTTCGCATTGGTTGATATCGAATTGCCCAACCACGCGCAGCCCGGCGACAGCCTGGAAGTTGCCATCACCTGGCACAGCGATGCCGAGGGCAGCCAAGATTACACGCAATTCCTGCACTTTGTGCATGAGGAGACGGGGATGCAGTGGGGCTACGACCAGCCGCCCCTGGGCAGCCGCCTGCCGACTCGCTTGTGGTATGCGGGCTTGCTGGATACAGAAATCTGGCAGGTACCCGTGCCCGACGATATCGTGCCGGGAAAATATGCGATTTACAGCGGGCTATACCATTCGCAGGATATGCAGCGTTTGCCAGCCCGGGATGCTGATGGAATGCCTTTGCCCGATGCGCGCGCGCTGCTGGGAACGCTGGAAATCGCTGCGCCGACACCATGACGCGCCCAAGTCCCCCCCCCCCCCCCCTGCTAAAAATACCCCTTCCTTGCCCGTCGCGGACAGGTATGTTAGAGTGTTGGCGGGTACTGTGAATAGGCAGAGAAGGGAAGTCATCATGCTGCGCAAGTCGGACAAGCAGGAACGATTGGACGCTTTGGATGGTTTTCAGTCGTATCTGGCGGAATGCAAGACTGCTATTGCAGACGAGAAGCATCCTTTTCACGACCGTTCTATCAGTTTCACAGACCAATTGAAGGACTTTTGCGAAAAATTCGCCAAAGAGTGGGATTCTGGTTCGAAAAGCGGTGAATCGGGCTAGATAACATTGAATTCAATAGGGGTGTGGTGAAATCTTCTTATGCGAATTCAAACAGGCGCGCATCGTAATTGGGATGCTGCTGCCGATACAACTGGCTGCCGGCGCCCGCGCGGCTTCATTGAATAGCTTCTGGCTAGAGCGTTTCGCCCAGCTTCACGGCTTGGAAGATGCGCATGCGCCGCAGGATGACCAGCAGAATCGCCATAATCAGCGCGAAAGTGAACACGAAGAGCGCCACGATCTGCGCGATTTCTGCCCAAGCCATGCCGACCAGGTAGGGCGGCACAACGCCTTCGAGACTGCTGACAAATTGCATATAGGGGATGTAGAGCACGCTGACCAGCAAGCCGATGCCCAAGCCCAGCCCCAGCCCCAGCACAATCAGCAAGCCCAGCTCCCAGGCCACCGACAGCATCATTGAGCCGCGCGACAAGCCGATCGCTCGCAAGATGCCCAATTCCACATAGCGCCGCTGGTACGAGAAAATCGTATACAGCAAGAAGCCGATCATAGTCGCCAGCGACGAGGTGATGAAGCCGATGGACAGCAAGCCAAACAAGCCTTGTCGTTCTGGTCGCGATTGTTCGCGGTTGATCCTGCTGATCGGTTCTTCCAGCGTAACGCCAGCCGCGCCGCGTTCGATCAAAGCGCGCTGGAATGCCCGCCCATCAAAACCCGGCTCGATGCGGCCGATCACGCGGTGCGCCAGCTCCAGCTGGGCTTGCTCGAAGAGATATTCCAGGTTGCCTAAAAATAGCGCGCCGTCTTCTTCGGGATACCAGCGCGGGAAGTAATCGAGCGCGCCAACGATTTGAAAGTTCACCTTGAAGACATCGCCGCCGCTGCGAATGTCGATCTCCACCAGGTCGCCAATATCCAGCGCCCGGTTCTGCATGAACTCGCGCGAGACGACCAGCGAATCGGGCTGCATAGCCAGGGCGTTGGTCAGGTAACCGAGGCGGATATCGGCGAAGTCGGGACGCCAGAAAATGACAGGCCCCAAGGCATCGCGGTCGACACCGACAAAACGCCCGCTGACGCTGCCAGAGGTCAAGCGCGCTGTGGCGGTGTATTCGCCGATGCGGGTGGCATCGCGCACATGCGGCATGGATGTGAATTCACTGATGTGCATGTAGGCTGGTGGCGCATCGTCTGTGTTGCCCGCGCCCGGGAATCCGCCCGGCGCCTGGCTGTAGACGCGCACCGATATATCCGCCGAGACTTTGTAATATTGCTGCTCGTAGAGGTAGCGGTCGATCGTGCGCGCGAACGATGCGGTATAGATGCCCAGGCTGATGGTGCAGACCAGCAAGATCAGCGGCAGATAATAAGCGCCAGGAGCGCGTTCCAGCTGGCGCGTGACCATCAGCAAGCCGACGCTGTTGGTCCATTGGATGAGCCAGGCGAGCAAGCGCAGGATCGGCGCCAAGAAGCGCAGCGCAAACAGCGTCAGGGCGAAGATGGTCAGCGGCGGCAGCAAAAAGACAAAAGGCTGTTCATACGCCTGGCTGATATTTCGAGCGCCGCCTTCGACATCGATCAGACCGCCCTGCTGCGCCACTTGATAATAGAAATAGCCGATTAGCGCCAGCAGCAGCAGATCGAGGCCCGCGCGCTGCCACAAAGGCTTGCCCAACAGACGCGCGCGGTCCATCTTGTAGCTGATGATGGTATGCCGCGATGCGCCGATGGTGGGCACGACGCGGATCAACACCGTGAAGAGCAGCGCCAGACCAATGGCTGTGCCGATGCCGGGCGGCACCGATACGATAAATGTTTGTTCCCAGCGAAAGTCCATGAAACTGCGCGTCGTGCCGATGAGTTGTGTGAAAGCCAGCGCCAGCGCGCCACCGATCACCAGCGCGATCACACCCATGATGACGCCTTCGACCGTGGTCAAGCCCACCACCTGGAAAGGCGATGCGCCGCGGCTGCGCATGACAGCTGTTTCGTTGCGCTGGCCATCGACCACCAGCCCGACCAGCATGATCAAAAACACGATCAGCAGCGCCACGATGGGAATGCTGAAGACGGTCAGCGTCAGCGTCGTGACCGACATCACGCGCCGGTAATAACTCAACTCGTCGACCGGCGACGCCTGGATATAGGTGCCGGCCAGATATTGGTCGGCGATCTTTTCTGTGTCATCGTGGCGGCGGATCAGCTCATTCACGCGGCTGGTGTTGATGCTGCTGCCATCGGTGACCAGATACCAGACCGCCAGGTTGATCTCGTGCTCGGTAAATGGCGCGATGCGATTGGCATAGCTGCCTTCGTTGATGAGCAGGATATCGGCGAAGACATTGGGGCGATAAAACCAGTATTCATCATCTTCATCAAGCGGACGCCAGATGCCCGAAATGCGGATTTCGGTGATCTGCAGCGGATGATCGGCATCCAGCCGCCAGTTGTAGCCCACGAAGCGCTCGCCGGCCTGAATGCCAAAATCGCTGGCGAAGTCTTGGTGAATCATCGCCTCGATGATGCTGTTTGGCTCGGGCGGGGCGGCCGCGGGAAAGCTGCCATCGACCACTTCGACCTGGCTTTCGATATTCTCGGTCGTGCCGAAGCTGACATAATCCAGCGATCGGTTCTCGTCGCGATAATTCGTCTCGCCAGCCGGATACAGGCGGAAATTCTGCGTTTCCAGGTGGCGGACGAGGCGCGTCGTCTGCAAGCCCAGTTCTGCGCCACCCTTCTCGCGCAGATAGCCGTCCAGGTCCTGGATCGCTTCCCAGTTGACGGGTTCGTGCCAACTGCCGATGTAACTGAAGAGGAAAGAGAACGGCGGACGATTGATGCGGTCGGGCCCTTCGGTCAGGCGTTCGGTCAAGACGCGAAAAGCCACCGACTCGGCATAGATGGGGATGGTCAGCACCAGGGCGACAGCCACGGTCAAACCGATAATGGTGGCGGATGACAGGAGCGGCTGAGCCAGCAGACGTTTGACCGCGACGACCAGGACAGCGCGGATGCGATGCAGCTGGCGCATCATGGACCGATGACCACCTGGTTCTCTTCTGCGCCTGTCAGGATTTCGACCATGCCGCCGCCTTCCAGGCCCAGCCGCACATCAACGCGCTGCTGCACGCCTTCGTTTTGCACGACGATGAAGTCGCGTCCGCTGAAGGTGCGGATGGCCGAGACCGGCAGCACCAGCACATCTTCTTGCGTGTCGATGACCACGGTGAAGTTCATGCGGTCGCCCACTTTGAATTCATCGGGCGGCGGCTGTTCGTCAAATGCTACATGCACAAACTCGTCGGTCGACAATCCATAGGGCGCGGGCAAGCTGGCGATGGCACCGTTGTAGACATTGCCGGGGATGCTGGCGCGCTGGATGGTCAGCGGCATGCCCTCGGCCAGTTCGCTGAGGTCGTCGGCGTCCATCTCGTCCGTGACTTCCAGCACGGTCATATCGGCCACGACGGCGATCGGCTCGAAGGCGAAGACTTGCTCGCCGGGGTCTGGCGCGAAGTAGGTCAGGCGGCCGGCGGATGGCGCGATCAACTCGGCGCTGGCGATGGCGGCATTCAACTCATCGACCCGTTTCTGCGCCCGCTGCACATCAAAGCGCAGCTGCGGGTCGACGCCTTCGGTCAGCTCGTCAATGGCGACTTGCGCCAGGTCGCGCGCGATCGCGAGCAGGTTGATTTGCAGGGTTTCGTCGGCGCTGGGCGGGTCGGCTGCGCCGGCAGTGGCGTGGTCGAGCTGGAGTTGGGCTGTCTGCAAATTGAGCGCAGCGCGGCGACTGTCAAAGCGCTCTTTGTTTTCGGCGCTTTCCAGGATAGATGTGGCGATGGCCAATTCTTCGTTGGCCGCCAGCAGTTGATTTTCCAGCGCGTTGGTATTGAGCCTCGCCAGCACATCGCCCTGGCTGATATCGACGCCGGCATTGATGAAGATATCTTGCACGCGCCCATCAATTTCAAAGGCGAATTCTTCAGAAAGCACCGGTGAAATGCGCCCGAAGAAGCGGCGCTCATAGACTATATCGCCGCGCTCGACTGTGTAGATGGGCTTGCTGGGAACGACTGGCGTGGGGATGGGCGTTGGCTCGCCCTCGGTGATGGCATCGCCGAAGCTGGCTTGCGCCGCGCAGCCACTGAGAACGACGCCTATGCCACATAGCAAAACAAGGATAAATGTGCGCAACGGTCGTCTCCTTCTGTGTCTGGCGAGCATAGTACATCAGTTGCCGCCAATGGTCTACCCTGTCGATTCTGCCTGGATTCTCTCCCTCAGTCTCACCCGCCGAACTTCGCGGTCGGAGCGCCTTTCACGCCGGGCACGCAGCGGAAGAAACTGCCCGCCAGCGGATATTTGTCTTTGTCGGCTTCGTCTATGCCCGTGCTGGCGGTGGTGATGTAGAGCGTGTCGAGGTTTGCGCCGGCGAAAGCGCAGCTGGTGATATTGGGCACGGGCAGCGGCACGACAGTCAGAATCTCGCCGGCCGGCGAATAGCGGGTGATGCGCGCGCCGCCAAAATGCGCCACCCAGATGCAATCTTCGCTGTCGATGGTCATGCCATCGGGCACGCCTTCGTCGTCTTGCGTGAATTGCGCGAAGACGCGCTTGTTGCTCAGCCCGCCCGCCGCATCCATATCCAGCGCGTATATCGTGCGCTTGATGCTGTCGGTGTGATAGATGATGCTGTTGTCGAGGTTGAAGGTCGGTCCATTGCAGATGATGTAGTCGCTGTCGCATTTCTGCCAGCTCAGGTCGGGTTCGAGCCGATAAAGCGAGCCGCTTTCCGCCACCTGTTCCATATCCATCGTGCCCGCCCAATATCGTCCGCTGCTGTCGATTTTGCCATCGTTGAATCGGTTGCCGGGCATGTCGGCTTCGGGCAGGGCGATGGGCTGCGCGGAGATCACATCAAAGTTGATCCAGGCATAGCCATCGTTCAGCGTGCCGATGAAGCCGCCGTCAGCCCGTTCTGCCAGACTGGTGATGGGGAAGTCGAATATCCAGGTGATTTTGCGTCCATCGCCGTGTCCATAGCGGTGCACCTTGCTGCTGAAGATATCGACCCAATAGACGGCATCTTCGCTGGGCGCCCACAGCGGGCCTTCGCCCAATATCGCCGGGATTTCCCAGACAGCTTTTACATCGCTCATGTTGTTATCCTTTCGCTGCTGCGCATTTCATTACCAATTGGTGACTGAGCCGTCAATCCGCCGCAGATGGGGCAGCTTGGCGACATTATTCAGCGCATGCCAACTGCAATTATATCCAAAGACGGCGTGTCCGGGAGCAGAGCGCTGCGCGTTGATCAGGCAGGCGCGAGCCCGTCAACAATTGTTCTGAAATTGTGATTGTGTGTTCCAAGACCAGAATTTGGACCAGGACGGTTCACCCCAGATTCAACACCATCAGCCGCAGATCGGTCATATCTTCGATGGCGTAGCGCACGCCTTCCCGTCCATAACCCGAGGCTTTGATGCCGCCGTAGGGCATGTGGTCGACGCGGAAAGTCGAGGCCTGGTTGACCTGCAAGCCGCCCACTTCGATGCGCTGCCAGGCATCCATGATGCGCTTCACATCCTGCGTGAACACCCCCGCCTGCAAGCCATAGGGTGTGTCATTTATCGTTGCGACCGCGTCATCCCACTGGTCATAGGCGCTCAGCGTCACCACCGGCGCGAAGACCTCTTCGCAGTTGACGCGCATATCGGGCGAGGTCTCCGTCATTACGGTCGGCGGGAAGACCGTGCCATTGCGCGCGCCACCCAGCAGCACACTCGCGCCAGCCGCTTGCGCCTCGTTCACCCAGTTTTCGGCGCGGATGGCGTCGTTTTCGGTGATCAGCGGTCCGATATCGACATCGGGATCGCGCGGATCGCCCACTTTCAACGTTTTGACTTGCTCGATGAACAGATCGGCAAAATCTTCAAAGACATCACGCTGTATGAGCAGCCGCTGCACCGAGATGCAGTTCTGCCCGGCATTGGCGAACCCGCCCGCCGCAGTCTGCGCCGCCGCAGCGTCCAGGTCGGCATCGCCGTGCACGATCACGCCAGCATTGCCGCCCAGCTCCAGCGTCACTTTCTTCTGACCGGCTTTGGCTTTGAGCATCCAGCCGACTGCCGAGCTGCCCGTGAAGCTGATCATTTGCACGCGCGGGTCGGTCGCCATGGTTTCGGTATCGCGCCCCCAGGCATTGAGCACGCTGAAGGCTTCGGGCGGGTAGCCGGCTTCCAGCACGATTTCCGCCAGGATGAGCGAAGACAGGGGCGTTTTCTCGGCTGGCTTGATGATGAAGCTGTTGCCCGCGGCGATGGCGGGGCCGATCTTGTGACAGGCCAGGTTGACCGGGTAATTGAAGGGCGTGATGCCCAGCACGGTGCCGATGGGCAGACGGCGCGTAAAACCCTGACGATTCTCGCCGGCGGGAGTCCAGTCGATGTCGAGTACCTCGCCACCGATGCGCCGCGCTTCTTCGCTGGATACCTTGAGCGTCTCCAGGGCGCGAGTCGTCTCGCCGATGGCGGTTTTACGGTTCTTGCCGCCTTCGAGGATCATCGCCTCGACAACTTCGTCGAAGCGCTCCCGCAGCAAGCGCGCCATATTCCCCAGGATCTCGTTGCGGCGGTGGCTGGGCAGCTTGCGCGTCACTTCAAAGCCGCGGGCGGCGGCCGCCAGGGCATCGTCCATATCTCCCCGCGAGGCCATGGCGACCGCGCCGACCAGGCTGCCATCGTAGGGGAAGCGCACTTCCATCACATCGTCGCTGCCGCGCCATTCTCCGCCGATCAGGTTTTTGTGGGTCATTTGGGTTCCCTCTGCGCCTCAGTAAGACCAATAAAGTAATGAAAGAAAAAATGAACCACCGAGTTCACCGAGTTGAAAGAGTACACCGAGCGATTTATACCTCTGTGCTCTCTGTGCTCTCTGTGCCCTCTGTGTCGAAAATGCGCAATGCTTTATTGGTTTCACTTCTGTGTCTCTGTGGCGAATCTTTACCGCACGCCCAACAGGATATCGAAGGTCAACTGGTCGAGGCGCTCGTAGGGCAGGCTGCGCGCGCCCAGCGTCAGGCGGTCGAATTCTGTCGCTTTCAGGCGAGCGGCGGATTCGCGGCTGTAGCCCTGGTCCAGCCAGGCTGTCGCGCCATCGTCGGCGTTGATCTCGGCCAGCAGCGCCTGCGCCTCGGCATCGGCGTTGAATTGCGCGGCTTTGTCTTTGAATACCAGGTAGGAGCGCATGCAGCCCCGCGCGAACTGGCGCACATCGTCATAGCCGGAGCTGCGGTAGGCGTGGGCGTCGAAGTGGCGGCTGCCGTCATAGCCGACATCTTCCAAAAAGCGCACCAGGTGAAAGTTCTGCTTGATCATCATGCTGCCAAAACGGAAGTCCTGGTCGTAGCGCCCAAACATCTGGTCGTTGAGGTCGATGTGGAAGAGCTTGCCGGCATCCCAGGCCTGCGCCACCGCGTGCATGAAGTTCAAGCCCGCCATGTGCTCGTGCGCGACTTCTGGATTGACGCCGACCATGTCCGCATCGTCCAGCGTGGCGATGAAGCCCAGCATGCTGCCGACTGTGGGGAAGTAGATGTCGCTGCGCGGCTCGTTGGGCTTGGGCTCCAGCGCGAACCGGTAGGCATAGCCCTGGTCTTTGGAATAGGCGCAGAGGAAGTTGAGGGCATCGCGCATGCGTTTGATGCCATCGGCGGGATTTTTTGCGCTGTCGCATTCCGCGCCTTCTCGGCCGCCCCAAAAGACATACACTTCCGCGCCCAGCTCTGCGCCCAGGTCCATGGAGCGCATGGTCTTTTGCAGGGCATAGGCGCGCACAGACGGGTCGCTGCTGGTGAATGCGCCGTCTTTGAAAGCGGGGTCGGCGAAGAGATTGGTGGTCGCCATGGGACAGACGATGCCGGTTGCCTGCATTGCGGCTTTGAAATCGGCGACGATCCGGTCGCGCTCGGCGGTTGTGGCATCAATAGGCACGAGGTCGTTGTCGTGCAGGTTGACGCCCCATGCGCCGACATCAGCCAGCATGCGCACGATATCGACCGGGGAGACGGGCTCGCGCGTTGGCTCGCCGAAAGGGTCGCGGCCGATATTGCCGACCGTCCACAAGCCGAAGGTGAATTTATGTTCCGGTCGGGGGGTGAAGTCCGCCATAGGTCGTGTCCTTTGCTTACGTCAGGTTTGGCGGGGATTATAGCAAAAACTACCCGGACCTGGCAGTCGAGACAGGCGCTCATAACCGCTTGTTCAGCACATCCCAACCAGTAATCCGGCGCGGTTGAATTCGCCGAATTTACCTGTACTTATGCGATATGAACAAGTTTGATCCGCGCATTAAACGGGGGGGGTCTCTTTGCAGCCTTGGGCTGGATCGCAACCCGCATCATGATGAAGGCGGCCGGGGCCCGAGTTGATATCCCGTTGATCCAGCACTGTGGTTTCGATCACCTTAAGGATGAGCTCGTTCGCCATGGCAGTCATCTGCTCTGGACTGTAAACTTGGCCCTCAGTAATCCACCAGTGGAACATCTTCACAAATGAATTCACCAAATGATTCGCCGATACTTCAAAGGGGATGACCGTCTCGTCTCGCGCCTTATAACGATGGTTTACCATTTGCGCCGCTTTTTCCAGGATGGGTTTCATCACTGGATGATCTTCCGGCAGGCTCATTGCCAACAGGCAGGCGTCGCGATGCTTGCCGATGACAGTGAACACCAAAAGCGACAATTCATAATGTGACATTTCCGGGTGCATTTCGCGCGCCATTTCCTCCTGGATTGCGCTCAGATGACTGCTCAGCAGCTCGTTTTTGTCTTTGTAATGGCGGTAGAATGTTGAGTTGCCAACGTCGGCGCGCTCGGTAAGATCTTTGATCTTTACATTGTCAAAGCCTTGCTCCAAGCCCAGTTCAACGAGAGCGTTCAACAACGCTTTTCGCGTGCGGCTTATGCGGCGGTCCAATTTTTTCATGGCGTAACATCCTCCACAGCAACTATAGCGCCAAATGCGTTTCAACCACAAAACGCAGGCGGCGATGACCCAAATGTCATGTCAGATGAGTGATTATAACACATAGTCTTGTTTGTGTCATATGGTGGCTTGAAACGCAAGCGACTCCTCTGCCAGCGGCACATTCGGGAGTGGCGAACTTGCTGGATATGGACCCCCCTCGGTCCCCCCGACAGGTCAGGGGGAGGCAAGCATTGGCTACCCTCTCCGTCCCGACGGGGAGGGGCTGGGGGTGGGGTTAGAAAGAGAACCATCCACCGATTTAGACACTCCCGCACATTCTGCCAACTGGCGGAAAGCAGCGAGATTGGTCATGCGACAGTGGTCGCGGCGAATCCGACGACTCAATCTTTTGCAAAGCCTGTGCTAGAATAGCCGCGCGATTTCACAAACAAGCGCGAAAGAGCGGCGCATGGCACTCCCCCCGCGAGAATCGCCCAAAGGCAAGGTCGTCTCCTTGTTCGTCACCTGCATCGTCGATATGGTGTATCCGGGCACGGGCATGTCGGTGGTCGATATCCTTGAGCATGTTGGCGCGCGCGTGGTCTTTCCGCCGGCGCAGACATGCTGCGGGCAGCCGGCTTTCAACAGCGGCTATCGCGATGAAGCCCGCGCGGTCGCCAGGCACTTCTTCAAAGCCTTCCAGGCTGCCGAGGTCATCGTCACGCCTTCCGGTTCCTGCGCGACCATGCTGCGCCACGAATACCCCGGCCTGTTCGCGCCCGAAGATGGCGAACTGTACGAACAGGCTCAGCGCATCGCCGGCATCACCTGGGAATTCAGCGAATACCTGGTGGAGGGGCTGGGCCTGGTCAATCTGGATTTGGCTTTGCCCGCGCCGGAAAGCTTCGCCATGCACGATGCTTGTCATGGGCTGCGCGGTTTGGGATTGGGCGGCGCGTCGCGCAATCTGCTGGCGCAGCTGGGCAATGCCGAGCTTTGCGAACTGAATGAATGCGAGGTCTGCTGTGGATTTGGCGGCTTGTTCAGCATCAAGATGCCGGCGCTGAGCAACGCCATGCTGCGCGCCAAAATCGACAATATCAACGCCAGCCCCGCCGAGACCATCGTAACCGGCGATGTCAGCTGTATGACGCAGATGAATGGCGGCTTGTCGCGCAGCAAGTCCGGCAAGCGCGTGCAGCACCTGGCTGATGTGTTGGCGAAAGGGCTGCGCAAAACACGCTCGGTTCCACCAACGGGGCAGGGGGAAGCATCACCCCCCTCAATCCCCCCGACAGGTCAGGGGGAAGCGCAATGAGTGTTGAGCTGCGTGCCAACGACTTCGTCTCGCTGGCCGATATCGCCCTGCACAATCCCGACTTGCAGAAGGCGGTCGGCAGCGGCACGCGCGGCGGCTATCACAAGCGCGCCCAAGCCATGTTCGAATTCGGCGATGCGCACGGCGAGGCGATGCGCGCCCAGGCGGCCGAAGCCAAAAGACGCGCCCTGCGCAAACTGCCCGAGCTGCTGGAACTGGCGGAAGACAGGCTGCGCGAAAATGGCTGGGGCGTCGAATGGGCGGAAGATGCCAAAAGCGCCAATCAGCTGGTCCTTGATATCGCGCGGCGGCATGCGGTGGAAACGGTCACCAAGAGCAAGAGCATGCTCAGCGAAGAGTTGGGCGTCAACCACGCCATGGAAGCGGCCGGGCTGCGCGTTGTCGAGACCGATCTGGGCGAATACATCATCCAACTGAACAACGAAACGCCCAGCCATGTGGTCGCGCCAGTCATGCACATGACCAAAGCCGAGATCCGCGATGTCTTCGTGCGCGAACTGGATATGCAGCCGACCGATGATGCCGAGGCCATGGTGGCCTTTGCGCGCAAGCGGCTGCGTCAGGACTTTCTGAGCGCCGATATGGGCATCAGCGGCGGCAACTTCCTCATCGCCGAGACGGGCAGCATCGGCCTGGTGATGAACGAGGGCAACGGACGACTATGCACATCCATGCCGCGCGTGCATATTGCGCTGGTCGGCATCGAAAAAATCGTGGAAACGGTCGAAGACTACGCCATGCTGACGCAGGTTCTGCCGCGCAGCGCGACCGGGCAGCCGCTTTCGGTGTACACCAATATCCTCAGCGGACCGGGACGCGCGCAGGAAGTCGATGGACCCGAGCGCTGTTATGTCATCCTGGTCGACAACGGGCGCAGCGAGATTTATGGCACCGATTATGCCGAGGCGCTGGCTTGCATCCGCTGCGGCGCTTGCCAGAATGCCTGCCCGGTCTATCGCAGCGCGGGCGGACACGCTTATGGCTGGGTGTATGGCGGGCCGATCGGCGCGGTGCTGACGCCGCTGTTGGTCGGCTTGGAGAATGCCGCGCCCTTGCCGCATGCCAGCAGTTTGTGCGGCAGCTGCAAGCAAGTCTGCCCGGTCGATATCGACTTGCCGCGCATGCTGCTCGACCTGCGCCATGACCTGGTGCAAAGCGGCGAATCGGCGGGTGGCTGGGATGTGGCGATGAAGCTTTGGGCGGTGGGCATGACATCGCCGGCGCGCTTTGCCCTGGGTGGACGCGCGGCGCGGGCTGGTCAGGCTTTGCTGGGCGATTATATGCCCGGTCCGCTGGGCAACTGGAGCGAATTCCGCGACTTCCCCGCCTTTGCGCCCAAACCTTTCCGGCAGCTTTGGAAAGAACGCGACAATGATCACTTGTAAGGGCGAAGGGGGTACGATGAGCACGGCGCGAGATCGCATATTGGGGCGTCTGCGGGATGCGCAGGGCGCGCGCGCAAGCGGCGACGACTCTGTCCTGCATCATCCCGCGCAGCAGCGGCGCAGCATGATCCCGCCTCGCGAACAATCAATCGAGCAGCGCATCGATCAATTCATCGCGGCTGCCGAAAGCCTGGGCAGCTTTGTGCATCGCGTGGGCGGTCCTGGCGAAGCGGTCGAGCAGATCATGACGCTGCTGGATGGCGACGCGCGGGCGCTGGCTTGGGACGATGAACAGCTGCCTATCCCCGATCTGCGCGGTACGCTGGAGTCGCTGGGCGTCGGCATCGCGGCGCACGATGACGAAGAGGCGCGCGTCGGCATCACCGGCGTCAGCGCGGCGCTGGCGGGCACGGGCAGTCTGGTGCTGGAAAGCGGCGCGGGGCGTTACCGCGCGACATCCCTGCTGCCCGATTTGCACATTGCGCTGCTGTCGGGGGAGCAGATCTTGCCCGACCTGGAAAGCTGGGCGGCGGCACAGCGCGCAGCCGGCTATAGCGCCTTCCGCGATTCCAGCAACACCATCATCATCAGCGGACCCAGCAAGACCGCCGATATCGGGCACGAGCTGGTCAAAGGCGCGCATGGGCCCCGCGAACTGCACATCCTGCTGCTGGACGGCTGAAGGCGAAAGGACGAGACATGCCCTGTTTGATGGGACTCGACATCAGCACAACCAGCGCAAAAGCGCTCATCATCAACGAGGCGGGCGCGGTGGTCGCTGTCGCCAATGCGCCCCAGCCGATCAGCCAGCCCAAACCGCTGTGGAGCGAACAAAACGCAGCCGACTGGTGGGCGGGCATGCGCGGCAGCATTCGCGCGGCGCTGGCGGATTCGGGCTTGGCTGGCGGCGATATCGACGCGATCGGGCTGACGGGGCAGATGCACGGCTTGACGCTGCTGGACGAGGCGGGCGAGCCGCTGCGACCGGCCATCTTGTGGAACGACCAGCGCACCCAGGCGCAATGCGACTATATGACCGAGCGCATCGGCGCGGACAGGCTGCTCGCGCTCACTGGCAACCCGGCGGTGACCGGCTTCACCGCGCCCAAAGTGCTGTGGGTGCGCGACCATGAACCGGAAGTCTATGCGCGGGCGGCGCAGATCTTGCTGCCCAAAGATTACATCCGTTACAAGCTCACCGGCGTCTATGCCACCGATCTGGCGGGGGCGGCTGGCACTTCGCTGCTGAATGTGGCGGAGCGCGCCTGGTCGTCCGAAGTGCTGGAGGCGCTGGAAATCCCTGCCGATTGGCTGCCGCCGGCGCACGAAGGCACCGCAGTCACCGCGGTCATCAGCGCGGCCGGGGCTGCAGAAACGGGCTTGCGCGCGGGCACGCCGGTCGTGGGCGGCGGCGGCGACCAGGCCGCAGGCGCAATCGGCATGGGCTGCGTCTTGCCCGAGACCATCGGCGTCACTGTCGGCACTTCGGGCGTGGTCTTTGCGCCGCTGTCCAGTTATGCCTACGAGCCGGGGGGTCGCCTGCACGCTTTTTGTCACGCTGTGCCGGGCGCCTGGCACCTGATGGGCGTGATGCTGAGCGCGGCCGGCAGCTTGCAGTGGTATCGCGACAACTTCGCGCCCGGGCTTGGCTTTGATGCCCTTCTGGACGAGGCGGCGCAGGTCGCGGCGGGCAGCGAAGGTTTATTCTTTTTGCCGTATCTGACTGGCGAGCGCACGCCTCATCCCGATCCCCTGGCGCGGGGAGCTTTCATCGGCATGACCAGCCGGCACACGCGCGGGCATCTGACGCGGGCGGTGCTGGAAGGCGTGGCTTTTGGATTGAAAGACTCCTTCACGCTGATCGCCCAGGCCGGGCTGCCAGCCGAATACGAAGTGCGCATCAGCGGCGGCGGCGCGAAGAGCCCGGTCTGGCAGCAGATCATCGCCGATGTGCTGGGCGCGCGCCTGGTCAATATCAACACGACCGAAGGCGGCGCATTTGGCGCGGCGGCCCTGGCTTCGGTGGCGGCGGGCTGGTTCGACGATGTCACAGCCGCCTGCGCTGCCATGATCCAACGCGGCGCGAGCGTGGCGGTTGGCGCGGATGCGGATGTGTATGCCCGACGCTATGCCATTTATCAGTCGCTGTATCCGCTGCTGAAAGACACATTTGCGCAACTCTAGAATGCCCTCGCCCCAAATCAGCCGCAATCGCCCTCCGGCTCGACATATTCGGCGGCGATCCAGCCCCGCGCGCCGTGATAATCCACCTTGAACCAGCCAGCCGTCCATTCCAGCGCCGTCAGCTTCGCATTGTACGGTATCGCGCCGATGATCTCCCCGCCAGGCGCAGCGCGGAAATTCAGCGCGTACTGCAGCAGCACCATGCAGTTGCTCAGACTGCGGTAAGCCTGCGGGGTCGCGCTGGCAGACGGGGCGGGCGGTCCAGCCACCAGCGCCACCTGACCCGCCCCATCGACATTCGCGCAGAGCAAGCCGCCCGGCTGATTGTGCGCGGGCAAATCCGCCACCGTCCGCGGCAGCGCAGCCGTATCGATGTACTTGATTGAGCCGCTGCTCGCCCAAAAACAGACTTCTGTATTCGGCGTGACCCAGCCCCAGATGTCCACGACGGCGGCAGGATTGGCCGCGACAAGATCGGGATGACCAATGCCCATGCCCTCTACGCGCTGACAGCTTGTGCCGCTGCTGGCGTTGTTCACCACGATGAAAGGCTGCAGGGTCAGGCAGCTTTGCTCGGGCGAATAGCGGAAGTGCGGGCTGGGCGTCCAGGTCGGATAGATGCGCCGTCTTGGGCGGTCGTCTTCGCCGTCTTCGTCGCCATCGCCATCGTCTGGCGACTGGTCTCCGACTGGTTCCTGTCCGGGCGCGAGCGTGGCGGTCGGCGTGGGCGTATCCGTTGGCGTATTGCTGGGCTGCCCCGGCATGAGCGTATCGGTGGCGGTGGGCGTCGGCGTGATGGTGGGCGTCGGCGTGACGGTCGCTGTGGCTGTCGCTGTGGGCGTCGCCGTCGCGGTTGCCTGTGTCGTCGCCGTAGCCGTAGCCGTAGCGGTGGGAATGGCTGTGTTCGTGGCTGTGGGCGTGATGGTCGCGGTGGCTGTCGCTGTGGCCGGCAGCGCCTCGCCCGCGCCCTCATACGCGCCGATATCGCAAGCCGTGCCAACGGGCCGCGTCGTGCCGGCCTGGTCGACCGTCGCCTCCAATGCGCAGTTGGCAGTCGGGATCTTATTCAAAGCCGGGCTGTCGCTGTAGAATTTGTAATAAGGCGGGCTGCCGCTTGTGCTGGGCAAAAGGCGCGGATCGCCGGACTCCTGGTTCGTGGCGCAATTTGAGCTGGAGCCGCTGCCGATGATATTTGTGACCAACGCTCCCACTGCGGCGCTGCTGGCGAGTTGACAATTCTGGTTGGTGTTGCCGTAGATGATGCTGTAGCGCAGTTGAAAAGAGAAATCTGTGACATATACACCGCCGCCCTTGACAGCATCCGACGTGTTCGCGGTATTGCCGGTGATGGTCGCGAAGCTCATGGTGAGAAATTGGCTGGCGTTTGTGGAATTGCCATTGGCGAAGATGCCGCCGCCGCGCAGGCCCGCGGTGTTGCCGAAGATGCTGCTGTTTTTGATGCTGGCGCCGGCTGTGCCCGTGGTGTGCGTGCCTTGAATCGAGATGCCCCCGCCGATCCCGGCTGCGGTATTGTTGTAGACGGCGCTGCCGCTCATCGTGAAGGTGAAGGTGCCCACCAGATAAATGCCGCCGCCGCCGCCGCTAACCCTCGCGCTGTTGCCGTATATCGAGCTGTTCGTGATGTTCAGGGTGGCCGGCGCGCTTGGTGATCCCGTAGCATGGATGCCGCCGCCGTTCCCGGTAAAAAGACTTGCCTCGCGTCCGGCATTGGAATTCTTCACGACTGAATTCTGCAGCGTCAGCTTGCCGTTGAATAACAATATCGCGCCGCCAGTGCAGCTGGCGGTAAGGCATGCGCCGTTGGTCAGGATCAAGTTGTCGATTGTCAGGTCGCCGGATACAGCAAAGATCCTATAGCTGTTAGTGCCGGAAATGGTATTGCCATTGCCGTTTATCCGTATTTTGCTGCTGATGGTGGGCAGCGAGCTTGCATTGCTGCTTATGTTATAAGTCGGGCTGCCGCTGGGGATGACGATGGTGTCGGCGCCATCGCTGGTGCCGCTGACGAAATCCGTGCCGGCTTCGCAGCTGCCGACTTCGGTCGTCTCTCCGTTGGCTTCATTGATGGCTTGCACCAAGGTGCAGGTGGCGTCGACATTGATGGTGGCGGCGTACGCGGGCAGCGCCGGCAGCAGCAATAAAATGAGCGGAATTAGAATGAATTTAAGTAGAAACCCGGAGTTCATGACGAACCCCGGGGACGGAGATTTAGCGAGAAATTCGGGGGGGGGTAAATGGCGGCATATTCCGCGCCGCGGCTGCCTTCGTCGCTGTTCTCAAAATGGCTGGCAGGATATGCATGACTGCAAACTCCATAGGCTGTATCATAATGCCTATTAAAATACGATATCGGCATCTTGTCAAGTGGTTGAGCAATTTGGGAGTGTCTAAATCGGTGGATGGTTCTCTTTCTAACCCCACCCCCAGCCCCTCCCCGTCGGGACGGAGAGGGTAGCCAATGCTTGCCTCCCCCTGACCTGTCGGGGGGACCGAGGGGGGTCCATATCCAGCAAGTTCGCCACTCACAGCAATTTTCGCCAGCACTTTACATTCGCCCAGCCTTTGCTGTACATTGAGCGACAGGGCTGCAGAACGGCTCGCTTTGTTGACATTCGGAAGAAGGAACGCGCGTATGGCATCGGCAACTGACGGCTCGCAGCAAGTCGGCTTGGTCCGCAGTCTGGGTTTGTTCGACATCACCATGATCGGCGTCGGCGCGATGATCGGCGCTGGCATCTTTGTGCTGACGGGCATTGCCGCTGGCACGGCTGGTCCGGCGCTGATCCTGGCATTCGCGCTGAATGGCGTCATCACTGTGCTGACGGCGATGGTCTATGCCGAGCTTGGCAGCGCCATCCCCGAGGCGGGCGGCGGCTATCTGTGGGTGAAAGAAGGCTTGCCGGGTCCCAACGGTTTCCTGGCGGGCTGGATGAGCTGGTTCGCGCATGCTGTGGCGGGCAGCTTGTACGGCGTGGGTTTTGGCGGCTTCATATACGAGCTGATGCGCATCCTGCTGCTTGATCCCGCGGCCCACCACGATGAGCATGCCGGCGTCTTTATGCAGGCTCCGCTGCAGCTGCCGTTTGGCATCGAATTGACCGAAGCGGCGCTGGTGCAAAAGCTCTTCGCCGTGCTGATCATCCTGCTGTTTTTGTACATCAACTACCGAGGCACATCCGAGACGGGCGCTGTCGGCAACATTGTGACGGTGCTCAAGGTCATCATCATCGGCATCTTCATCGTCAGCGGCTTGTTCGTCGTCTTTGGCGAGCCGGCGCGTTTGGAGGCCTTCCAGCCATTCGACCCGCAGGGCATCATCGGCATTGTCAGCGCGATGGGCTTGACATTCATCGCATTTGAAGGCTATGAGATTATCGTGCAAGCCGGCGAAGAAGTGCGCGAGCCGCGCAAGAATATCCCGCGGGCGGTTTTCTTGTCGCTGGCTATCGTCGTGCCGATTTATATGCTGGTGGCCTTCGTCATCATCGGCGCTGTCGATCCGCCAGAGGGGGTGCCCATCTTCGAGTGGCTGGGCGAGTTGGGCGAGATCGGCATCGCGCGCGCCGCAGCCCAGTTTATGCCTTTTGGCACTTTCCTCATCATGGTGGGCGGCTTGCTTTCGACCATGAGCGCTTTGAACGCGACGACCTTTTCTTCGACGCGCGTCAGCTTTGCCATGGGGCGCGACCGGGCGCTGCCAGACAGCTTCAGCTCGGTGAGCTCGACGACGCGCACGCCGCATGTGGCGCTGGGCTGGTCGGGCGTGCTGATTTTGTTCGTGGCTTTGACGCTGCCGATTGAAGATGTGGCGGCTTCGGCGGATATCATGTTCATCCTGCTGTTTTTGCAGGTCAACCTGGCGGTCATCACCATCCGCGGCAAGTATGGCAAGGACTTGAAGTATGGTTTCTTGCTGCCCTTCTTCCCCATCTTGCCCATGATCGCCATCGGCATGCAATTTCTGCTGGTATTGTCGCTGTTCAATGTGTCGATCATCGCCTGGGTCTTCGCGGCGGTGTGGATCGGCAGCGGCTTTTTGATTTACTTTTTCTATGCGCATCCGCGTCAAGAGCGCGCGCAGCGTACGCCGGTCGTCCAGCAGACCGAGCTGCTGACGCCGGTGCTCGATGCGCCCTATCGCGTGCTGGTGCCGGTCGCCAATCCGGATTCGCTGGCGACGCTGCTGCCGCCGGCTGTGCACGCCGCCAGGCTGCACGATGGCAAGGTGACGCTGCTGCATATCGTCACGGTGCCCTCGCCGACGCCGCTTTCGTCCGGCTACCGCTATCTGCAAGCCAGCGATGCGCTGCAAAAGCAAGCTATCGACATGGTCGCCGATGAAGATGTGGCGGTGGAATATATCGTGCGGGTGGCGCGGCGCGTCGCCCCGGCCATCATCGACACCGCGCGCGAGCAACATGCCGATCTGGTCATCATTGGCTGGCGCGGCACGATGAACATAGATGGCAAAACCACGCTGGGACCCAATATCGACCGCGTGCTTTCCGAGATCAACTGCGATGTGATGATGCTGCAGCCCGGCGACAGCGCTGCCGCGACGCGCATCTTGATGCCCGTGGCCGAACCGCGCCAGGTAGCCTATGCGCTGGGACTCGTACAGCAATTTTCCGCCGACTTGCAGCTGGACCTGCTGCATATATTCTCGGCAGACGCGACATCCGCCGAGCGTGACCGCGCAACCCGCGCCTTGCAGCGCCAAATCGATGCCGTCAAGGTCGATGGCAAGCAGGTCAACCTGCTGCTGGAGCAAAGCCCCGACCGCATCGACGCCATTGTGCAGGCGGCGAAAGGTTATGATTATGTCGTGCTGGGGGCGACGCGCGAGACACGGGTGAGCCAGCGTTTCACCGGCGGCAACACCACCATGATCATCGCCGAGCGCACCGATACGCCCGTGCTGCTGCTGCATCCAGAGACCAGCCCGCTCGAGTTTGGCTTGCAGCAGACATTCGACTACCTGCGCGGCGGCTATCGCGAGGTTGATCCAGAATCGCGCCAGCGGCTGGAAGAACACGGCTATATCGAACGGGCCAAGACTTCGGTGGCCAACGTCCTGAAATCGTCGATCAACCAGCCGGCGATGATGATCATCGGCGTGCTGACGGTGGCGGCGGCGATTATGATGTACGCGGGCGGCGGCGATACGCTGACCTGGGCGGGGGCGATCCTGTACTTCGGCAGCTTGCTTGTCTTTACCTTCGTGGCGGTGCGCGCGGCGAGAAATTGAAACACAGAAGGTTGGCGCAGGGACGATATGCCATATCGCCCGATTCCATCCAAAACGCGCTTCGTCGTACGGGCTAGCCGACGGCTCGTCCCATAAATTGGGATCCTGGGGGTCGATCCAGCGGCTCTCCCGTACGACATCTCCTATAATACGAGCGTCTCGCCACAGAAGAGACGATCAAACCTCAATAGCGGACAAGCCTCACATGCGGTCAATTGTTGCTTTTTTTCCTGTTTGCTATATTCTATTCAGTAAGGTGACTTGAATAGTTGGGCAGCCTTGCGCCGGCAACACCCGGATTGTACGACCGCTGGAAGATTTAACGCCAAAGACTTGTCAGACAGGCTCATAACATGCTTTCACTCAATCATGTCTCGGTTAGCTTCAACGCTGGCACACCCAACGAAGTTCGCGCCCTCAGGGATATCTCGCTATCGGTGGCGGAAGGCGAATTTGTAACTGTCATCGGCTCCAATGGCGCTGGCAAGAGCACCCTGTTCAATGTGATCTCGGGCGCGGTGCACCCGGATAGCGGGCATATCAGCCTCGATGGAGAAGATATCACCTATTTTCCGGAATATCGTCGCTCCCATGACATCGGCCGCGTCTTTCAGGACCCGCGCTTGGGCACCTGCCCCGGTTTGACGATCCGCGAAAATTTGTCTCTGGCGGCCATCCACGGGCGCAGCGCCAGCCTTCGGCGCGATGTGAAGAAATCGCAGGAAGCCTGGTTTTACGAGCAACTGGAACGCCAGCAGCTGGGCCTCGAACATCGTTTGGACGCCGATGTGGCGCTGCTCAGTGGCGGGCAGCGACAGGCGATCACGCTGGTCATGGCGACCTTGGCCAAGCCCAAGCTGCTTTTGCTCGATGAACACACGGCCGCGTTGGACCCCAATGCCGCCGAGCAGGTCATCGCGCTGACGCAGGAGCTGGCAGCGGCGAACGACCTGTCTGTCGTCATGATTACCCATAGCATGCAGCAAGCCTGCGATTTGGGCGACCGCGTCATCATGATGAATCGAGGCGAAATCGTGGTTGAAATCGCGGGAGAAGAGCGTACGAATCTGACGCCGGGGGATCTGATCGATCGTTTTCATTCCTTGCAAGGCGGAGAACTTACCGATGCGCAATTGCTTGGCTAGACAGCCTGGACGGTGAATATGACAAAAACAGCTGTGCTCTTGTTGATCCTGGTTTCTCTGCTGATCGCGCCTGCTGCAAGCGCGCAGCCGGATGATGACAAACCGACAATCGCCTGGATGAAATGGGGCGATTCCAGCAATGTCGCCTTGGCAGAAAAAGCCATCCTCGATGTGCTGGAAGTCTATGGCTTTATCAATGCCGATGAGCGAGCCCTGCTGGATGACGAGCGCTCTATTGAAGGCGAGCGGATCAATGTCATCTATGGCGATGCCTTGTTCGACCGCATGGAGGCCAATGCCCTGATTGACGAGGCGCTCGACAAAGACGCCGATGTCTTCATCACATTCACCACCCAGATGACCCAGATCGTCTATTATGCCATCCGCGAGTTCATCGACCCGCCCAAGCTGATATTCACTGTGACTTCGGGGCCGTACATTACCGGAGTCGCCGAATCCTCGTGCATCAAACCCGACTTTGTCATTGGCACGGTGCCGGTGACAAATTATGAAGACATCGTTCCCCTGCTCAGGATGCAGGACCCCGACATGGAAGTAGCCGGCGCCTTGTTTTCGCCACAGCAGCGCGCCAGTGAAATCGGCATAGCGCGCATGAAGGCGATTGGGGAGTCGCTCGATCCGCCTTTGACAATCGTGGACGAATCCATCGTTGTGACGCCGGATTTGTATCAGGCGGTCGACAACCTGTACAGCCAGGGTGCCGAAGCGATCATCATCCCCATCTTCACCTTTCAAGGCTTCGGACTGTTGCTGTCGCTGTCCTACGATTATGGGCTGCCGGTGGTCTTTTCCGCGCCACAGAATGCCTATCGCGGCGGGACAATCGGTGGCGGGTTTTATGGTCTCTACAAACAGGGCGCCATCGCTGGCAACATGCTGACCGGGTATCTGCAAGGCGATATGGATATTGCATCCACCAGCATCTACGAAAGCGAAGACTTCGCTTTTGCGGTCAATCTGGATGCGGCCAGCCTGCAAGATGTCGAGATCTCGCAAACGCTGTTGGACGGCGCCGCGTATATCGTGGAAAACGGACAATCCGCGCAGGGTGTCACGCTGCAATATCCAGAAGCGGAGATCAGCCTGCCCGACATGCCGATAGAAGAGCGGCGCGCGGCCGACCTGGAGTTCCTCGCCGGGCTGGCATGCACGGACGCGATGATCGCCGAGCAGCAGGCGGCCCTGGCGCAAGCCAGCGAGTAAGCCCGTCCGCGCCCATTTTGCGGGGTGAGCGTTCTCGCAATTAAGAGAGTAAGCAAAGCGTCACAGCAAGATATGCCAAGCGAATGAGCAGCTGCGAGGAGTAAAAACGATGCCCACAAGACAGTTGATTTGGCTTGTGATCGTGGCGCTCTTGATTGTGTCGCCGGCGCTGGCGCAAGACGCCGGCAAGCCGACTGTCGCCATCCTGCGTTACGGCGGAACAACCCTGACCGCCCTGGCTGAAAAAGGCATCCTGGATATGTTTGAAGCCTACGGCTTGGTCAATGCGGAAGAACGCGCCATTCTGGACGAGGCAGAAGACCTGACAGGCGAACGCATCAACATCATCCATGGAGACGCAGGCTTCGATATTCCGGCTGCGAATATTATGGTGAAGGATGCGCTGGACAGAGGTGCCGATGCCATCTTGACGCTATCCACAGTCGTATCGCAGCTCACCGCTAACATTACGCGCCAAATGGACGACCCGCCGGCGGTTATTTTCGCCGTCGTCACCGCGCCCTATTTCGCTGGCATTGCCGATGCCCCCTGCATCAAAGACAGCCACATTGCCGGCACCCAGATCGTAGTGCCTTACGACGAGTTTGTGCCCCTGCTCAAGGTGCAGGACCCGGCTATGAAGACAGTCGGTACCATCGTAAATCTGACTGAACCCAACAGCGTATTCGGTGTGGAACGCATCTCCGTGCTTGCAGCCGATCTTGGAATTCAGGTCGAAGTGACGCCGGTGGTCGCCGTTGCGGATTTGTCACTGGCAACCGCCAGCCTGCTTAGCAAGGGTGTAGAGGCGATCGTCCTTCCCGCGAGCTACACCACTTCGATCGGTCTTCCCGCTATCATTACAACTGTCGAAGAGCAGGGCGGCATACCGGTCTTTTCTATCGTGGCAGAGCATGTCTATCGAGGCGCGACTGTGGGCGCCGACTTTTACAGCCTGTATCGCGAAGGCGTCACCGCCGCCCGTATATTGATTCATCATCTCGAAGGCGCTGTCGATCTCTCGCGCCTGAGCATCAACTTGCAGCCCGGCTTCACCGTCGCCATCAACCTCGATGCCGCAGCAGCAGCAGAACTGACGATCTCTGACGAATTGCTGGCGATGGCCGACTGGACGATCAAAGATGGGGTGAGCAGCGAGGATGTGTCGCCAAGCCTGCCGGAAGTCGGCATTGAACTGCCAGAAATGACATTGGAAGAACGGCGCGCGGCCGACCTGGAATTCCTCGCCGGGCTCGAGTGCACGCCAGAGATGATCGCCGAGCAGCAGGCGGTCTTGGCGCAGGCCGGTGAGTAACGCAAGCCACCCTCCCTCGCTGAGGCAGCGCACGGACGCGATGATCGCCGAGCAGCGGTTGCGCTAACCGACGCGGGCTGCCTATCGGGCTTTCTGCCATCCCCCCAGACCGCGACGGGTCATGTAAGCTGCCAGAAAATATGCTATTGTGTAGATTGGCAAACCTATCACAGGAGTATTCTGAATGTTCAAGCATACACTGATCTTCGCGGCTCTGATTGCCCTGCTGCTGACGCCATTCGCGGCGCTGGCGCAGGACGACAAACCCACCATCGCTTTTCTGCGCTATGCCGGAACAGCGCCAGTCACGTCGGCCGCTGACGGCATCCTGGACTCGCTCGAGGCATACGGCTATCTGACCTCCGCCGAACGCGCTGCGGTGACAGAGTCCTTTGATCTCGACGGCGAAAATATCAATCTCATCTATCGGGATGCTGGCTTCGACCTGGCATCGGTCAATCTGATAGTCGAGGAAGCGCTGGATTCAGGGGCGGACGCGCTGGTGACCGTTACGACGCAGGTGGCGCAAATCGCCGTGAATGCGACGCGCGGCATGGAAGACCCGCCGGCGATTATCTTCAGTTTGGTGACCACGCCTTTTGCTACGGGGATTGCCGATGCGCCTTGCATCAAGCCGGACCATGTTATTGGTTCCCAGCCGCTGACATCGTTTGAGGATTATGTTCCACTCGTCCTGGCCCAGAATCCAGACATCGAGGTTATCGGCACGATCGTTTCGCCAGACCAGCCAACGAGCGTCGTCGGCGCGCAGATAATCACAGAGATTGGCGAGTCGCTCGGATTGACGGTCGAAGTTGCCACCGCTGTCAGTTTGGCGGACTTGAGTCTGGCGGTGGAAAGCTTGTTCAGCAAAGGCATCGAGGCAATCGTACTCAACATTAACCCCCTGACATTGCAGGGTACGCCTGTCTTGGTGCAGTTGACGTCGGAATACGGCATTCCGCTGTACGCGCCCATCATTCAGCAGGTGTATCGAGGCGTGACGGTTGGCGCGGGCTTCCACAGCTTCTATGAAGAGGGCGAGATCGTGGCTCGCATCCTCCACGCGCACCTCCAGGGCGAGGTCGATATTGCGGAAATCGGCATTAACCAGTCGCGCAGCTTTGGCGTAGCGATAAACCTGGATACGGCGTCTGCGCAAGAAATCACCATATCGGAAGACTTGCTGGCGATGGCAAACTTCCTGATCGAGGATGGCGAAAGATCCGCAGGCATGGCAATGGACGTGGATGATTCGGGAATGGCTCTGAAAGACATGTCCGAGGCGGAACGCCAGGCAGCCGACATGGCCTTCCTGGCCGAGCTGGAATGCACCGATGAGATGATCGCCGAGCAGCAGGCGGCCCTGGACGCCGCGGAGCAGTAGCCGAGCATCGCCCGCTGTACAAAACCGATATGGGAGGGTGGTCGATAACAATCGACCGCCTTTCTTTTCCCCCGAGCCTATTTTGCGGTTTCGGCTATACTCTATTGCCTATGCAACAGGAGGCGCGCATGAAACCGATCACCATCCAATCCATCGACTTGCACACGGTCCTGTTGCCCTATCTCGCGCCTTTTGAAACCAGCTTCGGCGCGCAGACCGACAAAGTTGCTCTGCTGGTCGAGTTGACGACAGACACGGGCGTGGTCGGCTGGGGCGAGTGCTCGATTGAGCTGTGGCCCGGCTATGGGCACGAAACCGCGCTGATGGCGCAGCATATCCTGGGCGACTTCCTCGTGCCGGCGTCGCTGGGCGCGACCATCCACGATCCGCGCGAAGTGCCGGCGCTGCTGCGGCGTTTTCGCGGCAATCAGCACACCCGGGCGGGCTTGGAAGCGGCGGTGTGGGATGCTTTCGCCAAGACCAACGACATGCGCTTGACCGACCTCTTTGCTCACTATGCGCCGCCCGGCCATGATTCAGAAGGCAAGGCGCTGGTCGGCGTCAGCATCGGCATTCAGCCATCTCTCGAAGCGACATTGGCGGTGGTGCAGCGGCGGCTGGACGAGGGCTATGGGCGCATCAAGCTGAAAATCAAGCGCGGCTGGGATATTGAAGTGGCGCGGGCAGTGCGGGCGGCGCACCCGGATATCCTGCTGATGCTGGATGCCAACAGCGATTATCGCCCCAAAGATGCCGACCGCCTGGCGCAGCTGGACGAATTTGACCTGCTGATGATCGAACAGCCGCTTGCGCACGATGACATTTATGAGCATGGCCGCTTGCAGCCGCGCTTGCAGACGCGCGTGTGCCTGGACGAAAGCGTGAAGACGGCCGGGGATCTGCGGCTGGCGCTGCAAGTGGGCGCGCTGGGCGTGCTGAACCTGAAGCCGGCGCGCGTGGGCGGTTTCAGCGAAAGTCTGGAGATTTATGGCATCTGCGCCGAGGCAAACTTGCCGTTGTGGGTGGGCGGCATGCTGGAAACAGGCGTGGGTCGAGCCGCTAACCTGGCTTTTGCGGCGCTGCCAGCTGTGAACCTGCCCAGCGATATCAGCGCGACCGATCGCTACTTCGCCGAAGATATCAGCGAACCGCCCTTTGTGCTGGGCGCGGACAGCACATTGGCTGTGCCGGCTGGATCGGGCATCGGCGTTGAGGTGCTGCGCGAGCGTGTCGAGGCGGCTGCGGCGCGCTGGCGTGAGCATTACCCGTACAAAGCGGGCTAGCCCCCCCCGCCTCATTCCTGCGCGGCATGAATAGCGGATAGAATATAATACGCTGAACTTTTCTGAAGGAGAGGAATGCCATGCACATTGAAGGCAGCTATGATTTCAAAGGCGGACGCGAGCTGGTCTGGGACGCGCTGATGGACCTGGATGTCTTGGGCAGCATCATCCCTGGCTCGCAGGGTTTGGAAGAAGTTGGCGAAAACAAATATCAGAGCAGGCTTGCGGTCCGGGTTGGTCCCGTCAACGGCAAGTTCGAGGCCAGCTTCGAGTTGGTGGACATCATCGAGCCGCAGAGTTATCGCTTGCTGGTCGAGGGCAAGGGGCCGGCCGGACATGTGACGGGCGAGGGCACCATCGAGCTGAGCCAGGAGAATGGCACGACCACCATGCATTATGCGGGCGACGCGCGCATCGGCGGCAAGATCGCTGCGGTGGGCCAGCGTCTGCTGGATGCGGCCGCCAAACAGATCGCCCGCCAGGCGCTGCGCAAGCTGTCGCAACAGGTGCAGGCGCGCATTGATGCAGGCTAGAGGGGGTGCAACCCCTCCCCCAGCCCCTCCCCGACAAGTCAGGGAGGGTAGCCAAGAATCAGGCCTCCCCCTGACCTGTCGGGGGGACCGAGGGGGGTTCGCAACCCCACCCCCCAACCCCCTCCCCGAAGCATCAGGGATGGGGAGCGCATTCAGAGAAGATGAATGCTGATGAAAGATTTCTTACAGATTAGCAATAAAAGCACAGGTTAATCGACGAGTCACCCTTCTCCATTGATATAGGGAAGGGCCGGGGATGGGGTAAAAAAAGTCCTATCCTTAGCGGACCCGACGGGGCATCGAGGGGGGTTAAAGCAGCATGAACCGCCAATTCATTGAGGACCTGCGCGAGATCTACCCGGACAACCGCCTGCTCACCCGCGATGTCGAGCTGTTGCCTTATGAATCGGACGCGCTGACCGCTTTCCAGACCAAGCCCGGCGCCGTTGTGCTGCCAGAAAATGACGATGAGATCATCGCCACTGTGCGCCTGTGCCACGAGCATGGCCTGCCTTTTGTGGCGCGCGGCAGCGGCACCAGTTTGTCGGGCGGCAGCCTGCCAATCGCCGATGGGCTGACCATCGCGTTGAACCGACTCAACCGCATCAAACGCATCGACCCGCAGCAGCGCATCGCCGTGGTCGAGCCAGGCGTGGTCAACCTGCACATCTCGCAGGCCGCCCAGCCCTATGGCTTGTATTATGCGCCCGACCCCTCCAGCCAGTCCATCTGCACCATCGGCGGCAATATCGCTTTCAACAGCGGCGGCGCGCACTGCTTGAAATATGGCATGACCAGCAACCATGTCCTGGGCATGAAAGTTGTGCTGGCTGATGGCAGCCTCACCGAGTTTGGCAGCGAAAGCCTGGATGGCTGTGGCATCGGACCTGACCTGATCGGGCTTTTTGTGGGCAGCGAGGGCTTGTTTGGCATTGCGCTGGAGCTGACGCTGCGCCTGCTGCCCATCCCCGAGCTGTATCGCACAGTCCTGGCGGCTTATGACGACCTGGGACAAGCGGGCGATGCGGTTTCGCTGGTGGTGGCGTCTGGTTTGCTGCCCGGCGCGATAGAAATCATGGACCGCCTGGCGATACGCGCCGCCGAGACTGTGGGCGCCAATTATCCCGATGCCGAAGCGCTGCTCATCGTCGAGATGGAAGGCGAAGCGCTCCAGGTCGAAGCCGAATTTGCCCAGCTGCGCGAATTGATCGAGCGATCTGGCGCTTTTGAAATCCGCGCGGCGCAGAGCGAAGACGAACGGGCGCGCATCTGGAAAGGGCGCAAGAGCGCTTTTTCCGCGGTGGGGCGGCTTTCTCCCGACTACATTGTGCAAGACGGCGTCGTGCCGCGCAGCCGGCTGGGCGAGGCGCTGCTGCAAATCGATGCCTTAAAACGGCGTTATGGGCTGGAAGTGGCGAATGTCTTCCACGCTGGCGATGGCAACCTGCATCCGCTGATCCTATTTGACGGGCGCGAAGAAGGCGCGCTGCACAAAGCCGAAGCTTTGGCTGGCGAGATTCTGGCCATGTGCGTCAAACTGGGCGGCAGCATCACCGGCGAGCACGGAGTCGGCGTAGAGAAGCGCGACTATATGCCAGCGATGTTCAGCGAAGCCGAACTGGATGTCATGCTGGCGCTGCGCAAAGCCATCGACCCGCGCGAAATCGCCAATCGCGGCAAGATGTTCCCGGGCGGAGAAGCGCCGGCGCTGACGATGCAGGGCATGCACCCGCTGGAGCGCCAGGGAGTGATCTCGCGCGAATGATAAGCAAATGATAACCAGCGAAGAGCAGATCAAGGCATTTGTCGGCGCGCACGATCGCCTGCATGTGCGGGGCTTGGGCAGCAAGCCGGCTTTGCACCAGGTTGATGCGCCGGCGCTCGATATGTCGGGGCTGCGCGGCATTGTCGAATACCAGCCGGGTGAATTTACGCTGACCGTGCGGGCTGGCACACCCCTGCGCGAGATAGTCGCTGAGTTGGAAGAGCAGGGTCAGTATCTGCCCTTCGATCCGCTGCCGCCGGATAGCGCGAGCATCGGCGGGGCGGTGGCGAGCAATCTATCGGGTTCGCGGCGGCATCGTTATGGCGGCGCGCGCGACTTTGTGTTGGGCGCGGCAGTCGTCGATGGGACCGCGCAGAGCTACACTGTCGGTGGCAAAGTGGTCAAAAATGCCGCCGGCTTCGACCTGACCAAGTTCCTGGTCGGCAGCCTGGGCAGGTATGCCATCTTGACCGAATTGACTTTCAAGGTCTTCCCCGATGTGCCGCAATTCCACAGCCTGCGCTTCACTTTTGGGACGCTGGCGGAGGCGCTGACAGCCAGTTATGCCATCAACCGCAGCCGCTTCGAGCTGGATGCGCTGGATATATTGCCGGGCGCGGATGGCGCGGCGCTGCTGACGCGGCTGGGCGGCTTCCGCGAGACATTGCCGGCGCGCGCCGAACGATTCAGCGAATTTGTGACAGCCACGACTGCGCCGCAGCATGTCGAGGCCATCAAAGACGAGCTGCCGCTGTGGGATTGCCTGGCCGGCTTAACTGGCGCTTGCCTGGCGAAAGTCACGCTGGCACCGCGACAGCTGCTCGAGCTTGACGCCGCTATAGACGGGGCAAAACGCCGCTACACGCTGGCTGGCAATACCGGCTTTGTGGCTTGCGAAGACGCGGGCTGGCTGGGCGATGTGCTGGCGCGCCAAAGTCTGCGCGGTCTGCTGTTGCGCGGCGATGCGCGGTCGCCGCTGCTGGGTGCGCCACTGGAGAATGTGCTGGCGGCGCGGGTGAAAGCGACGCTCGATCCGCTGGGCAAGCTGGTCTAAACCTTGTCCGATTCTTGAGCTACCCCCACCCCCGGCACCTCCCCGAAGCATCAGGGAGGGGAGCTTTACCCCCACCCCCGGCACCTCCGCGTCAGGACGGAGAGGGTAGCCAAAGCGGGCGACCCAATGGCTCGCCCCTACGCGCGTCTGTCGGGGGGATTGAGGGGGGTATATGTAGTGGCTTTGTGGCACAATCCGCAGCATGAGACATGACATCGACATCGACGATCTGCGCGCGCCGGAGATGGCGGAAGCGGTAGAAAAATGCGTGCACTGCGGCTTTTGTCTGGCGGCTTGCCCCACCTACCAGTTGTTGGGCGAGGAGATGGATTCGCCGCGCGGACGCATCTACCTGATGAAGACGGCGCTGGAAGGACGCATTGAACCCGCCGATGCCCAGCCATATATCGACCGCTGCCTGGGCTGCATGGCTTGCGTGCCGGCTTGCCCGTCCGAGGTGGCTTATGGCGATTTGCTGGTGGGGTATCGCGCTCGGCAAGAAAGCGAACGCGAGCGTCCGCCGCTGGATGCCGCCGCCCGCAAGATGGTGATCGAGACGTTGCCCTATCCGCGGCGTTTTCGGCTGGCTGCGCGCGCGGGCAAGCTGGGCAAGTGGCTGGCACCCGCGCTGCCGGGGGCATTTTCTGCCATGCTCAATTTGCTGCCGGACGATCTGCCGCCGGCCCAGCCTCTGCCAGAAGTGCTGCCGGCGCAGGGGGAGCGGCGTAGCAGGGTGGCGCTGCTGCCGGGCTGCGCGCAGCAAGTCCTGGCGCCGGGCATCAACCATGCGGCTGCGCATGTGCTGGCGGCGAATGGCGTGGAAGTGCATTCTCCGCGGGCGGCTGGCTGCTGCGGTTCGATCCTGCTGCATATCGGCGCGGAGCAGGAAGCGCAGATGCTGGCACGCCGAAACTTCGCCGCGATTGCGGACGATTTCGATGCTATCATCACCACGGCGGCTGGTTGCGGCAGCGGCATCCAAGATTATCCGCTGCTCTTCAAGAGCCAGCCGGATGCCGCGGCTGCGCGGTCTTTCGCAGACAAAACGATGGACTTCAGCGCCTGGCTGGCCGGCATCGGACTGCGCGCGCCCATGCGATTTAAGTCAGAAACCCGCGTCGTCTATCAAGATGCCTGCCACTTGCTGCACGCGCAAGGATGCGCTGATGAACCTCGCGCGCTGCTGCGAGAAGCGCGCAACTTGCAGCTGGTGGAGATCGCCGATGCGGGCATGTGCTGCGGCTCGGCGGGCACATACAACATCGACCAGCCAGCGATCGCCGGGCAGCTGGGCGCGCGCAAAGCCGAGGCGATCCTGTCGGCGCAGCCCGATGTGGTTGTTTCGGGGAATATCGGCTGCATCACGCAGATCCGCCAGCAGCTGGCGCGGCACGAAAGCGCTCCACCGGTGCTGCACATCGCCGAGTTGCTGCACAGCGCCTTGGCCTAGCGCCCAAAATCGAAGAACCCCCGCCAATTGGCGAGGGCTCACGGGAGTTGCGCTTTGGATGCGGCGAGCGACTAGGCGCCGGGTACGATGACCGCATCAATGACATGGATGACGCCATTGCTGGCTGGGATATCCACCAGGCTCAGCACGATGTTGGCATTGTCGATCATGACGCCCATATCGCTCACCGAAATGGTCGCTTCGCTGCCATTCGCCATGCCGATGGCGGCCATGCCCATATCGTCCACGAGGTCGCCAAGCTGGAAGCTGTAGACCGTGCCTGGGAAGACATGGTATTGCAGGATAGCCGTGAGCAGGGCGGTATCGGCGACTATGTCGTCCAAGCCCTCGACCGCGGCAAAGGCGGCGTCAACCGGCGCGAAGACGGTGACCGCGGCTGTTGGATCGGCAAGCAGATCCAGCACGCCCGGGTCGGCCGCGCCAACTGCTGTCAACAGGGTGGTGAATTCAGGCTCTTCCGCGCCCGCCAGCTCGACCACGATATCGGCGATGCTGCGCAGTTCGGGCACGATGACGGCGTCGATGACATGAATGACGCCATTGCTGGCTTCGATATCGACCATTTCGAGGACGAGACCGGCTCCGGCCACGGTGATGCCGGCGCTCAGGTCGAGCCCGTCATCGCCCATTGTGCCAGCCACATCAAATGCCTGCCCGCTGAGCGTCGCGACCGGGAAGCTGACATGACCCATATCATCGGCTTCGGCGGATGAAAGCGCGGCGACTACATCGGCGGAGCCAACTGCGCCAGCCACGACATGATAAAGCAGGATTTCGTTGAGGCGCGGCGTGCCTTCTTCAGAAAGGATCTCGCCGAATGCCTCTTCGCCCAGCGCTTCTGCCAAGGCTGCAAAGGCGGCATCGGTCGGCGCGAAGACGGTCAATTCGGCTTCTGGATCAGCAAGGGCTTCCAGGATGGCGGGGTCGGCGGCGCTGACGGCAGCCAACAAGGTGGTGAACTCGGCTTCTTCTGCTCCCGCGGCGGCAACAACGATATCGGCAATGGTCGATTCGTGGCCATCAGCCAAGGCGGGCAAAGCAACGAGCAGGGCGAGCAGCGCGATAACTGCCAGCGAGATGCGTTTGGACATGCGAATAGCTCCTGTCTGTGTGTGTCTTTCGTTCAGAACTTACTGAATATACGATAGCACAAGAAACAATCTGCGCTGGATGCAGATTGTAAAGAGAATGTAAAGCATGCTATGGGGTGTCGCTGCGCTTTGCGGGGAAATGCTGTTCGGGGACAGCGCGCTGCCGTCCCCGTTCTGTCGGGTCAGCCGCAGCCAGAGACCTCGGTTACATATTTGCCGCCCAGCCAGCCGACTTGTCCCAGATACTCGACTTGGTGCCAATTCGCCTGGCGAGCGAGCCGGGTTGTCTGCGTGCCGCGCGGCACATAGCCCAGCACATCGCCGGATAGCCAGGGACTGCCGCGCAATACCAGGTGCCCCGTCGTCACGATGGTACAGACTACTGGCTGCGCAGGCTCGGGCTCGGGTTCGGGGGCTGTGTGCGTGGGTTGGCCTTGCACAAGCGCGACTGTGCCCGCTGTCGCAATCGAGACGCAGGCATTGTTGTCCATTGCTGTCGATTCCAACGTGCTGAGGGCGCGCGGAGAAGTGGCGGCATCCAGGAACATGACTGCGCCCAGCTGCGGGAAGCAGACCTGCACGCCCGGCTCGACATAGCCCCAGATATCGACCGCGTCCAGCAGACCCGCGTTTATCACAGTCTCGTTGCCCACGCCCATGGCATCCAAACGCCGGCACTGGATGCCCGTGCCCAGGCCGCCTGGCGCTGTCACCGTGGCGCTGCCCGGCGGCAGGTCCAAACAAGTTTGCGGCGGTGGCGGGGGCCTGAATGTAGCGGTGTGCGAGCCTTTTATGATCTGGTCGTCGGGCAAGCCACAGATATCCCAGTCGCCGGCCAGGGTCGTGTGGCTGCGATTTTGTTCCACGCCAACGCTGCAATTGCTGATGCGGCTGTCCTGGATCAGCAGCTCGCCATCCGTCATTCGGATAGCTCTTCTGTTGCGCCTTTGCAGGTATTTCATGTGCAGGTTGATGATGGTCAGCCTGCCGTGTTGCTTGATATTGAAGGCGGGGTCGCCCTTGTTGATGCGGTATTCAAAGTTGTTGCCATGGATGATTATGCGCGATTCGATATCAGGCACTTCGCTATTGGGGCGAACATGGCGCGTCAAGACGATGGTGTCTGTGCCGCTGCCAGCCGTACAGCCGCCGCGGGCTTTGTCTTCATTGGCCGAATTGATCGCCGATGAAAAGCTGCAATCGCCCGCGACGCGGATCTCGGCTGCATTTGCGATTGGAACTGCCACCACAAACAACAATACGAAGACAATAAATTGTAAGCTCTTGCGCAAAGACAAGACCGGGGCGCTCATCATCAAAATCCTCCTGGCGATTTATCGCTCTGATGAGTATAGACTAACACATTTCCCTTGTTCGCGACAAATCGCTTGGTGACCACTCGGCGCAGATCGACAATTAACGAACGATGTATTTTGGCGTATAGTTCGCATGGCGCAAACGAGCAGAGGAATGAGACGATCATGGCACACCGCCTCACTTATGACGAATTGGAAGCGCGCTGGGCAGACGAAAGCCCGTCGCCGGCCGATGATGGCACTGTCGAGCTGATTGTGCGCCGCCCTGTGCCCGAAGAGCGCGAAGAATTGTCCCGCGCCAATTTCAGCGCCGAGGCTGGCCTGGAGGGCGATGACTGGCTGCGCCGCAGCGGCAAGGTCGATGCCCAGATCACGCTGATGAACAGCCGCGTCATTCAGCTGCTGTCGGGCGACAAAGCGCGCTGGGCAGAATCGGGCGACCAGCTTTTCGTCGATCTGGAACTCAGCGAAGACAACCTGCCGCCAGGCACATGCTTGCAGATTGGCGGCGTCTTGATGGAAGTTTCGCCGCTGCCGCACACGGGCTGCAACAAGTTCGCTCGCCGCTTTGGCGTGCCCGCGCGCAAATGGGTCATGTCTGACGAAGGCCAACGTTCCCGCCGCCGTGGCATGTATACGCGCGTCGTGCAAGATGGCGAGATTGCAGTCGGCGACCGCATCCGCAAAGTCTAGCCGCGTCAACAGCGCAGGCAATATAGCCAACACGCCTTTTTTTTCGGAGGTCCCGCATGATAGACGGCAAGCTCATTCATCCGCAGATATTGCAGGCGCTCGGCACAGCAGGTCATGGCGCGACCATCCTCATCCCCGATGGCAATTATCCCTTTGCCACCCATGCTCATCCGCGTGCCCAGCGCGTCTATCTGAATCTGGCGCCGGGCATCTGCACGGTCACCGATGTCATGAGCGCCGTCCTCAGCTGCGCGCCTGTGGAAGCCGCCCAGGTCATGCGCCGCGACGATGGCGCAGAACCCAGCATCTATGCCGATTTTCGCGAGCTGCTGCCAGACGATGTGCCCTTGCAGCCGCTGGAGCGCTTTGATTTTTATGAAGCCGCCAAACAAGACAATTGCTGCCTGGTCATCGCGACTGGCGAGCAGCGTATTTTCGCCAATATCCTGCTGACCATCGGCGTCGTGCAGCCGCCAGACGAGATGGCGGTCTAGGCGCATGGGCATCGAAGCCGTCATTTATGATATGGACGGCGTGCTGGTCGACAGCGAAGTCTATTGGGATCAGGCGCGGGTCGACTTCGCGGCCGAACGCGGTTTGCGCTGGACAGACGCCATGCAGCGGCAGGCGATGGGACGCAGCACGGTCGGCTGGGCAGGCGTCATGCGCGATGAGCTGGCGCTGGACATGTCGCTGGATGCCATCATTGCCGAGATGAAAGCGCGCGTCATCGCCCGGTACGAGCAGCGCATGCCGACGCGACCCGGCGCATTGGAGTCGGTGGCCGCCATGCAAGCGCATTACCGCATTGGCCTGGCTTCGGGCTCGCCTACCGAGATCATCGAAGCCGTCTTGCGCATCACCGGGCTGGATCGGCAATTTGAGGTGATGATCTACGGCGATGAAGTGGTCAAAGGCAAACCGGCGCCCGATATCTATCTGGAGGCGCTGCGGCAACTGGGCGTGTCGCCGGCGCGAGCGGTGGGCATTGAAGATTCTGCCAATGGATTGCGATCTTTGAAAGCGGCGGGCATGCTGGCGATTGCCGCGCCCAGCCCCGACTTTCCGCTGCTGCCCGATGCGCTGGCGCTGGCGGATGCGCATATCACCACGCTGGTCGACTTCACCCCGCAGCTGGTGGCCGGTCTGTCGCGGGACCACTACAACCCCTCCCTCAGCCCCTCCCCGTCAGGACGGAGAGGGTAGCCAAAGCGGGCGACCCAATGGCTCACCCCTACCCGGCTGTCGGGGGGATTGAGGGGGAGGTAGACCTGGCGCGGTCTTTGCATAATCGGGCGCTTTGTGTTCAAATTATTGTGCAAGTTTGGTTACTGATAAAATCCTCTGGCAGGTGAACTTCTGTGAGCGCAGCGCATGTCATCGCGATTGACCTGGGCGCATCGTCCGGGCGCGTGATGGACGCTGCCTTTGATGGCGCGCAGCTGCGTTTGCAAGAGGCGCATCGCTTCCCCAATATCCCCGTGCAGACGCCAACTCGGCTGCATTGGGATGTGCTGCGTCTGTGGCACGAGATCACGCAGGGCATAGGCGCGGTGGCTGGCGCGTCGTCCATCGGCCTGGATTGCTGGGGCGTCGATTATGCCCTGCTGGATAGCGCTGGCGAATTGCTCGCCAACCCGGCGCATTATCGCGATCCGCGCACCGACGGCGCTATGGAATGGGTCTTCCAATCTATGCCCCGCCGCGAGATTTTTGCGCGCACGGGCATCCAGTTCATGCCGCTGAACGGCCTCTTTCAACTGGCGGCAGGGATTCGCGATGGCAGCCCGGAGCTGGAACATGCCGCCACGCTGCTGACGATCGCCGACCTGTTCAATTATTGGCTGACGGGCAGCAAAACCTGCGAATTCACCGAAGCGACCACGCTGCAGCTGGTCAACGCGGAGCGGGGCGATTGGGACCGCGAGCTGATGCGCGCCGTGGGCATCCCGGCAGACATCCTCGCGCCGATCGTCAAGCCCGGCACGCGGCTGGGCAGTTACGCGGGCATCGATGTCGTTGCGCCGGCTTGCCACGACACGGGCAGCGCAGTTGTCGCCATGCCAGCCACCCGCGCCGATATCGCATATCTCAGCAGCGGCACCTGGAGTCTGCTGGGGCTGGAGCTGGCTGCGCCGGTTATGAGCGATGCTGCTTATGCTGCCAATGCCACCAACGAGGGCGGCTATGGCGGCAGTTGGCGCTTCTTGAAAAATATCATGGGCTTGTGGGTGGCGGATCAATGCCGCGCGACCTGGGCGGCGCAAGGGCGGGATTACAGCTTCGGCCAGTTGACGGCGATGGTGGAAGCTGCGCCGCATTTTCGCAGTTTCATCGAGCCGGACCATGCAGCCTTCCTCGCGCCGGGCGATATGCCCAAGCGCATTATCGACTTCTGCGCGCGCACCGGCCAAGCCCAGCCCGAAAGCGATGCCGAGATCATGGCTGTCGTCTATGTCAGCCTGGCTTACAAATATCGCTATGTGCTGGGGCAATTATCTGCGGTGAGCGGACGGACTGTCGAGGCGCTGCATATCATCGGCGGCGGCTCGCGCAATGCCACCCTCAACCAGATGACGGCGGACGCGACCGGGCGGCTGGTTATCGCGGGACCGGCCGAAGCCACAGCCATAGGCAATGCTATCGCGCAGTTGATCGCCCTGGGCGAGCTGGGCAGCGTGCACGAGGCGCGCGCCATGTTGAGCGAGTCGGCAGAATTGCGGCATTATGAACCGCGCGACGCCACAGCCTGGGACGAGCATTATCCGCGTTTTTGCGCCTTGCTGGCCTAGGCGGGTATAATGCGCGCTCAATAGCAGACATTACCACAGAGACACAGATGTTTGCCCTCGGCGCACTCCTTTAACTCGGTGTACTCGGTGGTTTGTCTTTTGATTTGCTTTGATTGGCTTTGACCCGCGCAGGGACACCCATGACCGACGCGCTGCTGCAGATGCAGGGCATCAACAAAAACTTTCCTGGCGTACAAGCGCTGAAAGAGGCTCACTTCGAGGTGCGGCGTGGCGAAGTGCATGCGCTCATCGGCGAAAATGGCGCTGGCAAATCCACCATGATCAAAATTGTTTCTGGCGTTTATCAGCCCGACAGCGGCGATATCCAGTTGGATGGACGGGTCGCCCACTTCGCCAACCCGCGAGAAGCGCACCTGGCTGGCATCGCCACCATTTATCAGGAACTTGGTTTGTACCCGGAACTTTCGGTGGCTGAGAATATCTTCATGGGTCATGCGCCGATGAAAAAGCGCCTGGGCTTGCCGACGATCGACTGGGAACGGATGGAGAGCGGCGCAGAAGACCTGCTGGCTGAGTTGAATATTCATAACCTGGATGTCGGCGCGAAGGTGGGCGCGCTCAATGTGGGCAACCGGCAGCGCGTAGAGATCGCCAAGGCGCTATCGCTGGATGCCCGGATCTTGATCATGGACGAGCCAACCGCCGCCCTGACCGAAAGCGATGTCGAGCAGCTTTTCAGCATTGTGCGTCTGCTGCGCGAGCGCGGGGTCAGCATCATTTATATCAGTCACCGCCTCAATGAAGTCTTCGAGCTGGCCGACCGCGTCACTGTGCTGCGCGATGGCGAGACGATCGGCACGCAGCAAGTCGCCGATACCAGCGAAGCCGAGTTGATCAGCATGATGGTGGGACGCAAGATCGAGAACCTCTTCCCCAAGCAGGACGCGCAGATCGGCGATGTGGCGCTGGAGGTGCGCAATCTGAATCGTCCGCCCTTGACGCGCGACATTTCCTTTTCGGTGCGCGCGGGAGAGATCGTGGGGCTGGCGGGTTTGGTGGGCAGCGGCCGCAGCGAAACGGCGCAGGTCATCTTCGGCGTGCTGCCAGCCGAGTCGGGCGAGATCTATATCAATGGCGCGCCGGTGAAGATCAGCAGACCATCGGAAGCGGTGGCGCAGGGCATCGGCTATGTGCCAGAAGACCGCGGTCACCAGGGGCTCATCCGCGAGATGACCATCCGCGAAAATACCTCCATGGCGGTTTTGGAGACGGTTTCTCGCCACACTTTCATCAACCGCGCCCAGGAACGGTCGCTCGCCAATCGTTCTATCGAGCAGCTGAGCATCCGCGCTACGGGTCCAGAGCAGATCACCAACAAGCTGAGCGGCGGCAACCAGCAAAAAGTCGTCGTCAGCAAGTGGCTGGCCAGCGAGCCCAGCCTGCTGATAATGGACGAGCCAACGCGAGGAATCGATGTCGGCGCAAAAGCCGAAATCCACCGCCTGATGAGCCGTCTGGCTGCCGAAGAGGGTTTGGCCATCTTGATGATCTCCAGCGAGCTGCCGGAGATCCTGGCGATGAGCGACCGCATCCTGGTCATGCGCGAGGGTCGTCTGGTCGGCGAATTCAGCCGCGAGCAAGCGACTCAGGAGACAGTCGCCCATGCCATGATGAGCGAAGCCGCCCGCCAGGCCGCGAGCGCCGCGTCATGAAAAAAGACAAAGCTGCGCCCGCGCCGCGCCAGCCGCTGGACTTCCTGGGCATCGCGCTGGCAGTGTTCATCATCGGCGCTTATTTTCTGCTGCCTTTTGTCATCCAGCCAGAACGCGGACCATCGACTGTCGCTGTGCTGACAGAAAGCAAAAAAGCCAACGAACTGGAGATTTTCAAGACCGGGCTGGAGGTTGTGCCGCTGGCTGCGCTGGGCATGCTGCTGTTGGGCGTGTGGAATGTGCTTGCCCCAGGAGCTGCGCGAGCCATATCGCTGCTGCTGGCATTGGCGGGCCTGCTGGCGCTCGTCTATTACATCAACTTCTTCCGCGATACCCCCCTCGGCCCTCCCAACGAATGGGGGGAAGGCACGATCATGGGCAGCCTCGGCGGTGCCTTTTGGATCATGCTGGGCGCATCGGCGGCGGCCGTCTTGCAAGCGCTGATTCCACGCTCTGTGCCTGCGCCGCGTTATCGACTTGCCAAGCTCTTTGGCAGCCAGGAGAGCGTGATTCTCTTTGGCTTGCTGCTGCTGGTTATCGTCATCGGGCTGGCGAATCCGCGTTATCTGCAAGAGCGCAACATCAGTGACAACCTGGCGGGCAATGCCTATATCGCGGTGGCGGCGCTGGGCATGACCATGGTGATCGTCACCGGCAATATCGACATTTCGGTGGGTTCGCTGGTGGGCTTGCTGGCGGTGATCAGCGGTCGGCTGGTGGTTGCCGGGACGCCCGCGCCCCTGGCTTGGCTGGCACCGCTGGTTATCGGCGGCGGATTTGGCGCGATGATCGGCTTCCTGGTGGCCTACCTGCGCATTCCGTCCATTGTGGTGACGCTGGGCATGCTGAGCATAATCAAAGGCATCTTAATCATTTGGGCGCAGGGCGAACGCGTGCGCGATATGCCGGCCGACTATTTCTTGTCGCAGATGCGTCCACTGGGCGTCCCCATGCCCATCATCATCATGGTCGCGCTGACGATCGGCGTGGCGCTGTGGATGCGCTACAGCGCGACCGGACGGGCATTTTATGCGTTGGGCGGCAATGTCGAAGCAGCGCGTTTGTCTGGTTTGTCGCGGCGGCACCTGGTGATGACCGTATTCATCCTCAATGGCGTGTTTGTGGGTGTGGCCAGCGTGATGTATTCCACGCAATTCAACATCATCCAGGCAACGCCACCGCCGGCGCTGGAATTGTCGGTGATTACGGCATCGGTGGTGGGCGGCGTCAGCATCCTGGGCGGGACGGGCACGGCTGTCGGCTCGACCATGGCGACTCTGCTGCTGAACTTCATCCGCAGCGCGATGGTGTTCATCAATGTATCGCCGTTTTGGCTGAAGGCGGTGCAGGGCTTGTTGATTCTGGTGACGGTGCTGGCGGACTTGCTGCGCAGGCGCCGGCAGCGGCTTTGACCCCCGGCGAGACTGAGGGCAGTGGCCGTTGCGGACATTTGCGCATGGCGGCGCTGGCGTGCTAAAATAGTTTCACTAGCAGAGCGAGGTTGCGCTATGAGCGAATTCTTGGCAAGCGTAACGGTGATTGATCTACTTTCGCCGATCATAACGGTAATCGCTACCGTCGTGTTTCTCTTGTGGCGGCTGCCGACTAAAGGCGATGTCAATCAACGTTTTGCTGACCACCGGCAGCATATGAACGAGCGCCTGAAGGAGCAGTCGGACACATTCAATAAACGCTTCGACGACCAGAATGCGTACATAAACCAGCGCTTCGACGACCAGAATGCGTACATTGACCAGCGTTTTGATGACCAGAATGCGTACATAAACAAGCGCTTCGACGAACAATCGGCGACCATGCGCAAAGGCTTCAAGGATTTGTCAGATCGGATGGACAGGCAGGACGTCCGCATGAACAGGCAGGATGCTCGCATGGACAGACAGGACGTCCGCATGGAAAAGCAGGATGCTCGCATGGACAAGCAGGATGCTCGCATGGACAAGCAGGATGCTCGCATGGACAGACAGGACGACAAGCTGGACGCAATCCGCGCGAAACAAGACAGCCAATTCCTGGAGCTGACCAGCAACATCAACGAAACGCGCGAAAAGATCCTTGTCGTCAGCAACGAGGTCGCTGAAGCCAAGGTCGATATTGCGGATGTAAAGGGCGATATCAAAGCGTTGCATGCCGATTTCGCGGGGCTGAAACAGCAGAACAACCGCATTGAGCGCGACACGGAGGCTATTCGCAACCTCACGGAAGCCCGCGCCTTGGGCGTTCCCGACGTTGTTGAAGTTCGCAACGCAACGCCCGCGCCCTGACCCCTCTCCAGCATGACCTCGCCAGCCATCCCACAGCGCGCCGCCATGTACGCGCGTCTGCGCACATTGCTCGCCAGCCAGGAAGGCGTGCTCTTCATCATCATGCTGGTTTCTGTGCTCTTTCTGGCCACGCGCACCGACAAATTTCTGACGATCGACAACCTGTTGCAGCAGGGCAGGTTCATGACCGAAGTCGGTTTGATCGCCATCCCCATGACTTACATCATCATCACCGGCGGCATCGATCTGTCTGTCGGCTCGATCCTGGGGCTGACGGCGATCGTGCTGGGCTGGAGCTGGCAAGAGCTGGGTTTTCCGCTGGAGCTGGCGATTGTGACAGGCATCGCGAGCGGGACGCTGGCCGGCTTCGTCAACGGGCTGTTCATCGTGCGCGTCGGCGTGCCACCGCTGATCATGACGCTGGCGACTCTGGCGCTGTTTCGCGGACTGGCAGAGGGCATCAGCAAGGCGCGGTCGGCGCGCGGTTATCCTGAGTGGTTCTTCGAGCTGGGGCAGGGCGAGCTGCTGGGCATCCCGACGCAACTGTGGCTTCTGATTGTGGCGGTGGTGGTGTTTGGCATCGTGCTGGCGCGGACGCAGCTGGGACGGGCGCTGTATGCAATCGGCAACAACGAGACGGGCGCTCGCTTCAGCGGGCTGACGGTCAACCGCTACCTGCTGCTGATCTACACATTTAGCGGCTTCATGTCGGGCGTGGCGGGCTATATTTTTGTTTCGCGGGTGAGCACGACTCGCAGCGACATGGGCACGGGCATCGAGCTGGATGTGATCGCGGCGGTGGTGCTGGGCGGGACGAGCATCTTTGGCGGTACCGGGTCTGTTGCCGGCACGATGATCGGCGTTGTATTGATCCAACTGCTGAAGAATGGCTTGGCGTTGAGCGGCGTCACCAGCGATGCCACGATCGTTGTTATCGGCAGCGTGCTGATATTTGCTATACTGGTGAACAACTTTATTCAGACCAGGCGGGGCGGCGACTAAGCCCGGGAAGGAGGTGCGCCAGCGGACAAAGCAGCACGAGCAAGTTCCAGTTCCGTATACCCAAGCAGCTATTTGGAGAAAGCATCATGAAAAAGACACTCGCAATCAGCTTGATTCTGGCGCTTTTCCTCGCGCTGGTCAGCATGCCTTTGGCCGCCCAGGACCGCTGGGATGGCGCTGATGACCTGGCTGTCAACCCGCTCGCCTGTGGCATGGGCGACGAGATGATGGACGACAGCGATGAGATGATGGACGACGACGATGACGAGATGATGGACGACGAAGAAGATATGGGCATGATGGAATACGATGGTGGCCAGCCAGCCATGATGGATGATATGGCCGGCATGGACATCGTGCTGGTGGATGTGCCCAAGCTGGTCGGCATCGGTTACTTCGCCGCAACCACCCTCGGTCAGCAGCAAGCCGCCGAAGAGCTGGGCAATGTCAGCGTGACGACCGACGCGCCCACCGAAGCCAATATCGATGACCAGATTCAGGTCATTGACGCCTACATCACCCAGGGCGTGGACGGCATCCTCTTCGCCGCCAATGACCCGGTGGCTATCGCGCCGGTGCTGCGCAAAGCTCTGGAAGCCGGCATCCATGTCGTCGGTTATGACGCCAACAGCGAGCCCGACGCCCGCGAATGGTTCGTCAACCAGGCCGAGTTCAATGGCATCGCCAAAGCCTTGGTCGACAGCCTGGCTGGCCAGATGGGCGAGGGCGCCAGCTTCGGCATCGTCACCTCGACCTTCACCACGCCCAACCAGGCGCGCTGGATCGCCGAAATGTGGGCATACGCCAGCGAATGCTATCCCGACCTGACCTGGCTGGAAACGCTCGAGGCGCAAGAAGACGCCGTGCTGTCCTTCCAGCAAGCGCAGACTCTGATCAACAAGTACGGCGAAGACATTGACGGCATCTTTGCGATGACCTCCGTGGCCACGCCCAACAGCGCCGACGCGGTGCAGCAGGCTGGCTTGTGCGAAGATGTGGCTGTGGTCGGCTTGGCGACGCCCAATGGGATGAAGCCCTATGTGAACGATGGCTGCGTGCGCGATGTCATTCTGTGGAATCCGGTCGATCTGGGTTACGCGGCTGTTTATGTGACGCGCGCCGTTGTTGATGGCGAGTTCATGCCTGGCGATAGCTCCGTCATGGCGGGGCGTCTGGGCGAACTGATGGTCGTCAATGGCAGTGAAGTTCTGCTTGGTCCCCCCTTCGTCTTCACAGCCGACAACATCAACGACTTCGACTTCTAGGTCTGTCCCCACCCTAAATCCCTCCCCCAAAATGAGGGAGGGACTTGGAACTCCAATGCAGAAATACCAGTTTTACGCCCCTTCCCTCTTGATGGGGGAAGGGGATGGGGGATGGGGGTGAAAGGCAGCCCAGCATGACCAACCCATTCGACCAGCTCATCGAAATGACGCGCGCCCTGGGCGATCCCGCGCGGGATTATGCCATCATCGGCGAGGGCAACACCTCCATGCGCCGCGATGCCGAAAGCTTCGTGGTCAAAGCCAGTGGACATCAGCTGCATGAAATCAGCGCGGACGGCTTCGTGAGGCTGCGCATGGCACCTGTATTGGCGCTGCTGGACGACCCGCCCGCCACACTCAGCGAAGAGAAAACGCGCACGCAAGCGGCTGTGCTGGATGGGCGCGACGGACTGAATGCCTCTGTCGAAGCCAGCTTCCACGCCATGCTGCTGCACGAGTGTGGCGCGCGCTACATCGGGCATACGCACCCTACCGCCGTCAATCAGCTGCTATGCAGTGAATACGCCGCCGATTTCGCCCGGCAACGCCGCTTCCCGGACGAGGTCGTGCTATGCGGACCGCAGTCGGCGCTGGTGCCCTATGCCGATCCGGGCTTGCCATTGGCGCTGGAGATGCGCAAGGTGGTGCGCGCCTACCAGGAACAGCAAGGCGAAGCCCCCAAGTTGATTCTGTTGGTCAATCACGGGCTGATCGCGCTGGGGCAGACGCCGACCGAGGTGCTGAATATCACGGCCATGGCGGTCAAGGCGGCGCGGATCTATCATGGCGCGCTGCTTACGGGAGCGCCGACGCATCTGCCCGCAGAGGAAGTCGAGCATGTCTACCGGCGTCCCGATGAAATTTATCGGCGCAGGCTGTTTGTACAAAAGTGAACCACCGAGCGCACCGAGTTTGTCGAGTACACAGAGGAAGGAAAGCCCATGCCCAGCAACGGCGCATTGACCTGGCTGATACCGGATGCCTGCCTGGCAGCGCCGGCCGATGCCGACGCCGTCAACAAAAATCACGAATCGATCTGCGTGCTCAATGTCACGACCGATGACGCCAACATTCTGCTGGACTTCTACTTTGAAGACCGCCCGCCCGTGGAAGGCATCGCTGTGGTCGTGCCCGCCAAACGTTGTCCACACCTGCGCCTCGACAAACCCGAGCAGATCAACGGATTCGAAATTCCTTTTGATGTGCCTTATGGCGCGCGCCTGCGCAGTGATGTGCCGATTGTCGTGCAATATTCGCGCATGTATGCCAGCGGCGGAAAAATCGACAGCCTCATCACCACCATGGCTTATCCAGTCGAATAGGGCGATGCGCTCGCGCTGCGAGGAACCTGCCGAATCCACTGATTCTCGTCTTGCTCAAACCACTTCGCCCACGACGATCATGAGCAATTGTGGCGATCCAGCCGTCTCGCAGCAGGGGCTGGGGGGTCCTGCGATAGCTCATGGCTGCGAGGTTTCTCGCTGCGCCAGCCGCACCGGGCAGCCGATGCCATGTCCGCCGCCTTCGATCACCAGCTGCTGTCCGGAATAGCCATCCGCCGCGGGGATCAGGCTGTAGCTGATGATATAGCCGATTTCGCGGCCGTCGACAGGCATGGGCGCGAGAAAAGTGGCGCTGCCTGTGTATTGGCCAGTCGCATCGCGCAGCAGGCGGAAGTCGTCAAAGGCGATTTCACCCTCGTCAAGGCGCGTTACCTGCACGGTTTCGGCTTCGCGCCCGGCGCATTCGCCATAGAAGCGCAGCGTCCAGATGCCCACTTTGGGCGGAATCGGCGTGGGTGAGGTTTCCAGCGTCCCGCAGCCCGCCAGCGCAATGACTAGAGCCAGCGCTGCGATTATCCGATTCCGTTGTGCAGGCGCGGCGCACACAGCTTTCATCCTGCAGTAAGTCCAATAAAGCATTTCAACAATACGAAGGAACGACGTAGGGGCGACTCTTGAGTCGCCCACATGCAAAATGGCGAAATAGTGGACGAGACAAGTCTCGCCCCTACAGATTTCGAATCAGAACAGCATCGCTCTATTACCCATGATATTTCCTGTTCTGCTTCTGTGCCTCTGTGGTGAAATTAGCAGAGACGAGCCTGGCTCTTACAACAGCACTTCCCGTCCTGTCTTCTCGCTCTCGTAGATGGCGTTGAGCACCTGCATGACTTGCATGGACTGCTCGGCTGGCACGGGCGAAGGCGCGCCGTCCACGATGGCTTGGGCGAACTCGATGCATTCTTGCGCATGGGGCTCGGCCTGGTCGCGCGTCAGCTTCAATGTGCGGTTGAAAAGCTGCTTGGTATCGTAATTCGTCTGGTAAATCTCGCAGCGGGGCCAATGCGAGCCACCTTTGTCGCCATAGAGCCACATCTGCATGTCTTCGCTGTCGGTGTCGTGATGCAGCATCCACGAGACTTCCAGCACCAGCGTCGCGCCATTTTCGAAGCGCACAAATGCCAGCGCCAGCTCTTCGACATCCATCTCGGGCGGGACGGTGTTCAGGTTGTCCCACAGACCAAAGGCTTTGGGGTTCTTCGCCAGGCGTTTGCTGGCTGCGCCGGTCACCGACACGGGACGCGGATTGCCCATGAACCAAAGCGTCAGGTCGAGGATGTGCACGCCGATATCAATGGTCGCGCCACCGCCACTGTGCTGCTTGAGCAAGAAGCCGGGCCGGGTGGGGATAGCTGTGCGGCGCAGCATCCAACTGCGGGCATGATACACCTCGCCCAGCGCGCCGGCGTCGATCTCGGCTTTCAGCGCTTTGGATTTGCCGCTGAAGCGGAAATGCTGGGCGGTCATCAGCAGTTTGCCGCTGCGGTCGCGGGCGTCGATCATGCGCTGGACATCGGCGGGCGTTGGCGCAAGCGGCTTCTCGCAGATGACATGCTTGCCAGCTTCCAGCGCGGCAATAGACAGATCGGCGTGGTACATGTTGGGCGTGCAGACATCAATGATGTCGATATCGGGGTCGTTTATGAGCTCGGCGCTGTCGCTGTACAAGCGGCTGACGCCATAATTCGCGCCCCAGTTTTCCAATGCGGCTGGCACAAGGTCTGCGCCGGCGACAACTTCGGCATGGGGCGATGCAGCCCAGCCCGGCATGTGCGCGCGCGCGATCCCGCCGACGCCGATGACACCCACTTTCAAACTACTCATGTTCTCGCTCCTTATGGTATTTGGGGTATTACCCAGGCATTTGTATCCGCAGCTTGATACAAGGCTTGCATGACGGCGCTGCGGTCCGCCGCTTCCTTCGCGCTGATCAATGGCACAGATTCGCCCAGCAGCGCCTCTAAAAACAGGACGAAGGCGTGGGGCAGGGCGTCTGGCAGGTCTGTCCATTCGCCACCATCCGCGCCAGGCAGATTATCCGACTTTACGAACAATTTGCCATTGTCAACATAGGCAAGGCCGCCGCTGCCGCTGATCAAAACCGGCAGTGGATTCTGCATATCTGCCCAGCCGGCCGCCAACGAAGCGATTGCGCCGTTGCCGAAGCGCAGCAACCCCTCGCCATATTCATCGCAGCTGTAGCGTCCCAGCAGACGATCGACCTGCGCCGTGACGCGCTCGACATCGCCGAGCAGCCACATCAACATATCCAGCGAGTGCGCGCCCAGGTCGCCAAAGCCGCCGCAGCCCGCGCGTTCCAGCTCGGTCATCCAGTGGAAGCCATCCTCGTACCAGCCGAGCCCGCGGTCGAACCAGCCAGCCAATGCGCCGTGATGCACATTGCTGTGGCGCGCCCGCGTGATCGTGCCCAATGCGCCGTCATCGATCCATTTTTTGAGCTGGCGGCTGATCGGATAGCTGCGCATGAAATGGCCGATCTGGAAAATCACGCCGGCGTCATCAATGGCGCGCTGCATGGCATAGGCATCGCCGGCGCTGGTGGCCAGCGGCTTCTCGACGAAGAGGTGCTTGCGGGCGGCGCAGGCGGCTTCGACCAGTTCGCGGTGCAGGTTGGTCTCGGAGCAGACGATGACGACATCGACCGCTTCATCGCGCAGGATGTCGCGGTAATCGCTGACGGCGTGGCTCTTGCTGTGCTCGGCGGCGATGCTGGCGCGGGCTGGATCGCTGTCCCAAAGGGACTTGATGGTGAATTGCGCTGGACGCTCCAAAATGGACTGAATGAATGACGGCGTGTGAATGTGCGCCACGCCCAAGAATGCGAGTGTTTTCATACCGACTCCTCGTGTGGGTTTGCGGCGCTAGTTGTAGCACAGCGCGGGGCAAATGCACACTCGCTTGTGCCAGTTGATGAGCGGGCGCCACTTTTCACCTTCCTCAGCCCTCCTTGGCTTTTTCGAGGTCAAAGTCCACCTCGAAGCGCCGCCGCCAGGGCAGCCGCACATTGGACACGCGCCAGCCACGCAGGTCGGGCATGCGGTCGATTTCTGCTTGCAGGTCCCGCGCCGTCAACGCTGTCATCTCACGCTCGGTGTCGGCGGAATAGAGCGTGGTCGTGTCATCCAGGCGCGGGCGCACACAGTGCATATAGCAGTGATCTTCGACAAAACGGCGCGCCAGGAAGCGCTGCCCAGCCGCCGCATCCGCCAGCTGCATTTGCGCGATGCCCTGGGCCAGCGCCACGCCGATGGTGTTGCCAGCGGTGTTCCAGGCGCCATAAGCCGCCAGCGACAAGAGCGGGACATGCCGCTGCAGCGCCTCGATCAGCACGGGATCGCTGCCATTGGGGTAGGCCACATCGCAGACGATGACGGGTTTGCCAGCCGCCGTCCAGTCTGCGATCTGCGCCGCGAAAGCCTCGACAGCCTCTGCGCGGTAGGCGCGGTCGCTGGCGGCATGGGCGGGGTCATAGAAGTCGCTGCCGCTGGGGGCGGGCGTGTTGAGCGCGACCAGCAGATCGGCTTGGTCGATATCGTCCACCTGTTCGCCGCCAACCGCGCGAATCTGCCGCTGCAGCGTGAGGCGCACAGGTCCATCTTCGAAGGGCGCGATACGCTCGGCATCGGCGGGGATGGCGCAATGCACAAAGAAGCGCGGCTTTTTGCCCAGCGCCGCCAGCATCGCGCGCGCCAGCAATGCGCTGCCCACTTCGTCCGCGCCGGGGTACATCAATAGCCGCGGATCATCGCCGCGCCGCCGCGCCCACTCGCGCAGCCAGGCTTTCTCGCGCGTGCCAAAACCATACTCGCTGGTATCGTCCGAGCTGATGACCAGCAGGGCGAAGATGTCGTCCGCCAGCAGGTCGAGCGCCGCCAGGTTGACGAGGTGGTTGCGCGCGCGTCGCCGCAGCATGTCTTGCAAGTGCGCCGAATCTGGCGTGTATGCGGGCGCGGGCTGATCGCCGAAGTGGTGGGCGTCGTACTGCTGAGAATAAGCGTAGAGTTCGGGACCTGATGCGCGCCAATAGCTCGGCTCTTCGACACTGGCGCGGTTTTTGGATATGCGCGTCACCAGCCCGAAGGCATAGATGGGCAATGCTGGATGCCGGCGCTTGAGCTCGCGCAGCATGTCCAGGCGGCGCAGCGCGTCCAGCGGCGTATCATCCGTGATGCGCGATGGCACCAGCCCGCCATAGACCAGCATCTCCAGCGACACGACCAAGGCATCCATGTCGGCGGCTTGCTGCAGCAGCCAGTCGCCCAACGCGGCGCAATCGGCGGGTCTGCGGAAGCGACTTTGCAGCGCAGGCGGCGGCAGCGCGACATCTGTGCCGGCGATCGCGCCGATCATGCGAGGGAAGCGGGTGTTAACCGGGCGCTCGTCCAGCGGAATGAGTCCGATTTTCATGCCGACTCCTGTTTGACCGAAAAATTTGCGTTCGTTGCTGCGTAGCCAGCATAATCGCCACCATGCACACTGTCAGGGCGGGGAGCTATGGACTGCGAAATCCTGTGAGGATCGCGGTTTGGCTCGCAAAAGGAGATCGGCGATGTGGCGGCCAGGGCGTCAGATAGTTGGTCATACCCCCCATCCTGATGCTTGGCTGGGACGAGGGGGTGAGATAGACGCGGACGCGGATCAGGATTGTTTCAGCAGTTCCTCTTTGCCGCGGCGCTCGCGATAGCCATGCACGATCAAGCCAGGGCGGTCCATGCTCTGCCCAGCCCACTGGTCGTTGTGCGGATCGCGGAAGCCCATGCGCACCATGCGCCGCGGATCGCTGGTCTGGTTGATATAGCTGCCGTGGATGCAATACAGATGAAAGACCACCACATCGCCGCGCTTGGCCGACACGGGCACGGTGTCTTCCAGCTTGTATTCGTTGGCATCGAGATGCGGCGAACAAGGCGTGCCATCGGCATTTTGCAGCACATGAGGGATTTTGCCGCGCTTGTGCGAACCCGCCAGGAAGCGAATCTCGCCATTTTCATGAAAAGTATCGTCCAGGTGCACGAGGCAATCGACATAGCGCCCGTCGGCATGCTCATAGAAAGGGTAATCCTGGTGCATGGGGAAGGGGTGCCCGGTCTGCGGCGGTTTGATGTGCATGGTGGTGTGGTGCAGCTCCACGCTGGAATCCAGCAATTGCGATAGCGCCTTTCCCAGCTTGGCGTGCGTCACCGCGCGCATCCAGGCATCGGAATACAGATGCAAGTCGTGCATGGCGGTCAGCTTGACCTGCTTTTCCAGCTCATCGTCAAAATAGACATCGCGCCAGGGACCCGACCAGCCGGGACTGGTGATCGCCCAGTCTTCGATCAGACGGTCGAGGCTGTCAGAAAGCGCGCCGATCTCGTCTTCGTCAAAGACTTGCGGGATGCGCAAAAAGCCGTTTTCGTGGAAAAAGTTGATCTGTTCCTGGGTCAGCATGGTGCGTTACCTCGCTACACATTGTTTGACTTTGCGGCGGGCAGTATAGTGCTAATTGCCTGGCGCGCAAGACCCCGCTGCCCAGAGCGCCAAATCAACCCTCCGCAGCTGTGAAAGTGATGGTGTAGGCATCGACGCCGCGCCCCCGATCATCCGCGCCCAGCAGAACCTCGTAGGCGCCAGTCGCGCCAAAAGTGAGCGTGCCGCTGTTGCTGCGCCGGCTGCGGTCGAAAGCGAAGACGATGCTGCCGTCGGGCGCATAGATAGTCGCCAGCGGCGCGAAGAAGCCGGTGCCGCTCAAGCCGCGTCCGCCGGTGATCAGCTTGATATCGACTGTCATGCCAGCCTCGCCCTCCAGGCTGTAGCGGTGGCGGTCGTTGACATCCATGATTTCTTCCACGCTGTCTTCGCCGATGGTGATCGCGCCTTTGTCGGTTGCGCCATCGCGCTCGACGACGAAAGCCAGCGGCGGCAGGGTGGGCATGGGCGTTGGCGTGGGCATGTCGCCGCTGAAAGTGATGGTGTAGGCATCGACGCCGCGTCCCCGTTCATCCGCGCCCAGCAGAACCTCATAAGTGCCGGTCATGCCGAAGGTGAATTCGCCACTGTTGCTGCGCCGACTGCGGTCGAAAGCGAAGACGATGCTGCCGTCGGGCGCATAGATGGTCGCCAGCGGCGCGAAGAAGCCGGTGCCGCTCAAGCCGCGCCCGCCAGTAATCAGCTTGACATCGACCGTGACGCCGGCAACGCCCTGCAAGGTGTAGCGATGGCGGTCATCGGCGCTTTCAATTTCGCCGATGGAGTCTTCGTTGATGATGATTGCGCCCTGGTCGGTTGCGCCCTCGCGCTCGACGACGAAAACCGGCACGATGGCGACGCTGCCAGCCGGGGCTTCCGGTTCAGGCTCTGGCTCGGTTGTTGGCGCGGCGGTTGGTTCTACCGGGACAGGCGTGTCCACGGCGGTTACGATTACAGTTTCGACGACTGTTTGCACTTCGATTTCTGGTTCGCGGTTGAGGGCAATCAGTGTTCCCAGCGCGAATGCCAGGATGATTAGCGCGGCGGCGGCGATTAGTTCGCGCTTGCGGCCGCGGCTGGATGCGGCGGTGATGCTCTTGGGACGGTTTTCGACCAACGAGAGTTCTTGCGGGGCGATATCGCGCTCTTCATACAGATAGCAAGCGGCTTCGTGTTTCGGTTTGTTCATCATAAAGAGAGGCGGCTGCTCTTCCAGGCATTTGTCCATGCGGTGCGGGCAGCGCGGATAATAACGACAGCCTTGAGCGGCGGCTGTGCGCATCTCTTCTTCGCTGGGCAGCGAGATATTGACATCCCATTTGTCGGTCGGGTCGGGCACGGGCACGCTGTCGATCAGCAGCTGCACATAGGGGTGCTGGGGCGCGTCGATGACATCCATGGCTGTGCCGCGCTCGGCGGTGGTGCCCTGGTAGAGCATGTAGATTTCATCGCCAATTTGGTAGGCGGTGCTGAGGTCGTGCGTGATGTACAAGAAAGAAATGCCGTGTTCGTCGCGCAGGCGCAGCATGGCGTCCAGGATGGAAGCGCGCAGGCTGGCATCGACCATAGAAACAGGCTCATCGGCGACGATCAGCTTGGGCTTGATCATATAGGCGCGCGCCATCATGATGCGCTGACGCTGCCCGCCGCTGAGCTGGTGGGGATATTTGCGCAGCACATCTTCGCCATACAAGCCCACCACATTCAAGCCAGCCTCGACCATATCGCGGTATTCGCTCTGGTTGTCGGACAAGCTGAAATGCCGATTGACCAAGTCAAAGACATGGTCGATGCGATAGAAGGGGTTGTAAACGCCGAAAGGGTCTTGGAAAACCGCTTGCACATTGCGGCGATAGGTTTTCAGCTGATCGCTGTCCATATCGGTGATGTCTTCGCCATCGAAGATGATCCGGCCCGATGTCAGCTTGATAAAGCCCAGCACGAGATTGGCCAAGGTGGTTTTGCCGCTGCCGCTTTCGCCAGCGATGGTGGTGATGGTCGCCGGCGAGCCAGCAATGGTCATATTGAAGTTATCCAGCGCGACTACCGACTTCTTCTCGCCCAGGAAGCCGCCGCTGTAATAGATTTTCGTGGCGTCACGAATTTGCAATAGTGGCGAGGGCATTGGCTCTCCTCTCAGTAAATTGCTCATCGTAGAGATGGCAGGCGACTTCGTGCATGTCTTCTACCATGATCTGCGGCGGCTCGACTTCGGCGCAATGCTGCCAGGCGAATGGGCAGCGCAGGCGGAAGATGCAGCCAGAGGGCGGGTTGCGCGGGTCATGCGTGATGCCTTCGGTGATCTTCAGCGGCTTGCGCTCTTTGATCGAAGGGATCGAGTCGATCAGCAGCTGCGTGTAGGGGTGCAGGGGTTTGGCATAGACATTTTCTACCGGGGCGATTTCGACCATTTTGCCGGCGTACATGACGGCGATGCGGTCGACGATCTGCGCCAGCAAGCCCATATCGTGCCCGATGACGATCAACGAAACGCCGATCTCGTCTTTCACCTTGATCAATGTCTGGGCGACGATGCGCTGCACGACCACATCCAGGGCGCTGGTGGCTTCGTCGGCGATGACCACAGACGGATGCAGCGCCACGCCCATGGCAATGCAGACGCGCTGCTTCATGCCGCCGCTGAGCTCGTGCGGGTACATGTTGTAGATGCGGTTGGGCAAGCCGACATTCTGAAATAGCTCGAAGATGCGCTCGCGCAGGGCTTCGCGGTCTTTCTGCTTGCCCTCGTGCGATTCGATGACATCGATGATCTGGTCTTTGACGCGCATGGTCGGGTTCAGCGAGTTCATCGCGCCTTGCGGGATCAGCGACAAACCCGTCCAACGGAACTTGCGCAGTTCTTCTTCGGTCAAGTTCAGCACTTCTGTGCCATCGACCTCGATGCTGCCATTCACGATGTAGCCGGGCGGCTGCACGAGCTGCAAGATGCCATAAGCCGTGGTCGACTTGCCACAGCCGCTTTCGCCCACCAGCCCCAGCGTCTCGCCCCTCGTAGAGCTTGAAGCTGATATCGCTGACGGCGATGACATCGCCTTGGGGCGTGGCGTAGTGGATGCGCAGCTTTTCGACCTTGAGGACGGTGCGGCTGGGATCGCCGTTTCGCTTTTCGCTCATGAATTCGGGCTCTCCCTAGTTGGCTTTGCGCAGGCGCGGGTTGGCGATTTCGTCCAGGCCCAGGCTGATCAGCAGCAGCGCAATGAAGACGATAGCCAGGATGACGGTCGGCAAGCCCCACCACCACCACATATTGCGTAGAAGCGCGCCTGCCTCAATCGAGAAAAAGATCGCCACGCCCAGCGAGGGGATGCGCTGGGGACCAAAGCCCAGCACTTCCAAGCCCACCGCCGAGATGATGGCACCCTGCATATTGCCGATGTAGCTGGCCGCCAGGTAGGGCAGCAGGTTGGGCATGATCTCCTTGAACATGATATTGCGCACGGGCACGCCGGAAAGCCGCGCCATCTGCACATAGCCGCTCTCGCGCATGGACAGTACCTGCGCGCGGATATAGCGCGTCGGTGCCGCCCAGGCGAAGAGCGAAATCAAGAGCGCCATCGTGATCAGATCCACCCGCCCTAAAACGGACTGAATGACGATCAGCACCAGCAGCGAGGGGATGGTGATGGTGATATCGGTGGCTAATCGGATAACATCGTCAAAGACGCCGCCCAGAAAACCGGCCAGGAAGCCGAGAAAGATGCCGACTATCATGCCGACGCTGGCGGCGATGACGCCAACGCCAATGGTGCGCGGCGTGCCCACGATCAGCAGCGCCAGCATGTCGCGCCCGCTATTTTCCGTGCCCAGCGGGTGTTCGGGGATGCCTTCTTGCCCGCGCCAGTTGGTAAAGCCGACCGGCGGCAAATTCAGCGGCGCTCGCGCAGAAAGCGCCAAGTTTGTATCATAAAATTGATAGCCTAGGAAAATCAGCAAGAACATCACGCCAAGGATGGCGGCACCGCTGAGAAACTTCCAGTTTAACCAGGGATTGTCGAAGCGGTTGAGCAAACCCGCTTTCTTTGTGCCGCCAGAGACGGGAGCGTCTGCAGCCTTGATCTCTTCCGCCATGTCTATCTCCCCTCCAGGCTGATGCGCGGGTCAATCAGCGGGTAACTCAAATCAATGATCAGCACCGCCAGCGCGCTGGTCAAAATCAAGATGAACGAAGTGCCCTGGATCAGCCCGAAGTCTTGCTCGCGGAGCGCGGTGAAGATCAGCGTGCCCATGCCGTTGTAATTGAAGATGATCTCGACCAGCACCGAGCCGCTGACCAGCGTGCCGATGGACAAAGCCAGCGCTGTCATTTGCGGCAGGATGGCGTTGCGGATCATGTAACGATAGAGGACATAGAAAGGCTTCAAGCCCTTTGCCTGCGCCAGGATCATATAGTCTTCGCCCTCGATGGTGACCATCATGCCGCGCATGCCCAGCGCCCAATAGCCGAAGGTCACCAGCACAATCGCCATGGCTGGCAAGAAGCCATGATGTAGCACATTGGCGAAGAACTCCAGGGTTATGCCCGGCGTCACGCCGTAACCGTAGGAATAGGTCTGCGGGAACCAGCGTAACAAGAAGCCGAAGATATAGACGAGCAGCAACCCTGCCAGTAGCGGCGGAATCGAGGTGAAGATCATGGACATGGGGATCAGGACTTTGACGAGCCGCGGCGTCTTCCGCCAGGCCAGCAGCGCCCCAAAGAGATTGCCGACGACGAAGAAGATAAAGGTGGCGATGCCAACGAGACCGAGGGTCCAAGGCAATGCTCTCCCGACGAGTTCGGTCACGGTCGAGGGGTAACGCGCCAAGGCATAGCCCAGATCGCCCCGCAGAATCCCGGTCAAATAGCGCAGGTATTGCACATACACCGGATCGTTGAGACCGAAACGTTCCTTCCAGCCTTCAATGATCTGGTCGCCGCCTTCCACAAAGCCAGCTTCATAGGACAGTCGCGCGACCATGGCGGCGATAGGATCGCCGGGCGCCAGCCGCGGAATGATGAAGATCAAAGTGGCCGCTACCCAAAGCGTGAGGAAAAACACCAGCAAGCGGCGCAACAGATAGTTTAAGGATATTCCGCCCATGCCAACGCCTTTCCCTACGATCCTTAGTGATGAATGGTTCCTAAACAGATGTAAAGCATTATTAACGCAATAACCGCGCTAGCATGAGAGCCGGCGCGGGGCAGGCGGGGCTGAGGCGCGTAGCCCCAACCCCAAAGTACTTAGCTCAATTACATTCCAGCTTTGGTGATTTCCTGGAAGAATTGATGCGTCGACTGCCACCAGGTTGCCGGGTGGTTCCAGTTGTTCTCGCTGGTCGGCCAGCCTTCCCAGAAAGTGCTGTTGAAGGGGATCAGCTTGGTCGCCTGATTCAGCGGGATGAAGGGCAGGTCTTCGTAGAGGTAGCCATAGGCTTCTACGACCATGCCGATGGCATCGGGGTGGCCCAGCGGCAGGCTGCCCAGCGCGCCGACGATTTCGCTGTAGGCTTCGTTGTTCATGCCGTCCCAGCGGACATGGTTGTTGCCAGAGCTGCGCTCGCCCAGCGGCACCCACCAGCGGGCGGTGTAGCGATCGAGCGAAGCCCAGGGCTCGTTGACGGAGCCACAGGCATCCCAGTCGGTGGTGGCTTCGTAGTTGCCGAAGCGCTTGTTGTCGTCCCAGGTTGCGCCAGCGATGACGCCCGGGGAAGCCTCGATGCCGAAGGTCTGCAGCTGCTCGACCAGGTTGGTGGTGATGCGGCGCTTTTCAACGAAGCCCTCAGCTACCTGGATCTCCAGGCTGAGCGCCTCGCCGTCCCCATCTACCCAGCGGCCGTCGTCGTTGCGGGAGTAGCCGTTCTTCTCCAGCAGCGCGGCGGCGGCGTCCAGGTCGGCTTCGGTGTTGAAGCTCATGCCAGCATCTTCAATGGCATCAATGTAGGGGAACATGCCACCATATTCGACATACAGGGTACGAGAGGGGATGGTCACGCCTTCGTAAGCGATGTCAATGACTTGCTGGCGGCTGATGGCGTGGTTGATCGCCCAGCGCATTTCGGGGTTGTCCCAGGGGGCAACCTGCGTCTGGAAGGAGAGCTGGCGCGGGCAGGGATCGAGCCATACAAAAGGCATGCCTTCGACCCAGGCGAAGATCTTGTCGTTCTGCGCCTGCATGGCTTCGAACGCGCCCAAGGTGACATCCGTGATGCTGTCGAGCTCGTTGTTGACGGCCATCTGCGTGCGGATGGTGTCGTTGCCGGTTACGACCCAAACGGCGCGCTGCGGTTCGGGCAGCTTGAAGACGCCGGTCTTGGCGCCCCACCAGTCATCGTTGCGGTCATAGACCCAGGTGGTCTCGTTTGCGCTGGTGATGACATAGGGACCGGTGCCGAGAGGCCAGCCCTGCTCGGGATCGAAGAACTTGAAGGTGAAGGGATCTTTGTCCGCAAAGACATGCTCGGGCAAAATGTTGATGCCGCCCCAGATGCGCACCGACCAGAAGTCCAGCTGGAAGCGCGGGTTGGACGATGTCAGGTTGAACTGAACCGTCAGATCGTCGATCTTTTCGACGCTTTCGATCCAAGTCTGAACATTGCCGGCGTAGCTGAGCGACGCAGTTTCGTCATCCAGCAGCAGCTGAACGGTCCAAACAACATCGTCGGCATTGAAGGCTTCGCCATCTGACCATTCCGCGCCTTCACGCAGGTTCAGAGTCCAGACATCGAGCGCGTCGTTGGCTTCCATGCTCTCAGCCAGCCAAGGCATGATCTCGCCGGTCTCGTAATTGAGGATGAAGAGCGGCTCTGCAACTGCCTGGTGCAAGCCCTTGTTGCGGTGGTTGTTGGGCAGCAGGAAGTTCATTTGGTCGTAGTTAGCGACCGCGCCGGCGACACCGTCAATATCAAAGATGACGGTGTCTTCGCGCGCGACATCCTGGGCGGCAGCCGTAAAGCTGAACGCCGCGATAACCGCGACCAGAAGGACTAACAGAAGTGTTCTCGCTTTCATGTGTTGTCTCCTACACACTAAGCCGATTAAAGGGAATTGCCCGCTCCAAAATGGTTCGCCATCCTGTGACTGAATGGCGGGCGCGCTGGCGGCACCCTGGATTGCCAAAACCGAGAGATTACGCTGCGTCGATAGCGCCTCCTTTCTTACTATGGTATGCGGATTGGATGACTTGCGAAAAATCTGCCTGGCAGGGTGGCGCGCGCCCGACCAACAGCGATTGAGAACGCTCTCAGTTGCGGGCTGGGGCGATGCGCCTGTGGGGTCGTTTCCTGCATGAATGCCAATGCGATAAGCAATTATGACCAATAGCGTGTACATGCGATTATGTACGGCACGATACCATAACACGGCTTGCGGCAGCTTGCAATAGGCGAGTTTTGACGGATTTGCCTGGCCGAGTGAGTTGCCCTGGCACGAAACACCCTACACAATCAAGTCGATGCTCGACTATACTGCCGATATTGAACAGGAGGAGCCGGCGCTGTGTGGCAGCCCAACCAAAAACCCACCCCATTGCCCAAGCTGACTCTGATCCTGTTCGGCTCAGGCGCGGCCTTTATCGGGCTGATCTTGCTGCTCGCCGATATCAAATGCAATTACGACATCGAGAATTGGTGGGCGGCACCTTATCCCGGCGCAGAGACCATCACCATCCAGCATGACGACTGGTTGCGTCCGCGCGCTCTCTTCGAGACCGTCTGGGTGCTGCACAGCGAAGACGATATAGAAACAGTCAAGCAGTGGTATCGCGAAAAAACGCTCTTCGTGCTGGACGAGCAGCGCACGCGGGGCTTGGCGTACTCCGACTATCGCGTTCAGGAAGCCGCAGACGGTGGCAGCTTGATCACGCTCTTCAGCAGTTGCGCCATGTGACGCGCCCGTGAAGATTGCCGCCTTCCCCAAATGCTGCCTGGAAGACATCGCCGCCGGCGACATGACCGTCTTCGAGTGGATAGCGATGGCTCGCGCCCGCCCCGCCTGTCTGATTTTCAGGTTTTTAAGCGCCAAGGTCCTTCGTGGGCGCAAAATTCACCCTGAATCCCCCAATCGATATCGATATCGTCAAAAACCAACGCGCGACGTTTGCCTGTAAGCGATTTTGAGACGCGCCAGGTCATATGGGTCGGGTCTGTTTCGCCCGCCTGCTGACGACCAGCCCTGTTACCCTGCGCCGCCCTTTGCGAAACGCCCGCCGCCACATCCTGCCAAAACTGTGCTACACTGCTTGCCGGATCAATTCAACGAAAGGGAAATATCGATGTACAAGAAAATCGCAATCCCAACAGTCCTGCTCGCTCTCCTGCTGCTCGCCCTGCCGATGGCGCAGACACAAACGCAGACAGAAGACCCGCAGACGCAAAGACGTATCGCGCTTCCCGTGCCTTCACCTTCCGTCAACAGCGAATTCGTCGTCAGCTGGCCCGCAATCCAAGGCGTCGTCGGCTACCAGCTGCAGTACCGCACCACCGCTATGGACTGGACTGCCCGGCAGCTGGCGCACAAAACATCAACCAGCCACGCTTTCGCCGGCATGCCCGCGGGCGATTATCAGGTCCGCGTCCGCTCCAACACATTCGACAGATTCAGCGACTGGAGCAGCCCCATCACGGTCAGCATCCCCAAACCTCCGCCGCCCAAACTGCCCGGCACCGACAACATCTCGCACAACGGCTTCGTCATCACCTGGGACGCGGTCGCCAACGCCGCCGGCTACAAAATCTCCGTCAAGGGCATCCGCCCGCGCAGAATCGCCGGCAGCTGGGTCGATGTGACGACCAACAGCTACACCATCCCCGACGGACAGTACGGACAAATGTACGCAGTCCTCGTGCAGACCGTAGGCGATGGCGTCAACTACGCGGTCGACAGCTGGTTCAACACCAACCCCTACTTCATGACGCCGCAAGCCCCGCCGCCTACCGCCGTGCCAACTGCCGTGCCTACCGCCGTGCCTACCGCCGTGCAGGAACAACCGCAGCAGCCTGCGCCTAAACAGCCCAAGCAGCCATCAGGCGGCAAGAACGACGAAAAAGAGATAGTAGAAAGAACCGGTCCACCTACCGGAGGCGGAAATGAGCCATCAGGCGGCGAAGATCCGCCAACAGAGACACAGCCGCCCGGGCCGGTCGTCTGCCCTACAACATGCAGCCCATCTTCAGGCACTTGGACGACTTCGTTTCAACAAATCAAAGCAAGACTCGTAAACGATATCTGCATCGCAGTAAGAATCACTCGAACTCTTCAGCAATCCACATGTCAAAACTGTAGAGGAGAAGTGACTGGCAGACCGACTAACATCTTGTCCGAATCAAGTTCGAACGATTATTGGACAAGTTGCTAGTTTTCGTAAAACAATGCGTTTTGCTAAAGCGTGTTGTTAAAGAGAACATGCACCACAGAAGGCGGGGAGTAGTTCCTCGTTCCCTCCTCGCCTTTCTTGGCTATATGGAACGCCTTCTAATCCTGGTTAGCTTTTGCATTCTCGCCACAACTTCAGTGGCTGATCAGTCATGCAACTGGCACGCCATAAACGACTTAACACTCGACTACGCTCATTACGATGCCGAACACAACTCAGATAACGATGTAATCGGCTGCGAAAATATCCCACGCTTTGAGCCTTCTACCACGTACACAGATGCCGAAATAGCAGCACTAAACGCACAAATCTTGGCAGGTAACCCTAGACCGGACCTAAAGACTCAAACCAAGATTACATCTGCCTCACCCGCGCCGGCTGTCCCGTCTGTCGAGCTGCTGGTGAACAGCAACTTCCGCCGCGGCCCCGGTCTGGCATTCGCCATTGTTGGCGGTGGCTCGCCCGGCAGCGTCTACCAGTGGACTTCGGCAGCCTATGGAAGTGGCGGCTGGATCTGGTGCGAACTCGTTTTGCCCGCAGGGTCTGGCTGGGTGCGCGGCGATCTGATACGACTGCTCGATGCGGTCGAAACACAGAATTCACCCTGAATCCCGCGAGCCATCCCGATATCGCCAGAATCCAACGCACGACGTTCCCGTCTAAGGCGATTCCAGCCGCCACAGGTTATAGGTCAAGGTGAATCTGCACGGCTTTTGACGACCAGCCCTGCTACCCTGTGCCGTCTCTGGGGCGTCCTGCACCGACCCGACTGGCGATGGCTTTGGCGCAGACCTGGTGGTCGATTGCAGCGGCGTTTCTATCGCGCTGAAGCAAGCCATGCAGTTGGCGCGCCCCAATGGCATCATCACCAAGATCGGCTGGGGACCGCAGCCGCTGGATTTCTCGCTGGATCCGCTTGTGCAAAAAGCAGTGACCTTGCAGGGCAGCTTCAGCCACTTGCATGCCACCTGGGAGCGGGCGCTGGGCTTGCTGAGCAGCGGGCAGATTGACCTGGATCCCATCATCGGCGGCGTGTATCCGCTGGCGAATTGGCAGGCGGGATTCGAGCAGATGGAAGCGGGCGTCAATGTGAAGTCGGTGCTGCTGCCCGGCTAGTCGGGCGCGGTCGGCAAGCCCAGTTCCCCCAGCGCCAGCCGCAGCGCCTCCAGCGGCAAACCCACCACATTGCTGTAACTGCCTTCAATGCGCGCCACGGGACGAAAAGCTGTGTTCTGGATGGCATAGCCACCCGCTTTGTCGAAAGGGTCGCCACTGGCGATGTAAGCGGCGATTTCGTCACGGCTGTAATCGCGCATGTGCACGATGGTGCGGGCATGGCGGGTGATGATGCGCGGACGATCGGGGGCGCGCTGCACGGTGAAGCCGCTGATGACAGTGTGCGCTCGCCCACGCAGGCGCAGCAGCATGGCTTGCGCGGCTTGCGCATCGGACGGCTTGCCGAGCAGGTCGCCATTGTGCTCGACGATGGTGTCGGCGGCGATGATCAGGCTGGGCTGGGGGGCGATCTGCGCGAGGACGGCGGCGGCTTTTTGTCTGCTGAGGCGCTGCGCATAATCGACCAGGTCTTCGCCTGGCAGCCTCGATTCGTCGATATGCGGCATGATGATGTCAAAGCGCAATCCCAGCCGGGCGAGCAGCTGTTTGCGGCGAGGCGATGAAGAAGCGAGGATGATGCGCATGTTCGCCATTTTACCACCGGCTACACAGAAGTAAGACCAATTTCACAATGCAACAGAATGCAACAATATGCAGGAACGTCGTAGGGGCGACTCTTGAGTCGCCCACATATACAATGGCGAATATGGTGGGCGAGACAAGTCTCGCCCCTACAAGGCTTGTCCGCTACTAACAGATGAGAGTTGCCATCGCTCCATCTGGTCGTCCACACTGCCGGTTGAATAGGACGGCGATGTTGTAGGCAGCTGTTTTAGCGGCTATTCGCGTTAGCATGCCGAGTTCACTGTGTGCATTGACGCGATGCAGCCCAAAGATTTCGGTGAGCCTGGCAATCACAGTTTCAATGATTTGTCTGTGTTTGCGCAGCCAGCGCATGGTTTTGCCGGGCTTGTCTCCTTTGATGTTGCTCGCTCGTGGCGCGATAACTTCAACGCCATATTCTCGTTGCCAATGCCTAATCCAGCGCAGCCCGCTGAAGCCGCCATCAGCGAGATAGGTCGAGCCGCGATCATCTCCGGCACACAGGGCGGGGCTGATGGATTCAGAACTAGGGATTCTGCGAGTTTTATATGTTCTATGCTTGGGCAATTCGATTTCTTTTATACGCTTGCATCCCTGGCGGCTGCTCACAAGCGCTTCCATTAGCCAGCGGTCATCAATGTTTGCCAGACCGGTCATCCAGCCGGTGATGATCCCGCTGTCGCTGGCGCAGAGCAGCAATTGCTCGCCGTAATACCAGCCGCCATGATTGCCGCCGTGTCCCTTTTTGCCGTAAAGCCAATGGCGATCATGGCTTTTGGCTTGCCCCAAACTGCAGTGTGGCACGGGCGTACAATCCACCACCTCAAACAAAGCGGCGCTGCTGAGCATCTGCGCCAACTCTTGTTGCAAACATACAAAAACCGCCCACAAATCCCGCAGACGTTTGTTAAACTGACTATGCTTCAGCATCCGAGGAAACCACGACCGACCATGCTGCAGGATGTAGCGCACTATGCCGCGCTCGGATTGCCAGGACACACCAACACGCCATTGCGCAGCAATCCCAACCGTCAACACTTCGCTATCACTCATTTGCAAGGCGGGACCCGGATGTCGCTTCATTCGATCACTCATCTTCTCTTTGTACCAATCGTCAATGAAACAGTATAATGTCGTGAAGAAGGTGTCTAAATCCATGAGTAAGCTCCTTATGTGAGAGTTCGGCTCTTACTCTAAATTAGCACCTTCTTTCATTTCCGCTTGTTTTTTGCGCACCAGTAGCGGACAAGCCTTACAGAGTCCAAGAATGCGCAGCACTTTGTTGGGTTCACCGAGCTGAAGGAATACGCCGAAGGGCAAAGGTAAGAAGCGCGTAAATTCGACCAGGCGCGCCACCAAATGCGGCGATTCTTCGTTATAATACCAATTGGCAATGGCAATATAGCTTTGTCGGGCAAGGACATGGAGACAGACACATGCAAATGAGAAACGATGGATTCATCATCGATGCGCAAAAACCCAAGGGCAAGCCGCTGGAAGGCGTGCAGCTGAATGCGGTGATGCGCAATGTTTATGGCTGGATGACGATGGGCTTGCTGGTGACGGCGGCGATCGCGCTGGGCGTCAGCAACAGCGGCATGATCCCCGACCAGATGGTGATGATGCTGGCGATCTTCGCGCAGTTGGGCATCGTCTTTGGTTTGAGCTTCGCCATCAAGCGCATATCGGCGACGGCGGCGGGCATGCTTTTCTTCGTGTATTCGGCGCTGACGGGGTTGACGCTTTCGATCATATTCGTGGTCTTCACGCTGGGTTCGATCGCAGCGGCTTTCTTCAGCACGGCGGGCGTCTTCGCGGCTATGACCATAGTCGGGCTGACGACCAATGTCGATCTGAGCAAGTACAGCGCCTACTTCATGATGGGCTTGTTGGGGCTGATCATCGCCAGCGTGGTCAATATCTTCCTGGGCAGCACGATGATCGAGTTCGTCATCAGCATCTTTGGCGTGCTGCTGTTCACGGGTTTGACAGCCTATGACACCCAGCGCATCGCGGCGATGGCAGCCGACCCGCGCATGACGGTGGATGCTGAAAGCACGCTGAAATTCAGCATCATGGCGGCGCTGACGCTGTATCTGGATTTCATCAATCTGTTCATCTTTCTGCTGCGCCTCTTCGGCAGCGGCCGCGATTAACTCGCGAGTAGCGTCTACCCCGGCCCCTCCCCGAAGCATCAGGGAGGGGAGCTAAGGCAAGCGGAGTCTTGTCTCATTATGGTGTTCACCATTCTTGCGAAGGCTCGGTGAAACCTTCTCCTATTTATGGAGGCGAGGCAGGCTTTGGCTACCCTCTCCGTCCCGACGGGGAGGGGCTGGGGGAGGGGTTAAACTTTGCGCTTGCGATAGCTGAGCAGCGCCAGGGTGGCGAACACGCCGCTGGCAGCCCAGAGCAGAAAAGGCACATTCAGCGCCACGGTCGAAAAGGCATTGCCCAGCGCCGGCGTTATGGATGTGCCGAGATTCTGCCAGATGCCGCCGAAGCCCAGCGCGCTGCCCATCAAAGCCAGATCCAAGCCCTCGACCTCGGTGATGGACGCGCCTTTTAACGCCATGAAGCTGTCGAAGCAGCAGCCTGCCAAAGCCATCGCCAGCAGCACGCCCCAATAATGATCGCCCGCCAGGAACATCAGCGCCGTGCCGATGCTCATCATGGTCGTGCAAAATGCCATAACCAGCTTGCGATTGCCCAGCCGGTCGGATAAATGCGAAAGCGGCACCACGCTGACCAGGCTGCAAAAGAAAAAGACGGTGATTGCCGTATCCGCCTCGACCGCGCCCCAGCCGATCTCGCGCAGGTAGGTGGGCACATAGCCGACAACGCCGCGCATCAGCCCCAGCACGCCAAACACCGCCAGCGAGATCACCCACAGTTCGCGGAAGCGCGCCACCGTCCGCAGGCTGCGCAGGATCCCGCGCAGGTCGAGCGGCTGCGTGGGACGGCGGGTTGTGTTGGGCGGATGCGCGAAATACCACAGCATCGCCATCAAAATCGCGCAGACGCCCAGGAAGATCAACACATTGCGCCAGCCACCCAGCAGCGGCGAAAGCACTGTGGCGCTCAAACGCGAACCCAGCATCAGCCCGGTGGCGAAACCGGCCGACATGACGCCCGATGCCAAACCCAGCTGGCGCGAGGCAAACCACTCGCGGTTCAGTTTGACGAAGTTCATGGGCAGAATGGGCTGCACCATGCCAAACAAAAAGGATGTGATGAACAGCGACCAAAAGTCGACCGCAAAGCCACGCAGCGCGCCGCTGACGCCGGTGGCGAGGCAGAGCAGCACCAGCGTGCGCCGCGTGCCGAAGTAGTCGATGAAGCTGCCGCCCAGCACCGATGTGAAGATGCCCATCACCGAGCCGACTCCCCAGATCACGCCGATCTGCACCAGATCCAGCCCCAGCGAGTCGGCGACCTCGCTGAACATGGCGGACAAGCCAGTCGTGGGGAAGCCCATGACGATGAAGCCCGACAAAGTGACCATAGCCAGAATCACCCAGCGGTAAGCCGAGTCGGTGCGATGAGCTTGGTCGAGGGGCAGGGACATGTCGCATCCAGCCGATTGAAGGCAGCGCCACAATGGTAACGCGCGCTGCCTGGAATTGATACGGCGCTTGTCCAGCCGCGCGCGATGTGTTCAAATTCCCTGCGCATGTCAGGCAGCATAGGAGGCAGCGCTATGTCTTACCTGTCGCGGCGAGCCAAAGAAAAAGAAATGCGGGCGGCGGGACGGCTGCCGGACCGTCAATCGCTGACCGAGAAGTTCCCCGTGCTGACCTATGGTCCCACGCCGTCTTTCGAGCCAGCCAGCTGGGATCTGCGCGTGTTTGGCGCGCTCGAGCAGCCACGCCGCTGGACCTGGGACGAATTCCTCCAGTTGCCGCGCGGCGAACTGACCTGCGACATCCACTGCGTCACGCGCTGGAGCAAGTTTGACACGCTGTGGGAAGGCGTTTTCTTCCGCGACTTTCTGCGCGAACTGCGGCTGACGGACGAGGCGCGCTATGTCATCGCCCATTGCGACTATGGCTATACCACCAATCTGCCGCTGGCGGTCATGGACGATGCCGATGTCATGCTGGCGGTCAAATACGAAGGCAGGTGGCTGCACGAGCCGGATTTGATCGAGCATGGCGGTCCGCTGCGCACGCTGGTGCCGAAGCGCTACTTCTGGAAGAGCGCCAAGTTTTTGCGCGCACTGGAATTCAGCCAGGTCGACAAGCCGGGCTTCTGGGAGCAGGGCGGGTATCACAACGAGGGCGATCCATTCCAGGAGCAGCGGATGCGCCGGCGGGGGTGGTGAGATTTTGCCACAGAGACACAAGTGAAATCAACAAATGTGATTCTGTGTTAGACTCGCGCCGTCATCCCAAGCTAGAAAGCGAATCGCCATGCAGATGCAAGCCGCTATCTTGACCGCAGCGCACACGCCTTTTCGCATCGAAACAGTGGATATCGCCGAGCCGCAAGCGGGCGAAGTGCGCGTCAAGGTGGCGGCGGCTGGCGTCTGCCACAGCGACTGGCATGTCGTCGAAGGCAATACGCAATACCCGCTGCCCATCATCTGCGGACACGAAGGCGCTGGCGTGGTCGAATCGGTTGGCGAAGGCGTCTCCAGCGTCGAACCCGGCGACCGCATCACGCTCAGCTTCCGTCCCGATTGCGGCGAGTGCTTTTATTGCCTAAACGACAAACCGGTGCTCTGCGAGACTTTCACGCCACAATTGCGCGCGGGCACGCAAGCCGATGGCAGCAGCCGTCTGAGTTGGCAAGGAGAGCCCGTCTATATCTTCACCGGTGTGGGCTGCTTCGCCGAATATGTGGTTGTGCCCGAGCAGAGTTGTGTGCCGATCCGCGACGATGTGCCGCTGGATGTGGCGGCGCTGGTGGGCTGCGCGGTGTCGACGGGCGTTGGCGCGGCGTTGTATACGGCAAATGTGCGCGCAGGGCAGAGCGTGGTGGTGTATGGCGCGGGCGGCGTGGGCTTGAATGTCATCCAGGGCGCGGCGCTGGCCGGAGCCTATCCCATCATCGCCATCGACACCAACAGCAGCAAAATGGAAATCGCCCGCGAGTTCGGCGCGACGCACACGCTTTATTCGGACGAAAGCGCCTTGGCCGGCATCCAGGGGCTGACCAGTGGACGCGGCGCTGATCATGTCTTCGAGTCGGTGGGATTGACGACTCTGCAAGAAACGGCTTTGGAAGCGACTCGCCCGGGCGGGATGCTGACGTTGGTGGGCTTGTCGCCGATGGGCAGCGGCACGAACCTGCCTGGCGCCATCATCACGCGCACCGAAAAGACCATCCGCGGCAGCTATTATGGCAGTGTGCAGCCTCGCCGCGACTTCCCGCTCTTTCTGGATTGGTACGCCGAGGGCAGGTTGAAGCTGGATGAACTGGTCACGCGGCGCTATCGGCTGGACGAGATCAACGAGGCGTATGCGTCCATGCTGACCGGTCAGGTCGCGCGCGGCGTGATTGTGTTTTGAGCCCCTCGCCCCCCTGTCCCTGTACGCGCCTAAACCCCCCTCGGTCGCCCCGACAGATCGGGAGGAAGGATACTACGTGCATGGTCGGGGGTAGGGATTTCGCTAGCGTGCTGGGGATTAGTCTCCCCTCTCCGTCCTGACGGGGAGGGGTCGGGGGTGGGGTTTCGGGACAGGCCTACATCCAATTCCGATACGCCTGCCCGACAGCGCTGGCTTGCGAGCTGACGACGCGGATGAGTTCTTCGTTGTTGTCGCGCAAGAAAGCCCGCAGCTCCTGGATATCGTGCACGCCCAGATCGGCCAAAGCCCGCGCCGCATAATGCTTGAAAGTGTTGATGTAGAAGACCATGGAATTGGCTTTTTCTTCGAAGAAGCGATAGCCGCTTTTGCCCTCGACATTGCGCGTGCGGCCGCCGGGGCGCAGTCGCTGCCGGGCCAGCGCGGGGTTGGCGCTTTCGATGATCATGGTGGGGGCGGATGCGCTGCCGTGATAGGGCATGCAGACTTTGCCGCTCTTGTGCTCGAAGTAAATATCGCCCTGTTCGATGACGCAGCGCGCCAACTGCTGATTGTAGGAGATCAAGTCGACGCCCAGCAGAAAGAGATGCCCCATGCTGCTGCCGATGCCGCCTTCGACCGCGATGGTTACCTCGTTGAAGCGCGGATCGGTGGTGACGCTGTAGACTTCTTCCAGCGTCGTCACCGCCATGCCATTGGTGGCGCTGGTGCATTGCCTGCCGCCGCCATGCCCGAAGAACAAGCCATCGGCGCGCACAGACGGAGAGATCAGTTGCAGGCATTGCCGTTTGTCGCTGACCTGCCCGACAAACAGCTCGATATCATCGCCGAATTCCGCACGCAGCCTTGCCGCCACCTCGACCACGCGCGGGTCGGAATTGATCGTGTAGATGCGGAAGAGTCGCACGCCGGCTTCGTCATAGAGATGTCGCGCCGCCTTCAGTTCATCAGCGACATTGCTGCAGCCCAGCGCCGCGCCGATATTGCCGGCCGCTCGCTGATAATCGCCCTCGTCCAGCAGCCCGCGCAACACTTCTTTGGCCGCGCAAATGACGCGCGCCTGCCGCTCGATATAACCAGCGAAGATGCTGTTGCGATGCGTGAAGATGGGATGATGCCCGATAGCCGCCGTAACCAGCACATCGCGCCAGCCGGATATGGCGGGCATGGAGCCAAAGCCCAAGACGCTGCGCGGTCGCTTGCCGATCAGAGTGAACAAACCCTGCTCGGCGCTGTGCGTGCGGCTGACGCGCTGCGTCGATGACTGCTTGCGATAACCCAGATCTTTCCAGGAATAGGTGCTGGTGAAGAAGGGGTTGTCGTCCAAGCCCAGCACCGATTCGACTGTGCGCGACCGTTTGTTGCTGCGCGGCGGGATGGCGCGGTCGCCCCCGATTGCCTCCAGTTTCGCCAGCACCCCCGCATTTTGGTTGCTGTGGAAGAAATCGGCGCGCTGCGCGAGGGACAAGGTGCGGCGCTCGGGCCCGAACTGCCAAATGACCGGCGTGCCGTTCTTGTTCATGTGCAGGCTGCCGCGGTCGACATCGGTCAAGATCAAGCCGATGCTGTGGCTGCCGGCTTTGGGCAGATAGCGCGTGTAATAGATGTTTTCTTCATAGGCAATGGGCTGGTAATTGGCTGCTTCGAAAGTTGGGTTGGGCGGGTTGTCCGCTTCCAGCGATTCCAGCGCGAAGGCGAATTGCAACGCGCGTTCATCGGCCAGCGCGGCATAATCCACGCGTTCCATTTCCTGATGATAGGGTTCGGGGATCATGAAGATGCCTTGCCCCAGCGAGAGCGGCTGGTCGCGCAGGGAATTTAGAGCTTTGCGGCGGGGGGAGTGGGCGTCTTTTTCATCGTCGGTCATTTCGGCGAAGGTGCGCGTTTCGCCGGCGGGAATGAAGATATCGTCCCAGCCAAAGCCGTTGCTGCCGCGCAGAGTCTCGGCGATTGCGCCGCCTGTGTGGCCTTCGCGGATGTGCACCTCCGCCCCGTCATACAGCGCCAGCAGGACGGTTGCGCGCGCGGCTCTGTCCCGTCCACACAGCCAGCTTTCGGCGATCATGCGGCGCATTTCGGCTTCTTCGGCGAAGTCTTTGATGTAGGTGCCGGGTCGTCCGCCCAGCCCGCGCAAGGCCAGCGAGCTTTCTTCGATCAGGATGGGGTTGCAGTCGTTGGCGCGCCAGGCGGCGATAGCTTTGTGCCCCGCGACTTTGTAGGCGTCGAGGCTCTGGATTTCTTCGATGTCGAGTTTGACGCCGACGACTTCGTAGCCGGGCAGCAGGCGGCGCATTTCGGCGAGCTTGCCGCGGTTGGTGGTGGCGACTTGCAAAGTCTGCGTGAGCCGGTCGCGGGATTGCAGGCTGTTGATGACCGTGGGCTCGGTCTGGTAGAGGGGTCTGGGCATGGGCGTCTTTGCGGGCGACTGGTGGAAGGTGCTTGTATCTTTACCACAAAGAGCTTACAGGCACAAAGGGCAGGTAGGGCGGTGACTGCTGGATCGGGTTGAGGCTTTGGGGACATATTGGGTAACTTGCCAATCGCCCGACCAGCCGCTAGAGTATAAATAGTGCATATGTGCTAGGGAAACGCGCTATGGGCGAGCGCTTGTTTTACGCCGGCGACAATCTTGATGGGCTCGACCTGCTTGCGCGGCGGGGGCTGTGTGCTGACCTCGTCTATATTGACCCGCCTTTCGCCACGGGCAACGACTTTCGCATCAGCCAGCGGCGCGCCAATGCCATCAGCGCCAGCGGGCAGCTCGCCTATTCCGACCGACTGCGCGGCAGCGACTACCTCGACACGCTGGAGCGGCAGCTTTGCGCAATTCGCGCGGTGATGTCGCCGTCCGCGTCCATTTATGTGCATATTGGCTTGGCGGTCGAACATCGTGTGCGGCTGTTGCTGGACGACATATTCGGCGCGGAGAACTTTCGCAACAGCATCGCGCGCATCAAATGCAATCCCAAGAATTTCGCCCGTTATGCTTATGGCAATGTCCGCGACAGCATCTTGTTCTACTCCATGTCGCCGAAGACGCTGACCTGGAATCCGCAGCGCGAGCCACTGAGCGAGTCCGATATTGAGCGGCTGTATCCGCAGACGGATGTGTTCGGACGCCGCTATACGACAACGCCGCTGCATGCGCCAGGCATCACGCGGGATGGCGAAACGGGCAAGCCGTGGCGCGGCATCGACCCGCCCGAAGGCAGGCATTGGCGTTACAGCCCGCAGCGACTGGACGAGCTGGATGCGCAGGGACTGGTAGCCTGGAGTTCGACCGGCAATCCGCGCTTGAAAAAGTTCGCCGAAGACAACAAGGGCAAGCTGCCGCAAGATGTATGGGAATATAAAGATCCGCAGAATCCGCTTTATCCCACGCAGAAGAACGCGGACATGCTGCGGCGCATCATCTTGACTTCGTCGAATCCGGACGATGTCGTGCTGGACTGCTTCGCTGGCAGCGGCGAGGCGCTGGTGCAGGCGCATGGGCTGGGCAGGCGCTTCGTGGGCATGGATGGTTCGGCTGCGGCGCAGGGCGTAATCCGCAAGCGGCTGCGGGATGTGGATGTGGAGTGGGTTGAGGAAGATGACGAACTTGGACTTCGAGTCTTTAGAGCGACAGGTAAGCCGCAAGAACTTGCTTGATGTCGAGCGGGAAGTGCGCGAGCGGTCGCCACGATTGCGCAGGCGCATTCTGCACTTCTCGCGGCAGTTCGACATTCCCGAAGAACGCTACTGGCGGGCTCTTGAAGAGGATCCGAGCGGTCCGCTGGCGTCTACATTGGCGCGGGAAGCGAGACGGCAGAATATCCATGAGAAACACGCAGCCGATTTCATTGCTGACCTGGATCATGTGTCGGCGTTTGAGAAGTTACCGTCGGCGGGACCTAACGCGCTCTATCTGAACCGCGACGGGCAGTTGGTCACGCGAACGCAGCTTGGCGGCGCGCCAAAGCCATCAAAGTCGCTGGACTTCCGCTGGGAAACGGCAGGCATTGTCTGTCTGGCGGCGCAAAAATATACAAAAGAAGGCGGCGGCAACCAGGACAGCCAATTCAACGAACTTGAACAACTGCTGAGGAATTATCTCCAGCGCACCAACAACGGCATGGCGCTTTTCGTGTTGGTGGACGGCGCGTATTACACAGAAGAACGCGTTAGACAACTAAATGCGCTAGTGCGGACAAATCCGCCGCGAAGCTATGTCGCCAGCGTGAATACCCTGCAAGGTTTACTACGTGATATTGCTATCGGTTCATAGGGGCGTATCGCTGATGCGTCAGTTGATTTGATCGCCCGGCACAACAAACGATACCGCGCATTGGAAATCGGGCGAGACGACGCCTCGCCCCTACGAAGCCTCTGCGCCTGTGTCGCATTTACATCCCTCCGACCTGACGGGGGGACCGAGGGGGGTTAATCCTCCAGCGTGCTCAGGTCCCCCAGCGGCTGACCCAGCGCCTGGGCTTTCAGCACGCGCCGCATGATCTTGCCGCTGCGAGTCTTGGGCAGGCCATCCACAAACTCAATCTGCTTGGGCACGGCGATCGGACCGACCTCGTGCCGCACATGCGCCTTCAGCTCGGCTTCCAGTTCGGCGCTGCCTTCCACGCCCTCGACCAGGATGCAGTAGGCGTAGATCACATTGCCGCGCAGCTCGTCGGGAATGCCAATCACCGCCGACTCGGCCACCGCGCTGTGGCTGACCAAGCCCGATTCCACCTCCGCCGTGCCCAGCCGATAGCCACTGACCTTGAGCACATCGTCATTGCGCCCGATGACCCACAGGTAGCCGTCTTCGTCGCGCCGCGCTGTGTCGCCAGCCAGATACCAGCCCTGCGCCGCGTATTTCTCCCAATACTGGCTGATGAAGCGTTTGTCATCGCCATAGACGGTGCGGATCATGCTGGGCCAGGGCGTTTTGATGACCAGGTCGCCATCTTCGTTGACGCCGACTGGCTGTCCGTCTTCGTCCACGATATCGACCTCGATGCCCGGGAAGGGGCGGGTGGCGCTGCCGGGTTTCAAGCCCACCGAGGGCAGCGGCGTGATCATGAATCCGCCCGTCTCTGTTTGCCACCAGGTGTCGATGATGGGGCAACGTTCTTTGCCGATGACGCGGTGATACCAGCGCCAGGCTTCGGGATTGATCGGCTCGCCCACGCTGCCCAGCAAGCGCAAACTGCTCAGGTCATGGCGGTTGGGCCAGTCCTCGCCGAAGCGCATCAGCCCGCGGATGGCGGTTGGCGCGGTGTAGAGGATGGAGATGCCGTATTTCTCGACCAGCTGCCACCAGCGGTCGGGTTCGGGGTAGGTGGGCGCGCCTTCGTAGATGATGCTGGTTGCGCCCAAAATCAGCGGCGCATAGACGATATAGCTGTGTCCGGTGATCCAGCCGGGGTCGGCCGCGCACCACCAGCGATCGTCTTCTTTGAGGTCGAATGCCCAGCTGAGCGTGGTCGAGGTATAGACCTGGTAGCCGCCGTGCGTGTGCAGGACGCCTTTGGGTTTGCCGGTCGTGCCGCTGGTATAGAGGATGAAGAGCGGGTCTTCGGCATCCATGACTTCGGTTTCGGCGGTGGGTTTGGCATGCGGCTGCGCCATGAGATCGTGATACCAGTGGTCGCGCCCGGCCTGCATGTTGATGTCCTGCCCGGTGCGCTTGACGACGATGACATCTTCGACGATATCGGAGCGCGAGCAGGCTTCATCGACCGTGTCCTTGAGCGGGACGATCTTGCCGCGCAGCCAGGCGCCATCGCAGGTGATCAGCACTTTGCTTTGGGCATCTTCTATGCGCGATGCCAATGCTTGCTCGCTGAAGCCGCCATAGACGACGCTGTGTGGCGCGCCGACTTTTGCGCAGGCCAGCATGGCGATGGCGATCTCGGGCACGCGCCCCATGTAAATCGTGACGCGGTCGCCTTTTTGCACGCCCAGCCCGCGCAGCACATTGGCGAACTTGTTGACCTCCTGCCACAGCCGCCAGTAGGAGAGCGTGACTTCTGCGCCGTCTTCGCCTTCCCAGATGAATGCCAGCTTGTTGCGTTTCTCGCCGGCGACATGTCGGTCGAGGGCGTTGAGCGCCATATTGGTTTTGCCGCCGACGAACCATTTGTAAAAAGGCGCATTGCTGTCATCGAGGACGGCATCCCATTTTTTGTACCAGCTGAGCGTTTCGGCGCGTTCTGCCCAAAAAGCCCGGGGGTCTTGCCGCGCCTGGGCAGAGACCGCCTCGTAGTCGGGCACATTGGCATTGGCGACCAGCTCCGGCGCGGGGTGATACCATTCGCTGGTGGGGGGCGTGAATCCTTGTTCTGCCATGAGAAGCTCCTCTTCCGCGCAGCGCTGTCTGCGCAAGCAAGATCATGCGACAATTCGCCATATTATAGACGATGGACGCTGCCTGTCGACAGAGCGTTAGGCAGGCGTCGATGTGTTGGGCGCAGTTTGGCGTTTCTCGCCGGCATTGCGCTGGATGCGCCGCTGCAGCTATCGGCGGAGCAGATCGCCGCCTTCGCAGCCATTCATGCCGGCAGTGCGCGACCGACTCTGCCGCTGGGCGCGAGGGATCTGTTGCGCGCGGGCGGCTAATTCGTCTCGCGGGGCGGGGCGCTGCTGTCGCGGATGACGAGCTGGCAGGGCATGACGATCTGGATGGGCACATAGCGCGGGTTCTTGATGATGCGATGCAGCCGCTGCATGGCGATGCGACCTATAGCGATGCGCTCGCTGGCGACGGTGGTCAATGCGGGCGGCGGATAGGCATTGGGCGGCATATCGTCAAATCCGACAATGCTGAAGTCCCCTGGCACTTGCAGCCCGGCTTCTTGCAGCGCTGCGATGGCGCCCAGCGCGGTACGATCGCTCACGGCGAAGACGGCTGTCGGCGGATCGGAGGATGCCAGCAGCGCCTTCATCTCTCGATAGCCTTTGTTGGGATAGCCGCTGGACATGGGCTTCTGGACAAGCTCTGGGTCAATGGCGAAACCGGCGTCGGTCAGCGCATTCACATAACCGTGAAAGCGTTCGCTGAGGCTCTTGTATTTCTTGGGACCCTGGATGATGCCGATGCGCCGATGCCCCAGTTCGATCAGATGCCGGGTCGCTTGATAAGCTCCGCGATAATTGTCGACGACAACGCTGTTGACGGCTTGCAAATCGCTCTGATTGTCCACTGTGACCAGCGGCATGCTCCGATTGGCGATGAGCTGCAGCAGCTCGTCGGTGATATCGCCGCCGCCCAGCGCCAGGATTCCCGCCACGGTATCTTCGGCGACCAGGCGCGGCAAGCTCGGGCTGGGTTCGCCAACCACGCTGATCGCCATGCTGTAGCCGAAGCGCTCGGCTTCTTTTTGGATGCCGGTTGCGACATCGGCATAGAAGAGATCGCCAGTCAGGAGGGTGGGCAGTTTTTCGACCAGCAGACCGATGAAGCCTTTGGACTTCCGCCTGGCGTCATTGGAACGCGGCACATAACCCACTTCGTCGATGGCCTCGGCAATCCGCACCTGCGTCTCTGCGCCGATGCCGGGCCGATTGTTGAGGTACATGGATACAGCCGATGGCGATACGCCGGCCAGCCTGGCTACATCGGTGATGGTTGATCGCGCCATAGTCTTTGTCTTGACAGCCTTTACTAAACTTGCTTCATTTTACTAAAATAATGGGCAGCTGTCAATGATGCGATTCTCAGCCTGCGGCAAAGCGAGACGGCTGCGCATGCGCCGCTTCCCATTTTAGCTCCTCGATGGTTTCTCCCCAAGTCCATGATAGCGGTTTTTTCGGGCTGGAATTTTGCTCGTCAAGGCGTCAATCCGCCAGTATTGCGCTGTTATACGAGCCTGCCAGCAGCGCGCTCAGACTAAAACAGTTGTCAGACGTCAGTAAATTATATTAAAGTTTTCGGAAATGACTTGACTTGTTTTAGTAAAGGGTGTATAGTCTGCGTACTGCATACTTTTGGATCAAAAGGAGTGATAACCATGTCTGGCAGAATTTCGCGTCGAAAGTTTCTGAAGTATACCGGGCTGGGCGGTGCCACGGCGCTGGCCAGCGCTTATGGCTTGCCGCTCTCTGGCGTTCTGGCTCAAGCCCCGCCGACGGATATCACCGATCATATCGTCGTCTACAATTTCGGCGGCGCCCAGCATCAAGAAGTGTTCGCCAGCGCGATCGCCCGCTTCAACGAGGTTTATCCAAACGTAACAGTGGAAGACCTGTACATTCCGTCCACTGAAGGCTGGGGGGGGTTCACCACCAATATCCTCTTGCGCCTCCGCAGCGGTTTGCAGACGGATGTGATCGCCATCGCCATCGAAGGCGCGCACGAACTGATCGCCTCTGGCGCCTTGCTGCCGCTGGATGACTTCATCGCCGCAGAACCGGAATTGCAGGAAGTCGAGGCCGACTCTCACCCTGCGCTGGCGGCCGGGCTCGCCGGGCGGGATGGCAGCACCTATTACATCACCCGTGAATGGAATAACATGATTATCCATTACAACACGGACATGTTTGACGCGGCCGGGCTGGGCACGCCCGATCCCATGTGGACCTGGGACGACTTCCTTGAAACCGCGCTAACCCTGACCACCGGCGAGGGCGGCGACAAGGTCTTCGGTTATGTCATCCCCTTCTTCTTCTTCGGGCTGATGCCTTGGTTCCACACCAACGGCACGGGCGTTCTGAATGACGACTGGACGCAATCCAATCTGGATGACCCGAAGATGCTGGAATCGGTGAAGTTCATTCATTCCCTGGTGCATGAACACGGCGTTTCGCCATCGGTTGAAGGTCAGGATCAGCTTGGTCTGTTCACATCTGAGCGGGCTGCCATGACTGCCTTCGGGCGTTGGACTCTCGCCAATTACATCGCCAACGACTTCAGGCAAGTCGATGTAGTCCACTGGCCGCGGAATGAAACCGGCGCGACGGTCTTTGGCTCCGGCGGCTGGGCAATCACGAAGAGCGCGCAGAATGTGCCGCTTTCGCTGGAATTGATCAAGGAATTCTCCAGCATTGAAACGGATGTGGATTCCATCCGCTTCGGCACCTTCATCCCGTCGCGGCGCTCATCCGCTCTTAGCGAGCAGTTCCTCGCCTTCCCGGATCACGCGAATTATTTCTGGGAGAGCCTGGACGACATCAAGCCCGTGCCATCGCCGGCCAACTTCGCGGAAATGTCGGAAATCTTCATGCGGCACATGGGCGACATCATGGCCAACATCGCCACGCCGGAACAAGGCCTGGAAGCCGCGCATATCGAGCTGACAGCCGCTATGGACCGCTTGGCCGAGCGGATGTCTTCGTAGGCTGCCGCCCGGCACAGTACAATACAAGCCTGCAAGAGCGATCTTGCGGGCTTTCCTTGCCAATGAACCACAGGAAGACATAGGCTCATGTTGTCACCCAAGCGCAGCGAAGCGCTGGCGGGCTACCTCTTCATTTTGCCCACCTTCATCGGCTTCGCGATCTTCATTTTGTATCCCTTGGTAGAATCGCTGCGCATCAGCTTTTACGAGTACAGCATCCTGGGCGATTCGTATTATGTCGAGCTGGACAATTATTCCAGGCTTCTGAGCGACAGTCGGCTGCGCAAAACCTATGGCAATACGGTCGTCTTCACCGGTTTTGCGGTCTTCTTAAATGCGGGAATTGGCTTGCTGCTGGCGGTATTCCTCAATCGGCGCATGCCTGTCCTGATGCGAAACTTCTATCGCTCGGCTTTCTTTTTCCCTATCTTGATCGCCCATACCTATATCGCTGTCATTTGGCAATATCTCTATCATCAAGATACCGGCGTCATCAACTATTATCTGGCATTTCTCGGCATCGACCCCATACCTTGGCTGAGTCATCCGGCTTGGGCGATGGCGGCCGTCATCATTATGGATGTCTGGAAGAACGCCGGGTTCGCCATGCTGGTCTTCCTGGCCGGTCTTCAGTCGATCCCGCATGAATACTACGAAGCGGCGCGGCTCGACGGCGCCAATGAACGGCAGCTCTTCTCCCGCATTACGATTCCTTTGCTCAGCCCGTCTATCTTTTTCATCCTCGTCATCTTCATGATCGGCGCGCTGCAAGTCTTCGACACGATCATCGTGCTCACCGACGGCGGTCCCGGCGACGCCACACGCAGCGTTGTCATGTACATTTATCAGCAGGCTTTTCAACGGCTGGATTTCGGTTATGCCGCCGCCATCTCCTGGACGCTGTTCCTGGTGATCATGGCGGTAACCCTGGTTCAGTTCCTCGTGAGTCGCCGTTGGGTCCATTATGAATAGCCGAGCGAAAGTTGACCTGTCGTGATTGCCCAAACCAAAGTCCCCTTTTCTGCCAGAAGACAGTTGATTCGGCAAAGCAGAAAACCGCTCAAGTGGCACGACATCATCTCCTACGCCGTGCTGACGCTTGCCGCGTTGCTAGTCTTGCTGCCCCTGTTGTGGATGTTCTCGACTTCGCTGCGTCCACTGGCCGACAGTTACAAGCTGCCACCGCAATGGCTGCCCACCGATTGGCGCTGGGAGAATTATCTGGCGCCTTTTGAATCGAATGTGCCGTTTGAGCTTTTCTTCCTCAACAGCCTCAAGATCGCAGCGTTGACGACCCTGGGGCAGTTGATCACCTGCTCAATGGGTGGCTATGCTTTTGCGCGCTTGCGCTTCCCGGGGCGCGATATCCTGTTCATGATCCTGCTGGCTTCGTTGATGGTGCCGGGCCAGGTGACAATTATCCCGATTTACCTGATGATGGCGGAGCTGAAGCTGGTAAATACGCACGCGTCTTTGATCCTGCCGGCTTTGATCAGCGTCTTCGGCGTATTCTTGATGCGTCAGTTTTTCAAGCAGATGCCGCAGGAACTATTTGACGCCGCGCTCGTCGATGGAGCTGGACACCTGCGCTCCTTCTTGCAGATAGCCTTGCCGCTGGCTGGACCGGGTTTGGCTACCTTGGGCATCATCACTTTCAACGCTACTTGGAATGGCTATTTCGCCGCGCTCATCTTTTTGACTTCCTGGGAGCAGATGACTTTGCCACAAGGCATTGCCCTGCTGACGGGCTATATGAATTCCGGCAATCCCTCGGTGGTGATGGCGGCAGTGGGTTTGGCTATCCTGCCGGTGCTCATCGTCTTCCTCATTGCCCAACGTTGGATTATTGAGGCGCTGACTCGCGCTGGAATCAAGGGCTAGCGGACTATTCATCTTTCACATATTGCGCAAAGGCAAATTACCATGACGAATCTGCCCGTTTTGACCAGCTATGACCAAGACCACCTGCGGCGCATCGGCTTGCCACTGGGCGGCATCGGCACCGGCGTTGTCTCCTTGGGCGGGCGCGGCAACCTGCACAGCTGGGAGATCGTCAACCGCCCCGCCAAGGGCTTCGACCTGGAGCAGAGCTTCTTCGCGCTGTATACGCGGAGTGCCGATGGCAGCACGACAGCACATGCGCTGGAAGGCGTCATCCCGCCGGTTGATTATGAAGGCGCTCGCGGCGCAACTGTGCCCAATCACGGCTTGCCGCGCTTTCGAGACTGTCGTTTCGAAGCCGCCTATCCTTTTGGCGCGGTGCATCTGAGCGATGAGTCCATCCCCCTGCGCGCCGAGCTGCAAGCATTCAATCCGCTCGTCCCCACCGACAGCGAAAACAGCGGCCTGCCGGTGGCGGTGCTGCGCTTTGTGCTGCACAACGATACGGACGCCGATATCGAAGCGGCGGTCTGCGGCAGCCTGCGCAATTTCATCGGCACGGACGGGACGAATGGCGCGCCACGCGGCAATGTCAACAGCTATCGAGAAGCGGACGGGCTGGCGGGCTTGGTTATGGAATCGACAGGCGTCGACCCAGACGCTCCGCAGTGGGGCACGCTGGCACTGGCCACGCCTTTACCCCCCTCGGTCCCCCCGACGAGTCAGGGGGAGGCAAGCATCAGCCATCGCCAGGCTTGGGCGAACTTGAGCTGGGGCGATAGTCTGCTGGATTTTTGGGACGACTTCAGCGAAGACGGCGTCTTGGAAGACCGAGAGATCGGCGGCAAGGACGATCCGACCGGCTCGCTGTGTGTATCGCTGATGGTGCCGGCTGGCGGGTCGCGCGCGGTTACCTTCTTGCTTTGCTGGCGATTTCCAAACCGCACAACCTGGCAAGAGGCAGGCGCCAATCATCCGCAGAGCCCGGTGCAAGCGGGCGCGCGCATTGGCAATTATTATGCCGAGCGCTTCGCCGATGCCTGGGCCGCCGCCGCTTATACCAACAGCAAGCTGGATTGGCTGGAAAGCGAGACGCGCGCCTTTGTCGAGGCGTTTTGCAGCGCCGATCTGCCCCACCAGGTCAAAGAAGCGGCGCTTTTTAATATCAGCACGCTGCGCAGCCAGACGGTCTTTCGGACGCCGGACGGCTATGTATTCGGCTGGGAAGGCTGCGATGACGATATGGGCTGCTGTTTCGGCAGCTGCACGCATGTCTGGAATTATGAACAGGCGACAGCCTTCTTGTTTGGCGAGCTGGCGCTGGGCATGCGCGAAGTCGAGTTTCTCTATGCCACGCGCGCCGATGGCGGCATGAGCTTCCGCGTCGACTTGCCCTTGCAGCACGCGCGCAGTTGGTCGCTGGCGGCGGCGGATGGACAGATGGGCTGCCTGATGAAGCTCTATCGCGATTGGCAACTGTCTGGCGATACCGACAAATTGCGTGAGCTGTATCCACATGCGCGGCGGGCGCTGGAATTCTGCTGGCTGCCCGGCGGCTGGGACGAGGACAAAGACGGCGTCATGGAAGGCTGCCAGCACAACACCATGGATGTGGAATACTATGGACCGAACCCCCAGATGGGCATCTGGTATCTGGGCGCGCTGCGGGCGATGGAAGAAATGGCGCGGGCGCTGGCTGACGACGAATTCGCCGATGAATGCCGCGCGCTCTTTGAAAATGGCAGCGCCTGGATCGATGCCAACCTCTTCAATGGCGATTATTATGAGCACGAGATCCGTCCGGGCGGCGACCGGCGCAACAGCATCCTGCCCATGCTCATCCACGAAAGCATGGGCGCGGCCGACCCCGCCGAGCCGGTCTTGCAGCTGGGCGCGGGCTGCCTGGTCGATCAGCTGGTTGGGCAATTCCTGGCGCATGTCTGCGGTCTCGGCTATCTGGTGGCTGCCGACAAGGTCAAACAGACGCTAAACAGCATCATGCGTTACAACTTCAAGGAGAATATGTACGGGCATTTCAATCACATGCGCAGTTATGTGCTGAATGACGAATCGGCGCTGCTGATGGCGACTTATCCGCGCGGCAATCGACCTGCGCGGCCTTTCCCCTATTACAACGAGGTGATGACCGGCTTCGAGTACACCGCGGCTGTGGGTATGCTCTACGAAGGCGAACTGGACGATGGCCTGCGCTGCATATCCGCCATTCGCGATCGCTATGATGGACAGCGGCGCAACCCGTTTGACGAAGCCGAATGCGGACATCATTATGCGCGCGCTATGGCAAGCTGGGCGGCGGTGCTGGCTTTGAGCGGCTTCCATTTTTCGGCGGTGGACAAATCGCTGCGTTTTGCCGCGCCAGACGCAGAACAGCGTCACTTTTGGTCGACCGGCTATGCCTGGGGCACATGCGTATTGCAGCCATCAAAAGGCGCTTGCCAGGTCGATTTCCGGGTGCTGGGTGGCGAGCTCGCGCTGGATTCGCTGACGCTGAGCGGGCTGGGGCAGCTGCGATTCGACTCCACCCGGCGGCTTTGCAAAGGCGATGCGCTGCAATGCGAGCTGCGCGCGGGATAGGTTCCAGGGAACCAGCAACAGAAATCGCGTGCGGGTCTACCCCCACCCCCGGTCCCTCCCCAACAAGTCGGAGAGGGGAGCTTCGGCAAGCGAATTCGCGATTGTTTCCGCGTGTTAGCCTCCCCCTGACCAGTCGGGGGGACTGAGGGGGGTAAACGAAGCGGCTCTGTGGTTAAATGGCGCGCAAGAATTCGCCAGCCACAGGAAAGGACCGCCATGCCCACCTGCCTGAGCCCAGGACGTTATCGCGGATTGAAAAATGCCAGCTTGCCCGAGGCCGACACCTTTGGCATCGTGGCCTTCGACCAGCGCGGCAGCTATCGCAAAATGATGGGCGCCGACGCCAGTTATGCGCAGCTTTGCCAGGTCAAAACCGAGATCATTGATGCCTTGTCGCAGTCGGCCAGCGCTGTGCTGACCGACCCGACTTATGGCATGGGCGCGGCTTTGCGCATGAGTCCGCGCGCAGGCTTGCTGCTGGCTTTGGAAAAGAGCGGCTACAGCGGCGATTCCAGCTATCGCAAAACCGAGCTTACCACCGGCTGGACTCCGCAAAAGATCCGCCATACCGGCGCGGATGCCGTCAAATTCATGGTCTATTATCACCCGGAAAGCGGCGCGCTGGCAGACGAGTTGGAAGCGCTGATCGCTGACGTGGTCGCCCAGTGCCATGCCTGCGATCTGCCCGTATTCCTCGAGCCGATGTCATACAGCCTGGATGCGGCGGTATCCAAAGACAGCGCCGCATTCGCCGAGACGCGACCGGCTGTCGTCATCGAAACGGCGCGGCGACTATCGCGCACCGGCGCTGATGTGCTCAAGCTGGAAGCTCCGCACGACATCGCGCACAACCAGGACGAGGCCGCCTGGCAAGCGGCCTGCGAGCAGGTCAGCGCGGCATCGGCTGTGCCCTGGGCGCTGCTTAGCGCCGGGGTCGACTTTGCGCAATTCGAGCGGCAGCTGCGGGTGGCTTGCGCGGCCGGGGCGAGTGGATTCCTGGCGGGGCGCGCCATTTGGAAAGAAGCCGCCCCCATGTCCAGCGCTGCGCGGGCCGACTTTCTGGCTGGCGTGGCGGCGCGGCGACTGGATGCCCTGCTGGAGATCGCTGCGCGGGAGGCTCGTCCTTGGAGCGACTTTTATGCCCCGCCGAAGTTTGACGCGACTTGGTACGAATCCTACATGCCATGTTGATCATCGCCAGCCACAACGGGACAATCGGCATCCGCCCATCATCGGCGCGGGGAATTACGCCGACAATCGGTATGGGGCTTGCGCATGCACGGGCATGGGCGAAATGGCCATTTGCGCGGGGACGGCTCGCAGCGTCGTCCTGTATATGCAGATGGGCATGACGCTGGAAGCAGCGGCGCATACAGAGCCATGCGCGACCTGCGCGACCTGCGCGGCGACTACATCGGGCATATGAGCTTGATCGCGCTGGACAAGCACGGCGAACATATCGGCTTGTCGAGCGATGCCGGACGCAAATACATCTATCAGACTGGTGATATGCCGCAGCATGCCGAGAGGCAACGCGAACTGGTGGAGCTGCCGCGGCGTTGGGGCGGCGAAGCGCGGTACTGAGCGCCGACCTTTCCTGCCAATCCGAAACTATCAAAGCAATTTGCAACTGTCTCGGTTACTGGTTGATTCCGTCGCGCAGCCGCGATGCGGGAATCATGCATGGAGCGCCTTTGTCGTAGCACTTCCGTTATTCTGACGATACCGCTACAGCCGAGCTTAAACCGCTAGTTCGTCCAGAACGAGGACGTTAATGTCCTGGAGACGCCGGAAGTCTCTGTCATTGGTGAGGATTGTGTCGCAGCCTGACTTTATTGCAGTTGCGGCATGGATTGCATCAGGCGTCCGAAACGCGTAAAGGGCGCGAATTGCGCCTGCTGTGATCGCAATGTCTTTTGTGACCGAGACCAATGAGCATTGATTATTCGACACGAGAACATCATGGTACTCTTGCGCAAGATCCGTATTGCCCGACTTCAAAGGCTGAACAATGAGTTCAGTTATGGTGATTGCTGAGGTAACCACTTGCAGAGGCGTCGACTCAATCAACTCGAAGATGCGAAACATCTTCGTGAAGTAATGCCTATGCTTCTCGACCAAATAGATGAAGGGCGAAGTGTCTATGTAGATGCGCTTAGAGCTCTGCAGATCGGTAAGGATGTTCAAGTCGCCTGATCCCACTCATCACGCAACTCATTGATGTAGGCGTCGGTATCAATTTCCTGCCATACTTCTTTGCCCAAGCCGGCCAACTCAAGCAGGCTGCGCTTGGGCTTTTGGTCATCTTTTGCCACAAGGTCATGCAGCGATTTAAGCAATTCCTTGCGTTCACGCGGACTAAGCGCTTTGGCCTGCCGCAAGACTTCAGAGACCGTCATGGTCTGGTTCCCCATAGTTTATCATTCTGATTATAACACCTCTGACTGGCGTCATTCCAGCTTCCCAATTCATTGTCGGCGCTCCTTCAATTTTCATAATTAGCTGCGCATTCCCATATTCGCTGCCATCGCGAAGTTACGCTAGAATACTCGCCACCTACCTGGAGAACAGGACCGGCGATGACAGACTCCCCCGCTGTGATAGCCATCTTCGGCGTGACTGGCGACCTCGCCCGGCGCAAGCTGCTGCCGGCGCTGTACAGCAATTTCATCAAGGGACGGCTGCCCGAGCCGCTGCATATCGTTGGCGTGGGCCGGCGCGAATGGACGGACTCGGCGCTCATCGACCACACGCGCCAGTCGCTGCGCAATCACGCGGCGAGCACGGTTAGCGAGGCAGATTGGTCGCGCTTCCGGTCCACATTGTCCTATTGCAAGGTCAACCTGCCGCAGCCAGATACGTATGCGCGGCTGCAGCGCGCTCTGGATGCCATCGACGGCGGCTGTGGCAATCGCTTGTATTACCTGTCCATCGCGCCGGCCTTTTACCAGGATGTGGTCGTCAATCTGGGCAGGCTGGGGCTGGCCGAAGAGGGCGCGGGTTGGCGGCGCATTGTCATCGAAAAGCCATTTGGTTATGACCTGGGCACAGCCCAATCATTGAACCGCGCCTTGCACGCCGTCTTTGACGAATCGCAGATTTATCGCATCGACCACTATCTGGGCAAAGAGACAGCCCAGAATATCTTGTTCATGCGCTTCGCCAATACCATCTTCGAACCAATCTGGAATCGCAGCCATATCAGCAATGTGCAAGTCACGGTGGCTGAGGCGGTGGATGTGGGCACGCGCGCCGGTTATTACGATGAGTCGGGCGTGGTGCGCGACATGATGCAGAATCACATGCTGCAGCTGCTTTCGCTGATCGCCATGGAGCCGCCAGCCGCATTTGACGCCGCCGCGCTGCGCAACGAGAAGGTCAAGGTTTTGCAGGCGGCGCGCCCGGTCATGCTGGCTGATACCGTACGCGGGCAATATACGGGTTATCGAGAAGCGGAGGGCGTAAACCCGGCTTTGAATACGCCGACCTTCGCCGCGCTGCGCATGTACATCGACAACTGGCGCTGGAAAGACATCCCGTTTTATCTGCGCAGTGGCAAGGCGCTGCAGCAAAAGACCACGCAGGTCAACATCCAGTTCAAACGCCCGCCCAACAGCTTGTTCGAGCTGACGGAAAGCGGCGATCATTCGCGCAATATGCTTTCGATATGCATCCAGCCGGACGAAGGCATCCATCTGACTATCGAAGCCAAAATCCCCGACAAATCCATCGCGCGATCGGCGGATATGGAGCTGCATTACAAGCACGCCTTCCGCGTCGACAACCTGCCCGATGCCTACGAACGGCTGATCTTGGACGCCATCAATGGCGATGCGCAGCTCTTCATCCGCAGCGACGAGATCGAAAGCGCCTGGCGCATCGTCGACCCGATCATCGAGGGCTGGGCAAATGACGCGGACGCGCCGCCCATGCAGATGTATGATGTGGGCAGCTGGGGACCCTGCGCGGCGGATGAGATGCTGGCGCGCGACCAGCATTTGTGGCGCATCAGCTGCTTGCACGACGAGCAGTGAACCGGAAAACCAAACACAGAGAACACAGAGAACACAGAGGCTAATTCACTCGGCAACTCTCTCAAACCTGTGCACAGTGGTTCAGGGTCTTGACTCTCGCACTGATGCGACTGTCCGCCGTTCAGGGCGTTTAAGATTGCGTTATCGTTCATTTGTCATCTGTGCTAGATTTTGCAATGTAGTCGGTTGTGGAGACAGTCCAAATGGCGAACGAAAATCAGATTCTGCTCTACGAAACAAGCGATGGAGAGACTCGGCTCGAAGTGCTGTATCAGGACGAGAGCGTGTGGCTTAGCCAGCGCGATATGGCGGCACTATTTCAGAAAGATGTTAGCTCGATTAATAGGCACATCAACAACATCTATGCCGAGCGAGAATTGGATAAAGATCCAACTATTGCATTTTTTGCAACAGTTCAAATTGAAGGTGGGCGCAGGGTTTCACGAGAGATTGCTCACTACAACCTCGACATGATTATTTCAGTCGGCTATCGGGTCAATTCCTATCGGGGCACGCAATTCCGCATCTGGGCGACACAGCGGCTGCGCGAGCTCATCGTCAAGGGATTTGTCATGGACGACGACCGGCTGGCGCATGGCGGCTCGAATTACTTTGAAGAATTGGAAGAGCGGATTCGCAACATCCGCAGTTCAGAATACAACTTCTATCGCAAAGTCCTCGATGTTTTTGCCACCAGCATAGATTATAAGTCAGGCAACCCGGTAGCAAAGAAATTCTTTGCAACTGTGCAGAACAAGTTTCATTACGCCATCCACGGTCATACCGCCGCCGAACTGATTCTGGAGCGCGTCGATAGCGACAAGCTCAATATGGGATTGACCACATGGAAGCGTGACACAATGACAATACAAGACGCATACATTGCCAAGAATTATCTTGTATCGCATGAACTTAAGCGCTTGAACTTGCTGGTAGAGCAGTTTCTGGCGTTTGCAGAACTGCAAGTAGTCGATCAGCGGGCAATGTACATGGAGGATTGGGTCGACAAGCTTGATCAGTTCATCGGCCAACTCAATGAAATGCCATTGCTGCAAAATGCCGGCAAGGTCTCGCGGGAAGCGATGAAGACTCGCGTCCGAAAAGAGTATGAAGCCTGGCGCGAGCGACTTATGCTGGAGGAGAAACTATCCAAAGAGGAGTTCGACCAACGGCTCCAGGATGCGGGAGACAAGATGCTGCCACCGCCTGAGTCCAAGCAGGAAAGCGACTTGCCATGAACCAACCCAACTTCGCTAGCGGCACGGTCTGGACAGGCGACCTACATGTGGCGCGCGACCAGCATTTGTGGCGCATCAGCTGCTTGCACGACGAGCAGTGAACCGGAAAACCAAACACAGAGAACACAGAGAACACAGAGGCTAATTCACTCGGTGTACTCCGCAAACTCGGCGTACTCGGTGGCAAAGCATAGCCATTGCCCTTTCGGAGGCGAATCAAGCACATGAACCCCCTCTCCTACGAATTCAACTCCCGCCGTTCCATGATCTCGGCGCGGAGAGGCATGGTCGGGGCGAGCAACCCGCTGGCTGCCCATGCCGGTCTCCACATCCTGCGCCAGGGCGGCAACGCAGCCGACGCAGCCATCGCCACCAGCGCCATGATGAATGTCACCGACCCCGGCTCCTGCGGCATCGGCGGCGACTGCTTCGCGCTGTATTTTGACGCCAAAACGCGCCAGGTCAGCGCCCTCAATGGCAGCGGACGCGCGCCGGCGGCATTGTCGCTGGATGTGACGCGCTCGCTCGGCTGGGACAAGATGGACGCCTTCCATGCCCACAGCGTCACCGTGCCGGGGGCGGTGCGCGGCTGGCACGACCTCTTGCAGCGGCACGGCACGATGGGTCTGGCGGATGTGCTGGTGGACGCCATCCACTATGCGGAAAATGGCTATCCCACCGCGCCGGTGACCGGGACGCGCTGGAGCCGCAGCGGGACATTCCTGAGCAGCGCCGACAATGCCGAAGACTACCTGCCCGATGGCATTCCGCCGCAGCCCGGGCAAGTCGTGCGTCTGCCCGGTTTGGCGCGGACATTGCGGGCGATCACCGAGGGCGGTCCCGATGCCTTTTATACCGGGCCCGTTGCCGAGAGCATCGTGAACTCGCTGGCGGCGCGGGGCGGCTTGATGACGCTGGACGACCTGCGCGCGCACGAATCGACCTGGGACGAGCCGATTCACAGCAATTATCGCGGCATTGAGGTCTATGAATGCCCGCCCAACGGACAGGGTTTGACGGCGCTGATCGCCCTGAACATCGCCGAGCAGTTTGATCTGGGCGCGCTCGCTTGGGATTCGCCGGAGCGCCTGCATCTGATGGTCGAGTGCATGCGGCTCGCCTGGGCGGACGCGCATGAATACATCGCCGACATGCGCCGCGCCGATGTGCCGGTGGCTGACCTGCTCAGCAAAGACTATGCCGCCAAACGCGCCACATTGATTTCGCGCGAGCGGACACTTGACCCACCGCCGACCCCGGGCGTTTTGCCAGGCGGCAGCGACACGATTTACCTCACGGCGGTGGATGGCGCGGGCAACACCTGCAGCTTCATCAAGAGCCTGTACATGGGCTTCGGCGTGGGCATCGTGGCGAAGGGCACGGGTGTGTGGCTGCAAAATCGGGGCGCGGGCTTCTCGCTGCAAGAAGGACATCGCAACTGCCTGGCGCCGGGCAAGCGACCTTATCACACGATTATTCCTGGCCTGGCGCTGAAGGACGGCGCGCTGTGGGCGAGCTTCGGCGTCATGGGCGGTTTCATGCAGCCGCAGGGACATTTTCAGGTGCTCAGTGGGCTGGTGGATGACGGGCTAAATCCGCAGGAGGCGCTGGATCGTCCGCGCTGGATGCTGCACGATGGCACGCCCGGCGGCGACTTGCTGGTGGAAGAGGGACTGCCCTACCAGACGCTGGCGGCACTGGCGAGCATGGGGCATCGCCTCGTGCCAATTGGCGGGCTGCGGCGTGGGATGTTTGGGCGCGGGCAGGTGATTCGCGCTGTGGATGGCGTGCTGCATGGCGGCAGCGAGCCTCGCGCGGATGGGCAGATGGCGGGTTTCTAGACCGCCTCTTTTTTCTATATTGCCACATAGACACAGAGACACAGAGAGATTCTTATTGGGCGCATCAACGATACCCTCCTGCTTGTGACGCGCGTGGTACAATCAATCGGCGCAAACTCACACAGGCGCGGTCAATCCCATGCCCACATACGAATCCACACTCAACACCTGGCTTGCCGAAATCCTGCGCGCGCACGGGCTGGACGCCAAACCTGAAAGCAGCCAGGGCGGCAACAAACGTCTTGATGTCGAGGTCAACTTCGATGAAGTTAAAATTGCGCTGGAAGCCGAGCAAGGCAAATCCACCGCCAAGAAAGCCGAAGCCCTCAAGGACGCTGACGGACGCCTGCGCGATGACCTCGCCGACTGCGCAATCGCCATTTGCTACCCCGACGGCTTGCAGTCAAAAGAAGAGCTTGCCGACTGCGAGCTGATTTATACACTGCGAACGCACAAGAATCGCCCCACAGCCGCCAAAACTACCTGGACAAGCGGCAGCATAGAGCAAATCGCCGGCGTCATTCGACAAGTCCCGCAGCAGATGGGCGACCCGGACGAAATTGCCCAAAAGCTGTCCGTCAGCCTTGAAGTGGCGATCGACCGCTTGAGCGAAAGCCAAAAGCAGCACTTGGCTGCCACCCTCGACCTGCCGCCGGGAAAGCCAATCAAACTGGAATTCGGCAGAGCGCAGACCAGCCGTTACAACCAGGCCGCCAAACGCGCCATGCTTGTCATCGCCACAGCAGTCATGTTCCAGGCCCGTTTGGACAGCGTTCACGAACAGATTCCCGCGCTGATGGACAACCGGAAGTCGCCGCCAACGCTTTATTCTGGCGAGTGGCCGCCGCCGCGGGCAAGCGCATGCGCCGAGAGCGATGACCCAATTGGCGCTTTCTACGATGCCTGGGATTTGTGGCTGGTCGTCGATTACAAGCCCATATTCGCCACTGCCCGCAACGCATTGCATGGCTGCGCCCACGACCACGCTTTTTCACAAGCCGTGCGCGGCATCGCCAAAACCGCTTTGCAAGTCATCCGCAATATCGTCGGTCTGCGGCATGACCTGTTAGGTCGCATCTTCCACAATGTGCTGGATACAGCGCGCTATGATGGCAGCTTCTATACGACCACTGCCGCGGCCACGCTATTGGCGAACCTGGCTATCCGCGAGGATATGTGCGACTGGTCTGACCCCGTCGCCATCGCCAAACTGCGCATCACCGATCCCGCTTGCGGCACCGGTACGCTGCTCATGGCCGCTGCCGAGCGCATCCGCGATTTGTCGACTGCCGCGCGCAAAGATCTGGTATCGCAAGCGCTGATAGAAAAAGTCCTGATCGGCTACGATGTCAACCTGACCGCCACGCATCTGGCCGCGACCACGCTGGGCTTGCTTTCGCCGACAACCGCCTTTCGCGATATGAAGATCCATCGCGCCTTGCTGGGCGTCGAGAATGGCGCGGCCTGGCTCGGCTCGCTGGAGTTTTTGAGCAAAGAAAATCAGCCGCGTCTGTTGGGCTGGCCGACTGGCGTCGAGCAGATCGAAAGCGAACGCGAAGCCAGGCAAGCCGAACCAGCCGACCTCGTCATCATGAACCCGCCCTTCACGCGTGACAGCCTGCGGCATGACCAGTTTGACCGTGACGACGAGGCGCTGCTCAAAGCACGGGAGAAGGAGTTGTTTGATTCGCTGGAAAGCGGCATTCATCGCTCGCACAATGGTGGCGGTTTCCTGGCGCTGGCCGACAAAATTGCCAGGTCGGACGCTGGCGCAATCGCAGTGGTCTTGCCGCTCGTCGGCGCGACAAATTACGCGACGCGCGAAATGCGAAAATATTTGGCAAAGAAGTTTCACATTGAGACAATCGTGACTTCGCATGACCCGACGCGGATATATTTTTCTGAAAATACCAGCATTGGTGAAATGCTGCTGATTTGCCGTCGCTGGGAAGGAGAAAGAGAGAAGCCGCCTACGCAAGTCGTCAACCTCTACGAGAATCCCGACACGCCCGCTGCTGCCCTGAATGTCGCGCACAACATCGCCAGTGGAAATGTCAACGACATTCGCGGAACTGTGCAGAGATGGCCGCAAGCCCGAATTGCTGAAGGCAACTGGGACGGCGTGCAATTCTTATCGCCCTATTTGTGTGAAATGTACATGTCGTTACGGGCGGGGGAGTTGTTCGTCCAACGCAATTTGGGGCGAATCGCGAATATTGGTCCGGCAGGACGGGGTATCAGGGGAGTCTTCGACCGTTCAGAAGTGCCTGACAAGGATGCAATGCGAGCGCTCTGGCATCACAAAACGGATGTGACGCAGAAAATGCTGGCGCAAACCGATACCTACATCAAGCCAAAACCTGGCCAAGACAGGCAAGCTGAGGACTTGTGGTCGAAGCGCGGCCGGGCGATGCTGGTAACGCGCGCACGCTTGAATACTGCAAGATGTTTATGTGTCAGACTCGGCGAAAGAGCGATAGGTTCTCTCTGGGTTCCATGCAAATTTACAAGCTATGACAATGAATTCACTCTAGAAAAAGCGATGTGCGCTTACCAAAACTCGGCAGTCGGCGTATTGGCTTTTTTGGGTGACAGGACAAACAAAATCCCATCCTATCCGCACTTTTCCATGGACGACCTGCGCCGCATACCCGTCCCCGACTTCCCCAACATGGACTCCGCGCAGCTGCAAATCATGGCGGACGCCTACGACGCCCTCTGCGAGTCCGTGTTGCTGCCCCTGCCGCAGATACTGCAAGACGAAACGCGCGCCGCCCTTGATGAAGCTGTAATCGCCGCGCTGGGCATCGACCGCGAAGTCGTCGCCAACATCCGCCGCGAGCTGTCCCGCGAGCCGTCCATCACGGGCAAGCCTTATCAGCCATAAGCGCGTAACACGTTGCGTTACCTCCCCCCTGACCCGTCGGTGGGAGGGGGGCGAGGGGGGTTCAAGCGACCAGTCGATAATGAATGGATTTACATTACAATGCGCATGACGCATAGCTGACAAAAGCACGGTGCATCCATGAACCCTCCGCGCATCCTCTGTTATGGCGAAATCGGCCTCGACATCTACCTGGCGCTGGACTGTCTGCCGACGCTGGAGCGGTCTGCCTGGACGCGGGATGAGTTCGACAATGTGGGCGGGGCGGCTGCCAACAGCGCGCTTTGGCTGACGGGCTGGGGTTTGCCGACTCGCCTGGCCGGGCACGATCTGGGCGCGGATGCTGCTGGCGCTGTCGTGCGCGAAGTCCTTGATCGCCACGCGCTGCTGGATTCGCGCTTTGTGGCCACGCACGAAGGCTATCGCACGCCGCGCTGTCAGTGCCTGGTCACGCCCGATGGCGAGCGCAGCTTCATCTCGCACTGGCTGGACGACATGCGCATGACAGCGGTTTCAGACGCCATGCTGGACGGCATAGAGTGGATCAACCTGGATATGTCTGGTCCAGACGAACCGCGCGTGCAGGCGGCGCAGCTGGCAAGTTCAAGAGGCGTCTCGGTGCTGGTCAACGACATCTACCGCGCCGATCATCCGCTGCTGCCCTTTGTCGATGTGCTGGTTATGTCCGCGCAGGTATCGCGCAGCAAGCTGCCGGATGTGGATCCTCTGGCGCTGGCGGTGGAGCTGGGCGCGGCGGGGGAATGCGATGTCATCGTGACGGACGGCGGCGAGCGCGTGACGGTATTCGATGATTGTGGCGCGCGCAGCCACATCATGCCGCCGACTGTGGACGCTCTCGATACCACCGGCGCTGGCGATATATTCAAGTCGGGCCTGCTTTATGGCTTGCTGGGTGGATTGCCTTTGCCAGAGGCGGCGCGCTGGGGAGTGGCGGCTGGCAGCGTATGCTGTAAATACGCGGGCACAACGCAGACGCTCGCGCCACTGGCTGAAGTGCGGACGATGCTGTCGCGGGTAACTTGATCCCCCATGCAACTGACATCCCCCCGACCCGACGGGGGGACCGAGGGGGGTTAGCTGTATAGTCCCGTAGTTAAGTGGTCTGGCTTTCGATGGAACAGCGCCGGCTGTTCCTGCCATCGGTCGCAGATGAACTCGTAGGGACTTCGACCCTGCAAAGCCTTAAGCCGCTTGGCGAAATTGTAGGCATCAAGAAAAGCCTTGAGGTGCTTTCGCAACTGCGCATGGGTCTCATAGAAGTAAGTGTACACCGTCTCTTCTTTGAGGGTGCGGTGCATCCGCTCAACTTGCCCGTTCGTCCAAGGATGGTATGGCTTGGTCAGCCGATGATCAATGCCGTGCGCGGCGCATAGCTTGTCAAAGGCCACCGGCACCTTGTGTTTCTTGCTGGATGTGTTCGTAAACTGAACGCCGTTGTCGGTCAGGATCGTGTGGATCTTGTAAGGCACTTTCTTGATGAGCCGGCGCAGAAAGTCGCAGGCATCGGCTCGCCGGGCGCGGGGCAGCAGTTCGGCGAAGGCGAACTTTGAGGTGCGGTCAATGGCTACAAACAGATTGAGCTTGCCTTCATCGGTTTGCAGATGGCAGAAGTCCAGGTGAAAATAGCCGATGGGATACATCTTGAAGCGCTTCTTTGTCCGCTTGCTTGCTGCTTGCGGACGCCGGTTGACGCCATGCCGTTTGAAGCAGCGATGCAGGCTGGCGCGCGTCAGGTGCGGAATGGTCTCTTGCAAGGCATACAGGCAGTCATCAAGCGGCAACTGCGTTCTCTTGCGGAAAGCGACAATCATGGCTTCTTCCTGCTCGGACAGCACGGTCGAGCGCGGACGTTTGGGGCCCATGGGCAAGTCCTTGACCGAGTCGCGCTTCTTCCATTTGGCGACGGTCTTGGGGTTGAGATTGTAGCGCCTGGCAAGAGCAGCTATGCTCTCTTGACTATCTTGTATCGCTTTGCGGGTTGCCTCTGTCGTAGTGGCGCGAGGGTGTAGAACCTGTCCCATATCGCATCCTTCTGGCTCTTTGTGATGACCCCATAATAACCTGATACGTAACAGCTAGCCCACCCAAATCGGCGATGCCCACGCCCATTGCCCGTTGCGTTGTCGAACGCGGACATAGTACCAATCGCGCTCCGTGCCATCGCTGCGGTTGCTGATGGCAAAATTGTGCGTGTATTCGGCTTTCGGCACGGCGCGATGAAAGACGAAGCCGGGCGAAACAAAGCCGCTGGTATAGAAACTGCGCGCGCCTTTCAGCAACTCGCGCACGGGCAGATTGATGTCGATTTCATTGATGCGCGCCTGGATTCGCGTGTTCTCGCTGGCGTTCACGGTCAGGGTGATGGCTTGTGTGGCGGCGCTGCGGACAGTCGCGTTGCGTGGCGTTTGCGTGCGCAGTTGGACTCGATTGCCGCCCGCATAATCCAGGTGGCTCAATACGCAGGGCGCCGCGTCTTCAATGACCGGGATGCCGATATCGTGCCCGCGCAGGTGGGGCTCGATAGCCAGCAGCTCGCCGCCGATGATGCGCAAATCGACATGCCAGTCGGTCAGCGTCTCCAGCTCGCCCCAGCCCATTTCCAGGCGGATTTTCAACGGGGGGCGGAAATCGGGCACGGCGACCGGCGGCGACTCGCGGTGGATGACGCGGTTGTTGCGCAGCACTTCTATGCTATCCAGCGCCGACGCGCCTTCGACAGCCACTTCAATTTGCCGCTCTTCCGCGAAAGGCAAAACGCTGCCCATGGGCTGGCTGTTGAGTGAAAACGCCAGCGCCATGCGGTCGCCCGTGATGGCATAGCAGCGACGATTCTCCAGCGCATCCCAGATGTCGGCTCGTGACAATGATTTCGCCCAGACAGCCACCTGCCCATAGCCATAGCTGCCCGGGTGGGCGCTGTGGTGATCGCTGGAGCCCGCGAAGCCGAAGATATGTCCCTGCGCCAGCCCGTACTGCGCTGTGCTGCGCTGGTCGCGCGGACCCATGGCGTGCAGGTAAGCTGGCTGGGCATCGCTGTGTTCGCTCGCGCCATGGAAGGACATGATCTCGACGATGGGCGAAAGCTCGGCTGTATACGCATGCCAGTTGATGCCGCGGAAGCCCTGCAAATAGCCGATATGATGCGGGATGAGCAGGCTGGGGTGGGGGTGTTCGCGCAGTCGTTGGCGAAGTTCTTCCACATGCGCGACATGAAAGATCTCTGGCGTGGCAACATCGCGGAAGAGGATGCAGTGGTCGCCATACTGCATGGAATGCCACTCGAAGCTGGGGAAAGTTACGAATTCGCCAGCGCGATTGGCGGCGTCTGTGGCTGGCAAATAATCCGCCCAGCCCGCCCGCGCCCGTTGAAAGCCTTGCCGATGATAATCGACCAGGTAGCTGAGCCGCGGATCGGCCTGCGGCATGTCGTCCCAGTGCCCGTGCAAGGTTATGCTGACGAAATCCAGCTGCAGGCGGGCGTTGTGCAGCGCATCGGCCAGGCTGCCCGCGCCATAGCTCAGGTTGCAGTGGTTGTGAATATCGCCGTAGTACAGCTGATAGTCGGCGAAGGCGGGTTCAGGCATCGAATTGGAAGCAGCCGGTCAGGTTGATATCCAGGTGATTTTGCCAATTTTCGGCGCTGAGCTCGAGGAAAGGCTGGGCGTCCACGTGCCGGCGTTGGCGCATCGGCGGGCGAGTCGGTCCTGGGCGGGGCGATATCCCGGATGACGACATGCGCGCCGTTTTCCGCCAGCTGACGCGCCATAGCGCCACCCAGGTCGCCGCCCCCGCCGGTAACGATTGCTGTTTTGCCACCCAGCATGGTGTACCTTCTTTTCTGTTCGCTCATAGTCGGGAGATGCGGCGGATGATTGCGCTTTCGCAGTAGTAGACTGTGGTCAGGTCGTCCTCACAATGCCCCCCAGCCAGGACAGGACGCTTCGCCTTGCAAGCGAGCAGCAGCAGATTCGCGAAGAGCCGGCTACTCCCAACAATGGTCGGCGACCCGACTCCGGTGGCGAGCAAGTTCTGCTGATCGCGTATTCCCATCGTTGAAGCCGCCTGGATGCGGCGCGCATCGCGCCACGTCCGGAGCGGGCGTTGTATACATTGGCATTCCCTCTATAAGTTGTCCGCTATGCATATGCCAAACTCTCACATAAGCTTACTCATGCGAGCGATTGGTACAAAGCAGCAGTTGCGAATGAAGCGACATGCTGGCAATCCGAGCGCGGCATAGTGCGCTACATCCTGCAGCATGGTCGGTCGTGGTTTCCTCGGATCGCGTATCTCCCAGGGATTTGTGGGCGAGCGCCGCCGATCGCCTGAAGAGCCTGGATTTGGGTTTGTTTGCAGGCGCGCTCGTCGCCAAGGTCATCGTCTATGTGAAATTGTCCGGAGCGGGCGTTGTATACATGGCAGGCTTCATGCGCCAACGAGCCGGCGACCAAGTCGGGGTACTGGCGTATCCAGATGTCGTAGTCCCTTCCCCACTCAACTTCGCCTCTATAGGTGTAGACCCACAATTGGCTGCCCGCGACTTCCCGGATCTTGGACAGGCCATTGATAATATACCCATACCAGTGTGGTGACTGTTCGCGCAGCAGCTTCAATGCCTCGGACAGCATGGCTTTGAAGCCATCAGATCCTTCAATGCTGACTTGATGCTCGCATTTTCCGACCTGGAAATCCCGGTGACCGCGCTCCCAGTCTTTGTCGTTTTGGCAAATCCAGCCGAGGAAGCAGCAGTTGTTCACATCGGAAGCGGAAGTGGCGGTCTCCGGCGCCGGAGACATGTCGCTGACCGTGCTCGCGGGCGCGCTGCATTGCTTGTTCTGATAAGCCCAATAACCATCTGTCCATTGCTGGTCGGTCTGACATTGCCGATCCACGAAGCAGCAGTTGTCGATGTCGGCTGGCGGAGCGGCCGCCTCGGCCTCAACGCGGCTGTGACTGACCCAACTTGCCATCCAAAGCTCCTGCCCCTCATGTTGGACGCGCAGCCAGCGATTTGCGCTGCCGACGACTTGCAGGGTTGAGCCGGCCCGCGCCGATGTGATGACAGCGCTGTCGAGGCTATGGGAGGCGCGCAAGTTGGTGTTGTTCGTGACGCGGATTTGATAGCTCTCTGCCGATGCCACCCCAGCAGCTCCAGCATCGAAGACAAGAAGCAGCAGAATCGCCACAAGAAATCTGGCTTTCATAGAAAATCTCCCGCCCTGGCCATTGGGGCTAATCGCGCGCAAGGTTAAGCATGGCAAGTATACTGTTCTAAAATGCCACTGCAAGCGGCTGTCTGTGGAGCCCGTATGTCAATTTGAGCAATCGCTAGGCGTGTAGCGCGCTCAATACTCGGTCGTGCAAGAAGCCGTTGCTGGCGATGATGCCGTCGCCGCTGAGCGGAGGTCCGCCATTCCAGGCGGTGATCTTGCCGCCGGCGCCTTCGACCACGGGAATCAGAGCGACGATGTCCCACAAATTCATGATGGGATCGAGCATGATATCGGCATAGCCAGTCGCCACCAGGAAGTAGCCATGACAATCGCCCCAGCTGCGGTTGAAGCGCGTTCTGCCCATCAACTGCGCGAAGGCGATGCCATTCTGATATTTGCCGACATCGATGAAATCGGTATAGCAGAGCACGGCCTCGCTCAGTTTTTTCGTCTCCCGCACGCGCGCGAGCTCGCCATTCAAGCGCGCTTCTGCGCAATCGCCGACCAGCAAGTGGGAGGTGGCGGGATGGTGAATCGCGCCGACGACAGGCTGCCCCGCGCGCAGCAGGCCGATCAGCGTGCCAAACAGAAAGGTGCCGCTGACGAAGGACTTCGTGCCGTCAATCGGGTCGAGCACCCACTGGTATTCGGCGTCTGCATTGTGCGCGCCAAATTCTTCGCCGATGATGCCGTGGTCGGGGTACTGCCGCATGATCATCTCGCGCATGAGTTCTTCGGCGCGTTGATCGGCGATGGTGACGGGCGATTGGTCGGCTTTGGTTTCGACGGCGATATCGCTGCGGAAGTAGCGCATGATAAGCTCGCCGCTGGCTCGGGCGAGCTGCGTGGCAAAGTCGACGAATTCCTGCATTTCCGTAAACCCCCCTCAGTCCCCCCGACGAGTCAGGGGGAAGTAAAGACTCTTGAAACTATCTGATGAACTATGGGGCGCATGGCTGTCTACTCTATGAGCGTGCCCTTCGTGCTGGGGATGCCGCTGCGCTCCTTGTCGATGGCGACTGCCTGGGCGAGGGCGCGTCCAAAAGCCTTGAAGAGCGCTTCGGCTTTGTGGTGGTCGTTGCGCCCATAGATCACAGCCGCATGCAGGTTCATTTTGGCGTGAGCCGCGATCGTCTCCAGCGCGTGAATGACCAGGTCGGTGGGCATCTGTCCCAAAAGCGGCGTTTGGAAGCCGGCTTGTATGACGGCATACGGGCGCCCGCTGAGGTCGATGACCACGCGCGCCAGGGCTTCGTCCATCGGCACATAAGCGCTGCCCATGCGCTGGATGCGGCTGCGACCGCCCAGGGCTTTGTCGATCGCCCGCCCCAGACAGATAGCGACATCTTCGATCGTGTGGTGGGCGTCGATGTGCAGGTCGCCTTGCGCAGTCACTTGCAGGTCGAACTTGCCGTGCAGCGCGATATGCCCCAGCATGTGGTCGTAGAAACCGATGCCCGTGTCGATCTCGGCTGTCCCGCCGCCGTCCAGGTTCAGACGCAGCGCGATGCTGGTTTCTTTGGTGTCGCGTTGGATATCGGCGCTTCGCTGGGTCATCATTCGCATCCTTGTTTGCGCGGGGAGTATAGCATAATCGCGGCTTTAGCGCGGCGCGCAGTTTGCCAGGGCATCCAGCAGCCGCTGCATTTGCGGGGCGGTGCCGGCGCTGATGCGGATGTGGTCGCGCAGACGCGGCTTGTCATAATAGCGCGCGATGATGCCGGCCTGCGCCAGTTGGTCGCGCAATTGTGACGCGGGCATGCCTTGTACGCGGCAGAGCACAAAATTGGCTTGCGAGGGATAGGGATGCAGGAAGGGCAATCCTTCCAGCGCCGATTCCAGGCGTTTGCGCTGCCGCACCAGTTCGGCGACGCGGGCATGCAGGGTGCCGATGTCTTGCAGCGAGGCTTGTCCAGCCGCGTCGGCCGCGACATTGACATTGTAGGGCTGCTTGATCTTCCACAAGTGCGGCATCAGCGCTGGCGGAAAGATGCCATAACCCAGCCGCAAGCCCGCCAAGCCCGCCCACTTGCTCAAGGTGCGCAGGACGATCAGGTTTTCGCGCGTTCCGACCTGGCTGGCGAGGCTGTCGGCTTCTGCGAATTCAATATATGCCTCATCAAGCACCAGCGTGGTCGGCAGCGCCAACAGACGGTCGAATTGCGCGGGCGGGATGAGGTTGCCGCTGGGGTTGTTGGGCGAACATAAAAAGACCAGTTTGGGCTTATGCTGCTTCACGGCGCGTTCGATCGCTTCCACATCCAGCGAGAAGTCATTCCGCCGCGGGACATCAATGACGCGGGCGTGGTAGAGCGGCGCGTTAAAGCTGTACATGGCGAAGGTGGGCGGCGTGTTGATGATGCAATCGCCCGGCTCGATAAAAAGCTGCATCATGAGTTCGATCAGTTCATCCGCGCCGGCACCACACAGGATTTGCTCGGCTGGCGCGCCGCAATAATCGGCCAGCAGCGCGCGCAGACGCCCGGATTCGGGGTCGGGATAAATGTGCGCGCCCGCCAGTTGCGCCAGCGCTTCGTGCACGCGCGGCGAGGGACCAAAGGGATTTTCATTGGCGTCCAGCTTGATGAGTGCCTCGGCGCTCCGTCCGAGTCGCTCGGCGAAGACCTCCAGCGAAGTGGTCGGCGTATAGGCGCTCATGGCGGCGATATCGCGGCGGATGCGCGTGGGTTGAGTCATTCTACCCCCCTCAGTCCCCCCGTCGGGTCGGGGGGAGGTTTTCTGCGCGCAAGCGGGCGGCGGCGGCGTGGGCATCCAGCGATTCTGCGCGGGCGAGCACTTCTGCCGGGATGCTCAGCTGGCGGGCGGCGCTTTTGTCCAGCGCGATCAAGCTGGTGATTTTGACGAAGTTCAGCACATTCAATGGCGAGGCAAAACGCGCTGTGCCGCCGGTGGGCATGACATGGCTGGGACCGGCTACATAATCGCCCAGCACCTCGTAAGAATGTTCGCCCAAAAAGACGCCGCCGGCATTGCGCACATGCCCCAGCCACGACCAGGCATCGTCCACCAGCAGGCAGAGGTGCTCGGCGGCATAGTCGTTGGCCAGCTGGAATGCCTGCTCCAGGTCGGCGGTGATGACGCAGCCGCTGTTGTTGTCCAGCGCGCCCAGGATGATATCGCGGCGTTCCAGCGATTCCAGCTGCCGGGCGATTTCTGTGCCGACCGCGCGCGCCAGTTTCTCGCTGGGTGTCAGCAGAATCGCCGAAGCGAGCAGGTCATGCTCGGCCTGCGCCAGCAAATCAGCCGCTGCCAGCTGCGGGTCGGCATGTTCATCGGCGATGACGACTGTTTCGGTGGGACCCAGCAAGCCATCAATGCCGACATCGCCATAGACCTGCTGCTTTGCCAAAGTGACGAAAAGGTTGCCAGCGCCAACGATGCTGGCCACGCGCGGGATCGTCTGCGTGCCATACGCCAAAGCCGCGATGGCTTGCGCGCCGCCGACTCGGTAGACGCGCTCGACCCCGGCCACTGCCGCAGCCGCCAGGATGGTCGGGTGGATATCGCTGCCACCGCTGCCGGGCGGGGTGCAGAGGGCGATTTCGCGCACGCCGGCCACCTGCGCCGGGATGACGGTCATCAGCAAAGACGAGGGCAGGGGCGCGCTGCCGCCGGGCACATAGACGCCGACCGAGTCCAGCGGGCGGATCAATTGTCCCAGAGCGCCGTGCTCGCCGTTGTCGATCCAGCTTTGCAGGGGCTGCTGCCGATGAAAGTCGCGGATGCGCCGGGCGGCTGTTTGCATGGACTCGCGCAATGCGGCGGGGATGGAATCCAGCGCCGATTGCAGCTGCCCGGGCGCAACTTGCAAGCGTGGATTTTCGCTGCTGTCGAGCTTTTGATTCCACTGCAAGAGGGCTTGGTCGCCAGCTTGTCGGACGCTGGCGATGATGCGGCGCACGGCTTCGTCAGGCGCGAGCGGCTCGCCAAATAGCGCTGCGGTGCGCGCCAGCACGGTTTCGGGCGGCTGGATATCGCGCAGGGAGCGGCGTTTGAGCAGGCTTTCGCGCGCCAGGTCAATATCACGGATGATGCGCCAGGCCGGGTGGCTCATTGCGCTGCCTCGCGTGCATGAGTCGGGACGCTTATTGTAGCGACAAACGCGGGCAGGTACAGGCTCTTCCAGCAATTCCTGGCGCTGGAGTCGGCGCGATAGTCCAGGCTGCCTGGGCGGGTGAATTGCAGGTCGGGAAGATTTAAAGTAAATTTAACATATTCAGAATGGACAATATATTGCATGCTGTATTATACTCCGCCTTCGGGCGCGTTGCATCTCTTGCGATTCCTGACAATGGTACAGAAAAGGGGGTAATTTATGCGCAAATCCGCACTGCGTATCAACTTGCTTATCACACCGACTACCCCGAGCGAAAGGACAGTCTAATGCGCAAGCTCTTACTCGTACTACTCGTGTTCGCTTTGGCGATTCCGGCTGGCGTGGCGCTGGCTGATGGCCATGAATTTGACTGCGGCACCGACGAAGAAGTCGCCATCAAGTTCTTTGGCGACCCGGTTGGCAACTATCCAGAGGCGGAAGACCGCATCATCAGCCGCTTCAATGAGGTCTGCCCCAACATCACGGTCGAGCGCAACGATGGCGCCGCCAATGTAACCGACCTGATCGCCTTCTACCTGACCGCGTTCGAGGCGGAAAGCAGCGACCTGGATGTCATCCGCGTCGATGTTATCTGGCCCGGGCAGCTGGCAGAGCATCTGATCGACCTGAACGGCATCGCGCCGCAAGCGCATATTGATGCGCAGATGCCCGCGCTGATCGACAACAACACCATCGACGGCCGCCTGATCGCGCTGCCGCTGCGCGTCGGCTTTGGCATGCTCTACTATCGCACCGACCTGCTCGAAAAGTACGGCTACGATGGACCGCCGGCCACCTGGGACGAGCTTGAAGAAATGGCTGCGGCAATCCAGGCTGGCGAGCGCGCCGAAGGCAACGATGAATTCTGGGGCTTCGTCTGGCAAGGCAACGCCTACGAAGGCTTGACCTGCGATGCGCTGGAATGGCATGTCGCGGCGACTGGCGAGAATTTCCTGCAGAGCGATGGCACCATCAGCGCGCTCAGCGATGCCGCTGTGGAGATCTATGAGCAGGCAGCCGGCTGGGTGGGCACGATCAGCCCGCCGGGCGTTGTCGGCTATCAGGAAGAAGATTCGCGCGCTGTCTGGCATGCGGGCAATGCGGCTTTCATGCGCAACTGGCCCTACGCCTATTCGCGCAGCCAGGCCAGCGAAGACATTCCGGGCTTTGATGTGGCAGCGCTGCCGGCTGGCGACAGCGGCATGGGCGCATCGACTCTGGGCGGCTGGCATATCGGCGTTTCCAGGTACAGCGAAAATCCGGAAGCGGCGGCGGCTTTCGCCATCTTCCTGACCAGCGTCGAGAGCCAGAAAGACTTCGCCATCTTCACCTCCAACCCGCCTGGCGCAGTTGAATTGTACAGCGACCCGGAAATCATCGAAGCCATGCCCTTCATCCGTCCCGACCTGGCTGATGTCACCACGGCGCGTCCCTCGAACTTCTCGAAGGATCGCTACAACGCCGTATCGACGCTCTACTTCAACGCCATCCACTCTATCTTGACCGGCGAGGAAGATGCTGCGGTCGCGCTCGAGCTGCTCGAGCTGGATATCGCGGATCTCTTCGATATGTAGGCAGGTTCGGTTTTTCGCGGAGGGCGGCAGGCTGTACTGGCCGCCCTCTATGCAGCCCTTTCTCCGGGCAGCATTCGTCAGGAGAAGGGCGCTCGCCCAGCACAAGCGCAAAAGGCAGCATAGCAAGAGATAAACTGCCGCGAGACAGGCGTATCTTATGAAAGCAAAACCGACATCCAGCGACCGCCCTCTGCTCGTCAACGCGCTGAGCGTCGTGATGATTTTGATCGGCGCGCTGGCAATTATCTTCTTTTTCCTGAATGTGCTTGGCGATCCTGGCATCCAGCTGGCTTTGAACTGGACGCCCGGCGATGATGATGCGAGCGCGCCATCGCTGCTGCTGATCTTCCTGGAGCGCTTTGGCCTTATCGTGTCGGCGCTGTTCATCGGCGCGGGCGGTTTCTTCATCGCCATTGGCTGGCGTCTGCGTCATGGACATATTCGCACGGCTTATTGGGCGCGCATATTGCTGCTGTGGCTGGCGATCGGCGTTGGGGCATTTATCGCGCTGACGGTGTTCAACATCCTTAACAGCGCGGCTATGGACAAAGAAGCGGTCGATTGGGGCGCGCTGGTCAATGCGATCACGCCGGCGCTGCTGATTATGCTGGGCGCGGCTGCCTTGTGGCATTGGCTCAACCGCAATATCGACACGCTCTTTGGCGGCGAAGATTCGTTGATTGGTCGGGAGACGCGTCTGGCCTGGAACCTGCTCATCCCCACGCTGACGATCTTTGTGCTGGTGGCGGCGCGCCCGCTGGAGCAGACCTTCATCCGCAGCCTGACCGACAAGCGCTTCGCTGGCAGCGCCGTGCCGCAATTTGTTGGTTTGGAAAATTACGCCAACCTGCTGACCATCCGCGTCGACACTGTGACCTGCCGCAAAAGCGACCCCGATAATCCCTGCAGCACGCGCGCCAATGGCAGCATCCGCTGGGAATCTATCGACCGCGAGCTGCTGCGCGAAGGCTATCGCACAGTGGCGAATATCTCGGTGGGCGATGACCAGTCGGTCGCCATCAGCGGCCTGGACGATGACTTCATCGAGGCGATTGGCACGACCGTGCTATTCACGATCGTGTCGGTGGCGCTGGAGCTGGTCATCGGCTTGTTCATGGCGATGGTGGTCAATTCCAACTTCCGTGGGCGCGGGGCGATGCGCGCGGTGATGCTGGTGCCCTGGGCGATCCCCACAGTGATCTCGGCGCGACTCTGGGAGCTGATGCTGAAAGATACGACCGCCGGCATATTCAACAAGATTTTGCTCGACTTGCAGCTGATCGCTGCGCCGCAAGCCTGGCTGTCTGACCCCAGCCTGCAAATCCCCACCGCCATCATCGTCGATGTCTGGAAGACCGCGCCTTTCATGGCGCTGCTGCTGCTGGCGGGCTTGCAGATCATCCCCAGCGACCTGTACGAAGCGGCATCGGTGGATGGTGCCAGCCCGGTGCGGCGTTTCTTCTCGATCACGCTGCCCTTGCTGAGGCCCGCCATCGCCATCGCCCTGATCTTCCGCACGCTGGATGCCCTGCGCGTCTTTGACTTGTTCAATGTGCTATTCGGACGGCAGCAGCTGTCTATGGCCACTTACAATTTTGAAACGCTGGTCAGCAATCAATTGGATGGCTATGCCTCGGCGATCAGCGTCATCATATTCATCTTCATTTCCATTTTCGCTTTTATCTATGTGCGTCTGCTGAATGTGGAGTCGTGACATGACATCAAAGCAGCTTCGTCAACGCGCGCAGCAGGTCTTTATCTATGCCCTGGTGTTTCTCGTCGCCGTCTATGCGCTTTTTCCGTTTTATTGGGCGTTCATGACATCGTTCAAAACCGAAAGCGAGATGTTCCAAAGCGCGAGTTATCTGCCGCGCGAACCGACGATGAAGAATTATGAATATGTCTTCCGCGACAACACCTTCCTGGACGCGCTGCGCAACTCGGCGTTCATCTCGGCAGCGACATCGATCTTTGCGCTGGTGGCAGGTTCTTTCGCGGCGTATGCGCTGGGCAGGCTGCGCTTCCGCGGACGGGTGGCGCTGCTTTATGTAGTGCTTTCGATGACGATGTTCCCGGCGATTTCGATTCTGTCGGGCTTGTACACCATCGTGCGCGAGTTGGGCTTCTTTGGCACCAGCCTGTCGCTGATCGTAACTTATCCGGTGTTTTCGCTGCCTTTCACGGTGTGGGTGTTGACCAGCTTTTTCAAGGGGCTGCCGGGCGAGATCGAACAGGCGGCGATTGTCGATGGCGCGACGCCTTTCCAGACATTCCGCTTGATTCTGCTGCCGCTGACTGCGCCGGCGCTGGTGACGACCGGGCTGCTGGCGTTTGTGCAATCGTGGAACGAGTACCTGTTCGCGCTGAACTTCACGGCGACCAACCCGTCCGCGCAGACGGTGCCGGTGGCCATCGCGCAATTTTCAGGTCAGTTCTCCGAGCAAGAGCCGATCGCCGAGATCATGGCGGCAGCGATGGTGGTGACGGTCCCGCTGGTGGTATTGGTGTTGATTTTCCAGAACCGCATCGTCGAAGGGCTAACGGCTGGCGCTGTGAAGGGATAGCGCGCGGCTGGCTGTCGGGGTGATTACAAAGTCATCTCCCCATCCGGCTCCAGCACGACCGGTTCTGCTTCCGTTTCGGCAGCTACCCGCTCTGCCCAAGCCCCGACATCCTGCTTGATGGGCGGGAAGGTGTTGTAGTGCATGGGCGAAGCGATGCGTGGGCGGAGCAGCTTGACCGCCTTTATCGAATCGTCTATGCCCATGGTGAAGCAGTCGCCGATCGGCAGCAGCGCCACATCCAGCCCTTCGTCGCCGATCAGCCGCATATCGCTGAACAGGCAGGTGTCGCCGGCATGATAAATGACAGACCCGCCGCCGCGAATCACAAAGCCATTCGGCTGCCCGCCATAGGTGCCATCGGGGAAGGACGAACTGTGAAAGGCGATCGTCCATTTGGCGCTCATCCAGTCGTTGCGATAGGTGCCGCCGGGATTGCCCTGATACACATTCTGGACGCCATGCCGGGTGTACCAGTCGCCCATCTCGAAGTTGCAGACGACCAGCGCGCCCGTGCGTTTGGCGATTTCCACCGAATCGCCGACATGATCGCCATGCGCGTGCGTCAGCAAGATGACTTCTGCGTCCAGGTCTTTGGCAGCCGCTTTGGCCATGGGGTTGCCGCTGACGAAAGGGTCGACCAGGAGTTTGTGCCCGTCGATGTTCATTGCATAGGCTGAATGACCCAGCCAGCGTATGGTTACAGCCATGCCAGTCTCCTTGCGCTAGGTGTCGGTTGCATGCGCAGAGTGTAGCAATTGCGCGCGCGCATTGCGAATCCGGGTCGCTCTGCCCAGCCGCGCAGCATCTGCAACCAGACTGCCAATTGCCGCGTACGCTATTATAACAAGCGCAAGTAACTCAACCAGGTGAGGAGCACGCTGATGTCAATACGCTTATCAATCGGGAGGATCGCGCTGCTGCTGATCGTTGCGCTGCTGGTGGGCGCTGCTGGCGGCATACTCGGCTATATCTATATCACGGGCGGCAGTGGCGAAGCCAGTATCTCGGTGGAGGCTGCGCTGGCGACCCGTCAAGCCAACGATGCGGTGATCAGCGATGCGGTCGGCACGGCGGTCGCTCAAGCCGCAAACGAAATCATCCCGGCTGCATTGGGCGCGGCGCTGGAAGCCGAACGAGCTCGCCAGCCTGTTTCTTTCAACATCGTTTCTGCCGAAAGCCAGGCTAGTTTCACGCTGGAAGAAGACTTGCGCGGCGTGCGCACCACGGTCATCGGCACGACCAACGAAATCGGCGGCGCGATCAATGTCGTGCTGGCCGACCCGACCGCCTCGTCCATCGGCACGATCCTGGTCAATGCCCGTACGCTGGCGACCGACAACGACTTTCGCAACCGGGCGCTGCGCGGGCGAATCCTCTATTCCTCACAAGACGAAAACGAGTTCATCGTCTTCGAGCCACGCGCGCTGGACAACTTCTCCGCCGAAAGCATCGCCGAGGGCGAGACGATCCGCTTTGATATTGGCGGCGACCTGACTGTGACCGGCGTAACGCAGCCCGTCAGCTTCGCGGCCGAGGTCACGCTGGACAGCCCCACGCAGATCAGTGGCAGCGCGTCGGTCAACGTGCTGCATGCCGATTTTGGCTTGGTCATCCCCGATGTGCCGGGCGTCGCCAATGTAACGGACGATGTCGAACTGCGCCTGGACTTTGTGGCGCGGACGGCGGAGTAAGCAAGCGACCCCTCCCCGACGAGTCAGGGAGGGTAGCCAACTTCTCCCCCTGACCTGTCGGGCGAGGGTGGTCAGCGCCGCCGGACAGGCCGCTTCCTGGGCAGCTTCATCGGCAGCTTGTGCCGGCGGTTGCCATCAAATTGATAGAGCGCGTTTGCGACTGCGCCGGCGGTTGGCACCAGACCGATCTCGCCGACGCCTTTCGCGCCATAGGGTCCGTACGGATCGGGCACTTCGACGCCGATAATTTCCATCTCGGGCATATCTTTGGCGCGCAGAATGCCGCATTTGCGCAGCATGGTGCTCTTGGGAACGCCATCCTGCAGCGGCAAATCCTCGCTGATGGCATAGCCCAAGCCCATGTGAATCGAGCCTTCCAACTGGCCTTCAAAGAGCGTGGGGTTGAATATGCGCCCGGCATCGTGCGCCGCGACGATCTTCTCCACCTGCCCATCATCGTCCAGGATGACCAGCTGCGTGGCATAGCTGTAGCTGTAATGCGTGTAGACTTTCTCGACCATGGCGCCGGGTTTGGTCGTCCAGTCGACTGTGAATTCGCCCTCGTACTGCCGCCCGACCAGCTGCTCCAGCTTGTGATATTCCAGGTCGGCTTTGAAACGCTTGCAGGCGTCAATGATGGCATTGCCGACCAGCGATGTCCCGCGCGAGGCGGTTGTCATGCCGGTAATCATCTCCGACTCGGTGGCGACGCGCACCTCGATCATGGACGGGTCGATGCCCGTTTCGGTAATCAGCGCTTGCACAGCCATGGTATGCACGCCCTGCCCCATCTCCGTCCAGCCGTGATCGATGATGACCTTGGCCTGCTCGCCATTAACCTGCGGCGGCGCTTCCACAACCGACAACGTAACCTTTGACGAGTCGGGCATGCCATTGCCGATGCCGGTATTTTTGATGCCACAAGCGATGCCGGCGAATTTGGCGTTTTGGAATTCGTCCTTGACGGCTTCCAGCGTGGCTTTTGCGCCAGCGCCCGCCTCGATGATCTGTCCGGTCGCGGTCATATCGCCATCGTCCAGCGCGTTCTGATAGCGGAATTGCCAGCGATCGAAGCCGCCTTGCTCGCACAAGTCGTCGATGCAGCTTTCCAGCGCGAATGCCGTCTGGTTGACGCCGAAGCCGCGCATCGCGCCGCAGGGCAGGTTGTTGGTGTAGACCGCCGTGCTCAAGATATCCGTAACCGGGAAGTTGTACGCGCCCGTGGCATGCCCGGCCGACCGTTCCAGCACTTTCATGCCCACCGAGGCATAGGCGCCGGTATCGCCGACAAAACGCCCCTTGCAGAAAGTCAGCATACCTTCGTCATCGCAGCCGATCGTGTATTCCATCCAGATGGGATGCCGTTTGGGGTGCATGAGGATGGACTCGTCGCGCGTGAGCCGCACTTTGACCGGCAGGCCCATCAGGTGGGCTGCCAGCGCCGCATGACCCTGCACGCTCAGGTCTTCCTTGCCACCGAACGCGCCGCCATTGGGCACCAGCACGACATTGATCGCTTCTTGCGGCAAGCCCAGCAGTTTGGCGATCTGCACGCGGTCTTCAAACACGCCTTGCCCCTGCGAGAGGACTTCCAGACCACGCCTAAAACCCCCCTCGGTCCCCCCGTCGAGTCGGGGGGAGGAAGGATAGGCGATGCAGGCTTCTGGCTCCATAAAGCCGTGCTCGATCATCTGCGTCTCATAGATGCCGTGGCTGGTGTAGGCTGCGCCGGACATGGCAGCGTCGAGGTCGCCGCGGCTGGTGATGCTCTGCGAGAGGATGTTGCCGCCTTCGTGAAGCGACGGGCTGTCTGCCAGCATGGCTTTGTGCATGTCCGTGACCGGCTCCAGCACTTGATAATCGACTTCAATGAGCGCGACGGCTTCGCGGGCGATGGCGTCTGTCTCGGCGACCACACAAGCCAGCACATCGCCGACATAGCGGGTTGTCTCGCCCACGCCGATCATCAGCGGCCAGTCCTGGCGGATCAAACCGATATGCCGGTCGCCCGGAATCTCGTCCGCTGTGATGACGCGCAGTACGCCTGGATGCGCCAAGGCTGCGCTGGCATCCATTGCCCGCACGACCGCGCGCGGATGATCGCTGAACTTCAATGCGCCCACGACCAGCCCGTCCATGCGGATATCATCGACATAGCGATGCTGGCCCAGCACCAGGTCTTGCGCTTGATATTTGGGCAGGCGCGTGCCGATGCTGCCATCGACTTCGGGCAGGTCGACTTCTTCTTCGTTGCGGATGGCTTCGGCGGCGCATTGAATGGCATCAACGATCTTTTTGTAGCCGGTGCAGCGGCACAGATGCGGCGTCAGCGACTTTTCGATATCGGCGCGGCTGGGCTCGGGATTTTGATTGATGAGGTTGTTGGCTTGCATGACGATGCCGGGGATGCAGAAGCCGCACTGCACGCCGCCCTCGCGCACGAAGGCGTTGGCAAAGACATTCTGCCGATATTCTCCCAGCCCTTCGGTGGTGGTGATGGACTTGCCAGCCAGCTTGTCCATTTTGGTGACGCAAGCCAGCAGCGCCTTGTCATCGACCTGCACGACGCAGCAGCCACATGCCGCTTGTGGCGCGCAGCCATCCTTGGGCGATATGATGCCCATCTCATCACGCAGCCAGGTCAACAGCGGCAGTTCTGGATCGCCATCGTAGCCTATCGCGCGTCCGTTCAAATGGAAGTGAATCATAAGAAGCGTCTCCTATCTGGTTTGGCAGCCAGTCAGGCACTTTTCGATAGGAAGTCCTAACGCCGTGGGACACGACCTGCGACTGGTCAACCCTATTGTGCCGCGCTTCGCAGAGATGTGCAAATGATTCGATCCCCCTCGGTACGGCTAGGCAATCGCATCAAAAGCTTTTACCATCGAGAGCACCGAGGAAAAGATGAGCGCACCGAGTGTTTGATAACAGGCATAAGTCTAAAGGCTGCGCTTTGTGCACATGCGAAAATGTTTTGACCCCCCTCGGTTTCCCCGACAAGTCAGGGGGAGGCAGGCATTGGCTACCCTCTCCGTCCTGACGGGGAGGGGCTGGGGGAGGGGTCGCACCCCCCGACAGGGCAAGATTGCGCTACAATACCCGCTATGCACACACTCGACCGCGCCACACAGCGCTTCCAGGCTGAATTCGCCACTTCGCCAGCTGCAATCGCGCGCGCGCCGGGCCGCGTCAATCTCATCGGCGAGCACACCGACTACAACGATGGTTTTGTCTTTCCGTTGGCTATCGACCGCGCCGCCTATATCGCCCTGCGACCTCGCAATGACAAACGTGTTCGCGTTATCTCGCTGGACATGGCGGACGAGGGGTCTTTCGACCTGAATGACTTGCCCCGCCCGGACGCGACTCGCTGGATCGACTACATCATCGGCGTGGCCTGGGCTTTGCAGCGGGGCGGCTATCAACTGGCTGGCTGGGAGGGCGTGTTGGCTGGCGATGTGCCCATCGGCAGCGGTTTGTCGTCATCGGCTGCGCTGGAATTGGCGGCGGCGCGGGCATTCTATTGCGTGAGCGGCTTCAGCTGGGACGCGGCGCAAATGGCGCAGATCGGACGCGCGGCGGAAAACGAGTGGCTGGGCATTCAGACTGGCATCATGGATCAGATGATCTCGGCGGCGGGCGTGGCAGGACGCGCCTTGCTGATCGACTGCCGCAGCCTGGAAACCACCCCCGCGCCCCTGCCTGCGGACACTTCCATCGTCATACTGGATACAGGCACGCGGCGCGGATTGGTCGGTTCGGCCTACAACGAACGGCGGACGCAGTGCGAATCGGCTGCGCGGCACTTCGGCATACCCGCCCTGCGCGATATCGACCTGGCGACATTTGCCAAACGAGCTGACGAACTGGAGCCAGTGATTCGCCGGCGGGCGCGGCATGTCATCAGCGAAAACGAACGCACCCTGCAAGCGCGTGATGCCATGCTGGCGGGTGATGCCAAGGCGCTGGGCGAGCTTATGATCGCCAGCCACACCAGTTTGCGCGACGACTTTGAAGTATCCAGCCCGGCGCTGGATGCCATTGTCGATTGCGCCAATGCCGACCCCAGCTGCTATGGCGCGCGCATGACCGGCGCGGGATTTGGCGGCTGCGCAGTCGCTCTGGTGCGAACGGATGATGCGGCGGGGTTTGTGCGCAGAGTTGGCGCAGGCTATGAAGCGGCGACAGGCAATGCGCCGGCGCTCTATGTAACCCGTGCCAGCGCGGGCGCATCGACAATCGAGCGCTGAACCAAGCGCAGTGTGCACAGCGAGAAGTGCGAAGCGGCTTGCAGCGCGATTTATGCTATGATAGGCGAATTGTGCTACAGGCTACCAGGAGGCAGCGCCTTTGGACTCATTGAAGCTGGCGCATGATATTGTCGACATCATTGAAGACCGCAAGGCAGAAGACATCCTGCTGCTCGACCTGCGCCCCGACCAGCTCATCGCCGACTTCTTCATCATCTGCACGGGCGACAACGAGCGGCATCTGCGCGCGCTGATCGAAACGGTGCGTCTGGATATCAAAACGAAGCACGCCAAGCTGCCTTTTGCCAACGAAGGCTCGGCGGACAGCGGCTGGGTCGTGATGGATTATGGCGATGTGGTGGCGCACTTCTTCGCGCCCCAAAAACGCAAGTACTATGCGCTGGAAGAGCTTTGGGACGCGGCGGGACGGGTCATGCTGCGCATCCAGTAGCTAGCTGGCGCCCTCGGCGAAGCGCTTGAAATTCTCCATGCCCTTGCGCGTCTGGGCGCGGAAACGCCCTTGCCCCATGAAGAAAGCCATGATGCGCATGAAGCCGCTGAACTGAAACTCGCAGTCCATGCGCCAGCGCGTCGTTTCGCCCTCGTCATGGAAAGTGTTTTTGATGATGTTGTGCACGCCGCTGGCGTCGTAGGTGCCGCTGAACTCGTTTGGCAGGTCGCGGGCGATGATGGTTTCGATCATCTCCAGCTTGCGCTTGCCCATATCGTAGAGCAGGCGGGTGCGCGCGCCGGGCTGACCGGGTTCGCCGCTGAGGTGCTCGATTTCGACCAAGCCTTCTTGCCACTGCTTGAGATTCTCGAAGCTGTCGAAGAGCTCAATGACCCGCTCGCGTGGCAGATTGAGGATGATTTCTTCTGTATAACGCATGCGATTTGCTCACCGCCAATTCAACTATGCAGGCGCTGTCGGTGGCAGCCAGTTCAGCTTCGGACTGTCAGCTGATTCAAAGCCGACTTTACCACAAACACCAAACCAAAGAGCGCGCTGAGCATCAGCACGATGCAAGCGCCGGATGGAACATCCAGATAGTATGACGCATAAAAGCCGACGATGCCGCTGACGATGCCCAGCAGGCTGGAGATGCCCAGCATGTGATGCAGGCGCTTGACCAGCAGCCGCGCCGTGGCTACTGGCGTGATCAAGAGCGCCAGCATCAGCGCGATGCCCACCGCCTGCAAGCTGACCACGATGGTGACGGCGACCAATATCAACAGCAGCAGACGCAGCGCTTCGGCCGGCAGCTTCAAACTTTGCGCCAGGCTCAAATCGAAGCTGATGATGAGGAACTCTTTGTAGAACAAGCCGATGATGACCAGCACGATGGCGCTCATGGCAGCCATAATCAGCAGGTCATCGTGGCTGATGCCGTTGATGCTGCCGAAGAGAATATGCGTCAAGTCGATGGAATAGCTGGATTGCGTGCTGATGATGGCGATGCCCAGCGCAAACATGGTGACGAAGACGATGGCGATGGCGCTGTCTTCTTTCAGCTCTTGATTGCGCGTCAACCAGGCGATCACCAGCGCCGAGAAGATGCCCGCGCCCAAGCCGCCCAAGAAGAGACTGCTGCCGATGCTGCCGCCGCTGGCTGTGTAGGACAGGGCGACGCCGGGCAGGATTGAATGCGCAAGCGCGTCTCCCCAAAAAGCCATGCCGCGCACCACCACAAAACAGCCGACGACCGCGTTGATGCCGCCGACCAGGATCAGCGCCAGCATGCCCCGCTGAATGAAGTTGTATTGCAATGGCTCGGCAAGGAAAGCCACCAGGTCCATATCAAGAAGACCTTTTTGCTTGACGATCCAACATCAGCAAGTCGTCGCGAACCGTGCTGAAAGTCCAGCCAAATGCCTGTCGCAGCATCCGCGGCTCGAGCACTTCGTCCGGCGCGCCAAACGCCGCCATCTCGCCTTGACGAAGCGCCAGGATCTTGTCGAAGCGCAGCGCCGCGTTGTCCAGGTGGTGCGTCGACATCATGATGGTGATGCCGTGCTCGGTCATGATGTCCAGCGCCTCGATAATATCGCCTTCCGCCTGTTGGTCGACGCCGCTGAAAGGCTCGTCCAGCAGCAGCACGCGGGAATCTTGCGCCAGCGCGCGGGCGATGAATACGCGCCGACGTTGTCCGCCGCTGAGCTCGCTGATTTGTCGCTTTGCCAAGTCGTCCAGGCTCAAACGCTCCAGAACAGCGCGGACGGCTTGATGATCAACACGGCGCGGCAGCCGAAACCAGCCAATGTGGCGGCTGCGCCCCATCATCACGACATCGTAAACCGAAGCCGGGAAGCTCCAGTCGATGAGGTTTTGCTGGGGCACATAACCGACCAGGCTGTGGCTGCTGTAGCAATCTTCGCCAAAGATCGAGATGCTGCCCGAGTTGAACTGCAGCACGCCGACGATGGCTTGGATGAGCGTGCTTTTGCCAGCGCCGTTGGGTCCGATGATGGCGACGCGCTCACCCGCTTCGATTGTGAAGCTTATGTTGCAAAGGGCGCGCCGGTTGCCTGGATAGCCCGTGCCCAGCTGACGGACCACCAGCGCCGCCAGCGCGCCCTTCTTCGCTGCCATTCGGATTTCCTCTCGTTTGCAGCCTCAGCCGCTCAGCGCCTCAACAATTGTGGTGAAATTGTAGCGCATGTAGTCCAGATAGGCAGCGGCAGGTCCATCAGCCGGGCTGAGCGAATCGGTGTAGAGCGATGCGATTTCGACGCCAGTTTCTGCGGCGATAACCTGCAAGATTTTGTCGCTGGTGGTCGATTCGCCAAAGACGGCTGTCAATTCATGCTCGCGGATGACATCGATGACCGAGGCGACATCGCTCGCGCTCGGCTCGACCACGGTGCTGACGCCGGGGATGACGGTGCTGACGATCTCAAAGCCGAAGGTGCCGGCCAGGTAGCCCAGCGCATCGTGAGCGGTCACCAGCAGGCGCTTTTCTTCAGGCAGATTTTCCAGCGTGGGCCAGATGAACTCTCTCTCCAGCGAGTCCAGCTCCGCGGCATAAGCCAGCGCCAGTTCGTTATATTCGCCCGCATGGTCGGGGTCGATTTCGGCGTAGCTGTCACGAATGGTCAGCGTCCAGCGGATGACATTCTGCGGATCGAACCAGATATGGGGGTCGCAGGCACCTTCGTCATGGCCGTGATCGTCATGCATGTCACCGTGTTCGTCATGGTCATCGCCGTGCTCGTCGTCATGCTCGCCGTGCTCATCGTCATGCTCGCCATGGTCGTGGGCTGCGCACTCGATGTCTTCGGCTCTGCCCAGGAATGTTCCGTGGCCGTGAAAGCCGATGGCATAGAACTCGGCATCCTGCGCGTCACAGCCGCTCAGTTCGTCTTCATGCGCGTGTTCGTCTTCGTGCGCATGCTCGTCTTCGTGCGCATGCTCGTCTTCGTGCGCATGCTCGTCATGATCGTCATGCGCGCCCGCGGGACGAACATCAATGCAGGCAGAGGCCACCACGATGTTGACATCTGCGCCGGCATTTTCGATGGCTTCCAGCAGTGTTTCTTCGTAGCCGATGCCGTTGATGAGCACCAGGTCGGCTTCGGCGACAGCCGCCAGGTCACTGGGCGTGGGGATGAAGTGGTGCGGGTCGCTGCCCGCCGGGATGAGCGTGCGGACATCGAGGTGGTCGCCGGCGACTTGGCGCGCTACATCGGCCAGGATGCTGTGCGACGCGATCACGACCGGTTTGGCAGATTGGGCGCCAACATGGACGCCGAGAAGCATTGCCAACATGGCGAGAACGACCATTCGTACTTTCATGCTTATATCTCCTCATTGATACTTAGTCTCAATATGCCAGTATATGCAATGAAGATTCTCGGCGCAAGCCCTAATCTCCGTGTACCATTTGCTGTATGAACCGAGACCAAGGCAGGCGCATCCTGCTGCTGCTGATCATCGCTTTTTGCTGCTGCGCGCTCTTCGTCACCGGCGGCTTGTTGGCGGCGGCGCTGTTGCGATGGGCGGAAGGCGGCGCAATCGTGGCGGAGTTGACGCCGGCGGCACGGCGAACAATCCGCATCATCGACGCTGGAAAAGCTCGCCAGCTGCAGACAGCGCTGCATGAGCCGCTGCCCATCTTGGCCCGCGCCGGCATCTCACTGGGCGATAAGGACAAAGTGTGGATCAATGGCGCGCTGGCTAATCAGGAATCGCTGCCCGACTGGACTGTGCCCGCCAGCCAGATCGAGATCCGCCGCGCCGTGCAGCTGCGCATCCTGGACGATGGCGCTGAGCTCGTTTTTGCTTCTGCCGCTGAGACGATCGGCGAGGCGCTGGACGAAGCTGGCATAAGCCTGGGCGCGAGCGATGAGGTCAATCCGCCGCTGGATGCTCGGCTGGAGCGTGATATGGACCTGCGCATCACGCGGGCAATGCGCGTCCGGCTGCTGGTGGATGGCGAGGTCATCAATGCGCGCACGCAAGCTGAGTCTGTCGGGCGGCTGCTGGATGAGCAGGCTGTGCGCTTGGGCGAGCTGGACTTCACGCGCCCCCCGGCGGATGCGCCCATCGAAGCGGACATGGAAATCGAAATCGTGCGCGTGACGATCGCAGAAGAAGCCGCGCGCGAGGAAATCCCGCCGGGCGATGTCGTGTATCGGCCTGACCCGCAGACGCCGCTCGACCAAAGCAGCGTGCTGCAAGAAGCGCAGCCGGGCATCCGCGAGACGATCACGCGCGTGCGCTATGAAAATGGGCGCGAGGTCAGCCGCGAGATTGGTGATGCGCAGCTGGTGCAAGAGGCGCAGCATGAGATCAGGGGCTATGGCACGAAGGCGGTGGCGCAGGGCACGATTGCAGGCCGCGAATATTGGCGCAGGTTGTGCCTGTATGCGACCAGTTATCACCCTGGCAGCAACAGCGGCAACACGCAAACGGCTACTGGCGCGACCCTGCGCAAGGGAATCGTCGCCAGAAAAATCAATTCAAGTGTCCTTCCCTTGCGGGGCGAAGTCTATGTGCAGGGATATGGAATTGGCAATGTGGCCGACCAGGGCGCGGGTCCCGCTTCCAGCGAGTATTGGATCGACCTGGGCTACAGCGATCACGACTACCGGGCGTGGCACGAATATGTTTGGGTCTACCTGCTGATGCCCCCGCAGCCCGGCTACAAGGCGATCCTGCCGCGTTGGACGCCCGTCCGCACCGACCCCGGCAACTGCGCGTAGATGCCTTTGCCACAGAAGCGCAGAAAGGTCATTTCGCCGTGACGACTCGCGCAAACTCGTCCGGCTTTTCCAGGTGCGTGTTGTGTCCCGCGCCGTCGATGATCGCCAGCCGCGCGCCGGGGATAGAATCGCGCATGGCAGCATTGATGCGCCGAAACTTGCTGTCGAGCGCGCCGGCGATGAGCAGAGTCGGCAGTTGTATTTCCGGCAGCGCCTCCCACAAGCCGGGTTGCGCGCCCGTGCCCATGCCGCGCAGGCTGCTCGCCAAGCCGGCCGGGTCGTTGCGCAGTCGCTGATCTCGCTGCGCCGCCAGGACATCCGCCGGCAGCTTCACTTGCGACGCCCACATGGGCAGCGACTCCCAGAAGTCGACGAACCAGGCGATGCCCCGCGCTTCGATTTTGTCCGCCAGCACCTCATCGCGTTGACGGCGGGTTTGGCGTTCGCCTTCATCGGCGAGGCCGGGCGATGCGCTTTCCAGCGTCAGTGACATGAATCGCCGCGGATAGCGCAGCGCCAGGTACAGGGCCAGCCTTCCGCCCAGGGAATAGCCGAGCAGGTGAACTTGCGGCAGCTGCAGCGCGTCCAGCAAGCTGATGAGGTCGGCGGCGACGCTGTCCATGTGCCAGGCTGCGGCGCGTTCGGGCGAGTCGCTGCTGCCATGGCCCGGCAGGTCGGGCATGATCAGTTGATAGGTCCGCAGCAAGGGCGCAAATCCGTCCCATGTCCTGCGGTCGCCCGTGAAACCATGCAGCAGTAGCAGTGGCTCGCCCTCGCCCAGCCGGCTGATGGCATAGTTGACCCCGCTAGCGGCGCGCAGACGCATCGTGGAAGGCTTTGCGGGCGGCGCTGCGAACGACTTTGCCAGAGACGCTGCGGGGCAGATCGGCAAAGGCGTATTCGCGGGGGATTTTGTAGCGAGCCAGGCGCTGCCGCGCGAACTCGATCAGTTCGGTTGCGTCGACTTTTTTGCCCGTCTTCAGTTGGACGAGGGCGGCGACCCGTTGTCCCCATTGCTCATCGGGCAGGCCGAAGACCAGGACATCGTCCAGCGCCGGGTGCAGCCGCAGCGCTGCTTCGACCTCGGCGGGATAGATATTTTCGCCGCCGCTGATGATGAGATCGCTGCGCCGCTGCAAGATGAACAAGTCGCCGTCCGCGTCCATGTAACCGATATCGCCCGTGTGCAGCCAGCCATCGCGCAATGCCCGGTCGGCTGCTGCCGCATCGCCATGATAGCCACGCATGACCGCCGCGCCCTTGACCAGCACTTCGCCCGGCGCATCCGCCCCCAGCGTTCGTCCGCTTTCGTCTGCGATGCGCACTTGCGTGAACGGCAATGGCTTGCCAACTGTGCCGCTTTTGACGCGCAACTGGTGCGGCAGGGCTGTCGCCACCTGCGACGAAGCCTCGCTCAGCCCATAGCTGGCGGCCACGGGGATATCCTCCGCCAGGCAGCGTTCGATCAGGCTGGGCTTGGCCGCTTCGCCACCCAGCAGCACCAGCCGCAGCTGTGGATTCCAGGCGCGCGTTTTCGCATCCAGCAGGCGCTGCAGCATGGTCGGTGCCAGCGAGACGATCGAAACGGGCTTCTCGCTCAGGGCGCGATTCACTTCGTCGACATCAAAAGCGGGCAGCAGCTCAACAGCCGTGCCATAAATCAGCGAGCGCAGGATGATGCTCAGTCCGCCGACATGGTAGAGCGGCAAGACGCACAGCCAGCGATCGTCGGGCAGCGTGCCGAGCGTGCGCGCCGATGCCAAGGCGCTGTGGTAGATGTTGCCATAGCTCAGCACAGTCGCTTTGGGACGACCGCTGGTGCCGGAAGTATGGATGATGGCGAAGTCGTCATTGAGGTTCAGCGCACCGTAGATGTCGTCAGTGGCTGGCGGAAGCTTGTCGATGGGCGGCAGCAGCAGCGTGTTGGCGGCGCATTGTGAAGCCAGTTGGCGTGTTTTTGGCGTGCAGATGACGAGCTTGCAGCCGACTTTTTCGATCTGCCATTGCAGTTCGCCCCCGGTCAAACGCAGGTTCAGCGGCACGATGACGACGCGCATGCGCATCAGTGCAAGAATCGCCAAGACGCAGGGCAGCCCGTTAGGCATGAGGATGCCGACCCTGTCGCCGGGCTGCAGCTGGCTGTGGTCTTGAATCAAGCCGCAGGTCATCGATGCCAGGCGGTTGACCTGGGCGAATGTATGCTCGCTGCCCTGGTCGGCGATAAAGGTCTTGTCGGGGGCGGGACTGAGGAGAATCACGGGCGGCACGGTAGGCGGGTCTGATGCCCTGATGTTCAAGGCACCGGACAGCAGGACGGGTCAACAGCTGATATCGAGCAGGTAGAATGCGCTCCATGTCTCCATGATTTCGAATATGTCTACGCCGTTGCGTGTGCGCAACTCGAACTGGTGCAAGCCCGAGACTGTAATTGGGTTTTCGCCGGGCAGATAGAACGGAATGAATTGGTCTTCTGCTCCTCCGCCTGTTATAACGCCTATCTCTCCCGCTTGCATTTCTGTCCACTTGCCAGCGAGTCCCTTGCGCCAGCGTATTTGAGCGCTCCCTTTAATAATACGCGGCACGATGGCGACATTGTCCCACATTTGTGATTCTTGATAGGCTACTACGCATCCGGCGTTGGGCAAGACTTTGACAGTTTCGATTTCGAGGCGCGGCTTGTAGCTGCCAGGCCCTTTGATTTTGTACTCAAATCCTTGCCAAAATCCTTGCCAAAATCCTTGCACAAACTCATTCTGAAATAAAGCAAATATGGCCAAAAAGAGAATTAGGAACAGTGCGAATCCTTTCAATGTAGCGATAGTGCGGCCGCCAGATGTTTTACTGGACAGGTCTATAAGCAAGGCTAAAAAGATGGCGATGAAGCCAAAGAGACAGCCAAATGCCAGCCAACGTCGGCTTTTGGAGTAGTTATCGGGCAGGTGGGGGGACACTGGCTTGCGCTTCACATCAATCCCCTCGTGTTGGGATATACCGGACAGTATAGCACATGATGTACAACATGCACAAAGTGTACATAGTGCGCAAAATGTACATCATGCGCAAAATGTACACAATGTCAATTATCGACAATCTCGGTGAACTCGGTTGTGAAGCAGTGCCTGCGCACCGTCGTACGGGCGATCCGTCGGGTCACCCCAATCTGTCTTCACGGGCGGCGCGGGAACTTGCCGAAGTCGGGTTTGCGCCCTTCGAGGAAGGCATTTTTGCCCTCGCTGCCTTCTTCGGTCATATAAAACAGCATGGTGGCGTCGCCAGCCAGCACCTGCACGCCCGCCTGTCCGTCCAGCTCGGCGTTCAAGCCGGCTTTGATGAAGCGCAGGGCGATGGGGCTTTTGCTGAGGATCTCGCGCGACCATTGCAAGGCCTCCCGCTCCAGCTCCGCCAGCGGCACGACGGTGTTGACCATGCCCATCTCTTGCGCTTGTTCGGCGCTGTACTGCCGGCACAAGAACCAGATCTCGCGGGCTTTTTTCTGTCCGATGTGCGCCGCCAGGAACGATGAGCCGAAGCCGGCATCGAAGCTGCCCACGATGGGGCCAGTCTGCCCATAGATGGCGTTGTCGCTGGAGATGGTCAGGTCGCAGCAAACATGCAAGACATGCCCGCCGCCGATGGCATAACCCGGCACGACCGCGATGACGGGCTTGGGGATGTTGCGGATGTAGCGCTGCAGCTGCAAGACATTGAGGCGCGGCACGCCATCATCGCCGACATAGCCGCTGTGCCCGCGCACTTTTTGGTCGCCGCCGGCGCAGAATGACCAAATGCCGTCTTTGCTGCTGGGTCCGTTGGCGGTGATCCACAGCACGCCGATATCGCTATCGTGCCAGGCATGCAAGACAGCTTCGGTCATCTCGTCGATGGTCTTGGGGCGAAAGGCGTTGCGGATATCGGGACGGTCGAAGGCGATGCGCGCGATGCCCTCGGCTTGGTGATAGGTGATGTCTTGGCAGGGCGCAACCTCGCGCCAGTCCGCCAGCTGCATGAGGTCGGCGGTGCTGATTTTGGCTTGCTGCGCGGCGCTGGTCATGGTGGTGTCTCCTGTTGTGAGCTGGTCGCCATGCCACTTTTTTACCACAGAGAACGCTGAGGTTTAACCCCCCTCGGCACCCCCCGACGACGGCCGCGCGTAGGGGCGGGGCGGCCTGGCGCAGAAAAGATTCTGCTGAAAATCGAAGGGAGGCGGCTCCGATGCCCTGGACGGCCAAGGCATCGGGCAGCGATTGGTCGTTCTAACCGTACTTTCTGACGCAATGCGCGCCAGGTGAGTTCGGAAGGCGAAGGTGCCATCGCTTATTTTTGCTGCCACAGCCGATGGCAGGATGCGGGACTACGAGAACATCCGACCAGCGTCCGTCTTTCCCCTTGCTGTAAAGGGCTTTGACGCGGATGCGCAGGGATTCGCCGGGCTTAATGATAATGCTGTTTGGCAGCTGATCCAGAGCAAAGCTGGCGGCGTTCTCTGTATCAGTGGAGGGCAGGAGAATCCATTTTGATGTTTCGAGAGAGATGCTGCCTTCCTGATCATCATCCACGCTCACATAAGCCGTGTTCCGTTCTTTCCACTTTTTCCCTGTACGCCATGCAATCTGAAAGCCAGTGAGGTATTCGCGCTCGTAGGGGGCTGCCCAAATCAGCAGGCTGCCGCTCTCATCAAAGTTTTCTGCGCACTGGTCTCTTGATGAGCATTGAGTCCGGGCGCTGTTTTGATCTCGCCGAAGTGTCAACTCATGAGTCCGCCTTCTTGCGTAAGGATTCTTCGGGCCTTCTCTCCTGAAATAGGGGCTGAACTCTTCGGGAATATGGGAAAATTGCGTGTAGGATATCCCAGCGCCGAAGTAGAGCGGGGCGATTTCCTTCGGGGAACCTTGCCCAACTGCAATCGCCGTAAAGAATGAGGCGAGCATGATGAGCAGGGCAAGCAGCAGAAGCGGGCGTTTCATTTGAATCTCCTTGAGTTGGAATACTGATTGGATTCTAGCACATGTTCGCTGTATTGATACGCACGGCTGCAAACTATTTCGAATGCGACTATGGCGATTTTAGCTTTATTTCAAATTGCGGGCTGGTCGCTATTGCACTTTTCTCACTACAGAGAACACAGAGGTTTAAGCCCCCTCGCTCATCCCGGAGACGGCTTACCTCCATCCCGACGGGGTGACCGAGGGAGGTGTATTTTGCGCATGATCTCTTCGCGGCGCTGCAGATCGGACAGCGCATTGGTGCGGACTTCGATCAATGTTGCGCTCGCGCCCATGATGGAATCGGCAAAAGCCCGGCGGAATGCGGCGCGGTTGTCGGCGCGGATATAGCGCAAGCCATACAATGCCGCGACCTGGGCGAAGTCCAGTCCATGCGGCGTGAGAAAATAGTCGTGGAAGGCTGGCTCGAACTGGCGCGCGGGCAGCCGTTGGAATATGCCGCCGCCATCATTGTTCAGCAGCGCCAGCGTGATCGGAATGCCGCAGCGCCGCAGGGCCAGCAGTCCATTCATATCGTGGTAGAGCGTGATATCGCCCAGCAGCGCAGCCGTTGGTCGTCCTTTGCGCGCCAAGGCAATGCCCAGCGCGGTCGAACTATTGCCATCAATGCCCGATGCGCCGCGATTGGCGAAAACCAGCGGAGGGTCTGGGCGGGGCTTTGCAAATTGATCCAGCTGGCGCACGGGCAGGCTGTTGCCGGCGAAGATCGCGCCATTCGCGGGCATCAGCTGCGCCATTAGAGATGCCACCGCGCCGTCAAAAAAGTCGCCACTTGCCATCTCGCTGTCGATCAGCTGCCAGGCGCGGGCATCAATATTTGCCAGTCCAACGCGCCAGCTGTCATCGGCGGCGGGCAGGTCATTGAACTCGCGCGCATCAACAGCGGCGGGATCGATGGTCAGGTGATGGGTGATGCTGTGGCTGTCGTCCGCCCATTCGCCAGCGCGACTGCAATAGATGTGATAGCGCAATCGGCTCTTCGCCAGGAAGTCTTGCATGCGAGCGCAGAGCGGCGGCGCGCCCAGGCGGATCAGCGCATCGAGGCCCGACATGTCAACACTCGTCAGCCAGGATTCATAAGCGCCCAAGACGCCATCGCCGCGCAGGTTCGAGCTGAACTCCGCCAGTACGGGAAAGCCCGTGACCTGCGAGAGACGCGACAGCCAGGGCAACAAAGACCGCTGTTCGTCTTCGCTGCGGGCGCTGCCATGTCCGCAATAGATGATTCCGCGACAATTGCGCAGTGCCGGCGTCAGCGATGGGCGCAGGCTCGGTTCGGTCGGCGGCGGCGAAAAAAACTGCGTTGGCGGACGATGGTCGATTTCCAGCGAGTCATCGGCAGCGGGTTCAAAAGGCTTGCGGAAAGGCAGGTTGATGTGCACGACGCCGCGCTTTGTTTTCGCATTTGCATAAGCGCGCGCAGCCAGCGTCCGCAAGTTGTCCAGCGCGATTTGTGGCGGGTCGGCTTCGGGCAGGGGCGCATCGACGAAGAGATCGACATAATCGCCATAGAGTTTGATTTGGTCGATGGTTTGGTTGGCACCGCTGTGCCGCAATTCGGGCGGACGATCGGCAGTCAGAACGATGAGCGGCAGGCGAGATTGATGCGCTTCGATGATGGCGGGGAAGAAGTTGGCGGCGGCCGAACCGGATGTGCAGACGATGGTGGCTGGTTCGCCACTGCCCAGCGCCAATCCCAATGCGAAGAAAGCGGCGCTGCGTTCGTCCAAATGCGAGCTGAGCTGGATGCGATCCTGGTGCCGCGCCAAGGCCAGCACGAGCGGCGTGTGACGCGAGCCCGGCGCGATGCAGGCCTGGCGCAATCCCGCGGCGACCAGCGCGTCGATGAAAGTCGTGGCGTATCTAAAAGCGCGATTCGACATTTGCGAGATTCTTAACCACAAAGACACAAAGGACACAAAGGTTTATTTCATAATACGATACGTTTTATGCCCTCTTTCAAACTGGGAACATTGAAATTAATCAGCAGACCGGCCCGCAGATTGCAAATCTTCAGATAGTTTATCAACTGCGCTGTATGCACGGGCGCGAGCCTGCTGACAGCTTTGACTTCGATGATCGCTCGTTTTTCTACGATGAGATCGGCGATATAATTTCCGACATCGTGCCCCTTGTATAGGACGCCAATGTGCTTTTGCCGCTCAAACTGTATATTTCTATCGCTTAGCTCTATGCAAAGCGCATCTTCGTATACCCTTTCCAGCAAGCCAGGACCGAGGGCACGGTGCACCTCTAGCGCCGCGCCAATTATTCGGTATGAGAGCGTCTTTGGTTTTCCTTTGTCAACCACGCGGGAGTCTCCTTGAAATCTACACTTAAGCCTTTGTGCTCTTTGTGTCTTTGTGGTTGCAAACCTATCTTACCCGGCGACTCCGCATGCGCGCCCAGCATGGGGCAGAGCTTGAGCGCGGTCTCTTCCCATTCGGCCTGGGCTTGGCTGCGGGCGACGATGCCTGCGCCGGCATAGATCCAGACGCGCGATTCTTGCGCCACCGCCGAACGAATCGCCACCGCGAATTGCCCATCCAGCTGCGCATCCAGCCAGCCGACCGGCGCGCCATACCAGCCGCGCGGGATGGGCTCGAGCTGGCGGATTAACCCCAGCGCAATGTGTCGAGGGTCGCCACCCAGGGCAGGCGTTGGATGCAGCGTGTCCGCCAAGGGCAGCAGACCAGACGCCACTTTCAGCCGGGCATGGATGGGCGTGTGCAAGTGCTGAATGTGGCGCAGTTTGCGCAGGCGCAGTGGCTGGATTTCCAGGGATTGGACCAGCGGCGAGAGGCGATCGCAGATTTTGTCGACCACGATCTGCTGTTCGCTGCGGTCTTTATCGCTTTGCAGCAGACGCTCGCCCAGCTGCTCGTCTTCCGCCGTGGTTGCGCCGCGTTTGATGCTGCCAGCCAGCGCCATGCTATGCAATTGCCGCCCGCTGACGGCTGCCAGCAACTCGGGCGAAGCGCCATAAAATGCATAGCGAGGACGTGGCTCAAACAGGAAGCGGTAACAATCGCCGTAGTGATTCGCCAGGTGGCGCAGGATGGGCAGCAGGTTTATCGCGCCGTCAAAGCGCAATTCGGCCGCGCGTGAAAGCACCACCTTGTTCAGCTCGCCCGCCTGTATGCTGTCGCGCGCTCGTTCGATCATGCGCGTCCAGGCCGCCTGGCTCATGGGATAGTCGATATCCAGCAGGCGGCTTTGCTGCTCGTCGCGCTTTGGGGGATCGTCTCGCAGCTGGCCGATTTTGGTCTGCAGCGCCGCTTCCAGCGCTTTCATCATGGCAGTTGGCGATTCGTCCTGGGGCATCTGCGCGTTGATGGTGAGCCAGGTTTCGTTGTGGGCGCGCGCCAGTTGATAATGCGGCAGCACAAACCAGGCCGGCGTATAGATCGACCAGGTATTGTCGGGCGTGAAGTCGTGGCGAAAAGCGAATCCGCCGAACAAGCGCGGACCGGCCAGTGGCGGCGTGTTGTCTGCCTGCCGGGCATCTGCAAACAGGGCGCGGGCATCGCGGCTGATGCTGTCGAAGCGCGCCATGCCCCAGGCGAAGAGTTCAGCAGCGCTGCCGGCTCCAGCCAGTTCCAGCGAGCCATCGGCGGACGCCCAGGCAAAGCGCGCGCCTCCATCGTGCGCTGCCAGAAAGTCCTGGGGCGTCAGGCCCGGGCAGGGCAGGCTGCAGCTGAGCAGGCGCTCGCTCGGCGGATTACCCATGGCTATCGGTAGTCGACGCTCTTCAGCAGCAGGGGCAGCAGCGCGTCCATGATTTCTTCCTTGCTGGGCTCGCCCGTATAGACCCACTGGATGACGACATTGTAGATCGCGCCCATCCAGGCATGCGCGATGATATGCGTGTTGACCGGGGCGATGCTGCCATCGGCGATCGCTTCGTCGAGGTAGATTTGGATCAACCGGGCGAATCGGTCGTTGACTTCGAGGCGCTTGCGTTCGAAGACGCTGCCCAAGCCGACCGCTTGCACCAGCAGCAGCTTGGCGGGTCTGCGGTATCTGCCGAAAGTTTCCAGCACAGCTTCCAGCGCGGCCTGGACTCGCTGAATGCCGGGCGTTTGCTGGTCGATGGCTTCTTTGGCGCGGCGTTCGATCAAGTCGGCAAATTGATCGACCAAAGCGATGAAGAGCTTCTCTTTGTTGGGGAAGTGGAAGTAGATGCTGCCTTTGCTGATGCCGCCTTCGGCGACGATCTCGTCCAGCTTGGTATCGTGGAAGCCCTTGGCGCTGAAGAGTTTGAGCGCGGCATCCAAAATGCGTTCGCGGGTGGGGGGACGGCTGCTGGGCGTATTCATACCAACCTGCGATACTGACTGGTCAGTACTGTCAGGGTAGCGGTGATTCAGCGTTCTGGCAAGAACCAATCGGCACTAAACCAGGTCAATCGCGGCAAATACTTTGGGGGAGATTATACACCTGACTAGCCAGGCCTTTTGATGCCGCGCATCCTGTCACGCCCCTCTCCTGCGCCGAATGAAAATGCGTTTGAACTTCTTCACACCGTTGATAATGCAGTGAGGACTTCCCCCATCCCAAAGTCCACCAGAATGCCCTCTTCCGTTATCTTCTCCCATCCCAACAATCTCAAACTGCTCAGGATTGTGCTTGTCCAAAAAGCTAATCGGCACGCCCATCGCGCCATCCCAGTCCATGGGGATCTCTTTCGTCTTGGACACCTCGATAGCATCGTAGTTGTCGTAGCACGGATATTCCTCTGGCGTGTAGCGCTTGTAGAGGATGAGGTCTTCGTGGCGCTGGGGATAGTCCAGGTTGGTGAACCACACACTCTGCGACCTTCCCTTCACGACTCCATTCACCAGTTTATAGGCGCTGCCTTCTCTCTTGGTGTCGCGCAACTCTTGCGCATACGCTGCGGGAACATCAAACAGCAAATCCTTGCTCATTGAAGTATTGCCTATCCACAACTTGTTTTCCTTGATAAGCGGAAATATTCCTTTGTAGGTAAGGGCATTTTTGTTGCCAAGAATCAGAAACTTCTTGTCATGCTCGATCAACTGCGCCACATATTCCCGAAACAGCGAAAAAGGCGGGTTCGTCACCACGATATCGGCTTGTTTCAGCAGCTCGATGCACTCGGCGCTGCGGAAGTCGCCATCGCCTGCCAGGCAGCGGACGCCGATGTCTTCCACATCTGGCACGCCGGTCTCGTTCTGCGTGCCGTCATATTCCAGGTAGATAGCCCGTTCGCTGTCGTTTTGGCTGAACATGTCCATCTGCTGGTTTTTGTAGCAGGTGGTTATGAGCTTCTTCAGCCCGAGAATGCGGAAGTTGTAGGCGAAGTAGTGAAAGAAATTGCTGACGCGCGGGTCATCGCAGTTGCAATAGACGACCTTGCCGCGAAAGTGGTCGCTGTAATGGCGGAGTTCGTTTTCGATGTCGGCCAGCTGCGTGTAGAACTCGTCTTTTTTGTTGGATTTGGCCTGGTGCAGGTTTTTGTTTGCAGACATGTCTGCCCTCGCAATCTGTGTCAAAGGATAGCAGCGCCGATTTTACGCCGCGCCTGGCTAGTTGTATAGTCCGCCAATATAACTGCCATCGGCGAATCCTATCAGCGCGTTGCAAGAGCCATACGCGTGCCGGCCGCCTTTGATGACGGTGAAGCCCAGCCCGCGATAAGTCTCAACAGCGCGTTCCAGCGAATGCGCCGCGATGACGAGATGGTCGATGCCGGTGATCATGTTCCACTCCTTTGGGTTCGGGCTCGCATTCAAACATAACCGCCAGCCACCTTCGTAACCAGGATCGGCTCATCGCCATTGATGATGACGGTATGCTCATACTGCGCCGAAACGCCGCCATCGACGCTGCGCAGCGTCCAGCCATCATCGGCTGTGTTGATGCGTCCGCGGCCTGTGCACAGAAAAGGCTCCAGCGTCAGCGCCATGCCATCGCGCAGCACATCTTTGTTGCGCCTGTGATAATGGTTGGGGATGGTCGGCTCTTCGTGTATATGCCGTCCCACGCCGTGCCCGCCCAGCTCGCGGAAGGTGCGGAAGCCTTGTCGCCGGGCATATTTTTCGACCGCGCGTCCGATTGCGCTGGCGCGAGTCCCCGGGCGCGCCATTTGAATCGCCAGGCCCAGCGCGCGCCGAGTGGCAGCGCACAGCTTGACCAGCCGCTTTTGCAGAGGCGGCACGATAATTGTCGCGCCGGTATCGCCCCAATAGCCGTCCAGCACCGCCGACACATCGACATTCAGCAAGTCGCCAGCGCGGATGAGGCGGTCTTTGCGCGGCACGCCATGCGCCGCTTCGTCATTCAGGCTGATGCAAGTCCAGGCGGGGAAGCTGTAGGCTTGCAGGGGTGCGGATTGCGCGCCCATCTCGCGCAGACAGTCGCGGCCGATGTCGTCCAGGTCGCGGGTGGACATGCCCGCCTCGGCGCTGTCCAGCATGCGCTTGAGCGTCAGCCCGCAGACTTGTCCGACCTGCCACATGCCGCGCAGGTCTCGCTCGCTTTCGATTTGCACGAGGCTATGTCGCTCGTTCGCCCAGACGCCGTTCGGTGCCAGCCAGCAGACGCTGCAAATTGCCCCGGTGCCGCAACAATATCATCACGCTCAGCGCGACCGCATACAACAGCAAAATCGGCTTCTGCCATTCCGTGCCCACCAGCACAATCAGCCACAGATTCGCCACTGCAAAACCGATCAAGACGCCCAGCGAGACATAGCGCGTGCGGGCGATGATGGCGATGGCGATGGCGGCCGCCACCAATATCTGGGTGGGCTGGATCATCAGCATGGCGCCAAAAGCTGTCGCCGCGCCCTTGCCGCCGCGCACGATCAAACGCAGCTTGCCTTCTCTGAATGATGCCGTAAGCAGCGTGGCGAAGAGCGACCAGTTGTGCCCGACCACGACGCAAGTCGCCGAAACCGATGTCGCCACGCCGATCTGTTCGGGCAAAAACAAATCGCGCGCCAGCCACACAGCCAGCACGCCCTTGCCCACATCGACCACAATCGTGAGCAGCGCCCAGCCTTTGCCCATGCTGCGCGCCACATTCGTCCCGCCCATGCTGCCGCTGCCCACCTCAAAGATGTTGACGCGCTTCAGCTTGCCCAACAAATAGGCGGTCGGGAAAGAACCGATCAGGTAGCTGCTGACGATAATAAGGAGGACCTGCGCGGCGTTGTCGCTGTTGAACATCGGGCTTGCCTGATTGCTGTGACGACGGGCGCAAATGCCCGGAATGCGGTCTACAGGCAGATACTAACTCATTTTTTGCCGTTTGCCAAGAAAAGCGCTCGCGGCCTGCACTCAGTCAGCGTCCCGGCTCCAGCGAAGTGAAATACTCGCGCACGACATCGCGCATGCCCAGCGGCACATAATCGCTTTCCAGCGCGCGGTTGGCGGCCTGCTGATAATCGCTGAAGACCGTGTCATATCTCACGCGCGATTCGCCCAGCGAGTTGTCATCGAATTCGCCTTCTGCCAGCGCCGTATCGCCGGGATCGGTCTGCAAGCGGATTTCGTTCTCGCCGCCGCCGCCGATGCCCCTGGGGCTGTAGAGCGCCTCGTAATCGATCGCGCCCGTGCCCGATGCGCGGTTGTTGGTCTCAGCGCCTTGATCTTCGCCGCCGCTGCCAGCCAGAGCCAGGTTGTTGGGATCGCCTTCGCCTGCGCCACCACCACTGGCACGGCTGTCTGGATTGCGCTGGCTGGTCGCTCCACCGGTTTCTGCATTGCGCCGGGCTTGCTGGCTGCCCTGGTTTGCGCCCGGCTGCGCTTGGTCGGACTGCTGATCGCCTTCTTGTCCGGCGCGCGGCTGCCCGGAATCGGCTGGGTTTGCCTCGCCGGCCCGGGCATCGTCAGTTTGTTGATCGCCTTGCTGCGCTTGCTGTCGGGCGATTGCTTCGGCGGCTTCTTCGGCGCGTTCGGCTTGCTCTTGCAGGGTCATCTGCGCATTTTGCCCCCGCTGGCTCTGCTGCTGCTGTTGGGCGAGCGCTTCTTGCGCCGCATCCAGCTGCTCGCCTAGATCCTGTGCGCCCTCTTGCAGCGCCTGCGCCATCTCATCGAGCCGCTCTTCCAGCGCCGCGTCCAGCGCAGCCAGCTCGTCAGCCGCCTCTTCCAGCGCATCGGCCGCCGCCTGCATCTCTTGCGCGCTCATATCCCGGGCAGCCTGCGCCAGCTGCTCCAGCGCCTCGCTCAACGCCGAATAATCATCGCCAGCCTGCTCGCCGCCCTCATCCATCGGCGGAGCGTAGTCACCTAGCGCCTCCAGACCGGCTTGCAGCGCCGACTGATCCAGCTCCAGCGTCTCGCCCAGCTCGATGCCGATCTCGTCCAACTGCGCCTCCAACTGGCTCATGGCCGCGAAGGCTTCTTCCTGGCTGATTTCGGTTTCTTGCAGCCGTTCCAGCGCGATCTCCAGCGCATCCAGCATATCCTGGCGGTCGATTTCGTTGATGTCGGGGTCTTTGGCAGTCGCTTCGATCATCTCGCGGATATCTTCGCGCGCCAGTTCAATCGCCGCCGGTGGCTCGCTCAGCAGCTCTGCGCCAACGATGGACGGCAGCGCGATCATCCCCAGCAGCGCCACAGACAGCGCCAGCAGCGCGAACAGCTCGCCACGCCGAAAGTCCAGGGCAATGCGCTCTCGCGGATTGATGACGCGCGCTTGCGCCAGCGCATCTGCCAGCTGCCGCGCCGCGATATCCGGGTGCGTGCCGATGCGCCCCGAAAGCAGCTCAAAGGCGGTCGATACCCGCTCGCCCAGGTTGAACTCAAGGTCAAAATAGCGCGCGCGTGCCGGCAAATCGCGCGGAAAAAGCAACGTGCGCAGCAAATTGCCCACAACGCCAAACGCGCACAAGCCCGCAGCAATCAGCGCCAGCTGCTCCGCCCCCAGCCGCAGGCGAAAATAACCGACTGCGCCGGCCGCCAGGCTCAACAGCAGCGCCAATATCAGCGAACGCGGCACGCTGCGCGAAAGCAATCGCCATTCGTGACGCTGCTCCCAACGATCGACGATTCGTTCCAACTCAGTATGGTGATGAGAAGGCATACGGCCAGTGTATCACAAGGGCGGCGGGCAGCGGGCTGGTCAGAATTCGCCTCTGTGCCGACTGCGCGCGCTGTGGTCTAATGCGCCGACTGCGCTGGAGGGACATCATGTCAAGCACCTACCTCGTCACGGGCGGCGCCGGTTTCATCGGCTCGCACATCGCCGACCGCCTGCTGCAAGACGGACAGCGCGTGCGCATCATCGACAGCCTGCTGACTGGCAAGCGGGAGAATCTGGCGCATCTGCGCGCGCTGGATGGCGACTGCGAAATTGCCATTGGCGACATCAACGACGGCGACTTGCTGCGGCGGCTCATGCGCGGCGTCGACTTCGTGCTGCACCAGGCCGCCCTGCCATCGGTCCCGCGCAGCCTGGCCGACCCGCTGGAGACGCATCTGCACTGCCTCACCGGCACGTTGAATGTGCTGGCTGCCGCGCGTGATTGCGGCGTTAGAAGGGTGGTCTATGCCGCTTCGTCATCGGCTTATGGCGATCAGCCAGGCGATGCCAAACACGAATCCATGCGCCCCGACCCCATCTCGCCCTATGGAGTCGCCAAGCTGGCTGGCGAATATTATGCCGCCGCCTTCACGCGCAGCTTCGGACTGGAGACGGTGGCGCTGCGCTATTTCAATGTCTTTGGACCGCGCCAGGATCCGCTCTCGGAATACGCCGCCGTCATCCCCAGGTTCATCGCCTGGATGCTGGCTGGCGAACGACCGCGCATCTATGGCGATGGCGAGCAAAGCCGCGACTTCACCTATATCGACAATGTCGTGCATGGCAATCTGCTGGCCTGCGCTGCGGAGGGCGCATCGGGCGCGGCAATCAACCTGGCCACCGGCGGACGCGTCACGCTGAACAGCCTGGTCGAGCAGCTGAATGCCGCGCTGGGCACAGACCTGCCGCCCATCCACAGCGCTGAACGACCGGGCGATATCAAGCACTCGCGCGCCGATGTGAGCAAAGCGAAAGAGCTGCTGGGATTCGCGCCCGTAGTCGAATTTGCAGAAGGCTTGCGGCGGACTGTGGACTGGTATCGGCGATCGCGTTCGGGACAGGCGGCGGCAGAAAATTTGACCGCGCCCGCAGTTTGCTGCGATTGGCCTGCGAATTTGACTAAACCACTTGACAAAAACTGAAAATGGTATTTTAATGGCTGTTATGACATATTCTTCGGAGTTTGCAACCATGCGCATCAGAACATTGACCTTGCAAATGTTGACGAAGGCAGCCGCGGCGGCGCGGACGCTCCTGCCATTTACCCCCCCCCCCCCCCCCCCCCGAATTTCCTGCTAAATCCCGACTTGCCCCGGAGGTCGTCGTGAACTCAGGATTTCTTGCCAAAATCGCCATGCTGACAGCCGTACTTTTGCTGGCTGCTTTGCCCGCCCATGCCGCCACCATCACCGTCGGCGCGACCTGCACTTTCAAGCAGGCCTGGGATTCCGCCTTTGACGATTCCGCCCCTACCGGCAGCGGCTGCACCGCCGGCAGCGGCAACGACACCATTGAATTAACGGGCGATGTAACGATGACCGCGAAAATCTGGGAAGGCGGCGGCACCAACGGGACGCTCACCATCAATGGCAACGGCTACGCCATCCGCGGCAACGGCACTTTCGCCTTCTTTAGTCTGTGGGGCGCGCCCACGATCACCTTCAACAACATCACCTTCACCGGCGCGGTTGCCGACGACCGCGAAAGCGGCGGCGCTTTTAACCCGTATGGCGGCGCTGGAACCTACACCTTCAACGACTGCGTCTTTCACAATAACACGGCACTGAAGCTCGTCGAAGGCACGGGCGCGAACGGCGGCGCGATCTCGGCCGGGCCTGCCACCACGCTTACCATCAACCGCTGCGCTTTCTACAACAATCGGGCAGAAACTGGCGGCGCGATACATACCTCCGGCACGCTCACCATCACCAACAGCAGCTTCTACAACAACCGGGCCGTGCGGGAAGGCGGCGCGATAAGTTCCACGCAGAGTCAAACGTCGAGACCGGTTATTCTGCGACATGTGACGATGACCAATAACCGCGCGGGGACAGACCACGCTGCGCTGCAATTTGTCGAACCGGACGTCGGTGAAGTGAGAAACAGCATCATCTACGGGAATACCCCGGGCGACTGCAAATCTTCCGCCTCTTTTCAAGCTGGCGTTGCCGGAATAGAGCCGGACAGTCAAACAGCCACGAATGTCAATTTTATCGGCATATCCAATTGCAATTTCGAACATCGCAACTACGGCAATCAAAACGACCCGCAGCTGGCGGGACCCTTCAACGGCTTTTACATCCCGCGCGCTGGCAGCCCGGCCATCGATTTCGCAACTTGCCTGGCTTCAAGTGTGCCCGGCTACAACGAAGACCAGCGCGGCAATACGCGTCCAATCGGCAGTAAATGCGAAGCCGGCGCGATTGAGCATGCAGGGTATGTGCCGCCGCCGCCACCGCCAGCGCCGCCAGGCCCCGATGGCGGGGGTCCCGGCGATGGAAGCAGTGGAAGCAGCCGATCCAGCGGAAGCCAGGCCGAGGCGATGCCCACAGCCGTCCCGGTCATCCGCTATTCGCCAGCGCAGTCTTGCCAGACCCTGCAGCCCGACATCGTCGTCAGCAAAGCCAGCAGCGGGACAAGCTGTTCGCGCGTGGAAGGCAGCGAGATTGGACACCCCGATGTGATCGCCGCCATGCCGAGTCTGGTGGTGGATATCTGGGGCTGGGTCACGCCGGGCACGCAGGTCTGCTTCCTCGCGGACAGCGGCGCAATCAAGTTCATCGACACGACTGCGATTCCGCGTACGGTGTCGGATTTGCCCGTTTTCAGCGTGCCGGGCGGTCTGCTCTGCGCGACCATTGATGGTGCCGGGCAGGTGGCGCTGGTGCCAGGTCCGTCCGCGCCCGCCCCTCAGCAGCAAGCGGCTTCTGCGCAAGGCACGATGCTGAGCGATTGCATGGTGACGCTGCAGTACGCGCTGAACTTCCGCGACGCGCCCGATGGCGAGAAGATCGGCGCGCTGAGGAGTCAGATTAAATTGACCGCGCTGGAGCGGACTGACGGCTGGTTCAAGGTGGATTATCACGGCGAGCAGGGCTGGATATCCGCCGCGTATGTCGAGCCCGAGGGCGATTGCGGGTAGGGCTGCTCGCCGACAGCAACTGCATTCCATAATCGGGCGGCATTCTGTGTCGCCCTTGCATTTTTCTTCAGCATAATTATCAGCGGCTTGCGGGCGGCTCATTGTCGGCTCAGCCCGCCCCTGTTTTGCCGCGCCGACTCAACCTGGCTATAATCCGCGCCAGCGACCATACCAGCCGCGAGGCAGCCATGTACACCGACCTCAGCAGCGACCAATACCGCCAGCGATTCGCCAGTGGCGAGGCAGGCGACTATCAGCTCATTGATGTGCGCGAAGACGACGAATATGCCGAAGCCCATTTGCCCGGCGCAATCAACATTCCGCTGAGCGAATTCATGGCGCGCGTCGATGAAATAGACGAAGACCGGCCCGCCCTGCTGGTCTGCAACACCGGCGTCCGCTCGGAGCAAGCCGCCATGTACCTCGCCAGCCTCGGCTACGAGCAGCTCTATAACCTGGAAGGCGGCACCAAAGGCTGGCTGGCGGATGGACTGCCGGTCGAACGCGCATGACCCCCCTCGGTCCCTCCGACAGCCGGGTAGGGGCGAGCCATTGGGTCGCCCGCTTTGGCTACCCTCTCCATCCCGACGGGGAGGGGCTGGGGGAGGGGTACAAATCCATATTTGATAAGCGAGGTAGCAAATTGCTATTCCTTGCAGAATTGAATTGAAGCAACAAATATCGCTTGTAAAAAGGAGACCCCAGCCATGGCTTTACGCTCGATGATAGGCGCAAACATCAAACGCAAGGAAGACCCCGGCTTGATCAACGGCGCTGGCAAATATACAGGCGATATCAAATTGCCGGGCATGGCGCATGTGGCCTTCCTGCGCAGTCCGTATGCGCATGCAGACATCCTCGGCATCGACCGCGCAGCTGCCGAATCGCGGCCGGGCGTGCAGGCGGTGATCACTGGCGCAGACCTGCAAGATGAATGGGAGACGGTGCCAGTCGCCGGCGGCAGGGTGGCGCGCGCCAATTACAGCCACTATGCCATCTCGGCGGGGCGCGTGCGGCATGTGGGCGAGATCGTGGCGGCTGTCATCGCCGAAAGCGCCGAAATCGCGGCTGATGCCCTGGACGATATCGCTGTTGATTATGGGGAATTGCCCGCCGCGGCTGACTTGCTGAGCGCGTATGAAGGCGCAGTTCCGCCGATCTTCGCCGGGCTGGACAGCAATATCGTCGATACCGGCGAGAAGAAGAGCGGCGATGTCGATGCCGTGTTTGAAAACGCCCCACGCACAATCAGCCAGCGCATGCGCAGTCAGCGCGTAGCCGGCGCGCCCATGGAGGTGCGTGCCGTGCTGGCCGCGCCCGATGCCGCAACCGGCGGTTTGACACTCTGGACGAGCACGCAAATCCCGCATGGCGTGCGCTCGGCATTGGCAGAGGCGCTGCGCCTGCCCGAAAATACGCTGCGGGTCATCGCGCCCAATGTCGGCGGCGGCTTCGGCGTGAAGAACCAGCTTTACCCCGAAGAGATGGCGCTGGCAAAGCTGGCGCAGCTGCGCAACAAGCCGATGCGCTGGTCGGGCACGCGCGCCGAACACTTCAGCTCCACGACGCACGGCCGCTCACAGATCGCCGATGTCGAAGTCGCTTTTGACGATGAGGGGCGCATCCTCGGCTTGCGTCTGCATGTAATTGGCGAGCTGGGCGCCTATCCGCCCTTCTATGACATCGCGCATCTGACTGGACTCATGGCGACCGGCAACTACGACATCCCCGCCGTGCACTTCAAAGCCAGCAATGTCTTCACCAACACGGTGGCGGTGGCAGCCTATCGCGGCGCGGGCCGTCCAGAAGCCATCTATTACATCGAACGGGCAATCGACTTGATCGCCGGCGAGCTTGAAATTGACCCGGCCGATGTGCGCCGCCGCAACTATATCCAGCCCGACCAGTTCCCCTACAAAACGCCCACTGGCTCGACATACGACACGGGCGAATATGAAAACAACCTGGACACAGCGCTGCGGGCGGCAGATTATCGCAAGCTGCGCGCCGAACAAGCGCAACGGCGGGCGGATGACGCCGGCAGCCTGCTGGGCATTGGCATGGCGACTTATGTAGAGATGTGCGGCTTTGGTCCCTACGAAAGCGGCGTCGTGCGCGTCGAACCCGGCGGCACAGTGACCGTCTACACCGGCGCATCGCCGCATGGGCAGGGCTTGCAGACGACCTTCGCCCAAGTCGTCGCCGATGAGATTGGCGCCGATTATGACGATATCGTCGTGCGTCATGGCGATACCGGCTCGCAGCCCGTCGGCGTGGGCACATTCGGCAGCCGCAGCCTGGCTGTGGGCGGCTCGGCCATCGTGCGCGCGTCCAAGGTCGTGCGCGAAAAAGCCATAAAAATCGCGGCGCACATGCTGGAAGCGGCGCCCGGCGATATCGAATTTGCCGATGGCGAATACCGCGTCAAAGGCGTGCCCGGCAGCAGCCTCAACCTCAGCCAGATCGCCAAACGCGCTTATAGCGAGCGCCTGCCCGACGATATCGACACGGGCCTGGAAGGCACAGATTTCTTCCGTCCGCCCGACTTCATCTATCCATTCGGCACCCATGTCGCCGTGGTCGAAATCGAGCGCGAAACCGGCATCATCAGCCTGCGCGACTATTACTCGGTGGACGACTGCGGTCCGCGCATCAGCCCGCTGCTGGTGGCCGGGCAGATTCACGGCGGCTTGGCGCAGGGCATCGGACAAGCGCTGCTTGAGCAGGTCATCTACGATGAACAAGGCCAACTGCTGACCGGCACCATGATGGATTACACCATGCCGCGCGCCGACGACTTCCCGCACTTCACGCTGGATCAAACCGTGACCGAAACCACGCTGAACCCCCTGGGCGCGAAAGGCATCGGCGAGGCTGCCACCATCGGCTCGACTCCCGCTGTCGTCAACGCCGTCATGGATGCGCTGCGTCCGCTGGGCCTGCGACATATCGACATGCCCTTGACGCCCCGGCGTATCTGGGAAGCCATGCAGCCCGCCTGAACGCCGAGCGGAATGCCCATGCGTGAAGCAGGCAAGGAGCAATCCCCCCATGAAAATCAGACTGGCTGGGCTGTTGCTCATCGCATGGATCGCAACTGACGGCAGCAGGTGAGCGCAGCGGCGATATCCTGCCTGGAAGACGCCGAATCCGAGCATTAGATGCATCCGATCGGGCGCGAACAATGTTGTATACTTGGCAGACAGGCAAGCGCGGGAGCAGCGCCATGAAGAACTACACAATGGAAACGGCGGTCGCCAACTTTGCGGAATTGATGGACCGCGCCCAACAGGGACTGGTCGTCAACATCGTCGGCAGCGACGGGCGCGAATACGAACTCAAGCTGACGCCCCTGCCGCCCAGAAAACCGCGCACGCCCGGCAGCGCCAAAGGGCGAATCACCATGTCTGACGACTTCTATGACCCATTGCCCGAGTTTGAACCGTACATAGAATGAACTGTCTGTTAGACACTTCCACTTTCATTTGGTATGTCTCTGCGCAACGACGCTTGAGTGAGAGAGCCAGGTTGATAGTGAGCGATGCGGACAACATTATCTACTTTAGCATGGTGAGTATCTGGGAGTTGGCGATCAAGTATCGAACAGGAAAACTTGATCTTTTCCCGCCGCCATTTTCAGAATGGATTGACCGAGAACTGGCGTCAAACAGTTTCGGGCTTCTAGAAATCAAACTGCCGCATTTGAAAGGCGTTTCCGAGTTGCCGCTGCACCACCGAGACCCTTTCGACAGGCTGCTCATCGCCCAGTCGCTTGCCGAAGACCTGCCCATTATCAGCAGCGACAACATCTTCGACCGCTATGCCAGCGGCCGACTCTGGTAGCGAGTTTGCGCTATGAGCCTGTTCATTGCTTTCATTTTGGCTGCCGTCTTGCTGGGCGCGGGCGCGATGCTCTCGCCAGCCTGGCGCACAAAACAACCCCGCGTGGCGCTGGCTGCTGCCTTGTGCATGGCGTTGATCGTCGGCGGAGCGGTCTTCTATGCCGAGAGCTTCGGCTGGGATACGCTGGTGGTGGATTATCTGCTCTTCGCGCTGTTGGCTGGAGTCGTGCTGGGCGGCACTTTGTCGACCGCGCAAGCACGCGCCGAAGCCCGTGGCGAACGACTCAGCGACCGCGACCAAGGCTGGCCCGGTCCCGAAGACCTGGCATTCTTCGGCCTGGTGTCGCTGCTGCTGCTCGTACCGCTCGTGCAGATGCCATTGCCGCTGGGGGAGCATGGCCAAGCGCTCGCCCTGCACAGCCTGGCTGCCCGCGATGGCGGCTCATTCAACTCGCTCGTTCCCTACGCCGCCAGCCCGCCCATCATCATCGCGCCCGGCTTCCACGCGCTTTCTGCGTATCTCAGCCAGCAGCTGGATCAGCCCCTGCCGATCATCCAGCAAAGCACAGCGGCGGTCGCGCTGCTGATGCTGGTTTGGCTGGCCTACGACTTCGGCGCGGAACTGCATAACAAGCGGCTGGGACGGGCGATGGCGCTGGGGCTGCTGCTTTGCGGCGGCACGACCGGCAGCCTGCTCGACGGGCATTACAGCGACTTGCTGGCGATTCTGTTTACGCTGGCATTCCTGCTGTATGCGCTGCGCCTGCTGCATCGCTTCAACCTGGCGGATCTGGTCGCGGGCGGTCTGCTGCTGGGCGCGGTCATGTACACCAGCTTCGACCTGGCTCTGGCGGCGCTGATTTGCCTGGCGCTGTTGATCGGACTGGACTGGGGACAGCGTCATCAGTTTGACCGCCGGGCGCGCTGGTGCACGACGCTGGGCATCCCCGCCATCGCGCTGCTGGGCACGGCCCCCTGGCTAATCAACAACCTGTCGCTGCTGCTGCCGGTCACGCCTTCTGCGAGCCCGCCCGGCTTTGCGAATCTCGTCCATATGACTCGCGGACAAGGCTATGTTGTGCTGCCTCTGCTGGTCTGGGGAGTGATAGCAGGCTGGCGCGCGGGGGAGCGGCTGCGTTTTGTCTCGCTGCTGATGCTGGGCTGGCTGCTGCTGCTGATAGATCTTGTGCTGCTGGGCGTGCTGCCGCGGCTGCTCCCGACTCTGAGTGCGCTGGTCGATGCCGAAAACCTGGCTCGTCACGCGCTCATTTTGCCTTGCAGCTGGTTCGCCGGGCTGGCGCTGCTGGATCTTTGGGATGCGCGTCTGCCAGTTGCGCTGCGTGCCCGGCTGCGGAGAAATGCCCCCCGCTGCATGTTGGCGTCTGCGCTGGGAATCGCCCTGCTTTTCTTCACATTCGAGCCAGCCCTGCACAACCTGCGCGCGCTGTTGGCTCTGCCCGCCGCCACAGCGAATCGCGATGACATCGCCGCCATGGACTGGCTGCGCAAAAACACCCCGCCCGATGCCCTGCTGCAAGCTGTCGATGGCGATGGCTGGCTGCCGGTGATCGCCGAGCGGCGCGCTGTCGACTTCCGCGCCTATAGCTATTTTGAACGGCAACTCGTCCAGTCCGCCGAAACCGCCGCCGCCGACTATCTCCTCGTGCGAGCAAACGCCGACTTCCCCGCCGACCCGTCTCTGCAACTCGTCTTTCAGCAAGGAGAAACGCGCATCTTCCAGCGGCAAGAATTGTAAAATATCTGAGGCCCGCCACTGCGACAGCAAGGAGGAATCCCATGCCCAAACGAAAAGCAGTCGCAACCGGCACCATCCCCGACCTGTCGGGACCAAGGCAGGATGCCGCAAGGAAATCGTCTCTAATGCTTTACAACCGATTTCACCGAGTACATTTAAGTAATCCGAGGGGGTTGCACAAAGCGCAGCTATTTTCAGCATGTCCCTATAACAAATTCCCGGTGTACTCCTTCATCCCGGTGTACCCGCTGCGTTCTCTGTGGTCTAATAGACAGGGATGAAGCAAAACGAAAACGGAGCGGCGATGCGAAACTTCCTCTTGGTCCTCATGCTGATCACAACGCTGGGCACCGTAGCCTTGGCGCAGTCGGATGACCTCACCCTGGTCTGGAGCCCGGTCTACAACACGGTGCGCGGCACAGTCGACTTGCGCGGCACAGCCAATATCGCCGACCAGCAGTGGTATCTCTTTGAAGCTGCACCCTACGACGCCGGCGCGGATGTTATGTGGATGCCTGTGGTCAGTCCCAGCTTCGCGCCCGTCATCGATGCCGATCTGGGCAAATGGAACACGGGCATTCTGGCTGACGGCTTTTATCAACTGCGGCTGCATGCGGTGGACAGCGCGCAGGAAAGCCACTTCTACACGCTGGGCCCGATTCTGGTCAACAACAACAATAGCGACCTCGTCAACCTCGAGCCTGTCGAGCCGATCCTGCCTTCGCTCAAGCCGCAGATCGCGCCGCCTGTCATCAATCGCCTGCCCCTGCCGGTTGGCGGACATGTGCTGCACTTCGGCGAATCGGCTATCGAGGCCATGCACAGCGCCGGCATGACCTGGGTGAAGTGGCAGATTCCTTTCATCCCCGGCGAAGACCTGACAGTCGCCCGCCACCGCATCAAGGTCACGCACGAAGCCGGCTTCCGCATCCTGCTCAGCGTGACGGGCCATGTGCACGACCTCAGCGAAGGCGGTGAAGAATACCTGAATGCCTATGCCGAATTCCTGGGCGAAGTCGCCGGCCTGGGCGCAGACGCCATCGAAGTCTGGAACGAGATGAACCTCGACCGCGAATGGACGCAGGGGCAGATCCATCCCCGCAACTATGCCGCGATGCTGCGCCCCGCCTACGCCGCCATCAAAGCCGCCAATCCCGATACGCTGGTCATCACCGGCGCGCTTTCTCCCACTGGCGCGGAGAGCGTCTTTGGACCCGCCAAAGTCTGGAATGACGACAATTATTATCGCGGCATGGCAAATGTCGGCATCGCCGATTATGCCGATTGCATTGGCGTGCACTACAACGAAGGCGTGCTGCCGCCATCGCAGCTGGGCGGCGACCCCCGCGATTACGACTACCCCACCCGCTACTTCATATCCCAGCTCGACCGCGCCGGCTTTTATTTCCAAAGCCACGACATTCCTCTGTGCATCACCGAGCTGGGCTACTTGTCGCCCGAAGGCTATGGACGCCTGCCGGGCAATTTCGCCTGGGCGGTCAACACATCCGTCGCCGAGCAAGCTGCCTGGCTGGCGCAAGCCATCACAATCGCCGCCGACTACCCCAGGTCGCCTGTCGAATTGCTCATCGTCTGGAATATCGACTTCGAGCAATGGGACCCCGATCCACAAGCCGGCTATGCCATCATCCGCCCGGATGGAAGCTGCGCAGCCTGCCAGACAATCGGGGCTCTGATGCGCTAGCGAGGCAGCCGTGCGGCGCTTCCTGCTCTCTTTGACCCTGGGGCTGCTGCTGGGCGCATTGGCTGGCGCGGCAATCGGCTGGCTGAATCCGCCACCGGCGGCGCGCAATAGCAGCTTGAGCGACCTGGCGCAGCCCCACCGCGACGACTACGCCATCATGATTGCCGCTGGCTATGCACACGATAGCGACCTGGTCGGCGCGCTGGAACGGCTGCGGCGCTTGGAAATCGGCGATCTGGCGAGCTACCTGCGCGCGACTGCCGAACGCATCATCAACAGCGGCTCGCGCGAATTGGACGATATCCGCGTGCTGGCAAAGCTGGCGGCAGAATTGGGCGTCGCAACGCCAGCCATGGTGCCCTTCCTGGGCGGCGGGAGCAGCTGATGCGCGCGCCGGCTTCCATCTCGAATTGGCTATTCGCGCTGGGGCTGGTGATCGGCATCGCCCTGGGGCTGGCAAGTACGCGTCTCTATGGTCCGCTGCAGCGCGACAACGCCGAGCCCTGGCAGCTGCGTCCCGAGCACAGCAGTCATTTCATGGTCGCGGTCGCGCTGGAATATGCGCACAGCGGCGATTTGACAATGGCGCTGGACAAGCTGATAAGCCTGCGCCCGGCCACAGATCCGCTGGATGCGTTGGCAGAAAGCGCCTGCCAGCTGGGCAGCAGCGGCTATCTGGCCAGCCCGAGCGGCATCCAGGCGCTGCGAATTGTCGCGCAATTCTACATGGAGCAAGGCCGCAGCGGTTGCGCCGAACAACTGCTGCCGCCCGACACCACGCCCACGCCCGCCGCCAGCGGTGATGAAAGCGGTCGCGCGGTCGCGCACAGCACGCTCGTGCCCACCAAGCCGCCGCTGGATGCAGTCGTCCAGCCGACGCGCCTCGTCGCCCCCACTCAGCCTGCGCAGCGCCGCTTCGAAGCCATCTCGCTGCGGACTTTCTGCGCCGTCGACCGCCCGGCTGTCATCGAAGTATCCGTGGTCGACTATCTGGGGCGCGGCTTGCCCGGGCAGCAGATCCGCGCGCGCTGGGGAGCGCAGGAAGACATCTTCCTCAGCGGGCTAAAAGGCGACCGCGGCCTCGCCTATGCCGACTTCCAAATGACAGCCGACACCGACTACACGCTGGATATGCCCGGCGCTGCCGAACCAGTCGGCGCGAGCCTGCGCACCGGTCGTTGCTACGAGGGCAACCGCGAATCGCTGAAGTCGTATCGCGTGGTCTTCGCCGAACGCTGAGCGCCCTGCCAGCTGGCGCATCCTCGACCTGCTTTTTGCGTATACACTATCAACAAGGCGAACAATCACAAGACAGAAGGGGCGGCATCGTGCGCGAACTTAACCACAGCCAGGCAGCCGGTGGCGTGTTTTTCATTGGCTTGGGCTTGTTATTCGTGTCGGGCTATTGGTTTCCTGGCATATTGTTCGTTATCGCGGCATCGAAACTGGCCGGCGCATTTGCCAAAGGCGAGCGCTGGCAAGCCCAGGGCAGCGCATTTTGGATGATCGCCATCGGCCTGGCATTTGCGCTGCCGCCGGTGATCAGTTCCTTGCTCGGCATCAAGGTCAATTTCGTGGCGCTTTTGTTCATCGGCTTGGGCTTGCTGATGATCTTCTCCAAAGATTGCCGCCCGAAAGTGCCCCGCAAGCGCAAAAACGCCGGCGAGATTATCGAGGTCTAGCCAGGCGAATGCAGCGCGGCTAGACTTTGCCTGCGGCGGGATGGTGGAATGGCAGACACGGGCGCCTTAAAAGCGCCTGCCCGATTGGGCGTGAGGGTTCGAGCCCCTCTCCCGCTACACTTCCATTTCCCGCTGGCTCTCGTTATCCAGCTTGCCTGAGGCTTCATCCAGGATCAACATCGATAGATCTCTCAATAGCGCGCCGCATGCCAGGCAAGAGTATAACAATTCGCCTGGCGAAGCTGGATTGGCGGCGACTGAACTCGCATCCGAGCCAATTTCTTGACAACATGGGGGGGGGGGGTAAAATAAAATCGCAGGTTTGCAGCGCTCGGCGTGGCGCGGCAAAGATGCGTCTGTTTGAACGATACAACACACAGTAGACAGGAGCGAGTCATGAAGCAGCAATTATCAAGACGGGATTTTCTGAAGTCCTCAGGCGCATTGGCGGCCGGAGTCTTGGCCAGCCAGATCATGCCCCTGGCGGCTGCGCAGGGCGACCTGCCTTTTGAGGTAGCGGCGGAAGCTGTTAATCCTTTGGGATTGGAAGCGGGCGCCAATGTAGAGGGCATTTTCTTTGAGGGCGGCTACGGGCGCTCGTACCTCGACAATGCCGCCGATATCTTCCGGGCGCTGCACCCGGAAAACGAGATGACAGTCGAGGGCATCCAGCAGGTGTCAGAGATCTTGCGTCCGCGCTTTATCGCCGGCAGCCCGCCCGATGTCATCTTCAACGGCGGCGCATTCTCGATCCCGATAGACTCGCTGGTCGCCGACGAGCAGCTGGCTGACCTGGCGCCGCTGATGGCAGCCCCCGCGCTGGATACGCCCGGCACGACCTTCGCCGAGACGCTCTTCCCCACTTCACAGGCAGACGGCGTCTTCGACGGTCGGCAGCTCTTTCTCAACCTCGCCTACACCGTCACCGGCATCTGGCACAGCTCAACCCTGTTTGAAGAGATGGGCTGGGAATACCCCAACACCTGGGCGGGCATGCTGGACCTCTGCGAGACGATCAAGAGCGCCGGCATCGCGCCCTGGACATATCAGGGCAAGTTCCCGCAATACATGGTCTTCGGCTGCCTGATGCACCTGATACACAAGACCGGCGGCATCCAGGCCATCAAGGACATCGACAACCTCGTGGATGACGCCTGGAAGACCGACGCCGTCTTGCAAGCCGTCGGCATGATGCACCAGCTGGCTGATCTCGGCTACATCCTGCCCGGCACGGAAGGGCTGACGCACACCGAATCGCAGGCAGAGTGGCTGCAGGGCAATGCCGCTTTCATCCCCTGCGGCACCTGGCTGGAAAATGAAATGCGCGAACTCACGCCCGAGGGCTTCAATATGGTCATGAAGCCCGTGCCTGGTCCCGACGAGTCGACCTACGAGTCGCTGGTCGCCTGGCCTGGCTCGCGCTTCATCGTGCCGGTCAACGCCGTCAATGTCACCGGCGGGATGGAGTTCCTGCGCTGCATGCTCTCCAAAGCCAGCGCGCAATTCTTCGCCCAGGAGATCAGCGCCATCATGCCCGTCTTCGGCGGCAGCGAAGGCGTCGATCTCAGTTCGGCGCTGACTTCGGCATTGGAAGCGGTCGAAGCAGCCAACGGCGGGTTCAATTACCTGTCGCGCACCTGGTACAGCGACCTGTGGACAGCGGCGCAGAATGCCACTGGCGAGCTGCTGACCAATCGCGTGTCGCCAGAGCAATTTGTCGATACCGTGCAAGCGGCCGCCGACGCAGTCAAAGCCGACGGCGACATTCCCAAATACACCCACGCGTAATTTGCCGCGCTGGCTGGCAAGTCAAGAAGGGGAGTCATGGCGCTTGCCGTGGCTCCCAGCGCCCCCGCTCGAGGTGGCAAATTGAAAAAGAGCAAGTGGCACATCATCCTCCCTTTTACGCTGCCGTCGCTGCTGCTGTTTCTGGTTTTCCTGGTCTATCCCTACGGGCAAGCCATGCATATCAGCCTGACCAAATGGCGCGGCTTGACGCCCAAACCGACATAGGGGCGATAAACGACAAGAACTTGATTGCGCGTCTGTTCACGCCACTCTCCAAAAAGCCAGCCGCATGCCAGGCAAGAGTATAGCAATTCGCCTGGCGAAGCTGGATTGGCGGCAACTAAACTCGCATCCGAGCCAATTTCTTGACTCAAATTAATTTTTGCGCATACTTAAGTTAGCAAGGTCGCAGCGTCCAGCGTGGCGCGGCAAAGATGTGTCCATTTGAACGACACAACACGCAGTAGACAGGAGCGAGTTATGAAGCAGCAATTATCAAGACGGGATTTTCTGAAGTCCTCAGGCGCATTGGCGGCCGGCATTATGGCCAGCCAGATCATGCCCCTGGCGGCTGCGCAAGGCGACCTGCCTTTTGAGGTGGCGCCGGAAGCCGTTAATCCTTTGGGATTGGAAGCGGGCGCCAATGTAGAGGGCGTCTTCTTTGAAGGCGGCTTTGGGCGCTCGTACATCGACAACGCCGCCGATATCTTCCGGGCGCTGCACCCGGACAATGAAATGACCGTTGAAGGCATTCAACAGGTTTCCGAGATTCTACGTCCGCGTTTCATCGGTGGCAACCCCCCCGATGTGATTGACAACAGCGGCGCGTTCAGTATTCCGATGGATTCGCTGGTCGCCGACGAGCAGTTGGCTGACCTCGCGCCACTGATGGCAGCCCCCGCGCTGGATACGCCGGGCATGACCTTCGGCGAGACGCTCTTCCCTGGTTCACAGGCAGATGGCGTCTTCGACGGTCGGCAGCTCTATCTCAACATCGCCTATACCGTCAGCGGCATCTGGCACAGCCAGAGCCTGTTCGATGAAAAAGGCTGGGAATATCCGCGCACATGGGATGGCTTAATGGGCTTGTGCGAAACGATCAAGAGCGCCGGCATCGCCCCTTGGACCTATCAAGGCAAGTTCCCCGGCTACATGGTCTTCGGCTGTTTGATGCCCCTGGTGTATAAGAACGGCGGCATCCAGGCCATCAAGGACATCGACAACCTCGTGGATGAGGCCTGGAAGAGCGATGCCGTGATGCAGGCGCTCAACATGATGCACCAGTTGGTCGAGAACGACTACATTTTGCCCGGTACTGAAGGCTTGACCCATACTGAATCGCAGGCGGAGTGGCTGCAAGGCAATGCCGCTTTCATCCCCTGCGGCACCTGGCTGGAAAATGAAATGCGCGAACTCACGCCCGAGGGCTTCAATATGGTCGTCAAGCCCGTGCCTGGTCCCGATGAGTCGAGTTACCATTCGGTGGGCGCTTGGCCCGGCGAGCCCTACATCGTGCCGGTCAACGCCGCCAATGTCACCGGCGGGATGGAGTTCATGCGCTGCATGCTCTCCAAAGCCAACGCGCAATTCTTCGCCCAGGAGATCAGCGCCATCATGCCCGTCTTTGGCGGCAGCGAAGGCGTCGAGCTCAGTTCGGCGCTGCAATCGGCATTGGAAGCGGTCGAAGCAGCCAACGGCGGATTCGACTACCTGTCGCGCGGCTGGTACAGCGACCTGTGGACAGCGGTGGCCAACGCCACTGGCGAGTTGCTGACTGGCCGCATTAGTCCCGATCAATTTGCTGAGACAGTACAGGCTGCTGCTGACGAAGTAAAGGCCGACGGCGACATACCGAAGTACACGCGCGCTTAGTTCGCATAGCGCCCGTTCCGTTATCGGGATGCGATGAGCAGGAGGCTGAACCTTCAGAGGACGGTCTCTTGCTTGTCGTCTTTGGCGGGGATGAACCGACTATGACAAACAACGCAATCGCAGCCTGGCTCCAGTTTAAGAAGAAAAAGTATCATATCATCCTGCCTTTTACGCTGCCGTCGCTGCTGCTGTTTCTGGTTTTCCTGGTCTATCCCTACGGGCAAGCCATGTATATCAGCTTGACCAAATGGCGCGGCTTGACGCCCAAACCGACCTTCGTCGGGCTTGCCAACTTCGAGAAACTGCTGGGCGACGCGCTGTTTTGGAATGCGCTGAAGCACAATTTGATCTACTTGGTCAGCATCCCGGCCATCACCATCGTCATCTCCCTGTATCTGGCTTTCCTGCTGACGCATGGCAAAGCGCGCTTCCGCAAGTTCTATCGCATCGCTTTCTTCTTCCCGCAGGTGATGTCGCTGGTGGCGATCGGCGTGCTGTGGAGCTTTATCTACCATCCCACCATCGGCGTCCTCAGCAGCATTGCCAGCATGCTGGGCGCGACAGACTCGATCGCCTGGCTGGGCAACCCGGATCTGGCGCTGGGGGCGGTTGGGACGGTCGTCATCTGGCAGGCAGTCGGCTTCTATGTCGTGCTCTTCATGGCGGGGATGGATTCCATTCCCGAATCCTACTACGAAGCGGCGACGATTGATGGTGCGACGCGCTGGGATCTGTTCTGGAAAATCACCCTGCCGCTGCTGTGGGACACCATCCGCACCGCGCTCGTATTTCTGGCCATCGGTGCCACCAATATGTTCGCCATCACCCAGACCATGACGCAAGGCGGACCCAACCGCTCCACCGATGTCTTGTCTACCTATGTTTACGAACGCGCCTTTCTCAGCGGCAAGTTCGGTTATGCCACGGCTGTCGCGGTCGCCATGTTCCTGCTGGCTTTCGCGCTGTCCATCCTGACCATGCGCGCCACCCGCCGCGAATCGCTGGAGTACTGATCATGGCAGCAAAGCAGCGCGCTCAAGATCCCCGCCCGTTGATATCGCAGTCCCTCATCAATATCAGCCTCTTCGTCTGGGCGGTCATCGTCATCCTTCCCCTCGTTTGGCTGCTGTACAGTTCTTTCAAAACAGACCAAGAGATATTTTTTGAGCCCTGGGCGCTGCCGCAGACTCTGCAATGGGGGAATTTTGAACGCGCCTGGGTGGCTGTGCACATCGGGCAGTATTTCCTCAACAGCATGAAAGTCGTGATACCCAGCCTGGCGCTGACGCTGGCGCTGGCGTCGATGACATCGTATGTGCTGGCGCGCTTTCAGTTCTTTGGCAACCGCGCGCTCTTCTATTTGTTCATGGCGGGCATGCTCTTCCCTATATTTCTGGCGCTGGTGCCGCTCTTCTTCCTCGCAAAAGACTTGCAGCTGCTCAACACCTTCACGGGCCTCACGCTGGTGTACACGGCATACTCCCTGCCTTTCACGATTTTCTTCCTGACCGGCTTCTTCAAGACCCTGCCCTCGGAATTGCACGAAGCCGCGCTGATCGACGGCGCGAACGAATACCAGGTCTTCTTTCGCGTGATGCTGCCGCTGGCGCAGCCGGGCCTGGTCACGATGGCGATCTTCAATTTCCTGGGCATGTGGAATCAGTTCATCCTGCCGCTGGTGCTGATGACCGAGCGCGAGAACTATGTCTTGCCGCAGGGCTTGTCCTTCATCCTGCATCAGCAATACTACAAAACCGATTGGTCGGCGCTCTTCGCAGCCCTGTCCATCATCATGATCCCGACTCTACTGGTCTACGCTGTCTTTCAGAACCAAATTCAAAAGGGCGTCACCGTCGGCGCGCTGAAAGGCTGATCAGACCTCCGCCATCTCCTCAATCCGCTGGTGCTGGCTGTGATAAAGCTGCGCATAAAAGCCGCCCATCCCCAGCAGCTGGTCATGCGTGCCGCGTTCGATAATGCGCTGGTCGTTGATGACAAGCACCTGGTCGGCATTGCGAGTCGTGCTCAAACGATGCGCGATGACAAAAGCCGTCCGCCCTTCCAGCAGGCGCAGCAGCGCTTCTTGAATGTGAATCTCGGTGCGCGTATGAACGCTGCTGGTCGCCTCGTCCAGGATCAATATGCGCGGATCCGCCAAAATCGCCCGCGCGATCGCCAGCAGCTGCCGCTGGCCCTGGCTGAAGTTGTGGCCTTTTTCCGATACCTGCGTCTGATAATCCCGTGGCAGCAGATGAATGAAGCCATCGGCATTGGCCAAGCGCGCCGCCTCGATCACTTCATCGTCCGTCGCATCCAGCCGCCCATAACGGATATTTTCCATCACCGTGCCGCTGAACAAAAAAGTGTCTTGCAGCACGATGCCCAGCTGGGCGCGGATGGAATCTTGCGTCAGGTCGCGGATGTCTGCGCCATCAATGCAAATGCAGCCCGCGCTGACATCATAGAAGCGGCTTAGCAGGCTGATGATGGTCGTCTTGCCCGCGCCGGTCGGTCCCACCAGAGCGATGGTCTGCCCGGGCTGCACATCCAGGCTGATGTCGCTCAGCACCAGCTCGCCCGGCTGATAGGCAAAGCTGACCGAATCGAAACTTACCGCGCCGCGAATATCGCGCAGCGGCAGGGCATCTGGCGCATCGACCACGCTGGGCGTTTCGTCGAGCACGGCGAAGATCCGTTCTGCGCCAGCCAAAGCCGATTGCAGCTGGTTGTAGACCATGGCGATGCCGCGCATGGGGCGGAAGAAGTTCATGATATAGACGACGAATGCCGCGATCACGCCCACCGACACGGCATCTTGCAGCGCCGCCGCCATCAGCGCCAGTCCGTCGATATCGTCGTGCAAGACATAGGCGTCTATCGCCCGCCCCAGCAGCGCCGGACCAGCCAGCCCCAGCGCAGTCGCCACCACAACCAGCGCCGCCACCAGCAGCAGCCGCGCATGATAGGGCTGCAAATAATCGGCCAGCCGCCGCAATGTGCCGCGCCGGTCTCTGGCTTTTTCGCCAGTGAGTCTCGACCCGCCGCTGCCGCCGACAAAGCGCGGACGGTTTGCGGATGCGTTGGTCATGATTTAACCACCGAGTACACCGAGTTATGAGAGTACACCGAGAGTTTTCCTAGTTGCTAAAGCGGCGGATTCCATTCTTGAGCGATTTCAGATTGAAGTTCATTAGCAGGCCCGTTTTGAGGCCGGATGCTTGCAGATACGCGATTAACTGCGCTTCGTGAATTGGAAGCAATTCTTTCACGGCTTTCAATTCCACGATCACGCTGTCCCCCACAACCAGGTCAATTATCATTTCGCCCACTTCAACGCCCTCGTACATCACGCGAATCCGCTTCTGCTGTTCATAGCGTATGCTTTGGCGTTCAAATTCTACACAGAGCGCCCTTTCGTAGACTTTCTCAAACAGGCCAGGCCCCAATGCAGTGTGCACCTTGTAAGCCGCGCCATTAATCCGATATGTCAGTTCATCGTGTTCGTAATGTCGTATCGTTCTCTGATTTCGCGTTCGCTCGCCCATAGAATCACCCTCGGTGCACTCCTCTAACTCGGTGGACTCGGTGGTAAAGCTGTACCCAACTGCGACTCGTAGATCTCGCGGTATATGGGTCCATGGGCCAGCAGTTCATGATGCGTGCCGCGTTCGGCGATGCGTCCCTTGTCCAGCACGAAGATCTGGTCTGCGCCCAGAACGCTGGTGATGCGCTGCGCAATGATGAAAGTCGTGCAGGCAGCCGCCAGTTGTGCCAGCGCTGCCTGGATCTTGTATTCCGTTTCCATATCGACTGCGCTGGTGCTGTCGTCAAATACCAGGATGCCCGGCTTGATCAACAGGGCGCGGGCGATGGCGATTCGCTGCTTTTGCCCGCCGCTGAGGTTCGCGCCGCCGGCTTCGACCACGCTGTCATAGCCTTGGGGCATGCCTGTGATGAAGTCGTGAGCCTGTGCCGCCTGCGCCGCCGCGACCACATCGTCAAGCGTCGCTGCCGGCGCGCCATAAGCGATATTCTCGCGCACGCTGCCGCTGAACAAGATCGTCTCTTGCAGCACCATGCCGATCTGCCCGCGCAGCGATTGCGCATCCCACTCGCGCACATTCACGCCATCCACCAGCACCGCGCCAGCATTGACATCGTAGAAACGCGGGATCAGGTTCACCAACGTGCTCTTGCCAGCGCCGGTCGCCCCCAGCAGCGCAATCTGCTGACCCGGCTGCACGCTGAAGCTGACGCCATGCAGCACATCATCGCCGCTGACCGGTCCTGCGCCATTTGATTTTTCTGTTGCGCGCCGGCTGTAATGAAAAGAGACATTGTCAAATGTCACAAGCCCGCTGATTCGCTCGGCACGATGTGGGCGGACGGGACTTTTTAAGCGCGGCGGCGTATCCAGCACTTCCAACACGCGCTCGGCAGAGGCTTCTGCGCGCGCCGCCATCATCAGCAGATTGCCCAAAAACAGCAGCGGACTCATGCCGATCATCAGGTAATTGTTAAAGGCGATCAACTCGCCGATGGTCAGTCGGTCGCCCAGCACCGACAAGCCGCCAAACCACAACACCGCCACTGTGCCCACATTGGTCAGCGCTTGCAGCACGGGCATCGCCACCGCCATCAGCACGCCCACCTCGATGTTGCGCTCGCGGTAGTCGCTGTTGCTGGCGTCAAATTGCTCAATCTCGAAGCGACTGCGCACGAAAGCCTTGACGACCTGGATGCCAGCCAGATTCTCTTGCACCAGCGTATTGAGCGCGCCCAATTTCTGCTGCACAAGGCCGAAGAGCTGCGTCGCTTTCATCATCAAGTAGCGGATGAAAACGGCAGACAAGCCCGCCACCGCGAACATGATCAACGACAACTGCCAATCGGTGAGCAGGAGCATGAAGATGCTGCCGGCGATCATCAACAGCACGCGCAGCAGCAGCGCCAAACCCGCGCTGGAAAACATGCGCACGACATCGACATCGCTGGAAACGCGCGTCATCAAACGCCCGGTCTGCATTTGGTCGAGGTTGGCGAAAGACAGCGACTGAATATGCCGGAAGACGACATGGCGAATATCAAATGCCAAGCCCTGCGAGACCACCGCCCGGCACCAGCCCTGCCCCAGCGTGCTCAATGCGCCGATGACAGCCGCCACGAACATCCAAAACGCGCCCAGCAAAATCATGTCCATTTCGCGCGGGTGTATGCCTTCGTCGATGATGAATTGCAGCAGCCGCGGCACGCTCAATTCCATGGCGACAGGCAGTACAGTCGCCCAGAAGCCAAAGAAAAGATACCAGCCATAGGGGCGCATGAAGCGGAAGATGCGGCGCAGCGAGAGCATGCGAAGAGTCTAGCCGCGCTAGCCCCCACTTCGAGCATGGCAAAACTGTGCGGCGGCAGCACGATGTCATCCGCGCGCACGACCCGCTCGACAATGGCGATGGTCTCCGGCTCAGCGAAAGTATTCGTCGACAAGGGACTCTCGCCCGCCACTAGGCGCATGACGACCTCGCCCCCGGCATCCATACCCGCCAGTTGAATGCTCTCCGCGATGACGCGTCATCAATTCCAGAACGAGGGAAGGGGAGATTTCCCAGAGATTCTGTAAGTTCTTTTAAGCTCCTCCCTCATTTTGGGATCGCGTAGACACTGACCCGTCGGAGAGGGGTTTGGGCTGGCGGCAAAACCTGTGCTACGATAGCGGCAGTTTACGCCCTGTTATGGAGCGCGAAACATGCTGCAAGACAGACGCATCCGGCAGTTGGTCATCGCGGTTCTGCTGGTGATCCTGGCGCTGAGCTTGCTGAGCCTGGTGTCCACCGCGCTGCAGTTGATCGTGCCGCTGGCGCTCATCGGGGTCGGCGGATTCGCCTTCTATAAAATCGTTCTGGAAGGTCGCGATCAGCCCGAAGCCATGTCGGACGAATTAGCCGAATCCAGCGGCGCAGGCGACCAGCTGTCCGAAACAGATTTTCACGCCGCCGATGACCAAGGCGATGCAGAAGATGATTTGGCGCGCGAACGACTCAGCGCGATAGACCAGGCGCGCAGCGACTACCTCGATGCCACCACGCCAGCCCAGGAAGTGCTCGACCACATTCGCTCGCGCAAGGGAGGGCTGGAAAAGGACGATGCGCCATGATGATGCTGTCGGTCAATTTCGGCCAGCTGCAAGCCGTCGATGCGAATGGACGCCAATACCAGACGGGCATCTACAAATCCGCGCAGATGGGGCGAAGCGACTTCCGCTATGGACATTTCAGCGAAAACCTGACCAACGCTGGGCATTGTGGAAAGTCGGGCTTGCATCGGCGACATCTACCGCATCGGCGGGGGCTCATCCAGGTCTCGCAGCCGCGCATGCCTTGTTACAAGCTGGCGGCGCTTTCACTTGGCTGATGCGCCGGTTTTGAGCAAATGCTGTCCGCTTCTGCGTGAGCTGGCACAGCAAGAAAGAAGCCTGCAATACGCTATCCGCAGCCATAAAGAAAAAAATTGTGGCACAAAGATTCTCGCCAGACGCTTCTGAATGGGGATTGCTCCAAACCCTGCAGCATGCGCTGCAACCCCGGATGTTGCTGCGCAGCATCTTGACGAGCGCGATTATCTGGCTGCTCATGGCGAGCGCGATGCCGTCATACGCCGGGCTGATCTTCCGCGGCCAGCTGGCTGGCTACTTTGCGACCGGGCTGGCGATCGTCTTGGTCAGCGAAATTGTCACCATTCTCATCACCGCGCTCTTTAGCTCAGATCATGCGACGCAGGTTGTGCCGCAAAGCCCCACAGCGGTGATTCAAGGCTTGATCGCCGCCAGCGTTATCGCAGCGTTGCCGGCCGATATGCCGCCAGAAACGCAGTTTGCCACGGTGTTTTTGGTCATCGCGCTCTCTTCTGTGCTGGCCGGGGCATTTGTGGCGCTGCTGGGCATGGCGCGCGCCGGCGACTTGATCCGCTATATCCCCTATCCGATCGTTGGCGGCTTTATGGCCGGTCTGGGCTGGCTGATATTCAACGCCGGCTTCATGGTTCTGGTTGATCTCCGACTCAACGCGGCGTCTTTGCCCATATTGCTGACGAGCGAAATCCTGCCGCGCTGGCTGCCGGCTATAGCCTTCGCCTTGTGCATCCTGGGGCTGCGAATTCGCATCAAGAACACGCTGGTCATGCCGGGCGTTATCATTGCCTCTGTCACGCTGTTTTACTTGTGGGCAGCCCTTGTCGTCGGCGATGTGGAAAGAGTCGCCGCGGAGGGCTGGCTGCTGCCCAATGTGTCAAACGCCTTGAGCTGGACATTGCCCGATCTATCCGCCATTGTCGAGATTACGCCGGCTGTTTTGGGGGCCAGCGCCGGCGATGTGCTGACCTTGACTGTCGTACTCACCCTGAACCTGTTTCTGAGAGCCAGCGCGCAAGAGGTCATCGTAAATCGCGAGTTGAACTTGAATCGCGAATGCATCGTCAATGGCGTCGCCAATGTCGCCTCCGCGGTATCTGGCGGTGGCGTCGTGGCCTATCACGGTCCCATATCGTCCTCGCTGGTGGAAGCGATGCGCGTCAATGGTCGGCTGGTGTGCCTCATCCTCGCATTCATGTTCACGCTGACTCTTTTGATCGGCGGCGGCATCTTTTCTCTGATTCCGCGCTTTATCCCCGCGGGCTTGTTGATGTACTTCGGTTTGCAATTCATGAAAGAGTGGTTGATCGAAAGTTGGACCAAGCTGCCGCGGCAAGATTACATCATTATCGCAATCATCGCGCTTGCGACTGCGCTTCTGGGCTTATTGCCGGGCATCGCCCTCGGCCTGGTTGGGGCGATTGTGGCTTTTGTGCTGGAATACAGCCGGATGGAAGTCATCAAACAAGAATACACAGGGCGCTTCCATCGCAGCAACCTCGACCGCTCGTTCGCGCAGAACCAGCTGCTGCAAAAGGAGGGAGACAAGATTCTCATTTTGCGATTGCAGGGTTTCATCTTCTTTGGCACCGCCTACCGCTTTTACGAACATGTCAAATCGCGCGTCTCGCTGGCAGACAGCCGCCTGCGCTTTATGATACTCGACTTCAAATCCGTACGCGGGATTGATGTGTCAACGATCGTCGACTTCCAAAAATTGAAGAGGCTGACGGACGAGCATGGCATCGAGTTGCTGGTGTCGAGCGCTCTGCCGCATTTGCAGCAGCTGATGGCTGAAGGAGCAATCACCGAGAGCCGCGAAGCCAAGCCCGCAACATTCGGCGATCTGGATTACGCGCTGGAATGGTGCGAAAGCGCGCTTCTGAAAGAGAATGATCTGCAAGACGCCGCGCGCGTTACTGTGGCACAGCAGCTCGCAGAACACGCAAATATCGGCGAGCGCGACCTGGGCGTATTGCCGAAGTATCTCGAAAGAATGGAAACCAAAGCTGGCGACACGATCTTCAAGCAGGGCGACGAGTCCGATGCCATGTACTTCATCGAATCGGGCCGCGTCGATGTGCTTTTGCAAGTTGAGGGCGAGCGTGAATTGCGCCTGCGCAGCATGACAGCCGGCGTCGTAATTGGCGAAGTCGGCTTTTATCTGGGCAAGTCGCGCTCTGCTTCCATAGTCGTGACCGAAGACGGCGTTTTGCAGCGGCTAAGCCACGAAGCGCTGCGCCGAATGGAAGCGGCAGACCCCCAAACAGCTTCGGCGATTCATGTGTTGATCGCCAGCATATTGTCCGACCGGCTCTCAACGACCAATCGGCTCGTGCAAGAGTTGGTGGATTGAATCCACCCATGCCGCAAGTTGCACAGCCGCTTTCGGCGATTTCCCGCGCGGGGGGGTTATACAGCTAGCACGTCAATTCTCATAATCCTTGCCATAATCCATATTCGGGATGGGGCTGGTGCAGCTCCAGCCGCCATCGACCACGATTGCCTGCCCGGTGATCTGGCTGGCCGCGGGGGCGGCCAAAAATAGCGCGGCATTGGCGATATCGGCTGTCTGGATGGCACCCCCAGTCGGCGTCAGCGCCGCCCAGGTCGCTTCATAATCGGGGTCGTCGCCCAGGTTGCGCGGTGTGATGACGGCGCCGGGAGCCACGCAGTTGATGGTAATGCCATGCGGGCTGAGCTCCAGCACCAGGTTGCGCGCCAGCATCTCCAGCGCGGCTTTGGTCATGCCATAGGCGCTGAGGTAAGGAACGGCTTGATGCCCGGTGACCGACGACATCAGCACGATGCGCCCGCCGCGGCCTTGTGCCCGAAATTGCCGCGCCGCCGCCTGCGCCAGAAAGTATGTGCCCCGCAAATTGACATTCACCACGCGCTCAAAGTCGGCCGGCGCATAGCTGAAGAAGTCGCCCCACGATGTCAGCCCGGCGTTGCAGACGCAGACATCCAGCGCGCCGAATTCGTCAACTGCCCGCGCCACCATTCCGCGCGCCAGCTTGATATCGGCGACATCGCCCGGCGCTGGCAGGCAACAGCCACCGGTCTGCTGGACGATTGACTCTGCGGCGGCCGCTGCGCGTTCGGGCAAGATGTCATTGAGCAGCGCAGACGCGCCCTCCCGGCAGAATTGGCGCGCCACTTCCCAGCCGATGCCTTCACCCGCGCCCGTTACGATGACGGTTTGGTTTGAAAAACGCTTCTGTTCCATAATCCTTCTCGGTCAAGCTTGGCGATGCAGCTATTGTAACCACAAGCGCGCAAAGAAGGCACCAGGTCTGGTCGGACGCACACGCCGATTCTGCGCTAGACTCGTGCAAATGGAGGCGCACATGACAAATCACGACATCTATGGTGGCGCAGACTTGCTGCCAACCACACGCACCCGCGGGCAAGGCACAGAAGGCAGCCTGCCCATCAGCGAAGACATGCTGCTGCACGAAGCCAGCGGCAATCTCTTCGGCATGACGCAGAATGTCGCCATGGGCTGGCATCCCGAAGAGGTCAACCGCGAGCAGTATGTCATCGTCAGCACCAAAGGCGGTTTGCGCGCCGAAGATGGTCGCCCGCTCGCGCTGGGTTATCACACCGGGCATTGGGAAATCAGCCTGCTGGTGCAAGAAGCGGCGCAGACCATCCGCCGGCAAGACGCCATTCCCTTTGCGATATATTGCTCCGACCCCTGCGATGGGCGTTCGCAAGGCACAACGGGCATGATGGACAGCCTGGCTTATCGCAACGATGCCGCCGTGGTGATGCGGCGCATGATCCGCTCTTTGCCGACCCGCGATGGCGTCATGGGCATTGCCACCTGCGACAAAGGTTTGCCCGCCGCCATGATCGCCCTGGCTGGCTGTGGCGATCTGCCCGGCATTATCGTGCCCGGCGGGGTTACCTTGCCAGCCGAGGGCGCAGAAGACGCCGGCACCGTGCAGACCATCGGCGCGCGCTTCGCTCATGGGCTGATCAGCCTGGACTATGCCGCAGAAATGGGCTGCAAAGCCTGCGGATCATCGGGCGGCGGCTGCCAATTTCTGGGCACCGCGGCGACTTCGCAGGTGGTGGCGGAAGCGCTCGGCTTGAGCCTGCCGCACAGCGCGCTCGTGCCTTCGGGCGAGGCAATCTGGCTGGACAATGCGCGGCGCTCGGCACTGGCGCTGCTGGGGTTGAAAACAGCCCGCATCAATCTGGCCGACATCATCACGCCGGCTGCGCTGGAAAATGCCATGTTGGCGCATTCGGCTTTTGGCGGCTCGACCAATCTGCTGCTGCACATCCCCGCAATCGCCCATGCCGCGGGACTCAAAACGCCCACAGTCGACGACTGGATTCGCGTCAATCGCAGCACAGCGCGCCTGGTCGATGCCCTGCCCAATGGACCGCGCAACCACCCGACTGTGCAGGTTTTCATGGCGGGCGGCGTGCCCGAAGTCCTGCTGCATTTGCGCGCGGCTGGCTTGCTCAATACCGACGCGCTGACCGTGACGGGCGACAAGCTGGATGCCGTGCTGGACTGGTGGGCAGACAGCGAACGGCGGCAGTTGGCACGACAGCGCTTGCGCGACAGCGACGGCATCGATCCGGATGATGTCATCATGTCGCCGGACTCGGCAATAGAGCGCGGCTTGACCAGCACAGTCGTCTTCCCGCTGGGCAACATCGCCCCGCAAGGCTCGGTCATCAAAGCCACGGCGATCGACCCTGGCGTGGTGGACGAAGACGGCGTCTATCGGCATCGTGGCTCTGCGCGGGTCTTTACATCAGAGCGAAGCGCCATCCGCGCATTGAAGGGCTTGGAAGGCGCGCCCATTCAGCCCGGCGATGTGCTGGTGCTGGCCGGCGTGGGACCGATGGGCACGGGCATGGAAGAGACTTATCAACTGACTTCGGCGCTGAAGTTCATCCCCTGGGGAAAACATGTGCCCATCATCACCGATGCGCGCTTTTCGGGCGTTTCGACCGGCGCATGCATCGGACATGTCGGTCCGGAGGCGCTGGCCGGCGGCAGCATCGGCAAGCTGCGCGATGGCGACATCATCGAAATCACGATTGATCGCAATCAACTGCGCGGGACAGTCGACCTGGTCGGCACAGCGGATGGCGACATGACGGCGGCTGAGGCGGCGGAAATGCTGGCATCTCGCGCGCCCCACCCCGACCTGCAGCCCCACCCCGACCTGCCAGCCGATACGCGCTTGTGGGCGGCGCTGCAGGCGGCCAGTGGCGGCGTCTGGGCGGGCAGCGTCTATGATGTGGACAAGATCGCCGCGGCGCTGCATGCCGGCCTGGCGGCGCAGGGCGAACAGCCACCAGCGGGAAGAGCCTGAACATGAAAGCTGAACAGCATCCGATCATATCATCTGCCGTCTCGCCAAGCCCAATACGCTGCCAGATTCCTGTAAGGTATGCTCGAGTCAATAGCGAGAGCCATGTCTTTAGTTAGGTAGTTTCTCCAATAGTGGTCAAATACACGCTCTCCTACTGCCGCGAATATCCCCTTACCCTCGACAAGATCTTGAACGCTCTTTATTGAGCCGATGTTCTTGGTGTTGCCGCTTCCTGGCTTGTCCGAAGCTATCTTCCACTTCTGCTGCAACAGAAACGTAAAATCATGCGCTACAGATTGAATATTGTCTAGCTCCTCAAGACTAAACATACTTCTCTCATCAATCGATTCTCGGCTTCGCGAGTAGATGATGCCCAAGACATAATGACTCCCGTATTCTCTATAAGGGAAAGATATATTCTTTCTCGAATCCCGGTCTCGAAAATATCCTGTGAAAGTCCCCAATGTAAAGCCGCTGACTGTTCTTGCGCCCGTTCGGTAAGTGCTTTTCAAGTCAAACGCTATCTTTTGCCCATCTGTTCCAGTAAGAGTCAAGTCGGGATAATGATTCTGATGTTCAGCCAAGTGAAGCTCATAACCGTGTAGTCGAGCAAATTCAGCGATTCTGGGAAACAGCATTAACTCGATCAGCTTTGAAATGACTTTCGTGTCGACAGATACAGTGTAGATGTTGCGATAAGTATCAATGAATCCCTTGACAACCCAGTCTCCAATGTCATTTGCTACGGTGGATTGAAACACTGGCAGGTATTCGCGCATCTGGCGTTCAAATGTCGTCATCAATTACTGGCCAATCAACAGGAGTTCGTTAGAGCGTTTGTTCTTTGACAAGACATACTGGTAGTTGCGGAATCTCTCTATCCTGACATCTGACTTGAATCGAGATAGAAGTCGAATCAATTCAGACTCGGACGGGATGCCATCACTCCTGTATGACACAACCAGAATACTATCGGCATGTCTTTCAAATGCTCGTTCAAATGCCCCGTAGATCCGAGTTTTGTCTGTCCAATCGTTTACCTGTCGAATGAGACGCCTATGCTTGGATGTCATGTCAATCATATCCAGCCAATGATTGTAATTGACTAGACCTTCAAGAAAATGATAAAAGTCTCGGAAGTCAACAGCCACGCCTTTGCCCGATATGTAGGGTGGGTCGAGATACACCAGGTCGAATTTGCCGCTAACGCTGTCCACATCCATATTGGTTGCATAACAGTCTTTGCCATTGGAAAAAACCGCCTGATTCGCTTCAGCAACAAAATGTCGAAACCATGATTCGAATGGCTTATCCCAGCTTGCCTTGTTACCGAACGATCGCTTTACATTGGCTGTGCGAACATAAAGGTTCTTTCTATGAAAAAGATTGTATGGTCGCTTAATGATACATGACTGCGCCAAAGCAAAGAATGCAAGCGCCCTCTTGTACCTGTTTCTGATTCGATGGATGTTAGTGATTACCTTGTCAAGCCATCTATTCTCTTCGTCAAGATAATAGATTTCACTAAATGTATCGGCAATCAGCGTAGGATACGAGATTTCATATGTCTTGAGTATCCAATCAACTTCATGATCTTCCAATACTACTTTAGAATTCTCTACGAGCGCCTGTCCGATCCAATAATTGAACTTCAAAGAGTCGTTGTAAGTTGCCTGCTTCTGCTCTTGCTTGAGTTTGTATGCGACAATGCCTGTACCGCCAAATACATCCAGGCAGGTATCGAAATCCAAATGTGATACCTTGTCCCAGATCCACTGCACAAGTTTTGATTTGCTTCCCTGATACCTGGTTTTCGGGAACTGGTGGCGGGTTTTAGAAAGGAGAGCGAGTTGGTCAGGCATGTACATCCTCAACAGCGATGGTTGACAATATGCTGATTATAGCAAGAAGACCCGAATGAAGTCCATTTCCGCGGAAAGGCTTCAATGCAATTGGTTGACATGAGTTCGCGGCTATGCCATACTCGGCGCGGCGCGCAACTATTGACATGGCTCGTCCCTTTGTATATGCTCATAGGCTGAATTAACCAATGAACTATCTGATTCATTGGCGAATCTACACAGGGATAGCGAGCGCCAGGCGGGAAAAATGGCCAAGCAATTAGCCAGGCGGGACTCTTTGAAGTCCGCAGCGATTTTTGCGACCGGGCGGCGGACGCGTTGAAAGGTTGAGCCGAGAGACCAACATGACAAAACCGAATATTCTCATCATCATGTCCGATGAGCACGCGCCGATGTACAGTAGCGTCTATGGCCATCCTGTCGTGCATACGCCCAATATGGAGCGGCTGGCGGAAGCTGGCGCGACCTTTGATGCCGCTTATTGCAATTCGCCGGTCTGCATGCCCTCGCGCATGTCCTTCATGACCGGACGCTTCGTCAGCAAAATCGGCGCATGGGACAATGTAACGCCACTAAGCTCTGACCAGGTAACCTGGGCGCACCGTCTGCGAGCCGTCGGCTACGATGTCGTTCTCTCCGGCAAGCAGCACTTCGGCGGCGGCGACCAATATCATGGCTTCCAGCAGCAGTTGGCGCGCGATTTGCATTCCGAACTTTATCATCCCATCCATCTTTGGGACGATGGCATCACGCAGGCGCAAGAACCCTGGCAGGGAGTTTATCAAGCAGGACCAGGCATGACCGAAGAACTGGAAGTCGATGACCTGGTACAAGAAAGGTCGCTGGCGTTCCTGCGCGATCCCGCCCGTCGCGGCAGACCCTGGGCGCTGAATGTCTCCTTCATTGCACCTCATTTCCCTCTGATTGCGCCACAGCGGTTCTGGGACATGTATGCTGTTGACGAAATAGACTTGCCCGATATTCCAGAGGGACATCTGGAGGCTCTGCACCCAGTCTGTCAACGTCTGCGCCGGATGAATGGCTATCCCCGCTTTCCCGATGAGATTGTGCGGCGGGCGCGCGCCGGCTATTATGCGCTCATCAGCTATCTCGACGAGAAAATAGGCGAACTCGTCCAGGCGCTCAAAGACAATGGACAATACGAGAATACCGTCATACTTTACACCAGCGATCATGGCGATATGAACGGCGAACATGGCATGTGGCGCAAAGGCAACTTTTATGAGGCGTCCTCACGGGTGCCGCTGCAAGTGGTCTGGCCCGGTCGAATCGAAGGCGGGCAGCGCTTCTCTCAGGTCGTCTCCTTGGTAGACCTGGTGGCAACGCTCTGCGATTTCGCCCGGGATCCCAGCGATTTTCCCCTTGACGGCGACAGCCTGCTGCCGCTTATGACAGAAGGCGACCCCGATTGGAAAGACGAGGCGTTTTGCGAATATCTGGCATCAGGCGCAGACCGACCCATGGCGATGCTGCGGCGCGGACGTTACAAGCTGAATTACAGCTGGGGCGATCCAGTAGAATTCTACGACCTTGAGGCTGACCCGGGCGAGTTCCACGACCTCTCAAGCGATGAAGCGCATCAAGGTCTCATCAGCGACATGAAAGCCGATCTGCTGGCGGACTGGAACCCGACTGAACTGGATCGGCAGGTGCGCGAAAAGCAGCGTCAACAGCGATTTATTGAGGAGAATTTTGGCACGGGTTGGCGGCGCGCGCGCTGGGACTAGCAGCTCAACCGAGCCGAACCCTGGCAAGAACAGGCAGTGTCTGCAAAAACAGAAATCCGTAAGGATCAAATCGTTAAATCGCCCAAGAAACTTGTAGGGACGTTTCATTGGAACGTCCGCACTGACAGGAGGTGATCCATGTACACAGTGACGAAATATCCCCACGGCACATTTTGCTGGGCAGATGCCAGCTCGACCAATTCGGCGGCAGCCAAGCAGTTCTATATGGATCTGTTCGGCTGGGACAAAACCGATATCCCGATCGGCGATGGCATGACCTACACCATGTTCCATCATCACGGGCAACCAGTTGCCGCGCTCAGCGAAGCAACGCCACAGGCGCTCGAGCAGAATATCCCATCGCATTGGAATTGTTATGTGTCTGTCGATGATGTCGATGCGCTGCTGCCGATCGTCACAGCCAATGGCGGGCAGATCATCTTTGGGCCGATGAATGTCTTCGACAGCGGACGCACGGCTTTCTTTATGGACCCGACTGGCGCGGCGCTGGGCTTGTGGCAGGCGCGCAGCCACATCGGCGCGGGCATCGTCAACACAGTCGGCGCCATGTACTGGAACGAGCTGCTCACGCGCGACGCGGCAACAGCCAAAGCCTTCTACTCAGCCGTACTGGGCTGGGAATACAATGACCTTGAGAATTACACCGACATTCGCAACCGGGGTCGCTCCAACGGCGGCATCATGCAAATGGACGAGAGCTTCGGCGATACGCCGCCCTGCTGGATGCCCTATTTCAACATCGGCGAAATCAACGCCGGCATCGCGCGCGTGAAAGAGCTGGGCGGGGCTGTGCATACCGGGCCGCACGAAGTGCCTGGCACGGGCTATTGGGCGCTGGCCACAGACCCGGCCGACGCGCATTTCTATCTCTCGCAGCCCTTCCAGATCGACGCCTGGGAAGAATAAACTGCGCCAAAGCTGTTTCGCGCAAATGAAAGGCGCAAGAAAGGCGAACCGATGGGCGGCTCAATAGGTCGCCCTTTTGATTCCGCGTTTTCCGGCACATCTGTTATACTCCCCGCCAACCACACACGCGAAAGGCGATCGCCATGTCAGCCGCCCTAGAAGCGCGCGGCATCACCAAGCGCTTTCCCGGCGTGCTCGCCAACGACAACATCAATCTGACGCTGGAAAAAGGGCAGGTGCTGGGCTTGCTGGGCGAAAATGGCGCTGGCAAATCCACGCTGATGAACATGATCTATGGCTTGTACAAGCCCGATGCCGGCGAGATCCTCGTCAACGGGCAGCCTGTCGAGATCAGCGGTCCCAAAGACGCCATCGGCCTGGGCATCGGCATGGTGCACCAGCATTTTCAGCTTGTGGATGTGCTAAGCGTCACCGAAAATGTCATGCTGGGCAACGAACGCGCGCGCGGTCCTTTCCTGCGGCGCAGCGCAGCCAAACGCGAAATCGAAGCGCTCTCGCGCGAATATGGTTTGGATGTCAACCCCGATGCCCTCGTCCGCGACCTGCCGGTGGGCGTTCAGCAGCGCGTCGAGATTATCAAAGCGCTTTACCGCCATGCCGATATCCTCATCCTTGACGAACCGACCGCTGTCTTGACGCCCCAAGAGGCGCGCGGCTTGTTCAAAATCATGCGCGCCCTGCTGGATCGCGGCGTCAGCATCATCTTCATCAGCCACAAATTAAAAGAAGTGCTGGAAATCTGCGACCAGGTCGTCGTGCTGCGGCGCGGCAAGGTCGCTGGCTCGGCAGACCCGCGTCAGTCCACCGAACAATCGCTGGCATCGCTGATGGTCGGGCGCGATGTCATCCTGGAGATCGACAAAGGCGCAGCGGCGCCCGGCGATGAGATCCTCGGCGTCTTCGACCTGCATGTCCATGATGATCGTGGCTTGCCAGCTGTCGAAGGCGTCAGCTTTGGCTTGCGGCGCGGCGAGATCCTTGGCGTGGCTGGCGTGCAGGGCAATGGACAGACCGAGCTGGTCGATGCGCTGACGGGGATGCGCGGCACAGCCAGCGGACGCATCGTCATAAAAGGGCAGGATATGACCGGCGCATCGCCCCGCCAGGTCACCGAGCAAGGCGTCGGGCATGTGCCAGAAGACCGCCAGCGCGATGGCTTGGTCGCCAGCTTCACCGTCATGCACAACCTGGTGCTGTCGACTTATTATCGCAGCGACTTTTGCGATTGGATCGTGGTGGACGATCGCGCCATCGCCGCCAACGCCCGCGAGCTGGTTGAACGCTACGATGTGCGCCCGCCCATCATCAACAACGCGGCCGGCGGACTATCCGGCGGCAACCAGCAGAAGGTCATCGTCGCCAGGGAATTCTCGCGGGATGTTGACTTGCTGATCGCCTCGCAGCCCACGCGCGGACTGGATGTCGGCAGCATCGAGTTCATCCACCGGCAGATCATCCGCATGCGCGATGCCGGCGCAGGCATCCTGCTGGTTTCATCGGAGCTGGAAGAAGTGCTGAGCCTGGCCGATCGCGTGGCGGTCATGTTCGAAGGGCAAATCATCGACATCCTGCCTATCGCCGAAGCCGACCGCGACACAGTCGGTTTGCGCATGGCGGGCGTGCGAAAAACGGCCGAGCCAGCATGAGCGCGCCAACCGAAAGCCGTGGTCAGCGCCTGCTCGGCATGTGGGTGGGCATATCGCCGCGCTTGCTGCCCCTGCTGGCAGTGATCACCGCTTTTCTGGCCGGCATCCCGCTCATCACCCTCACCGTCAGCGACAATGCCTTGCAGCCCGATATCGCCGAGGGCTTGCGCGTATCTTCGACCGCATATATCGCCCTGGTCGAATCGATGACCGGGCTGGCCATCAACCCAGTGGCAAAAAGCGCCGACTTCGCTGCCATGCGCGTCTACGCCGGCGCAAACGACATCACCACACGCCGCAGTTTGTCGCGCCAAGCCCGACCTTTCGAGCGGGTGCTGGAAGTCGGCAGGGACGAAACGCGTCAGTTTGCCGAATTCTTCGCGCGCTTCGACATCGGCGAAGACGCGGCAGCCGCCATCAGCGAGCGGCTGGAGACCATCGACGAAGTCGGCGCGGGGCGACTGCGGGCATTGGCGCCACGGCTGGATGACTTGTCTGGTCTCAAACGAGCCGATCTGCGCGCGCTGACAGAATTCATCACAGCCGGACAACTGGACGAAGCTGCCGCGCTCTATGCCCCGCTGGCAGACATGTCCGCGGCCCAGCAAGAGCAATTGCGCGACGACCTGGCGCTGATTGATGAACGCGGACTGGTCGCCTTGCTGCGCAGCAAAAACGCCCTGCTGCAGATGGACGTGCTGGGCATCGCAGCCGGCAGCGCCGATGCCGATAGGCTGGCGGAGATCGTCGCCGCCGACTTTGACGATGTCGTCGAAGCCATAGAGACGCTGGCGACTTTGGACGCGCTGAGCATAGACGAGCCCGCTGCGCTGGGCGCGCAATTCCGCATTGTGGGCAGGATGTACGATGCCGGCTACCTCAGCGGCGCTTCGGTCAATACGGCGCTGGAATCCCAGCTGGATGCGGCGCTGGCGCAGCACCTGGTCATCCGCCGTCCGGGCAATCGCGTGCTGAATGCCGGCGACCAGGGTGGCGCCACATTCGGCATACTGAAAAATGAACAAGACCTGGAAGTGCTTTTCTTGCGTCTGGGCGATTCTGTCCTGCTTTTCATCCCATCCAACCTCGAAAAAACCATCGTGCGCGCCATCCCCTTCATCATCGCGGGCTTGGCGGTGGGCTTGGGCTTCAAAGCCGGTCTCTTCAACATCGGCGCGGAGGGACAGCTCTACGCCGGTGCCATCGCAGTGGCGGCAGTAGGCGCATTTTCCCCGCCCGATACATCGCCGCTGGTCTTGCTGCCAGCCGTGATTTTATTTGGCATAGCCGGCGGATTCTTGTGGGGCGCTTTGCCCGGGGCGCTAAAAGCCTACACCGGGGCGCACGAAGTCATCACCACCATCATGCTCAATTTCATCGCCATCCTGCTGGTCGACTGGCTGATCAAATCGGTCGATCCCGTCATCCTGGGCGATGTCAACGCCAGCGTTCCCAAAACGCCCGTCATCCTGCCGGCCGCCATGCTCCCCAGCCTGGACAGCATCACCAGTCCCTTGGCGCTGCTGCTGTTTATGGCGGCCGCGGCAATTGTGGCTTTCTTGCTGAATTGGCTGGCGCTGCGGCGCGAAAATCCCCGGCTGGCGCGGCGCAACGGCCTCGTCTGGGCGGGCGTCATGGCTGCCGTCCAGCTATTCCTCACGCTGATTGCCGTCGGCGACCAAAGCAAGCTGCATTTCGGCTTTTGGCTGATGATCGCGGCGGTTTGGCTGACCGACTGGTTCTTGCAGCGCACCACGCTGGGCTTTGAGCTGCGCACGGTCGGCGCGAATCAGCACGCGGCAAAATACGCTGGCATGAGCGTGCCGCGCAACATCGTACTGGCGATGGCGCTGAGCGGCATGCTGGCGGGCTTGGCTGGCGCGATCGAAATCAGCGGCGTCGAGCATGTGATGCACCCGCGTTTCTTCGCCGGCGTCGGCTTTGACGCCATCGCAGTGGCTCTGCTGGCGCGCAACAATCCCAAAGGCATGGTCTGGGCGGGCTTGCTGTGGGGCGGGCTGCTCAGTGGCGCGGCGCTCATGCAAATCCGCGCCGATATCTCCATCGACCTGGTCAAGATCGTGCAGGCGTTGATCATCATGTTTGTCGCCGCCGACCAGATCATCCGCTTTCTGTGGCGCGTGCCCAAACGCAGCGAAGCCGAAGAAGGCGAACTCGTCTTTTCGACCGGCTGGGGGAGCTGAGCATGGCTGCCAAGAACAAGCCGCGCCGCCGCATCAAAATCACCCGCCGCCGCATCATCGCCGTTTTCCTGCTTGTGCTGGGCATTTTCATCTTGCTGGAAGCAACCGGGCTCGACCGCGACCTGGTCACTACGTTGACATTTGAATCGACCTCTCTGGGCGAAACGCCGACAGTCGGTGTGCTGCCTCTGCCGACGAGCGCTTATCTGCTCTTGGTCGGCGCGTTATTCATCGTCAGCGGCGGCTTAAACCTGATGGAACTGGCGGGACGCTGGAGGCGGATTAGCCTGGCTCTGCTGGCGGTCTGCGGCGCGCTCTTCATCCCCACCATCATCATCGCCGCGGCAGCTGGCAACGATACCAATGTAACCACCATCGTGGCCGAGAGCCTGCGCCTGGCGACACCTCTGGCGATCGGCGCATTCGCTGGCATTTGGTGCGAGCGGGCTGGCGTCGTCAATATCGCCATCGAAGGCATGATGCTATTCGCGGCTTGCTTTGGCTTTGTGACGCTCTTCTTCTTGCGCGGCACCGACCTGCCGCTGGGAACGGCGCAACTGCTGGCGGTCATCATCGGCGTGCTCAGCGGCGGCCTCATCGCTTTGCTGCATGGCTGGCTGTCCATCACCTTCCGCACCGACCAAATCGTCAGCGGCACGGTCATCAACATCCTGGCGGTGGGCATCACCAGCTTCGTACGCCGCGAATACCTGCTTTCCACAGAAGCCGGCGCGGCCAAGCTGGGCAATATCAGCCTGCCTGTTTTGAGCGATCTGCCCATCGTCGGCGAGGCCATCTTCACCAACCAGCCCATCTTTTTTTTGATGTTCGTCATGCTGGCTTTCACGCATGTGGTGATGTTTCATACGCGCTGGGGGCTGCGCACGCGGGCAGTGGGCGAGCACCCGCACGCGGCAGATACGCTGGGCATTCATGTCAACCGCACGCGCTGGATCAATGTTTTCGTCAGCGGCATGATCGCAGGCTTGGCGGGCGCGTGGTTCTCGCTGGAAGCCACTGGCAGCTTCAATGACGGCATGACGCGCGGGGCGGGCTTCATCGCGCTGGCAGCCATGATCTTTGGCAAATGGACGCCCATCGGCGCATTTGGCGCGGCGCTGCTTTTCGGCTTCTCCGATTCGCTGGGCATCCGCTTGCAGATGGTGGGCGTCGGCTTCCCCGTGCAATTCTTGCAGATGGTGCCCTATGCGGTGACGCTGGTGGTGCTGGCGGGCTTCATCGGGCGCGCATCGCCGCCCAAAGCTGTCGGACAGCCGTATGTGAAAGAGTGAGGGCTACCCATAGTCGCCCACCCTCCTACGGTCCTCCCGGTGACTCGTGCAGACTGAGGCGTGAACGCAATTGAATCTCCCGCCCCAAAGATGTACACTTGACGCGAATCTATACCCCCGCAAACAATCTCATTCAGGAGAACAAACCCATGAAAAAGCTGTTCATTTTGCTCAGCCTCTTGGCGCTGTTGGCGCTTGTTCCAGCCGCAGCCGCCCAAGATGCGATTGAAACCCTGTGCCTGGTGACAGACCTCGGGCGCGTCAACGATGGCACATTCAACCAGTTCGCCCACGAAGGCGCGCTGCAAGCCGCTGACGAATTCGACCTGGAATATCGCTGGATCGAAACCCAGGCCGAAACAGATTACGAAGCCAACATCCAGACCTGCATCGACGAAGGCTTCGAGGTCATCATCACGGTCGGCTTTTTGATCGCCGATGCCACCAACGCCGCGGCAGCCAACAACCCCGATGTGCACTTCCTGGGCGTCGATCAGTTCGTCGTGGACGGGCCAAGCAATTATGTCGGCATCCAGTTCCGCGAAGACCAGTCGGGTTTCCTGGCGGGCGTGCTGGCGGCGCAGGTAGCTGCTTCTGTTGGCTCGGACACGGTGGCTGGCGTGTATGGCATCAATATCCCGCCGGTCAAGAAGTTCCGCAACGGCTTCGAGCAAGGCGCGCGCTACATCAACCCCGACATGAACCTGCTGGGCGTCTATATCGATAGCTTTGTCGCCCGAGATCGCGGCGCATCGGCAGCCATGCAATTCATCGGCGAAGGCGCTTCGGTCATCTTCGGCGCGGGCGGTCCCACCGGCACGGGCGGCATTGTGGCAGCGGCGCAGCAAGGCATCTTTGTCATCGGCGTCGACCAGGACGAATATGTAACCAGCTTCGGCGGCGGCGAGACTCCCGGCAGCGAATACATCATCAGCAGCGCTATCAAGCGCGTCGACCAGGGTGTCTATGACATGGTGGCGGCGCTGGCGCATGACGATATGGAGGGCTTCCCCGGCGGCGGCATCTACCTGATGGATGTGGCGCTGAATGGCGTCGGCCTGGCAGAAAAACACGATGCCGATATCGACGATGCCTTCTTCGCGGTGGCGGACGAAGTCGCTGCCATGATGATCGCCGGCGAGGTCAGCACCGGCGTCGACCCCGTCAGCGGCGACCTGGCCATGGACGACATGATGGACGCGCAAGCCGACGACATGGGCATGGGCGTGGAGACTGTCTGCCTGGTTACCGATCTGGGACGCGTCAACGATGGCACATTCAACCAGTCGGCGCATGAAGGCGCGGTCATGGCCGCGGACGAGTACGACCTGGAATACACCTTCATCGAAACGCAAGCCGAAACCGACTACGAAGCCAATATCCAAACCTGCATCGACGAAGGCTTCGAGGTCATCATCACGGTCGGCTTCCTGATCGCCGATGCCACCAACGCAGCCGCAGCCGCCAACCCCGATGTCTACTTCCTGGGCGTCGACCAGCTCGTCGTGGACGGACCGAGCAATTATGTCGGCATCCAGTTCCGCGAAGACCAGAGCGGCTTCATGACGGGCGTGCTGGCGGCATTCGTGGCCGAGTGGCAAGGCAGCGACATGATCGCCGGCGTCTATGGCATCGATATCCCGCCGGTCAAGCGCTTCCGCAATGGCTATGAGCAGGGCGCGCGCTACATCAACAGCGACCTGACCATCCTCGGCGTCTACATCGACAGCTTCGTCGCGCCCGACCGCGGGGCATCGGCGGCGCGGCAATTCATTGGCGAAGGCGCGACCGTGCTCTTCGGCGGTGGCGGACCGACTGGCACCGGCGCGATCCGGGCTGGCGCGCAGGAAGGCGTCTATGTCATCGGCGTCGACAAGGACGAATGGCTGACCAGCTTCGGCGCGGGCGAATCTGATGGCAGCGAGTTCATCATCAGCAGCGCCATGAAACGCGTCGACCAGGGCGTCTTCGACATGGTGGCGATGTTGGCGGAAGGCGATCTCAGCGATTTCCCCGGCGGCAATGTCTTTTTGATGGACGCAGCCATGAACGGCGTTGGCCTGGCACCCCCGCACGAATCCGATATCCCGCAGGCAGTCTGGGACAAGGTGGACGCAGTCAATGCGCGCCTCATCGCTGGCGAGATCGAAACCGGCGTCAACCTGGTCAGCGGCGACCTGTTGGAATAGGAAGAAAGACCCCCCTCGGTCCCCCCGACAGGTCAGGGGGAGGCTAGCGTTGGCTACCCTCTCTGTCTCGACGGGGAGGGGCTGGGGGAGGGGTTTCAGCTATGTACCTATCGACAGCCTCATCAAACGATGGGGCTGTATTGCACCATTAACCTGGCGCAAATGTTCTGGAGCAAACTTGCTATCATGAACGTGGTTGTGGTAGACTCCACTGTAAGGATTATTAGATAGACAGCTAAGGGAACGATATGGCGGAAATTGGGCACGACCATGAAAGACGCATTTCCACCATTGAGGGCGAAATGAAGTCGCTGGCGACAAAAGCCGACCTCGCGGAATTCAAGGCTGAAATTATGCAGTATGTACAATCGGCCATACAAGACCAGACGAATTTGTTCATGACTGCTATGGAAAAGCTGGGCGAAGAGGTTCGCAATCAGAGCGACGAGATCCAGAACCTGCGTGAGAAAGAAAGCCGCTTCAAGGGCGCAGTCGACATGTTAAAGTACGCGCTGCCATTTCTCATCAGCATCATTGCGGTACTGGTGGCGGTCTTGAAATGATTGACCGCGACATATAGGAATCAAGCAGATAGCTCGCCGCGAGAGTGATTCAGCCCCGTCGTTTGATGGGGCTGTTTTTCTTTAGGAATGGAACCGGCAGCCTAGCCGAGCGGCGCTTGTGAGTACTCCCCATTCACCAGCCGCAGAATGCCCAGCGGGTTGGCGTCTTGCAGCGGCGCGGGCAGCAGCGCATCCGGCACATTCTGGAAAGCGATCGGGCGCATGAATCGGTAGATCGCATTCGTGCCCACCGAAGTCGTGGCCGGTGCCGTGGTCGCGGGATAGGGTCCGCCGTGCTGCATGGCCGGCACGACCGCCACGCCCGTCGGGAAGTCGTTCCAAATAACGCGCCCGGCTTTTTCGCGCAGCAGGCTCAGGGTGTCTCCGACCGCTTCGTCGGCTTCGGCATGCAGGGTGCTGGTCAAATTGCCTTCCAGCGCAGAGATGGTCGCGTGCAGGTCTTGCGCATCATCACAGAGCACAAATAGCGTGACCGGACCAAAGTGCTCGGTTTGCAGACCGCTATCGGCACGGATGGCAGCGGCGCGCGTTTGCAGCACCGTGTTGCGATAACAGAAAGCCTCGCCCACGCTGGGTTCGCCACCGGTCAACAGCTCGATTTGCGGATTGGCGGCGGTCTGGCTGACGGCGCTCTCCAACCCGGCGGCCACCGCTTCGTTCAGCAGCACGCCCGCCGGCGCAGCCTCCATTTTGGCGCTGACACTGCGAATGAATGCTTGGCTGGCGGCGCTGTCTTCCAGCAGAATCAAGCCGGGATTGGTGCAGAATTGTCCGCTGCCCAGCGTGACAGAGCCCACCAGTCCCTCTGCGATTGCGTCGCCGCGAGCCGCCAAAGCCGCCTGGGTGATGACCACCGGGTTGACGCTGCCCATCTCCGCATACACCGGTATAGGACGTGGACGAGCCGCCGCCGCATCAAATATCGCGCGCCCGCCACGCAGGCTGCCCGTGAAGCCCACCGCCTCGATCGCCTCCTGCGCCACCAGCCACTGCCCGACATCGGTGCCCGCGCCCTGCAGCATGGAAAACGCGCCGGCCGGGAATCCCTGCGCAGCCACCGCCGTCGTCATGGCTTGAGCGAAAAGCTCGGATGTAGCCGGATGACCAGGATGCGCCTTGACCACGATGGGACAGCCAGCCGCCAGCGCCGATGCCGAATCGCCGCCCGCCACCGCGAAGGCAAAGGGAAAATTGCTGGCTGCGAAGATCGCCACGGGACCAACCGGAAACTGCATCTGGCGGATGGTCGGGGGCCCGCTGTTGATGATGGCGCGCAGGGAGCTGCCTTCGCGCAGCAGCTCGGCAAATGCGCGGATCTGCCCGGTGGTGCGGTCGCGCTCGCCAGTCAAACGCGGCAAACCCAAGCCGGTCTCGCGGTCGGCTATGTGTAACAATTCATCGCCCAATGCACCGATCTGCGCGGCGATCTCGTCCAGCAGCTCGGCGATTCGCGCGGACGGATAACTGCGCATTTGCTGGTGCGCCGCGAGAGCCGCTTCTGCCGCCCGCGCAACTTCTGCCTCGGTGGCGATGTAAAATGCCCGCTCGCCACGAGATTTTGTGCGCGGGTCAACGCTGTAGAAAGTGTAGATGCCCTCAGCAGAAGTCTCGCCAGCGATATAGTTGTGTCCGGTGATGGTCATGGTGGCGCTCCCGATTTTGCTCATTTTGCAGCACGCCAATGATTTAACCACAGAGGACACAGAAGTGAAGTCAAGAAAGTAATGCAACAATATGCAGGAAGGTCGTAGGGGCGACTCTTGAGTCGCCCACATGTGCATAGGCGATATTGTGGGCGAGACAAGTCTCGCCCCTACGGATTACGAATTTGAGCGGACTTGACTGGTGGTCGCATGACTTACTTGGTGCTACTGAGAGCACAGAGAAAATGAGGGGGGGGTTGGTTTATTTGGCGACACACAAATCGAGCGCATCGACAATCGCGAAGAAATCTGGCAGGACATCGGCATGAAAAGGCACGCTCGGCTGACGGACATGCGCGCAGTCAATCGCCCCGTGACGCAGCATCAGCTGTTTGCGCAAATGCAGCGACATTTCGTGCCCACTGCCCGATACCGCCTGCGCCAAAGCCTGTCCGCCCGCGATGATGTCGGTCGCGCCCGCCCTGTCGCCCGCACGCCATTTGCCCCAAGCCGCCAGGAAGATCTCGTTGAAGCCGACGCCGGGGATCAAGCCCGCCGCGCTGCCATCCAGCTCGAAGCGCACGATGCGCCGCAAGCCGTCCGCGTCGATGTTGCCGTCCGCGTCAAATGGCGTAAAAAGAATCGGAATGATGCCGCCCAACGTAATGCCCTCTGTGTGCCTTTTCTTCGCTGTATAGACTATAATTCGACTTGATCAAGCATCGGAGCCGCAAAATGAAAGCCTTGACACTCTCCGCCGACTGGGTGCCCAAGCCCGGTTACGATCTCACCGAAAGCGAACGGGATTTGCGCCGCCCGCGCAACGCCAACATGGTCTGGAAAGACCCGCGCCTATCGCTTGGCGACGCCCCCGACCCGCAGCTGCAACCCGACCAGGTCATGCTGGAGATCGCGGCGGTGGGCATCTGTGGCAGCGACATGCACATGTACGAAGCCGGCGCCGATGGCTATATGATCTACCCGGGCTTGGTCTGCACGCCCAATATCCTGGGGCACGAATTCGCCGGGCGCATCATCGAGGTCGGCAAGGCGGTGCGCGACCTGCGCGTTGGCGACCTGGTCGCTGTCGAGGAGATCCAGTGGTGCGGCGCATGCACAGCCTGTCGGCGCGGTTTCGTCAATCACTGCCTGGATATCGAAGAAATCGGCTTCACCATCAATGGCGCGATGGCGCAGTATTTGCCCGCGCGCACAAGATATTGCTGGAAGCTGGACGAGATCGCCGAAGCCTATGGCGAAGAAGAGGCGCTGGTCATGGGCGCAATGGTCGAGCCGACCGGCGTGTCGTATCAAGGTTTGTTCAACCGCCTGCGCAACTGGCTGCCGGGCAACAATGTCGTCATTTTCGGCGCGGGTCCCATCGGGCTGGCGGCAGAAGCGCTGGTCATCGCAGCCGGCGCCGGGCGCGTCATCGTCTTCGATCCATCGGCCAGTCGGCGCGATATCGCCATGAAAATGGGCGCGTCGGCAGCGCTCGATCCCAGCGGCATCGACCTGGACGCCGCCATCATGCAGCACACCCTGGGGCGCGGCGTGGATTATGTGGTGGAATGCGCGGGATTCGCCGACAAGACGATCGAGCCGCTCGATCGCTGCCTGGCCGTGAACGCCAGCATCATCGACATCGGCATGGGCGGCGACAACCCGACTGTGCCAATCGTCGCCTACAAGCGCATGGGCGTGCAATACGCAGGCTCACTGGGGCATGCGGGCGGTCCTTTCCAGCAGGTGATTCGCATGATGGCGGCGGGTCGCATCGACATGCGCCAGATGATCAGCGCGCGGTTGCCGCTGGATGATGCGATCGACGCGTTTAAGAGGCTGGAAAGTCGCCAGGACGCGAAGATCATCTTGCAGCCGAATTAGAACTTGCCATGACCTCAATGGCGGGTTCATGTTATCATCAAACCAAGTGGGATAACGCAGTGCGGTCATGCCAACTAAGTTCGAAGTTGTGGCGACGAATTGTAAACTCGCGCGGGAGATCTTGGACGCGGGCATTGAAGCATTCGTGGCTAATCTCGCCAATACACCGGATTATGAATACATCTGTATCCAAAAGATGGAACCAGTTTTTTCTGCCTGGCAGATATTCTTGGCGATTTATATCGTGCTACTGATACCGACCTTCATAAGCTGGGTTGTCCTCCACCGCAAAAGCGCGCCGGCGGATCAATTTTTCATACTGGGCACCATGTCTATGATCTTGCCTGTTATCGCGCCAATCGTCGTGTTTATCAACCTCAATCAAAACGCTCAAAACGCTGAAACCGTAGAGGTAGCAATGAAAGCGGGACCTTGGATCCAGTTTGCGAGAAAGCATGATGCCGACGATCGAAATTGAACTCACTGGTATGAACTGTGGTCACGCCCCACACATACTCCAGGCCGGCGTCGAACAGGCGCAGCAATCGCTATCGGAAGGCCTCGCCATAAATTATACATGTAGCAGGAATACCGGTTTTATGGGGGGATCAATCGGAGAGGTCAGTGCTGACACTCCTGTAATGACGGGTGTCGCCGGCTTGTACATTGTCTGCACGCTCGTTCTGCTGGCTGCGCTCTATTTTCTCTACCGCAAAGGTGCATCGGAGCGCGATGTCTTTTATTGGGGCGCGCTCGCCTTGCTCGTGCCTTTCCTGGGCCCGCTGGTTGTATTGATTTTCTACCGATTCGCGGCACGCAACAATGGGTGACGGCATTCTAATCCTCGGAGGCATCGCCTTCTGGGTGCTGAGCGGCATGTGCGCGCTACGGCGGGACTGGGTGTGGCGGCTGTATTCGCTGGAGCCGCGCTGGCGGGCGGACAATCCCGAACGCACGGCAGCCTGGGATGCCAAAACCCGCCGCTCTGCCACTATCTTCGCGCTGGTGGGCGTGGCTTTTGTGGCGCTGGGCCTGCTCATTTAATCCATACCGAGCGAATTCAGACCTCAATTGCGTTCCGAGTTTGTAGACTCCGCGAGTTCCCGCCGTGGCTCGGCGTATGTTGCACCAGGCAACTGCTGCTGTTGAGCGCGTTTTTTCAAGCCATAGGCGTATGCGCCACCAGATACCAGCGTTGGGACCATGGGGAAGAGCACGGCGGCGGCCGGGGTCGCTACAAATGCCAATGTAAGCGCGCCAATCAGGCAGCCAACTGCAATGATGAAACCTATCCACATAGCCAATTTCTGAACGCTTGCGCGGTGACGGATATTGAATTCGGTTATGGTGAGAATTCGGTCAGCTGCGCCAGGCAATGTATTTTCATATTGGCGGAACGCCTCAGGCGACGGTAAGGGACCGGCATGAATTCGTTCTATGTGGATGGAAAGGGATTCTTCGTCACTCTCTTGCCGAGGCTCATCACTCACGGTCAATCCTGCCGGAATGCTTGATCAGACGCTCGTGCTCATCCATTGCATCTTGCATGCACTCGCCTACAACCTGCCACTCCTCGTACAGCGCACGCGCGCTAGCCTCTGGACCAACGCCGTTGAGATGAAGATCGGCAATCACATCCAGAAACGAAAACGGCGCGCCCAAAGCGAGCAGAACATCGTCACTGGATATCCGCCGAATTGCGACTTTGCGTTCCTTTGTCACCATGTCCGCTTCTCCGCCTGCTCCTATACTGACTGTACAGCAAATCACAGCTAACCGTGCATATAATCTTTATCATAATCGGGCGCTTGCGTCAAATTGTGACAAATCAACATGCTGAGATATCGTGAACGCCATTGCGCGAATCATTCAACTCTCCTGTCCCAACGGGGGGCGAGGGGGTCAAACCGCACCCAAATTGTGATACAGCCGCACGCCGGCTTCCAGCCAGGGTCCATCCATATCCAGCTGGAAGTACCAAGCCTCTTCGCCGATTGCGCATTCGACCTGCACTGTCTCGGTTGCGAAGCCCTGACATGGTTTTTCAGCTGCTGCGATACGATGGTCGGGTCTTGGTCGGGCGCGATGCGCATGGTGATTTTGAAGCCGGCTTCGGCGGGAATGATCGTCTTGCTGCCCGGTCCTTGATAACCGCCCCACATGCCATTGACATCCAGCGTGGGATAGACCGTGGCGCGTTCTGCGGCGGACGCGATGCTTTCGCCCCAAAATGTTGATGCGCCCGCATTTTCGCTCAGCAAATCGGCATCGAATCCAGCCCGCGCAGCTCAGCCACGATCCAGTCGGCGCAGGCTTGCACATCGGCATCATGAGCCGGGTCCGCGCCGATGGACGGGAAAGCCAGCAGCTGCTTGTAATCTTCCAGCATGCTGTCGCGCGTTTCCTGCAGGTAGTCGATGGCGTTCTGGATCGTGTCGGACATGGCTGGATGCCTCACCGGGAATTCTGGTCGTCAGTTTGCCTGGATTAAACCACAGTGTGCGCAGAGGGCACAGATGGCGTTGTTGGGGAGAACGCAGAAAAATCCGCTACAATAATCCCAGCGGAGACTGGACAACCATGCCAAAACATATCCTCGTCGTCGATGACGAACGCACCATCCGCGAAGTCGCCCGACGCTACCTTGAGCTGGAAGGCTACGCCGTATCCGAAGCCGAGACTGGTCCCCAGGCGCTGTCGCTGCTGCACGAGGAGCGCCCCGACTTGATTGTGCTGGATGTGATGCTGCCGGGCACAGACGGATTCGCCATCACGCGCCGCCTGCGCCAACATGACGACTTCAGTCCGCTGCGCGCGGCCGGCGATATCCCCATCATCCTGTTGACAGCGCGCACCAGCGAGGTCGACCGCGTGGCAGGACTGGAACTGGGCGCGGATGACTACCTCACCAAGCCGTTCAGCCCGCGCGAGTTGGTCGCCCGGGTGAAAGCGGTTTTGCGGCGATCCACCCCAACCGCCAAGCCCACCGGCGACCAGGCGATGACTGTCGGCGGCGTATGGCTCGACCCCGGGCGGCGCGCAGCCAGTGTCGATGGCAGAGAATTGGCGCTTACCGCCAAGGAATTCGACCTGCTGGCATTTTTCATGCGCAATCCCAGCCAGGTATTCAGCCGCAGACAGCTGCTCGACCAGGTCTGGGGCTATCAATTCTATGGCGATGAGAGCACGGTCACGGTGCATGTGCGCCGGCTTCGCGAGAAACTGGAGCGCAGCCCCAGCCAGCCCGACTACATCCAGACAGTCTGGGGCGTCGGCTACAAATTTGAAGCGCCGGGCTGACCGATATGACACGACTGCCACGCCACCCGGCGCTGATCTTCCTGAGCTTGCTGGTCGTCCCCATCGCCGGCACGCTGTTCAGCGAACTGGTCATGTTCGATCTGCCCGGCAGCGAGGTGCAGCAGTTGGTCGCTTTCATGATCATCACTGGCATCAGCAGTTCGTTCTTGTCCTATGCCTTGTATCGGCTCGGCGTGCTGGAGTGGTTCCGCAGTCTGCGCTGGGCGATCTGGATGGTCATCGCCCTGCTGGTGCTGATGATCTTCTTGAATGTATGGGTCATCGCGCGCTTCACCTTCATCCAGATGCACTACCTGGCGCTGACATCGCTTCTGCTTGTCTTCGCGGGCTTGTCGGCATTGAGCATCGGCTTCTTCGCCTCGAAGACCATGACCGACCGCTTGTCAAAGCTCAGCGATGCGACCAGTTCACTGGCTCGGCAAGATTTCAGCGTGCGCCTTGATATCAGCGGCAATGACGAAATTGCCCAACTGGCGGATACCTTCAACCAGATGGCGCAAAAGCTGGGCGAAGTCGAAGCGCAAAAAGCCGAGCTGGAGCAGACGCGCCGCGACCTGACCGCATGGGTATCGCACGATCTGCGCACGCCGCTGGCATCATTGGCTGTGATGATCGAGGCGCTGCAAGATGGCGTCGTCAGCGATGAAGCGACCGTGCAGCGCTACCTGGCGGGCAGCCGCGCCGAAATCGACCACTTGACCGGGCTGATCGACGATCTGTTCGCGCTGGCGCAGTTGGATGTCGGTCATCTGAACCTGAATTGGCAAAGCGCTTCCATCCGCGATCTGATCTCCGACACGCTGGGCAGCCGAAGTCAGCAAGCGCGACACAACGACATCACGTTGCGAGGCGAAGTGGAAAATGATGTCGATGTCATCCAGATGGCGCCAGACAAAATCCAGCGCGTGCTGAGCAATCTGGTGGACAACGCCATCAAATACAGCGCCAGTGGCGAAAGCGTCACCCTGCGCGCCTGGCAGACGGAAGGCGAAGTCTGCATCGACATTCACAACAGCGGCGCATACATCCCAAAAAATGTGCTGCCGCGCTTGTTCGAGAGCTTTTATCGTGGCGAAGGCTCGCGGGCGCAGGCGCAGGATGGAGCGCGCGGCACGGGCCTGGGTCTGGCGATCGCGCGCGGATTTATCGAAGCGCACGGCGGACGCATCTGGGCGACCAGCAGCCAGGACAAAGGCACAACCTTCAGCTTCACCCTGCCACAGAGGTAAACCCTTGCCTTTCTCTCGGTGCACTCGGTGGTAAAGTATAGGAATTACATACTTGACTAGCCAGGCGCGGCGTAAAATCGGCGCTGCTATCCTTTGACACAGATTGCGAGGGCAGACATGTCTGCAAACAAAAACCTGCACCAGGCCAAATCCAACAAAAAAGACGAGTTCTACACGCAGCTGGCCGACATCGAAAACGAACTCCGCCATTACAGCGACCACTTTCGCGGCAAGGTCGTCTATTGCAACTGCGATGACCCGCGCGTCAGCAATTTCTTTCACTACTTCGCCTACAACTTCCGCATTCTCGGGCTGAAGAAGCTCATAACCACCTGCTACAAAAACCAGCAGATGGACATGTTCAGCCAAAACGACAGCGAACGGGCTATCTACCTGGAATATGACGGCACGCAGAACGAGACCGGCGTTCCCGCAGTCGAGGACATCGGCGTGCGCTGCCTGGAAGGCGATGGCGACTTCCGCAGCGACGAGTGCATCGAGCTGCTGAAACAAGCCGATATTGTGGTGACCAACCCGCCCTTTTCGCTGTTTCGGGAATATGTGGCGCAGTTGATCGAGCATGACAAGAAGTTTCTGATTATCGGCAATATGAATGCCACGACTTACAAAGAGATATTCCCGCTTTTTCAAGAAAACAAAATCTGGTATGGAGCGAGCATCAAGAGCGGAGACCGAGAATTTGGCGTGCCAACCGATTATCCGTTACGGGCGGCCACCAACCGACTCGACGAGCATGGCAGGAAATTCATACGGGTGAAGGGAGTCAGGTGGTTTACCAATCTTGAACATAGCAGAAGGCGCGAAGACCTCATCCTCTACAAGCGCTACAGCCCCGAAGAATATCCGCGCTACGACAACTATGATGCGATTGAGGTGTCCAAGACGAAAGAGATTCCCATGGACTGGGATGGCGCGATGGGCGTGCCGATCAGCTTTTTGGACAAGCACAATCCCGAGCAGTTTGAGATTGTTGGCGATCGGATTTTGAGTTCAGCGTGACAGGACAAAGGGGCGATTTTTATGGCAAACGGAAACGGCTATATGCGCGGATTGTCATTCGGCGCAGGAGAGGGGCGTGACAGGATCGGGCGAAGCGCGGCCGCTGATTGACTTTGCCCTGCGGCTGTGGTATCGTGTGCTTGGCGGCGCGACTGGAACAAGAGAGACACGCGGCTTATGGATTCAAACATGATTGAACTGCTTCAGACGGTTGGGATCTTCCTGGCTTTGTTCGGCTTCTGGTGGCGGCTGGACAGGAAGATTGATGCCGTGGATTCCAAGCTGTCTGGCGAAATCAAGTCTTTGGATTCCAAGCTGTCTGGCGAAATCAGGTCTTTGGATTCCAAGCTGTCTGGCGAAATCAGGTCTTTGGATTCCAAGCTGTCTGGCGAAATCAGGTCTTTGGATTCCAAGCTGTCTGGCGAAATCAGGTCTTTGGATTCCAAGCTGTCTGGCGAAATCGAGTCTTTGGATTCCAAGCTGTCTGGCGAAATCAAGTCTTTGGATTCCAAGCTGTCCAAGAGAATAGAGACCTTGGATGCCAAGCAGACAAGCGAGATCAAGTCGTTGGAAGCCAGGCTAACAGACGAAATCAGGGAAGTCCGGCTGGCGTCTGAAGCGGCGCACAAAGAAATCAACGAGAAGCTGAACGCCATTGAAGTAACGCAGGCGATTCACTCCGAGCGGTTCAACACCGTGAACGAGCGATTCAACAAAGTCGACGAGCAATTCAAGACTGTTAAGGCACAGGTTAAGTCTCTTGACGACAAGGTAGACCAACTGCGAGACGGCAAGTAATCCCCCGGCAGCGAGAATGACATCCGCGCTCGCGCTCCCTCGACTGTGCTGCGGAGTTTCGAACAGCAGACAAGTCTCCCCTTGCCAGCGCGCAGGGTCTGAGAGGTTGGCGCAAACATGAAAATCCAACTCATCGACCTCACCGTCCGCGACCTCGTCGCCGGCTATCGTGACGATGGCGAGGGCGGCGTGCGCGGCCGCTGACAACAACAATATCTGGCCAGAACCTTGCCCTAGATGATTTCAAACAAACGCCCTAGCGTGAAGAGTTGGCCGAGCACGAGAAGCCCGAGGATCCATTTTTGGTAATTGAGCGCAGTCGCCAGTTCTCCGATTTTTCCTTCCATTCGCGCCAGCGTAGCGGATATATCGCTTTTTTTGACATATTCTTCGGAGCGTGTTTCAAGTTGTGTAAGCCGGGTCTCTGCATTGGCCGCCATTATATCGCTCCCAATCGACTATCTGAACTGAGGATAGTATAACGGCTGTTGTCGAGCTATCAAGCATCGATCCATTTGTCGCTGGACACGGCGCGCGCGGCCGCTGATTGACTTTGCCCTGCGACTGTGCTATCGTGTGGTTGGCGGCGCGACTGCAACGAAGGAGACACGCGGCTTATGGACATAAACACCTTGTTGATGGTTCGGACGATTGGGTTCATTCTCGCTCTGTGTTTCGTGTGCTGGCGGCTGGAGAAGAAGCTTGATGCGGTAGGCGAGAACCTGTCCGAGCGGCTTGGAAAATAAAGATGTGTTGAATCAGCGCCGAGGGAACAGGCAATGGAAGCCACACAGATTGTTATAGGTATTGAAGGGGCCTTGGCGATTGCTGCGGCAATTTTGGGCGGCGCATATGGCATGTGGTGGCGGCTGTCTGGCGAGATCAAGTCGTTGGATGCCAAGCTGTCTGGCGAGATCAAGTCGTTGGATGCCAAGCTGTCTGGCGAGATCAAGGAAGTCCGGCTGGCGTCTGAAGAGGCGCACAAAGAAATCAACGAGAAATTGAACGCCATTGAAGTAACGCAGGCGAGACACTCCGAGCGATTCAACACCGTGAACGAGCGATTCAACAAAGTCGACGAGCAATTCAAGACAGTTAAGGCACAGGTTAAGTCTCTTGACGACAAGGTAGACCGACTGCGAGACGGCAAGTAATCCCTCGGCAGCGAGAATGACATCCGCGCTCGCGCTCCCTCGACTGTGCTGCGGAGTTTCGAACAGCAGACAAGTCTCCCCTTGCCAGCGCGCAGGGTCTGAGAGGTTGGCGCAAACATGAAAATCCAACTCATCGACCTCACCGTCCGCGACCTCGTCGCCGGCTATCGTGACGATGGCGAGGGCGGCGTGCGCGGTTATGGCGGCAAGCTGGATATCCGTCCGCCTTTCCAGCGCGAGTTCATTTACAAGCATAAAGAACGCAGCGCGGTCATCGACTCCATTTTGAAGGGCTTCCCCTTGAATGTCATGTATTGGTCAGACCGCGGCGATGGCACTTATGAAATCATCGACGGTCAGCAGCGCACCATTTCTATCGCGCAGTATGTAGCCGAAAAACCGGGCTTCTCGTTCAAGGGGCTGGGCTTTGACAATCAGCAATCGGACATCCGGGCGCGCATACTCGACTACAAGTTGATGGTCTATGTATGTACTGGCACAGATAGCGAAAAGCTGGAATGGTTCGAGACGATCAACATTGCGGGCGAGAAGCTGACCAACCAGGAACTGCGCAATGCGGTGTACTCGGGGTCCTGGGTTACAGACGCCAAGCGCTATTTCAGCAAGCCCGGCTGCGTGGCGTATGCGATTGGCGGGCGGTATCTGCGCGGCAAAGCCATTCGGCAAGAGTACCTGGAGACGGCGATTAAGTGGATTAGCGCGGACGACATCCAGGAATATATGGGGCGGCATCAGCATGAGGACTCCGCCGCCCCGCTCTGGCGATATTTTCAGGCGATCATTACGTGGGTGGAGTCGACTTTCACGCAATACAGGGCGGCAATGAAAGGCGTGGACTGGGGCAGCCTTTACAATACCTACAAAGATGCGAAACTTGACCCCGCTGGGATTGAAGCGCAAACTCAGCGGCTTACTCTGGATGACGATGTTACCAACCATAAGGGCATTTACGCCTATATTCTCACTGGCGAAGAGAAGCATCTGAATATCCGCGCCTTCACGAAAGGCATGAAGCGGCGAGTGTATGAGAAACAGGAAGGCATTTGTCCCATCTGCAAGAAGCATTTCCCATTCAACAAAATGGAAGCCGACCACATCACGCCCTGGTCGGCAGGCGGCAAGACCAGCGAAGACAACTGCCAGATGCTCTGCCGCAAATGCAACCGGGAAAAGGCGGCGAAATGACAGGCGATTCTTACCCCACCCCCGGCCCCTCCCCGACGAGTCGGAGAGGGGAGTTTCAGGAGCTGTCTCACGACATGGCGACAGAATCCTCGCGTGCCTTGCCTCCCCCTGACCTGTCGGGGGGATTGAGGGGGGGTATTCCGCCGGGTGGACTATCGCCCCGGCATGCCGGGTCCGAGCGCTGCCGCGACCGCCAACGCGTCTTGCCGGGCTTTTTCTGCAGCGCGCTGGGAGTTGGGGCTGTCCAATGCGCGCAGCCGCTGCGCCAGACCGGTGTGCCGCTGGGCCACTTTGTTGTTGTCGACAGCGATTTTCAGCGCATGGCGAGTCCCCACCAGCACGACCAGTCGCTTGGCGCGGGTGATGGCGGTATAGATCAAGTTGCGCTGCAGCATCATCCAGTGCTGCGTCAAAACAGGCATGACCACGGCTGGATACTCCGAGCCTTGCGAGCGGTGCGTGCTGATGCAATAGGCGTGCATCAAATCGTCCAGGTCCATCGATTCGTAGTTGACCAGCCTGCCGTCCATGGCGATCTGCAAGCTCTTGTCCAGCGGGTCAATACTGTGGATGAAGCCGATATCGCCGTTGAAGACATCTTTGTCATAATTGTTGCGCGTTTGCATCACCTTGTCGCCGACGCGGAAGACGCGGCTGCCCAGCTTTAGCTCGGCAGTGCGAAAATCGCCATTTAGCTCGGCTTGCAGGCGGCTGTTGAGGTTGTGCACGCCGGCCGCGCCGCGATACATGGGCGCGATGACCTGGATATCTCGCACGGCATCCAGTTGCTCGCGGGCTGGCAGCTTGTCGCGCACGAGCAGGACGATCTGCTCAGCCACTGATTCGGGATTTTCGATATTGAAGAAGAAGAAATCCTTGCTGTGATTGTCGGTGTAGGGCTGGCGGCCTTGATTGATGCGGTGGGCGTTGCTGACAATGTGGCTGCTGTCGTCCTGGCGAAAGATTTGGTCGAGGCGCGTCACTTTGGCGCTGCCGCTGTCGATGACATCGCGCAGCACATTGCCCGCCCCCACCGATGGCAGTTGGTCGATATCGCCCACCAGCAGCAGATGAGCCGATGGCTGCAAAGCGCGCAGCAAGCTGTAAAACAAGCGCAGATCGAGCATGGAAGCTTCGTCAATGACGACCATTTCGGCATCCAGCGGGTTGTCTTCATCGTGCTCGAATCCGCCCTCGTCCGGCGAGAAGACCAGCAGACGATGGATGGTGCTGGCGTCTTTGCCGGTGGCTTCGCCCAGACGTTTTGCCGCGCGTCCAGTCGGCGATGCCAGGCTGAATTTGCAGCCGCCCTCGTCCAACGCGTGAATGAGCATCTGCAGGGTGGTGGTTTTGCCCGTGCCAGGACCGCCGGTCAAGACGCTTAGCTTGCTGGTCAAGGCTGCGCGGACGGCATTTTGCTGCTGCGGAGACAGCTGCGTTTTGTTGTCTTCGCTCAGTTCTTTTAGGTAGGCGGGCCAGTCGGTATTGCGGTGATCGGCGATGATCTGGCTTTTGCAGAGGACGAGGGATTGCAGCAACTGAGCCGATTCGCTTTCGGCGCGATGAAAATTGGGCAGGTAGATCGCTTCGAATAGCCCTGCGCCATCGCCGACTGGCAGCGAATCCTGAAATAGCTGCCTGAACTCAATCTGTTCGTCCAGCGCCTGCTCTAGGGCAGTGCCGTCATCGACATCCAGCAGCTCGGCCGCTTTGTCCAGCAGCATGCCGCGTGGAGAGTAGGTGTGGCCCTCGCGCGCCAACTCGTTGAGCGCATACAGCAGCCCCGCCCGCAGGCGGTTGATGTCGCCGCGCCCAATGCCCATGCTGCCCGCGATCTGGTCAGCCTTGCGAAAGCCGATCATGGTCACATCGTCAGCCAGTTGATAGGGATTCTGTTCGATGACCTGCTGGGTCACTGCGCCATAGCGTTCGTAAATGCGCTTGGCGATCTTCGCGCTGATGCCCAGCCCCTGCAGATAGATCATCATATTGCGCATGACGCGGTTATCCACCCAGATGTCGATGAGCTTGTTCGCCAGTTGCGGTTTCAGTCCGCGCACTTCATGGATGCGCTGTGGCTCTTCGTCCAGGACTTCGATGGTGCGCTCGCCGAAGTGGTCGACGATCTTCTGGGCTGTGGCTGGTCCGATGCCCTTAATGATGCCGCTGCTGAGGTAATTGACGATGCCTTTGGTGGTCTGGGGCGGCAGGGGAATGGCTTGCTGCGCCTGGAATTGCAAGCCGTATTGCGGATGCGTAACCCAAACGCCGATGAATTGGGCATTTTCGCCTTCGCCCAGCTGGGGCATGGCGCCCACGACAGCGATGGTGCCATCACGCGCTTGCGCCTGTGGATAACGTTTCTCGGTTTTGACCTTCAGCACCGAATAGCCGGTCTCCTCGCTGTAGTAGGTGACGCGCTCGATGCTGCCTTCGATTTGTTCTGGCTGTTCTGGCATGTGCGCCTTCCGGCGACCGGTTACACCTGCCATCATAAACCGAATCGGCGCAGGCGTTAAGGCGGGGAATGAATGACCCCTCCCGAAAGAGACGGCGTAGGGGCGAGGCGGTGACTCGCCCATATTTCGGGTGTGTTGGCGGGCGACCCAATGGCTCGCCCCTACGCGTCAGGATGAAGAGGGTAGCCAGTGCTTACTTCCCCCTGACCTGTCGGGGGGACCGAGGGGGGTTGCGCATCGTTAGAATATCTCAACCCGCGAAAGAAACAACGCCATACCCCAGAACGCTCGCGCTAGCCTGCATTCAAGTTGGCTGGATGGCCTCTGCCGCCCGGCGTTTACCATCGGCACGAAAAAAGGCCTCAGCGCCTTATTGCGTGCTTCATGGCTGCCCGCCCCTGCACCACTCGGTCGCCGCGTGTGGGGGAGTGCGAGGCAGCGGCACAAAGAAACATGTGGAGAGAAAGGCAGCAGCGTGCGCGACAAAGCAGTCAAAATGGTCGATGCGCCAGCCGGGCGAATCGGCGGGTATCTGATCATCTGGGGAGAAAGCCGACAGCGCGATTTGCAGGGCGAGTATTTCACCCCGCAGACCGATGTCGGCCTGGATTGGTACGAACGGCGTCCGGTGCTGTATCACCATGGCCTGGATGGCTCGCTGAAGGCGGCGGTCATCGGCGTCATGGATACGCTGCGCGCGGACGAAACAGGCCTGTGGGCAGAGGCGCAGCTGGACCTGCACAAACGCTATGTGAGAGCGGTGCAGCGGCTGGTCGAGCGCGGGGTTCTCAGCTGGTCTTCGGGCAGTTTGCCGCACCTGGTCGAAGTCAGCGCCGAGGGACAGATCAAACGTTGGCCCATCGTAGAAGGCAGCCTGACGCCCACGCCAGCAGAGCCGCGACACACGGATGTGCGGACACTGCAGAGCGCCTACAAAGCGCTGGGGCTGGATATGTCGCGGCTGGGCTTGGCGGAAGCTGCCACAAGCGACGCATCAAACGAGAAAGGAAACGACATGACCCAACAAACGCAGACGCCACGCAAACGCCTGCCGATCGCCGATGAACGCGAGGCTGCCAAAAGCGCCCGCATTGAACTCGGCAGCGAATTTGACACCCTGGATGCGATGGATCTGCTGCACGGCTATATGCTCTTGCGCAGCGCCAACAGCTTCCACGGCGTCAGCGAACGCTTTTCCAATGCCCTGGCGCACAAGGTCACGCGCGCCCGGCTGAAAGCCAGCAAAGCCGATGAATTGGCGTACAGCACGCAGACCGGCTTCGGCGATGAATGGGTGCCCGATCTGTGGAGTCAGCAGATCTGGCACAAGGCTCGCAGCGACAACACGATTTTGCCGCTCTTCCAGAGCATCGAAATGCCCAGCAACCCGTTCGAGCTGCCTATCGAGGGCACAGACCCGACCGTGTACTTCGTCCCGGAAACGCAGGACGAGTCGCAGTTGACGCTGGGGGGCGGCAATCCCATCCCCGACAGCAAAATCGGCAGCGGCAAAGTGACGCTGCATGCAAAGAAACTGGCGTTGCGGGTGGGCTTCAGCAGTGAACTGGTGGAAGACGCGGTTGTGCCCGTGCTGAATATGTATCGCCAGCAGGCGGCACGAGCCATTGCCGATGCCATCGACCATGTGCTGCTGAATGGCGACACGACCAGTGCCGCGACCGGCAACATCAACAGCGACAATGCCGCCCCGCCGGGCCGCGCGAAGTACCTGGCGCTGGATGGCTTGCGTCATCTGCCGCTGGTGGACAACAGCGCAAACGCCCAGGCGATGGGTGGCGCGCCGACATTGGCAAAGCTGCGGCAGACGCGCTTTTTGATGCCCGGCAAATACGCCGCCCGTCCCAGCGATCTGGCCTGGCTGGTGGACAGCGGCACCTATGCGGCGCTGCTGGGCTTGGACGAGTTTCTCACCATGGACAAAGCGGGCGCGCTGGCGACGGCGCAAACGGGCCAGATCGGCTTCGTTGATGGCATCCCGGTCTTTGTCTCGGCAGAGATGCCCCTGGCAGGAACGGCTGGCAAGGTGGGGAGCGGAACCAATAACAAGGGACAGGCGCTGTGCGTGTATCGTCCCGGCTGGTTTGTCGGCTATCGGCGCAAGATCGCGGTGGGCGTCGAATATCTGCCCTACTATGACAGCTACCAACTGACGGCGACGGTTCGGCTGGCATTTGTGCGCTTCGATACAGAAGTCGCCAGCTGCCTGTACAACATCACGGTGTAAGGCGACAGGGGCGGGGGAGGGTATTCCTCTGCCCTGTTTCGTGGTACAATCATGTTTGGGGATTAGGGTAGGCAGGGGTTGCAGGGCAATGAAAATCCCGGTGATGGTAACTGCGGACTACGCTACAGTTGATCCGATGACGGGCAAGCTACATATTCTCGGCGTCTTTCGCAACATCAGCGCTCGGTCGTTTCCCTGCATGCATCCCAGAATGTGCTTGGCGCTGATTATTGAAGGCGAAGTCGCCGATAGCCGCAATCCTCATGAGCTGTCTATCTCGCTAGCCGATGAGGATGGTCAAGACTTGTTCTCCACGCAGGGCGGCTTTGAATTACCGCCCCACGCGAGTGGGACTCCTCCTCATACAAACGTACTGCTGGAATTGAATGACCTTAGCTTTGACAAACCGGGAGAGTACTGCTTTTATGTACGAGTAAATGACCGCGAAGTAGAAGGTTCTACGGCCATACAAGTCATACAAACTGGAAATGGCAGTGAATAAATGCCCTCCAAAGCCGAGAAACTGCTGGAGCGCATGCGTAACAACAAGGCGGGCTGGAAGCGCCATGACTTGGAATCCCTGTATAAAGGATTTGGTTTTGTCTTGAAACACGGAAGCAAACATGATTACTATAGACATAAGATGTTTCCGTGTCTTCGAGACACTTTGAAGCGAAGCAAAACTGTCCCGGAATACAATGTGCGCAATGCGGTCAAGCTGATTGATAAACTAAAGACATTGGAAGATACGACCGGGAGCGATGACAGATAGCGGACGATGATGAGAGGAGCAGCCGATATGAAGCAGGATCTATTGAAGAAGGCTGAGGCTTTGGCTGATCGACCGTACCAGATGATGACATTTCGTGACAAGACGACGGATGGCGAGTTGGTCTATGTGGCGCTAATTCCAGAATTGCCAGGTTGTGCGTCTCATGGCAAGACAGTGACTGAGGCGCAAACGTCATTGACCGAAGCGAAGATTGAGTTTATCTATTTTCTGCTGGAAGATGGTATTGCTGTACCTGAGCCGCAGTTGCTAAGGACTTCACAAGCCATCAATCTCGGCGACTACATTGGAAATGTCGTAGACCAGGCAGCCCAGGCTGCTAACAGGATACTTCAATATGATTTCACCGGAGGCAGTCTAAGTGAAAGACAATTGGCGCAAGGCTAAAGAACTAGCCACACGCCCTTACCAGATTGATTACTTCGCTGAGCGGGATGACGACGGCAAGCCATACTACTTTGTAGAAGTCTTGGAGATGCCGGGTTGTCACAGCGACGGAGAAACAATTGAGGAAGCGCGAGAGAATGTGCAGTCGGCGCTGGTCGACTTCATCTATTTTCTACTTGAAGACGGCGTGGACATTCCAGAGCCTCAGTTTGACAATAGAACAGCAATCATTAATCGGTGCGAGCCACCCAAGCCGATTGAGGTAAGGATTGACGCCGTAATCCCAGCGCCAGCACCAGCATAAGAGGACGCCGCCCACGCAGCGAACGCGAGCGCACCACCAGCCAAAGCGCAGCCCACAACCGGCTGCGTTTTTTTGATTCCACCGCCAATAGCCCGGAAAGGAAGCCCATGTACACAATCGCCAGTTTGCACGAATTGCGCAGGCATTTGACGCTCGCGGCCGACGATGCCAGCGCCGATGACGACTTGCTGCGCAGCCTGCAAGAAGCCAGCCACTATATCGAATCCGCCACCCAGCGCCGATATTGCCCGCGGCTGGCCACCATGCGCGCGGATATCGACACTGCCCGGCGCGGCGAAATCGTTCTGACCGATGACCTGCTGGAGCTGCAGAAAATCAGCGACCAGAGCGGCGAGATCGACAGCAGGCGCATTCGCCGGCTGCCGCAGGACGCAGACCTGCCCGCCAGCATCCTGCAAATACGAGATGGCATTGCGGGCGCATTGAACATCCGCGGCCTCTGGGGCTGGCACGATCGTTGGACGACCGCCTGGCGCGGCAGCGAAGATTCCCTCGCCAGCGCGATTGATGCGGATGCGAAGCTGCTGGGCGTTGCCGATGCGACTGGCCTGGATGCGACCGGCGTAAGTCCGCGCTTCCAGGTCGGGCATTTGCTGCGCATCGCCGACGAATACCTGCGCATCATCGACATCGACAGCGCGGGCAACCAGCTCACAGTCTTGCGCGGCGTCAATGGCACGACAGCCAGCGCGCATACAAATGGCTTGGAGATAGACATCTATGCGCCGCCGCCAACCATTGCCGATCTGTGCCTGCGTTATGCCGAACGGCTGATGCGCTCGGGCGGCTTTGCGGATGACGATGCGCCGGAGCTGTTGATGCGTTTGCGGCGCGTGCGGCTGTGAGCGCAACTGTGTCTGGCTAGGCGGGCGGGCATGCGCTAGGCTTTGCGTTTATTCTGCCAGCCACGAGCGCGCAACCATGCCCCGTCCCCGACCGCGATTGGTCGCCCTGCGCTACCGTGATTTCCGATTTTTGTGGCTGGGCGAGATGGTTTCGACCACTGGCTCGCAGATGCAGCTTTTTGCCATCAACTGGCATATTTTTGAGTTGCTGCGCGGGCAGGTATTCCATGTCGGCATTCTGGGCAGGCAGATCGAGCTGGGCGCAGAGGCATTTGGGCTGGGCATGTTGGGCTTGGTGCGCGTGCTGCCGATTGTGCTCTTCGCGCTGCTGGGCGGGATGCTGGCTGATGCGCTGGACCGGCGGCAGGTCATGCTGTGGACGCGCGTGATCTCGGCCCTGGTGGCGGGCGTGCTGACGGCGCTCACGCTGGGCGGGCAAATCGAAGTCAACAGCATCTATGTGCTGACGGCATTGGGCGCGGCCGCTACAGCGCTGGATAGCCCGGCGCGGCAATCTATCGTGGCCAACCTGGTCAAGCCGCGGCATCTGGCAAACGCCATCAGCCTGAACACGCTCATCTTCCAGATCGCCACCATCTGCGGTCCGGCGCTGGCTGGTTTGCTGGTCGCGCAGGCCAATATCGGCATCGTGTATGGCATCAACACGGCGACATTCGTGGCGGCCATTGTGGCGATTGTCTTGATTCGCCATCGCGGCAAGCTGAAAACGAGCGCGAATATCGGCTGGGGGGCGCTGGTCGATGGCATCCGCTTCACCATCGGCACGCGCATCATCATGGGCACGATGCTGCTGGACTTCTTCGCCACGCTGTTCTCGTCGGCGCGGACGATGCTGCCTATCGTGGCGGGCGACATCCTGGGTGTTGGCGCGCTGGGTTATGGCGCGCTGGCGACGGCGCAACCGGTCGGCGCGCTGCTGGTCGGGCTGGTTATGTCGCTGCGCGGCGAGTTGAAGCGCCAGGGGCTGCTGCTGCTGCTGAGCGTGGCGGTGTATGGTTTGGCGACAGCCATATTCGGCATTTCGGTCAGTTTCGCGCTGTCGTATGTGATGTTTGCGCTGACGGGCGCGGGCGACACGGTGTCGATGGTCATTCGCGGCACGATCCGCCAACTGATGACGCCGGACGAGCTGCGCGGACGCATGGTTTCGGTCAACATGATGTTCTTCATGGGCGGACCGCAACTGGGCGAGCTGGAAGCGGGTTTGGTAGCTTCGCTCTTTGGCGCGCCGTTCGCCATCTTCAGCGGCGGGCTGGCGACTGTGCTGCTGACCGGCTGGGTGGCCTGGCGCTATCCGTCCATCCGGCGTTATAACAATGCTGATGATCTGCGCAAGCGCCTGAAGAGCTAGCGCGTAAGAGAAGGAGCTCGCCATGAGCAAAAAGCGCATGAAACAGCACAGCCCAGAACAGCAGAAGCACTATGAACGCGAAGCTCGGCTGCAGTATGGACCCGGCCTCGTCAACGAGTCGATCGCGCGCTGGGGCAGCTATAGCCAGGCGCGGCAAGACGAAATCATCGCCGAGGGCGCGGAAATCTACAGCGAGCTTGCCGAAGCCATGCAGCAGGGGCATCAAGCCGGACACAGCGAGGTGATCGCGCTGCTGAATCGCTGGCAGGCGCACCTGCGACATTTCTACGAGCCGAGCCTGGATGTGCTGCGCGGTCTGGGACAGCTGTACAACTCCCATCCGGAATTCATCGCCAACTTTCAACGCTTGCACGCCGATCTGCCGGCCTGGCTGGAGCGCGTCATCGACGATTATGTCGATGATTTGGAAACAGCCGAACTGCAACGCATGCTGGCTGAAGACGAAGAGCGCGCCCAGCGGCTGAGTCAATAGCACCACTCCCTCGGATCGCTATCATTTACGCCCCCCCCCCCCCCCCCCCCCCCCGAACAGCCGCGCGTAGGGGCAAGGCACTGACTCGCCCGCTTCGACTCCCCTCCCTGTTCTGACGGGGAGGGCTTAAATGGGCGACCCAATGGCTCGCCCCTACACAGCTTGATTTCGCACAACACAAAGAACGAAAGGAGCTGACCCATGGCGACATTTCGCGCTGCCTTGTCACAACTGGCGGCTATGCAGGTGGCCGGCGTGCGCAACAATTATGACCTGGACGCGCTGCCCGACCATCTGCATGCGCCGCAACTGCCGGCGCTGCTGGTCTTGCCGATTGAACTGCACAACAAACGCTTCTTCCGCGAGTGGCGCGACAGCCTGGGCGCTTCGGCATTCAGCGGCGGCGTCAAGCAAGCAAGTTATGCCGTGACGCATCTTCTGCCGCTTGCCCCGCGCGAAAGCGGCCTCGGCATTCGCAGTCATCTGCCGCGGCTGGTCTCGCTGATCGACAGCTACATAGGCGCGCTGGCGCAGGACAGCACATTGGACGGAAATTTGCGATTGCCGGCCGAGGTGTCGGTCGAGCCGGGCATCTTCGCTTATGGCGAGCGCGAGTTTTATGGCTGCGCCTTCCGTCATCGCTGGACGCTGGAGGTGGGCGCGTGACCATCGAATATCGCGTGGCAATCGACCGCGACCACACAGGCGACTTTGCGGCTGGCGAAGATATCAGCGGCGATGTGCTTGCATTGCGCTGGCGGCTGGGCATGCGCGCGCCTTATGACAGCCTGGCGGATTATGGCGAGGCTCTCATCACGCTGCGCAATCAAGCCGGCGCCTATTCCCCCGAGCGCAACGCCTTGCCGATTGGCGGTCGCGTGCGCATTCAGAGCCGGCGTCGCGGCGAGACGCGCAGCCACTTCATCGGCTTCATCAGCCACATCGAGCCAGAACCTGGCGAACTGGGGCGCAGGCGAGCGCTGCTGCATCTGCGCGATATTCAGGTCTGGCTGGCGCAAAGCCCGGCGATGCTGCCTCCGCAGGTCGATGTCACAGCCGATCAGGTGATCGGGAAGCTGCTGGACAAAGCGATTTTGCGGCGGCCCGCGCTGGCTGGCTACCTGTTCATCGACCGAACGGGCAGCAATATGATCGACAGCGCGCGCATCTTCCCGGCGCACAATGTGGCTCGACAGCTGGCGGCGGGCAAGACGCGCTTCGCCTATGTGGGCGACTGGCGGGACGAAACGACCAGCAGCCGCAAGGCGATTGGTGAATTGGCGGCGAGCGAGCGTGGACGCTTTTATATCAGCCGCGATGGCCGGGCGGTTTTCTTGAATCGGCGCTACGCCCTGTTGCACAAGGCGATCGGCGCGCACTTTCGCGATGACATGGCTGGCTGCGCCTATGTGTATGGCGATGATCAGCTGAATCGGCTGACGCTGCAAGTTACGCCGCGGGCTGTGGGCGAGGCGGGCAGTCTGTTGTGGCGGTTGCCATTTGCGCAGCGCGTCCCGCCCCGCAGCGATACCAGGCTGACGCTGTCTCTGGTCGATGAACGCGGAGAGCCTATGGGCTTGCTGGCCTTTGAGCGGCTGGTCACGCGTTTTCGGCAGGGAGCATCGCCCGGCAGCAGCGAGATCACCCAGCATGTCGCGGTGAAAGTGGAACAGCTGGGCGCGACATCGCTGCAAGTGCGCATCTGCAATCACAATCGGCGACCGGCCTGGCTGAGCCTGCTGAATGTCTATGGCAAGCCGCTGGTTCGTGGCGCGCCGCTGGAAGTGGTCGCGGAAGATGTCGCCAGCATGCACACGCATGGCCTGCGCGGACAAATCCGTGAGCTGCCGGCGCTTTCTGATATCGAAACAGCGCAGGCATTTGCCGATTATGAAGTGGCGCAGCGCCGGAAGCCGCGTGGCGTCATCCGCGAATTGCAGCTGGATGCGCATCAACACCCCGCCGCGGCGCTGGGCTTGTCGCTGTATGACCGCGTGCGGGTGAGCGAAGCGCATACCGGGCACAGCGCGCGTGATTATTTCATCGTGGGCGAGGCGCACGAGGTCGGCGCGGGCGGAGCATTACACAAGCTGCGCTGGACGCTGGAGCCGGCCGATATGACGCGCTACTTCATAATCGACAGCAGCCGCATTGATGCCAGCGATGAGAAGATCCTGCCATTTTGACTGAGGATCACAGCGCCCACCAGCGACTCGGCCGGGGCAAAGCGCCATTCATGCGGCGTCAGACGCTCCGGCTTGAAGAGATGCGCCGGTACTTCGCAGACTGTTTCCGCGCCAGCCGCTGTGCCCGCGCAGTATACCAGGCGCGACGCCACGCAGAAACGCGGACTTGAACCCCGGCGCATCGACTGCGATACTGCCGCTCAGCACAGAATGGGAATTGGAGAAGCCATTGGACGAGCCAGGCAACCCCGCCGAGGCACCGCGCGCGCCCCTGCACTTGTATAACGAAGACTTCTTCCGCACCAAAAATTACGCGGGCAACCCGTTTCGGCGCTTCAGCACCTATTGGTTTTCGCGGCGCTATTATGCGGCTCTGCTGCGGCGATACGCCCCGCCCGGCGCAGACCGAAGCCTTCTCGATGCCGGCTGTGGCATGGGGCATTTGCTGGAACTGCTCCAGGACGACTTCCGCTGCACCGGCTACGATGTCATGGAGTACGCTGTCGAGCAGACGCGGCTGATCGCTCCGCGGGCGGATGTCTTCGTGGCCAGCGGCGACGAACAAGATCGCTTCGCCGATGACGAGTTCAGCGCCGTGGTCGGTTTGGGCTTGGTGGAGCATCTGGAGCGCCCCGCCGATTTCATCCGCGACACCTGGCGCATCTTGCGTCCGGGCGGCATTTTCTTCTTCCTGACGCCCAACCCGGAATATGGATTGCGCCGCCGCAAAGACCCGACCAGCGATGTGATCGGCGAAGACCCCACGCACATCAACCTGAAACCGCCGCGCGAATGGCTGCGCATCTGTCGGGAAAGTGGCTTCGTCATTGAGCGCCAGTTTGCCGATGGCTGGTGGGATGTGCCTTATGTCCCGCTGCTGCCCAGGTCGCTGCAGCTGGCGATGTTTGGCTTGCCGGCCGCGCTGCAAGTATTGACTCGCGGCACCTTCTTGCCGGTGGGCTGGGGCGTCTGCTTGCTGGTCATGGCGCGCAAACCGGCTCGCTAGGGTTTGGCTTCCGATATATCGCCCGTGAACAGGTAGAAGAGCTGTCCATAGGGCGTGAGCAGCTTTCGGTAGCTGAGGTCGTCGGGCGGCAAACCGCTTTCAAATGGCTGTAAGTCGAAGCCCTCTTCCAGCAACTGGGCGTTGACTTCTTTCATGTCGGGCGCGAAGTGGCAAATGGCGAATCCGTCATCGCTTTCGTCTTGATGCAAGCCGATCAAAAAGAGTTGGTCGCACCAGATGCCCCAGGGATGAGGCGTGGGGTATTTGCCCAGCGTCGTGTAGCCGGCGGCTTCCCAGAAGGCGCATTCGACTTCCAGATCGGGGATCATCGCCGATAGTTCGCCAAACTTGCCCAGGCGCGTGATATCGCGCGCGCGCGCGACATTTTCGTGCGGCAGGCTGCGTGGCGGCGGCTCGCTGGACATCTGGATGACGATGCCGGCCGGGCTGGTCATCGTGCCATCGCTGTCGCAGCCGTAATAGCGCAGGCTCGTCGGCGCGGCGCTGCCAGCCAGCAAATGCAAGTGATAGCGACCATCGGTATAGACATCATCGCCCAGCGCGACCAAGCCCAGCCGCTGGTAATAGTCGCCCGCCTCCGACAGATCGTCTACATAGTGCAGAATCTCGACATAAGTGCCCAGCGCCATGGTTTTCATCCTTTGGCTTACTCGATTGCGCTGCTGCCGCGCGGTTTGCGCCACAGCCACACTCCCCCGACTATACCCCATATCGCCAGCCCCAGCCCAACCGCGACCCGCCACAGCTGCGGATCGAACTGGAATACGACCAGGCTTTCGCCAGCCGGCACAGCCACGGCGCGGAACATGATATTGGCGCGATAGACGGGCGTCGCTTCGCCATTGACCGCCGCCGTCCAGCCCGGATGCCAGGCATCAGCCAGCGTCAGGTAGGCGGGCGCCGGCGCATTGACTCGCAGCGCGACGCGTGTGGATTCGTAGGCAGTTACTTCCACCTGCGCGCCGCGCAGATCGGCGGCTGGCAGTTGCGGCGCGCCATGGATAATGCTGGTCGCCCCGGCTCGCAGCAAGTCCAGCGCGTCTTCGCGGCTTTGCCAGTCATCGGGCAGGTAAACCGGAGCGGCGGCCAGGCTTGCCCGTTGGCCTGGCGGCAGCTGATAAATCTCGATATCGCTGGAGAGCGCGCGAGCAAAACCGGGTGGCTGCAGCTGGCTGAAGATGCTGCTGTGCTGGCTGTTGACCGCGCTGATGGCGATAATGCCCGCGTTCTGGCGCAGGATATCGCCCAATCCACGCGAATCGCTGATGGTCAGCAGCGTGCCATCGGGCAGGCTGATCGTGTCGGCTGCCTCCTCCAGCGGCTCGGTATGCAGCACGCGCGCCTGGTCGGTGTAATCGGGCAACTCGACCGCTTTCACCCCCTGCCAATAGCGCGCCAGGGTCGTGTCGTAGGCGATTCCATCGTGCCAGATATCGTGAATCTTGTCGGTGATCAGGTAGCGCGTATCGGTCATTTGCAGCCATTGCAGCGCCGGCAGGCAAGCGCCACGGCAGTTGGGCAGCGCCAGTCGTTCGCCAAGCCGCCCATCCACCGTCCGCAGCGAGCCATCGGGCAGCAGCAGCGAAGTAAATTGCGTGTAGGCGTTGCCGGGCGTGATGCCGCCGCCGAAGCCGTCAATGCTGCCGATGCCCCAGGTCAGCGCTTGATTGGGCATCAGCATTTCTTGTTTTTTGACTGCGTCCAGCGCGTGGCTCTGCGCATATTCGTCCATGCCCAGCGCGTCATATCGCTCGCGCAGTGCAGCCAGATCGCCAGGATCGAAGTAGAGCTGGCTGATGGCGAGCGTCCGGCCGGGCGCAATTTGACCGGCCTGCAGCGCGCCCAGCTGGCTGATCGTGAAGCGCTGCCCCAGATAAACATCGGGCGGGGCGAGGTCTTTGTCGGGCAGGCTCTGCGCCGCCAGCAGCAGCTCGGCGATGACCAGGGCGCAGGCGAGCGGTGGCGTCCAGCGGCGGCGAAAATGCAGCAGGGCCAGCAGAATCAGCCACGCGCCCAGCCACAATGCCAGCCCGCGGGGGCTGATGCCCGGCTCGCCGAAAAAATGCAGCGGCGATGGCTGCAGCACGAAGCGCGCCAGCAGGATCAGCAGCAGCGCGCTAACGCCGACCGACACGACGCGCCGTCGTTCATAGCTTGCGCTGCCCAGCAACTCTATGCCGCGCCCGGCCAGCAGCGCCATGCCCAAACTATACAGCGCCAAAAAACGCGCCGGCACGCGAAACAGATCGAAGCCCGGCAGCTCGCCCAGCAGCAGATAGAGCGGGTTGTGCCGCCCCAGCGCCAAAGCCAGACCGATGCCCGCCAGCAGCAGCCAGCAGCAGCGCCTGTGCGCCGCCAGCAGCGCCAGCCCCAAACCGATGACGCCGCTATACGCCACATACTCGCCGAAGAGTTGCCCGTCATAGCTGGGCAATAGCGACCTGCCCAAGAGGCTGGGTGGCAGGGAGAAAGCGGTCGCCGCTTGCAGGCTGAAGCCGCCGCCGCGATTGGACATGCCCATTAGCTCGAGGCTGGGCAGCAGCTGCGGGCTTGCCAAAGCCAGCGCCAGCGCAAAAGAGCCCGCCAGCCACAGCAGCCCCCGCAGCAGCTCTCTGAGGCGGGGACCTGTCTGTACGAGGGCATAAACCAGCAAGCCGATGCCGCTGATGAAGACCGTCTGGGTGTGCCCGCTGAAGATCTGCAGCGCCCAGGCAGCCGCCAGCAGCAACATGCCGCGCAGGGATTGGTCGCGCGCTAGCAGGCGGTGATACAGCGCGAACAAAATAGGCATCCAGGCCAAACCTTGCAGCTGATTGATCTGCTCGACATGCGCAGCCAGCACGCCGCCGAAGGCATAGACAGCGCCGGCCGTCAAGGCAGGCAAGGGCGACCGGCTCTGCACCGTGCGATACAGGTACACCATGCCCAGGCCAGCCAGCGCAATGTGCAGGACGATGCTGACCGTAATGGCATCGGGCGCGCGCAGTGGGGCGGTCAGCCAGTTGGGCGGGTAATAGACGCCGATCTGCGGGTTGGCCAGCAGCGGCGCGCCCATGAACAGGTCGGTCGTCCACAAAGGCAGCTCGCCCTGGCGGAAGGCGGAATTGCGCGCATCCCAATAGGGATAGAAATAATTGAAAGCATCGCCGCGGGCGAAAATCATGCGGCTGAAAACCAGTTGATGATAAAAGAGCAGCGTCAGCAGCAGGCAAAGCAGCGGAGTAAGACGCAGCAATCGCGAGCGCGTCATGATTGCGCTTTCCCGCGCCGCGCCGCCGTCCATTCTTCGCTGTATGGTCTTCATCCTTTGGCTTAGCCGATTGCGCCACAGCCACACTCCCCCGACTATACCCCATATCGCCAGCCCAAGCCAAAGCGCGACCTGCCACAGCTGAAACCGCCAAATCAGCCCGGAACCGACCGCGAGAGTCGCCCTGTATTCGATTTTCGATAATGATAGTATGGATCGAGGTGATTTCGCCGCCAGCAGCAGCGCGTCAGGAAGGCGCAATGACTATCCCAAATCGAATTGACGGCCTGTTGAGCCACTGGCTGTTGGCAGCAGCCATGATCTTGACGGCGGCGGCTCTGACAATCCCGCAGATCGATCGCTTGGCCTTGGGGTGGGACGAGGAAATACAGTACCAGCAATCGTTTGGAATAATGAAAGAATATTACACAGAAGAACATTACACAGCGAGCGATGTGCTGGCTACAGTAACGCATCGATCCCTAAACCAAGTTCCGCTCGGTCACTTGCTGCTGCATCTCTGGGGTCATGTTGCCGGGCATTCGCTGGTTGGCGCGCGGCTGCTATTCATCTTCGCCGGGCTGATGTCGCTGGCTGCGATCTACCGACTGGCGCATGATTTCACGACGCCGATTGCTGCATCCTTCGCCATATTCGCTGTGCTTTGCTCCGCATTTTTTTTCATGTATTGGCCGCAAATCCGCTACTACCCGCTTGTCGCGCTGTTTGCAACACTGATGCTTTGGCTCTATCTGCGCATCTGCGACACCCGCAGACAGCCGCCCCTGCACAATTACCTGGCGCTCGTCTTGGCTGGGGGCGCGCTGCTGATGACGCATGGCTTTAGCTTTGTCTTCATCATGGCGCTTGCGCTCTACCATCTGCTGGTCAGGAAGAAAAATCGGCGTTGGCTGCAAGTTGTGGCGGCTGGCTTTGTCGCTCTCGCTTTGCTAAGCCCGCTGCTCTACAGAATGGCGACTGTGGCGGTTGACTATTCCTGGCGGGCAAAGGCAGGGAGAGCAGACCGGCTAGGCGATATTCTGTCGACCTGGATCTCAGTTTTCAGCAATGGCAGCCCGCTTTTCTTTGCGCTTGTCGTCATGGCTGCAATCATAGGCTGGCGGCGCGGCTACTTGCGAGGAACCCCCTTCCTGCTGCTGATGCCGCTTTTCATTATCGCCATCGTTTTAGCCAGTGAAATGGCTGGCTTCTTGAATGTGACACACATGCGCTATTTTCTAGTCGGAATGCCGATTTTGTCTGTTTTCTATGCGAGCGGATTTTATGCTCTTTACAGGCTGCGCCGGGCGCTGGCGCTGCTGATGGCTTTGCTGTGGCTTGGCACTGGGCTGCATTATGCCGCAACTGCGGATTGGCAATCTTTAACCCCTGAGCGTTTCGCATCCCATTCAAATGCACCATGGCACCTAGTCAGCCGTCACATGCGCCAAGCGGATGACCACCTGCAGGCCTTGGCTGTTGCCTTGAACATGAAATTATTGGACAGGGGAAAGAATAAAAATGGTTATGCAAATGGAGTCCTTCGAGAACTCTACTTCGGTCAATACGATCTTGAAGTGCAAAATATCAATGAAAATACCGCGCGAGGGATAGACGCGCAAATTAGCGGCAGAGCGCTGGAACGATCTGGCTATTGGATCCTCTTCCAGCACGGCGTACCCCCCCCCCCCCCCCCCCCCGCGCGCAGACCAACGCCATCGTCATAGAGTCGCTGGAAAAGCACGGCTATATGGCCTGCGAAAGTCAGACATTCCCGAATAATCTCGTGATGCACACTTACCGCTGGAAGAGTCTGAAATGCGATTCCCGACCGAAATCATCCTTCGCCACAGCCGCCGGCGCATTCCAAAATTATGGCGCGGTCCAGGTGGACGCAAAACTTCTATTTGCGGGCTTGTGGCAGCCTGCCATTGACGCCAGCATCGACGGTCGCAACATCTCATTCCAGTTGCTTGATGACGACTGGCATAGACACGCGCAGATCGATCTGCCTGTATCGCACTTAACCGACCTGCGACAGTTCTATTTCAATCTGTCCGAGTTGCCCGATGGCGATTATCGGCTTATGGCTGTCGTCTATGATGCGCAAACTGGAGAACGGCAGACATGGCGGGGCAACGATGGCTGGATCCCTGAAATGCAGCAGCTAACGACATTTGAAATAGCCGCCCTGTAACCCTGCGCCCGAACAGGCATATCAAGCGAGCGCGTCATGATTGCGCTTTCCCGCGCCGCGCCGCCGTCCATTCTTCGCTGTGCAGCCAACCGCGCGCAGCCAGCGCCAGCCGCAGCCGCCTCAGCCCGGCCGGTTGCCGCCGTTCGCGCAGATAACGCCGCCAGCGCGTCTGTGCGCCAGCGCCCCAAAGGTATTCGGCATGCTCGGCTGGCAGGACAAGACGCCCTTGGCTTCCCCACTCTTGCCAGGCGGCGCGCATGGCATCGGGCTCGGCGGGGCGCAGCTCGCGCCAGTTGCCGCGGCGCATGTGAATGATGTTGACTTCGATATCTTCGCGTCCGCCGCCGGTATTGCTGAGATTTTCGCCATGCACGAGGAAGTCGCCGCCGCTGCCGGGGATGCGCTGGAAGCGGCTGATGGAAAAAGCGCGGGATGCCCATTCGGTATCGCCGGCGATTTGGAAGTTGGCGTCGAAGGGACCGACCGCGTCGTAGAGCGATCGGCGCGCCATGAAGAAGGGCCCGATGCCATTGCGCCGGCTGAATCGCGCCGGGTCGTACAAGCAAGGCACCAGCAGGCGTTCTGTGCGCGGGAAGAGACCCATGCGCCGGGCAGTCGCCACGCGCGTAAAGTCGAAATCGACCAGGTCTGCGCCGTCTTGCAGAGCGCGGCAGCCGTCCAGGAAAGCATCGGCAGAGCGGATGTCGTCGGCATTCCAGAAACCGAAGGCTGCGGCGTCACTGAGGTCCAGCCCGCGATTCCAGCTGGCATAGAGCGATTCGCGCGGGACATACTGCGGTGTCATGCGTCCGTGCCAGGCGGCGTTGATGGCGCGCGCCAGCTTGTCGATTTGCTTGCGCTCGTCCTGGCTGGCATCGTTGACGATGGGCAGGTAGTGCACGGCCAGTCCCGCTTGGCTGATGCGCTTGGCAAAGCCGAAGAGCGCCGCCGAAAAAGTCGGCAGGTGCTTTTCGCAGCGATACAGGGACGAAATCAGCGCGATCTTCATGTTTCACTGGCAGCTGTGGCAACCCCCCTCGGTCCCCCCGGCGAGTCAAGGGGAGGCATTTGACACGCAGAATTGTCGGCAGGTCGCGGAGTGGAATGCTTCTCCATGCTTGCGGAATTCGACACGCTCCCCAAGAACTCGGCGGTGGCATCGGCAGCGACAAACACCTCGCAACCCAGATCGCTGGCAAGCCGCACATCGTCGAAGCCCAGCTGCACATCAATGAGAATGAGGGCTGTCTGTGCCGTCATTTGCATTTGCCTTTCTGCGCGCGCTATGGAATCGCGCCGCAGCTATGATACAATACCGCCGCTCCGGTCAAAACGGGACGCTCAATGCTGCAGGTTGTGACATTCAACATCGGTGGCGCGCGCGGGATGCGTCCAGCGCCGCACGACCACCACAAGCTGGCATCAGACACCTTCAGTACGCTGAAGCAAGTCATCAACCCGCGTCAGCCAACAATCATCGCTCTGCAAGAATCGGGCCAGGCTGTGCACCGCGACCGCTGCCGCGATGTCGGTTGGAAGCTGGCGCAGTTGTTGGGCGAATCCTACCTCTCCGCCTTTGCGCCCGAAGTCACCATGCGCGCGCATCCGCATCCCAACTTGTGGGATCGCCCCGCCTACCGCGATATGCGCGCCGCAGCCGAGGGCAACGCCATCGTAACCAACCTGCCGCTCGAAGCCTGGTCATGGGGCAGCTATCCCGATGCCGGCGATTGTCATGGCGCAATAGCCTGGGCTCGTCAAACCACCATCAGCCGCGCCACGCTCTACAGCAGCGGCAACCGCGATACCCAGCCGCGCAATCTGATGGTGGCGTCCTTGCGCTATCGGGGCGTGCCGCTTTACTTTCTCAACACGCATCTGGGCGTGCTGATCGGCGAAGATCGGCGCGATATGAACTACGAACGCTCGCGCGCCGCCTCGCAAATGCGCCAGGCGCAGGTCAGCGAGATATTGCATGTGATTGACGAATTGAAAGCCGCCGACCGCATCAACGAAGCGCCAGAACGGGCTGTCTTGCTGGCCGGCGACTTCAACGCCCAGCCCGACGCCCCGGAGATGGAAGCGCTGCAGCGAAGCTTCCGCCTGCTTTCGCCAGAAAACCAGCCCGGCCAGCAATGGACGCATGACCAGCATCGCATATTAATCGACCACATCTTGCTGCACGACCCGGCCGGGCAGTTCGCCGTCATCAGCTGCCACATCCAAAGCACGCTGCCTTTTGACGACTTGACCGACCACCGTCCACTGGTGGGCATCCTGGCGCTGGCTTAGGCACAGTTGCGCCCCGCGCCCCCGTCCAGCTAGAATCCGCCACATGATCAGCCGCCGCGTCTACACCGCACGCGCCCTGGACGAGCCCGTCTGCATCGCCCTGGACGAAGCGATTGCAGCCATCCGCCATGGCGAGATGGACGATGAAGTCGGCTTGATGCGCTGGGGCAGCAATTACACATTCCTGGTCAATATCGTGCATGACGGTCTGCGGCTGTTGGCGATCTACAAACCCCGCGATGGCGAGCGTCCGCTGTGGGACTTCCCCGATGGCACGCTCTGCCAGCGAGAAACTGCCGCTTATCTGACCGCCGAGGCGCTGGGCTGGTCACTGGTGCCGCCGACCATGCTGCGCGAAGGCACGCGCGGCCTTGGCTCTGTGCAGCTCTTCATCGACCACAACCCCGACGAACATTATTACAGCTTTGACAAAGCTCCTTTGCTGGAACAATTGCGGCGCATGGCGACTTTCGATGCCATCGCCAACAACGCCGATCGCAAAGGCGGTCATTGTCTGCTGGATGCCGATGGACGTTTGTGGGGCATCGACCACGGCCTGACCTTCAACGCCAGCGACAAACTGCGCACCGTGATCTGGGACTTCGCGGGCAGCGCCTTGCCAAAAGCTATTCTGGATGATCTTGCGCGCTTCTGCCGGCGGCTGGCGGATGACAACGACCGCTATACACAGGCGATGCGCGAGCTGCTGACGCCAAGCGAATGGCAGATGCTGCGCTGGCGGGTCGAGACGCTGCTGACAGACGGCATCTTTCCGCTGCCCGGCGCGGGACCGAATCGGCCTTGGCCTGCGGTTTAACTTCACTCGGTATATTCTGTAAACTCGGTGCACTCGGTGGCAAAGATTGGAGACACTATGCGCACATTTTTGATTTCGCTGCTCTTCATTTGCATCTGCGCGACCGCATTTGCGCAAGACGATGCCGAGACGATCACCCGCCAAAGCGCCGATGGCATTGAGCTGGTCGCCGATTGGCGCGCCGCCGACTCGGGCGCTCCCGTCGTCCTCACGCTGCACATGCTCAACAGCCGGCGTTCGGCGTATGACCCGCTGCTGCCCGATCTGCGCGCGGCTGGCTATGCCGTCTTGAATGTGGATATGCGCGGTCATGGCGACTCGGGGGGCGAGCGCGACTGGGATGCCATTATTGCCGATGTCGGCGGCTGGCTGGCTTGGCTGGAGGCGCAAGCGACCACCTCCGATGCTGGCGTGGCGCTGCTGGGCGCGAGCATCGGCGCGAATGTCGCGATCATCAGCTGCGCGGAGCATGCGGCTTGTCGCGGCGCGCTTGCCCTGTCGCCGGGACTGGATTATCGCGGCACGCAACCCGAATCAGCCTTGGCGGAAGGATTTGCCGATCGCGCGGCTTTGCTTGTCGCGGCGCATGAAGATCGTGGCAGCGCCGACAGCGTGCGCCAGCTGTTCGCCAGCGCCAGCGGCGATGTGACAGCGCGCATCTTGCCCGGGCGGGCACATGGCACGCGGCTCTTCGACAGCGATTATGCCGCCGCGAGCCACATGATTCTCAGCTGGCTGGGCGAGCATCTGCCTGCAACAGAAGCGAACGGGGAAATGGTCGGTATTGGTCCAGAGGAGTGTGGCGTGACCGACTATAAGGTATCCAAGCGCGATCCTGGCAAGATCCTGTGCAGCAGTGTGCCACAAGATATGAGACCAGTCAGACGGGGCGACTGTCTCTATGACTTCATCGACGACCGCGATGGCGATGGACAGGCCTGTGGTGGTGAATAGCGCGTAACCTCTCCCACTCCCTCGCCTCACAGGCAGGAAAGCGCCTATGCTATACTGTCCGCGTGCGACAAACAGGCGGGGACAGCGCATGCCCATCACAGCGGCCGGACGATTTTTCATCGACGAGACGGGCAGACGGCGCATCCTGCGCGGCGTCAACCTCAGCGGCGCGAGCAAGATCCCGGTCCAGCCGCCCGGCGCCACGCACCTGCCCGATAGCCTGAACGACCCGCGCAATGTGTCTTTCATCGGCAGACCTTTCCCGCTGGAAGAAGCCGATGAACACTTCGCCCGGCTCAAGCACTGGGGGCTGGACTTTCTGCGCTTTATCGTAACCTGGGAGGCTTTGGCGCACGCAGGCCCCGGCTGCATCGACGAAGCCTACCTCGATTATCTGGCTGCCGTGCTGGAAAAAGCCCACGCGCACGATTTTGTCGTGTTTATCGACTCGCACCAGGATGTGTGGAGTCGCTTTAGCGGCGGCGATGGCGCGCCGGCCTGGACATTCGAAGCCGTTGGCTTGGACATCGACCGCTTCAGCGAAACCGGCGCGGCGCTGCTGCATCAGAAGCAGCCTGATACTTTTCCGCAGTTGATGTGGGCGAACAATTATTCTCGTTACGCCTGCTTCACGATGTTCACGCTTTTCTTTGGCGGGCGTGAATTTGCGCCGCAGCTGCAAGTGGACGGGCAGAATATCCAGGATTATCTGCAGGGGCACTATTGCGCGGCGTATTCGGCGCTGGCGCGGCGTTTGCGCGACCTGCCCAACCTGCTGGGCTTCGGCAGCATGAACGAGCCTTCGGGCGGCTTGCTGGGCGTGCCCGACTTGCGCAGCAACGATCATTCGCTCTTCAAACTGGGTGTCATGCCCACGCCGGCGCAGGCGATCTTTCTCGCCAATGGCTTCGCGCAGGAGTGTCTGGACTTTGGCTTGCCGCTGGTCGACCGGCTGCCCGGGCAGACAAAACCAGCGCGCATCGATCCACAAGGCGCGACTGTCTGGCGCGATGGGGCAGACGATGTCTGGAAGGCGCACGGCATCTGGGATGTGGGCGATGCTGGACAGCCGCGTGTGCTGCGCCCCGGACACTTCGCGCGCGCCGACTTTTTGCAAGATTTTCTGAAGCCTTTTGCCGAGCGCTTTGCCAGCGCCATCCATGCCGAAATGCCGGACGCGCACATCTTCATCGAAGCCGAGCCGCTGGGTCCGCCGCCCAAATATGACCACATCGACAAACTCGTCTATGCGCCGCACTTCTATGATGGCGTTACGCTGTTTACGCGCCGCTTCCACCCGCAGCTCAATTTCGACTTCTTCGGCATGCGCCCGCTGCTGGGCGAGTCGCAGATTCGCAGCCACCTGCGCAAAGAGCTGGGCAAGTTTCGCCAATATGCCGATGATGCGCTGGGCGAGTTGCCCATCGTGATCGGCGAGGTGGGCATCCCTTTCGACCTGAACAGCGCCGGGGCATTCAAAAATGGCGATTTCTCGCGGCAAGCGCAGGCGCTGGATTACAGCTTGCGCGCCCTGGACGAACACCTCTACAGCTGCACGCTTTGGAATTACACGCCCGACAATACGAATGAGCGCGGCGACCAGTGGAATGGCGAAGATTTGTCCATCTTCAGCCGCGACCAGCAAGCCGACCCCGCCGATATCAACTCGGGCGGACGAGCGCTGGCGGGCTTTGCGCGTCCCTACGCCAGGAAGGTGGCGGGCGATCCACAGAGCATGCGTTACGATCGAGCGCGCGGCATCTTCACATTCAGCTTCCGACACGATAGCGCCATCAGCGAGCCGACCGAGCTATATGTGCCCAACTTGCCGTTTCCAGCCGGCTACCGCGTCGAGGTGAGCGATGGCGACTACGAGGTCGATCTCGAGGCGCAGCGGGTGCTGTATCGGCACAGCGACAAGGACATGCCGCACATGATCCGCATCATTTCCAACGCGCCGGTGCCCGAAGAGCTTTCGCCCTGGGGCAAGCTGGCGATCGCGGGGGCGGTTGCGCTGGTCGTGCTGGCGCTGCTGCGGCGGATATTGCGGAAGTAGATCGGGAGGGAGGTTAAGGCATGTGTAAACCGTCAATGATCTTGTTGGGCGATGCGAAAGAACAGTTGCGATACCTGGATGACGATTCTGTGCAGCTGATAGTCACATCGCCGCCCTATGCCGACCAGCGCAAAAACACCTACGGTGGCATCCACCCCGATTGCTATGTCGAATGGTTTATGCCAATAGCTGGGGAGTTGCTCCGTGTGTTGAAGCCGCGCGGGACTTTCATTTTGAACATCAAGGAAAAAGCGGTAAATGGCGAGCGGCATACCTATGTGCTTGATCTGATCCAAACGATGCGCCAACAGGGTTGGCTTTGGACGGAAGAATTCATCTGGCACAAGAAGAATTGTTATCCCGGCAAGTGGCCCAATCGCTTTCGAGATTCATGGGAGCGCCTGCTGCAATTTAACAAGTCGCGCAAGTTTGACATGTATCAAGAAGCGGTGATGGTGCCAGTCGGTGATTGGGCGAAGCGGCGCTTGGGCAATCTGAGTGAACGCGACAGAATACGCGACGAATCGCGCGCGGATAGCGGCTTTGGCAAAAACATATCCAATTGGGTGGGACGCGACAAGGTGTATCCTACCAATGTACTCCATATGGCCACCGAGACTGGGAACAAAGGGCACAGCGCCGTTTTTCCTCGACAACTCCCGGAATGGTTTATCAAGCTCTTTTCACAACCCGGCGATACAGTGCTGGATCCCTTCGCTGGCTCGGGCACGACGCTCGTAGTCGCGAGCGATTTGGAGCGCATAGCAATTGGCATTGAGATTGTGCCGGAATATGTGCGATCAATCGAAGACAGATTGCAGTTGCAGTCGCAGCCGCAGTTGATGTGAGGGGGCGATGAGCGATCAGCTGCTGCTAGCGGTGCAAGACTATGTCGAAGAGAATATCGGCGCATTCCACGAAAAGCGGCTTGATACGGTGCGCACGAAACAGCTCAATGATGTGTTGAGCCGCAAAAATCCCTATCTATTTCGCGCAAAGTCGCCCAGCGTAACAAGGCTCATCTCTGGGATAATGGATGCATTTCTGTCGTCTCAGGAAGAAGGCTTGTTCGGCAACTTCTTGGAGGGCGTGGCCGTATTCGTCGCGCAGCAAGTCTTTGGCGGTTACAAGCCGTCGCCGTCTGATCTCACCGGCATCGATCTGGTGTTTGAGAAGCGGGGAGCGGTCTACATGGTTGATATCAAATCGGGGCCGAACTGGGGCAACTCCAGCCAGGTAGCTCGGATGCGCCGCAACTTTCTGGACGGCATCGGAAAGCTGCAGCCGCAATTCTCTGGCCAGTCCATCATTCCCGTGAATGGCTGCATGTATGGCAAAGACAGAAAGCCGCGCAAGACAGGAAGAATTCGGGAAGGGGGCAGCGAGTATACCGCCGAGTACTTGAAGCTCTGCGGGCAGGACTTCTGGTATCTGATCTCCGACAATCCGCAAATGTATGTCGAGATCATTCAGCCGCTCGGCTACCGCGCCAGGAAGCGCAATATGGCTTTCCAAGCGGAGTATGACAGCTTTTTGAATCGACTCTTGCGCGAATTCCTCAATACCTATGCCAATGAAGACGGCAGCATTGCCTGGGACCGCCTAACCGAATTCGTATCCCGACGACATTCGGACGAACCCATCCATGAACTGGTTTCTTCGCAATCTAACGAAAGGACTCCCCCATGAACTTCGACCTCGCTTCAGTTGACTACATCCTGGAAACGACGCGGTCTGTCCGCAAGCGCCTCGACCTGGCACGCCCCGTCCCCCGCGACATCATCGAGCGCTGCCTGGAAATCGCTATCCAGGCGCCCACCGGCAGCAACTCGCAAGGCTGGAAGTGGCTGGTGCTGACCGATCCCGACAATAAAGCCAAAATCGGCGAATACTACCGCGAGTCCTGGTATGCCTATGCCCGCAATGTGGGGCGCGGCGCGAGCGACAGCCAGCCATCCGAGCAAATGCAGCGCGTCATCAGCAGCGCGCGTTATCTCGCCGACCATATGAGCGAAGTGCCGATGATGATCTTCCCCTGTGTGCAGGCGCGCGCGACCGACAGCAGCCCCGCCGTCAACGCGGGCTTGTATGGCTCGATCATCCCGGCTGCCTGGTCGCTGATGCTGGCTTTGCGGGCGCGGGGCATTGGCGCGGCCTGGACGACCCTGCACCTGAGCTGCGAAGCGGAATGCAACGCCATCCTGGGCATCCCCGACGATGTGACGACGGCGGCGCTGTTGCCCGTGGCTTTCTTCACGGGCGATACCTTCCAAAAAGCCAAACGCGTCCCGGCCAGCCAGTTGACCTATTGGGAGACTTGGGGCGAGGTCTGAGCGGAGAAAGTTTGCGCAGCGCCAATTGTTTTGTATAGTTAAACTGCAACTCAGAGCTATCATCACGGGCTGGATGAGCCATGTCTTCGACCGTCCTGGAGCAAGCCATACAACACTATTACGCGACCGACCGCAACCTGCGCATCAAAGAAGAGACGCAGGCGCGTTACCTCGTGCCCCAGGTCGACCTCGCCAGTTGGACGCTGGACACGGTTGACTGGGCGGGCGATGAGTCGGTGCTGGATATTGGCGCGGGACCCGGCCGGCACTACGAACGGCTGATGCGCGACAAGCCGCATTTGCGTTATTACGCGCTGGATTTGTCGCCGCACATGCTGCGCTGCCATCCAGGTGAGGCAGAACTGCTGGCTTGTGCCGATGCCATGCGGCTGCCGTATGCCGACGACAGCTTTGATGTGGTGATGGCCAATGACATGCTTTATCACCTGGCCGATCTTGACGACGGCCTGCGCGAGATCAAACGGGTGCTGAAACCGGACGGGCGCTTGCTGGCAGCCACGGAAAGCATGTTCAGCCTGCCCGAGCTGCAAGTGCTGCTGCGGCGCGCGATCATTTTGCTCAGTAGCAACGGTGCCAATGCCGATGCGCCTGTCGCGCCTGTCGATGCTTTTGCTCTGGAAAATGGCGCGCGCATCCTGAGGCGGCACTTTTTTGCTGTTGTCCGCCACGACTTGCCCGCTGCCCTGCACTTCCCTGATATCGAGCCGGCGCTGGATTTTGTCGACAGCCTGCGCGGTTTGCGCGAGCATGGCTTGCCAGCCGATGTCAACTGGGACGACATGATGCTCATCATGCGCCAGCAGATGACCCAGCTGAGCAAGCTCTTGGGCAAGTTGGAGCTAACCGTGGTGGCTGGCGCGATGATTGCCAGCGACAAGAGCGGCTTCATCAAAGATTTTGTGGCGCGCGGCGGCGATCGGGCATAATCTGCGCGTCTGCATTGATTCCGTTTGGTCCGGACTGACTCAGCAGGGAGCAATTTGATGTCTGTCGTGTCTTTCGGCGAATTGCTGATCGACTTTGTCGCGCAGGAAATGGGCGTGACGGTCGGAGACGCCTCCGGTTTCGTCAAAGCGCCGGGTGGAGCGCCCGCCAATGTGGCTGCGGCTGTGGCGCGTTTGGGCGGTCGAGGCGCTTTCATGGGGCAGCTGGGCGATGATCCTTTCGGACATTATCTGGCTGGCGTGCTGGCTGCCGAGGGCGTCGATATCCGCGGCATCACCTATTCCAGCGAGGCGCGCACCGCCTTGGCTTTCGTCAGCAACACCACCGAAGGCGACCGCAGCTTCATGTTTTATCGACATCCCAGCGCCGATATGCTGATGCAGCCTGCCGATGTCGACACCGCGATCATTGATGCCTGCCAGGCCTTCCATTACGGCAGCATCACTTTCATTTGCGAGCCGGCCGCTTCGGCATTGCGGCTGGCGCTTGACCATGCGCTGGCGGCAGGCAAGTTCATTTCCTACGATCCCAATTTGCGACTGCCGCTGTGGGCGAGCGCGGACGCTGCCAGAGCCGGCATGCTGGCTGGCTTGCCTTACGCCGACCTGCTCAAGATCAGCGAAGAAGAGCTGCGCTTTCTCACTGGCGGCGACGATGTCGGCCCCCTCTGGCGCGAGCGCATGCAGTTGATCTGCGTCACCTCTGGCGCGGCTGGCGCGGCTGTCCACTTGCCAGATGGCAGCTGCATCAAAGCGGACGGCTATGCGGTGCAGGCGATGGACACGACCGGCGCAGGCGATGCTTTCGTCGCGGCGATGTTGACGGGCATCCTGGCGCATAGAGACGACTGGCGCGAGCAGCTGCCGCAGATCCTCGATTTCGCCAATGCCGTCGGCGCGCTGACCTGCCTGCAAAAAGGCGCGATTCCCGCTTTGCCAACCCGGGATGCAGCGCTGGCTTTCCAACGCGAGCGCGGCGGACGCTAATGGCAAAACACAGCGAGCACACAAGTAGGACCTGGTAAGTAAGCAAAAATGAACCACCGAGTGCACCGAGTTGAATGAGTATTTCGAGTGAGTTAAACCTCTGTGCTCTCTTAGTCCTCTGTGTCAAAAAGAGCGCATTACTTTATTAATATCATTGAGAAGGACGCAATTTTGCCGCAGCCAGCCAAGCCCGACCTCTCGGTAGTTATCGTCAGTTACAACACGCGCGAGTTGCTGGGCAATTGCCTGCTTTCTCTGCGCGGCAGCCAGGGTCTGACGCTGGAAATCATCGTGGTGGACAACGCCTCGTCCGATGGCAGCGCCGAACTGGTGCGCGAGGACTTTCCGGAAGTTCAGCTGCATGCGCAGGCGCTGAACAGCTGGTTTTGCGGCGGCAACAACATCGGCAGCGCGGCAGCCACAGCCGATCATGTGCTGCTGCTGAACCCGGATACCGAAGTCTCGCCCGACGCTTTGGCGCGAATGCTGGGCTTCCTGCGCGAAAACGAAAGTTACCGCGGCGTTACGGCGCAGCTGGTCTATCCGAATGGCGCAATCCAGCCAACCTGCGCGGGCATCCCGAGCTTCGAGAATCTGCTGCTGGACTACTCACTGCTGGGTCGGCTGCTGCGCCGGCGCAAACAGCAGCGCCATGCCGAGCTGGTCTATGCCGATTGGGACCGCAAAAGCGACCGCGATGTCGCAGCGATTCCCGGCAGCTGCGCCATGCTGCGGCGGGCGGATGCGCGGCTGGACGATGATTTGCTGCTGTATTTTCCAGAAGAAGATTTGGCGCGGCGATTGGGCGGGCGGATGCGCTATCTGGCGGCGGCGCGCATCCTCCATCACGAAAAGTCATCGACGCGCAACTGGTTGGCCACGCGCATTTTCTTCCGCGACATGCTGGTCTACGCGCGCAAACATCACAGCCTGGGGCATATGCTGCTGCTGTGGCTGCTGAGCCGTCCCGTCTATTGGGCGATGTGGCTGAAGAATCGCTAGGGATGTTTATGCGAAGACCGCCAGCGGCATGTGGAAGGATACCACCCAGTTGGGCGCATCGACAATTTCGCTGATCTTCAAGTCGCCGGCTACGCTGCACAAGATATAAGCCTGGCTGCGGTTCATGCGCTGATTCGCCACCAGCCAGTCGATCATGTAGCGCACAGCATTCTTGGCATTTGTCATCAGGTCGGGTCCGTGCGCGGTGGTGATGTGATAGCCGCTTGTGTCCAGCTTGCTCATGGGGCTGGGACGCCGCAGCTGCACCTCGCGCAAGCTCAGGTCTTTGCGCAGGCTGATGCGCATCGTCACGGTCATGGGCGCTTCGATGCCCGTAACGCAGACTTCGCCTTGCCCCTGGGCGGCGTGGCAGTCGCCGGTGGCGAAGAGCGCGCCTTCCACCAGCACGGGCAGCCATATGCGCGAGCCGATAACCATGTCGCGCACATCCAGGTTGCCGCCATTTTCGCGCGGCGGAAAAGTGTTAAAGCGGCCCGGTTCGGCTGGCGCAACGCCCACCACGCCCGGATGCGGCTCGAAAGGCAGGCTGATATGGTCGAGTTCGGTGGAATAGCAAGTATCGCCTTCGATGCGCCAATGATGCAGGTAGATGTAGTCGAAGTCTTCTGGCAGCAAGCCATTGCCGGGTCTGTGCGCCGACCAGCCCCAGCCTTTGTGTCGCATGTCCAGGATGTCGATCTCAAGCGCGTCGCCCGGCTGCGCGCCTTTGACCCAAACCGAGCCATTCAACGCATGAATTTTGCTGCGGTCGACGCGCTCGTAATCGGCGACTGTCCAATGCGGCTCGATCTGTCCATTCGCCTCGGCGCAGTCAAATACCACAATATCGCCGCTGTCGATCTCCAGTCGCGGCTCGACTGAATTATCCCAAAAAGGCTGGATGACGCTGTCGTCCAGATAATGTTCGCGCATGTCGGGCAGTATAGCGCATCTTGAGCGGCCTGACACCGTGCCCCTGCCTTCCCTTTGCTTCCATCGGCAACCCCAGTGCAGCCAACACCCTCCTATTCTGATGGCTATACCGAGGCAGATAGACAACCGACGAGCCGCGTATGGTGATTGGCAGGCAGAACTGATATCATCTACGTGGACTTTCGCGGTCGAGGACGAGCGATGCGCATCCTGGTCATATCCGATATTCACGCCAACCTGACCGCTTTCGAGACTGTGCTGGGGGACTGCCAGGGCGAGTGGGATTTTGTCTGGTGCCTTGGCGATGTGGTCGGCTATGGACCCGACCCCAACGAATGCGTCGAACGGCTGCGCGAGCTGCCCATGCTGTGCCTGGCGGGCAACCACGACTGGGCGGCGCTGGAACGGCTGGATGTGCGCGCTTTCAACCCCGATGCCCGCCGTGCCGCCGAATGGACGCGCGACGCCCTGACGCCCGAAAACACGCGCTTTCTCGCAGACCTGCCCGTCACCTTCGTCATCGGCGAATACACTTTGGTGCATGCCAGCCCGCGCGAACCGATCTGGGAATACATCTTGGAGCCAGCCATCGCCGCGGTCAACTTCTTGCATTTTGATACGCCTTATTGCCTGGTGGGGCATACGCATCAGCCGGTCATCTACAGCGAAATGAACGGGACGGGCGAAGCGCGCACGGACTCGCCGCGATATTTCAGCCGACGCGCGCTGAATGGCAATCGTCAGATCATCAATCCCGGCAGCATCGGCCAGCCGCGCGATCAAAATCCAGATGCCGCTTATGCCATTCTCGATCTGGAACGCGGCTCCTTTGAACATCGGCGCATCCCCTACGATATTCCGGATGTGCAGGGACGTATGCGCGAATATGGCTTGCCCGAGCGCTTGGTGACGCGCCTGGAACGCGGCGTCTAGCCCCCAGCATGGCTACCGAACTCAGCAGCAAAATGCGCGCCTACCTGGCAGAAATCGTCCGCTTGCTGGACAGGCAGCCGCAGCCGACCGAACATATCAGCAGTTCGCAGCTGTCCGAGGCGCTGGATATCAGCCCGCCAGCTGTCAACCGCATGGTCAATCGTCTGCACGATCTGGGCTTGCTGAAGCACAAACCTTATCAGGGCATCGCCATCACGGAAGCCGGGCGCATAGCCGCTTTGAAGCACATCCGCCGCCAGCGCATCGCCGAAGTCTTTCTGGTGCGGGTCATGGATATCAGCTGGCTGGATGCGCATGCCGAGGCGCAGCGACTGAGCGACGGACTGAGCGAGAAGGTCGTCGCGCGCATGGAGCAGATGACGGGCGCGCCCACGACTTGTCCGCATGGCGAGCCGATCCCTTCCGCAGATGGCACGCTGCCGCCGCAAACCGATGTGCCGCTTTCGCAGCTGAAACAGGCCGCGCGCATCCGCATCAGCCGCCTGACGACGCGCGAATCCGACCGACTGGCTTACATCAAAGCGCTGGGGCTGCTGCCTGGGCGGCGCTGCGAGGTCATCCATGTCGCGCCTTTTGATGGCCCCATGCAGTTGAAGCTGGAGCGAGAATTCCGTATCATCGGGCACAGCCTGGCGCGCCTGATCCGCGTGCATGTCGAAGACAGCTAACCCCATCCAACAGCGCGCGCCCTGTGTATCGGCGAGCGGATGTGGTTGAATCTGCTGATACCACCCACAGCGGGGACAGCTATGAAAATCGGCGTACTCGCCTTGCAAGGCGCTTTCATCGAACACAGCAAGATGTTGGCGCGTCTGGGCGTGACAGCGGTCGAAGCGCGGCTGCCGCATCAACTGGCCGAGCTTGATGGCTTGATTATCCCCGGCGGCGAAAGCACGACCATTGGCAAACTGGCCAGCGCCTATGGTTTGATCGAGCCGCTGCGTCAATTCGCTGCTGCCAAGCCGACCTGGGGCACCTGCGCTGGCATGATCTTCCTGGCGAAGGACATCGGCAGGCAGCAGCAGCCTATCCTCGGCGCTATGGATATCACCGTCGACCGCAACGCCTTCGGCCGGCAGATCAACAGCTTCGAAATAGACCTGGCGATTGCGGAAATCGGCGACCAGCCTTTTCATGCGGTCTTCATTCGCGCGCCAGTCGTCACTGCTGTGGAGGTGCCGGTCGAGGTGCTGGCGCGGCTGGATGACGGGCGCATCGTGGCTGTGCGGCAAGGGCATCTGCTGGCGACGGCATTCCATCCCGAATTGACCGATGATTTGCGATTGCACAGCTATTTTTGCGGTATAGTGAAATGTACCCTGAAGCCGCATTAGCGCGAAGATAGCCGACCATGTCCAGCCAGCCGCCTATGCCAATCGCGCCAGCCGATAATGAACCGCCGGGCAAGTCCCTGCTTGATTTTCTGCGTGCCGGCGCAAGCGTCAATCTGGACGACATCGGCGAACCTTCGGCGGAAGAACTGGCGGCGCTGGATGATGAAGAGCTGGACGACAGCCTGCTCGACCAGACCGCCGGCTTGCCGCAATCCGCTCTTTCGCTGTTGGCCGAGTTGGACGAACCCGAGCTGGTCTCGCTGGAAAGCCTGGACGATGCCGATGAAGCCGGGCTCACCGACGAGCAGGATGCCGCCGGCGATCTGCTGGATGAAGACGAATCGCTGGTGGAAGACTTTGTCGATATTGAGCTGGACGATGCCGAGCTGGCTGATGAAGGCTACGACCTGGACGATGAGGATGTTGAAAGCTACCGCGACTTGTATGGCGAAGACGATGCCATCATCCCGTCTTTCCGCGAGGGCGAATTTGTCGAAGAAGACGACGGCGACAGCGCCTACTACGATGAACTGCGTTGAGCGCGCTGCCCTGTGGATGGCATAATTCTGGCGGCGGGGCAGGGCAAACGCATGCGTCCGCTGACGCTGGAAACGCCCAAGCCGCTGCTGCGCCTGCATGACCGGCCGCTATTGGAATGGGCGCTGCAAAGCCTGCGCGGCATCGTGAGTCGCGTGCTCGTGGTGGTGCATTATCGCAAAGACCAGATCGCGGATTTCATGGCAGACCAGCGCCTCTTCGCCGATTATGCGCTGGTGGAACAACTGCCGGCACCGCTGGGCACGGGGCATGCCTTGCGCTGCTGCGCGCCGCATCTGCGCAGCGAAAACCTCCTGGTTATCAATGGCGACGATCTCTTCCCGCGGGCTGCGCTGCGAGCCTTGAGTCGGGCGGAGTATGGCATCTTGTCCATGCGGCGCTCCGACTACCCGCGTTATGGCGTGATCCAGCATGATGACCGGGGCAACTTCATGCGTATTGACGAGAAACCGCCAGCCGGTCGCTATCCATCGCCCGCGCCCTGCAGCATCGGCGCCTACAAGCTGCGCCAGGATGTGTTTGACTATTCGCTTGCGCCGTCCGCGCGTGGCGAGCTCGAGCTGACCGATATGATCACAGCCATCGCGCGCAAACAGCGGGTCGAAGTTGTCGAGGCGTCATGGTGGCTGCCCATCGGCGATCCGCAGGCGCTGGCCGCGGCGCAGTCTGTGGATGTGAAGCGCTATATGCTCCCCCTGTAATTCCCGGCGTGAGTCTGCGACAATGCCCGTCTGTTCGCCGCCTGCAAACGAGCTGCGCGCAAAGCCATGATCCGCATCACCTATGCCCCCGCCGACCAGGCGCTCGCCCACAGCATCCGCGCCGACCTGAGCCACCAGGCAGCGCAGTCGCAAGCGCTGCTCATCGTGCTGGCATCGGCTGCCTCGCTGGCAGAGCCGTCTGTGCAGAGCGAAATCGCGCGGGCACAGCAGCAGGGCACGCCCATCCTGCCCATCTTGACGGACGCTGTTGATCTGCCGCCGGCGCTGGCAAAGCTGCGTCCGCTGGATTTCTGCGCTGGCTATCAGAGCGATCTGCTGCTGAAGCGCGCAAATGAGCTGACGGGTCGACGCCGTGACATCCGCAAGGCGAATCGGCGCGCGCTGCTGGTCTTCGCGGGCATCGCAGCAATCATGTTCAGCCTGGCGATCGCGGGCATGTCAGCGGGCCTGGTGGCTTTCCCGGTCGCCGAATATAACGAAGAAGCCACTTTTCAGGCGCAATGGATCGGTGGTTTGATCCAGGAGACGCTGGAATATGTGCGGCCGCGCAGCACCGCCGATGCCATGAACTTCGCCGCGACCTACGAAGCAGCGCCCACGCGCCTGCACTTTTATGTGCGCGGTACCGCCACAGCCAGTTCACGGCAGCCCAGCCCATGAAGCCGACCGCCGATGTGCTGGTGATTGGGGCGGGTCCGGCTGGCATCAACGCCGCTTATGCGCTCGCGCAGGCGGGCATCGACTACCGCATCATCGAACGCGCGCAGACGCTCGCGCCCACCTGGAGCAATCTGTATCCGTCGCTGCGGCTGAATACCTCGCGCTTTTACAGCCACCTGCCCGGGCGCAAGTTCCCGCTGCGCTGGGGCATGTACGCCACTGCCCGGCAATATCACCAGCATCTGGTCGCCTGGACAGCCAAGCAGCAGCTGCCAATCGAATATGGCATAGAGGTGCATCGGGTGGCACCGCGCCGTGATGGCTGCTGGCAGGTCGAAAGCAGCGAAGGCACGCACAGCTATCGCGCCGTCATCCCGGCCACGGGCGTGTTTGACAATCCTCAGCTGCCGCAGATCGCAGGCTTGTCGGACTTTGGCGGCGAGGTCATCCATTCGCGCGATTTTAGGCAGCCGCGCCAAGTGCGGGGCAAGCGCGTCCTGGTGGTCGGCAACGGACCCAGCGGCACGGACATTGCTGTGGCAGCGGGTCCCGAGGCGGCTGGCGGCTTCGTCTGGCTGTCGATTCGCAGCGGCGTGGATTCGCGTCCGCGCTATCCATACGGCATGTCGCGCCACTTTTGGATGCTGCTGGGCGAGCGGCTGCCGGCGGAAATCTGCGCTTGGCTGCAGCGGCACACCGGCGCGATCGAATACAACCAGGCTGATTTCGGCTTGCGGGCGGCGGATTCGCCTTCGGGAGCGGCAGTCGGTTATCGCGGACCGGAGCTCATCAACGCCATCCGCGAGGGACAGGTGGTGCCGGCGCGTAATCCGCTTCGTTTTGACGCGCGCGGGGCGCAGCTGGCGGACGGCAGCTGCCTCGAGCTGGACATGGTGATCATGGCGACTGGCTACCAGCCCGTGCTGCACCGGTATATGGACATTGAAATGCAGTTCAGCCGAGAACAGTACGCGCTGCCCGGTGGCTGCGATTGGGATATCGGGCCGAATGGCCTGCGCGGCTGGCCCCTGCGCGATACCAGCCAGCACAGAAATGGTCGGCAGGTTCTGGGGCATCCGGGCTTGTATCTGGTCGGCGTGTTTTACAAGGGGCGCGGCGCATTTTATAATATGGGCGTCGAAGCGCAGATCGCCGCCGATCAACTGCGCGCTTATCTGAAGCGGCGGCATTTCCCCACCACTGTTCCATGCGCGGCAGCTATCTGAAGCTGGGCGCGGCGCTGTTTGGGCTGGCGCTGCTGGCGATTGCGCTGCGTTTTGTGCTGGCGGCGGCAGTCCCCGCGTCTATGGTCGCTTACATGACGTTGGAAACGGGTTTGCCCATCATCATCGTGCACGACCTGACACACGACTTGCAGCGGCGCTTGCCCGCCAACATTTTGACGGAACCCGCTTTTTCGCGCGATGGCTCGCGGCTGGCCTTGACCCAGCTGCTGCAATATGGCAGCGAAATTGTCGTCTATGACTTGCTGCGCGACCGCGAAACCAGCTTGACGGCTTTCCTCGCCATCGCCGAGTCGCCCGCGTGGTCGCCCGATGGCGCGCATATCGCCTTCTCCAGCAACCAGGCGGGAGATTTCAGCATCTACCTGATTCAGCCGGATGGGAGTGGCTTGCGGCGCATTACCGCGCCCGGCGCAGACGACCGCGAACCCGGTTGGAGCCCCGACGGCAGGTCGCTGGTCTTCACTTCCAATCGCGGAGGAGGCTGGGATTTGTATACGCTGGCGCTGGAAACGGGCGCACTGCAACAACTGACAACGCATCACGCACCGGATAATTCGCCAGTCTGGTCGCCGGATGGGGCGCGGATCGCCTTTGCATCGCGACGGGATGGCGCATCGGGGATATACCTGCTGCGGCTGGACACGCTGCAAGTCGAGCCGCTGGTGGTGGATACGCGCTATGACAGCCTGCCACAGTGGATGCCGGATGGTCGGGCGATTACCTTCGCGCGCTCCGTGGATGGCTCGTCGCGGATTATGCGCGTGGATGTAGACACGGGCTCGTTGACCCGGCTGAATCTGGGCGGGATCGATGCCGATGCGCTGACTTGGTGCTGTTGATTCTGCGGGTTCGGGCCTGTTTACTGCTAGTTCCCGCGCGTGAACGATGCCGGATCGGTATGGCGGATTTCGGTAATGTGAATCCAGTCTTCGGAATGCTCCTCGACCAGGTAGATGCCCGGGATGGTGATGATGCCGAAGACCAGCCGCACGATGGTCGTGCCGATGAAGGCTTCAAGCAAACCATCTGTGGAGACTGTGCCAGCCAGCGCCAGCACCAGGAAGAGGATGCGGTCCAACGGGATGCTGATGGCGTTGCTGACCAAGACGCGCCCCCATTGCTTTTCTTGCCCGAAGCGCTGCAACCAACGGGTGTAGATTTCGGTATCGACCAGTTGGCTGATCACCGATGCCAGCACAGCGGCCAGCAAGAAGCGCCATTCCGGCGTCAGCAGCTCGCCCAAAGAGATGCGTTCGGCTTCGCTCATCTGGGGCGGCATGCCGGCGATGATGGCGAAGAAGGCTTGCACGACCAGGTAGATCACGGCGGCGGCGATGATGAGCGTGCGCGCGACATGCGGTCCCGCCAGTTTGTGCGCCATATCGCGCAGGGTGAAGGTCAGCGGATAGGCGATTGAGAAACCGCTGACGGCGAATCCAAATAGCGTCAAATCGCGCAGATTGGATATGTCGGCGACCATCTGCGCGGCCACATAAGCAACGCTGACCAGAATCAAAATGTGCAAATTACGAATGGACATGACTCGCCTCGCTACTATTCTACGCCTGCCCACATTGTAGCACAGCCAGCCTCAGCCGCTCGCTTTGCCCAGGTCCACGCGCTGCTCTTTGACCAGGTAAATGCCCGGAATGGAGATGAATGTGATGATGGTCTTCATCAGCATATTCGACACGAACAAGCCGACCAGCACCTCGTTGGGCAGCGCGCCCGCAAAGGCGATCACCGTGAAGAGCGCCGTATCGACCGGCACGCTGATGGCATTGCTGGCCAGCACCCGCCCCCATTGCCAGCGCTGGGCGAATCGCTTGACCCAAAGCTCATACATTTCGGTGTCGATCAACTCGGAGATGATCTCGGCGATGATGGAGGCCAGCGAGATGCGCACCACTGGCGCCAGCACCAGGCCAAATTCGGCTTGTTCGCCCACAGCCAGGTCGGGCGGCAGCTGCGAAACCAGCCAGAACAAGCCAGCCATGAACAGGTTGATCGCGCCGGAAGCGAAGATCAGCAGGCGCGCGATGCTGGCGCTGGATACTTTGTGCACCATATCGCGCAGGGTGAAGGTGATGGGGTAGATCAATGTGCCGCCAGCAATGCTGAGGCCCGCGATGGACAAAATGCGCAAACCGGCGACATCCGCCAGCATCTGCACAGCGACATAAAGTACGGCGACCAATACCAGCACATGCAGCGAGCGATGAGTCATCTAAGCAGTCTCCATTGCAGCCATGTTGTGTGGTTCAGGAAAGATCGTTCTTGTGACGCGCTTCTGATTCGAGCAGCCGTTGTTTGCGTTTGATGCCCCAGCGATAGCCGCCGAGCTCGCCATCCTTGCGCATGACGCGGTGACAGGGGATGACCAGGGCGACCGGATTGCGCGCGCAAGCCTGTGCCACGGCGCGAGTCGCTTTGGGCTGGCCGATTGCCGCGGCGATATCGCTGTAGCTGCGCGTCTCGCCGACCGGGATAGCTTGCAAGGCTGCCCAGACTCGATGCTGGAAAGCTGTCGCGCGCAGATCCAGCGGCAGGTCCAGCGCCGGCTGCCAGCCTTTCAGCCAGGCGATGACTTGCGAAGTCCACCCGCCCAAGCCCTCGTCATCGCGCAGCCGCTCGGCATTGGCGAATTCTGTTTCGAAGTCGGCGATCAGCCCGGCGCTTTCGTCGCCCAGGCTCAGTTTGCAGATGCCGCGGTCGGTCGCGCCAACCAGCAGCCAGCCCAGCGGACAAGGCAGCACGCTATAAAAGATTGTCAAACCCGCGCCACGATCTCGGTACGCCGTGGGAGTCATGCCGAGTTGCTGGTCGCTGTGTTCGTACAAGCGACTTGTCGAGCCATAGCCGGCTGCATAGATGGCCTCGGTGATGCGCCTGCCGCCCCGCACCTCTGACTTAAAAGCCTCCAGCCGCAGCTTCGCGGCATATTCGCGCGGTGTAAAGCCGGTCGCTCGTTTGAATATGCGCTGCAAATGCCCGGGGCTGAGGTGAAAGCGCTCGCCCAGTTGCGCCAGGCTGATGCTTTCGGGCTGTGCCGAGCGCAGATAATCGCATACTTGCGCTGCCAGGTGGCTGTCATGCTTGCTGATTGCTTCGCCGTTCATCGCCGCGTTCTCCGTTTTGCCTGCGCTGTCATTATCCTGGCATATCGGCGCGCGCGCGACACTCCGATTCTTGCGGACTCGCCGGCGAGCTCGGTTTTCACCCCAGTTATCGATGAAATCTTCGCGCTCCACGCCCAGTCCATCGGCGACGCGGTTGGTGTAGTTGAAAAAGCCGAGTGTCTTTGTGGTTAAGCGTTGTTCCGCCAGCGTCAGTGTGTCGCCTGTGCCGCTGAGGCGAATCCCTACTTCCGCAAGCGCGGATCCAGCGCATCGCGCAAGCCATCGCCGATGAAGTTGACGCAGAGCACCGTCAGCGAGATCAGCATGCCGGGCCAGAACACCAGCGTCCAGGTGATGGTCAGGTAATCTTTGCCATCAAAGAGCAAGCGCCCCCAGGTGGGAAAGTCGGGCGGGAAGCCCAAGCCCAAAAACGACAGAGCCGACTCGGTGATGATGGCGCTGGCGATGCTGAAGGTGGCGGCGACGATGACAGGGCTCATCACATTGGGCAGGATGTGGCTGGTCAAGATGCGCCCATCGCGCGAACCGACCGCCGTGGCCGCGGTGATGAACTCGCGCGACTTCACCGAAAGCACTTCGCCGCGCACCAGCCGGGCAGTCGGCATCCACTGCAAGCCGCCGATTACCGAAACCATCAGGATGAAGACGCCGCCTTCCACGCCGAATGAGGCTTTCAGCGGCTCGCGGAAGAGCATCATCAACACCAGCAGCAGCGGCAGCTGGGGCAGGGCGATGAAGATGTCGGTCATGCGCATCAGCGGGTTGTCCAGCCGGCGGAAGTAGCCCGATGCCAGCCCGATGATCGTGCCTATAGAAATGGAAACCAGCATGGCTGATATGCCGATCATCAGCGAGACGCGCCCGCCTTGCAAGGCTCGCGCCAGGGTATCGCGCCCCAGGCTGTCGGTGCCCCAGGGATGCTCGGGCGAGGAAATCTGGTAGGCGGCGATGATGTCGATATAGGTCGGGTCGAGCGTCCAAATGGCGGGACCAATCATCACGCCCAGCACGATGACCGCCAGCACGGCAACGGCTATCAGCGCCAATTTGTGCTTGCGAAATTGCAGCCAGGCATCGCCAGCGAATGTGCGCCCCTGGACAAATTCCGCCGCGGCGAGGTTTTTGGGTTTTGCTTTGGCTGTCGCGGTCATGTTCGGCTGCCCATCACAAGCTTACGAGTAAGTCACGCGTGGATCGAGGATGCCATAAAGCACATCGGCGACGATATTGAAGAAGACCACCAGCACCGCGAAGATGAAAGTGACCGTCTGGACTGTCGGCAGGTCGCCGCCCTGGATTGCGATGATCAGATATTGCCCGATTCCGTTAACACGAAAAATTTGTTCCGTTATGATCGCGCCGGCAAACACGCCTGGTATGCCCAATGCAATCAACGTGACGACCGGGATGAGGCTGTTGCGCACGGCGTGCCGCGTAACCACAGTCCGCTCTGTCAAACCTTTGCTGCGGGCGGTGCGGATGTAATCCTGCTGCAGATTGTCCAGCGTGGACGCGCGCGTGTAGCGGCTGAGTTGCGCGGTGAAAAATAGCGCCAGCACTGTCACCGGCATGAACATCTGCCTCAGCTGCTGCTGAAGCGACTCGATATCGGTGACCACAAGGGTCGTGTCATACACCGATGGAAACCACTTCAGGTTTACGCTGAATATGATGATGAACATCAGCCCCGTGAAGAAGGTCGGTACAGAAAAACCGACCATCATGGCGAAAGTGCCGACCTGGTCGAAGATGGAATACTGCTTGTAGGCGGAAAATACGCCCACTGGCACGGCGATCAACACACCCAGGATGTAGGATGAACCCACTACCCAGAGCGTCTGGGGCAGGCGCTCGGCGATGATGTCCATAACGGGACCGCGCGTCGCCCAACTGATGACGCGGACGCGATCTTCACTGCCGGGGAAGGTGATGCCCAGCGTGGTCTCCAGGAAGTTCAGCGGCTCGGAGATGAAGAATTGCTGCAGCCACTTGACATACTTGACGGCGAAGGGGTCGTCGGCACCCAAGGCTTCGCGGATCTTCGCGCGCACTTCGGGCGGGATTGTCAAGGGCAGGTTGCCGGTCGGGTCGCTGGGCGACAGGTCGACCACGGCAAAGATGATGAAGCTGATGATGAGAATGGTTGGTATGGCAGTCAGCAGCCGGCGAATCGTGTATTTTCCCATGCTGCCACCCTCGTCTTATGTAGGACCGATGAAACGCCGCCGTTGTGCTTGCATGCAATCTGCTCAAGAAAACCTTTTCATTTTATTGATGCAGCTGCCTTGTGCTGTGATGATGACTATACCACTTTTTAGATGGTTGGACACAAATCCTAAGGATATTTGAGTCTGAAGCAGGTTGCCGCCCTCCTCCAATAACGGCGGAGGAAGGCGACATGATTGCTTCAGCTTGCTAGCTGCGTGTCCATTCGGCGATGTTCCACAGTTCCGATTACCACGGATTCATGAAGGGGCGTGGCGCTGTGCCACACCCCGGGGTCTTGCTGTTGCGTTGCGATTCGCTCGCACGCGATGTTACATGCGATACCAGTCTTCGATATTCCACATCTCCGAGTCCCAGCCGTTCATGTCAACGCCACCCAGGCTGTTGTTGAAAGCAGAAGCGGCCGACGACCGGTAGACCAGCGGAATCAGGGCGTATTCCTGCACCAGCAGGTCGTTCAATTGCAAGAACAGCTCTGCTCGCGCTGCTTCGCCAGCTGTGGTGCTTAGCTCGTCCAGGAGGGCGTCATAGTCCGCATTGCAGAATCTCGGCGTGTTGGAGCCCGTCCAGTTGTTGTCTGGCGTTGGCGCCTGACCGCAGCGGTAATTGCCGAGGTAGCCTTCCATATCGGGCGAAGAGGAACCGGTGGTATACATCTCCGTATCCGAATAGAACTTCTGGAAAGTATCCGGGCTGCCGGGGTCGCCGCCGAAGTAGACGGCCGCGTCAATGTTGCGCAATTCGGTGTCTATGCCGATCTCCGACCACCACTGCTTGATCAGCGCCTGGGTGTTCTGGCGCACGGCATTGGTGCTGGTCTGGTACTGGACGCGCAGCTCGTGGCCATTGAATTCGCGGAAGCCATCGCCATTGGTGTCAACGATGCCCGCTTCATCCAGCAAAGCGTTGGCGCCAGCGATGTCCTGGTCGCATGGGTTGTTTGACGAGACGGCGGCGGCTGGCGAATTGATGAAATTGCATGTCGCCCGCCCCGAACGCCCGTAGAGTTGCTCGCCAATGATGGTGGTGTCAATTGCCATGGACATCGCCTGGGTGATTGTGTGGTTGGTGAGGAAGGGATGAGCGTTGGAGCCATCCGCCATCCAGACCGACCGATTGGGATTGTCCGGGCTGACATCGGTGGGGTTGATCCAGAGGGTCTCAGTTGATTGCCCATACGCCACCGCAATCTGACCGTTGCCAGCGGCTTCCATCGAGTCCAGGACAGCCGGCGAAATCTGCAAGTTCCATGCGTAGTCGGCTTCGCCAGTTTCCAGGACAGCGCGCGCGGCCGATTCGGCATCGCCGCCGCCTTTGAAGACGACGCGGTCAAAGTATGGTTTGCCCATGTCGGCATCGCGGAAGTTCGGGTTGCGCACATAGGTGACGACATCATTGGGGCGGAAGTCTTCGACCATGAAGGGGCCGGTGCCAATGGGAGCGAAGTTGGCATCGGTGCAAGCCGCCATCTCTGCGCCCAGGCAGTCGCCGAATTGCGCTTTCTGCAAAATCGGCGTGGTCTGGGCGACAAAGGGCAGGAATGGATAGGGCTTGGGCGTGTCGAAGGTGATCGTTATACTATGCTCGCCCATCGCTTCTACACTGACTATCCCCACGAATTCATCGCTTTGGACGCAGCCCCCATCCGGATGAGTGCAATACTCATAGGTGAAGACGACATCTTCCGCTGTCAACGGGCTGCCATCCGACCAAACGACATCATCGCGCAATGTCCAGGTTATGGAGGTTAGATCTTCGGATATGCCGCCATTTTCGGGTGACGGGATATCGGTAGCCAGCACCGGCACCAGCGAGCCGTCCGGACCGAAATTAGCGAGCGGCTCAAGCACGATAGCCGAGGCATCGTTGTCTTTAGTGCCGCTGGAGAGATACGGATTCAAGATAGAAGCCGCCTGCCAATACAGTATCGTGACTTCGCTGGTATCCTGCGCGACAGCCGCGCCGCCAAAGAGCGCGCTGAGCAGGAACAGGCAAAGCACAAGTGCAAGTTTGATGCGCATGGTGAATCCTTTCGGTTAATAGGTGTCAAAGTTGATACAACTTGCACAGGCAGTATACACGATGTTTGGCAGAATACCAAATAATGAATATAAGGGAGTGGCGAACTTGCTGGATATGGACCCCCCTCGGTCCCCCCGACAGGTCAGGGGGAGGCAAGCATTGGCTACCCTCTCCGTCCCGACGGGGAGGGGCTGGGGGTGGGGTTAGAAAGAGAACCATCCACCGATTTAGACACTCCTGAATATAAAGGGCTTTGGCTTAGTCCGGCGGCTTGCGCAGCACATTAATCAATATCGCCAGAATCACCTTGATCATGTAATAGACGCTGCGCAAGGGCGTGATTGATGAGCGGCCGTGCTGGCGCGGGATCATCTTTGCTGGTGCCTCGATTTGCCGCAAGCCGCTGCGCCAGGCGATCAATATGGCTTCTGGCTCTGGATAATCGTGCGGGTAGGCGCTGGCGAAGAGCGCGATCGCCCGCCGATTGAATGCCGCGCAGCCGGAAGTCGGGTCGGTGATTCGCTGGCGGATGATCGCTGAAAGCAGACGCGCCAGAATCGCGCTGCCCAGCCGCCGCAGCCGTGGCGTGCCATAATCGCCCGCGTCCGCGAATCGCGAGCCAATCACGATATCGGCTGTGCCCGCTTCCAGCGCCGCCAGCAGACGCGGGTTGTTTTGCGGCGCATGCTGCCCATCGCCATCGTTGCGCAGGACGATGGTATAGCCATGCCGCGCGGCGAATTGAAAGCCGGCCTGGACAGCCGCGCCAATGCCGACATTGTAAGGCAGGCGAAGCACAGTCGCGCCAGCCGCACTGGCAGCGGCAGCCGTGTCATCGCGTGAGCCATCGTCGATCACCAGCGTGTCGGCTTGCGGAAGCTGCTCATGGATTCCACGCAGCGTAGCGCCGATGCTGCGCCCTTCGTCCAGCGCCGGCAAAATCACCAAAATGCGTGAGCTTTCCATAGGCCGCATGGTAATCCAGTTGGACCATGCTGCAAAGGATTGAACCAGGCGAGCCCTCATCGGCAGCCTGCTCGCCGAGTTGGCGCGCCCCTGCTTGAAAGCCTGCATCGATATCGGGCACGCGCGCTTGTTTTCCGATGCCAATACGCGCTTTGGCGATTGGCTGGAGATGGATCGCGTCTCGGATAGGCGCGACAGCCTGCGCTGCTTCTAAAGCTGCGACAGCCAGCCATCAGCTGCCGGGCACGAAGCTCGGGTCGCACTCGGGGATGACCGCGCTGATATCGGCGGTGAGCTGCTGCTGCCCGATGTCTCTTGCCAGCTGCAAACCCGGCTCCAGATAAGACAAGGCGCGCGAGCAGTTGCCCAGCAGAATCTGCGACCAGCCCGCCCAATAATGATGGCGCGGTTCCTGGCTGCCCAACTCGATTGCTGCGGCGAAGTTGGCGGCGGCGGCGGATGTCTCGCCCAGCCGTTCGTTGGCGCGTCCCAGCATGTAATGACAATGGAAATAGCCGGGGTTGTAGTCGATGCAGTCTTGCAGGGTCAGTTTGGCTTGCGCGAAGTTGCCATCGCGGCTGATCTGGATCTCGCCCAGGCGAAAAAGGGCGCGAGGATTGCGGGGGTCGGCTTCCAGCGTCTGCTGCAGGATTTCCAGCGCCGCTTCATAATTGCGCAGGTCTTTCTCGATGGTGGCGATATCCACGGCGACGAGATTCATGTGGCTGGCCAGCTCGTAGGCAGTTTGAAAATCGGTTAAAGCGGCGGCATAGTCGCTGTTCCATTTGACCAGTCCGCGCGCGCGGTAGGCTTCGGCGCTTTGCGGGTCTTGCACGAGCAGCTCGTCCAGCAGATTTTCGGCGCGCTGGCTTTGGTCCAGGCTGTGATAAATTTCAGCCAGGTAGGCGCTGGCGCGGCTGTTTTGCGGGTCGAGCTCAAGCGCGTGCAGGGCATAAGCCAGGGCTTCGGCGGGTTTGTTTTGCCAGTCGAGCGCCCAAGCCTGGATAGCCCAGGCATCGGCGTCAAAGGGATCGGCATTGATGGCGCGGGCGGCTTGCTGGCTGGCTTCGGCATAGCGGCTGGCGTTGATCAGACCGATGGCGATGCGGCGGAAGACTTCGACCGTGTTGGGCGTTGACGGCGCGATTTCCATGTAGAGCTCGGTCGCCCGGCTCAATGCGCCTTGCTGCCAATAATTGCTCGCTTCGATCAGGCTGTTGCGCGGGTCGGGCGTGGCGGTTGGCGCGGGCGCAGACATGGTGGCTGCTCGCTTCTCGATCTCGGCGATGAGCTGGCTGACAGCATCCTGAATGATGGGCGCGGCCACCTGGCGATTGAGATAGATGCCTGCGCCGGTCGCGATCAATAGCAGCAGCAGCAAATACGCAAAGAGCCGCCGACAGCTGATGATGCTGCGCCGCTGGACGCCGCGATATTTTTTGGGCGTGCGGATCTGCATGGGCTTGACTGTTTCTTTACAGGCTACTCGCGCCGCGAGGCGGAGTCAAATGGGCGGGGTGGGTTCGCCAGCGGACCGCATCACGGCCAGACAGCCGACATGAACTCGCGCAGGTCCCCCAGCAAAAAGTCGGGCTGGCACTCGACCAGTGACTGGCGCGGGGCATATCCCGTCTCCACAGCGACTGCCACGGCATCTATCGCGCGGGCCGCCTGGATATCAGCGGGCGTATCGCCGATGACGAAGATATCGCGCGGAGCGAATGTTCGCTGCGCAACTTGTTGGGCGCGCTGCTGAGCCAGGCGCGTCAAGTCCTCGCGCAGGGGCGATTCGTGTCCATAAGCGCCAACTGGAAAATGCGCCGGGTCGAAGCCAGCCATCTCCAGCTTGATCTGCGCCGTCGCCCCCGTGTTGCCGCTGACGATGCCCGGCAGCACATCCGCGCGCGCCTGCAATGTTTCCAGCAGCTCAAACGCGCCGGGCAGGGCATCTGCCGCGAACTGCTCGCGGATATCGTTCATGTGGCGAGCCATCGACGCCTGGTAATTCAATATCTCGCTGCCGATATCGGCGCTGCTGTAGCCATGCGGCGCAAGCAAAGCGGCCAATATGCCCCAGTCGGTCTGCCCGCCGAAGTCGTGATTATCCAGGTCGCCGATTGTGCCGAAGCGCTCGGTCATGGCGCGGCGTTTGGCTTCGCGTCCGATGCCCTGGCTGACCAGCAGCGTGCCATCAATATCGAAGAGGACGAGTTTCACGCGCTGCCTTCCATCAGCACGAACGAGGCTTCGGCGGCCTGGCTGCGCAGCTTGATGGCGGCTTGATATTCCGGCGAATTGTACATGTCCTGGGCGGCTTGCATGCTGGGGAAGCGGATGATGACGATGCGCTCGGGCGAGTCGGGTCCTTCCAGGACGAGCTTGTCGCCGCCGCGGATGAGGAATTCTCCGCCGTATTTCTCCAGGATGGCGGGCGTATGCTGCATATACTGCCGATATTGCGCCATGTCGTGCACGGTGGCGCGGACGATGAGATAGGCGGGCATGGGCTGTCCTTTGTTTGGGTTGTTTTGCAGACGCATGATAGCGGGGAAGGCGGGCGGACGCTATACTGCGGGGCGGGGGAGTGGATGTGTCCCGGTGGATGCCCCGGTCTTCAAAATCGGTGGTCGGCTGCGCAGAGCAGGCGATGGTGGGTTCGACTCCCATGCACTCCCGAAGTGGTGCGATCCCCGCTTGACGATCCTGTGGTGATCTGATCTCGTGCTGTTGACGCGTATTCAGTTGATGAGAAAGGATTGTCGCTATGCCGGCTTATGAACTGTGGGTAGAACACTTTCCAGGCACGGGCGTCTTCGCTGGATTCGGGGATTCAATTGAAGAGCTTGACAGACTACGCCAAGCTCTTGGCGAGCCACTCGAACGCTGCGTTATATACATTTTGGACATGGGCGTACCGAGCAACTATTTGCCGGAACTTGACGTCTTGTCGCTAGCGGAAATTATGGAAAGGGGAGAACTTTGCAAGTGCGGCTGTGGCTGCGCTGGCGAGGGGCTTGACGGCGGATTACCCAGCTGATCTAATTGATCCTATGAAATGGCGCGTGCGGCTCTGCGGCACGCGTTTTGGATCTCGTCGGGAGGTGAAATATGACTGTCATGCGTAATGCAACAATCGAGGTAGAGGTTTGGCCCGTCAGCAAACTTATGGATGCTGTTGCGATCAACCCGACGGGTAATAACCGTATAACGATACCGCCATTCCAGCGCCGCCTGGTGTGGAATCAGCAGACGCGCAAAGCACTGATTGACTCTATACGGAAAGGTTATCCTTTCGGCTCGATTTTGCTGTATGAGGACGTGAAGCGCGGACAAGCGGCTGGCGATGGCAAGCACCACTTCAGCTTGATAGACGGCTTGCAGAGAACGCAGGCGCTGAAGGATTACGTCGAACGTCAAAATGGTTACTTCACTCGAGCCGACTTGAACGATGACTTTGTAGATACCCTTGCGAAGCATCTGGGCAAGGAAACCGACGAGCATCGCGACCGAATTCGTGGAGCCATCGTGGACTGGGTTAAGGGCAGGCGCAATTTTGAGGCGGCACATGGCTGGAGCGACGCCAAGCTGACCATGACCCTGATAGAGAAAGTGCTGCGCTATCCTGCCGATTCGCTATTGTTGCAAGGGATGTATTTTCAACTCAGCAGTAATACCGAGTTCAACCGGTTATTGGGCAATTTCCTGGACGAGACAAGTAGCCAGGTGAAGGTCGTGCTAGATGCCAAGATTCCGGTGTTGCGCTTTGCAGGCGATGCTTCGGAATTACCCAATATTTTTGAACTTATCAACACGCATGGTACGCAACTGAGCAAATACGAGGTTTTCGCGGCGCGCTGGGTTGACCAACGCAACCCCATCCACAATCACCGCATAATTGAAGCGATTTGGAAGAAATATGACGCGCTGGCGGACAAAGGCTTCGCGCTTGATGTCGTCGAAGACGCGCCCGACCCTGCCAAACGGCTTACTCAAGAGTATTCCTTGTTCGACTTCCTTTTCGGCTTTGGGCAACTTCTTGCTGACGACTACCCGCGTCTTTTCAAAACACCTAAAGACGACAGGCCCAGTTCGGCAGGTTTCAATCTGGTTACAGCTTGTGTGAACTTGCGCATACAAGAAATGGACAGGTTGGCGCAACAGATTCAGGACATTGACCTCAATGAGTTGGAAGAATGCATTGTCGAGTCAGTTAAGTTCGTTGATCAGTCTTTGCGTCCTGTACTGGGTCCCGTGCGCAAATACAAAGCGCAGCCGATTTTCCATTCCGAAATGATGATAGTCGCCTTCATAGCTACGGTCTTCCAGGCGCGATATGCCATGAAAAGCCTGGCGGAAAACGATAGTTGGACTCAGGACCGCAAACGCTTGAGAAAGTACTTGCCTATGTACTATCTCTCGGAAATCTTGCACGACGATTGGCGGGGTTCTGGCGACAGCAAGGTCAATGACCGTTTGAAAGAATACCGTTACCTCAAGCCGCCGCCGACAGCCGAACGATGGCATCAGATTTTGGATGACTGGTATGCCGAGCACCTTATGGAACGCAGCGACAAGAAACAGTACATATCCGATAAACGCCCCGAGTACCTGCTGCTGCGTTACCTCTTTGCCGACCAGCTCGGCACGGGCGCGAAATACCATGTCGAGCATGTCATCCCGATCGAGCAGCTGCTGCCGCTGAAACCCAAAGGCGAAAAGTGGCTCTACAATGTCATCGGCAACCTGGCGCTTATCAAAGATGCTGGCGATCTTAAACACAACACGGAGACTTATGTCGAGATCTTGCGCCGCCGCCGGGATGCGGGCGAAATCAGCCAGAATGAATTCCTGCAACAGTGCGGATCCTTCAACGGACTGCTGCTTTGCCCACCAGGCACTTTTCCGGATACGCTCACAGTCAAGTCCTATGAAGACTTTCTCTTGGAACGCTGGGAACTGCTAAAGGAGGCCTTCATCCAGTGCTACCACGACCGGATCCCGTCCGCTGCAATCAGCGCTGAGCCGTCACCAAGCGTTTAGCGATGACAGGATATGCTAAATCAAAGCGAGTTCTCTAAGAATGCGGCGAATTTCCCAAGACCTTACTTCATCGCATTTGGGCTTTAGGCAAACAGCGAGCAAAGTAATCTGCTCCGCCCCAACATGGTAGGCGACGCGAAAGCCACCGGACTTTCCTCTTTGCCCGGATGGATTCGCAAGTCGAACCTTGTATACTTGGCTGCCCGCCCCCCGCAACCTGTCGCCGGGCTTTTCTCCCCGCGAAAGCCGCTCCTGCAGAGCGCGAAGTTCTATTGTCAACGAAGGGTGCCTGCGAGCGAGACGATTTGCTTTTCTTGTGAATCTATTGGGGAAGACGACTTTCAAGCTCATCGTCATCCAAGCCTGTCTCAATCAGGTTCAACGCATCTTCCGCCGGCAGGACTTTGCCTTCTTGCATCTCTTTCAAGCTGGCTTGGATATCGTGAAGAAACTCTGTTTGGAGGGTTTCATTCTCGAGGGATTCCTTGGCCAGCATTTTGATTCCCGGCGCGACCTTCATAGACTTGCTCCTCCTGCCCTATGCAGGCATCAGCTTATAGCTTGGCTATTAGCAATTACGATACTCCACTGACATGAGATTTGCAACAAGTTCTTAATTCACCGCCCGCCGCCAAAACCCCACAATCCGCCACAGCAGCCGCCACGCGCGCAAAATCAGCAGGTAGCCCTGCGTCTCGCTGTGGTTGTCGTGCAGTTTGCCGCCGCCGCTGCGCAGATAATGGCTGAGGTCCGCCACCGCGCCATCGAAATCCAAGCGCCGCGCCCGCAGCCGCCCCCGCGCCTCCCAAGCCCCCAGCAAGCCGGGATTGAACTCAAGCGCCCGCGTATAGTCGGCTTCTGCTTCGGAGAAGCGCCGTGTTTCTTCGAAGCATTGCGCTCGCGCGAACCAGGCTTCGTCAAAATCGGGTTCGATATGGATGGCGGTGGTCAGGTCGGCGATGGCTTTGTCGCGCTGATTTTGCATGCGCCGCAGCACCCCACGCGCCAGGAAGGCCGCCGCCAGATACGGCTGCGCACGCAAAGCAAGATTGATGCTCTGCTCGGCGGCTTCGTATTCTCCCAGCCGGGTCAGCGCTTCGCCGCGACCGACATGCACAGCCGCCAGATCGCCCAGTCCCAGCTTGATGGCGCTGTCGAACTGGGCGATCGCGCCACGAAAATCCTGCCTCTCCAGCAGCGCCATGCCCCGCTCGTAATAATTGTCCGGCGGCCGATTCACGCGAGCCTCCCATGCGTGTCTGTACTGTAGCGCAGAAGTGAAACCAACAAAGTACTGCGCATTTTTTGACACAGAGAACACAGAGAGCACAGAGAGCACAGAGGTTTTTAATCACTCAGTGTACTCTTTCAACTCGGTGTACTCGGTGGTTCATTTTTTCTTTCATTACTTTATTGGTCTTTCTGTGAACTCCCGTCAAGTCGCGGCTATGCGTGTACAATGTGTGTCGATACCGCGCCTGCCATCGGAGTTTCGCTTGCGCCGCCTGCTCTTTGTCCTGCTCATCGTTCAAGCGCTCGCCAACCTGTTTTGGCTGTCGCCGGCTGCGCATTCGGGGCAGGTGGCCATTCCCTGGCTGATGCTGCGCGGCAAGACGCTCTTCGGCGATATTTGGGAACAGCATGCGCCGGGCAGTTCGCTCTTGGCGGCGGCAGCCCAGGCTATTCTGCCGCTCGATCCCGCTTTGGTGGCGCGTTTGTTGAATGCGCTGCTGGTCGCCTTGTTGACGCTGCTAGTCTATTGGCTGGCGAGGCGCTTGTGCAGCGAGGCGGCGGGCTTGGCGGCGGCGCTGGTCTTCGCCTGGTGGGTGCCCGTCTATGGCAATGTTTTGCTCTACTTCGATACGCTGCTGGCGCTGTGCGTGTTGGCGGCGCTGTGCCTCTATTTCAGCCCTTCGCAGCTTTCACCGCGGCGCTTGCTGTTGATCGGCGTCTGCATGGGCGCGGCGACGCTTTTCAAGCAGCATGCCTGGCTGGCTGTGGCCTTGGTGAGCCTGTGGCTGCTGCGCGATGGCTGGCGGGGCGCTTTGATTTGTCTGTTGGGCGCGCTGCTGCTGCCACTGCTGCAATGGACTGCGCTGGCGGCGGCGGGCGTTTGGGATACTTACCTGTACTGGAATTGGACATTCAACCTCAGCGGGCTGATGGACGGCGTGCCCCTGGATGGCGATTTTCTGCGCAAGCTGCTGCTGGGCGACTTGCTGGTCTGGCCATTTGCGCTGCTGGCTTGGCGTCACGAGCGCCGCTGGCTGCTGCTGCCGCTGATGTGGCTGGCGGCCTTGAGCACGATCTATCCGCGCGTCGGCGAGATCCATGCCATGGCCCAGCTGCCATTCGCCGCTGTCATGTCGGGCATCGCCTTGGCGAAACTGCGCAGTGCCATGCGCGAACCCCGCAACTGGGATGTGCCGCGGCTGACGCTGGCGGGCTTGGCGCTGGGCATCGGCATCGGCTGGCTGTGGACGGGCGCGGTGAGCTGGCTGCCGACCCAGCTGGGCGCGGGCGCGACCCTGGGCTATGACGAATTTCGTCCGCTGGCAGCAGCATTGAAAATGCGCGCGCAGCCCGGCGACACGCTTTTCATCTTGCCGCAAGCCGACAGCACGCCCCAGCTGCATCCGCTGAGCGGGCTGTTGCCGCTTGGCGTCTGGATCAAAGGCTGGCGCTGGTATTTCCGCCCGCCGCATGTCCTGCCCCAACTGAAGCGGGAATGGGAGGAGACGCCGCCCGACTGGATTATCGTCTTTCCGGACTTGCTGCCGGCTGGCGCGCCGGGCATCTACGAATTGCTGGACATCGTCGAGAAAGAGTACAGGCTGATTTTCAGCGAAGACGACATTTATTGGCATGGTCGGGCGGATGTCTATGGACGCGCGCCGTGATCCAGCTGTCGCCGCGCGGACAGGCTGTTTATCGGCTGCTGTCGCTGACGGTGGGGCTGGTCGCGCTGTATGGCGTTTGCGTTGTGCTGGGCGCTTCGTATGCGCTGCCGGGCAATCCGCTGGCGGAGCTTGTCGCCGAGTCGACAATCAGAGCGCTGGCCAATCGCGCATTTGACCTGGCGCTGCTGTCGGGCTTGGTCGCGGCGGGCATGCTGATGGCCGGGGATGCGCTGGCATCGCGCCGGGCTGGCTGGCTGTCGCGCGGCTGGATTGCGCTGGCGCTGGGCAGCGTGCTTGCGACTCCGCTTGCAAGCCAGTTGGCGCTGTCGATTGCGCTGGCGATCGGGACGCTGCTGGCCGCGCTGCTGCCGAAACCCGCAGATATCGCCGAGCGGGGCATCCAGCGCGTGTGGCGGCTGGGCATGTGCCTGGCTGCGCTGAGTTTGACTTTGCCGCATTTTGGCGACCCAGCACTGGTCGCTGTGTTTAGGGCTTTCCAGCTGCAAGTCGCGTTTGCCTTTGCTCTGCTGAGCATCGTCTATTGGCTCTTGGGATGTTTCAGCCGCGTCGAGCCGGGCTGGGCTCGCGACAGCCTGCGCACCTGCTCGGTCCTGCTGTTGCTGGGCGGCGGGTTCGTGTGCGCGGGGCGTTTGGGCTTGTCTGAGCCGATTGCGCTGGCGGCGGGCGCGCTGGTCTTTCTCTGCTTCGTCATCATCGCCTCGCACTGGTATCGGGCGATCAGCCACCGCGATGAAAATGCCACCTTGTCGCCGCATTGGCTGGCGCTGGCGACTCTGCTGTGGCTGGTGAATGGTTTGCTGGGTGCGTTGAGCATACAGCCGGGCATCCAGGCAGCGATGCGTGGCAGCGAGTTGATGGCGGCGCAGAATTGGCTGACGGGCTGCGGGCTGCTGTGCGCGTCGCTGGCGCTGGTCAATCAGGCGGCCAGCGATTTGCGCGGCGACAACCGGCGCATCACCGGCTACATCCCATTTTGGCTTTGCGGTTTTGGCGCGGCGCTGGCTGCCATCTTCCAGGCTGGGCGGGGTCTCCTCCAACACTATCTGGGTGCTGCGGCCAGCGCGGAATTGCTGCTGCCGCTGAGCGCGCTGTGGATGGTTTGCCTGCTGGCTTTTGGGGCGGGATTGCTGATTTATGCGCTGGGCTATCTGGCGCGCAAGCCCCGTATCCGCGTGCTGGCGGACTAGCTTTTGCGAACCGGCAAGAGCGCAGCCAACAAGACGCTGGCATAGCAGAAGTAAGTCCAATAATGTAATGCAACAACAGGAAGGAACGTCGTAGGGGCGACTCTTGAGTCGCCCAAATGGTCAATGGTGACATAGTGGGCGAGACAAGTCTCGCCCCTACAGAATTCGAATCAGAATAGCATCACCCTATTACGCATGACTTACCTGTTTCACTGAGCAGCAGCCAGACGCCGAAACCCACGCCCGCAAAATACCGCCGATTCACCTGTCCTTCCGTCATTTTGGAGCGCTTCCTCCCTCCGACTCGACGGGGGGACCGAGGGGGGTCATTCGCGCGCGCATCCATTCGCTGCGTGGATGTCCCTGTGCCGCCCAGCCACGCAGCGCCGCTTCTATATCGTAGCTTGCCCGCCTCAATTCCACGCGCAGCTCGCCAGCCTGCCATTCCAGCAGCGCCCATTCCGCCGCGCCGGGATTGCTCGCCGACATGCCCACGCTGCCCGGATTGATCACGCGCCAGCCGTCCAGTTCGCGGTCCATCGCCACATGCGTATGCCCGCACAGCGCCAGCTTGCCCGCGCGGTCGAGCAGGGCATCGACAGCTTCTTCATCCGGGCTGTCGGGACGCAGCGCAGTCGATTCGTCATCGCCGGGGATGGCGTGAACGCCGACTACGCGCCCATAGCCCGCCACATCCAGTTGCAGTTCTCTGCCGATGATGTCGCGCAGCAGGGCAAATTCGGCCCAGCCCAGCTGCTGCATATTCCAGGCGTACACCGCGCTCATAGACAGGATGGCATCGCGGTGCGCGGGATAATCGCTTGCGTCCTTAGGCGCTGGCATGGCGATGCGCGCGCCAGTGACCAGGTAACGGTCGGTGTTGCCGCCGATGAGTTTGCAGCGGTCTTTGCCCCAGTTGTCACGCCGCTGCATAATCGTTTGGATGCACTCGGCGGGCTCGCCTCCCAGCGCCGCCAGGTCGCCCAGGCACCAGATCTGGTCGAGCTCGCCACAAAGGTCAATGTCCGCCAGCGCCGCTTGCAGGGCGGGCAAGTTGCCGTGAATGTCGCCGAAAACCGCCAGTCGCATCATGGCTCCATGATTGCTTGGGTTTGCTGGCAAGTGTAGCACGGATATGGGCGATAGACCGATAGCGGGACTGCGCAGGTGATTTGCGACTTCTGGCGGCGGCTGATCTGTCCTTGGCGCGCAGCAAGTTGACACAGCGACCGTGCGCCACTATGATTTGGCAGTCGCTGTACGGCGCGGAGGCAAGCATGCCCACCAATAGTTGTTGTTGTTGTCGCTGGCACATGACCGGAACCTAGCCGCCTGCAGACCCTAGTCGACAGCATCCGAAACACAACCAGTCAACTGGCAGAGGCGCGCAAGGCAAGCCCGAACCGCGCGTTTGTGCCCGTTGACTTTTTTGTTGGCGCGCCACGAGGAATCAATGACCCTGACCGCACAAGACCAGTTGGACGACCCGCAGACTACCTCGCTGGCGCAGGATATCGAGCGTCAGGTGGGCAATACGGCGCTGTTGAGCTTTCGGCGAGTCACGCAGCACTTGCCGAGCGAGGTGCGCGTCTTTGCCAAAGCCGAGTGGCAGAATCCCGGCGGCAGCGTCAAAGACCGCGCGGCGTTGAGCATCATCCAATCCGCCGAACGAGACGGGCAGCTTTTCCCCGGGCGCACCATCCTCGACAGCACCAGCGGCAACACCGGCATCGCCTATGCCATGATTGGCGCGGCGAAGGATTATCGCGTCAAGCTGTTCTTGCCAGAAAATGTCAGCCCAGAGCGCGTCTCCATCCTGCGCGCTTACGATGTGCAGCTGCAATATACCGACCCGCTGGAAGGCTCGGACGGCGCGATACGGGCGGTGCGCGAACTGGCGTCGCGAGAATCGGCGGACTATTTTTATGCCGATCAATACAACAACCCCGTCAACTGGCAGGCGCATTATCATGGCACGGGCGCGGAGGTCTGGCGGCAGACGGGCGGGCAGGTCAGTCATTTTGTGGCGGGTCTGGGCACCAGCGGCACGCTAATGGGCGCGGGGCGGCGGCTCAAGGAATTGAACCCGGCCTTGCAAGTCGTCTCGGTCGAGCCCGATTCGCCTTTTCATGGGCTGGAAGGCTTGAAGCACATGGGAACGGCGCTGCAACCCGGCATTTATAACCCGCGGCTGGCGGATCTGCAACTGGCGGTGCGGACGGAAGATGCGCACAGCATGGCGCTGCGTCTGGCGCGCGAAGAAGGCTATCTGGTGGGCATCAGCGCGGCGGCGGCGATGGTCGGGGCGCTGCGGGTGGCGGAGGGACTGGCGGAGCTTGGCGAGTCGGGCACTGTCGTCACGCTGTTTCCTGATAACGCTTACAAATACCTGAGCGAGGCGTTTTGGCGGGGGTAAACTGAATCACAGAAGTGAAACCACTAAAGTATTGTGTATTTTTAGACACAGAGAACACAGAGGGCATAGAGAGCACAGAGGTATAAATCTCTCGTATACTCTTTCAACTCGGTTAAACCGGTGGTTAATTTATTGTATTGTTTGCTTGTGTTTACTTCTGTGGCGAATGATCACCGCTCATAGGCAATGATCTTGTCCCATTCGTCCGCGGTCGAGCGCGCCACGAAAGCCACCACCGGCTGCGTATCGCTCAGGTTGAAGACTTCATGCGGGATGCCTGGCTCGATGAAGATAAAGTCGCCGGCGCTGTTGTCCACCACTTGTTTGCAGCCATCGCCATATTCGTGCCGCACTTCGCCTTCCAGGATATAGAGCATCACCTCGAAATCGACATGGATGTGCGCATAGGCGACGCCGCCGGGCGGGATCGTCGCCACATTGATGGACAATTCCCGGGCATTGACATTCTTGCTGGACAAGCCCGTCTTGTAGTGGATGCCGTTCCAGTCGCGCTTTGTCCCGCCGCCGCGCAGCACACTGATTCCGTCATCGCCTTCGACCAAAGCCCGCAAATCGCTGTGTTCGGTCATGGCCACCCTCGCATAGACCTGTCTTTAGGCGGCGAGTCTAGCTAAAATCGGACGCGATAGCCAGATGAAAGGACGGGCGATGCGAGCCAAAATAGGCATATTGACGGTGTCCGACCGCGCCCATCGCGGCATTTACGAAGACCGCGGCGGTCCCGCCATCCGCGCCTACATGGACGAGGCGCTGACCAATCCGTGGCAGCCGGTCCCCTTGGTCGTGCCGGACGAGCTGGAGCAGATCACGCAGGCTTTGATAAGCATGGTGGATGAGGAGGGCTGCAGCCTGGTGGTGACGACTGGCGGCACCGGACCGGCCCCGCGCGATATCACGCCCGAAGCCACCGAAGCCGTCTGCGAAAAGATGCTGCCCGGCTTTGGCGAGCTGATGCGCCAGGTGTCGCTGCAATTTGTGCCGACAGCGATTTTGTCGCGGCAGACGGCTGGCATCCGCGGGCGCGCGCTGATCGTCAACTTGCCCGGCAAGCCGGCGGCCATCCGCGATTGCCTGGACGCCGTCATGCCCGCCATCCCCTATTGCATCGACCTGGTGGGCGGCGCGTACCTGACCACCGACGAATCGCGCATAAAGGCCTTTCGTCCGAAAGGGAAGTGAAATTTCCGGGAGCGCGCTGCCTGAATTCGCATCGTCATAAATGACATGACCTGCGAAGAGGAGCACGAATAGCAGAGGAGAAAAAAGAGACAGGATGATGAGAGCGATACCCATCGCCGAAATTCGCCTGTGCCCCCGCCGTTGATCTTATCCATCGTCAGCTTCACTGATAACCAGTATTCCTAATTCTGCCTGACCTTGAGTTTCCTGCCAATGCAATTATATCCCCAAATCGCTTCATTACTGTAGAATCGGACTATGCAGTTTGATGCCGCCGCCAGCTGCCTTCGTCCAGGATCTGCTCAATTGCCGCCAGAGCCGCGCGGATTTCATCATCGCTGTTGTAAAAATGTGGCGCGATGCGGATGCCGGCTTTTGGACGGAAGTCGATCTTGATATCGCGCGCCAGCAGCTCGCAGGAGACTTCATAGGCTTGGGGCGGGTTGACCGTGACGGTGCCAGCGCGCTGTTCGGGCAATCGCGGCGAGACGACCTCGTATCCCAGCGCATCCGCCAATTCGATGATCAGCGCGGTTTGGCGCATGGATTTATCGCGGATGGGCTTGACGCCGATCTGTGCCACGATCTCGACGCCAGTCTGCACAGCATGCAGCGAGGCGATGCCCGGTGTGCCATTCATCAGCCGGTAGCTGTCTTCGCGCAGGTCCAGACCGCCCACATCAAAGTCGAAAGGCGCGCGACTGGCGAACCAGCCGGTCACCTTGGGCTGCAGGCTGGGCAGCAGGTCGGGGCGCACATACATGAACACGCCGCCTGGTCCGCCGCAGAGCCACTTCAGCGTGCCGCCGATGTAATAATCGACATCCCACGCGCCGACATCGACAGGGATGACGCCCACGCTGTGATAGCCATTGAACAGGGTTTGCGCGCCGACTTCGATGCGCCTTGGCCGTGATTTCCCGCGCCGGCATGATAAAGGCGCTGCGAAAACACACATGCGAAATGCTGACCAGCCGCGTGCGCTCGTCGATCGCAGCCAGCAGCTCGTCGATGTCGATGCTGATGCCATCGCGCGATTCGATCATCTGCACTTCGATATGCGGCGGCAGCCAACTGCGCAGGGCATAGATATCGCTGGGAAAGTCGAGGTTGGTGATGACAATTTTGTCGCGTTTTGTGTCGCTATAGTCCAGCGCGCCCAGCAAAATGCTGTTGGCTATGCTGGCATTTTGGTGCATCAGCACTGTGCCGGGCGCCGCGCCCATCAAGGGGGCGATCTTGTCGCCGACGGTCTGTGGCAGCTCGAACCAGCCGCTGCCCCAAGCCGATACGCCTTGTCCCGCCCAGGTATCGGCATAATGCTGCAAGCTGTCGTAGACGCCGCGCGGCATGGCGCCCAGTGAATTGCTGATGAGATAATTGCAGCGCTCCAGGATCGGGAATTCGCCGCGCCATTTGAGTAAGTTGTCGGTTGTCATGCTTCCCTTATTCGCGTTTGACTACAGAGATGTTCACAAAAGACACAAAGGCACAAAGACAAAAAGGGTTTTTCTCGGTGTACTCTCTCTACTCGGCGCGCTCGGTGGTTCGGTTTTCTTCATTCGTTTTATGTTTTTCTCTGTGCCTCTGTGTCTCTGTGGCAGAAAATCAAAAATCGAATTATGCGTCTGCGCAGCTGCGACAGCCTCTGCGCGCGAACCGGCCGCATGCGTTCGAGGCGGCGCTGCATTTCTGCTGTCAGCAGCGCTTTGTCAGTCGGCGCGACCAGCGACTTGGCAATCAAGGCGTCGATCAGTCGTTGCATATCGCGCCTGGCGTGCCTGCGCTCTGCCCAGCCGAGTTTCTGCCCTTTGGCGATGCGCTGCAAGCGGTCGAGGCTGGCTGCTGGCGCTTCGCCCCATAATTCGCGCAGGATTCGCGCTTTGATTTCGTCAGCCTGGGCTTGGTGCTGCGGGACCTGGCTGCGGGTGGCGCTGTGCGAACTTTCGTGTCGGCGGTATCGATAGAGGCTTTCGGGCAAGTTAGCGAATTGTATGCTGGTCTGTTTGAGCATGCGCCAGGGCAGCTCGCGTTCTTCGCCGGAACGTCTGCCTGCTTCATAACCGCCAACCGCCTGCAGCAGCTCGCGGCGAAACATGACCGTGGTGTAGATGAAGCTCACGCCGCCCAGCATATCGAATATGATGAGGGCGTGCTGCTGTGGCAAGGCGAATCGGTAGAGCACTTGCGACAAATCTTTGTTGACCAGCTCGCCTTCTGTGCCAACTGCGCCGACTTCGGGATGCGCCTCCATGAATGCGACCTGTTTCTCGAGGCGTTGCGGCAGGCTGATATCATCGCAGTCCATGAAGGTGATGTAGTCGCCAGCAGCGGCCTGGATGCCACAATTGCGCGCGTCGGCCATGCCCATGTTGCGCTCCAGCTGCAGCAAGCGAATGCGCTCATCGCGCTGCTGACAGTCTTGCACGATCTGCGCCGAAGCGTCCTGCGAGCCATCATCGACGATCAGGAATTCAAAGTCGGCCAGCGTCTGCGTCAAAATGCTGGCGATAGCTTCGCTGAGGTAAGCCTCGCCGTTGTATACCGCCATCACGACGCTGACTTTGGGCATGAATGATTTGTCTCGAGCGCTGTCTGGTCGAGCGCGAGTATACCATAGGCGCAGGAACATACGCGGGCATGCTTTCGTTGACTCGGCGGTGGGCGGCAGTTACCATTTGCTGTATTGACGGCGAGAGGCAACGAAATGCGATGACCGAGCTAAACATCAACACTATCGGCGGCAACGGAAGCTTTCAGGATGTGATCGCCAAGTCGCCGCCAGAGATTCAGGCTATGGCGCGCGCTGCCCGCGAATTGCTGGCGGATGTCATGCCGGGCATCACCGAGGTGCCTTGGGCGCGCCAGAAGATCGCTGGTTATGGCGTCGGCCCGAAAAAAATGTCGCAGCATTTCTGTTATATCGCGCCATTCAAGCAGCATCTCAACCTGGGCTTCATGTACGGCGCGCACTTGCCAGACCCCGAAAATCTGCTGGAAGGCAAAGGCGCAGACCTGCGGCATATCAAAATCCGCCGGGCTGACGACCTGCAAAAGCCCGCCGTGCGCGAACTGATTGTGCAGGCGAGCCAATATCTGCCGAAGTTGAAGTAGGCTTGCTGCGTCTGCCGTGAGCTAGCTGGGCAAGGTGCCGACGCGGTCGCTGTTGTCTTTGATGTCGGACTTCAACTCCAGGCGTGTATCATCAATTTTCTTGTCCAGCGCCCGATAGTGATAGAAATGGGTCAGGATCATTGCGACTGCGCCGCCGATGGTGACTAGAATCTCGGCTGACACTTGCACAGCTTCTCCCCTTCTCGTCAACCTGTGCCGCACTCTCCTCTATAGCGTAACCCGCAGAGCGCAGCAGGTCAAATCACGGCGGTCTTTTTGTTTCCCAGCCCGCGGATCTTGCCGAAGATATCGCGGAAGACCGGGTCGCGATGGATGAAGCTCGCCACGCGCAAGATTCCGCTGATGGTCGCGCGTTGTGGCGGTCAGATTTCAGGGCGTCGTGCCCGGCTGGATATAGGCGGTGCCATGCGTCTGATAGACCGGCGGATACACCACCGCTGCATCCAGCGCGCTCTGTCCAAATTCAAAGTATTGCATCACCGTGATGATGGGAGCGGGCCACTGATGCCACATGAAGGTCGGCGTTCCTTCGGGCAGATCGGGGTTGTGGCTGCCATAGGTGAAGTAGTAGCGTCCCTGGGTCAATTCCACATCTGATGTTTCCAGGGCGGCGACAATGGCATCGGGGTCGGTGAATGTGCCGGCGCGCTCAATGGCATTCGCCAGCAGCAGCACGCTGTCATACGGCTCCATGGCGAAGCTGGGCGCGGTGTCATCCCAGTGTTCTTCGTATTTGCGATTGAATTCGGCACCCTGCTCGCTGAATCGGGAGGGGATGACGCCGGTGCGATTAAAAGCGCAGTAATTGCCATCTTCTACGCTATTCCAAAACTGCGTCGATTGCTCGGCGTCATAGCCGGCGATGCAAATCGTGTCCTGGCTGGGCGCGATGCCCAGTTCCGCCATCTGCTGGTTGAGGTTGAGCGCGGTATCGCCGGTGATGATGATATGGATGGCATCAGCCGGTTCCGGGCGCGATTCAATGCGGCTGAGAATGGGGACGAAATCTTCGGTGCCCAGTTCAATATTGAATTGCTCGACCGCTATGCCAGCCGCTTGCAGCCGCGCTTTCTCGTCAGCCGCGGCCGGCTGCCCGAAGTCCGTGTTCTCCGCCATGATGATCACATCGTCAACGCCCAGCGAGATGAGCCAATCGGCGACCACCGCGCCTACCATCGACCAGGCGGGCGAGATGCGGAAGATATAATCGGTCCCGTCATTGATGCGTGGCGGCCGCCCGTCGAATTCGACGATGCCATTGGCAGTGACATTGTCGTTCCAGGGACCCGCCCAGACTGTCGGGATGTGGTTTTCCTGCAAGATGCTCATCGCCGCCAGCGCCACCGCGCTATGGAAGCCGGCAACCGCGCCGTGAATGCCTTCATCAAATATGAAACGTTCCGCTACCGACTGCCCGCGCTCGGAGATGCCTTCGGTATCGCCGGTGATGACCTCCAGCCGATAATTGACGCCGTTGATGTTGATGCCGCATTCGGCGTTGATGTCCTCGGCTGCCTGCTGCACCGCCCAGTCAATGACGACTCCGGACACCACGGCGCCAGGCGCGGACAGCGGCGCGAAGGCTCCAAACTTTATCGGCTCTTCGGCGAAATCGCAGTCAGGCTGCGCATTGACTGTCCCGCCCGCCACCATCAGCAGGCAGGCCAGCAAAACCGGACCGATTTGGCATGTTAATTTCAAACGCATATTTTGTCTCCAGTGGAGCGCATACGAGCGCTTTTTCGCGAATTGCCAATAGCCTTCAACATACCATACTTGCAGGCAGCCGATAAGCCTGTCAGCTTTCTGGCGAGAAATAGGCCGTCCCATGCGTTTGATAAACTTCGGGATAGACAACCGCAGCATCCAGGCCGCTTTGCCCGGCTTCAAAGTACTGCATCACGGTCACCACCTCGACTGGCCATTGATGCCACATATAGGCGGGCGTCCCCTCCGGTATCACGGGATTGTGGCTGCCATAATTGAAGTAATAGCGGCCCTGCGACAAATTGATGTCAGTCGTTTCCAGCGCGGCGACGATGGCATCCGGGTCTGTGAAGCTGTTTGCCCGCTCCATCGCGTCGGCCATCAGCCAGACGCTGTCGTAGGCTTCCATGGCGAAACTTACCAGGATATCGCCGAAATCCTGCTGATAGCGCGCGTCCAGGTCGGCGGCCAGTTCATTGTACAGTCTCGGAACGGCGCCAACGCGGTCAAAGGCGCAGAAGTTTCCATCGGGCACCGTCTTCCAGAATTGCTCCGATTGGAAGGCGAGATGGTTGGTGACGCAGATGGTATCGGCTGTCGGCGCGATGCCCAGCTCGGCCATTTGCTGCGTGAGGTTGTAAGAGGTTTCTCCACTAACCACAATGCGGATGGCATCGGGCGGCTCGGGCCGGGCTTGGATGCGGCTGAGGATGGGCACGAAGTCTTCGGTGCCCAGTTCGACTTCCAGCTGGTCGACATGCACGCCGGCGCGTTCCAGGTGCGCTCGTTCGGCAGCGGCGGCAGGATGCCCATAGTCGGTATTTTCCAGGATGATCACCGCGTCCTCAACGCCCAGCGAGACCAGCCAGTCGGTCACGATCTTGCCGACGATGGAACTGGGTGGCGAGGTGCGGAAGACAAAATCGACGCCCTGGCTGCGGCGGGGCGGCTTGCCTTCAAATTCAACATAGCCGGCGGCGCTGATGTCGTCGTTGCGCGGGTGGGCATAAATCGTGGGAATGCGATACCTCTGCACCATGCCCATGGTCGCCAGCCCGACCGCGCTGTGATAAAAGCCAACGATGCCCTGCACCTTGTCCTGCAAGATCAGCCGCTCGACAACCGCCTGCCCGTACTCCGACACGCCCTCAGAATCGGCTACGATGATATCCAGACGATAGTTCGCGCCGTCGATCTGGATGCCGCAATTGGCGTTGATATCGGCGATGGCTTGCTCGAATCCCCACTGCATGCCGATGCCGCCAGTCACAGAGCCAGGCGCAGAAAGCGGCACGACGCCGCCCAGCCGCACAGTTTCTTCGGCGAAGTCGCAACTGTCTTCGGCATAGCCCACGCCCGTCATCACTGCTGTCAACAGGCACAAGACGGAAGCGAGTCGCAGTAATCCGGGCAGCATCGCGTTGTCCTTTCCGGGAAGGCGAATTCTGCTTCCAGCCTACAGATTTCTTCGCGATGTGACAAGCCTTGCAGGAGCGACCCGGCGGATCGTCCGTACAACTGTGAAATCTCTGTGGCTTTCCTTCCCTTCATCCCGATGGGCGGACCGAGGGGGTTCAGCCGCAATTCTCCTCCGGCGCGACATATTCCGCGGCGATCCAGCCCCGCGCGCCGTGATAGTCCACCTTGAACCAGTCATCCGTCCGCTCCAGCGCCGTCAGATTGGCGTTGTACGGGATTATGTCGATGACCTCGCCAGCAGGCTCAGAGCGGAGATTCAGCGCGTACCGCAGCAGCACCATGCAGCCGCTCAGACTCTGGTTGCCTTGCGCCGGCGCGGCAGCCGACTGCGCCTGCGGAGCGGGCGCCTGCATCTGCGGAGCGGGCGCCTGCATCTGCGGAGCGGGCTGACCTGGCACCAGCGCAACCTGGCCAGCGCCATTGATCACCGCGCATGTGTAGCTGTTCGGCTGGCTGTAAGCGGGCAGATCCGTCACCGTCCGCGGCAGCAAGGTCGTGTCGATGAACTTGATCGAGCCGCTGCTCTCCCAGAAGCAGACTTCCGTATTCGGCGTGACCCAGCCCCAGATGTCCACGACCAGACTCGGCATGGCCGCGGCCACATCGGGATGCCCAATCTGCATTCCCTGCACGCGCTGGCAAGATGTGCCGCTGCTGGCGTTGTTGACCACGATGAAAGGCTGCAGGGTCTGGCAGCTTTGCGCGGGCGAATAACGGATGAACGGGCTGGGCGTAATCGTCGGCAAGGAGACGAAAGCCTGCTCCGGCGGATTTTCGCCGTCTTCGTCATCTGCGCCGCCATCGCCATCGCTATCTTCTGGCGACTGACCTCCGACTGGCCTCTGTCCTGGCGGCCGCGTCGCTGTCGGCGTATTAGTGGGCGTTACGGTGGCGGTTGAAGTGGCGGTATTTACCACTTGCTGTAGTTGAATCTCGAGCGTGGCGGTTGGCGTATTGGTGACTGTTGGCGTTAGCGTGGCTGTCGGCGTATTGGTCGCCGTTGCCGTGGCGATGGGCGTGTTTGTGACTGTCGGCGTCGGCGTGACTGTTGGCGTTGGCGTGATCGTCGGTGTATTGGTCGCCGTTGCCGTAGCGATGGGCGTGTTTGTGACTGTCGGCGTGATTGTCGCGGTCGGCGTGTTTGTGACTGTCGGCGTGATTGTCGCGGTCGGCGTGGGCGTATTCGTCGTGCGTATTTGTGAAAGTTGGCGTGTGCGTGTGCGTGTGCGTGTGCGTAACAGTCGCGGTAGGCGTAGGCGTGATCGTCGGCGTGTGCGTCGGCGTCGGCGTGATAGTCGGCGTATTCGTGAAAGTCGGCGTGATAGTCGGCGTATGCGTAGGCGTTGGCGTGATAGTCGGCGTATTCGTGAAAGTCGGCGTGATAGTCGGCGTATGCGTAGGCGTTGGCGTGATCGTCGGTGTCAGCGTAGGCGTTGGCGTGATCGTCGGCGTATTTGTGAAAGTCGGCGTGATGGTCGGCGTGTGCGTTGGTGTCGGCGTGATCGTCGGCGTATTCGTCGGCGTATTCGTCGGCGTATTCGTCGGCGTGGGCGTGATCGTCGCAGTTGGCGTTGCGGTGGGCGTGATCGTTGCGGTAGGCGTCGGCGTGATCGTTGCAGTTGGCGTTGCAGTAGGCGTTGCGGTCGGCGTAACAGTCGCGGTCGGCGTGATTGTCGCAGTAGCTGTTGGCGTGACCGTAGCGGTGGGCGTGATCGTCGGCGTAGGAGTAATCGTTGCAGTTGGCGTTGCGGTGGGCGTGATTGTCGCGGTCGGCGTGGGCGTATTCGTCGGCGTATTTGTGAAAGTTGGCGTGATCGTCGGCGTCGGCGTGTTAGTCGGTGTATTCGTGAAAGTCGGCGTGATAGTGGGCGTCAGCGTAGGCGTGTGCGTGTTAGTCGGCGTGATCGTCGCGGTAGGCGTAGGCGTGACCGTTGCAGTTGGCGTTGCGGTGGGCGTGATTGTCGCGGTCGGCGTAACAGTCGCAGTAGCCGTTGGCGTGACCGTAGCGGTGGGCGTCGCGGTCGGCGTTGGCGTGATCGTAGCAGTAGGCGTAGGCGTGATCGTTTCAGTAGGCGTCGCGGTCGGCGTAACAGTCGCAGTAGCCGTTGGCGTGACCGTAGCGGTGGGCGTCGCGGTCGGCGTTGGCGTGATCGTAGCAGTAGGCGTAGGCGTGATCGTTTCAGTAGGCGTCGCGGTCGGCGTAACAGTCGCAGTTGGCGTTGGCGTGACCGTAGCAGTTGACGTCAGCGTTGGCGTCGGCGTGATTGTCGCGGTCGGCGTATGCGTATTAGTCGGCGTGATAGTGGGCGTATTGGTGGCTGTCGGCGTAACAGTCGCTGTATTGTCCAGTTGCTGCTGGTTACCCGCGGACGCCGGAGCTTCATAAGCGCCGATGTCGCAGTTGTCGCCGCGCGGACGGGCATTGCCAGCCTGGTCGGTCGTTATGCCATTGATGCAAGGCGCCGCGTCGATCGCCGGGCTGCCAGCGCGAAGCGTGAAATATGGCGGGCGGCCGGTCGTCGACTCGGACAGCAGCGGATCGCTCCTTATTTGGTCTTTCCCGCAATCAATGTCAGAGCCAGTGATGGGACGCATCTCGGCGATGCCGATGATGTTGTTGCGAATACCAGCACCACCAAGGGGCGACCTCGTGTCAACGATCTCGCAATCATTTATTGCCGGACTGTCGCTTAAGGAGTTTCCATAGATGATGCTGTTGCGAATATCCAGAAAATCGACCACAGCGTATATCCCATAACCATCGTTCTTTGTGATGGTTACATGATTAAGAGTCAGACTGATATCACCCCTGCCAAATGTTGCAGCTATGCCGTGAGCATTTAAGTCGAAATTTCTGAAACTGGCACTGTTTCCAAAGATGCTGCTATTTGTGATTTTAGCTTTCAAAGTGGGAGTTTTCTCGTAAACAGAACTGAAGCAGATTCCGCCTCCATTAACCCCTGTATTGTTATATACGCTACTGTTTATCATTGTAAAATTGACAGTATCGAGTGTACTTATTACGCAGCCGCTCATATAATTGTCGTGAATCGAACTGTATGAGATGATCAAACTGGACGGTCTGCTATTGTTGCCGCGAACAACGATTGCCCCGTCCATATCAGCGCTGCTACGGCCACCGACTGTACCTGTACGTGATCCACTTATTGATATGCTGTTTAGCGTCAACTTGGACCCGGGTTCACCAATAATAACAGTGGTGTTGCGGTAAGGTCGGCTGACCGTTTTTTCGCTGGTAATTCTCAAGTTATTGATCGTCACATCGCCGCCGTTTACAACACGAATGATGCCCACAGTGGAGTTTTCGGCACTTTGTACGATCGTGTTATTGCCGTTAATCGTTATTTTGGTGCTGATTCTGGTGACTTCGTCATAGTCGGTTTCGGTAATGAAATGGGGACCGCTGCCCGCGGGGATGACGATGGTGTCGGCGCCGGTCGCTCCCGAGCCATCCGTTCCCGCTTCGCAGCTGCCCGTGTCCTCGGTCTCTTCGTTGGCTTCTCGCAGGGCTTGTTCGATTGTGCAGCCGTCGTCAACATTGATGGTCGCGGCGAAGACTTGCGAAAGCGACGCGAGCGACAGAATGACGGCGATAGCGATCTTCGCGGCAGTGGCGGCGTTCATGATGAACAAATGCGAAGGTCGCAGCCAGGCGAAAATCGGGGGGGGGGGGGGGGGGGGGGGGGGGGTAAATGACAGAGGCTTGCCCGCCGCGGCTGCCTTCGTTGTCATTCTCAAAATCGCTGTTTTGATACGCATTGCTGTATATCCTGAACAAGGTATCACAAAGACCATTAGAATATCACTTCCGGTTTTTGTCAAGTGATTGATGGAAAAGGCCGGGCAATCGCAGTCGCGCCGCCTCCGTCTGGGCTGGCGATATACTATTATGTTGTGCGATAACCTGGGAGCCACAGTCATGCCTCGCCTGTTCGTCGCTATCGACCTGCCCGACGAAACCAAAGACCAGATTCTGCGCTTGCGCGAGGACGACCTGCCGCCCGGACGCTGGACACGCCGGGAAGCGCTGCGCTTGACGCTGCATTTCATCGGCGAAACGGGGGAGAAACAAGCGCGCCGATATGCGCAGGCGCTGCAGCAGGTGGATGCGGGGGATTTCGCCTTGCAGATCGGCGGCGTCGGGCAATTCCCGGTCGACAGCCGACCCCGCGTGATCTGGGCGGGCGCGCAGAATACGCCGGAGCTGCGCGCGCTGCATGAAGCGGCTGGACGCGCCTTGCAAAGCCAGGGCTTTCGGCTGGAACAGCGGCGCTTCCACCCGCACATCACGCTGATGCGCTTCAAGAAACCGCTGCGCCGGGGTGCAGCGAGCCGCTGGATTCAAGCGCATCTGGATTTCCGTATCGAGTCGTTTTCTGTGCGGGAATTCGCTTTGTACGAAAGCCAGCTGCGTCCTGGCGGCGCGGTATATGCGAAGCGCGGCGTTTATGCGCTGGCCTCGCCCTGATAAACTCGCCCCTGCGCGCCACCTATGCTAATATCGTTTCTGCATAGCCAATAGTGAAAGAGTCAAATATGCGCAAAAACCGAGTGCGCGAGATCTGGGCGGCGGGCAAGCCAGCGCTGAATGGCTGGCTGCATATCCCCAGCGCCTGGTCTGCCGAGATCATGGCGAATCAAGATTGGGACAGCCTGGTCATCGACATGCAGCACGGCATGATGGGCATGGAAACCGCCATCGTCATGCTGCAGGCGATTTCCACCACCGACACAGTGCCCATGGCGCGAGTCAACTGGAATACGCCCGGCGATATCATGCGTCTGCTGGATGCTGGTGCCTATGGCATCGTCTGCCCGATGATCGAAACGCGGCAAGAGTGCGAGGACTTCGTGGGCGCTTGCCGCTTCCCGCCGCTGGGTTATCGCAGTTTGGGTCCCACGCGCGCTCGCATATATGCCGGCGCAGATTATGCCGAGCACGCCAATGACACGGTGCTCGCGTTCGCCATGATCGAGACGCAGCTGGGCTTTGACAATCGCGACGAGATCATGGCTGTGCCGGGCTTGGACGCTGTCTTTGTGGGCATCGGCGACCTGCGCCTGAGCATGACAGGCCGGGCTGGTTTTGACCGCGACTCGTTGGTTGATGCGGCGCTGCATGACATTTTGGAATCGGCGCGGCGGCATGGCGTCAAAGCCGGCATCTTCTGCGCCAGCACCGACCAGGCCATCGAGATGATCGGGCGCGGCTATGACTTCATCACAGTGATGACGGAGACGGCGATACTGTCCAGCGCGGCAGAGCGTATCATCGGGGCGGTGCGCGGGGCTGTTGATTAGGGTTTAATCACCCAGGCAGATTTCCAGGTCGCGGACGCTGCGCAGCCAGGTATGGTCCAGCGGCACATTCTTGCGCACGCCGACCAGATCTGCCAGCGGCACGGCGCGCACGACATCGCCATGAATGCCGACCATGATATTGCTTTTGCCTTCGGCGATGAAGTTGGCGGCTTTGCTGGCGCTTTTGTCGCCTTGGCTGCGCGCGATTTCGGCATTGGCTTCGGCCAGGCGGATGCGTGCATCGTGCAGCTTTGTCCCGATCAGGGAATGCTCATGCCACACAATTTGAACACAGCCGCGCGCGAAAGGCAAATTGGACGGCGGACGGGGGGCGCTCTCGGCTGGTCGATCTGTGTTATGATTCGTCCACAGGCAGCATCAAAAGGAGGCAATTATGCCCATTCTGGAACGGCAGATTGATGCCGACACATTCTTGCGCATGGCTGAATTGCCTGCGTATCGGGAATCCGAATACGAGTTGATCGATGGAGAGATGGTCGAGATGCCGCCACCAGGTTTCGTGCACGGGGAGTTTGCTGTAAAGCTGAGTTACTACATTCACGCCTATGCCAAAGCTCGAGGGTTGGGCAGAACGACTGTGGAGTCGGGATTTCGTTCCGACTTCGATCCAAGGCTGGTGCTGCGCCCCGATGTCGCATTCCTGAGTCATGCTCGCGCTCAGCTAATCCGCGGACGAGGCTTGTCGCCAGTCATGCCCGATTTGGCGGTGGAGATCGCTTCGCCCGGCAACAGCGCATCCAGTCTGCGGGAGAAAGCCGAGCTATACCTGCGCAATGGGACGCGGCTGGTGTGGCTGGTCTTCCCGGATGTCGAGCGCGTCGAAGTGCACAGCCACAGCGGCGAGCGTCAGTCCTTGGGCGCGAACGACACCCTGAGCGGCGGCGATGTGCTGCCCGGCTTCGAGCTGGAGCTGCGGCGGCTGTTTTCGCTGTAATGCGGCGCGAAATGGAGAGAAAGGAAACGACGATGCCCGTGCTGGAACGGCGAATTGATGCCGATACATTCCTGCGCATGGCCGAACTGCCTGCGTATCGGGAATCCGAATACGAGTTGATCGATGGAGAGATGGTGAAAATGCCTCCACCAGGATTCGTGCACGGGGAGTTTGCTGTAGGGCTGAGTTACTACATTCACGCCTATGCCAAAGCTCGAGGGTTGGGCAGAACGACTGTGGAGTCGGGATTTCGTTCGGAGTTTGATCCAGGACTGGTGCTGCGCCCTGATGTCGCATTCCTGACTCATGCTCGCGCTCAGCTAATCCACGGACGGGGCTTGTCGCCAGTCATGCCCGATTTGGCGGTGGAGATCGCATCGCCAAGTGATACCCTGTCGGCAATGCGGCAGAAAGCCGAGCTATACCTGCGCAATGGGACGCGGCTGGTGTGGCTGGTCTTCCCCGATGACGAGCGCGTCGAAGTACACAGCCACAGCGGCGAGCGTCAGTCCTTGGGCGCGAACGACACCTTGAGCGGCGGCGATGTCCTGCCCGGCTTCGAGCTGGAGCTGCGGCGGCTGTTTTCGCTGTAATGCGGCGCGAAATGGAGAGAAAGGAAACGACGATGCCCGTGCTGGAACGGCAGATTGATGCCGATGCGTTTTTGGAGATGCAACTCCTGCCGGAATACCGGGACGGCGAGTATGAACTGATCAATGGAGAGATGGTGAAGATGACTGCGCCGGGCGGAATTCATGGTGTACTTGCCGGAAGAGTATTTGGATTCATTGATCGCTTCGCACTGGAACACAAACTTGGAATCACGACCGTCGAGTCAGGTTATCGTACCCCGCAGGATCTATACCTGGTGCTGCGACCAGATGTCGCGTTTACCAGCCACGACCGCGCTCCTGGTCGGATTCCTCGTGGTCTTATGCCAGTCATGCCCGATTTGGCGGTGGAGATCGCTTCGCCCGGCAATAGCGCATCCAATCTGCGGGAGAAAGCCGGGCTATACCTGCGCAATGGGACGCGGCTGGTGTGGCTGGTCTTCCCGGATGACGAGCGGGTCGAAGTGCACAGCCACAGCGGCGAGAGTCAATCGCTAGGCGCGGGCGATACCCTGAGCGGCGGCGATGTCCTGCCTGGCTTCAGGCTGGAGCTGCGGCGGCTGTTTGCCTTGTGAGCGGGTCTGTGCCCACTCCAGCCCGCCTGCAAAAGCTAAAACGCGCGGCCAGCCAGCGCCAGCCTGGCCTGACGATCGTGATTCAAGATGTATTCTCCCCGCACAACCTCGGCGCGATCGCTCGCAGCTGCGATGCATTCGGCGTCCAGCAGCTGCATGTCATCTTCGAGAACAGCGCCCCGTTCGATCCCAAGACAATCGGCAAGAACAGCTCGACCGCCACCAACAAATGGCTGCAATATCACAGTCATTTCGACAGCGAAAAAGCCTTGCGCTCGTTGAAAAAAGACGGCTGGCAAGTGGTCGCGACCGTGCTGGACGACGCTGCCGAATCGCTGTTCGATGCGGATTTTTGTCAGCCTCGCCTGGCGCTGCTGCTGGGCAACGAGCGCGACGGACTTTCGCAGCGCGCGCTGGAACTCGCCGACCGGCGCGTGACCATCCCCATGCGCGGCATTGCGCAGAGCTTGAATGTCTCGGTTACGGCGGCGCTATGCTTGTACGAGATCACACGCCAGCGACTGACCCGGTGTCCGGAGCGCTTGCAAAACACAGCCGAGCAGACCGAGCGGACACTGGATTACTTCCTGGAGATGCACGAGCATTTGGGGCGGCGCAGCAAGCAGCAGCGCAAACTGCGAGCGAAACAGCGGCTGTCAGAAAGCCTTGCTAGGTCCAATAAAAAATAATCCGTCCGTTTTGCCGCGCGTCTGGTCGGCCCGATTTGACCGTGTCCATAGCGTGCAGGCTGAGCGCGCGCATCTGCTGGCGCGTGCACCACATGCGCGCCACCATGGGATCGCCTTCTTCGCCAGCATAGGGATTGAAGAAGTCGGCCACGCTGCCTTCGTCATCCACATCCAGTTCATCAAAGTCGTCGTCCAGATCGTCCAGATCGTCCGGATCGCTGGGTACATATTCGGTCGCTACGAGGATGATCTGGTCGCGGTCGCGGTCGTGCGCCAAGCCCATTTGGGCGATGCGAAACAGCGGCTCGATCGGCTCGCGCAATTCCATGTCCAGTTGGCTGAAATCGGCTTCGGTGGTGGTATTTTCACGCGAATCGATATCGTCCAGCATCTCCGTGATGGCGGCCGAAAGGGCATGCGCCTGCTCTTTTTCGATAGTGAAGGAGACGATGCGGTTGTCCTTGCCCGCTTGCAAGTGAAAGGTGCGCTGCCCTTTGGGGCCGATCGTGCCGACTGTGACGAAGTCGACCGGATTCAGCTCAATCACATTGCTCATTGCGCCCCTCCATCTTGCGGCGATGGCTCGTCCGTCTTGCCGCGCGCCGATTTCAGCGCTTGCAGGTGCGCGGTGTCGTTCATGTTCACTATGAAGGGTCGGCTGTGCTCCAGCTGCAAAGCGCTGATGGATGCGGGCGAAATCATGATGCGCTGGAAGACATCCAGATGCATGCCCAAATAATGCGCGAGCGCCATTTTGATCAGGTCGGCATGAAAGACCAGGGCGATCAGCTGATTGGGGTGATGGCGCACCAGCGCTTCGATGGCGTCGACGATTCGCGTTTGCACGCCGCGCATGGATTCGCCTTCGGGGAAGACCGCCCGCGATGGATATTCCTGCACGACCGCCCACATCTTGCGCTGCGCAAGCTCGGCGATAGCCTTGCCCTGCCAGGCGCCATAACGCACCTCGCCGATTTGTTCGCAGGCCTGGACGGTCAACTGCGGATGATGCGCGGCGATGGCGGCGGCGGTCTCCATGGTGCGCTCGATGGGGCTGGCGTAGAGTTGATCGAGCGGTGCCTTTGCCAAACGCGCCGCCAGCGCCTCGGCTTGCGCGCGGCCTTCATCGTTCAGGTGCACGCCGGCCGTCCAACCCGCCAGCTTGCCCGTCTTCACGAAGTCATTGACCGCGTGGCGTATTAGCAAAATCGTCGTCATAGGTGGCGTCGCCGCTGCCAGTGAATTCCCTAGAGCATACCATATTCGCCGGCGCATCGGCTAGCCAATCCGCGCATAGCCGCCAGTTGCCGTGTCTTTCTGCCCCTGCAAAATCAGCCTGAGCCGCGCGATGAATGCCACGCCAAATCCCAATTCGTTCTTTCGCAGACACCCGCTGTGGCTGCCGGGCGAAATTGTGTCGCGGACGCTGTCTATTTAGCGCCGGCGCGACTCGACGAACTCAATTGCCGAAAGCAGCATGTCCAGGCCTGTCGCGCGGTCGCCGCTCAGATGCAGGCGGATGGCGCGGCGTCCGTGTCCTTGCAGCGCTTGCAGGTCGCCGGCTGCCTGGGCTGCGAACAGCGTGCCGAAGCTGTAGTCAAAACCGGGGATGGACAGGTCGGGCGCGGCATCGGCGGTCAGCTGCCAAAAGACGCCATTGTCGCCGCCGCCTTTGTGATATTGCCCGGTGCTGTGCAAGTAGCGCGGACCATAACCGAGCGTGACGGCGCGTTTGGTCACATGGCGCAGACGCCGCTGCACTTGTTCCAGCATGCGCGCTTCTTCGGCAGTTGGCGTGAAGTAAACCAGCAGCGCAAAATAGTCGCCAGCTTTTGTGCCGGCCATTTGCGCGCCGATCACCTGGACGACATCGCCGCCATCGAAGCCATGTTGCCGACAAAGCTCGCGCAAAGGACCGAGCGTGCCTTCGTTTGCAGAAAGCTGCAGCGAGTCGCGCGTCATGATCGGCTCGGACTGTGGCAGGCTGCCCGACTGGCGGACTATTTCCAGCAGCGCTTTGGTGGCATCTTTGGCTTCGGTTACATTGGGCTCGTCGAAAGGATTGACTCGCAGCAAAGCGCCGGCGATGGCGGTGGCATATTCCCAGCGCAAGAATTCGCCAGCGATCGCCAGATTGTCTTCCAAACGCAGGGTGACGCGCGGATGCCCGGCTTCTCGCAAGGTGCGCACGGCTGCGTCCATCTGAGCCACATCGGGGTCATCGTCCACGCGCAAATAGACAAACAGGCGGTCGGACACATAATCGTGCGGCAAGCCGATCGCCGCTCCCACCACGGGCAGCGCGCCTTTGCCCTCTTTGCCCAGGCTCTCCGCCAGCAGCTGCTCTGCCCAATCTCCGAAGCTGCGCAGCGACTCGCTGGTGTAGATGGTGATTTTGTCTCTGCCTTGCAGCGCCAGCGCGCCAATGACTGCGCCCAGCAGCAAGCCGGGGTGATAATGCGCCGGGATGCCTTCGCCTATGGTGCCCAGCATGGTATCTGCCCGCGCCCACAATCCGTCCAAATCCAGGCCGATCAAAGCCGCGGGCACCATGCCGAAGTAGCTCAGCGCGCTGTAACGGCCGCCGATATCCGCGGGATTGAGAAAAAGGTCCCGCACGCCAGCACCCTCGGCGACTTGCTCCAGACGCGAGCCGGGATCGGTGATGACGATGAACTGCTCGCCAGCGCCGCCTGTCTTCTCCCGGAAATAATGATCGAGCGCCAGGGTTTCGATCGTGCCGCCGGACTTGCTGGCGACCACAAAAAGCGTGTTTTCCAGCTCGATGGCGTCTTCGACCTGGCGGATGCGCGCGGGGTCGGTGCTGTCCAGCACGATCAACTGCGGGAAGCCGTCTTGCCGACCAAATGTGCGCGCCAGCACCTCGGGCGCGAGCGAACTGCCGCCCATGCCCAGCAGCACAACATGTCGCCAAAGCCCGCCCCGCACGCTATCTTGCAGGGCGGTCAAGCGGTCGCGGTCGATAGTCGTGGCGATATCCAGCCAGCCCAGCCGCTTGACGATCTTGTCGATAGTTGGCGCGTGGCTCTTCCACAAGCTGCCATCTTTGTTCCACAAGCGCGCATTCGTCAATTGCTCGTCCAGGCGGTCTACGGCTTCGTCCACCGCGCCGTGATAGATGCCCAGCGCCAGCTTGGTGCGCTCGATGATGCCGCTGCGCAGCAGGGTGCGTTTGGCCGCCACTTGCGAGATCAACTTTTCAAACGCGTCAATGAAAGCATCCACGCCATCGTCTTGCAGGCGATTCGTCACTTGCGCCAGGTCGACGCCCAACTCTGCCAGGCGGTCCAGCGCTTCGTCTGGCGGCAAAAAGCCCGGCATGTCTTTCGTCAAGGTCTCGGCGGCCGTGCCGTGATCTTTGAAGGCGGCCAAGGTCGCTGGCGGCAGGGTGTTGACCGTGTGCGCGCCGATCAAGTTATCGACATAGAGTGTATCGGAATACGCGGGATTCTTGGTGCCTGTGGATGCCCAAAGCGGACGCTGCACCTGGGCGCCAGCGGCACGCAGCTCTTCGAAGCGCTCGCTTTCAAAGATGCGCTGGAAGGAGCGATAAGCCAGCTTGGCGTTGGCGATAGCGGTTTGCCCGAGCAGCCGGCTGTTGGCGCTGATGCGCGCTGTGTCTTGCCGCAGCTGCGCCGCGCGGATGTTGTTCTCGAGGATGTGGTCGACCATCACATCAATGCGGCTCAAAAAGAAGCTGGCCACCGAAGCCACGCGCGCAACATCTTCGCCAGCGGCCATCCGCTGCTCCAGCCCGCGAATGAAGGCTTCGGCGACCTGCTCATAATTGTTGATGGCAAAGATGAGCGTCACATTGACATTGATGCCAGCCGCGATAGCCGCTTCGATCGCCGGGATGCCCTGGGGCGTCGCCGGGATTTTGATCATCAGATTGGGTCGGTCGACCGTGCTGAAGAGGCGCTGGGCTTCGTCGATCGTGCCTTGCGTGTCGCGCGCCAACAATGGCGAAACTTCCAGGCTCACATAGCCATCTCCGCCGCCGCTGCGCTCGTAGATCGGTCGGAAGAGGTCGGTCGCGTTTTGGATGTCCTCGATGGCCAGCGCTTCGTAAATATCGGGCGCGTCCAGATCCAGCATGGTCATGATGGCGCTGTCATAGGTGTCGGAATCGCCAATGGCTTTTTGAAAGATGGACGGGTTGGAAGTTACGCCCAGCACGCCTTCCGTGTCGATGCGGCTTTGCAGCGCGCCGTTGCGCAGGTCATCGCGATGGATGTAATCGAGCCAGGCGCTCTGCCCGAAATTCTGAATCTCCAGCAAGGGATTGCTCATGCGCGTCCGCCTCCCGACGCTATGCAGCTTGCCTGTTTGCCGTCATTTTAGCAGGCTTGATGGCGCAGGGCAATCGCATCAAATTATGTTGAACTGCGGAAGAGCAACAGCGGCAAAGACAGAATCCATGCAATGTGAGGCGCGTTCAGGTTACTCGACGATGGTTTCGACCATACCCTCGCGAGCGAGAATGATGCCCTCGAGGCGTGCCAGGCGCTGGGTGTTGTCGTCCACTTTGTCTTCGATGCGGCGCAGGTCCGCGCGAATCTTGGCGTTTTCGGATCGAAACTCTGCGCGCAAAGCGGTGTCGCCATTATTCATCTCTTCTCGCAGCGAGGCATGGCCAGCCAGCATCTCATCTCGCAGCGAGTTATGACCAGCCAGCATCTCATCTCGCAGCGAGGCATGACCAGCCAACATCTCTTCTCGCAGCGAGTTATGACCAGCCAGCATCTCTTCTCGCAGCGAGGCATGACCAGCCAACATCTCTTCTCGCAGCGAGTTATGACCAGCCAACATCTCTTCTCGCAGCGAAGCTTGACCAGCCAACATCTCATCTCGCAGCGAAGCTTGACCAGCCAGCATTTCATCTCGCAGCGAATTGGTTTCACCTTTGAGTTCCTTGCGCACATCTTCTTGCTTTTTTTCCAGCACATGCTGTATGCGCCACACTGCGCCCAAGATCGCCAGGATTGTAATGACGAGTTCTAAAGAAAGATTCGTGTCGAAGTTCACTTCAACCTCCAACTTGCCCACTGCTGACTGCCAGTTAAGTCTAGCGCAGTTTTGCAGAGTTTCCAACATGCATTGACGCGGGAGTGTCGAATTGAGTGGGTTTTCATATATTGCTGTATAGTTGGGGAATGAACCAATGTCCCTACTGTCAAGCGACAGAAAATCAGATCAAAGCCGGTCTAACTAAAGCTGGCAGCCAGCGATTCAAATGCAAACGCTGTCAACGGCGTTATACGCCCGACCCCAAAATTCGCGGTTGACGCGGGAGTGTCGAATTGAGTGGGTTTTCATATATTGCTGTATAGTTGGGGAATGAACCAATGTCCCTACTGTCAAACGACAGAAAATCAGATCAAAGCCGGTCTAACCAAAGCTGGCAGCCAGCGATTCAAATGCAAACGCTGTCAACGGCGTTATACGCCCGACCCCAAAATTCGCGGTTATCCCGAAGCGCTGCGGCAGCAGGCAGTGCGGCTCTATGCTGATGGGGTGAATTTCCGCCGCATTGCCCGCCAGTTGCAGGTCAATCATCAAACAATCATCAACTGGGTCAATGCCTATGCAGCCAGCTTGCCAAGTGAAACAGCCTTGTCGGACGAGACGCCGATCATTGAGTTGGATGAGCTGCACAGCTTTATCGGGAGAAAAAAACGCAGTCTACATCATGACAATGGTGGATCGGCAAAGCTCTTGCGTAGTCGGCTATCGCGTTGGGCCTCAACGGACAGAAGCGGTAATGCAGGAGATGCTGGACGAAGCGCCGCAAGCGGAAGTGTACTATAGCGATGGCTTACTGACCTGTGGCGCGCTGTTTTACGCGCCGGGGATGCACATCAGCATGCGAGATAAAAGCGAAACCTATAGTGTTGAGGGTGTCAATGCGGCTTTACGTCACTATCTGGCGCGATTGGGGCGGCGTTCGCGTTGCTTTTCGCGCTGCGTAAAAGCCTTGGAGCGAGCGGTGAAGCTCTTCGTCCACGCCTGGAATCAACGGCAGTTGTATAGACAGACGAATTTGCCATATGACGCTCATCTCATCCAATTCCTTTATCCACTATGTTAGACACTCCCTCCACCCCCCATGCCCTCCGCGGCAATATCCGCTATACTCCTCAGCATGGACAACACACTCGAACGACCCACTGCCTTCCACCTGATGACCAAGCCGCGCGGCGCCATCTGCAACCTCGATTGCAAATATTGTTATTTTCTGTCCAAAGATGCGCTGTATCCCAACAGCAGCTTCCGCATGTCCGACAACCTGCTGGAAGAATACATCCGCCAATACATCGAGGCGCAGCAAGTCAACGACATCAACTTCGCCTGGCAGGGCGGCGAACCCACGCTGATGGGGCTGGACTTCTTTCGGCAGGCGTCCCGTTATCAGCAGAAGCACAAGCGCCCGGGCATGCGCATCACCAACGCGTTGCAGACCAACGCCGTGACTCTGGATGACGAATGGTGCGAGTTCTTTGCGGACAACGACTTTCTCATCGGCGTCAGTCTCGATGGACCGCGCGACATCCACGACTACTACCGCGTCGACAAAGGCGGGCAGCCCACCTTCGACAAGGTCATGCGCGGGGTGCGATTATTGCAAGAGCGCGATGCCGAATACAACATCTTGACGACCGTGCACGCCGCCAACGAAGGGCAGGGGGCGCGCGTTTATGAATTCCTGCGCGATGAGGTCGGCGCGAAGTTCATGCAGTTCATCCCCATCGTCGAGCGCGACAACGACACCGGCTATCAAGAGGGCGACAAAGTCACCGACCGCTCAATCTCGGCTGAAGGTTATGGTCAGTTCTTAATCGACATGTACGAGCGGTGGGTGCGGCGGGATGTCGGGCACGTTTTCGTGCAGATCTTCGATATCGCGCTGGCTGCCTGGACGGGCGCGCCACCCGGTCTCTGCATTTTTGACGAAACCTGTGGGCTGGCGATGGCCATGGAACACAACGGCGATGTCTATTCCTGCGACCACTATGTCGAGCCGGATTACAAGCTGGGCAATATCATGGATGTGCCGCTGAGCGAGATCGTCGTCATGGATGCCCAGCGCGATTTTGGCTTGGCGAAGCGCGATACCCTGCCGCAATATTGCCTGGACTGCGAAGTCAGGTTCGTCTGCAATGGCGGCTGCCCCAAGAATCGCTTCATCGATACGCCCGCTGGCGAGCCCGGCTTGAATTACCTGTGTGCCGGCTACCGCGCCTTCTTCAACCATGTGCGCCCGACCATGCAGTTCATGGCAAGCCAATTGTCGCAGCGGTGCCCACCGTCCAATGTCATGCTGCAAATGGCGCGTTATGACTCCGAACTGGAAAAAGCCTTCCAGCAGGCGGGCCGCAATGATCCTTGTCCCTGTGGCAGCGGGCTGAAGTTCAAGCGCTGTCATGGTCGGCGTGGTAGATAACCGCTGGCTGATCAGGCCTCAAATTCGGCGATGACGCGGCGGATGGCGTCGTCGGGGATGTCGGCGCGTTCGGATTTGGAATAAATCAACAGCAGCAGCACGAGTACACCATCGCGCTCCTGGTAGATGACGCGGAAACCGCCGCTCTTGCCGCGCCTGGCGGACCGATTGGGCAGGCGGACTTTGTAGACGCGGGAACCCACGCCAGACATGCGAATTCCTGGCCGCGCACCAGCCAGGAATTGCTGACGCAAGCGTGTCAGCTCGCGAGGCAGGGATCGGTACTTTCGACTTAGTCTTTCCGACTCTCTGTCGAAAGGAACGCTGTGTTCAATTCTCCTGGGCATTTTCGGCGGCAATGTCGTTCAGTCTACACAGCAACTCGTCGAATGGGCGCGTTCTGCCTTCCTGCACATCTAGCAGCGCCTCGCGCAGCATTTCGACCAACTCTTCTGTCGTCGGCTCGTCATCGTCGTGGATGTCGTCCGGCATTTCTGCGACTGCCGTCTCTTCGTCTTGTGTCTTCACTGGCGCGCTGGGGTCTGCTTGCGACATGGCTCGTCCCTTTGCCTGGTAGCCTGTTCAAATGATACCACATTGTCATGCTACAATTGCTCTATGTGATTTGTTGCCAAGGTATCTGCCAAATCGCCCTCAGCGACGATGTGCTATAGATGCAAACGGCAGGCTAATCAAATTCGGCGATGACGCGGCGGATCGTGTCGTCGGGGATGTCGGCGCGTTCGGATTTGGAATAAATCAACAGCAGCAGCACCAGTATGCCATTACGTTCCTGGTAGATGACGCGGAAACCGCCGCTCTTGCCGCGCCTGGCGGACCGATTGGGCAGGCGGACTTTGTAGACATGGCGACCGACGCGACTCAGCCGAACGCCCGGCCGATAATCCATTTCCAACTGGGAAATCAGACCATCTATTTCGTCGGCAAGCAATGGATACTTCAGAGCCAAGCGCCGCAAATTGCGCGTAAACCTGGCTGAGTAATCAACTTGCGTTGGCATCAGCGGCAAGCATCTCGCGGATCTCGGCCATAACCTCGCGCGCGGGTCTGGTTCTGCCTGCTTCTACATCGCGCAAGCTCTCCCGCAGCATTTCGACCAATTCTTCTGTCGTCGGCTCGTCATCGTCGTGGATGTCGTCCTGCATTTCTGCGACTGCCGTCTCTTTGTCATCTGTCTTCACTGGCGCGCTGGGGTCTGCTTGCGACATGGCTCGTCCCTTTGCCTGGTGGTCTGTTCAAATGATACCACATTGCCATGCTACAGTTGCTCTGTGTGATTTGTTGCCTTGACATTTGCCAAATTTCCCGCAAAGACAATGTGCTATAGATGCAAACGGCAGGCTAATCAAATTCGGCGATGACGCGGCGGATGGTGTCGTCGGGGATGTCGGCGCGTTCGGATTTGGAATAAATCAACAGCAGCAGCACCAGTATGCCATCGCGTTCCTGGTAGATGACGCGGAAACCGCCGCTCTTGCCGCGCCTGGCGGAGCGGTTGGGCAGGCGGACTTTGTAGACATGGCGACCGACGCGACTCAGCCGAACTCCTGGCCTGTCGCCCCGGATCAGCTCTTCAGTCAATTGATCCAACTCGGCGCGCAGGGAATGATATTTGCGAAGGAGCCGTCGGGACTCTCGGTCGAATCGGCCAGATGTGTCAACGATGATTGGCATCTTCTGCCAGGATCTCGTCCATTTCGCGAAACAATTCTTCTATGGGGCGTGTTTTGCCTTCGTCGGCTTCTCGGAGCGCTTCCCGCAGCATTTCGACCAACTCATCCGTTGTTGGCTCGTCATCGTTGTGGATGTCGTCCTGCATTTCTGCGATTGCCGTCTCTTCGTCTTTTGTCTTCACTGGCGCGCTGGGGTCTGCTTGTGCCATGACTTCGCCCTCTGCCCTTGTGTCTCTGGTGATGATACCACATTGGCGCGAGGGAGTCGGCTTCCACCTGTGTTCTGCGCGTATCCTCTCCCTTGACATCCGAAGCATAGCGACCACAATGCCTTTTGCAGGGAATATCGCAGCGAGGACCATCTCATGCCCAAACAAGTTATCGCAACCGAAAACGCTCCTGCCGCCGTGGGCGCGTATTCACAAGGCATCATCGCCAATGGTTTTGTCTTCACAGCCGGGCAGATCCCGCTCATCCCGGGCACATCGTCCTTGCGTGAGGGCGGCATCGCAGCGCAGACGCGTCAATCCATGAACAATATCAAAGGCGTTTTGGAAGCCGCTGGCAGCGGGCTGGACAAGGTCGTCAAAACCACCGTCTTCCTGGCTGATATAGAAGACTTTGCCGCGTTCAACGCCGTCTATGCCGAGTTCTTCCCGAACAATCCGCCCGCTCGCTCGACAGTGCAGGCTGGGGGACTGCCCGTGGGCGCGCTGGTGGAAATCGAAGCGGTGGCCACGCTGGATTAACGCGCCAATCGGCTGGTATACTCTTGCCGACCGCCAGCCTGCAGCAAGCGCGAGGAACACGCTCTCATGATCGATGTTAATCAACTGCGCAAAGGCACGACTTTCACGCAGAACAGCAACCTCTACCGCGTGCTGGAATACCGGCATCACAAACCAGGCCGCGGCAAAGCCACCATCCGCGTGACCGTGCGCGACCTGCGCAGCGGCGCTACCTTCGAAATGACCTTCAATTCCGGTGAGCGAGTCGAAGATATCCGCGTGGAAGCCCTGCGCGTCGAATACCTCTTTGCCGATGACGACTTCGTTACCTTCATGAATACCGAAACTTACGAACAGCCGCAGCTGAATCGCGCTATCTTTGGCGATGACCTCCGGTTCATCAAAGACAGCATGGAAATCAAGCTGCTGAGCTACGAAGGCGAGATTATCGACTACGAGCTGCCCAAGACGATGGAATATGCCGTCATTGAAGTCGAAGCCGCTATCGCCGGCGACACAGCCAACAGCCCCACCAAGAAGATCAAGCTGGAAAGCGGCTTCGAGGTCAGCGCGCCCATGTTCATCAATGTCGGCGATGTCGTGAAAATCAACCTGGAAGACCAGGTTTATGTGACGCGCGTGAGCAAATGATTCGCCGCGCTGAACTCGATCGACTAGGGCGACAAGCCCGGCACAATCACCCGAAATAACAGGTACACATCCACGCCGGCCAGGCAAACCAGCCCCAGCGTCAGCAGCCAGCGCGCCCATGCCCAGCGCTGCAGCCAATGATTCGCGCCGTAAACCACGATCAGCGACAAGGGGATCAACGCCGGAAACAAGTAACGCCCCTGCCACTGCACAAACTCGAGGTTGTAATAAAGTGTCTGCAGGGCAACCAGCATGACCGCGCCTAGCAATATGATGCGCGCGGGCCTTGTTATGCGCTTCATGCCCCGCCATGCGCCAGCCACGCCCAGCAGCAGCAGCATGCCATACCCGCGATAGAGCCAGCCGCCCAGTACGCTATCCAGAGGCAGCGCCATCCAGCCGAATTGCCCGAAGGAGCTCTTGAGCAGCGTGCCTGCCATGCCAGTCAGATAAGCGCGCCAGCCATGCGCAGCGATGTAGTCGGCGGTGCGCAGTTGGTCCGCCACGACCGCATCGTGCGCGCCCAAAGCCAGGATGTCGGGCAAATGGTATTCATGCGAATTGCGCAGCCACCACAGCCCGCCGATCGCCCCCGCCACCAGCGCAAAAATAGCCAACGAACGCGCCAGCTCGGGCAGTTCGCGTTTTTCGCCGCGCCAGCGCAGCCAGATCGCCAGCGGGACCAACAGCGCCAGGTAGTAGATTGTGATCTTCGTGACGAACGCCGCGCCGACCAGCAAACCCGCAGCCACATGCGAGCGGGAAAATCTGTCTGCATAGCGTTTCTTCCCCGCGCTTTCCACAGAATCCATGCTCGTTTTGCTTCCCCCTGACTTGTCGGGGGGACTGAGGGGGGTATCCGCGTCCAGATAGCGCAGGCTCCACAACAGGCACAAGCCCGCCAGCAGTTCGGCCAGCGCATCATTGTTGACGGCTGCCAGCATAGCGACATGCTGCGGAAGAAATGCCACCAGCGACATCACAGCCAGCGCGGTCTGTGGCTGGTTTGGCAACAGCTGCCGACTGATTACGAAGCTCAGCGCGACCACGCCCGCTCCCAGCGCGACGCTTAATAGCCGCAGCGGGATCAACTCGCCATTCGCCAGCTGAAACAGCGGCGCAGCCAACAAGTAATACAGGGGCGGCTGATGGTCTTCGTATTGCACGCTGGGCAACAGGTGCAGGTGCTCGGGCGCGAATCGCGTGCTGGTCAACAACGACAGCGCAGCGCTGTCCCAGTCGCCAGGCTCGATGCGCGGGCAGCAGCCTTGTTCAGCCACTTGGCGGATGGCGTTGTAATGCGCTGGCTCGTCAGGCGATTGCCAGGCCGGCGTGTATATGGCATACAGCGCGCCGACCAGCAGATAACCCGCCAGGATAACCAGGAAACCCGCTCGCTCAAGCCGTGGCGCAGCCAAGATTCGCCCACCTATATTCGCTGCCAAAGTTCACAGGCATTATGACACATCCAGGCAGGCGAGCAGGGCGCAAACTATTGGCAGTATGCCGTCCAACGCGCCCGCCATTTTACGCTATACTGTGCGCCTGTCAGAGCGAAGATATTGAGGCGGCAATGGGAAAATCCGGGCTGAAAGTAGTTTCTATCGGCGGTGGTTTGGGCGCGGTGCAGATCATGCAGGGCATGCAGCGCCACACAGAGGAACTGACTGGCATCATCGCGGTAACCGATACGGGACGCAGCACAGGCATCGTCCGCGAATTCGCCCAGATACCAGCGCCGGGCGATATTCGCAACGCCCTGGCAACCCTCGCCCTGGATGACGACTCGCTGCTGACTCGCGTGATGCAGCATCGCATCGCCGCGCCCGGCAACGCCCAGCTGGATGGCATGGCATTCGGCAATCTGTTCATCGCCGCGCTGACGCAGATGTCCGACAGCTTCACCACCGCTATCGGGCAAATCAGCCGTTTTTTGGATGTGCAGGCGCGCATCTACCCCGTAACCGAAGAGAACACCCACATCTGCGCCGAGCTGATGGACGGCACGATCGTCGAGCAGGAATTCAATGTGCGCCAGCTGGACAAAGCCGCCATCAAGCGCATCTTCGTGCAGAATCCCGAAGCCACTGCCTATGCGCCCTGCCTGGAAGCGCTGCAGCAGGCCGACTTGATCACCATCGGTCCTGGCAGCCTCTTCACCACCGTCATCGCCTGCCTGGCTTTCAAAGAGATCTCGCAAGCCATCCGCGATTCCAGCGCCCTCAAGGTCTATGTCTGCAACACCACCACCCAGCCCGGACAAACTGACGACTATTCGCTGTCCGACCATGTGCAGCAGGTTGTTTCTTATCTGGGTTTGGGCATCCTGGATTATGTCGTGCTCAATTCAACGCGCCCCGGCCGCGAGCTATTGGAATTGTATGCCCGCGAGAAAGTCAATGTGCTGCTGCCGACGCCGGACGAGATTCACAAGATCAAGACCATGAATGTCAAGCCGGTGCTGGCTGATGTCGCCGATACGCAATCGGGCAAGCGCGCGCTTTGGCAGAAGCAAGACACCATCCGCCACAATCCCGAGCTGATCGCGAAGACCTTGCTGGGGCTGGCGCAGGAGTGCGCAGAGGTCGAAGCGGTGGTCTAGTCTTTCGGCTGCGGCAGGCTCGGCTCCGCTTCTAAGTCGTCGCTGTTATTGACGATATGTTCAATCTTGTCGAATTTCCGGTCTAACGCTTTTGTGCGCGTCATTGTTAGTTGGGTGAACTTGTTTTGCAGGGTAGAGAAGTTTTTTCCCATTACATCCATCAAGTCGCTGTACTTCCCCCATTCAAAGCGAATCTCTTCGACTATAGAGACGATCTCGCGCGAGCGCTGCTCAATGTTGAAGTTCTGCGCAGCTTGATGGATGACCGCAAGGACAATGTACAGCGTCAGTGGCGAACACAGGATTACTTTCTGCCGCAACGCCTTGTCGATGATGGATTCATCTTGTTCGTGAATGAAGCGGTAGACCTGTTCGTTAGGGATAAAAATTAGCACGCAGTCGAGCGTTTCGGCAGAAATGTAATCGCGCTTTTGGATTTCAGCCACGCGCTGGCTCACATCGCGCAGGAACTTCTGGCTGTATTCCTTCTTGTCGGCGTCGCTCTCAGCGTTGAAATAAAGCATATAGTTATCAAGTGGAAACTTGGCGTCCATATTGAGCTGCTTTTGATTGGGCAGCAGAAAGGTAAAATCTGGGCGGCTTCCCGAGCTAAGCGACGCTTGCTTGGTATAGTTGACGTTTTCCACCAAGCCCATGAAGTTGAGCATATCCTCCGCCATGCGCTCGCCCCATTGTCCGCGGGCACGGTTATCTGCCAGCGCCTTCTGCAGCGAATTTGTCGTGCTCGTCAAGCTCTGCAGCTGCTGCCCCAGCGCGCCGAATTGCGTTTTCCGGTCGGTCTGCAATTCCTGTACCAGCTGCTCAACCTTGCCGAGCTTCGTGTCCATGTCGGTCAGGCGCTGGTCGATCAGCTCCTTTTTTGATTCCAGTTCCTTGCTATGCTCTTTTGATTGCGTTTCCGCTTTTTCTGTCAATTGGTTCAAATAGCTTTTATTTGATTCCTGCATCTGCTGAGCCGATTTGTCGAGGACTTCGCTGACCTTGTTCTGATTCTTCTCCAATTCCGTCGGCACCGTTTTCAGGGTATCGGACATATTCTGCAGCTGCGTATCGATCAATTCCTTCCTGGAATCGAGTTCGGTCGCATGTTGCTCGGTTTTCTTGTCCAACTCACGGTCAGCCAGAGACAGGAACTCTTTTTGATTGTCCGTCAAGGCTTGCGAAGAAAGGCTTTTGAATGACGATTTCATATCTTCTGTCGCGGTGTTGTAGGATTTCTTCATCTCGTCCGAGAGCTGGTCAAATGTGCTGCGAAAATTCCGACCATAGAATCGATAAGTCAGCATTGCGAAGAAAAATCCGCCAACCAGGCCAACGCCCAAACCCAGCGCGACGCTAAAACCATGCAGTCCATTTATCAGCGCAGTGAAATCTTCCATCTGCCAGCCTCCCCCCATACAATCCATTCAGCTTACAGCGATTCGCGCGCAGGTCAACACCGGCTTGTCGGGTTTGCGATTGGACAGCCCCCATCCTTCGTGATACAATCGCCTTGTTGCGCGGGCAGATAATGAAAGGCATCGGCATGACATCTCTGGTGCTGACGGTCAGAGAGACCCTGCGCTATCGCGGCGCGATCGGTCAATGGAGCTGGGTGCTGCATCGACTGACCGGCGTGGGCGTGGCGCTCTTCCTGGCGCTGCATGTGGTCGATACATCCTGGGCGGTCTTTTATCCGGATTTGTATGTAAAAGCGATCGCCGCCTACCAGTCGCCTATCTTCACCATCGGCGAATTTGGCTTGGTCTTCGCGGTGGTGTATCACGCCTTCAATGGATTGCGCATCATCATCTTCGACTGGAATCCGCGGTTGTGGCGGCATCAAGCGCGGGCGGCCGTGGCTGTGCTGCTGCTGACCTGCCTGCTGCTGGCGCCGGTTTTTCTGGGCATGCTGGGGCATGTCATCGACTTTTATGTGCACGAAAGCGCCATTGCCAGTCACAAGATGTTGGATGTGGTGCTCTTTTCTATCCTCGAGCAGCTGCCTTTCATCGCAGGCTTTGTGGCCGTTCTGGCTGCGTCGATCGTGCTGGCGGCGCTCTACAGCCTCGTCCGCGGCGAACCTGGCGCGCATCCCCGCCAACCGTCCAGCAGCCCGGTCGAGAAGTTCTGGTGGTCTTTCATGCGCGTCAGCGGCATCGCCATTGTGCCTCTGGTTTTCGGGCATCTGGCGGTGATGCATGTGATTCAAGGCGTATTCGATATCACAGCCGCCCAGAATGTCGCTGGCACCTTGGCGGTCAATGGCGAGATCGGCGGCGTGCCCAGCGCAGTCGAATTTGTCTTCCACCGTTGGAGTTATGCGGCGGGCGGCGTCTTCATCTGGCGCGTCTATGACCTGTTTTTGCTGGTGCTGGTCGTGCTGCACGGCTTCAATGGCTTGCGCTATGTATTGACCGACTACACCAGCGGGCACGACTTCGCGCGGCGCACAGCGGTGGCTTTCTGCACAGTGACGGCGGCGGTCTTGCTGGCTTTGGGCGCGGCGGCGCTCTTTGTGCCACTGGAAAAGAAGATCATCGAAGAAGCCATGTTCGCCACAGCCGAAGTCTACGAGCTGCGCGGCGAAGAACTGCCTGCCGAGTTGCAAGCCTATTTGGACGAACACGACGACTAGCGACGATTAGCCTGGATCGTCCATATTGGGGGTGGAATGCACATACACAAGCACGATGCGATCATCATCGGCGCGGGCGGCGCAGGTCTCATGGCGGCGCTCTATGCCAGCAAAGGCGGCGCAGATGTCGCTGTGGTCAGCAAACTGTATCCGACTCGCAGCCACACCGGCGCGGCACAAGGCGGCATCGGCGCGGCGCTTGGCAACCTGGACGAAGACAAGCCTATCTACCACACCTATGACACCATCAAAGGCGGCGACTACCTGACCGACCAGCACGCTGCCAGGATCCTCGCCGAAAACGCGGTCGATGCCGTGATCGAGCTGGAGCACATGGGCTTGCCATTCGACCGCACATCAGCCATGCGCATCAGCCAGCGCCGCTTCGGCGGACACACGCGCGAATTTGGCAAAGAACTGGTGCGCCGGGCTTGTCATGCCGCCGACCGCACCGGGCACATGATCTTGCAAACCCTTTATCAGCAGTGCATCAAAAACGAAGTTGCCTTTTTCGACGAATTTCAGGTGGTCGACATGATCGTCGTGGATGGCGTCTGCGCTGGCGTTGTGGCCATTGAACTGGGCACGGGCGAATTCCACATCTTTCATGGCAAAGCCAATTTCTTCGCCACGGGCGGCTGGGGACGCTGCTGGTCGGTGACGAGCAATGCGCACGCCCTGACCGGCGATGGAGCGGCCATAGCCCTGCGGCGCGGCGTGCCCATGCAGGATATGGAGTTCTACCAGTTTCATCCGACTGGCATCTACCGCATGGGCATATTGATCACCGAAGGCGTGCGCGGCGAAGGCGGCGTGCTGATCAACGACCGCGGCGAGCGCTTTATGGAACGGTATGCGCCCAGCGCCAAAGACCTGGCCTCCCGCGATGTCGTCAGCCGCGCCATTTATCTGGAGACTCGCGCCGGGCGCAGCATCAAAAACCGCGGCTATGTCCATCTGGATATCCGCCCCCAGACAGTCAATCGCTACTTCGCCGAAGAGGGCAAAGACCGCAGCGACTTCATCGATGATGCGACTGTCGAGCGCAAACTGCCCGATATCCTGGATTTCTGCCGCACTTATCTGGGCGTCGACCCCGTGCACGAGCCCATGCCCGTCCAGCCGACCGCGCATTATGCCATGGGCGGCATCCCCACCAATATCGAGGCAGAGGTGGTGATTGACGCTGCCGGGACGCTCATGCCGGGCGCATTTGCTGCTGGCGAGACCGCCTGCGTCAGCGTGCATGGCGCAAACCGACTCGGCACTAACTCGCTGGTCGATCTGGTGGTGTTTGGACGGCGCGGCGGCATGCGCATGGCTGACTATGTCAAAAGCGTGGATTGGACGCCCCTGCCCAAAGACGCCGGCGGCGAAATCCAGGCCGAGTTCGAGCGCATCCGCAACGGAGACGGCAAATCACGACCCGGCGAGTTGCGCGCCAAAATGCAGCAAACGATGATGGACAATGTCGGCGTCTTCCGCACGCAGGAAACCCTGCAGCAGGGCATTGACGACCTGGCCGAGCTGCGCGAACGCTTCTACGGCGACTTGCAGATTGACGACAAGTCGCGCGTCTTCAACACTGATCTGATGGAAGCCTGGGAATTTGGCTGTCTGCTCGACCTGGCCGATGTGACTGCCCGCGCCGCCATCGAGCGCAAAGAAAGCCGCGGCGCCCACAGCCGCGAAGATTATCAGCAGCGCGATGACGACAATTACCTGGCGCATTCGCTGGCGCATCATGATGGCAACTGGGCTGCGCCGAGCATACAAACCAGCTTCGAAAAGAAGGTCGACTTGTCGCTGTGGGAAGAAGAGATCACCCAGGGCATCGCCGACGACCAGCAGAAATTCCGCCCGAAAGAACGGGTCTATTAGCTGGAATTGCTTACTGCCGCAAACAGAAGCGCCCGCCAACCAGGGAGACTTGACCAACATGGATGTCACTTTCAAAATCAGACGGCGCAACCCGGATGTGCCAGACCAGCAAAAGCCCTATTGGCAAGAGTTCACGCTCAACGAGGTCGAGCCGACCGACCGCGTGCTGGAGCTGCTGCATCGCATCAAGTGGGAGCAGGATGGCAGCCTGTCGCTGCGGCGTTCTTGCGCGCACGGCGTCTGTGGTTCCGATGCCATGCGCATCAACGGCGTCAACCGCCTGGCTTGCAAGATCCTCGTGCGCGATCTTGGCGAGAAAATCCAGGTCGAGCCGATTTTGGGCTTGCCCGTCATCAAAGACCTGATCGTGAATATGAAGCCTTTCTTCGACCACTACAAGCAGGTGATGCCATTCTTCGTCAATGACGAGCCGCTGCCCGCCGATGGGCGCGAACGCCTGCAAACCCAGAGCGACCGCGAGCAATTTGATGACAGCACCAAGTGCATCCTCTGCGCCTGCTGCACGACCGCCTGCCCCAGCTTCTGGGCGAACGAGCAGTATGTCGGTCCGGCGGCCATCGTCCAGGCGCATCGCTTCATTTTTGATACGCGCGACCAGGCTGGCGCAGAACGACTGGATGCGCTGGGCGAGCCCAACGGCGTCTGGCGCTGCCGCACGATCTTCAACTGCACGCCGGCCTGCCCGCGCGATATCGAAGTCACCAAAGCGATCGGCGAAGTGAAATTGGCGATACGAAAAGGCACAACTGTTGGCATTATCCCGCCGGATGCGATACACTAATGTCAGCAGCGCAACTGGCTGGCTTCGTCCGCAGATTTACCGTCAATAGCATGGTTATCCGGAGGTCAACATGAAGTCCACAGGAAATGTTCGTAACAGATCCAGGTTCTGGTCGCGGCTGTTGGGCGCTCTGATCGCCTTTGTCATTGTCGCCCTGCTCGTATTCGGCGGCGTGCAAAGCTTGATGAACGAGCTCGCGGTTGCCTATGGTGCCTTGGCGGCGAGCCAGGCGCAAACCGCCTACCTGAAGTCGAACCTTGACAACACCCGGGTCGCGCTTGCGGAAACGCAGGCTGAACGGGACTACGCGCTGTCTGCAAACGAGCGGCAACTGGTCAAATTGCAGTTGGCTGGTCAAGCGCTCGCCGAAGCAGATGCCCAGGTTGAGGCGCTCGCCGTGGAGCGGGACGACCTGCGGCGTGGCCTGCGCGAGGCAGTGCAGATATTGGCGCAAACCGACCAGAACTACAAAGCGGCAGTCGCCGATTACCGCGCAGCCAAAGCCGAGCTTGAGCACATCAAGCAACAGCCAAAAATCAGCGTGGTGATGACGACCGAGCGTCAATTCTCGATGAGCCAGCGCAAGCTTTTCGCGGCATCGCAGACGCGCCTGTTCGCCGAGGGCGACGGGGGCAGGATGTACTACGCTTCCGCTTCCGCATTCCATGAGAAAGAAAAGCATGTACGCTACTCGGAGCGGTCGCAAGTTGTCTTGACGCAGACGGGTCCTGGCGACGATGTGCTGCGTTGCCTGCGCGATGGCTGCGCGATGATCCTCGCCGCCCGGCAAAGCGCAATGCAGATGGAGAGCTACGCCTATCAGGCGCAGTCCGTCAGCAGCGAGATGCTGATGGTGGATGGCCCGCGTCGCTAGGCGTCCGCTCGCTGACAGGCGATCGCACAGCGATATGGGCGGTCGCTTGAAAACCAAATAGAACCTGCATTAGGCGGGCGCGTTGTCTCTTGATGGCGCGTCCGTTTTTGCGTCATGGCTGCGCGCATGGACTTCTGCTTCGCGAGCGCGGACAAAGCCAGCGCACCGCTCTTGACATCTGTTTGGCGGCGGCGTAGAATGGCGACCGTTGACCGCTTGTGGGAAGCGAACCTTGGGTTGCGCGCTGCCGCGTGATAGCATGCTCTGCCCGCCACCATAGCTCAATTGGCAGAGCACCTGTTTTGTAAACAGGTTGTTCCGGGTTCGAGTCCCGGTGGTGGCTCTGGCTTAACAGCCGAAGATTAAGTTGGGTCGGTGCCCGAGTGGCTAAAGGGGGCGGACTGTAAATTCGCTGGCGAGAGCCTACACTGGTTCGAATCCAGTCCGGCCCACTTTGATTCGCCTCCGTAGCTCAGGGGTAGAGCGCTCCCTTGGTAAGGGCGAGGTCATGAGTTCAAATCTCATCGGAGGCTCTGCGACCGCTGCGGCGGCCCGCAAACGAAAGATATAACGAGGGAAGCCCATGGCAAAGCGAGGACAGCGCATCGTCGTCAAAATGCGCAGCACCGAAAGCGGACACATCTACATCACCGAAAAGAGCCGCCGCAACACGCAGAAGCGGCTCGAACTGCGCAAGTACGACCCTTACCTGCGCCGGCATGTCGTCTATCGCGAAGCAAAATAGCCTTGCCAAGCCGATGAGTCTTTTAGTACACTGACGGCAGGACGAATCAGCGAAATAGGGGTATAGCTCAGTTGGTAGAGCGACGGTCTCCAAAACCGTAGGTCGAGAGTTCGAGTCTTTCTGCCCCTGCTAGCAATATCGTGAACACCGTCCGCAGTGACGGTGTTTATCTATGTGGCGGCAGCGAATCCGCCCATGAGCAAGAGGAGCGTGTGCCGATGGCGATAGAACCAGCAGCGAACGGGCAGGCGAGCGGCGCCACCACCGCGAAGAAGGGGCGGGCGACGCCTGGCAAACGTTCGCGCCGTGGCAAAGCGGTCGCAGCCGCCAGCAACGGTGGCGCGCCAGACAACGAACAGACGCAAAGCGCCATCACCGAAAAGAAGGGCAAAGCCACGCCAGGCCGACGCACGCGCAAGGTCAAGAGCGCCAAGCCCGAGCCGCAAGGCAATGCCATCACGCGCCCGCTGTATATGACGGTCGATTACTTCGGCGATGTGCGCTCGGAGCTGAACAAGGTCGCTTGGCCCAACCGCGAAGACACGCGCCGCTTGACGATTCTTTGCATCAATGTGACGATTGCCTCGGCGATCTTTTTAGGCATTCTGGCTGTCATCTGGTCAGAGTTTATGCGCATCGGCTTGCAGCCCAACATGGCCTGGATGCTGCTCGCTGTGATCGCTGCCATGCTGGCCGGCGCGTTCTATATGATCCGCCGCGGCTCTATTTGACCGACCAGGCTGCCACGAGGTGGCGCATGAACAACCAACCGCACAACCCATTCATCGACCACGACCCAGATCCGGTTCTGCTGGACGAAGCCGATGACGATGGCTTGAACATCTCGCTGGAAGCGCCGGCGGACGAAGACGATCCCACGCGTCTGTGGTACTTCGTTCATTGCTATTCCGGCTACGAGAAAAAGGTGGAGCACGCCCTGCGCCAGCGCATCGACACCATGGGCATGAAAGACAAGATCTATGATGTGCTCATCCCCACCGAAGACGAAATCGAAGTCAAAGACGGCAAGCGCCGCACAGTCGAAAAGCGCGTCTTCCCCGGCTATGTCATGGTGCAGATGACGCTGGACGAAGACAGCTGGTATGTCGTGCGCAATACGCCCGGCGTCACCGGCTTCGTCGGCGGCGGCAACGACCCCATCCCCTTGCGGCCCGAAGAAGTCAAGAAAATCATGGACCGCATGGACTCCGAAGACAAGGTCGTCAAGGTGGATTATCGTATCGGCGAGCGCGTGCGCATCGTGGGCGGTCCATTCAACGACTTCCCCGGCACAGTCGCTTCGCTTGACCCCGGGCGCGAGCAAGTGCGCGTCATGGTCGACTTTTTCGGTCGCGAAACAGCCGTCGTGCTCAGCTTCATGGAAGTCGAGCGGATGTAGGCTTGGGAAATATCTGTACGGGCGATCCGCCGGGTCGCCCCGCTTTGCGCGAACATCGGCCAAAGAGAATCACGGAACAAGAGGAATCAACATGGCAAAGAAAATCAAGGCGGTCGTCAAATTGCAGATCCCGGCTGGCAAAGCCAATCCAGCGCCGCCGATTGGTCCCGCGCTCGCCCAGCACGGCATCAACCTGATGCAGTTCTGCAAGGAATACAATGGCCGCACCTCCAGCCGCATGGGCGATATCGTGCCCGCAGAAATCACCATTTTCAGCGATGGCTCTTTCAAGTTCGCGCTGAAGAGTCCGCCGACTTCTTTCTTGATCAAACGCGCGGCTGGCATCGCCAAAGCGGCATCCAACCCGGCCACTGAAACTGTCGCCACCCTCAGGCGCGACCAGGTGCGAGAAATCGCCCAGGTCAAGATGAACGACATGAACGCCATTGATATCGAAGGCGCGATGCGGCAGGTCGAGGGCACGGCGCGGCAAATGGGCATCAAAGTCGCCGATTGAGCGGCTTCCGCAATTTACATAGTGGGAGGGCGCTGCCGCCCGCATACCACCGAGGAGAACAATCATGGGAAAACGTTACAAAGAGGCGCTCGCGCGCTTCGACCGCCAGACCTACTATCCGCTGGACGAGGCGCTGCGGCTGGTGCAAGCCAATGCCACCGCCAAGTTCGACGAGACAATCGAGGCGCACTTCCGCCTGGGCATCGACCCGCGTCACAGCGACCAGCAAGTGCGTACGACAGTCATGCTGCCAAATGGCACGGGCAAGCAAGTGCGCATCCTGGCATTTGTCGATGAGCAGCTGGAAGAATCGACGCTGGCGGCCGGCGCCGACATCATCGGCACAGACGAAGTCATCGCCAGGATCCGCGATGGCTGGCTGGACTTTGATGTGGCCATCGCCATGCCGCCCATGATGCGCAAGGTCGGGCAGATCGCGCGCATTCTTGGCCCCCGCGGCCTGATGCCCAATCCAAAAGCCGGCACCGTCGTCCAACCCGATGATATCGAGCGCGTCATCGGTGAGTTGAAAGCCGGGCGTGTGGAATTCCGCAACGACCGCACCGGCAATCTGCATGTGCCGGTCGGCAAAGCCAGCTTCCCCTACGACAAATTGTCGGAAAATCTGCAAGCCGTGCTCGATACCGTGCTCGCCGCCAAGCCAGAGTCGCAAAAAGGCACCTACATTCGCCGCATGACGCTCAGCTCGACCATGGGTCCCGGTGTGCGCGTGGAGGCGATGAACTAGGCGCAATCCCGGAATCCCTTACCCCGCCCCGTCAGGACGGACATGGCAGCCGAAGCGGGCGACCCAATGGATCGCCCCTACGCGTCAGGACAGAGGGGGTAGGAATTGCTTCCCCAGCCGCCACCGCCCGGCGTCTCGACGATGACACGATCGCCCGGCTGCAATTGCGCGCTGTGCTTGCCACTGACGACCTGGCTGCGTCCGTCCTGTATCAGCGTGTTGATCCCGCAAGCGCCATCCGCCCCGCCGTGGATGCCAAAGGGTGCTCGCCGCCGTCGCTCGGCATTAATGGTGACGGTCACAGGCACAAGCATTTCGTATTCGCGCAGGATGCCATCGCCCCCGGCGTGTACCCCCGTTCCACCGCTGCCTTCTCGCAGTTGATACCGCCACACGCGCATGGGCAGGCTATACTCCAGCGCCTCGACCGGCGTGTTCAGCGTATTGGACATATGGCAATGCCGCCCAGACAATCCCGCGCCAAGGCTCGATGCGCCATGACCGCCGCCCAGCGTCTCGTAATAGACAAATTGCCCGCCGCCGTCCAGGCCGCCGACAGTGAAGTTATTCATCGTGCCTTGCGAAGCCGCGGGCAGGCTGTCTGGCAGCGCTTTACCCAACGCGCCCAGCACGACATCCACGATGCGCTGGCTGGTTTCTGTATTGCCCAGCACCACCGCCGCGGGAAATTGCGGATCCAGCAAGCTGCCCGGCTGGGTGATGACCTCTACGGGCTGGAAGCAGCCATGATTAACCGGGATGTCCTCGTCCGCTAGCAGACGCGCGCAATACCAGGTGGCTGAGCGCACGATGGCTGGCACGGCGTTGACATTGCCATGCACTTGTTTTGCGCTGCCGCTGAAATCAACGCGCATCGACTCGCCCGCGACCTCTAAGCGTACGCGAATCGAAATATCAAACTCCGCTTGCCCATCGCCTTCCATGCCATCTTCGTAGCAATAAACACCATCTGGCAGGCGCGCGATAACCGACCGCATCATGCGCCGCGAATAATCCAGCAAGGCAGCCGCATGTTCGGCAGTCGCTTCCACGCCTTGCTCGATCATCATGTCGGAAAGCCGGCTTTCACCGACTCGCTGCGAAGCCAGCTGCGCTTCAATGTCGCCGATTCGCTCTTCCGGGTTGCGACTGTTGGCGACCAGCAGCGCCATCGCGCCTTCGTTCAGCCAGCCGCTTAGCCGCAGCTTCACTGGCGGGATAATGATGCCTTCTTGATACAGCTCGGTGCTTTGGGGCGAAGAGCCGGGCGTCATCCCGCCGACATCGGCATGGTGCGCGCGGCTGGCAACGAAATAACACAGCTCGCCACCGGCAAACACCGGCGAAATCATGGTGATATCGGGCAGGTGCGTGCCGCCGTGATAGGGGTCGTTGAGCACGACGACATCGCCCGGATAGAATTCGTCAAACTCGGCGACGGCTGCGGCGACCGAGGCGGGCATGCTGCCCAGGTGCACCGGAATATGCGCCGCTTGGGCGATCATGCGCGCCTCGGCGTCAAACACGGCGCAACTGAAATCGAGCCGCTCGCGGATGTTGGGGCTGAAGCTGGATCGCCGCAAGGTCACCCCCATCTCCTCGGCGACAGCCGCAAACTGGTTCTTGAACACTTCCAGGCTGATCGCATCGACAGCCATGCGCGTGCCTCTCTTTGTCACAATCTTCAGCATACTATAGCGATTTCGGCGCGAAGGGGCAGGGGCAGCCTGAATCGTTCTGTTCGGCTGCGTCCAGATGCCCCTACAAGGCTTGTCCGCTACTAACAGATGAGAGTTGCCATCGCTCCATCTGGTCGTCCACACTGCCGGTTGAATAGGACGGCGATGTTGTAGGCAGCTGTTTTAGCGGCTATTCGCGTTAGCATGCCGAGTTCACTGTGTGCATTGACGCGATGCAGCCCAAAGATTTCGGTGAGCCTGGCAATCACAGTTTCAATGATTTGTCTGTGTTTGCGCAGCCAGCGCATGGTTTTGCCGGGCTTGTCTCCTTTGATGTTGCTCGCTCGTGGCGCGATAACTTCAACGCCATATTCTCGTTGCCAATGCCTAATCCAGCGCAGCCCGCTGAAGCCGCCATCAGCGAGATAGGTCGAGCCGCGATCATCTCCGGCACACAGGGCGGGGCTGATGGATTCAGAACTAGGGATTCTGCGAGTTTTATATGTTCTATGCTTGGGCAATTCGATTTCTTTTATACGCTTGCATCCTTGGCGGCTGCTCACAAGCGCTTCCATTAGCCAGCGGTCATCAATGTTTGCCAGACCGGTCATCCAGCCGGTGATGATCCCGCTGTCGCTGGCGCAGAGCAGCAATTGCTCGCCGTAATACCAGCCGCCATGATTGCCGCCGTGTCCCTTTTTGCCGTAAAGCCAATGGCGATCATGGCTTTTGGCTTGCCCCAAACTGCAGTGTAGCACGGGCGTACAATCCACCACCTCAAACAAAGCGGCGCTGCTGAGCATCTGCGCCAACTCTTGTTGCAAACATACAAAAACCGCCCACAAATCCCGCAGACGTTTGTTAAACTGACTATGCTTCAGCATCCGAGGAAACCACGACCGACCATGCTGCAGGATGTAGCGCACTATGCCGCGCTCGGATTGCCAGGACACACCAACACGCCATTGCGCAGCAATCCCAACCGTCAACACTTCGCTATCACTCATTTGCAAGGCGGGACCCGGATGTCGCTTCATTCGATCACTCATCTTCTCTTTGTACCAATCGTCAATGAAACAGTATAATGTCGTGAAGAAGGTGTCTAAATCCATGAGTAAGCTCCTTATGTGAGAGTTTGGCTCTTACTCTAAATTAGCACCTTCTTTCATTTCCGCTTGTTTTTTGCGCACCAGTAGCGGACAAGCCTTACAGATTTGTGGCATTCCTGTGGACAATGAAGGGGCAACGATCCGCATTGCCACCGCGCGAAAGCCAGAAAGGTGCCCCCCGGCATGGACAAAGACAAGCGCGACTCATCTGTGCTGCTCTTCGCCAACGGCATCTTTACGCCGGGCGAAGCGGTTCAGCGCGTCCTGGCTGCGCATCACTCGCCAACAATCGTCTGCGCTGATGGCGGCGCGCTGCATGCCCGCGCTCTTGGGTTGCAGCCACAGACTATCATCGGCGATATGGATTCGTTAAGTCCAGCCGATCTCCTTGCGTTTGAAACGGCTGGCGCGCAGATCATCCGGCATCCCCCCGAGAAAGATGAAACCGACCTGGAATTGGCGCTGCGCTTCTGCCACGAGCTGGGCGCGGAGACGGTTGCGATTTTGGGCGGCTTGGGCGGCCGCTTCGACCAGACGCTGGCGAATATCTTGCTCTTGACGCTGCCGACGCTGGCGTCCATCCGCATCGAGCTCGTTGATGGCGCACAGACCATTCGCCTGCTGGGGGCGGGCGTTCATCAAATCACGGGCGCGGCTGGCGATACAGTCTCGCTCATCCCGCTGCAGGGCGCGGCAATCGGCATCACAACGCGCGGATTGCAATATGCGCTGCGGGACGAGACGCTGCCACTGGGGCCAGCGCGCGGCATCAGCAATGTCATGCTCGCAGAGAAGGCGGAAGTCGAGCTGGGCGGCGGGCTGCTGCTGCTGGCGCACACGATCGGGCGGGCTTGATGCGCTTCTTCACCATCATCAAACGCGACGCGGCAAGCCAGGAGCAGCTGCGCTACCGCGGAGTCCTCCGCCAGCAGACAGCGGAGTTCGTATGCATTGATGCCACATTTGAATTGGCAGATCGCGATTTGGGCTATATCCATTTGCGCAGGGGCGACCGCTTCCGCGAGTGGTTTTGTTTTGGGCGCTGGTACAACATCTTTCGCGTCAGCGATGCGCACAGCGGCGTGTTGAAAGGCTGGTATTGCAACATCACCCGCCCAGCTGCCATTACCGGCGATCAGATCATGGCGGACGACCTCTGCCTCGACCTGTTCGTCTATCCCGATGGGCGCGCGCTGCTGCTGGACGAAGACGAATTCGCGCAGCTTGAACTGGACCCGGACGAGCGAGCGGCAGCCAGACGGGCGGTGGCGGAATTGCGGCGGATGATCGCCCGGCGCCAGCCGCCCTTTGACGAAATCGGCGCGACTATTCGAGGTCGGGGCGGATCACCAGCACCGGCACATTGACATCGTGCATGACCTTGTTGGCGACGCTGCCGAAGACCAGCCGCACCAAGCCCGAATGCCCATGCGTCGTCATGACGACCAAATCAGCATCCTCTTCTTCGATATATTCGATGACATGCTGCGCCACGCCAACCGCGTCGATGATGTGCAGACGACAGCCCACGCCCTCCGCGCGAATTTCATTGCGCAGGTTAAGCAAGTGCTGTTTGATTTCTTCGCGGATGCGGTTGGCCAGCTCATATTCGCCTGCGATGGCGAGCGAATCGACAAATTCGTGCATGGGCGGCGTGAAAACATGCAAGAGAATCACCTCGCCGCCGCCGATGCGCGCAAAGTCAACGGCGTAGGGCACGGCGCGCTCGCTCCAGGCGGAACCATCTGTGGGCACGACGATTTTATTGAAAGGGCGATGTTGGAACATTGTATCCTCGCTTTGTGATGAATCGCACTATATTCAGTATAGCATAGGCGCGAAAGCGAAAGGCAGGCAAAGATTTCGTCTTGACCGCTGTTTCCGGGGCAATCGCCACTTGACGCTCTTGGTAGAAAGTCCTACGATTGCGCAATCACAAACTTCTAAAGCCGTTCAAAATCACCGATGTCAAGACCCCAAACCCCCCATCTGTCCGTCGGCCGCAACTTGAAGATCGCGCTGTTTCATCTGGGCTCGGGCATGGCTGATGTTTTGACCACCGGCGTCTGGAATCGCGTCATGGTCGCCGACCTGGGCTTCAGCGCGGCGCTGGTCGGTCTGTTGACTGGCTTGCGATATTTCCTGGCGCCCTTGGGCGTGCTGGCGGGACGCTGGTCGGATACGCATACGGTCGGCGGTTATCGGCGCTTGTTCTGGATATGGCTGGGACGGGCGATGATGGTGCTGAGCACTTTGGCGCTGGGCTTTGTCACGGCAGAGTTGGTGCGAACCCTGGGCGAGCCGGTGGTGCCGGCGCTATGGATGGCGCTGGCTGTCAGCTTTCTGCTCTTCAGCCTGGGCAACGCCATATCGGGCAGCACCTTCCTGGCATTGATTTATGACCGTGCCGGGCAGCATCAGCGAGGGCGCGCCGTCGGCCTGGTGTGGACCTTTTTGTTGATTGGCTTCGCCGTCAGCGGCATATTCTTCAGCGTGCTGCTGCCACAGCAGGAAGGTGCCGCGCTTGGCTACAGCGCCGATGCCTTGTTGACTCTGTTTCTGGCGGCGGCAGCAGCGCTGTGCCTGTTGTGGATCGTATCCATGCTGGGCGAAGAACGGCGCGCGACCGATGTTTCTGCCCAGGTGCGCGACACGCTGAAGAGCAGCCTGCGAGCCGATCTGTCGGTGGTTTGGCGCAGCCCGCCTTTGCGGCATTTTCTGCTCTATCTGACCATGTCGATGCTCTTTGCCTTCTTCCAGGACTCGGTGCTCGAGCCCTTCGCCGGGCAAGTCTTCGGTATTGATGCCAGCCAAACCAATCGCTACTCAGCTTACTGGGGCACAGCGGCCATCCTCAGCTCCTTCGGCACGCTGGCGTTGATGCGCGGTACGACGCGCTTTACGCATAGCAACGCTTCGCTGTTGGGGCTGGCTATTTTGGCGGTGGCGTATCTAAGCTTGTCCGCATCTTCGCTGCTGACCATGCAAGCTTTGGTGATGCCCTCGCTGCTGCTGCTGGGCTTGGGTTTGGGGGTGTGGAATATTGGCACGCTGGGCATGATGATGGATATGAGCCCGAGCGGGCGCGCCGGCACATTTCTGGGCTTCTGGTCGTTTTGTGTGACCATCGCGCGCGGCGTGGGCGTGGCTGGCGGCGGCGTGCTCTTGGAAATCGCCAAAGGATTTTCGGGGGATTATGCCGCGGCTTATGGCACGGTCTTTGTGGTCGGCTTGCTGGGCATTGCGTTGTCCGCATGGAGCCTGCTCCGCGTCAAGCGCGAAAGCTCCCAAACCAGCCTTGTGTCGGGCGGTGGCATGGCGGCGATGTTCTCGCTGTCGATGGACTAGGCGTCCGCCTGCTTCAGCGCCGCGACATCGGTATAGCCCATGATGTTGTAGCCGGCATCTACATAGATGACTTCGCCGGTGATGCGCCGCGACAAATCCGACGCCAAAAACAGCGCCAAATCGCCCACATCGTCCTGGCTGACCAGCTCGTTCATAGGCGAGGTGACTTCGGCGTATTTCAACAGATCGCGGAAGCCGGCGATGCCACCCGCCGAAAGCGTCTTGATCGCGCCGGCGCTGATGGCATTGACGCGGATCTTGCTGCGTCCCACATCCGCCGCCAGGTACATGGTAATCGCCTCCAGCGCGGCTTTGGCGATGGCCATGGCGTTGTAGTTGGGGATGACTTTTCGCGAGGCGTTATAGGTCAGGCTCATGATGCTGCCGCCATCGCGCATCAGGGGTTCGGCGCGGCGCGTTAGCTCGATCAGGCTGACGGCGCTGATATCAATGGCGCTCAGCAGCGCGTCGCGGCGCATGTCAACGAAGCGTCCGCTGAGGGCATCGCGCTCGGCAAATGCCACCGAGTGCACCAGCGCATCCAGCTTGCCATAACGCTCTTCGACCGCGGCAAAGACAGCATCCAGTTCGTCGGCATCGCCAACATTGGCTTGCAGCATCAGCTCGCAGCCCAGCGATTCGCCCAGTGGCTTGACGCGGCGCGCCAGCTTGTCCATGGCATAGCTCAGCGCGATCGTCGCGCCTTCACGATGCAGGGCGCGCGCAATCCCCCAGCCGATTGAATTTTTGTTGGCGACGCCGAATACTAGCGCGACCTTGCCATCCAGCATACCCATTGCATTCTCCCCGTGTTTCTATTGTCAACGCTTGCTATTGCCACTAGAATCGCAAAGATCGCCAGCAATTTTACCATGCCGGCGCGCGAGTCGCGAAGCCCGCTGCAGGGAGCGCACATGCCCGAATCAGAGCGCATCGTCGTCACAGTCGCCATCGACTTTTCTGATGACATCCTCGTCGAGTTGCGCGAGATATCGCCGCGCCTGCAAGTCGAGCGGCACTTCCCGACTGTTCCGCCCGATGCCATCGCTCGCAGCGAAGTGCTCTACACCACCGGCTATTATCCCGATCCCGAGCAAGTCCCCAAGCTGCGCTGGATCCAGCTCAATTCCGCCGGCGTGAATCATGCGCTGCACAATCCCATCATGCAAGCCGAAGACATCATCGTCACCTCGACCAGCGGCATCCACGCTACCAACATGGCGCACTATTGCCTGATGATGATGCTGATGTTCAACTACAAAATCCGCATGGCGCTGGATTTGCAGTCCAGAGCCGAGTGGCTGAAGCATTCGCCAGAAGCCTTCATGCCCGTCGATATGGAGCGGCAGACTGTGGGCATCGTCGGCTATGGCAGCATCGGTCGCGAGCTGGCGCGGCTGTGCGCAGCGCTGGGCATGACTGTGCTGGCTTCAAAGCGCGACCTGCGCAATACCGCCGAAGACAAAGCCTTCCGCCTGCCCAATACCGGCGACCCCAGTGGCGACATTCCCGACCGCATCTATCCCGCCGATACGATCGCATCCATGGCAAAAGACTGTGATTATCTGGTTGTCACCGTGCCGCGCACCAGCGAAACCGAGCACTTGATCAATGACGAAGTCTTCGCGGCGATGAAGCCCAGCGGCATCCTGGTGAATGTCGCGCGCGGGGCAGTGGTGGACGAGCAGGCACTGATCACCGCGCTGTCATCGGGGGTGATCGGTGGCGCAGCGCTGGATGTCTTCGAGCAAGAGCCTTTGCCCAACACCAGTCCGCTATGGGCGCTGGACAATGTCGTCATTACGCCGCACATCTCTGGCTTCACCCGCGATTACCACGAAAAAGCCGCTCTGGTCTTCAAAGAGAATCTGCGCCGTTACCTAGATAACCGCCCCTTGCTCAACCAGCTGGATCGCGCAAAAGGCTATTGACCGACCCCTCCCCCAGCCCCTCCCCGTCAGGACGAACCCCTCCCCCAGCCCCTCCCCGTCAGGACGGAGAGGGTAGCCAGTGCTTGCCTCCCCCAGACAGGCCATTTGTCTAAGCGCGGAGCTTATGCCCGCAACTCTGCATTGAGTCGGTGCTTTGCCGCGCCGATGATCTTCTTGCGGATGCGCGCGGCGTTCTTGTCCGTCAGCGTGCGCGTCTCGTCTTGATAAGTCAGCGCATACGCCAGGCTCTTCTTGCCAGGCGGGATCGGGTCGCCCGTGTAGATATCAAACAGCGCGACATCTTTCAGCAAGCGTCCGCCCGCTTGGCGGATCACCGCTTCGACCTCGCTGGCGGGCAGATCGGCGCGGACGACCAGGGCGATATCTTCCAGCACAGCCGGCTGCGTCGGCAAGGGCGCGATATTGTGCAGACGCCGCGCCTGCTCGATCATGGGCGCGACCGCAAATTCGCCGATGATGACTTTCGCCGCCGTCAATTTCACGCGCTGCGCCACTTGTGGATGCAGTTCGCCAAAGCTGCCGGCGCGTTCGCCAGCAATCAGCAGATCGGCCGAGCGTCCAGGATGCAAGCTGCTGCGCGTGCCCCGCTGGAAGGCATAATCGGTGATGTGCAGCGCATGCAGCAGGCTTTCCAGCACGCCTTTCAGGTCATAAAAGTCCATGTCTGCCGAATCGCCGCCGCCCCACCAGTCGGCATCGCGCGCGCCCGTCAGCAAGATTCCCAGCTGCAGCGGCTCTTCGGGCAGCAAGTCGCCTTTTTGCAGGTAGACGCTGCCCAGCTCGAAGACCTGCTGGGACTTGTTGTAGCGCGCGTTGTTGACGGCATTTTCCAGCATATTGCCCATTAGCGTATGCCGCAGCACATCTCGTTCGCTGCTGGCGGGATTGGCAATGGTCACATAATCGGCGTCTGGCAGCGAAGAAACACCGCTGTCTGGCAGCAGCTGCGCTTCGGCCTGCATGCTCGTGAAGCGGTAATTGATGACCTCGTACAAGCCTTGCCCGACCAGGATATCGCGGATGCGCTCTTCGATGAACAGGGGCGCATTTTCGCGCTGGGGCGGCATCTCGTCAGCCATGATTGTCGCGGGGATGCGGTCATAGCCAACTATACGCGCGATCTCTTCCAGCAGGTCGGCTTGCCCAACGAGCGGGTCGGCGCTGATATCGAGACGATGATCGGGCGCAGTCGCATGGATGACCTCGCCGTCGATGCGCACAGCAAACTCCAGCCGCCGTAGTACATCCGCCGCTTGGTCCAACGAGACTTCCATGCCCAGCAGCCTGGTCACCCGGGCGATCGGCAATTCGACTGTGACCGCTGGCGGTGGATTGGGATACGCATCCAGCGCGCCCTGTGCCACCGTGCCGCCGCCCAGCTGCCGCATCAGTTCAATGCCGCGCCCCCCGCCCAAAATCGCCTGCGACGGGTGTACGCCACGGCTGAAGCGTGTCGAGGCTTCGGTGTGGATGCGCTGCTCGCGAATGGTTTTGCGGATGCTGATGTTGTTCCAGGCCGCCGCTTCCAGCAGCACATTGCGAGTCCTGTCGCTGATTTCGGTTTCGCCGCCGCCCATCACGCCGCCCAATGCCAGCGCGCCAGCGGTATCCGCAACCAGGATCGTGTCTTCGCCCAGCTCGCGCACGACATCATCCAGCGTTTCCAGTTGTTCGCCCGGCTGCGGCAGGCGTGTGATTATGGTGGGCACCCCACCGGCGCGTTTGCGCAATTCATCGTAGTCGAAAGCATGCAGGGGCTGCCCCAACTCGAAAGTGATGTAGTTGGTGATATCGACGATGTTGTTGCGCGGACGCTGACCGATTAACTTGAGTCGGTGCTGCAGCCAAAATGGCGATGGTCTGACATGGCAATCGCGCAGCAGCGTCAATGTGAAGCGCGGGTTCAGGTCTGGCTCGCGGATATCGATAGCGACCTGCTCGGAGATGGGCGCGCCTTCGGCAGCGAAATCGCATGACGGATGGCGCAGCGGTTTGTCCAGCAGCGCCGCGACCTCGCGCGCCACGCCGATCATGCTGAAGCAGCGCGCCAAATTGGGCGTGAAATCGATATCCATCACGACATCGCCCAGCACATCGGCAAATGGCGTGCCGGCGGCATAACTGTCGTCATGCTCAAGGACGATTACGCCTTCGTGCTCGTCCGATATGCCCAGCTCTTTCTCGCTGCAGACCATGCTCTTGTTGTAGATGCCACGCAGCTCACGCCCTTTCAGTGTCATCTTGCGCGGCTTGTCGCTGTGCCCGTCCCGGACAGTCGCGCCTTCCCGTGCAAATGCGCTCCAGATCGGCGGATTGATAAGACCTTGATCTTTGTAGGGGAACAAGTTTGGAGCGCCAGTGACGCATTGCTCAAGCTCGTCCGCGCCATAATCGACCATCGCCAGCACCAGCCGGTCGGCATTGGGATGCGCGCGCACCTCGCAGATGCGCCCCAGCAGCAGCTTGTCGCGCTCCCACACCAGGTGGTCGGAAGTCGGCTGTCGCAGGTTTGGCGGATGCTGCTGCGGAACGCCGATATAGCGAAGCTGCGTTACTTCCAGCCCGGCCAAAGTCAGCCGCTCGGCCAGCATCTCAACTGGAATGTCGATATCAACAAAGTCTCGCAGCCAGGAAATGGGTACCAGCATGGCGTGTCTTGTCCTTTCATTTGATTGATCGCTCGGCAATACCTATTCGGGAATGACGATAGTGGCAAGCTGGCGCATCTTTGACGATTCGCCGTCAGCCTGCCAGTCGCTGCGCAGCATGGTCTGGCTGTCATAGACGGCCGCCATCAGCCGATATTCGCCGGCCGGCACAGCGCTGACATCAAGCGCCGATTGTCGCAAACCCGGGCGCGTTTCCAGCGGCAAGTCGAGGCTGGCAAGTCGCTGCCAATCCGAGTCGAGCAGTTGCAGTGACAGATTGGTTTGCGGAGGCGGAGCAGTCTCATGCGCCAGCCAGCGATCCACCACCAGCAGCTGCGCTTGGTCAGGCGATAGCGCCGCGCCATAAAATTCGTAATCGACCAGCTCGTTTTCGTGTTCGGTGGCCGTGCCAAGCGCGCAATCCAGCGCCTGCCAGCCATATTTGACCAGTATGCCGTGCAAACCGAAAGTCAGTCGTTCGCAGGCGCGATAATTCAGCTCGGTCATCAGGGCGTCTATTTCGGCCGCCTCAGCATCGTCCACCAGCGTCTCGTCATAAACCACCCAGTGCCAGGGTTCGCTCAGCGCAAGATGGCGCGCGTGCTTTTCAAAAAGTTCTGGCTTGACGAAGGTCTGAAAGTCGATGCCGCGATCGCTGAAATAATAGTCGCTCTGTGGATATTGCATGTGCCCGCCCCAAACGAGATGCCCTTCGCCAAACCGATACCAGCTGATTGTGGGTGCCTCTGCTTCTGCGCGCGCCAATCTGCTGGCGACTTGCCAGGGCGGTTCGGCAAATGACAACTCGCGACCGTTGAAGAAAGGCTGCCAGTCGGGCATCTGCTGGAACGAAACTCCCGCCGCCAGCCACAGCAGCGTCAACAGCCCCAGCCAGATTCCCCGCCGCATCAAGCCAAGATGCGCGGCAGCCAGGCACAGGACAATTGGAATCCAGCCGACCAAAGCAAAGCGCATTCTGCTGGGGTGCAGCGCGTCGGTCAGCCCGGCGACCAAGCCCAGCGCCAGCAAGAAATAGAGCCCGATCAAGCCTATCGAGCGCAAGGCAGGCATCCGCGCGCGCAGGCAAAGCAGCCATCCCGCCGCGGCAACGAACAAAAGCAGCCAGCTGCCGTTGAAAGTAAGCGCCAGCCAGGCGAGCAGATTGTCCAGCAGGGAGGGACGCGCACCACCCAGATACCAGAATGCGCGCACGATGCCAGGCCCGAGCACGACCGGCAGCCAGGGCGCGAAGAGGAGCAGTCCCGCGCCGATCGACAGCGACACTTTCAGCCAGCGCTCGTCCTTTTGCGCATGCAGCAAGTGATATGCCCCCAGCGCCAGAAAAAGCAGCGCGCTGAAAACATGCGTGTTCGCCAGCGCATAAGTCACTGCCGCCAAAGCCAGATAGTCGGCGCGCGTGGCAGGCGTCCGTCTCTGCGCAAGCCGCAGATACAGCCAGAGTGTGACGCCCGACAGCAGCGCCAGCAGCGGATACATGCGCGCGTGAGCGATGTAGAAGTTGAAGAAAGTATTGCTCGCCGCGATGACCAGCGCGATTAACCCGGCCAGCGGCGCAATGAAGTCGCGCCCCAGCCGCCATATCATCGTCAGCGAAAACAGGCCGCAGAAGACGGTCAAAATGCGGGCCAGCGCGATTTCGCCCCCCACCAGGCGTCCCCACACATTCAGCAAGATAAAGTAGAGAGGCGTGTGGTTGGCGCTGTTGCGCTGCAGCGATTCCAGCACTTGCCCGGGCGAATAGGGGATTTCGGCGGCAAATCCGACATTGACCATGGAATAAAACTCGTCGACTTCGGGCGGGTACAGGTCGACCTGGCGGATGCCCAGCCAAGCCACGACCAACAGCACTGGCAGCGCCCACAGCCAATGCGCGAGTCGCCGCTGCCAAATCCGAGACTGCTGCGCGCGCCCGTTAGACGCCAACGAAAACCTCCAAAACCTGGCCTAGAACTGCCGCAAAAAGCGCAGATCGTTGCCCCAGAAATAGCGGATATCCTGGATGCCGTGCTTCAACATGGCGATGCGCTCGGGACCCATGCCAAAGGCGAATCCGCTCCACTCGGCCGGGTCATAACCGCCATTGCGCAGCACATCGGGATGCACCATGCCGCTGCCGGCGATCTCCAGCCAGCCGCTGTACTTGCAGACCCGACAGCCTTTGCCGCCACACAGGAAGCACTCGACATCAACTTCCATGCTCGGTTCGGTGAAAGGGAAATATGATGCGCGGAAACGCACGCGGGCATCGGGCTGGTACATGCGCTTGGCGAACTCGGCGATCGTGCCTTTCAAGTCGCTCATGCGGATGTTGCGACCGATCGCCAGCCCTTCGACCTGCGTAAACTGGATTTCGCTGCGGGCGGTGACCTGCTCCTGGCGATAGCACATGCCCGGCAAGATGACGCGGATAGGCTTGCTGCCGCTGTCGCCCAATTCTCGCATGGCGCGGATCTGCCCGGGCGAGGTATGCGTCCGCAGCAGCACGCGCGGATCGCTGGTATAGAAGGTATCTTGCATATCGCGCGCTGGATGATGCGGCGGCAAGTTGAGCAGCGTGAAGTTGTAATCGTCCGCTTCCACCTCGCGGCTGCGATAGACCTGGAAGCCCATATCCGCCCAGATTTGCTGGAATTCGCGGTGCGTGCGCGTGGACGGGTGCAGACCACCGCGGCGGCGCGGATTGGCCGGGAGCGTGATGTCGATCTCGTCCGATTCCAGGTCGCGCGCCATTTGTTGGCCTTCGACCAACGCTGCCCGTTCGTCAAATGCCCGGTCAAGCTCGCCGCGCATCCAATTGACCTGTTTGCCAAAAGCCGCGCGTTCTTCGGCGGGGGTGCTGCCGATTTGGCGGAAGAGCATGGCGACCGCGCCGCGTCTGCCCAAGTATTGACCGCGCCATTCCGCCAGCCTCTCGCTATCCGTGATTGTCGCCAGGCTTTCCAGCGCTTCAGTCCGGATGTCGTCTATCGATTTGTCCATGTCGCCCCCTATTTTGGCAAGCCCCACAAAAAACGCCCTCAATCCCGACCAGGGACGAGAGCGCTTGCGTTCCCGCGGTACCACCCTAGTTCAGCGCCCTGCGGCACTGCACTCAACTTGCCCGTTAACGCCGGGCGGACGGGGACGGCTGGACTGGCAGCGCCATTTCACCATCCCGGCTCGGAAGGGAATTCCGCAACTGCTGCCATGGGCGCTTGCAGTCCAGGACGCCCACTCCCTGTGGCAACAGACATCCGCCGGATGCGCTTGCGGACTGTCTTCGTCATCGCCTTTTTTATGTGCCTGTGATTATGCTGGCTGGCGGCGCGCGCTGTCAAGATGAGCTGGCGGCTGGTTCGGGAATCGCGATCTCCGCCAGTTGCTGCATCTCGGGGGATCCAATCTGCATTGTCCTGCCAGGCCAGTCGTTCGCCCGTCTGCGCATCATATACGACAGCCATGAGCCGATAGTCGCCAGCGGGCACATCAGCCAGATCGAAGAAAATGGCTGCCGCATGTCGATCAGGCTTTCATGCAGGCAGGTCAATCTGCGCGTGGCTCTCGCCAGTCGGCATCCAGCAGTTGGAAGGACATGTTGTGGGCATCAGGCTCGGCATCAGTCGCAGGCTGCCACAGCGCCGGCAAATAGAAGTTTGGCGTCATCGCGGACAGCTTCCGAAATCCTGGTAAGTGCCGGCGTCTGTGGCGAAAGACGCCTTCGGCTGCGTATCGCATTGCAGACTCGTCCAGCGGTAGGTGACAAGCGCGGTCGCGTTGGGAAAAAGCATCGTGTCGCAGGGCATATAATTGTGGTCTTTCAAAACAGCATCAATCTCGGCGATGGTGGCGGGCTCGGTTTCCGTGGTCTGATAGAGCGCCCAATAGCCAGGCTGCTGCAGTGCATCTGGCGCGACGAAGCCGGCAGTCTCTTCTGGCGCGAGCTTGTTGACCTCGATTCCATATTGCCCAAAGTAGAATATCATCAAATGAGCCGGCGTGAAAGTATATTTTCTCAGCGCAATGTGAGGAACGCCAAATGTCATGGTGGTCAAAGCCTCGCCGGACTGCTGCATCCAGCGGCTGATTAGATGCCAGGGCGGGTGCGTATACGCCCAGGTGCGTCCCTGGATGAGCAGCTCCCAATCGGCTGAGCGCATGAATGACAGGCCTGTCACCAGCCACAAAAGCGCCAGCATCCCCAGCCAGCGGCGCAATCGGTATAGAGCGAATAGACCAGCCGCGATGAAGCCAACCACGATAGGCATGCCAACAAGCATGTAACGCATCTGGCCTTCGCTTACGACGCCCGTTGCCACGCTCGCCACGCCGATGCTCACGACCAGCAGCGGGAACAGCAACAGGAAGGGATTGCTCGCCAGCCATTTGCGCCGCCAACCGACTATGACTCCCACCAGCGATATCGCCAGCAAGAGCGGGCTACCATTGCTGATGACGGTGATCCAGGCGGCCAGGTTGTCCAACACGCCAGCGGCATTCGCCTCGTGATGCAGGTTGGCGCGCTCGACGCCGTCTGTCAGCAATACGCTCAGCCAAGGCGCCGCCAGCAAGAGGGCAATCAAAGCCGTGGCGACGATCGCAAGCCAGCGCCGGTTTTTTGGGGCTGCCAGCAGGTGATATAGGGAGAGCGTCGTATAGAGCACGAAGCCAAAAAAGTGTGTGAGAACAAGCGCATAGCAAGCCAGCAGCAGCGCCAGGTAGTCGCGCTGCTTCGGTCGCTGCCGACGGGTCGCGATTCGCAGATACAGCCACACAATCAGCGCCGCCAGCAAGACGATCAATGTGTAGTACCGCACCTGGGCGTAATAAAAGGCATAGAAGGCGTTGCACAGCAGGACGAATGCAGCAATGCCCCCTGCCGCGGGCGACACGAAATCGGCTGTCAAACGGTAGACCAGCGCCAACGCCAAGAAACCTGCAAACAGCGAGATCAGCCGCGCCATCGCCAGCGAATTGCCAGCCAGCTTGCCCCAGAAGTGCAGCAATACATAATGCAGCGGCGCCTGGTTCGGATCATCTCTCTCCAGATTCTCCAACACATCGTTCGTCGTATAATGACTTTCAGTGAGCCCATGCGCGAAGCTGTACGAGAATATGGAATCCAGACTCAGCGGATACTTGTCAAGCTGAGGGATAGTCAGCGCGGCCACGACCAGGATCATCGCTGCGACCAGCAGCCAGTGACCGAGGATACGCTCGCTGCTTTGCAATGCTCGGGCTGCTTGCTGCAAGACTGAAGACATGGGGGCCTGGCAATCGGCTCACAGACGAATCGTGTAGTCGCCTTTGACGATCCATTTGTAGGTCGTAAGCTCTTCCAGCGCCATCGGTCCGCGCGCATGCAGCTTTTGCGTGCTGATGGCGACCTCCGCGCCCATGCCCATGGCGCTGCCATCAGTAAAGCGCGTGCTGGCATTCCAGTAGACGGCCGCCGAATCGACTTCGGTGAGGAACTTTTCGGCATGCGCGGGCGTTTCGGTCAAAATGCAGTCGGAGTGCTGCGTGCCATGACGGGCGATGTGGACGATGGCTTCGTCGACATCCTCGACCACCTTCAGGTTGAGCGTCAGGTTGTACCACTCGGTATCAAAGTCGCCATCCAGCGCTGGCAGCACGCGCGTATCGCCACCGACGATATTCAACGCGCGCGAACCGGCGTGAAACTCGACGCCTTCTGCCCCCAGCTCGTCCACCACCCGCGGCAGCAATTTGGATGCCACCGCTTCGTGCACCAGTAGGGTCTCCATGGAATTGCATACAGCCGGCCGCTGCGTCTTGGCATTGTTCAGCAGGGGCAGGGCTTTGTCCAAATCGGCGCAGGCATCCACAAAGATGTGACAAACGCCGATGCCGCCGGTGATGACCGGGATGCTGCTGTTTTCACGGCAGAAAGTGTGCAGGCCATTGCCGCCGCGCGGGATGATCATATCGATGTACTCGTACATGCGCAGCATTTCGCTGACATATCGCCGGTCGGCGCTGCTGATGTACTGGATGGCGCCGGTGGGGAAGTCGTGCTGAGCCAACACATCTTGCAGCGCTTCGGTCAGTTTCATATTGCTATGCAAAACATCGGAGCCGCCGCGCAGAATAACAGCATTGCCGGTCTTCAGCGCCAGGGTCGAAATGTCGACCGTCACATTGGGGCGCGACTCATAGATCGTGCCCAGGACGCCCAGTGGAGTGCGCCGCTTCATCAAGCGCAAGCCGTTTTCCAGGGTTGAATCCTGCATGACTTTGCCGACCGGGTCGGGCAGCTCGGCCACCTTGCGCACATCGGCGATGATGCTGGGCATGCGCTTATGCAGGGCGATGCGGTCGCGGATCCAGATGGGGTCGATGCCATTCTCCGCGGCCAGATCGAGGTCGCGCCGATTGGCTGCGATGATCTCGTCCGTCCGTGCCGCCAGCGCATCGGCGATCGCCAGCAGAGCCGCATTCTTTTCAGCCGTCGATTTCTTTGCCAGCGCCGCCGCCGCCGCCCGCGCAGACCGTCCCATCGCCTGCAGATCGACTCTTTCCGCAACCATTTCCAGCATAGCCACGCCCCGTTCGCAATGCTGCTTCACGAACAGCAACTCTCGCATATAATGGGCGGCAATGCAAGCATGGATGGGATCGGCAGCGTGACCATGTCGCTATCACTCGGACTGCGCGACAAGCAAGTAGTCGACGGCAGCATCATATTCTCCGTGCTGTTGTGTGTGGCAATCGTGGCCATGGGCGGGGCGTTGAGCCAGTTCGAGATCATCCCCCACCCAGAAGATGGATTCATCTACGAGTGGCAGCTGGCCGAGCAAACAGCTTGGGGGCAGTTGACCGCCTGGCTGGGCTTCGCTGCGCATCAGTTGCTCATTTGGGCGACTATCGCTTATGCCCAAAGGCGCTATAGCAAACGCGACTATGCCGACAAGCTGCGCCCGGTCAACATCTGGGCTTTGGCGATCAATTTCGTCTTCATCATCTTGCATTATCTGCAAACGCTCTTTTTCTATGATGCCATCGCCCAAGACCTGCCCAGCTGGACGGCGCAGTTTGCTGTCGCGCTGATGTTGATCGTCATCCTGGGCATGGAGAACCAGCGGCGCGGTCTCTTCTTCGGCAAAAAAGTGCCTTTTCGCAAAGCCTTCACGGATGGCTTGCGCCGCTATCATGGCTATTTCTTCAGTTTCGCGGTCATCTATACTTTCTGGTTTCATCCCATGGTGCCGACATTGGGGCATCTGGTCGGCTTCGTGCATGTGGTGCTGGTGATGGCGCAGGGCTCGTTGATGTTCATGCGCGCGCATTTGAACAAGCGCTGGATGTTCTTGCTGGAGATTCTGGTGCTGCCACACGCCTTCCAGGTGGCGATCAACCAAGGCGCTGACTTATGGCCCATGTTCTTCTTTGGATTCTTGACGATCTTTCTGATCACCCAGATGCACGGGCTGGGCTTGAAACCGTGGGCGCGGCGAGCATTCTATGGCTCTTCCACTCTGGTCGCGCTATATGTCTATGTCTTCTTGCGCCAGCCTTGGCAAGCCAATGAAATCTTGCGCATTCCTTTGATTGAATACGCGGTGCTCTTTTTCATGTACCTGATTTTTTTGGTCGGCGCGAAGATCGGCAGCCAGGTTGGACGCTTGTGGTCTACCCCCCTCGGTCCCCCCGAAGCATCGGGGGGGAAGTTGACGACGAGCGCCGAATCAGGCAACTCGAGGCGTAACAATTTGTCAGAATCTGCTTGCTTGCGCTCCCCTTCCCCGTTGCTACGGGGCAAGGGGCCGGGGGATGGGGTGAGCCTTACAGCAGCACCAGATTATTGCGATGCAGCACGGCGTCGCCATAGCTATAGCCCAGGATGTCGACGATCGCGTTTGACTTCACACCGCAGATTCTGTGCAGATCGGCGCTGTGATAATTGGTCAAGCCCCGCGCGATTTCTTGTCCATCTGGCGCGCGCACACAGACGGCTGCCCCGCGCTCGAAGTCGCCCTGCACAGCCCGTATGCCCACAGGCAGCAAGCTGGCGCCGCCCTGCAGCAGCACCCGCGCCGCGCCATCATCCACCAGCAGGTTGCCTTGCGGCCGGTCGGTCAGCAGCCAACGTTTGCGGCTTTCGCTGCGGTCGTTGGTCGCTTCGATATGCGTGCCGATTTTTTCGCCCGCCACCAGCCGCCGTATGACATCGTGTTCGCTGCCGCTGGCGATGATGGTTTTGATGCCGCTGCGACTGGCGACTTGCGCCGCTTGCAATTTTGTCACCATGCCGCCGGTGCCGCTGCTGCTGCCTGCGCCGCCTGCCAAGGCAAATAGATCGTCGGAAATCTGCGCGATATCGGAAATGAGCGCCGCTTGCGGGTCTTTGCGCGGGTCGGCTGTGTAGATGCCCGGCTGGTCGGTGAGGATGATCAGCAGGTCGGCATCGACAACGCTGGCGACCAGCGCGGACAGATTGTCATTGTCGCCGACGCGGATCTCCTGCGTGGCAATGGTGTCATTTTCATTGACGATAGGGATGATCTTGTGCTCGATCAGCGTGCCCAGCGTGTCGCGGGCATTCAGGTAGCGCTCGCGGTTGCTGAGGTCGTCCCAAGTTAGCAAGATCTGCGCTGTCGGCACAGTGAAGATATCAAACAAGTCGGCATAGACGCGCATCAGCTGTCCCTGCCCGACCGCGCTGAGCATCTGCTTGGCGGGCACCGACTTGCCGAGGTTGGGGAAGTCCAGCCGCTCGCGACCGGCTGCCTGCGCGCCCGAAGTCACCACGATAGGCTCGTAGCCTTCGGCGTGCAAATGCGCGATCTGCTGCGCCAGCTCGAGGATGCGCTGCCGATTCAGGCGCAGCGTGCCCTTGGTCAAGACGCTGCTGCCCAGCTTGATGACGATGCGTTTCATGCTCTCCCCTCGCCGCGCAGCCCCAACAGGTAGCCCAGACGCCGCGCCGCCCTTTGCAGCAGCCCATCGGCATCGTCCAGCGCAGCATCCAGCGACATCGGCGCATCGACGATGGGCATGGCTGCCGCCAAACCCGCCGCGCGCAATGCCCCTTCGTCAACCGCCAGCCCGCCGCACAAGGCGATCGTGGGCACGCCCTGCGCCTTCGCCAACTGCGCCACGCCCAGCGGTCCTTTGCCGGAAAGCGTCTGCGCGTCCAGCTTGCCTTCGCCGGTGATGACCAGGTCGCAGTTCGTGAGCTTGTCGCGGAAGCCATTGTGCCGCAGCACCAGCTCGATGCCACTGGTCATTTCGCAGCGGAAGAAAGCCATCAAGCCCGCCGCGAATGCGCCCGCCGCGCCGCCACCTTTCGCCCGCCGCAGATCCACGCCGCGCTGTTCGGCAATAGATGTGAAGCAATGGCGCAGATTCCGCTCCAGCAGCGCGACCTGCCCTTCATCAGCGCCTTTCTGCGGGGCAAAGATCTGCGCCGCGCCATGTTCGCCCAGGGTCGGATTGTCCACATCGGAGGCGATGACGATTTCCGCATCCCGCCAGCGTTCGTCCAGCCCGCCCGCATCGATTTGCACGATATTCCCCAGTTCGCCGCCGCCGATGCCCCGCGGGAGCTCGTGCCCATGCCTGTCCAGCAGCCGCAAGCCCAGCGCCTGCAAGCAGCCCATGCCGCCATCGGATGTCGCGCTGCCGCCCAGGCCGATGATGAAACGCCGCGCCCCGCTCTCCAGCGCCGCCGCCATCAGCTGCCCAGTGCCAAAAGTGCTGGCACGCAGCGCATCCAGTTCGTCGCAACCGAGCAGCTCCAGCCCGCTCGCCAGCGCCATTTCGATCACGGCAGTGCGCCCGTCATCAATCAACCCATAGTCGGCCTGAATGGGACGCAGCAGGGGATCGAGCGCCGGCACGGTTATGCGTTCGCCGCCAGTCGCCAGGAAGGCATCCAGTGTGCCATTGCCGCCATCGGCGATTGGCAAGCGCAGCAGCTCGGCAGCCAAGCCCGATTCGTTTAAGCCGCGTTCTATCGCCTGGCAAGCCTGCGCCGCCGTCAGGCTCTGCTTGAACGCGCCAGCCGCGATCAAGATTTTCACGCGCGCCCCTGTCATCATCAATTGGCAAAATGCCCGCCGCCCACTATCATAAAGCGCGAGCGACATGACCACGCGCCATTATACAACAGTGCCGCAACCCCCCTCGGTCCCCCCCCCCCCCCCGACGGGTCAGGGAGAGGCGAAACAGGTGTGGATTCTGTCATCATGTCAAAACTAGGGGCGCAGGATCGCCGCCTGTGCTGGAAAGCGAGCGCCAAATGAATGCCGAATCCGCCCTGCAGCTCATCACCGCCACGCGCATCGTCGCTGGCATGCGCGGCAACTTCCCGCCCGAAACCGCCCTGCGCACCAGCCAGGTGCTGATGGGCGAAGGCATTCGCTGCTTTGAGCTGCTGATGAATTCGCAGCAGCCGATCGCGGCCATGCGGGCGCTTAAAGCCGAATATGGAGACGAAGCCTGCGTGGGCATGGGCACGGCGCTCAGCGAGGCGCAGGCGAACGAAGCGCTGGATGCTGGCGCGGATTTCATCGTTTCGCCCGCTTTTCAGCCCGAAGTCGTGGGGGCGGCGCTGGACCGCGATGTGCTGGTTGCGCCCGGCGTGGCGACAGCGACCGAAGCGGTGATGGCCTGGCAGATGGGCGTGCCGCTGCTGAAGCTCTTCCCAATTGGCGCGCTGGGCGTCGATTATTTCTCGGCGATCTTTGGACCGCTGGGGCACATGCGCTTCATGTGCAATGGCGCGATGAACGACCAAAATGCGCGCGAATTGATCCAGGCGGGGGCGGTGGCTGTGGGCATGGGCGGCTGGCTGGTGGGCGATGGCAGCTGGGGAAAGTCGCGTTTGCGCAGCCGCTCGCGCATCTTGGTGAATGCGGTGGCGGTGGCGCGGGATTGAGCCTTGACGCGTGTTGCAGGATGTGTCCGGGTTGGATTCTCAGTGTACAAAGGAGAGTGCGATGGGCGAGCAAACATGCACGAGCAGTTCGGGATTGACCGACTTGGTTACCATTTATGAGTTGCCTTATACGGTCGTGAAGGAGGCAGTCTTCCAAATGTATCTCTGGGGCTTGCGCACGGACAATGATGATGCCATCGACTTGTACAAACAACTCTTGGATCACTTACGGGCATGGGACGAGAAGTTCATAAGTCCTGAATACAAGAATTCGCGCGATAGCGGTGCAAGTTAGTGGGTCTTGCTGTTTGAAGAGAAACAATGAGGTTCAATTCATTGACTCTTCAGCGAAAATGCGTTCTAATATTGTGTAGCAGAGAGGCAACTGATTTGGTAGACTATTAGCATGGCATTGTACTTACCGACCGACCTCAGGCGCGCCACAGACTCAGCAGGGCAGAATTCGCTGCCATTGTTTCGCGAGGCGGTCTTCAACTTTGACGAAGTTCCTATATCGCCAGAATGGGCATTCGCACATGCCAAGCGGTCGGATACGACATACATCACGCATGGCTACCACCGTTACCCTGCCAAGTTCATTCCACAGTTGGCGCGGCGACTGATAGAAGACTACTCTTCGCCAGATGACCTCGTGCTTGATCCATTCTGCGGCTGCGGAACGACGCTTGTCGAATCAATGATTTACGGCAGGAGGTCATTCGGAGTCGACATTAACCCCGTCGCTATACAAATCAGCAAAGCGAAAATCCAGCATCTAGACCCGTCGCAGTTAGACGGGATTCAGAGTGAACTGGAAGGTCGGGTCAAGTCGATTTCTGCCGAACCACCCGACAACCCAAGAATTGCTTATTGGTTCAAAGATGAGCAAATGCTTGACTTGTCGAAGCTGCTGGAGGCGATTGAGGAATTACCGGGAGCTGACTTGCGCCTATTTTTCCTTTGCGCCTTTTCCAACATACTCAAGAATTGCTCAATCTGGAATCAGAAGAGCAACAAGCCCACGCGCGACTTCAAGAAGCAGCCCGCCGATGTAATGAAGGCGTTTGCTCGGCAGTTGCGGATGATGAAGCGGGGCAACGCCGCATTTGGCGAGATAATGGATGGACGCAAACCCTCGGCCATTGCCTGGTGCGGTGATTCGCGTAAACTACCGCTTGGTAACGAGTCGGTTGATTTGATGATTACTTCGCCGCCTTATGTAACTTCTTACGAATATGCTGACCTTCATCAACTGTCAATGCTGTGGTTTGAGGACTTGCAGGATTTGAGAGTATTTCGCAAAGAATTCATCGGCTCGACGCTGAACGAAGTGAACTGGGACAATAGCAGGCGTGAATACGAGCCTCGCAACACGCTGGCTGGCGACATCGTAAAGTTGCTTGAGGACAGGCATGCGAAGACGGCGTCAAGCGTCAACAGCTACTTCCATGCGATGCATCAGATTTGGGTGGAACTTGAGCGTGTGCTGCGACCTGGCGCGAAAGCGTGCATAGTAATTGGCAACACCAGCCTCAAGGGCATCGAGATTCGCAATGCAGAGGTATTTGCAGAACAACTCGTTGGCTTGGGCTTTGATATCTGCGATGTAATCAAGCGCGAGATTCCATCAAAGAATCTGCCGTCTACGCGCGACAAGCGGACGGGCAAGTTTGCGAAAGTGGCGGACGCGGACAGCTGGGCTTATCCGACTGAGTTGATACTGGTGTTTCAGAAATGACTAAGAATCAGAAGAAGAAGGACAGAGGAATGAGCGCGGAGGATTTCCGCGACTTCTTCATTGATAACTTTTCTCCGAAATATGCGAACATCCCCGCATTCCTGATTGACGCGGACAAAGAACACACTAGAAGACTGCCTCGCGGAACGGACAAGAACCAGTCTTGGCGTAATATCAAAGGACTCGGTTTGGAGAAGGTTCTTGAGTATATCATTACTCGACAGCTGGAGGCGCTCGGTCTCGAACTAATCTCGGTTAAGAAAGCAAAAGAACAGGTAGAGATTGATTTCGGGGAGTACGGTTTACATTTGCCCGATGTCGATTTGCTTGTTTATCAGCCAAGTCGAAAGCGGATACTCGCGATTCTATCGATCAAGTCTTCGCTCCGTGAACGCGTGACACATACGGCATATTGGCGTATGAAGCTCCGTGCTCAGAGCAACACCAAGAATATCAGAGTGTTTTTGTTGACACCGAACAGCGATGATGATCTGAGAATCAATCGCGCTCCAAAGAAGAACCGGGCGGTGCTGGAAACTGATATCGACGCAATCTATGTGGTCAACAGGCCTGAGTTCCAGCTATCCGACTATCTTTATCCAGGAGTCGAGTCCAGAATACAAATGATTGATGAATTGGCTGGTGACTTGGCCGAGTTGGCGGACCGAAAATACTTGTAGTCGTGTCAACGTCAATCCCGTCTGTCCAAGGCAACACACCCCCACCCCGCTACCCCCGCGCCACCTGCTGGCTCATCGCGATGGCGGCGCTTCTGCTGGCTGGCGGTCTCTGCGCGCTGGCGCTCTTCTTGCCGCCCATCAACCTGCCCGAGCGAATCCTCGCCCTCTCCTACACGCCGCTTACCACGGACGCGCCTGCAATCGCGCTGGACGAGCGCCTCACAATTGCTCTGCCCAGCGACCAGGCCCCAAGCGATTTCGCCATCAAGCTCGACAGCGCGCAGCCCGACTTGCTCGACCAAGCCCTATCCCGATTGCCCGCGCATCTGTCCGCCTATGCTGCGCCGTACCTGCTGGATTCGCGCGGCACAGCCCCCGCCGCCTTGCACATCGACATGTCGCTGCCCGCCGATGCGCCGCCACATTTGGCGTTGGTTGGCTGGGATGGCGAAAGCTGGCGCTTCATCCCGGCGCAGCGATCCGAGCGCGGCTTGCAGGGCAGGGCGGACTTCGTGCCGCTGGCGCTGGGGAGCTTCGCGCAGGTGGCATCTGCGCCAATCGTGCTGATTGGGCAGGAAGTTCGCCAAGACCTCGACCCCGCAATCGCGGATATCGCCGACATACTCAGCCCGGCTGGCTTGCGCCCGACAGCCAATGGCGGGTTGATCGGCAGCCTTGCGCCAGGCGGCAGCGTCGATGCCGACTATCTCTTCATGCCGCTGGTGCGCAACTTTGTCGATCTCGCAGCCATCGACAGCGCGACAATCGCCGCTCTGCTGGCCGACCCGACTCTGCGCGCGGCGCATGTACGCCAGTTGAGCGATGTCGCCAGTTTCAACGAATTTGCTGGCTTGTTCATCGACTATCGCGGCTTGCCCCTCGATTTGCGCGCTGCATTTGCGGGCTTTGTTCGCGCATTGGCTGATGAATTGTCGGCGCAGGGCTTGCGGCTGGGCGTGGTCATCCCCGCGAGTGGCGATGCGAGCGTTGCCTATGACTGGGCGGCTATTGGCGCGGCAGCCGATTATGTGCAGCTGCGCCCGCTGGATGATCCGCGCGCCTACGCCGAGCTCGATGCCCTGTTGAGCCGGTTGAGCGCGTCTATCCCGCGCCACAAGCTCTTGCTGGGCATCAACGTTCTTCCCGCCCGCGAGCTGGCGGGGGAGCTGCGAGCTGTCGGCTGGCATGAGGCTTTTGCCGGCTTGGGCGATCTCGTCCTGGAATCGGCTGCCGCGCGCCGGGATGGTTCGCTCCCACCGGGCGCTGTCTTTCAGGCCGCGCTGGATGGCTATCGGGCGCGCTTCAGTTATGACGCGCAGAGCGGCGCCACCATGCTGGACTATGTGGATGATGCGGGCGCGACAGCCTCGCGCATCTGGCTGACTGACGCCGCTGCCTTGCTGCATCACTTCGCGCGCATCGAGTCGCAGGCTATCGGCGGCATCGCTTTTGACGACCTGCACGCCCTGCCCAATGTCGACAGCTTGCTGCCTGTCATCGGCGATTATGTGGCCGGGCGGACGCGGGTCATAGCGCCCAGTCAATTTTCGGCGCGGTGGACTATCGCGGGCGCAGACGGCATTGTCAGCGCAGTCGAATCGCCTCTCGATGCGGGCCTGGTCGCCACGTTGGATGCGCCTGATGGCCACTACGCCGTCAATTGGTCGCTGGTCGACGAGCTCGGGGTTGCCAGCGCGCGTGGTGGGGCTGTGCTTCCGCTCTTCCGCGCGACAGCTACGCCGCCGCCAACGCCGACGCCGCTTCCCACGCCGGTGCCAGTCGTCTCCGCGCCTATCGTGACCACCAATCCCGCGCCTGTCGTGTCTGCGCCGGTGCCAGTCGGCAATATCAATATCGAGCTGGGCGGGCAGGTCACCTCAGTGGGCAGTCCCCGCGCCATCAACGCCATGCGCCAGGCGGGCATGACCTGGATGAAGATTCAAGTCAAGTACAGCGGCTCGGAAGACTTGCACAGCATGATTCAACAAGCGCACGGGCAAGGCTTCAAGATCCTCATCAGCGCGGTGGGTTATCCAGAAGATCTGGCTCGGGGCGGGGCCGCCTATGTGAGCGACTTCGCTCATTGGCTGGGGCGCGTGGCGGCTTGGGGCGCGGATGCCATCGAAGTGTGGAACGAGCCCAACCTCGACCGCGAATGGCCGCAGGGGCAGATCAGCGGCACAGCCTACGCAAATATGCTGCGCGCGGCTTATCAGCAAATCAAGAATGCCAATCCCAATGTCTTGGTGATTAGCGCGGCTCCGGCACCCACCGGCGCGGCTATCGAGGGACGAGTCGTGCCCGACAATACCTGGCTGCGCGAGGTGGTGGCGGCCGGCGGCGTTGACTATATGGACTGCGTCGGCGTCCACTACAACGAAGGCATCGTTCCGCCCAGCCAATCGACGGGCGACCCACGCGGCGACGAATATTATACGCGCTACTTTTACAGCGGCATGCTGGTCGGCTACCTCAGCATTATTCCCGACCGACCGCTTTGTTTTACCGAAATGGGTTATGTCACCTCGCAGGGCTATGGTCCCTTGCCTTCGGGATTCGCCTGGGGCGCGGGCACGACCGTCCAGCAGCAAGCCGACTGGCTGGCGCAAGCGGCGATCCTCGCGTCCAACAGCGGCGCGGTACGTTTGTTCATCGTCTGGAATATCGACTTTACACGCTACGACAGCGACCCCCAGGGCGGTTATGCCATAATCCGCCCAGATGGATCGTGCCCGGCTTGTCTAACGCTGGCGGCGGCGCGCTGAACCGGCACAGGAGCAGCACATGGTAAGCAATCCCGTGCACAAGCAGATTCGCGGCTTCGTCTTGATCTGGCTGGCTGTCAGCATCATCATGGTTCTGGCGACATTCCTCGCCATCTACTTCACATACAATCCGTCTGAACTGCGCATGGGAGCCGCCAATCCGCTGCCATTGAGCTCGCCATCGCCGCAGGACGAGACGGTTCTGCCAGTTGTCGTGCTGCCGAGCCCGTCACCGCTGCCCACCTTCACGCCCACGCCCTTTGTGCCCAGCCCGACGCCGCCCTACATGGAAGCCGAAGCCACAGCAGTTCTCTCGCCGACCGCAGCGCCCACCATCACGCCACAGCCGACTTCGCTGCCAGTCGCTGACCAGGCATTCCAGGTCGGCATCCATGTTCAGCAAGTCCCAGATAGCACAGATGACAGCCAGGAAAATTTCTACGGCCCTGTTTCTGCCGATCTGCGCTTGCCCTGGGTCAAGCATCTGGTGCATTGGGATCGCATGGAAGCCGCGCCTGCCGAATATGACTGGACAGAGCTGGACAGCGTCACCAGCAGCGCCGCCCGCTATGACTTGAAGCTGCTGCTGACCATCGTTGCCGCTCCGGATTGGGCGCGCGAAGAAGGCGCAGACCTCAGCCGCCACGGTCCGCCCGCCGACCCGCAGACTTATGCCAGGTTCGCCGCCGAGATCGTCACGCGCTATCCGGGCAAGGTGCACGCAATTGAAGTGTGGCATCAGCAGAACCTCGACCGCGGCTGGACATCTCCACAGGGTTTGAGCGCGGAAAATTACCTGGCGCTGCTGCAGCTGACTTACCAGACGATCAAAGTCATCGATCCCGGCATCATCATCATCAGCGGCGCGCTGACACCCACGGGCGTCAACGATGGCATCGCCGCTTTCGATGACATCTCGTATATGCGCCAGCTAATCGAAGGCGGTTTGCTGCAATGGGCGGATTGCGTCGGCGCGCATCATAATGGCTACAATGTCAGCCCCGACTACCGCTACAACGAAATTCCCGACGATGCGACTGCGAACTTTCGCGGTCCATTCAATCGCGAAACAGAACACCCCAGTTTCAGCTTCCGCAGCACGTTGGAGGGTTATGCCAACCGCATCCGCGCAAAAGGAACTGAAACGAAAATCTGCGTGACCGCCTTTGGCTGGGCGTCTGCCGAAGACCTGGGTGGCGCGCCGCAAGGCTTTGAATTTGCGCTGGACAACACTTTGGCCGAGCAGGCGGAATGGACTTCCAAAGCCTTGACCGCCATGGACGAGTGGGGCTGGGTGTGGCTGGGGTTCGTATGGAACTTCGACTATGGACCCTTCGCCGACTATGCCACCACTGACGACAATGTGCTCTATTCGCTGATTGGTCCTGGCGAGACCCTCCGCCCTGCTTATCACAGCCTCCGCGAATGGCAGCGTGATTATCTGGCGCGCGCGAATAGTTAGCATGCGTTGGCGGCTTGTCTCGCTGTGCCTGCTGCTGGCTGCTGCTGCGCTAGCTGGACTGGCTGTCTGGCGCAACCACGAAGCGAGGCGCGACCCCTTCCATGCCAGCGCCATCACAGACGCGCCTTTCCCCTCGCTGACCTATGGCGTGCAGGCTTTCTTGTGGTGGGATGAAAACCAGGCCGGCAAGAGCCTCGACCTGGTGCGCCTGATGTCTTTCAGCCATATCAAGCAGGTCTTCGCCTGGCGCGATCTGCAGCCCCGACCCGGCGAATGGCACTGGTCAGAAGCCGACCGCATTTTGGACGAAGCCGAACGCCGCGAATTGCGACTGGTCGCCCGCTTGGGACAAGTCCCCGCCTGGGCAAGGGCTGAATCGCAGGACCCGGAGACGGATGGTCCGCCGCTGGAACTGGCGCTGTGGGCGCGCTACTGCGAAATGGTGGCGCAGCGCTATCAAGGCAGAATCGCCGCTTACCAGATTTGGAACGAACCCAATCTCAGCCGCGAATGGGGTGGCGATATGCCCGACCCCGCTGCATTTGTCGAGCTGCTGGCTGCCTGCAGCGACGCTGTTCGCCACGCCGATCCGCAGGCTATCCTGATTTCACCCGGCCTGGCACCCACCGGCACGGACGATGATACCGCCTGGCCCGACGACATCTTCTTCGACCACATGTACCGCAATGACTTTCAACAGCACATTGATGTTGTCGGCGTGCACGCGCCCGGCTTCGCTGCGCCAGAGATCGGGCCGGACGATCCGCAAGCGCTGCATCGCTGGTTCACCTTTCGCCGCGTGGAAGACCTGCGCAAGATCATGCTGCGCCACGATGATGCCGCCCGCCAAATGGCAATCCTGGAATTTGGCTATACCACCGACGCCAGCAATGCCGATTACGCCTGGTTCAGCGTGTCGGAAGACGAGCAGGCCGAGCTGATCCTGCGCGCCTATGACTATGTCATTGCCAATTGGCGGCCCTGGGTCGGCCTGATGATTTTGATCTACTTGCCCGATCCAGCCTGGCAACCCGACGATGAAGAATACTGGTGGTCTGTCATCGAGCCAGATACGGGCGATGCGCGCCGCGCTTATATTGATGTGGCGAATATGCGCAAGGTCTGCGGCGAATTTGTCATTCCCGCGCGCGAGCCAGATAGCCCGGCTGCCCTGGGCTTGGCAACAGCGCCGATTTGTCCCTGAGCGCGAGCGACTTTTTCGCGGCAATCTGTTGTATACTGCGGTCTATTATGACTGCCGCTTCCAATGCCTCTGCCAAAGCCGAATACGAACTGCCGCTATCGAGCCGGCAGGGCTATGCGCTTGCGCTGGTTGTGCTGCTGCTGGCGGCGTTTATGCGCTTTACCTACCTGGTCAGCCTGCCGCACGGTTACAGTGAAGACGAGATCATCAACATCCGCCTGGTTGACAATGTGCGCCAGGGCGATATTTTTATTTTCTTTCCGGGCGAGGACGGGGGACGCGAGGGCGGATACCATGTGCTCGCCGCTTTTGCCACAGCGCTGGTCGGCGATGGACCGATCGGCTTTCGCATCCTTTCCTCGTGGTTGAGCTTGCTGTCGGTCGCCATCATTTTCACGCTGGGCAATCATCTATTCAATCCGCTTGTGGGCATCATGGCGGCGGCGCTGGTGGCCGTCAATATGAGCAGCATTTTGTTGGCGCGCACGGTATCGAGCGATGTCATGGTGGCATTTCTGGTATCGGCAGCCATGCTGGCATTGGCGCGCTCGCTGCCCGTGTATCGCCGCACCCGCGCAGTTACTTCCAATGTGGTGTCTTTCGCCGCGCTGGGCGCTGTGCTGGGCGTTGGCTTGTACCTGCATCCCTCGAGCCTGTTTATTGTCGCCGGCACCTTGGCGTATATCGCTCACCTGGTCTTTATCCGAAATCAGATGTTTCGTCAGCGCCGCAGTTATACCGGCTTCGTTATACTGCTGCTGTTGATAATCAGCATGCCTTACCTGATTTCAACCATCAATCTGCCGCAAATTTCTGCTTTCCAGCGCATCCTGACTTCCTTTGACGCCGACTTGCCCGGCGCGATCATCAATGGCTTGCAGGGCATCATGCTGGCGGGCGACCTCGACCCATTGCACAACCTGCCCGGGCGTCCGCTGGTAGACATCATCAGCTCCGCTGCCATCGGTGTCGGCATCGCGGCTTGCGTGCTGCGCCGGCATCGGCCTCGCTTCATGCTGCTGCTGATCATGTTTTTGCTGGCGCTGCCGGCTGCGCTGGTCGTGCCCGATAGCCCAAACTTCGCGCGCATGGCGGTCATCCTGCCGCAGCTGGCGCTGTTCTTTGGCATGGGCATTTATGCTTTTCTGCGCATGCCGATCTTTTCCGACCGCTTCTTCCGCCGCATGGCGCTGGTTGGCGTCGTGGCTCTGCTGGCGCTGAACCTCGTCTGGACCTGGCAAGACCTGGTCGCCGATTGGCGCGAAAACGAGCAAGTCATGCAAGTGGTGAATGGCGGACTGGGGCAGATCGCTCATTACCTCGACCATGCAGGCGATGAAGCGCCGGTCGTATTTTGCAACCCGGACTGGCAAAACGCCCAGCCTTCGCCCAAGCTCAATGATGCTGAAAAAGTGCTGCTCATGATGAACCGCGACTCGCTGCGCTATCACGAAGCCAATTGCGCCAACACGCTGCTGCTGACAAATGGCGGCGAACCGCAGCGCCTTGTTTTCTTTGATACCGAAGCGCTCGCGGCCGCCAGTCCACATCTGCAGGCCTGGCTCGCGCTGGGCAACAGCGTCGTCCCTGACCTGCCACGAAATTCAGTCATAGAGCTGGAAACTGTCGAGGCGATGGCTGCGAAAGCGGGCTCGCTAGCCACCACCGCGCCGGTGTCCTATGCGCGCGAAGTGGCTGAGCCCGAGCCGATCTCGCCAGCCATTCGCTTTGGCGGCAACCTCACCCTGCTGGGTTATGAACCCGATGTGTCGCGCAGCTTTTTGCCCGGCGAGGCCGTCGACATCATCACCTATTGGCGCGTCGATGGCGAGCTGCCGCCCGATGTCACCCTGTTCACGCAAATCCTCGCCGACCCGGTGACGCCGATCGTTACGCGACATTACATCGGCGTAAACCCGACTCGCATGCGCGAGCGCGATATCTTCATCCAGGTCACCCGGCTGCAGTTGCCAGCTGTCGCGCTGCCGGGCGAATATGCCATTTCCGTCGGCTTGTATCGAGAGCGCCTCGACCAGCGGCTGCCCGTGCTGAAAGACGGTCAAGCGCATGGCGACCGACTATTTTTGTATACCATTGATGTCGTTCCCGAAGACGAATCCGAAACGAGCGGCGCCTAGTGTTTGAGCTGGTCTTTCTCGGCACATCCGCCTCAGCCCCGTCTATCTATCGGGGGCTGCCGGCTGTTGCCGTTCTGGCTGGCGAGCAGCGCTTCCTGGTCGATTGTGGCGAAGGCACGCAGCGCCAGATTCTGCGCAGTGGCATCGGCTTCAAGCGGCTCAACCGCATCTTTCTGACTCATGCGCATCTCGATCATATTCTGGGCTTGGGCGGCTTGCTTTCGACCTTTTGCCGCTGGGAAGCCATGGACGAGATTCACATCTGGGGCGGGCTGCCAGCCATCCAACGGGTGCAGGCGCTGGTCTACCAGGTCATTTTCCGCCGCGAAGCCCCGCCCGTGCCCATCTATTTCAATCGCGTTCTGCCCGGCAAAGCCTTGTTTCGCGGCCGCAAGTTCAGTGTGCGAGCGTTCCCGGTCAGCCACCGCGGCCGCGAATGCTATGGTTATATCTTCGAGGAAGATTCCCGCCGTCCCTTCTTGGCCGAAAAAGCCGCAGCGCTGGGCGTGCCACATGGTCCCGAGCGCGCGCAACTGGTGGCCGGGCAGCCGATCGTGTTGGAAAGCGGGCGCGTCGTCGAACCCGATGAAGTGCTGGGCGATCTCATCCGCGGGGCGAAAGTGGTCATCACCGGCGATCTTGGACGCACGGACGATCTTTGCGCTGCCGTCTGCGCTGCCGATGCCTTGGTGATTGAAGCTACTTATCTCGATGCCGACCGCGAAATCGCCAGTCAGGTCGGACATATCACCGCCAGGCAGGCGGCCGAACTGGCAAAAGAATGCAATGTCAAGCAGCTCTTTCTGACGCATATTTCACGGCGCTACCGGGAATTTGAAGTCATCCGCGAGGCGCGGCGCTATTTTCCACAATCGTATGTCGCGCGCGATCTCGACCACTTTGCCATATTCCGCGACCGACTCCCGCAAAAGCTGGAATCGCAGCGCCAACCGGTCGAAGGGCTGCCGCCAGGCGTGGATTGAGCGCAAACAGCTAGCCCAACATCCCCTCGCCGTAGACTTTGCCGGCTTCAATCACGACTGGCGCGCCGATATCCACACTGCCGATTAGATCGTAAGTGGTTGCGCCAGAAATGCGCACGGGCACGATCTCGCCCACGGGCAGTTCGCTTTCCACCAGCACATAGCCATCTATCTCCGGCGCATCGCGGTAGCTGCGCCCCAGGCTGATGACGCCGTCTGTCTCTTCGCCATGTTCGTCTTCGCCGATGCCATGCCCTTCGACCAGAATATCGACGGTCTGCCCCACCAGCGCTTGATTTTTCTGCAAGCTGATCGTGCTTTGCAGCGCCATCAGCCGTTCGTATCGCGCCTGCTTGACATCGTCATCAACCTGGCTGGGCAGGCTCGCGCTGGGCGTGCCCGGTTCATAGCTGTAGGTGAACGCGCCGACGCGGTCGAATTGCAGATCGCGCACCATTTGCAGCAGCGCCTCGAATTCCGTCTCGGTTTCGCCGGGATAACCGACGATGAAGGTTGTGCGCAAGGCCAGGCGGGGCATCAACTCGCGCAGCTTTTTGATCGTCTCATAGACCCATTCGACTTTGGCGGGGCGGCGCATGCGTTTCAATACTTCGCGGTGGCCATGCTGCAGCGGGATATCCAGGTAGGGCAGCACTTGCTCGTGCCTGGCCATCGTTTGCATCAGCCGCGGCGTCACATAACCCGGATAGGCATACATGATGCGCAGCCAGGGGATGCCCGGCGCGGCCGCCACAATGGCATCCAGCAAACGCGCCAAGCCATCTTTCATGCCCAAATCAGAACCATAATCGGTGCTGTCTTGCGCGATCAGCATCACTTCGCGCACGCCCATATTTTGCAGGCGCACAGCCTCAGCCACGATTGCCTCCAGCGGGCGGCTCACGGCCGTGCCTTTGATGGCGGGGATGGCACAGAATGCGCAGGGACGGCGGCAGCCATCGGCAATCTTCAGGTAGGCGCTGACGCCTTGCAGACTGGCACGCAGCACGCCGCGCTCATCCAGCCCCACGACTTGCGCATCATCCGGCAGGTGATAGAGGGGCTGAGGTTGTCTGCGCGCGCGCAAGCGCTTGATCAGATCGAATATGTCCATCCACCTGCGCGTGCCGATGACGCCATCCAGCCCGGGCACTTCTTGCGCCAGCGCCTGGCCATAACGCTGCGACAAACAGCCCGCCGCGATCACCAACTGGTCGGGGCGCTTGGCTTCGGCCAGTTCGCGCAGGACGTTTATGGATTCTTGTTTGGCGCTGTTGATGAAGCCGCAAGTATTGACGATCAACACCTCGGCATCTTCTGGTTTCGCGCAGCCGTCCATGCCCTGTCGCTGCAGCAGCTGCGCCATGCTCTCGCTGTCGACGCTGTTCTTGGAACAGCCCAGGCTGAGCAAGAAATAGTTGTCTTTGTTCGGGCGTTTCGTCATCAGCATCCCTTGTTTGTAGACCATTTGGTCAAATCTTCATGGATGATTGGCTCGTAAGCAGTTGCGGCATCGGTTCATGTGCCCGGCTTGGTGGGCGGCAAGCCCGCTTGCGTCACGCGCGGCGGCAGGATGGCAGTCGGCAGCGGCGTTTGCGCGATGGTTGGCGTCGCGCTGGGCAGTGGCGTGCTGCTGGGTGAAACGATGGTGGCGGTCATCGGATCGACTTGGCGCGGCAAGTCTGTTTGAGTCGGCACTGGGCTGGCTTTGGGGCGAATGGCCGCAGCAGGCTCCGCTTCTGTTGGCTCTGTCGGCTCAGGCACGATCTGCGCTGCGGTCGCTGCTGGCGACTCAGGCACGATTTGCGCTATGGTGGCTGCTGGCGGGCTGATTGGCATGGCTGACGGCTCGCTGCCCGGTCCCAGCGTCACCGCCGCCTCTTCGCTTGTATAACGAATATCTGCCCGCTGACCGCGCAGGCCGATGGGCGGCTGCTGTTCGCCATTCCAGATTACATCCAGCGCCAGGGCATTGCCCGCCGTCAGGGCGATTTCGTCGAGCGCGCTGTATTCCAGCAAGGTGCCCGCAGCCGTCAGCCCATTGTATTGTTCTACGCCATCGACGCTGATCTGCAGCCAACTGCGCTGCGTGACCAACAGGCTGACCAGGACACCGCTGCCTGTATACTGCGCGCGGTTTGATGGCGTCGGGCTGGGCGGGAGGCTGGTCGGCGTGGGCAGGGGCGTGGCAGTCGCCGGTCGCGTGGTGGGGGAGGCTGCCGCGACGCCTGGCGCGCCACCCTCAAAGTCGACTATCTGCACCGTTACAAAGACGATCACCGCCAGCGCCGCCAGCGATAGCAGGATGATCAGCAATGACTGGACAACGCGCCGACAGCCTGCCGAGCGCTGGTCAGCCAGTTGAATCTCTTGCAGGGGCTGTGTGCCGGGGCGCGCTTGTTTCTCTGGCACCGCTCGCCGCCGCAAACGCTGCTGCTTTCCCTGCTGCTGGGCGATGCGCATCTGGTCGTAGAGGATCAGAATCTCCTCTTCGTCAAGCGCCAGGTAACGAGCATAAATGCGCAGCATCCCGCGTACTTGCACCTCGGGCACGCCAGCCAGCTCGAATTCGCCTTTTTCAAAATCTTCAAGCACCGCTCGCCGTATGCGCAGCCGGGTAACTGCGTGGGCGATTTCCAGCTCTTTGGCTTCGCGAGCTTCGCGCAGCATCAAGCCAAGTGAAAAGCCATCCATCAGCGGCACGCTCCCAGGCAGACAGCCCCGTCTGCTCGGCACAGGCGGCGACAAATTAGGCTGGCTGTGTGAAAGCCCGCGGCGGAATGCGCGGTCATCTGGGGGACTGTCGACTATTCAGCTGCCGCTTCAGCGACCAGTTCTTCTGCGTTTGGCATCGGCGCTTCGTCGGCAGCTTCGCTTGGCTCTTCTGGCGGGTCGGGATATCGGAATCCCTCGATCATGATCTCTTCCGCGGTGACCATAAAGCCCCGTTCGCGCGCTGCCAAAAATTCTGGCAGTTCGTCTTCGGGCACGATGCTGATAATCAGCGTGGGCGAGAGTTCGTTGCCCAGCCGCACCGGCACTTCGTGCGTGCCGACTTCGCGCAAGGCTTGCTGGCTGATGCGCCGCCGGTTGATATCCACGCTGGTCACGCGGTCCAACTCGTCGGCGATCTCTTGCGTAGTGACCGAGCCGAACAATTTGCCCGTGCTGGCCGCGCGCCGCCCAAAAATCAACTCCACGCCATCGATCTGACGAGCCAGGTCGTTGAGCATATCATTATACTGCGCTCGCCGCGCCTCGACATTTTTGCGCACGGCTTCTGTCTGGCGCATGGCGGAGGGCGTAGCCTGGATCGCCATCTTGCGCGGGATCAGATAATTGCGCGCGAAGCCATCGGCAACCTTCACCACCTCGCCCGCGACCCCATGCTTGTACAGGTCTTGCAGCAAAATCACTTGCATATCTCGATCCTCGTCCCTTGCAACTGCCGGCAGCGGCGCATTTTGTTCTGACTAAAGGCGTATATTATAGGGGATGCGGCTGCGCTGCCAAGTGGCAATCCTGTGCTGCGCATCCGTATGATGCCATCGACCTTTTTTCCCGAAGGGCGCGCATGAGCAAAGCGCTGGACAACCGCCAAATCGCGCACAAGGCATTGATCGTGCTGGTCGGCTTCTTCACCAGTGGCGCGCTTGGCTTGCTGCGCATCGGCGTGGTCGGCTCGCAATTCGGCACTGGCGCCGCGCTGGATGTCTTCTCCGCTGCCCAGCAACTGCCCGAAACGGTCTTTGTGCTGGTGGCAGGCGGGGCGCTGGGCTCGTCGTTTATCCCCGTATATGCGCGCATCCGCGAAGCCGACGAGGCAGCTGCCTGGCGATTGGCCAGCGCCGTTGTAACCTTGTCAGCCAGCGCCGCGGCGGTCTTCAGCATACTGGTGGCTGTGTTCGCGCCGCAGTTGGTCAGCCTCGTGCTGTGGGCAGAGCGACCCGCGCAGCAGCAGCAGTTGATGGTGGACATGATCCGCCTGATGATGCTGACGCCGGTGATATTCAGCATCAGCGGCCTGGTCATGGCGATTTTGCAGACGCACCACGCATTTTGGCTGCCGGCTCTGGCTATCAGCATGAACAATATCGGCATCATCCTCGGCGCGCTGGTGATTGCGCCCAAACTGCCCGCACACCCCGATGTCGGTCAAGTCGGCGACCTGAATGTGATGGGCTTGGCTTTTGGCGCCGTGCTCAGCGCAGCGCTGCATCTGCTGGTTCAGCTGCCTGGCTTGTTGACGATTCGCTCGCGGCTGCGCTTGTCCTTCGCGGCGCGTCTGCCGGGCGTGGCGGATGTGCTGCGCCTGATGGGACCGCGCGTGCTGGGGCTGGCGGTGGTGCAGATCAACTTTTATGTCAATATCGTGCTGTCCAACAGCATGGTCGAGGGCAGCTTTGTGGCGCTGCGCTATGCTTTTATGCTGTGTTTCTTCGTGCTGGGCATGATCGGGCAGAGCCAGGCATCGGCGGTTTTCCCATCGCTGGCGGCGCTGCGAGCGGCTGGCGACTACGCCGGCTTCAAAGACCGCCTTTCCCAAGCGATGCGCAATGTGCTCTTCTTGTCCTTCCCGGCGGCGGCGCTGCTGATCGTGCTGGGCGAGCCACTGGTGAGCGTCTTGCAGCGTGGCCAATGGACGGCGGAAAGCACGCAGGCGGTTGCATGGGCATTGAGCTTTTATGCGCTGGGACTGGCTGGATTCGCGCTGTTGGAAGTGCTTTCACGGGCATTTTACGCGCTGGAAGATACCTTGACGCCGGTGCTGGCGGGGCTTGCTGCCATGCTCAGCAATATCGCGCTCAGCCTGATCTTCGTCCAGCTGATTGGCGATCCAACGAAATTGGCGGGCGGAGCTTTTGCGGGTTTGGCGCTGGCGAATGCGCTGACCACCTTGATCGAGGCGCTGGCCTTGTGGTGGTTGATGCGGCGGCGGCTGGCAGAAGAAGGCAGCAGCCCCGACATTCACGACCGGGCGATCATTCGCAGCGCAGTCGGCAGCCTGCTGCTTTCGCTGGCGATGGCGGGCGCAGTCCTCATGCTGACGCGGGCGCTTTCGCTGGACGGCTTGCTCATGGCGCTGGCTGGCTGTGGGCTGGGGGCGCTGGTCTTTCTGGGCATCGGCGCTTGGCTGGATGTCAGCGAGACGCGCGCTTTGTTGAGTCCTGCCATCGGTTATTTGAGTCGACGCCGCAAATGAACTTGAACAACTCGGAGAAGGATTTTTGCAAATGAATGACATGCTGGCGGGCAAAGTCGCTGTCATCACCGGCGCGAGTCGGGGCATTGGGCGCGGGCTGGCGATCGGATTTGCGGCGCAGGGCGCTCGCGTCGTCTGCGCTGCCAGAAGCCAACACGAGCTCGAGCAAACTGTCATGCATATTGAAGCTGCTGGCGGAGAGGCGGTCGCTGTTGGCTGTGATGTGACCGGGGCCGCGGATTTACAAAACCTCTACGACCAGACTCGCGCTCACTTTGGTCCTGCCGATATCGTGATCGCCAATGCAGGCGGCAATTTCAGCCGCGATTCGGTCGAAGACAGCGATATCAACGACTGGGAACATACCTTGCGCGTCAACCTGCTGGGCGTATATTACACCTGCAAATTCGCCATCGCCGACCTCAAGCGCCAAGGCGGTCATATCATTGTGATTGGCTCGGGCATGGGACATCGCGTCGGTGGTTCTGACAGCGCCTACAGCGTCTCCAAAGCCGGCGCCTGGATGCTGGTGCGCGCGCTGGCGGAAGAATTGCGGCCCCACGGCATCTGCGTCAACGAATTGATACCGGGCTTGGTCAATACCGACATCTTGTCCGAGGGGGAATTGCCAGACGAATCGCCGCTGACCCTCGAATGGCGCAAACAGCCGGCCGATGTCGTTCCGCTGGCGCTCTTTTTGGCGACGCAGCCGCAGACGGGTCCCACCGGACAGAGCTTCAGCCTGATGCGCCGCGATTCGCAGTAGGGATCGCCTGGCTGCCAAGCCGGCAGAACAGCGCCTTCAGATAAGCCGCCTCGGGGAAGCCGATGGGATGATCCAGCGCGTGAGTCGAGCTATCGAAGACTTGCAGATCATACCCGGCCACCGCTGCCGCGCGAGTGACCAACTGCTCGAACCTCTCGGCATTGATGCGGCTGGAGCACGATGACATCACCAGGATGCCGTCATCCGCAAGCAGTTGCAGCGCCAGCTCGACCAGTCGTCGATAAGCCAGCACGGCATTGCCCATATTGGCGCGCCGATTGGCGAAAGCTGGCGGATCGACCACGATCAATCCAAACTTGCGCCGCGCTTCAATCAACCCCCGCAGACCAGCGAAGGCATCCGCCTGCAGCACATCAACTTGCGATTGTTCATAGCCGTTCAGCGCCATATTCTGCTGCAGGGCATCCAGCGCCGGCTGGCTGACATCCAATGCCAACACCGAGCGCGCGCCGCCAGCCAGCGCATATACCGAGAATCCGCCCGTGTACGAAAAGACTTCTAATACGCGCTGCCCCTCTGCCAGCCCCCGCACACGCTGACGATTATCGCGCTGGTCGAAGAAGAAACCGGTCTTGTGGCCGCGCTGCGCATCCGCTGCGAAGAGCAAGCCATTTTCCACGAACTGCACCGACTCGCTTGCCTCGCCGATCAACTGCTGCCCATCGCGCAGGCCGTAGAGCGAAGCGACATTCAGTCGATCCGATTGCAGGGCGCGGCTGAGGCGCAACACGAGCGCGTCAAATTCCAGCGCCTCTTGCAGCGCCGCGACCAGTTCTTGCAAGTGGGCGATCCAGGCGGTCGTATAGATTTTGAGGACCAGAGTCTCGCCATAGCGGTCGAGAACCAACGCCGGGAAACCATCGCTCTCGCCATACACCAGCCGATAGCCGGTCGTGCCCTGGCTGATGAGCGGGTTGCGCCGTTCCTGCGCCGCCGCCAGCTTGTCAACGAAGAACTGGCGGTTGATCTTGCGCGGCTGTTGGGCTTGCAGCACCTTGACGCGAATGGGCGAAAGCGGGTCGTATAATCCCACCGCCAGGAAATTGTTCTTGTCGCGGTCATAGATCACAGCCAAATCGCCGGCGCTGCCCAAATGACTTTGTTTGACGATCGACTCCGCAAACACCCAGGGATGGCCCTGCCGCAGGGCGCGCTCGGCAGCCGGTTTCACGCGAATCGACATATTCTTCTTGGCTGGCGCTGGCAGCTTGCTGAAATCGAACATGATCTTCGCCAGTTATTCGTTAAGTGCTGCTTCGTCCACTTGTCGGACGCTCAATTGAGCCGCTTCCAGCAGGCGCTGGCAATGCGCGGAAAGCTGTTGGCCCCGCTCGTACAGCGCGACCGACTCCGCCAGCGTTTTTTCGCCGCTCTCCAGCTGCGCGACCAGGTCTTCCAGCTGTTGAAAAGCCGCTTCGTAGCCGAGCTTCTTGATATCGTCCGTCATGCGTCCACCTTGACTTTGATTTCGTCTTCCGCCAGTCGGATATCCAGCCGCTGTCCCGCGCTGACCTGCGCTGCCCGCCGGATGATGTCGCCGCGTTCGTCGCTGACCAGGGCATAACCGCGACCGAGAATGTGCGCCGGATTGGCTGTGTCCAAAGCGCGTTCACGGCTGGCCAGGCGCTCGTGCAGGCGCTTCAGAAATGTCGCAATCGCTCGCTGCTGCCGCTGCTGCAAGTCCAAAAGACCGCGATTGTCAGCTTCGATGCGCTTCAACGGCCTCAGCCAGCGCAGCCGTCCGTGCATGTTCGCCAGTTCGCGCGAACGCTGGTCGAGCCTGTCGCCAAGCTGTTCTGCCAGGCGCATGCGCAGACGGTCGATATCCAGCAGCAGATCGTCGCGGTTGGGCGTGGCGAGTTCGGCAGCGGCTGATGGCGTCGGCGCGCGCAGGTCTGCCACGAAGTCCACAATGGTGAAGTCGATTTCGTGCCCCACGCCGCTGATGATCGGGATCGGGCTGTCGGCCATTTCCCTCGCCACAGCCTCGTCGTTGAAGCACCACAGGTCTTCCAGCGAGCCGCCGCCCCGCGCCAGCAGGATGACATCGACATGGCTGCGATACAGTCGCCGCAGCGCCCTGACGATCTGCGCCGGCGCATCTGTGCCTTGCACCAGGGTCGGGCTTAGGCTGACCTCCACCAGCGGCATGCGCCGGCTGAGTACAGTCTGGATGTCGTGCCAGGCTGCGGCAGTGGGCGAGGTCACGACGCCGATGCGGGCTGGAAATGTCGGAATGGCTCGCTTGCGCGCCTGGTCAAACAAGCCTTCTGCGGCCAGTTTGCGCTTGAGCTCTTCGTACTGCCGATGCAAATCGCCAATGCCGCCGACCGCCTCGATCAGATCGGCGACCAGCTGATATTCGCCGCGCGCCACATACACGCCGATCTTGCCGCGCGCCAGGATCTCTGCGCCGGGCGAAACATCGACGGTCACGCGGCTGGCAGCGCTGCGGAACATCACGCAGCTCAGCTGGGCATGTGCGTCCTTGATTGTGAAATACCAGTGACCAGAACGCGCCCGTGTCAAGCGGGACACCTCGCCCTGCACCCAGACGCTGCCCAGATTGCGGTCGGCATCAAACAGGTCTTTGATATATTTGGTGATTTCGCGTACAGAGTATGTTTGCATGATGCCCCGACACAACGCCGCTTGAAGCCCGCGCCTCGCACAGCTACAATTATCGCAGATTACTGCAAAATACGCGAACAGGGAAACAGCATGGCCACATTCAGCCAAGCCCAGCGGCAAGCGCTATTGGACGAGCTAAGCGGCATGAAATTCGGTCGCGCCAAAGGCAAGCTGGCTCGCATGGATCCTCAGGGTCGCCTGGTCTATTATCGCAATGTACAGCAGGCCGGCGAGTGGCACACAAAATACCGGCTCGAGGGCATGGGCATCGCGGTTACGCTGGTCGAGGTCAACCACGCCGGCAATGACCAGGCGCGCAACAAGCAGAACTTCGAATTTGTCCGTGTCATCATAGAAGCCCTGGACGCCTAGCTGGCCGGACTAATGCTCCCCGCGCTCATGCAGCGGGTTGCGCTCGTGATAAATCCCCTGCGTCCGCTGGCCCATCACAAGTTCAAAGTCCGCGCCGCCCAGACGGACTCCATTGACCTGGATTTCCAGCCGCTGCCGCCCGGCATAATACTTGCGCGTGGAGATGGGGCGGATCGCCATTTTCTTTTGGATGCGGATTTCCTCGCCAGCTGGCAGGCTCAGCTTTTTCAGCTTGAAGACCTTGGGCGCGGTCGAGCCATTCGCTTTGACAAAGTGCATCACGAAATCGACCATCAGCTTCTGCGCCGCGCCGCCACAATTGCGCAGCGCAAACGAGAATTCAAGATTCTTCCCGAACGGCAACACAGCCGGCATCAGCGTCAGATCGCTCAGTTCGACCGCGGCTGGAGCATAACCCAACAGCGTCAGCGCAGGCTTGTCCCCGCATTTGACCAATGTTCGCAGCGCGTGATTGATGAGCCACTTTCGCTCTTTGTTTGCGCCTTCGCTCCATGCTGTCATGCGCTCCAGCACAAGCTGTGGATGATCTTTGCTGATGTCGTTGAGGTTGTTGGCTACCGAGCGCCGCACATAAAGAGACGGATCGTCTTTCAAGCATTCCAGCAGCGCCAGGACAGGAGCGGGATCGGCGATGAATTCGCGCAGTGGCGGCCACCAGGGCAGGCGCGGACGCGTGCCTTCGCTGACGAGGCGGCGCGCATGCTCGTTCTCATCGTTTGCCCACTGCCGCAATCTCGCCAGCGTGACTGTCGGATAATGGCGTATAAAGGGACGGATCGCTCCCTCGCAGGTGGCGTGGCGCGTGATGATGTGTATGGCATCCAGCGAAGCATCGGGATGGTCGAGCCCGTGACGCTCCACAAATGTCGGGATGGGCATCAGGCGAAAATCCGGCATGTCCAGCGGCGCGAATCGGCTGTCCTGGTTGTCGAGGATGCCTGCCAGGATAGTGAGCGCGGTCGGATAGTCGGCTGGCAGGCGCTCCCGCAGCTGGTCGGCGATCCAGTCGAAGCGCGCTTTCAACTCCCGATTCGGCAATTCGCTGGTGGCTGCCGCGACAAAGGCATCGCTCGCAAATTGCGGATGCACGATCGTGATGCGCTCGGCAAGCTGCGCCACAAGCTGTCCGTCTATGTAGTCCTTAAGCAGTGGGAAATCTGCCATACCTTCGCTGCCATGTGTGGATAAACGAGGGAGACGACCCGGCAGATCGTCCCCGTCTTTTCATTACGGTGCGCAAGACCGGTTAATTCGATTCCTGTCTAGCCCTGCCCGGGGTTGGCGCTTTCCCAGAAAGCCACGCGGTTGCCGGTGGGATCTTTGAAGATGCCCATCGCGCCGAATCCCGGCACCTCTTGCCGCGGCAAAAGCACCTCGCCGCCCAGTTCGCCGGCCCGCGCCATATCGGCATCCAGGTCATCGCTGTGAAAGTACAGCATGACATCGCCGGGCTTGATATCGTCGCTGAGGGGCGAAAGCGCTGTGCCCATGTTGTTGCCGAGGTCAAACATGACATAGGTAAAGTCAGGACCCATGGGGACTTCCGTAGCTTCCCAGCCCAGCAATGAATTGTAAAAGGCTTTGGCTTCGGCATCGTCTTTGGACGGAATCTCAATATGTACGATTTGACGCATGATGCAGTCTCCTTCGGCGAGTAACTATGTGTTCATTGTGCCAAGTATAGATTGTTTGTTCTAGGCTTGTCAAGGTCGAGTTTCCTGGTTTTCAGCGCGAATAAGCCGAACGAGCAACCGCCTCGCATTTTTTGGGTTGTTAGAGAATGTGAATTGCTCGGGTCTATGGGAGAAAAAGCATGCTCAGATCGCTTTCAATCATCAAGGGCGGGTCTCTTGTCATTCGCATTGCCGCTATCTTATCCTTCACGCTGCTAACAGCCTTGGGCGCGCAGGTTGAAATCTGGTTCGGTGGACCCGTTCCCTTCACCTTGCAAGTGTTGCTCGTTCTCTTGGCAGGGATGGTTCTCGGCGCTGCCGATGGCGCTTTGAGCGCGCTCGCTTATCTGGGCTTGATCATGCTCGATATGCCGGCGGCGGCGGGCGGGGCCGGAGCTCAGGCATTGAGCGGCGCTACCGCCGGCTATCTGATTGGCTTCGTCCCGGCTGCGTTTGTCACAGGCTGCCTGGTCGAGCGTAGCAGCGACCGTGTATGGCAGCGCTGGCTGGCAGGCATTATCGGCGTGCTGGTGATTTATGCTTTTGGCATCCCGATCTTGAAAATCGTCGCCCCCGCCGAAAGCTGGCAGCAAGCCTGGCTATGGGGCGGCCAGCCATTTCTCGGCCTGGATATCCTCAAAGCGCTGATTGCCGCTACTCTGACCGAAAGCGCAAGAATCGCCCTGCTGAGGCAATCTCCAATGCAAACGACAAAGCGCCGACGCTCGAGCTCATCCGCGCCTGACGCCTGATGGCAATTGCCCTTGTACACGGCTCTATACGCTACTTTCGCGGCGACCGCGCGTATACTGCTGTGAATCTTGACAAGCGTAGACAGAAGGTGGCAGGTGGCTTTTATGCGCGTGATTGTGCACACTGGCAAAGGTGGAGTCGGCAAGACCAGCATTTCGGCGGCGACAGCCCTGCGCTGTGCCGAGCTGGGGCTGAAAACCATAGTCGTCAGCACCGATACCGCGCACAGCCTGGGCGATGCCCTGGATATCGAGGTCGGTCCCGAGCCAGTGCAGGTCGCCGACAACTTGTGGGCGCAGGAAATCGACACGCGCTATTCCATGCAGAAATACTGGGGCCGCATCCAGGAATACCTGGGCGCGTTCTTCAACCGCGAGGGCATCGCCAAGGTCAATGCTGCCGAAGTAACCATCATCCCCGGTTTGGAAGAAGGCGCGCAGCTGCTGTGGATCAGCGAGTATTTCCAGGCCGGCGACTACGATGTGCTGATTGTCGATGCCGCGCCAACCGCCGAGACCATCCGCCTGCTCAGCCTGCCCGATGTGACGCGCTGGTGGGTCGAGCGGCTGATGCGCATCGCCCGCGGGCTGGACAGCGTCATCCGCCCTGTGCAGCGCCTTTTCAATCGCGGCAAGAAAAATGACCTGGGCATCGATATCGCCGAAAATGCCTGGGACCAGGTGCAGCTGCTCTTCGATACCCTGGATGGCGTGCGCGAGCTGCTCACCGACCCCGAACATGCCAGCATCCGCCTGGTCACCAATGCCGAGCGCATGGTCATCCGCGAGACCCAGCGCACATACACCTACCTAAACCTCTACGACTACGCCACCGATGCCATCCTGGTCAACCGCGTCTTCCCTGACGAAATCCGCGATCCCTTCTTTGATGTCTGGAAGCAGCGCCAAGCCAAGAATATCGAATTTGTGGGCGAGGCATTTGGCAGCCTGCCCCTGCTGACCGCGCCGCTGTTTGGCGAAGAAATGGGCGGGCTGGAGATGCTGCGCCGCCTGGCAGACGAACTATATGGCGACCGAAATCCAGCCGAGCGCCTGTTCGATGGCGTCGTGCACAAGCTGGAGCGGCTGGATAGCGATGCGAGCTGGGTGCTGCGCGTGCCAATCGGCTTCGCCCGCAAAGAACAGCTTGATTTGTTCCGGTCGCGCGACGAGATCACGCTGAGCGTAGGTCCCTATCGCCGCAATATCGTGCTGCCCGATGAATTGCAAGAACTGGAAATCACCAGCGCCAAGTTCGAAGACAAGTTCTTGAACATCCGCTTTGAGCAGCGGGCTTCTTAGCAACGTCGGACGCTACGAATCCCTCTTGGTTCAGTCGTCCAATTCAATGTGGATCTTGCGGCTGGTCCCGCCGGTTGCGCCTTCCGCATCGTCATCAGAAGCCAGATTGGCGTGCGCCTGGCGTTCGTGTTCGGCGGCGCTGCGAGCATCGGGGTCTTCCATCTCGCTGGCTTTCTTGATCTCGTCGATGGCGGCATCGATCAGTACGCGGAAGCCTGTCGCGAACTCGTTGCCAGCCGCCTGTGTGTGCTCGCGGAAGCCAGGCGGCAGCAGCGACTCCATCGCCTTGCCAAATTCTTCCAAGCCGCGCCGCTGGTGATAGATGAATTGCTCCAGCGGAGTCGTTTCCGCTTCATTCACCGGCTCGTCTGGCAGGGGATTCTGTTCTTCGCTCATCATGCCGCTCCCGATTCGCGCTGTCTGATTACCATTTTATACGCCTGCAGCGCGCGATAGTTGCGCAGCGGCACAGGTTGTCGCAAATGCGCGAACTGCCGGCTCTAGTTGGCGTCGGCGCTTTCCAGCTGCTCGATCATCGCCAGGTCTTTCTGCAATGCGCGCGCGCGCCAGACGAAGCTGCCCATCAGCGCCGCCAATATCAGCAAGCTGACCGCGAGTCCCAACCCCAGATACAGCGAATTGTCGGGCGTGATGAAGAAGCCCAGCAGCGTGCCTCGCCAGGCATCCGCCAGCGCCGTTAGATCGCCCAGCGCGCCTTCTTGCAGCGCGATGTAGCTGTCGTTGCCGAAGAGGCTGCCAGCCGCCTGCGCCGTTTCGCTTTGGAAGACCAGCCAGTCGCCGCCGGGCAGCGCAGAAGTGCCGGTCGCTTCCAGGTCGTCCAGCCGCAGTTGCGTCAATTGCTGCAGCGCGCCGTCCATCTCGGGCTCGGGCGTTTCCAGGGTCTCGTCTGCCTGCGCAACAGCCAGCATCCAGGTGCGGGATGCGGGTTCGCTTTCCAGGAAGGTAATGACGATGAAGCGGTCGCCAGCTTGTCGCGCCAGTTGCGAGGCGCTGCGCTCGGCATCAATATCGTGCGCGAGCACATGCCAGGTGCCATCCGCCAGGTTGACCTTGCCGCTGTAGACTGGCGCATCAAGTTTCGTCAAGCCCAGCCAGCCAGTCAGGTCGGCAGTCGCGGCCGATTGGGCATCCGCGCCCGCTGCCATCGTTGTGCGGATGATCGCCGATGCCGATGGCAAAGAAAATTGCGCCGCGCCATCCGCGCTCTGGTTTTGCCAGCCGGCCAATATCGGCACATTGAAGTCGGCCGACTGATAATAGGGCGTTTCGGCCTGGGCGCTCGTCCAGCCCGCTGATGCCAGCGCCAGCAGCAGCGCCAGAAGAAACCTTGTCGTTCGCTTCGCTGTGTACATCATCCACCCAGCAGTTTCAGTTTGAGCGCATCGACCGCTTCTTGCCGCAGCGCCAGTCGATAGCGATGCCACATCAGCGTAATCGGCATCAGCGTCAGCCACAGGATCAGGCTGGGCAGCAGCGCCAGCACCACGCCGCTGGTCGCCTCGAATGTGCCTTGCGCATTTTGTGGGCTTGCGCCGACGATGACCGGATGGATGGTATCGGGCACGATGCGGATAATGAACAGCGTCAGCAGCACGCTGACAAAAGCCAGGATGCCATATACCGACATCAGACTGCGCCGCCGCTGCGGATTTTCGATGCCAGCGCGCAGCATCAGATAAGCCGCATAGGTCAGGCACATCACCGCCGCCGAGGTCAGACGCGGATCCCATGTCCACCAGGTATTCCAGATCGGCCGCGCCCAGATCGCGCCGGTCAGCAGGTTGATCAGCGCGAATGCCAAGCCGACTTCGACGCCAGCCAGCGCGATGCGGTCCCAAGCATCATTGCCGCGCCAAAGGTAGATGATGCCGCCCAGCACGGTCGCGCCAAAAGCCGTGAACGCGCCAAAAAAAGACGGCATGTGAATGTAGAAAATTCGCTGCACCTGCCCCTGCTGGATATCTGTGCCGGCGACAAACAGCCCCAAAACCAGCGTGCCGACGAATCCCAGCGCCGCCAGGATCGTCAGCGCGCGCAGCAGTCGCGGCTGTGGGCTGGCTGCAATCGGCGGTTCTGTCCCGCTTTGTGTCATGATTGATCGCCTCAAACTAAATGGGCTGCGAAAAATTGTAATAGAGCCGCCTCATTCTTCAAGCACGAATCTATAGAGAAGCAGGCAAAATACCAGGTAGATGATGGTGATGGCAGCCAGCAGCTGCAGCCAGACTTGCCATTCGCTGTGTGGCGCGCCGCTCACGATGCCTTTGGTTGCGCGCACCGCCGTCAGCAAAAAGGGCAGGCAGACCGGCAGCAGCGCAATCGGCAGCAGCGCCTCTCGGGATCGCGTCTGCACAGCCAGGGTGGCCAGCAGGGTGCCAATGGCGCTGAAACCGAAGACGCCCACAATCGTCGTCAGCAGCGCCCAGCCATCCAGCAGATGCACGCCATACAGCGCCGTCATCAGCGGCAGCAGCACCAGCGCGACAAGCAGCGTGAACAAGAAGTTGCCCAGCAGCTTGCCAACGAATATCGACGCGCGAGACACCGGCGCCAGCACCAGCGCGTCCAGGCTGCCTTGATCGTGCTCCAGCGACAGGCTGCGATTGAAGCCCAGCAGACTGGCGAAAATCAAGCTCACCCACAGCACGCCACTGATGGCTTCTTCGCGCGCGCTTTTGTCCAGTTCCAGCGCAAAGCTGAAAACCAGCACGCTCAGCAGCGTGAAGAGCGCCATCGCGCTGACCAGCTCCCGCGAGCGCCATTCTGCCCGCAAATCTTTGCTGACGATGGCGCGTACGGCGGTTGCGAAAGGGGTCTTCATGCGCTGTCGGTCGCACCCCGATAGAGGGCGGCGAGTTTGCCATTGACCTGCCCGTCATAGACCAGCGAGCCATCTGCGAGGATCAGCGCGCGGTCGACATGAGCTGGTTTTCGCTCCAGCTGATGCGTGCTCATGATGATGGTGCAGCCGCTTTCGGACGCAGCCGCCAGCAGCCTGTCGAGCATTGCGCAGCCGGCGCTGTCCAAGCCCGTATAAGGTTCGTCCAGCAAGAGCAGGTCGGGCTGATGCAGCAATGCGCGCGCCAGGCTGAGACGCTGCTGCATGCCCCGCGAGAACTCCCGCACCAGTCCATCGGCGCGCCCAGCCAATCCCACCTGCTGCAGCAAGTCGTCGCGGCGACGCGCTCGTTCGGCTGGCGCCATGCCATAGAGCGCGGCGAAGAAGTCCAGATTCTCGCTTGCTGTCAAGTTCTCATAAAGAAGCGGGCGATGCGCCAGCAAACCGATCTGCGCGCGCACAGCCTGCGCCTCTTCGGGCAGGGACCAGCCGCCGATGCGAATGACGCCGCTGGTCGCGCGGCTCAAGCCACACAGCAGGCGCAGCAAGGTCGATTTGCCGCTGCCATTCGCGCCCAGCAGCAGCACGCGCTCTCCGCGCTGCACAAGAAAATCCAGTCCGCGCAAGACCGGCAGCCAACCGAAATTCTTGCTCAGCCGCTGGACTTCGATCAGCCCGCGCCCGCTCATGTTGGGTCATCCTGCAGGGCGGACAGCCGCGCCTGGATCTCGCGCCGCCGATGCTGATAGAGGTCGTGGTTGATGCGTCCCTGGTCGTGTTGGCGCTCCAGCCGGGCGAGTTCCTGTGTCAGCTTGTCTATCTCGGCGCTTGTGGCAGCCGGTCGCCGCAGCAAAGTCGCCAGCCAGCCAGCCAATGCCAACGCGACCCCCGCGACTATGAGCAAGGGTATCAGCGTCTCACTGGTGATGACCTGCGCATCATCGCTGCTGGTGGCGAAAGGATCGCCTGCTATCGTGAAGCCAAGCGCGGGATCGCGCTGCATCGTCAGCTGCCCGACATATTGATTCAGCGCGCCCGAATCAGCTAATTCAAATGCGCCGTCTATTCGCAGCGAGCTCGGCAGCGTCACACGCACATCGGCATCCAGCAGGTTGTTGAAATCTTGCGCGAATTCCAGCGCGCCCGCATACGGCAGAAAGTAAATCAGGGCGATTTCGTGCCGGTCGCCGGGCGGCACAGGCAGCGTGTCGATCAGCGAAGACGGCAATTCCGCCATGTCTTCTATCACGACATAGCGTTCTCTGTCGGCGTCATGCAGCAATTCTGCGCCTTGTGGCAGCTGCGCGAGCAAGCTGGCTTCTCGCCCGTCATCAAAGCCGCGCCCGCTGGTGTAGATGCGGTCGGATTCGTTGCGAAAACCGATGACTTGCTCTACGACCAGTCCAGCGCCCCGGTCTTCCAGCCGCGCCGCATCGATGCGCAAGTCTATGCGCGAAATGTTGATGACGCGCGGGTCGTTGGCGACATCATAGATATGCAGCGTCTGTTCATCCGCCAGCGTTTCCACAGGCAAGCGCAAGCTGAAAAGACGCCCAGCGTAGACCGCGCCCAGGACATAGCCGAGGTCGTCAGCGTGCTGCACCTGCTCAAAGCGAAATCGCCCATCGGCATCAATGCTGGTTTCCGCCGCGCTGTATCCACGCTGGGGACTGCCGACTTGCAGCTGCACGATCGTATCGGGTGGCACAAGGCCGCCCGCTGTGCCCTGCTGCACCGCGCCAGTTATCGTCACAGTCGCCGCTTGCAGGCTTTGCGCGCGCAGATAAGCCGCTATCGCCGCGAACTCCTCCTCCGAAAGCGTTCCTGCCAAATCCAACTGCTGTCCAAAAGCGATATCGCTGAACACCGGCGGGATCGTCCGCGGCGCAGTGCAATCCGCGCAAAGCCTCTGCCACAGCGACTCCCCCTCCGCCAGCAGCGCATCGTCATAGCGCAGCGTATAGGCATACAGCGCCACATCCCAACGTTGCGCCTCGCTCAAGGCATCTTGCCAGGGCGGCATCAGGTTTTCGAGCTTGCCCGCGGTGATGATATCGAAGAACTCTAGCGGCGATTCGACCGCAACAAGCGCCTGGTCGGTCAAGTCGAGCGGCTGGTCGACGCTGCCCGCCAATACCAGCGATCCTTTGCCATCGCCCGCCTCGCCATGACAATCCGTGCAATGCTCGGCGAAGAGTCTCGCGCCATTGCCGATATCTGGCTGCCAGCTGCTATTCGCGGTTTGGGCGCGGCAGCGTGGCAGCGATTTCTGGCTCGCCGCTCAGGTTCGTGCAGGCGGACAGGCAGCAAGCCAGCAGCAGCAACAGCGCGCGGTTTATCATGCGCTTGTCCCAGTCTGCTCGTCGATCTGGCGCAGCAGGACAATCCCGCGCCTCACCCATGTTTCGCGTTCATCGCGATAGCTGCGCGCATCCAGCTTGCCCGTGGCGAAATCTTCGTCCAGATCGCGGATGTTGATCAAGACCCGCCGATAGCTCGTTTCCAGGTCGCGGGGGGAGCTGTGCCGGGCACCGGTTGACGCCTGCCGCCGCAGCAGCAGAGGATAAGCCACGATAGTCAGCGCGAGCAGCGTCAAGAGCAGCGCAACGAGCAATCCAGCCAGGCTCATGCCGCCTCCGCCAGCAGCGACTGGATTTTGCCGCTGATCATGTCATAGCTGATGCTGCCGATATAAACCTGGCGCACCTGTCCGCGCCGGTCGATCAGGAAACTTTCTGGTGGCGCGTCGACGCGATACAGCCGGGTAATGCGCTGCTCGATATCTTCGCCATTGGCATAACCGATGCCCAGCTCGTCAATGAAGGCTTGAGCTTTGGCGCGCGAACTTTCCAGCATGTTCACACCGATCACGCGCAGACCGCTGCGGGCAAAGTCTTCGTGCAGCGCTTGCAGGTCGGGCGCTTCGGCGCGGCAGGGCGGGCACCAACTCGCCCAAAAGTTGAGCAGCACGACTTGTCCGCGCAATTCGCTCAGCCCGATGGTCTCGCCAGTGAACAGCTGCAACTGAAAATCGGGCGCAGGTCCGCTGGCCGGGCGGCCGCGATTGCGTTCTGCCAACTGCGCGCCCAGGACGATGGTCGCCAGGATGACGCCGAGCAGCAGCGCCGGGCAACCCCAGCGCGCGGCGATTCGTGGCCTGCTTCGCTCGAGTCTCGTCATGGCCGGTCAGCGCTGCGCTCGCACATCGGCTTCCAACTGCTGGCGCCAGGCTTCTTCGGAGCGTTCGCGGTCGGCGGACGGGGCAGCCCCCGTCTTGCCCGCGGCAAAGCGGCGAAAAGTCAAGTAGCCGACGCCCAATGCCAGCGCCGTGGCCAACAGCGGTAGCACGATCGTCAAGGCACGCAGCAGCGGGTCGACCGGCACGCCGACGACATGATCGCCAAAACGGGCCACGAAGCTGTCGATGATGGCTTGCTCTGTTTTGCCTTCCCCAAGCTGGCTGCGTATCTCTTCTTTCCATTCCTGGCAGGCGGCCGTCAAACATTCGTCCAGCGGGATATTCTCGCAGACGGGGCAATACATGCGCTGCGCCACCTGGTTGACTGCATTGTCCGATGCCTGCGCCGATGCCAGGCCTGCGCAGAGCAGCAGCAATCCCAAACCTGCCAGCAAGCGGTTCATGCGCGCGTCACTTTCGGATAAGCCGCGATCGCTGTGCCCAATATCAGCAGCAAGCCTCCCCACCACACCAGATTCACCAGCGGATTAATATAGATTCGGAAGGTAGCGCGCTGGCGGTCGCCACGGATCAGCAAAACATAAAAGTCATTTTCGACCGTGCTGTGCGCGCCGGCGATGCTCATGGGCAGCTGCGGATATTCATCAATGCGCGGACGAATGCGCGCCACTTCGTCGCCATGCCGCAGCACGACCAGCGAGGCGATATTCATAAGCCGCCCATCGACTGCCTGCGCGCGCACGAAGTCTTCATAATGCAGCGCATAGTCCTGAATGGCGACCGTCTCGCCACGATCCAGCGTGTGCTGCACTTCGGTTTGGAAGACTGTGCTGCCGATGACGCCGATGCCGATGACCGTCACGCCCAGATGCACGATATAGCCGCCATAGCGCCGCTGGTTGCGCCCAAAGAGCGCCACAAATGCCCGCAAGGGAGTTTCGCCCAGCGCTCGCCGCCGCGCCGCCACTCCGCGAGCGATCTCGAAGAGCGCGACAACCGCCGCAAACATGACGACTCCATATCCCAGCGCCGCCACCAGCAGGTCTGTCCCGCCGATCGCCAATCCCAGCACGCCCAGCGCAGTCAGCAGCAGGGGGGTACGCAGCATCCCGCCCAGCCGCGCGACAGTCATGCCGCCCCAGGCCGCGAGTGGCGCAATGCCCATCAAGATGTACATGGCGATGAAGAGCGGAACGACATAGAACTCGAAAGTCTGCGCGCCGATGGTCACTTCTTTGCCCAGGAACAATTCTGATGTGATCGGCAAGCCGAAGCTGCCCCAAAATATCGCCACGAAGAGCGCGATGAAGATGACATTATTGAGCACAAAGAGCGATTCGCGGCTTATTATGGAAGCGAATTGCCGCTCGTCTCGCAGCGCGCCACCCCGCCAGCGCCAAGCCAGCAGCGCCAGCGCCAGCAGAGTCATCGCCGCCCAAAATGCCAGCATGGGGAAGCCGACCTCGCTGCGAGCGAAGCTGTGCACGCTGTCGATGACGCCGCTGCGGGTGGCGAATGTGCCGAACATCACCGCCGAGAAGGCCGCGATGACCAGCAGCATATTCCACAATTTCAGCATGCCGCGCTTTTCCTGGATCATCACGCTGTGGATGAAAGCCGTGCCCACCAGCCAAGGCAGGAACGCCGCATTTTCGACCGGATCCCAGCCCCAATAGCCGCCCCAGCCCAGCACATCGTATGCCCAGCGCCCGCCCAAAATCAGCCCCAGGCTCAAAAATAGCCAGGCGATCAGCGACCAGCGCCGCGTCGCGCTGATCCAGCTGTTGGACAGGTCGCCCGATGCCAGCGCGGCGAGGGCAAAGGCGAAAGGAATTGTGAAACCCACAAAGCCCAGATAGAGCATGGGCGGGTGGATCACCATGCCAAAATGACGCAGCAAGGGATTCATGCCTTCTGCGCCAGCCCGCAAGTTGGCTTCGGTCGGCGGCACAGCCCGCGGCGGGATCAGCGCCGTGGAAACGACTTGCTCTTCCACAGGCGCGTCAACCACGATCCACCAGCGCTCGAATGGGTTTTCGATGAATAGCGACAGAGCCAGAAAGAAAGCCAGCGAAGCCATCATGACAGGAATGGCATAGGGCATCAGCCGTCTTTCGCCCCGCCAATTTAGACCGATCGCCCCGCAGGTGAAGCAGCTCATCAGCAGCGACCAAAAAAGCAGCGAGCCTCTCTGCGCGCCCCACAGCGCCGTGAAGCGATAGAGTGGCGGCGTGCCTGGATCGGTAACCTCATAGACATAACTGAGCTGATACTGCTCGGTCATCAGGGCGACAACCAAAGCGCCGGTCGCCAGCAGCAGGGCGGGGCAGGTCAACAGCGCGGCATTGCGCCCGCTTTGCAGCCAGCGTCGTTGGCCAGTGCGGGCGCTGTACAGGCAAGCGACTATGGCATAGAGCGCGCCGGCCAGTGCCAGCGTCAGCGCTGCCAGTCCCAGCTCGGCCAGCATCAGTTGTTTTCCGGGATTTGCCCCAGGGCTTCGGGCGGGCTGCTTTCTTCAAAGCGGCTCGGGCACTTCAGCAGCAGCTCGGTGGCGTGGAAGAGGCCATCGCCTTCCAGCGCGCCAGTGAGGATGGCTTGCGCTTCATGCTGCAGCAGGTCGGGGATGGCGGCGTCTTCGACGATGATTTTCATGCGCGGGGCATTGTCGTCCGCCAGCGCATCGTGCAGCGCCTGCGCCAGGTCGTCATGCTGGCCCGGTATGTGGACGATCTCGAAGCGTATGACGGCATTTTCGCTGTCATAATCGATGCTTTCGCCATCGACCGCGCCAGAAACCCGCAGTGTGCGTCCGCGATGCGCCGGGTCGCCCAGCACTTCGCCCACGGTGATGAAGTAGCGTGCGCCCTGCAAGGTGCCCGAAACCAGCAGATAGAGCACGGACACGAGGATCACCACGCCAGCGGTGATGAATTGCACGCGCTGCGATCGTTTGCGCTTGGGCGGATGTTTTGGCTTTTCCCAGCCAGCTTGCGACATGGTCGCCTCAGTCTTCGTCGTCGCTGGTCGATTGACTCCAGCGGATGGCAAACACGCCAACAATGCCAGCGATACCCAAAAACAGCACCAGCATGGACAAGCCCGCGGGCGAAGATTGCGTCGCCGCGTCTTGTGCCGATGCCGTCCCCAGCGCGCATAAAAGCAGCGAGGCGGACAGGATGCTGCGGATGCGGATCGTTCTCATCTGTCAGACTCCGATCTGGGCTGCCTGTCGCGCCATTCTAGCGGCAAAGCGAGGGCGGATACAGGGTCGGCTAGTTCCCGCTCAACTGCATGATGTCGTAGACAGTGAAAGCCACCAGCAGAACCAGCGCTGTCGCCGCCACGACCAGATAACGCCAGCGGTGAGCATAGCCGATCGTCCAAAAGCGCCGCAGGCTGAAGAAAATCGAGACCATCGCCAGCAGGTTGATCAGCAGCAGGATGGGCGCGGCGACATCTGCCGCCAAGCCAAGCAGCGGCAGCAAAAAAGGCAGCAGCGCATATTGCAGCAGGCAGCGCAGGCCCGAAAACATCAGCGACAAGGTCAGCGCGTTTTCTGCCTGGCGAGCCGACGGCTTGTGAGCGACTGCATCGGCGCTCACCATCAGCAGCCTCGCCATGATTGTGTCCGCTCGGTTCAACTGCGCGTTCACAGCGCTCGCACCCCCATGCGTCATCATCGCATCCAGCATACCACAATCAGGCATCATCCAGCAGTTGATCCTGGCTTTCCAGATACGCCACCAGGTCGGCCAGCTGCTGCGCTGTCAGCTGCCCGGCATAGAACTCGGGCATGACATCGAGGTAATCGGGCACGACATAGGCTCTTGGCTGGACGATGCTTTCCACCAGGTAGCGGCGTTCATCGTAGTCGGCAAATTGCGGCAGCTGCAGGCGGATCTCGTTGGCGCGCGTCCAGCTGCCGGCGGTCAGCGGGGCGGATGCTTCATTTTCGTGACAGCCCGAGCAGCCCAGCATCACACCGCCCAAGGCTGGCTGCGTCCCGTTATAAAGCTGCTGGCCAGCCAGCGGATCGCCATATATTTCTTCCAGTTCCGTCATGATCTCTGCGACATCGCGCCCGACCGATTGCGCCGCGAGCAGCTCGTCCAGCGAGGCGTATTCCAGCGCCCGCTCGAGCATGGCGTCCACTTCAATGGTGTTGGGCTGATAATCGCAATAGAGCGCCATGGATTGATAAAGCGCGCCGAGGCGATACAGATTGGCGACAGCCTGCGCGCGGTCATTGGCGAAGTCCAACGGCAAGAACTCGGCGACCGTCTGCTGCTGGCGCGATAATTCTTCGACTGTGCAGCCAGCTGATGGATCGTCTTGCCCGCTGGATGGCAGGGCCAGCTGCGACAAGACAAGCGCGATGAACAGCCAGAGAATCGGCAGCGGCTCTTGTTGTGGTCGGACAGGCTGAGCTTGTCGGCGCATCATGCTGGCTCTGGATAAATGAAAAAGCCCCCGTCGCCGAGGGCTTGTGTGCATCGGACGTTGGACCTATTCCTGCGTCAGCAGATAGGACACGATATCGGCCAGCTGCTGGTCGGTCATGCGCGCGCCGAAGTTGGCGGGCATCAGACCCGAGCTGTAGCCATCGACAATATAGTCGCCCGGTCGCGTGATGCTTTCGATGATGTATTGTTCGACCGTATAGCTGGCGAATTGCGGCAGGGTGAGGCGTTCTGTGCGGATGCGCGTGACCGTGCCGACCGTGTCCGGCGCGGCAGAGCCATTGCGGTGGCAGTCGGTGCAGCCAAACTCGGCATCATAGAGCAGCTCGCCGGTGGCCGGGCTGCCGACGATTTCCATCTCTGCCCAGCGCGCCAGGATGCCCGCCACATTGTCGCCGGCCGGCGGTGGCGGCGGTTCGCTGGGCAAGGAGCCATCAGCCAGCGGTTTGCCATATTGGGCGACGGCGAGGAAGTCTTCGTTCGTCCAGTTCGCGCCTTTGTCCCAGTTGATGATGTAGGCAGCCAGGTCTTCGATCTGGTCCTGGCGCAGGGGGACCGCCAGCTGTCTGCGACCAGGCGGCCATGCCCGTGCTGTTGGGATAAACGCGCGCGCTGCCGGGTCGGCCATGGATGAGCGTGGTGACGACATAGCCGTGCAGGTCGCCCGCCCAGCCGACTTGCGCCAGACGCGTGCCATTGCTGTTGAAGAAGACTTCGACTTCATTATCGCCGGTTGTTTCAATATCGACGACGCTTTCCCACAGCGGGAACAAGCCGTTGTCCACAGCTGTATCCACCGTCTCCAAGGTGGCGACGCGCTCGGCGACAGCTGCTTCGACCAGCGCTTGCTGTTCGGCGATCCCCTCTTCCAGCTCTGCCAGCTCCGCCAGGATTTCGTCTTGGCGGTCTGCGCCGGGCGGATTTTCTTCATCGGTGAACTCTGCGAGCAGATTCTCGGTATCTTCGGTGAGACGTACAAGCGTGCGATTGGCTGTGGTGATGGCGGCTGTCTGCTCGCCGACCGGGTCGAAGCCGAAGAGATGCGGGTTGTTCAGTCCGGGCGCGCGATCGCCTGCGCCATAGCCTTCTTCGCCATGGCATTCGGAGCAAAGCGAGGCGTAGAGTTCTGCGCCTCGTTCGATGGAGCGGCCCGTATGCTGGCGCACGAAAGCCTGCATGCGCGCTTCTTCGTTGATTGCCACCCAGCCCACCAGGATCATCATGCCGACAAACATCGTAATGCCCGTCAGAATGCGCGCTTCGATAGACCTGATCACCAAAAGATTCATTTCTGTATCCTGTGTCTGCCTCGCTCAGTCGGGCGTTTTCCGCCTAGTCGAAGTAAGCCGATTCCCGGTGAATGAAGAGGTGGTCGCTGAAGATGCGGCGCGCGGGGATGGGATTGCCGGCTTCGTCCAGCATCGGCATATCCCGCATCATCGGCTCGCCTGCGTCATCCAGCATTGGCTCGCCAGCATCGTCCAGCATGGGCATTTGCTCGCTGGAATAGACAATGATGGGATCGCCCGCATCGTCCATCATGACCTCGCCGCCTTCGATCCGCACGGTGTCCCAGCTGACGACCCAGTCGAGCCGCTTCAAGCCGGCCTGGTTGTCGGTGATGACCAGCGCGCCCCAAACATCGGGCAGTTCAATCGGCTCTTGCGCCAGGTGATGTTCGAATTCTTCCATCACTTGCATCAATTTAGGCGCTTCGTCTTCGGGAACGGGGCGGAAGCGCAACGGCAGCTGATTCGCGCCGACATGCTGATTCTTGAGTTCATCCAGCATCTGGGTGAACTCACCGTTGGCTTGCGTTTCGGCATTGAATTCGGCGATGATTTCGGCCGCCGACAAGCCCTCGCGCCCGTGCAGCTGGGCGGTGGTGTACGCGCCGACGATCATCTGGTCATAGGGGATCGTCCGCCCGATGCCGACCTTGCTGTGCGCTGGCTCGAATGTCAGCTCGTGCACGATCTCGGTTTCTGCCGATGTCTGCACGGCGAACTTCGCCAGACCCATGTAGCTGAGGATGGTGGTTGCCGAGACCAGCAGCATGGCCAACGTCAGCATGAAGCGGCGGTGGGCATAGCGCCGGCTGGGCGTGACATCCAGGTAGGGCAAAAGCGCCAATGCGCCCAGCGCAATCGTCGGGAAGGCGACGCCCCAAAAGAACTTGTCCCCCAGCTTCAGCGCCCCTTGAATCCAAAGGAAATACCAGGGCGCTGTCGTGCCCAGCGGCGTGACCTGCGGGTCGGCATGATTTTCCAGCGGCGCATGATAGAACCAGATGCACAGCACGGTGATGATGAAAGTGACCGCGCCAAGCCACATCATTTCGTTGGTCAGCACATCGGGGATGAAATAGACGCGCTTGTCCAGCGGCACGCGCTTGGCAGAATCCTCGCCGATATTTTCCTTCTGCGGCGGCAGGCTGTGCCCGTGGATGATGACTTTGTAATAGTGCACGCCGGTCATCACGAAAAGCAGCGCCGGCAGCGCCAGCACATGCAGCAGGTAGAAGCGCAGCAAGCCGTTCGCGCCCAGCTCGGGGGCGCCGCGCAGCAGCAGGTTGACCTGGTCGCCGACCACCGGCGTGGCTTCGGCCATGGACGCGCCGATCGTGACCGCCCACAGCGCGAGCTGGTCCCAAGGCAGCAGATAGCCCGAAAAACTCAAAAAGCCGGTGAGCACCAGCAGCAGCAGGCCGCTGAACCAGGTGAACTGACGCGGTTTTTTGTAACTGCCGGTGATCCATGTTCGCATCATGTGCAGGGCGACGACAGCGACCATGAATTCTGCGCCCAGCCGGTGCATATCGCGCATCAGCTGCCCCAGCGGCACATTGCTGAGTATCGTCAGCATGTCGCCATAGGCGATCTCGGGCGACGGCGTATACCAGAGCATCAGCAGGAGGCCGGTGATGGTTTCAAAGAACACAAAATAGGTGGAAAGCCAGCCCAGGCGGAAGCTGGGATACATGCCGGTAACATCGCGGTTGAAATAAGACGGGCGCATGTGCAGCCAAAAGCCATCGGCATGCGGGGTCAGGCGCGGGTTGGGGCGGCGGCTGGGGTTTTCGCCGCGCAAGGCCTCGCGCAGGTCTTGCACATTCAAGCCGGCTGTCAAGCGCTCGACCGAATCGTCAATGCCTTCGAAGACCGCTTTCTTGAAGCCTTTTTCCTTGACATCATCCAGGAATGAGGGGAAGGGGAGGATGCTCATTTTGCGCCTCGCGTCTCTTCAGGCTAGGTGTGCCAGCTTAGTGCAGCGCCCCGGTGATGCGCGCGCCAGTGTCGATTTGGATGCTGGTGATCTGTCGGTTGAGGTCCAGCGGGATCGCGCCGCCATCGGCCGGCGTCTCCAGGGTCGTGCCATCGGCATAGGTCACCCTGGCGATGAAAAGATCAAGGTTGCGCGGGGCGGGTCCTTCGATCCAGTCTCCGCTCAGATGGAACTTGCTGCCGTGGCAGGGACATTCGAAGCGGCTGTTGGTGGGCACCCACTTGGGCAGGCAGCCGAGATGCGTGCAGACGCCATACAGCGCGCGCAAGCCCTCTGGCGTAAGCGTCACATGGAAGCGCCCGGCCGGCACCGATGTCGGCGCTGCGCCCACCGCTGGCAGCTCTTCGGGATTGAATGCGAATGTGCCGCCGAATTCGCCCTCTTTGAAGCGCGGGAAGGCGAACCAGATCAAGCCGGCCGAAGCCTCGCCCAACAGCAGGGCGATTGATGCGCCCCAGATGTAATAGAGGAACTCGCGCCGGCTGGGCGCCGCGACCTGGATGCCGGGCGCAGCGCTTTGCCGTGCTGCCGCCGCGCTCATCATCCGCGGACTGGTAGATTCTGCTGTTGCCATAGGCTGCTGTCATCCTTCCTTTGCGCCAGCATGGGGCGCTACAATCACGCCCCGACCTGCGTGTGTGCAATATATCACAAACTGCAAATGCAATACAAGGTTTATCCGCGCGCCTTTCGCGTTGAAATATCCTGCCAGGCGATCGCGCTTGTCGCCGCGTTCAGCTGATGCCGTTGGCAACTTGCAGTTCGCGGATGAAGCGGATGATCCTGGTCGCGTCGTCTGGCGAAATGTGCGGCTGGGGCGGCATATCGCCATAGGACCAATGATGCTGGCGCACGCCATAAGTCACCGCCATATAGAAGGCTTTGTCGGAATGGTGGCGCGGCTCGTAGATGATATGCACGAGCGGCGGTCCTTGCATCGTGCCAGAGCCATTTTCGCCATGACATTCCAGGCAAGTGCCGTTGAAAAGCGCTTCTCCCTGCTTGCCCATCTCGGTCAGCTCGGTGGTTTTCACGGTCACTGTGCCCTTGCTGCTTGCCTCTTCGTGCAGTAGGAAGGCCAGTGCGCCAACCGCCGCCAGCGCCGCCACAGCCAGCGCCATCAGCAGCAGCCGTCTCCGCGATTTCTTTGCCTGCTTCTCCTCCGGCATCGGCAACGCTCCTTCTGCTAAAAGCGCTTCCTACAAGCTGCATCCCTGACGCTGTGAATGTCGGCATGCGGATTGACCAGCGCATATACGGTAGAATAGCGCAATCGGCAGCAGAAGGCTAACGCGAGTTCTGATCATGACGATCAGCATAGACCGGCGGGGTGCGCTGGAATGGGTGGTGAATGGGTTGGGGTTTTGGAAATTTGGGGGTTGTCGTAGGCGCAAGTAGTCGCAAAATCTTATCTATGAGCTAGAATAGGTAGAACAGTTGTGTAGTCAGTATGTTACGATAGCGGATAAAACTAACAACAGACTTGCGGGAACTGACGAGGCACCAACATGGAAGACGACACGAAGTTACAAAGGGCAACAGAGTTGGGGATTGTCTCCATCAGTTCGTCACTGGACACAATCACTTACAGACTGGGTCGGGAAACAAGGTACGCATGGAATGATCCGGAGGAGAAAGTTCGCGCTGAGCTTCTTCTAAATCTGATATTTGACTATTTGTATTCACCCAAACGCATACTTGTCGAGGTAACAATACCAGGCAGAACGCCAAGCAACTGGGCAGATATCGTCGTCTTTGCTGACGAAAGGCGTAAAGAGCCTTACATTACATGTGAAGTTGCTGCGCCGACTACCAGCACATCGCGGCGTACCCAAAAGATAGAGCAATTGTTCGGTTATGCGAACGCCTTAGCCTCTCAATACGCTGTCTACTTCGATGGGAAGTCAAGTAAATCCTGTTGGGCGGTTCGCGGATTCGGTGGTCTTGAAAGGACTCGGAATCTGTTAAATGATATACCAAAAAATTATGGCGCAACGCCCAAGTACACTTACTTGCGTGGCGGAGATCCCGACTTGGTTGCGGTCTCTGGCGACGCTTTACTGCGAGTATTTGATAAGTGCCACACCATTCTATGGTCTGGCGGCAAGCTCGATCCAAGCGTTGCGTTTGATGAAATGAGCAAGATTATGTTTGCGAAACTTGATGACGAGCGGCGAACGGTAACTGGCGAAGCATACAAGCTGCAATGGGGAAGCAGTGAAACAGACATAATGGTGGCTGATCGTGTTATTGATGTCTACGACCTTGCTAGAAAGTACGATCCAGGAGTGTTCACAGAAGATATCCGTTCCGAGCCACACAAGATCGCGGCGGTTGTTAGCCACATGCAGGGCATTTCGCTGGAGCGCACAGATCCCGACTCGAAAGGACGCGCATTTGAACAGTTCCTCGGCGATGTGTTCCGTGGCAAACTGGGTCAGTACTTCACGCGCAGGGAGTTAGTCGATTTTCTGGTCAAAATTGCGCAGCCAGAGTTGAACGACGTCATACTTGATCCCGCCTGTGGAAGTGGCGGATTCCTTATCTACTTCCTTAAGACGGTGTTTTCTGAAATTGAGAACCGTTATCGCGGCAACGACCAGGACATCTATCGACACAAAACCGAATTTGCGACGAGAAATGTATTTGGAATCGAGATAAATGAAAAGATAGCTCGTGTCTCTATGATGGACATGGTAGTCAATGATGATGGACATACAAACATTCAGATTGCGAGCGCGCTTGGGAACTCTTTCGCTAATGACAAAATAGGTGACGGGAGATTTACACTAATTCTGACAAATCCCCCCTTCGGTGATACGGTAGCGCAAGGGGACATTGACAAGCTTGGCGCGGCTGAGTTGCACGACTATCAGCTTGCCAGAAACAAACAAAGCGTGAAGTCCGAGATACTGTTCCTTGAGCGCTGTGAGCGGTTCTTGTCTCCAGGCGGGCGACTGGGAATCGTCGTGCCAGATGGCATACTGTCAAATCCTTCGTTGTCGTATGTTCGCGAATACCTGCTTGACAAGTTCATGGTGCTGGCAATCGTGAAATTGCCCACCTTCGCGTTTCGTACATCAGGCTCAGGTATCGGCACAAGTTTGCTCTTTGCGAAGAAGTGGAGGGACTGGGAACCAAAGCACATGGACTACGACGTGTTTATGGCTATTGCCGAGCATATTGGCTACGACTCCACTGCGCGTAAAGACTCGAACGAATTGCCCCAGATACTTCGGCACTTTTTTGATGGCACGGGCAGGTTGTCGGACAGGGTGGTTCGAGTGCCAAGAAGCTCAATAGACGGCAACCATCGTCTGGATGTGCCTTATCACTATCTGAAGCCGCTCATTGAACGCGAGTTAGCGACGATACCTTACCCTATCGTATCGCTAAGGGAAATCGCTGGCGACACGCTCAATACCGGCAAGTCGCCCAAGGGCGGTGCTAAATACAGCTTCGGCCCAGTCCCGATAATTCTCATAGGCGATATTGATTCTGATGGTTCGTTGGACACTGACAGCCTGAATACAGTCCCGTTGGCATTCTATGAAGAGAATCGCGCGCGAGCCTCTGTGCAGCCGCTTGATATTCTGGTTGCAAAGGACGGCGCTACTACTGGCAAGATTGGACTGGTGCCGGAACATTTCGTACATGATAAGTGCTTGATCAATGAGCACATCTTCAAGTTCAGCGTAGATTCTGTGCTGCCGGGTGATACGCCGGACGACGGCAGCCTCGATATTAGTAGCAAGCGTACAAATACCTTGTATGTATTCTTCTACTTGAAATCGTGGCTGGGTCAAAAGCAGATTGAAATGGAGATTTCTGGGGGCGCGCAGGGGGGCATCACGCGGGAGTTTGTTGAGAAGATCCGGATTCCGATTCCGCCAGTTGAGGTTCGCCGCGAAATGGTGGAACGATCTGAGCATGAGTACAATGAGTATCTACGGCTTAGCTCTAGCGTGACTCAACAGTACAATCGATTCAATCAATCTTTTTCATTTGGCCATCCATCAAGTTAAAGTCCGCGTTACAAAAGTAACATAACACTGAAATGCAATTTGTATAATTGTGGTATGTCTACCTGCCCATTGTGGTTAAGCCTTTCTCTGTGCCTCTGTGCCTCTGTGCCTCTGTGGCAATCATAAAGGGCGAGTCGGCGACTCGCCCCTACGAGCAGCCTTCCTCTATATCCAAAACGCGCGCTCTATGGCAAAATCACCCCCATGTCCACGCGCACGCTACGCCACGACTCCACCACCTGGCTCGACCTGGTCTCTCCGTCGGCCGATGATGTCGCGCGCCTGCACGAGCGCTACCCGCATTTTCACCCGCTCAACCTGGAAGACATCCGCAGCCCTATCGAGCGCCCAAAAATCGACCAGGATGATGACTACCTCTTCCTCGTCATGCACTTCCCGCAGTGGGACTCGGCTGGCGAGGTTTCGCGGGCCAGCGAGGTGGATTTTTTCGTCGGGCGCGATTATGTCGTGACCGTGCACAATGGCACGCTCAAGCCGCTGACATGCGCATTCCAGCGCTGCCAGGCTGCTGACGAGGCGCGCGCCGAGCTGCTGGGGCGGGGCGGTCCGCACGCTTTCTACACCTTGCTCGACCAGCTTGTCGACTACATCTTCCCGATTTTGGGCAAGGTCGAGGGGCGGGTGGCGGCTATTGGCGATGCGCTCTTCGAATCCAACGCCAAGCGCACCATCCGCGAGATCGCCCTGCTGCGCCGCGACATCATATCCCTGCGCCGCATCATCCGCCATCAAATCCCGATTGTGCTGGAGTTGGAATCGGTGGCGCACCCCATTCTGCACGAGGATATGGAAGAGTATTTTGGCGATATCGCCGACCACCTCTTCAAGCTGCGCGATATCGCCGATGAGAACTTCGAGATTATCAGCAGCTACGCGGACGCGGCCGACACGCTCTCCAGTCATCGCATCAACGAGGTCATGCGCATCCTGACGGTCATCTCGGTGATCATGCTGCCCCTGACGCTGATCTCCAGCATCTATGGCATGAATATCAATTTGCCCTTTGCCGATGACCCCAACGCCTTTATGCTAACCGCCATCATTATGATCCTGGTTGCCCTGCTGATGCTGCTGATCTTCCGCCTGCGCCACTGGTTGTAGGCTCGCCCATGCTCAAACCCGCCACCTATATTGAAGACGCCGACTCGCTCGAACGCGCCGTGGAGCGTCTGCGCCGTCAGCCGCGCCTGGCTGTCGATACCGAATCCAACAGCATGTACGCCTATCGCGGGCGCACCTGCCTCGTGCAAATATCGACCGCTGCCGAAGACCTGCTGGTCGACCCGCTGGCGATAGACGACATCGGCGCGCTGAGCGGCATATTGGCGGACCGGGCAATCGAAAAAGTCTTTCATGCCGCCGAATACGATTTGATCTGCTTGAAGCGCGATTTCGACTTCGATGTCTGCGGCATCTTCGACACCATGGCCGCTGCACGTGTCTGCGGGTATACGCGCATCGGCCTGGGCAATATGCTCAGCGACCTGCTGGGCGTGTCGCACGGCAAAAAGCACCAGACCGACGACTGGGCGCGGCGTCCCCTGCCAGCCAGCTATCGGCGCTATGCCCAGATGGACACGCATTTTCTGCTGCCCTTGCGCGATCGGCTGCATGAAGAACTGGCGGCGGCGGACAAGCTGGACGAAGCCCGCGAATACTTCTCCGATGTCACGCGCATTACGGTCAAGGATGAGCAGTTCGACCCCGATGGCTTCTGGACGCTCAGCCGCCCGGGCGCGCTGGACAACCGGCAGATGGCTGCCCTGCGCGAGCTGTACATCCTGCGCGATGAACTGGCGCAGGCGCGGGATGAACCGCCAGGGCGCATGATGTCTAACAAGGCGCTGCTGCAACTCGCCAAATCATTGCCCGGACGGCGGTCGGAGTTGGAGGGCATGCGCGGGCTGCCACGCTGGTTGGTGCGTCGCCACGGCCACGAAGTCATTGAAGCGGTCAAACATGGCGCGGAAAGTCAACTGCCGCTCGCGCCACCCCGCCAACCTCGCATCCCCAACCACATCGCCGAACGCTACAACGCCCTGATCAACTGGCGTCGCCAGCGGGCACAGGCGCGCGGAGTCGAATCCGATGTCATCATCAGCAAGGTCGCGCTGTGGCAGATCGCCCGCCGCAACCCGCATGGCCTCGACGATCTGGGCGATATTGAGGGGCTGGGTCCCTGGCGGCGCGGGGAATATGGCGCGGAGCTACTGGGCGTGCTCAATGGCAAGGCTTGACCCGACTCGCGCGCAGATCCTGCGCATCCTCGACGCGCGCGAGACCGCCGATGACAGAGAATCCCGCGACATAAGGCATATTCGCCACCTTGTCCTGGCGCATGACGACATCCTGAGTCGGCGCTGCCTGCCCGGGCACATCACGGCGTCGGCGCTGGTCATCGACCTGGAGTCCGGGCGCGTCCTGCTGCACTTTCATCGCAAGCTGCGGCTGTGGCTGCAAGTCGGCGGGCATTTGCTGCCGGACGAGACCGATGTCGCCCGGGCGGCTTTGCGAGAAGCGCGCGAAGAAACCGGCTTGCCCGACCTGGCCTTTCATCCGCCCGGCGTGGCAATCCCGCTGGACTTTGATGTGCACAGAATCCCGCTCGAAGACGACATGCCCGCGCACCTGCATTTGGACTTTCGCTATTTGCTGTCGACGCGGCAGCCAAAAGCGCTGAATCCGCTGGCGGGCGAGTCGTCCGCGTTCCGCTGGCTGGGCGTGCATGAAGCGCTGGATATGGGCGCTGCGCTGGATACCGGGCTGCGGCGGCTCGTGCGCAAGGCGGGCGCGATGTGCTAGACTGGCTGCAAATCCAGCTGCTGCGAGCCACGCCATTATGTCCAGCGACCGCACCGAACAACTCCGCGCCATCAAAGACGAAATCGTCAACCTGACCGAGTCGCCGCTCTACGACTACCGTACGCGCAGCAACTACTTCCCGGTCATCGGGCAGGGCAATCATGATGCCGAGATCATGTTCATTGGCGAAGCGCCGGGCAAAAACGAAGCCGAAACCGGGCGGCCTTTCTGCGGGGCGTCCGGGCGCGTGCTGGACGAACTGCTGGCTTCCATCGGCATCCCGCGCGAGGATGTGTATGTAACCAACATCGTCAAAGATCGTCCGCCCAACAACCGCGACCCGCTGAAGACCGAAATCGACCTCTACGCGCCTTTTTTGGAGCGGCAGATCGACATCATCCAGCCCAAGGTGCTGGCGACGCTGGGACGCTTTTCGATGGAATTCATCCTGCGGCGTTTTGGCGCATACCGGTCTGGCGCGCGCATCAGCCAGCTGCATGGCACGGTCATCTCTGTGCGCGTCTCCTATGGGATGGCTTCCGTTGTGCCGCTGTATCATCCCGCCGCCGCGCTCTACAATGCCAGCCAACGCGGCACGCTCGAAGCCGACTTTCAGGTATTGACGCAATTCTTGTCGGGCCGGTGATGCGCTATAATTCAATGAGAAGTGTAGGGGTGAGGCGCTGACTCGCCCGCGCGAGCTATCAATGGCAAAGGAGAAGTGACGACATGGAAGCCATCCACACTCTGCCTTCTGCGCCAACCCATGAGCGATACATCAGCGCCGACGAATTCCTGGAAATCGCCGACTCGCCCGAATATGCTGATCGCAATGTTGAGTTGGTCGAAGGAGTCATAGTCCCCATGCCCAAGACGAACAGACAACATAGCGAGATAATGACCTTCCTGGCTGCCCAACTCTACAATTTCGTTTATCGCAATGGGCTGGGCAGAGTCTATTCTGGGGATGGCGGCTTTGTTCTGGAGCGAAACACAAGCGGTCGAGATTCATCGCGCGGAATTGATATCGCCTACATGAGCGCGGCAAGCGCACCAGATCCGTCGATACCGAGCGTCATTGAAAGCGCGCCAGACTTGGCCATTGAGATTGTGTCGCCGAGCAACGCGGTTGAGGATATTGAGCTTAAGGTCAATCAACTATTTCAGGCGGGCACTCGTGTGATTTGGATCGTGATACCTGGCTCGCGCAGCGTTCATGTGCGAGCGGCGAACAGCTCGTCTGTCTTGCGCGAATCCGATACGCTCACGGGAGGTGATGTCCTGCCAGGCTTTGAAGTCAAGGTCGCAGACATTTTCCCTTGGTAACGCCATCCCGCCGCCGCGCTCTACAATGCCAGCCAACGCAGCACGCTCAAAGCTAACTTTCAGGCGCTGCGCCAGTTCATCGGCAGCGAGTAACGCGCTATAATCACAGTCAGAGGCATGAGCACAGGAGAAGTCAAGTTATGGAAGCTGTTGTCAGACCCCGCGCACTCTCCCCGCCAGTTGAGAACTACATCAGCGCCGACGAGTTCCTGGACATGTCCAACTCGCCTGAATACGCCGATAGCTATGTTGAACTGGTGGAAGGAAGGGTAATAGAGATGTCGTGGCCAAAACTGCTGCACGGATATGTTGCGACAGAGTTGGGTTTGGCGCTGGCTATGCATGTCAAGGCGCAGGGACTCGGCATGGTAATCACAAGTGAAATAGGCTTTGTGCTGGCGCGTCGTCCATCAGGACGCGATACCGTTCGCGGAATTGACATATCGTTCTTGTCGACAGAGCGCACTCCCGATCCGCTTCCGGACAGATGGCTTGAAGGCGCGCCAGACCTGGCTGTGGAATTGATGTCGTCAAGCAGCACCGTTAGCGAAATCAACTTGAAGATCCGCCAGCTGCTGGATGCAGGCGCGCGCGCTGTGTGGATAGTTGATCCAGCAACTTGCAGCGTGCAAGTTCACTCGGCGCAGGGCATCATCATGCTGCAAGAAGAAGAAACCTTGAGCGGTGGCGACATCTTGCCCGGCTTCGAAATCAAGGTCGCAGACATCTTCCCCTCCTAAAATCACCCCCTCAGCGCAGCGGATGTTCATGCCGCGGCGAACACACCTCATCCGGTATCGGACAGACATACGGATTGCGCTCAATTTCACACGATTCGGAGCGCCCCCGAAGAAAGACCGAGCGGCATCAGACATCCACCGTGGCGACAGCCTGCTGATTCGGCTCGGCGCTGGCATCGGCTGGCAGCAGGTCCACCGACGACTCGGGCAGCGCCAGGCTCAGCGTGCGGAAGCCGAGCTTGTGCCCCATATCGCGGATGGCGACCAGCAGCTGCGTGCTCAGATGACGCGGCGACCAGCAATACACATCGGCTTTGCGGGCATTGTAGAGCTGCTGATGAAAGCATACCAGCGCTTCGTGCCCGGAGGCATTGACATAGCGGCGGTGTTTGGCGCGCTTTGCGATCTGGGGAATGCTGTCCCAATGCGCTTTCCATTCTTTTTCCCAAAGCGCGCGCGGGCTGCCAAAGCGTCCGACCGCCATAGTCCAGCCGTCGATCATTGCCGAGTCGACCTTGTCAAATGTTTGGCTCTTGTAAAAGCTCTGCCCGACCTGCGCCGAAACATCGTGCCGCCGCGTGCGCATGAGCTCGTTCGTGCCGAAGTATTTGCGAAAATAGGTGGCCAGCTCTTTGTCATAATCGGGATAAGTGACCGAAACTCTGCCCACCGCTCGCGCATCAGCCAGGATCGCCTCTGCCAGCGCGTGATGAGCCTCATCGGGCCAGCCAGCCGCGACCAGCATATCCGCCAGGTGCAGGTGCTCGTCCATGGGCGTCAGCTCGTCGTTGGCGAAGGCTTCGGCATAAGCCAAAATCTCGCCGGCATGTTCGAGCACATACGCGCCGCCATTGCCGCCCAGCAAGTGACTCAGCCAGATCGCGCCGGTTTCCAGCGACATCCAGGCGCCGCCATGCAGCCAGCGTTCATAGATCGTCAGCGACTCATAAGGCAGGTCTTCCACCTCGCCACGGGCATTCAGCCGCTGCCACAGCGCCACGCGCTCCGTGAAGAGCCGCACGATCTTGCCGCTGTCGTCCAGTGTCGCCTGCCGCACCTGCATGCGCCGACCTTCGCTCTGCCCCGGCTTCAACCTGCTATAGTATAGCGCAGACGCGATTCTGTACAGCAAGCGGAGCCTGTCATGCTGCTGGCATTTGATATAGGCAATACCAACATTCATCTCGGGCTTTGGGATGGCGACAGTTGGCGGCTTTCCTGGCGCGCGCGCACGGTCACGGGCAAGACGACTGACGAATATGCCGTGCTGGTGCGCAACTTCCTGGCTGTTGCCAAGGTCAATATCGGCGACATCAATGCCGCATGCATGAGCTGCGTCGTGCCGGCTTTGACGCCCACTTTTCACGAGTTGGCGCGCCGTGATTTGCAGCTGGAGCCGCTCATCGTCAGCAGCCACATTGAGCTGGGCATCGCCATCGCCATCGACATGCCCGAGCAAGCCGGAGCAGACCGACTCTGCAATGCTGTGGCGCTTGCGCAGCTGCATGGCGCGCCGGCTGTCAGCGTTGACTTTGGCACATCGACCAACTTTGATGTGCTTTCGGCGGACAGGTCCTATATTGGCGGGGTGATCGCGCCGGGAATCCGCTTGGCGCACGACGCCCTGGTCAGTCGCGCCGCCCAGCTGCACAAGGTCGATCTGCTGCCGCCGCCAATGCCAGTGGGCACCAACACTGTGCACGCCATGCAGTCGGGCATCTTTTGGGGCTATGTCGGCATGATCGAAGCGCTGCTGGGGCGCATCCTGGCCCAGCTGGACTCGCCCGATGCGAGCGTTGTCGCCACCGGCGGGCTGGCCACGCTCTTCATGCAGCACATCCCGCGCATTGATGCGATCGCGCCAGAATTGACGCTGAATGGCTTGCGACTCATCTATGAAATGAATGCGGGAGACAAAAATGCCCCGCAACCGGGGCAATGATCAGACTCCGTAGCCAGGACTTGAACCTGGAACCTATCGGTTAACAGCCGACCGCTCTGCCAATTGAGCTACTACGGAATAGGTTGCCGCGATGCTAGCAGCGCCGACAGCGGCTGTCAAGTATGCCCTGCGCGAATTCGGCAAATTGCCTGGCTTGGGCAGATGGCGCGAGGGCGTTACAATCCTTTGGGCAGGCTGACAGAAACCAGCGAGGTGGGCGCGTGCCAGAAGTGCGACCGATCGCCAGCGAGGGCGAATACCGCGAGTTCTTCCGCTTTCCGTGGCTGCACTATGCCGACGATCCGAACTGGGCGCCGCCCTTGCTGTCGATGCGCCGGCAGCTGCTGGACAAGTCGCGCCACCCCGCCTGGGGATATATGGATGGCGAATACTTCGCTGCCTGGCGCGGCGATGCCATGCTGGGCACGATAGCCGCCTTCGTCAATCACGAGCACAACCGCTATCACAGCGAGAATATCGGCTTCTTTGGCTTGTTCGAAGTCGTTGACGATGCCGAAGTCGCGCAGGCTCTGCTGGGCGCGGCTGCCGATTGGCTGGGCGAACAAGGCGTCGATGCCATGCGCGGTCCCGCCAGCTTCACCACCAACGAAGAATGCGGCCTGCTGGTCGACAATTTCAGCCCCGCCGTCGTCATGATGCCGTATAACCCGCCCTATTATCAGACGCTGATTGAAAGCGCCGGTTTTGAAAAAGTGATGGATGTGCATTGCATTTATCAAGACCGCGCGACCATCGCCGAAAGCGGCTCGCTGGAACGGCTGGAGCGCCTGGTGACGCGCGCTTCGCAACGTAGCGGCATCAGCGTGCGCAAGATGAACGCCCGCGACAAAAAAGGCGAATTCCAGCGCTTTCGTGAAATCTACAATGCTGCCTGGCAGAAAAACTGGGGCTTTATTCCCATGAATGACGCCGAGCTGGAAGCCCTGATCGCCGATCTGGGCATGTTGGTCGAGGCCGACCTGGCCTTCTTTGCCGAAATTGGCGGAGAGCCGGTCGGTTTTGCGCTGACCATCCCCAACTTCAACGAAGCGCTGCGCCTCGCCTATCCAAAACCCGGCGTCCCCGAGCCCTGGACGATGCTGCAAGTGGTCTGGCACTGGAAGGCGCGCAAGTCGATCAAAGGCCTGCGCATGCCGCTGCTGGGCGTCAAGCAAGCCTGCCGCAACAAAGGCGTCGAGCTGGCCATGCTGCACGAAATGATGAAAGCGCTGCTGCCTTCACAATATGACTACCTGGATTCGGGCTGGGTGCTGGAAACGAATCCGCTCATCAAGATCAGCCTCAGCCTGGGTGGCAAGGTTTACAAGACGCACCGCTTCTATCAGAAAGCGCTGCCCAGCTAGCGCGCGGCGAATTGCGCAAGGGCTTCTCGTGTGGCGGCTGTGGCGGTCGCTTCGCCATGCAGCACGCGTGCCAGCGCCTCTTGCATCAGCCTCGATGCCGTGCCGCCCTCGCTCTCTGGCAGAGGCAGGGTCGCGCTGGCCAGCAGATCGGCGAAGAATTGGCGGTCGACCGCCTCGGGCAGGCTGTCGGTCAAGGCAGCTGTCTGCGTCGGCAAGTGATGCAGCGTCAAGGACAGCCTGGCATGGAAAACCGGCTCCATCATCCATTCCAGGAAGCGCGCCGCCAGCGATTGCCGGCTCAAATCGGGCGTGACGATGACCCAAAGCCAGCCATCCAGCGCCGATGCGCCCAGTCCGCTCGCTGTCGGGATGCTGGCAGCCTCGAGCGCCGGGTTTTGCTCCAGCAGGCTGAGATAATCGCTGGCATTGGCAATGGCGAGTTGCGGCGCTTCGGCGCGACTGGTCATATCCGACAGATACGCGGCTGCCGACTGAATGCCCAGCACATCGGGCGTAACCTGTTCTGCCTCGACCAGCGCTTGATAGAACTCCAGCACCGCCTGCAGCGCCGCCTCGTTGATCTCGCTGACGACTTCGCCCTGTCGCGAGCCACCAGCGGACAAGTATTGCAAGTAGGTGGTCTGGTTTAAGCCGTTCGCGCGCGCAGCCGGAAAGTGAAAGGAAGCGCCGCTGGCAAGCACATCATCAAATGTGGGCGCATCGCCCAGTTCGCCGGCATTGGATGTGTATATCGCCAGCAGCGCGTCGAAGAGGTAGGGCAAGCCATAGAGCGCCACCGCGTCATCCAGCGGAATCTGCCCAAATGTCAGCGCGCTGCCCAACTCGTTGATCAGCGAAGATGAAAACAAAGTTTCCAAGGACTGAAAATATTGACGGGCCTGTGTCGGCGTGAAATCGCGGCGGCGGATCAGCGTGAGATCGGGCAATGCGCCTGGCGCCACATCGCTGCCCGCGCGGATGGTCGACATAATGCCACCTGTCTTGCCCACTTCTTTGATGCGAAATTGCGCGCCAATGCCAGTGCGCTCGCTGAAAGTCTCCGCCTGCTCGCTCAATAACTGGTAGGCTCCGCCCGATTCATCCGCGATCAAGGGCGCAGGCAGCCAGACTTTTAGAGCCGGCGGTGCATCTTCGCCCAGGCCAGCGTCTTGCGCCAGCGCCAGCGCTGACGAAAACACGAGCAGGATGATGACAGCCAGCGCCAGTCGTTGTGGCATGGACGAGCTCCCTGTGAACCTGCTCATCATTGTACACCTGTCTCGGCGAGACCAGGAAAGAAATGCAACGATAAATGGAATCGCGCAGGGGCGACTCTTGTCTCACCCCTACAGATTTTGAATTCGAGTGGCGTTGCCCGGCGGCGCATCCAGCTGCATGCGCTGCCACCAGTTTTCCAGCAGGTCGAGGGCAGCGGCCGGCTGCAGCGCCGACGCGACATAACGTTCCTCGAAGCCGCCGGAAATAAAGCGCGTTGCTTGCAGCTGCTTGATCAGCATCGTCCACATTTCGCCATACACGACGAAAGGACGCCGCGGCAGCGCGCCGATGCGCAGCAGCTCCCAGGTTTCAGAAATTTCGTGCAAGGTGCCGACGCCGCCGGGCATCGCCAAATAGCCATCGGACCGCTCTACCATGTGCAGCAGGCGGTCGCGCAGAAGGGCATAATTGTGCGTTTCGCTCAACCAGGCGTTGGGCTGAACAGCAAAGCGCGAGCCGATCTGGTCGGTGGTGACGCCGATGACATGTCCGCCAGCTTCGCGCGCGCCTTTGCTAACCGCTTCCATCACGCCATGGTAGCCGCCACTCATGACGGCACAGCCCGCCCGCGCCAAACCGCGACCGATTGTCTCGGCAGCAGCGTATACCGGGTCGCCTGGACGCACTTGCGAGCTGCCAAATACGGATATTGTCTTCATGCCACCCCGCGCACTCTGCATCGACCAGCCGCCAGTATAGCAGAAGCCCCGCCGCGCCTGCCCTGCCGCATCGACTGCGCCACCCCCGATATTTGGGGGGCATTATGGCGTTGAATCTGCGCTACACTGGGTAAATACGAACCGAAACGAGGGGGCATGATTATGTTCAAGCGAATGTCGATACTCTTGGCGATGCTGTTGATTGGCGTGCTGGGGGTCGCGGCTGATAGCGTAAATTGCGGCGGCTTGTCCGAAGCGGATTGCCAAATCCTCATCGACAACAGCGCGCGCATGCACGAACTGAGCGCTTTTCACTTTGAGGCGGAGGCTGGGTTGGAGATGCAGGTTGATGGCCGCCCGGACAGCCTGAATCTGGGCATGACGGGCAGCGGAGATCTGGCCATGGATGCGGCGGCCGCAGAGGGCATAGACGACATGGCCGAGCAGGCAGAAGCCATCATCGCCAGTTCGGTCGGTCAGATGCGCTTCGTCATGAATGTGGAAGGCGCCGGCGAAGCAGAATCCTTCGAGATGGATATGCTGATGCGCGATGGCATAGTCTTGATCGGCGGCGGCATGGTGGAAGAGATGATGGGCATGGCCATGGACGACATGGAATGGTTTGGCCTGGACATGAACGGCGCGATGGCGATCTTGTTCGAGCAGGCGGGCATCAGCAGCGATCTCTTCCCTGACGCGCCGGAACATGCTGAACTCATGCCAATGATCACGCGCCTGGACGATGCCGTCGTGGATGGCGCGCCGGTGGCGGTCTTCGAGTCGGCTATAAGTTTGGAATTGCTCATGGCTGGTGGCGCAGGCGCTATGAACGAAGCCATGGCTCCGCTCGGCATGGCAGGCACGATCAGCTCTGGCGAAATGACCGAGCGGCGCTATATCGGGCTGGACGATGCCAATACTTATCGCCAGGAGCTTTCTGGCGCGTTCCAGGTGAATGGGTTCACTATGGAAGACTCGAGCGGCGATGTGGCTGTCACGATGAGCATGCGCGTTGATCTGTCGGCTTTCGACGAGCCAGTGGCGGTCGAGCTGCCCGAAGATGTGCCCGCTTTCCCGCTGGCGATGATGCTGACGATGGGCAGTCAATAAGCCTGAAAATGAAGAGGGCGAGCGCTCACTTGCTCGCCCTTATCCTGCTGCTGCGGAGAGGGTGGGATTCGAACCCACGGTACCCCTGAGGGTACAACTGTTTTCGAGACAGTCCCGATCGTCCGCTCTGGCACCTCTCCAGTGGTCGCCTATCGTAAACCAGCGCGCGCGAAAAAGGAATGCTGCCTTGCCGGACTGCGCGACGCATTGGCTCGCAGATTGGCTTTTGGCAGGCGAACGCGAGCCCGCTTCACTATTGCCCGTCAGCGCGCAGCCTGCGAAAAAAGCCCCGAATCAGCTCTGCGGATTCAGCCGCCAGCACGCCACCTTCCACTCGCACCCGATGGTTAAGCCGTGGGTGTCGGGTTATATCCATGATGCTGCCAGCCGCGCCCGTTTTGGGGTCGGCCGCCGCATACACCAGCCGTGGCAGCCGCGCCAGCACCAGCGCACCAGCACACATCGCGCAGGGCTCCAAAGTGCAATACAGCGTGACGCCATCCAGTCGCCAACTGCCGATTTTCAGCGCCGCCTCGCGCAGGGCGATCATTTCGGCATGGGCGGTTGGGTCATGGTCGGCTTCGCGCCGATTCCAGCCGCGCCCGATGATTTTGTCTTGCCATACCGCGATCGCTCCGACAGGCACATCATCCGTCTCCAGCGCGCGTTCAGCCACCTGCAGCGCCAGGCGCATCCAGGCTTTGTCATCAGCCGCGCCCGACATCATCAGAACAGGCTGCTCTGCTGCGGCGCATCCAGGTCTTCGGGCGGATCATCGTCTTCGTCGTCTGGCATCGATTCGCCTTCCGTAGAAACCTGCAATTCCAGGCTGTCGGCATAGGTTTCCGGTTCGGCTTCGTCGGTTTCGATTTCCGCCACCGGGAAGACATGCCCGGAATCATGCGCTTCTGCTTCGGGGTCGACTGGCAGGGGTTGTCCATCGGCGTCGAACTTGCTTTCGTCTATCGGGACGCAGTCGGGGCATTGGCACTCGGCGGGATGCGCGATTGAGGCTGGCATTTTGTCCAGGATCGCCAGGTCGGGCACAAAGTCGTCAGCGACATCGTCTATATGCAGCGTCGCTTGCAGCTTGAGTTGCTTCAACTCGTCCTCGCCAAACCCCACCTGCCGCATAACAGCCGTGAGCGAGGGCAGGGCAACTTTGTCGTCTGTGCGCACGACATGCTGGTATTGCGCGCGCAGGCTGCTCAGCCATTCGTTAAAAAACACACTGCTCTGATCCATGTCAAGCCTCCCGCGTTCAGCTGCCTGTAGCCGCGTCGCCATAGAAGGCGGTCTGCTGGTCGGGATGCCGCTGATACAGGCGCGTCATCTGAAGCAGCTTGTCTTTGACCGGGGCGTCCAGGTCGGCGTCCACGATGCGCCACGACCAGTTGCCGGCTGGCAGGCCCGGCTTGTTCATGCGCGCCGACTCGCCCAGCCCCAGCACATCTTGCATGGGCAAGATGCAGGCGCGTGCCGGCGAACGCATGCCCACTCGCGCCAATGTCCAAACGATGTCGCGCACCTCGTGCCCCAGGTAGGCCTCGACAAATGCCCGTGTATCGGCAGCGACTTCGCCTTCCCACCAGCCGAGCGTGGTGTTGTTGTCGTGCGTGCCAGTATAGACGATGCAATTGGTCTTGTGGTTGTGCGGCAAGAAAGGATTGGCGGGGTCGCTCCAGGCAAATTGCAGCACCTTCATGCCCGGCAAGCCAAAGTCGTCGCGCAACTTCTCGACGCCCGGCGTGATGACACCCAGATCCTCGGCGATGATGGGCAGCTCGCCCAGCTCGGACGAGATCGTCTCAAAAAACTGGTGACCTGGTCCCGGCATCCAGACGCCTTTCACGGCAGTTGGCTCAGTCGCCGGGATGCGCCAATAAGCCTCGAAGCCGCGAAAGTGATCGATGCGAATTGAATCGACCAGCCGCAGCAAAAACCGCAGCCGCTGCAGCCACCAGCTGTAACCATCGGCCGCCATGACATCCCAGCGATAGAGCGGGTTGCCCCAGCGTTGACCGGTCGGGCTGAAATAATCGGGCGGCACGCCGGCCACCGCTGTCGGCTGACCGTCCGCGTCCAGAAAATAATCGACCTGGCGCGCCCAGACATCGGCGCTGTCATGCGCCGCAAAAATGGGCAGGTCGCCAAAAAGGCGGATGCCGCGCTCGTTGGCATAGGCTTTTACTGCCGACCACTGCCGATGGAAGAGCCACTGGCGGAAGCGCTCAAGGTCTATCGTCTGCGCATATTCGCCAGCTGCCCGCTTCAATGCAGCAGGATCGCGCTGCCGCAATTCGCTTTCCCATTCGACCCAGGGGCGCAGTTGATGGGCTTGCTTCAAGGCGATAAATAGCGCGAAGTCTTCCAGCCAATACCGATTGCGCGCCACGAATTGCTCAAAAGCCGCTCGCAGCAAAGTGTCCGGGCGGTCGCAGAAGCGGCGATGCGCCTTCGCCAGCATGCGATCATGAAAAGGGATGACCCAGCCATAATCGACGCGCTCGGCGGGGAAGGGCGGGGCATCAGCCAGGTCGCTCGCGGCGAGCAGCCCATCATCGACCAGGCGATCCAGGCTGATCAGGTTGCAGTTGCCGGCGAAAGCGGAAAGCGTCTGATATGGCGAATCGCCATAGCTGGTTGGTCCCAGCGGCAGCGCTTGCCAGATCGATTGGCCTTGCGCCGCCAGCCAATCCACGAAGCGATAAGCGCCCGCGCCCAGATCCCCAATGCCATATGGTCCTGGCAGCGAGGTCGGGTGCAGCAAGATGCCGCTGGCGCGCCCCTGCAATTGCATATCAGCTGTCCATCAGCAGCGCCTGCGCCGCCTCGCCGATATCTTCCAGCTTGACGATCTGCTCGCGCCTGTCGGCCAGCCGCCGCAGTTGGACAACGCCTGCGCTGATTTCGTCCGATCCGGCGATTGCCACCAGGGGGATGCCTTTGCGGTCGGCATAGGCGATCTGCCGCCCCAGCTTGCGCGATTCCAGGTGCAGCTCGGCATTGATGCCAGCCCGGCGCAGCGCCTCGGCGATATGCAGCGATTCGCGCCGGGTGTCCGCGCCGAACACAGTCACCAGCGCCTGCACCAGCGTCCCGCCAAGCTCCAGGGGGTACAAATCCAGTTCGTCCAGTAGCTCAATGATGCGCTCAATGCCGAAGGATGTGCCGGTGGTGGGCAAGCTCTGGCGGCGAAACATGCCGATCAGGTTGTCATAGCGCCCGCCGCCGGTGATGCTGCCCAGGTTGGGCTGCGAGATGATTGTTTCGAATATCGGTCCCGTGTAATAGCCTAATCCGCGCACCATGGTGAAGTCGAAGTCGTAATGCTCGGCGGGTACATCGGCTGCTGCCAGCAAATCGGCCAGTTCGCGCAAGTCTTCCAGTCCATTTTCGCCCTTGCCCAGGGCACGCTCGACCAGGTCGAGGCTGGCGACGCCCGGCGCATTGGCTTGCAGCAGGTCCATCATGCGGCTGATTGCGTCTTCGGCGATGCCCCGCGCAGCCAACTCGGCACGAACGCCATCCGCGCCCAGCTTGTCGTATTTGTCGACGCTGCGATACAGGTCGGGCAGTTGGTCGGCGGGCAAACCCGAAAAAGCGCCAATGGCCGTCAGCAATCGCCGGTGGTTGATCTTGATGACATATTGCGGAAAGCCCAGCCGGCTCAGAATCCGCTGCATCATGATGACGATTTCGGCATCGGCCATCACCCCCGCCACGCCCACGATATCGGCATCGCATTGGTAGAATTCCCGATAGCGTCCGCGTTGAGGTCGTTCGCCACGAAAGACTGGCGCGATGTGGTAGCGCTTGAAAGGCAGGTTCAACTGGCTTTCGTGCTGCGCCACCACGCGCGCCAGGGGCACGGTCAAATCGTAGCGCATGGCGAGCGGTTCGCTGACGCTGCGTCCATGCTGCGCGCTGTATATCAACTGCTCGGCATCTTCGCCATATTTGCCAAAGAGCGTCTCGCGCAGTTCCAGGATGGGCGTATCCAGCGGCTCAAACCCAAAGCGCTCGAAGATTTCGGTGATGCAGCCGATGACATAACGCCGCCGCAGCATCGCTCGCGGCAGAAAATCCCGAAAGCCTTTGGGAGCGCGCGGCTTGATAACCTTGCTCATTTTCGCTCCGCGCCTCAGCCAGACCGCGCTGCCAGCGCTTGCCGGCGAACCTCTTCAATCTGCGCATAATGCCCGACCTCGTGCGACAAGCCAAAGAGAAAAGCGGCCGGCGCATTCATATGCCCAAAGCGGGCAGTGAATCGCTCGGATATGACGCGCACGGTTTCCAGCAGCGGTGCCTGGGGCCAAGTTTCCAGGTAGGCGTTGCGCATGCGCCGGCTCTCTTCCAGGCGTTGCCGCACTTGTGCCACCGTTAGCATGTCGCGCCAGGGCGTTTCGTAACGCGGACGCTCTGAAGCGGGCACGCCACGCGCCAACAGCGAGCTTAGCGCCGCGCCTTCTTCGCTGCTGGCGGTCACATGCGCGATCAAATGCCCGAAGTTCCAGCCGATCTCTTCTTCGCCTTCGACAGCAAAAGGATCGCTGGCATCGGGGTCTTCGGGCTCGTAGACGATATCCGCATCGGTCAAGCCGTCCAGCTGGCCGAGCAGAAAGTCAACGCTCTCGTCGCTGAGGGTGCGCAGATCCGCTGGCCCGATATTCTCGCGCATCGCGTAATCCATGAAGCTCAGCTCGCCTTCGCGCATGGGGGTAAAGTCGATCATAAGATGTCTCCTGCGCTTGCAGATGAATGAACTCCCATTCTACCGATGCTGGTCGATAAGACAAGCTGGCATACGGACACCCCCTCGGTCCTCCCGACAGGTCAGCTGAGGACAGAGCAGTTTTCCAAAGGCGCACATGTGAAGGTCTACCCCACCCCCCAACCCCCTCCCCGATGCATCAGGGAGGGGGAGCGCATGCAGAGAAAATGCATGCTGATGTTCGATTTCTTTCAGATTTACATTTCTCTCACAGGTTTATCAACGAGTCTCCGCTCCTCATTGTCATGGGGGCGGGGCCAGAACGAGAACCATCCACCGACCTATGTGAAACCAATTTAGTATTGCGCATTTGTCGACACAGAGAACACAGAGGGCACAGAGGTATAAATCTCTCGGAGTACTCTTTCAACTCGGTGAACTCGGTGGTTCATTTTTTTCATTACCGTATTGGTCTTACTTAGTTGCTTCCGACCACAGCGCGGCTTTGTATCTTTGCGGCGCTTGTGGTTAAATCTGTACAAGGCAGAATCGAACGCGAAAGCGCGCGCCACCATGCTGACCGATGTCGAAAAAATGCTTTTCATCTTGCTGGCGATGCTGTCTATTGGCGCGGCGGCGGCTGGCTTCCGCGAGATGTGGCAGATTATCCAGCGCGGCACGGGGACGCTGCACCTGGAGCGCATCATTCCGCGGGCGCTGCAGGCTCTCGCCATCTATCTCAGCCAGCGCACGACCCTGAAAACGCGCCCATTGACCAGCGTCATTCATTGGGGCGTGGTACTGGGATTCACCTATTACTTCCTCATCAATTTCGTCGACCTTCTGCAGGGATTCGTGCCTGGTCTCGCTGCGCAGCTGGCGCGTTTGGGCGGACTTTACGATGCCTATCGTCTGCTGGCCGATGCGCTGAGCGTGGTGGTGCTGGCGGGCATCGTCTATTTTCTGCTGCGCCGTTTTGCGCTGCCCAATCGCCAGGATCTGCGCTTTCATGACAATATCCTGCTGCACCCCAAAGCTGCGGCTGGCGCGATCACGCAGGACTCGCTGATCGTCGCCTTCTTCATTTTGCTGCACGTCGGCGCGCGCTTTTTGGGCGAGTCGGTGGCGGTGGCCCAGCATGGGGCGGATGTCTATATGCCATTCGCGTCTGCTGTTGCGGGCATCTGGGGCGGTCTGAATGCCGATGCCATGCTATTCGCGCGGCATGTTTGCTGGTGGCTGGCGCTGGGCGGCGTGCTGGTGTTCTTGCCCTACTTCCCACAGAGCAAGCACGCCCACTTGTTCATGGCGCCGTTGAACTTTCTGACGCGTCCGCAGCGGCGCTCCCTGGGCGCGTTGACGGCGCTGGACTTCGCAGACGAATCGCTCGAACAATTCGGCGCGGGGCGCTTGGAAGACTTGTCGATGACCCAGCTCTTGGACGGGTTCGCGTGCATCATGTGCAACCGCTGCCAGGATGTCTGCCCGGCCTATGCCACTGGCAAAGAATTGTCGCCGGCCGCGCTCGAGGTCAACAAAAGATTTGTTATGAGAGACAGCTGGAGTGCGCTGGCGGGTGGAGCCGAGACAGACCAGCCGCTGTTGGGTAGCCTGCTAAGTGAATCGGCGCTGTGGGCGTGTACAGCTTGCGGGGCTTGCATTGATATCTGCCCGGTCGGCAACGAGCCCATGTTCGACATCCTGGATATCCGCCGCGATTCTGTGCTGATGCAAGGCGAGTTTCCCGTCGAGCTGGGCGGCGCTTTCCATGGCATGGAACGGCAAGGCAATCCCTGGCAGATCGCCGAGCCGCGCGACAGCTGGACGGCGGCGCTGGACTTCCCCGTGCCGACAATCGCAGAGAAGCCCGATTGCGACCTGCTGTATTGGACGGGCTGCGCCGTGAGTTACGACCCGCGCGCCCAAGAGACAGCTCGAGCGCTGGTCAAGCTGCTGCAGGCCGCCGATGTCAACTTCGCTATCCTGGGCGACCGCGAACGCTGCACTGGCGATGTCGCTCGGCGCGCCGGCAACGAATACCTGTACAGCGAAATGGCGGCGATGAATGTCGAGACGTTGAACGAAATCGCGCCCAGGCGCATCGTGGTGACCTGTCCCCACTGCCTGCACAATATCGGGATGGAATACCCGGCTTTTGGCGGTGATTATGAAATCGTCCATCACACCGAGCTGATCGCCGAGTTGATCGACGCGGGCAAGCTGCCGGCGCGCGCCAACCCCGCCGGCTGGAGCAATGTAACTTTCCACGATCCCTGCTATCTGGGTCGTCACAACGATGTGTTGGACGCGCCCCGCGATGTCTTGAGCGCCCAAGCGATCCCGCTCATCGAGATGCCCCGCAGCCGCAAAAACTCCTTCTGCTGTGGCGCTGGCGGCGCGCAATTCTGGAAAGAAGAAGAGCCCGGCGAACAGAAAGTCAGCCTGGAACGCTATCAAGAAGCTGTCGAGACAGGCGCAGATACCTTGGCGGTCGGCTGTCCCTTCTGCATGCGGATGTTTGAAGACGCTCGCAATGAACTGGACGGCGGACCCCGCGTCCTCGATATCGCCGAAGTCCTGGCTGCGGAGCTATGAGCACGGCGGGGATGGCAGCCTTCGATTTCAGCGAGATTCCAGTCCTGGAAACGGCGCGTCTGCGGCTGCGGCGCATCAGCTTTTGGCTGTTCAGCCTGCTGGAGCCAGAATATCGCGGGCTGGTCAGGGCGGGGCGGCTGGCGTGAAAGCGCTCAAAGCGGATTTCCTGGCTGCGTTGACGCCGATTCTGCTGGTCGGCTTCGCGATTGGCGCGGCGCAATTGAATGCCGATGCCATCTGGACGGACGAGCTCTATTCGCTGGCGAATATCGGCGCGTTTGATCCGCCCTACAGCCCGGCGCAGATCATCGACTCGCTGGCGCGATACAGCCCCCAGCACACGCCACTCTATTATTTCATCAGCGCGAGTTGGGCGCAGTTGGCTGGCTGGTCGCAATTTTCCCTGCGCGTGATTTCGCTATTCGCTGGCAGCCTGTTCATCGCCTGGCTATGTCGTCTGTGCGCCGATCTGTTCGGTCGTGGCGCTGGCGCAACCGGCGCTTGCCTGGCGGCGACATCGGCTTTCCTGCTGGTGTCTTTCCACGAGATTCGCATGTATACCTTGATGCTGATGCTGGCGGCGATGCACGCGGTCTGTTACTGGCGGCTGGCGTATGGACGCGCGCGCGGCAGAGGCACGGCGCTGTGTTTTGTCTTGACGGCGGCTGCCCTGGTCTATACGCATATGTTTTCGGCGATTTTGCTGGCGGCCTTGGGGCTGCACCACCTGCTTTTTGCGCTGCGCCGAAACCGTGGCTGGCGCATTGTCGCCGGCTGGCTGGGGGCGGGCGTATTGTTCTTGCCCTATGTGCCGGTGGTGTATGAAGGCTTCCTGGAAGAGACGACCAAGCCATCGACAGTCACAGCCGCCTTCGCCGCGCCCGAGCTGCTGGAGACATTGACAACGCTTCTCGGCAACGGATCGCCATGGATTTGCCTGCTGCTGGGGCTGCTCTTGTTGTGGCGCCTGTGGCATCTGCGCGGTCGAGTCGCTCTGCGCTGGGCAGCCTTCGCTGCGCTGATGCTGTTGGCGCTGCTGGTCTTCAATCAGCAATACCGGCTGATCGGCTTGTATCGGTCGCGCTATTTGCTGATTCTGTGGCTGCCCATTTTGACGCTCTTCGCCTATGCCATCAGCGCTGGCGCCAGACCCATATTCGCTGTCGCGTGTCTGCTGGTATGGGGCGCGGTTGGCTGGGGATTTCAGCGCTCGCCGGACTTCAGCGCCTATGTGGGCGGGATGGTCTATGCCAGCCGCTATCCCAACTTGCAGCATGCCGTGGCGGGGTTGCGCGACCAGGCGCAGGCGCACGATTTCATCATCGGCTTTACGGGCTCGGATTACATCAACAGCGATCGCAAGCACGGCGTCAGCCCGGCCGATTATTACACCCAAGCCCAGTTGGGCATTGATGGCGCTTTCATTCCCGATGGTTTAACAGGCGACGGTCTCCTGTCCGCGCTGGATGCAAAAATCGACAGCCACCCCTACCTGATTCTGGTTGCTGAACCCTATTCGCCGCCTGCCAACCTGGCTGAGACAGTTGCCGCGCTGCAAAGCCATTTCCGCGCCTGCGAGATTATCGCCGACAGCGATATGCTGTTCGCGCAGCGATTCGTGGGCCGCGCCATCGACTGCGCAAGGATGCCGCAACCAATTAACTATGAAAACGGCATCCGCATCATCGACCGTTTCGCGCGCCGCGATGCCGCCAACGACCGGCTGCGCATCGTGACTGGCTGGGATGTGCCGAGAGATGACCTGCTGGCGCTGTACAATGTTTCCTTACAGGTCATCACTGCCGACTGGCGCAATGTGGCGCAGAGAGACCGCCACCTCGATGCAGAACTGCTCAAGTGGTATGACGCCGACCTGCCTACTGCGGATCTGGCGGACGGCGATTATCGCGTCTTCATCATCCTGTACGAGCGCGACAACATGCAGAAAGTCGCCGGCATCGACAGCACGAACGGACAGACCGCCGACATGTTTCTGATCTACGAATTCAGCATTGAACGCTAGATGAACCTATCCCCCCGCTGGATGCCCATGCTGCCGCTGCTGCTGCTGACGCTGCTGCTGGCTGCGCCCGGCTTGAATGGCGACCTGATCTGGTTTGACGAGCTGACCTCGATCAGCCATGCCGGCGGCGTAAACGGCCCCTTTTCTCCGCTGGAAGTCGCCGACTCGGTGCAGACGCACAGCCCGAAACATACGCCGCTGTTCTTTGAGATTCTGGCGTTGTGGGGCGCGCTTGTGGGCTGGCATCAGGTCGTGCTGCGCGCATTGCCGCTTTTCTGCGGGTTGCTGGCTTTGGCCTGGATATATCGCCTGGGCGCAGATTTCATTGATGCGCGGGCTGGCATAACCGCTTGTTTGCTGCTGGCGCTGAACGCTTTCTGGCTGGATTATTTTCACGAAATCCGCATGTACACGCTGCAATTCATGCTGCTGTCGGCGCTGGCCTGGCATTATTTGACCATCACGCGGCGGGCTGTTGCGGCGCGGCGCCTCCACTGGACGGGTTTGATCTTTTGCGCAGCGCTCAGTCTGTACGCCCAGCCGTTTTCCATCTTCTTTTTGCTGGCGCTGGGATTGTGGCATTTGCGCTGGCTTCGCCGTCCCCAGCTGTTCTGGCGGGTCGGGCTGGCCATGCTGGTCGCGGCTTTGATCTATTTGCCCTGGCTGCCGGTGACGCTGCATGGGCTGACCGCCAAGTTCGACACCGCCGCCGATGCCATGCCTTTGACGCAAGCATTGTCGGTTTTCCTGCGCCTGCTGGGCAACGGACAGCCTTTGCTGTTGCTGGTCCCTTTTGCCTGCCTGCCGATCGCCATGCGCGCAGGGAACAAGCGGCGATTGCTGCCTTTCCTCTTCCTGGCTGGCGCGAGTTTGTTGATCCTGCTGGTCGCCAACGAATGGGTGGGTTTGATCCCGCTGCGGCGTTCGCGCTACTTTTTCCTGACCTGGGGCATGCTGGCGCTGGCGCTGGGCGGCGGCCTGGCTGGCATCAAGTGGCGCTGGGTTGCGCCGCTGTTTTTGGCTGTCTATGCCGCAGCTGGTTTTGGCTTTCGCAATGTGGACGATTACCTGGCGCATCAAGGCACTGTCTACGCGGTGCGCCTGTATCCGCCGCTGGAGACAATCGTGCAGGAGCTGCGTGGAAATATACAAGCGCAGGATTTTGTAGTCGGCTTCACCGATGCCAACTTCGTCAACCGCGCCAGCAAGCAAGGCAAGAGCACAGCCGATTACTACTTCGAGACCCTGCTTGGCATCGATGGCACGCTCATCCCCAGCGCCTGGACCGCCGAACAGTTGGCTGCGAAATTAGACGCGCGGCTGGCAAACAATCCTTATCTGCTGCTGATGCACGACCCGCAAGCGCCGCCAGCCAGCCTTGTGCCGACAAGGGAGGGCATAAACCGCGACTACATGCCTTGCGACATCGCGCTCGACCAGCCACGGCTATTCGTCCAGCGTCATGTCGACAACCGGCTGTCGTGCCAGCGCGCCTATCAGCCCATTCATTATGACAATGGCATCCGCATCGTCGACAAATTCGGCGAATATGACAAAGCGGCGCAGACCGTGCGCCTGATAACCGGCTGGGAAGCGGCCAGACCAGAGCTGCTGCAATACAGTGTCTCGCTGCAGATTCTGACGGCTGACCGGCGCAATGTCGCCCAGGTCGACCGCTACTTGGATGACAATATCCTGAAATGGTACGCCGCCGAATTGCCGACGGACCGCCTGCCGCCCGCTGACTATCACGCTGTGGTCATCGTCTATGATCGCGACAGCAAATCGAAGGTAGCGGGCCTGGACTTGACCAGCGGCGAGACGGGAACGATCCTGCCCATCCTGCATTTCACCATTGAAGGGTAGCGCCTGTGCCAATCAAGCGTCTCTTGCGGCCAGTCTATGCGCCGCCGCTGCGAAGAGTTCGCCTTTGGACGAAAAATCGCGCCGAGCAGCGCCGCATCCGCGCGGAAGTCATGCTTGCGCGGGGACAGGAGCGTCCTGTCAAGATCATCATCGGGGCTGGACAGACGCGTTATGCCGGCTGGATCGCCACGGACATTCCCGCATTTGACATTCGGCGCGAGGGGCATTGGCGGCGGCTCTTCCCGCCCGCTGGCATCGACCGCATGCTGGCTGAACATGTCTTCGAGCATTTGACAGCCGCGCAATTCAGCGACTTTCTGGCCACCGCCCGCGACTATCTGGCAGTTGATGGGCGCATTCGCATCGCGGTGCCAGATGGCAGCCACCCTTCCGCCGATTACATCGAGAGCGTGCGCCCCGGTGGCAGCGGAGCCGGCGCGGATGATCACAAAATGCTCTACACGCACGCTGTCATCAGCCAGCTAATGGCAACGCAGGGTTATGAATTCGCCTTGCTGGAATACTTTGATGCCGAAGGCGCGTTCCACAGCCAGCCCTGGAGCGCGGATGATGGATTCGTCAGCCGCTCGGCCGCCCACGACGAGCGCAACCGCGACGGCGTCTTGCGCTATACCAGTTTGCTCGTGGATTGCTGGCTGGCCTAGGCGTTGAGGAAGCTGCCCTCCAGGCCGTGCGCCGCCTCTTTCAGCGCCTCGCTCAGGGTGGGGTGCGCATGCACATTGCGCGCGATTTCGTTGGCTGTCAGTTCGGCCGACCGCGCCAGGGTTAGCTCCGGCAGCAGCTCGGTCACATCGTGCCCAATCATGTGCGCGCCCAAAATCTCGCCGTACCTGGCATCGCTGATGAGTTTGACGAAGCCGCTGGCATCGCCCAGTCCCCGCGCCTTGCCATTCACCTGAAAAGGGAACTTCGCCACATTGATCTGGTAGCCGCGCTCTTTTGCCTGCTGCTCTGTATAACCGAAGCTGGCGACTTGCGGCTGGCAATAGGTCGCGCGCGGCATCATGTCGAAGTCCAGCGTAACGCTCTCCGCGCCGGCGATATGTTCGGCGGCGACCACGCCCATGACCTCGGCCACATGCGCCAGCATCAGCTTGGCAGTGACATCGCCGACCGCGTAGATGTGCGGCAGATTGGTCTGCATGCGCTCGTTGATGTCGATTCCGCCCGCTTCGTTCAGCGCGATACCCAGTTTTTCCAGGCTAAAGCCGGTCACGCGCGGCGCGAAACCAATCGCCTGCAAAACTCGTTCGGCTCGCAGCGTCTCTTGCGCGCCATCGGGCGTCGTCACGACAACCGCGACATCGTCTGCCGCATCGTCAATAGCATCGACGCTTGTGCCGACCCGTATCTTGACGCCCAGCTTCTTGAATGCCTTCGCCAATTCGGCGCTGACCTCCGGGTCTTCCAAAGGCAGGATGCGCTGCATATATTCGACCAAGGTGACATCAACGCCATAGTTCGCCATGATATAGGCGAATTCGACGCCGATCGCCCCCGCGCCAGCGATGATGATGCTGGCCGGCAGCGAATCTTCCATGATCTGCTCTTCATAGGTGACCACCCGTTCGCTCAGCGTCGTGCCAGGCAGCAGTCGCGTGGTCGCCCCGGTCGCGATGATCAGGCGCTTGAAGACGAGCGTCTCGCTGCTGCCGTCGTTCCTGGCGACATGCAGGCTGTGTTCGTCCTGGATGGTCGCCCAGCCTTCATGCGTCGCGATTTTGTTTTTGCGCATGAGGAACTGCACGCCTTTGGTCAGTCCATTGGAGACGCGCCGGCTGCGTTTGAAGGCTTTGCCATAGTCCAGCGTGAAGTCGCCGCTGATGCCGAATTGATCGGCTTCGCGCGTGAGGATATGCGCCAGCTCGGCATTGCGCAGCAGCGCCTTGGAGGGGATGCAGCCGACATTCAGACAGACGCCGCCCCAATACTTCTTTTCGACGATGGCGGTCGCAAGCCCAAGCTGACTGGCGCGGATGGCAGCGATATAACCACCCGGTCCCGCGCCCAACACGACGACATCATATTCTTTTGCCATGTCTCACCCAGTTCTGCTTGACGATTTAACGCGGCTAGTCTACAGCAGACGGACCCACAAGTGTAGAGTCGCTCTGCAAACGTTGCCGCTGCGCCTCGAACAAGATGACAGCCGCCGCGCTGGCCACATTCAGCGACTCGCTGGATTGCGCCATGGGGATGGCGATCTCGCAAGCAGCCAATCTGCGCGCCGCCTGGCTTAGCCCATGCGCTTCATTGCCCAGGATCAGCGCCCAGTCGCCTGTCCAGTCGACACTTGTATAAGCAAAATCGGCATCGGCGCGCGTCGCATAGACTGGCATCTCGCGGCAGAAATCAGCGATTTCGCGCCAGTTCGCTTCCACGATGGGCAGTCGAAAATGAGCGCCCATCCCCGCGCGCAGAGTCTTGCCGCTGTAGGCATCGCAGCAGCCCGGCGCCAGGATCGCCAGTTCGACGCCCGCGGCCGAAGCGCTGCGCAGGATCGTGCCCAGATTGCCCGGCTCGCCGATCGCGTCCAGGATCAGCACGCGCCGGCAGGGCTGCGAGATGCCGGGCTTGGGGATGTGAAAAATCGCCAGGATGCCCGGCGGCTGCCGCGTATCGCTGACATGTCGCAAAATCGCTTCGGCCACCGGCAGCAGCGCGCAGTCCCGCCTTTGCAGCTGCGCGATGACGCCATAATCTGCGCGTTGCGGGGAATACAGCGCCAGCTCGGCAGCGCCACCCCGGGCGAGCGCATCGGCAATTAGACGGTCGCCTTCCAGGATTAATTTGCGTTCGCTGCGCCGCAGTCGCGCTTTGGTCGCCAGCGCCTTCACATGGCGGACGCGCTTGTTTTGCGTGCTGCTGATTGGGTCCATGCTGCGCCACCACAAATACAAAAAGGGTCTGCCGAAGGACCCTTTGTACGCTTGCCTGGCTTGTTGTTGCCGCGCCTAGAGATGCTGGCGGGCTGCGTTGGCGATTTGGCTGAAGGTGGAGGCATCGTGCACGGCGAGGTGCGCGAGGCTCTTGCGGTCCAGCTCGATGCCGGCGCGCTTCAAGCCATAGACCAGTTGGCTGTACTTCATGCCGTTTAGACGCGAGGCTGCATTGATGCGCTGGATCCACAGGCGGCGAAGTTGGCGGCGGCGCTGACGGCGGTCGCGGTAGGCATACCACAAGCTGCGCATCATGGCTTCGTTGGCGCGCTTGAAATTTTTGCTGCGCGTGCCCCATTGCCCTTTGGTCATCTTGATGATTTTTTTATGCCGGCGTCTTCTGACGAAGCCGGTGCGTGTTCTGGCCATTGCTTATTCTCCGTGAGTGGCGCTGGGTTAGGCGGGCGGGTTGGCTTTGTACTTGCCGAGGTAGGGCGCGAGGCGGCGGATGCGGCGCTGCATGGCTTTTTCGCCGACCTGCATGGTCTTGTCCCATTGACGGCGCACGCGCTTGGCAGACATGCGGCGGCGATGGCTCTTGCCACCTTTGGTGCGGACGATCTTGCCGGTGCCCGTCATTTTGAAGCGCTTGGCGGTGGCTTTGTGCGTCTTCAGTTTATATTTTCCGCTCTTCTTCTTGCGTGGCACTATTGCTTCTCCGAACTTTGTCTGAATTCCTTGGTTGGCGCGAGGATCATCAGCATGTCTCTGCCTTCAATATTAGGGTGCTGCTCCACCACACCGACATCCTTGAGCGCTTCTTCGATCCTGCCCAGTCGGTCGCGTCCGATGTACTGATGCGTGATTTCGCGACCGCGGAAACGCACGCGGAACTTCACTTTTTTGCCTTCTTGCAGCCACTTTTGCGCGCGTTTGATGTCAAATTGCAAATGATACTCGTCAGTTTTGGGCCGCAATTGTATCTCTTTGACGGTCACCTTGATCTGGTTCTTCTTTGATTTGCGTTCCTTGCGGCGCTGCTCGTATTGGAACTTGCCATAATCCATGATTCGGCAGACGGGCGGACGGGCTTTGGGTGCCACCTCAACCAGATCCAAGCCAGCGGCGTCGGCGCGCTCCTGGGCATAGCTGATGCCCACAACGCCGATATTGTTGTTGGCATGGTCGATCAGGCGAACTTCGCGCACACCGCGGATATTGCCGTTAATTCGCAGACCTGAACTCGCTATCTTTGCACGACCCTTCATTAGGATGCGTCATCAACAAAACTGGCCGCAGCAAATGCCGCGAAACCAAAGCCTAACACCGCGCGCCATTGGCTGTCAACAGGCAGTCGAAAACAGCGCGTCATTGCCCCGCGTCCGGGTCATGGCTGCGCATGTTTGTCACTCGCTCCTGGTATGCCTGCAGCAATTCTTCATCGCTGTCTTTGCATCTGCGCAACGTCTGTTTGGCGCAAGCTGTGCAGCCGCGCATCGCTCGGAAGCTGTCGGTTTCGCATGACAGGCAGCCGTTCAAGTCGATCATCAGCGACATCAGCCCGAGGATCTCGGGGCAGGTTTCTGGCTTGTCTTCCAGATCGTCGACAAGCTGCGCCCATTGCCCATCCCGCGTGTTGCGCAGGGCGGGGATGGCATAATGCGGGAACAGGATCTCGTTGTCGCTGTACAACTGGCACTTCCCTCGCGGTTTATCGCTCGCGCGCCAACAAAGCATACGCGCTTTTGCGCTGCCCCGCAAGGCATTGCTGCAAATTGCGCGCCTTATCGTGATTCGGCGTCCAGCTCATCGGCGATGCCACTATCGCGCAGGGCTGCGACTTCACGCCGCTCGGCCAGCGCCTCGCCCAAATAGCAGGGCACGCCAATGCAAATGGTTTCGGTCATGTTTTCGCCCGGCCTCAACACTCGCTGTAGCCGCAATAAACGCACTTGCGGCAGCCCTCGGCGCGCACCAGCGTGATCATATTGCACTCCGGGCATATGTCCGCGCCGGATATGGCAGGATTCGTCGCTGAAAATGCGCTGACAGCCGCCTGCTCCATCCCTGTCGATGCCGCGATAGGCAAGCCCAGCTGCTGCATCGGCTCTTCGGGGAAGAACTCGACCTGCAACACGCGCGCCACGGCATCGGGCAGCGAAAGCACGCGCTTGGATCCAAAGCCGATGGGTCGCGCGCCGCCAATGTCTTGCAGCTGCTCTATGATCAGCCTCATCATTTCGCGGCGGTTGGGCGGGGCTGTGGTGCGCAGCAGCAGCGAAAGCATCCTGCCCAGGCTCTCGGCATCGGCCGCGATGTCAGTGCCCGCCTTGCCGATAGCGACGAAGACTTCAAAAGGGTTCTTTTGCTCATCGCGGTTGATGGTGATGTAGGCTTTGCCAAATGGCGTCAGGGTGGCCACGGTTGTGCCGGTCAATCGCTCTGGACGCGGATATACGCGATGCGGCGTGGTGGCGGGTTCGGCGGCGCCTTTCAGTTCGGCCATTTCGCTTTCGGCGCGCTCATCGCCCTTGAGCATCAGCACTTGTTCGTCGCGGCTGCCATCGCGATAGATGGTGCCGCCCTTGCAGCCGAGATCGTACATGTATTGATAGAGTTCGCTGACTTGCTCGACGCTGTAATCGTTGGGCACATTGCAGGTCTTGCTGATGGCGCTGTCGATCCAGCGCTGAAAGGCGGCCTGCACTTTGACATGCTCGGACGGCGACAAATCCATAGCGGTTACGAAGTAGGGCGGCAGCTCTTCTGCATCCGGGTTTTCTTCGCGCCAATGCTTGACGATGGGCACTTGCTCTTCGTGCAAACCCAGCCGGCTCTTGCGGAAGTAAACCCAGCTGAAGAAAGGCTCGATGCCAGTCGATGTATTGACCATGGTGCCGGTGGTGCCGGTCGGCGCCTGCGTCAGCAGGGTGACATTGCGCATGCCATCGCGCTGGATTTTGTCGCGAACCGCTTGCGGCATCTGCTGCATATAACCGCTGGCCAAGAAAGGCTCGGCATCAAATTGGGGGAAGCAGCCCTTTTCTCGCGCCAGCTCGCTGGATGTTTCATAGGCGGTGACGGCGATCTGCTTGTAGACCTTGTCGATCAACGCGACCGATTCATCGCTGCCGTAACGCACGCCCAGCTTCAGCATGAGCTCGGCAATGCCCATGGTGCCCAAGCCGACTCGCCGCTCGGACTTCTGCACTTTTTCATTCTCGTCAAAGAAGTAGGGCGTGGTATCTATGACATTGTCCAGGAAGCGCGTGGCATAGGCGACTGTCGTTTGCAGCCCGTCCCAGTTGACATCGCGCCGCGCATCATCATAAAAGCCGGACAAGTTGATCGCGCCCAGGTTGCAGACCGAAAAAGCGCCCAGCGGCTGCTCGCCACAAGGGTTGGTGGCGATCAAAGGATTAAAATAGCTGCTGTTTGCCATGCGATTGCTGTATTCGTTGAACCAGATGCCCGGTTCGGCGCTCGCCCAGGCGCTTTCGATAATCGCCTCCCACAATTCCCGCGCTTTGACCACCTTGTGCGGGACGATCTTGCGCCCGGCCGCGATCCAGGCAGCCAGGTCGCCATTCCACAGCGCGTCATAGTCAGGATCGCGCGTATCGGGGAAGACCAGCTCCCAGTCGTCATCGGCTTTGACGGCAGCCATCAACTTGTCGCTGATGCCAACGCTGATGTTGGCATTGGTGATCTTGCCCGCCTGGCGCTTGCTGTTGATGAAGTTGAAGATGTCTGGATGCCAGTCATTCAATATCAGCATCAAAGCGCCGCGCCTGCTGCCGCCTTGCTCGATCAAACCTGTGACGAAGCTGTAGAGCGCGCCCCACGACACCGCCCCGCTGGAGCGGCCATTGACGCCCTGGACATAGGAATGGCGCGGTCGCAGCGTCGACAGGTTGATGCCCACGCCGCCGCCACGCGACATGATCTCCGTCATCTGCCTCAGCGCCGTCATGATGCCATCGCGCGAGTCCTGCGGCGACGGAATGACATAGCAGTTGTAATAGGTCAGATCCTGGTCGGTGCCGGCCGCGGTCAAAATGCGTCCGCCGGGCACGAACTTCCATTCGTCCAGCAGCCAGCGAAACTTGTCTGTCCACTCTGCGCGTTTGGCTGCGCTGGGCTCGACCTCGGCCACGCCCCTGGCCACGCGGTCCATCATCTGTTCGGGCTCGGTCTCGATCGGCTTGTCCACATGCTGCAAATCACGCTCGACCACTTCGCCATCCAGCAGCCGTATCGTGACCATGGGCAGGTCAAGCGCGGTTATCGAGCCGACCTCGCGCTGCCCGGTCTTGGGGTCGACAACCACAATGACTGTGTCGCCGATAGACAGGCTGGCGCGCGTCATGTCCTTTTGGGCATAGCGGTCGAGGAATATCTTGTAGCCCAGTTCGTGCAGCTTGTTGTCGCTGGGGGACGCGAATGTCATGTCAGGCATTTCAACCCTGACGGGCGCTTCGGCGAACATATCATACCCTTCTTTAGCCGTGTTCGAGGTCGTCGGAAGCCTGCGCTTTGTATAGCCAAATTATGGTCGCTAAGTCGTGAATCGGCTAGCGGCGATTCGGCTTTTTCTGTTTGGATTGTATTGTATTTTTCTTACGAAATGCGCCGGGGACAATTTTTGTCACAGACGAAAAAGGGCGGCCCGCCGGATCGCCCCAAACAAGGAGGAGATTACTAAGTAGGATAATTACTGCCGGCGATTTCGCTTGCGCAGGAAGGCTGGCAGCTCCGTATTTTTGGGGTCGATATTGTCATAGGTTCGGGCATCGTCCGGGGCGGGCGAGGGCGGTGTCTGGCGCGTCCGCTGGAAGGGAGAGCCGCTGCCCACCGCGACGCCTTGACCGGGCGCCTGCACCTCGACCTCTTCATAAACCGGGCGCTGTATCGGCGCTGACTGGGGCGCGGGCGTCGACTGGCGGATAGGCAGCTGTCCCGCTTCCTGCATGGTGGTTTCCAGGCGGCTGCGTTCGAAGCCGGTGGCGATCACGGTGATGTGCACCTCGTCGCCCAGGCTTTCGTCGATGTGCGCGCCAAAGATGAGGTTGCATTCCGCATGCGCCGAATCCTTGATGATGGCTGCCGCCTCGTTGACCTCGAAGAGCGTCAAATCCGCGCCGCCCGTGATCGAGAACAAGATGCCGCGCGCGCCATCAATCGTCACATCCAGCAAGCCGCTGGTGATGGCCATTTCTGCCGCAGACCGCGCCCGATCATCGCCAGCAGCGCGTCCAACTGCCATCAGCGCCGCGCCGCCTTCGCTCATGACCGTACGCACATCGGCGAAGTCCAGGTTGATCAAGCCAGGCACGGTGATCAATTCCGAGATGCCCTGAATGCCTTGGCGCAGCACATCGTCCGCCAGCGAGAAGGCTTGCTGCAGGGTCGAGCGCTTGTCGGCCATTTGCAGCAGGCGGTCGTTGGGAATCACGATGAGCGTGTCGACCTGGCTCTTCAGCGCTTCAATGCCCGTCTTTGCCAGTTGCGCGCGGCGCGTGCCTTCAAAAGTGAAAGGACGAGTGACGACGCCGATGGTGAGCGCGCCCAGCTCTTTGGCGATCTGGGCGATGACCGGCGATGCGCCCGTGCCCGTGCCGCCACCCATGCCGCACGCCACGAAAACCATGTCCGAGCCGCGCAGGACTTCAAGCAAGTCTTCCGAGCTTTCTTCGGCGGCTTTGCGACCAATCTCTGGATTGCCGCCTGCGCCCAAGCCACGCGTCAGCTTGTCGCCGATACGCACGCGCGTCTTGGCTTTGGAAAGCATCAGCGCCTGGTTGTCGGTGTTGACCGCGATAAACTCTACGCCGCCCAACCCTTCGCTGATCATGCGATTGATGGCGTTGCCGCCGCCACCGCCGACGCCCACGACCTTGATCTGGGCGAAATTTTCCCCGGTTATCAAATCATTGACCATGATGATATTCCTCGTCATTCAACAGCGGTCGGCCGCTTTTTCCAAGTTCACGCGTACATTGTACGCTCAATCTATAAGTGCGCAATCATTACAAACAGCAATTTCCAAGCAATACTGTGGGCAAAAGCACCGCTCATTCGTCTTGGGGCAAAAAGCGCCGCAAGAAGTTGTTCATCCGCCGTCCCCACTGATTCACCGGCACGCCGACATTGGCATCCAGGTCGGGCTCCAGCATGGCGTCCATCTCCAGCCCCAGCCGCAGCAAACCAACGCTCGTGCTGTAGGAAGGGTTCTTCAGCGTATCGGCGATGCCCGTTACCCGCTCTGGCTGGGCAAGGCGCACCGGCAAATTGAGAATGCGCGAAGCCAAATCACGATAGCCCGGCAGCAGCGAACTCCCGCCTGTGATCACCGAGCCTGCTCGCAGCAAACCGGCATAACCCGAGCGCTTGATCTCTTTTTCCACCATCTCGAAGATTTCTTCAAAGCGCGCTTCGATCACCATGGCCAAGTCGCGCCGCGATACCGGCAGAATCTCGCCGCCAAAAGGCTCGACCGGGAAGACTTCCGATTCGCTGACAGCCTGCATATCGGCGTGTCCGCGCTGGATCTTGACTTGTTCCGCCAGGCCGAAAGGCACGCGCATCCAATAGGTGATATCTTGCGTCACATGGTTGCCGCCGACCGGGATGATGGCTGTATGCCAGACTGTGTTGTCGATGAAGATAGCGATATCGGTGGTGCCGCCGCCAATATCGATGACCACCGCGCCCATCTCTCGCTCGTGCGGCGTCAAGACAGCCTCGCCGGCCGCCAAGGGATTGAGGATGAAACGGTCTACCAGCACGCCCGCCGATTCCACCGCGTCTTCCAGGTTGGCCAGGCTGGTGGTCGATGCCGTGATAATATGCGCGTCCACCTCGAGGCGGAAGCAGTGCATGCCCAGTGGACTGCGGATGCCCTCTTGCCCGTCCAACGTGTAACTGCGCGGCACGACATGCAAGATCTCGCGGTTGTGGGGGATGGCGATATTGCGCGCCACGCTCATGGCTTTTTCCAGGTCGGCCGTCTGCACGCTGCGCGAGCCCACCACTGTCGCCATGCCGCGGCTGGTCAATGACGAGATATGACTGCCCGCCACGCTCACAAAAGCGCGATTGATGTCATAGCCGCTGGATCGTTCTGCCTTGCGGATGGACTGGGCGATCGCGGCCGAAAGCGCGCCGACATCGCTGACGACTCCCTTCTTCATGCCGTCGCTCGCTTCGATGCCCAAGCCGACGACATATACATCTTCAGGGCGCACTTCGCCGACTACCGTGCATATCTTGTGTGTGCCTACATCGAGGCCTACGACCAAATCGCCCATCAGCTTCTATCGCCCCCACAATATCCTGTAGAATGGCGCGTCTGGATTGGCGATATTCAACTCGGCGATATCAACCGCCCGATTGTTAAGATCCGCCACCAGCGCCTCGTACATCTTCAGTTTCTCGCTCGTTTCTGACGCCGAACCCCTGCCCATCCACACTTGCCAGCCCAGCTCGTTGGTCCAGCCCAGTCCATGCACGGGATGGAAGTCCAGGTTGGCGCCTTCTGGCAGCCGCTCGATCAACTGCAGCGCGCCCAGCACCATATCGGCGTTGAAGTCGTCCGCGCCGGGCATCGGACCCGCATAGTCGTCTTTCACCAGGTTGATGCGCGGCACATGCGGCATCTCCGCTCGCGCTGGCATGGTGCGTCCCTGCAAGTCGATCCAGCTTTCGATGCCCGCGTCCGACCAAATCATGGCGGGCTGCCGCTCTTCGACCAGGATGGTGATCAAATCGGGGGGCCAGCCCAACTGGACGACCGCGTCCGCTACCGATGGCGAGCGCAAGATATTGTCGCGTATCTGCGCCGGGTCGAGCCAGAACATGTGAAAGTTGGCGATATCCGCATAAGCAAATATCTCCTCGCGCGGCATCAGGTCGTTGCCTCGCACAGCTATTGAACGAACAAAAAATACATCGCTGACGAAAAACATCGCCAACAAAGCGCCCAGCAGCAAGAACAGCGCAGCGCTGGCTGCCCGCCATTGCCGGTAGCTCTCGCCGACATCGCTTTGCGCCGGCACCTGGCGCTTGGGAACGCTCCCCGGCCGCGCCCGATGCAAGACACCAGGCGCACGCTCAGGCTGGCGCTGCTGCGTTTGAACATGACTCGCCACTGTGCGTCTTTCAGTCGTGTTGCCGTTGGCAGCCGCAACTCATTACTCGGCACAGTCTACACTTGCCGCCACAATGGCGCAAACATCCAGGCGCGTTATTTTTTACCAATCTCCAAGCAGCTGGACTTCCAACTCCAGCGCCACGCCAGTCGCTTTCTTGACGCGCTCTTGAACCAACTGGACAAGCCGCCAGTAATCGCGGGCTGTCGCGGTCTCGCCCAAATTGACGAAGAAATTGGCATGCCGTGGTGAAATCTGAACGCCGCCAATGCGCTCGCCTTTCAGCCCCGCCGCTTCGATCAACCTGCCAGCGAAGTCGCCAGAGGGGTTTTTGAATATGCTGCCCAGGCTGGCGCCAGGTGGCTGGGTGCGCCGGCGATAGGCATTGAACTGCGCCATCTTCGCGCCGACCGCGGCACGATCTGCCCGCTGCAAGGCGAATTCTGCCTCCAGCACAAAGAAGCGCCGATCGACCCGGGATTTCAGCAGCGAGCCCCGATAGGCATATTCCATCTCGCTCGCCGCCATCCAGGTTGTCTTGCCCGGCTCAAAGATTCGCGCTCGCAGCAGGTTGCTGGCGATATCGCCGCCATGCGCGCCGGCATTGTTGACCACTGCGCCGCCAACAGTGCCCGGCACGGCGATCGCCCATTCCATGCCGCCCAATGCATGTTCATGGCAAGAACGCGCCAGGCGGATCAAGCTGGCGCCAGCCGCCGTCTGCACGCGCGTCCCGCAATGCTTGATGCGCGCCGCCCGATTCACGATCACAAGCCCGCGGATGCCAGCGTCCGCCACCAGGATGTTCGCGCCGCCGCCGATGACAGTGACGGGCATGTCACGCGCCCATGCTGCGGGCAGCAAGCGCTTGATGTCGCTGTATGTCGGGTCTTTGGCGATATACAGGTAATCGGCAGGACCGCCCAGGCGCGCCGCTGTGTAACGCGCCAAAGATTGATCGCGCAGGAGGGCTGGGAATGCCTGCAACAGGGCATCGCTCATGCGCCAGCGCTCAAGAGCAAATCGGCAATTTGATTGGCGTCGCCCGCGCTGAATATCAGGACGGCTGCTGGTCGGCGCGCTTCGTCTCGGATGAGTTCGGCGGCGGCGGCAAATGCAGGCATATACAGGGCGGGACAGCGCGCAGAGATCGCCCGCGCCAGGTTCTGGCTGCTGATGCCCGCGATCGGCTCTTCTCGCGCCGCGTAGATTGGCGTGACCAGAACGCGGTCGGCTTGGTCGAAAGCGGCGACAAAATCAGCCTGGAATTGCTGCGCGCGCGTATAGGTATGCGGCTGCCAGACCGCCCAGATCTGCCTTTGTGGATAGCTGCGCCGCGCCGCTTGCAGATTAGCTTGAATGGCAGTCGGATGATGCGCGTAGTCATCAATGACAACGATGCCGTCGCGCTCGCCACGCAGCTCGAAGCGCCGCGCCGCGCCGATGAATCCCGCCAAAGCCGCTGCGCCCCGCTCAATGCTGACGCCACGCTGGTTCCCCGCCGCCAGCGCCGCCAGCGCATTGAGCACATTGTGCGCGCCGGGCAATCCCAGCCGCACTTGTCCGCGGATCATGCCATCCCGCCGCACAGTGAAATGGCTGTCGAAGCCATGAAAGCGCAGATCGACCGCTTGCCAGTCTGCTGATGCGCTGCCGATGCCATAGGTGAGCGCCGATCTGCCTTGCTCCAGCCGCGCGACAGCCAGCGCCAGCGCCGCAGCGTTGTCGGCGCACGCTATCAGAGTGCCGCAGTCTGTCAGCGATGCGGCGAATCGGCTGAATGCCGCCTGGATGTCTTCTGCAGCCGCGAAGAAATCCGGGTGATCGTGCTCAATATTGGTAATGATAGCCAGGTCTGGCGACAAACCGAGAAACATATTGTCGTATTCGTCAGCCTCAATGACGAAAGACTCGCCGCTGCCGACACCCGCATTGCTGCCCGTGTTGCCCAGCGTCCCGCCGACTATGTAGCTGGGGTCTTGCCCGGCGCATTGCAGAATGCGCGTCAGCATGGCTGTGGTGGTGGTTTTGCCGTGCGCGCCAGCCACCGCCAGCGTATCGTAGCCCTGCAGCAGCGCGCTCATAAATTGCCGCCGCCGATATACAGGAATGCCCAAAGCCCGCGCCGCCGCCACCTCGATGTGGTCGTCGGTCACAGCCGATGTCGCCAACACGGCATCCGCGCCAAAGACAAAGTCGGCATCGTGCCCGATCTCGACTCGCGCGCCCTCTTCTGCCAGCGCCGCCGTGATTTCGCTCGAGCGATTGTCCGAGCCGCTGACGCGCATTCCGCGCCCCAGCAAGACTCGCGCGATCGCCGACAATCCCGCGCCGCCAATGCCGATCAGGTGTATACGCTGCCCAGTTAAGAGCGGCATATCAGCCCCCGCCCGTCTCTAGCAGCAGCTTCGCCACATTGTTCGCGCCTTCCCGATTGGCCAACGTGCGCGACTTCGCCTGCATGTCTGTCATACGCGCCTCGTCGTTGACCAAGTCCAAAACCATGTCGCCCAGTTCTGCGGGCATGTCTTCATCGTCGAGTCGCATGGCAGCGCCCCGCTGGCTGAGGTAATCAGCATTCACTTTTTGATAGCGCCACGCGTAGGGATAGGGCACCAGAATGGCTGGCAAAGCAAAGGCGGGCAGTTCGGCCAGGGTGCTGGCGCCCGCGCGACAGATCGCCAGGTCGGCCGCCGCGAAAGCCAAGCCCATCTCCGCGTGCAGATAGGCGAAGGCGCGATACTGCGGATGCCCGGCCAGGTCGCCCAGCTGCTGCTGCGTGCGCTTCCAATCCAGCTCGCCAGTGATGTGGATGATTTGCAGCCCCCCCGCCAGCAGACGCCCCAGGCTGTCGCCCAGCGCCAGGTTGATGCTGCGGGCGCCGCGGCTGCCACCGAAGACCAGCAGCGTCTTGCGTTTAGGGTCCAGCTCAAAATGCGCGCGCGCCACATCGCGGTCGGCGCATAGCCGATCCTTTTGCAATGGATAACCGGTCACCACCGCCTTGCCTTCGGGAAAGAAAAGCAGGGATGGCGCGGCAGTGACGGCGACTTTGCGGGCGAAACGCTGCAAGACCTTAATGGTCAAACCAGGCTCGATATCGGGCAGGTAGATCACAATGGGGATGCGCAGCAAATTGGCCGCCAGCGCCACAGGAAAGTTCGCCCAGCCGCCTGTCAACAGAATGACCTGTGGTTGGATGCGCCGCAGGAGGCCCAGCGCTTGCCCCGTGCCCGACGCCAGTTTCAGCAGGCTGATGCCCATGCGCAGCGGGTTGACGCCGTGCATCGGTCCCGCCAGCACTTCATGATAGCCAGCAAAGCCCAGCCCCGCAGCCGCCACCAGATTGCCTTCCATGCCGCCGACCGCGCCGACAAAATGCAGCTCGTGCGACTCAGCCTCCGCGCGCAGCAATGTCTGGGCTGTCGCCAGCGCGGGATAAATATGACCGCCGGTGCCGCCCGCCCCGATCAGTATTCGCAAGCTCGTTTCTCCGTTCCGAGATGGGTACGCGGCGCGTCGCCACCCGCTGCACGCTGAGCATCAAGCCTACGCCGACCATCACCACAGTCAGCGACGAACCGCCGAAGCTGATGAATGGCAGGGGCACGCCGGTCGATGGCACTGCGCCCGTCATCACGGCGATATTCAGCAGCGCCTGTATGATCACCCAGGAAGTGAAGCCGACGCACAGCAGAGCGCCAAAGTTGTCTTTTGCCCGCCGTGCCAACTGAAAGCCGCGTATGGCGAAACAGATAAACAAAGCGACGACAACCGCAGCCCCAAATACGCCCAGCTCCTCGCCTATCACCGCAAAGATGCTGTCGGTGTGCGGGGCGGGCAATGCGCCAAACTTCTGTTGTGATTGCCCGACGCCGACGCCGAACCAGCCACCGCGCAAGAAAGCCGTGATGGCTTGCAAGGTATGATATTCCGCCAGCGTCACATCGCTCAGCCCGGCCAGGAAGTTGTCGACCCGCCGCTGGGCATAGGGCAAGATTTGCAGCAAGAAAATCCCAACGCTGCTCGACAACACGGCGATGGCCGCCAGATGAAAAATATTCGCGCCGGCCACAAAATACATCGCGCCCGCTGTCAGCACGACGATGGCGGCCGAGCTCAGATCCGGCTGCTGAACGATCAGGAACCCAACCACGCCGACGACTAGCAAGAAGGGCAGCAAACCAAACAAAAAGCTGGCGACTTGTGTCCGCTTGGAGCCCAGCCAGGCCGCCAGGTAGAGCACGATTGCGAACTCTGCCAATTCTCCTGGCTGGAAGCGACCCGCCGAAAACGAACGCCGCGCCCCAAACACTTCTTCGCCAATGAAAAGCACCGCCACCAGCGAAATAATCGTAAACAGCAGCAGCCAGACAGCGAATCGCTTCCAAAAGCGATAATCCACGAACGCGAAAAACAGCATCCACCAAACTGCCCAGGCGATATTGCGCAGATGCTCTTCCACGAAGAAGCCACTGGCTGTTCCATAAGTCTCGCGGCTCCAGTCGAATGTCGCGCTGAAGACCATCAGCGAGCCAATGATGAGCAGCAGCAGCGCGATCGCCATCAGCGGGCGATCCAAATCGTTTAGAAAGCGATTCCGGGGCAGATTGAAACGCCGCCGCCGACTCTCGCCGCTCTCCAGTGGCACGCCTCTGCGTTGTCGCAGCCTGCGCCGCAATCGCCGATGCCGCGCATCGGGGTTGGCTTGCTCGCTCATGGGTCTCCTTTGCCCGCGCGCATCATTATAGTTGAGTTACCAATTGACGAAAGTGATTTCCGCGCTCGGCGAAGTCGGCATAGGCATCGTAACTGGTGCCGCCAGGCGAAAGCAGCACGACATCGCCCGCCAGCGCAACGCGAGCCGCGCATTCCACCGCATCGGCCAGCGTGTCGGCGCGCAGCACTTGCCCCTGACGAGGACGCATCAGGCTGAGCAAGGGCATCACCTTCGAGGCGACCTGCTTTTCTCCATCTTCTCCAAAGACGATGATGTGCTTTGCCTTGCGCAGGGCATAGTGCAGCGTCGCTTGCCAGGGCAGGTCTTTGTCCGCCCCGCCGACCAGCAGCACCAGCGGCTCGGCATAGCTTTTCAAGGCTGCGTGCAGTCGTTCTGGCGCGGTGGCAATGCTGTCGTTGACCCAGCTGATGCCATTCTGCGCGCGCACTACTTCCAGCCGATGCGCAACCGGACGAAAGTCGCGAATGGCGGCGCGCATCACCTCGGGCGCGACGCCGGGACGGCCGGTCGCCAAGCCCATGCCACCGGTGATCGCGCAGGCAGCCAACACATTCGCCACATTATGATCGCCCCGCAGCGGGATATCTTCGCGCTGACAAACCACATGCGCCGCGCCGTCAAAACTGGCCGCGCCCGCAACCAGCAGGCGGCTGCCCAGCATGAAAGCGCCATTCGTAACCGTTTCGTAGCTGCTGAAGCGCAGGTCTTCGCCGGCCGCCAACTGCGCGAAAGGCTGGCTGCCCGCGTCGTCCTGGCAAAGCACCGCCACATCGCTCTTGCGTTGATGACGCAATATGTTCGATTTGGCAGCGGCGTATTTTTCCAGGCTGCCGTGCCGATCGAGGTGATTCGGCGTCAGATTCAAGATGGCGGCGACCTGTGGCGAACTGACCATCAGCTCCAGCTGAAAACTGGAAAGCTCCATGACGACGATGTCCATAGATTTGATCTTCGTCAGGTCTTCCAGAAGCGGATTGCCGATATTGCCGCCCAGCCAGACTTTGTAGCCAGCTCGCCGCAGAATGGCTGTCACCAGCGCGGCGGTCGTCGTCTTGCCAGCGCTGCCGGTGATGCCGATGACGGGTGCCGGACAGCGCTCCAGGAAGAGCTGGGCATCGTTGCTGAAAGGGATGCCGTGCTCGCGCGCTTCGACCAGCAGGGGCAAGTCCAGCGGCACGCCACCGGAAACGCAGATCAGCCGCGCGCCGATCAGCGCATCTTCCGGGTGTCCGCCCAGATAAAAACGCACGCCTTTCCAGTCGCGGCGGCGCACAGCCAACTCCCGGGCGCTGCGACTGTCGGTAACGACCACATCCGCGCCGATGTTTGGCAGCCAGCGAGCCAGGGCGCGTCCCTGTCGTCCAAAGCCAAAGACGACTACTCGCTTGCCCGCCAGATAATCGCGTCCGTTCATTGCCTCGCCCAAGCTGTTATAGCAGCGCCAGCGCCACGCCGACGAAAGCGCTCAAAATCGCGATCAGCCAAAATCGCTGTACGATGCGCATTTCGCTCCAGCCCAGCAGCTCGAAGTGATGATGGATGGGCGTGCGCAAAAAGGGCCGCCAATCCACGCCATAAAAGCGCCGCGTGAGCTTTGCCGAAGCCACCTGGATAAGCACGCTGAGGATCTCGGCCACGGGCACAATGGCGATAATGGGCAGCAGCAGCCATTGCCCCGACATGACGGCGACCGCTCCCAGCGTCGCCCCCAGCGAAAGCGAGCCGGTATCGCCCATGAACAACTGGGCTGGATGCGCGTTGTACCACAAAAACGCGAAGCACGCGCCCACGATGACGAAGCACAGCTCGGCGATGAAAATCTGGTTTTGCAGCACGGCGATGACGCCATACGCGCCATATGCGCTGGCAGTGATGATGCCCGCCAAGCCATCCAGACCGTCAGTCAGATTGGTTGCATTGGAGCTGGCCACAATGATAAATGTGCTGATCGCAACAAAAATGACCGGGTTCAGCGGGACTGTCACTTTGAACAATGGCAGGGTCAAAGAGTTGGCGTATGAGAATTCAAAATGCGACATCACGGTCGAGGCAATGAGCGCCAGGATGATTTGAAAAGCGAACTTGATCTTGCCCGAAAGTCCCTCGCCAAGATTGCCGCGCGAGGTCTGGATGCCTTCCCAATCGTCGATCAACCCCAGCAGCGCAAAGCCGATCAATACGAATAGCGGCAGCAAGATGCTGCGACCGCTGCCTTCTTCGACGATGCGCGAGATATTCAGCGCCAGCGAAAACAAGATCGCCGGCACGAGGATCATGATGCCGCCCATGGTCGGCGTGCCAACTTTGTTGACATGGCTGCTGTCTTGCAGCTCGGGGCGGATCTGCTTGCCGATCTTAAAGCGGCGCAGAATCTCGACGAAAGGACCGCCCCAGATCATACCGAGCAAGAAAGTCGCGCCGCCGATGCTGAGCGCCAGTGGCAGTTGGCTGTCCATAGCTAGTTCTGCTCCGCCTGAGACGCTCGCAGCTCGCGCCGAACCGCGTCGTCCGGGATCTCGAGCAAGATAACCAGCCGGTCGGCGATGCGCCTGAAGACCGGCGCCGCTACTTCAAAGCCGAAAAAGTCGTCTGGTCTGTCCAGCTTGACCATCGCCACTACTTCCGGCTCATCGGCCGGCAAGAAGCCGACGAAGGAAACGATGGAAGAATTAGGCCCCGTCTCATAGCCGATGGCGGTGTTGATCTGGGCGGTGCCCGGTTTGCCGCCCACGGTGTAATTGCGCATATAGGCTTCGGGAGCGCCTTCGCGCACTGTGCGCACCAGCAAGTCTTTCATGATGCTGGCTGTTTCTGTGGAAAGCACGCGCCGGACTGTGCTGTGCCGCGCGTCTTTGGCTCCTTCTTCGCCGATGACCTGGCGGACGATGTGCGGTTGGCGCATGATGCCGTCGTTGGCGATCGTGGCGAAGGCGGTGATCATCTGCATCTGGGTGACCTGCAGATCTTGTCCATAGCTGTTCAGCCCAAAGGCGCTTTCGCTCCAGCCTGTATCGCCCCGCAGACGCAGCTCGCCCGGTTCTTCGTTGAACAAGCCCACGCCCGTTGCTTGTCCGAGGCCAAATGCCTGCAAGCCGTTGTAGAAAGCTTCTTCGCCCATCTCCAGCGCCATGGTCGCGCTGCCAACATGCAGCGATTGCGTCAGCACGCCGGCGATATCGACAGTGCCGTGCGCCCGAAAAAAGCGATTGCGAAACTCGCGTCCGCCGATCTCGATCAAACCGACATCGTTGTAGCTCCATTGCGATGTGATGGCGCCGCTTTCCAACGCCGCCGCCGCCGTCAGCGCCTGCATCAGCGAGCCCGGTTCATAAGTCTCTTGCACAGCCGGATTGACCAGCAGATTGGGGTCGGTGATTTCCAGAAAGCGGTTGGGGTCGAAAGAAGGATAATTCGCCAGCGCCAGCACTTCTCCATTGCGCGGGTCCATGACGATGACGCTGCCGCGGAAGGCGCCATAATCCCTAACTGCCCGCTCCAACTCGACTTCCATCCAGAATTGCACATCGCGGTCGAGCGTCAGCACAATATCTTGTCCGCGCTGTTCGGCAGGCCGGTCTTCTGGCAGATCAAAGGGCACATTGCTGACCGACAAATCCATCACCCTGCCCGCCAGCGTGCTGTTGTATGCGCCTTCCACGCCCAAGGTGCCGATTAGCCCGTCGTCCAATACGATGCCGATGACATGCGCTGCCAGCGTGCCCTGAGGATAAAAGCGCCTGGGTATTTCTTCCAAGCCCAGCGATATGGCACCCAGCCCTGCGATCGCCTGCCCCTGCTCAGCCGAGATCGGTCCCGCTACAAACTCCCAAACATTCTCGCTGGTCAGTTTGAAATAGAGCTCGACTTCGTCCATATCGAGGATCACGGACAATTGCTTCATCAGCGTTTCGGCATCAAAGACCAGATCGGGGCTGACGCCGAGTCGATATTGCAAAATGTTGAAAGTCAGCGGCTCGCCATCGCGGTCATAAATCATGCCGCGCTCAGCCGGGATGCGCAGAGTCGTATTGGTGATCGAGCTGCCGATTCGTTCCAGTTCCTGCCGCACCGACCGCGGAAAGAACTGGAAGTTCGCCAAATGCACGATCAGCAGGCTGGCCAGGAAAATCAGAAAGAGCGCCACGATGGGCAAGCGCGCATGGATGGTGGCTTGCTGTGTGGATTGTCCCGGCATGCGTCACTCGCCGAAAGTCTGAAATTGCCGGCGAAAGAGATCGAATTGCGCTTGCAGCCAACCGCCAAATGTCTCGTCATACTCGGATGCTGCGGGCTCGGCGCTGTGCCTCGACGCAGCCGCAAATGGCCTCGCCTGCCGATTTGGGCTGTAGCCTGCAAAGATCAGGTAGTCAATGTCGTCATTGGTGGCGGGGCGGAAGCCGATTTCTACCGCGCGGGCATGCAGACGCGGCACGGTGCGAAAGCTGGCTATCTCGCCGATTAGCTGTTCGTTCTGCTGTTTGATCTCGTCGCGGCGGCTGATCAGGTCTTCAATCTCGCGATTCGTGATGGCGAAGGCTGCCACCTGCGACAGATACAAGCTGCCCAGGATCAACAGAATCGCCACGCTCAGGATGGCGATGGCTGTCGCCTGGCTCTGCGTCTGAAAGCGGCGGCGGTTGAATGTATGTTGAAACCAGGCTTGCGACATGACTCACCTCGGCGCGGCCGGTCGGCGCGTCGCCTCTATCCTCAAATGTACCAGAATCGCTGGCTTGCGCAACTTGCCAGCGCGGCGATTACCACTTCTCGGCCACCCGCAGTTTGGCGCTGCGGCTGCGCGGATTTCGCTGGATCTCGGCTCGGCTGGGGACGATGGGCTTGCGGTTGACCAGGCGGATGCTCGCGCGTTTGCTGCCCAGCGAGGCCATGCCCGGCGGCGCTGTCGACCGGCGCGCCAGTTCGCGGAAAGCCCGCTTGACGATGCGGTCTTCGAGGCTATGAAAACTGATGATCGCCAGCCGACCGCCCGAACGCAGCAGATCAACTGCGATGGGAATGACCTGTTCGACAGCCGCCAGTTCGTCATTGACTGCGATGCGCAGCGCCTGGAATGTGCGCGTGGCCGGGTGAATGTTCATGGATCGACGCAGGGCAGCGGGCAGCGCAGCGACGACCAGTTCGGCCAGCTCGCGCGTCGTGCAGACTGGTCGGGCGGCCACGATGGCGCGGGCGATGCGGCGGGAATGTCGCTCTTCGCCATAGCGAAACAGCAGCCGCGTCAACTCCTCGGCCGGCAGGGTGTTGACGATGTCCTTCGCGCTATTGCCCGAAGATGCGTCAAAGCGCATATCCAGCCGCGCATCGTGCCGAAAGGAGAATCCGCGGGCGGGATCGTCCAACTGCAGCGAAGAAAAGCCCAGATCCAGCAGGATGCCATCCACCGCGTCCCAGCCCAGTTCACCCGCGTAATCACGCATGCGCAAATAACTGCCCTGGAACAGCTGCGCCCGGTCGCCGTGCTCTTGCAATGCCTGCCTGGCTGCGTGGAGGGCGTGGGCATCCAGGTCGCAGCCCAGCAGCTCGCCTGCGCCCGCATCCAGCAGCGCCTTGCTGTGCCCGCCAGCGCCCAGCGTGCCATCGATAACGCGTGAAGGCGCGATACCGTCGGGCATCAGCGCCGCAATGGCTTCATCAAGCAAGACGGGAATATGTGTCATCCAGGACCTCGCTGGCGCGCCAATGAACAATGCGCAAATTCACGAATCTCTAACGCGCCGCAGAATCCGCACCATGCTACACTATACGGGAGATTCGTCCGCGAAGCTGCCACTGCTGTCGCCAATGTCGTACCAGAAACCCGCGCATATCGAGACCATCCTAAAAAACCTGCCCGCCAAACCCGGCTGCTACCTGATGAAGAACAGCCGCGGCAAGATCATCTATGTGGGCAAGGCGAAGCGGCTGCGCAACCGCGTGCGCAGTTATTTCACCACGCATGCCGATGGCAACAGCAAAACCCTGCGCATGCGCTCCGAGGTCGATGACATCAGCTTTATCATCACTGAAAACGAAGTCAAAGCCCTCATCCTGGAAGAAACACTAATCAAGAAACACAAGCCCCGCTACAACATTGAGCTCAAGGACGACAAACGATACCCTTACATCCGCGTCAGTTGGGGTGATGCCTTCCCCAAAGTCGAAACGACGCGCCGAATCGTCAACGATGGCTCGCGCTATTTTGGTCCTTATTCTGCCATGTGGGTGGTGCAAAAGACCCTGAGTGACCTGCGCCGCGCCTTCCCGTATTTAACCTGCGACCGCGAGATCGACGGGCAAGACGAGCGCGCCTGCCTCTTTCACGACATCAAATTGTGCAACGCCCCTTGCATCGGCGCTGTGACTCGCGACGAATACCGCTTCATGATCCAGGAGCTGATGGATGTGCTGGGCGGGCGCGCCAAAGCGGTGCAGCTTCGTCTGGTGAAGGAAATGAACGCCGCAGCAAAAGAACTCAACTTCGAAAAAGCCGCCGCCCTCCGCGATCAGCTGCAAGCCATCGACTTCATCACCAACAAGCACAAAGCCGTGGGCAAGAATCTGACCGACCACGATGTCATCGCCCTGGCCCGCGAAGACCGCGATGCCACCGTGCAGATCATGTTCATCCGCAACGGCAAGCTCATCGGCAGCGACTCGCGCATGATGAACAATACCGAAGGCGAATCGGACGCCGTCGTGCTGGAGCAGTTTATCAGCCAGTTTTACGCCGGCAGCGGCAACATCCCGCGCGAATTGATCCTCCCCGACCAGGTGCAGGAAGCGCGCATCCTGGAAAGCTGGCTGAGCGACAAACGCGCCAGCTCCAAAGTGTCTATTCATGTGCCCCAGCGCGGAGACAAACGCAAGCTGGTGCGCCTGGCGCAAGAAAATGCCATCGAGAGCTTGCAGATGATGCGCGCGCAATATGAAGCCGATACCACGCGGCACGAGCAAGCCATGGCCGAACTGCAATCGGCGCTGAGCCTGCCGCGCATCCCCAACCGCATCGAATGCTATGACATCAGCACGACGCAGGGCACAGCCATCGTGGCCAGCCGCATCGTCTTTGTGCGTGGCGCGCCGCGCAAGAGCGAGTATCGCCGCTTCAACATCCGCAGCATCGACCACAGCGGCGCCGATGACTATCAGTCCATGCAAGAAGCGCTGACCCGCCGCTTCAGCCGTTGGAAAGCCGCCGGCGAATCGGCAGACGAGCTCGCGCCCGATGGCAAAGACAAGGACGAAACCTGGCGACTGCTGCCCGACCTGCTGCTGATTGATGGCGGGGTGGGTCAGCTTAATGTGGCGAGCGCTGTGCTGGACGAATTCGGCTTGAGCCAACGCGTGCCGGTCGCCTCGCTGGCGAAGCGCATAGAAGAGGTCTTCGTGCCCGGCTCTGCGCGGTCCATCCTGCTGGATCGTCGGGGAGAGGCGCTCTATCTGCTGCAGCGAGCGCGCGACGAAGCCCATCGCTTCGCCATCACCAGCCACCGCACGCGCCGCCGCAAAATGAGCCTGGCCAGCCGCCTGGAAACGATCCCTGGCGTCGGACCAAAACGGCGCAAGCTGCTGCTGAAGCACTTCGAAAACTCGATAGACGCCATCCGCTCGGCATCGGTCGGCGAGCTGGCGCAGGTCAATGGCATCAACAAAGAAGTGGCGCTGGCCATCAAGAGTCATTTGGACTAAGGCGCGGGGAGTGGCGAACTTGCTGGATATGGACCCCCCTCGGTCCCCCCGACAGATCAGGGGGAGGCAAGCATTGGCTACCCTCTCCGTCCCGACGGGGAGGGGCTGGGGGTGGGGTTAGAAAGAGAACCATCCACCGATTTAGACACTCCCAGGCGCGGCTGGCTTGACAAGTGGCGGTCTATAGCGATACGATTTGTGCTGAATGGGGAGGTTGTGATGAACGAGAAGGACTTGACGAAATCGCTTCACTTGCCCAAGCGCCCATTTCTGCGCGGCATCGCCAGGCTGGTTGACTTTGGCGGCAGCTTGGATCGCGTTCATCATGAGCGGGTGCTGGAATTTTACGTGCGAGAAAGACAATCATTAGAAGCAGAGACCGCAACCGTGGACGAAAAAGAGCGGATTCCGGGACCGATTCGAGATGCTCATGCTATTAGTTCGTATTGGCGAGCAGTGGGTGACAATCTGCGCTGGGCGCTAAATGAGTACGACAAAGAAATTAGCCGCGAGAATCCAGTTTGAGAGACGGCAAGCAGAGTCCGGACAATTTGAACGAGACGCAAGACTTACTCGGCGATAATCCCGAGTCTTCCAAAGTTGAGAGCGTTGCCTCTTTCCAGCCGCAGCCCGCGCCGATAGACCCAGAGTCGCAGCTGGTTGCCGAATATCGGCAATTGCACGTAGGCCCTTTGCCGCATCCAGACTTGGCGCGGCAATACGAAGACTTGCTGGTTGGCAGCTTTGAACGAATCCTGGTCATGGCTGAGAAAGAACAGGCGGCTCGGTTGAAACTTGAAGCGCAGCGGCACCAAGATACTGTGAGCAGGGACAGGCAACTGTACGAAGCTGCAACGGAATACCACCTGCAAGAACTTGCTGTTCGCTCTAGGCGCGAATTTGCCGGCATGTGGCTAGGTTTTTTGCTGGCGGCGGGCGTTCTCGTGATTGCCACGATGGTCATATTCACAGGGCGCAGTCTGGAGGCGGGTATCGTCTTGATTATTGGAGATGCGGTTGTGATCGCAGGCGTATTTTTGCATCAAGCGCGCAGCAGCCAGATTGAGCAAAGCGCTCTCGAAGACAGCTAGTGCCTATGGAATCCGCAGTTGATGCACATGGCGGATGAAGTCCTGTCCTCGCAAGGTTCGCATGACATCATCTGGCAGGTCTTCGTCGAAGCTGAGCACCGTCAGGGTATTGCCGCCTGGTTCTGCGCGGCCGGTGTGCCAGCTGGCGATATTCACGCCCCTCTGCGCCATCAATGTGCCCACTCGGCCAATCACGCCCGGTTTGTCGTAGCTGCCCATAATCAGCAGATGCCCGCGCGGTTCGAAGTTCACGCGATAATCGTTGATTTGCACGATCATGGGCTGCTGGCGGTCTAACAAGGCGCCGGCGATGCTGATTTCTTCGCCATCCTCCATGGTGATCTGGCAGGTGATGACATTGCGATATTCGCTGATTTGGATGCCCTTGGCTTGCGTGATCAGCCAGCCGCGCTCTGCCGCCAGCAAAGGCGCATTGACATAACTGACCTGGTCGCCCAGGAAAGGACTGAGCAGGCCTTTCAGGATGCCCACGGTCATGGCTTTGATCAACCCGTTCATGTCTTCGCCGATGATCTCAATGGCGATGCGGCGGATGGGGCTGCGCGCCAACGCATGCTGCAAAGCGCCGATGCCCTCGGCCAGCTGCATACAGGGGCGGATTTCGTCATAGCTCAGCCCGGGCAGCAGCGGCATATTGACTACATTGCGGTAGTCACGATCGGCGAGGGCGTCGATGACTTGCCGGGCGATTTGCAACGACAAGTCCTGGCGCGCCTCGGCTGTGTTGTCGCCGATATGCGGGGTGTGGATCACGCCGTCCATGCCAATTAGCGGGCTGTTAAAAGGCGGCTCTTCGTTCCAGACATCCAGCGCGACTCCGCCCAGCCGACCAGCTTGCAACGCTTCTGCCAACAGCGACTCGCTGACGATGCCGCCATGCGCCGTATTGATGAAACAAGCGCCCGGCTTGATTTGCGCCAGCGAATCGGCCGTCAGCAGATCCTGCGTTTCGCGCGTGGCTGGCACATGCAGGCTGACATAGTCGGACTCGCGCAAGAGCTCGCCCAGGCCGACCAGTTGGATGCGCGTATCCCGCACCTGTTCTTCGCGTATGTACGGATCGCAAGCCAGCACGCGCATGCCCAGCGCCAGGCAAAGCTGCGCCACTCGTCCGCCGACGCGCCCCAAGCCGACGATGCCGCAGGTTTTGCCGTGCAGCTGCCGTCCGACTTGCTGGCCGCGGTCGAAGAGCCACCAGCCCTCGCGCAAGCTCTCATGCACGGCTGGCAGGTTGCGCGCCAAAGCCAGCATCAATGTCAGCGTGTGCTCGGCGGCGGCGATTGCGCTGACCCCCGGCGCATTCATGACCAGGATGCCGCGGGCGGTGGCGGCGTCGATATCAATGCCGGTCAAACCAGCCGACATGCGCGCAATCAGCTTTAATTCCGGCGCATAGTCCAGCAGCGGCGCATCCAGCCGAAAGTCGGAGCGCGTGATGATCGCGCTGGCGCTTGCCAAAGCCTCGCGCACAACAGCGGTTTTCGGCGGCACGACCGTCACATCAATGTCATCGGCAGCTTCCAGCAGGTCCAGGCTGTCCGCTGTTAAATCGGTGGCGATGACGACTCGCTTTTGATTCATGCGAATAGCCTCTTGTCGATCAATTCGCACAGTACTTCGTCCAGGTTGCGGAATACATGCGGGTTTATTTGGGCGAAATCGTCCAGTGTCGAATGCGACAGGTCGGGCACGGTGAAACAGGTCATGCCGGCTTCAATCGCCGCGATCGTGCCAGCCCGGCTGTCTTCCAGCGCCAGGCAGCGCTCCGGTCGCATGCCCAGTTGCCCGGCTGCGTGCAAGTAGATATCGGGCGCTGGTTTGCCGCGCGGCACAAATTCTGCGGAATAGCGCTGCGGGATCAAGCCGTCCCAGCCTTGCAAGCGGACAAAATGCTCAATGATGGACTGCGACGAGCTCGAGGCGATGGCTCGCGGAATGTCCTGGTTGGCGGCATAGCGGATGATGGCTTCTGCGCCGGGACGCGCCCGAATTCGTTCCGCTGGCAGCTGCAGCATGCGCTCGGTGATGGCGCGTTCAATAGCCGCGGGCGAGTCGCCGAGTCTGGGATAATGCGCCTGCAAGATGGCGGCGAATTCGTCCACGCGCATGCCAATGCCCATATCGCGCACTTCGTCGGCATAGCGATAACCGCAAGCCTCGATCAGCTCGACCTCGACTTCGTGCCAGACCGGCTCGGAGTCGATCAGCAAGCCATCCATATCAAACAAGATTGCTTCGAAGCACATAATCAGGTGAAATCCTCAAATTCGCGGATGAGTTGTTCGCGCCGGCTGCCATCGCGGAAGCGCAGCAATCCCGCGTCCTGCGCCTGCGCTATGCCCTTGCGATAAACAGCTTCGAACTGGCTGCCTTGCGTCATGCTCCAACCGCGCCAGCCGCCCGCCAATGCCAGCACCGCCGCGAGCGATTCCGAGCGCAAGAAAAGTTCCGACTTGGCCTGGACGCGTTCGCGCGTCACCACGCCGCCAAAGCCCACAAAGACATCCACCGCGCCGCTGGCTGCCAGGTCGGACGATCCGTCACCGACCATCATGCGCCGGCCGGGCTGTCGAACCGCCAACTCGTCGATGATGCGCGCCTTGCCATCGGAAATGGTCAATGGTCCCTGGTCATAAGCCAGGTAGGTCTTGGCTTGCTGCGCGCCCGGCTCATGATAGCGCCACCAGTCGCCAGAAAGCTCGTTGTACTCCAGTTCGACCGCGCGGATCTGCTCGGACGGGACGCCCAGCCGCCGCCCAAAACCGCGCACGGCGTCAATCAGTCCGCCGCTGATGATGTAAACTCGCTTGCCCATTTTCTGCAGCGCCGCGATGACTTCCGGCGCATCGTCCACCAGCGTCTCCCAATAGCGCTGCTCCACGGCTTTGAGCTGCGCCCGGGTCGGACGGATGGCTTGCAGGCGCTTGCCATAGACATCCGCCAGGTCGAGCTCGCCATCCATGGCTTTGTTGGTCAGCAAGCCGACTCGCGCTGCCTTGCCTTTCAGCCGCGCCAGTTCGTCTATGCCTTCGATCCTGGACAGGGTGCTGTCGCAATCGAAAAAGATCAAGTCGCAGCCGCGCCATGCCTCGCGCATCGTGTCGTGTCCCTAGCCAGTCGCTGAGTTGCCTCTAGTCGCCAGTAGTATAGTGCCAGCCACGCGAAATGGTATTGTGCGCTTGGACTGGAATGCGCGGCGGCCGTCCATTATCATGCGCGTCAATTCTGCAGAAAGAGGAGGCGCGCGACCATGCAAAACATCCTGATCACAGGCGCGAATCGCGGCATAGGCTTTGAGCTGGCACGGCAATATGTCGCCGCGGGCGATGCGCTGGTCTTCGCTGGCTGCCGCAATCCATCCGCAGCCCAAGCCTTGAACGACCTGGCAGGGCAGGCGGTCGACCGGCTCGTCATCGTGCAGCTGGATGTGAACGATGCGCAGTCCATCGCAGCCGCGACCGAGCAAATCGCAGCCAGAGCCGGCGCGCTCGACATCCTCATCAACAACGCCGGCATCAACCCTATAGGCGATCATCAGTCGAGTCGCATGGGCAGTTTGTCCGCCGACGATGTCAGCGAAGTCATCACCACCAACGCCGTAGGATCGCTGATCGTGACGCAAGCCTGCCGGACGCTGCTGGGCGCGGGCGACAATCCGCGGGTGGTTATGATTTCATCGGGCATGGGCTCTATGCAGCGGACGAGCGGCGATTCTTATGCCTATCGCATGAGCAAGGCGGCGATGAATATGGCGGCGCGCGTCTTGGCATTCGATGCGGCGATGACGGGCATCATCACCATCACAGCCAATCCCGGCTGGGTGAAAACCGACATGGGCGGCGCAAGTGCTGTGCTCGAGCCAGAGGAGTCGGGCAGTGGCTTGCGCGCGTTGATCGGCGGATTGACCGATACGGACAAGGGCAAGTTCTTCCAATATGACGGCAGCGAATTGCCCTGGTGAGCGCCCGAGCGCAGAAGCGATTGAGGCAATGGCGAAAGGCGAAGCGACAGATGGCAACCCAAATCAAGACGGCAGCGGTCATCGGCAGCGGCACTATGGGCGGTGGCATCGCGGCGCTGCTGGCTGGCTGCGGCATCGACACCCTGCTGCTGGATATCCCGCCGCGTGACAGCGCCCCGGACGATGGGGACTCCGCGCGCAATGCCATCGTCGCGGCCAATCTCAAAGCGCTGGGAAGGGCGCGCCCGCCACAGTTCTACAGCCCGTCCGACCTCGAGAATATCCGCATTGGCAACATTGAAGACCATCTGGAACAAGCCGCCGATGCCGATTGGGTGATCGAAGCGGTGGTCGAGAACCTGGCTGTCAAGCGAGCCTTGTTCGCGCGGCTGGCGGATGTCGTCAGCGCAGACGCCATCATCAGCAGCAATACTTCTGGCTTGCCCATCAGCAGCATTGCCGCGGGTCTGCCAGCCGAATTCGCGCGCCGCTTTCTGGGTACGCATTTCTTCAATCCGCCGCGTTATCTGCGCTTGCTGGAGATCATCCCCCATGCCGATACCGACCCGGCCATCGCCGCCTTCATGCTGCGTTTTGGCAGCGAGACCTTGGGCAAAGGCACGGTGCTTTGCAACGACACGCCCAACTTCATTGGCAACCGATTCATGTCTATGTCGGGCATGCAAGCGACCAATTATGCGCTGGACCATGCCTATAGCGTCGAAGAAGTCGATCTGCTGACCGGTCCGCTTATCGGCCGCCCAAAGACCGCCACTTTCAATCTCAATGACCTGGTCGGCTTTGATATCGCCGTGGGCGTCGCTCGCAATCTGTATTCGGCCATCCCCGATGATCCCGCCCGCGAACTGCTGATGCACCCTGGCAATACGGCGCTTTCCGATGCCTTGCTGGAGCGCGGCTGGCTGGGACGCAAAACGGGCCGGGGCTTCTACCACATGCGGCGCGAGGGCGGCGCGAAAGAGCTGTGGGCGCTCAACCTGGACACGCTTGAATACGAACCGCCCGGCAAACCGCGCTTCGACAGCGTAACGAAATACCGCAAAGTCGAGCCGCTGGGCGAGCGCATCCGCCTGCTGATCAATGCCGGCGACCGCGGCGGACGCTACCTCTATCATTTGCACGCATTCCTGCTGGCTTATGCCTCACAGCGCGTGCCAGAGATCACCGACAGCATCGTCAATGTCGACAACGCCCATAAGTGGGGCTTCAATCATCAGTTGGGTCCTTTCGAGATCTGGGATGCGATCGGCGTGGCGGAAAGCGTCGCCCGCTTCGAAAATGACGGCTACCCGGTCGCCGATTGGGTCAAGACCATGCTGGCGGACGGCAAGCCAAGTTTCTATGCGCGCGATGACGGCGGCAATATCACCAGCTACTTCTGCCCGCAGCGGGCAGCCTATACGCCGCTGGAGAAAGATCGGCGCGAAATCACGGTCTTGGCGCTGGGCGGGGCGGAAGTCTATAGCAACGGGCACGGCAGTCTGTTCGACATGGGCGATGGCGCGCTGCTATGGGCATTCCAAACCAGGCACAACAGCATCACGCCGGGCTTGATCGCCAGCGGGTGGCGCGCCCTGGAGCTGCTGGCTGATGACAAGGTCAAAGCGCTGGTCATCGGCAATGATGGCGAGCGGTTTTCTATCGGCGCAAACCTCGACCCCAGAGCGCTCATGGACGGCCTGGCTGGCATTGAAAAGGCGCTGGTCGACCTGCAGGATTTGACACAAGCCCTGAGTTATGCCGAAAAGCCGGTGGTGGTCGCTGCGCACAATATGGCGCTGGGCGGCGGGGCAGAGCTGATCATGGCCGGCACAGCGGTGGTTGCCCATGCCGAGCTATACATGGGGCTGGTTGAGGTTGGCGTCGGCTTGGTGCCAGCTGGCAGCGGCTGCAAAGAATTGCTGCGACGGCTGGTCAACCCACTGGCGCGAACGGGCACGGAAGGCGTGCTGGCTGGCTTGCAGAAGGCTTTTGAGACCATCGCTACAGCCAAAGTCAGCGGCAGCGCCAAAGAAGCAAAAGCGCTGGGCTTTTTGAGCGAGCATGACAAGATCGTGATGAACCGTTCGCATCTGCTGGGCGAGGCGAAAGCGCTGGCGCTGGCATTGAGCGAATCATACGAGCAGCGCAAGCCCGAGCCCGTCTATGCCGCTGGGCGCGATGCCTATGCGGCTCTGCTGCTGGCGGTGGCTGGATTCCAGGAAGCGGGTTATGCCAGCGAATACGATGCGTTTATCGCGCGCAAACTGGCGCATATTCTGAGCGGCGCGGGTTTGGCAGAAGGGCAGTGGGTCAGCCAGCAATACCTGCTCGATCTGGAACGCGAGGCATTTACGCAGCTTGTCATGCAAGACAAGACGCAAGCGCGCATCATGCACATGCTGCAGACGAACAAGCCACTGCGGAATTAGGGCGCGCGGAACCAAATAGACTCGTCGGAAAGTTTCGACGATATCTTAAAAAGAAAAGAAAGGACTCCCCCATGCGAGAAGCAGTCATCGTGGCGGCGGCGCGCACCGCAGTCGGCAAGGCGATCCGCGGCAGCACGAAGAACGCCCGCTCGGACGACATGGCGGCCGCCGTGATAGCAGACCTGCTGCGCCAGACCGAGGGCACCCTTGACCCCCGCGAGATTGACGATGTCGTCATGGGCTGCGCGATGCCAGAAGGCTCGCAGGGCATGAACTTCGCGCGAGTCATCGCCTTGCGCGCCGGTTTGCCAGTCGACACGCCCGGGCAGACGGTCAACCGCTTCTGTTCCAGCGGTCTGCAGACGATCGCGCTGGCGGCCAACAGCATCATCGCCGACCAAGCCGATGTGGTGATCGCCGGCGGCGCAGAGTCCATGTCGTCTGTGCCCATGACCGGGCATCATCTCAGTCCGAATCCGCACATGGCGGAAAACGCGCCCAATGTCTATATGAGCATGGGTTTGACCGCCGAACGGGTGGCCAGCGAGTTTGCCGTCAGCCGCGCGGATATGGACGAATTCGCCTATCACAGCCATCGCAAAGCCGCCGCTGCGACCGATGCCGGCACATTCGCCGAAGAAATCGTGCCCTTCCAGTGGCAAGAGACCATCATCGGTGCGGATGGCAGGCCCGCCGAAGTGACGAAAATGCTGGGGCATGATGAACACTTGCGCCGCGACACCACCATTGATGCGCTCGCCAAACTGAAACCGGTATTCAAAGCCGGCGGCAGCGTCACGGCTGGCAACAGCAGTCCTTTGAGCGATGGCGCGGCAGCTGTCATCGTGATGGAGCGCGCCAAAGCCGAGCAGCTGGGTTTGACGCCGCTGGCGCGCCTCGTGGGCTTTGCCGTGGCCGGCGTGCGTCCAGAGATCATGGGCGTCGGTCCCATCAAAGCCGTACCCAAGGTCTTGCGGCGGGCGGGCATGTCGCTGGACGATATTGACCTGATCGAGCTAAACGAAGCCTTCTCTGCCCAGGCGCTGGCGGTCATGCGCGAGCTGGAGATGAATCCAGAGCGCGTCAATGTCAATGGCGGGGCGATCGCGCTGGGGCATCCGCTGGGCTGCACAGGCGCAAAGCTCACCGTGCAGTTGATCAACGAGATGAAACGCCGCGACAGCGCTTATGGCATGGTGACGATGTGCATAGGTGGCGGCATGGGCGCGGCTGGCCTATTCCAGAATCTCAACTAAGTGATACCAAGCTAATCATGCCAAAGGAAATCGTAGGGGCGAGCCACTGGGTCGCCCGCAATACATTCAGAATCAGACGACGAGACGAATCACGCTCCTACAACAGTTGTACTGATGGCAATGTCCGCTTTTTATAGCGCAGTAGCGCGCTTCTATGATGCCGAAACGGGCGACAAAACCGACGACCTCGCTTTGTTCAGCAGGCTGGCGCGCGCGCATCCAGGCGCGATATTGGATGTCGGCTGTGGCACGGGACGGGTGCTGATCCACCTGGCGGACGAGGGACATGCGATTCATGGCATAGAGAACGACCCCGCCATGCTGGAGCGGCTGGAGCAGAAATTGCAGCGGCGACCGCAGCTGCGCGAGCAGATTTCTACTGTGCGGGCTGACGCGCAGACACACGACTTTGACCGCCAGTTCAGCCTCATCCTGCTCAGTTACAACGCGCTGATGCACTTCAAGGCGCAGGCATCGCAACTGGCGCTGCTGACGAACTTGCGCCGCTGTCTGGCTGCGGGTGGCGCGCTGATCATCGACCTGCCCAATGCCGCGCCCGCCTATGCCGACGAGAACAGCGACGAGCTGACCTGGGAACGCAATTTCCTCGACCCCGCCAGCGGCCACCTGGTCATGCTGCAATCGATCAGTTGGCTGGACCGAGCGGCGCAACTGCTGAATGTCGACTGGATCTATGACGAGATCGATGGCGATGGCGTCGTGCGCCGGCTGATCGCTTCGCATGAATTGCGCTATTTCTTCCTGGCCGAATTGCGTCTGCTGCTCGACCAATGCCGCTTCCAGGTGGATGCCGTGCATGGCGATCACGCGGGCGGCAAGTATGACGACGAGAGCGAGCGCATGATCGTGTTCGCCAGTGGAAAGGCCCCGCATGACTGACCTGCTCGCTCACTTCCGCGCTCGCAAAGACGACATGCTGGAATTTCTTGGCGAGCTCGCGCGGCGCGAATCGTTCACCGCCGACAAAGCCCATGTTGACCAGTTGGCCGACTATCTGGAAGGCGCGCTGGGTTTGTTCGGCGCGGAAACCGTGCAGCGGCTGCCACAATCCGAAGTCGGCGATTTTCTGCTGGCGGCCTGGAATCCGACCGCGCCTGGAAAGCCCGTGCTCTTGCTCTGCCACATCGACACCGTGCATCCGGTCGGCACGCTGCGCAAAGCGCCCCTGCGCATTGAGAATCAAAGATTGTATGCGCCTGGCGCGCTGGATATGAAAGCCGGCGCAGTTATCGCGCTGACAGCTTTGCAATCGCTGCAAAATCAGAAACGGCTGACGCGACCTGTCAAGCTGCTGCTGACCACGGACGAAGAGATCGGCAGCCCGCACAGCCGCGCTGTCATCGAAGCCGAGGCATCAAAAGCCGGGCTGGCGCTGGTGTTGGAGCCGGCCACCGCAGAAGGCGCAATCAAAACGGCGCGCAAAGGCGGCGCGAAATTCACGCTGACGATCGAAGGACGACCCGCTCATGCTGGCATCGCGCCACAGCTGGGCATCAACGCCATCATTGAATTTGCTCAACAGGCGCTGGAAATCAATGGACTGAACGACCTCAAATATGGCACATCGGTTTCGGTTACGCGGGTGTCCGGCGGCAGCGCGGGCAATGTCATCCCGGCGCATGTCGAAGCGCATATCGACGCGCGCGCCATCACCAACGCAGAAATGCAGCGCGTAGAGCGGGCGCTCGGGGACCTCTACCCCAAGATGCCCGGCGCGATTGTTCGCTGTCGGCGACACGGCTTTCGTCCGCCCATGGAGCGGCAGGTCGGCGTCTTTGAGCGCGCGGCAGAAATCGCTGCCCGGCATGGCATCACGCTGGAAGAAGGCGCAAGCGGTGGCGGCTCCGATGGCAACTTCACCGCGGCCATGGGACTGCCGACGCTGGACGGCTTGGGCGCGCACGGCGATGGAGCGCATACCTTGCGCGAACACATCATCATCGACAGCCTGCCTCGCCAGGCAGCTGTGATCGCGGCGCTGCTGCTGGAATGGTCCGGCGACTAGATGCGCGCAACTTCCATTGATCTGCAGCGGCGCTGTATGTAGAGCTTGGCTCGCTGCTGGGCGATAGCCTCTGGGCAACCCGACTATAGAACATATATTCTATTTTGACAAGGGAGATATGCGATCTGGCGCGCTTAGATCTCTACATAGCGCTTCCACACTTCGGGACCAGATCCCAGCGCGATGACCAGGTAGCTGGTGCGCGGCGTCTTGGGTTCCCAGCGCAGCCGCATGCCAGCGACATTGTGCAGGCGATTGCCTTTGCGGTGGTTGCAGCGGGCGCAGGCGCAAGCTGTATTCGACCAGGTGTCTTTGCCGCCCTGGCAGCGCGGGATAATGTGATCAATCGTGAAGTCGCGCTTTGTCAGCACGCGGCCTCGCGACTGCGAGCCCAGCTGGACGCCGCAATAGATGCAGGTGTAGTTGTCTCGCACCAGCACGCCCTTGCGGCTCCAGTGCGATTTGCGGCGCGGCACATTGACATACGATCTCAAAGCGATGACCGACGGCACGGCAAACCTGGCGCGCACCGTATTCAGGTAATGTCCCGTCTGTTCCACCGCGATGGCTTTGCCCGCCAACAGCAGGTTCATCGCGCGCGGCACTGTGATGACAGACAGGGGCTCCCAAGTGCTGCCGTTCAACAGCAGCACACGCAATTGCATGACGGTTGCGCTGGACACGGCTCTAAAATCGCCTCTCCGCTCGCTGGCCAGACATGTTTCCAAACGCCGCCGATGAGTATAGCAAATATCAGCCAGCCTGCCGAGCGCAAGCAGGATCCCTCAATCGTTTCTTAATCCAGAGAGGCTCATCCGCTTTACTCGCTCGTCCGCCTGTGGTACGAATCGCCAGTATGCGCAGCAAACCCAACCTGCCCGACCAACGCATAAAGGATGTCCTTTGCGCCGCTTATGGCATCGCGCCGGCTGCGCTGGAATTCCTGCCGCTGGGCAATGACTCGCGCGCCTGGTCATATCGCGTTGAAGCTGGACCGACCCGATACTTCGCAAAATTGCGCCGCGGCGAACTGAAACAGGCTGCCCTGCATGTGCCGCAAACCTTGCAGCGCCTGGGCATCGAGCAGGCTGTCGCGCCACTGGCCACCCTGGCTGGCGATCTTTCCACGCCCGTCAATGATGAGTTTTCGCTGATCCTGTACCCCTTTATAGCGGGCAGATCGGCTTGGGGCATGCGTCTGAAGCCCGCGCAATGGCGAGCCTGGGGACGAATCGTGCGCGCCATCCACAACGCGCCGGTCGACAGTCAACTTGCGCAAGTTGTCGAGCGCGAAGTCTTCGGCATGAAGTGGCTGCCCGGCATTGCCCTGGTGGAACGGGCTTTGGAAGCTGGCCGATTCAAAAGCGAAGCCGCGCAGCGCGTTGCGAAAATCTGGCGCGAACAATCTGACGAAATCGCGCTGTGCAAACAGCGGTTCTGTGCCTTGGGAGAGCGACTGACGAAGCAAGCGCCGCTGTTTGTTATCTGCCACGCCGATATCCACACCGCCAACATCATCGTCACTGACGAAGGCGACATTAAAATCGTCGACTGGGACGAGGTTCTGCTCGCGCCAATCGAACGCGACTTGATGTTCTTCCTGGGCGATGGACACGCGCCGCAGAGCGAAGCCGCTTTCCTGGCTGGTTACGGCGACTGCCACATCGACCGCGCCGCGATCGCCTATTATCGCTACGACTGGACGCTGCAAGAATTTGCGGATTATGGCGAGCGCGTCTTTATCGCCAGCGACCTCGGCGAGCGGGACCTGGCATTGGCGCTGCGGGAATTTGAGAAGCTCTTCGCGCCCGGCGATGTGATTCAACGCGCGCGCGCAGCCTTCGCCCGCATCCCCGGCTGACCCCTCCCCGTCAGGACGGAGAGGGTAGCCAATGCTTGCTTCCCCCTGACCAGTCGGGGGGATTGAGGGAGGTATCAAGTATACTTGTCTGTGAAGGATGACCATTAGGGAGACAAAGCCCATGCGCAGACAGATCTGTCTTGCATTTGCCTTATTCAATCTGCTGATGCTGGCTGGCGCGCTGCATATCACTGCGCAGGTCAACCGGGTCGCCTACCTGGCGGTAACGGATGTTCAGCCCTCTCCCGCCGGTCAACTGGGCTTGCGGGACACGGTCACCTTCTGGTTCAATCGCCGTGTGGATTGCGCGGATGCAGAAGCGGCGCTTTCCTGGCAGCCCGCCACGCGCGGTGTGCTGAGCTGCGATGAATACTCGGTCAGCTTCGCGCCAGATGGCGCTTTTCAGCGGGACCAGCGCTACACCTTTCGCTTGCAAACGCCGCTGGCCGCCAAAGATGGCGCGCCGTTGCTCGATCCCTTCCATGTTGTTTTTTCCACTGTCGGCTTTCTAACTATCGCGGATGCGTTTCCGCTGCCGGGCAGCTCGCTTGCGGGGGTAGATTCCGCCATCAGCGTGGCCTTTGACGCGCCGGTCGTTCCGCTTGCTTTGTCGCCGGACAGGGGCGATCTGCCGCAGCCGCTGACTTTGTCGCCCGCGGTCGCTGGCCTTGGCGAATGGGTCAACAGCGCCGTTTATATCTTCCGGCCTTCTCAACCGCTGGATGGCGATACGGAATACACTGTGACCATTTCTCCCGACCTGGCCGCGGTAGACGGCTCGGTCATGGGCTCCGCTGCAGCCTGGACTTTCGAGACGGCGCCGCCCGCAATCGTCGCCATCAATCCGCCGCCCGGCAGCAACGATCTGATTTTGAATCCGCAGATCCAGATTCGCTTCGATCAGCCGCTTTCGCAGGAGCTTGTCGAGCGCGCCTTTCGCTTTCAGGCGCAGCCCGCCAGCAACGACCCCGACCTGGGCGGAGTATTTGCCTGGGCGGACGACGGCCTGGGTTTCGCTTATGTTCCCGAGCGGCGGTTGGCACTGGATATGGTTTATCGAGCCAGTTTCGATGGCGAATTGCTGCCGAGTCTGCGCATAGCTGGCGCATCCCAAGTGCCCAGCTGGTTCTATACCACAGTCGGGCCGCCGAGAATTATTGACACAGAGCCGCAGGATGGCGAGCAAGATGCCTACACGCACGGGCTGTCGCTCTACTTCGCATCGCCCATGGATATCGACTCGCTGGCTGGCAAGGTGCGCATCGAACCTGCGCCTGCCGAAGCGCCGATCACCTATTACAGCGACTGGAACAATCGCTATGCCGTGTCTTTTGATGCCCGGCCAGACACGAATTACCGCGTCACAGTCGCCGCTGGCATGCAAGACATCTATGGGAATGCCATCGCCGAGCCGCTGACTATTGCCTATAAGACCGAGCCGCGCCCGCCGGAGATTGGCTTTGTTTCGCCGAGCGCTGTTGGCTTCTACAACGCCCATCAGCCGCCGACCCGGCTGCGGTTCCATCATCGCGGCGTCGAGCATGTCGATCTGGCTTTGTACCGCATCAAGCTGGACGACTTTGTCGCGCGCATGACCGACCCGGAATTCTGGTCGCCGGCGCAGGATTTCCAACCTCCGTCTGATTCGCTGATCGAAAGCTGGCGATTCGCCGGCCGCGCAGACGGCAAACGGCAAGACGAAATCGTGACGCTGGCGAACGAGGGGCTGGCACCGGGCATCTACTACGCCGAGCTTAGCGCGCCGGGCTTGGACACGCGCTGGGCGAGCGCGCGCAAATTCCTGAAAGTGTCGACGGCCGCGCTGACGATGAAGCAGTCGGCGGACAGCCTGCTGATCTGGGCGGTTGATGTCGGCACAGGATTGCCCCTCGCTGGCGAAACTGTCCGCGTGTTTGGCGAAGGCTCGGCGCTGGTCGCCACGGGCATCACCGACGCGATGGGCTTGGCGAATATAGTGCTGCCGAGTTCCCTGCGGAGTTTCGCGAGTCTGGCGGTTGCGCTGGACACTGACGAGCAGTTCGGCTTCGGCATGTCCACCTGGTCAGAGGGCATGCTGCCCTGGGACTTTGGCCTCGACACGGGGCGCTTTCAAGGCAAGTACCCCATTTATGTCTACACCGACCGCCCTGTTTATCGCGGCGGGCAGACGGTCTACTTCCGCGGGCTGGCGCGGGTGAAAGACGATTTGCGCTATACGCCGACGCGCATGGACAGCGTGTCCGTTTCCTTCCGCGACTCGCAGTATGACATCGCTGGCGAACTGGAATTGCCGCTGAGCGAAACGGGCAGCTTCCATGGCGAGTTTGACTTGCCGGCGGAGGCTTCGCCCGGCGCATGGACCTTGCTGGTCAAATTGCCCACAGACAGCGAATATGAAGAAGACGGCTTCATTGACTTCCAGGTGGCCGAATATCGTTTGCCGGAGTTCCAGGTCTTGCTCACGACCGATCAGCCGCAAATCGCGCAGGGTGGCGCGGCGGACTTTGAGATCGCGGGCAGGTATTTTTTTGGTGGCGCGGTTTCCGATGCGCAGGCGGAATACAGCGTGGTTAGCGCAGCATATCGGTTTACATATCAGGGCGACGGCGATTATGACTTTGGTGTCCGCGAGCCATTTCAATATGGCTGGTCGCCATTCGATCTGGATGAAGGTTTGCTGTACGAAGGTGAATTGCGCACCGATGCGGCGGGCGTGGCGCGCTTCGAGCTGCATGGCGATCTGGGCGATGCGCGTGGCAGCCGCCGCTTCATGATAGACGCCGCCATCAGCGATGAAAGCGGGCAAGCCATCTTCGACCAGGGCAGCCTCGTCGTGCATCAGGGTTTGCTCTACATCGGCGCGCGGGCGGAGGAGGCTGTTGGACGCGCGGAAGAAGACAGCCGCATCAACCTAATCGCGGTGGACTGGGACAGCCAGCCAATCGCAAACCAGCAAATCGACATCGAAATTGTCGAACGCCGCTGGACAAGCGAGCAGACGCAAGACCCAATCAGCGGGCGCGTCGAAACGACATGGCAGATGACGGAAATTCCCGTGACCAGTGGCCGCCTCGTTTCCGACATGGATGGCGAAGCGGATTTTGTATTCCAGCCGCCGTCAGCTGGCTTGTACAAGATTCTCGCTGCCAGCGTCGATTCGGCTGGCAACGAAGTTACGACGGTGACCTACGCCTGGATTGCGGGCGATGGCTTTGTGCCCTGGGGCGGGGGCAGCGATGACGACATACAGATTGATCTGGTACCGGGCAAGCGAGCCTATCGCGTCGGCGACCGCGCAAAAGTGCTGATTACCTCGCCCTACGCAGGTGAAACGCAGGCGCTGATTGCGATTGAGCGCGGGGATGTGCTGCACGCGGAAGTCCTGTCCATCAACGGCAGCTCGCATGTCTACGAGTTTGATGTCTTGCCCGAACACGCGCCCAACATCTATGTGAGTGTGTTTCTAATGAAGGCGGCGGACGAAAACTACGCCGTCGCAAGCTGGCGCATGGGCGTTGCCGAGCTGGAAGTTGACGCAGAGCGATATGCCCTGAAAATCGACATTCGCCCCGACAAGCGAATCGCCGCGCCGCAGGACACGATTCGCTACGACTTGCAAGCAAGCGACTACCAGGGCGAGCCGGTGTCGGCGGAAGTCGGCGTGGCTTTGACCGACCTGGCGGCTTTGTCGCTTGCCGAGCGCAACAGTCCGCAGCTGCTGGATCACTTCTATGGCGCGCAGCCGCTTCTCGTGCAGACCAGCTCATCGCTGCTGCGCAGTGAGCCGCAGGCGCGCGCCGTGGCGGAGTCCATGTCGATGCTGGACAGCTGCTGCTTTGGCGGCGGCGGCGGATTTGCAGACCCGGGCATTATCGACCTGCGCAGCAAGTTCATTGATACGCCTTATTGGAATCCGCTGCTTGTGACCGACTCGGCTGGCAAAGCAACCTTCGAAACGCGCCTGCCCGACAACCTGGCGACCTGGCGGCTTGATGCCCGCGCTTGGACGAAGTCGCCCGCTGGACAACTGCTGCTGGGCGAAAACACATCAGATTTGCGCAGCGCGCGCCCGCTTCTGATCCGCCCGATAACGCCGCGCTTCTTCGTGGTCGGCGACCGCGCTCGGCTTTCCGCCATCGTCAACAACAACAGCGAAGCGCAGCTAAGCGCCAGCGTATCCATGACCAATCTCGCCGGGCTGGAATTGGCGAATGGCGAGTCCAACCAGCGGCGGATCAGCATCCCGGCTGGAGGCCGGGCGCGCATGACCTGGCAGGTGACAATCGGCGATGTCGAGGCGGTCGCGCCAATTTTTACTGTGCGCAGCGACGATGACTCGTTCAGCGACGCCAGCATTTCTCCCGTAAGCATTGATGACGACGGCAGCTTGCCTGTGGTTCGATTTGCCGCCTCGGAAACTATCGGCACGGCTGGGCTGCTGCGCGAGGCGGGCATGCGACTGGAAGCGCTGCGTCTGCCTGGCGACCTGGATCTGCAGCGGGGCAGCCTGGATATACGCCTGCAAAAGTCGCTGGCGGGCATGTTGACCGAGAGCCTGACCTACCTGGAGACAGAAACCGCACGCCACCGGGATTGCGCAGCCAGCCTGGTCAGCCGCTTTTTGCCCAATATCGTCAGCTACCGAGCGCTTAATCAAGTGGGATTGGCGGACGCAGCGCTGAAAGCCAGGTTGGACGCGCTGATCGCCGAGGCTTTGCTGGAGCTGGCCGAGCGGCAGTTGGGCGACGGCGGCTGGAGCTGGTGCAGTGGCGATCGCAGCGACACCATGACCACTGCCTATGCGCTCTATGGCTTGGCAACAGCCCGGCAGCAAGGCTATTTCGTCGAGGCCGCGGCGGTCAATCGCGCCCAGCGCCACCTGCAGCGCGCCCTGATCAATCCATCGCTGGCGGACGAAACCTGGCAGTTGAACCGGCAGGCTTTCCTGCTGTATGCGCTGGCGATGTCCGGCGCGCCAGATATCGACCATAGCGCCGAGCTTTTCAGCAGCCGCCAGCGCCTGAATCTGGACGCGGTCGCCTTCCTGGCACAGACGCTGTACAGCATCGATTCGCAAGACGAAACGCGCCTGGATGCGCTCGCTCAGCAGCTTCTGAATCGCGCCATCACCCGCGCGACGGGCACATTCTTTGAGGAGAGCTATGCCGATCGCTGGAATTGGTCATCGGATATCCGCAGCGCCGCGCTGGCTTTGGACACGCTGATTAAGCTGCGTCCGCAAAGCGAGCTGCTGCCCAATATCGCGCGGCATCTGGTCACTGTGCGAGAAGGCGGCGGGCATTGGCGTTCCATGCAGCAGACGACCTGGTCGATCATCGCGCTGACCAATTGGATGCTGAGCAGCGGCGAGCTCGCCCCCGATTTCATCTACAGCGCCGCGCTCAACGATGATCAGCTGCTCGCCAATATCGCCATGCCCGACAACGCGCTGCGAGACGATGTGTTGCAGGTCGAGCTGGATCAACTGATGCAAGACGAGACCAACATCCTGGCATTTCAACGTGGAGACGGTGCCGGGACGCTGTATTACACCGCTCATCTGAATGCCGATCTGCCCGTGCCCGCCCTGCAGCCGATCAGCCGGGGCATCGAAGTTTCGCGCACATACACGCGCTTGGGCGATGAAACGAAGACGCCTGTTGAAACCGTCGCGGTCGGCGAAGCGCTGCAGGCGCGCTTGCAGATCGTTGCACCCAACACGCTGCGCTATGTCGTCATCGAGGATTATTTCCCCGCCGGCGCAGAAGCGATCAATCCCGCGCTGGCGACCAGTCAACAGATCGGCACGATGCCCGGCGGCGAACGCATCGACGGAGCGGACGGCTGGGGTTGGTGGCGCTTCGACGCCATTGAGTTTCACGATGAAAAAGCCAGCATCTACGCCAGCTATCTGCCGCGCGGCGTCTATGAATTTGTCTATGCGCTGCGACCGTCTGTCGCTGGCGAATATCATGTCATCCCGCCCACTGCGCAGGAGATGAACTTCCCCGAAGTCTATGGTCGGGGCGCGGGCGGACTATTGCGCATCACGGACTGATGGCCAACCTCTCGCCGCCGGGATGGAGAGGATGGTTGAAACGGGCGACTCGCCCCTACGCGCGGATATCAGCGAGGAGTCAATGCGCGACCGTCATGAAAATGCTGTACAAGCTCATGTCGGTTCATCGTGATTCTCCTGATTTCTCATGCGATCCAGCAGGCGCGGCATCAGCGTCTCGTAAGCGCGGTAGAGCCAGGGCTGCGGCGCGAAATCCCAAGCGCCGATATGCCGAGTCAGCATCCCGCGAAAACCGCGCTTGAACTGGTACACGCCCCACAGCGGGTCGCTTTCGTCAAACACATCCGGCGCGCCCCACATATCATAAGTCGCGCAGCCTTGCGCTTTTGCCCAGTTAATCGCCGCCCATTGCAGCGCGTAGTTGGGCATGCGCGCGCGCTCTTCGCTGGCGGACGCTCCATAAAAATACCAGCAAGTCCGCCCAAAGCGAAACAAGATGACATGGGCGATGGCGCGGCCCGCATATTCGGCGATCAAGGCATGCGCCAGGTCTCCGCGCATGAAATCTCGCCAGGCACGCTGATAATAGGCAAAAGGGCGGATCAGAAACCGGTCTCGCGCGCCGGTAACCTGATAGAGTTGATACAGCAGCGGCAAGTCGTCCAGCGTGGCGTCGCGGATTGTTACGCCTTTCCTGGCTGCCACGCGCACTTTGCGCCGCGTATTGCCGCTGAAGGACATCAATATCTCGTCCAGCGGGCGTTGCAAGTCGATGCGCAGCGTATTGCGAAATTGCACTTGCGAGTTAGAGAAGCGCCAGCCGCGCGCCGTCAGCAGCGCCATAACCTGACTGCCCAGCGCGTCGCAGCGGTCGTCTTCGCTGCCGGGCAGGCCGGTCGCCGCGATGACATCGGGGTCAATCTTCAGCCAGACATTGCCCAGCCGCCGGGCGCGTTTTTCCAGTTCCGCCAGCACAGCCTCCGCCAAGGCCAAATCGCGGTAATCCAGTGCCGGACCTTTGCTGACCGTCATGACCGTCAGCGGACCGATGCGGCGAGTCGCCAGACTGGCCAGCGCCACGACCTGCCCGCCGCGTTGAAAAGCCAGCCGCATGGGCCGCCAGCCGCCAGTGGCCTGCTTGAAGTCGCCCCAGTCCCAGGTCTGGAGCACATGCGCGCCCGGCAGCTCGCGCAGCCGATCGTTCCAGCTTTGGCGATCGCCGATTTCCGCAACTGTCAGCAACTTGTTGGCTTGCCCCTGGTCGTTTGTATTCGTCTTGCGAAGTCTAGCGCAACTCGTAAACAGCGCGCTGGCATTCGCGAGAGCTTGTGCCTCCAAAACCCCTCCCCCAGCCCCTCCCCGTCAGGACGGAGAGGGTAGCCAGTGCTTGCTTCCCCCTGACCTGTCGGGGGGACTGAGGGGCGCCTAGGGGCTAAATAGACCGATCTGCCTGGCTCGCAGCGCCGCCCGATAAGCCGCGTAGACCGGTCGGCTGAAGGGCAGATCCCATGCGCCCGGCGTTCGCCGCAACTCGCCCCCCCAGCCGCGCTTGAAGCCATAGACGCCCCACAAGCCATCGCGGCGCTCGCGGAATCCCGCTTCCAGAGTCGCTTCATCATGATCAGGCACGCCCCACATGTCATAGCTGTGACAATCGCGTTCTTTTGCCCAGCCAATGGCCGCCCACTGCGCGCCATAACTCGCCTGGACCTGGCTGCGCGCGCGCGACGATGCGCCGTACAAATACCAGGCTGTGCCGCCCAGCGCGAAGACCATCACGCCCGCCAGCAGCTCGCCAGCCAGCTCCGCCAGCAGCAGCGTCCCATAACGCGGCATGAATAGATCGAAGACCATTTCGTAATAGGCCGCGCTGTGCACGCCGAAGCTGTTGCGATCGCCGGTCGCCTGCATCAACTGGCAGAAAGCCGGCAAATCGCGCCGCATGCCGGTGCGGATGCGCAAATCGCTGGCCAGGCTCTTGCGGATTTTGCGGCGCGTGCCTTGATTCATGCCCGCCAATATCTCGTCTTCGCTGCCGCGTATATCGATGATGATGCTGCGCGGCGGCTGTATCGTCTGCGGGCTGGAACGGAAGCCCATGCTGCGCAGGTCCAGCTCTTCGCCTGGCGCAAGGTGGCCTGGCTCGACCTTGAGGAAGGCTGCGCCGGTTTTTTTTGCGGATATCAGCCCACAGCGCAGTGTAATCCACCTCGTTTTGGGCATAGGGTCCCATGGGCACATAAGCCATTTTGCCCAACCGCATGGGCAAGTCTTTCACCAGCGCCAGCGCCGATGCCCGCATGCCGTCCGAATCGCCGAGTGTAAACCTGTGGGCGTCCCAGTCGAAGCGATGCTTGAGCGCTCCCCACTCCATCAGCTGCGTGATGTGCGCGCGCGGCTGCTTCGCCACGAATTCCGCCCACTCGCCTGGCGTGGCAGCTTCCCAAGTTCGCTGGCGTCGGCACCGTTCGCGACGATCGACCATGGCAGATTCCTCTTCAAAGTAGAGCGCGGATCCAAAAGCGTTCGCCGTACGGGCGATCCGTCGGGTCGCCCACAATCTCCATTATACGACGGCGCGTGAGCGGATTGCGGACGACACAAGGTTCTCGCCTGCGCCGCGCCCGCAATTTGCTGCGATTACCCTGCGAAATCATCTCAATCACTTGACAAAATGCCGATATCGTATTTTAATGGCTGTCAGGACATATTCTTCGGAGTCTGCAGCCATGCGCATCATAACAGCCACCTCGCAAATGTTGACGAAAGCAGGCGCGGCGCGTACGCCCCTGCCAATGACCATTACCCCCCCCCCCCGTAATATCCAGTAACAATACTGCCACACTTGATTTACCCTCGCTTCTTCGCCTCAAATTCATCTTCATCGCGCTGGTCTTCCTGCTGCTTTCGGCGGCACCGGTCCAGGCCGCTACCTTCACTGCGAATAGTCACGCCAGCCTGGTCAGCGCCATCAATTCCGCCAACGGCAACAGCGAAGCCGACATCATCAACATCACGGGAAATATCACCCTCACCGCCAAGCTGCCCGACATCACCACCAGCATCATCTTCAACGGCAATAACAACAGCATCGACGGCAACGACAGCTACCCAGGTTTTCACTTCGCAGTAGGCGGCAACACCGTTACCATCAACGATCTGACCTTGACCCAGATGAGAGTCGATAATCTCGACCCGCATCCAGGCGCCGCGATTGACCTTTCCCCCAGTACTGGCGGCCGAGTAAACCTGACCCTCAACAAGGTCACTGTACGAGACAGCAGCGCTTGGTTCTCTGGCGTCCAACGACCAGGCGGAGGCATTAATTGCACCTGGGGCAACCTGACCATCAATGAGAGTCTGTTTTTCAACAATCGGGGGCAAGGCGGCGGCGGTGCCCGTCTTGGCTCGAATTGTACGACAATAATTAATCGCAGCGCCTTTTACAACAATGCGAGCAATACAAACGGCGGCGGGATTTTTGTAAGCTCCAACCCAGAAGTCACCATCAACAACAGCAGCATTTATGGCAATACCAGCGGAAGCGGCGTGAAAGGCGGCGGAATCAATATTAATGGGGGCGCGCTCGTTCGACTGAATCATGTAACCATCTCAGCTAACACAGCGTCGGGAAACTCAGCCAATCTCGGGGGCGGCATTGCATCGGAAACCAGCAGCAACCGACTGCATGTGCGAAACAGCATCATCTACGGCAATACGCTTGGCGACTGCTTGCAATCCGCCGCGCTGCTAACTAATACGGGCAACATCATCGGCACGGGCAACTGCGGCGCGGGCGAGAACGGATCCAGCGCCGACCCGCTGCTGGAAGGCTCTGGTTTCACTTACTACATTCCCCGCCCGGGCAGCCCCGCCATCGACAGCGCCGACTGCTTGGCTTCAATCACCACCGACCAGCGTGGCAAAAGCCGTCCCCAGCCCGTTGGCGGCAAATGCGACAGAGGCGCGATTGAAGCCGATCCCCCGCCACCGCCCGCGCCGCCAGGCTCTGATTTCGGAGGACCTGGAGGCGGAAGAAGTGGAAGCGCCAGCAGAAGCGGCAGCCAGGCCGAGGCGATGCCCACGGCCGTCCCGGTCATACGCTATTCGCCGGAGCAATCCTGCCAGACCCTGCAGCCCGACATCGTGGTGAGCAAAGCGAGCATTGGCACAAGCTGCCAGCGCGTGGAAGGCAGCGAGATTGGCCATCCCGATGTCATCGCCGCCATGCCGAGTCTGGTGGTGGATATCTGGGGCTGGGTCACGCCGGGCACGCAGGTCTGCTTCCGCGCGGACAGCGGCGCGATCAAGTTCATCGACACAACTGCGATTCCGCGCACCGTGGCGGATTTGCCCGTCTTCAGCGAGGCCGGCGGTTTGCTGTGCGCGACTATTGATGGCGCCGGGCAGGTTGCGCTCGTGGCTGGTCCGTCCGCGCCGGCTCCCCAGCAGCAGGCGGCTTCTGCGCAAGGCAGGAGTCTGAGTGACTGCATGGTGCTGCTGCAGTATTCGCTGAATTTCCGCGACGCTCCTGATGGCGAGAAGATCGGCGCGCTGAGGAGTCAGATTAAGCTGACGGCGCTGGAACGGACTGACGGCTGGTTCAAGGTGGATTATCACGGCGAGCAGGGCTGGATATCCGCCGCGTATGTCGAGCCGGAGGGGGATTGCGGCTGAGAGAGGCCCCCTCGGTCGCCCCGACGGGTCAGGGGGAGGCAAAGCGCGGGCGAGTCACCGCCTCGCCTCTGCGAAACCCGGTCAACTCAATCGAATTCGCGCTGGCAATCATCGGTTGCATTCGTACAATCGCGCTGATATACTTGCCGCGTTTGTGATAAATGGCGCAAAGACGTCAAGCGCGGTCTGGAATCGGGGCGCGTTTTGGGCGACCCTGGCGCGCCGAAGTGCGTTTTTGGCTTGCGGCAGCCGCAGCGAATGAGACCGATGGCAGGATGACCCGGCAATGAATGCATTGAACGAATGGGCTTTTATTGGCGTTTTCGCTGTGATGGCGCCCGTCTTTCCGGCGCTGCCAATCGTGATCGCCTGGCTCTTCCGTCCGCGCAAGCCCAATGTGTTGAAGAGTTCTACTTATGAATGCGGCGTGGAAACGATCGGCGATACCTGGGTGCAATTCCGCGTGCAGTATTACATCTATGGGCTGATCTTCCTGGTCTTTGATGTGGAGATGGTCTTTCTTTTCCCGTGGGCTGCCGCCTACAACGAGATGAGCTTGTTCGGCTTTGTGGCTGGCTTCCTGTTCATCTTTTTGCTTACGGACGCGCTTTTCTACGCTTGGCAGAAAAACGCGCTGGAATGGAAATAGCCGCCGGCTGGACGACCTGGAGGCGACAATGGACGAAATCTGTACGGGCTTGTGCCGCTTGATGGTCGACTCGGGCGCGGATGCCGGGCTGGCGCAGTTCGTCTCTCTGCTGGTCGGCGTCCTGCTGGTCAGCGGCGTGCCGCTTCTCACAGTCATCTTGCTGATTTGGATCGAGCGCAAGGTCGCCGCCCGCATCCAGGATCGCATTGGTCCCAACCGCGTCGGTCCCATCGGGCTGATGCAGACCTTCGCCGACCTGTTGAAATTGCTGGGTAAAGAAGATATCACCCCAACGGCCGCCGACCGCCTGCTTTACAATGTCGCGCCGCTGGTATCGTTTGCGTCGGTCGTGCTGATCTGGGCGGTCGTGCCTTTCACGCCTTTCCATTATGGAGTGGACCTGGAGATCGGCGCGCTGTTCTTCGTGGCGGTGGCATCGTTCGGCACGCTGGCGATCATGGTGGCGGGCTGGGCGAGCAACAACAAATACGCGCTGTTGGGCGCATTTCGCGTGGTGTCGCTGCTGGTGAGCTACGAGGTGCCGCTGGTTTTCGCGCTGCTGGTGCCGGTGATGCTGGCGGGCAGCATGAGCATGCTGGATATCGTCAACTCCCAGAGTGGCATGTGGTTCGTCGTGCTATCGCCGCTGGCTTTCGTCATCTTCTATATTTCGTCACAGGCAGAGACCGGGCGCGCGCCTTTCGACCTCATTGAAGCCGAGTCCGAGCTGGTGGCGGGTTTCAATATCGAATATTCCGGCATGAAGTTCGGCATGTTCTTCGCGGCCGAATTTTTGCATGTCTTCACCAACGGCATCTTGATGGCGCTGCTCTTCTTCGGCGGCTGGATGGGTCCGCTCTATTACGAATCGCCCTTGATCGCCTTTGCCTGGCTGGGCGCGAAAGGCGGCATCATCTATTTGACGACATTGTGGCTGCGCAATACCGTGCCGCGCCTGCGCATCGACCAGATCATGGCTTTCAACTGGAAGTGCCTGGTGCCGCTGTCTATCGTCAATATCGTACTGATTTCTTTGGCGCTGAAGGTGCTGCAAGAACTTGACATGGCGCCCCGTCAGTTGATTGGCGCGAGCTTCGTCGACATGCTGCCGGCGACCATACTGCTGCTGATCATCAATGGCGCGCTGACCATTTACCTGCTGGGTTTATTGCGCCGCCGAGGCAAAGATGCCCGCCGCGAAGCCCAAGCCGCCCCGGTTCAGTTCGCGCGCGCAACGGCCGCAACGGCTGATTGAGGGAGCCGACCATGGAACTCAACGCAATTTCAATCGGCTTTGTAGTATTCACGATATTCACGCTGGGCGGCGGCATCGGCGTCGTCACCACGCGCAACCTCTTTCAAGGCACGATCTGGTTGATGGTCAGCTTGTTCGGCGTGGCGGGCTATTTCGTGCTGTTGAGCGCGCCTTTCCTGGCGGCGGTGCAGATTCTGGTGTATATCGGCGCGATCGCCATATTGATCACATTTGCTGTCATGCTCACGCGCAGCGTAACCCGCATCAAAGCCCGTTACATCCGCCTTGTGCCCAGTTTGCTGGCTTCTTTGGCGCTGTTTTTGATCCTGCTGCTGGGCGTGACTGTGCCCGTCTTCGGCGGGGTCTCGCCAGAGCTTGCGCCAGAGACAGTCGCTTCAACGCGCGATCTTGGGGCGGCGCTGGTGGACGAAAATGGCTATGTCGTGCCCTTCTTGCTGGCATCGGTCTTGCTGACGGGTGCCATGATCGGCGCGATCTTCATCGCCCGCGACGACACGGCATAGGGAGAAAACGAAAGCATGGTGCCTCTCTGGATGTATCTGGCGGTGGCCGCGGCGCTCTTTTCGCTGGGCGTCTTCGGCGCGCTTTCACGGCGCAACGTTGTGGCTGTGCTGATGAGCGTAGAATTGATGCTGAACGCGGTCAATATCAACCTGGTGGCATTCTGGCGCTACAGCGAAACCAGCACCGACCTGCTGCTTAACGGCTACGCATTCACAGCCTTTGTGTTGATTGTGGCGGCGGCAGAAGCGGCTGTTGGCTTGGCGATCATCATCACGGTATATCGCAATCGACGCTCGGTGATCCCCGAAGAAGCGGCGGCGCTGAAAGGATAATGACCGCTATGGACTTCCTCAACGATCCCAACGCGCTGCCCTGGCTGATACCCGCCGGTCCGCTGCTGGCTTTCCTCATCATCACGCTGCTGACGAATAAGTCGAAGCTCGCGCCAGCCAACGACCATCACGAATATGGCGGGCATCATCCGGACTATGACGGCATGCCGGTGCCTGTCGTGGCGCGCTACAGCCGCTTCATCAGCATCGTCGTCGGCATGAGCGGGGTCGTGGCGGCGCTGGTCATCAGTTGGATCACGCTCTACAACGCCTCGCAGCTGCATCACCTCGGGCAAGATGTGTTGGCCAGCAGCATCGCCTGGATGGACACCGGCGAGACAGCTTTCCGGATGGGTGTGCTGGTCGACCCGGCCACGGTCATCATGCTAGTCATGGTGCCCATCGCCGTGCTGATGATCTTCATTTATTCCATTGGCTACATGGCGCATGATCCTCGCCAGGCGCGCTTCTTCGCGTTGATTTCGCTCTTCGCGGGTGCCATGCTGACGCTGGTGGTGGCGGATAATGTGCTGCTGCTATTCGTCGGCTGGGAGATCATGGGCGTTTGTTCTTACATGCTCATCGGCTTCTGGTTCGAAAAAGAAAGCGCCTACAAAGCCGCGATCAAAGCCTTCACCACCACGCGCATCGCCGATGTCGTCATGCTGCTGGGCATCGCTTATCTCTACAGCCTGACGGGCACACTGAACTACCGCGACATCATGTACAGCCCCGAGACGCTGGATATGCTGGCGACGACCTCGCCCATCATCTTCGGCGGCTGGACTGTCAGCGCGGCCAGCATCATCGGCATCTTCCTCATCATCGGCACAGTTGGCAAGTCGGCGCAATTCCCGCTGCATGTCTGGCTGCCCGATGCCATGGAAGGTCCCACGCCAGTCAGCGCGATGATCCACGCTGCGGCTATGGTGTCGGCGGGCATCTTCTCGCTGATCCGCTTGTTCCCGCTATTTGCGGCCGGTGGCGACCCGCATCATGGCATTCTGACGGAGCCGCTGGCTTTCATGGCGGTGGTCGGCGCATTCACGGCGCTGCTCGCGGCGACCATGGCGGTGGCGCAGAACGATGTCAAAGCCGTGCTGGCTTATTCGACCATCTCGCAGCTGGGCTTCATGATGGCGGCGCTGGGCATCGGCGCATACATCGCGGCGGCCTTCCATCTGATCACGCACGCCTTCTTCAAAGCGCTGCTCTTCATGGCGGCAGGCAGCGTCATCCACGGCATGGAACATGGCGAGCACCATGTCCACGAGCACGGGCATGGGCACGACGCTTCCCTCCATCCCGATGGGGGGACTGAGGGGGGTTTCGACCCGCAGGACATGTTCAATATGGGCGGCTTGCGCAAGACCATGCCGGTCACATTCTGGACATTTCTGATCGGCGGCTTGTCGCTTTCGGGCTTGCCCATCATCACAGCCGGCTTTTGGTCGAAGGACGAGATCTTGGCGGATGCCTGGCTGGTATTGGAAGGCTATGGCAGTGGCGCGCATGGCATGGTCTTCATTATGCTGGCTGTCGCCGCCTTCATGACCGCCTTCTATACCATGCGCCAGATTGCCCTGACCTTCGGCGGCGAAGCGCGCACAGAAGCCGCCAAACACGCCAACCTGGGCAAGGGCGTCGTCAGCATTACCATGACTTTGCCTTTGATTATCCTGGCGGTTTTTGCGATTGGCGCGGGCTTCGTGGGCGTGCCAAATGACTTCCCCGTGTTGGGCGCAATCTTTTCGCCAGAATACAACAACTTCAAACACCTGATGATCGAGTCGCTGCCGCTGCCCGAGGCGACCGCGGCTTTCTCGAGCCTGCCGGACTATCACGCCAAAGCGCCGCCCTTCAACATCATCCCGGTGGCCACCTCAGTGCTCGTGGCGCTGTTGGGCTTGTGGCTGGGCTGGCTGGTCTATTGGCGCAAGCCACTCAAAGCCGGTCAGCGCGATCCCATGGAAAACTTCCTGGGTCCGCTGCATGCAGTGTTGCAGAATCGTTATTACCTGGACGACATCTACGGTCGCGTTTTCGTTGCGCCATCGCAATGGCTGAGCGCGCAGATCATCATCTTTCTCGACCGCGGCATCATCGATGCGCTGCTGCACATCATCGCGCGCGTCTTTACCTGGCTTGGCGACCTGGTCAAAGTCTTGAATCTGTGGCTGATAGACGGCGTGGGCGATGGCATTCCGATCGCCATATTCAACTTTGGCGGTTGGCTGCGGCGCATGCAGAGCGGGCGCGTCCAACAATACATGCTGCTGGTTTTGGCGGCGGCGGTGGCAATCGGCATTGTGCTGGTGCTGTCGTCGGGCGCGGCGCTTGCGCAATAAGGGGGCGCATCCATGGTAGAAATCTTTGGCATCGACGCGCTTTCCGTCCTGGTTTTCGGCCCGGCGCTCAGCGCGTTGCTGGTGGCGGCGCTGGCATCGCTCGTCCCCGGCAAGCAGCTAGGCCGCTGGACGGCGCTGGTGCTGTCGCTGCTGATCGCCCTGTTGAGCATCCAGGTTTTCTTCGATTATCAGGCGGCTGGGCTTGCCATCGGCGACGAACAATTCATCATCACCCAAGACTCGGTCTGGTTCGAGGCGATCGGCGCGCGCTGGACGCTGGGCATAGACGGCATCAGCGCCGTGATGATTTTGCTCACGGGCATTTTGACGCCGCTGGCTATCCTGGCGAGCTGGAATATCGACGACCGCGCCAATATGCACCTGGCGCTGCTGCTGTTGTTTGAGACGGGCAGCATGGGCGTCTTCGCAGCTATGGACTTGATGGTCTTCTTCCTTTTCTACGAGTTGACGCTGGTGCCGATGTACTTCCTCATCAACCAGTGGGGAAGCATGCCCAAGGCAGGTGTCAAGTATTCGGGGCGCTTTTATGCCTCGACCAAGTTCATGATCTATTCTTTCGGCGGCACGCTGGGTATGCTGCTGGCGACTCAGTTAATCGGCTGGTCGGCTGGCAGTTTCAGCATTCCGGGGCTGGTTGAGGCTTGGCCCGCATTCCGCGAAGGCCAGGCGCTGCTGGGCATTGATGTCAGTGCGGTCAAGGCGCTGGCCTTCATCGGCTTCTTCGTGGCATTCAGCATCAAAGTGCCGATCTGGCCTTTCCACACCTGGCTGCCCGATGCCCATGGCGAGGCGCCGACGGCTGGTTCCATGCTGCTGGCTGGCATCATGCTAAAGCTGGGCGCGTATGGCTTCATCCGCCTGGTCATCCCGCTCTTCCCCGATGTCTGGCTGACCGAAGTCATTCTCATCGGCGTCAATGTCGCCACGCTCTTTGCGATTCTGTCGGTCGCGGGCATCGTGCTGGGCGCATTCGCCGCCTTTGGACAGACGGACATCAAACGGCTGGTCGCGTATAGCTCGGTCAATCACATGGGCTTCGTGGGCATTGGCATTGCCGTGCTGGCGCAGACCTATGCCCAGCTGTGGACTGGGGCGAATCCCGCCGCCGATGTGCAGTCGGCAATCATCGCCGCCAACGGCACCGTCTTGCAGATGTTCAATCATGGGCTCAGCTCGGCTGGCATGTTTTTGCTGGCGGGCGCGCTCTATCACAAAACGCACACGCGCGAGCTAGCGGACTATGGCGGGCTGTGGGTGAAAGCGCCGGTGATGGGCGCGATCCTGCTTTTCACCAGTTTCGCCAGTCTGGGCTTGCCGGGTTTGAACGGCTTCGTCAGCGAATTTTTGATCGTGCGCGGCAGCTGGACGACCTATACCGCGCTGACGGCGATCGCCATGCTGGGCTTGCTATTCACGGGCGGCTACATTTTGAAAGGCATCCGCGCTGTGCTGCACGGTCCATTCAACCTGCGCTGGCGCGATACCAGCCTGGAATTGACGCGAGCCGAGCTGCTCGCCATGGCGCCGCTGATTGCGCTGATGCTGCTTACCGGCGTGTATCCCAACTGGATTCTGCCCATGATCAACACCACAGTCTCGACCATTTTCGCCGGCTTGGCGAGCTAGGACTGCCATTATGGAAGCGACTGGCTTCTCCATCCTGACTGCCATTATCTTCATTCCGATTATCGCGGGCGTGGTCATCCTGTTTCTTGATGGCAAGAATCGCGATCTGGTGCGCGGCGTGGGGATTACGGCGGCTTCTGCGGTGCTGGCTTTGTCGCTGGCCGTTTTCTTCGGCTATGACAATTTTGTCAAGGCGTCTGGCGGTTTGGTCGAGCAGCAGATGTCTATGCTGGCGGCTGGCGGACAGCTGAGCGGCACGCAGATGTTTGCGGACGCACTGGCTTTTGAGCAGCGCGTCGTCTGGGTCGAGTCGCTGGGCATCGCCTATCATGTCGGCGTGGATGGCGTGAGCGCGCCCATGGTGCTGCTGACCGGCATGGTCGCGGTGGCCGGCGTGCTGATTTCCTGGAATATCAGCGACCGCCTGCGTGAGTTCATGGCTTTCTTCATGTTCCTGGTGGCGGGCGTCTTCGGCGTTTTCATCGCTGTCGATTTGTTCATGCTCTTCTTCTTTTACGAACTGGCTATCTTCCCCATGTACTTGTTGATCGCGGGCTGGGGATGGGTCAAGCTGCGCGAATACGCCGCGATGAAGCTCACGCTCTACATTCTGGTTGGCTCGGTCTTTTCCCTGGTCGGCGCGGTGGCGATGTACTTCGTGGCTGGCAGCTATTTCAGCGGGCCTGGCGCAGAGGCGCTGCAGGCTGCGATAGCGAGCGGCATCTTGCCAGCCGACAGCGGCGCCTATAGCTGGAGCATCGTGCAACTGACCCTGGCTGCGGAAAACGGCGCATACGCCATAGACATTCTGGGCATCGAAGGGCTCAGCTTCAGCAGGTTCTGGTTCCCCTTCATGTTCATGGGCTTCGGCGTGCTGGCGGGCGTGTTTCCATTTCACAACTGGTCGCCCGATGGTCATGTGGCCGCGCCCACTGCCGTATCCATGATTCATGCGGGCGTGCTGATGAAAGTCGGCGCATTCGCTGCCTTGCGCGCAGGCGTGCAGCTGCTGCCGGAGGGCGCAGACGCGCATCTGCCCTGGATGGTTTTCCTCACGCTCATCAATGTCGTCTATGGCGCGCTGATCGCCTTCCGCCAGCGAGATTTCAAATATGTCATCGGTTTCTCGTCCGTCAGCCACATGGGCTTGGTGAGCATGGGCTGGGCGACGATGAACCTGACCGGGATGACGGGCGCAGGCATCCAGATGTTCAGCCACGGCGCGATGACGGCGCTCTTCTTCGGCGTGGTCGGCATGGTCTATGACCGCGCTCACACCCGCGATATCCCCAGCCTGGGCGGTTTCATGAAAGTCATGCCCTGGGTCGGCATCGCCTTTGTCATCGGCGGTCTGACCAGCATGGGAATGCCTGGCTTGAGCGGCTTCATCGCCGAGTTTCCGATATTCCAGGGCATGTGGGCGGCCAGCGAGCAGATCACGCTGCAGTTGGGCATCTTCGAGCTGAGCAATTATTACAGCGTGCTGGTGATCATCTCGGCGCTGGGCATCGTCATCACCGCGGCTTATGTGCTGCGTGTGGCGGGGCAGGTATTCTTCGGCGAGTTCGACGCCGCGCGCTTTCACGATGTCGGCAATATCGAAATGACCGACCGCATCGTCTTGATCATTCTCGGCGCGCCGCTGATCATCCTGGGGCTCTATCCGCCCATCATGGCGCCGATGATCGAAAGTGGCATCCGACCGCTAATCGCCCTGCTGGGAGGTGGCTAGATGGAATTCGACCTCTGGGCACAGCTGCCTTCGGTCTTGCCCGAGATCGGCTTGACGGCGCTGGCAATCGCGGTGCTCTTCGCCGATTGTTACGGCTCGCAGGCCGCACGGCGCAATGTCGTGTATATCTCGGCTGTGGCGATGGCGCTGCTGGCGCTGGTGCCGCTGATCTGGCTGCCCGACCCCGCGCTCTATGAAAATGGCGCGCTGCTCTGGGGCGGCATGGTCAACTATGATCCGCTTGCGCAGATTTTCAAAGTGATGCTGCTGCTGGGCGGCGCGGCCACCTGCCTGCTGGCGGCCGGCGACAAGGGAGTCGGCGACAAAGGCGAATTTTATCTCATCGTCATCATTGCCACGCTGGGCGGCATGATGATGTCCAGCGCCAGCGACCTGATCCTGGTTTTCGTGGCGCTTGAGACCCTGTCTATCCCGCTTTATATGCTGGCGAGTTTCCGCCGCGGCGATCAACGCTCTGCCGAAAGCGGCATGAAATACTTCCTGTATGGCGCATTCGCCTCGGCCATCATGCTCTTTGGCTTCAGCCTGCTCTATGGATTCACCGGCACAACTAACCTGGCTGCGATCGCCGATGCGCTGAACAGCCTGGGCGATGGGCTGGTGGCGGTGATGGCGGCGCTGGTGATGGTGGTGGTTGGTTTCGGCTTCAAGATCGGCGCGGTGCCTTTCCACTTTTGGACGCCCGATGTCTATGAAGGCGCGCCGACGCCGGTGACCGCCTTCGTCAGCGTATCCAGCAAAGCCGCCAGTTTCGCGCTGCTGCTGCGCTTCATGACCGCGGTTTTCCCGGCCGATCTGGTCATTGCCGGCGTGATCATCCAGGACTTCTGGATCAATCTGCTGGTGGTCGTTTCCATCATCAGCATGAGCCTGGGCAACATCGTGGCTTTGCGGCAGACCAATATCAAGCGCTTGCTGGCCTACTCGTCCATCGCGCAAGCCGGCTATACGCTGATTGGCGTGGCGGCGCTGCAGGGGGCGGATGCGGGCTTGGCGGTGGCGTCGGTCAGCTTCTATATGTTCATGTACATCTTCACCAATCTGCTGGTTTTCGGCGGCGCGATCCTCTTTATCGCCAAGACGGATACTGAGGAAATCGGCGATCTGGCGGGTTTGAATCGGCGCAGTCCCTGGCTGGCGCTGTTCATGACCATCGGCTTGCTTTCGCTGGGCGGCATCCCGCCGACAGCCGGTTTCTTTGGCAAGTTCTTTTTATTCCAGGCCGCGGTCAATGCCAATCTGGTTGGTTTGGCGCTGATCGCCGTCACCAATGCCATTATCGCGCTCTACTATTACCTGGTCGTCATCAAGGTGATGTATGTCGATGTGGGACCAGACGATGATGTCGCGATCGGCATACCGCGCGTGTATGGCTGGTCGCTGGGTATCACGGCGCTGGTGGTGATATTGCTGGGCACGATCGCCGTAACGCCCATCTACAACTGGGCGATATTGGGCGCGGCAGGATTGTAAGTCGCTGTAGGCAGCAGGGGGCGATTGTGATAAACTTCACGCAGTCTGCCCGGACGAGATATTGGGCAGGCGAGTGCAAATTGAGACGACAAGCGATAGATGAAGCCGAATAGCAACCCCTTTTCGACATATGGACTGGTCGCGGGGGTGGTCGGGCAGGTGGGCTGTCTGCTCCTGCTCATTATTTTGGGGACATTTTTGCTTGGCTTGGCTTTGGACGAGGCGCTGGGGACGCGTCCCACATTCATGTTTATCATGCTGGTGGCGAGCGTGCCTGTCAGTATCGGAGCAATTTTCTGGTATACGCGTCGCAAAGCCGGGCAGCTGCACCGCGCTGCTAGACAGAAGGAGGAAGGGTTAAGTGAATAGCTTTTGGAACGGAAAACGCCGCTATGTCGCTTTGCTGCTGTTCCTGGCTGGCGTATTCGTGGCGCTGGTAGTGCCGCCGGTCATCCCGTTCATCCAGTTGGCTGGCGAAAATCTTCCGGCGGGGTACGATATTCCCTTCACGGATATTCGCATTACCAACACGCTCGTGGCCGCGGCGATTGTATGGGTCTTGCTGCTGCTGTTCATCGCGTACATTGCGCGGCGGCGTCCCGGCGACGGTGGCGAAGTCCCGCCCGGCGGCTTCTACAATATGTTTGAGGCGCTCTATGAGGGCTTGATGGGCTTCATCGGCGGCATCGCTGGCGGCGCGCATTTCCGTTTGATCTTCAACATGTTCATGACCATCTTCCTCATCGTGCTGCTCTCAAACTGGATGTCGCTCATCCCGGGCGTCGATACCGTCGGCTTCATCCATCCGCATGTCAAAGAGAAGTTTGACGCCGACACCGGGGAGTACAAGGTCATCACCACCGACGGCTTTGAGATCTATCAGGGCTTCCTGGGCATCTCCTATGTCAACGGACAATGCGATTGGATCAGCCCGGCCGATGAAGCGGCGGCGGATAGAGCGGCGCTGGCGGCGGCTGATGCTGCCGGGCTGGCGGCTCAACAGAAGCAGATTGAGGGTGAAGCCTACGCTCGCTATCAGGCGGCGCACGATGACCATGCCGAGGAAACCAGCGGCGACCATAGCGAGGAGGTCGTTGAATCTGCTGCCGCGTCAACGGCTTATGACGAAGTCCTGGCGGCGCGTACCGCAGAAAAGCAAGCGCGCGCCGACCGAGGCTGTTATACCGGCGTGGCACCCGCCCCCTGGCAGGATGGCTATAGCGGCGACAAGGATGCCAAGAAAGAACCCATTCCACTGCACCCAGACCCCGCCAGCGAAGATGCGAAGCGCGTGCCTTGGGTGGTCTTGCCGCTGGTGCGCGTCGCCTCGACCGATCTAAACATGACCTTGACCATAGCGATCATCTCTGTGGTCATGACTCAGTACATCGGTTTCAAGGCGCTGGGCATCGGCTATCTGACCAAGTTCTTCAACTTCGGCACGCTCTTCAAGTCGCCACTGGGCGGCATTGATGTGGCGGTCGGTTTGCTGGAGCTGATCGGCGACTTCGCCAAGATCCTGTCGTTCAGCTTCCGTCTTTTGGGCGCTATGTTCGCAGGGGCGATTCTGCTCTTCGTCATGAGCTTCCTGGTGCCGATTCTGCCCTGGCCCTTCTTCATCCTGGAGTTCTTCGTCGGTGCCATTCAAGCGCTGGTGTTCGCCCTGTTGACCGCGATATTCATGAATCTGGCGACGATCAGCCATCATCACGACGATGATCACGCCGAAGCGCATTAGGTTTAGTCAAGCAAATCGCGCATAGCGCAAAAAACTGGAGGAAACATCGATGGATCCACAAGCAACGATAGTTTTGGGTAAAGCGATTGGCGCAGGTCTTGCCATGATTGGCGCGGCTGGCGGCGGCATCGGCATCGGGATTTCGGTCGGCGGCGCGGTGATGGCGATGGGGCGCAACCCCGACCATACAGCGACCATCCAGACCAACATGATCCTCGGCGTGGCATTTGCCGAAGCGGTCGCCATCTATGCCCTGGTTGTGTCGCTGATTATCCTGTTCGTACTTAGCTAGGCGCCGCGCGAACAACAGGAGGAGACTATGGAAGCACTGGGTATTAACCCCGGTACAATGCTCATTTGGCTGATCGCCTTCATCATGCTTTATGTGCTGCTGACGCGCTTCATCTATGATCCGCTGACTAATGTGCTGAACGAGCGGCGCAACCGCATCGCCAAGGGCCTGGATGATGCAGCGGCCGCCGCAGCAGCCCGTCAAAATGCCGAAGCAGAAGCCGAGAAGATCCTGGCGCAGGCGCGCAGCGAAGCGCAAAAGGTCATCGACGAAGCGCGCGGAAGAGGCGAAGATGTCGCTAGTGGCATCGAGCAGGAAGCGCGTCAAACTGCCGCCAAGATCCAATACGACGCCCAGACCGAAGCAGTCGCGACCCGCAATGCCGAGTTGGGCAGCCTGCGCGAGCAAGTCCTGCAGATCTCGGTCGCGGTGGCCAGCCGCATCCTGGGCGAAAGCATCGACGCGGCAAAGCAGCAGTCGCTGGTCAACAGCTTCATCGCCGAGCTGCCAGCCGATGCGCGCGGACTGGGCGGCAGCATAGAAGTCGTCAGCGCCATGCCTTTGACAGCGGACGAGCAAGCGCAAATCAGCAGCGAAGTCGGCGCTTCCGAAGCCAGCTTCAGCGTAGACCCGGCTATTCTGGGCGGCTTGATCGTGAGCTGGTCGGGCGGCATGGTCGATGGCAGCGTGCGCTCGCAACTGAGCCAGATGGCGCGCAACCTGAATTAAGCCAAGCCATCCGCAGTTCAAATTGCAACATATCGACGCGCTGGAGCGCATTCCGGCGCGTTTGTGTTTGTCAGGCTCTCGCAATCATGCTTGAATAGGGGTGCGCCAAATCTTGGACCATTGCGTCATGCCCAAAACCCTGCGCGACCTGCTCGCCATCATCCCCGCAGACATCGTCGCCAGCGCTGGCGACTTGACCACTTTCATCAGCGCGCCTGTGGTCGAATCCAGCCGGGAAGTCGAACCTGGCGGGCTCTTCGTGGCGCGGGCCGGGCAGACCACGGACGGACATCGCTATATCCCGGCGGCGCTAGAGGCTGGCGCGGCGGCAATCGTGGGCGAGGCGGACATTCCTTCGCTGCCCATCCCCTACATTCGCGTGCGCAATGCCCAGCAGGCTGTCGGCAGACTGGCGGCGGCCTACTATGACTTCCCGTCCCGGAAATTGGTCGTCATCGGCGTGACCGGCACCGATGGCAAGACGACTGCTTGTCACCTGCTGCACAGCATCCTGCAGCGCGCAGATGGCGTGCGACCCGGCTACATCAGCACGTTATCAGCCGACTTCGGCGATGAGACTATGCCGACCGGCTTGCATGTGACCACGCCGGGCGCCCCGCGCATTCAAGCCTGCCTGGCGAAAATGGTCGAGTCTCGCCTTACCCACTGCATCCTGGAGATGACCAGCCATGGCCTGGCGCAGGGACGGCTAAACGGTGTCGATATTGATGTCGCCGTGATGACCAATGTCCAGCACGAGCATCTCGATTATCACGGCAGCCGGGAAGCCTACCGCGCTGCCAAAGCCAGCATGTTTCATATGCTTGCCAATTCCTGGCGCAAACCGGGCATGCCCAACACTTCTATCATCAATGCCGACGACCGATCGGCAGATTATTTTGCCGCGATACCAAGCGACCGCGTTTGGCGATATGGCATCGAGAATGCGGCTGACTTCCGCGCCAGCGATATCCAGCGCGATGAAACCGCTACCAGCTTCCGAACTTGTGGGCGGACGATACAGTTGCGTCTGCCCGGCGACTTCAACATATCCAACGCCTTGGCGGCCATCGCTGCGGCGCGCGCTCTCGGTGTCGAGTGGGACGCGATAGGGCAGGGCATCGGCGCTGTCGAGTTGGTCTCCGGGCGCATGGAACGCATCGCCGCGGGGCAAGACTTCATCGCCATGGTCGACTTCGCGCATACGCCAAATGCCTTGAAAAGCGCGCTGACTGCTTGTCGGGCCATGCTGGCCGATGGGGGACGCATCATCGCCGTATTTGGCAGCGCTGGCTTGCGCGATGTGCAGAAGCGCCGCCTTATGGCAGAGACCTCTGCCGAGCTGGCGGACTTGTCCATTCTCACTGCCGAAGACCCGCGCACGGAGTCGCTGGACGATATCCTCGCGATTATGGCGCAGGGCTGTCGCGCGCATGGCGGCATCGAGGGCGAGACTTTCTGGCGCATACCCGATCGCGGCTTGGCCATATACCAGGCTTGCAGACTGGCGCGGGCGGGCGATCTGGTCATCGTCTGTGGCAAGGGGCACGAGCAGAGCATGTGTTTTGGCGCTGCCGAGTTCCCCTGGGACGACCGCGAGGCGCTGCGTTCGGCATTGGCTGGCGCGCCACTGGCCACCTTGCCCACAGCAGACATGCTTGCTTATGCGGCGGATTGACTGGCCGGCGGTTACGCTGCTGCTCCTGTTTGCCGCGGCGCTGCGCATCATCGGCATCAGCTATGGCGGCTTGAATCCCGATTATTTCCCATCGTATGCGCCCTATGGCATGGCGCACGAACAGCTGCCCGTGCACACAGATGAATATGTGACAGTCGCAACCCCGGTCAACATGGCTTTGCGCGGCTGGCTTGATCCCAATTTTTTTGAATATCCCAGCTTTCTCATCAACAGCAATCTGGTCATGTTCACGCTGACCGATTCTCTACGGGACTATTCGCTGGCGCGACGCGACGGACGCAGCTTACGCAATTATGCCGAGCATCGCTTGTATGTGTTCGCGCGCATCTTCTCATTCGCTGGCGGCATGCTGCAGGTAGTTTGCGCCTATGCTATGACGCGCTTGCTGGCTGGTCGCTATGCTGCGCTGTGTGGCGGCCTGCTGGTCGCTGTCTGCTACACCCTCGTGCAGCACAGCCACTACATCAAGCCGGGCCCGCTGGCGACAGGCTGGATGATGCTGGCGGCCTGGGCGTCGCTGGCCGCATTGCGCAGCAGCCGTCCGCGCACCCGGCAATGGCTGCTCGTGTTGGCGGGCATCGCCTGCGGATTGGCTGCAACCACTCGCTACAATGCGACTGCCATTGTGCCGGTGGTTGTTCTGTCTGGTTTGGTCCTGGTCCGCCGCCACCGTTCCGCCGCAATGTGGCGCGCCGCACTACTGTCCTGGCTGGCGATGCCGATTGTCTTTTTCGCTGGCAGTCCGTATATTCTGCGCGACTTCGCCAGTTTTTGGCGTGATTTCAGCTTTATCGTTGGCGTGTATACGACAACAGCCGCCAATGTTCCCGATCACTTTGTGGTCGATCATTGGACGGGGCTCTATTACCTCATCGTCTACATGCTGCTGCTCGGCCTGGGGATTTTCCCGATGCTGTTTGCAGCGCTTTCTCTGGTCGCTTGTCTTTCTGGTTCCGGGCGCGCCCGGACGCTGCTCCACGATACGCCGCGCTTGTTTGTCTGCCTGCTCGCGGGCATGGCGCTGTTGTACGCATTGGTGGCGATGCGCACTATCCGCCCAGGGCACAGCGACAACCTGGCAATGCTGATGATGCCATTCTTATCGGTGCTGGCGGGCATCGGCGCGGGCTGGCTGGTTGAGCGGCTGCCAGTGCCCCGGCGCATAAGCATGCCGGTCGTCCTGCTGCTGCTGATCATTCAGCCACTGACACTGTCGTTGTTGGTCGTGAAAATGTTCAGCTTGCCAGATACGCGACAAATCATGCAGGACTTCGTGCACGAGCATATTGAACCGGGCGCTCGCTTCTTCCTTAACGGTCCGCACAACCTGCCGCTGGACGAGGCGATTTATCCCAACACGCCGCAATATTCCGTGTATGCGTCCGAGCTGCCCAGCGGTGATGAGTATGATTACCTGGTCTATTCGGACGCGCTGGCCTTCGACATCCTGCGTTCGGTGGACATCGTGCCGCCGGCGGTCATTCAGCATCAGCAGCAAATTTTGGCTGCGCATGATGCGGCATTCACGCGGGTCGCCGAGATCGATCGTGCGCATTGGCCGGGTTCAGAAGCCATGATGAACACCGCCTCGTATTGGCACCACCCCAGGCTGATCCTCTATTGCCTCAATACCGTCAGCTGTGAGACATTCGGCTAGCGCGGCTGTACTGAATCCCGAGGCAGGCGCTCGCTGCGAAAAAGCGCTCTGTGAAGCCTATGCTAGAATGGGCGCTGGATGATTCCGCGAGAGGCGCGCGTGCACGATATCGGCATCGTCATCGTCAATTGGAATACTTCCAAATTGCTGCGGCGCTGTCTGGAGACGGTCTTCGCCAGCCGGGGCGAGTTTGGCATGCGCGTGGTGGTCGTCGACAACGCCTCCAGCGATGGCAGCGCAGGCATGGTTGCCGACCGCTTCCCGCAGGTCGAGTTCCTCGCCCAAACCGAAAATCTGGGTTATCCGCGCGGCAACAATGTCGGCTTGCGGCACTTGGGATTCCACGCAAAAGGCGATGTGTCCGCCGATGCGCCGCGCTATGCCCTGCTGCTGAACCCCGATACCGAATTGCCGCCCGCCGCGCTCAATAATATGCTGGCCTTCATGGACTCGCGGCTGGATATCGGCGCGGCTGGTCCAAAGCTGGTCTTGCCCGATGGCAGCCTGGACAAAGCCTGCCGCCGCGGCTTTCCTACGCCTTTGGTCAGCTTTTATCACTATGCAGGTTTGGCCAGGCTCTTCCCGCGCAGCCGCCGCTTTGGACTGTACAACATGACTTTCGCAGATGAAGATCAGGACATCGAAGTCGATTCGGTGGTGGGCGCGTTTATGCAGGTGCGCCGCGAAGCCATCGAGCGCGTCGGTTTGCTGGACGAGGCTTTTTTCATGTATGGCGAAGACCTGGATTGGGCATATCGAGTCAAGGCGGCTGGCTACAAAATCTGGTATCATGCGGGCGTGACAGTCAAGCATGTCAAGCGCGCTGCCAGTCGTCAGAGTCCACGCGCGCAATTTGAGTTTTGGCGGGCGATGCTGATCTTTTACCGCAAGCACTTTCGCCGCGACACACGTCTGCCTGTCCATCTGCTGATCTTGACTGCGCTGTTGTACAAAGGAGGTCCTGGGTTATGGCAGGAAATCCGCCAACCGACATCAACGCCATAAGTCCTCGCTCGCTCAGCCTCAGCAACGACCATCTCAAGGCGCTTTCGACGGCCACGCTGCTGCTGGCAGACATCATCATGCTGACGGTGGCATTTCTTGTCAGTTATGAAGCCCGCGAGATTTTGCCTTTTTTTCCGCGTCCGCAAGAACAGCCCGCGCCATCGCAATACCTGCCCACCATCGTCCTGCATGCCGCGACTGTGGTGACCATGTTTTATTTTTCGCAGCTGTACCACCTCAAGCGCGCCTTTAGCCGCATCGACCAACTGCGCAGCGTCGTCGGCACGGTCACGCTGGGCACCTTGTTGGCCAGCGGCATGCAAGAATTTTTGCTGCAAAATACAGCGCTGGAAACAGCCTATCCGCGCAGTCTGCTGTTTTATGTCTGGTTCTTCAGCGTCATCTTCACAGTCCTGGGGCGCGAGATGCATCGCCGGCTGTGGACGCTGCTGCGGCGGCGGGGCGTGGCTCGCGATAACCTGCTGATCGTCGGCGACGGTCCCTTCGCCCATGACATCACCAACCACATCTGCAACAGACCGGAACTCGGTTATGTCATCGTGGGCATCGTCACGGCCGAGCGAAAACAGGGCGAGATGCTGGGTTATCCCTTCATCGGCGTATATGCCGATATCCCGCGCCTGATTGATGACCTGGGTGTCGAGCAGGTGATCGTCGCGCTGACCGACTACCGGCGGGGCGAAGTGCTGGACTTGATCGAATTGTGCCAGCGCGGCAAGGTCGATATCAAGGTCTTCCCGGATATGTTTTCTTATGTCGTAGGCGACTTGAATGTCGATGACCTGGGCGGCATGGCGCTGTTGACCGTGCGAGATATCGCGCTGCGCGGCTGGAAGCTGAGCCTGAAGCGAGCCATGGATCTCTTCGGCGCTGGCCTGGGCTTGGTCGTGCTGTCGCCGCTGATGCTGCTGACAGCGCTGCTGATCCGCCTGGAGTCGCGCGGGTCGGTCTTTTATTCGCAAGTGCGCATGGGCTTGGACGGCCGCCCTTTCCCCATGTTCAAATTTCGCTCCATGCGCGCCGATGCCGAAACCAATGGCCGCACCTGGACGGTCGAAAATGACGAACGGGTAACCCGCCTGGGGCGTTTCATGCGCGGCAACAACTGGGACGAAATCCCGCAACTGATCAATGTGCTGCTCGGCCAGATGAGCCTGGTCGGCCCGCGCCCGGAGCGCCCGATGTATGTGCAGGAATTTGGGCGTCAGATACCCGATTATATGATGCGCCACCGCGAGAAAGCCGGCATGACCGGCTGGGCGCAGGTCAATGGCATGCGCGGCGACACCTCCATCGCGCTGCGCACCGAATTCGACCGCCATTATGTGGAAAACTGGTCGCTGTGGCTGGATATCGTCATCATCATCCGCACCATCTGGCAGACCGTCACGCGCTCCAACCGCAACGCTTATTGAGGCCGATTGTGGACCTGGATACACTCACGCGCGAGATGTACGCCTTTGTCGAAAGCAAGGACTGGCTCGCTGATGACTCTCCCAAGCAGCAGACTCCGCGCAACCTGGCGATCTCGCTGGCGCTGGAGGCGAGCGAAGTGCTGGAACACTTTCAATGGAGCGAAGAAGCGCAGCAGCCCGAAGCCCTGGCGGAAGAACTGGCTGATGTGATGCTGTATCTGCTGCAACTAGCCAGCCTCAGTGGCATTGATCTGGGCGAGGCAGTGATGCACAAACTGCGCAAGAATCAGTCGCGCGACTGGGAAGCGTCCGCTGGAGATGACGCGCCATCGGGTTTGTAAATTCCATCAACAATCCGTATAATACCCGTGGCATGCACTCGGCAGCGCCGCATTCGGGAAGGAAGCCGCATGGCTGAACAAGCTGTAACCGCGCAAAGCGAAGATTTCTCGCGCTGGTACAACGAGATCGTCTACCGTGCCGATCTGGCTGCCCCATCGCCGGTGCGCGGCTGCGTTATCATCAAGCCCTATGGCTATGAAATCTGGGAAGGCATCAAAGCCGGGCTGGACAGGCGCTTCAAAGCCACGGGCCATCAGAATGCTTACTTTCCACTCTTCATTCCAGAGAGCTACATCCGCCGCGAAGCCGAACATGTCGAAGGGTTCAGCCCCGAGCTGGCGGTGGTTACCCACGCCGGCGGCAAAGAACTGGAAGAGCCGCTGGTCGTGCGTCCGACATCGGAGACAGTCATCGGCGAGGCTTTCAGCGACTGGATCCAGTCTTACCGCGACCTGCCGCTGCTGATCAACCAGTGGGCAAACGTCGTCCGCTGGGAGCTGCGCACGCGGCCTTTCTTGCGCACCGCCGAGTTCTTGTGGCAAGAAGGGCACACAGCCCATGCCACCCATGACGAAGCCGAAGAAGAGACGTTGCAGATGCTGGATATCTATGCTGATTTCGCTATGGAAGACGCGGCGATACCGGTCATCAAAGGCGAAAAAAGCCGCATGGAGCGCTTCGCCGGTGCCCTGCGCACATACACAATCGAAGCCATGATGCGCGACAAGCGAGCGCTGCAATCGGGCACCAGCCACAATCTGGGGCAGAACTTTGCCAAAGCCTTCGACATCGACTACTTGTCCGAGAACAATGTACAAGAGTATTGCTGGACGACCAGCTGGGGGCTGAGCACGCGCATGGTGGGCGCAGTTGTCATGACGCACGGCGATGACAAAGGCCTGCGGCTGCCGCCCAGGCTGGCACCCTATCAGGTGGTGATCGTACCGATTATCCGTCGCGACGTCCAGCGCAGCGCCGTCATGGATACGGTCGAGCGCCTGCGCGCTGAACTGGCAGCGGCCGGCATTCGCGTCCATGTCGATCGGCGCGAGGGACAATCGCCCGGCTTCAAGTTCAATGACTGGGAGATGCGCGGCGTGCCGGTGCGCATGGAGATTGGCCCCAAAGATGTGCAGAACGACAATGCGGTTCTTGCGCGGCGCGATGTGCCGGGCCGGGCGGGCAAGCAGTTTGTGCCCCAGGCGGGTATAACTGATGTCGCGCGCGACCTGCTCGCCGATATTCAGCGCAGCCTGCTGGACGACGCTTGCGCCTTCCGCGATGCGCATATTGTCGATGTCGATGATTATGCGGGGCTTTGCGCTGTGATTGAAGCGGGCGAGTGGGCGAGGGCAGCCTGGGCGGGCAGCGATGCCGACGAACAGCGCGTCAAGGACGAGACGGGCGCTACCATCCGCTGCTTCCCATTCGATCAGCCAGATCAAGCGGGCAGCTGCATCGTATCGGACAACAGCGCTGACAAGGTGGCTTTGTTCGCCAAGGCATATTGAACATTTTGACGGTTCTGAATTTTAACAAAGTTCTAACATACTTCGCTATTGTGAAAATTGACACAATCGGATTCTTGCTGTAGACTGGTAATTGTTGTGCAGCGAACTAGTCTGGATTTTTTGTTGCGATGAGATGACTTTCCAGCGCAGAACATATCGCAAACTGAACTCCCTTGCTGCCACATGCCCGCCGAAATTTCTCTGTCGGCGTTTCATCATGATTTAGTGGGTTCGTGATTCTTGGAAAATGAAGATGAATGCTTACTTGCTCGTAGATGTAGATGACCTGCTTGGCTACGCCGCCGATAACAAAGTCGACTTGCAGGAACTGGCGGTCGCCATCCGCGCCAACGCCATCATGGTGGCTGGCTTGATCGAATCGAACCTGTTGCGGGCGATCGCTTTTGCCAGCTGGAGCGCAGATAACGGCAGCTTGCCCAAAGAAACGCTGGTCATCTTTCAGAATGCCGGCTACGAAACTTTCGACGTCACAGATGCGGCGCGCGCCAGCGAATGTCTGCAAGCGGCTTTCTTCCCGCCCGACCACGCGCCTTTGAGCTGGCTCATCATGGCGACCACGCGCAAAGACCTGCTGGCGCTGCTGCCACAGATCGAATTCTCAGCCAATTCGCGCATTCGGCTGTGGGGCATCGACGAGAACGCGCTGGACTTCAGTCCTCTGAGCGACCGCATTGTCGTCCAGGGCCTCGACTCGCTGGTTGGCATCCAAAAGATCAAGAATGTCGCGGTTTACATCGACTTTGAAAATATCTCTATCAGCCTCAACGAGCAGGGCTATGTGGTCAACCTGGATCATCTAATCGACCGCATGGTCTCTCAGGCCCAGGCGCACGGACAGCTGGTCAAGACAGCGGCATATGCGCCATGGGGTCAGCGCGGGGCATTGCCGCCCTTGGTTGACAGCGGCGGCCGCGAAGTGGCTGACGACGCCCCGGCGCGCCTGATGAAGTCGAATATCGACCCCGTCTTTCACCTGCCCGGCAAGCAAAGCGCCGATATCCGCATCGCCCGCGATGTCATGGCTGATGCCGATTATCCCGAGTCGGGCGATGTCATCATCCTGGCTACTGGCGACCGCGACTTCAACGATGTCATCAACACGCTGCTGCAAAAGCGCAAGACCGTGGTCGTCTGGGGCGTGCGCGGCAGCACGGGCCGCTTGCTGCAAGAACATCCCTCGCTGCGGCTGGATTATATTGATGACTTCACCGATCTGCGCACCCATCAGTCGCTCAGCGTTGTCGAGACCGAACACGACACCGAAAGCTTCATTCCTTCGCAGTGGTCCAGCGTCATCATCCAGCACTTTCGGCTGAGCGCCGCTAACCCGCAAGAGACCATTACGATCGATGATCTCATCGCGCAGCTCAATGATGTCGGCGACGTCATTTCACCAGAACGCGGGCAAGACCTGGTTTCGCAAGCGCTGTCGCTGGGCATATTGGCAGAGCAAGACGAGCCTGGTGCCATTGGCTTGAACTTTCAGCATCCTGTCGTCGACAAGACGCTGCTGATTGTCAATCGACTGGTGCGCCGCGTCGCCAATACGCTTTCCACGCGCAGTTGGGAATATGTCAACTACGGCTTTTTGCTCAAGGGCATTGCCATGGAGCGCGACCTCGACCGCCCGGGCATGAACGACAGCGACCAATGGCGCTCGCACTGGATCGACTGCCTGGTGCGCGAACGCATCTTGCAGCGCGACCTCGTGCCGCATCGTCACAATCCCGACGACCTCGTGCCCGTCATTCGTCTGCCCGAAACGCGCGATTCGCTCACCTTGTCGCAGCCAGAGGTCGAATCGGTCAGCGTCGACATCAGCGCGCAGAAGTGGATAGGCGTGCCACCGCACCAGATGGCTGAGAGCGATAACGATGTCGCGCGTATGGTCGCCCGCATTGTGATAAGCGTCCAGCAATTCACCAGCTTCCGCAACTTCGCCTGGTGCCCGCTGGGCAGCCTGCACAGACGTCTGCGCGAACATGATGGCGGCGTGGCATTCCAAAACGCGGTGGAATACTTGCTGGTCAACGAAATGGTCAGCGTCAACGAATATGCCAATCCGCGCAGCGACTACAACACCAAGGGCATCGAGCTGAACGAGAGCAGCCCCTTTGTGGCGGCGCTGCTGGCGGAGCGCGACGAATTCGTGCTCGCGCTCCTGGAGATGTATCGAAACAACGAAGCCATCACGCAGGAGTCAATCGCCCTGCAGCTCAACAGCGATTGGGATATCGGGTTGTGGCTGTCCATCATGCGCAGCGAGAATGTGCTCAACCCGCTGCCGGGCAGAACCGACCAGTTCAGCTTGTTCCGCACGCATCATACGGTGAAGCTGGTCGCCAACGACGATGTCGACGAGGTCCAGGAAGTCGCCGGCTAGCTGGCACTTGCCGCCCGCTTTCGCGACTGCTACAATCGCCGCGTTTATCTTGACCGACAGGCAACCGCTCCTGCCTGTCTGGTGGCTGGGGAAGGGACGGAAAGCATGCCATTGGATAAAGCAACAAAGACGCAGATCATCAAAGACTACGCTCGCGAAGACGGCGATACCGGCTCGCCAGAGGTGCAGATCGCGCTGCTGACCCATCGAATCCTCCAATTGACAGAGCACTTGAAGATTCACAATCACGATGAACATTCGCGGCGCGGCTTGCTGAAGCTGGTCGGACAGCGCCGCCGCCACCTGAAGTACATCGCGCGCAAAAAGCCGGAAGTCTATCGGGAGCTGCTGGGGCGGCTTGGCTTGCGCCGCTGATGTGCCATCTCGCCCGCCGCCGCCGCATTTTGACAATGCCGACAGGCAATCATCAACCGACAGCCAATGCGTCCGCAGCAGTGGACGCCAGGCGTATGCGCATCAACAGCGCGCGCGCCTTCAATCTATGGAGAATTGTATGACACTGGATATACGCGAATACCGCTGCCATGTCGGCGGCAAGGAAATCATCATCGAGACGGGACGCTTGGCCCAGCAGGCCGGCGGCGCAGTGACCGCGCGCATGGGCGACACCATGCTTTTCTGTTCGACGACCATGGGCTCGCCGCGCCCCGGTCTGGACTTCTTCCCGCTCAGCGTCGATTACGAAGAAAAGATGTATGCTGGCGGACGCGTGCCGGGCGGGTTCTTCCGCCGCGAAGGCCGACCGTCCGAAGGCGCGATCCTCACCTCGCGCGTCATCGACCGTACGCTGCGTCCGCTCTTCCCCAAGAATATGCGCAACGATGTGCAAGTCATTTTGATGTCGCTTTCTCACGACAAAGAGCATCATGTCGATATGCTGGGCATCATCGCCGCCAGCGCTGCGCTGATGATCTCCGATATCCCCTGGAATGGTCCCGTCGCTGGCGCGCGCATCGGTCTGGTCGATGGCGAATTGGCTGTCAACCCAACCTACAGCGACATGGCTGGCAGCGCGCTCGACCTGCGCGTCTCGGGCACAGCTGAAGCCATCAACATGGTGGAATGCAACGCCGATCAGGTCGACGAAGACACCATGCTGGAAGCGCTTTTCCTGGCGCACGACTCGCTGCAAGACATTATCGCCCTGCAAGAGCGCATCCGCAGCGAGATCGGCAAAGAGAAGCAGACGCCCTCCGTAGACGACATCAGCGAAACGCTGCAAGCCGAAGTCGCCGCCACGGTCGAAGCGCCGATACGCGAAGTCATGTCTGCGCACAGCGACCGCGCCGCCCGCCGCCAACCCCTGCGCGATATCCAGGCTGGGCTGATGGCGGAATACAGCGCTCGCCAGAAAGCCGGCGAGGCCGAAATCAATCTGAAGCATGTCGAACGCGCTTATGACACAGTGATGAAACAAGTCGTGCGCGGACGCATCGTCAATGAAGGCATCCGCCCCGATGGCCGCGATCACGCCAGCATCCGAGCGCTGGCTGCCGAAGTCGGACTTGTGCCGCGCGTTCATGGCTCGGGCATGTTCATGCGCGGCGAAACGCAAGTTTTGACCATCGCCACGCTGGGCACCCCGCGCGACTCGCAATTCCTCGATGGCTTAAGCCCCGAAGACGACAAGCGCTATATGCACCATTACAACTTCCCGCCCTACAGCACAGGCGAAACTTACCCAATGCGCGGTCCACGCCGCCGCGAGGTCGGGCATGGGGCGCTGGCGGAAAAAGCTCTGCTGGCCATGATCCCGCCGGCCGAAGAGTTCCCCTATGTCTTGCGCCTCGTCAGCGAGGTGATGAGCTCGAACGGCAGCACATCCATGGCGAGCGTTTGCGGGAGCACCTTGGCGCTGCTGGATGCGGGCGTGCCCATCAAAAATCCGGTCGGCGGCATTGCCATGGGCTTGATCAAAGAAGGCGACAAGCTCGCGGTATTGACCGATATCCAGGGCTTGGAAGACCATCTCGGCGATATGGATTTCAAGGTCGCGGGCACGGCGGCTGGCATCACAGCGCTGCAAATGGACATCAAGATCGCCGGCGTAACGCGCGACATCATGCGGCAGGCGCTGGCGCAAGCCAAAGACGCTCGCCTGGAAATCCTCGATGTCATCCAGGCGGCTATGCCACAGCGGCGCGCCAGGCTCAGCGACTTCGCCCCGCGCATGGAAAGCTTCAAAATCGCTGTCGACAAGATCGGCGCAGTCATCGGGCCTGGCGGCAAGAATGTGCGCGCGCTGCAAGACGAGCATCAGGTCAAGGTAGATATTCAGGAAGACGGCTTGATCTATGTGGCTGGCGATTCTGGCGCAGAAGTCGACCGCGCGATCGAGAAAATCAAAGCCATGGTCCAGGAACCCGAGCTGGGGCATATCTACACCGGCAAGGTGACGCGCACCGAGAATTATGGCGCTTTCGTGGAATTCCTGCCCGGCACAGAAGGCATGGTGCATGTCTCGCAGCTGGCGGATTTCCATGTCAAGAGCGTCGAAGACGAAGTCAGCGTCGGTGACGAAATCATGGTCATGGTCATCAATATAGATGGCACGGGCCGAGTCCGCCTCAGCCGCCAAGCTGTCCTGGAAGGCTGGGATGTCGAAGAAGCCAAACGCCGCGATGCCGCTGGTTCGCGCGGGGGTGGACGCCGCGGGGGTGGTGACCGCCGTGGCCCGCGCCGCGATGGCAACCGTGGTGGCGACCGCCGCGGACCTCGCCGCGATGGCAATCGGAGCGGTGGCGACGGCAACCGCCGCTAACCAGCGCAGACCGAGGCCCGCAGCGAACATCAGATAGTTGCGAATCGAGATGGCCGACACGAATAGCAGCGACAACAACGCGCTCGCCGAGACCGACAATTATCTGGTCTGGGAAGTGCGCCAAGCCGATGATGAACTGACTTTTCATGTCGAGCTCGGCGCGGTCACCCTGCACTTCTTTCGCGAAGAATGGGAAGAGTTTCTGCAGCTGATCAAGGTGGCAGCGAGCAACAGCTGATGACGGCGCTGCGGCTGCGGCGGCACTTCGTCCTGGCGATGGCAAAACAGCTGCCGCCCGGCGCCGCCACGCTGCGACTGCTGGATCTGGATGGTGGCTCGGCTGCCATCTTGTCCGAGGCGCGCGCAGATTTGCAAACCCTGCCCCGCGAAGCATGCCAGCCCAACAGCCTCGATGCCATCGTCGCCTGCGATGTGGCGCTGACAAAAGAATTGCTGGACGAAGCCCTCGGTTTGCTGCGCAACGGCGGCCGTTTCATAGCCGTGCAATCGCGGGGCGCGGTTAGCCAGCGGCTTGGCGAGTTTCTGGGCGAACGCGGTTTTGTGCGCATTTTAATCGAGCCGGCGCTTGACGATGTGGGCCTGTTGATCCGCGGCGAAAAACCCCACAGCGCTGGCGAACCCCAGGCGCGCATCCAAAGCGTCGCTCGCATTGACGCCGACACGCTGGACATGGCGGGCTTTCGTGGGCGCTACCTGCATCTGCTCATCCAGCAGCAGCCCAACATTCCGGCTTGGGCGCGAACCGCAGACGACACAATCAGCTGGCGCGCCGCCGCCATAGAAGCCCTGCCGCAACCGATTCTGCTGGCGTTCAGCAGCCTGCCCAAAGCGGTCGGCTTCATGCAGCAGGCTGTGCTCGCCGGGGTCGTCCGCGATATCAACAAAGTCGGCAAGTTCAGCCGCGAAACCGCGCAAACCTGGTCGTTTGGGCTGCGCATTAACCCGACTCTGGAGTCGCTGAGTGGCGAAAAGCTCGTCACCATCGACATCGATCCCGCGACTGCCGAAGCGCCAGACGAGTAGCCGTCCGCATGCCGCTGAGCCTGGACGACATCGCCTTTTTGCAAACCGCCCGCGCCCGAAAGCGCCTGGTCTCGCTGGCAAATGCCGACCTGTCCGATGCCAATGCCTTGCCCCTGCTCAGCCAGCTGCGTCGATCGCTGACTGCCCGCGAGGCCGGGGCTGTGCTGACTACGCTGCGACTGCGGAAAAAAGCCGCGGCCAAGTTCCCTGCGCATCGCGAGCGGATGCTCTTCACCGATGCGGGTTTGCAGCAAGCCAGCGGTCTTCTCGTGCGCCAATATCGCGCGCGCCAGTTTGAATCGAGCCGACTGCTGGATTTGTGCTGTGGCATCGGCGCGGACAGCCTGGCTTTCGCCGCGGCGCAGCACGAAGTGCATGGTTTGGACATCGACCCCGTCCACATCGCCATTGCCCGACACAACGCGTCCGCGCTGCAGCTGCCAGCGCAATTCAATGTGTGTGATATCCGCGCTGGCATACCGCTTGGCTATGACGCGATCTTCTTCGACCCCGCCCGCCGTGATGACAAAGGCAGGCGCATCCATCATGTGGAGGCGTATCGGCCGCCGCTTTCATTGGCGCGACAATGGAACGCGCGCGAAATCGCCGTCAAACTTTCGCCGGGCGTGGACTTGCGCCAGATCGCAGCTTATGGCGGCGCGTTGGAATTCATCTCTGTCGAGGGACGACTGAGCGAGGCGCTGCTGTGGTTGCATCGTGACGCCGCACAGCCCTTCGCCACCCTGCTGCGAGAAACAGAGGTCCTGCACATGCGCAATGATGGCGAGGCTGGCAGCGCTGTCACTGTCCCGCGAGGTTGGCTGCTCGAGCCCGACCCGGCTGTGCTGCGCGCTGGTTTGGTGCAGACGCTCGGGCGGCAACTCGATGCATCTATGCTGGACGAGACCATCGCCTACTTGACGCTCGACCAGCCTGCACAGACGCCCTGGGCGCGCTGCTGGAAAATCCGCGAGTGGCTGCCCTTTCAGCTGAAGCGGCTGCGGCGTCATCTGCTTGCGCGAGGCATCGGGCGCGTCACGATCAAAAAACGCGGCTTTGCCATGCATCCCGATGAGTTGATCGCTCGTTTGCGATTGGGCGGCGAGGGCGATTCTTGCCTGCTGGTCATGACGCGCTGCCGTGGCAAACCCATCGCCATCCTCTGCGACGAACCCAAACTTGGGCAAGCGTCACGAATCTCACTATAATCATAGAGGCGCTGCTTTTGCCGCTGCAGGGAAAGGGAGAAAGTATGCTGATGCGCCCGGAAGATTCCGGACCGCCGCGACTGATCAGCTGGGACGAGGTCGATGAGTTGATTGATGGGCTGATACCGCGCATCCAGCTGCTGGGTCCCTTTGGCGCTATGGTGATGATCACCCGTGGCGGGGTCATCCCGGGTGGTCTGTTGGCAGAGGCGCTGAGCATTCAGCACCTGCTTACGGCATCGGTGGACTTTGTGGCTGCCGCGCGCGCCAGCATGATGGCTTGGCCCAGCTTTCTGCAATTTCCCGATCCGGATTTGCTGCGCGGACGCCGCACCTTGGTGGTCGATGATGTCTGGGGCAGCGGTCGAACCAGCATTGCTGTGCGCGACCGGGTCAGCGCGGCCGGCGGCACGCCACTCAACTGCGTGCTGCACTATCATCCATATCGCAGCCTGTTTTCCGATGCCAAACCCGACTTGTATGGCGATGTAACCGATGTATATGTCGTCTATCCTTGGGAGATCGACCGCGGTTTGCCGGGGCGCGATTATGCGGATGCGCCCCAGCAAAATTGATGCGCTGGCACAATGCTGCGACTTTGTGTCTTGCGCGACAGTTTGCGCTATACTGAACGATGTTGCCACTCGGCGCGAGAACGTTGCGCGGTCACTATGTGCGCAAAACTCGCTCGTTCATGTTAGAGTAGGCGCAGAGCGACTATTGAAAGCAGTAATCATGCGCGACATAGCAGACCATACGCCAATCCGCAGACAAGCTGCGACGCGACAATGACCTGCACAAGCAGGAGGCTTGCCCAAACCCATGAGTGAATATACGGCAATCGACGGCGAAGAAGAGAGCTTCGAGGAGATGCTGGCCTCGTCTTTCGATTTCGCCTTTACACCACCGCGGCGCGGCGAAATCCGCGAAGCGACCATTTTGCAAATTGATGAGCGCGAGATCATCGTCGACCTGGGCGCAAAGCAAGATGGCATCGTGCCCTCGCAAGACCTGGATCGTATGGACGAGGACTTCCGAGCCAGTCTCGAGTCGGGTGCCAGCGTGCCTGTCTACATCGTCAATCCGCGCGACCAAAATGACAATCTCATCGTCTCTATCAACATGGGCTTGCAGCGCTATGACTGGGAAAAAGCGCGCGAGCTGCTCAAATCGCAGGATGCGGTCGATGTCAAAGTCAGCGGCTATAACAAAGGTGGCGCGCTCGTCCGCTGGAATCGGCTGGAAGGCTTCATCCCCGGCTCGCACCTGGTTTCTGTTCGCTTGTCCGCCGACCGCCGCGAGGCCATGAGCGAACTCATCGGCAATACGTTGACCGCCAAGATCATCGAAGTCGATCAAGACCGCCGCCGGCTGATCTTCAGCGAACGAGAAGCCCAGCGCGAGTGGCGCGCTCGCCGCAAAGCCCAGCTGCTGGCAGAGCTTAGCGTAGGCGATGTCGTCAAAGGCGTGGTAACTGGCATCCGCGACTTCGGCGCATTCGTCAATATCGGCGGCGCAGATGGCTTGATCCATGTCAGCGAGCTGGCTTGGCACCGCGTCGATCATCCGCGTGATATCTTGCAGATCGGCCAAGAAATCGAAGTCTTCGTGCTCAACCTCGACCGCCAGACCAACCGAATCGCGCTCAGCCGCAAACGCCTGCTCAGCGACCCCTGGGACGATGCGCAATTCCGCTATCACGAGGGGCAGCTGGTGGATGGCTATGTCACCAATGTGGTCGACTTCGGCGCATTTGTCGCGCTGGAAGATGGCTTGGAGGGCTTGCTTCACCTCAGCGAGATGGGCGATGGCGCGCTGAAAGAACCCTACTCGTATGTGCAAAAAGGTGACCAGATGTCCTTGCGCATCAGCCACCTGGAGCCAGACAAGCGCCGCGTCGGCTTCACGCAGCGCTGGGGCACAGAATCCGACGAACCAGAAGCGCCCAGCCTGGACGAATCGGAAACGCCCGGCCTGGAAGCAGGAGCTGATGAACCAGAAACGCCTGGTATGGAAGCAGAATCCGACGAACCAGAAGCGCCCAGCCTGGACGAATCGGAAGCGCTTGGCCTGGAAGCGGAAGACGAGGATCCGGACTAGCGCCATCCAGGCGAATTGCTCGCCAACCGCGGTTGACACCGGGCGTTCCCGTCTGTACAATGCCGCCGATTGTTGGCGAGGTATGGATCTGTCGTGTAGCGTTGTTCACTTCGCAGACACAGACGAACTGAAGTACCCGAGCCTGGTCGTGCAGCGTGGTTGCAGCCGGGCTTTATGTTGTCTGCGCATGCGCCAGCCCAGCGCCTCGCCGCAAATCCGCAAGTCAATCGTTCGGGGAGAGCAGTCGGTTATGCAGGCACAATCCGCAGCAGACACAGTGACGGAAGAGTTGGACTTTGCAGCCTTGCTGGAAGAATCGCTGGCGGCAAGCAGCATCGAACGCGGCGATATCGTAAGCGGCACTGTTATGGGCATCGACAGCCAAGGGCTGATCGTGGACATTGGCTGGAAGCAAGATGGCATCGTCACGCGCAGCGATATTGAGCGCATGGGCATGAGCACGCGCGACTTTGAAGTCAATGCCCGGATCGCCGTGGCTGTTGTCAATCTCAATGACAAAGAGGGCAACCTCATTTTGTCGGCAGCCCAGGCCCGTCAAAACGAAGACTGGGTGCGCGCAGAAGAAATGATGAACGACGAAACCCTCTACAGCGGAGAAATCAGCGATTCCAACAAGGGCGGCATCATCGTCAGCTTCGGGCATCTGCGCGGCTTCGTGCCAGCCAGCCATGTCATTGACCTGCCGCGCGGATTGAAAGAAGACGATCGCATCACGCATTTGCAGAATCTCATCGGCAACGAAATCACAGTCAAAGTCATCGAAGTCAATCGCAAGCGCCGGCGTTTGGTCTTCAGCCAGCTGGAAGCCGAGCAAGAGAATCGTGCCGTCCGCAAAGAGAAGCTGTTGAGCGAGCTGCAAGAAGGCACATCCCGCAGCGGCGTGGTCAGCGGCTTGTGCGACTTCGGCGCATTTGTCGATCTGGGCGGCGCAGACGGCTTGATCCATATCTCCGAGCTGGCTTGGCATCGCGTGCGGCACCCTCGCCAGGTCTTGGCGGTGGGCGACAAGATCGATGTCTTCGTGCTGAATCTGGACGCGCAAGGCAAGCGAATCGGTTTGAGCCTGAAACGTTTGCAGCCGAATCCCTGGACCCTGGTCGACGACATGTATCACATCGGCCAGTTGGTAGAAGGCGTCATCAGCCGCCTGGAGACATTCGGCGCATTCATCAGCCTCGACCCGGGCATAGAAGCCCTGCTGCATGTCAGCCAGATGTCCAGCAGCCCCGATGACAACCCGCAGCGACACCTCTATGAAGGGCAGAAGCTGCTTATGCGCATCATCAGCATCGAATCCGAGCGACAACGCCTGGGCTTGAGCCTGAGCGCAGTGACGGAGACCGAGAAAGCCCAATGGGAAGAACGCCAGCTGGAACTGGTCGCCGCTGCCCAGCAAGAAGCCGAAGCCGCCCAGGCACGGGCACAGGAAGAAGCCGCCCAGGCACGGGAAAAGGAAGAAGCTGCAGCCGCGCAGATGCAGGAACAAGCTGAAACTCCGAAGGTGGAACAAGCTGAAACTGCGCAGGCGGAAGAACCAGCCGAAGCCGCGCAGGCGCAGGAACAAGCCGAGAATCAGCCTGTATAAGGCGCGCATTGTCGTGTACACTCTATGCTGACCCTAGTATTGCGAAGGTGGTGAGAACAGAATGGCTTCTGTCAAACTCAAGCCAGGCGAAAGTCAAGAGCAGCTGCTGCGCCGCTTTCGCAAGCGCGTGACCAACGCGGGCATTTTGAGCACAGTGCGTCGCAAGCGCTGGCATATCTCCAAGAGCGAGCTGCGCCGCATCGAGAAGAAAAAGGCTATACGCCGGTCGCGCCGCCGCATGCGCCGCAACTGACAACTTGCGGGCTGGCAATGCGCAAGCGCATGACACGATCAATGGACGGCTGAGAAGGTCGCTCGCGTGGCGGAAGTGGATCGCGCCGTGAACCCAACATCAGCCGCGCGGATATTGAAAGCTGTACCTGTCGTGAACAGTCAATAATCGAACAGCAGGGGGCACATGGCCAAGAAAGAAGAAAAGATTGAAGTAGAAGGAACGGTCGTCGAGGCGCTGCCAAATACGCAATTCATGGTCGAGTTGGAAAATGGGCATCGCTTGCTCGCCTACCTATCGGGCAAGATGCGCAAGTTTTACATCCGTATTTTGTTGGGAGACCGCGTCAAGGTCGAGATGTCGCCCTACGATATGAATCGCGGCCGCATCATTTATCGCCATAAGGACAATGTGCGCACCTGAGCGCCCGTTGCCATATCTCACCTGGCTCAGAACGAGTCATCGCGGGCGGCGGCTCGTTATGCTTTTCGCCCCCAGTGCACAGCCATTGTGCCCAGCATAAATACCCGATAGCGCACATCGCAGAAGCCGGCTGTTTCCAACAGCTGCGCCAATTCCTGCGGCGTCTTAAAAAGCGCAGTCGATTCGGGCAGATAGCGATAGGCATCGGCAGCCGCTTTGCCAGCCACCAGCCGCCCCAGCAGGGGAATCCCCACATTCAGATGCAGGTTGATCAAGGGCTTCAGCAAGCTATCGGGCGGCGGCGAAGTGTCCAGAATGACGATGCGTCCGCCGGCGTGTAAGACGCGTCGCTGCTCAGCAAGGGCTTGCGGAATATCAATGACATTGCGCAGCAAATAACCCGAGACCACGGCATCAAAACTCGCATCGGCATAGGGCAGGCGCAGGGCGTCCGCTCCCGCCCAGTCGATTCTGTTTCCGCCGCGCCGACCTTGTCCCACGCGCATCATTTCCAAGGCAAAATCAGCGCCATGCACGCGGGCTTGTGGCTGCTGCTTCAACGTTTCCTGGGCGATGTCACCCGTGCCCGTGGCGATATCCAGCAGCCGGCCCCGCGCTGGCAAATCCGCCACCTGGACAGCGAAACGCCGCCACTTGCGGTCTTGGCCGCCGGTGATGAGCCGATTCATCAGGTCATAGCGCCCGGCGATGCGGTCGAACATGCCGCGCACATACTCGGCGCGCGCTTTTCCTTGCAGATGTGCCATGCGCCTAATCCGCCAACCGCCGCGCTTCAAAGAGCAGCCAATCGCCCTGCTGCTGCCGAGCCACGATCTGAAGTCCCGCCCGTTCCAGCGCCGCTGCCACCTCGTCGGCTTGTTCGTCTATGATGCCGCTGAAGAGTGCCGTCCCGCCCGGACGCAAGACTTCGCCCAAACCCTGCGCCGCCAGCTGCACAATCACGCGCGCCAATATATTGACGATGAGCAGATCGAAGCGCCGCGCCGCCGTCCGCACGCTTTCGATGCTGCCCTGTTGTGCGGTGATGCGCTTTGCGACATCATTGTAGATGGCGTTTTCGCGGGTTGCCGCAACAGCGATGGCATCAATATCCAGCGCCAGCGCCCGCCGCGCGCCCAGCTTGACCGCCGCAATCGACAAAATGCCACTGCCACAGCCCAGATCCAGCGCTACCTGCCCGGGCTGTATGACCCGTTCCAGAGCTTCCAGGCAAAGCTGCGTGGTCGGGTGCGTGCCCGTGCCGAATGCCATGCCAGGATCCAGCGCGATGACGATGTCGCCTTCCGCCAGCGCCACATCGATCCAACGCGGACGGATCAGCAGGCGCCTGCCTATGCGCAGCGGTTGATAATGCGCTTTCCATGCTTGCGCCCAGTCGTCCTCGCGGAGCAGGCGATAAGCTGGTTCTGGCATCGGGTAGAGTTGGCGCATATGCCCCAGCGCGGCTTCCAACTGTGTTTTGGTGGCACCCGCGCGGGCATCGTCAGGGAAGTAAGCGCGCAGGATCAGGTTCTGCGCCGGCGGCAGATCGGCTTCGTCCCAGATGTCGGGCGCGATGTCAGCTTGTTCCAGCGAGACGCCTTGATGCCCATAACGACCCAGCACCTCGGCGATCGCTTCTGCGCTTTCGCCATCGACGCGCAGGCTGACCTCGATCCATCGGCTCATGCGGACTTATTTGTCGTCGCCGGCGAGAAAGTCAATCGCCCGTTCAAACAAGCCGCGACCGCTGCGCTGTGGCGATATCTCGCGCCCAAAGGTCTCGGCCAGCTGCGAGAAGAGTTCTCGCTGATGTTCGTTCAAGTTGGTCGGCGTTACCACTTGGACGCCAACCAGTTGATCGCCGCGACCGCTGCTGCTGCCATCGGCGCGCAGCCTGGGGAAGCCGCGTCCTCGCAAACGGAATATCTTGCCTGTCTGCGTGCCCGGCGAGATATCGAGATCAATTTTGCCGTCCACAGTCTCGACCTGGATGGTATCGCCCAGCGCCGCTTGCGCGATATTGATATTGATGTCCAGGATAATGTCGTTTTCGTTGCGCCTGAAATAGGTGTGGTCTCTCACATGCACGACCACGAACAAGTTGCCCGATGGCGCGCCGTTTTCTCCCGCATCGCCTTCGCCGCGCACCTGGATCTGGATGCCTTCGCTGACGCCCGGCGGGATTTTGACATTCAGCAGCGCGCGTTGCCGCCGCCGTCCACCGCCATCGCAGCTGCGGCAGGGGTTGGTGATCGCGCTGCCTTTGCCGCCACAGCTGGGGCAGGTATGCGTGCGCACCATCGAGCCGAGCAGTGTCTGCTGCACCTGGCGCACCTCGCCGCTGCCATTGCAGTTTCGGCAGGTCATAGTCCGCGAGCCTTCCGCCGCGCCGCTGCCATCACACGCTTCGCAGCTTTCGAGGCGCAGGAATTCCACTTCTTTTTCGATGCCAAAGACAGAATCGATGAAGTCGATCGTCACATCGACGCGGCGGTCACTCCCGCGGCTGGGCGCTCTCCGCCGTCCACCCCGCTGTTCGCCAAACGCGCTGTTGAACATATCGAAAATGTCTTCGAAGCCAAAGCCGCCCATGCCCTGACCGAAGCCGCTCGCGCCATTCAGCCCCGCATGTCCGAAGCGGTCATAACGCGCGCGCATCTCATCGTCCGAAAGCACTTCGTAGGCGGCAGTGATCTCTTTGAACTTGTCTTCGGCATCGGCTTCTTCGCTGACATCGGGGTGATATTGACGCGCCAGCCGCCGGAAGGCGCTCTTGATCTGCTTGGTGTCGGCGCTGCGCTGGACGCCTAGCACCTCATAATAGTCTCTGGGCATTAGTCGGTCTCTCTTTCAACAGGAGTTATTTGGCGGGCAGGGCATCCCAAAAAAGCGCTGCCCAAGCCAAATGATAGCGCATTGCCCGGCGGTGGCGCGCAACCGGGCTTTACAGCCTACGCTTCGGTGAACTCCGCGTCGATGACATCTTCGTCTTCGGGGCGGTTTTGCGTACCGTCGCCAGGCGCTTCGCCATCCTGGTACATCGCGCCGCCCAGCGCCTGCAAGTGCGCCACCAGCGCTTCGGTAGCCGACTTGATATCGCTGAGGCTGTCGCTCTCCATCGCCGTGCGCAGCGCCGCGATCCTGGCTTCGGTCTCGCTCACCATCTCCGGCGGCAGCTTGTCCTTGTGCTCGCTCAGCAATTTCTCGGCTTGATAGATGACGCTTTCCGCCTGATTATCGACTTCCGCCTTTTCTTTCTGCTCGGCATCTGCGCTGGCAAACTTCTCGGCTTCGGCGACGGCGCGGTCGACCTGCTCGTCGGTCAAGCCGCTGCTGGCGGTGATCACGATGGTCTGCTCGGCGCCGGTCGCTTTGTCTTTGGCGGCGACATTGAGCGTGCCATTGGCATCGATATCGAAGGCAACTTCAATCTGTGGCATGCCGCGCGGGGCCGGCGGGATATTCGCCAGGATAAAGGTGCCCAGCGATTTATTGTCGCGCGCCATGGAGCGCTCGCCTTGCAATACATTGATCTCCACCTGGGTTTGTCCGTCAGCCGCGGTTGAGAAGACCTGCGACTTCTTGGTGGGGATGGTGGTGTTGCGCTCGATCATGGCAGTGGCGACGCCGCCCAGCGTCTCGATCGCCAGCGTCAATGGCGTGACATCCAACAGCAGGATATCTTTGACATCGCCGCCCAGCACGCCGCCTTGAATAGCCGCGCCCAGGGCTACGACTTCGTCTGGATTGACGCGCCGGGTGGGTTCTTTGCTGAAGAAGCGCTGCACAGCCTCTTGCACCGCGGGCATGCGCGTCATGCCGCCCACCAGCAGCACCGTGTCCACATCGCTGGTGCTCAAGCCGGCTGCCTTCAGCGCATCGCGGCAGGGCTTGATCGAAGCGTCAATCAGATCGTCCACCAGGCTCTCCAGCTTGGAGCGCGTCAGACTCATGTTGAGATGCTTGGGACCGCTGGCATCGGCGGTGATGAAGGGCAGGCTGATCTCGGCGCTGGTGGTATTCGACAACTCAATTTTGGCTTTTTCCGCCGCTTCTTTCAGCCGCTGCAGCGCCTGCAAGTCTTTGCGCAAGTCGATGCCCGACTCTTTTTGGAAGTCATCAGCGATCCAGTTGATGATGCGCTCATCGAAGTTGTCGCCGCCCAGAAAAGTGTCGCCGCTGGTCGATTTGACCTCGAAGACGCCATCGGCGATCTCCAGGATGGAGATGTCAAAGGTGCCGCCGCCCATGTCATAAACCGCCACGATGCCTTCTTCACGACTTTCCAGCCCGAAAGACAAGCAAGACGCGGTCGGCTCGTTGATGATGCGCAGCACCTCCAGCCCGGCGATCTTGCCAGCGTCTTTGGTGGCGTTGCGCTGGGTGTCGTTGAAATAAGCCGGCACAGTGATGACGGCCTGGTCGACTGTCTGGCCCAGGTAAGCCTCGGCATCGGCTTTGAGCTTTTGCAAGACCATAGCCGAGATCTCGGGCGGGCTGTAATCGCGCTCGTTCATGCGGATGCGCACATCGCCGTTTTGCGCGGCGGACAGCGTATAGGGCATCAATTCGCGCGCTTCGGCAACGGCCGAGTCCGCAAATTTCCGCCCCATGAAGCGCTTGACCGAAAATACGGTGTTCTCTGGATTGACGACTGCCTGGTTGCGCGCCACCCGTCCGACCAGACGCTCGCCGGTCTTGGCGTTGATGGCCACCACCGATGGCACCAGATTGCCGCCCTCCGACGAAGGAATGACGGTTGGTTCGCCAGATTCCATCACGGCGACCACCGAATTGGTCGTGCCCAGGTCGATGCCAATGATCCTGCCCATGTGTGTCTCCCTTTCTCACTTATTCGCTGCGGAGATGCAGCAGGGGCGCTTATTCGCCTAGCCCGCCACCATCACCAGCGCTTCTCGCAATACAAAGTCTCCAACTCGATAGCCGCGCCGCAGTGTCTGCGCCACAGTCCCGCTTTCGTTTTCGCCGCTGCTATCGATGCCAATGGCTTGGTGCAGCTTGCCATCGAATGGATCGCCAGGTGCCGGGTCGATCACCTCGACAGCCAGCGGAAATGCCTCGTCTTCGCTCTTGGCGGCCTCGACTTCGACTGCCAACTCATCAAATGTCAGCGCCGATTCGGCATCCAGCTCGATCACGATTTTGTCCGCGTCTATGTGGCTGACCAGCGCCGCTTCCAGTTTGCGCTGCAGCATCTGTACGCCCGCGACCCAGTCATGATCGCTAATGTCGTCCGGCGGAGTCGGCGAAGCGGTGAGGAATTCGTCGACCGCATAAATCAGCGATTCCAGCTTTTGCGCCGCGACCAACTGAGCGCGTCTCTTAAATGCCTCGCTGCTCTTTTTTTGTCGTTCGATTTCTTTTTTGAGTTCATCAACCGACTTGTTGGCGCTGTGCCAGCCCGTCAGATTCTCATTCGCCAGCTGCGTTGCGACTTGCAGCGCCTCTTCTGCCGCGTGCCTTTCTTGAATGGCTTCTTGCAGCGCTTTTTTTGCCGCGCCCGGTTCGTCCAGTGCTTCCATGTCGGCGCTTTCCGTGTCGTTCGCCGGCTCCTCGCTTTTGCGATTGTCCTGCTGCTCTGTCTGCCGGGTTTCGTCGCTCATTAACTGTCCTTCTGCCCAAAGCGCCCGCTGCACGGGCATGCCAACATCGTTGCCAATGCGTATATGACCTGTATCAGAACAGAGGGCATTATAGTTAGATTCAGCAGGATTTTCGCGCGCGCAGCGGAAGTCTTACGAAGTTTATATGTTGCCGCGCTCGCTGCCGTCTACGCCATCTTGATAGAGCGTGGCCAGCACATTCGTCATCAGGTTGGAAACATAGCGCACCGTGCTGATCGCGCGACCATAATTGATATGCGTTGGCCCCAGTACGCCAATGGCGCCGCTCATTTTCTCTGGATCGCCATAGCGGCTGAGCACCATGCTCAAGCGATTGAGGTCTTGGTAGCGTCCATCGCCAGCGATGACAACCCGCACATCGACGGCTTCCGCCTGGTCGTCTTTGGGCAGCCGTTCCAGTAAGTCGTTCAGCAGCGCATTGAGCACAGTGTGTTCTTCCAGGATGCGGATGGCTTGCTGCGCGCCTTCTTCATCGGCGAAGCTCTCGATGATGCGGCTTAGCCCGTCGCGGTAAATGAAACGCGCCTGGCTGTTGTCGGCTGTTTCGATCAACTCCGCCGTCAATTCCGCCACTTCGCGGTCGAGCATGGGCAGGTTGATGCTGCGCAGACGCACCTGGCGCGCGCCCAAACCGGCGCACAGCTCATTGACGCGCTTGGCGGCTTCTGCCAGCTGCTGCTGCGGGACGGCATCAGCCAAGGTCAACATGCGCTGGTGCACGCTGCCGCTATGCAGCACCAAAACCATCAACGCGAGCCGACCTTGTATCGAAATCAGCTCTACATGTTTGAAAGTATTGGTCTGGGCGATGGGTGGCGTCACGATCGAGGCTGTCTGCACCGAACGCGAAAGCAAGGCAGCTGTCCGCCGCATCCACTGTTCCATACCCGCTTGCAAAGTGCCCACCCGCTCGGAGATGTGGCTCTGTTCGCCACGGGTCAAGCTGTGGGTTTGCAGCAGACGGCGCACGAAATATCGAAAGCCAGCTGCAGTCGGCAGCCTGCCCGCCGATGTGTGCGGCGCGGCGATATAGCCCAACTCTTCCAACTGCGCCATCTCGTTGCGCACCGTCGCCGAGCTGATGTTCAGTTGAAAATTTTCAACCAGATGCCCCGAACTGACCGGCTCCGGTTTTTCCGAGTAGGCTTGCACGATGCAGGTCAGGATGACTTCCTGGCGGCTGCTCAGATCGGGCAAGTGATGGTCGTCGGCCATGACGCCTCTGCGATAAGACGGGCACACCCAGATGCTAGCGGCCCGCTGCCGTTAAGGCAATTCTAATGTAAGATGAGACGCCAGCCGCTCGTCTTATGAGCAGATCGTCAAGGAAAAGGAGACAACATGAGCAGCCAGACATTTGATGTCAACGAAGCCGAATTTCAGAGCGAGGTACTGGACAGCGCGACGCCCGTATTGGTCGATTTTTGGGCGGAGTGGTGCGGTCCTTGCAAGATGATCGCGCCCATCGTCGATGAGATTGCCAGCGAATATGCCGGCAAGCTGCGCGTTGCCAAAGTCGATGCCGATGCCAACCAGACTATCATCATGAATTACGGCATCATGGGCATCCCCACGCTGATCCTCTTCAAAGGCGGCCAGCCTGTCGAACGAATCACCGGTTTCAAACCCAAAGGCAAGATCGTCAGCGCCATCGCCGCGCACATCTAAAGGCGAGAGGTCTGCCCGCAAGTTCCCCTCTTCTACAAGCGGAGAGGGGAGTTTGTTCAGATAGCTATTCCCCGACCTATCGACGGAACCCGCGCGCAGTTGTTGCGGCAATCCTGTCTTCAACGCGCCAGGGGTCTAGACCGAGCGACTTTTCCTGCTATCATCAACGATGTTCGCCTTTTCGTTCCCGGCCGCCCAGTTGCCGAAAGCGACATGAACACGAGAGACCAAGTCAAAGTACCCGGCGCGAAGTACAATCCGGTCGCGGTCAACCGCCTCGACCAGGAAGCGCCCGAACAATCTTCCACCATGCGCTTCGGCTCAATGAAGATTTTCTCTGGCAGCGCTTCGCAAGCCCTGGGCAGCGAGATCAGCGACTATATCTCGCGCATTTCTGCCTACAATATCAAGCCCGGCGCTTATTATCGCACTGTCTTTTCCAACGAAAATATCTTCATCAAGCTGGAAGAAAGCGTGCGCGGCAAGGATGTCTACCTCGTGCAGACCATGGCCTCGCCCGTGCACGACAACTTCATGGAAATGCTGATCATGATCGATGCGCTGAAGCGGGATTCGGCCTGGCGCATCAATCTGGTCGTGCCCTATATGAGCTATACGCGCTCGGACAAGAAAGACCAGCCGCGCGTGCCTATCTCGGCTCGGCTCATCGCCAATATGATCGAGACAGCCGGCGTCGACCGCTATATGACCATCGACCTGCATTCCGGGCAGATCCAGGGTTTCTTCAATATCCCCGGCGATGCGCTCACGGCTTTTCATCTCTTGAGCGACCACATCATCGCCAGGCTGCGCGCTGGGGAACTGGACGATCTTGTCGTGGTGGCGACTGACCTGGGCTTCGCCAAGCAAGGCAGAAACTGGGCGGAAACGCTCGGTGTGCCGCTGGCATTTGTAGAAAAGCGCCGAACCAGCAATGTCGAAAGCCCGCGCGCCCTGTCGCTGATTGGCAGCGTCGAAGGCAAGAATGTGCTGCTGGTTGATGACGAGGTGAATACAGCTGGCAGCGTCGTCAATGCCGTGAATGTCGTCCGCGATTATGGCGCGCGCGATGTGCTCTTCGCTTTCACGCATCCTTTCTTCTCCGAGCGGGCTTATGAGCGATTTGCCGCCCTCGACCTGCGCGAAATCATTTTTACCAACACGCTCGCCATTCCCGAATCTCGCAAGCTGCCCAATATGACCGTGCTTTCCATCGCGCCATTGCTGGGCGAGGTCATCCTGCGGGCGCACGAGGGCAGAAGCGTGGGCGCGCTCTTCAATGAGTGAAGAAAAACGGAGCGAAGAAAAACGCTCCATCTACACCCTTTCCGACAATCCGCCCAGCCGGCTGTCTTCGACGACGCTGGTTCTGGGCGGGGCGATGTACATGGCGCTGTTTGCGCTGCTCTCGTGGATCGTACACATTGTCGGCTTGCAAGAATTGCAGCTGATCGTGGCTGGCGCGGGCATCTGGGGTCCGCTCTTTTATGTCGGTATCAAAGCCATGACATTCACTTTCGCGCCGCTTTCCGCTGGTCCCATCCAGCTGGCGGCCGGCCTGCTCTTTGGCATTGAGCTGGGCACCTTTTATTCGCTGCTGGGCGAGGTGATCGGCGGCACGATTAATGTCATGATTGGGCGGCTCTTCGGGCGGCCCCTCATCCTGCGCTTCGTCGGCGTGCAGGGCCTGGAACGCATCGACAGCTTTTATCATCGCTACCTGGACGACTGGAAGCAGCTGCTCGCCGCGCGCCTGGTGCTCTTCTCGGTCTATGACTTCATCAGCTATGCCGTGGGCTTGGGGCGCATACGCATGCTGGTCTATATTCTGGTCTCTTTTTTCGGGGGCTGGCTACCGACCTATATCTTTGTGCGCTTCGGCACAGAAGTCGCCCAGGATATGCGCGTGCAGCTGGGCATCTATGCTGCGGCAGCGATATTGATCGTCGCCTTCATCCTCTTCCGCCGCCCCATCGAACGCTTGCTGGAGCGGTTCAGAAAATAGGCGCCGCGCCCATGTGCTATACTGACGGCATATAACCGAGGCAAAAGCGACAAGCTATGTTTCGCAAGTTCGTAAAGACCATCTTCGGCGACCCTATGCAAAAGGCGCTCGCCAACTATCAAGGCACAGTCGACCAGATCAACGCGCTGGAGCCGGAGCTGCAGCGGCTGGATGACAAGGCGCTCGCAGACAAGCTGCACGAACTGAAAACCCGGCGGCAAAACGGCGCTTCTCTGGACGATATCTTGCCGGAGGTCTTCGCCCTGGTGCGCGAGGCATCGGTGCGCGCGATCGGCTTGCGGCATTATGATGTGCAGCTGATTGGCGGCATCGTCTTGCACGAGGGGCGCATCGCCGAGATGAAGACGGGCGAGGGCAAAACCCTGGTCGCCACGCTGCCGCTGGTGCTGAATGCGCTGGACGGGCGCGGCGCTCACCTGGTCACGCCCAACGACTACCTGTCCAAGCACGGCTTGCAGTTCATGGGTCCCATCTACAGCCTGCTCGGCTTGTCGGCTGCGGTCATCCAAAATACCGGCGGGCAGCCCGACAGCGGCTCCTTCCTGTTCGATCCCGAGTTCATTTCCGACGATGCGCGTTATCAAAACCTGCTCCCGATCAGCCGGCGCGAAGCCTACCAAGCCGATATTCTCTATGGCACGAACAACGAATTCGGCTTCGACTACCTGCGCGACAATATGGCGCTTTCTCATGAGGGGCTGGTGCAGCGCAACTTGAATTACGCCATCGTTGACGAAGTCGACAACATCCTCATCGACGAAGCGCGCACGCCGCTGATCATCTCTGGTCCTTCTGACGAGCCATCCGACTTTTATCGCCGTTTTGCCTCTGTCGTAAAGCGGCTGAAAAAGAGCAGCGAAGACAGCGTGGATGAAGAAGCGCCCGATGGCGACTTTGTGCTGGATATCGGCGACCGCATCGTCTATCTGACCGAGCAGGGCGTGGAAAAGGTCGAAAATGCGCTGGGCTTGGCGCAGCTCTATCACCCCGACAACGCCGAGATGCTGCCCTATCTGGATAGCTGCCTGCGCGCCCAGACGCTGTTTGAGCGCGACAAAGAATACATTGTGCAGAACGGCGAAGTGGTTATCGTCGACGACTTCACGGGCCGGCTCATGCCGGGCCGGCGCTTTTCCGAAGGCTTGCACCAAGCCATCGAAGCCAAAGAAGGCGTGCAAATCCGCCGTGAGAATATCACCATGGCGACCATCACCTTCCAGAATTTCTTTCGCATGTACAGCAAGCTGGCTGGCATGACCGGCACCGCCCTCACCGAAGCCGAAGAGTTTGAAAAGACCTATGAACTGGATGTCGTACCCATTCCCACGCATCGTCCCGTCATCCGCAGCGACGACAACGATCTGATCTATGTAAACGAAACTTCCAAGTGGAATGCCATCGTCAACGCGATCCAGGAGCGCAACCAGCACAACCAGCCTGTCCTGGTCGGCACTGTCGCGGTCGAAACATCGGAGCGCCTGAGCAAATATCTGCACAAAGCCGGCATCAAACACGAAGTGCTTAATGCCAAGCAGCACGAAAAAGAAGCCGAGATCATCACCCAGGCGGGCAGACCCAGCGCGGTCACCATCGCCACCAATATGGCTGGTCGCGGCGTCGATATCTTGCTGGGCGGCAATCCCGAAGGTCTGGCGCGCGCCGCACTGCGCCGGCAGGGCATCGACTTGACCGCCGCCAGCGAAAAGCAATGGCAAGCGGCGCTGGCAGAAGCCGAAGCCGAAGTCGAGCGCGACCGTCAAGTCGTCCTGGAAGCGGGCGGGCTATTTGTGCTGGGCACCGAACGCCACGATGCGCGCCGCATAGACAACCAGTTGCGTGGACGCTCGGGAAGACAGGGCGATCCGGGTGCGTCTCGCTTTTATCTCAGCCTGGATGACGATTTGATGAAGCGCTTCGCCAACGACAATGTCAAGCGCCTGATGAAAACTGCCGGCTTCCCCGAAGACGAAGCCATCCAGCACGGCATGATCAGCAAGTCGATTGAACAGGCGCAGATCCGCGTCGAGGGACACAACTTCGATATCCGCAAGCGCGTTGTCGAATACGATGATGTTGTCAACCGTCAGCGCGAAATCATTTATTCGCAGCGCTTGCAATGGCTGCAAAAAGATGCCGAATCCCTGCACAGCGATTATCTCGCCATGATACAGGCGCAGGCCGCCGCCGCCATTGACGAAGCCTTCGCCGCCGACCACAATGGCGAGCACCTCGATGCCGGTGCTATGTATCAGCAGATCGCCAGCGCGGGCTTGCCCCTGCCACAAGATATCACTCCCGACGCCCTGGACGAGCTGGAAGCCGAAAACCTGACCGAACGCATCAACCAGCATGTCGCAGATCTACTCGATCAAAAGCAGCAGCAGTTGGAAATGGCGCGCGAGGGGCTGATGGAAGTCGCCCAACGCCAGACGGTCATTCGCGCCCTGGACCACTACTGGCAGCGACATCTGACTGACCTGGACATCTTGCGCGAGGGCATCGGCTTGCAAGCGATCGCGCAGAAAGACCCGCTGGTCGAATATCAGCGGCAGGGCTTCCAGATGTTCCGCGTGGTCGAAGACACTTATCGCAAGGTGGCATCGCGCAATATCTTTCTTGTGCAGCCTGCCGTGATGCAAACGCCGCAGCGCCGCCGCCAAATGCGCGAGCATCATCCCGCCGCAGCGTTCAACCAGGGCGAGCGCAAACAGCAGCAAACCGTGCGCAAAACCAGCCGTCGACCCGGACCCAACAAACCCTGCTGGTGTGGCAGCGGCAAAAAATACAAACACTGCCACCGGCGCGAAGATCAACTTACGGGCCGCTTCCAGCAAGCCGGCTGAGCATTGCCCGGCCATGTGGCGCATCGGCGATTTCGAGCTGCATTTGTTCAACGATGCCAGCGCCTGGGTCGATCCCGGCGGCATGTTCGGTCTCGTGCCACGGGCTTTGTGGTCGCGTTATTATGCGGTAGACGAGCGGCAACTGTTGCAAACTGCGAATCACAATCTGCTGATTCGCGCGGAGGGGCGCAACATCCTTGTCGATACGGGCTTTGGCAATTGCCTCAGCCCAACCCAGCGCAAACGCCGCAGCATCACGCATTTTGATGGCACGCATACCGGCTTGGCTGCCCTGGGCATCGCGCCCGGCGATATCGACCTGGTCGTCAACACGCACTTGCACGATGATCACTGCACGGGCAATTTCCGGCTCGATGCAAATGACGAGCGCCAGCCCGCCTTCCCCAATGCCAGCTATGTGGTGCAGCGCCGCGAATATGCGGAGGCCTGCGCGCCCAACGAACGCACGCGCGCCACCTACCTGCCGGCGAATTATCGCTCGCTCTATGAGTCAGGGCAGCTGCAACTGCTGGATGGCGATACAGAAGTCGCGCCGGGCATACACGCGCTGGTGACGCCTGGTCATACGCCGGCGCACATGAGTCTGCGCATAAGCAGCCAGAACGAACACGCCGCATTCGTCTGCGATCTGGCTTCGCTGGCCATTCACTTTGAACGCCTGGCTTGGATGAGCGCCTACGATGTCGAGCCGCTGATAACGCTGGAGACCAAACGCCGCTGGCAGCCATGGGCGCTGGAGACGAACGCGCTGCTCATCTTCCCTCACGATGCCAAGACGCCGGCGGGCAGGCTGACAATGGGCGAAAAAGGCCGGCCGCGGGTAGAACCGATTGGTACCGAGTAGCTCATGCGTAAGCGAGCGATACTACTCAGATTCCAATATCTGTATAGCTTGTGCGATTTTTGCAATTAAGAAGGATTGAAGTGATGTACGGCGCTAAACCCCCACCCCAAACCCCTCCCCCAAAATGAGGGAGGGGCTTTTTTGCTCAAATACCGGATTCCTAAGCTCCCCTGCCCTCCTAGTGGGGGAAGGGGCCGGGGGATGGGGGAGGTTTGTTCGTCATGCAGTCAATAGCGGACAAGCCTTGTGGGGCGATACTTGTCTTGCCCCACAATGTCGTCGTTGACCATACGGGCGACCCAGTGGCTCGCCCCTACGGCATTGCTGTGTTTGCAGGTGGTTCTGGCTGGCAATCGGGGCAGAAGTGCGTTCCGCGCTGTGCCACGCGGATCTTGTTGATTTGCGCGCCGCAATGCAGGCAGGGCTGCTCGGCCCGTCCATAGACAAAAAAATGATTCTGCGAACTTCCTTTGTCGCCATCGGGTTTGCGATACCAATTGATGCTGGCACCTTCGTGCTGAATGCCCGTTTGCAGCGCCTCGCGCAGTGTCCCGTGCAAACGCGCCGCCTCGTCATCCGTTAGCGATTCGGCAGGGCGGGCGGGATGGATGCCCGCGCGAAACAGCGCCTCGTCAGCATAGATATTACCGACGCCCGCCACGAACTCCTGTTGCAGCAGCCGCGCCTTGATCGCCAGTCTGCGTCCCCGCAATCCCGCGCGAAAGCCAGCTATTGTGAAATTGTCCCCAAGCGGCTCGGGACCCAGATGACCCAGCAGCGCCGCGACATCGTCTGTCAGATAGACGCGCCCAAATTTGCGCACATCCGAGAAGCGCAACTGCCCCTGGTCCAGGTCAAAGCGCACATGCACCCAGCGGTCGGCTGCGTGCCGGGCGTCGGCTGCCGCCACATACAGCCGCCCCGACATCTTCAGGTGGATGACAAGCGTGTCATGCTCCAGGTGGATCAAGATGTATTTGCCGCGCCGATCCAGGCTCCGGACGATTTGTCCAGCCACTCGTGCCGCAAACTCATCAGGCGCAGGCGAATGAATCGTCCGCTGCCAATCGTGCCACATGCCTGTTATGCGCCGCCCGACCAGCGGCTCGCGCAAGCCGCGTACGACGGTCTCTACTTCTGGCAGTTCGGGCATCGTTTCTCGTCAAAATCCCCCGGCAGTTTTGTTATAATACGCGCGCGAGACTACGATTCCTACCCGACAAAATCCGCAGAAGCGAGCTTATGACCGGCGACTTCGTACACTTGCATGTGCACAGCGAGTTCTCGTTATTGGATGGTCAAAGCCGCATCAAGCAGTTGGTTTCGCGCGCGAAAGAACTGGACATGCCGGCACTGGGAATCACCGATCACGGCGTCATGTTCGGCGTGCTGGACTTTTACCGCGCTTGCACAGACGCGGGCATCACCCCGGTCGTGGGCATGGAAGCCTACCTTGCGCCGCGAGGCATGACCGACCGCGACCCCCGCCACGACCGCGAAGCCCACCACCTGCTGCTATTGGCGAAGAATATGGTTGGGTATCAGAATCTGCTGGCGATCGCCTCGGCCGCCCAGCTGGACGGCTTCTATTATCGTCCGCGCATCGACAAAGAGTATCTGGCCGCCCACGCCGATGGTCTCATCGCTACCAGTGGCTGTCTGGCTGCGGAAATCCCGCGACTGGCAAACAAGGGCGATCTTGAGGCCGCGCGCCAGCAAATCGGCTGGTATCAAGAAGTCTTTGGCAGCGACAACTTCTTTCTGGAGTTGCAAGGGCACGACATTCCCGAGCTGCACGAGCTAAATCGCTGGCTTTGCGAGTATCGAAGCAGCGGGCACAGCGCCGTCCAGTTGGTGGCCAGCAACGATGTGCATTATGTCGACAAAGGCGATGCCGACGCCCACGATACCCTGCTGTGCATCCAAACCAGCAGCCTGAAGTCCGAGCAGAACCGCATGCGCATGCTGCCTGCCAGCAGCTACTATCTAAAATCCGCCCAGGAAATGCGCGCCGACTTCGCCGATTTGCCTTCCGAGTTGATTGACGAAGCCTTTGACAACTCGCTGCGGATCGCCCAGATGACGGATATCGACCTCGCGCCCAAGGGCTATCACCTGCCGACTTTTCCTGTGCCCGCTGGTTTTGATGAAGCCAGCTACCTGCGTCATCTGACGAATATCGGCATGGCTTGGCGCTTTGGAGACGACTGGCGGCGCGAGCAGATTTTCCAGGAGCGCATCGACCGCGAACTGAACATCATCCACAGCATGGGCTTCGACAGCTATTTTCTGATCGTGTGGGACTTGTGCGAATTCGCGCGGCACGCCGATATCTGGTGGAATGTGCGCGGTTCTGGGGCGGCTTCACTGGTCGCCTACAGCCTGGGCATCACCAATATCGACCCGATCCAAAACGGCTTGCTGTTTGAGCGCTTCCTGAATCCCGGTCGCGTCAGCATGCCAGATATTGACCTGGACTATCCTGACGACCGCCGCGGCGAGATGATCGCTTATACAGCCATGAAGTATGGCGAAGACAAAGTCGCGGCCATCATCACCTTCGGCACCATGGGCGCAAAAGCGGCTGTGCGCGATGTCGGACGCGCCCTGGATGTCGATCTGGGGCTGATCAATCGCGCCGCTGCCCTCATCCCGCAAGAAGCGCGCCAAAAGAAAATCCGCGAGTATGTCGATGCCAGCCCGGAACTGACAGCGCTGTATCAGGACGAGCCGCAGCTGCAGCGTGTCATCGACACAGCCATCGAATTGCAGGGCATGACGCGCCACGCTTCCACGCACGCGGCCGGCGTGATCGTCGCCGATCGCCCGCTGGTCGAGCTGGTGCCGCTGCATCGCATCACCGGCAAAGACCCCTCGGGCGGCGCGCTGAAAGCCGTGACGCAATTCCCCATGGAAACTGCCGAGTCCATCGGCTTGCTCAAGGTCGACTTTTTGGGTTTGTCCACGCTGACCATCATGCGCAAAGCCTGTGAGTTGATCGCCAGGCACCGCGGCGTGCATTATGCTTTCGACAACATCCCCTATCGCCATGACGATGCCACTGCCGAACAACGGGCGCGCCTGGATGTCGCCTTTGAGATGCTGGGGCGCGGCGAGACGGTGGGCGTCTTCCAGGTCGAATCTGGCGGCATGCAGCAGATGCTTCGTGGCATGCGTCCGCGCGCATTTGAAAATATCGTGGCAGCCATCTCGCTCTATCGCCCAGGACCCATGGACTATATCCCCGCTTATTGCCGCCGCATGCATGGCGACGAAGAGGTCAAACCCCTGCACCCGCGCCTGGAACCCATCCTGCGCGAGACTTATGGCATCTGCGTGTATCAGGAACAGATCATGCAAATAGCCGGCGAGCTTTTTGGCTACGAACTGGGCGAAGCCGACTTGATGCGCCGCGCGGTGTCCAAGAAAAAAGCCGAAGACCTCAACAAGCACAAAGCCATTTTCATCGAGCGCGGACCCCAAAACGGAATCGCCGAAGCTGATGCCGCCGCCATCTTCGACATGATCGCCGAATTCGCCAATTATGGCTTTAACAAATCTCACGCCGCCGACTATGCGGTCATCACCGTGCAGACAGCCTACCTGAAATGCCATTATCCCGACGAGTATATGACCGCTATTTTAAGCGTACAGCGCGATGACCTGGGCAAAATCTCGACTGTGCTGGAAGAGTGTCGCCGCCTGCGCATCCCCATCCTGCCGCCCGATGTCAACAGCAGCCAACCGGACTTTGATATCGAAAGCGGAAAGGATGGCAAACGCGCGATCCGCTTTGGCTTGGCTGCCGTGAAGAACGCCAGCGCTTTTGCGGCGCAAGACATGATCGCCCGGCGCGGCGAGCTGCCATTCGAAAACCTGACCGACTTTTGCCAGCGCGTCGACTTGCGCAAGATCGGCAAGCGCTCGTTGGAAAGCCTCATCAAAGTGGGCGCAATGGATGCTTTTGGCACGCGCGCCAGCCTGCTGGGCGCCCTGGACGGCATCATCAGCGCCAGCGGCAAGCATCATCACGACCTGGAGGTCGGGCAGATTCAGATGTTTGGCGATGCCGCCAGCAGCCCCGACATTTTCGCCGCGTTTCGTCACATCGACGAAGTGCACCCGCGCGATCGCCTGAAGTGGGAGAAAGAACTGCTGGGCTTTTACCTGACAGGCCGCCCGGCAGACCGCCACCGCGAGCAGCTGGCAAAGCAAAACCTGCAATCAATCGCTGAATTGAAGAGCCCGACGAACCCGAAAAAGCCCGAGCGCGTTCGCGTTGCCGGCGAAATCACGGCGCTGCGCAGGCTGACAACCCGCAATGGCGATCCGATGGCGGTGCTGAGTCTGGAAGATTGGCACGACAGCGCTGGCATTATTGAAGTTGTGCTCTTTCCAGACGCCTATAACAAGGCCGTGGAGACCTATGCCAGCGCCAGCCAGACGGCAGTCGAGGGCGCGCGTGAACTGGCTATCGGCGAAATCGTGCTGATCATCGGACGCTATGACGACAGCCGCGGCGAAGCGCAGATCATCGCCGACCAACTGCGCCTGGATTTAAGCGCTGCCAGCGCAGAAAGCGCCCCCGCGCCATACGACCAGCCACCAGACTGGGCGCATGATGACATCCCGCCGCCACCAGATGTCTCCCCCGATCCAGCCCTGCCCGCCGACCCGGCTCCAGCGCCCGCTCGCAACGACGAGCCGGCCTGGGCGAATGGCGCGAGCGGCCTGAGCCTGCCCGACCGCGATGACAGCCTGCCAATACGCCCGCCGCGCACCATTACCGTGACTCTGGCTGCCACGACCGACATCGACAAAGACCGCCGCAAGCTTGAGCGCATCCATCGCTGCTGTGTGGAATTCCCTGGCAAGGATCGCTTCCAAATCATGATCGTCCGCGACGATGCGCGCACCGTCTTGAGCTTCCCCGACCACACCACCGACATCTGCGACGCGCTGCGCCAAGCTCTGCTTGAGATCGTGGGCAAGGGCGAATTTGTGCAGATTGTCGAGACCGACTTAAGCGGGGCTTAATCTGCCGACAATTGAAGACGCGCTGCAAACTGACTACAATGAAAGCTGTTCCAGGCAGTGGAGACAACGGCGTTGAAACGAATCGCTGTGATGACCAGCGGAGGCGATGCGCCCGGCATGAACGCGGCTGTGCGGGCGGTCGTGCGCGCGGGGCTGGACAAACAGGTCGAAGTCTATGGCATTCGTCAAGCCTACCAGGGGCTGCTGGCGGGCGATATCGCTTTGCTGAGCAGTCGCGAGGTCAGCGGCATTTTGCAGCGAGGCGGCACCGTCTTGCAGACAGCGCGCAACGAAGAGTTCAAGACGGCAGGCGGACAGCGCAAGGGCAGACACCGTCTGAACGAACACGGAGTTGAAGGCGTCATCGTCATTGGCGGCGATGGCAGCATGCGCGGCGCGCTCGCCCTGCATAAGATGGGCGTGCCGGTCATTGGCGTTCCCGCCAGCATCGACAACGACATCTGGGGCACCGATACCAGCATTGGCGTCGACACGGCGCTGAACACCATTCTGGACGCGGTCGACCGCCTGCGCGATACAGCTACTTCGCACAGCCGCGCTTTCGTCATCGAAGTCATGGGGCGCGATTGCGGTTACCTAGCAGTCATGGGCGGCATCCTGGGCGGAGCGGAGATCGTCGTGACGCCCGAAAATGGCGTGACCATGAACGAGATCGCCGTCGCGCTGGAAGATGCCTATGTCCGCGGCAAGACTCATGCCATTGCCATCCTGGCAGAAGGCGCGCCTTATCAGGGGCCAGCGCTGGCGCACTTCCTCGAACAAAAGCACATAGGCTTCGAGATTCGCCTGACCATATTGGGACATACGCAGCGCGGGGGCAGCCCCACCGCTTTTGACCGGCTGCTGGCGACGCGCATGGGCGTGTATGCGGTGGATCTGCTGCTGAGTGGCGCAAGCGGCATGATGGTGGCGCGGGTCGGACGCGACCAAAAACCGGTCTCACTGGCAGAATGCAGCGCGCGCACCCGCCAGATCACGCCCGAATATTTTGGTTTGGCGAAGATTCTCTCCCGCTAATTCAATCTTCAAGCGCATCGGCCACATCGACCACGCGACAATCCAGCAGGCGCAGCAAGCCACTTGTTTCAACGCGCAGCTGCGTGCCTCGTTTGCCCGCGCTGATCACGAGCTGCGACTGTGCCGCGCCGCGAGCATCCAGCAGGGTATCCCAGCGCTTGTGGGTCAATGCCAATGCGCTGATGCCGCCAGCTTGCAATCCGGTCAGCTTCTCGGCGTCTGCATGGGGGACGAGGACGGCTTTTTTTGCGCCCACCGCCGCTGCCAGCCGCTTCAGATTCAGCGTCGTATTCGCTGGCAGCATGACCAGCACAGGTTTCTTCGCGCCGACTGCATGCGCCACCAGCGTCTTGAAGACTGCTTCGGCAGGGAAACCCACCGCCGCCGCCACTTCCTGGGCATCCCGCAGCGCAGGATCATAATGATGCGCCATATAGGCGATATCCCGCGCATCCAGCAGCCGCATTGAATTGAGCTTCTTCGCTTTTGCCATCGCTCTACTCGTCGTCTTGCGGTTGATATTGCCGCTTTGCAAAACGCGCCATGATGCCGGGCGCAATAACGCCGCCAGCCAGTATCAGGCGGTCGAACAAACGCAGGATTACGCGCCGCTGTCGGTGCTGCGCCGCCCGCACGATAGCCTTTGCCACAGCCTCAGCGCTTTCGGTTGGCAATCCGCCGCGATTGCCTTGCTTGCTGCCCAGGCGATTCTGGTTGAACTCGCTGCTCGTCCGCCCGACCAACACATCGCTAACATGGATTCCGTCTTCCTCCAGTTCCAGGCGCAGCGAACCGGCCAGGCTGGAGACGAAGGCTTTGCTGGCGGCATAGGCAGCGGTACAGGGCGTGTGGATGCCCGAAACGACTGACGACACGATCAGGATTTGCCCGCTGGTGGAGCGCAGCGCCGGCGCACAAGCGCGCACGCTGTGGATGACGCCGTCGATATTCGTGCGCAGCACTGTCTCCAGGTGCTGCCAGTCGGCTTTGACCAACGTCCCATGCTGCCCGATGCCGGCATTGGCGACCAGCACATCCAGCCGCCCAAATCGTTCCAGTGTCATGGCGACAGCCGCCTCGACCGTTGCTGCCTGCCGTACATCCCCGGCTGCCGCAAGAAAATCGCCATGCGGGGGCGGCAGCCCGGCGATCTCCCGCGCCAGGTCTTCCAGCCGTTCTCTGCGCCGCGCCAGGCCGCAGACATGAGCGCCCGACCGCGTAAATGCCAGCGCCGTGGCCCGTCCGATGCCGCTGGACGCGCCAGTGATGAAAACGACTTTACGACCGTCTTTCATGCAGACTCACCCCACCTGGCCGTTTAGGCGCGCACTCGGTGGATGCCCGGAACTTGGTAGAACTCCCCCGCTGGCTTGCCATCGATGGTCAGCGGCAAGTATTCGCCAGCTTGTTCATCCCAGACGCCCAGCCGAAAGACATAGTGACTGCCGGTGCGGTAATCGACTCCTGCTTGCAGGCGCAGCACCTGCCGATCGTTCACGACCTCATCTTGATCCCACCAGCGCGTGGCATAGACGCCGTGGCGGTGGGGGTTCGCTCTAAAGCGCCATTCTTCCCCCACCAACTCGCGCTCTACATTGTAGAGCCGCAGCACGAACTGCAGGTCGCGCTCCAGCGGCTGCAGGGCGCGCCAGCTTGGTTCGACTGTGATGGGCGTCGAGGAGAATATTTGCGGGGGATGCACATTGGGCAAGTCCAGCCGCAGCCGGTCTCCAAAGACTATGGCTTCCATCTCCGCTGCCAGCGCTGTGGGCAGTTCGTGACGGCGCTTGAGTTTGCGCACTTCGTAGAGCTCGTAGCTTAAGAAGCCGTCATAATGCGCCCGCTTGAGTTCAATGATGTGGCTCCTGCCCAGCGCGGCCACCAGTTGCGTTTCTCGGGCCACCAGACCTGCGTCTCGATAAGCGGCGCGCGCCTTTGCTCCAAAGATGAAATGTGTTGCGCCCAGCGCCTCCAATTCGTCCAGGCGCGTCACAGGCTGGTCGATGATTTGCATCTGCGGGAAGAAAAATGGCAACCGCTCTTCGCCCGGCGCCACGACGATTGGCTCGCGTTCGTCTTCGCGCAAGAAGTCGTTTAATCCTGCCACCACTTCCATCAGCGAGGGGTTGAAGACTTGCAGCTTCTGCCAATCGCCAGTCAGGTCGGCGCGCAGCAGCCAGGCCGATGACCAGCGCACATCAAATGCCACAGAAATCACGCCAGGCAGGCACAGCAGTACCAGCGCAATCAAGCAGAAACGCCGCCAGACTCTGCGCATGCGTTCAGGCTGAAAAAGTATGCACAGCGCGGCCGCGGTCGGCAAACACAGCAAAGGCAAGACCGCGAATCCCAGGCGAAAGTGATAGCTGTACGAAAAGAAGTAGGTGACGAAATAAGGCGCGGCAAGCAACAAACTCCAGCCAGCCGCGCTCGCTGCTCGGCGTGTCCTTTCATTTTGACTACCCCCGATATGACCGTGCAAACTGCCAGCCGCCAACGCCAGCCCGGCTGCTATGATCAGCGCTTCTTGTGGCAGGATGGTACTGGCCGGCGGGTCGACCCGTTCTGGAAACAAGGTCGAGTTGGATGCCAGCAAACCGGCCAGCAGCAAGGCAAGCCCCGCCAAGCCAGGCACCAGGCGCCGTCGTGGCAGCTTCTGCAGCAGCGCGACTGTCAGAAATACGACCACGACCGATGCTGCCAGCGGCGCCAGATAATCTCCACTGCGCAGTGCCCTCGTCAGCCAGACCGACTTGGGGAAAGTGATCAGCTCGTGCCCCAGCAGCCAGTTGCGGGCATACCAAATCCCGCCCAGCGGCAGGCAAGCCAGCCCCGTATAGACCGCCACCAGGCAGCGCGACCGCCAACGCGCAGTATTCAGGCGCGTCCGCATTGTCTCCACAGCCAGGCAAAGCAGCGCGCCCCAGATGAAGGCGCCGGCTGTCGGCTTGGTGAATAGGGCAATACCCAGCAGCACACCCGCCAGCAGCGCATCGCGCCTTGCCAATAGCTGACAATCTGCTCGCCAGGCGCTGATGAAAAATGTCGCGGCCAGCGTGAAGCTGAATGCCAGCGGAATCTCCAGATCGCCCACGAATGCCCACTGCCCGACATGCGGGTGCAAAAACCACAGCGCCGCGCAATACAAGCCCGTCCGCCGTCCCAGCAGTCGCGCGCCCAGTTGATAAGCCGCCAGCAGACTGCCGATATGCAGCAAGGGCAGCACCATGCGCGCGGCATGGTCGTTAATCTCGCCCAGCAGCGTCTGTACATAGGCGAATTGCAGCGGCAGGAATTGCGGATAATAAGCGATGTCGTTGGGAATGAAACCTTCCAGAAAGTAGAGCCGCCCCTGATAGCCATAGACCCACAGCGCGTCGTAGGCGGTGAACGGAAAATAAGCGGTGTGCAGCCAGCGCAGCGCGATCGCCACAGTCACCAGGACGATGATGAGTTTTTCGTCGATTGCCAATGGAGGCCGCGCGACCGGCGTGAATTCTGTCTTTCGCTTGCGCCAAGCTAAGCCCGCTCCTGAGGCGGCAATGGCAGCGCTGCCCAGCATGATCATTTCCGCCGTGATGAGACGCTGCCCCAGCCCGCCGCCGACCACGCCCAAAATCAGCAGCCAGCCAGTCATCCAGGCTGGTCCCAGCGCCAAAGCCAGCGCGGCTACCAGCGTGCGCGACCCCCACTGCTCGCGCCTCAGCAGCGCCAAAGCCCAGGGCAATCCCAGCCCCAGCGACATCCACAGCGCCGGAAACAGGCCGGGCAGCGAAGCCTCAAGCCAGCCCAGCGATGCCATACGCTCGCTTCTTGGCGTTGCGCCACAGCCAACGCGCTGATATCACCAGCGCATGTGAGACCAGAATGATCAGCGCTGGCAGCAGCGACAGGTAATAGCGCGCCCAGGGCAAGGGCGTAACCATCAGCGTGAACAGCCCCGTCCCGCCCATCCAAAGCAAAAGCAGCAGCCGATGCTCCGTCAATACTCGTTTGTCAACCAATAGCGCCACCGCGCCCATCAGCGAAAGCAGCAAGCAAAGCAAGCCCAGCCGCCCAGCCGCGCCGATGAACAAGACGCCTGCCCAGCCCGAGCTTTCATAGTCGGCGATCTGCGCGGTGATCGGCGCGTATCCCGCCCAGGCATCTACCTCGAAGTATTGCCGCGCGCCTACGAAGACGAACTGGAAGAAGCCCGCCATTTGCTCGGAGAAGTCTGAATAACCGCCGAATGCTTCTATCTGCCCACCCAGCAGGTCTGCGCGCATTTCCAGCACCAGCGCGGGCAGGTCTAGCGGCGCATTCCACCAGGCAGGATTCATCAGCAAAAACACCGCGATCATAAGCACGCCAGTCAGCGCAAGACCCGCCAAATCACGCAGCGCGCGCTCGCCATGCCCACGCAGCAAACGCCAAATTGGCAACGCAGAGCAGCTAACGAGCACCAACATACAGGCGACTAAATTGGGATGCTTGGCTGCCAGCGCAAATCCCATGCAGACGCCCAGCAGCGCGTATCGCCACCAGCGCCGTTCTTGCAGCAGCCATGCGCCCGCCAGCAGCACCAGCATCAGCCCCAGCAAGTGACTGCCTTCCATCATAGCGCGCCGCCCATTGATGAGGATGTTGGGATGCAGCACGAAGAGAGCGCTGGCAATCCAGGCAGTCGGTCTGTTCAGCGTCAGCCGCAGCAGCGCGAAGAAGCAAACCGCCGCCAAAGCCAGCTGCGCCGAAGAGGCCAGACGCGCTCGCCGCAGCAGCTCCAGGTCGGGAATCCGTCCGCGCCGCGCATTCCAGTCAAAGTCGCGCCCCCAATGCCACTGTTCGTTCAGGTCGCGGGCAGACAAGCCCATCCCATGCGCCAGCGCGCCATAGACAGTCCTGGAGATCGTGCCATTCAACAGGCGCAGGTGCTGCTCGGCGGGACTTGTCGACCAGTTCGGGTCGTATGCCAGTCGCGACAGATCGCCTTCGACCATCAGATAGTGATAATCGCGTCCCATATAGATCAAGGTAGATTCGTCGCCATGGAAGGGCATCTGGCCCGCGCCAGCCAGCACATACAGCGCCAGCAGCCCCAGCCAAAACGCATCCAGGCGGCGCTGGCGGGCGTTCACGCTGTCTCCGGCTCAGTTATCATCAGAAGCAAGTGCAAGCAAGTCGTGAACAAATTATTCACCACGGAGGCACAAAAGTGAAACCAGCAAAGTACTGCGCGTTTTTCGACACAGAGAACACAGGGGGCACAGAGATATAAATCACTCGGTATACTCATTCAACTCGGCGCACTCGGTGGCTCATTTTTTCTATCATTACTTTCTTGTTCTACTATGAATCGGCTGCTTGCGCACGGATTTCTACTAGCAGCATATTCTTTTCCACGGCTTGTCCGGCTGCCACCTGCACCGAGCGCACGACACCGGCGATCGGCGATTTGAGCTCGTTCTGCATTTTCATCGACTCGAGAATGATCAGCGTATCGCCGATTTCGACTTGCTGTTCGAGTTCGACCGTCACTTCGACGATCAGCCCGGGCATGGGCGCATGCACTTCGCCAGAGCCGGTTTCTTGCACGCCCCGCCGCTGCATCATCAGGATGGCTCGCTCGTCCAGCACCTGCGTCTCGAACAGGCGACCGCCCATCATCACGGCGATGCGGCCTTCGTCATCATCAATGACCGCTTCCAGCGATTTGTTCTCGGTGATCACAGAAAACAGCGAGCCGCCCAGGTTCAAAAAGTCGACATCGCGCTCGTCGCCATCGATCAGCACTTTGCCGTCTTCGTCGATTTCGATCTCGTACTGCTGATTGTTGATGATGGCGACATACTTCATCGATGCATCCTCTCGAAGCGCCCCATCCACTTCCAGTTGGATGCATCGCGCTTGGCGGGCGCGACGACTTGCGAAGCCAACTGCCGCTTGCGATGCGCATACAAAGTTGCCGCGATGGCTGCTGTTTCCAATTCGCCCGGCGTGGGGTCTTGTTCATAAGTGCGCATATTGAAGCGCTGCTCGACAAAATTGGTGTCGAAGCGGCCCGCGATAAAACTGATGCTGTTGAGCAGATTGATATGAAAAGGAATGTTGTGCTTCAGGCCCATGATGCGATACTCGCTCAGCGCGCGCCGCATTCGCAGCATCGCCTCGGAACGCGTCTCGCCCCAGGTGATGAGCTTGGCGATCAAGCTGTCGTAATAGGGCGTAATCTCCTGCCCCGAATAGACGCCGCTGTCCACGCGCACGCCCGGTCCGGTCGGCAAGATCATGGTGCTGATTTGCCCGGTCGATGGCATAAAGTTGGCATAGGGGTCTTCGGCATTGATGCGGCATTCGATCGCCCAGCCTTTTGGCTGCAGCACACTTTCTGTGGGGCTCATGCGCCGCCCGCGCGCAATGCGGATCTGTTCCTTGGCGATATCGACGCCCGTCACCAATTCCGTCACCGGATGTTCGACTTGCAGGCGCGTATTCATCTCCAGGAAGTAATAATTCTTGTCGCGGTCGACCAGACATTCGATCGTGCCCGCGTTGACATAGCGCACGGACTGTGCCGCCGCGATCGCCATATTGCCCATCTTCTCGCGCAGGTCGGCATCGACAAAGACGCTGGGCGCTTCTTCGAGCAATTTTTGATTCCGCCGCTGGATGGAGCATTCGCGCTCGCCCAGATGCACGGTGTTGCCGTGCGCGTCAGCCAGCACCTGAAACTCAATGTGGCGCGCGCCCAACAGCAATTTTTCTACATAGACATCGCCATTGCCAAAAGCGCTTTCTGCTTCGCGCCGCGCCGTGTGCAGCGCCGATTCAAAGTCGCCGGGATCGTGTACAGGGCGCATGCCCATGCCGCCGCCGCCCGCCACCGCTTTGATCAGCACAGGAAAGCCGATGCGCTGCGCGGCCTGCAGCAGTTCGCCATCGGGCAGGCCAGCTTCTGTGCCCGGCACCAGGGGCACGCCGTTGCGCGTAACAGCTGTGCGGGCCGCCTGTTTGTCGCCCATCGTGGCGATCGCGCGCGGAGAGGGACCGATCCACACCAAGCCCGCCTCCATCACCGCGCCGGCAAAATCGGCATTTTCCGCCAGGAATCCGTAGCCCGGATGCACGGCATCTGCGCCGGTCCTGCGCGCCACATTGATGAGCGCGTCTCCCCGCAGGTAACTTTCGGCTGGCCGCGGACCGCCAATATGCACCGCTTCGTCGGCATAGCGCACATGCAGCGCCGTGCGGTCGACATCGGAGTATACGGCCACGGTGGGGATGCCCAGATCACGCGCCGCGCGGATGATGCGCACAGCGATCTCGCCGCGATTGGCGATGAGGATTTTGTTGATGCCCGTGCCGGTCTGCGTCTCTGCCATGGCGGTCTCTTTACAGCGGGATATTGCCGTGCTTCTTGGGCGGATTCTCGTCGCGCTTGTTTTGGAAGACTTGCAAGGCGTTGATCAGACGCGCCCGCGTGTTGTGCGGCTCGATGATGTCGTCGATGAAGCCGCGGCTGGCTGCGATGTAGGGGTTGGCAAGTGCAGCGCGATAATCATCCGCCAGTTCCTGCTTGCGCGCGGCTGGTTCTTCCGCCTCTTTCAGCTCGCGGCGATAAATGATTTCCACCGCGCCCTCTGGTCCCATCACAGCGATCTCGGCGGTGGGCCAAGCGATATACAAGTCGGCGCGGATGTGCTTGCTGTTCATCACGCAGTAAGCGCCGCCGTAGGCTTTGCGCGTCGTCACTGTCAGTTTGGGCACGGTCGCCTCGCAATAGGCAAAGAGCAGCTTCGCGCCGCTCATGATGATGCCGTTGTGTTCCTGGTCGGTGCCGGGCAGATAACCGGGCACATCGACGAAAGTGATCAGCGGCACATTAAAGGCATCGCAGGTGCGCACAAATCGGGCGGCTTTTTCGCTGGCTTTGATATCCAGCACGCCCGCCAGCACCATGGGCTGATTCGCCACGATGCCCACCGCTGTGCCGCCCAGCCGCGCATAACCGCAGACGATATTGGCCGCGAAGTCTTCGTGCACTTCGAAGAAATGCCCATCATCGACGATCAGCTCAATCACGCGCTTGATGTCGTAAGGCTGGTTCGGGTTTTCGGGCACGATGCTGTTCAGCGCCGATTCGGTGCGTAGGGGATCGTCAGTTGTCGGCAGCGGGGGCGGGTCTTCCATATTGTTCTGGGGCAGATAACTCAGCAGCTCGCGCACCATGGTCAGCGACTGGGTTTCGTCATCGGCGACAAAGTGGCAGACGCCGCTGATGCTGCTGTGCACCGATGCGCCACCCAAATCCTCGAAAGTTACATCTTCGTTGAGCACTTGCTTGACGACATCGGGACCAGTGATGAACATGTAGCTGCTGTTCTTGACCATGATGATGAAGTCAGTCAGCGCCGGGCTGTAGACCGCGCCGCCCGCGCAGGGTCCCATAATCACGCTGATTTGCGGGATGACGCCGCTGGCCAGCGTATTCCGCAAGAAGATATCGGCATAACCGCCCAGGCTCTCGACGCCTTCCTGGATGCGCGCCCCGCCGCTGTCGTTCAAGCCGATGACAGGCGCGCCAACTTTGACCGCCATGTCCATGATCTTGACGATTTTGGCTGCGTGCGCTTCGCTGAGGCTGCCGCCGATGACGGTGAAATCTTGCGAATAGACATACACCAGCCGACCGTCGATGGTGCCCCAGCCGGTGATGACGCTGTCGCTGAGCGGGCGGTTGCGCTCCAGGCCGAACTTGCTGCTGTGATGATGCACGAAGGCATCGACCTCGCGGAAGCTGCCGGGATCGAGCAAGATATCGAGCCGTTCGCGGGCGGTCTTTTTGCCCTGGGCATGCTGCCGCTGGATGCGCGCTTCGCCACCACCGCGCTGGCTTTCGGCGCGTTTGGCACGCAGCTGCTCAATCTTCGGGCTGGTCGTCATGTGTTCTCCCTGACGCGGCGCTGTGCACGCAATGGCGCAGTATACGGCGAAGCGCAGGCATATTGTAGGGCAAGTTGGCGCAAGCTCCCCTCGGTCGGGGGATGAGATTTTGCTGTAAGGCTTGTCCGCTACTGGTGCGCAAAAAACAAGCGGAAATGAAAGAAGGTGCTAATTTAGAGTAAGAGCCGAACTCTCACATAAGGAGCTTACTCATGGATTTAGACACCTTCTTCACGACATTATACTGTTTCATTGACGATTGGTACAAAGAGAAGATGAGTGATCGAATGAAGCGACATCCGGGTCCCGCCTTGCAAATGAGTGATAGCGAAGTGTTGACGGTTGGGATTGCTGCGCAATGGCGTGTTGGTGTGTCCTGGCAATCCGGGCGCGGCATAGTGCGCTACATCCTGCAGCATGGTCGGTCGTGGTTTCCTCGGATGCTGAAGCATAGTCAGTTTAACAAACGTCTGCGGGATTTGTGGGCGGTTTTTGTATGTTTGCAACAAGAGTTGGCGCAGATGCTCAGCAGCGCCGCTTTGTTTGAGGTGGTGGATTGTACGCCCGTGCCACACTGCAGTTTGGGGCAAGCCAAAAGCCATGATCGCCATTGGCTTTACGGCAAAAAGGGACACGGCGGCAATCATGGCGGCTGGTATTACGGCGAGCAATTGCTGCTCTGCGCCAGCGACAGCGGGATCATCACCGGCTGGATGACCGGTCTGGCAAACATTGATGACCGCTGGCTAATGGAAGCGCTTGTGAGCAGCCGCCAGGGATGCAAGCGTATAAAAGAAATCGAATTGCCCAAGCATAGAACATATAAAACTCGCAGAATCCCTAGTTCTGAATCCATCAGCCCCGCCCTGTGTGCCGGAGATGATCGCGGCTCGACCTATCTCGCTGATGGCGGCTTCAGCGGGCTGCGCTGGATTAGGCATTGGCAACGAGAATATGGCGTTGAAGTTATCGCGCCACGAGCGAGCAACATCAAAGGAGACAAGCCCGGCAAAACCATGCGCTGGCTGCGCAAACACAGACAAATCATTGAAACTGTGATTGCCAGGCTCACCGAAATCTTTGGGCTGCATCGCGTCAATGCGCACAGTGAACTCGGCATGCTAACGCGAATAGCCGCTAAAACAGCTGCCTACAACATCGCCGTCCTATTCAACCGGCAGTGTGGACGACCAGATGGAGCGATGGCAACTCTCATCTGTTAGTAGCGGACAAGCCTTGTAGGGGCGATGCTTATGTCGCCCATTAAGGCGTGACGCCGAAGCGATTTGTCAGCAACTCAACAATCGCTGTGTTGTAACCAGCGGCGCTTTCCTTTTGGACAATGACAGCGTGTTTTCGTTGGATTGCACTTACTACTGCGCAGTCAATACCCTCCCAATCGTCAGATTTGAACTCGAAACCGTTGTGCCAAATCGGGATAACGATTTTATTCTCTTTGAGCGCCCACGTTACTTCCTTTAGAATGGCGTCTGAGTTTCGGGTTTCCTTGCTGATCAGAACGATGAAGTGTTCACACTCCTTGATTTGCTTTTCCAATTCGGGATGCCACTCTTCGCCGGGCACAAGCGACATGTCGCAGAACGGTTGTATTCCGTAGTGCTTTAGCTTGGTGACGAGCAACAGTGCGAACGCACTGCTTTCTTTATGTGTGTATGAAATGAAGACTCTGTACGGTGGCGCTTCGGTAAGTAGAGCGAAAGCTGCTGAAGCCAGGCGATCATGCCTATTCCCTTTGGAGTTGTAAGCGTCTTCCATGTAGCCATGGCCTTGCAATTGTGCCATCCACATTGTAGGAAGAGAATCACCCCATCTCACCTCTAGGTATTTGCTCTGATTGCTATCTATCGGGTGATCATATTCATATATTATACGAGTTGCTCGATCCCAAAGATCCTTGTGTACGCCCAACGCCAACTCTTTCGCCAACAACTTCACCCGCGCCACATCCCCGCTCGGAATCGGCACACGCGACCGCTCTTCCAGGAACTTATCCAACTCAGTCTTTCCATCCACTTCGCATCTCCATCAGTCGTCATCTAACAAGCTGATTCCGATTCATAACGGGCGAGCCAGCGTCTCGCCCCTACGGCGTCCTATTCTGGCCGGGTCATCTGTATATGTGCCTCACTGAAGGGCACTTGCACAGAATTGGTCGCGCACCCACATTCAAGAAACTAGCCACATACCGTCGCGAATTGGTCTATCACTCTTCAAGTCCCAGCTTGCGAATTCGGCTGCTGACTGCGCCTTGCTGTCTCTTAAGGGCAGCAGCCATTTCATCAATCGCAGCGCCGCTTCCATGCAGTTCTCGTAGCAATTCTTCTTGCTGCTGGGTCCACGGTTCATAAGCGTTTGGGTATTTCTGCTTGATGGCAGCCAACCTGTCCTGATAACTTGCTGCCGACGGATTCTCTAGCTCCAGCGCTTCCTGCGCGGACGAAAATATGTCTTTGTATGTGAAGTCCCGGTGCAAGGAAAGTATCTGCTCATAGCTGTGTCCCTTGCTAATGAGCGTAAGAATTTGTCGCGATTTGTTGGAAAGTTTCATGATTCGATCCTAACATCAACACCATCGAAAGCCTCAAAAGTGCAATCTCGCGCAGCCAGCCCCAGCCGCGCCTTCACATCCGCGAAGATGTCCGTGTAGCTGCCTTCCATGCGCCGGCAGCCGCCCAAGCCCAGCGCCGCCACGACCCGCTCGATCGTCTCAGCAGCGCCTTCTATCTCGGTGAAATTGCCGAATGGCAGCTCGTCCAGCACGATCTCGGCGTCATGTAATTCATAGGTCGTGCGGTACTTTTCATAGATCAGCGCCACCCGATAGCCCAGCCTCCGCAGTATGAGATGCATGGTGTCGAAGTCGCTAACGATGACTTCCGCCTCAAGCCGACTGACGATGCCGCTTTCCACGCTGGCCTCCGACTTGTATGTCAGCTTGACCGCCGCATCTTGCCGCAGGCGCAGCACCTCGCCGCCCGCAATCAGCCCCCCATCGGCGCTGTCGTAACGGAAATTGCGCTCAAGGACGCGCTCTTGGACCAGCTTCGCGCCAGCAGCGCCCAGCGCCCGCCGCACAGCCGCCAGATCGGGCGTATGCAGCTTGACCTCGACTTCGCGCAGTTCTCTGTCGTCCATCATCCCCTCAGCGGCAGCTCTTGCATGGCTGCGGGCAGGCAGTCATAGACGGCGTTGGCGATGCGCGACCAGGGCAGTTCTGGTTTGTCCGGTGCCAGGATGATGCTGTGAAGATGCGACCCGGTCGCGCGCTGCACCAGCCACAGCGGCGTATCATCCTTGGACAGCCCGGGTTGGTCGCCCAGCCGGCTGAATCGCGCCGCAGCCAGCGCCCTGTGCAGCGGCTCAATTCTGTTACGATCCATTTCTGTGCGCAGCGGTGCCAGGTCGACGCCTTCGTAGGCGACAACCAGCTCAATTGCGCCCAGATGCGTCTCTATGACACGCGCCACCGAATGCCGCAGCGGCCGCGGACCGTGATAGACGACCACTTGCAGCACACTGATCACGCCCGAGCCTCGCGCTGCCGCCGCCAGGTCGACCAATCCCAACCGCGCCGGCAACTGGAAAATCTCGCTGTACGCCACATTCATGTTGCAGGCCTGGCATAGCGGCTGTCGTTGCTCAAGCCTCGATCAGTTTTCCAGCACAACTTTGCCAAAAACAGCGTTATTCTCCAGCAGCGTTTGCGCCCGCCGCGCCTCGCGCAGTGGCAGCCGCGCGCCGATGACCGCTTGAATGCGCCCGGCGAAGACCTGCTGCATGAAGCGCTCATAATCCTGGTGCGGTCCCATCGTGCTGCCGATCAGCGAGATGTGCCGCGTGAACAACTGCGCGACATTCATGTCAAAGCTATAGCCGCTGGTGCCGCCGACGATCAGAATGCGTCCGCCGATGCGACAAGCGCGCAGGCTTTGCCCCAGCGTGGCCGCGCCGACATTGTCCACCACCACATCCACGCCGCGCTTGCCCGTGAGCCGATAGACCGCCCGCGACCAGCCCGGTTCGTCTTCGCGGTTGATGGTCATGTCCGCGCCGATGACTTCGGCCTGCTGGCATTTTTCGGCATTGCTGCCTACCACGATGACTTGCGCGCCGGCCAGCTTGGCGATCTGGATGCTGATGCTGTTGACGCCGCCGCCCGCTCCCACGATGAGCACGGTTTCGCCGGGCTGCAAGCTTCCGCGCGTGATCAGCGAGTGCCAGGCGGTTACGCCGACCAAGCCGACCGCCGCCGCCGCGCCAAAGTCGAATTCCGCCGGCATCTTCAGCAAGTTGCGTTGTGGCAAGACTACGAAATCGGCTGCTGTCCCGCTGTGATGCTCGCCCAGGATGGCGATGCGCGTCTGATTCTCCAAGCCCGTCTGCAGCGCCGGATCATCGGGCGGCACGATGGTGGGGTCGATGCAGACGCGGTCGCCGGGCGCAAACCGAGTCACTCCCGCGCCGACCGCATCGACATTGCCAGCTCCATCCGCGCAGATCACATGCGGGAAGTCCAGCTCCAGCCCTCGCCAGCCCGCTCGCACCCACAGATCCAGCCGATTCAGCGCCGCCGCTTTGATGCGCACGCGCACTTCGCCAGCGCCCGCTTCTGGCACAGGCAAATCGTCTACATATTCGACGACTTCCGCGCCGCCGTGACTTGTCAATACTGCTGCTTTCATCGCCACCCCAATTCGCTGCCAGCGATGACCATGCGCTGGATCTCGCTCGTGCCTTCATAAATCCGCGTGATGCGCCACAACGCAAGCCCTTGCGCATCTTGCCGCGTAGTATACCATTCAAATAGTTGCCTGTGGCTGTCGCGGGAGCGCTTGCGAACATGGAAGCGGAAAACATCGCCCTGAATCATATCGCCTTGGTTGTGGAAGACCTGCACGAAGCGCTGGTTTTCTGGGGCGAGCAGTTGGGATTGCCGGCGACCGGAGCGGCGCAGACCATCCATGACGAGGGGGTCGATGTCGCCTTCTTGCAAATCGGCGCTGCGCGGCTGGAATTGATCCAACCGAGAGATCAGACAAGTGGCGTCGCCCGCTACCTGGCCAAGCGCGGGCCGGGCATGCATCATCTTTGCCTGGAAGTGGCCGATCTGGATGCCAAGCTGGGCGAATTGGCTGCGCAGGGCATTGAGCTGATCAACGAATCGCCCCGCCAACGCCAGGGCCGGCGCTATGCTTTTGTGCATCCGGGCAGTACTGGCGGCGTCTTGCTGGAATTGTACGAGCGCGAATAAACCTCATGCCGATCCTATAAGACGCTAATGCCACAGCCGCGCGCTCTGCGTGTACAATCAAGGCAAATCCCGACACCAACGCGAGCCGACCATGAGCAGCAGGCGAATTGTCCTACCCGTAACCGGCATGACCTGCGCCATGTGCGCAGGCAATGTCGAGCGCACGCTGAAACGCGCAGAAGGCGTGCAAAGCGCCAGCGTCAATCTGGCCACCGAACAAGCCAGCGTCGCCTGCGAAGCCAGCGCTGTATCGCCTGCCGACCTGGCAGCCCGACTGGAACGCGCCGGCTATGGCGTGGCAGCCGCGACCATGGACTTGGCGGTCACCGGCATGACCTGCGCCATGTGCCAGAAAAATGTCGAACGCGCGCTGAAGCGGGTCGATGGCGTGCTGGAGGCAACTGTCAACCTCGCCAACGATACCGCCAGCTTGGCCTATCTGCCCACCCTGGCGAGGCGTGGCGACTTTGCGCGCGCGCTGGAACGGGCTGGCTATGGCCTTATCGACATTGCCGAAGCCGAGTCGCCCGAAGATGCCGAAGCCGCCGCCCGCAGAGCCGAAACTGCGCGTCAACAGCGCCTGCTGCTCATCGGCGCGATCTTCACGATTCCGCTGACCATCCTGAGCATGACGCGCCATTTTCTGCATCAAGTTCCCTTCCTCGGCGAGCATTTCGCCTGGCTGGCAGCCGATAGCTGGCTATTCGTATTTGGTGCCTTGGCTACGCCGGTGGTGTTCGTGCTGGGCAGGCAATATGTCAGCGGGGCGATTAAGTCGCTGCGCAATGGCACGGCGAATATGGATGTGCTGGTGGCGATGGGCTCGCTGGCCGCCTATATCTATGGATTGATCGTGCTGCTGGGCATCCTTTTCGACTTTTCCGATGTGGTCGGCAAGTCCGATTATTTCGAGTCGGCTGCGGTCATCCTGACGCTGATCACGCTGGGCAAGCTGTTGGAGGCGCGCGCCAAAAGCCGCACCAGCGCCGCCATCAAGAAGCTCATCAACCTCGCGCCAAAAACCGCCACCCTGCTGCGCGACGATCAGCCTGTCGAAATCCCTATCGACGAAGTCCTCATCGGCGACAAGCTGCTGGTCAAGCCCGGCGAGCGCCTGCCGGTGGATGCGTTGGTCGTGGCTGGCAGCTCGGCGGTGGACGAATCGCTACTGACGGGCGAAAGCCTGCCCGTGGATAAAGCGGCCGGCGACGAGGCCATCGCAGGCAGTATCAACCAGCAGGGCAGGCTGGTCGTCGAGGCGCAGCGCATCGGCAAAGACACGACTTTGGCGCAGATGATCGACCTGGTTCTGCGCGCCCAGGCCAGCAAAGCGCCTATCCAGGCTGTGGCCGACCGCGTGGCGGGCTACTTTGTCCCGGCGGTGATTGTGTTGGCGCTCATCACGCTGCTGGGCTGGCTGACCATTGGCGGCGCGGCATTCCCAAGCGCAATTTTGAACATGATCGCCGTGCTCGTCATCGCCTGTCCCTGCGCGCTGGGCTTGGCCACGCCGACAGCCATCATGGTCGGGGGCGGGCGCGGCGCAGAACGCGGCATCCTCTTCCGCGACAGCGAAGCCCTGGAACGCAGCGCGGGCTTGACGGCTGTGCTGCTGGACAAGACCGGCACCATCACGCAAGGCAAGCCAGAACTGACCGCGTTTGTCGGGGCAGGGGATCAGGCGAAGGAGCGCGTGCTGCAATATGCCGCCTCTGCCGAAGCCGCCAGCGAGCATCCGCTTGCCCAGGCTGTGCTTTCCGCAGCCGCAGAACGCAACATCGAATTGCTGCCACTGGATGAATTTGAAGCGCTGCCCGGTCGCGGCGTCGTGGCGAGCATTGACGGCGCGGCAGTGACGCTGGGCAGCCCGCGATTCATGCGCGAACGCGGCATCGACGCATCGGCATTGCAGGGAGATATCGCCAGCCTGCAAGCGCGCGGCGATACGGTCGTGCTGCTGGCGCTGGATGGCGAATTGGCTGGCGCGTTGGCTCTGGGCGATCAACTGAAGCCCACCGCCAAAGCCGCCGTGCAAACTTTGCAAGCCAGCCGCCTGCAAGTGACCATGATCAGCGGGGACAATGCAAAGACCGCCCACGCCATCGCGGACGAAGTCGGCATCAATCGCGTGCTGGCTGAAGTGCTGCCCGCCGATAAAGCCGCCGCGGTCGAGCAGTTGCAGCGGGAAGGTCAGCGCGTGGCTATGGTCGGCGATGGCGTCAACGATGCGCCGGCGCTGGCGCAGGCTGATGTCGGTTTTGCCATTGGCGCGGGCGCCGATATCGCCATCGAAGCCGCCGATGTGACGCTGGTCAGTGGCGATCTGCGCGCGCTTTCAACAGCGATCGACCTGAGCAAAGCGACCCTGCGCACAATCCACCAGAATCTCTTCTGGGCGTTCATCTACAACATCGTGTTGATCCCGGTGGCCATGCTGGGCGGTCTGATTCCCATGTTCGCGGCTGCGGCGATGGCGTTCTCGAGCGTGTTCGTGGTGACGAACTCGCTGCGGCTGCGGGGGCGAAAAATACGCTAGCGACCAAGTCTCCTTGACACACTCAATTTTCCCTCCCCGCCGCTATGCCTCTGTGGCAAAAATGCTGTGCTGCACTCCCTGCCACCACGCGCGCAAGAGGTCTCCCCCATGACCGTCTCCCCATCTCCCCCGACCACATCGTCGCTGCCCAAGCCCTGCTCGACCTGGAATTCACGCCCGCCCAGCGCCAACAGATGCGCAATGTTCTCAACGACCGTCTGGCTCAGTTTGCGAGCATCCGCGCCGCCGATCTCGACAACAGCATCCCGCTCTCGCTCAATTTCAATGTGAATGCAGCCGATCCCGCGCCGGCGACCGTCCCGCGCAGCTTTCGGATGAGCGCGCAGCAGTCCGTTTCGCGGCCCGCCGCCCTGGAAGATGCCGCCTTCTACACCGTGACCCAGCTCGCCGAGCTCGTCCGCAGCCGCCAGGTCACTTCGCTGGAATTGACCGAGATGTACCTGCGCCGGCTCAAGCGCCATGACCCGGTCTTGCAGTGCGTGGCCGCCTACACCGAAGAGATCGCCCATGCGCAGGCGAAACGCGCCGACAGCGAAATCGCCCTCGGACTGTATTGCGGACCGCTGCACGGCATCCCCCGGGTGATCCTTGCGGAGGCGGCGGCGGCTGCCTTTGACACCATCACGCGCGACGGCTCGGTATCGTCGATGAAGCGTCAGGGCAACAGCGCCTGGCCCAATATTTTCCGCGCCGCCCGCTTCATCCCGGCGGTCGAATATATCAACGCCAATCGCGTCCGAACGCAGCTGATGCGAGACATGGCCCGCGTCATGGCGGACATTGATGTGTTCATCTCGCCCAGCTTCGGCGGCAGCACGCTGGGAATGACGAACCTCACCGGACATCCTACCGTGGTCCTGCCCAACGGCTTCACCGACAAAGGCACGCCGACGAGCATCACTTTCGTCGGTGGACTATTCAAAGAAGCGGAAACCCTCGCCGTCGCCAAAGCCTATCAAGACGCGACCGACTGGCACTTGCAGCATCCAAATCCGGACGACCGGTAAGCGGAGACATGTAGGGGCGAGCTATTGGGTCGCCCGCTTGCTGGAAACAGCTGATTATTGCAACAGCGCCTCCACCTCGCCGCGCACCTGCGCATCGTCTTCGCGCTGGTACAGGTCGGTGAGCAATTTGCTGCTATCCAACTCCATCGTCTGCCACAGCGCCCAGGCGGCATGTCCACGCAGCAATGGGCTAGCGTCATACAGCAGTTGGATCAAATGCGGGATGGCGCGCTCGTCTCCCCAGTTGCCCGCGGCGATGCAGGCATTGCGCACCAGGCGTTCGCGTCCGATGCGCTCGACAGGGCTGCGGCGGAAAAGCCCCCGGAATGCCCCCTCGTCAAGCATCAGCATGTCGACCAGCTTTGGCGCGACACGCTCTATATCCAAGGGCAGGAAAGCCAACTCGTCGGTCTCGTGGGCGAAGCGCTGGAACGGGCAAACATCCATGCAGATATCGCAGCCGAAAATCCAGTTGCCGAAGTCGGCGCGCAGCTCGCGGTCGACCCAGCCCTTGTTCTCAATGGTGTGATAGCTGATGCATCGGCGGGCATCCAGCACGAATGGCGCGGGGAAGGCAGCGGTCGGGCAAGCCACCAGGCAGCGCGTGCAGGTGCCGCACATGGTCTCGCGCGCAGGGCTGTCATATTCGTCCAGCTCGAGGCTGGTGATGATCTCGCCGATGAAGAAGCTGCTGCCCCGCCGCGGATGAATCAGCATGGTGTTCTTGCCGATGAAGCCCAGTCCGGCCTGTTGGGCGTGGCTGCGCTCGAGCAAAGCGCCGGTATCGACATAGATCTTTTGCTCGAGCGTCCCGCCGGAATTCTCCAAAATCCACTCGGCGAAAGTCTCTAGCCGCAAGCCCAGCACACGATGATAATCCACGCCCCAGGCATAGCTCGCGATGCGCCCACGGGCTGGGTCGTTCAGCGCGTCTTCATCGGCGAAACTCGCCTGATAATCGAGTCCGACGATGATAAGCGAACGCGCGCCAGGCAAGATCTCGCGCAGGTCCTGCCGCCGCCGCACACGATCGGGGCGCGCCATATACGCCATCTCGCCGTGCATGCCCCGCCGAATCCAGCGCAGATAACTCGCCAAAGTAGGAGAAGGCTCGGCTGGCGTAAGGCCGCACAGGCTGAATCCCAACTCGCGCGCCTGGTCACGGATGCGGGCGGCTGTCAGGGGCATATCGGAGCTGCAGGAGCGGGCGAGCTCTTGCCTGGCTGTCTTGCTGCGGCGGATAGTCGATCTCTTGCAGCAGTGCGACGATGCCCTCCAGCGTGGCGGGCGCGTCGAAAGCCACTTCTATCGTCCGCCGGTCCACATCGCCATCGACAGCGGCGACGCCATGCAATTCACCCAACTCGAACTTGATTGCGCCGACGCAGCCGGCACAGCTGATGGTGGGTACGACAAGCGTTTCGTTTTGCATGGTGCCCTCCGGGCATCTCTTTCTTGCGGGCGATATCGTATATCGCCCCTGCGATGACATGGTTGTTACATAAATGCCTGGATGCCGGTCTGTGCCCGTCCCAGAATCAGCGCGTGTATGTCGCTGGTGCCTTCGTAGGTGTTGACCGCCTCCAGGTTCATCACATGGCGGATGACATGAAATTCATCGGAGATGCCGTTGCCGCCGTGCATATCGCGCGCCGTACGAGCGATGTCCAGCGCCTTGCCGCAAGAGTTGCGCTTGATCAGCGAAATCATCTCTGGCGTGGCGGCGTCATCGTCCAGCAGCCTGCCGACGCGCAGCGCGGCCTGCAAGCCGAAAGCGATTTCGCCCATCATATTCGCCAGCTTGAATTGGATTAGCTGATTGGCGGCCAGCGGACGCCCGAATTGATGGCGGTCGAGCGTATATTGGCGGGCGGCATGCCAGCAAAATTCCGCTGCGCCCAAAGCCCCCCAGGCGATGCCATAGCGCGCGCGATTCAAGCAGCCAAAAGGACCTCGCAAGCCGCGGGCATTGGGCAGCAGGTTCTCGTCCGGCGCGAAGACTTCATCCATCACAATCTCGCCGGTGCTGCTGGCGCGCAGACTGAACTTGCCGCCGATCGCCGGCGCCGACAAGCCAGCCATGTCGCGCTCCAGGATGAAGCCGCGAATGTCGCCCTCTTTGCCTTCGGCGTGGCCATAGGCTTTCGCCCAGATGATAAAGACATCGGCGATCGGCGAATTGGTGATCCACATTTTGCTCCCGTGCAAGCGCCAGCCGCCATCGACCTTTGTTGCGCGCGTCTCCATGCCGCCGGGATCGCTGCCGTGGTTGGGCTCTGTCAAGCCGAAGCAGCCGACAAGCTCGCCGCTGGACAGCCCTGGCAGGTAGCGCGCCCGCTGTTCGTCTGTGCCATATGTATAAATTGGATACATCACCAGCGAGCTTTGCACGCTCATGGCGCTGCGATAGCTGCTGTCCACCCGCTCAATTTCGCGGGCGATCAAGCCATAGCAGACATAATTCAAGCCCGCGCCGCCGTGCTCTTCTGGCAGGGTCGCACCCAGCATGCCCAACTGCGCCATTTCGAAGTAGATATCGCGGTCGAATTGTTCGCGCCGATTCGCTTCCAGGATGCGCGGCATCAGTCTGGCTTGGCAATATTCCCGCGCCGCATCCCGCACCATGCGCTCTTCGTCATCAAGCTGCTGGTCGAGCAAGAAGGGGTCGTCCCATTGAAACTGGCTGGGCATTGGCGCATGTCCTCGCGGCATCTGATTCGTCATGCATATTGTAAACCACCCGCGCGTGATTTCGCACTGCAATCCTCCCCCCGACTCGACGGCGGGACCGAGGGGGGGGGTCTTATTCGTCCCTTATCGTGGCGCAGCCCAGCGGCTATACTATGCGTCCCCAAGCAACAGATGGCTGGGACTGGGCAGGAGTAAGGAAGCGATACGCGACATGGAGCAAGACAAGATCCTCGTGCGCGGCGCTCGCGAGCACAATCTCAAAGACATCGATGTCGATATCCCGCGCAATCAACTGGTTGTCATCAGCGGCCTGTCTGGCTCGGGCAAGTCTTCCCTGGCCTTTGATACCATCTTCGCCGAAGGGCAGCGGCGTTATGTCGAAAGCCTGAGTTCATACGCCCGCCAATTCCTCGGCTTGATGCAAAAGCCGGATGTCGACCAGATCGAAGGCTTAAGCCCGGCTGTCTCTATCGACCAGAAGAGCGTCAGCCACAATCCTCGCTCGACAGTCGGCACTGTGACCGAAATCTATGATTATCTGCGGCTGCTATATGCGCGCATTGGCATCCCGCATTGTCCGGAATGTGGCGCAGAGGTATCGGCACAGAGCGCCCAGCAGATTGTCGACCAGGTGCAGAATATGCCCGCCGACACGCGAATCCAGGTGCTGGCGCCGGTCATCCAGCGCAAGAAAGGCGTTCACAGCAAAGCCCTGGCTGAAATCGGCAAGCAGGGCTTCGCGCGCGTCCGCGTCGATGGCGCTGTCCGCGACCTGGACGAAGACATCGCGCTGGACCGCTATGTCATCCACGATATCGAGATCGTGGTCGACCGCCTCATCATCCGCCAGTACGACGATCCGCAATCCGAAGACGCCGCCGCTTTTGAAACGCGCCTCACCGATGCAATCGAAACTGCCCTGCAGCATGGCGAAGGCCGGCTGATCATCCAGGATGTCAGCGACCGCGATAACCCGGTCGATCATCTCTACAGCGAAGACCTGGCTTGCCCGAACGGACACGCCAGCCTGCCCGAGCCAGAACCGCGCCTGTTCTCATTCAATACGCCCAGCGGCGCTTGTCCAGTTTGTCAGGGGCTGGGCTTCAGCCTGGAGATCGACCCCGATATCATCGTGCCCGACCATGACCGCGCTATCGCCGAGGGCGCGTTGCAGGCCAATGGATATGGGCTGGACGACCGGCGCGGCTGGAATTGGAATGTCTTCCAGGCGCTCAGCCGACACTATGATTTCTCGCTGGATACGCCCTGGCGGCAGCTGACGCCGCAGCAGCAAAATGTCGTGCTCTATGGCAGCGGCGAGCAGCGCTATGAGGTGTCCTACTTTCATTCATCGGGCAGGGAACACAGCTGGTCGACGCGCTACGAAGGCGTGATCCCCAACTTGCAGCGCCGCTATCAGCAGACCAGCTCCGAAGCCATCCGCGAGCGAATCCAGCAGACGATGCGCGAGATTCCTTGCCGCAGCTGCAACGGGCAGCGCTTGCGCCCGGAGTCGCTGGCGGTGACCATCGGCGGCGTCAACATCCATGCCATCACCTCCAAACCCATCGGCGAGCTGCATCGCTGGGTATGTTCGCTGCAAGGCGCTGATGCCATCCTCTCGGAGCGCGAACAGCATATCGCCCGACAGATTCTGCGCGAATTGAACGCTCGCATCGGCTTCTTGTGCAATGTCGGCCTGGATTACCTGACCCTGGCTCGCAGCGCCGCCAGCCTGAGCGGTGGAGAAGCCCAGCGCATCCGCCTGGCCACACAAGTCGGCAGCCAGCTCACCGGCGTGCTCTATGTGCTGGACGAGCCTTCAATCGGCTTGCATCAACGCGACAACCGGCGGCTGATCAATACGCTCATCGGCTTGCGCGATCTGGGCAACAGCGTGCTGGTGGTCGAGCATGACGAAGAGACCATGCGCAGCGCCGACTGGCTGATTGATCTGGGACCAGGCGCGGGCGAACATGGCGGTCGGCTGGTTGCGCAAGGCACGCCAAAGCAAGTCGCCGCCAATCACGGGAGCTGCACGGGCAATTATCTGGCGGGCCGCTTTGAAATCCCGCTGCCCCGGACTCGGCGGGCTGGTTCGGGCGAAATGCTGCGCATCTGCGGCGCGCGCGCCAACAACCTGAAAGACATCCAGGTCGACTTTCCGCTGGGCTGCTTCATCTGCGTCACCGGCGTCAGCGGCAGCGGCAAATCGTCACTGGTCGTACATACGTTGTATACGCGGCTGGCGCAGTTGATCAACCGCAGTCGGCTTCGCGCTGGCGAGCACGATGCGCTGCGTGGCGAAGAACATATCGACAAGATTATCAATATCGACCAAAGCCCAATCGGACGCACGCCCCGCAGCAATCCGGGCACTTATACCAAGCTTTTTGATGACATTCGCCAGCTATTTGCCCAGCTGCCCGAAAGCAAGGCGCGCGGTTACAAACCAGGCCGCTTCAGCTTCAATGTGCGCGGCGGGCGCTGCGAACACTGCGAGGGGCAGGGGCTGATCCGCATTGAAATGCAATTCCTGCCCGATGTGTATGTGCCTTGTGAAATCTGCCGTGGCACGCGCTACAACCGCGAAACCCTGCAAGTGCAATACAAGGGCAAATCTATCGCCCAGGTGCTGGCGATGAGCGTGCAGGAAGGCTTGGAATTCTTCGCCAACCTGCCGCGCATCCGCCGCAAGCTGGAAACGCTGGCCGCGGTCGGCTTGGGTTACATCCGCATCGGACAGCCAGCCACGACTCTCAGCGGTGGCGAAGCGCAGCGCATCAAGCTCAGCCGCGAATTGTCCAAACGCGCCACCGGGCACACCCTCTACATCCTGGACGAGCCCTCGACCGGCTTGCACGCCTATGATGTGGCGCGTCTTATCGCGGTGCTGCAGCGGTTGGCGGATGCGGGCAATACCATCGTCGTCATTGAACACAACCTGGATATCATCAAAGTGGCTGATCATATTATCGATCTGGGACCAGAAGGCGGCGATGGCGGCGGACGGATAGTCGCGCAGGGAACGCCCGAACAGGTGGCGAATTGTCCAGGCTATACGGGGCGCTACCTGGCCGACATGCTGGCGCGAGCTCGCTGAAACCAGGCAGGAGGTGCATGATGGAAGAGGTCAGAATCGGCGTCATCGGCGGCTCGGGGTTGTATCAGCTGCCCGAGATCAGCGATGTGCGCGAAGTAGACATGGATACGCCTTTCGGAAAGCCCAGCGGCACGATCCGCATTGGCAGCCTGTCTGGCAAGCGCGTCGCCTTTTTGCCGCGTCATGGCGAGGGACACACCCTGGCGCCGCACGCTCTTCCTTACCGCGCCAATATCTATGCGCTCAAGCAGCTGGGCGCGCGCTTCATCATCGGCGTGAATGCTGTCGGCTCGCTGCAAGAAGAATACGCGCCCGGGCAGCTCGTCACGCCCGATCAGTTGATTGATTATACGATCCACACACGCGCGCGCAGCTTTTTCGAGCGGGGGCTGGTCGTGCATGTATCGGTGGCCGATCCCTTCGGCGACTATTTGCGCAGCCTGCTGGCCGATGCTGCCGAAAGTAGCGGCGCAGTCGTGCATCGCGGCGGCTGCTTTTTGATCGAAGATGGTCCGCGCTTTGCCACGCGCGCCGAAGCCCGTCTATTTCAGCGCTGGGGCTGCCACATCATCGGCATGACAGCCGCGCCCGAAGCCTTCCTGGCTCGCGAAGCCGAGATCGAATATGCGGCTTTGGCGCATGTTACAGATTATGACTGCTGGCGCACCGAGAGCGAAGACACCACCAGCGATATCGTCATCCAGCAGTTGGCGCAGAATATCAGCTTTGTGCAGTCGGCGCTGGTGGGGGCGGTCGGGCGGCTGGATGAGACGCTGGAACTGTCGGCGCACCGGGCCTTGGATGCGGCTTTGGCGACCGGACGCGAGCATATGGATGCGGCTGTCGTCGAGCGCCTGCGACCCATCGTGGCGCGCGTTTTGGGTTTGGACGCCTAGACCCTCTCAATCCCGCGACATTTCGGCGGCAGAGGTTTTCCGCGCGGCCTGGAATCGCGCTACAATCCGCCGCAACCTGTACCCAACTCCCAGCAAAGGCTTGTGGCATGAGCATTCCCCTGGAAAACATTGGACATTGGCGCTGCATCGGACCCTTTCGTGGCGGACGGGTCGTCACGGTCGCGGGACATCCTGGCGAGATCGGCACTTTCTATTTTGGCGCCTGCGCTGGCGGCGTATGGAAGACCGACGATGCCGGGCAATACTGGCGCAATATCTCCGACGGCTATTTCAAGACCGGCTCGGTCGGCGCGTTGGCGGTCAGCCAGGTCGATCCCAATATCATCTATGCCGGTATGGGCGAAGCGACCATCCGCATTGATGTCTCGCATGGCGATGGCGTCTACAAGTCCAGCGATGGCGGGCGCAGCTGGCGGCATTGCGGCTTGGGCGATACGCGGCATATCGGCAAGCTGCGCATCCATCCGCAAGACCCCGATACGGTCTTTGTGGCGGCGCTGGGGCACGCTTTCGGACGCAACGACCAGCGCGGCATCTTTCGTTCGCGGGACGGCGGCGACAGCTGGCAGCGCGTACTCTTCGTCAGCGACAAAGCCGGCGCGGTCGACCTCAGCATCGACCAAAATAATCCGCGCATCCTCTATGCCTCGATCTGGGAGGCGCGGCGCGACTTCCACACCATCCAGAGCGGCGGCGAAGACAGCGGCATCTGGCGCTCGCTGGACGGCGGCGAAAGCTGGCACAACATCTCGAGCAAGCCTGGTCTGCCCGGCGGCATCCTGGGCAAGATCGGCATCGCGGCTTCGCCAGCCCAGCCCGGACGCGTCTATGCTTTGATCGAGCACGAGCAGCAGCAGGGCATGTACCGCTCCGATGACTACGGCGACAGCTGGACATTCACAGCGCGCAATTTTGATATCACCTCGCGCAGCTGGTATTACATGCATCTAACTGCCTGCCCGGCCGACGCAGATACCGTTTGGGTCAACAACTTGCGCCTGTGGAAGTCGCTAGACGCCGGCAAAACCTTCGCCCAGGTCGGCACGCCCCACGGCGACAATCACGACTTGTGGATCGACCCTCGCAACCCCCTGCGCATGGTGCAAGGCAACGATGGCGGCGCCTGCGTGTCATTGAATGGCGGCGCCAGCTGGTCGAGCATTTTCAATCAGCCGACCGCGCAGTTCTATCGCCTCTGCACGGACAACCGCCATCCCTACCATGTCTATGGCACGCAGCAAGACAACAGTTCCATCGCCGTGCCCAGCCGCAGCAGCAAAAGCTCCATCTTGTGGCAAGACTGCTTCATCGCTGGCACGGGCGAAAGCGGCTTCATCGCCACCAAGCCGGATGATGACGATATCGTCGTGGTAGGCGCCATCGGCAGCTCGCCAGGCGGCGGCAATGCCCTGCAACGCTATGACCACGCCAGCAAACAACTGCGCCTGGTGACGACAGCGCCAGTGCAGAGCTTCGGCGAGGCGGCCAGCGGTCTGCAGCAGCGCTTCGCCTGGACTTATCCGATCCTGTTTTCGCCTTTCGCGCCGCACGATCTGTATATTGGCGGCGACCGCGTCTACAAATCCAGCGACGAAGGCGGCAGCTGGCAGGCGATCAGCCCCGACTTGACGCGTGCCGACCCGTCCACCCTGGTCGTAAGCGGCGGACCGATCAACCGCGATGTGGGCGCTGCCGAAGTCTATGCGACAGTGACGGCGCTGGCCGCCTCGCTGCATGAAGATGGCGTATTGTGGGCGGGCAGCGATGATGGCTTGCTGCATATCACGCGGGACGATGGCGCAGCGTGGCAGCAAATCACGCCGCCGCAGCTGCCGGACTGGTCCTATGTGCATTGTATCGAGGCATCGCCGCATGACCCCGCCAGCGCCTATTTTGCCGCCATGCGCTACAAGCTGGACGATTATTCGCCCTACCTGTTCAAAACCATGGATTATGGGCAGAGTTGGCAGCGCATTGATGCCGGCATCCCGCGCGACGACTTCACCCGCGTCATCCGCTGCGACCCTGAGCGCGAAGGTCTGCTCTATGCTGGGACCGAGACGGGTATGTACATCTCCTTCAATGATGGCGAAAGCTGGCAGCCGCTGCAGCTGGACTTGCCGGCGACGCCCGTTTATGACCTGGCGCTGAAACGCGGCGATTTGATCGCGGCCACGCACGGACGCGCCTTCTGGATATTTGATGATGTATCGCGCTTGCACCAGGCTGACGCGGGTACGGGCAACCGCCTGCTTAAACCGCGCCCGACCCAACGCCTGCTCGAGAGCATTGATGCGCGCCGGCTCATTGATCAGCCAGGCAAGACCTACATGAGCTCGACAGGCATTTCGGCCGCCTACACGCACCGCAAATCGCCGGAAAATGCGGTGGAACGGCGATTCCTGGATTCGGGCGAAAACCGGCCGCGCGGCGTGCTGCTGACCTGGTGGCTGGACGCGCAGCCAACAGCACCGATCTCACTGCGCATAGACGACGCGGACGGGGTGCTGCTGCGCGAATTCACCTCGCTTGACCCCGAAAGGGTAAATGACAAAAACAAGCCCGACAACGAGCTGCGCATAACCGCGCAGGCGGGCTGGAATCGCTTTGTCTGGAATATGCGCCTGCCCTGGTCGCCCAAGCTGGACGGCGATGATCCGCAGTTCGAGCAAATGCCGGGACCGACTGTCGTGCCAGGCGATTATCAGGCGACATTGACCGTTGGCGACTGGTCGCAGACGCAGCCGATAACGCTCGTGAAAGATGCGACGGGCAGCGCAAGCCGGACGGAGAGCCAGGCGCAATTCGACCTGCTGCTGCAGCTCCACGACACCTATAGCGAAGCCACGCGCGCAGTCAACAAGCTTCGGCGTCTGCGCAGGCAACTGGATGCTTTGGCGACGCGCGAAGGCTCGATGCTCTCAAATGATGGCACGGATCCGGCGGCACTGCGCGAGACGCTGCTGGAAATTGAGCGCAGTCTCTTCATCCCCGATCTGCCGGCTGGCTGGGCAGGGCGGGTCAACCAAGGCGGCGATCTGTTGCGGCGGCTGGCTGGTCTGCCGGCGGCGGTGTCGCTGGGCGAGTTCGCTCCCACTGCCCAAGCCTATGCCATATACGAACAGCTGGCCACCGACATCGCCGATCAGCTGGCGCGGCTGGAATCTGTAGAAACTGGCGCTTTGGCAGATTTGCAGGCGCAGCTGCTGGAGCAGGGCATATCGGCGGTGGGCTGACCTGTCCGCCCCTCCCTCTAAATGGGGGAGGGGTTTGGGGTGGGCGCACGCAGTTGCGAGGCGACCAATGGGATTCGGTTAGGACCGCGGCATGTAATCCAGCCAGCTATCGTAGATTTCGATGCTGTCGCTGTTGTCTGCGCGCAGTTGCTCTTGCAGGTCGCTGAGCTCGGTTTGGCGGGCGCGTTCTCGTTGTGAATCTTGGTCAGGCCCAGTGCGTTCTTCTTTGTGCCGCACTTGTAAGACATGAAAGCCAAACTCGCTTTCGACCGGACCGACCAGCACGCCGATTTCCGCGCTTTCGATTGCTTCGCGGAAGGGACGCACATAATTGCCGATGAAGCTTTCGCCTAGTTCGCCGCCGCGCATGCCGCTGCCGCTGTCGATAGAGATGGCGCGTGCCAGCGCTGCGAAACTTTCGCCAGCCTGCAAGGCGTCCAGCGCCGCGATTGCCGTCGCTTCGTCATCGACCAGGATATGGCGGACATCCGCATAGATCAGCGGCGCGTCATCGGGCAGGAGCGCTTCGCCCAGCAGGTTTTCCAGGGCAGTATGCGCGAAGAACTTGTCGTAGGTTTCGCTGCTGACGCCAGCGCGGTCGAAGTAACCGCGGTAGTCGCGTCGAGTCTGCTCGAAGCTGTCGCGGACTTCGTCGGCGCTCTGCGTCGGTTCAATGACGGTAGGCTGCGGTGTGATGGTCGGCGTGCCGGTTGGAGCTGTCGTGGCGTCGGGGTTGGGCGTCGGCGTGGGCTGGGGCGTGTTGGTGGGCGTGGGCGAAACGAAGGGCGTCGGCGTGATCGTTGGTTCGGGCGTGGCGGTCGGTTCGACGCCAATAAGCGCCACCGCGGCGGGGTCGAAGCCGAAAAATTCCTCGACCGCGCTTTGGATGGCGGCATCATCGACGGCCAGGTCCCGCGCAGCCGCCTCGGCAGCTAGCAGCCGGTCATCGACCATGTCGTTTATGACGCGCAAGCCCAGCTGGTCGGGCACATTGGCTTCGTTGATCCAGGTGCGGTAGGGCTCTTGCTGCGCCAGCTGCTGCATATCAAGGCCCGAATTTTCTATCTGGTTCAGTTGCAGCAGCAGGCGATTGCGCTCAAACAGATAGGCTTGACGGAACTCGGCGACGCTGATCGGCTCGCCATTGACCTGGGCAACCGCCTGGTTGGGGATGATCAGCTGCTCGACGACAAAGGTGCCGACTACCAGCAGCGCCAGCGCGATGGCAGCGATGATGCTGCCGCGGATGACGCGCCGCTGCAAAAGGGCTTCTTGCTCGGCGCGGCTCTTGTATTCAGATCCCTGCTGGTCGGTCGCGGGGCTGCCTTCCGCCGTGGTTTGCCGGCGGCGTCTGCGTTTGGGGACGCCGGTGGTCTGCGCGCGTTTGGACATAGGGCTGCGGACTCCTCAAGCGGTCAGTCGGCGGCGACATAAGGCAGCAGCGCCAGGTGGCGGGCACGTTTGATCTCGCGCGCCAGTTGGCGTTGGCAGCGCGCGCAGTTGCCCGTCTGTCGGCGCGGCTTGATCTTGCCGCTCTCGTTGATGAAGCGCGAAAGGATGTCGATGTCTTTGTAATTGAAGCAGCGCCCTTTGGGGCAATAGCTGCTCTTGCCACGGCGGCGGCCTCGTCTGCGACCTTGATAGCCGCGGCGGCGGGGTGGCCTGGAACTCGACTGTCTTTGGCCGGGTCGGGTATTCTCGCTCACGGGGGGGTGCCTCCTGCCAGGGATTATTTGTTGCGCTCGCCAGCTTTGACTTCGCCTTCGTCGCGCACCAACAGATAGCGCAGGACAGAGTCGAAGAGCTTGAGCTCGGTTTCCAATTCGTCGATATGGTCGGGATTGATAGCGGCGCGGATGAAAACATAGTGCCCTTCGCGCTGGCCATCGATCTGATAGGCGAGGCGGCGGCGGCCAAAGATCTTGCGGTCGACGCTCTTCACGACGCCATTTCCGCCCAGTTCAATGAAGCTGATGACCTGGTCGATAGCTTGGTTGACTTCTTCGTCTGAGGGCAAAATGCGGACGATAAAAGTGAGTTCGTAATCTCGCATGCGAGTTCCTTTCCTCGGGTTGCAGCCCCAAACCAGAGACGCCTGGAGCGGAAAGCGAAGATTCAGTTGTCGCGCAGCATATTACAGCAAGCTCTTGGCTCTGGCAATGGCGGCTTTCTTGCCCTGCGCCGGCGAAAGCGACAAGCGCGAACTGGCGATGCACAGCGCCACGATCAACCAAAACCAGGTGATGGAAGACTGAAAGTCCAGACGGAAGTAATAAAGATCGGCGACAGAGTTCACTAACGCAGTCAGCAGCGCGGCATGATAGCCCAGGTGGATGGCGGCGAAGCCAGGCGACGATTTGACAAAGCGCCAGGCGCGCCATCCATAAACGAATACGCCCACCATCGCCAGCAAATAAATCAGCACGCCGACCAGCCCAATCTGGTTGGCCATGATCAGATACAGATTGGCGATATCGGTATAAATGTCGATATCCGGCGTGCCGGTGAAGCCGACGCCAACCAGGGGATAGCGGCTGATCAAACGCAGCGAGTCTCTGGATTCGCCGATGCGCATCTGCACAGCCAGGTCTTCCCCAGCGAAGCCCTGACGCAGCCGTTCGACATAAGCCTGGGTCTGCGGCAGCAAGAAAAATAGCAGCCCGCCCGCCAGCAGTAGCGGCAGCAAGCGCCGATATTGCGCCAGCGCGATCGCCAGCAAGCCAATCGCCAGCGCCACGAATGACGCCCGCGAATTTGTGAGCAGCAGCGCCAGGAAGATCGCCGCGCATACCAGCCGCGTCAGCCAGCGCGAGCGCAGTACCGGCTGTTGGGCAAACAGCTGCGGCGCGATCATCAAGGCTGCGCTCGCCAATATGCCGCCCAGCGCGTTGGGATCTACCCAGGTGCCAATGGCGCGCTCGCCCAGCGCCGGGTTGTCTTCGATATAGCGAATGACCCCGCCATCTGGATAACCGATGCGCGAGAGCCGCGCCAGCAGCGCCTCGGCCAAGCTGTCGGGTGCTGCGTACAGGGCGACCGCCAGCATAGCCTGCGCCCCCGCCAGCAGCAAAACGACCAGCACCAGCCGCCGCAGCATGAATCGGTCGCGCAGCAAGTCGACAAGAATGAAGACCAGAGAAATGCTCAGCAGCGTCTCGGCGAATTGGCGTATGACGGTCGAGGTGGGCGGCGCATGACGCAATCCCAAAGCAAAGGCGAAGATCAGCCACATCACATAGACTGCGATCATGGCTTGGGGCGGCGCCAGTCGCAGGCCCGCGCGCTCGCCACGCATCCACCGCATCACATACACCAGCAAAAAGCCAGCGAAAGCCAGGTCGAGCAGGGTCGGCGTCAGCGCGATTTTGACCGGAAAGACGCCAAATGGCAGCAGCAGCACCGTGGCGATGATGGCATAGAGCGCGGCGCGCAGCTCGGTGATGACATACAAGCCGGCCAGCGCGCCAAACAGCGCAGCCATGGCCAGCAGCGGTCCCAGCACAGCGATCATCAAGCCCAGCCCCGCGCCCGCCATGCCCATGCCCATGCCGACCGCCAGCGCATATTGCCGGCGCTCCAGCTGGCTGATCCAAATCTGCATAGCCGTGGCCGCGCGCACCGTCTATCTCCGTTTCAACCAAGTCAAGACCAGCATGCCCAGGCACAGCCAGGTCAGCGCGGTGATGGCTGCGCCCAGCGCAAAAGAAACCGGCGCGAATGTCAAGGTGACAATGTGCTGCCCGGCCGGGATTTCCAGCGCCATCAAGGCGGCATAAGCGCGGATGATTTCGACTGGTTCGTCATTCGTGCGCGCTTGCCAGCCGGCGTAATCCGGCAGCGACACCGACAAGATCGCGTTGTCTGGCGTATCAACCTGGATGACGATTTCTTCTGGCGCGAAACTGACGATTGTGGCTTGTCCGGTGGCTTCGGCGGGCATGGGCAGTTCAGGAGCGCGCTGCATGACGATCTTGTCGCGCTCATGAAAGCGAATATCGCCCATATATTCCATCATCCATTCGTTGTTGTTGGCGACGGCCACATCGGTCATCAGCAAAACGAAGGGGCGCGGATCGGTCAATTCGTGCAGATAAATCGCCCCCAGGCTGTCATGCCCCTCGCCGACGAGCTTCGTTTCCACCGACAACTGCGCCTTTTCACTATAGACATATTTGACTGCGAAGAGCTCCCATGCCAGCGGATTTTCGACATAATCGATGAAAACCAGCCTGCCCACCCAATTCAAAAATAGCGGGCTGATGCCGCGCATATCCATCACGCCATACAGGCTGCCGTTGTTTTCGCGCAGACCACGAAAACCGTCGACGCGGAAGGGCTGCCCGCCGTTGCTGTCATCCAGTACCTGCTGGACGAGTCCGGGCGGCTGCATGCTCAGCTGTTCGTGGTGGGGCTTGTCATCATAATTGGCGGGGTGATCCATGTTGACGGCGAAGAGCTCAAAGACGATCAACGCGACTACCGCCACCTGGAATGCGGCGAGCCTGGGCGCATCGGCGAAGCGCAAAAGCGCGAAATAAGCCGCTGCCGCCACAATCGCACTGCGCGCCGCAATCTCCACAAAGCCGCCCCAAGCCCGCGAGTCCAGCGTCCACGCAATCAAGACCGCCAGCGCAATCGCAGCCAGCAGACAAGTGAAGCCCAGCCAGTAGCGCAGAGTCCGCATCCGCACCACGCGATTCGGCAAGTTGGCAAAAGCCGCCACGCCCAGCCCCGCCAGCGCAGCCAGGCTATAGGCGACAACGACCGCCGCGCGCTCTTGTCCGCGGAAGTAGCGCAAACCCGGCACAAAGTTGTAAGTGAAGTCGAAGAGCACGCCCTTGTCGCCCAGACTGTGCAGCAGGCCCAAGAGCGCCACAGCCAGCCAAAAGCGACTTTCGCGCGGTCGCTGGCGCAAGGCTATAAAAATGAAAAACAGCGCTGGCAATCCCACAAAGAGCGGCGACCACTGGCTGACCGAACCCGGAAAGACGAATTGCGCAATATCCTGGAAGGGGAAGCCGTGTCCCTTGACCGCGAAGCCCAGCCCGCTGCGCGATGTGTATTGCAAGTATTCCAAGCCCGGCAGCATCGTCACCGCCGTCACCCCAAAACCAACCGCCGCGAATAGCCCCAAACTGAGCAGGAATCGCCCCCAGCCCAGCCGCAGCGCAAAGCAGCGATAAGCCAGATAAGCAGCCCCCAAATAGCTGAGGAAGAAGCTCGTCTGTGGATGGCCCGCCAGCCACGACATGCCCAGGCCGACCCCCGCCAAAGCCAGATAATGCGGCGAGAGCGAAGCGGCGCGCGTGGCTTCCAATATGCCCAGCGCAATCAGCGGAAACCAGATCGCGGCTTCCAATACTGCCAGCTGCAGCGGTGGATAGCCTGTCATATAGCCGCCATAGCCGATGACCAGCGCGGCAATCAGCGCTGCCAGGGGACTGTGGGCGTCGTCTCGCGTCAGTCGCCGCACAAAAGCGTACATCAGCAGCGTGCCCAGCAGCACATGGAAGGTCATCTCCAGCTGCAGCGAGTTGTAATTCCAGCCGCCCAGGTGGTAGCTCAGCCCGATGGTCAGCCAGCGCGGCGGATAAAATACCGCGGCCTGCGTATCGGCGATGAAGGGCAAGCCGCCGTTGTTGTATGGATTCCACAGCGGGATCTGCCCCTGCGTCATGCGCTGATATTGATAGCCGCCAAATGCGACGAACTGCCCGCTGAAGTCGCCTTTTGCCAGCGAGGCCTGGTCGTCTGCGACCGGTGTGAACAGACGCCAAAAGAAAAAGAGCCACAGCACGATCAGCGCGCCGATCGCCTGCGCATCCGCGTTTCTGTGCAACCGCCGCAATCCCCTCATCGCGCGCTGCCAATCACTTCGCGGTAGAATTCGGCGGTTTCACTTGCGATCAGGTCCCAGTCGAAGCGCCGCCGCAGCTCCTTCGCCCCTTCTCGCAGTTGGCAAATCCGCCCGGCATCCGCCACCAGCGCCTGAATGCCTTGCGCGATAGCTTCGGCAGATCGCGGCGCTACCAGCCACAGATTGTCGCCATGTTGAAAAGCCGGCACATCAACGGCAGGCTGCGTGGTGAGAATGGCGCAACCCTGGGCGATGGCGGCCATCAGGCTGCTGCGTCGATACGACGCGCCATCGGCAAAGGGCAAGGCAAGCAAATCAACCGCTCCCAGCCAGGCTGCCACTTCCGACTCGTCCAGGTAGCCCGTCCAATGCACCGCATCGCATAAATTCAGGCGCTTGATGCTGGCGTTCAATCGTGAAACATAGTCGGATTCTGCGCCCGCTTCGGGATTGCCGGGCCGGCCGCCGATGAAGACCAGCTGCAAGTCGCGCCCGGACATTCGCAGCGCAGACAGCGCCTCCAGCAGATAGTCGATGCCTTTCAACGCATTGAGAAAGCCGAAATGCCCCAGCACAAAGCTGCCTGGCATCGCGCCCAGCTTTTGCCGAATCTGCTCGCGCAGCGCCGCCGACACGGTTTGCGGTCTGATGTTGCTGCCGATGGGGATTACGCGCCGCCTTGGCAGCGCCTGCAAGCGGGCATCGTCTTCCTGGTTGGTGGTGATAACGCCAGTCGATGCGCGCGCCAAGCGCATGACGATCCAGTCGCGCAGCCGTCCCGCTTTGGGAAACAGATACGGAAAGCGCAGATCGTGAAAAGTTGTGACAAAGGGCGCGTCGATGAGCCCGGGCAAGAAATGCACCAACGGCGACATGTCATAGGCGGCGGTTTGAAACTGCATGTTGACCACATCGGGCTGGATGCGGCGCACCCAGGCGCGTATGGATGCTGTGCCGCCAAAGCCCCAGCTTTCGACTGTGCTCATCGCAAGCGTTTCATCCCTGCAGCCGGCGCGACAAAGCAGTCGTACATCGTGTCCGCGCCGCACAAGCCTTTGCGCCAGCATCCGCGTGAAATCGCCGACGCCGCCGGGCATGGGCGGGTATTCGCCGCTGATCATGCCGATCCTCATGGCTTGGCTTTCAAGCCGCTGCGCAGCGCTTTCCAATAGCTCCGCACGCGCTGTTTCCGCAGATTGCGCTTGTGCCCGAGCGCTCCCTTCAGGCTCTCCAATGCCAGCTGCCAGCCGAATTGCGCCAGCAGCAGCGTCCGCAGCAGCGCATAAGCGGCGATGCCATGATGTTTGCGAAAATAACGCAGCTTGCTGGCATGAAAGTGGATTTGCGTGTGGTCGGCGGCTTGTTGGCTGGATTGCCCCCCATGATGCGTGATCAACGCGCCCCCGTGATACACCACCCGCCAGCCCGCTGCTTTTGCGCGCCGACAATAATCCAGTTCTTCGGAATACATGGTGTAGGCTTCGTCCAGCCCGCCGATCGCGCGGTAGACTTCTCGCCGCAGCAGCAAAGCCGAGCCTTGCACCCAGTCGACATCCAGCACGGCGCTGTCATCCGTGCCCAGCATCCGATACGCGCGTCCCACCCCGGCCGGCGCGAACCCCGCCAGCCAGGTGCTTTCGAAAATGCCCGTCCAAATGGTCGGGAAGCGCCGCCGCGTCGATTGGTGGCTGCCATCGCTGTTGAGCGTGTGCGGTCCGATGATGCCCGCGTCCAGGTTGGCATTCAGATAGTCGATCAGCCTGCCGATTGCGTCCGGCTGGACCTCTGTATCCGGATTCAGCAGCAGGATGAAGCGCCCGCTCGCCCTGGCCAAGCCGATGTTGTTGCAGCGCGAAAAGCCGATATTCTGCGATTGCGGCAGCACCTGCGCCGCCGGATATGTTTCGCGCACCATATCGGCGCTGCCATCGCTGCTGTCCGAGTCAATTACGATGATCTCGGCGCTGGGCAACTTGTCATCCGCGCCACAAAGCGAGAGCTGCGCCCGCTGCAAGCTGGCCAGGCAAGCATCCAGCAAGTCGCGCACATTCCAGCTGACAATGACGATGGACAGGTCGAGCACGCCAGGTTCCCCGCGGCCGGCATTCGACTGGAAGTTTAACAGGCTTTATCCGATTGCGAGAGCGCAAACAGCCGCTCTGCATTGCGCGTCGTCTGTCGCGCCATCTGGTCGGGAGTTACGCCCTGCAATTCCGCCAGCCTGGCGTTGATGTGGCCGACCCAGGCCGGCTCGTTGCGTTTGCCGCGATAGGGCGCGGGAGCGAGGAAGGGACCGTCGGTTTCGACCAGCAGCTTATTTGGCGGCGTCTCGCGGGCGATTTCGCGCAGCTCGACGGCTTTCGGAAAGGTCAATGGACCAGTGAAGCCGAGGTAGAAGCCCAGCTCAACCGCGCGTTTGGCGATAGCAGCCGAGCCCGAAAAAGAATGCAGAACGCCCAGGCACCCTTGCAAGCTGGAAGGCGCAGTCGCCGCCCAATTTGCCAGCGCATCAATGACATCAGCGCTCGCCTCGCGGTTGTGGATGATGACGGGCAGCGCCAATTCGGCCGCCAGTTCCAGCTGCTTTTCCAGCGCGGCGGCTTGTACGGCTTTTGGGCTTTTGTCCCAATGATAATCCAGCCCGATCTCGCCGATTGCCACGACCTTGGGGTGCGCGGCCAGTTCGCGCAGCCCCTCAATGCTGCTGGCGTCAAAGCTGCGGCTGCTGTTGGGATGGATGCCGACCGCGGCGAAGAGTCCGGGGTGCGCCTCCGCCAGCTGCAGGGCTTCGGCACAGCTCGGCAGGTCGATGGCTGGTATGATAATCCGCTTGACCCCAGCGTCATGCGCGCGCTTCAGCACGGCATCGCGATCATTGTCGTAGCGATGGAAGTTGAGATGGCAGTGCGTATCGACCAGCGGCGCAGGCATTTAGATGACCTGGTCGGGGTTGTCGCGCAGCTTCTTCAAATCAGCTTCGACCATCATGCCGATCAATTCTTCAAAGCTGACCTGCGGCTGCCAGCCCAGCTTTTCGCGCGCTTTGGCGGGGTCGCCCACCAGCAGGTCGACTTCGGCTGGCCGCATGAAGGCTGGGTCTTGCACGGCATAATCGCGCCAATTCAGCCCGACATGCCCGAAGGCGACTTCCAGCAGGCGCTGCACAGAATGCGTTTTTCCCGTCGCCACGACAAAATCGTCAGGCGCGTCTTGCTGCAGCATCAGCCACATGGCGCGCGCATAATCGCCGGCGAATCCCCAGTCGCGCCGGGAATCGAGGCTGCCTATGCGGATCTCATTCGCCAGCTCCAGCTTGATCTTGGCGGCATGATAAGTCACTTTTCGCGTCACGAATTCCAAACCCCGCCGCGGCGATTCGTGATTGAACAAGATGCCGCTGCAAGTGAACAGATCATAGCTTTCGCGGTAATTCACCGTGATCCAGTGCCCATAAACCTTGGCGACGCCATACGGGCTGCGCGGATAAAAGGGCGTGCTTTCGCGCTGGGGGACTTCGCGCACTTTGCCGAACATTTCGCTGCTCGATGCCTGATAAAAGCGGATGGCCGGGTTGACCGTGCGCAGGGCATCCAGCAGACGCGTCACGCCCAAGCCCGTGATGTCGCCGGTGAAAACAGGCTGATTCCACGATGTCGGCACGAAGCTCTGCGCCGCCAGGTTATAGACTTCGTCAGGCTCGACGCGGCTGATGGCGGTGATCAGGCTGCTCAAGTCGCCCATATCGCCTTGCACCAGCTGGATATGGGGTTGGATGTGCTGAATCCGTTCATAGCGCACCGTGCTGGTCCGCCGCACCATGCCAAAGACCTGGTAGCCTTTGTCCAGCAAGAATTCGGCCAGGTACGAGCCGTCTTGCCCGGTGATGCCGGTGATCAAGGCTTTCTTCGCCATCTAATTCTCTCCTTGCTGGACGCGCTGTCGGCAATCCATCAGCACATCGCGCAGTGTCTCTTCGAATGACAGGCGCGGCTGCCAGCCTGTGTGCTCGCGCAGCTTGCTCGCATCGCCGCGGATCTCTGGCACATCGACAGGGCGCAGTCGGGCCGGGTCTACGCGCGCTTTGATGTCAATTGCCGACAAACCCAACAGTGTATCCAGGAGCGACCCGATGCTGCGCGCCACGCCCGATGCGATGTTGTAGGCTTCTCCCGCTTTGCCACGCGCCGCGATCAAGTGATAGCCGCGCACGATATCGCGCACATCGGTGAAGTCGCGTTTTGCCGACAAGTTGCCAACATAGATAACCGCTTCGCCTTGGTTTGCCTCAATTTTGGCGATTTGCAGGGCAAAAGCCGGCGCGACAAATCGGGCATTTTGGCCGGGCCCGATATGGTTGAATGGCCGCGCGCGCATGATAGGCAGGTCGTGGCTCAGGTGATACTGCAAAGCCAGCATGTCTTGCGCGACCTTGCTGACGCTGTACGGATTGGTCGGGCGGATGGGCGCGCTTTCGTCCATGGGCAGCTGCGATGTCTTGGCCGAGCCATAAATCTCGGCGGAACTGACGACCAGGATGCGCGGGAGGATATCCAGCGCCAGGCAAGCGCGGATGATATTCAGCTGGGCGCGGATATTGTTTTCCAACGTCTCCCAGGGGTCGTCAAAAGAGCGCGGCACAAAGGCTTGCGCAGCCAGATGATAGATAGTTTCGGGGCGACAGTCGTCCACCAGCGCGCGCACGGCATGTTCGTCCACCAGGTTGATGCGCCGCGAATCGTGCAGCGCGGGATGGACTGTCTCGCCGGGCAGCAGCGTCGTGCCGATCAGCGCAGCGTCTGGTTCTGCAACAGCCAGGTGCGCGGAAAGATGCCTGCCGACAAATCCGCCTGCGCCAGTAATCAGTATTCGCATTAAGTCGGCTTCCTGCACGGCGCGCCCCGCTCAAGTGCCGTCTTGCCATTGATTGAGATAGGCTTCTTGCTGCGCTGTCAGCGTGTCGATGCCAACGCCCATGGCCTGCAGCTTCAGCCGGGCGATCTCCTGGTCGACATCGGCGGGAATCGTGTAGACCTGCGCGCCCAGCGAGTCGACATTGCGCAGCATATACTCGGCTGCCAGCGCTTGATTGGCAAAGCTCATATCCATGACCGAAGCCGGGTGTCCCTCGGCGGCGGCCAGGTTGATCAGCCGGCCATCGCCCAGCACATAGATCGAACGCCCATCCAGTCGATAGGCTTCGACGAAGGGGCGCACGCGCTGCGGCGGTCCGTCCGCCAGCTCGGCCAGGCCGTCCAGGTTGATCTCGACATTGAAGTGCCCGCTGTTGCAGACGATCGCGCCGTGCTTCATGGCTTGAAAATGCGCCGTATCCAGCACATGGATGTCGCCGGTGGCTGTGACGAAGATGTCGCCGATGGGAGCGGCTTCTTGCATGGGCATGACGCGGTAGCCATCCATGACCGCTTCCAGCGCGCGCAGGGGATTGACCTCGGTCACGATGACATTTGCGCCCAGACCGGCGGCGCGCATGGCGATCCCGCGGCTGCACCAGCCATAACCCGCCACCACCACCACGCGCCCGGCCAGCAGGATGTTGGTGGCGCGGATGATGCCGTCCAGCGTGCTTTGCCCGGTGCCATAGCGATTGTCGAACAAGTGCTTGGTGGCGCTGTCATTGACGGCGATGACGGGGAACTCCAGCGCGCCATCGTTCGCCATGGCTCGCAGGCGGATGACCCCGGTGGTCGTCTCTTCTGTGCCGCCGACTATGGCATCCAACAGGCTGCGCCGATCTTTGTGTATGGTGCCGACCAGGTCTGCGCCATCGTCCATGGTGATATGCGGCTGATGATCCAGCGCGGCGTGTATGTGCCGATAATAAGTTTCGTTGTCCTCGCCCTTGATGGCATAGACGGGTATTTCGTTGTGCGCCACCAGCGACGCCGCCACATCGTCTTGTGTCGAGAGCGGGTTGGAAGCGGTCAGCACGACATCCGCGCCGCCCGCTTGCAGGGTCTGCACCAGGTTGGCTGTCTCGGTCGTTACATGCAGGCAAGCCGAAACGCGCATGCCCGCCAGCGGCTTTTCTTCTGCAAAGCGCTGGCGGATCTGCGCGAGCACCGGCATTTCTTGACCAGCCCACTCGATGCGATAGCGTCCGCCTGTCGCCAGCTCAATATCTTTGATGTCACTTGCGATTGACATGCATTCTCCTGTCTTTGCCGTGCAAACGCGGGCATTTTAACACAGGCGCGCCGATCCGTCCTCAGTCCAGCAGCGCATTCAGGCGTCCGCCATCGTCCGCCAGTTGCCGAAAGCGTTCCACAAATTCCTCTGGCGAAAACCGGTGTGTCTGCGTGCCCACATATTCCAGCGCATAAGTCGCGCACAACGCGCCGATCTGTGCCGAAAGTCGCAAGGACATCCCGTTGCTCAAGCCGACAAGCATGCCAGCCCGGTAGGCATCGCCCGCGCCGGTCGGGTTGGCGATTTGCTCAGGCGCAAAAGATGTCACTTTGGTGATTTCGTCGCCCTGATACAGCGTAGAGCCGTGTTCGCTTTCCGTGATGACGGCGATGCGGACGCGCTGCCGAATGTCATCCAGCGAGAGCCCGGTTTTTTCATAGATGACGCTGGCTTCGTAGATATTGACGATCAGCATATACGCGCCATCCAGCCCGCGCCGCAGCTCATCGCCATCCAGACGGGCGACTTGCTGTCCGGGATCAAAGATGAACGGGATGCGCTGCCCGCGGCATTCGTCGCAAAGCTGGATCATGGCGACGGGGTCGTTTGGAGAAATGACAGCCAGGTGGGGCCGCTCCGCCAGCACCGCGCCAATGCCATAATTGCGCGCCAGGTTCATCGCGCCGCCATAAAAGAAGGCCAGCTGGTTGTTGTCTTCGTCCGTGTTGGAGAAGAACGACGCGGTGAAAACCTCGTCCAGTTGAATGACGGTGCTGCAGTCAACGCCCGCTTCTTCCAGCCAGCGCCGATAATCGCCGAAGTCGCGCCCGACCGTGCCCATCAGCTTGGGGCGTACGCCGAAGAGCGCCATCGTATAGGCGATATTGGCCGCCGTGCCGCCCCAGTGCTTGGTCATGTCATCGACCAGGAAACTGAGGCTCATGTTATGCAGCTCGTCGGGCAAGAAATGCTGCTGGAAGCGCCCGGGAAAGCGCATCAGGTAATCGTAGGCGATCGAACCTGTGATCAGTGTGTGCATATCGCGAGTCTCGTTCAGATTTCGCTGCCGCGCACAGCCTGCGCCAGGCTTTCGGTGTAGGGCGGGCGGGCGATGCCGCGCTCGGTAACGATGCCGGTCAAATAGCGGTGCGGCGTCACATCAAAAGCCGGGTTGCGCGCCTTGAAATGCGCCGGGACGATCGCTGCCCCATACGGAGTCGTGACTTCGGCGGGGTCGCGCTGCTCGATAGGGATGTCATCGCCACAGCTCAATGCCAGGTCGACTGTCGATGTCGGCGCGACACAATAGAAGGGAAGGTCGTGCGCAGCCGCCAGCACCGCCAGCTGATAAGTGCCGATCTTGTTGGCGAAATCTCCATTGGCGGCGATGCGATCCGCGCCCACCAAAATGATATCGACTTCGCCATTGCGCATGTAATAGCCGGCTGCCGTATCGGGGATGATGTCATAGCTGATGCCCAGCTCTTCCATCTCCCAGGCGCTGAGTCGCGAGCCTTGCAGGCGCGGACGCGTCTCGTCCAGCAGGACATGCAGTCTCTTGCCAGCTTCGTGCGCCGCGCGGATGACTCCCAGCGCCGTGCCATATTCCACGCAAGCCAGCGAACCGGTGTTGCAATGGTGCAGGATGGTCGCGCCATCTTTCACCAGCGCCGCCCCGCGCGCCCCGATGCGCCGATTGACCTCGACATCTTCATCGGCGATCTGTTGCGCCGCCAGCAGCATCGCCTCTCGCAACTCGTCGGGATTCTTGCATTCGCCGCTGCGCGCGACATCCAGCATCTGCTCGACCGCCCAAGCCAGATTCACTGCGGTCGGACGCGCCGCCTTCAGCCATTCGCCCCGCTGCTCCAGGCAGGCCAGCAAAGCCGCCATATCCGCTTCAGCGCATTCGCGAGCGGCCAGCGCCATGCCAAAAGCCGCCGAAGCGCCGATAGCTGGCGCGCCACGCACGGTCATATTGCGGATGCTTTCGGCGACTTGCGAGACCGTCTCGAGGCGCGCGAATTCCAGCCGCCAGGGCAACGCGCGCTGGTCGATCATTTTGACCGCGCCATCATCCCATTCAATGGAGCGCATCGCCTTGCACCTCGCGCCTAGGGATTGGCTTGCTCGACCAACAGGCTCAGCTGTTCGAGATTGGCTTGGCGGCCGAAAGGATTGTGCTGTGGCATGCTGCTGCCATAGCGCACCATGATGGTCGGCGTGCCAGTCACGCCCAGCTGCGTCCCCAGCTGCGTGTCGATATCGGCCTGCTTGGCGTCTGCCGTGCATTCCAGCAAGTCGGCATAGGCCAACCCCATGCTTTCGGCGAAAGTGCGCGAAGACTGGTCGCTGAAGGCGCGGGCGCTGGCGATATCAAAGAGCACATCGTGCGCATGCCAGAAGGAACCCGGGCGCAAGGTATCGGCGCATTCCGCCAGCTTGCCAGCCAATGGCGAATAACCGGGATGCACAGCCGGGAAGATGCGGTATTCAAAGCGCGCCATGCCAGTCGCCACATACTTGCTTATGAATTGATCGACGGTCGGCTTGAAGCGCTGGCAGTGGCTGCACAAGAAGTCTTCGAAAGCCACGATGGTGATCGGCGCATCGGCGTTGCCCAGCACGAATCCACCATCGTCTTGACGCCCTTGCGGGATATCGACATAGGCGCTGCCATCGCTGCTGCTGCCGCCCTGGATCGACAAAATGACAAATGCCAGCGCGACTATCGCGGCGGCGACAATCACAAGAGCGATGATCATCCGATTGCTGGGTCGGTTCGTCTTGGCTTTTTCTGTCATGCTTCACCTCGCTCAATCTATGGCCAGCGAATTATTTGAATCGTAGCGACAGGCGCGCCGTTCGTCAATCATCGGCCTTGCGAACCTGCTTGTGGCTGCCTGCTGCGCCAAGGCCAGTCCGCTGCGATATACTGTACCCTTGAAAGAATCCCTCTGACACTGAAGGATGCCCGCCATGCAGATGATCGGCCTGATTGAAAAGAAGCGCGATGGCCTGCCGCTGGACGAAGACGAAATCCGCTTCTTCATCCAGGAATACACCGCCGGGAGCATCCCCGATTATCAAGCTGCGGCGCTGCTGATGGCGATCACGCTAAATGGCATGACCCGCGCCGAGACAGTGCAGCTCACCCTGGCGATGGCGGATTCGGGCGACCTGCTCGATTTGTCCGACATCAGCGATTATGCCGTGGACAAGCACTCGTCCGGCGGCGTCGGCGACAAGACCACGCTGGTCGTGCTGCCGCTGGTGGCTTCATTCGGCGTGCCTGTCGCCAAGATGAGCGGACGCGGGCTGGGCTTCGGTGGCGGCACGCTGGACAAACTGGAGTCGATAGACGGCTTTGCTGTCAACTTGTCCGAAAGCGAGTTTCGGCGCATCGCCCGAGAAACCGGCATGGTGCTGGCTGGTCAGAGCAAGTCGCTGGCGCCCGCAGATGGCTTGCTGTATGCCCTGCGCGATGTTACGGGCACTGTCCCCAGTCGGCCCCTGATCGCCAGCAGCATCATGAGCAAAAAGCTGGCGGCGGGCGCGAACGGCATCGTGTTGGATGTCAAGCTGGGTCGTGGCGCCTTCATGAAGACGCGAGCAGAAGCGCGCGACCTGGCGAAGATCATGGTGCAAATCGGCGTGGATGCCGGACGCGATATGGTGGCGCTGATGTCGGATATGAATCAGCCGCTGGGTGTGGCGGTTGGCAATGCGCTGGAAGTGGCTGAAGCCGTGGAGACCTTGCAGGGCGGCGGACCGTCCGATCTGCGCGCGCATTGCATAGAAGTGGCTGCGCACATGCTGCGCCTGGCTGGTCGCGGCGAGCGCTTCGTCGACCTGGCGGAAAACCGCGGTCAATTGGCGCGGCAACTGGACGCGGGTGCCGGCATGCAGCCTTTGCTGCGGATGGTCGCGGCGCAAGGTGGCGATGTCGCGCAGATCAACCATGTGAGGCGCCTGCCCAAAGCCAGGCTGCGCGCAGACATTCCGGCACGAGAAACTGGCGCGATCGCAGCGATTTTCGCGGACAAAGTCGGCTGGGCAACCTTGGCGCTGGGGGCTGGGCGCGCCACCAAAACAGACGCAATCGACCATGCGGTGGGCATTGAAGTGCATGCCCGCATAGGCGATCAGGTGACGGCTGGCGACAGGCTGATGACCGTGCATGCCAACGATGAGGGCAATCTGGCTTCGGCAATGGCGCTGCTGGACGAGGCAGTCGCTTACGGCGCAGGTCCAATCGCGCGGCTGCCGCTGTTTCACGGCGTGATTGACGGCGCGGCAGACACGACCTCGCCATCGACAATTGTGTAGCTGTGGACTGGCGCGTCCTGCCAATAGCCGTCAAGAAAGCGCACTTGTCCGTTGATGCCCATGTGCGCGATTCTGGAAAGCGGAGCATCGCTGTCCAGCGCGCTGAAGACCAGCCCGGCGATATCGTAGACCAAAGCAGCCAGCAGGTTGGGCTGCGGCACATACAAATCGCTGGCCAGGTAGCGCTTTCGGAAGCTCTCGTCGGGCGGGCTGCCGCTGCTATGAAATCGCCGCCCGTCCAGATCGTCGCGCAGGGAACGCGTTTGTTCCAGCATGAGCAGGTCATCAGCCGAAGCGGCTTGCGTCACTTGTTGATTGGCGGCATAAAAGCTGTTCGGGGCGGCGCGGCTGTTGCCCCAATTGCCCACGATGAAGAAGGGCAGTTGGCTGGCTCGCTGCACATCGGTGTGCGTGGCATGCGGTCCCAGCGCGATGATGGCTTTCGCGGACGGATCGCGATTGAATGCCTGGACGCGCGCGACCGCCAATTCGACCGACCCGCCATCGTCCAGCGCCAGCAGTTGCGCGTCGGATGCCGCATCCTCCAGCGCCAGCCGGACAGCGTAGAGCGCATTATAGCCGATTTCACGATACTGATTTTCAAAAGGTGCCAGCAACGCGACTTTGTGCGGCGCGCTATTTCGAGCCGTGCAGGCGGCCAAAGCCAGCGCGATCATCAGCGGCAGCCACCGTCTAGCAGGCATTGCGCAGGTGCTCATCGTAGGTGATCGCGAATTGATGATAATGCGACCCATCGCAAGCGGCGCGGAAAAAGAAGTAGTTCGACTCGGCTGGGTATATCGCGGCTTGAATTGCGGACAAGCCGGGGCTGGCGATGGGACCCGGCGGCAGCCCCCCAGTCAGATAAGTGTTATAGGGCGATGCCACCTGGCGATAATCGGCTTGGCTGATTTGCCCCCACCAGCCGCCGCGCGCGCCATGCAGGGCGTATTGCACAGTCGGATCGGCTTCCAGGCGCATGCCCTTTGCCAGCCGGTTGTTATACACGCCGGCGATCTGCGCGTGTTCATCCCGCCAGACAGCTTCGCGCTCCACAATCGAAGCGAGCGTTACGGCTTGGTGCAGCGTGAGATCCCTCGCCAGTGCGGCATTTCGCAAGTCATCGCCGACTCGCTCGCGGAATGTGCGCAGCAAGCTGTCGCGCAAGCCCGCGGCGCTGATATCGGGCGGCAGCTGATAGGTATCGGGGAACATATAGCCTTCCAGCGATGCGCCCGCGGGGATGCCAGCCCAGGCTGCGAAATCGGCGGGCGGGTTTGCTCCCCAGCCGACCAGCGTCAGGAAATCTGCGCCGCTGAAAGCGAACATGCCGATGCTGTCGATCAGCCCGGCCAGCTCTTCAATGCGCGCGCCTTCGTGGCTGCGAAATGGGATGAAGCTGCGGCTGGAATCGGTGAGCAGCGCGGCGATCTCGACGATAGATTGACTGGCGTTCAGAAAGTAGACGCCGGCTTGAAACTGTCGGTCGTACCCTTCGACTCGCGCATAATCCAGGAAGAGCGCGCCATCGCCGATCAGAGCCGATTCGACCAGGTTGTCGGCGATTTGCTTCGCGGTTGCGCCGGGCTGGATCGTGAAGCGCGTCGGCTCGGCATCATTGCCAAGCGGCGCATGCAGTTCAGTTTGGCGCGCCTGCAGCTGGACTCGCAGCAGCGCCGTCTGCCCCAGGTTGAGCAGCTGCCCATCGCTGACGACCCAGCCCAGCCCCAGCAGCGTCAGGAGGAACGCCATACCAAAGCAGCCCAGCCCACAGCCGCGAGCTGCCGCATGCAAGCGCCGAGCCTTCATCCTGCGCTCGCTTGCATGGTTCAGCCGTCTGCACGGGCGATGCTATCCAGAGCCTGCCGCGTTTCGTTGATTTCCAGCTGGTCCAGGTCGCGCATGATCGTGATCCAGCTGCGCCCTGGTTTGAGCGCGATCGGCTCGCCATCAGCGCGCGCAAGCTCCAACGCGTCGCCATCCCGCAAACCAGGGCGCCGCCAGGTTCCGCGGTACAGCTTGCCATCGCGCAAGACGAGCGACCTGCCTCGTCCCTGCAGCACAAGTTCCAATGACTCGTTGGGAGATCCGGGCGGGAACAAATCGGGCCGAGGTCTATGAACCACTTGCAGGTAGATCAAGTTATCCGCCCACAATTGCGCGCCATCCGCGGCGTCTGTATGCGGCGCGCCATCGGCATATCGCAGGTAAATGCCGCTGGAGTGGTCATATTGCCAGCGAGCGTCGGTGCGGTTGTACCAGTTCGTATAGGTATCGTGAGCCGTGTCGCCGCCAGCATCCGCCTCCAGCGCAAAGCTGAATCCTAGCGCGCGGTAACCCTGATTGACATTGATGCGCGAGGCGAAGTCCCAAAGCTGCTGCGCGTCGGCAAACAGCATGTGTTCATAGCCACGATGCGCATAGGCTTCGTCGCGGCAGAACCCGGCGCGTCCGCAGTCGTGGCTCAAGGAGGGCGAAAGCAATCGGTTTCGATAATCCGCATTGATGTAGATCTGGCGGATCGGTTCGCTCGTGCCGGAATAAGCCAGCAGACCGGCGTACATGCGGATCAGCTCAATATCCAGCAGACGCGCGCTGCGGACGGAACCGACCTGCTGCGGGGCTTGGCTTCGATAGATCGCCGCAAAGCGCGTTACGCCGCCCTCGGCTTCATATTCATAAACGATATCGGCTGCGTTGACGCCATGCTGCGGACGCACGCGCGGCGGCCAGTTGGATACCTTGATGATGAGATTGCGCCGGCTGCGGGCTGCATCGCCGGGGTAGGGCAGACCGGTCAGCGGGTTGATGCCTTCTGGATACACGCGCGGACCGACCGGATAGCCATAAGCCGGCTGGTAGCTGTCGGCAATCGCAGTGGCGACGATGGCTGGCGCGCGCAGTTCGGGCATGGCGTTGTCCTGGCCGGAAACCAGCCCGGCGCAAAGCAGCGCAATGATCGCAAACAGGCTTGTGACAAGGCGGCGTGAAGATTTTCTCTTCAATGCGTGCGACTCCGTAACTTCCCCGACAGCAGGCTTAGTATAGGAAAAGGCTCTGCAAGCGGCAAGATGCAGCCAGTATAATCCACGAGTCGCCAGCAGCCAGGATCATCCCTGCAAGGCAAACAAGCGTCAGGGCTTAGAGGGCAGCCAAAGCCTGTCTCCCCCCCCCCCCCCAGACCAGTCGGGGGAACGAGGGGGGTCAGCCTACGCGCCCAGATAACGAGGCAAGAACTCCGCGGCGAATTCGCGCAGGCGCCCCTCTATAATCGCTTGCCGCATCTCTGCCGCCAGCGATGTCAAAAAGTCGATGTTGTGCAGGCTGAGCAGATAGTGCGCCAGCAGTTCTTTCGCCACCACCAGATGCCGCAGGTAGGCGCGTGAAAAGCCGCTGGCATAATTGTCCAGCGCGGCGTCGATCGGCGCTTCCTGCAGTTTGTATTGGGCGTTGCGCAGGTTGATGCGCCCGTCATGCGTGAAAGCAGCGCCATGCCGTGCCAGCCGCGTGGGAATCACGCAATCGAACATATCCACGCCGCGCAAGACGCCTTCCACCAGGTCGTCCGGTTCGCCAACGCCCATCAGATAGCGCGGTCTGTCGGCCGGCAGGACAGGCAGCGTATGCTCCAGCATGGCGTGCATTTCGTTTTTGGTTTCGCCCACCGCCAGCCCGCCGATGCCAAAGCCGCGCAAGTCCAGTTCGCCCGCGAAGCGCGCCGATTGTTCGCGCAGATCGGGGAAGATGCCGCCTTGCACGATGCCAAAGAGGGCTTGCTGATCGTCGTGCGGATGCGCCTGCCGGCATTGCAGCAGCCAGTCGTGCGTGCGCGCCACGGCCGCTTCGACTTCGGCGCGGTCATTGGGCGGCGGACACTGGTCGAATGCCATGATGATGTCCGCGCCCAGATTCTGCTGGATGGCCATGGAACGAGCCGGCGTCAAGCGCTTCATGCTGCCGTCAAGGTGGCTGCGAAATGTCACGCCGTCGGCATCAATGCGGTTGATCTCGCTCAAACTGAAAACCTGGAAGCCGCCCGAGTCGGTCAAAATCGGCGCATCCCAGCGCATGAAGCTGTGCAATCCGCCCAGTTCACGCACCAGCTCATCGCCGGGCCGCAGGAACAAGTGATAGGTATTGGCGAGGATCAGCGGGACTTCCAGCGCCTCCAGATCGCGCGGGGGGACAGCTTTGACCGTCGCAGCCGTGCCAACCGGCGCGAAGACCGGCGTGGGAATATCGCCATGCGGCGTGCGCAAGATGCCGGCCCGCGCCAGCCCGTCTGTGGCGACAACTTCAAACTCGAATGCCATTCGGCCGCCCGCATATCCGCTGGTAAACGCGAGCAGTATAGCACACGGTCGCTGAGCGCCGGTCCGCCGCCTGCTATACTGGCGCGATAATTGACCAGCCCGCGCAGGAGCGGCTCGCATGCCTCGGTCTGTTCACAATCCGCATCTTTTCCCCAGCCGCGTCGAAATCGATCTGGACGCGCTGAGCAGCAATGCGCGCTGCATCAAGCGGCTGGCTGGCGACCATGTCGGCGTCATGGCGGTCGTCAAAGCCAATGCCTATGGACATGGCGCGCCACAAGTCGCACGCGTCGCGCTGGAAAATGGCGCGGATATGCTGGCGGTGGCGAACCTGGCGGAGGCATCGCAGCTGCGCGAGGCCGGCATTCACGCGCCCATCTTGACGCTGAGCCTCGTGCCGCCCGAGCAGATACAGCTGGCGCTGGCTCTGGATGCGCGCGTCACCGTGTTTGACCGCGATCTGGCAGCGCAATATCTCTCGGCGCTTGGCGATGACCGGCAAAAGCTGACCGTGCACCTGAAGATCGACACGGGTATGCACCGGCTGGGCGTTTTCCCGGACGAGGCAGTCGCTCTGGCGCGAACATTGCGGGCCGCGCGGTCTGTGCAGCTGGAAGGCGTCTATACGCATTTCGCCGCGGCGGACGAAGATGCCGGCTACACCGCTTTACAGCTGGCGACATTTCGCCGAGCGCTGGACGCGATGCGCGCTGTTGGCATCCAGCCCAGGTTCATTCACGCCGCGAATTCGCCCGCATTGCTGGAATTCCGCGACAGCTATTTCAATCTCGCGCGGCCCGGCGTCCTGCTCTATGGCTTGCGACCCATGCCCGATTCGCCGAACATGGAGGCTTTCCAGCCGGTCATGCGCTGGAAAACGCGGGTAGCCCAAGTGAAAACCCTGCCGCCGGGCAGTCGCGTTGGCTATGGACAGGCCTATACGACTCGCCGCGAAGAGACTCTGGCGGTGCTGCCCGTAGGCTATGCGGATGGGTTGCGCCGCACGCCGCGAACCTGGCGCTATGTCCTGGTGCATGGCGAACGCGCGCCGCTGGTTGGACGGGTCAGCATGGAGAAGATCATCGTGGATGTCAGCCGCATCCCGGGCGCGCAAATCGGCGACGAGGCGGTTTTGCTGGGGAGGGCAGGGCGACGATGAAATCAGCGCGGACGAAATTGGCAGTCTGGCTGGGCAGCAATAATTACGAAGTCGTCTGTACGATCGCGCCACGAGTTCCGCGCGCTTACCTGTCGCTCAAACGTTGATCATCCGCAGCAGATCATCGGCGATAGCGCGCGCCGGCACGCCAAAGTGATAGCGCCGTATCCACCGTCCCCGCTCGTCCAGGAGGAATGCGCCCGCGCTGTGATTGACCAGGTAGCCGCCGGGCGCTTCTTCATCGCTGACTTCAAAAGACAGCCCCAGCGCTTCGCCAGCCTCGCGCACAGCAGCTTCCGCGCCCGTCAAGCCGATGATGTCGTCCATCTCGCGGAATTCAAAATAATGGCGCAGGGCTTCGGGGGTATCGCGCGCGCCATCCACGCTGATGAAGACAAAATGCGCTTCGTCCGCCGCCTCGCCCAGCATGTCGCGCACGCGCTGCATCTCGCTCAGGGTCAAGCGGACAGATATCCGGGCAATGCAAAAATCCGAATGCCAGCAGTGTGACCTGATCGCGCAGATCGGCGAGGCTGGTGGTGGTCCCGTAATGATTGTCTCAGCGTGAAATCGGGCAGAGCCAGCGGCGGATCAATGGCGATGATGCCATCAACCTGGGGGCCGGGCGCGCCGATGACAGAACTGCCGATAGCGTCGGTCGGCTCGCGAAACTGGTCGTGCAGCAGATATAGCCCCAGCGCCGCGATGCCCATCGCCAAGCCCGCGACCGCGCCATAGAGCAGAGCATTGACTGCCGCAGCGCCACCTTTGACTTTCGCGCCTGCCAGTGCGTTCATAACAAGCAGTATAGCATTGCCAATGCCATGGCTGTGAGGCTTTCTCCCCAATGGAAAATCGTTGGAAGATTCACGCTGCTTTGCCCCCACCCCCAATCACTTGACAAAATCCGAAAATGATATTTTAATGGCTGTTATGACATATTCTTCGGAGTTTGCAGCCATGCGCATCATAAAAACGACCTTGCAAATGTTGACGAAAACGGCCGCGGTGCGCGAGCCTTTGTCATTTACCCCCCCCCCCCCCCCCCCCCGAATTTCCCGCTAAACCCCGATCTTCGCCGGAGTTCGTCATGAACTCCGGAACGCTCGCCAAACTCATCATATTTGCCGGCATCCTGCTGTTGCCCATAGCGCAGGTCTCGGCCGCCACCATCACCGTCGGCGCGACCTGCACTTTCAAGCAGGCCTGGGATTCCGCCTTTGACGATTCCGCCCCCACCGGCAGCGGCTGCACGGCTGGCAGCGGCAATGACATCATCGAATTGCAGGCGGACGTCGTGCTGGGCGCGAAAGTCTGGGAAGGCAGCAGCGGCACCGGCACGCTCACGATCAACGGCAACGGCCACGCCATACGCGGCGATGGCACTTACGCCTTCTTTGGCATCTGGGGCGCGCCCACGATCACCTTCAACAACATCACTTTCACCGGCGCGGCCGGCGGCGACCGTGAAAATGGCGCCGTTCTTAACCCCTATAGCGGCGCCGGGACCTACACCTTCAACGACTGCGTCTTTCACAATAACGAGGCGCTGAAGCGAGTCGGCAACTCGGGCGGTTTGGGCGGCGCGATCTCGGCTGGCCCGCAAACCACAATCACCATCAACCGCTGCGCCTTCTACAACAATCGGGCGGGATGGAGAGGCGGTGCCATATACACCTCTGGCAACCTAAACATCAACAACAGCAGCTTCTTCAACAATCGCTCAGATGTCAGCGGTGGCGCGTTGTTTATCGGGGTCACCAGCAGCAAAACATTGCGCTTTCGCCATGTGACGATTACTCGCAACACATCGGGCGAAGCGAATAGCGGGGCTCTTGAATTCCAGAGCGCGCGTTACGCCCATCTGCTCAACAGCATCGTTTACGGCAATACGCCTGGCGACTGCTATCGCATCAATACCGAGCTTATTCGAAGCCTGGGAGCGAACACGGGCAATATCATCGGGATCTCTAATTGCGATTTCATCAACGGGGTGGGAACCGTCAACAAAGCCGCCACTGATGATCCGCGCCTGGCAGGCCCCTTCGGAACATACTACATCCCTCGCGCCGGCAGCCCCGCCATCAATGCCGTTTCTTGTCTGGCTGCCAATGTGGGCGGAAACATCGACCAGCGCGGCAATGCCCGACCCATAGAGACCCAATGCGACAGAGGCTCGATTGAGCATGCCGGGTATGTGCCGCCCCCGCCACCGCCACCAGACTCTGATGTCGGAGGTCCTGGAGGTGGCAGCGCCAGCAGAAGCGGAAGCCAGGCTGAAGGGATGCCCACAGCCGTCCCGGTAATCCGTTATTCGCCCGCGCAATCTTGCCAGACCCTGCAGCCCGACATTGTGGTCAGCAAAGCCAGCAGCGGGACAAGCTGTTCGCGCGTGGAAGGCAGCGAGATTGGCCATCCCGATGTCATCGCGGCCATGCCGAGTCTGGTGGTGGATTTGTGGGGCTGGGTCACGCCGAATACGCAGGTCTGCTTCCGCGCGAGCAGCGGTTCGATCAAGTTCATCGACACGACTGCGATTCCGCGCGCAGTGGCGGATTTGCCCGTTTTCAGCGAAGAAGGCGGTTTGCTCTGCGCGACTATCGATGGCGCGGGTCAGGTTGCGCTGGTGGCTGGTCCGTCCGCGCCTGCGTCCGCCCCGCAGCAGCAGGCGGCTTCTACGCAGGGCACGATGCTGAGCGGCTGCATGGTGACGCTGCAGTATTCGCTCAATTTCCGCGACGCGCCCGATGGCGAGAAGATCGGCGCATTGCGCAGCCAGATCAAGCTGACCGCGCTGGAGCGGACTGACGGCTGGTTCAAGGTGGATTATCACGGCGAGCGGGGCTGGATATCCGCCGCGTATGTCGAGCCCGAGGGGGATTGCGGCTGAGAGAGGCCCACTCGGTCGCCCCGACGGGATGGAGGGAAGGAAAGCCACAGGGATTTCACAGTTGTACGGGCGATCCGCCGGGTCGTCCGCGCTTTACCTCCCCCTGACCTGTCGGGGGGACCGAGGGGGGTCAAAAAGGGCGACTTGCCGATTCCTGAAAAGCGCAGTATAGTAATCTTGCCGCAGGACGAGAGATTTCGTCCGCGAACGAAACGCCGAAGGGGCAAGCGTCGGGCGCGCAACTGACGTGAAACTCTCAGGCAAAAGGACTCTTGCGGCGGCTCACTCTGGAAGTTGAAGTCCGACTGACAGGGCGCATTCTGATTTGGGGTGCGCCTTTTCTGTTTATATTGAGGAGGATTGGACGATGGGACAATGGAATACGCCAGCCGAGCTTCGTTATGCCAAATCCGATGAATGGTTCGCGCTGAACGGCAATGTGGTGAGCATCGGCATCACCGATTATGCGCAAGACCAGCTGAACGATATCGTCTATGTGGAATACCGCGATGTCGGCGACCAGTTGTCGGCGGGCGATTCTTTTGGCGAAGTCGAATCGGTCAAGGCGGCAGCGGAACTCTACAGCGCAGTTGCCGGCGTGATCATCGATGTCAACGCGCAGCTGGAAGAAGAGCCCGAAGTGCTGAATGCCGACCCCTACGGCGCGGGCTGGATGATCAAATTGCGCGTCGCCGATGCCGCTCAGCTGGACGCGCTGATGGATGCCGCCGCCTACGCTGCCTGGTGCGAAAGCCGATAAGCCACTTTTTTTGGAAAGGCAGCCAAGCCATGAGCTACATACCGCATACAACAGCCGAAACTCAAGATATGTTGGCGCAGATCGGCGCAGCGTCATTGGACGAGCTATTTGCCGATGTGCCGGCTGAACAACGTTTTCCCGCGCTCGAACTGCCGTCAGCCATGAGCGAGATGGAAATCGCGGCGGAGATGCTGGCTATCAGCGAGGCGAACGACCATGCCGGCGACTTTGCCATGTTTCGCGGCGCGGGCGCATACCACCACTTCATCCCCTCTGTCGTCAATCATATGCTGCTGCGCGGCGAGTTCTACACCGCCTATACGCCTTACCAGCCAGAAATCTCGCAGGGGACGCTGCAGGCGACCTATGAATATCAGAGCATGATGTGCGCGCTGACGGGCATGGACGCCGCCAACGCCAGCCACTATGACGGTGCGACCAGCCTGGCAGAGGCGGTCACAGTCGCTTTGGAAGTTTCGCGCAATCGCCGCAAGAAAGTCATCCTCAGCCACGCCATCCACCCGCAGTATCGCGAAGTCGTGCGGACTTATCATCAGGGCAAGGATATCCGCATCATCGGCGATCGGGGTCGTGGCGAACTGATCGACCTGATGGAGATGCTGGACAGCAACACCGCGATGGTGGCTGTGCAATATCCCAACTTCTTCGGCCAGCTGGAAGACATGCGCAGGCTGGCTGATACCGTGCATGCCAGCGGCGGTTTGCTGGTGGTGGTGGCCAATCCCCTGGCGCTTTCGCTTTTCACGCCGCCCGGCGAGTTCGGCGCGGATATCGTGGTCGGCGAGGGGCAGCCACTGGGCATCCCGCTGACCTTCGGCGGACCCTACCTGGGCTACTTCGCCATCAAACAGCGGCTCGTGCGCAAGATCGCCGGCCGCATCATCGGCGAAACAGTCGATGCGGACGGCAAACGCGCCTATGTCATGACTCTGCGCCCTCGCGAGCAAGATATCAAACGCGAGCGCGCCACCAGCAATATCTGCACCAATCAGGGTCTGATGGCATTGGCGGCCGCCGTCTACCTGTCGCTGATGGGCAAGAACGGGCTGCGCCGGGTGGGCGAGCTGAATTATCACAAAGCGCACTATGCCGCCGCGCAAATCGACCGCCTGGATGGTTACAGCGTCGATATGACCAAGCCCTTCTTCAACGAATTCGTGGTCGCCTGTCCGCGTCCCATCGCCGAGGTCAACGCGGCGCTGTTGGAGGCTGGCGTTGTCGGCGGCTATGACCTGGCGCAGCGCTATTATCACCTGCCCAACCACATGCTGATTTGCGTCACCGAATGCAACACCCGCGCCGAAATCGACCGACTGGTAGACATTCTGGAAGGACTGCGCTGATGTCCGAGCCTGTCATTTATGACTTGTCCGCGCCGGGTCGCAGCGGTGTCAACCTGCCCGCGCCCGATGTGCCAAAAGCGCCGCTGCCCAACGAGCTGCTGCGCGACGATCTGCCCCTGCCCGAGGTCGGCGAGCTGCAAGTGGTGCGCCACTTCGTGCGGCTCAGCCAGCTCAATTATTCAATCGACACCGGGCTTTATCCGCTGGGCAGCTGCACGATGAAATACAACCCCAAAGTCAACGAAGATGCCGCGCGGCTGCCCGGTTTGTCGCAGCTGCATCCCTTGGCCGACCCCGAAAGCTGCCAAGGCGCCTTGATGCTCATGCACGAGCTGCAAAACTGGCTGGGCGAAATCAGCGGCTTCGAAGCCGTCAGCCTGACGCCAGCCGCCGGCGCGCAGGGCGAATTCGCGGGCATTCTGATGATCCGCCAATATCATATTGACCGCGGCGAACCAGAACGCGACATCATCCTCGTGCCTGATAGCGCGCATGGCACGAATCCAGCGACTGTGACCATGGCTGGTCTGCGCGTGCAGCAGCTGCCAGCCAATGCGGCCGGCGAGGTCGACCTGGATGCTCTGCGCGAAGCTTGCTCGGGCGAAAATGCCCGGCATATCGCGGGTATGATGATGACCATGCCCAGCACCCTGGGTCTATTCGAGCCCAATATCGCGCAGGTGATCGAACGCGTGCAGTCGGTCGGCGGATTGATGTACATGGATGGCGCAAACATGAACGCGCTGATGGCGGTGGTCAAGCCCGGCCAGCTGGGATTCGACTGCATGCACTACAACTTGCACAAGACATTCTCCACGCCGCATGGCGGTGGCGGCCCGGGCAGCGGCGCGGTCGGCGTCAATGCCAGGCTGCGCGACTACCTGCCTGGTCCGGTTGTGCGCAGGGACGCCCTGCCTGTCGATGCCACTGCCGATGACGAATCTGCGCCAGACTGGCGATACGACTGGCACATGCCGCCCAAAAGCATCGGACGACTCAAAGCTTTCGCCGGCAACTTCGGCATGCACCTGCGCGCCTATGCCTACATCCGCGCTTATGGCGGCGAAGGCCTGCGGGATGTCACCCGTTATGCCGTGCTGAATGCCAATTATCTGCGCGAGAAATTGCGCGGCGAATATGCGCTGCCCTATGACCAGACAGCCGCTGGCGCGCGCCGCTATTGCGGGCACGAGTTCGTGGTGCGCGGCGCTTTTGACGATGCGCCCGGCGTGCATGCCCTGGATATCAGCAAGCGGCTGATCGACTATGGCTTCCACCCGCCCACCAACTACTTTCCGCTGATCGTGCCCGAAGCGCTGCTCATCGAGCCGACAGAGACCGAAACGAAAGACGACATGGACAAGCTGGCAGAGGCTTTGCGATCTATCGCCAAAGAAGCGCGGGAAGATCCGCAGCTGCTGCATGACGCGCCGACCACCGCGCCCGTGCGCCGACTCGACGAGGCGAAGGCCGCCCGCCAGCTGCATCTTTGCTGCCCGGCTGCGAGGCCCGCGTGACTCCCCGCTTGTGAGCAGTAGGGGCGACTTACCAAGTCGCCCGAATTACAATATGTAGAGACGACGGGCGATCGGGTAGATCACCCCTACGACAGTTTCAATTTGTATTGTCAGGACTGGCAGAAACGGACAAACTCCATGAACAGCGACTACCTCTTCCGCGGCGATATTGACGAGCTCGACCCCGATGTCGCGCAGCTCATCCACCGCGAGACACAGCGCCAGCAGGACAAGCTCATCCTGATACCGTCCGAAAGTACCGTGCCCTACGCCGTGCGCCATGCCTTGAGCTCGGCTTTTCACAACATCTACGCCGAGGGCTATCCGCTGGAAAGCACACGCACCATGTCGCAGGCGGACATTCTGGATGTTCAGCAGCGCCTGCCCGAATACCGCCGCAAAGCCGACCTGCGCTATTACAAAGGCACAGAATACGCCAATATGGTCGAGTCGCTGGCACGCCGCCGCGCCGCCGAATTGTTCGCCGCCAATGGTCGCAGCGCCGACCAGCTTTTTGTCAATGTACAGCCGCTTTCTGGCGCGCCCGCCAACAGCGCCGCATACACCGCCCTGCTCGATGTTGGCGACACGGCCCTGGGCATGGATCTGATCATGGGCGGGCACCTGACGCATGGCAGCCCCGCCAACCGCAGCGGCAAATATTACAATATCGTGTCTTATGGCATCGACCCGGCCAGCGAGCGCATCGACTACAACAAAATGCGCGAACTGGCGCTGCAGCACAAACCGCGCCTCATCATCGGTGGCTTTTCTTCGTACCCCTTCGCCGCGGATTGGGAGGCTTATCGCGAGATTGCCGATTCGGTGGGCGCGTACCTGCTGGCGGATGTCGCCCATGTCGCCGGATTGATCGCCGCCGGCGTTTATCCCAACCCCGTTGGCATCGCCGATGTTGTCAGCTTCACCACGCACAAAACCCTGAATGGACCGCGCGGCGCGGTTCTCATCACGCATCGCAAAGACCTGGCGCGAAAGCTGGACCGCGCTGTCTTCCCCGGCGAACAAGGCGGCCCGCACATCAATAGCATCGCCGCTCTGGCTGTGGCGCTGCGCCTGGCGACCAGCGACCAGTTCAAACAGCTGCAGCGTCAAACCGTGCTCAATGCGGCGCGGCTGGCGAAAAAGTTACAAATGCGCGGCTGGCGCACTCCCCATGGCGGCACGGACACGCACCTGCTGCTGCTGGATTGCAAGTCGCGAGTGGGCGCGGACGGGACTGCGCTCAGCGGCGATATGGCGGCGCGCATCCTCGATCTGGCTGGCATCGTTGTCAACCGCCAGACTATCCCCGGCGACACCTCTGCTTTTCGACCGAGCGGCATCCGCCTGGGCACGCCCTGGATCACCCAGCGTGGCATTGACGAAACCGGCATCGACCAACTGGGTGATATCATCGCCGACCTGCTGGAAGCTTGCGAGCCGTACAGCCTGATGGGGCGCATCCGTCCGCTGACGCGCGCCAAGGTCGACTTTGATGCGCTCCTCGAGGCCACGCAGCGCTGCCGCGATCTATCAAAAAGCCTGGGCATTGACACCGCGCACGAACTTAATAACACAGCTTCCCTCCAGCCTGATAGGGGGACCGAGGGGGGCGCTCAGCCTGATGGGGGCATCCTGCAGATCCTTGGGGAGCGCGCCGCCGACTTCCTGCATGGCGCATTTACCAGCGATGTCGATGTGTTACAAGATGGCGATGCACAAGCCACCAGCTTGCTTCAGCCTGATGGCGCGCTGATGGCGGCGGGAGTGCTGAAACGCATTTCAAAGGAAGAATTCCACCTGCAGCTGCGCGCAAATTCGGCGCGGGCAATGGCCTGGCTGCAAGCCCTGAGCGATGGTTATGTGCGCTTTGATGCCGACGATGTCAGCGCAACGTTGCCCGGTCCCATGTCAATATCCCGTCTCGCCTCCGACTCGCTTGCAGGTATCAGCGAATCAGCCGAAGCGCCGGGCGTGGCCAGCAAAGTCGCTTTCATCGGCAGCAACCGCTTGCCCGCCGAACGATCGGTCTGGCCGCCTGCGCCTCTGCCAGCTTTTGAGCCCGAGCTCGCCAGCGTCGACATGCTCTTGCAGACGCCGCTGCATGACTTGCACCGCGAGCTCGGCGCGAAACTTGCGCCCTTCGCCGGCTACGAAATGCCCTTGTGGTATCAGTCCGTCAGCGCTGAGCATGCTGCCGTGCGCGAATCGGCTGGCGTTTTTGATGTGGCGCACATGGGCGTGCTGGAAGTCAGCGGGCGGGGCGCGGCGCGCTTCTTGCATACCCTCACCACCAACGATGTGCTCAGCCTGCGCGTCGGCAGGTCGCATTATTCCTTCCTGCTGGATGTCGATGGCGGCGTGCTGGACGACCTGCTGGTTTATCGGCTGGCGGAAGAGCGCTTCCTGGCGGTCGTCAATGCCAGCAACAACGACAAGATCTGGGCGTGGCTGACGGCTGTGCATGAACGCGCTGCCATGCTCGACCGCGATCACCCTGGCCGCTTCATCGAGGGCCGCGACCGCGTGCAGCTGCGTGATCTGCGCGCTGCCTCGTCTGGGGCCGACCGCCGCGTCGATCTCGCCTTGCAAGGTCCGCGCAGCCGCGAAATTCTGCGCGGTCTGTTGGAGCAGACGCACCCGGGCGAACAAACGACAGTGAACCTGCCCTGGTCGGGCGTGATGACAACCCGGCGAGGCTGGGTCATTTCTCGCACTGGCTACACTGGCGAGCGCGTGGCTTATGAATTGTTTGTTCCTCCAGACGAATCGGCGGATGTCTTCGCGCAGATGGTGGATTTGGGCGCTGCGCCCTGTGGCTTGGCGGCGCGGGACAGCCTGCGCATTGAAGCTGGTTTGCCTCTGTATGGACAGGAGCTGGCTGGCGAACTGGAGCTCAATCCGGCTGATGCTGGCTTCGGCAGCTTTGTCAAGCTCTACAAGCCTTTCTTCGTTGGCAAACGCGCTTTCATCGAGCGCGAAAGCACGCGCAAACACCAGATCAGCCGCTTTGTGCTGGATGCCCGCGGCGGGCGCCCCGCCCAACCGGGTGACCCGGTCGTGAACGCTCGCGGACGTGTCGTCGGCACGGTGACAAGCTGCGCTGGCGATGCGCAAGGAAACCAGGTCGGGCTTGCCTTGATGGACCGCGGCAGCCGCAAGGTCGGTACGCGCCTGGAAGTATACGCGGGTTCGGCTCGGGCGCGCGGCATTGACGCCAGCAAGACGACCATCGGCACGCGCTTGCCAGTGCCGCAGCCATTGCGCATCGTTTCGCGCTTCCCCAAGCGCAGCTGACGGAATAGGGCGTTTCGCGCTGTTTATTACCCGAGCCAGCCACGATATGGGGAGTGGCGAACTTGCTGGATATGGACCCCCCTCGGTCCCCCCGACAGGTCAGGGGGAGGCAAGCATTGGCTACCCTCTCCGTCCCGACGGGGAGGGGCTGGGGGTGGGGTTAGAAAGAGAACCATCCACCGATTTAGACACTCCCCACGATATGCGGCTTTGACATTTGCGAGCGCCGCCTTTACAATCCGTGTTTATCGCTGCGCATACTATGCCGCTTTTTTCGCAGTCTCGATGCAACAGCGCAGGCGTAATTAGGAGGCCATCTCCAGCATGAAAGAATATCAATCGGACAAAATCAGAAATGTAGCCTTGGTTGGGCATCAGAGCAGTGGCAAGACTTCGCTGGTCGAGGCGCTCTTGTTCAACACCGGCGCAACCACGCGCCAGGGACATATCTCGGAACAAAATATGGTCTCGGATTGGGACGATGAAGAACGCGAGCGCGGTCTTTCGCTGTCCACTTCGCTGGTGCCCGTTGAATTCCAGGATTACAAGATCAACATCCTGGATACGCCCGGTTTCACCGACTTTCAGGGCGAACTCAAAAATGCCATCCTGGTCGCCGACTCGGTCATCGTGGTCGTCGATGCGGTAGCTGGCGTCGAGGTGGGCACAGAGCTGGCTTGGGAATTTGCGCGGCTGTGCGAGCAGCCCATCATGGTCGTGATCAACAAGATGGACCGCGAAAATGCCGACTTCGATGGCGTGCTCGAGCAGCTGAGCGGGCAATTTGATGATTACAAGTTCATTCCGGTCATGCTGCCCATCGGCCAAGATGCGCCATTTGACGGCGTCGGCAACGCGCTCACGCAAAAAGCCTACTTCGGCGCTGGGTCAGAGCGGGCCGACTTGCCCCCCGATTATGCAGATGCGCTCGAAGAAGCCAACATGGCGCTGATGGAAGCGGCTGCCGAAGCCGATGACGACCTGCTGGAAAAGTACTTTGAAGAAGAAACATTGAGCTTCGACGAAATCCGCGACGGCATGCGCAAAGCGTCGCGCTCGTCTGTGCTGAAGACGGTGCCGGTCTTTGCAGCATCGGCCACGGAAAATATCGGCACTTTGCCCTTGCTGGAAGCGCTGGTCGCCTATACCACCGCGCCTGTCGAACGCAGCGTGAATATCGAGCGTGATGACGCAGCCGATACGCTGGATGCGCCGCAGAGCGACAACGATCCCCTGGTCGCCTATGTCTTCAAGACATTGAATGACCGCTTTGTGGGCACGCTGAATTACTTCCGCATCTTTTCGGGCACGATTTCCAGCGACGGCCGCAATATCAATGCCCGCAGCGGCGCAGACGAACGTTTCAATGCCTTGTATGTCATGCGCGGCAAAGAGCAATTTCCGGTGAAAAACCTGCACGCCGGCGATATCGGCGTCGTGGCGAAGCTGACCGATACCAAGACCGGCGATACTTTCGTTGACAAAGACACCAGCCTGCGCGTCGCCCCGCCCGACTTCCCGGCACCGCTGTATATGCTGGCAGTGAATCCGCGCGGACAAGCCGACAGCGCCAAGATGGGCCCCACGCTCAGCAATCTCTGCGATGCCGATCCTACCCTGCGCTGGCGTCAAGATGGCGATACGCGCCAGACCGTGCTCGAAGGCATGGGACAGATTCACCTGGAAGTCACCCTCAAACGGGCGGAAGCGCTGGGCGTCAACATCGATACCGAAATGCCCAAAGTCCCTTATCGCGAGACGATCACGAGCAATGCCGACTCCAGCTATACGCACAAGAAGCAAACGGGCGGCGCGGGTCAATATGGCCGAGTCGATCTGAAAGTCGAGCCCGCCGAAGACAGCTTTGAGTTTGAGTCGAGCGTGTTTGGCGGGGCGATTTCGCAGCAATTTGTGTCATCGACCGAGAAAGGCATCCGCGCGGTGCTGCCCGATGGCGTCATCGCCGGCTTCCCGGTCGAGCGCGTAAAAGTCATCGTCTTTGATGGCAAGGAACACCCGGTCGACTCCAAAGACATCGCCTTCCAAATCGCGGGCAGAGAAGCGTTTCGAGCCGCATTCCGCAAAGCCAGGCCCGTCTTGCTCGAGCCGATCATGGATGTGCGCATCACCGTGCCCGAGTCGATGATGGGCGATATCATGAGCGACTTGAACACGCGGCGCGGTCGCGTGCAAGGCATGGACACGGTCGGCTTCAAGAGCGTCGTCACCGCCGAGGTGCCGCTGGCGGAGATGCTGCGCTATGGGAACGACCTGCGCTCCATGACGGGCGGACGCGGCATCTATACGATGGACTTCAATCGCTACGACCGCGTGCCAAGCTATGTGCAGGACGAGATCATCGCTGCTGCGGAAGCCGAGGACGAGTAAGGGCTGCTATCCTGAAAAAATAGCGCCTCTTATGGGCGAGCCAGCAACTCGCCCCAATGACGAATCTTGATTGGTGATTAGTCCGCGCCGGTGCCATTCTGTTCGGCGACAGGCGATTCGCGCAGGTGCTTGGCGACTGCCTCGGGCAAAACCTCATCCGTGTCGTTTTCCAAGCCCAAAATACGGCGGATCTCTTCGCGCTCGACTGTCTCTTTTTCCAGCAGCGCCGCCGCCAGCTCATCCAGGCTTTCGCGGTGGGCTTGCAGCAACTGGCGGGTTTCTTCATAGGCGACATCGATGATGCGCTTGATCTCGGCATCCAGCATAGCGGCGGTGTCATCGCTGTAGTCGCGGCCGCTCGCGATTGAATAGCCGAGGAAGGGCTGGTCGGTGTCTTCGCCATAATTGACCATGCCCACCGAGTCGCTCATGCCAAACATCTTGACCATGCGCCGGGCGATCTGCGTCACCTGCTGGATATCGTTGGCAGCGCCGGTGGTTACATCGTCAAAGACGATTTCTTCGGCGATGCGCCCGGCCAAGCCCACGCGGATGAAAGCCTCCAGCTGCTTGCGCGATTGATGCAGCGAGTCGTCTTTGGGCATGTAGAAGGCCACGCCCAGCGCTCGTCCGCGCGGGATGATGGTCGTTTTCAGCAGCGCCATGGCATCGGGGATCAGGAACGACACCAGCGCATGCCCGGCTTCATGAAAAGCGGTGATGCGGCGGTCTTTTTCGTTGGAAAGCGGCGGACGTTTCGTGCCCAGGCGGATGCGCTCATAAGCCGTAGTGAAATCTGACATAGTGATCAAGCGGCGGTCGTAGCGGGCAGCGTGCATGGCGGCTTCGTTTGCCAGGTTGGCGATATCCGCGCCCGAAAAACCCATGGTGGCGCGCGCCAGCGATTCCAGCTCGACATTACTGCCCAGCGGCTTGTTCTTGGTGTGAATTTTGAGGATGTCGTGCCGGCCTTTGACATCGGGCAGGTCGACAGTGATCTGGCGGTCGAAGCGCCCGGGCCGCAGCAGCGCCGGGTCGAGCACATCGGGGCGGTTGGTGGCGGCGATCATGACGATATTGGTGTCGTTGTCGAAGCCGTCCATCTCCGAAAGCAGTTGGTTGAGCGTCTGCTCGCGCTCGTCGTGTCCACCGCCCAAGCCCGTGCCGCGCCGTCGACCAACTGCGTCTATCTCATCGACAAAGATGATGGCGGGCGCATTGTCCTTGGCTTTTTTGAACAAATCGCGAACGCGCGACGCGCCCACGCCCACGAACATCTCCACGAATTCCGATGCGGCGATGCTGAAGAAAGCGACATTGGCTTCGCCAGCGACAGCGCGCGCCATCAAGGTCTTGCCAGTGCCCGGCGGACCAATCAGCAGCACGCCTCGCGGCACCTTCGCGCCGACCTTGACATACTTCTCGGGCTGTTTGAGGAAGTCGACTACTTCATTCAATTCCATTTTGGCGGCGTCTTGCCCGGCCACATCGTCAAATTTGATGGTGGGCATCTCCGGCGTTTTTTCGCGCGCTTGTGATTGGCCAAAAGAGAAGATGCCATTCATCTGGCCTTGCGCGCGCCGTCCCATCCAGACAAAAAAGACGATGATCAGCACCAGCGGCAAGAAGTTCAAAATCAACCCCAGCCAGGGCGATGTTTTTGTCCAGCCACCCCTGATGACTTCCACGCCCCGCTCGTGCGCCAGTTCCAGCAGCTCTGCGCCGGCATAGGGCGGCAGCTCGGCGGTGAAGCTGGAGATGCTCTGCGACCTGCCCGTGGCGGTGGTGATGATGATGCCGCTGCGAAACTTGCCGCTGACCGAGACATTGTCCTGGAATTGCAGCGTATCGACATTGTTCCGCTGCACCTGCTCATAGACATCGGAATACGCGATCTCGGTTGTGGACGAGACGCCGCCCAGCAAACCCGGCGACGAAATCAACATCAATACCAGCACCAGCACCAGCAAGCCCGGCGACACCCATTTACGCCAGTTCGGCGGCGGCTGCGGCGGGCGGCGGTTGTTGTCTTCTGACTGCTCGTCGTTGTTGTTATCCCAAAACTGCATGGAGCGACAAACCCTTCGTCAATGCCTTCGTAGAGTCAAGTATAACCCAGCTGCCAAAGCTGTCATGAAAGACTTGTCTAAGAAACAGGCTGCCACCGTGAGGAACAACAAGCCAGCGCAACTATGTTACCACCATTTACGCGTCTTGTGGCGGGTCGGTTGCTAGTTTTCGATGACGATAGGCAAACTCGCCATTGTCGGCTATGTTTGTGCGAGCAGCTATTCGCTTGACAAAGGCGCATGATGAATCGACTCGAAGACGAGAGCAGCCCCTACCTTCTGCAGCATGCCGAAAATCCAGTCGATTGGCATCCCTGGGGCGATGCAGCATTTCAGCTGGCACGCGAAAGCGACAAACCCGTCCTGCTCAGCATCGGCTACAGCGCTTGCCACTGGTGTCATGTGATGGCGCACGAGAGCTTTGAAGACGCCGCCACTGCCGCCATGATGAACGCGCTCTTCGTCAATATAAAGGTCGACCGCGAAGAGCGACCGGATGTAGACGACATTTATATGGGCGCGGTACAGGCGCTGTCCGGACAGGGCGGTTGGCCCCTCACGGCTTTCTTGCTGCCCGATGGACGTCCCTTCTATGGCGGCACCTATTATCCCAAAACGCCGCGACATGGCATGCCGTCTTTCACGCAGCTGCTGCGCGCCATAAACGATGCCTACCAAAATCGCCGCGAGCAGTTGGAGCAGCAAGCCGACAACTTGCACCAAGCGTTGCGACGCGATGTGATCGCCATTGGCAGGCCTGATGACAGCGGCCTCACGCCGGACATGCTCGATGCGGCAGCCGATAAACTGATGCAAGGCATGGACCGAGAACATGGTGGGTTTGGCACACAGCCGAAATTCCCCAACCCCATCAGCCTGGAGTTTCTGCTGCGGCAGCATGCGCGGACGGGCGATGACGAAGCGCTGCGCCTGGTTGCTTTCACGCTGCGCAAGATGGCCAGCGGCGGCATATATGACCAAATCGGCGGAGGCTTCGCGCGCTACAGCGTTGATGCGCATTGGCTGGTGCCGCACTTTGAGAAAATGCTCTACGACAATGCCCAGCTCAGCCGGCTCTATCTGCACGCCTGGCAAATCACCCGCGACGATTTCTTTCGTGATATCGCCGAAGACATCCTGGACTACATTCTGCGCGAGATGACTGCGCCGGCTGGCGGCTTCTACAGCGCGACCGATGCCGACAGCGAAGGCGTGGAAGGCAAGTTCTTCGTCTGGCCGCTTGACGAAGCCCGAGAAGCGCTCGCGCCGCTGGGAGAATCTCTGCCGCGCGCCCTGGAAATCTGCATCGAGACTTATGGCATGAGCGCCCAGGGCAACTTCGAAGGGTCGAATATCTTGCACCTGCCGCGTCCACTGCGCGAAACAGCCGAAGAACTGGGCATGTCGCTCGCGGAACTGGTGTCGGCTTTGGGACAGATCAAAGCGCGCTTATATGCTGCCCGCGCTGAACGGGTGCCGCCGGGCTTGGACGACAAAATTTTGTCCAGTTGGAATGGGCTGATGCTGGCCAGCCTGGCAGAAGCGGCGCGAGTCTGGAGGCGGGCGGATTATTTGGCGGCGGCGCGGCGGGCGGGCGACTTCCTCCTGCGGCAAATGCTGCGCGATGGCGACCGTCTGTGGCGCACGCACAAGGCGGGAAGCAGCAAGCTGAACGGCTACCTAGAAGATTATGCCAACCTGATCGACGCCCTGCTGGAGCTTTATCAAGCGACCTTTGACGAGCGCTATTTCGCCGGCTGCCTGCGTCTGGCTGATGCGGCGCTGCAGCACTTCCGCGCGGCTGATGGCGGCTTCTACGATACCAGCGATGACCACGAAGCGCTGATCGTGCGTCCGCGCAACCTGCAAGACAATGTGACGCCTTCGGGCAATGGCATGCTGGCGACCCAACTGTTGCGCTTGGCTGCCTACACAGGCGAGGCGCGTTATGCCGATGCGGCGCGCGAGGTGCTGCGCAAGCTGTCGGATGTGTTCCCCCAGGTGCCACAAGCCTTCGCGCAATCGCTTATCGCCGCCGACTCGCTCGTGGCTGGATTCGCCGAGGTCGCGCTGGTCGGCGAATTGGAGTCGCAGGATTCCCAAGAGATTTTGCGGACGCTGCGGCAGGGTTATCGCCCGAACATCGTCACCGCGCACCGACCAGATGACTCTGCGCCCACTGCCATCCCGCTGCTGCAGGGACGAAAATTGTTGAACGAACGCATGACGGTGTATGTCTGCCGCGACTTCGCATGCCGGCTGCCTGTGCACACCGCCGCCGAAACCGCAGCGTTGCTCGCGGAAACCTGATGCTGCCCGAACGACAAGCAGCCCAGGACTATTTCCGCACGCTCCTGCGCACAGTGGTGGGGCAGGCATTCGCAGCAGCCGGCTATCGGTTGGAGAACGCTCCGCTGCAGTGGGCGGGTGGCAAGTTTCGTTTCGTCAAGACCTTTGATGACGGCTCTCGCGGGGCGATCGACTTTCAAACATTGGTCTATAGCGATTCAGCCTGGTCGACAGGCGCGCCCTCACGATTCCGCGTGCATCTGACGCGCTCGCAGGCGGGCAGCGTGCTCGCCTCTCGCAGCCTAAGCCAACTGGTCGTAGCCGACTTTGGCGTCATGATTTTGCCGTCCGCTGACCATTGGTGGACCTACACGGATACCGACTCGCTGGGCAAAGCGCTGGCCGAAGCCGGACATCTGGCCATCGGCTATGGACTGCCTTGGCTGGCTGGCGAGTTGGCGCCACCCGCCGATGCGCTCGCGGCGCAAGAAAACTAGCCATGCTGCCTCAATTGCCTGGGTTGCGCGCGTTGGGATGTTTGCTGTGCCTGCTGGCTTGCAGCTGCAATATCAGCAAGCCAGAGCCCCCCGCGCCAACTGTCAACGCCAGCCCAATCATCGTGGTTACCGCGACGCCCCGGCTGGACGCGCAGGTCGTGCCGACGCCGCTGCCCCAGACCAGCGATTCGGCCGATCTATTCGCATCAGCCGAGACCTTGGCTCGCAACGGGTATCTGGAAGAAGCCGCCGATGCCTACCTGCGCCTGCTAAATGAAGGCGCGGACATCTTGCCCGATCAACGCGCTGCCGCCATATTTCGTTACGGACAGATTGCGCTGCGGGCTGGCTATTTTCAGCAAGCCGCCGATGCCTTCAGTCTCTTCATCGCCGACTTTCCAAACGCCGTACAGATCGCCCAGGCCTTCTTCTTGCGCGGTGATGCGCGTCTGGGTTTGTCGCTTTGGCAGCTCGCTATTGGCGACTTGCAGCAGTACCTGGCGCTGCGACCCGGTTTGATCGACAGCTATGCCTACGAACGGGTAGCCGATGCGCAGATCGCTTTGGGCGAAGTCGATGCGGCGCTGGAGAATTATGCGCTGGCTGCCAAAGCCTTGCGCTCTGTGGTCCCTCTGCTGGCGCTGCGCGAAAAAGTGGCGCAGATTTATCTCAGTCTGGGCTATCCTGTCCAGGCTGTCGAGCAATATGATGCCGTGCTGGCGGTCGCGCGCAACCAGCCGTATCGCGCCCATATCGCTCTCAGCGCGGCGCAGGCATTGTTGGAGGGCGAAGACATCGCGCTGGCTGTGGCGAGTTTGCAAGCTGTTGTCGCCGATTATTCCGGCACAGCCACTGCTTGGCAGGCGCAGGTTCTGCTGGACCAGCTGGGCTATGGTCTGGACCCGTTCGAGCGCGGCAAGGCGGCTTTTGCGGCTGGCGATTGGTCAGCTGCTGTCGAGGCCTTCAATCGCGCATTGGCAGCCGGCGGCGCGCTCCCGGCCGAGTTGTACTTGCAGCTGGGTCGGGCGCAGCGCAACCAGGGCGACAGCGCGGCGGCGACATCTGCCTTCCAGACCATCATCGATCTGTATCCGGGCGACCCGCTCTTTGGCGCGGCTTTGCTGGAGCGAGGGCGGACGCGATTCCTGGCGGACGATCACGCCGCTGCCATCGAATTGTATCTGGCCATCGCCGACGATTTTCCACAGTTGACTTCCGCAGCTGGCGAGGCGCTTTGGCGGGCTGGCTATCTCTATGGGACAGGCGGTGAAACAGCGCTTTCCAGGCAGATTTTTATTCAGTTGGCGGATGCCTATCCGCAGCACGAATTGACGACCAGCGGCTTGTTCATGGCGGCATCGGCGGCTGTGCGCGAGTCGGACTGGTCTGTCGCGGCGGCGCTGTATACGCGCATCGCCGTTTTGACCAGCGGCGAGGATCATGCGGCGGCGCAATTGTGGCTGGGCAGGATCGCGCTGCGGCAAGGGGATTCCGCTACAGCCGACCGAGCGCTTGCACAGGCGATAACAGCCGCGCCCGATAGTTACTTTGCGGCGCGCGCCGGCGACATTCGCAGCGACAGGCAGCCTTTCCGGCCACCGGCAACGCTCAATTTCGACTTTGACCCGGCTGCCGAGTTGGCTGAGGCAGAGCAATGGCTGCGCAGCGCATTCGCCATCCAGGAGTCGGGCGACTTGTGGCGTTTGACCCCGGAGCTGGCGAGCGACCCTCGCTGGCTGCGCGGACGAGAATTATTTTCGGTCGGCGCAATTGACGAAGCGCTGGGCGAATTCGACGAGCTGCTGGATTCCGCGCGCGCTGCCGGCAATGCGCTGGACAGCTATCGTCTGGCCATCGCCCTTCGCGATATGGGTGCCTACCGCGAGAGCATTATCGCCGCTGCTGATGTCATCAACGCATCGGGGCAGGGCACTTTGGGCGCTGCGCCATTAGTCGCGCGATTGCGCTTCCCCGCCTATTACATCGATTTGATCGCACCCACAGCGCAGAAACGCGACTTCGACCCGCTGCTGCTGCTGTCGCTGATCCGCCAGGAGAGCCTGTTCAATGCAACCGCCACGGCCGGCGCCGGCGAAAAAGGCATGACGCAGGTGATACCCGGCACTGCGCAATACATCGCCGACAAGTTGAACTGGCCAGACTATGAACACAGCGTGCTCTTTCGTCCTTATGCCGCAGTGGAATTCGGCGCTTATTATCTGGATGAGCAGCTGGAATTGTTTGATCAAAATCCGCTGGCGGCGCTGGCTGCCTATAATGCAGGACCGGGCCGCGCCTACGACTGGCGAGCGCTGTCTGGCGAAGACCCCGACTTGTTCATGACGACAATCACAATCGACTCCACGCGCAAGTATATTCAGTACATCTACCGCAACCACAACATCTACCGCGCGTTATACGGTGGAGGCTGAGGGCGACAGTCGCTCGCGCTTTAGCCATCAGTAACTGGATGGGACGAGGCGCATCTGGCCGGCGGCTGTGGTGTTTGTATTTGCAGCGCAGTCGGCTGACACATATCGGTCGATCGTGTTACACTGCAAGCAAGTGCTTCGCAGCGTAGGGTCAGCATGCAAGCGCAGCGGCTATTGACACAGCTACAGGCAAAGCAAAGCGCCGCTCTTGGCGAGTACTTCGGCAACCCCGACTTCGCCGATATGGCCAGCGCAACAGCGCCTTTTTCGCGCGTGCGGCGTGTGGCTGTCGTCACCGAATCGTTTTTGCCCAAGGTAGACGGCGTCGTCAAGACTGTCTATCTTTCCGTGCGCTATCTGCAAGACACGGGCCGCGAGGTGCTGGTCTTCGCGCCGGATATCGCTGTCGATCATGTAGGCGATTCGCAGGTCATCCCGCTGCCATCCATCGGCTTGCCCCAGGCGCCCGAAACGCGCATGGCGCTGCCCAACCCCACGGTGGCCCGCCGCATCGAGGCATTCCAGCCGGATTTGATCCATCTGTTCAGCCCGGCGGCGATGGCAGTGAGTGGCATGGCGGCTGGTCGTCATCTCAATCTGCCCGTCATCGCCAATTATCAGACCGATCTGCCCGGGTATACGGGACAATATGGCTTCCCGCGTTTGTCGGGGCCGGTGAATCGCTGGCTGCGCTATATTCACAACGGTTGCCACCTGACCCTCGCCCCCACGCGCACCACCATTCGCCAGCTGCGTCGAGCCGGTTTCCGGCGTGTCCGACACTGGGGGCGGGGCGTTGATACGGCGCGTTTCAATCCGCGCTGGGCGTGCGCATCCATGCGGCGGCGCCTGTTGAATGGTCGAGACCCCGATTCGCTGCTGTGTATCTTTGTCGGCCGGCTCGCTGCCGAAAAGCGCATCGACCTGCTGCTGGAGCTGGCGCAGACGCCCGGCGTGGCGCTGACCATCATCGGCGACGGCGCGCAACGCGAGCAGCTGGAAGCCTTGTACGCCCACACCGATGTTCATTTCACTGGCTACCTTATCGGCGACGAACTGGCGCGAGCTTATGCCAGCGCCGATGCGTTTGTTTTTCCCGGCGAATATGAGACATTCGGACAAGTTATCCAGGAAGCGATGGCATCGGGTCTGCCCTCGATCGTAGTCGATGCCGGCGGCGCGCCTGATGTAATCGACGATGGCGCTTCGGGCATGGTGGTTGCGCCGACAGCCGCCGCCTTTGCCGAAGCTGTTTGCAGCCTGCGCGACCAAGCCTGGCTGCGGTCGCAGATGGCTCGCCGAGCGCGGATGCTGGCGGAAGAACGCCCCTGGTCGGCATTGATGGCGCAGCTGGAACAATATTATGAAGAAGCCTACTGGCTAAATCGGCGTTTTGCGCGCCGCTTTGGCAGCACACACTATCACCTGCCGCTGTCGATCCCGGCGCAGTTGGCGCGGCGTCCGCGCGGCTTGTCTTGAAAATCTGCGCGCCACGCATTTTCCCGCCCACAGAAAGGAAAGTTCATGCCAGGCCAGCCCGCCAAACGCACTTTGGCGTTGATCGCGCACGATGGCAAAAAAGCCGATATGGTCGCCTTTGTGATGGATCACAAAGCCCGGCTGGGCGAGTTCAATCTGGTAGCGACCCATACCACCGGCAAGCTCATCCAGGACAAAGCCGGGCTGCCGGTCAAATGCCTGCTGTCTGGCCCCTACGGTGGCGATGCGCAGATCGCGGCGCTGGTGGCGGAAGGGCGCGTGAATGCCGTGTTCTTTTTCCTCGACCCGCTGGGCAAGCATCCCCACGACCCGGATATCCAGGGTTTGCTGCGCATTTGCAATGTGCACAATGTGCCATTGGCGACCAACATCGCCTCGGCGGTGCTGTTGATCAATGCCTGAGGCGCAGAATTTACACTCTTCTTGCGTTGCGCTTGCAGCAGACGCGGCATAATTGAAGTTGGCAGCCTGCCAAATCAGTGCGATGAAAGGCATTTGGTGGCGGAAAACGACCCCACCATCCTCGAATGGGTGGAAAGCGCGAAACAGGGCGACCAGGAAGCTTTTGCCGAGCTGGTTTATCTTTTTCAAGACCCGCTCTATAACTTGTGCTATCGTATGCTGGGCGAAAGCGGCGAAGCAGAAGATGCGGCGCAAGAGGCATTTCTGCGCGTCTACAATAACCTGCACCGCTATGATCCGACGCGCAGCTTCAAGACATGGCTGCTTTCCATCGCATCCAATCATTGCATCGACCGCCTGCGCAAACGCCGCATGCACTTCGTTTCGCTGGATGACGAACCGACCGCCGCGGCTCTGGCGCTGCGCAGCAAAGACCCGTTGCCCGAAGAGACGTTGATGCAGGGCGAACGCAGCGCCTATATCCAAAAGCTGCTGCAAATGCTCGAACCGCATTATCGACTGGCTGTGATCTATCGCTATTGGTACGGCTATTCGTATTCAGAAATCGCCAGTGAAACGGGCATGACCGTCAGCGCCGTCAAGAGCCTGCTGCACCGCGCCCGCCGCAAACTCGCAGAATTGCTTGCGCCCGGCGATGCCAACAGGCTGGCGGCACCCACGCCGAGAGGAACTTGAGATGTCGGACGAGCGAAGCCTGCAAGACCAGGAAATGATGCAAGCCGCCATCGACGGGCAGCTTTCTGAAGAGATGGCGCGACGGCTGAAGGATGCGCTGGCGAGAGACAATGGCGCGGCGCGCGAATACAGCCGTCTGCAGCGCGTCGACAGCTTGCTGCAGCGAGCGCCTCATGAACGGGCGCCGGCGCGTTTGGCTGCAACCATCATGGCGCGCGTGGCAGAGCGGGTGCGGGCGCAGGCACAGCTGGCCGACTTGTCCCCCGAAACCCAGCGCATCATGATGCTAAGCCTGTCGGCGGCGATGATGGCGATGATGCCCATGATGGAAGCTGCATCGTGGCTGGTGCTGAATGCCCAGCGCGATCCCGAATTGCTCAGCGATGTCATGCTCGAGACGATCGGCTGGATGTCGCTGGTCACCGACGCGCTGATTCAACTTCTCGAAGATGCCGAAAGCCTGGCGCGCAGCGAACCGGTCGTTGCCGCTGCCACGCTGGCGCTGACGCCCTATCTGCTCGGCAGCATGCTCGACTATCTGGATGAATTGCCGAAAATGGACGCGGTCAACAGCTAATTGTCGCCATCGGGGATCATTTCGATTCCGCGAATGCGATAGGTGACCGTGCCGTCCGGAACCTCGACTTTGACGCGGTCGCCGACTCGCTTGCCCAGCAGCGCCTTGCCAACTGGCGAATCCAGCGAGACGCCGCGCCGCCCATGCGTGATCTCTTCGGTATCCAGCAGGTCGAGCGCGAATTCTTCTTTTTCGCCACTGTCATAGACGATGACGCGGTTGCCAGGCGTAACGATGTGGATGTCGGCGTCTGCATCAATGATTTCGGCGCGCGCCAATACATTCTGCAAGTGGGATACGCGCTCGTCCAGGCGCTCTTTGGACACCATGGCATCGAAGAATACCGCTTCTTCGCCCTGGTCGTCTTCGCGGGCTTCCGCCAGCATCTCCGCGACCTTTGAGTTTTCTTCGCTGGTGAGGATATTCAACTCTCGCTGCAGCTTTTCGTACCCTCGCCGCGTCAGTTGGATGCGTCGTTCAGCCATGATTGATTCCTTTCATAATGCAGAAGCCCCGATGCCGCTTGTGCGCTCGTCGCAATGGGATGCGGGCGGGGCGTCAAAAGAACTGCGAATGGTATACGAAACGCCCTGCCCACTGGACAGGACGCGCAAACTGACTTGTGACAATTTATACGCGAATTGTATTAGATGAGCGTATAAATTGCAACTGGATTTGCGGGCAATCGCGCCAAATCGTCCGCGCGCTCAGCGACTGGCATAGACACCTGGATTTACACAAGTGGGCAAAGGTTCGCCGCGCAATCCAGCCAGACAATTGTCCACCGCCATCTGCGCCATCTTCGCGCGAGTTGCCACACTGGCGCTGGCGATATGCGGCACGACCAGGCAATTGTCCAGGCTCAGCAGCGGATTTTCCAGCGGGATGGGCTCTGGCTCGGTCACATCCAGCGCCGCCGCCAGGATCGCTTTGTCGCGCAATGCCTCGTAAAGCGCTGCCTGGTCGACAACTGCGCCGCGCGCCGTGTTGATCAGGATGGCTGTGGACTTCATCAGCGAAAGCTCGCGCGCGCCGATGAACTGCCGGGTCTCATCTGTCAGCGGCAGGTGCAGGCTGACAAAGTCGCTTTGCAGCAGCAGCTCGTCCAGGCCGCATGGCTCTGCGCCCGCCGCCAGGATCTGCTCGCTGTGTCTGCGGCTGTGCGCCAGGATGCGCATGCCGAAACCGGCTGCACGCCGCGCCACCGCCTGTCCGATGCGCCCAAAACCGATGATGCCCAGGCTTGCCGCATAGATATCGCGCCCCGAAAGCACGGTAGGATGCCAGGTCTGCCACTTGCCAGCGCGGATGTATTGCTGCGCTTCGGGGATGCGCCTTGCCGCCGCCATCAGCAGGGCAAAAGCGAAATCGGCAGTGGTCTCGGTCAAAACGCCCGGCGTGTTGCCGACAGGGATGCCGCGCGCGCTGGCCGCGGACACATCGATATTGTCATAGCCAACCGCCATGTTGCTGACAACTTTGAGCTGCGGCGCCGCAGCCAGCAGCCGGGCATCGACGCGGTCGGTCAGCAGGCACAGCAAGCCACTTAGGGAATGCGCCTTTTTCAGCAAAATGTCATACGCGGGCGGCAGGAAATCGTCCCAGACATCCAGTTCACAATGCCGCGCCAGCCTGTCCAGCGCAGCAGCGGGCAATTCACGCGTGACGAAGACCTTGTTCCGGCTCATGTTGTTATTCTCAGTTGATTGCGCGGAGCATGTCAGGGCAGGGTCGGCAGCGACACCTTGACGAGCGTGCCCTTTTCCAGCCAGCTGCTGATGCTTATGCTGCCGCCACAGCCATGGATAAAGCGCCTGGCGATATACAAGCCCAGCCCCAGCCCGGCGCTTTCTGACTTTGCCTGCCAGAATGGCTCGAGCGCGTCGCCGCCTTCACCGGAATAACCGCAGCCGCGATCATAAATCATCAGGTCGGCGCGATAGCCAAAGAAATTCCCGGCGACTTGGACTGTGTCGACCCCGGCGTGCTGACGGACATTGCGCGCGATCTCGCCAAAGGCATAGCCCAGCCGTGCTTCATCGCCCAATATACGAAACTGCCGGCCCGGCGGTTCGAGACGAGTTTTTGTCCTAAGCTGTATGCGCAGGCGGTTGATCAACGCTTCTCCGTCAAATTCCCGGTCTTCGAAAGCGATCATGTCATTCTCGAGCAGCGAGTATTGCCACAGGTTGCTCATCATGTGTTCAATGGCAAGCGCCAAATCGCGCATGAAGCCAATGACCGCGCTCTGCTCGTCGCTCAACTGTCCATCAAAGCCAGCCGCCAGGTTGTCAAGCGTCGTCTTGATGGGATGATTCAGGGCATTGAAGCGCTCCAGCACAGCCGGACGCGTGGCGGCGTTTTCGATGCCTAACGCCGTGATGACATCCATGACCAGGGTGTGCAAACCCCAGCAATAAGCGTGGATGCGCTTGTAACACTCGCGCTGGTCGCCAGTGGTCGGTCCGAACGCCCCAACCAGCAGCGACTCCATCAAAGCGATGCTGTCGCTGACGGGATCGAGCAATTTGCTGTAGGAAACGCTGGCCACGATAGCCCCTCGCTAGCCAAACTTACTACCAGTATAGCATATAGCAGCAAACAGGCGCGCAAGGACGCTGCAAGGGCGACCGTTTTCAGCCGCCCGCAGGGATAGCGATTACTTCAGTTCGACGACTGCGCCGGCTTCTTCCAGCTTGACCTTGCCGTCTTCCGCCATATCCTTGCTGACTTCTTCCAGCACGGTCGCCGGAGCGCTTTCCACCAGTTCTTTGGCTTCTTTCAAGCCCAGCGGCGTGATGGCGCGGATGGCTTTGATGACATTGATCTTCTTGGGACCGATCTCCTTGAGGATGAGGTCGAATTCGGTCTGTTCTTCTTCTGGCTCGGCATCGGCCGCGGCACCAGCGCCCGGCGCCATCATCATCATGCCGCCGCCAGCAGCTGCCTCGACGCCCCAGGCATCTTCCAGCTTCTTCTTCAGGTCAGCGGCTTCCAGGATCGTCAGCGCGCTGAGTTCTTCTACCAATTTGTCCAGGTCGGCCATCGTTCATTCCTTTCTTGCGGATTCGTTTGGGTTTTGTCTGTCGGTTGACTCGCGCTCTATCAGGCGGCTTCTGCTTCGTCTTCGTGTTTGTCGAGGTAGGCTTGCAGCACATTGACGACTCCGCCCGTGGCTTGATGCAGCGCATTGACCACGCCCTGCGCCGGCGAAACGACCAGGCCAGCCAGTTGCGCGCGCAGCTCGTCCAGAGTCGGCAGCTTGCTGATGGCATCGACCTGCCGGGCATCGAGGATGTCGCCAGCCATCACGCCGCCGGTCACTTGCATGCGCTCTTCAAACTCCTGCTCTTGCATGTGTTTGAGCAGGGCTTTGGATACGCCGGGCATATTGTCGCCGCCGAAAACGATCGCCACCGGCCCGACCAGCAATTCAGCCGGGACGACCCACTCGGCTTCTTCCAGCGCCTTGCGCATCAACGTATTCTTGGCGACCAGATAGCGCCCGTTATGCTCGCGCACGGTATTGCGCAAGCCCTGCACCTGGCTGACGCCAAGCCCCTGCGTCTGCACAATAATGAAGCCATCGCTCTGACGCAGGATGTCCTTGTATTCGGCAACCAATTCTTCTTTGCGGGTTCTTGAAATGGGCAAGTGCCGCTCCTTTCTGCAATCGGCGCGCCCCAAAGCGGCGACAGCCCGACGCAATAGTCCACTCTGCGACCCCGCTTCGGAGATCGCAACAGCATCAAAGCAACCAATGCGGAATGATGGCTCTTGCGCGTCCCTCGGCAGGCAATTAAGGGCGGCCGCCCACCTGCTGTCTGCGGTTCGCATGGCTCTGAATTCCAAAGCCAGCGCGCAGTCTACACTGCCTGGCGTGGATGTCAATGCCGAATTCGCGCAGACACGACGACCGCATCAAAACGAAGGTATGTCGCAGGGGCGATATTATGGGCGACCCGCTAGATGCCGTCGTACGGGCGATCCGCCGGGTCGCCCCAAATCAGCCGCAGTCGCCCTCCGGCTCGACATACGCGGCGGATATCCAGCCCTGCTCGCCGTGATAATCCACCTTGAACCAGCCGTCAGTCCGTTCCAGCGCCGTCAATTTAATCTGACTCCGCAATGCGCCGATCTTCTCGCCAGCGGGCGCGTCTCGGAAGTTCAGCGAATACTGCAGCGTCACCATGCAGCCGCTCAGACTCCTGCCTTGCGCAGAAGCCGCTTGCTGCTGCGGGGCGGACGCAGGCGCGGACGGACCAGCCACCAGCGCCACCTGCCCGGCACCATCGATAGTCGCGCACAGCAAACCGCCGGCCTCGCTGAAGACGGGCAAATCCGCCACTGCGCGCGGAATCGCAGTCGTGTCGATGAACTTGATTGCGCCGCTGTCCGCGCGGAAGCAGACCTGCGTGCCAGGCGTTACCCAGCCCCACAAATCCACGACCAGACTCGGCATGGCGGCGATGACATCGGGGTGGCCAATCTCGCTGCCTTCCACGCGCTGGCAGCTTGTGCCAATGCTCGCTTTGCTCACCACGATGTCGGGCTGCAGGGTCTGGCAGCTTTGCTCGGGCGAATAGCGAATGACCGGAACGGCCGTCGGTTGGGCCACGCCTTGGCTGCCGCTTCTACTGGCGCTTCCACTGCTCCCTCCGGGACCCCCGACATCTCCGACATCAGAGCCTGGTGGCGCTGGCGGCGGCGGCGGCGGCGGATACTGGTATTCATAAGCCCCAATATCGCAGCGAACGCCACTGGGTCGCCTGCGTCCGCGCTGGTCCTGGTTGAGACCGCTGATGCAGGCAGCAGCGTCGACGGCGGAACTGCTGCTGGACAAGGCGTAATAGCCGCTGGTCGCGCTGGCTGGCAATTGCGGATTGCCGCCGCTGCCGGATACGCCGGTGGGCGTTCCGCAGTTGCCGTCTCCGATGATATTCCCGACATTGGTGCTTAGCTGCGGCACATTTGTTCCGAGGCGCGAACACTGCCGACCGGTCGAATTGCCATAGATGATGCTGTTCTGGATGTGCAGCTGTACACCCGCCAGCACGAAGTGCAGCGCGCCTTCCGTACCAGACGGGCTGGCCTCGGCATTGCGATTGCCGGTGATCGTGACATGATTCAGGCGGATCGGTCTTTGTGTAGCGCCGCTGCCAGTGCCCGGCGCGTAAATCGCCGCGCCGCGTCCATCGGCGATGCCGGTTGCGTCGCCGGCTTTGTTGCCGTAAATGCTGGTGTTGTTGATGGTGACTTGCGCGCCTCGCCCAATATGGAAGGCGCCGCCATTCAATCTGGCTGAGTTGTTGAAGAAGGCGCTGCGGTTGATCGTCGCCCGGCAGTTGCCGGTCATAAAGATGGCGCCGCCTTCGTTCCCCGCGTTGTTGAAAAACGCGCTGTCGCTGATGGTGAAACCGGCAGCGTTGCAATACAAGCCGCCGCCGTCATTCGTGTTGCTCGAGTACCAGGCGGCGCTGTCGCGGACAGTGACGCCGTTCAGCGCTAACGCGGAGCCCTGCCTGTAACGGATGGCGCCGCCTGGGTTGGCCGCTGGCACCTGGTTTTCGTTCAGCGTGAGATTGTTGATGGTCACAGAAATCCCGGCGGCGTCTATGGTAATGGCGCGATGGCTGTCCGCGCCGTTGATGGTGTTGCTGTTGCCGTTGATCGTTATATTGCTGGTGATTGTGGGCAGGTCGGCAGTGAGCGTGATATTGGCGGCGATGTTTATCGTGTCGGCTTCGCTGTTGCCGTTGGCGGAATTGATGGCGCTGACCAGGCTGGCGTGACTATTCGCAGTGAAGGTAGCGGCCTGGACCGGTGCCGCCGAAAGCAGCAGGAAGACCAGCGCGATGAAGATGAATTTGAGGCGAAGAAGCGAGGGTAAATCAAGTGTGGCAGTATTGTTACTGGATATTACGGGGGGGGGGGGGGGGGGGGGGGGTAATGGTCATTGGCAGGGGCGTACGCGCCGCGCCTGCTTTCGTCAACATTTGCGAGGTGGCTGTTATGATGCGCATGGCTGCAGACTCCGAAGAATATGTCCTGACAGCCATTAAAATACGATATCGGCATTTTGTCAAGTGATTGGGGCAAAAGGGGCACCCGGATGTGTAAATGTGGCACCTCTCGGTTTTCTCGACAGGTCGCGGGGGAGGCAAAGCAGCGCCATCGCCAATGAAATGGACGCGCCCGTTCCTGGCTTGTCGCCCGTGTCGCGCCGATCAACTGCGCAGGTAAGATGCGCCATTGACATCGATAATCGCGCCTGTGGTGAACTCTGCGCCAGCCGATGCCAGGAATAGCGCGGCATAAGCCACTTCTTGCGGTTTCGCGACGCGACCCAGCGGCGACTGCGCGCGGATATCGTCGCCGTCCGGTGCAGCCAATCGCTCGGCCGCCATGTCGGTTTCTGTGAAGCCGGGCGCGACAGTGCCGATGAAGATATTGTGCGGTCCCAGCAGCTTGGCCAGCGATTGCCCCAGGCTGTTGAGAGCGGCTTTGCTTGCGCCATAAGCAGGCGCGGTGGGCTCGCCGCGGAATGCGCCGCGCGATGAGATATTGACGATGCGCCCGCCACCCTGTTGGATCATGTGTTGCGCCGCGCAGTACATGGCGTTTGCCGCTCCAAACAGGTTGACGCCCAAAACGCGCGAGAAGTGAGCCCCCCATTCGTCATAGCTGCATTCGGTCAGCAGGCGCTCTTCATAGATGCCGGCGTTGTTGACCAGGATATCCAGCCGCCCCATGCGCTCGGCAGCTTCATCAATCATGCGCTGCACCTGTCCGCTGTCGGCCAGATCGGCGCGCAGGGCGAAGTGGCCGTCGCCTTCCAGTTGGTCGACCGTTTGTTCGGCGGCTGTCGCATTGCTGTTGTAATGGACAGCCACTCGCGCTCCACGCGCGGCAAATCCCCTGGCGATTTCGCGCCCGATCCCGCGTGAGCCGCCCGTGACCAAAGCTGTCTGGTTATCAAATCGCATGGCATTGCTCGCTTCTACGGTACAGATTCATAGGCAACGCATGGACGATATAGGGGACGAAAAAGCGAGCGAACTGCCCGCCCATGAAAGCCAGTTCGTTTGCTTGCGCAGCCCGCGCTTATTCGCAGGCGCCTTCTTTGTCCAGATAATCGCCGTGCAGCCAGCCCGTGCGCCCACCGTAATTTACGCGGAACCAGTAAGTAGTGCGGATGGCTGGGCTGAGCCGCGCGCTGGCGGGAACGGCATGCAGGACTGTGCCGCTGGCGCTGGGCTCGCTGCGCAGGTTGAGAACATCGGTGGCAGTCACCGAGCAGCCAGACAGGTCATACACAGGCTCTGAAACATTTCCTGAAACCAGGAAGTCCAACGGCATGAGCACGGCGGTGCCGGCGCGGTCGATGTTGGCGCATTTCATGCCATCGGCTGTCCAGGTGCGCAGCGGCACGATTGTGCGCGGCGCGAATGCGGCATCCAGCAGGACGATCGTGCCCGTGTCGCGCGCGAAGCAGACGTCCACCGCTTCAATTTCGCCAAAGATATCGACTGCATGGAAGAATCCGTACTCGAGCAAGGTCTTGTTGCCGACGCCGGCCGCGTCCACTTCACGGCAGTGGGTCGTGTCTGAGGCATCGGCGACCACAATATGCGCGGGCAATGTATTGCACAAACTGCCTTGCGGCTCTGCCCAGGTGCCATCGTCTGCGCCCGACCCGCCGCTGCCGTCATCGCCATTTGACCGTGTCGCTGCGGCAGCCTGCGCTGCGAAGGCGCTCTGTATCTGGAAGGAGAAAGCGCCCTCTTCCTGCTCGGACGCGCCAATGTCGCAAGCGTCTGGCGGACGCAAAAGACCGCGCTGGTCGTTTGCCAGGCAATAGGCGCTGTCGCCGGCATCAACCACCGGGCTTTCGAGATCGGGCGTATAATAGGCGGGCGAGCCAGCCAGCAGCAGCAATCGCGGGTCTGCGGCGAGTCCATCGTGCGCGCAAGAGCCATCGCGGATCAAGTTGCCGATGTTGGCTTCCAAAGCGCCGCTGCAATCGCCCTCGACATTGCCGGTCAAAATGCTGTTGTAGAGCTTCAGTTCATTTTCGTCATAGATGCCCGCGCCTGCCTCTGCCCTGTTCTCGATGATCGTGACATGGGTAAAGGTGGCGGCACCCCGGTTCATAAGCCCGCCGCCCATGTTCACGGCGCTATTGCCGCTGATCGTCGTATTGCTGATGGCGGCGCTGCCCTGCGCAACATGGATTCCACCGCCCACATCATTCGCTATATTGTCGCTAATGCCCGATTTGTCGACGATGAGCGTATTGTCGGGGCCATTGAAGTAGATGCCGGCGCCAAAAGCGTCGTCTGGCGCGTCATCTTCTGCGACGCTGCCGTTGCCGCTCGGCGCGGTCAAAATGCGAGTCCGGTTGCTGCTGACAGCGCTGTCGATGAGCAGCACATCGCTGTCGATGGCCGCGATGCCGCCGCCAGCGCCCGCCGAATTGTTGTGGCGGACGACGCTGTTGTACAAAGCCAGTTGGGAGTCTGTCGCGAATACGCCGCCGCCCTGGCTGCTCGTCCAGCCGTCGGTCACGGTCAAGTCTTTGAGCGTCAGACTGCCTTCGCGAACGGCAAAAATCCTGTTGCCTTCGCCGTCGACCACGAAGCCCATACCTTCGATCACAACTTCGGAAGTAACCTCCAGCGCAGCGTCGAGCGTTATCGCGCCATCGACTGTGCCTTCTCCCGTGATGATGATGGTGTCCGATCCTGTGTTGTCTGCGGCGGCGGCATCGCCAGCTTCGCAGCTGTTGGCAGGCGCGACCTGGTCTTTGCCATTGGCAGACCGCATGGCATTCGCCAGGCTGCAATCGGCATCGACACTGATATCGGCCGCCAGCGCAGCGCCCGCCTGGAGCAGCAGTAGCGCCAGGCACATGCTTGTGATGTGTCGTCTGATATTCACGGCTTTGATCCTGTTCCAAACCCTGGTTGATAGGCTAAGCCAAAAAGCTGTCACGACCGCGCTTTGGCGGCATCGCCCCAATCAAGCCCCATTTAAGTCCGATTCGCGTTTCTGCACAAACGAAAAGAGGGCGGAATCAAGCGCAATCCCGCGTCTGCGCTCTATGTCGTCTCAGCCATCTTGCGCAGCAAAGCCAGGGTCATGCGCGCATCGCCCAGAGAAGTGTGCGCGCCACTTGCGGGCAGACCCTCGCGTTGGGCGGCGACAGTCAGTTTGTGCGGGCGATAATTCCTGCCGTTTGGATGGCGTTCGCCTTTGTATCGAGCATACTGCTTCATGGCGCAATCGCGCTTTGCCACGCGCGGCTCGGGCAAGTTATAAACCGACGCCGTTTGCAGCAGCATCCGCCAATCAAAGTCCATGTTGTAAGCGACCACGATCTGCCCCGCCAGCAGCACCGACAGCTTGATATAGATTTGACGAAAGGTCGGCGCGTCTGCCACATCCATATCGCTGATGCCATGAATGCGCGAGGCGGCAGGCGGGATAGGGATGCCGGGCTTGAGGCGCTGGTGAATCCGTGGCGCGCCCGTTTGGTCGATGATGGCGATTTCCACAATTTGGTCGGCAGCGCCCAAGCCGGTCGTTTCGGTATCCAGCACCAGGAAGTCGCGTGTCATCAAGCCACGCGCCCACTGGATGGCTTGCCGCCGGTGCGCCGGGTGATAATGCCGCGTCATCTGCGCGCCGCCTCGCTGTCTTTTTGTCACAAAATCATAACACGGCCCGTCGAAGTCGTGCTTGCGCTGGCAAAAGAGCTGTGTTATACTGTCCGCATCGTCGGGTGAGTAAAGGAGGTGAATCAAAATGTCAGGTTTACAGGGGGCAGCCCTCTGACCGTTTCACACCTCCAGGGGTTTGTCCGTTTAGGGGGGTGAACCCGAAACCGCCAGACTGTGAAGTTGACAGTCGAGAGACCGCAGACTAATACTCTGTGGTCTTTTTATGTGGGTCGCCAGCATATCAAGACAAGCCCTATAGTTTCTCATACTCTTCCCGCAGAATCGCGTACCAGACCGAGTCTTGGCAGCCGTCGCGGTGATAGTGATAGGCGCGCCGCGTGCCTTCACAGCGCATATTCGCCTTTTGCATCACCCGCCCGGATGCGGGATTGCGCGCGAAATGCCCGGCCGCGATGCGATTCAAGCCCAGCTCCTCAAAGCCGAATTGAATGACCAGTCGCAGCGCCTGCGTCGCCAGCCCACGCCCCCACCAGGGCAGCCCAATCCAGTAACCGACCTCGGCCCGCTTGTGTTCGCGCACAGGGTGGATGCCCATGCAGCCAGCGAAGCAATCCGACCGCGCCTCGATGATGGCGAATGTATAGGCTTGGTCGCTTCGCCATTCTTCGCCGACTTTGAGCACGAATTCATGCGCGGCTTGCGGCGGATAGGGATGCGGCACGAAAGTGTTGGCGGCGATCTCGGGCGCGCTGGCATACTTCAAAATCGGCGCGATATCCTGCTCCGCCAGCGGACGCATCCACAGCGCAGGACAGCGCAATATCGTCTTTTTCATGCCGCATTTTCCTTATGGCTCGGTCTCGCAGCCCAGCATTGGCGCATCATCAGCCGCCGGTCGGCTCGCCATCTGCAGAGACAATTCCAGCGTGCGCCGATCGCGGATGACCAGCAGCGTCACTTCGTCGCCTGGGCGCGTCTGCTGCACCAGATAAGCCATCAGCGCATCCAGATCGTCAAAGTGAACCCCGTTGATGGCAACGATCAGGTCGCCGCCGGCACAGACGGTCTTTCCGCGCACATCAATCAGCCGCTCGCCACCGCGCAAGCCAGCCAAATGCGCCGGCGAACCAGCCGATACCCCGCGCAGCAGCACGCCCCGCTCGGTCGGCAAGTCCAGCGCCGCGCTCAAGCCAGCCACGCCATAGCCGCCTTCCTCGCGCATCACCGATATGCCCATCCAGGCATAGTCGACTCGACCAGCTGTCAACAAGTCGGGGATGACCCGCCGCATGGTATCGGCAGGCACGGCAAAGCCAATGCCGGCGATTTCGCCACTGAGGCTCTGATTGGCTGTCGTCATGCCAAAGACCAATCCGCGCGAATCCAGCAAGGGACCGCCCGAGCTGCCGGGATAAATGGGCGCGTCTATCTGGATGATGGCGGGATTGTCATAAGCGACTGCGCCCGCGCCGATCAGCTCGGCCGAGGGCAGCGTTCGTCCGACGCCGCTGACGATGCCGGTGGTCATCGAGCTGTTCAAGCCAAAGGGATTGCCAATGGCGATGGCGCGCTGACCCACCTTTATCAACGCCGATTCGCCAATGCGCAGTGGCAGCAAGCGCTCCGCAGGCGCCGGCACTTTCACAACCGCCACATCGCTGAAACTGTCTGCGCCAACCAGCGTCGCCTCCAGCACCGAGGCATTGCCCAGCGTTACGCTGATGGCATCGGCAGCGTTCACCAGGTGGGCATTGGTGATGATGTGCCCCTGCTGATCGTAGACGAAGCCCGAGCCGCGCCGTACCGATTCCGCCGTCGTCTCATCGGCTTCTGTCCGCGCTTCGATATTGACCACCGAGGGGCTGGCGCTTTCGTAAATCTCCGTCAGCAGATTGTATTCGGCATCGGCTATTGCGCTGAGATCGACTGGCGTGGCCGTGGCAGCAGCTGTCGGTGTCGCCGCGGCGAGATCAATGCTGCAAGCTGGCAGCAGCGGGCAGGCTATCAAGAGAAAGCAGATGCGCAGAACGATCATCAGCCCTGTTGTTCTGTCGCCACCGCCGCGTAGGTCAGGCAAGGCTGTCTCGCAGCGCCTGGGCGAGCTCGCGTTGTTCGGGGTTGAGCCGGGCGGGCACGTTGATGACGATGCGCGCCAGCAAGTCGCCATATTCATCAGCGCCGCGCAGCCTGGGCATGCCTTTGCCAGACAAGCGCAGCCTGGGCATGCCTTTGCCAGACAAGCGCAGCCGCTTGCCAGCCTGTGTGCCGGGGCGGATTTTCATGCGCAGCTTGCCCGTCAGAGTCGGCACTTCGACCTCGCCGCCCAGCATGGCAGTCAAGGCATCGACCTCGACATCCACGCCCAGGTCGTCTCCGTCGCGCGTGAATTGCGGGTCGTCGGCTACTTCGACAATCAGGTAAAGATTGCCGGGGGGACCCCCATAGATGCCCGGCTGCCCCTCGCCAGCCAAGCGAACTTTGGTGCCGGTCGCAGCGCCGCGCGGTATCTGGAGAGTGATCTCGCGGCCGTTTTTGCTATAGACGCGCTGCGCTCCTTCATAGGCTTCGCGCAGGCTGATGCGAACTGCTTGTTCGATATCTTGTCCGGCGCGCGGTCGCTGCGTTCGACCGCCAAACCCGCCAAAGCCGCTGGCCTGCCGCCTCCCGCCCGACCCGGCGAAGATCGTCTCCAAGATATCGGACATGTCGTGGAATTGCGCGCCGTCTGTGAAAGGTCCGCCCCCGTTGCCACCCTGAAAATGCTGCCAGTTTTCGCCGAATTGGTTATAGGCGCGGCGTTTGTCCTGGTCGCTCAATACTTCGTAAGCGGCATTGACTTCCTTGAAGCGCGCTTCGGCAGCCGCATCGTCGGGATTGGCGTCGGGATGATATTGTTTGGCTTTCTTGCGGAAGGCGCGCTTGATTTCGTCATCGCTGGCATTGCGCGCCACGCCCAGAATATCGTAATAGTCTCGGCTCATGGATCGCTTCCATATTTGCGCTGCAGACACAGCAGTCAACGGTTATTGTACGGGCAGACGGCGAGCAGGTCAATAAAGCCCGCCGCGCGGGAGTGGCGAACTTGCTGGATATGGACCCCCCTCGCCCCCCCCCCCCCCCCCCCCGACAGGTCAGGGGGAGGCAAGCATTGGCTACCCTCTCCGTCCCGACGGGGAGGGGCTGGGGGTGGGGTTAGAAAGAGAACCATCCACCGATTTAGACACTCCCCGCCGCGCCCAAGCCTGGCAGATCATTGTTAGAAATTCGTTATGAAGCGCGGGATAGTCTCCCCGCTGTGGGCTCAGGATACTCTTTCGGTGAAAGCGCGGTCGCTGGCTGTGCTATGATAAGCGCATGCGCAGTTGATAATGACCAGCGGCTCCTCAATGACCAGACGCAGATTGGCGACCGGCACATCGCAGTCGGTGGAAGACTTTCTGAAAGCGATATTTCGCTTGCAGCGGCAGACCGACCGCGTCTCGACGAATGCCTTGGCCGATGCGCTGAATATCTCCGCGCCGGCGGTGACCGACATGGCTCAGCGCCTGGTCGACGAAGGCACAGTCGATTACTTGAAGTATCGCGGCGTGCGGCTCACCGACGAAGGCGAGCGCGTCGCCCTGAAGATGCTGCGGCGGCACCGGCTCATTGAAGCGTATCTGGTGGAAGACCTGGGTTATCAGCTGCACGAGGTGCATGACGAAGCCGAAGCGCTGGAACATACCGTATCCGACCGCTTTGTCGAGGCGATCGCGCGCAAGCTGGGCAATCCGCCCTATGACCCGCATGGCGACCCCATCCCCAACCGCGATGGATTGATGCCACAGCGCGATTTGCGGCCGCTTTCCGAGCTGCCGACGCAGACGCCCGCCCGCATTCGCCGCTTCATCATGGACGACCCGCGCATGCTGAAAGAAACGCAAAAACGCGGATTGACACTGGGCGCAAAGCTGGAAGTGCTGGCGCGCGATGACTTTGACGGCCCGCTGAAAGTGCGCTTGCAGCCGGACAATCAGCAAATCATCGGCTTCAAGATGGCCAGCGAGATTCTTGTCGAGCCCCTCGAGCCGGTTGTGTAAGCTGTTCGGCATGGTCCGCCATCGCGGTTTGCCCATATCAACAGCGGCAGCCAGCTGAAGCGACGGGCGCTCGTCTATGAATCGCCAAAAAATATGCTACACTCTTTGACCCTTTGTCAGCGACAGCTTAACCGCAGGCTAACGATGGCACAACAGCGCCAGGCTAGTCTGGGCGAAAGAGCCTTCGTCCTGTGGAGATATGGTCATGTTAGGCAAAATCAAAGCGGAGCCAGTCATCAACCAGCGGGTGCGCGCCATCCTGCTGACAGGCCGCGACTCGACGCTGTTGATCAAGCGCGTCAAGCCACACAAGCGCCTGCCCTACTGGGTCGCGCCGGGCGGCGGCGTAGAAAGCCAGGACAGCGATCTCATCGCCGCGCTGGAACGTGAATTGTACGAAGAGCTGGGCGCGCGAGCGATCGTGTTGGAAACAGCTTTCGTGCTCGAGCATCACATAGCCGGCAAGCAGCTGGAAGAGCATTTTTTCGTTTGTCTGCTGCAAGAATATGACCTCAGCAAGCGCTACGGACCAGAATTTGCCGATCCCGCGCGCGGCGAATACATCCCGCAAGAAGTGCCGCTGGACGCGCTGGCACTATGCCGCATCAACATCAAGACCGGACAACTGCGCGACTGGATGCTGCGCAAGCTCGACTACTTGCGCGGTCTTCAGCGCATACGCGTGTAACTTTATGTTTATCATTGACAAAATCTGTCATGCAAATGTGTTACATCATTTGTAAAAATTGCTGCCTTCGCCATTGCTTTCAGCAATAGTACGGACCCAGACATGCAAATATCACGGATTTTGCTGGTCGCCGCGGAGTCCCTGTCGCGCGATCTGTTTGCGGCGCTGCTCGACAACGAGCGATATGTCATCACCCCATTTGCCGATGCCGCCGCTGCTGTCCGGCATGTCGGGGCGCTGGGCAGACCGCGCCTGGCGCTGATCTCGCTGACTGCCGAGGCAGCTTCGGGCTTGGAGGCCGCGCGCAGGCTGAAGTCCATTGTTGATATGCCACTTATTTTCATCATCGCGCCCGAGGATCTGCCGCGTCTAATCAGCCAAATGCAGGTGTATGGCGATGACTTCGTGCTTGCCCCCGTGCAGCCGACAGAGCTGGATGCGCGCATGCAGCTGCTGCTGGCGAGGATGCCGGTGGAGAATTATGACCGCGAGCGCATCGTCCATTTTGGCGGGCTTACGATAGATTTTTCGCGCAGCCGCCTGCTGACAGACGGAGAATCAGCGCGCATATCGCCCATCGAATCCGGCTTGCTGCACCTGCTGCTGCGCAATGCCCCGCGCGTGGTCGAAAGCCAAACCTTGCTGTCGCGCGTGTGGTCGCAAGATGCGGTCGCCGAAGACACCCTGCGCGTGCACATGCACCGCCTGCGCAGCAAGTTGGAAGCCGACCCGCGCAATCCCGTGTACATCCGCACCGTGCGCGGCATTGGCTATCGATTCGCCGTTCTGCCCGATTAACGCGCCGCACGCCTCGCAATTGCCGCCCTGCCGCGCCTGCATTATGATGGTGGCGGGCAAAAGCAGGAGAGCGACGCATGCGCATCACTATCGGCTTGGCGCAGATTTATCCCAAACTGGGCGATATTCAACACAACCTCGCCGCGCACTTGCAGACGATCTCCGCGGCCCGCCAGCGTGGCGTCGACCTGCTCATCTTCCCCGAGCTGTCGCTGACCGGCTATCAGGTGCAAGACCTCGTGCCGGAAGTGTCGCTGCGCGCCGATGCCAGCGACCCGGTCTTCAGCGAGCTGCTGGCTGCCAGCGCCGATATCGACCTCGTTGTCGGCTTCGTGCACGAAGACAAGCGCAACCGCTTTTATATCGCTAACGCCTACCTGAGCGGAGGCGCAGTCCTGCACATCCATCACAAGCTCTACCTGCCCACCTATGCCATGTTTGACGAATCGCGCTACTTCGCCCGCGGCAACAGCGTGCGCGCTTTCGACACGCGCTTCGGGCGCATGGGCATGCTCATCTGCGAGGACTTCTGGCATGTTTCGCCGGCTTATCTGCTTTGGCTGGATGGCGCGGATATGCTGATCCTCAACAGCAGCAGCCCCTCGCGCGGCTTGAACGACAGCGAGCGCCTGGGTGGCACGCGCTGGGTCGAGCTGGTCAACCAAGCCTATGGCAGCATGTTCACCGCCTATGTGTTGCACTGCAACCGCGTCGGCTATGAAGACGGCAAGAATTTCTGGGGCGGCTCGAGCGTGGTCGACCCCGATGGCGAGTTCATGAAGCACGGGCTGTACTTTGACGAAGCGCTGATCACGCAGGAGATCGACCTGAACCAACTGCATCGCACGCGCGCGAGGCTGCCCCTGCTGCGCGACGAACGCCCGGGCTTGGTGCGGCGGGAGCTTGGGCGGATTCTGAGCGAGAATTTGGGGTAAGGGGTACGACAACAGACGAGTACGCGATTCCGGCAAGGAGTTACTTTGCGCCGCACACGGACAGAGACGCTATTCGTCGCGTCGCTCTCGCTTGCGGCGCAGGTATTCCTCATGGCTGGGCAGTGGCGAACCTTTTGGCGCGCGCCGATTGAGCTTCTTGCGGTTCTCAGGTTTGTAGCTGTCGTACCATTCCTGAGATGGCGTAATGAACTCAGTCTTGGCGAAGCTGACAGCCTCCCACTTTGCCTTTATCGGTTCCATTTTTCTCTCCCTTCGCACTCAATCTATACCCAGGTCGAAGCAGGCTCGCCCCCACTCTCCCACAGCTCCGGGCGTGTCTATCAGAATATGATACTCATAAGTGCCGATGCCAACGAATGGCAAACTGTTCACAATGTATACCACATGATAAGTTTTGCTGTCCCGCAAGTCCAGCAACAGGCTGCTTGACATCAGCGCCTCTTCATCGCCCGGCGCAAAAAGTTGAATCTTGCCATCATAGAGTTGCCTGTCCGTTTCAAATTCGGCTGACCACTGCGAAACGACGAATGCAGGCGGATTCAATGCCAATGTATCGCCGAATTGAGGCCGCCTCGACAACTCGGTAAACCTGATGACCGAAAATACATTCGTCAATCCGATTGTACCATGCTGCTGCGGCTCTGCGCGCGTACATAGCAATGTCCAGTCATGTCGCATTCGTTTGCGACTCCATCGGCATGAGTCTCGTCTCATTTTACGCAATCGGCTGCCACTTGCGCAAGTTCGCGCGTTAGAATCAATCTTATACCCTAATGATTAGGGGTCGCAGAATCCGCGCCAGGCTGTGCTATAATCACGGTGCAGAAAGCAGAGCAAAGTCTTGGTGACCAGTGAGGAGCAGTCATGAATTTCAGTGGACTATTGAGTATTGTCGCGATTCTCGCCTTTGGCGTGGGCATATTGGGCGTGGCCTTCGCCTTCACGCTGGCATCGCAGAATCGCCCGGCTCGCGGTGGATACATGCTGGCGGTGGCCGGCTTCGGGGCGGGCATCGTGCTATTCATCATCAGCTCGGGCATCTTGATCGTGCAGCCAGCCCGCGCCGCCGTCATCGTCAATGTGCTGTCTGGCGAGTTGGAGACCCCGGCCCGCGCGCCCGGCACCTCCATCATCATCCCCGGCTTGCAGGAATACATCATCTACCCCACCGACCAGCGCGAATACACCATGTCGGGCATCAGCAGCGAGGGGCGCGTGCAGGGCAATGACGCCGTGGAAGCGCTGACCAAAGACGGGCAAGAAGTCAAGCTGGACATCACCGTGCTCTATCGAATCGAGCGAAATGATGCCAACCAGATCCACCTTAACTGGCAGAACCGCTATGAGACCGACTTCATCCGCCCGACTGTGCGCGCCGTCGCCCGCGATGTCGTCTCGACCTTCGAGGCAGAAGCCATCTATGGGCAGAGCCGCGAACAACTGGGCATCGATATCGCCCAGGCCGTCGGCAATCGCATGCAAGCGGAAGGCTTGACGCTGACTTCGCTGCTCGTGCGCCAGATCGAGTTCAACACCTCGTTCGCGCAGTCCATCGAAGAAAAGCAGATTGAAGAACAGAAGCTGCTGCGCGCCAAGACCGAAGCCGAGCGCGTCCAGACCGAAGCCAGCGGTCGCGCCGACGCCCTGGAGCAGGAAGCCCGCGGCCGCGCCAACGCTCGCGAGATCGAAGCCAAAGCCGAAGCCGAAGCCCTGCGCCTCATCAGCGACCAGATCGCCGCCAACCCCAACCTCATCCAGTATCTGTATGTCGCCAACCTGTCGGACAATGTGTCCTTCGCGCTGCTGCCATCCGATACGCCCTTCCTGTTCAATGTGAACGACTTCACCCAGCTCGGCGAAGACTTCCAGGCGCCGGCTGTCGAACTTGAGGCAGGGAGCTAGCGGGATCTCTGCGCGAATCTACCCCATCCCAGCCCCTCCCCGAAGCATCAGGGAGGGGCGATCTATCATATCGTCAGTCTTCGCGTCATCCATTGCCACCGAGGCGCAGAGATTCAAAGCCGCACATCCAGCACATCCAGCACGGTCTCGATGGGCGTGAAGATCGTCGCCCGCCGCGAGCCAGCGAATAGCAAGCCCACCGCTTTCAAGCTGTCGCCCGCCACGACCAGCGCGCCCGAATCGCCACCCTGGCTCATGGGCGTGGTGATGGTCTGTCCGGCGAAGCGCGCATTCAGATTCTCGCCATAGGACACATCCACCGTGGCATTCATCAGCGTGACGCTGCCCTCGGTATAGCCGGTGGTGCGGCCATGTTTGCGCACGGGCATGCCCAACTGCGCCTGGGTTATGCCGTTGGGACGACCGATATCGGCGATGCTCTGCTGAAACATCATCGGGTTGTTGGGGCGCGCCAAAGCCGCATCGATGCGATTGGGAAAGATCGATCCGCTCACTTGCGCTTGGGGCACTGTGATCGCTGTCAGCCGCTTCGATGAACCGCTCAGAGCGCTCAAGGCATTGCCCACCGTCACGAACATCTCGACGATATCGCAGCCACCGGGCGGGAAGAGCGGCGGCGGCGTGCCGGGCGGCTGCACGGGAATCGGACCGTCCTGGTTGTAAAAACGCAGCGCCTCGTAACGATGCAGCTTCGCCACCACATCATCGGGGCGCAGGCCGTGGTCGGTCGTGCCCGGCTGCAACACTGCATCGCCAATGGCGGCCTGGTTGCTGTTCGCCAGCACATGGTTGTTGGAAAGCAGCAGCGGCTCGCCCGTCTGGTTGTCAAAGACGACAGCGCCCAGCGTGCCCGCCGTCACCTTGTAATGCCCGATGCTGACGCCAGCGGGGATATTGGGTCGAAAGCGATCGCGCGGGTTTAGCTGCGCTTCCAGCCGGCCGATTTCGATGACATCGGTGCGCGCGCCATTGACATCCGGCGGCACCAGGTCTTCTGCGCTCAGCGCCTCGATCGGTTTCTTCTGCTCCACCAGCACAGCCATCGCCAACTGGTCGGTGACTTGCTCTTTGTAGTTGCGAAAGCCGATGGCGACGCCGACTACGCCACGCCGCCGCAGCAAATCTTCTTGCGACAGACGTTGCGCTTCCAGCAGCTGATGGAACAAGTCAGGCGACATGCGCTTCCTCGCCTCGCGCGCGGATTCGGCAATAGTATACAGGCAAGCGCCGAATGCGGATAAGGGAGCGCTAGCCAGACAGGCTCTTTAAGCCGCTGCCGGTCAGCGCGATGACCAGGTCCGCCGCATCACCCACCCGCTCGCGGATTTGTGGCAGGGCTGCGACGGGCACGGCGCTGGTCGCTTCAATCATGAATCCCCGCGAGCGCATGCGCTGCTGCGCGTCCAGGATGTCGTCATTGTCAACGCGCAGAGCCAGGCCGCCGCTGTGTGCGATCGCGCGCAAAATCTGCCGCCCGCGCACCGGCTCGTCCACCAGGATGCCATCCGCCACGCTTGCGCCGCGAACGATGGTCGGCGGTGTCTCTGCGCCCGCTTCCCACGCGCGCGCGATGGGGTCGACGCCCGCCGACTGCACGGCGATCATGCGGGGGATTTGCGCGAGCAGACCAGCCGCATGCAGCGCAAGGAAGCCGCGATATATGCCCAAAAACAACCCGCCATGTCCGACCGGCGCCGCCACCGCAGCGGGCGCGCGCTTGCCCAGCTGTTCCCAGATTTCCCAAGCCGCTGTCTGCTGCCCCAACACAAAGCTCGGATTCCAGGCGTGGCTGGCGTAGGTGCGGCTTTTGGCTGCGGCATAGATCTCTGCGGGCAAATCTGCCGATTCGATGATTTCGCCACCATAAGCGCGGATATGCGCTTTTTTGCTTTCGACCGCGCTGGCTTTGGGCACATAAATTGTTGCTCGCATGCCCGCCAGAGCCGCATAGGCTGCCAGCGAAGCGCCCGCATTGCCCGACGAATTGTCCATGGCTGCTGCAATGCCCGCGCCTGCCAGGTGATTCAGCATGACCGCCACGCCGCGATCTTTGAATGAGCCAGTCGGATTCAAGTATTCCAGCTTGGCATGGAAGCGCGCGCCACCCAGAGTCAGCGGCACGAGTGGCGTCATGCCTTCGCCCAGGCTGAATCGCTGTTGGACGGGCAGAAGCGCTCGATAACGCCACAGCGAGAAGTCGTCCGGCACGATGCGCGCGGGGTCGAATGTCGGCAGCGCTTTCCAGTCCAGCAGACCGCCGCAATTTTCGCAGCGCCAGTCTGTGGCTTGCGCCGTCATTCCGCAGCTGTTGCAGGTGATCCGCGCCATGCTTGTGCTTCTTTCCTGGTCGACCGCCGGCATTTTATCACAGCGCAATCCGAGTGAATCCAACATAGTCATGCAACAGTAAAATGGAATCGCGCAGGGGCTGGATGGACACCCCCTCGGTCCCGCCGACAGGTCAGGGGGAGACAAAGCACGCGCAAACAATTCCGAATCCGCTGGCCTTGGCTACCCTCTCTGACTTGTCGGGGAGGGGCTGGGGGTGGGGTGTAGTGGCCCCGAGCGTTTTGCAGTAGAGAATCTGCGCCTGTCTTGTGCTAGAATCGGGTAAATCCGCTGCGACAACCCGGCATCGGCACACACATGACTCTGCACGATCGCTTTGAACGCCCCCTGCGCGACCTGCGCATCTCGGTCACGGACCGCTGCAACTTTCGCTGCCCTTATTGTATGCCCGCCGAGATCTTTGGCGAACGCTACAAATTCCTGCCCAGGCTGCAGCTGCTCACATTCGAAGAGATCGCCCGCCTCACGCGCATCATCGTGCGAAAGGGCGCGCTGAAAATCCGCCTCACCGGTGGCGAGCCTCTGCTGCGGCAGGGTATTGAAGAGCTGGTGGCTATGCTTGCGGCGATTGATGGCGTGGCTGACTTGGCTATGACCACCAATGCTTTCTTGCTGCCGCAGAAGATAGACGCCCTCAAGGACGCCGGGCTAAAGCGCCTGACGATCAGCCTGGATACGCTGGACGATGCCATCTTTCGCCAGATGAATGGCGGACGCGCCGGGGTCGACAAGGTGCTGGAAGGCATCACAGCTGCCGAACAGGCTGGTTTCTCTCCGCTCAAGATCAACGCCGTTGTGCAGCGCGGCACCAACGATCACACCCTGGTCGACCTGGCGCGTTTCTTCAAGGCACGCGGGCATATTGTGCGCTTCATAGAGTATATGGATGTGGGAAATCGCAATGGCTGGCGCATGGAACAGGTTCTGCCATCCAGCCAGGTTGTCGAGCTCATTGATGCCGAGATGCCCCTGAAACCCGTGTCTGGCAACTATTACGGCGAGGTGGCGCAACGTTATCAATATCGCGATGGCGGAGGCGAAATCGGGCTGATCAGCTCGGTCACGCAGCCGTTTTGTGGCGCTTGCACGCGCATGCGCCTCTCGCCAGAGGGACAGATCTTCACCTGCCTGTTTGGCACGAAAGGTGCCAGCCTGCGAGATCCGCTGCGGGCAGGAGCCAGCGATGACGAACTGGCCGCTATCATCAGCCGCACCTGGCGCGCGCGCGCCGACCGCTACTCAGAAATCCGCAGCTCGCTCACCGAAGACGCTCGCGAAGAACGGCGCAAGGTCGAGATGTATCACATCGGCGGCTAGCTGTGGTAAGCTGGCAGCCATATTGGACACAAGAACCATGCAAGGATAAACGCTATGTCCAACGCAGATTTTGAGTTGAGCGGGCAGACCGCGCTGATCACCGGCGCAGGCAGGGGCATCGGTTTGGCGACCGCGCGCCGGCTGGCTGCGGCCGGGGCCGATGTCGTCATTGCCGAATTCATCGCCGAAAATGGACGCAATGCCGCGGCCGAAATCGAAAGCATGGGGCGTAAGTCGCTGTTCATTGAGGTCGATGTGCGCGACTCGGGCAGCGTGAATGCCATGGCGGAGGCGGCGCTGGCTGCTTTTCCGCAGATTGACATCCTCGTTTGCAATGCTGGCATCGCCCAAGGCATCAGAGCCGAAGACATGACCGACGAAGAGTGGCTGAATATGATGGCGGTCAACCTGAACGGAGTCTTTTATTGCTGCCGGGCGATCGGACGGCACATGCTGGAGCGCGGCGGCGGCAGCATCGTCAACACGGCGTCCATGTCGGGCATGATATCCAATACGCCCCAGCCGCAATCTCATTACAACGCAGCCAAAGCCGGCGTCATCTTGCTGACCAAGTCGCTGGCTGGCGAATGGGCAGATCGTGGCGTGCGCGTCAATTGCGTATCGCCCGGCTACATCGGCACGGATATGACCGCGGAAGGCATGGAAAATCCCGACTGGTACCCAACCTGGCTGGCGATGACTCCCCAGGCAAGGGTGGGCAAGCCCGAAGATGTGGCGGCTGCCATCTATTACCTGGCCTCGCCGGCCGCCAGCTATACGACCGGCACGAATCTGGTTGTGGATGGCGGCTATACCAGTTGGTAGGGGATTATCGCGGCTCGGGGCAGGGCGAGCTCAGATTTAAGAGCTTGACGACATCGTTGCGCACCCAGCCGATTGTCGAGGCGTCACCGTCGCTGTAGCGCACATAATACCAGGCATTGCCAGCCGGGTTGCGTTCATCGCGCCGCACTTCAATTACATCAAGTTCTGTGCCGGGCGGAAGCAGCAGTATTGAGCGGCTGCTGGTGGTCGGGCGGAAGCGGACATTCTTGGCATCGTCATCGGCATTATAGACTCGACACAGCACAGATGGCGTCGGCGTGATGGTGGGCGTGTCGGTGGGAGTTGGCGTATCCGTCGCGGTCGGCGTGATGGTGGGCGTGTCGCTGGCAGTCGGCGTGAATGTCGGCGTGAAGGTATCTGTCGGCGTCGTAGTGATGGTCGCTGTGCTGGTGGCTGTGGGCGTGTCAGTCCGGGTCGGCGTGTGCGAAGGCGTGAAAGTCACCGTTGGCGTGTTGGTGGCGGTCGGGGTGGGCGTTTGGGTTGGGAAGATGATCGGCTCCCAAACATCGCGCGTCAAGAAGATGCCAGCAGCGCTGGCCAAGCCCAGGATCACCAGCAGCAGACAGCCAGCAAAGCGTCCGCGATTGCGCCGATTGCGGATGACGGTCTCGATGCGCGACAAATCTGCGCGCCGCCCCAAAATACGAAACGGCTCGTCGCGCATGATATCAAGCCATGATTGCGCCTCGACCATGTCGCCATTTTGCAGCGCTTCGTCTGCCCGCTCCAGATATCGCAGGAACAAGTCATTGACCGTGCTGCGATAGCGCTCGTCCTGGGCATATTCGCCAACCATTTCAGCCAGCATCTGTCGCGCTTGCGCCAGCTCAGGGTCGAAGTTCTGCGAAATAAGGGCTTGCGCTCGCCGCAGCGCCTGCTGTGTCCGCGCCACCTCTGCCTGGCTGTTGCGCGCGTGCATAAGCAGATCGGCGAAGCTGCTGTCTTTCGGGTCGAGCTCCAGCCCCATCTCCAGCACTTTGACGGCGCTGTTCATAAGCAAGATGCGTTCGTCCAGCGTGTTCGCTTCTTTGGCGTGGTTCAACTGCAGCCGGGCTTGATCGGTCACTTGGCTGCGGATGCCCGCCAGGCTGCCATCGACTTCTTGCTGCAGCTGGGATAGCCGTTGGCTCTTGGGCAGCAGCTGGCGCACTTGCGAAAGCAGCTTGCGGATCTGGGCAACTTGCGCCACCTGCTCGTCCAGCGCGCCGCCGATCGTGTTCATACTCAGCGTGATCTGGTCATAATCCCGCTGGATGCGGCGGATCATCTCCTGGCGTTCTTCGGCTTGCGGGTCATTGGGCACGACGCGCAACGCGCCTTCGTATTTGCGCAGCGCCTCCGACCAATTGTCGTTCGCCATCAGGCGGTCGCCGTCGTTCAGCAATTCGCGCGCCAATGCCAGGTCCTGGATATCCAGCAAAGCCTGCTCGACATCTTTCCAGCTGAGGATGCCATCGCGTTCTGCCAGTTCGCGGGCTTCGCGGTAGAGCCCGGTCGCTTGTTCATAATTGCCGGCGCGCACGAGCGAGTTGGCGCGGTTGTAGGCGACGCGCGCTTCAAAGGGGATGCGGTGGTCGGGCACGATGCCGCGGATGAGATTGTCTTCCGACTTTTCGCGATATTCCAGCGCTGTCGCATGATCGGGGCTTTGCGCCAGGATGCGGTTGGCGACATCGATAGCCTGCTGATATTCGCCGGAGTAATAACTCTCCGTAAGCCGCTTCAGCAAATCGTCGATTGTCTCGGCGCTTGAGCGGGGCTGCGCTTCGCTGGTGGAAGAAGGGGCGGCTGGTTCGGGCTGCGCTGGCTGGCTGCGCAAACTTTCGCTCGGGCTGCGAGCGGCTTCTTCGACCCGCGGCGGTTCGCTGTGTCGGGGTGGCTCGCTGGGCGTTTCGGCTGGCGCTTGCTGGAGGTCGTGCCGCAAAAAGAGGTCTTGTACGCGCTGTCTGGCTTGGGCGTTGTGCGCGCCGGCTCGCTGCAAGAGGCTGATGACATCGGCGTGCCCGGCATCCATGCGCAGGGCGTCTGCCAGGATATCGATGGCTTCATCAATATCGTCATCGTCGCCGGCGATTTCGATGCGGATGCGCGCGCGCCGCACCAGCCCGCGCATAGCCGCTGTGTCGGGTCGGGTGGCTTGGCTTTGCAAATCGGCGATCTCGGCGAAGAGCGCCTGCGCCCTTTGCTCCAGCGGGGTGTTTTTTGCCTCGGTGAGCAGGTCTCGGGCTTCTTGCCGCAATTCGGCGAGGGACTGCGGGTCGGTGTCGGCATTTGCGCGCCCACGCAATTCTTCAATCGCCCGTTGCAATTCCTGCATGGATGACATCCCTGTGCTGGCTTGCCCAGGCTGCGCGACATGCAGCGGGCAGATTCTGGCGCGACTGCCAAGATACGCGCCGTACCACTTGTCAGGATTCTATGTTAGAGTGTGCTGGCGGTCAAATTGCGGCAACGGTCATATTCCAATGGCTACATTTCAGCACATCGTACCCAGATACAAGCTGATCCTATTTTACAATATTCGACATGACAGACAAGAACAATATTATCGCTTCATGCTCAGCAGCTTTGTGCCGGCCGTGCAAAAGGTCGGCGTATTCATGCACATGGCCTGGCACATCGCCTATGGGCAGCATCCCATGCGCAAGATCGAGTTCGTCACAGAAAGCTCTGATGCCCTGCGCAGCCTGTTTCTGAGCGATGAATGGGAAGAGCTGGAAGACAAGCTCATGCGCTATGTTTCCGATTATGAACGCAAGGTCGTGGAATACCGCGATGGATTTCAAGTCTAGGTCTTTGCGCCGCTTGCATATCGGCTGGCAGAGCGTACAATAAGCATCCCCGCCAGGCAAAGCGACCGAGCAAGGCAAAATGGAAATTGATCTGCGCGAATGGCTGCCTTTTCTGGCTGATTTGCCAGAGTTTGCGCAGCGCATCCTGCTTGACCTAATCCCCTTTTTGTTCGCCGCGCTGGTGATCTGGCTGCTGCGCTGGCTGCTGACGAGGCTGCTGCTGAAACCATTGCGCATCGTGGTCAGCCGCAGCGAAAGCCAACTCGATGACAGCCTGGTCGAGGCTTGCATCTCGCCCTTGCGCGTCGCGGTGGTGGGTTTTTCGCTGATCCTGGTGGCGGAGCTTTTCAGTTTCAGCGCGGAAGTGGTGCAGATTGCGCAGGCGGTCGGTCGGTCGCTGTTGATCGGCGCGGTCTTCTTCGCCCTCATCCGCATCTTTGATGTCATCTCGCTGCAGCCCGCCGCTTTTGAACGACTCGCCGGCATCACCATCCCCGAACGCTTGCTGCCATTTTTGAATACGCTGCTGAAGTTTCTCATTTTGGCGCTGGGCGCGATCTTCATCTTGCAAGAGCTGAACTTTGATGTCGCCGCTTTGATCGCCTCGCTGGGCGTAGTCGGCATCGGCATTTCGCTGGCTTCGCAGAACACCGTCAGCAATATGTTCGGATTTGCGGCGATCGTTTCTGACAATCCTTTCAAGGTCGGCGACTTCATCCGAACTCCCGCTGTCATCGGCATCGTGGAAGCGGTTGGCGTCCGCTCGACGCGCATCCGCCAGCTCGACCAGGCGCTGGTCTCTGTGCCCAACCACCTGCTGACCGATGCGGTCGTGGTGAATCTGTCGCGCATGCAAAAGCGCCGCCTCGACTTGACGCTGAGCTTCACCTACAGCACGACAAGGCAGCAGATGCGCGCGCTGCTGGAAGAAATCCGCGTCTTGCTGCAGAACACCGACGAAGTCGATACCGACTCCATCCTCGTGCACTTCGTCGATATGAGCGCCAGCTCGCTGGATGTGCGCGTGATATGCCAGGTGCTGAATCCGGATTTCCGCCAATTCATGGCGCGCAAGGAGTCGCTCTTCCTGGAGATCATGGGCATCGCCGAGCGGCTGGGCATCGAGTTCGCCTTCCCCAGCCAGTCGCTGTATATCGAGTCGCTGCCGGGCGCAGCCACGGAATCCGAGTCGGACGCCCAAGCGCCATGACGGAAGCGGCAAGCAGCTTGATGGCTGCGCTGCAATTCACCCGGTCGGACCTGGTCGCGAACCGGCAGGGCCGGCTCAGTCCAGCGCAGGCAGCACGCATCCAGCGAGCGCGTCGGCGACAGCTGCTTTTGGCAGGCATTCTCTTCTTTTTCTTCGTCATTGGCGCGACCAGCCTGCTATTTGCCGGGCAGCGCGCGGAAAATCCGATTCTGACAGGGGCGGGCGGCGCGCTGATCGTTATGAATGCGCTGCTGGTCGGGCTGGTCGGGCGCGGCAGCATGCGCATCGGCAGCGATCTGCGCGCGGACAGCGTCGAAGAGCTGACTGGCGAAGTCGAGCGGGTGCTGCGGCGCGGGCGTCAGGGCGATAGCTACCTGCTGCGCATCAATGGCGACGACCTGCGCGTCAGCAAAGAGATCTTCCTGGGCTTTCGACACGAATGCCCTTATCGCATCTATCGCGCCAGAGGCTCGCGCATGCTGCTGTCTGCAGAAACGTTGGCGTGATGAACGCGCGCGATATGTGGCAGCGATTCGTTCTTGCGCGGCGTGAGCTTTGGCTGGCGGCAATTGCCTACATTCTGCTGGCGCTGCTTGTCGTTTCCCCGGCGCATGAGACGCTATCGACGCGCTTCATCGGCGGGGAAACGGGTGATGTCTATGAGATGGCCCGTCATGTATGGTGGCTAAAGACGGCTCTGCAACAAGGCGAGCCGCTTTTTTATCATTCACTACTGGGTTACCCGGACGGATTTCCCGCCGTCCAGCTTTGGGCGAATCCGCTGCAGTTCTTTCCCATGTGGCTCTTTGCTTTCGCCGTGCCGCTGGCGGCTGCTTACAACATCGGCGTATTGCTAACCTTGGTTCTTAACGGCTTGTCAATGTACGCGCTGGCGCGCCGGCAGATCGCGAGCCCGCATTGTTTTCCCGCTTTCATCGCTGGGCTGGTCTTTATGGCATTTCCTGCGCTCCAGGGCCATCTCTTTGATGGCCATGCGGGCCTGCTTGTTCAGTGGCCGCTGATGCTGTTGATCATCTATCTCTTCAATTTCGCCGACTATGGAGGCAAGCGCCGGCTGCTGATTGCTGTTCTTTGCTTTGCGCTTGCGGCGATGGGCCACAGTATGCAAGTCATTTACGCGCTTGCGCCCCTGACCGCGCTGTTTTCGCTGGCGCGGCTATATCGCGGCGATCAGGTGGGGGCAGCGCGGGCAATGCTGGTAGCGCTGCTCGGCACACTGCTCCTGGCGCTTTATCTGACGCCGGTCCTGGGCGACACGTTGGGAGATCCGCAGTTTTCGTCGGCGAGTGGCCATGTGCGTTACAGCATTGACCTGTTGGGTTTGGCGTCGCCCTCATTTGAAAACCCGTTCTGGCGTGATATTGCAACGCATTCGCGGCGGGTGCTTGGCACGAATCTTGGCGAAGGCACCAGTTACATTGGCGTGATTGGCGGTCTGCTGGCGCTGACTGGCGTAGTTCGCCAACGGCATGCTCGCTGGTGGCTGATAGTGGCGATGGTTGCCTGGCTGCTGGCGCTTGGTCCGGTGTTGAAAGTGTATGACAACGTGCTTTCCGTCGCGATTGCGGGTTATGAAGCCGTCGTGCCGCTTCCTTTTGCCGCTCTGCTTAACTTGCCGCTATTTGAATTGGCGCGGACGCCCGGGCGATTCATGCTGCTTTTTGCCGCGATGTTCGCAATGATGGCTGGCTATGGCATGGCGGTGTTTCGCGACAGCGGTTTCATAGACAGCCGGGACCAAAAAGTACGAATCGCTATTGGTCTGCTGCTCATAATCGCGCTGGTCGAAGATTATCGACTCTTCGCTGAATTCCCTGTCCAGAGCGCGGAGATACCGCTGGCGATACACAACCTCGAGCGGCGGCGGGATATCCGCGCGATTTACAATGCGCCGTACGATGACCTGCTGACAGCGAAGGCGGCAATGTTCTTGCAGACGGCGCACGCGAAGCCGCTGATCGCAGGGCATGATGCCAGACAGACCCCGGTGGATCAAGCGCAGTTGGCGCTCCTCGCAAACTTCGAGCCATCGCTGCTGTGGAATGCCGGCGCCGATGTCGTCATCATCCACAAAGCGCCTCACATGGACGAAGTCGCGCTGGCGCAGATGCTTCGGCGGGCGCGGCAGCAGCTGGGCGAACCAATTTACGAAGATGCAAGCCGCAGCGTCTACGAAACGCCTTTTTCACGCACGACCCCGCCACTGCTCTATGCCACGCAGTCGGAAGAAAACACCCATACCACTTATATGTACAAGGCCCAGCCCGGCTGGCTGGAGCTAAACGCGGCGCTGGAGGCGACCAACCGGCGCGTCAACTTATGGCTGAATGGCGCTTTGCTGGATTCGCTGGAGGTCAATGGCAAGGTCGCGCTGTCGCTGCCCCTGCCCATCGCGCGGCGCGGCTATCACAGCCTGCTCATCGAACTGGACCCGCCGTGTCCGCTGCGAATCGATGCGGCGCTGCTGTTTTGCCACAGCGTCACAGTCGAACTGGTGGATATCCAGGTCCTTTACGCCGGCACGATATACGACCCGATTCGCATCGAGGACGACATCATGCTGGCGGGCTATTACCTGCCAGACCAAGCCAATGACGAGTTGGCGGTGCGCTTCTGGTGGCGGTTTGAAGCGGCGCGCTCTGCCAACGATGTCCGCTTTGTCCACCTGCTGGACGAGGCGGGCAGATTGGTGCCCGGGCGACAGGACGATACTTCGTTCGGCGCTTTGGGTGCGGGCGACGAACTGACGGAGACCGTGCGCTTTGATACACGCTTCTTGCCAGCTGGCGAATATCGGGTGCTGACTGGTTGGTACAGGCTGCCCGATGCCATTCGTTACGATGTGCTGACCAATGTGCCCGGCGCGCAGGACGACACCATCCAGTTGGGCATCGTGCGCGTCGGTGGCTAAATTGCGATAAATCGCCGATTTCTTGACGGACTACGCCTGTGCTTTGCCTCCCCCTGACCTGTCCGGGGGACCGAGGGGGGTAAAAATAAGCGTCCGCTCGTCAGCCCGACATTGCAGTTTAGATATCCCTCAACAACTCCTCGACCCGCGCCAGCCGATGCGCATAGGTGTGCGTTTTCAGCGCATGCTCGCGCGCGGCCGCTGCCATCTGCCGCCGTTCATCGTCATGCGCCAGGTAATGCGCGACCTTGTCTCGCAGCTCGTCCACATCTCGGAAGACCTCCAGATGCTCGCCGACCGTGAACCATTCGCGCACGCCCGGGCGATCATCCACGATCTGGAATGCGCCCAGCGCCGCCGACTCGAAGAGCCGCATATTGCCGCCATAACGCATGAAATCGCCGTGCACATTGATGCTGATTTTGACCGACGACAGCACTTGCAGCATCGCATCGCCCAATGCGCTCCCGCGATACGCCGCCCGCAGCGACTTCGGCAGCTCGTGAATGCTCCAGATGCCCAGGTCAAAGTCGCGCAGGCTTTCCAGAGCCGCAACGCGCTCGCTGTACAGGTTGCGCGGCAGCAGCGTGCCCACAAAGCCGATATCGCAGAGGATTTCGCGTGGCACATCGGTGACGGGCCGGGGCACATGCAGGGCTGGGTCGACCGCCACATAAGGCAGGCAGGCCATACGCCGCGCCCCCAACTCTTGCCATTGCACGCCATGATAATAGTCGTTGACCAGCACCAGGTCATAAAGCCGCGCTGCCGACCGCTCGTTGTGATTGGAAAATACGATTGGCGAAACGCCGCTGACATAAATCAGCTTGCAGCCATGCTCGTCTTTGAGCCGCGCCAGCGTCTCCGGCGTGATCTCGCGGTTGTCGCCAGAAAGCCAGATGATATCGGGCTGAAAACGCGCCGCTTCTTGCAGCAGCAGCCAATTGCGCCGCCGAATATCGGGCTGCAGCGGGGGCGGGATGCGCTGGTTTAGCGCGCCGAGGATTTTGCGGGGCGTCCAGCCGCTGCGGAACTTGTCGCGACGCATGCTGGCGATATCGCGCGAGCCGAAGCCGGGCAAGTTGCGCCAGAATACCGACAGCGTATAGCCAGCCTCCCGAAAAACCCGCTCCCAGCAATGCTGCCCCATGCTGCGCGGGAAGAGGGGCGGCTCGGCAGCGTCTGGCGCAGCGGCGATATCGTGCAGAAGCTGCTGTGGATGATGCAGCGCGGCGATGAACAGGACGCGGCGGGGCATAGTCGTCCCCTGCCGCCTAGGCTGTTGACCTGCGCAATAATCGGCGGACTCTATCTACGAAGCTGGGTGATTCGCTCGCGTCATCATAAAACCGTTGACAAAGCTGATTCCAAACGCCGCTTTTCTCGCCGAAAATAGTTTGAACTTGTGACAAACGCCGGTGCAGATTGCGCAAAACTTCGACCGGATCACCTTCGCGGGGCCAATTTTCGCGCAAGACGCTTTCGTCAACCTTTAGCGTTTCAGTTAGCCACAAGCCAACCAAAGCGAGCGCTCCCATGTCATCTGTCAGGCCGACAACGCCAACGAGCGCTTCTGGAATCATGTCCAGCGGATTCAAGACATAGGTAACCGTGGCAAGCAGCCTGACTTTTGCTTGCGCGCCTATCCGCGAGTCACGCAGAAGTCTAATTGAAAATACAAGGAGATCGGGAGCCAGCATGACTACGTCGGCAACAGCGGTGTTGCTGTGTTTACTGACCCACTCATTGATGCGGCTGCGCCAATCGCGTTCCCATTCTTTCGCATCGTCATATTCGTGAATCAACTCATATACATTCGACAAATTCTCTGGAGGCGGCGCGCTATCAACCAGGCTGCTGTTCCACAACGCTTCGGGCCCGAACTCAGACACCGGCGTTATCGCTGCCCATTCATTTTCGTAAAATAGAGTGTGGTGGCTGATTCTAATATACTGCCCCATATAGTTGATCGTTTCGACAGGGTCACTCTCTCGTACCCAATGATTGCGCATAACTTCCGCAAGCGTGTCGGCTTCGTCGACTTCGCGAATTAACCACTGAAGTGTAAATGTCAATATCGCCACATCATCTCTAAGTGTGTGCAATTTGCCTTCTTGGTCAGGGATTAGGTCGGCAGTCAGAATGACATAGTTTATGGCAAGCAACAATTTTGAGCGGTATTCCTGTCCAACGCGCGAGTCGGAAGCCAGCCCGTTGACTAGCATCAAGAAATCCATCAGCGAGCCGACCAGCAATTTGTCCGACAGATTGTCCGATTCCGCCAGCCACTCCGTAATGAGCTTTTCCCACTTGTTCCGCCAGTCAGCGGCTAAGCTTTGTATCGGTGATGCATCAGCATTTGCCACCTCTTCAGCCCTTGCTTGCACTTGTTTATCCTCCCAGTCTTTAGGCAATCTATCGGTCTCTTTCAGCAAACTGAAATAGCGAGTACGGACGATTTTGGCCTCCGATTTATTTTGCTTCCATGTTTCGTGGGCGGCTTCGTTGCGAATCGTTACCATTGACCGCAATGTGGAAATCGGGTTCGAGTTGAACTCATATCCGCAGATTTCCGTCAATTGGCCAAAGATATTTCGTTCTTCATATATCGTAATTATCGAGCCAAAAGTGAGCCTTCCCTTATGTGCCTTCGTTTCATTTATGAAAAGCCGCAGGTCACTGGCTCGCTGCTTATCACCTGAACCCATTGAATCCAGGTCCTTGCAAAGCTCACCCAGCAATAATTCCAGCAGATTTTCTATTCCCTTGCTAGCGCTGACAATTGCTGAGGCGAAGAGCCCGGAGTCTATCTCCTTATCGGTATCTTCCAATAGCCGAATGAGGTCTTCATTTTTTTCATGTCGCACCTCTTTGCCTACACCCCACTCAAGTCCAACAACTGCAGCGGATCTTCGATCAACCCGCGCAGGTGATTCAGGAAAGCTGCGCCTTCTGCCCCGTTGCTGACGCGATGATCGACGCTCAACGTCATGTGCATGCGCATGCCCGTGCCGAGGCTCCCATCGTCGCGCACGACCGGCACTCGCTGCGCCGATGACACAGCCAATATGCCCGCTTCTGGGGCGGCGATGATCGCCGAGAAGTCCTTGATGTTATAGGGACCCATGTTGCTGATGGTGAAGGTCGCGCCGCGGATGTCGTCGGGTTTGATCTTGCCGGCGCGCGCTCTTTCGTACATGGCTTTGTTGGCAACCGCCATGTCGCTGAGGCTGCGCTTGTCGGCATCATGACAGACCACATTGACCAAGCCGTTTTCTGGCAGCGAAACCGCCACGCCGATATTGACGCGCAGATGCCGTACGAAACGGTCGCCATAAAAATGCGTGTTGAGGTTGGGGAATTCGAGCAGGCTCAGCGCCAGCGCCTTGATGAGCATGTCATTGACGCTGACTTTGATGCCGCGCGCCGCCAGCGCAGCATTGATAGACTTGCGCAAAGCCAGCAGCGGCTCGACATCGGCTTCGATCGTCACATAAAAATGCGGCGTATTGCTCTTGCTTTTCACTGTGCCATCGGCAATGGCGCGGCGCATGCGGCTGAGCGGGATGACCTCAATATCGGCATCGGGCAGCTTGCCCCAGGTGGCCTGGCCAGCGGCGGGTGGCGGGGCGGGGGGCTGGTCGGGCAGCTGGGGCGGCGCACTCCAATTCTCCAGGTCGGCTTTGACGATGCGCCCGCCTGGTCCGCTGCCACTCACGCGGCTCAGGTCGATGCCTTTGTCCGCGGCGATGCGCTTGGCCAGGGGCGATGCTTTGATGCGCCCATCGGCTGTCATGGCGCTGCCATTGGCGGCTTTCGGCGGAGGCGCGGATTCCGGCTGAGCCGGGGCAGCTGTGGTCGGTTGTTCGGCTGGCGCGGATTCTTCTCCGGGCGCGCCGATCACGGCGATGACAGCGCCTTCGCCAACTTCGTCGCCCGGCTCGGCGCGCAATTCCAGCAATTCGCCCGCGCTGCCGGCTTCGACTTCGACTGTGGCTTTGTCGGCTTCAAATTCAGCGATGATGTCGTCTGCGTTGACCTGGTCGCCGATATCTTTCAGCCAGTTGATCAGCAGGCCATCCATCGTCATTTTTGTTTCGTGCGCCATCTAGACAATCTCCTTGACCGCGTCGACCACCTTTTGCGCGTTGGGCAGCGCCAGCAATTCAATCTCTTTGGAATAGGGCAGGGGCACATCTTCGGCGGCCACGCGCTTGATCGGGGCGTCCATATAATCAAACATGTTCTCTTGCAGCAGCGCCGCGATCTCGCTGCCAAAGCTGTACATGGGCAGCGATTCTTCCACGATGACGCAGCGGTTGGTCTTTTTGAAGCTGTCGTAAACCAGCCCCATGTCTAACGGGCGCAGCCAACGCAGGTCGACCACTTCGGCTTCCACGCCATCCCTCGCCAAGTCCCGCGCCGCCTGGAGCGCCCAGTCGACGCCGCGCGAATAGGCTACCAAGGTCACATCCGTCCCTTCGCGTTTGATATCGCCCTTGCCGATCGGCACAAGCAAATCGTCCTGGTCGGTTTCATCGGGCAGCGGACCCGGTTTGGGATACAGCGCGATGCTTTCGCTGAAGAGCACCGGGTTGTCATCGCGGATGGCAGTTTTTAGCATGCCATAGGCATCCAGCGAGTTGGACGGGCAGCCGACATAGAGGCCCGGGAAGTGGGCGAAGATCGGCTCGGGCGCATGCGAATGCGAGGCGGTGGCTTGATTTCCCCAGCCGCTGGCCGCGCGATAGACAAGCGGCACTTTGAACATGCCATCGAAAAAATAGCGCACCTTGGCGGCATGATTGACGATGGCATCCAGCGCCAGGAACGCGAAATTGATGGTCATGAACTCGGCAACCGGACGCAGACCAGCCATCGCCGCGCCAACCGCGACGCCACCGATGGCCATCTCGCTGATGGGCGTATCACGAACGCGCCGCTCGCCAAATTCTTCCAGAAAACCGCGCGTAACCCGGTGCGTGCCTTGCCAGTGGGCGACTTCTTCCCCCATCACAAAGACCGATTCGTCGCGCAGCATTTCTTCGCGCAGCGCCCTGCGGATCGCTTCCCGCATAGCGACATTTCTAACCGCCATATCGCGTCCTCATCCTCCGTTCAGTCGATGCCCGCGCCGATGCTGGCTGTCGTTTTGTAGACCCGCTGCGAGCCGACATAAGTATTGCCCAGCAGCTCGTCGCGGCTCCGCGGCAATTCACTGGCTTCGGCAAATTCCACCGCCTGCGCTACGATCTGCCTGGCTGCCTCGTCATGTGCCGTCAGCGCAGCGCCGACATCGCCATGCTTGCTCAGGATGTGATCGCGCAGGATCTTGATCGGTTCGCGCTCGTCCATCCATTGGCGCAGCTCGGCGGACATGTCATCGCGGGAATCGTACTGCTTGTCCGATACGCCGTGCCCGCGATATCGATAAGTCACATGCTCAATGACGGCGGGTCCATGCTCGCGCGCATAGGCGACCGCCTGACTTGCCACTTTGTACACAGCCAAGGCGTCCTGGGCATCAACGCGCCCGAAGCTCTTTATTCCATAAGCTTGGGCTTTGCAGTGCAGCTCTGTCTGGCCGCTGGCGCGCGCGACTTCAGTGCCCATGCCATAGCCATTGTTTTCGATGATCCAGATGACGGGCAAATCCCAAATGGCGCTCATATTCAGCGATTCGTGAAAGTAGCCGTTGTTGGTTGCGCCATCGCCGACATAGGTCATCGTTACATCGTCTTTGCCATGATAGCGGGCTTCCAGGGCGATGCCGGCCGCCAGGGGCAGGTGTCCGCCCACAATCGCATAGCCACCCCAAAAGTTGTGCGCCGCCGAAGCCAGGTGCATAGAGCCGCCCTTGCCGCCGCTGCTGCCGGTTTTCTTGCCCATCATCTCGGCCATGACCGCATTGGCGTCCATGCCCAAAATCAGCGCGATGCCATGATCGCGATAGGCGGTGATGACATGATCGCTCTTGCGCAGCGCCGCCATACTGCCCACGCCGCTGGCTTCGTGCCCGCTGTACAAGTGCAGATACACGCCGGTGATGCGCTTCTGCAGATAAAGCTGGTGGCAGGTTTCTTCAAACTCGCGTATCAGCACCATTTGCCGATACCAATCGAGCAGCATGTCCTTGGTAGGCGAGGGCATGGATGTTCCTTCGCGCGTTTTTGTGTCGGTCAAGATATCGCGGAAGTATACCACAAGTCGCGTTCGGATTTACAGGGCATGTGCGGAGGCGTCGTTGATCACCTTGACAAGGCGGGCGAGCTGGCATATAGATCAAATGTGCATATCAACCTTCCGCCGAATACGCCGAGCTATACCGAGTTCACAAAGGAGATTGCCTAAAGGCTTAACCCATGCCGCAGCTACCATTATCATCTGAATTTGCGCAGCACAACGCGATCCAGGCAAAACCCTTCGTAAAGTGGGTGGGCGGGAAACGCAGCCTGCTGCCCGAGCTTATGCGCCGTGTCCCCACAGAATTCAAGAATTACTATGAACCTTTTGTTGGTGGCGGCGCGCTGTTCTACAACCTGAAGAATAAAGGAAAACTTGATATAAGCGGGGGGGGGGCAGGCATTCTTAAGTGATGTCAACTTTGACCTGATCATCACCTACCAAGTCGTCCAGCGCGACCCCGAGCCTCTTATTGTCAAACTGCGCGAACACGCTGCGAAGCACCGCAAAGATTACTACTACCACATCCGCAGCCAGCATCAGCTCGATGACCGCGTTGAAATAGCCGCTCGCTTTATCTACCTCAACAAGACCTGTTACAACGGCTTGTGGCGTGTCAACTCCAAAGGCGAGTTTAATGTGCCAGTGGGGCGATACGAGAACCCGACGATATGCCAGCCTGAAGTATTACGGGCTTGCCATGTGGCACTGCGACATGTGGATGTTCGGCTGCAGGATTTCCGTAAGTTGGACGCGGCTGAAGGCGATTTTGTCTATTTTGATCCGCCCTATGCCCCACTCGACAGCACCTCATTTACAGCTTATGTCAAGAACGGATTCGGTGATGAACACCAGGTGAAGTTGCGCGATCTATGCTTGGTTCTGCGCGATAAGGGGGCAAAAGTCATGGTGTCTAACAGCGACACAGAATTAATTCGTCGTCTGTATTCCAACGCAGTATTCGTGTTTCACGAAGTTAGAGCGCCGCGGATGGTCAACTGCAAAGCAAATGCACGAGGCGCGGTAAGCGAATTGATAATCACGACATATTAAGGAGAGACAAGTGTACGTATCTGACCGCAAATACTTGCTGGAATTCGTGGAGTCGCAGTTGAAGGAATCCGGTTACCAATTCATCGCAAAATCGCGCATAGAGGAGTTAGTCAAACTGAGCCTCCCAGCGTTTTCCACCAATGTTGCCATCGGAAAGAACATATACAACAACAATCGCAAAGGTCATTTCCTCTTGTATCACCCGAACAAGTGGCCGAAAGGTCTTGTCGTCGAGGTTCGTTGGCAAGGTGTCAACGGTACTGTTGACGAGAAATTTCCGTTCATTGTCATGAATATCAAGCGTTCAGGACTCGAAACGGTAATTGTAATGGGCGGTGAGAATCTGAAGCCGGAAGTCGTGAACTGGGTGGAAAACCAGATCGGCTACAGACTGATTGAGGTCTTCAGCCCAACACAATTTCAAAACTGGGTATTGGAGGGCAACCTATAGCCCCGCCTCACTCCGTCTCGCCATCCCCATAAAGCATGCCCGCCACGACCACCACGACCACCGAGCCCAGCACGCCCACTAGGATGCCGCCGAAGAAAGGCACTTTCACCAAGCCGGTGATTCCGATGATCGCCACCAGGATTGAACCGACCACGCCGCCGACCAGTCCCAGCACAATATTGCCCAAAAAGCCGTAGCCCTCGCCCTGCAGCAGCTTGCCGGCCAGATAGCCGCTCGTGCCCCATACCAGCAGCGACACGATCAATCCCAACACCTTGAACAGCATGCCCGGCAGCAAAAATAGCGCCAACAGCAGCGCGATAAGCAGCCCTATGCCGATTTTGATCTTCATGCTCGCTTGTCTCCTGCGCTTGCTTATGCCCAGTATACGCCAAGAATCCGCCAGCGGTTGCATTGAAACCCAAATGGCAATCTCATGCGCGGAATGCCTCCCCCTGACCTGTCGGGGGGATTGAGGGGGGTTGCTCCGCCTCCCCCTGACCTGTCGGGGGGATTGAGGGGGGTAAAGATGCAGGGTTAGCCTAGCGCGGACATTTCATGTATGATTGCGTTAGATTCATAAGCATGACGGGTTAACGCAAGCATGAACGAGGTTGAGGCAGGTGGACTGCCGCCGCTAACGCCCGAAAATTTCATCAACCGCGAACTGAGCACGATCGACTTTCAGAAGCGTGTGCTGGCGCTGGCGGAAGACGAATCGACGCCGCTGCTCGAACGTGTCAAGTTCATCGCCATCGTCGGCAACAACCTGGACGAATTCTTCATGGTGCGGGTTGGCGCCTACTTTCAAAAACAGCAATTCAGCAATCCGCGCACGCGCCCCGATGGCATGGCACCCATGCAGCTGCTGCAATTGATACACACGGAAGTTTCTGCGCTCATCGCCCGTCAACGGCGGCTGCGGCGCGAAGTCTTCGCCCTGTTGGAGCGCGAAGGCATCCACTTCATCGAAACCGACCAGCTCGACCAGAGCGAGCGCGATGCCATCAGTTTCTATTTTCGCGCCGAGGTCTTCCCGCTTTTGACGCCGCTGGCAGTTGACCACGCCAGGCCCTTCCCGTTCATCTCCAACCTGAGCCTCAATCTGGGCGTGTATCTGGAGCGAAAAAACGGCGACATGAACAACGGCATCGACTTCGCGCGGGTCAAAGTGCCGCTGGATATGCTGCCGCGCATCGTCAGGCTGGAGAATGTGCTGCGCGCCTACACGGGCAATCCACACGATGGCTATCGCTTCTTGTGGATGGAAGACATCATCGCCGATTACTTGTCCGATCTGTTTCCCGGCATGCAAATCCACGAAGCCTTCCCTTTCCGCATCATTCGCAATGCCGATATTGATTATGAGCACGAATGGGAAGAAGACCTGCTGGATGTCAAATCGATCATAGAGCAGGGCGTGCGCGAACGGCGTTTTGGCTCGGTGGTGCGTCTGGGCGTGCCCGAAGTCATCAGCCAGCGCATGCTCAATCGCTTGGCGAGCTCGCTGGAGTTGCCCACGACGCAAGAGGTCTTCCGCATTGATGGCAAGCTGGGCTCGGCCGATCTCTTCGAGCTGCTGCAAGTCGAGCGCGCTGATTTGAAAGACCCAGCCTATTCGCCGCGCCTGCCCAAGCCTTTCGCCCAATCGGACGATTTCTTCGGCGTCATCCGCCAGCAGGATGTCATGGTGCATCTGCCCTACGATTCTTTTGCTCCGGTCGAAGATTTCTTCAAACGCGCCGCCCGCGACCCGAATGTGCTGGCTATCAAGACGACGCTGTACCGCGTCGGCAAGAATTCGCCGGTCGTCAATGCCCTGATGGAAGCGCGCGACAACGAAAAACAGGTCACCGTGCTGGTGGAGCTGAAGGCGCGCTTTGACGAAGAGAACAACCTGGAGTGGGTTACGGCGCTGGAAGAGAAAGGCGTGCATGTCATTTATGGCGTGGAAGAATTGTCGGTCAAGACTCACGCCAAAATATCGCTGGTGGTGCGCCGGGAACGCGAAGGCTTGCGGCGTTATGTGCATCTGGGCACGGGCAATTATAATGCGGCGACCGCGCGCCTGTATGCCGATATCGGCTTGTTCACCTGCAATCCCGAAGTGGCGGACGATGCCTCGCGCTTGTTCAACCGTCTGACCGGTTACGCGCCCAATACGCGCTATCGCCGGCTGCTGGTTGCGCCCGAATACTTGCGCGACAGCCTGCTGGCGCTGATCGACAACGAGATCGCCGTGGCGCGGGACGGTGGAGATGCGCGGTTGATCTTCAAGATGAACCAACTGGAAGAAGACCGCGTCATCCAGAAGCTCTACCAAGCATCGCAAGCCGGCGTGAAGATCGACCTCATCGTGCGCGGTTTATGCTGCTTGCGGCCCGGCGTGCCAGGCTTCAGCGACAATATCACCGTCAAGAGCATCGTCGGCCGCTACCTGGAACACAGCCGCATCTATTATTTTCGCAATGCGCCCCAAGAGCAGCAGCTTTATATGGGCAGCGCCGATCTGATGCGCCGCAACCTGCTGAACCGCGTCGAAGTCGTCTTCCCGATTTTAGACCCGCGCATCCAGTGGCGTGCCCTGCGAATCTTGCAGACCGACCTGCGCGATACCAAAAACTCCTGGATCCTGCGCAGCGACTGCACTTATCAGCGGCTGTGGCAGCCAAGCGACCAGACGGCGTTTGATTCGCATGCCGCCTTTATGCAAGACAGCTTCGGGGTTTGCGAGACGCCCGATTAGCTCCGGCGCAACGCCGACTCTTGGCTGTCCGCGCCGCTAGATGTCGATAGACTGGCTGTGCGCGTTGACGCTGATGCTGTAGCTGCCGGCTTCAAAAGCGCCATCCAGCTGAATTGTGTCCTGGTAGGGACGCAAGATCATCGGGCAGACCATGTCGACAGGCAGTTCGCGGTAGACTTTCACCTGGATCGCGTTGTCCTCGCGCGACTGGGCTACATGCACGGGCAGCTCGCAGCCATCGGGGTGTTCGCCCGATACATCCAGCGTGATCTGCCTGGGATCGCTTTCGGCCACGCTGACATCGACGCGGAAGATATGGGTCATGACTTTTTCAGTTTCGCGCACTTCGTCCTCCTTGCTCGGTTGGGCAGGTTTTGCGGCGGGAGCCTTCTGCTGGCCGATCGGCGTTTCCGCTCCAAGCAGCCCCAGCAAGCCCAATGCCAGCAGCAGCAGCGCCAACAGAATGTCTATTCGGTACACAACCGCCTCCGCTTGAGCTGCCGCTACACTATCCTGTACGCAAAGCCATGCCCAACAGTTTCACGCCAGCGCACGCCACTCGTCAGCCTGCAGCTGCCAAACAGCCGGCGCGTCATGTGTTTCGTCCCATTCGGTTGGATGCGGCAGCAGCGCCACGAAATGCGCCTCGCCAGCGAAGGGCTGCTTCAACATGTCCAGCAGGGCAGCCTCTCCGTGCTCGGGCCGCGCCAGAACCAGCAGCTTGTTGGTCGCCGCGCCGATGTTCAGCCGATTGACCGCCTGCAGCGCGCCTGCCCTTTCGCGTGTGAAATCAATAGCGGCAAACCACAATGCCTCCGCCACGAATTGAAATGTCTGTGGCTGTCGTCCGCCCGTTTCGGCTTTGTCTATGCGGCAGACGCAGATGTCGCCGGGCAGATCATCCGCGCCGAAAATAGTCCGCCAGTCATGTGAACAGGCATGGAAGACGCGCGCGCTTTCGTCTGCGCAGCTCGCCAAAAGCCGTGCCGCCAGCGCCTTGGCAAACACCCGTTCTCGCGCCCTGGCCAGCGCCGCGGCCGATGTGCCCATGACCAATGCTCGTAAAGCATCGTGATAACTGGCGTCCAGGACGCGCTTGATATCCATACCGCGATTATACTGAATGCCGGCCGCGCGGAGGCGCTGAAAACCGCGCTATAATGTGGGGCGGAACGCACTCCGAAGGCGCTTGTAGGAACCTGTTTGAGAGCGCGAATTTATGAGAAGTCTGCCACCCGCTGATTACGCAAGGCTGCCCAGGCTGGACGCGCCGGCCGGCTATATCTGCGTGCTGCGCGATAACGACCGCGGTGCCTACCGAATCGACAGCGCCGATTCGCCCGCGACCTATGTGGACGCGCTGCTCGCCGAATCAACAGGAACCTACGGCATTGAACTGATCTCCATCCTGAAAACGGATGACCTCTTGGCGAGCGAGTCCGAGCTCTATGATCAATACGGCGCTGCTCTTGGCGACGAATGGCTTGAGCTGGATGCCTATCAACTGCAGGAACTGCGCGAATCAATGCTGCAGATCAACGCCTACGCAAGCTGTTATCTGCCAGCGCGCTCGACAATCGGCCATTCCTATATTGAAAAGCATGAATGGGAAGCGCTGCCCAGACTTGAGGCGCCGGCCGGCTATGTATATCTGCTGCACAGCGCCGAAGTCAGCGGACGTTACAAAATCGGACATACGAATTATCTTAAACGCAGAATAAAGGAACTCAGTACGGCGATATCTGTAGAACATAAGTTGGTGCACTTCATTGAAACGGATGATTCAGCTGAACTCGAACGCGAATTACATCAGCGCTATGTTATGCATAGAAAACGAAAGGAATGGTTTGATTTAAGCCCTGCGCAAGTGGAGGAAATCCGCAACTGGGACACAGGATTGTCAACGCCGACAGACCACGGTACACAGTCAAATTATACCGGGCATTCACAATCCATCTTTCAATATGCTCAGCAAGAGGAACTACTCGACCTATATGAAACAGAAACATGGCAAAGTACTGAGCCGTCAGACTACGCGCTGGCTCCATATTATCCAAGGCGTTCACAATCCGTTAATCAATATGATCAGCAAGAGGAACTGCCCGAATACTATGAAATAGGGACAAGGCAAAACGGCGAGGCAAACAAGAGCGCAAAGAAGTTGACATGGAAGAAAGGTTGTTTGTATCTTTTCTTCTTGTTGTTTGCGGCGTCCCTAATGCCCCGGACTGATCACAATTCGACCAGCAGACGCTCATCGTCTTCAGCCCGTCGGAATGAGTCAGTAGTCCGCACTCCCGCTACGACGACTAACCGGGCTTCCGCTGCCACCTCGTATGTAAAGACTTCGGATGAATTGCCTGCCAATGTTCGCGCTTGCCCGCGAACAACATCACAATGCGCGGTTATTGGTCGCTTGCTGCCCGGCGAGGCAGTCCGTCAAATAGAGCGTGTTGCGGGTGAAAGAATCGCTGGCAATGAGAATTGGATCAAGTTTCGGCACGACGGCAAGACTGCATATATCCACAGCAGCGTTTTGTCAGCAAGCCGTGTCTCTACGCCCACGTATTATGTAGCGACAAATAATAATGCGAGCGCCAGCGTCCGATCTTGCCCCCGAAGAACGGGCGATTGCAAAGTAACAGGCGGCTTGCTTCCCGGCGACTCAATCCAACCGCAAGAGGCTGTCGCGGGTGAAAGCGTCAACGGCAATCCTGTTTGGATCAAGTTCCGTCACGATCGCAAGACCGCCTACATCCACAGCAGCCTGGTAACTGCAAGTCGATGAGTCGCTCTGCGTCCTCTGTGGCGAATATCAAAAATCCAGCGTCAGACTGATCGGGCAATGATCGCTGCCCATGACATCGGCGTGGATCTCGGCATCGACAACTCGCTCCAGCAGGTCGGGCGAGATGAAGAAATAGTCGATCCGCCAGCCGACATTTTTCGCGCGCGCGCCGCCCCGCATCGACCACCAGGAATACGCGCCTTCTTTGTCGGGATTGCGATGGCGATAGATATCAATGTAGCCCTGCTCGATGACTTTGTCGATCCAGTCGCGCTCTTCGCGCAAGAAGCCCGAATACTTCGCGTTCGGCTTGGGATGCGTCAGGTCGATCTCGTTATGCGCGGTGTTGATGTCGCCGCAAAAGACCACCGACTTGCCCGCCGCCCGCAAGCCATTGGCGTAGTCGAGAAAAGCCTCTTTGTATTCCATCTTGTAGCGCAGGCGCTCCTCGCTCGCCTTGCCATTGGGCAGGTAGGTCGTCATCAGCGTGAAGTCGCCATAATCGGCGATGATGGTGCGGCCCTCGCTGTCGAACTTCTCGATGCCGATGCCGATCTGCACATCGCGCGGCTGCGATTTGCTATAGATGCCAACGCCGCTGTAGCCCTTGCGTTCGGCGCTCGCCCACCAGGTGTGATAGCCATCGGGCTGGCGCAGTTTTGCCGCAAGCTGTTCGGGATGCGCCTTGGTCTCTTGCACGGTCAGCACATCGGGCGCTTCCGCGTGCAGCCAGTCGAGAAAGCCCTTGCGATGCGCCGCGCGGATGCCATTGACATTCCAGGAAACCAACTTCATCGCTTGCTCCTCCCGTTTGTTTGGAAAGGTGATTATAGAGATTATAACGCAGCAGGCAAGCGTCCGCCCGCCATTGCCCCCAGTCGGCGGAACGAATCTGTTGGCGAAATCAATAGCGCCGATTGCGCAGACGGGTCAAAATGCAGTCTTGCGATGCAGACGCTGCCGGGGTGGGCAAATCACATGACACACACAATCAACCAGGAACGATTTCTGTCCGACCTGCGCGAGTTGGCGCAGATCGGCGCGACAGCCGATGGTGGCGTATCTCGTCCCGCATTGACGCCTGTCGATATGCAAGCGCGCGAATGGTTTTGCCGCAAGACCGTCGAAGCCGGGCTGGACTATGCTATCGACGGCGCGGGCAATCAGTCTGCCATCTTGCACAGCGACCCGCCCAGCGAGAAGCGCATCCTGGCTGGCTCGCACCTGGACAGCGTGCCCAATGGCGGGCGCTACGATGGCGCGTTGGGCGTGCTCGTCGTCTTGGAGGCATTGCGCGCGCTCAAAGAAAACGGACATATTCCGCCGGTCTCGATCGAAGCGATCAATTTCACCGACGAAGAAAGCGCCATCATGGGTTTGATGGGCAGCCGCGCCATGAGCGGACAGCTTTCTGCGGACGACCTCGCCAGCGCCAGATTGCCGCAAGCGGAACTCGAAAGCCGCCTGGCCGCCGCGGGCATCAGCCGCGAATCCATGTTGTCGGCGCGGCGCGATGATGTGCTGGCATTTGTCGAGCTGCACATCGAACAAGGCACGCGCCTGGAAACCGCCGGCATCCATATCGGCGTGGTAGACGCCATCGTGGGCATCCGCGCGCTGCAAGTGCGGCTCTTCGGCGAGGCGGCGCATGCGGGCACCATGCCCATGAAGCTGCGGCGCGACGCCCTGTGGGGAGCCGCCCAATTTGTGCTGCGGGCGCGCGAAATGGTCATGCGCGATTTCACGCCGGGCGTCTGCAATGTTGGCATCATTCACGCCGAGCCGGGCGCGTACAACATCGTGCCGGCGCAGGTGACATTCGCGCTGGAATTTCGGCACGGCTCGGAAGCCGAAATGGACCAGATGCAAAACGAACTGATGCGCTTGCTGGACGACTGCGCCTCGGAATATGACCTGCGAACCGAAGTCGAAGCGACGCCGCCTGTCGTGCCTGCGCAAATGGACGAATCGGTGATGCAGGCGATTGAGCGGGCTGCGGACAAGCTGGGTCTGTCGCGCCAGCGCCTGCTGAGCTTCGCCGGGCACGATACGCAGAACATGGCGCGCATTGCCCCGTCCGCGATGTACTTCGTGCCGTCCGTGGCGGGCATCAGCCACAATCCCAACGAGCTCACCAGCGACGCCGACTGCGTCAACGGCGCGAAGTTGATGCTGGGCACGCTGTTGGAGCTGATGGAGCAATTCGGGCCGCAGGCTTGACGCCACGAATATCGCGCGCATTGTAGCCAAACGCGTTGCCGGGCAATCAAAATCCGGTCGGCACCCAGATATTCTTGACCTCGACCGACTCGCGCAGGAATTCCTCGCCAGCGCCTTGCTGCGCATCGCCCCAATCGCGCGCCAGGCCATAGCTCACCCAGGTGCGCTTGATATTGTGCCGGCTGCGCGCCTCGACCTGGCGGCTGCCTTCTGCATCGCCGAAGTACCAGAGACTATCGACATCGTCGTGCTCAACCAAGGTCTTGACCAGGTGGTCGCGGTCGCCCGTGACGATATTGACCACGCCAGCGGGCAGATCGGAAGTATCCAGCACTTGATAAAGATCGGTCGCGCACAGAGGAAAGCGCTGCGACGGGATGCAGACGACTGTGTTGCCACGCGCGATGGCTGGCGCGACCAGCGAGACAAATGCCAACAGCGGCGCATCGTTTGGGCAGGCGATGCCGATGACGCCGACTGGCTCGTGAATCGCCGCCACCAGTCCGCGGGTGGTCGTCTCTTGAATGCTGCCGCCGGCTTTGTCTGCCAGCGCCGCCCAATGGAACAAGCGCTCAATGGACAGGTCGACTTCACTGCGGGCTTCTGACTCGCCAACCTCGGTCATGTCCATGATGCGCCTGGCGAATTCGTCCATCCGCGCCGACAGGTTTTCGGCGATGTAATAGAGAATCTGCGCGCGATTGTGCGGAGAATAATACGCCCAGTCCTTGGCTTTATGCGCTGCTTCGACCGCGTTGCGAATATCTTTGCGGTTGCCATCGCCGACTTGTCCAACCAGCTCGCCAGTCGTCGACAGCACCGCGCGCGTGTAATTGCCGTCCGGGCGTTTCTGCGCGCCGCCGATGTAGAGCTTGGCTGTGCGATCCAGCTCAACACTCTTCGCCCCTCCCGAAAAATCGGACGAAAGCACGGCTGCCGGCGCGGGTGGAATATGCGCGCCCCAGTTGGATGGCGCATCGCCCAGCTCGGGACGGGCGCGTTTCTGCCAGCGCGGTCGCAGATAGGCGAAGAGCCCTTCCTTGCCGCCTTCGCGACCGAAGCCGCTCTCGCGATAACCGCCAAAGCCAGCCGCGGCGTCGAACAGATTCGCGCTGTTGATCCACACGCTGCCGGCTTTGATGGCGCGCGCCGTTTCCAGCGCCAGGCTGATATTTTCGCTCCATACCGATGCCGCCAAGCCATAGCGTGTGTTGTTTGCCAGCTCGATGGCTTCGCCAGGCGTGCGGAAGCTCATCGCCACCAGCACGGGACCAAATATCTCTTCCTGAGCGGTAGTCGCGGAGGCTTCCAGCCCGGTCAGCAGGGTGGGCGGATAGAAGCAGCCGTTTGCCGGCAGGTCGAGGCTGGGCTGATAGACCGATGCGCCTTCGCTGATGCCGCGCTGCACCCAGCTGTCGATCGCCCCGCGCTGGATGGGATCGACAACTGCGCCGATATCGATGCCTTTGTCCAGCGCGTCGCCCAGGCGCAAATGCGACATGCGCCTTTTGAGCCGAGCCAGGAATGCCTCGGCGATATTCTCTTGCACCAGCAATCGCGAGCCAGCGCAGCAGACCTCGCCTTGATTGAAGAATATGGCATCGACCAGCCCCTCGACCGCGCCATCCATGTCGGCATCGTCATAGACGACAACCGGCGACTTTCCGCCCAGCTCCAGCGTGAGTTTTGTGCCTGTGCCCGCCGTGACGCGCCGTATCTGCCGCCCCACCGCTGTCGAGCCCGTAAATGCCACCTTGTCCAGGTCCTCATGCGCCACCAGCGCCGCGCCAGCTGCATCGCCACCGGTGACGATATTGACGACCCCGGCTGGCAAGCCCGCTTCGGCGATGATCTCGGCGAACAGCAGCGCGCTCAATGGCGTATAGGGCGCGGGCTTGATGACCACCGTGTTGCCCATGGCCAGCGCCGGGGCGATCTTCCACGCCAGCATCAGCAGCGGGAAGTTCCAGGGGATGACTTGCCCGACAACGCCCAGCGGCTGATAGTCCCGCAATTCGCTTTCCATCAGTTGCGCCCAGCCGGCGTGATGATAAAAGTGGCGCGCGGCCAGCGGCACATCCATATCGCGCGATTCGCGGATGGGTTTGCCATTATCAATGCTTTCCACCACTGCCAGCAGCCGGGCGTGCTTCTGGATGTTGCGGGCGATGGCATACAGATGGCGGGCGCGTTGATGCGGGCGCAGCGCCGACCAGCTTGCAAATGCGCCGCGAGCAGCGGAGACGGCTGAGTCGATATCGGCGGGGCTGGCATCTGCGACTCGCGCCAGGGGCTGTTCGCGCGCTGGATTGGCCGCCACCAGATAGTCCCCAGCGGCGGGAGGAGTCCAGGCGTTGTTGATGAACAGGTCGAATTGGCGATTGTGGGAATCCAGCCAGGCCTCGGCGGCATCGGCGGATTCGGGCGCGGGACTGTAGGTCATAGTTTGGAAGAGTTCGCTGGTTTGTGGCATGGCGCTTATCGGATGAATAATTGGAAAGGAGTAGGTAAGAAAATCTAGGGAATACGAAAGTCGAGTTCGTCAATTAGTTCAAAGGTGTCAATACATTGAATGCTCAACTTTCGGCATACAAACGGTATTTTCCGCTTAATCCTCTTCATTTTGTCTGTTGCATTAGGCTGTTTGGCCTCCATCGTAACAATTTTACAGTCGGACTCGGCCAGTGCATATGCGATCAGAATGGGATCTTTGCCGATCTTGTTCAGTTGATCTAGCGAAGGCCGTGGTATCTCGTATCCCTCCCTGTAGACACGATTTACTAAGTAGTAATCTGCGCTTGCATCCAAACGCAAAGCGGCTTCGTGGTTATCGCGGCCTAGCCAGCACAATAGCTCGTCTTCTTGCAATTGCTTCGTTTGATTAGCATTTCCTCGTTTAACTTCCGCCAACATTTCAAATGGCATCTTAATTCTGTCCGACTTGGCGTTTTCGATAATCCAGTCCCAGAACTGCGGAATCCTGTGAATCGGATAATACTGATCATGCGCATTGATAAGTACATTCGCATCTAGCAGGTAGCGCACTCAAGTCCCCCTTGAAAACCGTCCGGGGTCGAGGAACGAGCGTACCTTTCGTGGATTAACTCCAAGCAGCGTGCTTGCCTTTGTGGGGGTCAGGTCGCCTGTTGCAAGAGATCTCTCGGCGAGGTTCAGCAGATTCTCACCAAGCGAAAATCGCTTAATCCGATTGTTATCAATTGCTGGCGCGATTCCCAGAGACTTCTGCTGCGCTCGTTTGTCGGCATCCGCTTGTTCTTGTGCCGCACGCGCCGCGTCAAGCATGCGCTGAATCTGTCGCCAAGTGTCTTGAACAATGTATTGCTCAAGCAAGAGGTTGTACGCGACCATAGAACTGCTGATGACTCGGGGCTTGGCGAAATCAGTGACTTTGCCTAGTAGTGTTTTGGCCGGAAGCCCTCGATACGAATTGAACACCGTGAGCTCTTCGCGCGGTAAGAGAATCCGTGCAGCCACTGCATTGCAAAAGCGCTCGATTTCTGAACCCTTGTTATTCACCTTGCCCGAAATGCCGCTAGACCCAAGCCAGATATGCGCAACTTCATGAAGAGCTGTGAACGATTGCGCAACTTTCGCGTCCTTGCGATTGATGACTATGTATGGAGCGATATCGTCGACAAGCGCGAATCCACGAAACACATCAACAGGGATTGTATTCGTCGCCGGATGCCCCAGATCGCTTAGCAGCAGGACGAAAATCCCAGCACTCTGAATGCTGTCGCGGAGATACTTGAAACCCTCGCGTGGGGCACTTGGTCGCCGTCTGTACTGCTTCAAGTCGAAACCAATTGCTTGCGTGATTTCGTCCGCGACAAGCTGTCGGTCCACAGTGATGCTTGTTGACCCAACGAACGCCAGTGGCTCGGCGTCTTCCTCTTCTAGCAAATCTCTGGTAATGCTCTGCCGTGCCTTAATGTTGCTTGTGAGCGTTTGCAGATGTCGATTGGCCTGAGTGTTGCTTGACCGCTCTGGCAATGTGCGGAAGTCTTCGCCTATGTCGCTTTCGCGTGGAGTTGAGTCCAGGTAGAACGCGGCAACCGGTATACGATAGATTCGCGCCATGTTCTCCAACTGCCGTTGTGTTGGAGGGCGGTCACCATTTTCAAGCTCCCGAAGTTTGTCAACAGCCTTGCTCTTGCCAGACTCGGAAAGTCCAATTCGCTTGGCGGCATCCTCAAGTTTCAAGCCGGCTGTGTCGCGAGCCCACTCCAAATTGTTATGGTTCACTTCAACTTTCATGGTCGCCACCTCAGATTCTATATTGAAGTATAGCATCATCAAGTATTCTGCCAACGCTGCGAACCCAAAGTCTGAAGCTACCCTTTCCACCCAGACTCTGCTACCCTGCGCGCACATTCCGCCCAGCCCAACAGGAGCCCGCCATGCCCAAGCAATACGCCCACCCGCCCGCCATGCAGATCGACCCCAAGAAGACCTATACCGCCACCATGCGCACCAGCAAAGGCGATATCGCCATCGACCTGTTCGCAGACCGCGCGCCCATCACCGTCAACAATTTCGTCTTCTTGGCGAACGATGGTTTCTACGACGGCATCATCTTTCACCGCGTGCTGGACGGCTTCATGGCGCAGGGCGGCGACCCCACTGGCAGCGGACGCGGCGGACCCGGCTATCGCTGGGACGACGAGCCAGCGGCTTTGCAGATTCGTCATGACGCGCCGGGCACGCTGAGCATGGCAAACGCCGGGCCCAACACCAACGGCTCGCAGTTCTTCATCACTTTCGTGCCAACGCCGCACCTGAATGGCAATCACGCTGTCTTTGGACGCGTCGCCGATGCCGACAGCCTGCAAGTGCTGCAGAGCCTGCAGCGCATCGACCCGCAGCGACCCGCCCGCGGCATCATCGCCGACAGAATTCTGTCCGTCGATATCAAGGCGAGCTGAACTGGCTAGGCAGCGCGTTTCTGCGTACACTGGCGTCATATACGAGCGGACGAACTTTTCTAATGCTGAACCGCAGCGGCCAGCGAATCGCGCGCAACGCCTTGCCATCGGCAGGTGGCGAGGGGCGCGGCGTGCTGCTGGCGGCGCTGGCGATGATGCTGGTCGGCTGGGCAGGGCTGGCCGCCTTGGTCGCAACGACCCGTCCGCGCATCGGTGGCGAAATCTGGCTCTTTTTCATATTGCTGCAAATCGCCATCACTGGCAGCGCTATCCCCTTCTTTCACATGCTCAGCCGCTATCTCGCGCCCGGCCGTCCGACATTGACCGGGGTGGTCGTGCGACGCAGCGTCTGGCTCGGCATCTGGACGGTGCTTTGCGCCTGGTTGATGATCCCGCGCTATCTGACTCTGCCCATCGCCTGCATGCTGGCGCTGCTCTTCCTCGTGCTGGAAATCTTTCTGCGCAACCGCGAATTGGCGAATGAACGCTGAACGCGCCCGTCTGCGTGGCTTGCCGGCTATGGACGCGCTTCTGAGTGACGACGCTGCCCGCATTCTTGTTCAGCAGCATAGCCGCGATCTGGTCGTGGCTGCTCTGCGTGCCGAGCTGGATTCTGCTCGCCAGGCAATTTTGGCAGGCGAAGAAGCTGACATTGCGCGGACCGCCATCATCCAGCGCGCCGGGGCAGACCTGCTTCGTCAGCAGCAGCCCAGCCTGCGCCCGGTCATCAACGCGACCGGCGTGATCATCCATACCAACCTGGGGCGCGCTCCCTTGTCAGAAGCCGCCAATGCTGCCATGCGCGCGACCTCCACTGGCTACAGCACACTGGAATTCGACCTGCAGAGCGGTGAACGCGGCAGCCGACTCGTCCATGCCGCCGACATGCTGCATGACCTGGCGGGCGCGGAAGCTGCGCTGGTCGTCAACAACAACGCCGCGGCGCTGGTGCTGATTCTGTCCGCGCTGGCACGCGACAAGCAAGTCGTCATTTCGCGCGGACAACTGGTGGAGATCGGCGGCGGCTTTCGTATCCCGGCCATCATGCAGCAGAGCGGCGCGCACCTGGTCGAAGTCGGCGCCACCAACCGCACGCGCATAAGCGATTTTGCGGACGCGCTGACCGAACGCACCGCCATGCTGCTGCGCGTGCACAGCTCCAACTTCAAGCAGATCGGCTTTGTCCAACAGCCGACCTTGCCCGAGCTGGCGTCGCTGGCGCATGAGCGGGGCCTGCTGGCGGTGGATGACCTGGGCAGCGGCACCTTGATCGATACCGCGCAATTTGGGCTGGATCATGAGCCGACCATACAGGAGAGCCTGGCGGCGGGCGTCGATCTGGTCTGTTTCAGTGGCGACAAACTGCTGGGCGGGCCTCAAGCGGGCCTCATCTTGGGCAAGGCAGAGGCGGTCGAACAGCTAAAGGCGCATCCCCTGGCGCGGGCTCTGCGCGTCGATAAGCTGACCTATGCGGCGCTGCTGGCTACGCTGGAACACTATCGGCGCGGCGAGGCATTGGCGCGAATCCCCGTCTGGCAGATGATTTCGCGCTCGCTCGCTGACATTGCCGAGGCCGCCCAGCGCTGGGCAAATGATAGCGGCGGCAGCGTGAAAAAAGGCGAATCGACAGTCGGTGGCGGCAGCCTGCCCGGCGCGAGCTTGCCGACCCGGCTGCTGGCTTTGGACAGCGATAATCCCGAAGCGCTCAAAGCGGCGCTGCGTCAGGCCGACCCGCCCATCATCGCGCGCATCGCTGGCGGACGCGTCTTGCTCGATCCGCGCACCGTGCTGGCGGGGCAAGAGGCTGTCTTGATTGAGACAATAAAATTTGTAACACAAAGGATGAACCAGCCGTGAAGTCCGATATCGACAAACTAATGCACGCGCGCAACCTGGACGCCTTCATCGTCTGCGGCGGCGAAGAATTCAACAGCGCCCGCTATTACCTCAGCAATGGCGCGAACATCACGCACGGCACAATCGTCAAAGCGCGCGATGGCGAGACGCTGCTGGTTTGCGGCGGCATCGAATACGCCGAAGCCCAAAAAAGCGGCTTGCCAGTCAAGACATCCGCCGAGCTGGGCTACAGCGATCGACTGAAGGAGACGGAAAACAAGGCGACAGAAGCGACTGCGCTCTTCTTCGGCGATCTGCTGCGCGAGATCGGCGTGCAGAGCGGGCGGGTCGGGCTTTATGGCGCGTGGCAGGTCAACAAGACCATCGCGCTCTACCAACTGCTTGCCGCGCAATCGCAATATGAATTCGTGGCTGAGGCATCGCCAACCGTGATCGAAACCGCCATGCTGACCAAAGATGCCGACGAAATCGCGCGCATGAAATCGGTGGCGCAGCGCAGCAACGCCGTCATGCAAGCCGCCTGGGATTTCATCGCCGACCTGCGCAGGGACGGCGACTTCCTGCTGGACGAAGCGGGGCAGCGCGCAACCATCGGCGCGGTCAAAGACCTGGTGCGCCGTGAACTGATGTCGCGCGGGCTGGAAGACACCGGTCTAATTTTCGCGCAGGGGGCGGATGGCGGCTCGCCACACAGCCGCGGCGAAGCGGATATGCCGCTGCAAGTCGGGCAAGCCATCGTATTCGACCTGTTCCCGCGCGAGCTGGGCGGTGGCTATCACCACGATATGACGCGCACCTGGTGCATCGGCTTTGCCCCGCCCAAAGTGCAAACCGCCTACGACACGGTCATGGAAGCCTTCGATATCGCTGTCGATTCCTTCGGGCTCAACAAGCCGACGCATATCATGCAGGAGACTGTGCAGGATCATTTTGAAGCGCGCGGACACGCCACTTCGCGCAGCGATCCCAAAACCCTTCGCGGCTATATGCACAGCCTGGGTCATGGCGTGGGCATCGACATTCACGAGCGCCCGTCCATCAGCCACCTGGCGCGCAAGGATATTTTCCAGGTCGGCAATGTTTTTAGCATCGAGCCGGGCTTGTATTATCCTGAACATGGCTTCGGCCTGCGCGTGGAAGACCTCTTCGTCATCGACGAGGCTGGCGAACTGGTTTCGCTGACGAAATTCCGCAAAGACCTGGTCATACCGCTGCGGAACGGCGCATAGGCGCAGGCGGCGGCGTCATGGGCTGCTTTCGCGCGAGCGAAGCGGTATACTCCAGCGCGGATAAATCACTTGGCATTCACAACTTGCAAAACGGGAGGCGCGCATGGACGCTGCGCAGATAATCCTGCAGCGCATCAACGAGCAGGACGAAGAACTTTCTTACATAGCCAAGCAAATCTGGGATAACCCACAGATCGCCTTGCAAGAAACTTACGCCTCGCGGCTGCTGGCGGACAAACTGGCGGCGGCTGGCTTCGAGATCGGCTGGGGCGCGGGCGGCATGCCCACGGCTTTCATCGCCGAATGGGGCAGCGGCGGTCCGACCATCGGCTTCCTGGGCGAATATGATGCCTTGCCCGGCTTGTCGCAGGAATTGTCCAGCACGAAGTCGCCGATCGAAAGTGGCGGGCCCGGGCACGGCTGCGGGCACAATCTGTATGGCACGGCTTGCCTGGGCGCTGTGCTGGCCTTGCAAGAAGCCATGCAGGTGGGGGATATCCCGGGCACTATCCGCTTTTATGGCTGTCCTGCCGAAGAGACCCTGGTCGGCAAGACTTTCATGGCGCGCGATGGCGTCTTTGACGACCTGGACGCCGCCCTCACCTGGCATCCGGGCGGCAGCAATGTCGTTTGGAACGGCTCGTCGCTGGCGATGAATTCTTTCCGCGTCAACTTTCATGGCGTGGCTGCCCATGCTGGTGGCTCGCCCTGGCTGGGTCGCAGCGCGCTAGATGCTGTCATGCTGATGGATGCCGGCGTCAATTATATGCGCGAGCATGTCCCGCCTGAATCGCGGATTCACAGCGTGGTTACCAGCGGCGGACAAGCGCCCAATGTCGTGCCGGCTTATGCGCAGGTGTGGTATTTCGTGCGCGCGCCCAAACGGGCCCAAGTCGAAGACATGTATCGCTGGATGCAGGATATCGCCCAGGGCGCGGCGCTCATGACCGGCACCCGCTGCGAAATCGAGTTTCTTACTGGCTGTTATGACATGCTGCCCAATCAGGTGATGTCCGACCTGCTCTATGAAAAGATGGCGGCGGTGGACGACATGCGCTTCACCGAAAAAGAGCGTGACTATGCGCGCGAGCTGCAAGCCAGCTTCCCGGCCGGCTCGGTGCAGCGCGGCTTCGACTGGATGCAGCTATCCACCAGCCAGGAACTGGACAGCGCGGCTATGGCCGACCCGCTGTGGGAGGGCGTTTATCCCCATTCGCCGACGCCGCCATTGATGGGCGGTTCCACCGAGGTCGCCGATGTCAGCTGGATCACGCCGACAGCGCAGATGACCACGACTTGTTGGCCCCTGGGCACGCCCGGGCACAGCTGGCAGACGACCGCATCGACCGGCTCCAGCATCGGCGCAAAAGGCATGCTCTTCGCGGCCAAGACGATGGCGCTGGCGGGCTGCGAATTGCTCATGGACGCCGATTTGCTGGCGGCGGCAAAAGCGGAGTTTCTGGCTGCGCGCGGCGATGCGACTTATGTGACGCCGCTGCCACCCGAAGCCACGCCCAAATGACCCCCCTCAATCCCCCCGACAGGTCAGGGGGAGGCAAATCACGCGCGGATTCTGTCGATCAGTCATGCTTGCTAACAGACTCTCGGTGCACTCCTGCTACTCGGTGTACTCGGTGGTGAAAAAATAAACTGAGAGGGTTCACGAATGCACCCGCAAAGCACGCCGCAGGGCATCGTCGCTGGCAGCATTCCGCTCTTCGCCGGGCATCCCGCGCCAGAATTGCTGCCCATGCGCGGTATAGGCAGCGTGCTGTCTGGCTGGGACGAGCATCCGCCCCTGCGTGCGTTCAATTATGGCGATGAACAGGGCGATCCAAAGCTGCTGGACTTTCTGCTGGCGCGCCTGAATGATACAGAACAACTGGGCATCGGGCGCGAGAATCTGATGATCGTGCCTGGTTCGACAGGCGGCGTCGCCATGATCACGCGCCTGCTGACGAAAGCCGGCGATACTGTGCTGGTCGATGCGCCGAGCTACCGCGATGCCCTGCACATCTTCCGCGACCAAGGGCTCAGGCTGCGCGCGCTGCCCATCGATGACGAGGGTCCGCGGCTGGATGCGCTGGCTGCCGAGCTGGAGCGACTGGCGAGCGAACAGCTGTGTCCGCGCTTCTATTATGTCGTGCCCAACTTTCAAAATCCCAGCGGCATCACCGTCAGCGAGGCACGCCGCCGCGCCATCATCGAGCAGAGCAATCGGCATGGCTTCTGCATTGTCGAGGACGATGTCTACAGCGATTTGCGCTTTGCTGGCTGCGCTCCGCCGAGTTTCTATGCGCTGGCTGGTGGCGAAAATGTCTTGCGCCTGGGCAGCTTCTCGAAGACATTGGCGCCGGGCTTGCGTCTGGGCTGGCTGGTGGGCGGCTCGCGACAGATCGCCGAATTCGTCGAAAGCGGCGCGCTGCGCATGGGTGGCGGGGCGAATCCTTTCAATGCGGCGCTGGTGGCGGAGTATTGTCGCAGCGGCGCATGGCAGGCGCATGTGGACTGGCTGCGCGGGCAATATCGGGCGCGGCGCGATGTGGCGCTGGCGGCGCTGGATGAAACTATGCCAGATGGCGTCAGTTGGACGCATCCCGCTGGCGGCTACTTCATCTGGCTGCGGCTGCCGGGGGCGCTGGATGTCGATGAGCTGGAACGAGTGGCGCAGGCGCAGCAGGTTTATTTCGCCAATGGACGCGGCTTCTTCACCGAGCCGTTCCTGGGCGCGCATTATCTGCGGCTGTCCTACAGCTACCTGTCGCCTGACGATTTGCGGGTGGGCATCGGCATTCTGGGACGGTTGATCGCGCAACTGGCTGGCTAGGCGCAAAAGAACCCGCGCGCGGCGGGCTCTTGGTCAACTGCGAACAGCGAGGAAAGGACTCGAACCTTTAACCTTGTGCTCCAAAGGCACCTGCTCTGCCAATTGAGCTACCTCGCTAATCCTGTCGAGTATTGTAGCAAAACACTCGCGAAGCTCAAGCGCGAAACCGTCGCGAAGGCGCGCCAGAGCCTGACATTCACGAAACGAATTTGCAAGTCGCCACTTATTTCGGTATATTTCACTCCGTATTCGGCACCGGGATAGATAATCTATGAAGATCAAATGCTTCGCCATGCTGATCACGTTCTGTATGTTCGTCGCCCTTGCATCGGCGCAGCCTTATTCCATCCGCGCGAACCGGGGGCTGATCTTGAGAGCCGAACCAAGCCTTAATGCCGATATCGCCGAAACGGTCACATCCGGCAGCATTCTGCAAGTCATCCGCGAGTCCGGCAGATGGCTCAAGATCAGGCGCTATGGGAGGGAAGTCTGGCTGGCGAATTGGGTGAATTTCAGCCGCCTAGACAGCAGCGAGCCAACTGGATCTCAGCAGCCGACATCACCAATCGATAATTGCTGTGGCATCGACCGCCAATGCCAAAGCGATCAGGAATGGATCGACGGCTATTGGGCATACCAGAACAATCAATGCCCCGCGCCTCCCCAACCTCAGCCAGTGACGCCCGCGCAACCTGTGGCCAGCGCGCCGGCAACCGTAGACAACTGCTGCTATGTTGATCGTCAGTGCGCGAGCGAGGCGCAATGGGAAGCCGGCTATTGGGCATTCCAAAACAATCAATGCCCCGTGTCTGCCAAACCTACTGTGTTGACGCCGTCGCGGCCGCGCATCGAAGGCTCAGTTCGCTTTATCGGCCGTATTGAGGCCGCGCTTGACCTTTTGCAGCGCGGCGCGCCCAGGTGGTACGACTACGTCAGCCGCTATGTGGACTTGATTCGCGAGGTTCCCGACTCGTATCCAGATTGCGGCGAATCGACTAAGGCTTTTGTCTACTATGAGGCAGCCAGAAACGTGTACATCGAATCGTGCATGGCTTTCGGCTGGGAAGGCATTGCAGGGTATTATCTTGAAGTGCTTGATATGGGAGATACATTAGTACACGAGGCTTGCCACAAATATCATCAGCACGAAGGAATTGTGTATCCTGGCGGGATTTGGGAAGAGGAGTTGGAGTGCTATAAGCTCGGCCAAACGGTCACCCGGCTGTTAAATACGGCCGAGCACTACTTCGAATTCCATTACGACCCGGATTTTGTAATCGCGCGGCTGCGGGCGACCAATTGCTTCGCCAAGATCAACAGCTATGAAGAGTTCTACAGCGTGCTTGATATCTTCTGGGACGGAGGTGGCGCGGACTATACTTGTTAGCCGTCCCCGTTCTCCGGCTGGCGCACGCCAATCGCCTCATCCAGCGGCACGACAAAAGCCACGCCGTGGTTCGGCTCCAGCAGGTCGCCCATGACGGCGCGCGCTTCATCCAGGAGCGTCGGCACCAGTTCTTTTGGAACGACCGACAGCAGCACATGATTGTTAAGTTCCATCTCGCGCAGCACATACGCCATCATGCTGGTCATGGAACTGGCGATGTGCAGCGGCACTTCCAAACCATCGCCCATCGTCTTGCGCTGCAAGCTGTGCAGACCAAAGCTCTTGAGCACAGTGATGCCCGGCGCGCCCGCCTCTTGCCAGCGAACGGCGACCTCCAGCCCGTTCTCTACATTGGAAGTTATGAGGATAATCAATTTCATTAGGGTCAATCTCCTGTCGCTGCTCTCGCGAGCGCCGGATTGGCGAATTTGTCCTGGTTCTTGCCCTGGAATACCCAGCGCACCAGGGGCGGCGTCAGCACTGTTGTCAATAAGATGACCATGAAGAGCGAGGCGTATAATTCGCTGCCGCCGTCCAGGATGCCACTGGACAAACCGATCGAGATTATGATCAGCCCGACCTCGCCGCGCGAAACCATGCAAACGCCCACCCGCAGCGATTCGCGCAGGTCGAAGCCGCCCATCCGCGCGCCGATGCCAGCTCCAAACACCTTGCTGATCACCGCCATCAACAGCAGAACCAGCATGAAGGGCAGCGCCTCCAGCGGGAAAGCGCTCAGATCTGTTTCCAAGCCGACATCGACAAAGAAGATCGGCACCAGGAAGACATAGGCAAGGTGGCTCATCGCCTGTTCGATATCATGTTTCATGTTGGCACCCAATTGGCTCAAGCCGACGCCGGCGATAAATGCGCCCGTGATGGCCGCCACGCCGCCAAAATATTCCGCCGACCAGCCGAAGAACAGCGCCGTCGCCAGCGCAAAGATGGGGATGCCATAAGCCTGCGAAAGCTGTGGTCGCATGCGGATCCAACGAAATGCCCGCGGCAGTCCATACCATGCCAGCGCGAAGGCCGCGGCGATATAGCCAGCCATCTGCAAGACGATCACCAGCAGTTGGCTGAGGTCTGCGCCGCCTTCGTTTGCACCCGCGCCCGCCAGCACCAGCGTAAGCGACACCGCCAGAATCGCCAGCACATCGTCTATCAATGCCGTTGCCAGCAGCGCGTTGCCTTCTTTCGTGTGCAGGTAACCCAGCTCCAGCAAGACCTGCGCCGAAATGCTCACCGATGTCGCCGCCAGCGTCACTCCTGCGAAGAGCGCCGGGAACATGTCATAGCCAGCCGGCAGCGCCACCAGCATAGTCAAGGCAATGGGCACGGCCACGCCCAGCACGCCGCCAAATATCGCCACTTTGCCTACCTTGGCCAATTCGCTGAGGTGCACTTCCAAGCCGATATTGAACATCAGCAGCAGCACGCCCAGCTCGGCAAATTCCTTGATCGTATGCTGCAAGTCGACGCCCTGCAAAATGCCCCAATGCAGCATGTCCAGCACGGTGGGACCAAGCACGACGCCCACCAGCAGCTGCCCCAGCACGCGCGGCTGCCCCAAGCGCCTGGCCAATGCGCCGCCCGCCCGCGATGCCAGCAAGATGATGCCCAGCGCGAACATCAGCGGGATGAAAGGGTTCACCGCGCCAGCCTCGCCATCGGTGGAAGCAGCCAAAGCCGGCGGCAGACCTTGCGCGAAGAGCCAGGCGAATGCCAGCATCAAGACCAGCATGCGCCGGCGCAGCAGTGCGGCCAGTTGCTTCAAGTCGCCCACCTTTCCACTCGTTTTGGTCGGTGCTACGCAACTATTATAATGGCAGTACGCAAATCGGCGAATCCCATGCAAAGGCAACTGCCATGAAAATCACCGCCCTGGAATTGTTCACGCTGAAACCGCGCTGGCTGTTCCTGAAGATATCCACGGACGCTGGCTGCTTCGGCTGGGGCGAGCCGATCGTAGAAGGGCAGGCGGGCACAGTGCGCGGCGCTGTCGAAGACATGGCGGATTACCTGCTGGGGCGCGATCCACGGCAGATCGAAGATATCTGGCAGACGCTCTTTCGCGGACGCTTTTATCGTGGCGGTCCAGTGATGATGAGCGCTATCGCCGGCGTCAACCAGGCGCTTTGGGATATCAAAGGCAAGTTTCACGGCGTGCCAGCTTATGAATTGCTGGGCGGCAAAGTGCGCGACCGGGTGCAGGTCTATGCGCATGTCGGCGGAGAGACGCCAGAGGCCCTTGCCCAGGCGGCGCAAAAACTCAAAGACGAAGGGCTGCGCGCGCTGAAAATGGGCGCGGTCGGCAATGTGCATTTCATGGACAGCTTCGCGCATATCGACGCGGCGGTGGCGCGGGTGGCGGCGGTGCGCGAACAGGTCGGCGACGCCCTCAGCATCGCGGTCGATTTTCACGGGCGCGTGCACAAACCCATGGCCAAAATGCTCATCCGCGAGCTGGAGCCCTATCACCTCATGTTCGTCGAAGAGCCCATCTTGCCCATGCACAACGAAGGGCTGCTGGATATCAAACGCTCGACTTGCATTCCGATCGCCACGGGCGAGCGCATGTATTCGCGCTGGGATTTCAAGACGATCCTGGCCGAAGGCAGCGTGGACATCATCCAGCCCGATGTATCACATGCCGGCGGCATTAGCGAGGTCTACAAGATCGCGGCGATGGCGGAGGCTTACGATGTTGCGCTGGCGCCGCATTGTCCGCTGGGTCCCATCGCGCTGGCCAGCTGTCTGCAAGTCGATGCCGTCGCCTATAATGCCTTGATCCAGGAGCAAAGTCTGGGCATTCACTACAACGAGGATGTCGACCTGCTGGACTACCTGGCCGACCGCAGCGTGTTTGATTACGAGGAGGGCTTCGTCAAAGTACCGACCGCGCCTGGCTTGGGCATCGACCTAGACGAAGCCAAAGTGCGCGCCGCCAGCGATCACAATTTCCGTTGGCGCAACCCGCAATGGCGCAGGAATGATGGCTCGGTGGCGGAGTGGTGAGTTGCTGCTTATCCCCAGCGCGCCACATCGACCGCCCCGGCGCAGACGCCATGCAGCAGTTTGTCCACCGCTCGCTCTGCCGAGGCCGCGCCCATCGCCAAGCCATGCCCGCTGAAGCCGACTGCGAAGCCCACCCGCGGCTTGCCCGGCAGCGTCCCCACCAACGGCAGTCCGTCGCAGCTGAAGCCCATGATGCCGCTCCAGCGCTGCGCGACCGGCGCTGTGACATCGGGGAAATATTTTCTCAGATAGCTGTCCAAAAATGCCTGCACATGGGGATTTAGACGGTCTTCGCTGGTGTCGTTTTCTGCGCTTTGAAAGTGCTTGCGTCCACCGCCCAGCAAGAATCTGCCGTCAAAGGTGCTGCGATAATACATATAGCCATAATCGCTGTAGCCGCAATAGGGCAGGGGCCTGTGTTCCAGCGGCTCGGTGACCAGGCATTGCGCGCGCGTCGGCACGACCTTGCCAACGAAGTACGGGTCGATCTGCGGCGACCAGGCATTCGTGCACAGCAAAACATATCGCGCCAGAAAGCGATACCGCCGCGTGTAAACCGTGACCAGCTCGTCAGCGCATTCAATTGCGTACGCCTCGTTGTTGGCGATGAGTTCCGCGCCGCTCTGCGCCATGACGCTGCGCGTCAGCAGGTAGGGCTGCACGCCGGCATCCAGCGGCTGCTCGATGCCCGCATGATAACCACGGCCAAGCGGATCGCGACTGTGGTAGTTGATGTCGATGCCATCTTTGTCGAGCGCCTGCGCCGCGCATTCCAGTTCTTTGGCTTCTTCGGGCGTCTCGGCCAGCAGCAGCGAGCCGCATTCGTTCAATGGCACATCAAAGTCGCTTTGGGATACGAACATGCGCCACAGATCCATGCTGCGCGCGGAAAGCGCCCACATCTCGCGGGCGACTGCGTGTCCATATTGCTCGATAGCGCGGTGATAATAAGTATCCAGCCCGCTGATCATGAAGCCGGCGTTGCGTCCGCTCGCGCCCAAGCAAGCATCGCGCGCATCGGTGACGACGACATCGCGCCCGTGAACCTGCCCGGCAAAGTAGGCCGCCGCGCTGCCGACAAGCCCCGCGCCCACAACCAGAAAGTCGACTTCGCGGTCTTGCTGCTGCGCGCGCTGCCAGTGGGATACGGTCATGGTGCTTGCTCTCCGTTAGCTGGCCTGCATCAATTCGCGCTCGACATGCCCCTTGAGCACGAGCACCTTGCGCCATTCGTCATCCGTGCCATCGCAGATCAGCGCGACATGCCCGCTGAACTCGGCGTCTCGCACCAGCGACAGGGCAAGCCGGAACTCCGCGACATCCAACGCGTCGCCGGTGAAGATGCCCTTGCAGTGCAGGGAGGTCGCCCGCGGCAGCAGCGCGCGCATGGTGGCGTATTTGTCGGCTGTTTTGGCGGCATTGCCAAAATCGACGCAAAGCTGCAGGGGTCGCCCTACGCCGTCCATGATGCGCAGCAAGTTGTCGCTTTCCACGCTGGTCGCGCGCCAATTTTCTGTGGTGGTGTGCAAGCCCAAGCCCGCGCCAAAATCAGCCAATTCGCGCAGCGAGTCGCAGCTGCGTTGGATGGCGGCCGGGCTGGGCGCATCGGTGCCGCAATCCAGCCGCACGCCCTTCGCTCCCAGTTTGACGGCGATACGCTGCCAGCGCTTGGCTGCTTCAATATCCCGCCGCCAGACTGCATCGTCCGCCGCCGACAAATTACCCGTGTCGATCAAGAAGTTGACCAGGGTTACGCCGGCCGCTTCGATGTTTGCGCGCAGCTCGGCAAGATAGCTGTCGTCAATGGCCGGCATGTGAAAATTGCAGATCCCCAGCAGTTTGATGCCTTCGGCCGCGATGAAAGCCGGCAGTTCCAGCAGGCTCAACTCGGCTGGCTGGCTGGCTGCTCGGTTGACCATCACGCCGTCTTCATCGGGTTCATACCAAGGCGCGCCCAATGCGCCATGCACCGTCCAGGAAGAAATCGCCAATTCAATCATTTTCCACTTGTCCCTTCCAGGCTGCTCACGACTAGCCAAATGATAATCGGCAATGCGGGGAATGTCCAAATTGACTCCCTCGCCCCCCCGTCGGGTCGGAGGGAAGGAATGGCTTGCGGCGCGAACTGTGTGCGACTGACGCAGAGCGTGCTAGAATAAGGTCGCAGATGCTTTTCGCGTCATGCTGATTTGACAACACAGGAGGAATGATAATGAGGATTGCCAAGTATTTGTTGCTGTTGACGCTGCTGCTGCTGCTGGCATTGCCTTTCGCGGCGGCGGACGGACATCTGCCAGACCTGGGCGGCCGCGCGGTTACGGTAGCTGTGGAAAACGCCTACATGCCTTTCAATGTGATTGACGAGGAGACGGGTGAAGCGGTTGGCTGGGACTATGATACGCTGGGTCTCATCTGTGAGCTAGTGAACTGCCAGCCCGAATTCATTGAAACCAGTTGGGAAGGCATGATAGTCGCGGTTTCCAATGGCGAGTACGATATGGCGGCAGACGGCATCACGATCACCGAAGAGCGGGCGCAGATCGTTGATTATTCGGTTGGCTACATTGATCTGTCGCAGAAGTTCATGGTGCGGGTCGATGAAGATCGTTTCGCGAATGCGGAGGAATTCGTGGCGGGGGACTTTATCATCGGCGTGCAAGTGGCGACGACGAATTTCGAGGCGGCGTCGGGCTTGGTAAGCGAGGATCGTATCGTAGCTTACAGCGAGTTTGGATTTGCAGTGCAGGCGTTGATCAGCGGCGATGTAGACGGGGTCGTGATTGATGATGTGGCTGGTCAAGGCTATACGGGGCTGAATGCGGACAAGATCAAGCTGTTGCCGGACGAGCTCACCAAGGAGCAGCTCGGTTTCATCTACCCGCAGGGATCGGATCTGCTCGAGCCATTCAATGCGGCGCTGGAAGTCATCATGGCTGACGGCAGGCTGCAAGCCATCAACGACAAGTGGTTTGGCAGTGATGAGGAAGAGGACATGGCACTGCCCGACTTGGGTGGGCGTACGGTTACGGTAGCTGTGGAAAACGCCTACATGCCTTTCAATGTGATTGACGAGGAGACGGGTGAAGCGGTTGGCTGGGACTATGATACGCTGGGTCTCATCTGTGAGCTAGTGAACTGCCAGCCCGAATTCATTGAAACCAGTTGGGAAGGCATGATAGTCGCGGTTTCCAATGGCGAGTACGATATGGCGGCAGACGGCATCACGATCACCGAAGAGCGGGCGCAGATCGTTGATTATTCGGTTGGCTACATTGATCTGTCGCAGAAGTTCATGGTGCGGGTCGATGAAGATCGTTTCGCGAATGCGGAGGAATTCGTGGCGGGGGACTTTATCATCGGCGTGCAAGTGGCGACGACGAATTTCGAGGCGGCGTCGGGCTTGGTAAGCGAGGATCGTATCGTAGCTTACAGCGAGTTTGGATTTGCAGTGCAGGCGTTGATCAGCGGCGATGTAGACGGGGTCGTGATTGATGATGTGGCTGGTCAAGGCTATACGGGGCTGAATGCGGACAAGATCAAGCTGTTGCCGGACGAGCTCACCAAGGAGCAGCTCGGTTTCATCTACCCGCAGGGATCGGATCTGCTCGAGCCATTCAATGCGGCGCTGGAAGTCATCATGGCTGACGGCAGGCTGCAAGCCATCAACGACAAGTGGTTTGGCAGTGATGAGGAAGAGGACATGGCACTGCCCGACTTGGGTGGGCGTACGGTTACGGTAGCTGTGGAAAACGCCTACATGCCTTTCAATGTGATTGACGAGGAGACGGGTGAAGCGGTTGGCTGGGACTATGATACGCTGGGTCTCATCTGTGAGCTAGTGAACTGCCAGCCCGAATTCATTGAAACCAGTTGGGAAGGCATGATAGTCGCGGTTTCCAATGGCGAGTACGATATGGCGGCAGACGGCATCACGATCACCGAAGAGCGGGCGCAGATCGTTGATTATTCGGTTGGCTACATTGATCTGTCGCAGAAGTTCATGGTGCGGGTCGATGAAGATCGTTTCGCGAATGCGGAGGAATTCGTGGCGGGGGACTTTATCATCGGCGTGCAAGTGGCGACGACGAATTTCGAGGCGGCGTCGGGCTTGGTAAGCGAGGATCGTATCGTAGCTTACAGCGAGTTTGGATTTGCAGTGCAGGCGTTGATCAGCGGCGATGTAGACGGGGTCGTGATTGATGATGTGGCTGGTCAAGGCTATACGGGGCTGAATGCGGACAAGATCAAGCTGTTGCCGGACGAGCTCACCAAGGAGCAGCTCGGTTTCATCTACCCGCAGGGATCGGATCTGGTCGAGCCATTCAATGCGGCGCTGGAAGTCATCATGGCTGACGGCAGGCTGCAAGCCATCAACGACAAGTGGTTTGGCGCGGACGCTTGAGCAGCCGGATAGCACACGCAATCCAAGCTTGAGAAAGCAGAGCAGTGGGACGGGGAATACCCTGTCCCGCTTGCATTTGTGCGGAACAGCGCGACAAGGATGAATCATGTCGTCACAGATCGCTGAACCCGATTTAGATGAAATAATCGCCGAATCACGCGGACGGGCAATGCGCTATGCCCGCCTCTATACATTTCCCTATTGGTTTTTGTTCTTGGTGATCCTTGGCATCTTGCTGGCCATAAGCATCGCGACCAATTCGGTATATTTCAATATTTTTGGACAGTTGGTGGAAGGCGTGATTATGACGCTTTTCGTCAGCGGCACTTCCTATGTAACCGCGCTGTTCATTGCGGTAATCGTCGGCATCATACGCTCGAATCCCCCCGATCCGCCGCAATCGCGTCAGAAATTGAGCCGCGCGGTGCTCCGCGTATTGCGCATTGCTTTGTTCAATGTGTGTACGGTGTATGTAAATGTGATGCGCGGCATCCCGATATTGATTGTGCTCTTGGTGACTGCATTCATTATCGTGCCTGCCATGCGCGATGTGCTCAATGACGCGGTGCTGGTGGGCTTGCGGAATGTGTTGGGCGATCCCGAAATACCGGATATTATCTGGCGCGGCAGTTCGCCGATGACGGCGATCGTTGCCCTGGGTGCGACCTATGGCGCTTATATGTCAGAGACGATTCGCGCAGGTATACAGTCGATTCCTAAGGGACAGTTCGAGGCTGCCTATTCCGTCGGCATGACTTATTGGCAGACGATGCGTTCGATCATATTGCCGCAAGCGTTTCGCAATGTGCTGCCGCCGCTGGGAAATGACTTCGTCGCGATGATAAAGGATTCGTCACTGCTGGCCTTTCTTGGTATTCGCGATGTCACGCAGATCGCAAAATTGTCCTCGGGACGGTCATTTCGCTATGTGGAGACTTATGCGGTAACAGCCTACATATACTTGACATTGGTCATCATCGCTTCGACCTTGGTCAATCTGCTGGAAGACACGATCAATATCGAGCGCGAAACGCCCCGCCTGGCGCAGCGATTGCAAGCGCTGTTGCCCGGCAAGAAGAAACGCAAAGTTATTGCCGAGTCCTTCGACTAAATCCCTGCTCCGAGGAATAAAACGCGACCTTGCTGCCTTCGGTATCGGCAGTCAAACAGGGCTTCACAAAAACTGCGCGCTTGCTGAAAGTCGGCAACTGCAATCTCGAACCAGCGGATGGCGGACATGGGCGTCTACTCTGCTTGGGCGCTTGTGCTGTTTGTCGGTTTATTGCGCGGCTTGGCGCAGGTCTTCTTCTTGCAGCATATCTTCGGGCAAGGGACCGTCTGCGCTGGCGGAGTCGTCGCTGAGGCGCTCGGCTGTATTTTGGTCGCGCTGCTCGACCAGGCTGTTGTCGAGATCGCTCAGCGCCGCTGCCATATTTTCGTTCAGGTGCTGCCCGTGGAAGTGGACTTCGTCCATGGCGTCGATGGTGTCTTGCAGCTTGTCGATTTCGTCTTTGATCTCGATGCCAAGCCGTTGTCCGCGCGCGCCATCGCTGTCTTTCGCGCCCAGCAGCGACATCTGCGCATAGACTGTGCCCAGCGCCGACAGCGTGCTTTCCAACTGGATCTCGGCGCGTTTGATGATGCTGGCGCTGGCTTCCAGGCTGACCAGCTGCCGTTGCAGCAATTTGAGCTGCTGTTCGAGGTCGCGGCGGGTATGGTCATCGCTTTCGCTGGTGATGCGGCGGCGCACGCTGGCGATCTTGCGCGGCACTCGCTGCAGGTCGCGCGCGGCCAGGTCATTGTTCTCGAAGTGGTCGATGCGCGTAGCCAGGTTGTACATGTGGGCGATCCAGTCGTTGATGCCCGAGATCAATGTGCGCTGGCGGGTGCGCATGGTGCCGCGCGCCACATCGGCCAGCTTGAGCATGTTTCGGCGGTATTCAAAGGCATCGCGCAGCCGCTCGCGAGAGATGCGGTTGTGAATGTTGCGCAGGTCATATTCGCGTTCGAAGTCTTCTGCCAGCGCTTGCTCGGCGGCTTCGGGGTCGTTAAGCGTTGATGCGACAAGCACGACCTCGGCCAGCGCCCCCAGCGCCAGCCAATACCAAGGCTGCCACTCCATGAATGGCAAACTGACATCCTGCACGAACAGGAAGAGGATGGCGGTGACCATCAGGGTCACCAGCGTTTCCCATCGTAGCATGGCGCTGGCGAGCAGCGTGCCAAAGACTTTCTGTCGCGCTTCGGTGTTCGTTGCCATTATCCCGCAGTTTTCAGTCTATGCGCCCGCCTTATTCCGCGCCCAGCAGTCGCTGCCGGCGTTCTTCCAGCTGCAATTCGACTTGTCCGATGCCGACTGTGTCTTCGATCTGGTCGGACAGCTTGCGGCTGGCCATGTCGGCGCGGGCGTCTTCCTGGTCGATCTGCGCATAAATCGAGTCCAGCAAGCTATCGATTTCCTGGTCGCCCGAAGTATCCAGCTTGTCCATGCTGCGCAGGGTCTTGGTCATGACTTTCTTGGTTTCCGCCAGCTCCAGCAGCGAGCGCATCTTCTCGCGTTCCTGCTTGATTGTATTCAGCCGGCCTTCCAGCTTCATGCGCATATTCAGCATGCCCTGATACTGCTCTTGCTGCGCCTGCCACTGCTCGTAATATTCTTGCGCCAGTTCCTGTTTGGTATTCATTTCGGCTTGGGCGGAGGCGGCCAAATCATTCTTGCCGCGCAGGATCAAGGTATCGATGTCGCGGTCCAGCTTGTCGGTCTGGTTGGAAAATTCTTCGTATTTGCGCTTGAGCGTGCGCACCGACCCGCCCACGGTCGCCGCAGAATCCTCGAGGGCATCGAGGTTGCGCTCGACCTGGCGGATGTATTCGTCCATGACCTTGAGCGAGTTGGTTTCCAAGGCACGGTCGATCATGCCATGCAGGTTGGCGCTGAACAGAGTGCGGACTTTCTGTACTATTGATGGCATCTTTGAGCATTCCTTTGCTGATTTGGCTGGCTGCGAGTATAGCACAGGCGCGGGCTGCAGGTGATAGTGGCTTGCCGCGCATATTAGGGATTACGCAGAAGCGCCCGCCTGGTTGCGCTGGCAGCGATGTATCGCCAGCAGGTCCGCCAGCAGAGCAGCGCCCGTCTCGCGGCTGCCGGCCCCCGCGCCGATCAGCGTGATCGCGCCGAGCAAGTCCGTTTCCAGCGTGATGGCGTTGGTCGTGCCGTCGACGCTGGCCAGCGGGTCGGTCTTGGGCAGGCGCATCGCTTTGACCATGCCGCCACCGGGCGAGGCTTGGGCGATCAGCTTGTAACGCTGGTTCTGCTCGCGCGCCCGGTCGATGTCGTCCGCGCTGATGCCGCCGATGCCGCTGACCTGCAAGTCGCCCATCGTCAGGCGGCTGCCAAAGAGCGCGTTCGCCAGGATGAGCAGCTTGCCGGCCGCGTCCCAGCCATCGACATCGCCGCTCGGGTCGGCTTCGGCATAACCCAGCGCCTGGGCTTTCTCCAGCGCCGCATGGTAACTTTCGCCGTTTTCCATCTGTGTCAGGATATAATTTGTCGTCCCGTTGAGGATGCCGCGCGCGCCTGTAATCTGACAGCCAGCCAGGGCTTCCTGCGCCAGCTGCATGGTGGGCGTGCCAGCCATGACGGTCGCCTCGCAGCGCATTTGCAGGCCGCAAGCCGCCGCCCGCGCCCCCAAATCGGCGTAGTGCAGGGCGACCGGCCCCTTGTTCGCTATCACCAGATGCATGCCAGCATCCAGCGCGCGATAGCAGGCGTCCAGCGCTGGCTGGGCAGTTTCCAGGTTGGTCGGGCTGAGCTCTAGCAGCGCATCGGCAGCGCCCGGCGCGATCATGTCGGCGGCGGACAGGTCTCGCTGCAAATTCGCGCTCGCTGGATAGCCCGCAAAACTGCCCGCGCGCGCAGCGGTCAGCAGGCCGGGGATATCCAGGCCATCGGCGCAATACAGGCTGCCGCGCGTCGCTGTAACCACGCCGACGATGCTGGCATCAAAACCATGTGTCGCGCGCAGGTTTTCCGCCTTGTCGCGCAGGATCTCGGCGAATCCCCGCCCGACCGCTCCAAAGCCGATCAGTATCAGTCTCATGCTCCCGTCCGTTTCGTTTGCGCCAGTCGTTCGACGGCGGCCAGGGCTTTTTCGACGCTGGCTTGCGGGCGCACGCCGATCTGCTGCTCAACCAGGATGCCGTCTTCGTCAATGACCCAGTAAGAACGGGTGATCATGGGCAGCTTGATCAAACGCATATCCAAGCCCCAGGCGTCCCATTCGTCCAGCATTTTGTGCTCGGGGTCAGAAAGCAGGTCATATTGCAGGCGGCGCTCGGCTTTCCACTTTGTCAGGGCGCTCTGGCTGTCGGCGCTGATGCCCAAAACTACCGCGTCGTTCGCTTCGATCTGCGGCAAGACATCGCGGAAGCCACAGACCTGGTTGTTGCAGCCCATCGTATTGGCTTTGGGGAAAGCGAAAATGACAACGCGCTGCCCACGAAAGTCGCTGAGCCGCACAAGTTCTCCGTCCTGATTGCGCAGCGCAAATTCCGGCGCCGGCTGCCCTGTTGCTGGCATGTTCATCCTCCTCGGGCGCTAGTGATCGGCGGCCAGTTCGTGCTCGGCATCTTCTGCCTGGGCGAGTCGCTGTCCAGCGCCGATGTCAACGCGGCTGAGCAGATACCCGCCCAGCACAAACAGCACGATCAAACTCAAAATCGCGGGCCGCGTGCTGCCCAGCGCAATCCCCGCAAAGGCGAAGATCAAAGGACCGACGATGGACGCGAACTTTTCCATAATGGCATAGAAGCCGAAGAATTCCCCGCTCTTGGCTTTTGGACACAAGCTGGCGTACAAGCTGCGGCTGAGCGCCTGGCTGCCACCCTGCACCATAGCCACCATCACCGCCAGCATCCAAAATTCGACTGTCGAATTGAGCAGAAAGCCCCAGCAGGCGATGATGCTATAGACGAGCAGCGACAACAAAATGCTGCGCCGCGTATCCAGCCAGTTGGACAAGCCGACAAAACGCGCTTTCAACAACCAGGCGACTGCTAGCGCCAGAACTTCAAATGCCAGGATGATGCCGGCGATGACGGGCAGGCTGCTCTGCCGCGCCGCAACCTGAACTTCGACCTGTGATACCGCGATAACGCTTTGCTCGGGGTCGGAGGACGCATTGACGATTTCCAGCGCGTGCTGGCCCGCCGCCGCCACTTCCAGCGTGGCACTTTCGCCATAGCGGATTGTTTCGCCATAGGTGTCAATGATGACGGGTTGACCGTCGGCGTCGAGCAGGGCGTCGCCATTCAGCCGGAAGCCGATGAGACCGCCATCGGGCGCGCGCCGATAAGTCAGCTGCACATGCTGCCCGTTGTAAAGCAGAGTCTGCGCCGCGCCGGTCTCATCACTGAGCGCGTAAGTCAGATCAGCGGGCACGCCAGTCAGCGCGGCTGTCAAACTGCCCATCAAGCCTTCGCCAACCAGGTCTGCGCCGGGCACGGTGAGCGTTCGCCATGCGCCAGCGGCTTCGAAATAGCTGCCATCCAGCGCGTAACTGCCTTCGCCGACGCGCGCATTCACGCTCTGGTAGGGCAGGGGCTGCGCGCCACTGACATCGGCGGGCAAGGCTGCAGCCAAACCCAAACCCAACAAGGGCAGCGCGATGGCGTTGATGAGGATGAAAGCCAGGTAAAAGGGCGCGCGCGAATCGTTGCGCGCCGGCAAACGCCCAAAGATGATGCTGAAGGGGATGCCCACGAATTGCACCAGCAAGATCGCCAGCACCAGCTCAGTCAGCTCAAATCCCAGCTCTGCGCCATATATCGCCGCGACCGCGATGATCGTGCCGATGGCATCGTTGTATATCAGGAATGCCACCAGATACTTGAACAGTTCGCGGTACTTGCGGATGTTGCCAAAGGTCGCGCGCAGGCGCTTGATGCTTGCGCCCAGCACAGCCTCGTCTATCAAGCTCGCTCCCAGAGAGGGCGGCTCGGGCACGCGGCGCAGAATCGGCAGCGAAAAAACCAGCCACCAAATCGCCACGCTCAAAAATGACAGGCGCAATCCAGCATTTTCAAAGAGGCTGTCGGGGATGAAAAAATACATGGCCACATTGATCGCCAGCAGCAATCCGCCGCCCAGATAGCCCAGCGCATATCCGCGCGAGGAAACCCAGTCGCGGTCTTGCGGGCGCGCCACATGGGGCAGCAGCGCGTCATAAAACACAATGGAACCGCCGAAGCCGATGCGCCCCAAAACAAATACCAGCGAAGCCAGCAGCCAGTCGCCCGTGTTGACGAAAACCAGCAAACCCGTGCCGATGACGCCCAAGCCGATAAATATGGAAAGGAAGCGCTTCTTGCTGCGCATCACATCGGAGATCGTGCCCAAAATGGGCGACAAGATCGCCAGCACGAAGAGCGAAAAACTGATCGTCAGCGACCAATAAGCGGTGGCGGTGGCTTCGCTGGGCAAGGTGCTGCCGGCGACTGTGCTGTAGTAGATGGGCAGCAGGCTGGCGAGAATGGTGGTGGCGAAGGCGCTGTTCGCCCAATCGTACATCGCCCAGGCGTTGATGCGCCGCTTGTAGCTGGCTTCTTCTTGCGCTGCTGCCACTGCCATTTTATAGATCCTCTTACGATTGGGTCACCCGGCGTTTCCGCCTGCGATGATTTGCCTATTTTACCCAATATCGCCGCCGCGGATACATAGCCAATCTGCTTGCTCGCTGTCGCCGCCCGTTATTGATTAGACCGAAGCCTTGCTGTAGGCTGTGCGCATGTTTCGCGCGCGTGACCTCCACCTCGCTCTGTTCATGACTCTGGCGCTGACTGCCTTTGCGGCGCTGCCAATCGTGCCGGCTGCGGCTTCGCTGTTGTGCATCGCGCTGGCGAGCGGCGGGATGTACCTGTTTTGCCATCGGCGCTATGGACGCCTGGGCGCGTTGCTTGCGGGACTGGTCTATGCCTGTAGCCCCCACTTGCTGTTGGCGCGGGGCGATTGGCGCGAATTGCTGGCGCTGGCGCTGCTGCCGCTCTTGCTGTGGCGCGTCGATGCCCTGCGCGACAAGCCCGGCGGCTTCAATTTCTTGCCGGTTTTTCTGCTGCAAGCTGCGCTGCTGGCCGCGCATGCATCGTCATTTTGGCTGACTCTGCTGGCTGTCGGCTGGCTCTGCTTTGAAATGACAATCCAAACGATCAATCGCGAGTCGAGCCGGCTGCGCGCGCGTCCTGGACTGATTGCGCTGCTGGCGCTGCTGCTGGGCATTGTGGCTGGCGCGCCGTTCGCCCCGGCGCAAACGCCAGTAATCTCACACGAGCTCATCCCGCTTGATGTCCTGCTGTCGCCGCCGATGTTCGACTCGGGCGAGCCGACTTCAGCCGGTTTGCCGCCCAGTCTGGGTTTGGCGCAGTGGACGCTGGCGCTGCTGGGCGCTGCAATCGCCTTTGGCTTGTATGTTCGCGGATATCGTACGCGCCATCCCAATACTTTCCTGGGGATGGCTTTCTTCGCGCTCGCCGCCTTGGGATTGCTGGCCTGGGTGCAGGCGCCGGCTTCTGCTGCCATTGCCGTCTGTTTGGCTTGTTTGACTGGTTCAAATGGCATCGGGCTGATGCGACTGCCTGCGCGTTATCAATCCAGCAGCATCGCGTTGATCGTGGCGCTGCCCATCATCAGCATCCTTCCGCTGTTGGCGGCGTCCCCTGGCGAAGATGCCGGGACCGATTCGCTGGATCTGCTGCTGTCGCTGGATGCGGCGGCCGGCTTGTCATTGCTGGCTCTGGCTGGCGCGCTGGTCGTGTCGATGCGCCTGGGGGCTGCGCAACTGCCACCGCGCGCTTACTGGGCATCGCCGTCTTTGACCCGCTCGGCTGTCATCGGCGTGCTGGCGGGTGGCGCGCTGGCGTTGTCTGTGTGGCTGATCACCAATTCATTTTATGGATGATACAAGGTTAACCCCGGTCCCCCATCCCAAACCCATCCCCCAACATGAAGGAGGGGTTAAAAAACCAACAGAATCGCCGAAAACCTCCCCTCCCTGATGCTTCGGGGAGGGGCCGGGGGAGGGGTAGGCTAATAGCCGCTGTTGGGGTCCGGGTAGGCGTGGCCGCCACCAAAGCTGAATGATGGCGTGGCCGTGGCGCGAGCGGGCAGGGGCACCTGATAATCGATCGGCAGCGAGCTGATCACCGATTGCGTCGTCAGCGTAAACAGCGCCATCCAGCCGATGGCATCAGCCGCCTGCACCTTGACCCAGGGGCTGTAGGGGCTGCGCGCCAGCAGCCTGGTTTCTGTGCCTGCGGGCAGCGTGCGCAAGACCTGAAATGCTGTATCGGGCGCAGCGCGCAGATTGCCGCCCGCAGCCACATTGACGACCGCGCGGTTGGCATGGACGCCCAGGCGCTGGGGTGGTGGCGGCACCTCATCATAAACGGGCGCGATTTCGCCCAGATTCTTCGCCAGCAAGCCAGCGCTCATCCAGCCCATTTCGCCATTGCCCAGCCGGATGTGCAGCCACTCGCCATTGCTGCTGATGCCCAGCACGCTCATGGTTTCGCCGGCTGGCACCAGGTAGAGCAGCCGCCCGTTGATATCCGGCGCTGCCCGCATGTTGACGCCGCCCTGCGTCTGCGCATAGCCTGGCTGCGGGATGGGCAGGGGGCGCGCAAACAACTCAATTGGCAGGTCTTTAATTGCCGCATAGTCCAGCAAACTCGCTTCGGCGGGCAGGTCTGAAGGCGTCGTCCAATCGCCCGCCGCATAATTCAGGCTGGCTTGCGTGCCTACGACCAATTGCAGGCTGCGCGCGCCGACGCTCAGACGGGCTGCTCCCTCGATGACGACAAAATGACTGCTCTGGGCTTGCGTCATAACGACGAGCGTGCCATCAATCGCCGCTGCCACGCCATTGATGTCCAGTCGCGCTGTCTGTCCATAGCGGCTCTGCGCGACCAACGAGCCAAGGGGCGGCAATGCAGCGCAATCTGCCCTGGTCGGACCGCTTTCGATTGTCAATGCGCGCCAGTTGTCGTCTCTGGACAGGCTGCGCATCTCCACTTCGCCGATGATCAAAGCATCCGCCAGCAGATTCTGCGCCATCCGCAGCCACACCAAGCCAATGCCCGCATCCAGCGAAAAAGGCGGCGTGCGCAGCAGGTCAATGCTGTTGGCGGCTATTTGCGCCCCGGGCGCGATATCCAGCCCGGGTCCGCCGTTGCAAATCGTGCCGTTTTCCGCCGCCAGGCAAAAGTCGCTGGCAGCCGTGTAGCGCTTTTGCAGAGCCGCTTGGCAGGCATCGTCATCCAGGCTGACTGCATCTGTGGCTGCGCTCGCCAGTTGCGTCGTTGGCGCGGCGCGCGCGGCTGTCGGCACACGCGTCATCAGGGCGGTCGGCGTAACCACGATGACGCGCGGAATGGCTGTCGGGATGGGACTTGTCGAAGTCGCTGAACAGCCGACCAGCGCCAGCGCGAGCGGCATCAGCCAACCGAGACGCCAGATGCTGCGCGAGTGGAGCGACATGCCCGAGTTGCAGCGCGGCAGGCTAGCTGCCACTGCGCGCCAGGAACTTCAGCGCCTTTTCGATGCTTTTTTTGGGGCTGACCTTCACCTGCGCATCCAGCACCGTGCCATCTTCGCTGATGATCCAATGCGAGCGGATGACGCCCATGTACTTCTTGCCGTACATTGATTTTTCGCCCCAGGCTCCCCAGCCTTCCAGGACCTGGTGGTCCGGGTCAGAAAGCAGATCATAGCCCAGCTTCTCTTTGTCGATCCACTTCGCCAGCGCGGCCGGTTCGTCCGGGCTGAGTCCCAGCACAACCGCGTCTGCCGTCTCGATCCGGGCGAAGTTGTCGCGAAAGCCGCAAGCCTGCACGGCGCAGCCCGATGTGCCGGCTTTTGGATAGGCGAAGAGCAGCACTTTCTTGCCGCGATAATCGCTCAGCCTGACCGCTTCGCCATGTTGATTCTTGAGTTCAAAGTCGGGTGCTATTTCGCCTGCGCTGGGCATGTCAATGTCCTTTCGCCGCAATGATTGGATAGTGTCATTCTAGCGCAGAATCACGCGCAGGCATATCGCGCCGCCGCCGCTGATTGATTAGCTGCCGCGCCAGATCAATGCCCAGCCACAGGGTCGCGGTGGCTTGCGCCGGCATGCGCAGATGCAGCCCGGGCGGGAAGTGCGCCAGAAAGGCTTCGTCAGTGGCGATCGGCGCGCGCACGATGCTGCCGGCCTGGGTCTCGGCGGCTGTTCGCAAGGGCATATCACTTCCGTCAGCGGTGATGCGCGCATGCCAGGCCGGGTCGTGTATCAGCAGCAGCGTGCTGATCTCCGGGCGCAGCGTCAGCAGATTGATGATGATGCCGGTGGCGTACAAACCGGCTTCGCCCGCGGCTATCAGTTCTTTCAGGTATTGCAGCGCCGGCTCGGCATAGAAGAAGTCCCAACGCGCTGGATGGCGTTCTTCGGGCAAGCCAAACAATTCTTCGAGAAACTCGCGAAAGATCTGATGCCGGACGCTCCATTCGCGCGAGTCGCAGAAATCGCTGGTGGTCGGGCAGAACATCATCGCGGGCAGCACATGAAACATCCCGCTGTCGCAGGCGGTATGTTGAGAACGGCGCGCCATGATGGCTTTGTAGACGCCGGCGTCGTTGAAGACCGTCAATGTGCCGATGCCGAGGGCGGCGCTGCGCTTGATGCCCCGCAGCAGGGCGTCTGCGGGCGGGACAAGCCGGTGATAGGCGCTGCGTGATGGCGCGCGCATCCAGCCCTGCTCGGCAGCATGACGCAATTCCCGCTCCAGCGCGGCGCAGGTGGCCAGCATGTCAAAATAGCCCCCCAACGATCCCCGCAGACGCAGCGGCTGCTGGCGAATCTGCTTCAACGTAAAGGTCGCGCCATTGAACAAGTGCGGCTTGCTATTCTGCAAATCGTGCAGGTAGGCGTAATCATAGCTGACAAAGTCGCGCGCCTCGGGACTTGGCAAGGTTGGATCGAGCAGGCTGTCGACATCCTCAATCTGCCAGGGCTCGGGATAAAGCACCGTCACAGGATGCTCTATGCCATCGCGCTCAAAAGGCTGGCGCTGATACAGGTGTTGCAGATAGTCGGTCAGGTTCTTGTAGTCGCGGCTGTCGATCGACATCTATTCGCTAGCTGTTACGTATCAGGTTATTATGGGGTCATCACAAAGAGCCAGAAGGATGCGATATGGGACAGGTTCTACACCCTCGCGCCACTACGACAGAGGCAACCCGCAAAGCGATACAAGATAGTCAAGAGAGCATAGCTGCTCTTGCCAGGCGCTACAATCTCAACCCCAAGACCGTCGCCAAATGGAAGAAGCGCGACTCGGTCAAGGACTTGCCCATGGGCCCCAAACGTCCGCGCTCGACCGTGCTGTCCGAGCAGGAAGAAGCCATGATTGTCGCTTTCCGCAAGAGAACGCAGTTGCCGCTTGATGACTGCCTGTATGCCTTGCAAGAGACCATTCCGCACCTGACGCGCGCCAGCCTGCATCGCTGCTTCAAACGGCATGGCGTCAACCGGCGTCCGCAAGCAGCAAGCAAGCGGACAAAGAAGCGCTTCAAGATGTATCCCATCGGCTATTTTCACCTGGACTTCTGCCATCTGCAAACCGATGAAGGCAAGCTCAATCTGTTTGTAGCCATTGACCGCACCTCAAAGTTCGCCTTCGCCGAACTGCTGCCCCGCGCCCGGCGAGCCGATGCCTGCGACTTTCTGCGCCGGCTCATCAAGAAAGTGCCTTACAAGATCCACACGATCCTGACCGACAACGGCGTTCAGTTTACGAACACATCCAGCAAGAAACACAAGGTGCCGGTGGCCTTTGACAAGCTATGCGCCGCGCACGGCATTGATCATCGGCTGACCAAGCCATACCATCCTTGGACGAACGGGCAAGTTGAGCGGATGCACCGCACCCTCAAAGAAGAGACGGTGTACACTTACTTCTATGAGACCCATGCGCAGTTGCGAAAGCACCTCAAGGCTTTTCTTGATGCCTACAATTTCGCCAAGCGGCTTAAGGCTTTGCAGGGTCGAAGTCCCTACGAGTTCATCTGCGACCGATGGCAGGAACAGCCGGCGCTGTTCCATCGAAAGCCAGACCACTTAACTACGGGACTATACAGCTAGCCCCTTCGTTCTCCCAGTTGCGCAGCCAGCCAGAGCAACCCATCCGCCACCATGCCAGCGGCCAGGGCCAGGCCGAGCAAGACCGGCCCCAAGCCGGCCCCATGCGGCACGCTCGACCAAAGCTCGCCCAGATTGTTCAAGTGTGCCAGGCTCAAACCCCAGTCGCCCAGCGCGCCGTACAGAAGCTGCCAGGCAAATTGTGTCTCGCCGGGTAGCTGCAGCCAGCCGATATGGATTTGCAGGCTGCCCGCCACCACCCATATCAACTGCGCCGAAACGATCAACACCTGCGCCAGCGCCGCAAACATGCGCTCGCGGATGAGCACCGACAGCAGAATACCCAGCGCCGCGCTCAGCCCAATCGCAAAAAGGGGCAGCAAGAGCAGCGCCGCCATGGTTGCCGCGATCAATGGCAGCGCCAGCCACGAATCCGGCAGCGGCGGCAGCGCTTGCTGTGCCAGCATGGACCCGTGATGCCCGCCAAATGCCGATAGATCGACCCACATGCCGAGGCAATAGAGCAGCCGCACGAGCAGGATCGCTGCGATAGGCGCGCGCAAACGAAGCAGAATGCCCAGCCAGCGCATGCGCAGCGCCAGCGCCACGCCCGCTTCAGTCGCGCGCAGGCTGTCCCAGGTTTTTCGGCTGCGCTGCCGGCCCACTGTGCCGCCGCCCAACAAAAACGCCACCACCCAAGTCCCCGTTTGCAGGGCCAACAACGGCAAGTGGCTGCTCCGCCAGATGCGCGCGCCCATGTTGGCATTGGTCGGACTGAGCGCATCTATGCACAAGGCGGCCAGGCCAATCGCCAGCAGCCAGCCAGTCGCTTGCAGCAGCGCCCCGAATCGGCCGCTCGTATTCGCCAGCTGATGACGTAGCAGCGCGCTGTTTCGCCGCGCCCAGCCTGGCAGCAGCCAATCGAGCAGGATTTTAGCCATGATCGCCGATTACTTCGTCCAGCGTGGCTTCCAGGCGTTCCAGCTCGACCTGGCAGTCGGCGGAGTGCAACTGGACTGTGCGGTTGTGGCGCAGAAAATGCACATAAGTCCGCGGCGACTCCTCCAGCCCCAGCTGCTCTTGAACCGCCGCCGCGTACACGCCCAGCTGCAGTCGATATTGGCGCGCATACCCAAGCACATCGCCGTCCGCATCGCCCGTCTTGTAGTCAATGATGCGCCAGATGCCATCTGCCCCCAGCAGCAGTACATCCATTGCGCCATGGATCACGCGTTTGCGCCAGCGCAGGATGAAAGGCAGCTCTGTGAAAACGGGCCGGCTTTCGGCGCGCGCCCGCTCGATCCAGCGGCAGACATCGCTTCGGGCATAATTGTCCAACAAGCGCCGAACTGCTGCCAGGACGCCAGCCAGCGCCGAGGCATCGGTTACGCCGCGCCCCCAGGCGATTGCTTCGATTAACTCGTCGGGCGGTTCATCCTGCAACTGAAAAGCTTTCTGGCGCAGCAGTTCATGAACGATCGCGCCGATCTGCCGTTGCGACAGGCGTCGCCGCAAATTGAGCGGATAGGCTCGCAGTGGCAGGTCATGCAGCGCTGTTTCGCGGAAGCGCAAACCGGCGCCGTGCCGCTTTTTTGCGTCCCCGCCAAAACGAAATTCGCCGAGGTCGGCCAACTGCGTAACCGAGATGTGGCTGGGTGGCGCGGGAAATTCGGGCAATTTTTGCAGCAAAGGCGGCTGCAGCGGAGGATAGGCGCTGGCTTCGGCGGGGCGATTCCACAAATCAGCGCCAGACCGCGCTGTGCGATGCCAGAGCGTCGCGTCAGATGGCCTATCGGGCATGGCGATGCGCAACGGATGCCCAGCCAGAGACGCGATCTGCGCTTCTTCGCGCGGGAGCTCTTCCAGATCGAGCGTCTTAAGCAGCTGTCCCAGCCAGTCGCGCGCATTCCACAGTCCGTTCTTGTTTTGTGATACCGCGCCACTTATGAGCAGGTAATCTTGCGCGCGCGTCGCCGCCACATACAGCAGGCGCTTGGCTTCGGCTGCTTCTTTCCGGCGCTGCAAGTCAAAATTGCGCTTGTGCGCAAAGCCGCTTTCGTAGCTGTTGCTGGCGGGATCATAGACCTTGCAGCTCAGTCCGCGCTGGAAATCCGCGAGCAGCATGGGCGAGACTGCAGATCCCGCCCACGAGGCATCAGCCAGGCAGACCATCGGGAATTCCAGGCCCTTGCTGGCATGCACGGTCATCAAACGCACGGAGTCTTCCGCTTCCAGCAGCGCCTCGCCCTCGCGCGCTTCTCGTGTTGTCAGGTCGCCGAGGTATTGCGAGAATTCGCCCAGCGTGGTCTTGCCGCTGTCGTCCGCCAGCTGCAGCAGTTTTTCGATATTGCCGCGCCGCCGGTCGCCATCGGGCAAGCCGGTCAGGACAGCCAGGTAGTGAGTCGCCGTCAGCGCATGACGCAGCAGCCGGGATATGGAAACGCGCCCCGCCATTTGTCTCAGTTCGTCAAGCGCATCCCGCGCATGTTCCAGCCGCGGCAGATCGTCCGGCGATACGCCCGCGCAAGCCTCATCCGCCAGTTGCAGCGCCGTCCACAGCGGCAGTGGATTGTCGCTGTCATCTGTCAGCAGACGCAGCGCCAGCAGCAAATCATCGCTGAAGGCGAACATGGGCGAGCGCAGCGCCGCCGCCAGCGACAGATCGTCGGCCGGGTTGTGCAAAGCGCGCAGCAGATCCAACATATCCCAAACTTCCTGACGGTCGAAGTAGCCACGGCCAGCCACGGTCAAAAATGGGATGCCCCTGGCTTTGAAGACATCTTCGTATACGGCGACTTTGCTCAAAGCGCGGAAGAGGATCACAATATCTCCATAGCGAATCGGCCGCCAGCAATCTCGCTGACGGTCGTAGACCTGGCGTTCTTGCGCGACAATTTCCTGGATGCGCCCGGCGATTTCGTAGGCTTCCCAGCGCCGCATGTCATCAGCATCGTAAGTTTGTTTGCGTCGATTTTTGCCTCGAACATATTCGCCATTCTCATCGCGAACGCCCTTGTCCAGCAGCAGCAATTCCAGCGGGGGACCGTCTGGCGCAGTCTGCCGAAATGCGCGCATGGGTTGGTCGAATACGACTTCGTACTCGCGGGTCGGGCTGCTCTCATCGCGCGTGAGCAAGCGACTGAAAAGCGCGTTGAACTGCTCGACCAGCGGACGATGCGCCCGGAAAGAAGTCGAAAGCGGCAATTCCAGCCCCTGCTCTTGCCCGGCGATTTGCCTCCGAACGCGCTCAAAGACGCTGACATCCGCGCCGCGAAATTGATAGATGCTCTGCTTGGGGTCGCCCACCACGAAGAGCGAGCCTCCGCGACGCAGATCCGCCAGCGACTGGATGATCTGCCATTGCGCGCGATTGGTGTCTTGAAATTCGTCCACCAGCAGATGCTTGAATTCCGCCCCGCGATAGCGCTTCTGTGCTTGATCATTCTGCAGCAAATCGGCCGCCAGCCATTCCAGATCATTGAAATCGAGCAGCGCCCGCTCGCGCTTCATGGCTGCATAACGCCCCCGCGCACGCTGAAATAGCCTCTCCCAAAGAACGAGCGCCTCGGCGCTGGCGCGGTCCAGCTTGTCGGGCGGATTTCCGGCTCTTTCTAACGCATCCTTGATTCGTTCGCGTAGGTTTCGCAGCGTCTGCGCGGCATGGTCTCTGGCTGCTTTGCCGCCCCAGGTTTTCGCTGAGCCTTTCCCGCCGACAGCGCCTTCGCGATAACACTGTTGCATCAGCCGCTGCGCAGTTTGCGAGTCGCTGGACGCTTCGATGCGGCGCAGATAGTCGTCGTATTGTCGTACGAGATCGGCGAGTTTGTCATCGGCTGTCGGAATGGGCAATTCGGCCAGGGCGGCCACCTCGCTGGCGCGCAGCAGTTGGTCGCGAGCTTCCAGCGCCGATTCGTTCCATTGCGTCTGCCATTGCGCGAATATCTGCGCCGCATCGGCGGGCAGGGGTGGCGCATCGGTTTGCACAAGCGCCATGTCTTTCAGCAAGTTCTGGATGTGAAAGGCATCGACCTGCGCGAAGAGCTTCGCCAGCGGCGCGTCGATCTCCGCCAGGACATCGTCGACAGCATCGCCCAGCAAGATGGCGGCATCGGTCTCGGCGAGCACCTCAAAGAGTGGATCGATGCCGGCCTGCGCCGCGTTCGCCCGCAGCAGATCGGCGCACAAGCCATGAATCGTGTCGATGCGCGCGCTGTCCAATTCTGCCAGGTGTCGCGCCCAGCGACCGCCATCGGGGGATTGGGCGCGCCGCTGCAATTCTGTGCGCAGCCTGTCGCGCATTTCCCAGGCGGCCGCCTTGGTAAAAGTGATGGCGACCAGCGCATGAATAGGCCAGCCCGGATTGACATCCAGCAGCTGCAAGCAGCGCTCGACAAGGATGCGCGTTTTGCCCGAGCCTGCGCCCGCCACGACAATCAGATTCTTGTCATGGATGTGGATGGCGGCCTGCTGTTCGTTTGTCGGCTGCATGCGCCCGCCTCAAATCCGCGCGTCTTTGAAGCGGCTGGTGTTGCTGCGCCGGCACAAATGCGCGAACTCGCAATAGCGCAGGCATTTGCCGTTTTCAAGCGCCGTTGCTTGGACTGGGAAAGCGCCTTTTCGCCCCTGCCGCAGGTTGCTGGCGATGTGTTGCCGCGCATTGTCAAGCAGCGCTTGGTGCTCTTCTTCATCGGCATGGATGCGTCCGCTGGTTTTCAGATTGCGCAGATGCCAAAACATCCCGCCGGCAACTTCTGCGCCTTCCCTTCGCGCCATATCGTCCAGCGCCAGCAGATAGAGCAGCATCTGGAAGTCGCGCCCATTTTCCATTTCGCTGTGCGGGATGCTCGTGCCGCCAGTCTTGTAGTCCACCAGCGCCAGCTTGCCATCAACGCGGTCGATCCGGTCAATGATGCCGCGCGCCCGCAGCGAGTCCCCGTCCCCCAGCGCCACTTCCAGGTCTTGAAATTTGTGCTCCAGCCGCTCGACATGCCGGGCACCGCCGAACTTGCGCATGGGACTGTCATCGGAAAAATCCTGGCGGACAAGCGCCGAAAGCCGCGCCCGGATAATCTGCTTTTCTTCGTCCCAGGCGACTCCCGCGCGGAAATTGAATAAGGCCGGCGCGTCTTCCAGCAAATCATCAGCCACTTCGTCAAAGATTGCCAGCGCGCGCTCGCGATTTGCCGCTTCGACAGCCAGCTTCTCGTCCGCGATTTGCCGATAAGTCTCTTCCAGAATGCGGTGGTTCAAGCTGCCCATTTGCAGCGCATCCGCGCCTGGCTGCACTTTTTTGAGTTCCTCGAGTTTGAGCAGGCGCTTGGCAAAGAAGCGAAAGCCGCAGACGCCATAATCTTTCAGTTGAGACGCGCTCCAGACGCGCCGAGGACCGAGCAATCGCGCGACTTCTGCCAGCAGTTCGGGCTTGGCGAGGACGCCGCTGTAGCGATCGGCTGGCTGGTGGGAAAGCCGCCCAAGCTCAACCGCCCGCCCGATCTTGACATGCTGCCAGGCTGCCGGTCTCTCCGCGTGCAGCCAGTTCAAATGCCGCAGCATCGTGTCTGTCTGCAAGTTGTCCGGCTGCGTCAGCTGTGCGGACAGCGCCAGCATGAGTTCGTCGAAACTGGCGGCTTCTTGCGAATTTGCGATCGCTCCCAACGACCGCTCGCGTATGGGCTGCTGCGGATAGATGCGGCGCACTGCCCGCCAAAGATGACTTTCCAGCCAGGGTTTGCCGGCTTTGAATGTGGGGCGCGCCAAGGCAAGCGTTCGCTGTGGCAGCGCCAGCAGTTCGTAAAACAGCCCCGGGTCATCGCTGCGTTCGGCGCGCGAATCCAGCGGGATGCCACGAGCACGCATCTCCGCCCGCTCGGAATCCAGATAGAACGGGTCTTCGCGGGTTTCGGCGGGGAAGACGCCTTCCGCCAGCCCCAGAATGAAGACATGCTCATGCGGCAAGCCACGCGCCTGGCTGGCCGTGGTCACCAGCACCTTGCCCCGCCGCGGCAGATTGCCACGATGACGGGGCGGCGAATCCAGCGCATGACGCAGATCGCCATGAAACTGCGCCCAGCTGATTGGGCGACTTTGCCCTGTCCCCCGCAGCGCATCCTCAGTCGCCAGCATATCGCGCAGGTTGGCATCCAGGCTGCTCAAGGCGCGGCTGTCTCGCTGGGAATGCGCATTGTCCTCCGAGAGCGCCAACTGCCGAATGCGCAGGGTGTAGGCGCTGTCGAGGCTGGTCTCCGTTTCGATTTGCCCACGCGGATCATCGCCCAGAAGGCCATCCAGCCAGCCGACATAATCGCGGGGGTCGGCTTTGGCGCGTGGCGTTATGCCGTCCATGAATGCGAGCAGTATTTCGCTTAGCGCATTCGCTTGTTGCTGTGTCAGGCTAGTGTAGTTTTCTTCGTCGTCGGCGTCTGTGCGTGGCTGGCGGGCAAGCTGAACGACATCCAGCCATTCGCTCTTGCTGCCACCGACAAATTGCCGCTCGCGACTGATGCGATCCAGCAGATTGATCAATTCTTCACCCAAGCCCGAGTCGATGTAGGGACTGCGCAATCCATCCAGCAGATCGCGCCGGCGGAAGCGCGGCCAAAGCCCCAGCACACCCAGCAGCGCAGCGATGACCGTCTCGCGGCTGCAGGCGCGCTCAATCTGCAGCAGCAGGGGCAGTTGGAATTCTTCGCTGGCGCTCTGCAAAGCGTCGGCATACAGCTCCCAATCGCGCAGGATGATCAGCATATCATCGGGCGGCGCGCCCTCCAGCAGACGGCGCTTTACATCGCGCAATACTTCTCTCGCCTCGTGGTCCGGGCTGGGCGCGGCGATCAGTTTGAGGGTTTCGCTGCTGCGACCGCCTTCAGCATCCGCATAGAAGAGTTGGCTCAGCCGCTGCAAGTCCGCATGCCGCGTTGAGCTCGCAACGACTTTCTCAATGCGCAGCGCGACGCCGGCCCGAGAAAATGCCTCCTCGAGTCGCTGCCTGGCGATGCGGCTGCGGCTGGCTGATGGCGCTTTGGATGCCTGCGTCAGGGTGATATGCAGTTGGGGGATTGCCCTCGCCAGCGCCGCCAACAGCTGTGCTTGCACGCGCGTGAATTGGTCGAAGCCGTCGACAAGCAGCAATTCGGGTCCAGCCACGATTTGCGGCTGCTCCTGCAATTTCGCCAGCGCCAGCCAGCCCTCGCCTTCAAGATCCGCCAACCGATTTTCGCGCAGCTGCTGCTGATAGCGCGCATAGATTGCAGCGAGCTCGCGGTCTTTGGGATTTTGCGCCGCTCTTGCAAAGGGTTCTGCGCCGATGCCGCTCTGCTTCAATTCGTCAAAGAGCCGCGCCAGCACCGTGACGAATCCGCGCGTGTCGGCGATGCCATGGAAGACGCGCAGCTCGTCCGCCGCGTGCATATCCCCCAGCAGACGGCGCAAAAAGCTGAAGCGGGCCCCTTCATTCAGACGGCGCACAGGCTCCCCTGCCGAGCGCAGCAAGTGGGCGTTCAAACCATAAAAGTCGAAGAAGTCGATATTGAAGCGCACGCGCTGGCGATCATCGTCCAGCGCCAGACGCTCGCGAAAATGCAGTTCTTGACGGCGCGTCGCCAGCAGCGCCCAAATGCGCGGGAAGCTAGCCCCCGACCGCACAGTTCGCCGCAGCAGCGACAGCATCGCTTGCGTTTTGCCGATGCCTTCTGGCGCAAGATGTAATGTGCCCGCCACCGCCTCCTCCTAGTGATAAAGCAGATCAACTGCCTGCTGGGTTGTGCGCGCATCCAGCCGCCGCGATGCAAAATAGCTGCTGCGCAAACCCGGCACGAATGCGCTGGCATGCACAACCGGCACAGCTGGCTGCTGGGCGCGAACTTGCGCTTCTGGCTCTTCGCGCATGAAGACCACCGCCGCGAATATGGGCACTCCGCTCAATCCCCGCGCTCGCATTGCCGATTTGACTCGCAGCGCGCTCGCGACCACCTCACGCGTGGGATTCCAGCGCAGCGTCCGCCATTTGCCAGCGCGTCCTCGCCGCAGCCAGCGACCGCCTTCGTTGAAGTATTCGCCGCGCCGCCGGGTGATGCGCAGCAGCAAGACGCCATGCCGGCTGACCAGCGCCGCGTCCACATAGCCGATGCTGCGCTGGCTGATATTGCGGATGAAGACGAAATGATGATCCAGCTGCGTCGCCAGCCGCTCGCCCAATTCCCAAGCCAGGGCGTTGTCGGTCCGCCAGCTCACCGCCCGCAGCGCCAGCAGCATCGAGGCAATGCACAGCAGCGCGCCGGCCGGCAGCATGCCTTTGCGCGCCAGATCGTACCAGGCGAATGCGCTGTTGCTGGGCACAGCCAGATTCACGATATGCAAGCCGATGCCCGCTACCAGCAGCGCCGCGCCCAGCAGAAAAAGCACAGCCGCGGCCAGCAGGGCATCGCGCGAGCGTCTGTTCAGCCGTCGCGTCGGGGCGACATTTTGCATGCTTGCCTCCCGCAAGCCTGGTCTCGTCCAAGAGTGTAGCTTATCCCGCCGCGCTGGCAATCTGTACCTGCATTGCCGCGCGTGCCTGGACGGTCGCCACTATAATGGCAACAACTTGGCGGCAGCCACTTGGTCTGGCCAGACCGCGGAATCGAAAATGAACCACATGCCACGCGAATCCCACAGCGAAGCCGATGCTGGCTTGGGCGGTGTCCACCGTTTTGGCAGCGCCAGCGAATCGCTCTTCCGGCGTCTCTACCTGCGCCTCGGCCGTCAGCGAGCGGCGCAGCAAGCCGGTCTGCAAGCCCGCCTGGCCTCCCTGCAGCAGCGGCAGCAGCGCCAAAGCAGCCAACTGGAACGCCTGCAAGCCATCTTCGCCAGCCTCGAAGAAGGCATTATCGTGCAAGACACCAACGGCAAAGTCACCATGATGAATCGCGCGGGCGAAGCCATGCTGGGCGGCAAGCGCAATTTCTGGGGCAGCGCGCTGGGCACGCTTTTTGAGCAATACCGCCATGTGCAGACGACCAGCGCCGAGTTGATGCCTCTGGGCGAATCGGACGAATTGCCGCTGAACAACCGCATCGTGCGCGCGCAGTTGAGCGCTGTCGGCGGCGAAAGCAATCAACGCATCGGCACGGTCATGATTCTGCGCGATGTGACGCATGATGCCCTGGCGCTGCGCTTGAAAGACGGCTTCGTGGCGCATATCGCGCGCGAGCTGGGCAGCCCCGTCAACGTGATCAAATTGGCGGGCGAACTGCTTGGCGCCCAGCCCGAAGATGCCGCCGTCAATCAGCGCTTGCTCGACAAGCTGCTGCGCAATGTCGATATGCTGGATCAGCTGGCGCTGGAATTGTTGGATATCGGGCAGCTGCAGGCGGGCAGCCTGGATGTCGTTCGCGAGCCGCTGCGCATCGAACAGGTGGTTTGGTCGGTGGTCAATGGCATGGAAGCGGCGCTTTCCAGCCGGGGCATCGACCTGCTGGTGATGGCGCGTGGCATCAGTGGCCTGCAAGTGCGCGGCGACGATACGCGGCTGCAATGGGCGCTGGGGCATCTGGTGCGCAATGGCGCGGATTATGGGCGCGAAGGCGGCTATGTGGCGGTGGCGGCGCGAGGCGAGGATCGCGATGGCAAACGCTATGTCCTCGTCAGCGTGAGCGACAATGGCATCGGCATCAAGCCAGCCGATATGCCGCATATTTTCGACCGTTTCTATCGGGGCGATGCCAGCAGAGCTGCCAGGGCGCCGCGTGGACTCGGGCAGGGCTTATATGTCGCGCGCGCCATTGCCCAGGCGCATGGCGGCTTTTTGAACGCCGAAAGCCGCGAGGGCGTCGGCAGCATATTCACGCTGGGCATCCCGCAGCTTCCCGCGGCGACCGGCTAGGCGCTGTCATCGCCGAAATCAGCGCATGGCTGTGCAGGACAGATTCTCATGCCACACCTGATCGACGGACACAACCTCATCGCCAGCCTGCCCGATATCGGCATGGACGACCCGCACAAAGAAGCCAAACTCGTCAACAAGCTGAAAAGCTGGGCGGCCGCCACCCGCAAGAAGTGCACGATCATCTTCGACCGCGGCTTGCCTGGCGGCGCATCGAAAATGGGCGCCAGCGCCGTAGCTGTCATCTTCGCGGCCGACCAGCGCAGCGATGCCGACACGCTGATCAAGAGCCGCATCAGCCGCGCCTGCGATCGCAGCGCCTTTACTGTCGTCTCGTCCGACAGCGATGTTCGCGTTTTTGCCCGGCGCAATGGCGTGAAAGTCATCACATCCGCCGCTTTCTCCCGCGAATTGCAACGCAAATCGCGCCCGCAAGCTGCCCGCGGCGAAGAAGTCAATCCGGTCATCAGCGAAGATGAAGTCGCTGAATTGCTGGAATTGTTCGAGGCCGATGACAGCAGCGCCTGACTACTTTTGCCGGGCTGCCGATGGCTGGCCAGGGCAATCGCAGCAAATTGTTATTTTGCCGCATGAGGAAGCAGCGTCGCATGGGCAGATTCCGAAAGCGTTCGTCCCAATGGAGATTTTGGGCGACCCGACGGATCGCCCGCACGACGGCTTTGTCGCAGGGGGATTATGTTTGGCTGCGATTACCCCGTCCATTTTTCGGGAGTGTCTAAATCGGTGGATGGTTCTCTTTCTAACCCCACCCCCAGCCCCTCCCCGTCGGGACGGAGAGGGCAGCCAATGCTTGCCTCCCCCTGACCTGTCGGGGGGACCGAGGGGGGTCCATATCCAGCAAGTTCGCCACTCCCCATTTTTCTTTCGCTTGACAAAAAGCGCAAATGATGCTTTACTTGGCTGCGCGGCTCATTCGGCGGGATTCACGACCAGACGCATCATGGAATCACTTTCCCTGCCGCCCTCGCTCACCCCCCCCCCCCCCCCCCCCCCCCCCCCCTCGATTTCCCGCCTGGCTGCGTCCTTCGCATTTGTTCATCATGAACGCCGCGCCTGCCGGGAAGATCGCTATCGCCGTCATTCTGTCGCTCGCGTCGCTTTCGCAGGTATTCGCCGCGACCATCAATGTCGACAGCGACTGCACGGTGGTGGACGCCATCAACGAAGCCAACAACTCCTTGGCTGACACGGACTGCGAAGATGGCGACGACTACGACGCAAACGCCGGCGAAGACGGACACGACACCATCGTCATCCCCGCGGGCAGCGCGACCTGGGTCGTTGACGATTACGCCAAGAGAATCCCCAGAATCACGACAAGGATAACGATTAACGGCAATGGCAATACGATTGACGGCAACGACGGCAACATGCGCGGCTTTCGGCCCACGCGGAGAGGCGCAAGGCATTTTTTGGAAGTCCGGGACGGCGCGGACTTGACGATAAACCGCCTGACCATTACCCAAGGCGGTTGCGAAGGCGAGAACAGTAAGAACACTTGCCGCGGCGGCGCGATCAGAATTTACGGAGGCGGCAAGCTGACGCTTAACAACTCGGTTGTAAGCAATTCGGACAATACAGCTACCCGCAATGGCGGCGCTATTATCGCTTCTGGCACTCTTACCAGGGCGTCGCTAACTATCGTGGGCAGTTCCATTTTTGGCAACACAAGCGCATACGGCGGCGGTGCCATATCCCTTGCCAGCGGGGTCAACTTTGTTATGCGCGGCAGCAGCGTCTACAATAACAACGCGGGTTCTTACGGCGGCGGAATCGCATATTTTAATCCCAACACTACTAATCCAGGCAAAATAACAATAAGCGACAGCAGCATTTTCGGCAACACCGCGCAGGGGGATCGGGGAGGCGGCATCTGTTATCGAAAGCAGAACCACTGAAAAGACCAGCATCAGCCTCTCGCATGTAACAATCATTGGCAATATCTCGAATACTCAGATGGCTGTGAAAGGCGGCGGAATCTATGTCAATATTATCGCTGCGCAACAGCATCATCGCCTCAACACAACCAGAACTGCCAGCTTTTCGGCAGCATCAGCTTCAGCGCGCGCAGCAACAACATCATCGGCGACGATTCCAGCGGGAATTGCAGCGCCGGCCGGGTGGCCAGCGATCCATTCCTCGTTTCCATGACGACCGGCGCCCGCCCTCTACAAGTTTTGCAGACAGCCCGGCAACAGCGGCTGGCGACTGCACGGCGCTGACGATGGTCGATCAGGCAGGCACGCCGCCCGGTGGGCGGCGCCTGCGACATCGGCGCGTAACGAGGGTGTTCCGCGGCCGGCAACTGCGACACGGCGACGATTCGCCGACGGCGACGATCACGCCCACACAATCACGCCCACGCCAACCATCACGCCGCGCCGCGCTGACTCCGACGATCACGCCCACTGCTACGATCACGCCTACACGATCACGCCTACTGCTACGACGCCAACGGCTACTGCGACTGTTACGCTGCGACGATCACAGCCCACCGCTACGGGTCACGCCAACGGCTACTGCGACTGTTACGCCAACACAATCACGCCCACCGCTACGGTCAGCCAACGCCACCGCGACTGTTACGGCCGACGCGCGCAATCAGCCGACCGCAACGCGCGACGCACGCAACAACATCATCGCCCACGACGATTCCCGCGGCGAATTGCGCGCCGCCGACCGGGCCCCAGCGATACCACGCCAACGCCAACTCGACTTTCCATGACGACCGCGACAGCCCGCCCTACTACGCGGCAAGCCCACTGCTACGGTCACGCCAACGACAGACCGCCGACTGCGACAACGACGATCACGCCCAACGCGCAACGCCGACTGGGACTGGCGACTGCACGGCGCTACGATGGTCGATCAGGCACGCCGAACCGCAACGCACGACACATCGACGCCGGTGGGCGGCGCGCCGACGATCGCCCACGCCAACGATCGAGGCCCACGCCAACGATCACGCCCACGGCTACTGCGACGCGCCCACGCCAACAATCACGCCGACGCCGCCACCGCAACGATCACGACGATCACGCCCACACGCCGCCGCAACGATCACGCCCACCGCTACGGTAACGATCACTGCGACTGTTACGATCACGCCGACGCCGACTGCGACTGTTACGCCGACTGACTCGCCGACTGACCAACTGCGACAATCACGCCGACGCCGACGATCACGCCCACCGCTACGGTCACGCCATACTGCGACTGTTACGCCAACAGCTACGGTCACGCCGACGCCTACCGCAACGATCACGCCCACGCCGACGATCACGCCCACCGCTACGGTCACGCCAACGGCTACTGCGACTGTTACGCCTACTGCGACTGTTACGCCGACCGCGACTGTTACGCCCACCGCAACGCCAACTGCGACAATCACGCCCACCGCAACGCCGACTGCGACTGTTACGCCAACCGCAACGCCAACTGCAACGATCACGCCGACGCCGACGATCACGCCCACCGCTACGGTCACGCCAACGGCTACTGCGACTGTTACGCCGACTGCGACAATCACGCCCACCGCTACGGTCACGCCGACGCCTACTGCGACTGTTACGCCCACCGCTACGGTCACGCCGACGCCGACCGCGACTGTTACGCCCACGCCGACAATCACGCCCACCGCAACGCCGACCGCGACGATCACGCCGACCGCTACGGTCACGCCCACCGCTACGGTCACGCCAACGGCTACTGCGACTATTACGCCGACTGCGACTGTTACGCCGACCGCGACAATCACGCCGACCGCAACGCCAACTGCGACAATCACGCCCACCGCGACTGTTACGCCAACTGCGACAATCACGCCCACGCCGACGATCACGCCAACTGCGACAATCACGCCAACGGCTACTGCGACTGTTACACCGACCGCGACAATCACGCCGACCGCAACGCCAACTGCGACGATCACGCCAACGGCTACTGCGACTGTTACGCCCACGCCGACGATCACGCCCACCGCTACGGTCACGCCAACGGCTACTGCGACAATCACGCCGACCGCGACAATCACGCCTACGCCGACGATCACGCCGACGCCCACCGCAACAATTACGCCAACGCCAACCGCTACGGTCACGCCAACGGCTACTGCGACTGTTACGCCCACCGCGACAATCACGCCTACTGCTACGGTCACGCCAACGCCGACTGCGACTATTACGCCGACCGCGACTGTTACGCCAACTGCGACAATCACGCCCACCGCGACAATCACGCCTACTGCTACGGTCACGCCAACGCCGACTGCGACTATTACGCCGACCGCGACTGTTACGCCAACTGCGACAATCACGCCCACGCCGACGATCACGCCAACTGCGACAATCACGCCAACGGCTACTGCGACTGTTACACCGACCGCGACAATCACGCCGACCGCAACGCCAACTGCGACGATCACGCCAACGCCGACGATCACGCCAACGGCTACTGCGACAATCACGCCGACCGCAACGCCAACTGCAACAATCACGCCCACGCCGACGATCACGCCAACGGCTACTGCGACTGTTACGCCGACCGCAACGCCAACTGCGACAATCACGCCTACGCCGACGATCACGCCTACGCCGACGATCACGCCCACCGCTACGGTCACGCCGACGCCGACCGCGACTGTTACGCCCACCGCGACAATCACGCCAACCGCAACGCCAACTGCAACGATCACGCCTACGCCGACGATCACGCCTACTGCTACGGTCACGCCAACGCCAACCGCGACTGTTACGCCAACCGCAACGCCAACTGCAACGATCACGCCTACGCCGACGATCACGCCCACCGCTACGGTCACGCCAACGCCAACTGCGACGATCACGCCAACGGCTACTGCGACTGTTACGCCGACCGCGACAATCACGCCCACGCCAACTGCGACTGTTACGCCCACCGCGACAATCACGCCCACCGCAACGCCGACTGCGACGATCACGCCCACTGCTACGGTCACGCCGACGGCTACTGCGACTATTACGCCAACACCGACAATCACGCCGACCGCAACGCCGACCGCAACGATCACGCCCACGCCGACGATCACGCCAACGGCTACTGCGACTGTTACACCGACCGCAACGCCCACTGCTACGGTCACGCCGACGGCTACTGCGACTATTACGCCAACACCGACAATCACGCCGACCGCAACGCCGACCGCGACGATCACGCCTACCGCTACGGTCACGCCAACGCCGACCGCGACTGTTACGCCGACCGCGACAATCACGCCGACCGCAACGCCTACTGCTACGGTCACGCCGACGCCGACTGCGACTGTTACGCCCACGCCGACAATCACGCCTACTGCAACGCCTGCTGCTACGGTCACGCCCACGGCTACTGCGACTGTTACGCCGACCGCGACTGTTACGCCAACCGCAACGCCTACTGCGACGATCACGCCTACTGCTACGGTCACGCCAACGGCTACTGCGACTATTACGCCGACCGCGACTGTTACGCCGACCGCAACGCCGACGCCGACGATCACGCCGACCGCGACAATCACGCCTACTGCTACGGTCACGCCGACCATCACGCCGACAGTCACAAACACGCCCATTGCTACTGCCACCGCGACAGCCACAGCAACGGCGACCATCACGCCGACTATTACACCGACCGCTACACTGACTCCGACAGTCACCAACACGCCGACAGCTACAGCCTCGCCCATCGCGACGGCTACCGCGACAGCCACAGCAACGGCGACCAATACGCCCACCATTACGCCGACTGCCACGCTGACGCCGACAATCACTAACACGCCCATCGCGACAGCAACGGCGACCAATACGCCCACGATTACGCCGACTATGCTGGATACGCCCACAGCCACCAGCTCGCCCACGGCGACCGCCATCATCGCAGCCGCGCCGGTACAGCCGCCAGTCGATGACGATGACGATGACGAAGACGGCGAGGAAGAGCGCAGTGAACAGCGCATCGAACCGACAATAACGCCCAGTCCGTTCATCCGTTATTCGCCCGCGCAAAGCTGCCTGACGCTGCAGCCTTACATCGTCGTCAACAACGCCAGCAGCGGCACAAGCTGTCAGCGCGTGGAGGGTATGGGCATTGGGCATCCCGATGTGATCGCCGCCATGCCCAGCGCTGTCGTGGACATTTGGGGCTGGGTCACGCCGAATACGGAAGTCTGCTTCTGGGAGAGCAGCGGCTCGATCAAGTTCATCGACACGACCTTGCTGCCGCGGACGGTGACGGATCTGCCCGCTTACAGCCAGCCGAACAGCTACACATGCGCGGTGATCAATGGCGCTGGCCAGGTTGCGCTCGTGCCAGGTCAGCCCGCCCCGCAGATGCAGGCGCCCGCTCCGCAGGCGCAAGACAACCAGAGCCTGAGCGGCTGCATGGTGCGGACGCAGTACATGCTCAATTTCCGCGCCGCGCCTGGCGGGGAGGTCATCGACATAATCCCGTACAATGCGAAGCTAACGGCGCTGGAGCGGACGAGCGACTGGTTCAAGGTGGATTATCACGGCGCGCATGGCTGGATCGCTGCTGAATATGTCGAGCCGCAGGGCGATTGCGGCTGATTTTGGGGCGAGGGGGCAGCCCATCCGGTGCCGCCGGCGATTTTCGGCTGCTTGTTTGTCCGCGGCAAATCTGGCAAAATTGACTGCTTGCGCCGCATAAAAAATGTGAGGCGACTATGCAAGCTATCCGAGCCGCCGCGCGCGATGCCGCCAGGCTCTGCCAACTGGTGCAAGACCGCTACCTCAGCGCCAGCACAAAGACGGCGGGCGATCATGCCGAGCCAGTCACCATCGCCGATTATGGCTCGCAGGCAATTATCTGCCGCGCCTTGCAGCAGCATTATCCTGATGACGCGGTCATCGCCGAGGAGTCGGGCGGGCAATTCAGTCAACTGGTATCGGGCGAAAAACGCGCGCAGGTGCTGCAATTGCTGGCGGATGTGCTGGGCGAGACAGTCAGCGAGGCGCAGCTATTGGCTTGGCTCGATTTTGGCGCGGGCAAGCGGGCGCGGCGCACCTGGGTGATCGACCCCATTGATGGCACGAAAGGATTCCTGGCGCGGCGGCATTATGCGATCGCTTGCGGTCTGCTGGTCGATGGGCGGGTTGCCGAGGGCATCGTGGCGGCGCCCGGCTATAACGCAGGACCCCCCTCAGTCCCCCCGTCGGGTCAGGGGAAAGATGGCCCTGGCGCGCTGTTTTATACGGAGGACGGCATGGCCTGGCGAGCGCCATTGACGGGCGGAGCTGGACGACGCGTGAAGGTGTCGGCGCGGCGGGATGTCGCTGAATTCGTGGCTGTGCAGAGCTGCGAGCGGGCGCATGCCAGCAAATCGCGCATGGCGCGGGCGCGCGAACTGGCGGGCTTGGGCAAGGCGCGCATCATCGAGCTGGACAGCATGGAGAAATATGCGCTGGTGGCTTGCGGCGCTGCCGATTTGTACATGCGCTTGCCGCGTCCGGGCAGCGATTATGCGCACAAGGTCTGGGATCATGCGGCTGGCGTGGCGCTGGTGCAGGCGGCTGGCGGCCTGGCGACGGGGCTGGACGGCGAAGAGCTGGATTTCTCGCGCGGGGAAACCCTGCCCAACGCCGGCATGATCATCAGCAACGGACCGCATCATGGGCGGGTGGTCGCGGCGGTGGGGCGGGTGCTGCGCGAGTGAGGAGCAGCGCGTCAGTTCTTGGCGACAAGTCGGTCGTACTCCGCTATCAATTCATCCATAATCGCGTCCCAGCTTTGCGTTTCGGCATAGGCGCGCGCTTGCCGCCCCATCCAGCGCATATTTTCGCGGTCCTCTGCTATCGCGCGGATGCCCTGCACCAGCCCGACGCTATCGCCGCTTGCAAATGTATAGCCGTTGCTGCCTTCGCGCACGACTTCGGCGACGCCGCCAACTCGCGCGGCCACGACAGGCAAGCCCGCTGCCATCGCCTCGACCACGACCAGGCCGAATGTCTCCAGCCGCGAGGGGAACACGAAGATATCGGCGCTGGCATACGCGCTGGCCAGCCTGTCTCCGCGCAGGTAGCCCATGAAGTTTGCGGGCAGACCGGCGAAGGCTTGTTCCAGCCGTTGTCGCGCAGGTCCATCGCCCACCAGCGCCAGGCGCGTATTGGGCAGCTGCTGCAGGGCGGGGCGGATGTGCTCCAGCTGTTTTTCATCAGACAAGCGCCCTACATAGACCAGCAGCGTGTCGTCCGGGCAACCTTGGCTCATCTCGGCGCGCATGGCCCCCGAGCGGAAACGGGGATGAAAGGCTTCGGCATCGACCCCGCGCCGCCACAAGCCGACATCGCGTATGCCCACGGCTTGCATCTGCCTCTGCACGAGCTGTGACGGCGCGAGCCGCATATCTGACCAGTTGAAGACCTGCCGCGTCAACTGATCAATGATCGGGCGCATGACATCCAGGCGCAATCCGCCCACCTGGAACTGGTTGGCCAGCCGCGCATAGTCGAGGTGGAAAGACGCCACAGTCCGCACCCCCAGCCACTTCAGCATCGCCATAGTCGGAATGCCGGCCATGACCGGATGAAAGAGATGCGCGATATCGGGCTGGAATGCGGCTAGTTCACGAAAAAGCCCCCCTGTGGCAAAGCCGAGGCGCGCTTCCGGGTAGAGCGGAACGGCGATGCTGGGCAGGCTGTGGACGGGCGCATTGTTGTAGCGCTGGTTTTCGCCATAGCTCGGCGCGATCATCATGGCATCTATGCCGCGCGCAGCCAGATGATCCAGCAGCAGGCAAGCCACCTTGACGATGCCATCGACCTTGGGCAGAAAAGTTTCGCTGACAAGCGCGACGCGCATGGCTGGCCTCGGCTGCGATTGCATCATAATTGTAACACGGTATGGCTGGCGCCGGCACAGGATTGCTGCGGCAGCGACTTTTCCCGAAGAGTCGCCATCAAACGCGTGTTATACTTTTGCTGTCCGCCAGCGCCGAAAGGTCTCGCGATGTCTTCAGATGTGCTGCTCGAAAAGACGCCGTCCGCGCCTGAGGCGGTTGCTGCCAGCGACTTCGTCACGCTCGAAGAATACTTCGCCATCGCCGCCGAGAGCGAATTCAAGGTTGAATACATTGATGGGGAGATATTCTTTATGGATGGAGTCACACTGTTTCACAGCAGCATCCAGATCAACATAACCGGTTTTCTCTACAATCAGCTTGACGCCACAGAGTATGGCATTCACAGCAGCAATGTCAGCGTGCATATCAGTCCGTCTGCCTATTTGTTTCCCGATCTGTGTGTTGTGCGTGGCGCGGGACAGGTTGCGCGCCGAGGCACGGCGCTGTTGAATCCAGTCTTTGTAGTCGAGGTGCTGTCGAAATCTACCGCCCGCAAAGACCGCGGCATCAAGCTGCAACGCTACCAGGCGATTCCCAGCCTGGAACATGTGCTTGTCATTGAGCAGGACTTCGCTGCTGTCGAGCATCACCGCCGAGATGACGAAAACTGGCAGCAGGCTGCCTACACCTCTCTCGGCGACAGTGTGCCGCTGGACAGCCTGGGCGCGTCGCTGAGCCTGGCGCAGATCTACCGCGGCATCGAGTTCGCCCCATAACGCCATGACTGCCGACGCCTCCCCTCGCAGCAGCAGCTCGCAGTCCCTCGCTGGCGAGCCTTCCGCCATGCAGAGCCTGCCCTATTGGGCGCGGGCGACCAACCCAATCGTGCGCCGGCATCTGGGCTTGTACTGGCGCACCCTGCCGCCCGAATTCGAGCCGATCTTCTATATTTGCGGCTTTTGGATTGCGCTGCTGGCGATCGGCTTATTCGTTCCTTTCGTGACCGACCTGGCGACCACCGTGATCGTGGTGTCGGTGCTGGTCATTCCTGTCGGCGCGATCTTTTATGCGCGCGCGCTGATTTCGATCGCGGGCAATTCGGCGGCGGTGATGGCGGACGAGCTGCGCAACAACACCATGCTGCTGCTGATGTCGACGCCGATGTCGCTGGATCAGATTTTTCTGGGCAAGGTGGCTTCGGCGATCTGGCGCAAAATGGACGACCTGATTCTGATCGTGCAGGGGGCGGCTATCTTCGGTCCGCCGCTCATCATCATGCACTATGCCGGGCTCTTCCCGCTGCGCGAGTCGGGCGGATTGCCCTTTGTGCTGATCATCGCGATGTCGTTGACTTCGCTGCTGCGCCTGGTGCTGGAGCCATTGATGTTCGGCATGGTGGGCGTGGGCATCGGCGCATTTTTGCCCATCCGCAGCCTGGCTATCAGCGCATCGGTGGCTTGGGTCGGCTTTTATCTGCTGCTGATCAATATGCTGCAGCAGCTCAACTTGCAGCAGCTGGAGATTGTGCTGGAAGGCGGGGCGGGCGTGCCGATGGCGGTGGCGCTGATTGTGCTTTTGGAGCTGGCGCTGCCCATCGCGCTGCCTTATGCGTTGATTCGCGGCGTGAGCGCGTTGCTGTCGCGGCAGCTGCGGGCGGGGTGAGCCTTCCCCAAACCCCTCCCCCAAAATGAGGGAGGGGCTTCAAACGCAGTAATAAGGGACGCGGCAGGGAAACCGACCATGAAAAACAGACTCTTCTACGGCGACAACCTCGACATCCTGCGCAATCGAGAATACTTCCCCGATGAATGCGTCGACCTGATATACCTCGACCCGCCCTTCAACAGCAACCGCGACCACAATGTCCTCTTCAAATCCGAGAGCGGCGCGGACAGCGAAGCGCAAATCACCGCTTTCGAGGACACCTGGCATTGGGGCGAAACCGCCGAAGATACCTACCACGACATCATCTTGCACGCGCCGGAGAAGGTGAGCACGGCTATTGATGCGCTGATGAAACTCATCGATCGCAACCAGATGATGGCTTACCTGGTGATGATGACCGCGCGGCTGGTCGAGTTGCACCGCGTCTTGAAACCCACCGGCAGCCTCTATCTGCACTGCGATCCGACCGCCAGCCATTATTTGAAGATTGTGTTGGACTCGATTTTTGGCCCCACGAATTTTCGCAGTGAAGTTGTTTGGAAACGGACAGGCGCGCACGATTTGGGCGCAAAGCAGTGGTCTGCCATTCACGATATTGTATTGATGTACAGTAAAAGTTCTGAATGGTGTTGGAATGTAAATTACATGGAATACGATGAGGAATATATTCGCACAGGTTTTCGCTATAGAGATGAACGAGGCAACTACAGCGCTGATGCGATTACTGGTGGAAAAGCCGGTGGCGCAGAGGCATATCGGGCATGGCGTGGCAGAACTCCAAGTAGTGGTCGTGCGTGGGCATTGCCAGGATATAAGCGATTGCCTGATTGGTTAAAAGAAGACCTACCATCCGAAAACGACTGGAACGAATTAGGAATACACGCAAAACTTGATGTTCTTGATTCGCTTGGGCTGATTCATTGGCCAGCGAAAGAAAATGGTCAACCTCGACTAAAGCGTTATCTTTCTGATGCACGAGGCCAAATTGCTGGGGATCTTTGGATAGACATAAAGCCTATCGGTGCACACGCCAAAGAACGACTCGGCTATCCCACACAAAAGCCTCTCGCCTTGATGGAGCGCATCATCCGCGCCTCGTCCAACGAAGGCGACATCGCCTTTGACCCCTTCTGCGGCTGCGGGACGACTTGCGCGGCCGCCCACAAACTCAATCGCCGCTGGGTCGGCATTGACATCACGCATCTCGGCATCGCCCTGCAGAAGCATCGCCTATACGACATGTTCGAGTTGAAATCGGGCGAGGATTACGAGGTCATCGGTGAGCCAACTACCGAACAGGGCGCTCGCGAACTGGCTCAGGATTCTGCCAACGAAGGCCGCTATCAGTTTGAATGGTGGGCGTTGTCGCTGGTGGGCGCGAAACCTATCGGCGGGCAGGCTGGCAGCCGCAAAGGCAAAAAAGGCGCGGACAAGGGCATTGACGGCATCATCAACTTCTTTGAGCAGGACGAAAAAGGCAAGGAGCAAGCGCGAAAAGTCGTTGTGCAGGTTAAGTCGGGTAAGGTTGGCGCGAAGGAAATCCGCGATTTGAACTGGACTGTCGAGCGGGAGAAAGCAACCATCGGCGTCTTCATCACGCTGGAATTGCCAACGCAGCCGATGCTCAAAGAGGCGCTAACGGCTGGCTGGTACAAGTCGGCATTCTGGGAGCGGCGCTATCGGAAGATTCAGATTCTGACGATACGGGATTTGCTTGGCGGGGATGGAGTCGATATGCCGCCGCAGCACGGGACTTTTAAGCAGGCGGCGCGGGTGAAGGGCGGTGATGGGAAGGCTCAGCAGGACTTGATGTGAGCTTTTCTCTGTGTCTCGGTGGCGATTTCCCTACCCCTTCACCGCGCCCAGCGTCAGCCCTTTGATGAAGGCTCGGTGGGCGATGACTCACTCACCGTCGTTCACCTTTTTCTCACGCTCTTCGTACTGTCCCAACGCCCACCAAAGATTCTCGCCAACTGCCTCCCAATCCAGCCGCATAGCATCGGCAAAAGAACGGTCTATTATCTGCCTGGCATAGTGGCGTGTTCGAGAACTGCTGAAATCCATGAGACCCGCTACGCCGCTCAGAAACGGTCGCTTCGGCAGATAGAATGAGTTGGCGATCTTGCGTCTGTCATATGCCATCGCTCGCTCCTTATCCTTAGGCGCTGTCAACAGCGTATACGCATTCTAGTGGATTCTCGGTTCGCCTGTCAACTTCCGCTACCCCTTCACCGCGCCCAGCGTCAGCCCCTTGATGAAGTAGCGCTGGAAGAAGATGAAGATGAACAGCGTCGGCAAACTCCCCAGTAAACTCGCCGCTGCCTGACCGCCCCAATCGACCGTGTATTGCCCGGTCAGATTGAGGATGCCCACCATGATCGTCCGGCTCTCGGCTTTCTGCGTCAGGATGAAAGGCCACAGGAAGTCGTTCCAGATCCAGGTGAATTGCAATGTCGCCAGCACCGCCAGCGCCGGCAGCGTCAGCGGCAGCATGATGCGCAGGAAGATGCTGTATTCGTTCGCGCCATCGATCAGCGCCGCCTCGCGCAGGGCATTGGGCACGACCTGGAAGAAATTGCGCATCACCAGCGTGCAGATCGGAATGCCAAAAGCCGTGTGAATGATGATGACCGCCCAGAGCGTATCGTACAATCCGATGTCGTTCATCAAGCGGAAGACGGGAATCAGCGCGATCTGGGGCGGCAAAAACATGCCCGCCACGATGAAGACGAAGAGCAGTCCATCGCCGCGAAAACGATATTTGCCCAGCCCATAACCAGCCAGCGTGCCCAGCCCGATCGATAGCAGCGAAGCCGGAATCGTCAGCAGCAGCGAGTTGCCCAGGTACAAGCCCAGGTTGCCCGCCTCTGGATCCATGACTCGCGTGAAATTGCTGATGACGAAGCTGCGCGGAATCGTCCAATAGCCGCCCGCCGAGACCTCCGCCTGCGTTTTGAATGCCGTGACGATCGCGCCATACACCGGCACCATGAACAAGATGAGCATGATCGTCAAAGCGCCATAACGCAGCGCCTCGCCCAGCCGCCTCGCCCAGTTGCCTCCCCCCGACCCGACGGGGGGACCGAGGGGGGTTCTAGTCATAGAGCTCCTCGGCGCGGGCGATCTGACGGAAGTACAAGAAGATGATGATGAGCGTCATGGCAAAGAGGATGACGGCTGCCGAACTGCCGTAGCCCATCTTGAACTTGCGGAAAGACTCGCTGTACATAAACACAGCCAACGTGTCCGACTTGTTGAAAGGACCGCCCATCGTCATCACCCAGATGATTTCGAAACTCTTCAGTGCGCTGATGGCGGTCAACGCCAGCACCACCACTGTCGCTGGCCGCAGCATGGGGATGATCACTTTCGTCAGGGTCTGCCAGGTGTTGGCGCCGTCGACCTTGGCCGCCTCTACCAGCGGCGCGGGCACAGAAGTCAATCCCGCCAGGAAGATGACCATGTTCAAGCCGGTCTGCTGCCAAGCCCAAGCAACAAAAACGGCAAAGAGCGCCGTATTTGGATTGGCCAGCCAGGCGGTGGCGAGTTGATCCAAGCCCAGCGCGCGCAAGAATATATTGACGATGCCCAGCTTCGGGCTATACAGCCAGACCCAGATGATGCCGATGATGACGGGCGAAAGGCAGATGGGCAGGTAAAACAGCGACTTGTAGACTGTGTTGATCCTGCGTTTGCCCTGCAAGCCCAGCGCCAGCGCCAAGCCCAGCAGAGTCGGCACGGTCATCGCCAGCGCCAGCCAGATAGCTGTGTTGCGAGTGGCGTTGCTGAACAGGCGGTCGCTGAATATCTTTTCGAAGTTGGCCAGCCCGATGAACTGGTAGTCGCCGCCATAGCCGACCCAATCGGTGAAAGAGTAATAGAGCGAGTTCAGCGTGGGCAGGATGACGAAAGTGAAATAGACCAGCAGCGGCAGCAGCAGGAAACTGGCCGGGATAATCCAGGGATGGCGTCTCAACATCTCAGTATCGTCAACAAAAGGACTCGTCGTACGGGCGAGTCGGCGACTACATCGATCTAAAGGTTTGCAGACCGTCTCAATGCACAAAAACCCCTCCTCCATGCAAGGAGAAGGGGAGTAGGATGTGCAGGCTGTCTAGCCGTCCATCATGGCCATGAACTCGGCCTGAGCATCGGCTTGCACGCGCTCGAGCATGGCTTCGTAGTCGCCTGGATTGGCCATGAACTCCGAGAAGCTGTTCAAGCCAACTTCTGCCACAGGCGGCGGCGTCGCCAGGTCATAGTTGAAGGCGTAGACGGCGCTCTCGGCGATTTCGCCAGCGATGCGCGCCACGACATCGTTGTAATTGCTGGTATCGACCATCAGGCTGGGCGCCAGGTTGCCAGCGCCTTCGGCAAATGCCCATTGCACATCGGGATTGGTCAGATAGACCAGGAAGGCTTTGGCCGCATCGGCGTTGTTGGCATCGGCGGATACCACGAAGGTATCAATGGGACCCAGCGAAGCGCGGGGCGTGTCTTCGTCAATCGTGGGGAAGGAGAAGTAGTCGAAGTCTTCGCCCGGAGTCAACTCCACGCTGGCGAAGTGTCCGCCGATCCAGGTGCCCATCAGCGTCATGGCCGCTTCGCCGTTGGCGACCATATTGGCAGAGTCGATATAGCTGTAGGCGTTGGCATCGGCATTGAAGTAGCCGGCATCGACCAGTTCTTTCCACATGCCATAGGCGCGCACGACTTCTGGGTCGGTATACGAGGCTTCGCCGCTCATCAGCGCCTGGCGATAATCGTTGCCAGCCGTGCGCAGCAAGATCATGTCGAACCAGAATTGGGCGGGCCAGCGATCTTTGGAGCCCAGCGCGAAAGCCGGGATGCCCGCCCTCTTGAATTTCTCGGCGACATCGACCAGCTCATCCCAGGTCGTGGGCACCATCGCGCCGACTTGCTCAAATAGCGCTGTGTTGTAAAACACGCCGACCCAGTGCAGGGTCAAAGGCAGGGCATACTTGTGCATGTCGTAGGTGACTGCCGTGTCAATGACCGCCTGCGGGAATTGCGAGTCCATGTCGTTGGCTTCCCAGATGTCGTCGATCGGCATCAGGAAACCGTCATCGACAATAAACTGGATGCGCGCGCCCGCCCAATAGCCGAAAGTGTCCGGCGGGTTGCCGCCTGCCAGCTGCACCAGGATGGATGTCTTGAATTGCTCGTGGTCGACCGGGCTTTCGGCATGCATCAAGCCGGGATTGACGGCGATAAAGTCATCGACGATCTGCTCGATGAATTCGCCACCGAAGCCGCTAAAGTAATGCGACAGCGTGAAGTCGCCCATCAAGTCGTCTTGCGCGAGAGCCGGCGCAACCATCAGCCCCGCCAGCAACAGCAGGATGACCGCTGTGATTATGCGTTTGCTCAACATCTCATTCGCTCCTTGTTCTCAACTTAGTTTTGACAATCGGCTTGCGTGCAGATTCTAGCATAGACAACTCCCTGAATTGAAAAACTTTCGCTTGTTGCTAAATATACAACATTGTTTTATCATTGTCAATAAATTGGCAGCATGCTGCAGTCGATGCAAAAACCTGCTGCTAAAAAATGGACATCTCGTCATGGCAGAAATCCAATCGCTGGCCAGGGGTTTGAAAATTCTCAACCTGCTGGAACAAGCTCGCAGCGGCATGGGCACCACCGAAGTCGCCAGAGAAATGCGCATCGACAAGAGCAGCGCCAGCCGATTGCTGCACACTCTGGCCAATTATGGCTTTGTCGCCCAGGACGAAGGCACCGCCCGCTATCAGCTCGGTCCGCGCTTGCTCAGCCTGGGCCAGCGCCTCCTCGACCGCATCAGCCTGCGCGACCACGCCCGACCGACCCTGCGCAAACTGGTTGACGAGACCGGCGAATGCGCGCACCTGGCGATTTTGGCGCAGCGACAGGCGCTGTATATCGACCAGGCTGAATCCAGCGCCGCCCTGCGCGTCGAGTCGGAGATCGGCACGCTTTCGCCCTTGCACTGCACGGCGCTGGGCAAAGCCATGCTGGCATTTGGCGATGGCGCTCTGCCAGAAGTGCTGTTGCCTTTCACCCAGCGCACCATCACCGATCAGGCTGTTTTGCAAGCGCAGCTGCTGCAAATACGCCAGCGCGGATATGCCATAGATGACGAAGAGTACAATTATGGCGTGCGCTGTGTCGCCGCGCCGGTGCACGATCATCGCGGCCTGCTGCTGGGCGCAATCGGCATCAGCGGTCCCGGCGGACGCGTCACGCTGGAGCGCATCGACGAATTTGGTGTGATCGTGCGGCAGGTGGCGGCCGATCTCTCGGCTAAACTGGGCTATGCAGCCGGCTAAATTCTGCTGGAACGCTGTTGATAATTATGCAACAGAAAGTGGCTGACATGCAATATAAAATGCTGATAGATGGGGAGTGGCGCGATTCGTTCGGTGGCGAAAGCTGGGAAGTGCGCAACCCCGCCAGCGAATCGCCGATTGCGACTGTGCCTTTTGGGGGCGCTGACGAAGCCACGGCGGCTGTGGATGCGGCCTGGCGAGCGCTGCCCGGCTGGCAAAACATGACGGCTTATGAACGCGGCGGCATCCTGCGCGATATCGCCGATGCCCTGCGCGGTCGCCTTGACGAGTTGGCGCCTATCATGACGGCGGAATGCGGCAAACCGCTGCTCGAAGCGCGTGGCGAGTGGGGCGCATGCGCCGATCTCTTCGACTGGTTCGCCGAAGAGGGCAAACGCGCTTACGGCCGCGCGATCCCAGCCCGCAAAGCCGACAAACGTCTGCTGTCTTTGCCCCAGCCGCTGGGAGTCGTCGCCACCATCACCGCCTGGAACTTCCCGGCTTATCTGCTGGCGCGCAAGTGGGCGGGGGCGCTGGCAGCCGGCTGCGCGATCGTCGGCCGACCCAGCGAACTGACGCCGATGAGCGCTATGGCATTGGCGAATGTGATGGTCGAGGCCGGCATCCCGCCCGGCGTCGTCAACCTGGTCAATGGCGAACCCCAGGCCATGGGCGCTGCGCTGCTGGCTGATGCGCGCGTACGCAAACTTAGTTTCACGGGCTCGCAGCGAGTCGGACAGATTCTCATGCGGGGGGCTGCGGCTGGCATCAAGAAGCTGGGCATGGAACTGGGCGGCAGCGCGCCGGTGCTGGTCTTCGCCGATTCCGATTTACAGTGGGCAGCTCAGCAAGGCGCGCTGGCGAAGTTTCGCAACAACGGGCAGGTTTGCATCTCGCCGACGCGCTTTTATGTCGAGCAGCCGGCGCTGGAAGACTTTCTGGTCGCGGTCAAAGATGAAACCGAGAAGCTGGTGGTGGGCGATGGCATGCAGCCGGGCGTGACCAACGGTCCTATGGTCAGCGCGGCCGGGCGCGACAAGGTCGAACAATTCGTGGCTGACGCGCTGGACAAACGGGCTGCGCTGGTTTGCGGCGGCGCGCGACCGGCTTTCGAAAGCGGCTACTTCTATCAGCCGACTGTGCTCACCGATGTGACCAGCGACATGCAGATCGGCTGCGACGAGGTCTTCGGGCCCGTCATGGCTGTCAGCGCATTCAACACCTTGGACGAAGCGCTGCAGCTGGCAAATGCCACGCCCTATGGTTTGGCGGGATATGTGATGACGCGCGACCTGTCAACAGCCACGCGAGTTTATGAAGGCTTGGACTTCGGCATCATCGGCGTCAATGATATGGTGCCAGCCACAGCCGAAGCGCCTTTTGGCGGCAGCAAGGCCAGCGGCTTCGGACGCGAAGGCGGGCAAGAAGGCTTGTACGAATATATGGAGCAGAAATTCGTTTCGATTGGCTTGGTCTAGGGCAGGGGAGTCTCAACCTCCCTCGGTCCCCGACAGGTCAGGGGGAGGTAGGCCTTGGCTGCCCTCTCTGTCCGTGCGGACAGGGGCGAGGCGCTGCTGGTTCAACAAAATCAGTCAACGAGGTAGGCATCGGGGCGGCGGTCTTCGAAGACAGGGATGGCGCGCCGCACTCGCTGGACCTCAGCCAGGTCGATCTCCGCGGTAATCAGGCTTTCGTCTTCGCCGGCTTCGGCGATGATCTGCCCCCAGGGGTCGATGATCATGCTGTGCCCGCCGAAGATTGTCCCGCCGGTTTCGCCGCAGGAATTGGTCGCGGCCACAAAGCACTGGTTTTCGATAGCGCGCGCCTGCAGCAGAGTCCGCCAATGCGCGACACGCGCCAGGGGCCATTCCGCGCAGAGCAGCATCAACGCCGCCCCATGCGCCACCGCGTACCGCCGAAACAGCTCTGGAAAGCGCAGGTCATAACAGATCGCCAGGCCAGCCGCGCCCCAAGCCTGCTGCAGCAGCGCCGGCGCCTCGCCTTCGCACAGCCACAGATGCTCGTCAAACAAGCGAAAGAGGTGGATCTTGCGGTAGACGCCGCGCAGCTCGCCAGCCGCATCATAGAGCGTCGCGCAATTCATGACCTGGTCGCCGCGGCGCTCCAGCAGCGAGCCATAGATGGCGATGCGGTTATTCCGGGCGGCTTCTGCCACTTGCGCGAAACTGCCTTCGCCCAATTCCGCAGCATGTTCGCGGGCATTTTCCAGGTCGTAGCCGGTCGACCACAGCTCGGGCAGCAGGGCGATGTCCGCGCCGTCTTTGGCTGCCTGGGCGATCATGTTTGCGCTGGTGGCGAGGTTGTCATTGACGCGCGCCAATTTGATGCGCATCTGGGCGAGGCTGATTGTGAGTTTGGTCATGATCCATCCACGAGCTATAGGACGATGATTGTACCTGCGCAAATCGCCTGGGATACAGAGGCGCTTTTGGGTTGTTATCGAGAAGCGCGCATTGCAATCGGCGCTCGGCTGTGGTATAGTAGCAGACGAATCGAAAAGAAGAAATTTGTTTTCTCTGCGCGCCGAAGCGTCAATTTGTCAAACCATCCAGGCTGTCTGCAGGTCACGCTGCGCATCGTGGCGGGTTTTGTGCGGCATGGGGTCGCGCGGCGCTGTATACAGAACAAGAACGCGGGCTGCTGCGTATAAACTGATAGAATAATCTGCGGAGACACCTGATGTATACACGAGGCGACCAAATCGTCCATCCCCGTTATGGCGCGGGCACCATCGTCGGCAACAAGAAGATGACTTTCAAGGGCAAGACGCGCAGTTACCATATTGTCGAGCTGGTCGGCGATCGCGGCGAAGTGATGATCCCTATCGAAGTAGCCACCAGCATGAACATCCGCCCGGCTATCGAAGACTTGTCGATTTTCAAAGAAGTCTTTGCCCTGCCGCCAGCGCAGCTTTCGGACGATTACCGCACCCGCCAGGCGCAGATCCAAAAGCAGATCTCTACCCGCGAGCCCGATGCCATGGCCGGGGCGCTGCGCGATCTGTACTGGCGCGAGCAGACCGACAAGCTCACCTCGGTCGAGATGAAGATGAAATCCAGCCTGATCAAGATGCTCAGCCACGAAATCGCCGTCATTTGCAACGATATGAATGTCGAAAAAGCCACCAGCTATCTGTCGGAAATGCTCTATGACATGGTGCAGCAGGAAAGCGAAGAAGCCGAAGAAGCCGAAGCAGACATGCTGACTTGAACGGGCGTCTCTTGCGGCAATCGTCGAGCCGGGCTAGAATCAAATTCAGCGTATGGAGTAAAAAACGATGCGGCAATTGACAGAAACTCCAGCAGTTAAATGGGTGATCGAGCGCCCGCGTTTCAGCGCCTGGGTCGTGCTGGCGGCGGGCATGGTGGCGCTGCTGGTGTACGAGGCGCGCAATGTCGGTCTGCTGCCGACGCAATGGATCGCGCTGATCGTGGCGACCATCCTGGTGGCTGGCGCCTGCATCTGGATCATCAGCTGGGAAGACAAAGACAACCCCGAAGATGCCGCCGAAGCCGATGCGGCCGCGGACGAATCGGAAGACCTGAGCGACTTGCTGAGCGCTGTGGCCGAGCGGCGCGCGGAGCAGCCCGAGCAAACATGAGCGCGGCATCCGCCTGCCTCGTCTTGCCCGAGGCGGCTTACAAAGATAGTTACATCGACGCCGTATACGAATACATCCGCGCAGGCCATCGGGACCTCTGGCATCCCGAGATTCTGCGCGCCAGCTTTGACGAGTATTTGCAGACATTGCGCGACAAAGCAAGCGCCCCGCTGGCTGGCATGGTGCCGGCTACGCTGCATTGGCTGATCGCGCCCGGCGGCATCTACGCGGGCGAGCTGGACCTGCGGCATTTTCTCACCGACGACTTGCGGCGCTTTGGCGGGCACATCGGCTACAGCATCCGCCCGTCCCTGCGCAGGCGTGGCTATGGCAAGCTGATCTGCCGGCTGGGTATCGAAGCAGCCAGAGCGCGCGGCATCGGCGACATCCTCATCACCTGCGATGACGACAACATCGCCTCGCGCAAGATCATCGAAGCCAATGGCGGCGTTTTGATTGACAAAATAGATGCCGGGCAGCGCGCTTTGACGCGGCGTTACCAGGTGCGCGCCGAAGTTCCGCCTGTGCAAGCGCCAGAATCGCAGCCAGCCCCGCCGATGCGATAGCGGTTGCGCGCCACCAGCCGATACGCGCGCCTGCCCAGCCAAGCCGCGCCCGGCACATGCAGCAGCAGCCACACGGGCATTCCCAAGGGCAGCTCTCGCAGCAAACGGCGCAGGCCAGCAAAGCCCGTCAGACGCTGAGCGCCGACCAGCACATGAATCTCGCCCATCAGCGCTTGCTTTGGCTGCGCCTCGATTGTATGCAGGTCGGTGAAAGCGATGCGATCGCGCCAATCCAGCCCGCGCAGCCAGCGGCAGCAGGCGCGGCACAAGCTGCACTGTCCATCATACAGCGCGGTAATGGCGGCGTCTTGCACGGCAGACTTCCTGTTCACTCTCCGGGAGAGAAACTTCAACGCGGCTGAAACTGTCAGCCAGCCGAAAAAACGCTCCCACCCCTGCGCTATAGTATACTCTTGCGATGCTGCCGCTTCAATTGGAATTGCGCAACTTCCTGGCGTATCGCGCGCCGCCGCCGATCTCCTTTGCGGGCATCGGGCTGGCATGTTTGACCGGGCGCAACGGCGTGGGCAAGTCGTCCCTGCTGGATGCCATGACCTGGGCGCTGTGGGGGCGGGCGCGGACGCGGCGTGACGAAGACCTCATCCACCTCGGGCAGGCGGATATGTCGGTTGCGCTGGACTTTGAGCAAGAGGGCTTGCGCTATCGGGTGCAGCGGCGGCGGTCTCGAACCGGCACAGGCAGCCGCGGGGCGCTGGATTTTTGGGTGATGGGCGATCTGGGTCTGCGCTCGATCAACGAAAACAGCATGCGCCGCACGCAAGCCAGGATCAATGAGACCTTGCGCCTCGATTATGAAACTTTTGTGCATTCGGCTTTCTTGCAGCAGGGACGCGCCGATGCCTTCACGCTGAAAACCGCCGCCGAACGCAAGCGCATCTTGTCGGAAATCCTCGGTCTGGAGCAGTGGGCGGATTATGAAAGCGAAGCCAAAACGCGCTTGTCTGCCAATGCCGCCGAGATTGAACTGATGCAGGGTGAGTCGCGCCGCCTCGCCGCAGAAATCGAGCGCGCTCCCCAATTGCAAACCGAGCTTGAATCCGCCCAGGATGCGCTGGGCGCTGCCCAGGCCGAGCTGGACCAGGTTAGCGCCGCCTATGACAAAGTGGCGAATTCCAGCCTGGCGCTGCGCCGCGAAAACGAAAATCTGCGCGAACTGGAAGCGCGGATCGCCGACCGCCAGTCCGATATCAGCGCCGCGGAAAGCGAGATCGCCCGCCAGAACGAAAGAATCGAGAGCTGTCAACAGATCATCGCCCAGAGCGATGCCATACAAGCCGGCTATGCCAAGCTGCAGGCGGCGCGCAGCAGCCAAAGCGCAATCGCCGAGCAGCTGGCTCAACAGCAAGAATTGGAGCGGCGCTGCCATCAACTGGAACGAGAACTGGCAGAGCAGGCCGCGGCGCTGGAACGCGATGCCGATGTCATCCGCGAGCGTATCCGCGCTTTGCAAGACATTTTGTCCGCCGCCGCCGAGCACGATATCGCCGACTTGCAGACGCAGCTGGGCGCGCTGGAGAGCTTGGCGGCGCAACGCGACCAAACCAATGCGAGCGTGCAGGCGCTTCGTGAAGAGCGGTCGGGTTTGCTGGCCCGGCAAGCGGCGCTGCGGTCGGCAGGCACAGAAATCAACGAACGGCTGGCGCGGCTGGAGCGTGCCGACGGCGCGACTTGTCCACTCTGTGGGCAGGCGCTCACTGCGCAGCACCGCGATGACATGCTGGCGCAGCTGGGTGCGCAGCGAGACGACATGCGCGGAGAGTATCGGCGCTGCAACACGGCGCTGGGCGATATTGACAAACGGCGCGAGACGCACGAACGCGATCTGGCGGGCTGGGCGCAGCGGCTGAAAGAGCTGCCGGGATTGCAGCAGCGCCTGGGCGCAGCCAGCGAAAATGCCCGCCGCGCGCAAGCTGCCCAAGCCGACATGCAGTTGGAGAAGCACGCCCTGCAGCAGATTATGACGCGCTTGAAAGACGAAGATTATGGCGCGGAATTGCGGCGACAGCTCTCGCAGGCGCGCGAAGAGCAAGGGCGCATCGGCTATGACAAAGACTCGCATGCCGAGCTGCGCGCCCAGTTAGCAGCCTATGATCGCTATGACCGCGAGCAGACGCAGCTGGAATTCGCCCGGCAGAACCTGCCCGAAGCCCAACGCGCTCATGACGAAGCGGCGCAACGGCGGCAGGCGCTGCAATCGGCGTTGGCGCAAGACCAGGACAAGCGGGCGCAGCTGCAGGACAATATCGGCGCGCTGCAAGAGCAGGTGAAAATGGAACGCGATCTGCGCGCTCAGGTCGACCAGCATCGCGCGATTGTGCTGGCGGCCAGCGAGCGCAAAACCATCGCCCAACAAGAATTGCTCGCTATTGAAGCCGGACGCGCCAACAAAGAACGGCTGGAGGCGCAGTTGGAATCGCTCCGACGCGCGGCGAGCCTGCTCAACGAGCTGCGCGCAGCTTTTGGGCGGGACGGCGTGCCCGCCATGATCATCGACAGCGCCATCCCCGAGCTGGAGACGAATGCCAACGAGCTGCTGTCGCGCATGACCGAGGGGCGGATGTCCCTCGCGCTGAGCACGCAGCGGCAGCGAGCGAGCGGCGACCTGCAAGAAACGCTGGATATCGCAATTGCCGACGAGCTGGGCACGCGCCCTTATGAACTTTACAGCGGCGGCGAGGCATTTCGCATCAATTTCGCGCTGCGCATCGCCTTATCGAAGCTGCTGGCTCGGCGGGCCGGGGCGGGGCTGCGCGCGCTGTTTATCGATGAGGGCTTTGGCTCGCAAGACGAAAATGGACGCGCCAAGTTGGTGGATGCCATCAGCGCCATCCGCAGCGACTTCGACCTCATTCTGGTCATCACGCATATCGACGACCTGCGCGATTCCTTCCCGCTGCATCTGCTGGTGGAAAAAACATCCGAAGGCAGTATCGTGAGCTGGCAATAAAAAGGCAAATGGATGATGGAGGCGAGAAATGACAAGGCTGGAATCGCTTCTGCTGTCATGTATTGTTTCGGCGAAGGTCGTCCAGTGCCGCGCGCGAGCGTTTGCGCAGCCTGGCGCGGAAGTGCGCCGCTTCGATGGCGTTGTATTTGCTGCGAATGATGGCTGCGATCTCTTCGGTGCAGGCCGCGCAGTAGGGGCTGTCTGGCTCGCTGAAGGCGGTTGGAGGCAGTTCCTGCTCACAACGGCTGCAAGGTTTTAGCGTCGTCACAGGCGCGTCGTCCTTTTCATAAGCTGACCAGTATAGGCGGGCGGGCGCGAAAATGGAATGGCGGCGCTGGCGAACAAATTCCGCAAACTTGCCGCAGATGACTTGCGACAGCCGCCCTGTTTGTGTCAAAATAGCTGGCGCGACATTTTAGATAACTGTGCGGCGGCGCCCGCAGCCTTTCCTCTATTAGTCTTTTTTGCCTGCGACAGGCGTCTTGATACCGGGCAAGGGGAAATCTGCAATAAGGAGGCAGCGCCGTGAAGCTATGTGTAATTGTGGGCGACGGCATCGGTCACGAGGTGGTGCCCGCGGCTGTACGCGTCTTGCAGCAGCTCATCCCGCGAATTGAAATTGTATATGGCCGCGCTGGCTGGGATTGCTTCGAGCAGACCGGGCAAGCATTGCCAGCGGCGACAATCGAGTTGGCGCGCGAATCGCAGGCGGTGCTCTTTGGCGCTTGCAGCTCGCCTTCGTATGCCGTGGAAGGCTACGCATCGCCCATCGTGCAGCTGCGCCGCGCCACCGAAACCTACGCCAACCTGCGACCCACCCGCTTTTTGCCCGTGCCCACGGCGCGCGACGGCGTCGATCTGGTGGTCGTGCGCGAAAATACCGAAGACCTGTATATCGGCGATGAACACACAGCTGATGCCGGCGACACGGGGACAGCGACCAAGCGCATCACGCGGCGCGCCAGCGAGCGCATCGCCCATACCGCCTTTCGCCTCGCGCAGAACGAAGGGCGCAGGCGCGTCACCATCGTGCACAAAGGCAATGTCTTGCCGCAAACCGATGGTTTGTTCCGCCGCGTGGCTTATGAAGTTTCACGCCAGTACAGCGACATCGAAACCGACGAACTGCTGGTCGATACAGCGGCGTATTGGATGGTCAAAGAGCCGACGCGCTTTGATGTCATCCTGACGCCCAATCTGTACGGCGATATCCTCAGCGATATGGCGGCGGCTTGGGGAGGCGGACTGGGCATGGCGCCGGCGCTCAACCTGGGCGACGAAGTGGCTATCGCCGAGCCGGTGCATGGCTCCGCGCCCGATATCGCCGGGCAGGGCATCGCCAATCCGACCGCGGCTGTGCTGAGCGGCGCTATGCTGGCGCGGCACAAGTGGGGGCAGGTGACAGTCGCCGACCGCATCGAAGCGGCCGTGCATCGCGCCTTGAACCGCGGCGATCATACAGCCGATGTTTCTGGCGGAATCGGCATGAGCACAGAGGCTTTCGTCGATGCCATCTGCGCCGAGCTGGCTTGAAGCGCTCGTCCTTGTCGTAGATAGCGCCTGGCAAATTCAGCCGCAGCGCGCGCAATCCCCGCCGCTCATATTTGGAACATGCAGGGGCGATGCTTGTATCGTCCGCAACGCCGCCAGTGTACAGCTGCGCGATTCAAGAGTCGCCCCTGCGATATTGCTGCCTTTTGCTGCATTTCTTTATTAGCCTTACTGAGACACTCGCGCGAGACGGCGCTGTGCCTGCATGCGCTAACATATGTACAAGACCCGTCCACCTCTTGGGGAGCAGCTCACAATGACCACTTTCACCCGCCAGGAAGCGCTGGACTATCATCGCCGCGGCCGCCCGGGCAAAATCCAGATCGCGCCCACCAAGCCGCTCGACAGCCAGCTGCATCTTTCCCTCGCTTATTCGCCCGGCGTCGCCGAAGCTGTGCTGGAAATCGACAGCGACCCGCTGGCCGCCTACGAATTGACCGCCCGCGCCAACCTGGTCGCCGTGATATCCAACGGCAGCGCCATCCTCGGCCTGGGCGATCGCGGTCCGCTGGCCTCCAAGCCGGTCATGGAAGGCAAGGGCGTGCTCTTCAAGAAGTTCGCCGATGTCGATGTCTTTGATATCGAAATCAATGCCGACAGTGCCGAAGAGGTCATTTCGGTATGCAAGGCGCTCGCGCCAACTTTCGGCGGCATCAATCTGGAAGATATCAAAGCGCCGGAATGCTTTGAAATTGAGCAGCGACTCATCGGCGAACTGGACATCCCGGTGTTTCACGATGACCAGCATGGCACGGCCATCATCAGCGGCGCGGCTTTGCTGAACGCGCTGGAAGTGACGGGCAAGCGCATTGAAGACATCAAGGTCGTCATCAACGGCGCGGGTGCCAGCGCAATCGCCACCGGCAAATTTTTCAAGTCGCTGGGCGTGGCTGCCGAAAACCTGCTGATGGCCGACTCGCGCGGCGTCATCCATCATCAGCGCGAAGAAGGCATGAACATCCAGAAGTCGGAGTTCGCCATCCCGACCAGTGCGCGCACGCTGCATGATGCGCTGCAAGGGGCGGACGCGCTGATTGGCTTGTCCATCGCCGGCTCGGTCACGCAAGACATGATCGCGGGCATGGCGCCCGACCCGATGCTCTTCGCGCTGGCGAATCCCACGCCGGAGATCATGCCCGAGCTGGCTTTGGAAGTCCGTCCCGATGCCATCATCGGCACCGGTCGCAGCGATTATGTCAACCAGGTCAACAATGTGCTGGGCTTCCCTTTCATCTTTCGCGGCGCGCTGGATGTATATGCCACCGGCATCAACGAAGCGATGAAGATGGCGGCCGCGCGGGCTTTGGCGGCGCTGGCGCACGAAGATGTGCCCGACAGCGTCTTGATGGCTTATGGGCAAGAGAGCATCAAGTTCGGGCGCGACTATTTGATCCCCAAACCGCTCGATCCGCGCGTGCTGCTGTGGGTCGCGCCGGCCGTGGCAGAAGCAGCCATGCAAACTGGCGTGGCGCGGCGAAATATCGACCTGGACGAATACCGCGAAGAGCTCATCAGTCGGCAGGGCCGCGGGCGGCAGGTGCGTCAGAATATCATCAATCGGGCGCGGGCTGGCCGGCTCAAGCGCATCGTCTTCCCCGAGGGCGAAACGCCAAAGATCATCCGCGCCGCCCTGCAAGTCCGCGACGAGGGCATCGCCGAACCAGTGCTGCTGGGGCGGCCCGAGCGCATCCAGTCGACCATCGACAACCTGGGCTTGAATTACGCGCCGATTTGCTTTGATCACTATGCAGCCGACAATCAATACGCCTACCGCGACTTGCTCTATGCTTTGCGGCGGCGCAAGGGCGTGACGCAGGGCAAGGCGCGCTCGCTCGTCCGTCAGCGCAATTATTATGCCTGCCTGATGGTGAAAAATGGCGATGCCGATGCCATGGTCAGCGGATTGACCTATGAATATCCCGATGTCATCCGCCCGGCGCTGCAGGTCTTTGGCACACGGTCCGGGGCGACGCGGGCGGCCGGCGTCTATCTGATGGTCATCGAAGGGCGCAGCTATCTGTTCACGGACGCGACTGTCAATATCGATCCCGACGCCGAGACTCTGGCCGAGATCGCCATACTCGCCAACGACTTCGCGGGTACGCTGGGTTTCGCGCCGCGCGTGGCCATGCTGTCATTTTCCAATTTTGGCGCGACGCCGCATCCGCACAGCAACAAGGTGAGCCGGGCGGTGCAGCTGGTGCGTTCGCGGCGGCCTGAGATTGAGATTGACGGCGAGATGCAGGCTGATACGGCGGTGGTGAGCGATATCATCGAGCAGCGCTATCCTTTCAGCCGCGTGCGCGATGCCAATGTGCTGGTCTTTCCCAACCTGGATGCGGCGAACAGCAGTTACAAGCTGCTTTCGCGCCTGACGAACGCCGAAGCGATCGGACCGATTCTGCTGGGCATGGGCGCGCCCGTGCATGTGCTGCAGGCCGGCGATGATGTCGAGGATATCGTGGCGATCGCGGCTGTCGCGGCGATGGATGCGGCGGGGCGGTGAGGGGTAGTTGGAGTTCTAGCTGCTATCCAAGCGCCGCAACAATCTCCCCGATGCGCTCGCCGAACTCAGAAACAGGCCGCAAATCCGACCGCTTCTTGGTCAATTTGAATGTAGCTGATGAACCCCTGTCCATCGTAACCAGGCGTCCTGCCTTGCCCTCGGACACATCGCCTTTTCGCCATGCGTCAAACAAGACGGTATCCGGCGCGATACCGAGACACAGCACCGCTTGATATTCTCGATGGTGTCGAATGTGGTTAAACTGAAAATTGCCATTGATGTCTTCAGTCGCTGTCTTCACCTCAAAGGTGATACCTTCAATACGAGCGTCCCATGCGCTTTGGCGGCTGCCTGAACTCACCCAAGTTAAATCCAAGTGGCGGCACCATTCCTCCACGAAATTCTGACCTATATCGCCTATGTGCGTATTGCTGAGAGATTTGATGTCGCCGAGAGGAGCGTTTACCCACTTGTTGTCATTCGCAAACCTGGCGATCACAGACTGCATAAGCTGAACCGCATTATCCATCTGTGAAGCCCCCGTGTATCACTGCTTGCCGAATGTGATACATAGAGATGTGCCGGCAATTGTGCATGGCGAGGTTGGAATACTCTGTCCAGTCTGTCGCAGTGAGTAGCTCTGCAATCGTCTCCGGTTCCTTTTTGAGAACGATTCCGTAGCCGCAACCGTACCGCACATCAGCGAAATCTGTGACCAGCTTTGGCGGTTCTCCGTAATAGGTTCGCTGAAGAAAATAGTCTGCTTCGCCGACTCGATTGTGCCCGCACAGACGCTCTTTGCGAATGTCCACAGTGAATATGTCAATCCAGTCGTCGCAGGTCTGCGGCGGTGGCGTGTTGTTGACTCCGCGCCGCCAAATCTGCCATAGCGCGTTGAGCTTAACCGATCTACCCGACTCGTCCACAAATGCGTCTGGAGGCAGTGTACGGGACAGCATCAATTCTGCGCCGCGCACACGATGTTTGGGACTGCCTTTGCCATCACTTTGGAAAGCCATCGGCAATATAAGACCCATGTAGTCCGCGAATCGCGCCGAATGATTGACGAAGGCAAGCGCTAGCCAAGCGCGATAGCCAAAAGGAGGATTGCCCAATACCGCGTATCGCTGGTAGTTGGATGGCGGATTCCATGTCAAGAAATCCCGACGAATGAAGTCGGGTCGGGTCGGGAGTATGTCAATGCCAATACGACGACCTCTTGGCAGCAAGTCATAAAACGCTCCAGCGCCTGCCCCTGGATCTATAAAGTGATAATCATCAATGGCTGCATAGTCTTCTTGCATGGCAGCGTAAAGATTCTCACTGCACTCCTTCGCCACCTCTGGCCGAGTGTAGAAGGTGTCAAGCCCCACTTCGTCGTGGTCAACCCAAGCTGGAATCAGCTGGCAATCCTTCCACGCCTGGTTGCGAATCAGTTTTGCCTGCTCAACCTCTCGGCGCAGGTGAACCTTTCTACGGTTTGCAGTGTGCTGGCTACTTATTCTACTCGTGACTGTGGGCAGTGGAATCTGATTCATGATTACCCCTGCGAGCTTGATCAATACTGTACAAGGTCGACTATCCGTCCAGTTTATAGTAAACAGCATATCATATACATTACCCTAATAGCAAATCCAATTGGCAATTGAAGTGAAGGAATGTCAGCGAGAGCTTTCATGCCATCGCAATCTTTGCGCCCTTTGTGTCTTTGTGGTTACGATATAGTTATAGATAAATTGCCGGCACACACCACAAGACACCCACCCAATGGCGCATTCGCACGACCTTCGCGCTATCATCACAGCGTCAGAATCCGCCGCCCCAATTCGATTCAGAAATTTCCGCCAAAGAGCGCGCTGCCTGGAGCATACCGCGACTCTAGCCAGCTTGCGCATCCAAGACGGCTTGCTCCTCGGCAATCCGCTGTGGCGTGCAAGCCAGTTCCGCCAGGAATGCTCGATCTTCTTCCAGCCGCTCTTCCAAAGGCAGGACAGTTCCTTGCACGGTGAGTTCTTCGGCAATGTGATTGGCAATCGTGGCTTCGCCGCTGCGAATCACCGCGTCGGCCTTGGCAACAATCTCATCCGAAACCTCGATGCCCTGGCGGCCTGCCGTATCCAGATTTATCCCGATGGCGCTGCCGCTTTGCTCGTTGATGCCGGTAGTGGCGATATCGATATCTCCGTTCAAATGCGCGACCAGCAGGCGCCCAACATTGTCACCCTGGGCGTAGTAGTGATAGAAACCGGAACTTATCGTCGCGCCATAATAGATCGAAAACAGGATGGGATGGAAGACGGGAATGCCATACTCGTTGGCAAGATTGACGATAATTGGCAGACCCGCTGCGCCGGTGCGCAGGTCAATCGGCATGACAAAGGCGTCAATTCCCGCGCTGATCAGCCCTTCCGCCGCCAGGTTCACCTCAGCAATGTTCGTTACCGCCCTCGCCTCGACCGACAACCCAAGTTTCTCGCCGATGCGGGCGATTTCTGCCACGCCCACAGCGCCTGCGGCCTCTGATGAATTGTAGATCGTGCCGATCGTCTCTATATCGGGATTTTGGGTGATCAGCAATGACATGACCTCTTCGTAGGGAGTGACGGAGATTGAGCCGGTCACATGATCTGGCTTGATGCAAGGCGACGACACAATGCCAATTTCATACGGATTGTAGACAGAGGTGAACAGCACGGCTGGCGGATCGTCCATTTCGGCGACGGCGTTCATAGCGAGTTGCGTGATGGTTGTCGTCACCGTAACCAGCACATCCGGGTCTTGATCCAATGTCGCTTCCAGCATCAGATTGGCGGTGGGCAAATCGAAATCGGCGCTTCCCCAGATGATAGTAATGTTTTCGCCCTCAAGATCTTGCCGATTGTGCAAGAGCGAGTTTTCCTCCGCGCTAATAAAACCATAAGATTCCAGCACATCCAGGATCGCCCCTTCTGTAGTGTCGAAAGTGGGCAGGTTGCCGAAGCGCAGAATGGCGACAGTCGGATTTTCGTTGTCTTGCGCCATGCTGGAACCGAGAGGCAGCATCGACAACAAAACGAAGAAAAACAGCAGGTGTTTCAACATTGCATACACCTCCCACCGGAGAAGATTGGCTATTGGGCTGAACGGTTTGTGATGTTTCAGAATTGATCGCTTCGCTAGCAAAAATTAGTATACACTGTTATTTGCCTTGTCAAGAAGCAGTTTCCTGCGAACTGCTAACAGGCTGGCTTGAACGAACAATATCCATCAATTTGCACTATCGACAGGAGGGGTTCACATGAGAGTTGTAAAGTGCGCTGTTCAGAGATGTTCTCTGGTTGCGCTGATCGTTATGCTGCTGTTTGGGGGCGGGGCTTTCGCCGTGGCGCAGCCGCCGCCGCCGCCCTTTGACTTGGCGACCGGCGATCCACTGCGAGAAGCCATCATCCCGAGGCTTGTCCCGGTATTGCGTGCCGAAGTATCTCCGACCCTGGGCGATGTGACGCTTGTCAACCGTGTCAATTCGGTCACCATTTTGGCGCTCATGGACGCTCTCGCGCCCTATCATCCGACCGCTGTCGGGGCATACACGCGTCTGGAACGCCAGCCTGAATCCGCGCGAACGCAGCAGAATATGAACACCGCCACGCTTTATGCCGCTTATCAGGCGCTATCTGCCATGATTCCTGATTCCGAGCCGGTCTGGCGCGAGATGCTGAGCGCGGCCGGGCTCGACCCCGCCGACGATAGCATGGATGCCAGCACGCCGGTCGGCATAGGCAACGCGGCGGGCAAAGGCGCGGTCGGCGCGCGCCTGCATGACGGCTACAACCAGCTCGGCAACTACGCCGATACGACTGGCTATTCGCCTGTCAACAGTCCCGTGGAACTGCATGATGCCGGCCGCTGGCAGCCTGATATCACGCGCAGGGGCATCGGCATCTATGCCGCCCAGCAGTTTGTGACGCCGCAGATGGCAAATGTCGAGCCATTCAGCGACTTTGACCCGCGCGACATCCGCGTACCCGCGCCGACCGCCAGTGACCCGCAGAACCGGGATGCCTACAAGGCGCAGGTTGACGAAGCGCTGGCGCTGTCTGCCAATCTCACGGATGAACAGAAAATGCTGGCGGAAATCTTCGACAACAAAGTGGTTTCATTTGGCGCCTCCTTCCAGGTCGTTTCGCGCCGACTGGGCTTGTCGATCGAGGAAAATACCATGGTGGATTTCCTGGTTATGTTGGCCATCCACGACGCCACGATCCCAACCTGGCAAGAGAAACGGCGCTGGGATGCCGTCCGACCCTTCAGCGCGATTCGGCATGTGTATGGCGATGAACTGGTTAGCGCCTGGGGCGGGCCAGGCAAAGGCATGCAGAAAATCCCTGCCAGTCAATGGCAGAGCTATCTGCAAGAGGCAGATCATCCGGAATATCCGTCCGCTTCGAGCTGTGTCTGCACCGCGCAAGCCCAGGCCATGCGCCGCTATACCGGCACGGATGAACTGAACTGGCTAATCAATATCCCGGCGGGCTCATCCCGCATCGAGCCGGGCATCACCCCCGCTGAAGATATGCAGATCAGCGTCGCCACCTGGAGCGAGTTCGCCGAGATCTGCGGCGCGAGCCGGGTGTGGGCCGGGCTGCATTTCATGCCGGCGATTGAGGCGAGCGCAGCAGCCTGCGGGGCAGTTGGCGACAGCGCCTATGAGTACTTCGCTGCGCTCATGGATGGCAGCGCGCCAGAACGGAGCGCGGCGCAGGCGCTGGAGCAAGATCCGCGCATGAATGACCGCTCCGGGTAATGCGAGGCAATCATACTCCCCTCTCCGACTCATTTGGAGAGGGGCCGGGATTGAAGGTCATGTCCGCTCCTCAGTGAAACAGTGGAGAGAGGTGTTCACAGGCGCTCTTTGCATCGAGCGCGAAGCCTCCATTGGGGAGACATCCAAATCGCCGCCGCCCAAGCTGTCCACTTATCCAGCATCTTGGTAGAATAGATGCCGACAGCATGTGCCGGTCGCAGAGCCAATGGCGCATTCGCACGACCATTCGCACCATCACCACAGCGGCGGTCCCCTCGCCAGGATCGCGGTGGCGCTGCACTTGCCCGGCTTCACGCATGATCACAGCCAGATAGCTATTCGCCCTCCACGCGCAGTTCCGCATGCGCATTCAGAAACTCCCCAATTGATGCCGCCTCGGCTTCCAGCAGCGGCAAATGCGTCGAATCGAGTCTTGCAAAGGGTGTGATGGCGATGCGGATGCCGGCACGCCCCTTTTCCAGCTTCCAGGTTGCCTTCGCCTCTCCATTGCTGAGGGCGCAAGCGCGGATCAAGCCACCGCCGGGATACACCTGCCGCGCCTGGTCCGGGGCGATGATGAAATGGCGATCTTTGTGCGCCAGCAGGTAATTGTCATAGCGAGGCAGCAGACGCAGTATCGTTTCGGCTTCGGTTATTTCTCCCTGATTTGCCAGCATCAGCGCCTCGCCAGCGGGCGTCATGACTCGTCTGCACTCGGCTGAAACCGCTGCCCAAGCCTTCCGCACCTGTGCTGCCCGCAAACCCGACCACTGCGCGAAGTCGTCTTTTGTGGCTGGCGCGCAGGCAAGCAAGTATCGCCGCGCCAACTCTCCCAGCGGGTCGGCGGGAGCGGGAGCGATCTCGGGCAGCCAGGCCTCGAGCAGCACGAAAGTCAACTTGCCAGCGCGTTCGGGACCATGGCAGATCAAACCGCGCAGCGCCGCAAATCGCACGAGATGGTGGATGGCTTGCCCGGCGACCGGGATGCCCTGTTCGCCCAGCGCCGCTGCCAGTTCGGCTCGGTTCAATGCGCCTTCCCGCTCCAGAATTGCGCGCATCGCCTCGAGCGCTTCTTCGCGGATGGCTTCTGTCAAGCCGAGTTGCTGATACCGCCGGCGCGTCGAGCGGATGACGCCTTCGCCACACAAATCCAGCAGCCAGCGCAGATCGTCGGCGGCGACAAGATGCAACGTGCCGCGCAAGCTCCAGCTGAGCGCGATGGAACGCTCGGTTTCGCGCGCATGCTGGATATCGGCTTGTGCGATGCTTTTCGACCGCGCCCGCACCGCCAGTTGCGCCGCTGCCCATTCTTGTGATTGCAGAGCGCATAGCCTTCGCACAACTTCAGAGGCGCTGCGTTCTTCGCGCTGCCCCAGCCATTGATGCCGCAGCCGCAACTGGCGCAGGTCGTCCATGGTCAATGCGCGCATATCTTGGCTCGGAGAATCCGCCCGTCGATCGTTGATTGAGTGTACCATTTGTTTCCTTCGCGCATTTGTGATTAGGCATTTGCCGCCGCGTCTGTATAATCAGCATCGTGGATGACCAAGCCCCGCCCGCTGCAGATGCCGAGCGCGCTGCCGAACAAGAACAAACCAACGCGCGCATCGCTGGCGCCGGCGGCATGTTGGCGCTGGGCAATGTCAGCAGCCGCATAATCGGGCTGGCTCGCGAAACGGTCATCACCTATCTCTTCGGCGCGACTGGCGCGGTCGATGCCCTGCAAGTCGCCATCATCGTGCCCAGAGCCATCTATGACCTGCTCATCGGCGGGCATGTAAACGGCGCGATCGTGCCTGTGCTAAGCGATGTCGTGGCGCGCCGCGGCAAAGACGACTTGTGGCGCAACGTTTCGGCTCTGGCCAGTTTGATTGTGACGGCGCTGGCTGTGCTGGTGCTGCTGATCGAGTTCTTCGCGCCGCAAATTGTGCCTCTGGTCGCGCCCGGCGCAGACCCGGCAACGCAATCGCTGGCTGCCGACCTGTTGCGCATCACCGCGCCGTCTTTGCTTGCGCTAAGTTTGTTCGCGCTGTTCAGCGGCACTTTGTTCGCCCTGCGCGCATTTACATTGCCTGCTTTTGCGGGCGTGGTCTTTAATGGCTGCATCGTGGCGCTCACGCTGATTCTCGCGCCGTCGCTGGGCATTGTGGCGGTTGCGTTGGGCTGGCTGGTCGGCGCTCTGGCGCAAATGCTCTTGCAGCTGCCCGGCTTGTCGCTGCGGAGTTTGCGACCAAACCTGCATTGGCGGCAGCCGGCTTTGCGGCGCATCGGTTTGCTCTACATCCCGGTCATGCTGTCGCTGGTTCTCGACACGCTGATCATCCGCCCTTTCAGCTACAGCTTGGCCAGCCATGCCGGCGCAGGCAGCATCGGCATTATGAATTGGGCGACCACGCTGATTCAGTTTCCGCAGGGTTTGGTGGCCACAGCCATCAGCGCGGCGGTGCTGCCCACTTTGGCGCGGCAGGCACTGGACACGACGGCGGCGCGCGCCTTTGTCGACACGCTGGGCTTGGGCTTGCGCTTGACGCTGGCGTTGATCTTGCCGGCCGCCTTTGGATTGTTCGTGCTGGCCACGCCCATTATCGCGCTGCTCTTTGAAAATGGCGCATTCCTGGCTGCCGATACGCTGGTGACGAGCGGGGCGCTGCGCTGGTATCTGCCGGGTTTGCCTTTTGCGGCGCTGGATTTGCTGCTGGTTTATGCCTTTTATGCCCGCAAAGACACCTTGACGCCGGCGCTGGTCGGCATCGTCAGCCTGGCGCTGTATGTCGGGGCGGCGCTGCTGCTGTTCGAGCCGATGGGTTTGTACAGTTTGATGCTGGCGGACAGCCTCAAACATGCCGCGCATGCCATCATCTGCGGGGCGCTGCTGTGGCGAAGGCTGGGCGGATTCGGCGGGCAGCGGCTGCTGGCGACTGGCGGAAAGGCGCTTCTGGCTTCGCTGGTCATGGCGGCTGCCGCGGCGGTCAGCCTGCCCGCGCTGCAAGGCTGGATCGGTGCGGAGACTGTGCTGCACGAAGCGCTGCTGGTGGCTGTCGCTGGTTTGTGTTACGGCGGCATCTTCTGGCTGGCGGCGCGCTGGCTGCGGCTGGACGAATTGGCTTGGCTGTGGGGCTTGCTGCGGCAGCGACTGGGGCGTGACGAGCGTCGCCCTTGCCACAAACGAACCTGTTGAACGGGCAAATGCGTATGAATCCCAGGACATGAAACGGCTGTACGGAAAGGGAAGACCTGTTGACAAAACCCACGATTTTGTTCACCAACGACGACGGCATCGATTCGCCGGGATTATGGGCGGCTGTGGCGGCATTCCGCGGCTGTGGACGGCTGCTGGTGGCTGCCCCGCGCGAACAGCAATCGGGCATGGGGCGCAGCATGCCGCATTACAGCGAGGGGCGCATCTTCCCGTACGCGCCGCCCGGCGACTTTGGGGATTGCGATGCCTACGCGGTCGATGGCACACCGGCGCAAGCGGTGCAGCATGCCGTGCTCGAGCTGGCGGAGCAGCAGCACCCGGATCTGCTGGTCAGTGGCATCAATTATGGCGAGAATACGGGCAACGGCGTTACGATTTCTGGCACAGTCGGCGCGGCGCTCGAAGGCGCGAGTCTGGGCATTCGCTCCATCGCTGTCAGCTTGCAGACGACCACCGACTTGCATTTGACTCACAGCGACGAAGTCGACTTTCGCCCCGCCGCGATTTGGACACGCCGCTTTGGCGACTGGCTGCTCGACCATTCGGCGTTGCCCGACGATGTCGATGCGCTGAAGATTGATGTGCCCTGGAACGCGACTGAAATGACCGACTGGCGGCTGACTCGGCTGTCGCGGCGACGCGTTTATTTTCCTACCCGCCCGGAACGCCTGACCTTGAGCGACCCCGCCAAGTTGGGTTATCGCTATCATGCCGACCCCGATCTTGCCGAACCCGACAGCGATGTTTATGCGCTGCTGCATGATGGCCTGATATCGGTCACGCCAATCAGCCTGGACTTGACCTCGCGCACCGACATGTTTCGCTTGCGGCAGATTCTGCTGGGCAGGCAGGCATACGGTGCCTAGCCCGCAGAAAAGTCGTCAACCGCCAACCAGCCCTCGCTGCGGAATTGCTCGATCTCGACACAGAGAACACAGAGGGCACAGAGAGCAAAGAGGTATAAATCACTCGGTATACTGGGTGGCTCATTTTTTGTTGATGCGCTCCAGCGCTTCTTGGGCGAGGCGGCGCACGCCAGCGTTGGCATCTTGCAGCGCATTGGTCAAGGCGGGGACAGCGCGCGGATTGCCAATCTTGCCCAAGGCTTTGCAAGCCGCCCTTTTGACCGCGTTGCTGTCATCGAACAGCGCGATTGTCAGCCCGGGCACAGCGGGATAACCGATTTTGATCAGCGCGCCAGTTGCGCCCGCTCGCAAGAACATATCGTCGCCGCGCAACGCCTCCAGCAGGGCAGGCACAGCGGCTTCGGCTTCGTCGCCGATCTGTCCCAGCGCCTTGGCAGTCAGATAGCGCGTGCCGGGATCCGCACCACGCAGCAGCTCGATCAGTTGCGGCACGGCGGGGGCATAGCGCCGCTCGCCCAGGTAGACGACCGCTTCGGCGCGCAGTTGGGAATCGGCGCCATTGCCCAGCGCCAGCCAGGCATCATCGACAGCGCGGAAGTCGCTCACCAGCCGATGCCTGTCGTCGCCGAAGGGTCTGCGGGCTGGTTCAAATAGCGGATCTCGAAGTGCAGGTGCGGACCCGATGAATTGCCCGTGCTGCCCACAAAGCCGATGACTTGCCCCGCCGCCACAGTCTGCCCACAGCCAACATTGCGGCTGCTCATGTGGCCATAGAGCGTGGAAAAAGGCCCGTGCCCGATGACGACGGTATTGCCATATCCCCAGTTGTTCCAGCCGGCATACAGCACGGGACCGCTGTTGGCGGCATAGATGGGCGTGCCGATCGGCGCGGCGATATCGATTCCGCTGTGCCCGGCATAAAAGCCCCGCACGAAGGTGCCGTTGGGCAGCGGATTGGACCAATAGGCGCCACCGCCACTGCGCGCGCCGCAACTGAAAGGGCTGCCCGGGTCGAATGCCACGACATTGCCGGCGCTGTCCTGCTCGACCGGCGCATTCCAGGTGATGACCGGACCTTCGCCGCCGGGGATGAAAAGGAAGGTATTGCTGGGCGCCAGGAAGTCGGGCGTGACCGCTGCCAGGTCGTTGGCAGGCGCTTCGATGATGGCATAGGGATCGTCGATGCCGTATTGCCGGGCGATGGCGGCGATATCCAATCCCTGCGTGCGCAAGACCGTGTGGCATGCGCCATCGGCCGGCGGGATATTGACCACATCGCCCGGCCGCAGCCATTGCGCCAGTCGGTGATTGTTGCACCAGGCGATTGTTTCGCTGGTCAAGCCATAGCGCCCGGCGATTGCAGCGATCGTATCGCCCTGCCGCGCGACATACACGGTCATCTTCGTACGCGAGCGGTTGGGGATGATGGTGAAGGGGTCATAGCGCAGGCTGTCATCGCGCATCAGCAGCGATTCGGCGCGTTGCAAAGGCGGCGTGGCCAGCAGATTTGTGATTTGCCGCGCGCTGATGGTCGGCAAGGCAGCTTCTGCTGCTCCCGAGGGCAAAGCGCTTGCTGGAGCGGCGATGCGCGTCGCTGGCAGCAAACTGGCGGTGGGCGCGGCTGCCTCGACAGTTCGGGCGGGCGCGGCCGTGCTGACGGCCTCTGGCGCGGTGAATACTAGAAAGACCGCGGCGATCGTCAATGCGAAAGCAGCCAGCAAACAGACGCAGCCGCAGCCACGACGCCAGCCCGCCAGCGGTCCTGTGCCGGCGTAGGGCGATACGCGCGCGGGACCAGCGATGGATGAAGATCGTCTGCGCATAATGAGGCTACTGTAACACAGGCGAAAGCCAGGATACAGCCAGCGCTCGCGGGCAGCGGCAGACAGGCGCGAACCTTTGACAGAATCCGCTTGGCTGTCTATAGTCTTTGCAGCAGTTTCGCGCAGACAGCTGTAAGGCTTGTCCGCTACTGGTGCGCAAAAAACAAGCGGAAATGAAAGAAGGTGCTAATTTAGAGTAAGAGCCGAACTCTCACATAAGGAGCTTACTCATGGATTTAGACACCTTCTTCACGACATTATACTGTTTCATTGACGATTGGTACAAAGAGAAGATGAGTGATCGAATGAAGCGACATCCGGGTCCCGCCTTGCAAATGAGTGATAGCGAAGTGTTGACGGTTGGGATTGCTGCGCAATGGCGTGTTGGTGTGTCCTGGCAATCCGAGCGCGGCATAGTGCGCTACATCCTGCAGCATGGTCGGTCGTGGTTTCCTCGGATGCTGAAGCATAGTCAGTTTAACAAACGTCTGCGGGATTTGTGGGCGGTTTTTGTATGTTTGCAACAAGAGTTGGCGCAGATGCTCAGCAGCGCCGCTTTGTTTGAGGTGGTGGATTGTACGCCCGTGCCACACTGCAGTTTGGGGCAAGCCAAAAGCCATGATCGCCATTGGCTTTACGGCAAAAAGGGACACGGCGGCAATCATGGCGGCTGGTATTACGGCGAGCAATTGCTGCTCTGCGCCAGCGACAGCGGGATCATCACCGGCTGGATGACCGGTCTGGCAAACATTGATGACCGCTGGCTAATGGAAGCGCTTGTGAGCAGCCGCCAGGGATGCAAGCGTATAAAAGAAATCGAATTGCCCAAGCATAGAACATATAAAACTCGCAGAATCCCTAGTTCTGAATCCATCAGCCCCGCCCTGTGTGCCGGAGATGATCGCGGCTCGACCTATCTCGCTGATGGCGGCTTCAGCGGGCTGCGCTGGATTAGGCATTGGCAACGAGAATATGGCGTTGAAGTTATCGCGCCACGAGCGAGCAACATCAAAGGAGACAAGCCCGGCAAAACCATGCGCTGGCTGCGCAAACACAGACAAATCATTGAAACTGTGATTGCCAGGCTCACCGAAATCTTTGGGCTGCATCGCGTCAATGCACACAGTGAACTCGGCATGCTAACGCGAATAGCCGCTAAAACAGCTGCCTACAACATCGCCGTCCTATTCAACCGGCAGTGTGGACGACCAGATGGAGCGATGGCAACTCTCATCTGTTAGTAGCGGACAAGCCTTGTAGGGGCGAGCCATTGGGTCGCCCGCCATTGGGTCGCCCGCTAATGAACACGCCTTAGATATGCAAAGGAGAATTACATGCAGCGTTTTGGACAGGTAATCGGCATCCGCGCCGAACACGCCGAAGAATACATTCGCCTGCACGCGGATGTCTGGCCAGGCGTCTTGAAAAAGATCGCCGAGTGCAATATCCGCAATTATTCAATTTACCGCCATGGCGACCTGCTCTTCGCGTATATGGAATATCATGGCGATGATTTCGAAGCCGATATGGCCGCCATGGCCGCCGACGAAACCACGCAGAAATGGTGGGATCTGTGCATGCCCATGCAGAAGCCGGTCGATGACCGCGCCGAGGGCGAATGGTGGAAGACGATAGCCGAGGTCTTTCATGCAGACTAGGCGCGCGGCTGCAAGACCGCCACTGTCGCGTCGTCTATGAAGTCTCGGTCCCGCTAGATGCCCGTGCCAGCCCCCGGCGGCGGATGCGCAGCGAATGGGAGTGTCTAAATCGGTGGATGGTTCTCTTTCTAACCCCACCCCCAGCCCCTCCCCGTCGGGACGGAGAGGGTAGCCAATGCTTGCCTCCCCCTGACCTGTCGGGGGGACCGAGGGGGTCCATATCCAGCAAGTTCGCCACTCCCCAGCGAATCTGCGGTTTGCAAGCGGCTGGCGCGGCGCGTTATATTGGGCGGCCTGTCTTTGATGATCGAAAGCAAAGAGCATGCGGCTCACCGCCCGCAACATCATGCTAATCGCCGTTTTGTCGTGCGGCGCAATGGTCGGCGCGCAGGAAAGCGAAACCCCAATGCTGGAGGCTCTGGCCACATTGGAAATCCCCGCCTTTGATTATGCCCTGCTTCTGGAAGACTTCTACAACTTCAAGACCGAGCATACGCCCCCGGACAGCCCGCCCCCGTATGAAATCGGCGACCGCGAAATGTTGTGGGTGGATTCGGGCGCGGACGATGGCAATGTCCAGATCGAAGCAGAATTGCGCGGCAAAACAGACAATGCGCTGATCTGGGTGGACAGCTCGCTTGCTTATTCAAACTGGCGCGCCCAGCGATTGGCCGAGTATATCGACAGCGAAGTCATCGAGCCGATTCACGAGCTCCTCCAGTATTCCCCGCCGCCCGGCATAGACGGCGATCCGCGCTTGACGATCGTGATGGTCCACAACCCGGAATCGGACTGGCAAGGCATATTTGACAAGGGACATGCCTTGCCCAATGACCTCAACGAGGAGAGCAACCAGCGCGAAATGGTGCTGGTCGACCCGATGTACGATGACGGCGCATTGCTGGCTGAAGAAGATATCGCGTCTACTATCGCGCACGAATATCAGCATTTGCTCGAACATCATCGGGATTTCAACGAAGAATGGTGGCTGAGCGAAGCCATGTCGACTTATGTGGAATATCATCTCTACGGTGCAGAAACGCTGGAATGGTGGGGAGACGCCTTTATGAAGAACCCCAACATCGGCTTGACATACTTCCATGTCGACGGCGAACAATACGCGCAGTATGCAGCGGTCAACTTGTTCATGATTTACCTCGCCCAGCGATTTGGCGAAGACATCATCGCGCATCTGTATGCCGAGAGCCTGGATGGCTGGCGCGGCGTCGCCAAGGTCTTGCGCGACCACTATGACGCATCAGCCGATGAAGTATTCGCCGATTGGGCGCTTGCCAACTACTTCCAGGACTCGGCGCGCGGATACGGTTATGATGACGATGTAGAAGATGTGCTGACGCCAGCCCAGCCCGCGCAAACGCTGCGCTCATTCCCGTCCGCGCACAACGGCAGCCTGCCTCAATACAGCGCCGATTACCTGGTTGCCAATGTGGGTGGCGCAGACCAACTCTCGCTGCTGCTGACGCAAGCGCCGGAATTGGGATTTATAGAGACATCTGCTCCCGAAGGTGATGCCTTCTATTACGCTCCCTCGATGGTCTGGACCGACAGCAGCCTGACGCGCGACATGGGACGCATGCCATCCGCTGCCATCTGGCTGGAGTTCAAGACCTGGTACGAAACGGAAGAAGAATATGAAGTCGCCTATGTCGCCCTCAGCACCGATGGCGGCAGAAGCTGGACGGCGCTGAAGGGCGAACACACGGGCGAGGCTCACTGGCTCGAGGACGCCTACACCGGCAGCTCGGGCGGGTGGGTGCAAGAGCGCATCGACATCAGCAATTACCGGCTGACCAATGTGCTGCTGCGCTTTGGCTTGCTGACCGATGGTCCCACGCTCGATCGCGGCTTCGCTATTGATGATGTGCGCATCGACGCCATCGACTTCCATGACGGCTTCGAATCGCCCGATGCGGCCTGGGTCGCCAAAGGCTGGCTGCGCACCGACAATCGCCTGCCCCAGAACACCTGGCTGCAAGTTGTGCAGGAGACTGAAAACGGGCTGCACCTGGATCGCTTTTTCGTCACCGGCACGCAGCAGGTCGATATTGATGTGCTTCCCGGCGCGTCGCGGGCTGTTATCGCCATCTCGCCAGTGGTGCCGCAGACGGCATTGCCAACTGAATATGGCCTGGCGGTCAGCTTGATCGACGCCGAGGGGAGGGTCATGACAATTTCGCGCGATTGCACCGTCACGACCACGACCGGGCTGAACTTCCGCGATGCCCCGAGCGGCAGCAAAATCGGTTTGATCTCCCAAGGCACAGCCGTTGATGCGCTGGACAAACGCGGCGACTGGTTCCAGGTCGACCACGCTGGCGCGCTGGGCTGGATACACGGCGGTTATGTGACGACGAAAGGGAATTGCCCCTAAACCTGCCCGAGTTGACGACGAGAGAAAAACCCGCTCGTATAGAGGGCATGGAAGATAAGCTGAGCAACGGCGGCCGACTACGCTAAGAAAAAATCGGTGTACTCCTCTCATCTCGGCGCGCTCGGTGGTAAGATTTGTGATGCGATTGTCCGCGGATTTGCATGCAGTTTTTTGCCTTGCTGGCAAAAGCGGTTACTATGAAGGGTAAGGTCTAATGAAAGGGGAGATACCATGCACAGCTTGAAACGCGCAATTACTTTGTTGATGATGCTGCTCTTGCTCAGTCTGGGCTTCGCCGCGCAGGCGCAAGACACGACGATTTCGTTTCTGACGCCACCGTGGGGCCGCCCGCCCGATGAAGAAGCGCTGAACGCCTTCATGGCAGAAAGCGGCATCACCGTCGAGATTCAGTCGGTGCAGATGGCCGATCTTTACAGCCGCGTGCAGGTGGCGGCCGCCGCCATGCAAGCTCCGGCCGATGTCATTTTCATCACCGAAGAAGCGCCGTCCAATGTCGTCGCAACCGGCAACATGATGTCGTTGAATGACATGGTGGCGATGGGCGACCTGGACATTGACGACTTTGAAAAGGTCGACTTCTTCACGCTGGATGGCGAGCTAACGGCTATTCCGGTCTATCAGCAGCTGGTGATGATGGATTACAACAGCGCGAAGACGGCAGAAGCGGGCTTTGATGCGCCGCCAGCGACCTGGGCGGAGCTCTATGATCAGTCGGTCGCCATCCGCGATGCCGGCATCGACGAGCATCCCATCGCTATGGGCGCTATCAACTGGTCGTGGTGGCTGATGGCATTGAGCATGGGCGACCCGATGTTTGATGATGAGCTGAACCCGGTCTTCGCCGATCAAGGCAGCAAGGCGCGCGAGGCTATGGCGCTGCTGAAGACCTTTTTCGATGACGAGCTGGTCAGCCCGGAGATCCTGGCGGGCAGCATCAACCAGCACGGGCTGTTTTTCAGCGGCGTCGGCGCATTCCACCAGGGCTGGCAAGGCTCGGTCGTGGTCGGCAATGGCGAAGACTCCCTGCAGGCGCCCAATGTCGAATACATGGTGCTGCCAGAAGTCGGCAATACCTGGAGCTTCCCGGCCGGCATCGGCATCTCGGTAGACAGCGAAAATGCCGAAGCAGCCTGGGAGTTCATCAAGTGGTATGTCGGCGAAGACACCCAGCGTGCCATCTTTGGCGCATATGGACTTTATCCCTCGCGCAGTTCGGTGGCCGCCGCGCTGAATGACGAAGGCGCGGTTCAGGGCTATGACGAGATTACCGCGCAGGGCATGCTGACCAACGAGCTGCCGCGCTTCACCCTGTGGTGGGGTCCCTGGGCGGCGACAGTCAGCGAAGTCATTCTGGAAGGGATGCAGATGGGTACTTCCGCAGATGACATGATCGATGCGCTCGCCGACGAGTGGAACGCGCTCAAAGAAGAGTACATGTAGACTGCTTAGGGGTGGGTTGGGCACTTGCCAAACCTGCCCCGCTTATTTTCTATAAGCTACCTTACTATTGTGTTGTACGCTGGTACACTGGTGCTGGAGGCCTGCTGTGAAAGCTTTACAGTTGTCCAAGTATTCAAATGACTCACTTCCTCGTTCAAACCGGTCTAATTCTCCCTTTAGATATCCCGGTGGCAAATTCTACGCGAGGAAACTAATCCTAGACGAGATTCCCCCGCACTCGTTCTACAGTGAACCGTTCGCAGGTGGCGCAAGTATCTTCTTCGCCAAGACTGCCGCAAGATTCTCTACCCTGAACGATCTTGACGAAGAGGTGATCAATACTCTTCGGCACATTAGAGATCGTGTAGAAGACTTGATTGCTTTACTGGCTGGCGTCGACGCGACCAAAGAAAACCACTCATATTACAAGAACCGTTTTGTTCCGAATGGCGGACTGGAACAAGCATTTAGATGGTTCTATCTGAATCGTACGTCATATAGTGGCATTATGCGGCCTGAAAATTGCTTTTGGGGTTATGGACGCAAGTATTCTATGCGGCCTGAAAACTGGCCACCGCACTTGCGCACTGTTTCCGACAAATTGCAAGGAGTCGAACTCACCGCCCTAGACTTCGAATTAGTTATAGATGCTTTGCCAACCGGCGCTTTTGCGTTCATTGATCCGCCATATTACAACGCCGACCAGCAGAAGTTTTATAGCTGCGTTTTCAACCATTCTGACCACGAGAGACTTCAAGAATGCCTCAAGAGGAATGCGGGACGCATAATGTTTCTTCTTACCTACGATGATCACCCGAGTGTGCGTTCCATGTATCAGTGGGTTGATTCGATTGACAACAAGCAATGGAACTACACGATCAATCGTACCGACGATCAGAGAAACGGTCACAAACTAAAGGACGGATTTAGGGGTGTCCGATCAAAAGGCAGAGAATTGTTCATAAGGAACTATAATGCCAACGAGTAATGAGGCAAATCGCGTCTATTCCAGTATTCGCGAATACTGTGAGACCTATAACATTCCAATTGAGAATCTGTTGGATATTCTGGAGGATCAGAAAGTGTTGCCGATGATTCGAGGCAAGGCAACAGAGTTCATCGGAGCTGCGGTACTTAGGCAGGCGCTTGATCCGCGGGACTGGGATGTTCAGAAACTGAATCTGAATCCTCAGCGCGGCCGATATGATGAAGATGTGAGCATTACCTATCGCCGCACTGGCAATAGACTGAAGGCTGAGACCAAGAATGCTGTGCGAGGGAAATTCAGCCTCGGTACAAGAGTCACGAAAGCACCACACTTTTCAGTCAAGTGCCACAAGTCACGGAGCAATCTGTCCAAGAAGCACAATGATCGATATGAGGTGGGAGATTTTGATGTGCTGCTTTGCAATGTGTCAAACGCCATATTTCGAGGCCGATCATTGGATCGTGGCCTGCCTCTAATAGAGAAACGTGATGCTATCAAATGGCTCAAGCGATTCTACGATGTAGAAACAGAAATTGAGTTGCGGCGCAAATCATACGATGATTGGCGCGTTTGTCTACCAGTCACCATCGCTCTGGAGGACGGTACGCTTCCTCGAACTCCACGCGTACTGATGGAAAACGATCCAAATTGGTTTGGGCTGGATCAGCTTGCGGCAAATCTTCGGACACTAATTGGCGGTGATTGAGTCGTAGGGCGATTGCCTGAAAAGAAAAGACATATGCGCCGCCTCAACTCCGACTCGCTCTATGTCGTCATCGTGCTCGCGCCGATCGTGCTGCTCATCGCGCTATTCATCTATTATCCCGCGCTGGACACATTTGGGCAGAGCCTGACCAACCGCAACCTGCGCATCCGCCGCCCGCCCAAAGCCGTCGGCATGGACAACTATGTCAAACTGCTCAACGATGACGAGTTCTGGGAAGTTACCGGACGCAGCTTCCAGGTCGTCATCCTCACGCTGCCCATGGAGATGGTCGTTGCCTTCAGCATCGCCATGCTGCTCAACCAGCGCTTCCCGGGACGCGGCGTCGTGCGCACGCTGGCGATTCTGCCCTGGATGCTGCCCGGCGTGGTCAATGGATTTTTGTGGGGCTGGCTGCTCAATGGCGAATACGGCGCGCTGAATGGCTTGCTGTATCAATTCGGGCTGATCAGCGAATACCAGGTGTGGCTGCGCGCGCCCGAGCACCAGATATTCTGGGTGACTGTCGTGCAAACCTGGACCCGTTATGCCTTCCCCACCATCATCTTGCTGGCTGGCTTGCAGAGCATCCCGGACGACCTCTTTGATGCCGCCAAGGTAGACGGCGCCAATGCTTTTGGCCGCGTGCGTTTCATCACTTTTCCCTTGCTGCTGCCCTCATTCGGTATCGCGTTGGTGGTCGAGTTTATCGCCGCATTCCAGATATTTGATGTGGTGTGGACGCTGACGGCTGGCAGCTCGGCCGGCGGTGCGATCAACCCATTCACCAAGACACTTATGCTCTATAACTACGAGCTGGTTTTCCGCGATTTGCGCGTGGGTTTGGGGGCGGCATTGTCCTATTTGATCCTGCTGATGTCGCTGGCGGTGGGCATGATCTTCGTGCTGCGCGTCTACAACCAGGGGGTGCAGGAGGCATGAAGCTGGGTCTGCGCGGGCAAGAACGGCTGCGGCTGACTTTCGTTTATATCCTGTGCGCCATCGTGCTGATCTGGGCGCTGGCACCTATCTATTGGGTGTTCGTCAGCAGCATCTCCACGCGCAAAGAGCTATACGCTCGTCCTTACAAGATATGGTTTCCCAGCGAGCCAACTTTCGAGTCTTACCAAACTATTTTTACGCAGGGGGCAAAGTTTCGCGCCGGCGGTTTTTCACCCACAGCCGACTTGATGGGCGCGGGCTTGCGCAACAGCATCGTCATCAGCGTGGGCGCGGGTGCCATCGTGACGCTGTTGGCGACTGGCGCGGGTTATGCCTTCGCGCGCATGCAATTTCGGGGCCGCAATGCCATCTTCCTGCTCATCATGTTCATGCTGCCGCTGCCCATCTGGGTATCGCTGATCGCGCTCTTCTTCCTCATGTTGCAGCTGGAATTGATCGACACTTTGCTGGGCTTGATCCTGATATTCGTCACGCTGCTGCTGCCGCTGTCGGTGTGGATGATGACGACCTTTGTGCGCGATATCCCCGCCGAGATTCAAGACGCGGCGCGCGTGGATGGCGCAAACCGCTGGCGACTGGTCTATAGCATCATCTTGCCCCTGGCGCGCCCGGGCATGGTGGCTGTCTTTCTGGTGGCGATGCTGTCGACCTGGAACAATTTTCTAATTCCGCTGATTTTCACGCGCACAAACGATTCGCAGCCGCTGACCATCGTGCTGACGCTCTTTATCGGGCAATACGAGGTCGCCTGGGAAGACATGTCGGCCGCGGCGGTCGTCACCATGTTGCCGCCTTTCATCATGGCGCTCTTCTTCCAGCGCTATCTGGTGCGCGGCTTGACCATGGGCGCGGTGAAATAGGAAATTGCCACCGAGGCACAGAGACACAGAGAAAATTCAGGAAAAGATCGAAAGAACTGAACCACCGAGTTCACAGAGTGGAAAGAGTACACCGAGATAGCTGGTTTTCTTGCTGCTGTGTTCTCTGTGTCCATTATCTATGCACATCTCGCCCAGACAGGAGCCCCACCATGAACATCAACGCCACGATCGCCGACATGACAATCGAAGAAAAGGTCGGGCAGATGTTCATGCTGGCATTCGCCGGCGACCAACTGGACGAAGCGCGCATCCTGATGGGCGAGCATCTGGTCGGTGGCGCCTACATCAGCGACGAGAATGTGCCGGACGCGGCGGCGGCAACCCGGCTCTGCAACGCCCTGCAATCCTTCGCGCGCGGCACGCGTTTGGGCATCCCGCTGCTGCTGGGCGCTGACCAGGAAGGTACCTGGTCGGTCATGACCGCCGAAAGCGCCATGGGACCGGGCAATATGGCGCTGGGCGCGACAAACGACCCCGACAGCGCCTATCGCATGTACGCCACCATCGCCCGCGAACTGCTGGCTGCCGGCATGAATGTCGTGCTGGGTCCCGCGGCTGACTGCAACTCCAACCCGCACAACTCCATCATCGGCATGCGCTCCTTCGGCGAGCAGCCGGCTTTGGTCGCAGAAATGACAGCGGCAGGCGTACGCGGTGCGCAGGACAATGGCTGCGTGGCCACGCTCAAGCACTTCCCCGGGCACGGCGATACCCGCCTGGACAGCCACCGCGGCTTGCCAACTGTGCATCGCACGCGCGAGGAACTGCTGCGCATCGACCTGGCGCCATTCGCAGCCGGCATCAACGCGGGCGCGAAAATTGTCATGACCTCTCACATCATCTTCAGCGCGCTCGATCCCGCCCGTCCGGCCACGCTTTCGCCCATCATCTTGAACGATCTGCTGCGCGGCGAGTTGGGCTTCGCTGGGCTGGTCGTCAGCGACAGCATGAACATGCACTCCATGCGCCGCAACTACAGTCCCGAAGATGCCGTCATCCAGGGATTCAAGGCTGGCGTCGACCTGATGATGCTGGCGGAAGAGCATTATGACCACGATGCCAGCCAGTATCTGGAAAATCAGCGCGCTTTGATCCGCGCCGTCATCGCCGCTGTGCAGGATGGGCGCATTGCCATGTCGCGGGTTGACGAGGCGGTCGGGCGCATCTTGCGGCTGAAGAACGAAGCGGAATTCTCGACTGATCCGCTGCCCGAAACGGCGCTCGTCGGCTGCGACGAACACCGCGCCACAGAACGCGAAATCGCCGGGCGCGCCATCAGCATCATCCGCGACCGCCATAACCTGCTGCCCCTCGCTGCCTCCGCGCCCATCACGCTGGTCAACACGACCGAACGCAGCGCCTATGCTGTGCTGACGAAGACGCGCGGCATCGGGCCGAATCAAGCCACGCCCGCATTTGATGTCTTCGCCGCTGCCATGCGCGAGTCCTGCGAGAATTTGGCGCTCATCAATGCCGAAGACTTCGCCAGCGCCGACCTGCCCGTTCAGGGCGTCATCATCGCCGTGACCGAGAATTACACGCTTCCGGGCATGGATTTCGACCGCTCCCGACAAGCGCAGATCGTGCGCGAGCTGCATGACATCGCTGGCGAGCGGCTGCTGGTTTTGGCGCTGTGCGAACCCTATGAACTGGAGAACTTCGCGGACATCGGCGGTTATGTCTGCGCTTTCAGTTTTCGCCCATGCGCGGCGCTGGCGGCGGCGGATGTCTTGCTGGGGCGCGCGCAGGCAGCAGGCAATACGCCGGTCAGCGTGCCGGGCACAGAGCTGCGCGCATAGTCGCACCGGCACAGCGCAACTTGTAGGCTGGGCGCGACTGATTTACCATAAGCGCGCATCTGCCCGCCAATGTCGACAGCATGACTCGTGACTGAAATCGAGGCCAAACCGGCCCGCCGCGCTCGCCTGCGCGCCCTGCTATTCCTGCTTTTGACCCTGCTGATTGGCGCCGCGCTTATCTTCGCCATGACCTGGTTCGTCGTGGGCAGCGCTCCCCGTTCCCGGCCGCTCGCTGTCGCTGAAGGCGTCGTTGCGCGCGAGTTTGCTGTCCTGCCCGGCGATGAAGCCTACCCGGCCGCGCTGGCAGTCGCAGCCGATGGAACGCTCTACAGCGGCAGCTATCAGACCGGCGCGCTCTGGGCGATCGACCCGGCTGGAACAGTCCGCGAGATCCCCGCCGCAGACGAACGCATTGGATCGGTCAGCGGGTTGGACGCCGCCGATGGCGCGCTTTACATCCTCGACCGCATCACGCCGCTGGATGCGCAGGGGGCTGTCGTCTGGCGCTATGCAGATGGTGAACTGGAGACGCTGGCGCATATCCCGCCCGGTCGTGTTGACGGGGTCATGCTGCCCGATGACATCGCAGTCGACCGCGACGGCAACATCTACATCAGCGACCGCGAACCGCCGCGCGTGTTGCGTTCTAGCGCTGATGGCAGCGACATGCGCGTCTTCTGGCAGCCGAATCATGCCGACGCAACGCCAACCGGGCTGGGATACGACCATACGACACACGTTCTGCTGGTCACCGACAGCGCCAACGATGCCATTTTGCGCGTGCCTGTCGATGCGCCGCGCGAGAGCGAGACCCTCTTCGCCGACGCCGACGACAGCGGTTATGGATTCGATGGCATTGATGTCGCTCCGGATGGCGAGGTCTATCTTGCGCTGCTGGGCTGGAATCGGGCGGCGCGTCTGCAAAATGGCGAGCTGGAGATGCTGGCGCGCGACTTCCGCGGCGCGAGCGATGTGGCGCTGGATGCGGGGCGCGGACGGCTATATGTCACGAATTGGAATCAATTCAGCCTGGGCTTTGGCACGCGCCCGCAGCTGCCTTTCGCCATTGATGTCATTGAGCTGGGGGGATAACACCATTCCAGCAACCACGCTTCGCGGTATGATCTGGAATCACTCGCGCGCCGGCTATTCGGACAAGATTCTGGTCTTTGATGATATGGTGGACATCGTCGAAGCCAAAGCGCTGTATCGGAATTGAGGTGCTCCGTGTAGGGGCGAGTCGCCCGAGTCACTCCGCGGGCAACAGCGACAGGTAGGCCGCAAAATCTTCATCCAGCGCGCAGATGAAATGCGCCAGCAGGCGTCCGCAGCGCTCGATGTCTTTCATGTCCAGGGTCTCGACAGGCGAGTGCATGTTGCGCAGCGGGATGCTCAGCAGGGCAGTCGGCACGCCATCGCGCGCGACCTGGATCGCCCAGGCATCGGTGCCGGTGCGCGCCGGCATGATATCGCGCTGCCAGCAGATGTCGTGATAGGTGGCGATATCTTGCAGCCGTGCAACCATTTTGGGATGAAAATTCGCGCCGATGCCCAGCTGCGGTCCCCCACCCAGCTTGGCTCCGTCCGATACGCCCGGCTGCTCGGCGAATCCCACATCCAAGGCGATTGCGCAATCGGGCTTAATATGGTTAGCGGCTGTGGTTGCGCCGCGCAAGCCGACTTCTTCTTGCACCGTGGCGGCCGCATGCACATCCCACTCGTGCCGCATGCCGCGCAGCAGTTCCAGGCAGGTGGTGATGACAGCGATGCAGGCGCGGTCGTCCATGGCTTTGGATGCCGCCAGCCGCCCTTTGAGGTCGATCATGGGCGCGTCCATGGTGACCAGGTCGCCAATGCGCACGATCTGCTCGACTTCCTCGGCCGGCAAGCCGACATCGACCACCAGCGCATCGATGGGCGGATAGCGTTTTTGATCATCGCGGGTGAGCATGTGCGGCGGCATGGTGGCGACGACGCCGGACAGAACGCGCCGTCCATGCACCAAGACCGGCTGCGCCAGCATCACGCGCGGATCGATGCCGCTGATGCGATGCACATAGACGAAGCCATCGACGATCTCGCGCGCCATCAAGCCGATCTCGTCCATATGCGCCGCCAGCATGACTTTGCGTCCGCCGCCATGCCCGCGCTTGATGCCGATCAAACTGCCCAGGCGGTCGCTTGCGAATTCGTCCACAAGCCCTGCCCATTCATCGCGCAGCAATTCAGCTACTGGCGTTTCATAGCCGCTGGGCGCGTGCGTCTCGACCAGCTTTTTCAGGTGTGCTTTGGGATTGTACATGGGCATCCTCTGGCTGCGTGTCGACGCGATTTTACCACATTGGGCTGCCCTTCACGCAAAGTCGAAGCGAGCGCCGCTCTTCATCACGCCGTGCCAGGCCAGCGCCAGCGCGATGACGGTGTCGTCGTGCATGCCAGCCGGCGCGCTGTAACGATAGCCACCGCCCGGCAGACGCTCCAGCGCATAACTGGCCAGCTCGCCCAGCAGCGCGGGGTCGTCCAGCAGCGACAATTGGCGGCGTTCGAGCGCCAGCGCCAGCGACTCGATGAGCGGCGATTTGCTCTTGGCGGTAGTGGCAAAGCCGCGCACAGGCAGGCCATCGGCTTGCAGCGCTTCGATATTGGGCGCGCCGATGCTGTTGCTCTCCGCCCAGATAACCTGCGTTCCCCAGCGCCGAGCCAGCGCCTTTCAGACGTCCCCGCTGCAATCCCCAGCCGATCTCGTTGAAGCGATCCAGCGCCACCAGCCGGCGTTCTGTCGCATCGATGATGGCGATGACGGTGAAATCGTGACTGCGCCCCCAGTCGATGCCGGCGACATAGCTGTGCCCGGCCATGGGCGCGCTTTGGCGCAGCGGCTGCACCGCCTGGCGAATCCCGCGAAACACCGAGCCGCTTTCGTCGCTGAACCGGGCGAGATACTCCACGCGCCAGATATGCTCTGTCGTGCGCCGGCGGATGCTTTCCAGCTCGGCGGGGGCGATGAGCGGGTTGCTGGCTGTGCTGAAGTGGAAGGCGGCATATTCGTCTTCTGCGCTGTCCATGCCGATGCGAAAAAGATCGTAGAACCAGTTTTTGCCCAGCGGCGTGCTCAGGAAGAGCGCGCTGCCTCGCGTGGTCGTCAGCATGGGGCGCACGATCTCGTGCCAGACGCGCGGCTGCATATAAGCGGCTTCGTCCAGCACTGCCAGGTCGAGCCCTTCGCCGCGCAGGCTGTCGGGATGGTGCGCGCTGCGCACGGCGATCATGCCGCCGCCGGCGATGTCAATGCGCTTTTCGGTTTCGCTTATGCTGGCGTATTTCAGGCTGTGCAGGCTGTTCTTCAGGTCGCGCCATACCTGGCTGGCCATCATGATGGTGGGCGCCAGCCACCATGCGCGCCGCCCCGGTTGCAGCGCCAGCCGCAGCAGCGCCGTTTTGCCCAGCTCGGTCTTGCCCCAGCGGCGTCCGCAAGCCACCACTTTGAACCGCGCGGGGTCGTCCATCACTTGCGCCTGCCCAGGGTGGAGCATCCTGGACCTGACCATCGTAATAGTATTCGACTCGGATGACGCGCTCGTCGTCTTCGGCACGGGGTTGTGTCGCCTCCTCCATTTTCAAGGCATGGGTCACCAGGCTGCCCAAGGCGGCTGTCAGTTGATTGAGCGGCGCTTTTGCCAGTCGCTCGGCATCGAGCTGCGCCAGGATGTCTTTGCCGCGCAACAGCATGTCGCTTTGCAGATCGCGCTTCAGCCGTTCGTACTGACGCTGCCGCCGCGCCTCATACGCGCTCCGCAAGTCGCTTTCTTTCGCCAGCCAGCTGCGCAGGGTCGCAACCGGTATTTCCAGCACATCGCCGACCAAGGCGGCATCGCCATCATGCTGGTCGATCTGGTTGAGCGCGTCGATCCTGGTTTCCAGCGAATAGCGGCGCGACATGGGCGGCTCCTTTGCTTATGCGCCTGGCGGCAACTAAAAGAGATGCCCAAAACTCGCCCTCCGGCTGGCAACGGGTCCGGCTTGGCATCCGTCCGCGTCCGAGCATCTCTTCAGTCGCCTTTATGGAATAGCACAACCGTGCTATATTTTGGCGTTTGTATGGTCGCATGCGGCCGACCTGCTGCCTGGGCGGGCGCATTGCCAGCTCGGGACGGATATGCTCAAATTGGCGTGTTTGACGCAGGCGGGAGCCAGCCACGATGAGCGCAGTTTGGCCCGACAAATTCATCATCGGCTTGACCGGCAACATCGCCACGGGCAAGTCGCTGACGCGTCGGCTGCTGGAAGAGCTGGGCGCATTCACGATCGATGCTGACCTTGTCGCGCATGAGGTCATGCGCCGCGGTCAGCCCGCTCATGCCGCTATCGTCCAGGCATTTGGTGCTGGCATATTGGACGCGAATGGCGAAATCGTCCGCTCCAAACTAGGCGAGATCGTCTTTGCAGAGCCCGCAGCCCTGCGCCAGCTGGAATCCATTACTCATCCAGCTGTGCGCGGGTGCATTGACGCTCTGGTACGCGCTGCCGAAGCCGATGTGATCGTCATTGAAGCCATCAAACTGCTGGAAGGCGCGCTGCGCGAGGCTGTCGATGCCGTCTGGGTGGTGGATGCGCCGCCCGCCACCCGGCTTTCGCGCTTGATCGAGGAGCGGGGCATGACAAAAGCGGGGGCGCAGCAGCGCATCGCCGCGCAAAATAGCCAAGCCGATAAGCTGGCGGCGGCGGATGTCATCATTCGCAACGATGGATCGCTCGCCGAGACGCGCGCGCAGGTCGTGGCGGCCTGGCACAAAATGCAACCCCCCTCGGTCCCCCCATAGAAATGGGGGGACCGAGGGGGGTGGCGAGATTTCGCTATTCAATTCTCCCCTCCCTGATGCTTCGGGGAGGGATCGGGGATGGGGTAGGTCGTGTGGCGCGAAAGAGGGGCGTAATGCGGCTGCCAGTCTGCTATGATGACGCGGCGCGATAAAAACGGCGGACGGCAGCCATGGCGGATTTGACGCGACTGAACATTAGCGAGGCTCTGCGGAGAATGCAGTCCGGCGAGATCTCGGCGCTTGACCTGTGCCAGGCGCATTTGCAGCAGATCGATCGGCATGATTCAGCCATCCGCGCTTTTATCAAGGTGACGCCCGAGATTGCGCTGGAGCAGGCGCGCGCTGCCGATAATGCCCGCGCCAATGGCGACGAACGCCCGCTGCTGGGCATCCCCATCGCGCTGAAAGATGTGCTTTCTACCCAAGGCATCGAAACGACCTGCGGCTCGCGCATCTTGCAGGGCTATGTGCCGCTCTTTGACGCGACGGCTGTGGCGCGCTTGAAAGAAGCGGGCGCGGTGCTGCTGGGCAAGCTCAACATGGACGAATTCGCCATGGGCTCGTCCACCGAAAACAGCGGCTGCTTCCCGACGCGCAACCCCTGGAACAGCGAGCATGTGCCCGGCGGCAGCAGTGGCGGCAGCGCGGCGGCGGTCGCGGCGAATATGACGATGGCCAGCCTGGGCAGCGACACCGGCGGCAGCATCCGCCAGCCCGCGTCTTTCTGTGGCATTTCGGCGCTGAAACCCAGCTACGGGCGCGTTTCGCGTTACGGACTGATTGCCTATGGCTCGTCATTTGACCAGACGGGTCCCTTCGCCCGCAGCGTTGAAGATGTGGCGCGCGTCATGGCGGTCATTGCCGGGCACGACCCGCTGGACTCCACCAGCATGCCAGCGCCTGCGCCGGATTACCTGTCGGAGATGCAGGGCGATATCCGCGGCTTGAAAATTGGTTTGCCTGCGGAGTACTTCGCCGAGGGTTTGCAGCCAGAAGTTGAGCGAGCTGTTCGGGCGGCGGCGGACCAATTGGAGAGCCTGGGCGCGGAAGTGCGCGAGGTCAGCCTGCGGCATGCCGAGTACTGCTTGCCCGCTTATTACATCATCGCCATGGCCGAAGCCAGCGCCAACCTCGCCCGTTTTGACGGCGTTCGTTTTGGCGCGCGCGTGGAGGGCAGCGACCTCATCGACAGCTACAAAAAGACGCGCGGCGCGGGCTTTGGCGAAGAGGTCAAACGCCGCATCATGCTGGGCACTTATACGCTTTCGGCCGGCTATTACGATGCCTATTATGGCAAGGCGCAGGCAGTGCGCACGCTGATCCGCCGCGATTTTGATGACCTGTTCGCACAGGTTGACGCGCTGCTGGCGCCGGTCGCGCCGACCACGGCCTTCCGCTTTGGCGAAGTGATGGATGAACCGCTGGCGATGCTATTGGCCGATGTATTGACGATCTCGGCGAATCTGGCCGGTGTCTGCGGCTTGAGCTTGCCCTGCGGCTTTGACGAGGCGGGGCTGCCGATCGGTTTGCAGCTGCTGGGCGCGCCATTTGACGAAGCGCGTCTGCTGCGCATTGGATGTGTATATCAAGAAGCGACCGACTGGCATCTGCGCTGGCCGGAGTTGCGGTGAGGAATTTGCTGCCAAGTACACCGAGTTGAAAGAGTACACCGAGAGATTTATACCTCTGTGCTCTCTGTGCCCTCTGTGTTCTCTGTGCCGAAAAATGCGCAATACTTTATTGGTTTCACTTCTGTGTCAAGAAAATCACATAACTTTGCTGGACAACCTTTTGTGTCTATGTGCTTAAGAAGCGATTGACCGATGTGCGGCATTTGCGGCGTCATACACTTTGACGACCAGCCGGTCGCCGAGCGCGCGCTGCGGGCAATGAACGCGCAGCTGCGGCATCGCGGCCCAGATGGCGAAGGCGCATTCATCGCTGGGGGCGTGGGCTTGGCCATGCGCCGGCTGAAAATCATCGACATCGCCGGCAGCGACCAGCCCCTGCACAACGAAGACGGCGCGATCCAGCTGGTTTTTAATGGCGAGATCTACAATTATCGCGAACTGCGCCGACAGCTCGACGCGCGCGGACACCGCTTCCACACCGATGGCGACGGCGAGACCATCGCCCACCTCTACGAAGAACAAGGCGCGGACGCGGTGGGGGAGCTGCGCGGCATGTTTGCCCTGGCGCTTTGGGATGGGCGCGAAAAGAAGCTGCTGCTGGCCCGCGACCGGCTGGGGCAGAAGCCGCTGTATTATTTTCACGAGGGGCGCAACTTCATCTTTGCCAGCGAAATCAAGGCGCTGCTGGCGCATCCCGCTGTGCCGCGCATCTCCCGCTTTTCGCCGGACGATCCAGCCGCGCTGCTGGACTATTTGAGTTTCGGCTATATCCCCGCGCCCGATACCGCTTTCGCCCGCATAAAGATGCTGCCGCCGGGCACAACGGTGCAAGTCGACCTGGCTGGCGATGCGCAACTCCGCCGCTACTGGACGCCGCCCCGGCAAGCCCCGCCCGCCGACCATGCTCGTGCCGCCAATTACAGCGAAGAATTACGCGCGCAACTGGACGAGGCGGTCAGCTTGCGCCTGGTCAGCAATGTGCCGCTGGGGGCATTTTTGAGCGGTGGCTTGGACAGCAGCCTCATCGCCGCGCTGATGCGCCGCCACAGCAATGCCGAAATCAAGACATTCAGCATCGGTTTCGCCGGCGATGACAGCTTTGACGAAACGCCTTTTGCCGAGGCTGTTGCGCGACATCTGGGCACGCAGCATCAGTCCTTCCGTGCAGAACCGATGTCGCTGGAGTTGCTGCCGCGCCTGGTCTGGCAGCACGACCAGCCCTTTGCCGACAGCAGCGCGATCCCAACCTTCCTGGTCAGCCAGATGACGCGCGAGCATGTCACCGTGGCTTTGACGGGCGATGGCGGCGATGAGCTATTTGCTGGCTACGAGCGCTTCTATGCCGCGCAGCTGCTGGGGCGACTCGCTTTTGTGCCCCCGTCGATCATGCGCGGTCTGTCGCGGCTGCTTGCGCGCTTGCCCGAGGGCACAGCCTATTATGATCGGGTCCGGCGGACGCGGCGATTTGCGCGGGCAGCTGGCCTGCCTCTGCACGATGCCTACTTCGACATGGTGCGCGTCTTCAGTCAGGACTCGCTGGACGAAATTGCGCTTGAACCGAGCCGTCATTCGCCCAGCCTGGCTGCCTGGATTGCTGCAGGACAAGCGCATCCCGTGGCGGCGCTGCTGGAAGCGAACCTGACCAGCTACCTGCCCGATGACCTGCTGATCAAAGCCGATCGCTGCAGCATGGCGGCCTCGCTGGAAGCGCGCGCGCCTTTCCTGGATCATCAACTGGCGGAGTTTGCGGCGGGCATCCCTTTCAACCTCAAGCTGCGCCGCGGGCAAAGCAAGCACATCTTGAAAGAAGCGGCGCGCGACCTGCTGCCGGACAGCATCATCGACCGCAAGAAACATGGCTTTGGCATACCGCTGGGCGCTTGGCTGCGGCGGGATATGCGCCCGGTGCGCGATCTGCTGCTGAGCCGGCGGGCCAGGCAACGCGGTCTGCTGGATATGGACGCGGTCGAGCGGCTGATCGCGGGGCACGAAAATGGCCAGCGCGACAACAACCGACAGCTTTGGACGCTGCTGACGCTGGAAGAGTGGCATCGGCAGTTTGTGGATTCTGAACCCCACTCGCTCCCCCCATCGGGATAGCTGAGGACAGGACAGGTTTTCTAACCCCACCCCCGGCCCCTCCCCGACGAGTCGGAGAGGGGAGTTCCAGGAGCTGTCTTTCGCCATGACGACAGGCTCCGCGCATGAATTGCCTCCCCCTGACCTGTCGGGGGGATTGAGGGGGGTGATTTTCGGCGCAATTCGGAATGCTTCAACTCAGGTCGATTCTGGCTGTGCCAGCGCGCGCCTCATGCAGCCGCTGCGCGAATTGCGCGTCGATGTCCGCGGGCAGGCGCGCGCAGCCGACATGCTCCAGCGTGAACGAGGCCGCCGCCGCGCCATAGCAGCCAGCCGCCGCGATGTCGTTTTCGCGCCGCCAGCCGACCACAAAGCCGCCGCAATAGCTGTTGCCCGCGCCCGTCTGGTCGATGACTTCGCTAACCGGCAGGGCAGGAATACGCCAGGCGCAGCTTTCGCCCCGGCGCGCCACCAGGCTGCCCAGTTCGCCCATGCGCAGCGCTGCGACAGCTGCCCCATCCGCCAGCAGCCGTCGCAGGATCGCCACTTCGTCAGCCAGGCTCGTCATCGTCTGCGCCTCGTGCAGGTTGGGCGAGACGATGTCGCAGTGGGGCAGGGCTTTCTGGAAACTAGCGTAATCGCCGCTCAGCATGAAGGCGCGGGTCGGCTCCCAGAGCAGGGTGGCATCCGGGAAGCGCTTTCGCCAGGCTGCCACATATTGCGGTTGCCGCAGCAGGGTCAGACCAGAGGCGGACGCGAAGGGCAGGGCGGGGTTGTCGGGGTGAGGCTGGTGCATGAACGGTTCGATGACATCGACACGGAAGATCTCGTTGCGCCGCCCGTCCCACTCGAAGATCTGCCAGCCGCGCATTTGCTTGTGCGCAGTCCATGCCAGCCCGCTCGCGTCGAAGTCGGTGTTCAGGCGAGCGCGCACATCGGCGGGCAAATCCTCGCCCACCAGCCCGACCAGCGCGGGTTTCTCGCCGCAGGCTGCCATGCCATAGGCCGCATGCGTGCCGCCGCCGCCCAGGACGCCCATGCTCGTACGGCCGTCGGGATAGACGATGTCGTCAATGATGACGCTGCCAACGGCGAGAAAGTCGGGCGCGGGCATGTTGGCTTCCTTGCGCTGGCATCCTTGCAACCAGCTACTTCGCCATGATCACGGACAGGCAAGATTGCAGGGTATTTTCAAGCGCCGCCTTCTCGCGGTTGTCGACCGATAGACGGTATTTTGTTTTCACTTTGATAATCGCATCGGCATACCAGCATTTGTTGCGCGCCGGCGTCCACTCTGCAAAATCCTTGCCACTTTTCTGATGGCGATTTACTCTCGGCGAGGCCAGCGTGAGATTCAGCAGGTCGTTTGAGAAAGCTTTGCGCCTTCCAGCGTCTGCGCTGCATAGTCCGCTGTCATGCGCTTCCGACTTCGCCACAATATGTTCGATGTCCGTTTGGCGGATGCTGCTGAAAATTGTGCCGGTGTACGGTCCATAAATGCGACCGCCCATTCTCGCCACAATCTGCGATTCAAGGGATTGTGAATGGGGATAATCGTCTGAATCATAAGGCGAGCAGCGATTTTCGGGCGCGACAGCGAGACGGCGCAACGCTTCCAATGCTTGCGTAACGGCGGGGTTTTCTGCGGATGGCGCGGCAGGCGGCGCATCGGAATTTGTCGCGGCGACAGGAGCCGATGGCGCTTGCGATTTTGTTGGGCTGACAAATCGTGTCACCGCCATCCAGCCCAAGTCGATATCCAGCCAGCAATAGACATCGCCTTGGCGGGAATCCAAAACAGGATAGCGTTCGCCAATTGGCGTTCTGCCCAAGATCCTGGCGGAAGTGGACGGCTGCTGGCGGATATTCATATTGCCGCTCACCCAGGCCTGGCTGTGTCGATAACAGCCATCACTGCCCGAAACCTGTGTGGGCGTGGCTTTGCTTGCTGGGCCTTGCAAAGACGGCTTTGAGGTCGCCCGGGCGCTCGCTGCTGATTTCGCGGCTGTGGCTCGCTCGCGGCGCTCTGTTGCAGGGCGGAGTTGGCCGCGGCTGGAATCGAAAAAGGGCGCGATGACCGAATACACGACGACGACGGCGATTGTCCCCAGGATCAGCCGCGATCTGACCTGGGACTGCCGCGTAGGCCGCCGATTCCTTCTGAACAGTTTCATGAACTCCCCGCTGTCAGCGCAGCAGCGCTCCTATCCTGTGACTATTATAGATGGCGCTGGCTTCGTCCGCCCGTCCGCCGGCAAAGTCGCAGAAATAGGCCGTATCGAGGGCTTCGGCGCGGGAGGCTGCGAACAGCTCGCCGGGAATGCTGTAGACCAGCGAGGCATAGCGCTCGGGCACAGCGGCCGGGACAGGCAGCAGGGCATCGACATAGCCCGCGATTTCGCCGGCAGCCGCATGTGATGCCAGCGCCATTGGACGGCCGATGCTTTTGGCGGCGCGCGCTACTTCTGCCATGCGGTCGGCGTCAAAGCCATTGGCGCACAGCAGCATGATCGGGATTTTCGGCTCGGCCACGAAGTACTGCAAATGCGACCATTCTTCGGTTTCTTGTGCCAGGGCGGCTTCTCCAGTCGCTTCCAGCAGCTTGGCGGCGCTGAACATGGCCACGCCATAAAGCGGTCCTGCGCCGACGAATTCGAACATGGGCGCGTCTCGCCAATCAGCGACCAACTGATCGATGATGGGTTGGCAGGCATCGATTGTCGCTTCGATGGCATCTGCCAGTTCAACGACGGCAGCGCGTTCGGCATCGGCTTCGCGAGTATGTAGATGTCCGCGCACCTCGCCAATGCGAAGCGCCGCCATCAACAGCGCGACTTGCGAGGCCAGGTAGCTGCGCACGCCGGGCACGACCGCCACTTGCAGATCGCTGGGCAGGGCGGGCACGGCGGTTTCCAGCACAGCATCGGCGACCGCGCCCAGCGGACCACCCGGATTGCTCGTCAAAGCCACTGTCGTCGCGCCCGCCTGTCGCGCCATATCCAGCGCCTCGATGGTGCGGCTGACTCGGCCCGAAACCGATACGCCCAAAACCAGGTTGGTCTTGGGTCCCGTGGCGGGCAGGTAGCCAGCTGTGTAGCGGCTGAAAGGCAGCGAGCTGATCGCCTGGGTGGGCACGCCGGTGAGTTGATGGAAAGCCAGTTCTGCGCCGACCGGGGCATGGTGGCTGTCGCCGCAGCCGACCAGGTAGATGCGCTTGACGGATGTGCAGGTTTCGAAGTCGAGCGCGTGGCGGGCGGCGGCGTCAAAAGGCTGGGCGGTCTCGCGGACGAGCGCGGGCAGGGTATAGATTTGCTGGTGCATGGGGGAGCGGGGCATGGGGGATTCCTTTGATGAGCGCTGGGTATCGGGCGATTCTAACCACAAAGACACAAAGGGCACAAAGAACGCGAAGCTATTAGGGTGATTTGCTACGGAGACGCAGAAGTGCTTTTGCCGTCGAGGATACTGAGTTTGTTGGGGGCACAGAGTGAGCAATTTAGACAGTCTGACTAGCCCGCCATTCCGCCATCGTCCGGTTGCCCTTGCTGCGGTTGCAATGACTGCACAGCAGCTGCAAGTTCTCGATATGGTCTGTGCCGCCGCGCGATTTGGGCAGCTTGTGGTCGACTTCCATCACCTTGAACGGAAAATGCGTGTCGCAGCCGACGCAGATGCCTTCTTGCTCGCCATAGAGCCGATGTCGATGCGTGCGATAATTGGGCAGCACGCCGAGATCGGTGCGTTTGGGCAGCGTGTCGACCACATTTGCGCCGCCCCATAATGCGCCGCGATCTTCACTGATGCGCTCGTTGACCAGTTTCAACGCCAATGGCGACAGATCGATGCCCGCCCATTGACGCTCCAGCCGGTCGGCCGCCACCATGGTCGTCGCGCAGCCGCAGAAGGGATCGAAGACGATGTCGCCTTCGTTAGAGGAGGCTGCTATTATGCGTTCGAGCAGGGTGACAGGTTTTTGTGTGGGATAGCCCGTTCGCTCGGCTACCGTAGATGCTTGCTGGAACGACATAATGTCCGACCACACATCAGTCAGTAAGACGCCACGAGTTGAATCCAGGTATTGACGTCGTCCGCCTGGTCGATCATCACGATAGCGCCTTCCGTCATTGTCCACTTTCCTAAATCGCCGAATGTATTCTGGCTTATGTGGCAGGTACTGCCGATTGAAGGCGAAATCCCGACTCTTCGTATAATAGAGAATCGTGTCGTGCCCTCGCACAAAACCTTTCACTTGAGACTTGTAACCTGAGGCTGTCTGGAGATTCCAAACGAGCTCACGCCGGAATCTCTTACCGCCAAAAACCGAATCCATCAGCAGCTTGAGGTAGTGACTCGCTGTTGGGTCACAGTGCAGATAAATGCTGCCGGTCGGCTTGAGAATCCGTTCCATCTCAATGATGCGCACGGCCATCATAATCAGATAGCTCATCATGCTCTTGCCCGAGGCGTTGCGGGCGGCTTCAATGACGCTGTAGGCGGCTGGGTTGCGGTCGGCCAGCTCGCCATGTTCATGCACATCAATATCGGAAAGCGTCCAGGTGTCCTTGAAAGCCGCGCCCGCCGCGATCGAGCCGATTGGTGCGGCGTAATCCTGGTTGGAGTTGAAAGGCGGGTCGAGGTAAATCAGGTCGATGCAGGCCGAGTTGATGCCGCGCATGACAGGCAGGTTGTCGCCCACCCAGACTGTGCGGTTGCTGAAGTTTGCTTGTGCCATGTGTAAACGTCCTTACAGATCGCCTTATAAGTTGAGAATTGCGATTTGGCGTATTCTTACTCTTGGGTGGCCGCGAAGCTGAAGAGATCCTCGCCCTTACGATGCGAGCAATATGCCATCGCAGAACAAATGCCCCCAGCCATTCTACCGCCGCCGCCACATCGCCCAGCGCCGCGGTCTCTTCGGTTGTATGCGCATTCAACAGCGGAACGCCCACAAGCCCCAGGCAGCGCGTCCACAGATTTAGCAGCATGTCATCGCTGCGCGACACATAGCCATAATTCAGCCGCACAGTCTGCGCTCGCCGCGCGTTCATTTCTGCTGCCAGCTCTTCCGCCAGCGCCTGCCTGTCCATAGGCACGACCGATCCGCGCCCAGCGCCCGACACAAAAGCATGCGATGCGCCCGCGCCGGGCACATGTCCGTCTTGTTCGCGGGGGTTGTGCGCGTCTATGTTGATGAAGCCCAGCTGCGGCGGATCCAACTCGCCAGCCAGCCGCGCCGCGCCCTGCCCGAAAAAACCGCTTGGTGGCGCTTCTTCCTGGTCGGTGAAGGCGAAGACAACCCGCCCCGGTAAGCTGTGCTCGCGCAATGCCCGCGCCGATAACAGCCCGATCAGCACGCCCAGCACATTATCCAGCCCCGTGCCGATGATGAAACCATCGCGCAGCTGCGGCCCTGCCTGCATCATCACGGTATCGCCCCAGCCCAATTCGCCCTGCTCGGCCTGGAATGTGATGCGCTGTTCGCCGCGTTTTGACTGAAAACGCAACCGGCCTTGCGCCGCCACAGCCACGCGACCGTCCCTGAATCGCAGCGCCATGCCGCCACAGTTGTAGTTGTCGCCTGGCACGCGGATGGCGCAGAGCGGATACAGGGTCGCTTCCGCCAAGTTACGGACGCGGAAGCAGGGGCGGTCCATGTGCGCGGTGATGAGCAGGTCCAGCGGCACCGCAGCATCGCCGATCGTGATGCCCAGGTTGCCCGTCCTGCCGATGGGCGCGCAGTCCAAACCCATTTCGGTCGCCATCGCCTGGATGACTTCGCCCACGGTTCCCGGCAGCAAGCAGCTGTTATTGGGTGCGGGGGCAGCCAGCAGTCGGGACAGGTAGGCGTGGAGGGTGTCGGGATTCATGCCTGCGCCAGCGCATCGACGAACATGGCATGCACGCCGTCGGTATCCAACGCCTGCACGATGGTCACATTGGGCTTTTGGCGGCTGATGCCTGTGTAGTCAATGACGGTCTGCCCGCGGGTATGCGCGCCGTTCAGTTCGACCGTCACAAAATGATCGCTGCTTTGCTGGACGAGCTGCGGGCGCAGGGTCACCGCCATCGCCAGCGGATCAGGCAGCAGATAAGCCGGGCGCGCATAGGTGGTCTGCAAGCGCTCGGCGGTTGCCTGGGAGATAGCGCGGAAGAAGCGCCCGTTGACTGTGTCGATATCGCAAAGCTGGTTGAACTTGTCCCAGGCGAATCCATGCCAAAGCGTCGTTTCCCAGCTGAGCATGGTCGCATCGTCAAAGGCGTCCAGCGTGATGAAGGCGGCTTCCGGGTCGGTATAGATGTTGTATTCGGCGGTGAGGCCCGGCGTGTTGCCTTGCGCAGCGATCGTGCCGCCCATGAAAGCGAAGTGTTTTATGCGCGCGGGAAAATCGGGGTCGAGGCGGATGGCAGCCGCGATATTGGTCAAGGGTCCCAGCGCGATCAGCGTCAATTCGCCCTCATATTCTTGCGAAAGCCGCAGCAGCGCGGGCACAGCATGTTCGTCTTCCAGCGAGCGAGTCAGGGCGGGACGGTCGTGGTAGCCGCCCAGTCCGTCGCTGCCATGGAATTCGGCGGCGTCTTCCCAGGGTTGGACGAGCGGACGATCGCAGCCGGCATACACAGGCACATCACGGTTCATGACTTCCAGAATGGTCAGCACATTAGGGTTGACCTGGCGGATATGCACATTGCCGGTCAGCGTGGTGATGGCGACCACATCCACGCCCGGCTCGCAAAGCGCCAGCATGATGGCTTGGGCATCGTCGACGCCGGCATCGGTATCAATGAGCAGTTTCGTCATGCGGCAACTCCTTCGCTAGGATTGGGCTGTATTGTAACCACAGAAGCAATACCAGGTAACTATGCGAGACTTAAGCACAAAGGCACAAAAGGGCAGAGAGAGATTTTGCCAATCCAGGCAATTTGTGTCTATAATACGCGCATCAGCAGCCACGCTGACACCGCTTACCCCGAATGGAGGAACAACATGAGAAAGCTACAATTTCTGCTGGTAGTTGCGCTGGTTTTTCTGACCGCCTTCGCCGTGTCCGCCCAGGATGCCTTGCGCGTGGTTTCGGTGGTCAATGGCACGCTGGGCGACAAGTCCTTCTTTGACAGCGCGCAACGCGGCATGGACGCCATCGCCGATGAATACGATATCGAGATCGACACCGTCGAGCTGGGCATCGACCCCGCCAACTGGGAGCCGGGCTTGCTGGATGTCATGTCCGACAGCGACTCCTACGACATTCTCATCGCCGGCACCTTCCAGATGATCGACTATCTGGCCGCCAACGCGCACTTGTATCCCGACAAGTACTTCATGTTCTACGATGCGCCCATGCCCTACGACAACGCCGATGTCTGCGTCGAGGGCTGCGCCAATGTCTATTCGATGACCTATGCGCAAAACCAGGGCTCCTTCCTGGCTGGCGTATATGCCGCCGCCATCACCACCAGCATGATGGAAGGCACGAACGACGCCCCGATCATCGGCGCGGTCGGCGGGCAGCAAATCCCCGTCATCGATGACTTCATCGTCGGCTACGAGCAGGGCGCCTGCCTGGTCAATCCCGATACGCAGAGCATCGTGCAGTACGCGGGCAGCTGGAACGACCCGGCGCGCGGCAAGGAAATCACCCTGGCCATGTACGAGCAGGGCGCGGACATCGTCTTCCAGATCGCTGGCGGCACGGGCGTTGGCGTCTTTGAAGCCGCGCATGAACAAGAGCGCTATGCGATCGGCGTCGACAGCGACCAGGCTACCATCGTCGCCGAAACCGACCCCGACCAGGCTGAGCGCATCCTGACCAGCATGCTCAAGAATGTCGACAACTCGATCTTCCGCGCTGTCAGCCTGCACCTGGATGGCGAGCTGCCCTATGGCGCTTCCGAGAGCCTGGGCATCCCCGAAGGCGGCGTTGGCTTGGCGAAGAACGAATTCTATGATGCCGCCACATCCGACGACATCAAAGCCATGGTCGAGGCGGCCGAGGCGGCTGTGGTCAATGGCGATATCGAAGTGCAGACGGTCTTCACCAGCGAAAATATGATGGCGGCTGTGGGCACTTCCTGCGCCGATATGTCGACGGCTGGCATGAGCATCGACGACATGATGATGGATGATATGTAAGAGCGGACATCCATTGTCCCATTAAGGGCTGAAGGCGCGCCATGCAATAGTTGGCTTTTGGTGCGCCTTAACTCCCTTGCTTGCCCGTACGAATAACCAGTGAGTCAACAAGACTTGCTGAGGAATCCGCCGATGTGCGCCTGTTGTTTACGGCGTGCTGCCGCACCGTTGACCTCATTCTGCCTGCTGTAGGCGGTAATGCTCAGACTGGAGCATGACCGTGTCGGGTAAGGGCAGATCTACGCGAAAGGAACTCACTATGAAAGCGACGGCGACGGTTCTTTGGGAGGACGTCGCAACAGAGGAGAGATTGAATGGCAGGTCAGTTTTCTCAAATGCCCGCGAAATCATTACGCCCGCGTTTGAGCTAGCGCCACCGCTTTTCGCAAACAAGCGACTCAAGATGGACGGACTGGACTTGCTGGCGCTACTGCCGGCAGACAGCATTCCGGTGGCGTTTTTGGATCCGCAGTATCGCGGTGTCTTGGACAGACTGGCCTATGGCAACGAAGGTGTGACACGTGGCAGACGCCGAGCAGCTTTGCAGCAAATGACTGAGGGAACGATTGCGAAGTTCGTTATCGGCATCAATCGAGTTTTGTCACCAAGCGGGCATTTGTTCCTGTGGATGGACAAGTTCCACCTATGTCAAGGTTTCACGGATTGGCTTGATGAAACAAGGCTAGACGTAGTTGACATGGTCGTCTGGGACAAAGAACGCATGGGAATGGGCTACCGCACGCGCAGACAATCCGAGTTTTGCGTTGTCCTTCAAAAGCGGCCGCGTCGTGCCAAAGGCGTGTGGAAGACGCATAACATCCGCGATGTCAACTGGGAAAAAGTGGACACATCCGCACATCCCCACGCAAAGCCTGTCAAGTTGCAAATGGAACTGATCAAGGCTGTAAGCAACATCGGTGATTATGTTGTAGATCCCGCTGCGGGGTCATTTTCCGTTATGGAGTCTGCGAACCAAGCGGAGCGCAACTTCATCGGCTGCGATATTGTGGGATAATTCGTCTGCGAAGCTATGCCCTCAGTATTGAAAGGGACTCCGGCAATGTCAGTTTGCTACTCCCACACAATCAATGGCTTGGGATACCAGGTCATTTGCGGGGACAGCACGTCGGAACTCGTGGCGCTTGAGCCTCACTCGGTGGATATGGTTGTGACTTCACCGCCGTATTTCAGGCAGCGCCAATACGCGACAAGAGGGCAGGGCAACGAAGAAACTGTGGAGCAGTATCTAGACGGGATTCTGAGAACTTTCGCTGAAGTTGCGCGAGTCATGAAGCCGACTGGCAACATCGTTTACAACATGGGTGACAAGATCCTTGCTGGCAGCTTGCAGCTTGTTCCTTATCAATTTGCGCTTAGGGTACTGGAAGAGTTCAACCTGAGGCTTGTAAACGAGATCACCTGGGTCAAGTCCAATCCGACGCCGCACCAGTTTACGCGTCGGCTGATTGCCAGCACCGAGCCTTTCTTTCATTTTGCCTTGAGCAAGGATTACTACTACGACAGACGCGCGTTTCAGCCAGCAGAGAGAAGAAAACGCTCGAAGCCTACGAAGAAGCTGGGCGCAAAGTACAGGGAACTTGTCGAACAATCGACACTGAGCGAAAGTGAACGCGACCATGCGAACGCGGCGCTGGACGAAGTGATACAGGAAGTGCACGACGGCAAGATTCACAGTTTCAGAATGAAGATACGTGGCATTCATGCGCCAGCCTATGGTGGGCAGGATGGCGGCAGAAAGATGCGAATTGAGCGGTACGGATTCACAATTATTCGCATATCTGGCGAGCCGATGAAGCGCGATGTGATCGAGAATCCAGTCGAGAGCTTGCCAGGCAATGAACATCCGGCGGTGTTCCCTGTAGCTGTGATAAGGGAGTTAATAAGGCTTTTGTGTCCAAAAGGTGGACTGGTGCTCGATCCGTATGTAGGCAGTGGCTCGACTATAGTTGCCGCGATGCGCGAAGGCAGAAGTTGTACAGGCATAGACATAAGCCAGGCTTACTGCATTGATGCGCAGCAGCGCGCGCGCGAGACTTTGCTGCAGTTGAATGGTCAAGTTTCGGGGCGGCTTCTGTGAGTCAGGATAATAAGCATTTGGAGGTCTTGGACAACATACTATTGAAGGCGGTCGCGTCGTACAATGATGGACTTAAGGTGAAAGGTGTTGATTTCAAGGAGCGGAAACACATAGACATCGTCCTTCAGAATCAAGAGAAAAGGAAAGGCGCACTCGCGGTACTCGTAACCCTGCTAGTAAAGAAAGTGGTTAGCCCTGAACAAGACATCCGTCTCCATCGAACTGAATTTGACGGTGGATTCAGCGGGCGCAGGCTGGATACCAATGTTGTCACCCCATTCTTGCGGGCAAATCGGTTTCCAAGTATGAGCGAGTCAGGATGGCTGACAAGGTCTTTTGAGCAACCGCATCCCTTTGACCTTGATTACCCTGGAAAGATAACGCCCAAAGCGTTGAAACAGTGCTTCCTGTTGCTGATAGATGCTGCACAGCAGTTTGGAAAAGAAAAAGCCGCAGCCATATTGCATAGCTTGTTCATCGGATTAGTAGAGGCAAGAGACAGAAACACGCGTCTTGATCTGGCGAGGCCTGTAAACCTCTCCATAGCCGAACTAGTGGACCGATTGAGTCGACATCACGATGCAAAGATTAAGGGCGCTGCAAGGCTGCCAGTATTGGCAGTCCACGCTATCTTGTCGGTACTCAGTCGAGAACTGAATCGATACAGCGAATGCAAACTGTTGCCGCTTGAAGCGCATACGACCGCTGACTCGCGCTCGAATCTGATTGGTGACATCAGCGTAATTGATGGCAACGACACGCTGTTTGAGGGCTACGAGATCAAACACAATGTGCCTATCAGTTCGGAGTTAATTCGTTCATCGTTTGCGAAGCTGCAAACTACTCCTGTCAAAGTGTTTTACATCCTGACTACGTATCCTCATGACAATTATGATGAGTTCAGGAATGACATTGAACTGGTGGCAAAGACTCACGGCTGCCAACTGATCGTCAATGGCGTTGATCGCACCCTGCTTTATTATCTGCGTCTCATTGGCGATACTCGTTCATTCATTGATGCCTATGTCTCGCATTTGGAGACTGATGCTGCAATAACGTTTGACCTCAAGGAATACTGGAATCAGCTTGCGGCGAGTAGATAGCTGGTAAATGCCATGCCCATAATCGAAACGCAGAACATCCACAAGATTTATCCCAACGGCGTGCATGCCAACGACGACATCAACTTCCGCGTCGAGCCGGGCGAAATCCACGCCCTGGTCGGCGAGAACGGCGCGGGCAAATCCACGTTGATGAAAATCCTCTATGGCTTGGAACAGCCGACCGAAGGCGCTCTGACCATCCGCGACCAGGAAGTGCAAATCCCCAATCCCCAGGCGGCTATCGAGCTGGGCATCGGCATGGTGCATCAAAACTTCATGCTGGTGGACAGCTTCACCGTGGCGCAGAACATCATCCTCAACCGCGAGACGAAGCAGGGCATGCAGATCGATTTCTCGCGCGCCGTGACCGATACCGAGCAGCTTTCGCGCGAGTACGGCTTGTTCGTCAACCCCAACGCCAGGATCGCCGATATCCCCGTGGGCATGCGTCAGCGCGTGGAAATCCTGAAAGCGCTGTATCGCGGCGCAGAAATCCTCATCCTGGACGAGCCGACCGCCGTGCTGACCCCCAGCGAGACTATCGATCTCTTCGCGGCGATCCGCAACCTGGTCGAAGGCGGCAAGACCGTCATTTTCATCACGCACAAGCTCAAGGAAGTCATCGAAATCAGCGACCGCGTGACAGTCATGCGCGACGCCCGCCAGGTGGGCACGGTCAATACTGCCGAGACCAGCGAACGCGAGCTGGCGCGCATGATGGTCGGGCGCGAGGTGTTCATGCAGGTCGACCGTCCGCCGGTTACGCGAGGCGATCCCGTGCTGCAAGTGGATGGCCTGACCTATGCCGACAGCAGCGGACATCAATTGCTCAAGCATGTCGGCTTCCGCGTTTACGAAAACGAGATTTTGGGCATCGCCGGCGTCGAGGGCAATGGACAGACCGAGCTGGCCGAAGTGCTGACGGGCTTGCGACCGCCAACCACTGGCGAAGCCTATATCAGCGGCGAGCAGATCCTGGGGCGCGGTCCGCGGTCGGTGCGCGAACACAATGTGGCGCATATCCCCGAAGATCGCCTGACCAATGGCGTCGCCCTGTGGTCGTCTATCGCCGACAACCTGATCATCGACCGCTATTATCGAGAGCCGTTTACGCGGCGCGGCTTGCTGGACATCAACGCCATCGATGAAAACGGCGCGGACATGATCCGCCAATTCAACATCATCGCCCCCGATGGCGCTATTCCCGTCAGCGCGCTTTCTGGCGGCAATATGCAGAAGGTGGTGGTGGCGCGCGAGCTGTCGTCCTCGCCCAAATTGCTGATTGCCGCCCAGCCCACGCGCGGCGTCGATATCGGCGCGATCGAATTCATCCATCAGCAGCTGGTCGACCAGCGCACCGATGGCTTGGCGATTCTGTTGATCTCGGCTGACCTGCAAGAGGTGATGAAGTTGTCCGACCGCATCATGGTCATGTATGAGGGCGAGATTGTCGGCATCTTCCCCAATGATGAGCAGCTGACCGAAGAGCGCATCGGCTATTATATGCTGGGGGCAGAGCGGCAAGAACGGGCAGAAATGGAGCGATACGCATGAATTGGGCGCGCAGACAAGCGCTGTTGCTGGTGGGCATCATCGCTGGCGCAGTGGTAACGCTCTTCGTGACGCAGACGCTCTTCGACGGCTCCATCGAAAAGATGACCGGCACAGCCAGTTGGCAGAATATCCTGTTGGTGAACGGGCTGGTGGGCGCATGCATCTTGCTGTTTGTGGTGGAGCTGCGGCGCGGGGCGATCCGCGTGCTGCTGACCGTGATCGTGGCGCTGCTGCTGGGTTTTCTGGTCACATTCATCTTCAATCTGGACGAAGCCAGCCGCTTTGAGCGGGGCGAATTCCGCGTGCAGGTGGTGACAGAAGCCGAGCCGGTCGACGATGAAGAAGATGTCGATTTGCGCTATAACCGGGCGCGCGGCGGCGAATTCAACAAACCCAATGTCGTCGAGCCGGTCAGCGAGGTCGCCTGGACATTTGCCGGGCGCTCTGGCGATATCGTCTCGCTGCTGGCTTATGCCAAGAACCGCCGTTCGCCGGTCGATATGCTGGTGGAGCTGCGGGATTCGGCTGGCGCGACGCTGGAGACGGCGACTTCCGCGACAGAATTGCAGGTGGAAGAGACCTTCGACGATCTGGTCAGCAGCAAAGACGCGGTGATCGAGGGTTTCGCCTTGCCGGCCGCTGGCGTCTACACGCTCTATGCTCGCCCCGAAGACATCAGCGCCGCCACGACTTATTCCGAAGCCTTGAATCAATCGCGCCTGGCATTTGAGGCGCTGCTGCTGGGTCCCATCGAGCGCGTAAATCGCTGGGGCGTGTGGATCCAAGATGCCATCACGCTCATCTTGCTGGGCTTGAGCTTTGCGATCGTCTTCCGCGCCCAGCAATTCAGCCTCGGCGCAGAGGGACAGCTGTATTTTGGCGCGCTGGTCAGCGGCATCATCGCGCTCAACTCGCCGCATGTGCCCAGCGTCATTTTGATCCCTTTCATCATCCTGGCCGCCAGCACCGCCGGCTTTGTCTATGGATTGATTCCCGGCGCACTAAAAGCCTATCTGGGCGCAAACGAACTGGTATCGACATTGATGCTGAATGTGATCGCCACGCGCTTCTTCGAGATGGTGCTCAACTTCCAGCTGAAGCCGCCCACGGCCGGTTATGTCGCTTCTGAAAAATTCACCGCCAACGCTGTCTTGCCGGTCATCGTCGACAAGACGCAGGTTACGATCGCGGTGTTTATCCTGGTCGTGGTGGTTTTCCTGGCTTGGCTGCTGATCCGCCGGACGCCACTGGGTTATGAAATCCGCATCATTGGCAGCAACCTGCGCTTTGCCGATTATGGCGGCGTGAATTCGCGGCGCACGATCATGCTGGTGATGGCCATCAGCGGCATCGTGGCTGGTTTGGCGGGCATGCACCTGGCGAATGGCATCCACCGACAACTAATCCTCAATATCTCGTTCGCGCTGGCCTTTGAAGGCGTCGTGGTGGCGCTGCTGGCGCGCTTGAATGTGCTGGTCGTGCCTTTCACGGGCTTGCTCTATGCCTATCTGCGGGCGGGCGCCCAATTCATGGAGCGCGATGCCAATGTCAGCTTCGAGGTGGTGCGCATGATCCAGGCCATCATCATTTTGCTGATCACAGCCGAGGCGCTGGTGAGCTTCTTCCAGGCTCGGCAAAAGCGCGCGGACATCGATGAAGCCGGGCATGCCTTGACCCAGGCGGAGGACAGCGATGTTTGAAAATGTGATTGATGGCATCTTCAGCGCTGTCTTCCTGGCGGCGATATTGCGCGTGACGACGCCAATCCTGCTGCCCTCGCTGGGCGCGCTGATATCAGAAAAAGCCGGCGTGCTCAATATCGGCCTCGAGGGCATGATGCTTTCGTCCGCCTTCACCGGCGTGGTCGTCAGCGCCTATTCGCAAGACTGGTTTGGCGCAGAAGTCGGCGCGAGCATCGGCCCCTGGCTGGGTCTGCTGCTGGGCGTTTGCGTTTCGCTGCTGCTGTCGTTTGTGCTGGCGCTTTTTCACCTGGATCTCAAAGGCGACCTGTTCCTGTCGGGCATCGCGCTGAATATCTTCGGCAGCTCGGCGACTGTGGCGATCATGTTTGAGCTGACCGGCGACCGCGGCAATACCAGCACCCTGGCCAGCTTGCAAATGCCCTTTATCCAGCTGCCAGAGTTCATCAACGACATCCCGCTGGTGGGCGGTTTCGTCTTCGGCGTCTTTGATAATCAGAGCGTGATGACCTGGCTGGCTTTCATCGCTGTCTTCGTCGTGGCGTTCTTCTTGTATCGCATGCCCATCGGGATGCACCTGCGCGCTGTCGGCGAAAATCCCGAAGCGGCGGCATCGGTGGGCATCAATGTCAAGCGCATCCGCTATATGGCGCTGCTGATCAGCGGCTTCTTCGCCGGCTTGGGCGGCATCCACATGAGCATGGGTTATTTGCAGCTTTTCCAGCGCGATATGACCAACGGACGCGGCTTTATCGCGCTGGTCACGCCGTCGTTGGGCGGCGGCACGCCTGTCGGCACCATGGTGGCTTCGTCCATATTCGGGTTCTTCGATGCCCTGGGCATTCGCATGGGCTCGCTGGAAATTCCTTCGCAACTGCCACAGTCCATCCCCTATTTTGCCACGGTGCTGGCTTTGGTGATCTATGCCTTGCAGCGGCGCATATCCCAGCGTGTCAGCGAGATGCGCACGGCGTCTGGGGCGAGCTTCGATGCGACATTCTGGCAGGCAATCCAGCGCATCAGCATTTTGCACATGCTGCTGATGATGTTCGCGGTGATTGGCGTGGTGACCAGCGGGGCGATCTTGGCGGCGCCCAATGGCTTTGGCGGCGCGGAGGCAGCGCTGCCGGCTGGCGTGGCCATAGGCATGGCGTCCATCGCGCTCTTCATCATGGGCTTGCCTTTCGTCAGCGACATCTTCCGCATCCAGAAGCGCTGGCGAGAAAGCGCAGCCGTGACGATCGTGTCGCTGGGGGCCTACCTGTCCATCTTCCTGTCGCTGTTCGTGGAGCTTCCGATTGCGTTGGCGATTGGACTGGCGGCGAGCGGAGCCGTGTGGTTTGTCATCGGCGGACGCGCGCTGGTGGGCGGGAAGTGATATGCGCTACAATATAGAGTAACTTGGTGGGGGCAAAAGATGGATACCATCTTGCAGCAATTCGACATCAACACTGTGATAAATCTCATCACAGTCCTGGTCTTGCTCGCCAGTTTACGTTGGCAGCTGCCCTCGAAGGCCGATATCCAGCGGCTTGATGGGCGCATCGACAAGCTGGAAACCAAAATGGATGAGCGCTTCTTGCAGCAAGATGCCAAAATGGATGAGCGCTTCTTGCAGCAAGATTCCAAGATGGACGCCCTGCGCATGGAAATGAAAGCCGATATGCAGCGTCTTGAAGACAAGCTGGAACGCGCCAACGAGTACCATGCCCGCAGCGTCGATCTGCTGGATGCCATCCGCCGCGAGCTTGAAGGCCGCCGCGAGCCGCTATAGACGGCATGATTCGCTGTCGCTTATCAAAAATGTCGCGGTATAGCCAAATTCCAGCGCCATCCCAACGAATAGGCGTCTGTCCTTCCTGAGCAGGAGTCCAACTGATGCACAACAAAATACTCGGCTGTCTGTACGGTCAGGCGCTAGGCGATGCTTTCGCCATGCCAGCGCATGTCCACCCCGACGACACCCTCCGCGCTTTCGGCTGGCCGGGCTGGTGGAAGGGGCATTTGCCTGGCTGGCGGGGGAGTCTCGCCGCGTTTATTTTGATGTCGGTCCCTTTCTGGACGAATTGCAGCGCGATCGAGTCGATGAAGCCCTGCGGCTGGTCGATGTCCTGCTGCTGACCGAAGACGAAATCGCCTTCGTGGCGCATGATCTGCGCGATTTGCAGCGGCATTCATTGGCGGAATGTGGCACAATCGCCAACGCGATGGGCGCTGCCAGCGTGGGACGAGCGGGTGCCGGACGCAATGTGCCGACGCGCGCTGAGCTGCAGGCGCTGCTGGATGCAAACAGAAGGAGAATCGACTTGTCATGCTGGCGATCATAGACCTGGAAACGCCGCCCGGAGACGCCCTGGTCGATTTCACGGCGCGGGCGCAAGCGGCCGTGGCTGCCAGTGGCATCGAAAGCGGTCTGTGCGCGCTGATCGTGCCGCATACGACAGCGGGCCTCACCATCAACTCGGCGCTGGATGCCGCCACGCCAGACGATATCATCGCCGAGCTGCGCAGGCTTGTGCCCACGCGGGTGGACTTTGCGCATCAATATGATACGCCAGCCGATGCAGCCGGGCATATCAAGGCGGCGCTGGCGGGGCACTCGCTCGTCCTGCCCATCGCCGAGGGACGCCTGCTGCTGGGCGGCTCGCAGAGTCTGCTCTTTTGCGAATTCGATGGTCCGCGCAGCCGTCAGGTGCAGGTCAAAATCATCGGAGGCTAGCCATGGCGCGGAAAATCATCATTGATACCGACCCCGGCGTCGATGACAGCATGGCGATATTTTTCGCGCTGGCTTCGCCGGAATTGGATGTCATCGGACTGACGAGCATCTTTGGCAATGTGCGCACGCCGCTGGCCACCGCCAATGCGCTGCGTCTGCTCGAGATCGCCGACCGCAGCGATATCCCGGTCGCCCAAGGCGCGCTCGACCCGTTGACTCGCCCCTTTGAAGGTCCTGTGCCTTTTGTGCATGGCGAAGATGGCCAAGGCGACACTTTCTTGCCGGATCCAGGTCGACAGCCGCTGGCGATCCCCGCGGCGCAATTCATCATCGAGCAGGTTCGAGCGCAGCCAGGCGAAATCACGCTGGTGCCGATCGGTCCGCTGACCAATATCGCGCTGGCGCTGCGCCTGGAGCCGCGAATCTGCGAGTGGGTTGATGAAGTCGTGCTGATGGGTGGCAACGCCCTGGTGCCCGGCAATGCCAGCCCGGCCGCCGAAGCCAATATCCGCAACGATCCCGAAGCTGCCGACCTGGTCTTTGGCGCGGATTGGCAAGTTACCATGGTCGGCCTGGATGTAACCTTGCGCGCGCACATGACGCCCGCCGATATCGCTGAATACGCGACGCACGGCAATCCCATGTCCGATCACATCACGCTCATCCTGCCGCATTATCGGCGCTACTTTGAAGCCAATTACGATGCGCAAGGCATCTTCGTGCACGACTCCAGCGCAATCGCCTATCTGCTGCAGCCCGACCTGTTTCAAGTGCAGCGCTGGCGGATGCGCGTGGAGACGGCGGGCATCGGGCGTGGCAAGACCCTGCCGGCGACGGGCGGACGCATCTTGCCAGCCTGGGCAGACCGCCCGCTGGTGAATGTCTGCGTGGACGTGGACGGGGCGGCTGTGGTCGAACTGGAAGCAGAGCGGCTGCGCAGAGCCTGATGCCTGGCGGCGCTCAATCTCGATAAATCTGCTGCATCACGGCGAATTCGTTGAATAACATCCACTCTTTTTGTACGCGCCTGCGACGAATCGGGATTGGATTCACGGCCGCGGATAGCTGATCGCCAGCATGCCCTCGATATCCAGTGGGTCGATGCCATGTTGTTTGCGCAGGCCCGCCCGCAGCGCCGCCTCCGATTCCAGCTCGCCAGTCAAGGGCAGTTGCAGTTGTTTGCCAGCTTGCAGCGAAGATTCGCGCGTGGCAACTTCCATCATCATCGCCATCAGCGCATCTTCGTCCGTATATTCCGATTCGCGCAAGCCACGCACAGACTCTGCAAAGTCGATGATGTGCCCGATGACGGCGGCACTGTAATAATTGCGGCGATGTGGCTGGCATATTCCAGCAGCTCGGTACAGCGTCCTTTGCTGTGCGCGCGCAGGCGTTTTAGTGCAGCACACTCGCGCGCGGCTGCCCCTCCCTCAATCTGCCAGGTCCCGTCGTACGGGAGAGCCGCTGGCTCGTCCCAATGGAGATGTTGTGGGCGACCCCGTCGGATCGCCCGTGCTTTGCCTCCCCATGACCCGTCGGGGGGACCGAGGGAGTTCAGCCGCAGTCCCCCTCCGGCTCGACATACGCGGCGGATATCCAGCCCTGCTCGCCGTGATAATCCACCTTGAACCAGCCGTCCGCCCGTTCCAGCGCCGTCAGCTTGACCTGGCTGGGCAATACAGCGATCATTTCGCCAGCGGGCTCGGCGCGCAAATTCAGCATATACTGCAGCAGCACCATGCAATCGCTCAGCTTGTCCGCAGCCAGCGTCGCGGTTTCCACAGGCGGAGCGGACGGACCAGCCACCAGCGCAACCTGTCCAGCGCCATCAATGGTCGCGCAGAGCAAGCCGCCTTCTTCGCTGAAAGCGGGCAAATCCGCCACCGTCCGCGGCAGCATGGTCGTGTCGATGAACTTGATTGAGCCGCTGCTCGCGCGGAAGCAGACCTGCGTGCCAGGCGTGACCCAGCCCCAGATATCCACGACCAGACTCGGCATAGCGGCGATCACATCGGCGTGTCCGATCTCGCTGCCTTCCACGCGCTGACAGCTTGTCCCGCTGCTGGCATTGTTCAACACGATTTCTGGCTGCAGCGTCTGGCAGCTTTGCGCGGGCGAATAACGGATGACGGCAGCCGCTGCCTGGTTCGCTTCGTCATCGCTGCTGCTGCTGGCGCTTCCACTGCTGCCTCCGTTTCCGCCGTCTCCATCGTCTCCATCGTCCCTGTCATCAGGGCTGGGCGGCTGTGGCGGCGCTGGTATCTGTGTCGGTGGCGGCGGAGGAACATAACCGGCATGTTCAATCGCGCCGATGTCGCAATTGTTGCCGGGGACGCGCGGGCGGGGCTGGCCGCGCTGGTCTGTCGCCAGGCTCAAGCCGTTGACCGCGCTGGTGACACAAGAACTGATGGCGTCAATCGCCGGGCTGCCGGACCGCGGTATGTAGAAGCTGCCTAGTCCATGCACGCCGGGACCAGCCAGATCCGGATCGCCGGTCGTCTGGCTCGCCGTGCAATTCGAGGTGGACCCGCTTTCGATGATGTTGCCGGCGATCTGCGTGATGGTGACGCTGGCATCCGTGCGAATGGCGCAGTCGTCGCTGGCGTTGCCGTAGATGATGCTGTTGACAATGCTGACCGTGCCGCTATAGACGCGAATTCCGCCGCCGACTTGGCTCCCGAAGTTGCTTACGCCGCTGGAGTTGGGCGTATTGTTGGTTATGGTCGAATGATAGAGATGCAACGTGCCGCCGCCAACATAAATGCCGCCGCCGCGACCATGACTTGACGTATTGCCAAAGATGCTGGTGTTGACGATGGTGACAGTACTGCCGGCAATGCGGATGCCCGTGCCTTCGCCGCGGGACCTGTTGTTGTAGATGGCGCTGTCTTTGATTTTCGTCGAGTTGCTGCTGGCGCCGATATAAATGCCGCCGGCGCCAACGGAGTGCTGCCCGGAACTTGTGTCTGGGTCAGTTTTGGCATTGCGCACCACCACCCGGTTCAGGGTCAGTCCGCCCAGGCTTCTGATGCTGGCGCCGTGAGGGGTGGTCCCGGAAGCGCGGGCGATGTAGGCGTTGGCGATAATCAGGTTGTTCAGCGTCAGAATGCCGTCCGAACTGATGTTGAAGGGTCGGTACTTGCCGTCGCCGTTGATGGTGTTGCCCCCGCCATTGATGGTGACGGTCGATGTGATCTGTGGCAGACTGGCTTCCAGCGTGATATCGGCGGTGATGTTGATGGTGTCGGCTTCGCTGTTGCCGTTGGCGGTATTGATGGCGTTGACCAGCTTGGCATGCGTGTCGATGTTGTCGAAGGTGGCGGCCGAGACCTGCGCCAGGGGCAGCAGCAAGATACCGGCGAGTATGATGAGTTTGGCGAGAATTCCGGAGTTCATGGCGAACTCCGCGGAAGGTCGGGATCTAGCCAGAAATTCGGGGGGGGGGGGGGGGGGGGGGGGTAAATGGCAGGGGCTTCCGCGCCGCGGCTGCCTTCGTCGCTATTCTCAAAATGGCTGATATGATATGCATGGCTGTAACTCCTGCATAGCGATTCATTATAGCCATTAAAACTCTATTTCTAATTTTTGTCAAGCGATTGAGTCGGTTTCGCAGGGCAATCGAATCAAAACATAACCTCGCTGCGACAAAGCCATCGTACGGGCGATTCGTCGGGTCGCCTGGAATATCCATTGTGACGAGTCAGCGGCTCGCCCCTACGCTGCGCAGCCTGTCTGTGCTTTAATCGGCGTTTGAATACCGACCGGAGCGCACGCAACGATGTCACGCCCCCAGCCAGCGCCGCGGCCTGTCCCGCTATCCAGCCAATTCGCAGCGGGCTTCAGGCTGGATTGGCATTTTGCTTCGCTGCGGCAGGGCGAAGTCGGCCTGCTCTGTCTGTCAGGGGGCGGGACTGGTTCTGCGCAGGTAAACTGGCATGGCGAGCCCGTTCCGTTTTTTCCTGCCGAGGGCGGCTGGTATGCGCTGCTGGCGGCCGACATGGCTGCGCTGCCTTTCGCCTATCCGCTGGTCGCGCATGCGCAGCTGGATTCTGGCGCGGCGACCTTTGCGCGGCGCGCGCGCATCCTGCCGGGCAATTTTGTTCGCGAAAATCTGCTGCTGAAGGGCGCGGCGGCTGGCTTGGTCGATGCGGGACTGCAAGCGGCAGAATCGGCGGCCATCACCGAATTGACCGCCGATTATGGTCCCTTGCCGCTTTGGGATGCGGCTGGCTTTGGGCTGCCCCTGTCCAGCGCATTTAGCTCTCCATTCGGCAGCTTTCGAACGATGAACGCGCGCTTGCGGACGCGGCACACGGGTTGGGATCAACAAGCGGCGACAGGCACGCCGGTGCGGGCGATGGCGGCCGGGCGGGTGGCATTCGCCGGGCAACTGCAGATCCGCGGCAGCTATGTGCTGATCGACCACGGGCTGGGTCTCTATACTGGCTGCGCGCATTTTTCGGCGCTGCATGTGCAGGCGGGGCAGATGGTTGCGGCCGGGCAGATCATCGGCCTCAGCGGCAACACCGGGCGCAGCAGCGCGCCGCATCTGCATTGGGAAGTTCGCCTGCGCGGCCGCTGGGTGGACGGGCTGGCGCTGCTGGCGCTATGGCTGCCGCAGCCACATGCGCGCTTGTAGCATTTGTAAACAGTCCGCGCTATACTGACATAGCGATTATGCCCGCGCATAAGCTGGCAGGTACAGTTCGGGGGAAAAATGCAGCAGAACGACAGCTTCCGCTTGGTGGTGCGGCGCGGACCCCAGCCGAATCAGAGCTTCGAGATCGGCGCGGACGCCACGACGCTGGGGCGCGGCATCAACAACGACATCGTCATCAACGACCGCGAAATCAGCCGCAGCCACTTGCGCCTGCTGCGTTCTGGCGGCGGCCTGACTCTGGAAGACCTCGGCTCTACCAACGGCACTTTCGTCAATGGCAAGCGCATCGCTGGCGTCGCGCCCTTGCAAGTCGGCGACATGATCGGCCTGGGCGATACGGTCGCGCTGGAGCTGGAACTGGTGCGCAACGAAACCAGGCTGGGCGATTTGCTGCCCGCCGAACCAGCTGATGCCCCCACGCCGGGACCACAACTGGGTTATGGATTGCAGCCGCCCAGCGATGCCATCGCGCCGCCGCCCGCCGAGCCCTATTCCCAGCCCGAGTTTGCCGCTTATCCCGAAGCGCCCGCAGCGCCGCAGCCACCGGCCGCCCCGGCCGAGCAGCCCGCCGCCTACCCGCCCCAGCAGCCCGGCTATGCCACGCCGCCGCCTCCCCAGCAGTATCCCGCCTATGATTATGATCCCTACGCCGCTCGTGAAGAACGCAGCGGCACTTCGCCCTGGTTGATCCTGGGTTGCTTCGTGTTTTTTGTGCTGGTCTTTGTATGCTTCGCCGGCATCGCCCTGGTGCTGGTCGATATGCTCAATCTGTGGTGCGACCTGCCTGTGCTCAGCGATATCGTGGCTGCGCTGGGGCTGGGCTGTTAAGACCCCCCTCGGTCCCCCCCGTCGGGTCGGGGGGAGGATTATTGCCATCCTAGTCCAATCCCGCTGTAGGGGCGAGCTAGTAGGTCGCCCGCTTTTCTGCCATTGACGGGCGATATGGTATATCGCCCCTACGACAGGATGGGATAAAGAAAGGATTCACGCGCACATATAATCGCCACCTGGATGCGGCTGGGCGCTAGTCTGCTGCCAAAAGCAGAGGAGCAGCCGATGTTCAACTGGCTCAGCCATGTTCGCGACCGCCTGCGCAGGCGCGCCCCGCAATTCGACCTGGCAGTGGCGCAGCAGCGCATCCCGCAGAGCGCCCCGCTCGATGCCCATTCCGCGCGCGTCTATGAACAATCGCCCTGGGTCTACATCGCCATCAACCGCATCGCCGAAGCCGGCGCGCTCGTCCCGCTCAAGGTCTATCGCTTGCAAGGCGAGCGGCGCATCGGCATCGACAATCACCCGCTGGAGCAGCTGCTGGCTTGCCCGAATCCGCTGACCAGCCGCTTTGAGCTGATCGAGCAGACCCTGGGCGCGCTGGAGCTGCACGGCAATGCCTATTGGCTGCTGGTGGGCGATGACCGGGGCCTGCCGCGCGAAATCTGGATGCTGCGCCCCGACCGCGTCTCTGTCGTGCCCGATGCCGCGCGCGTGGTGGCTGGTTATTTGTATCAGCTGGACGGGCAGACCATCCCGCTTTCGGCAGTGGAAGTGCTGCACTTCCAGCGCTGGCACCCCGCCAATGACTTTTATGGTTTGTCGCCCATCTCGGCAGCGCGCAACGCCGTGCTTTCCGACCGCCACATGTCGGACTGGAATCGCCACACTTTCGGCAAAGACAGCGGCGTGCCAGCCGGCATCGTCAACATCCGCGACTTCATCAGCGACAGCGACTTCGAGCGGATGAAGCGCGAATGGCGCAGCAATTATGGCGGCACATCGCGGCGGACGGCTTTTCTGCGTGGCGGGGCGGTGGAATGGCAGCACATCGGGCTCAGCCACAGCGACCTGGACTTCTTGCAGGGGCGGCGGGCGCAGCGCGATGAAATCCTGAATATCTTCGGCATCCCGGTCGGGCTGGTCAGCGAGAACGCCACCGAAGCCAACGCGGTGGTCGCCGAGCGGCAGTTCATCGAGCGCACGCTGTACCCGAAGCTGGTGCGGCTGGCGGAGAAGATCAGCGCCGAGCTGCTGCCTTTCTATGGGCAAGGGCTGGTCGCGGCCTTTGACGACATCCGCCCGACCGATATGCAGGCGCGGCTGGCGGAAATCCAGGCGGCGTATCCGATCATGAGCGTGAACGAACTGCGCGAGCGCTATTTTCAGCTGCCGCCGGTGGGCTGGGGCGAGAACCCCCCTCTGTCGCCCCGTCGAGATAACCCCCCTCTAAATCTCCCCCCGACGAGTCAGGGGGAGACTTCTGCTGCGAAGTCGGCGATTGAGGCGGAGTTGGCGCAGTGGGAGCGCTTCGCCTTGAATCGGCTGGGACGGGGCGGGACGCGGGGATTCGAGGTGCGGGCGCTGCCTGACGAGCTGGCTTTTGAGGTGGCGGCGGGCTTGGCCGGGGCTGGGGATCGGGATGGCGTGCGGGCTGTGTTTGCGGGGGTGGGGGATTAGGTGCAGTATGCTTAGCGAATACAATTAGACAGTTCAATGTTCTTGACGACTATGCTGAGCGACAAACAGCACTTGACTCCATATTGATTCCCGACTAATATCGTTAACGATATTAGTCAGGAAATTGTTTCGCTTTATCTCTTTCCGATTAGTAAAGTAGGGTGAAACTGCGAAGATTCTATAGTGTAGTATGCTGTCGATGGTGGTGACTGAAACGCTAGCATTCAGGCAGTTTTGTGTTGCAGTTGTTAGAGTGAGATGACAGCATGAACAGAATCGATATACTTTTGGCGATAATCGCCTCTGCCGAAGGCAAACCGCTCCAGCCAGTGCACTTGCAAAAAGTTGCTTTCTTGGTGGCGCAGCAATTCGAGAGCGAGTTGCCTGAAGACTATTATGAGTTTGAAAAGTATCGCTATGGTCCTTTTTCAGCCACCATTTATGCGGACGCCGACCTACTCGAGTATTGGGGACAGATTGAAGTCCGCTATCATGCGCAACATTCAAAGAGGAAATACGTAATTGTAGATCGCCACGTCATTGAAGACTTGGACATCCCGGCGCGCATATTGACCTACATTAGGGAGACAGTGACTTGGGCTAGTAAAATGTCCTTCAATGAGCTTGTTCGTTCAATTTATCTTGAGTTTCCGGAGTTCAGAGAGAACAGCATTTTCCGATATTCGGATGAAGAATCCTGGTTTGATAGTTTCAGCCGTGCCGTCAACGACTACAAGGAAGGACGGGTCTATCCTGTCCGTGAATGGCTTGAAGAATTGCGCAGCGAACTAATAGCAGACTCGAATGCAAATCCTCAGGACTGATGAGTTTGATCGCAACACAAAAAAGCTGTTGCGTAAACATCGGCGCATACTTGATGACATCCAGGAATTTGTTGAGAAACTTGAATCTGGCGAACGGCCAGGATACCAGCTTAAGGGTGTCGAAGGCCGGCCTGTCCGCTGGGCGCGGTTGCGCAACCGGTCGGCAAAGACAGGCGCGAGTGGCGGATTCCGCGTTGTCTATTATTTCGATGACTCGCTTGTTCTCTTGCTTACCATCGATTCGAGAGCGTCGATTGACTATGTCGCGCCGGAGCGTATCCTGCGGATTTTGAATGATGCCGGTTTGAGCTAACGGTTTGCCTATTCTCGTGAGCATCAACACGAGTCCATTAAAAACCCTCACACCAACTCCCGCTGCTTGCCCTCTGGACGCCACCGCTCCGCCCGTTGATGACTCCCATACTGCGGCGGCATATCCACGCCCGCGCCAGCGAACAAATCGCTGATCGTCAAAATCTGCACGCGCCGGAACGACTTGCCCCATCTCGGCGACTCGTATACCCCCGCCGCCAGCGCTTCTTTGACCATCAGCTGGGTCGGCTGTTCCAGCGTGATGAAGACGCCGATTGCCGCGCCTTCACGGTCGATTGTGCCTTTCAAATCGCGGATGTCGCCCGCCTGCACCTTGCCCGATTTCACCTGCACGACCACCGTCTGCGGTCGTTTCTTGCCGCGCGCGTCTTCGTCGAAGAAGTTGATGACGCCATCGATGCCCGCGTCCGCGCCTTTTTTGCCTTTGCGGCTGCCAGCCTGCCCGCCGACCGGCTTGGCGCGCACCAGCGAAAGCGCCCACCACTCGAACTGATAGCGGCCTTCGTTGGCGGAGTCGGTCGCCAGCTCGCGGGCGGCGTCCACAGTCGCGGGCTCGCCGATGACCTCGTAGTCCAGCCCCGACCGCAGCGCGAACATGTCTTGCAGGCGATACTTCTGCAGGGCGATGGACAGGTGGGTGATGTCGATGCCGATCCAGCGGCGCTCGAGTTTGTGGGCGGCGGCGATGGCCGTGCCACAGCCACAGAAGGGGTCGAGCACGATGTCGCCTGCGTTGGACGAGGCGCGGATGATGCGCTCCAGCAGGGCTTCGGGCTTTTGCGTTGGGTAGCCGAGGCGTTCTCTAGTATGCACTTTCGCACCCAAATCAGTCCAAAGCCCTTCCATAATTTTGCCCGGAGCGTCCTTGAGATATCGTTTCAATGCAGGTTGTCCACCTTGTTTTCTAGGCCAATGGATCATGTCTAGCTCGTCGAGCACATCCAGCTTAGAGAGAATACTCAAGTTTCTCCATTCGCCTTCTGGCGGTAAGTCAAGCCACTGCGGAAATAGACCGTGTCGAGGAAGAGCCCAAGCACGACCAGGACTAGGACGCCTCTTCTTCCATTCGGCATACGCTTCACTGCTCCCAGGTCTCGCGCCTGTGATGGGATATGCTTGATACGCGCCCCGTTCGTCCGTGTATCGGAATGACTGCTTTACATATTCATCGCTGTAGGGTTGGTATTGGACATTCCAAGTCCATGTCTTGCCTTTTGAATACATCAGCAAGACGTCGTGGATAGCGGGCCACTGCTTTGCCCCTAAACTGTGAGAATGCGCGTGTCGCCGCCAAATGACTTCACTTCGATAGCCCTTCAGGCCAAATATCGTATCCAATATGATCTTCAAATAATGGCTCGCGGTCGGGTCGCAGTGCAGGTACAGGCTGCCGGTCGCTTTGAGCACGCGGTGCAGCTCGACCAGGCGGGCGGTCATCATCACCAAATACGCCATCATCTGGTTGCGCCCGATGAGGTCGAGCAGGGCGCTGATAGCGGTGGAGACCTTTTCCGGCGCGTCCACGACCAGGGCTTCGTAGGTGCTTTCCGATGTTTCGCCCCAGTGCCAGGTGTCTTCAAAAGCCGTGATCTGCGCTTCGCTGTCCGCGCCGCTTTCGGACTTGAAGAGCACATTGTAGTTGCGGTTGCTGTTGAAGGGCGGGTCGAGGTAGATGAGGTCGATGCAGCTATCGGGGAAGTAGTCGCGGCTGCGCAGGATGTCGAGGTTGTCGCCGTAATAGAGTCGGTTGGTCATGGCTTGTCTCGCTGTGGGTGGGAAGGGGAGTATAGCACAGGGGACATAAAGCGTCTGGCAAGCAAATGCTTGACAGAAAGCATGCGAGGCAATATGCTGAGTCAAGAGTCAATTTCACATTGTCGGTACTGGAGGGCATCATGGACGGTAGCACACGAAGTCGTCTGCGGAGAGACGCTTTGCTGGATGGTATCACGGGTACAGTGAGCGTACCCGGACTTTCGTCGAGCAGGTATTTTCGGCGTAGAGGCCAGTCTGATGTAGAGCATTCGTGGTCGATGGTTGGAAAATACTTGGAATCGGCGCTGGAACAGCATCGGCATGTCGTCGCCGCCAAGCCTGTAGAGCGACCAACTGAGCGCAATGCCTGAAGAAGAGAGCCCGAAGCCAAAGAGAACCTCAAGGCACGAGCCAGGAGAAATTGTCCGGTATTCGGGACCAATTCCGCCAGCCGACGAGCTTGCCCGATACGAAGGTACTCAACCAGGGGCCGCTGATCGCCTGATTGCCATGGCGGAAAGGGAGCAGGCAGCAATAATAGCCTTTCGCAACCGAGCGCTTCTGGTTACATCTGCGCTATCTGCTCTTACCATAGTCGCCATCGCCTACATCATGTCACTCAATGCGCTTGCAGCTGTGGTAGTTGCCTTGGCGCTGGCACAGCTTCTTCCGCCAATAACTGAATTGGTTCGAGAGTGGTCCGCAAGCAGGCTTGATCGCCAGGAACGCGAAATCGACATACAGTTCAAGCAGGGTCTGCACGAGCTCGACATTCAAATCAGGCGGGAACAACACGAACTCGACATGATAGAGGCAAGAAAGCGGTTGGCGATTCCTGCGGGCGAGGCAGATGACGACGATGAAAAAGCCTTGCTGGAAATGTACGGCGATGCGGAAGATTCGTCGGCAGAACGCAGCGCGCGTTGAGATTCCTCCGCCACAAACGGCTCCAGTGATTTGAGCCGCTAGAACCCTCTGTGTCTGTGTTTCTCGGTGGCAATCCTCACATTATCCGATTCACGCCATCAAAGGCAGCCGTCTTATAGCATTCGGCCAGCGTCGGATAATTGAAGACGGTGTTGATGAAATAGTCGACCGTGCCGCCGAAAGCCATGACCGTCTGTCCGATGTGGATGAGCTCGCTGGCGCCCTCGCCGATGATGTGCACGCCCAGCAGCTTGTGATTCTCGCGGTGAAAGACCAGCTTTAGCATGCCGATGGTATCGCCGAGGATCTGCCCGCGCGCGATCTCCTTATAATAAGCTTTGCCCACTTCGTAGGGGATGCCCGCCTGCGTCAGCTCTTCTTCGTTCGCGCCCACGGTCGATATCTCGGGGATGGCATAGATGCCATAGGGGAAAAGCTGCGGGAAGCTCGAATGCTCGACATCAAAGGCGTGGCTGGCCGCCATGCGCCCTTGCTCCATGCTGGTCGAGGCGAGGCTGGGGAAGCCGATGACATCGCCAACCGCGTAGATGTTGGGGATTTTGGTCTGGTAATGCTCGTTGACCTGGATGCGTCCGCGCGCATCGGGCTTGATGCCGACATTTTCCAAGCCCAGCCTGCTGGTCGCGCCTTGTCGCCCAATGGCATAGAGCGCCATTTCGGTGACGATTTCCTTGCCGCTTTCCAGGCAGATTTTGACGCCGCCGCCGTAGCGCGTGTCGCAATGGTCGATGCTCTGCACGCTTTCGCCCAGGCGCAGAGTCACCCGCTGCTGGCGCATGTGATAGACCAGCGCGTCGACGATCTCGTGGTCGACGAAAGTCAGCAGCCGCTCGTTGACCTCGACCAGGGTGACGCGCGCGCCCAGCGTGGCGAACATGCAGGCGTACTCGCAGCCGATGACGCCGCCGCCCACGACGGTCAGGGTTTTGGGCAGGTGGTCGAGCTTGAGCAAGCCATCGCTGGTGAAGATGGACTGTCCGTCGAAAGGGATGTCGCGCGGTTTGGCGACGGTTGTGCCGACGGCGATCATGATGTTGCGCGTGGTGATCTCGTCCTCGCCTTTTTTGTCCAGGAAGTGCAGGTGCACGGTATGGTCGTTGACGATAGTGGCGATGCCGGGCATGAGCTCGATGCCGTTGCGCTGCAGCTGGACTTTGTTGATTTCGATTTCGTGGCGGATGACATGGTCGGCGCGCATCAGCAGATCGTTCATGGTGATATGTTCCTTGACCGTGTACGAAGCGCCATAAATCGAGCGCTGTCGAAAGCCGGACAGGTGCAAGACGGCTTCGCGCAGAGTCTTGGAGGGGATGGTGCCGGTATTCACGGAGACGCCGCCGATCAGGGCTTTCTTTTCGATGACGGCGACGCGCTTGCCCAGCTTGGCGGACTGGATGGCTGCGCGGTGCCCGGCTGGTCCGCTGCCGATGATGACAATGTCATAATCATAGCGGCGCGGCTTGGCTTTTTGCGCGGGTTTGGCTTTGGGCCCGGGCTTGCTGTTGGCAGAGGCTTTGGGTGGCGCGGTTACAGTGACCATGGGCTGGCTCGCGAGTCTCGCTGGCAGTGATTCAAGCATAGCGCAAAAAAGGGGCTGGCGGGCAACAGCTCTCGCCGGTTACGCGCATTGCTTGTCGGATCGCAGCTACACGGGCGGCGAGGCGGTGAGGATGAAGAGCAGCATAAAGACGGCCAGCCCGCCGCTGAAGCCCAGTGACAGACGCGTGGCGATTGGCGTGGGCGAACCCTGCGGCGCGGATTGACTTGTCAGCGCGGATGCGATCTTGTCGACCAGCCAGCTCGCGCCCAGCGTCACCGCGACGACCGCCACTGCATAGGGCAGGATTTCGCTCTGCTCAAGCGGGTAGATGGCGCGGATGACGATTGCGTTGGGGATGCTGGCCAGCATCATCGCCACTGCCGTGCCGCGCCAGGTCAGAGTCTGCCCACCGCGCGCGCAAATCCAGGTATGGATGTCGATGGCGAGCAGAGGCAGCAGCGCCGCTATCCAGGCGACTAACTGCAAGTTGTGCGCGCCCAGCAGTTGGATCAATGTCCAGCGCGTCGCCAGCGCCAGCAGCCCCAGGAATGTAGCCGCGCCGACCAGCCGCAATGACCGCGAGGCAGCGATGCCTGCCAGCGCCATGATGCCCAGCAAGTTCGCGGCCAGCAGCCACTCCGGGCGGTACAAACCCAGCATGCCGGGCGTGACGCCGACCAAGGTCTGGTCCCAATCAATGAGCAGGATTTGCAGCGTGCCAAGCGATACAGCCGCCAGGCCGACGATGGGCAGCAGGTCGCTGCGGCGCAACTGAGTGACCGTGCGCCAGGCGTCGACGGGGACAGTCGAGCAATGCAGCGCGACCGCCAGCAGTTGCGTCATGGCCAGGCTGGCGAGCAGAATCAGGTGCGGCACGCTCCAGGCAGTAAGGTCTTCGCCGATGATCCAGTGCCAGACGGGGTCGGCGGGCAGTGCATAGAGCATGAAGGCGGCGTTGAGGATGAGCAGGCCGACCAGCGGATTGGCGCGGAAACGCTGCTGGAAGCTGCCGCGCAGGTCGCGATTGAGGATGTAGAGCGCGTAGAAGCCGGCCAGAATGGCCGTGGCAAAACCGAAATAAATCAGGATGTGCGGCCGCCAAAAGAAGTCTTCTCCAAAAGGAACGCCATAGTTGCGATGCCACTGTTCGTCCCAAAATGCGCCGACAGCGGTGGAGACGATGCCGCCGGTGAGCAGCAGGGCGAGTCGCTGGCGGGTTGCGACGGGCAATTGGTGGCGGTTTGGCTTGCGTACGCCGGCCGGCAGCGGTCGCAGCAGCAGGTGCCAGCTTGCCAGCGCGAAGCCGGCGATGATGGCAAGCAGTAGCCCGACTTGCGCCCAGAACTGCGATTCGCTGGCATCGGCGGGAATGCCGCCCCAGTAGCCGAGCGAGACGAAGCAGATGACGGCCGCGATGGCGATGGCTGCCCACGGCAGGTTGGCTTTGCTGGCGGACATGTTGTGCCTCGGAGCCTGGTTGACGCTTGTCCCTAGCCTAGCACATGTTGTCGCGCGCGGTCTAGTTTGTGAGGAGCTGGCGCAGGAAGTCTTTGGCGAATGTCCAGATCGCTGCTGCGCAAACACTCAAAATACTCGTTTACACATTGCATCAATTGGATAGTCCGCAGCCGCCATCGCGTCGTGCTACAATAGCGCGGCGCAGCCTGGAGACCCTACGCATGACCGCCATCCTCGCCATCGAGACATCCTGCGACGAAACCGCCGCCGCCATCATTAGCGCTGGCCGCACGATTCGCGCCAACATCGTCGCCTCGCAGATCGACCTGCACGCGCAGTATGGCGGAGTCTTCCCCGAGGTCGCCTCGCGCGCCCACGCCGAGAGCATCAGCGCGGTGGTGGGGCAGGCGCTGGACGAAGCCGAAATGACCTACGCCGATTTGGATGCCATCGCCGTTACGCAAGGACCTGGCTTGGTGGGCTCGCTGCTGGTGGGACTTGGCTTTGCCAAAGGGCTGGCGCTGGCGACCGGCTTGCCACTGCTGGGTATCAACCATCTGGAAGGGCATGTCTATTCGCAATGGCTGGCGGATGATTTTAGCGAACCAGACTTTCCCATCATCGCCATGATCGTGTCGGGCGGACACAGCGAGCTGCTCTTGATGCGCGGGCACGGCCAGTATCAGCGGCTCGGCGGCACGATTGATGACGCAGCTGGCGAAGCGTTTGACAAGGTCGGTCGCGCCCTGGGCTTGCCTTTCCCTGGCGGACCAGCCATAGAGAAAGCCGCGCGATGTGGCGATGCCAGCGCCTGCGCATTTCCACGAGCGAAGACCGCCAGCGCCTATGATTTGAGCTTCAGCGGTTTGAAGACGGCTGTGCTGCGCGCGGTTGCTGTGCAGCCGGGCGACCGCCGCATGCAGCTGCGCGATGATGTGCATATCCCCGATGTCGCGGCTGCATTCCAGGATGCCGCCACCGATGCCCTGGTCAATGCAGCGCAGTGCGCCGCGCGTGATCATGCCGCCAGCGCGTTGTTCGTGTCCGGCGGAGTCAGCGCCAACAAGCTGCTGCGCGACAAGCTGCGCGACCGGCTGGAGCTGCCCATTTATACGCCGCCGCTATTCTTGTGCAGCGACAATGCCGCTATGATCGGAGCAGCCGCGCATTTTCGCTATGTTGTGGGGCTGCGCAGTCGGCTGGATATTGAGGCGCGCGCGAGGTGGATGCTTTCGGAGGATGTATATGCGGCGGGGTGAGGGGTCTCCACTCGACATCGCCATCATCGGCGCGGGCGCGGCAGGACTCGCGGCGGCATGGGATTTCGCTCGCGCCGGGCACAGCGTAACTATCTTTGAAGCAGCGGATCGCATCGGCGGCTTGGCGGCGGGATTCAAGGACGACAACTGGGACTGGGCGCTGGAGAAGTTCTACCACCACTGGTTCGAGAACGACCACGACATCCTGCGCCTGGCCGACGAGATGGGCGTGCGCGACAAGATCATTTTTCCACGCCCCAAGACCAGCTTCTGGCTGGATGGCAAGATCGTGCGCAGCGAAATCTCGCCCTCGGCTTTGCTTTTGCCACTGCCTTTGCACGCCACAATTCGCATGGCGCTGGCTGGCCTCGCGATCAGGCTAAGCCCGCGCTGGCAGCCTTTTGAACGCGTCACCGCCGATAGCTGGATGCGCCGCTGGATGGGTCGGCAAGCCTACGAAACCTTCTTCAAGCCCTTGCTGATCGGCAAATTCGCGCATGATTACGACCAAGTGCCCATGTCCTTCATGTGGGCGCGCATCGTCAAACGCACGCTCAAGCTGGGTACATATACGGGCGGATTTCAGGCATTCATGGACGAACTGGGGCGGCAATTGCAGGAACGGGGCGTGCGCATCTGCCTGAATGCGTCGGCACAGCGCATGGGCAGTCGCAATGGCAAGCCCTGGCTGAAGGTCGCTGGCGAAACGCGGCAATACGACCGGCTGATCTGCACGACATCGCCCAGGCTGCTGCTGCAACTGGCGGATGGTTTGGCGGATACCGCCTATGGCGAAGAGGTCGCTGCGCTCAAGAGCATCGGCGGGCTGTGCGTCGTCTTCGCGCTAAAACGTCCCTTGCTGCAAGATGGCACCTACTGGCTGAATCTGCCGGCCGATACGCCCGAAAAATCCAAATCCGCTTTTCCATTCCTCGCGCTGGTTGAGCATACCAACTACCTGCCGCGCGAGCATTACGGCGGCGACCACATCATCTATTGCGGCGATTATGTGCATCCCGGCCACGAGTACTTTCGACTGGATGAAGCAGAACTGGTCGAGCGCTTTCTGCCGGCGCTGAGCAAGGTCAATCCCGCCTTCTCGCGCGATTGGCTGCGCAAGTGGTGGGTGTGGCGCGCGCCATACGCCCAGCCTGTCCCCCAGCTGCGCCACAGCCAGCGCCTGCCCGCCTTGCAGACCCCGCTGCCGGGCGTCTATTGGGCGAGCATGTCGCAAGTCTATCCTTGGGACCGCGGCACCAATTATGCAGTGGAGATCGGACGCCGCGCCGCTGCCCTCGCCATGAGCGGCTGACGCGCCCTTATCCGCCGTACCATCCGCGCGCATCTGCAGTATAATTGCTAACAGATGCTGACAAACTGGATGAGTAACCGTCGCAGCATGCAACTCGTAAAAGCCATATGAATGACTCCTCAAACGGCACCGCCAGCCTGCTTCGTGATTTGCGGCAGCTTGAAGATCTGATCAAGCAGATTGACGCCGCCTTGTCTGCGCAGCGCGACCAACTGCGCAGCCACCGCCTCGCTATGCCATCCTCTGTTGTCAGCAGCTTCAGCCAGCTGCAGGCAGATTTCCAGCAGCTGGAAGCGGATGTGCTGGCAGAACAGACCGAACTGCGGCAGCTTCGCGCTTTGAGCGATATGGCCGTGCGCATGACCAACTCGCTGGATGTTGAGGTCTGCTTGGCCGAGACGATGGAACTGGTCATCCTGCTGACCCAGGCCGAACGCGGTTATATCATTTTGACCAGGGAAGACAGCGACCTGTACGACTTTCGCGTCAGCAGCGAGAGTGGCATGTTGGGCTTGTCGAGGCCCGATGGCTCGCCACCCCAGATCAGCATGTCGGTGGTCAACCAGGTCATCAGCAGCGGCGAGCCTCTCTTGGCCGACAACGCCTACCAGGACGAGCGCTTGTCTGGCAGCCAGAGCATCGTCAATTTTACGCTGCGGTCGGTGTTGTGCGTGCCGCTGCGCTTCAAAGACAAATCCATCGGCGCGGTGTATGTCGACAATCGGCTGGTGGCGGGCATCTTCACCGAACGCGAGCTGACGCTTTTGGTGGCTTTTGCCAATGTGGCGGCTGTGGCGATCAACAACGCCCGCATGTACAGCCAGGCTGAACAGATCCTGGCTGAGATTACGCGCGTCAAAGAGTTGATGGACAATATTTTTTCATCGGTGGGCAGCGCCATCATCGCCATCGATTCCAATGATCTGGTGCATACATTTAATCGCGCCGCCGCCGATATCCTCAATCTGACGCCCGATATCGTGCTGGGACGCCAGTTGGAGCGCGTCTTGCAAAAAGCCGCTCTGCAGCTGGGCGAAGAACTGCAGCTGGTCAAAGAAGGCGATGACGACCACACGCTTGATCTCGTCGCCGAGCTGCCAGGCAGGGGACAGGTGGCGCTTTCGCTGTCCTTTTCGCCCTTGAAAGACCGCAGCCAAATGACGCAGGGCGTGACGCTGGTGATGGACGATGTTACGCACCTGCACGAGCATGAAACCACCATCAATGCCATGAAGCGAATCTTGCCCGAAGGCATGGTGGACCAAATCAGCGAAATCGCCAATATCGAGATGGGCGGCATGCGGCGCGAGGTCAGCTGCCTGTTTGCCGATGTGCGCCCCTGGACGACCCTGCCCGATGTCGCGCCCAGCGAAACCCTGCGCATCCTCAACCAGTATCAAGCCATCGCCGCCAGCTGCATTCACGATACTGGCGGCATCATCGACAAATACATGGGCAACGAAGTCATGGCGCTCTTCAACACGCAGCTGAACCCGGACGAGCAGCACGCCCGCCAGGCTGTAGAATGCGGCTTGCTGATGCGCGATCGCTTTTTGCAGCTTTACAGCGAGCTGGGCATTGAGCCAGACCCGCATTTTTACATCGTCGGCATCTTCAGCGGCGTGGCCACCCTGGGCAATGTCGGCAGCTTCCGCCGACGCGAATTCACGGCGCTGGGGCACAGCATCAACACCGCCAAACGCGTGCAAGAAAATGCCCGGCGAGGCAGCATCACGATCGGGCAGCCAACCCTCGATCTCATCCTTTCGCACTACAGCCAGCCACCGTTCGAATTTACCCCCCGCGAGCCGATCTATGGCAAGGGACTTTCGACTGGCATGAATGCCTACGAGGCGCAGCGAAGCGTATGACCGGCGAGACGAGCGCTTTTGGCGCGATTCAGTCGCAGGTGCGCGGGTTGAAAGAGCGCGCCGACGAAGTCAAGACGCTTCTGGAGCAGCAGCAGCAGCTTTTGCGCCGCCGCAGCATCCGCCTGCCCGGCGATGCGATCGACCGTCTGTGGAACTTGCGCAGCAGCATCGACAGGCTCTCGGTCGATATGGTCGACGCGCAAATGCAGCTCGCGCAACTCCGCCGTCTGGCAGAAACCACCGCTCTCATCAACTCCGCGCAAAAAACCGACCAGGTGCTCAACCAGGTGATGGACACCGTCATCAGCCTCACGCAAGCCGAACGCGGCTATATCGTGCTGAAAAATCACGACACGGACGAGCTGGAGTTCAGGGTCGCGCGAGGCTTGAGCGCAGAAGAAACAGCGGCTGGCGGTCGCATCGTCAGCTGGTCGGTCATCAACCAGGTCGTGGAAACTGGCGAGGCGGTGCTGACCATGGACGCCGGGGCCGATGACAATCTCAGCGCCAGCGAAAGCATCGTCGGCTTCAACCTGCTCAGCATTTTGGCGGTGCCGTTAAAAGCCCGCGACCAGCTTATCGGCGTGGCTTATTGCGACAACCGCGTCATGGCGGGCTTGTTCAAAGAAAACGAGCTCAACCTGTTGACCAGCTTCGGCCAGCAAGCGGCCGTGGCCATCGAAAACGCGCGCCTGTTTGAAGAAATCCGCGCGCAAATGACGCTAATCGAAGAGATGCACGCCCGCCTGACCAATATATTCGCGTCCATCGGCTCAGGCGTCATCACCATCGACAGCCTGAATTGCGTCATCATTTGCAATCTGGCGGCCGAAGCGCTGACGGGCAAAAGCACCGAATCGGCGGTTGGCCTGCCCTTGGCCGACTTGCTGCCGCCGGTGTCAAGCGAATTCTATGCCGAAATCGAGCGCGTCCGCCGCGACCAGACCCAGCAGATCTGGGCAGAGCGCTTTTTGTACAAGGGGCGCGAACGCTATTGGCAGGTGGTGGCCAGCCCCTTGCGTGGCGACGACCAGGTGAGTTATGGCGTGGCGCTGGTCATCGACGATTTGACCGAACGCAAAGAGCAAGAAGAACAGCGCCGCTTGCTGGGCACTTTTATCCCTGAGGCGCTGCTGGCGAATATCGGCTCGATCGGCGCGTTGGATACCAGCCCGGTCGAGCGCGCCGTGACCGCCATGTTCGCTGATGTGCGCGGCTTCACAGCTTTTGGCGAGACGCTGCAGCCCGAAGACCTCATGCGCATCATCAACCGCTATTTGGGCGCGGCCAGCGATGCCATCGACGCCCAGGACGGCATTGTCGACCAATACCTGGGCGATGCCATCAAAGCGCTGTGGAATACGCAGCTGAACCCACAAGAAGACCACGCCATCCGAGCGCTGCGAGCGGCGCAAGGCATCATGGCGGCAGCGCAAGCCCTGCACAATGTGATCCAGCCCGACCATCGGCTGCACTTCGGCATCGGCATCCACACCGGGCAAGCCGTGCTGGGCATGGTAGGCGGCACAGACCGCAGCGAATACGCGGCTTTGGGCGAAGCGGCAAACACCTGCAAGTTCTTGCAAGAAAATGCCGAACCTGGCGAGATCGTCATCAGCCCGGCGACTTATGCGCTGGTGGCAGAGCATATCCGCGCCCAGCCTTTCCAGCCCGCAAAAATGAAAGGCGGCTTCGAGCATTACGATACGCTGTATCGCGTCTTGCTTGGCGATGTCGAGGTCCGCGCATGAGACCGCCTTCGACGCAGCTGCTATTTGTGGCTGGCGTCGCTTGCGGCTTGGCAATCGGCGTCGTATTCGGCATGATCATCGGCAATGTGGCGCTGGGCATGCCCACAGGCGCGATGCTCGCTCTGGTATTCGCTTTTACACTGAGCGGGCTGGACAAAAACGATCCCTGAGCCAGGCACCCAAGCCTTGCCAATGGGGTAGACTGAAAACAAACCGGCAGCAATCGAGCGCCCCTGCTTATGGATTTCGTCCTCAACATAGAAGTATTTGCCACGCGCTTTCTGGGCATCTTCATTGAGGCGGTGCCCTTTCTGCTGCTGGGTTCGCTGACCTCTGGCTTGATCGAGAGCTTCGTCAAATCGGACGATATCGTGCGTCTGATGCCGCGCAATCGGCTGGGGGCGGCGCTGGGCGGGGCTTTCCTGGGTTTGGCGTTCCCGGTCTGTGAATGCGGGGTCGTGCCCGTGACGCGCCGACTCTTCAGCAAAGGGATGCCCGTGTCCATGGGGGTGGCTTTTCTGCTGGCGGCGCCTTTTATGAACCCCATTGTCTTCGCCAGCACATACATCGCGTTTGGATTTGGTCCGGTCTTCATCGGGCGCTTCATCATCACCATCGTGGTCGCGGTCACGGTCGCGCTGATCATCGGCATGTTTGCCAAGTCCGGCTCGGTGCTGAAGCCGATCGCGCTGGCAGACGGGCACGCCAAACGCAGCCACGACGATCATGAGCACGATCAACACCATCACCATCATGAGCATGACCACGCCGGGCACAAGCATGAGGCGCTCTCCCTGCGCGACAAATTGCTGCATGCGTTGGGGGTCGCCAGCGATGAATTTTTTGAAATGGGACGCTTTTTGATCCTGGGTTCTGCGCTGGCTGCGCTGATGCAGACCTTGGTGCCGCAAGAGAACCTGCTGGCGCTGGGCACGGGCAGCGTGCTTTCCGTGCTCTTCATGCAGCTGCTGGCTTACATATTGAGCGTCTGCTCGACAGTCGACAGCTTCCTGGCGCTGGCTTTCGTCAACACCTTCACCACAGGCGCAATCATCAGCTTCCTAAGCTTTGGACCCATGGTCGATATCAAGAGCACGCTGATGTTCACGGGCGTCTTCCGCCGGCGCATCGTGCTCTATCTGATCTTGCTGCCCTTCGTGATGAATCTGCTGGCGGGCGTGCTCATCAACCTGGCGCTGGGATATTGAGGAGGCGGCTTGTGAGCGCTCGCGACGACCACATCACTTGGGCGAAGACGCTGATCCTGCTGGGCATGGGCGTTTACCTGACGCAGCTTATCATCAGCGGCAACCTGAGCAATTACATCAATCAGCGCTTTGGCTGGCTGGCTTATGTCGGCGCGGGCATATTCTTTACGCTGGCGCTGGTGAGCCTGTGGGGGCGCATCAAGCCGTCTTTTCATGCCCATCAGCACTATCGCATCGGCTGGGACATCTTGCTGATCGCCGCATTTCCGCTCGCGCTGGCTGTGCTGATTCCTTCACGTTCTTTGGGTATAGAAGCCATCAATGGCGGGATCAGCCTGCGCCCGGTCGGCGTTGGCAATGCCGCGACATTCGCCCGCAGTCCGCTTGACCGCAATATCCTGGACTGGCTGCGAGAGTTTAGCCGCGCCGCGCCCGCCGAGTTCAATGACCTGCCCGTGGATGTGATCGGCTTTGTCTACCGAGAGCCAGTGCATGCCGCCGATGAATTCATGCTCTCTCGTTTTGCCATGAGCTGCTGCGTGGCTGATGCCTTCCCGATTGGCATGCCAGCCCGCGCCGATTCCATTGACGAGGTGACGGTCGGCAGCTGGGTGCGCCTGCAGGGCAGCTTGCATGCCGCCAACTTCGCCGGCGAACTGCTGCCAGTCATCGCGGTCGAGTCGCTGGAACGGGTCGATGAACCCGAACAGCCCTATCTGTATCCCTAATGCAGGGAGTTACATGAAGCCCGACCGTCTCGATTTCGCCGTTTTCATCATCTGCGCGCTTTGCCTGGTCGGCGTCGCCATCGCCGCTTTCATCACGGATCCGTCTCGTCAGCCGCGGCGCGTCGCTTATCTGCATCCAGCCTCTGCGGCGCAGCAAAATGTCTGGATCGCCGATATCAATGATCCGCTTGCCCACCAGCAGCTGACTGACAGCGCGCATGGCATCTACGATTTCGCTATCAGCCCCGATGGGCGCTGGCTGGCTTATGCGGAACGCGTTGGCAGCGGCACGGTAACCCTGCGCCTGCTGGATATCCCCGCCGGCAATTCGCGGGATCTGGTCGATTGTGTGACGCTGGGGGCCTATTGCACTTCGCCGGTATTCAGCCCCAATGGCGAGCTGCTGGCCTATCAACGCGCCGAGTCGCTGGGCGATCGCTTCGGCTTGTCGCGCATCTGGCTGGTGGATATGACCAGTCCCGACTATGACACTGCGCCGCTGATCGCCGATACGCAGGTGGTGGGGCACAGCGCGGTCTGGTCGGCGGACAGCAATACAATCGCCTTCTACAGCGCCGATTCGACCCAGCCAGGCATCCTGGTCTATGAATTCGCGCCCAGCGGCGATGATGGCGTGCAGCTGCGCTTTCTGCCGACGACGCAAGGCACGATGGGCGCGCTGTCTCCTGATGGCGGACGCATTGTCTACCCGGAGCTGATCCGGCGCGGCAATCAATTTTTCACGCACCTGCGCATCGCGGACTTGCGCCAGAAAGAATTCGCCAATTTCACCGATCCGCAAGGGGCTGGCGATGACGCGGCTGCGCAATGGCATCCCGATGGCGCGCAGGTCGCCCTGGCGCGGCGTTACACCGATGCGCGCTGGACGCCCGGCCACCAGATCTATCTGCGCAGCCTGGGGGACGAGCTCGATGCGCTGACTCCGCTGGTTTATGATGAGCGCTACAACAGTTCCTACATGCGCTGGCACGCGGCTGGCGATGCCCTGGTATTGCAGCGATTCCCTCTGCTGGATGCGGCTGGCGAGAGCGTTCGTGGCGCGCTGCCCGAGGTCTGGGTGCACGATCTTGAACGCGCCCGGAGCCGCAAGATCATGGCAGATGCCTACCTGCCAGTCTGGGCGGGCAGTTGAAGATGCCTGGCAGCGGGACGAGTCGCCGCTTCGCCCTTGTCTCGGCTGTGACCACTTGACAGCGCTTGGGGTTTGGGGCGGGGCAGCCGCTGCACTACAATAGCCGCATGCGCATTGAGCATCTGTCGCTGACCAACTTCCGCAATTATGCCCGCCTCGAGTTGAGCCTGCCCGCCAGCGGACCTGTCTTGCTCTATGGCGAAAATGCCCAGGGCAAAACCAGCATCCTGGAAGCCATCACCTACCTGGCGACATCGACCTCGCCGTATACGACCAGCGACCGCCAACTGATCCATTGGCGCACGGAAGGCGAGCCTATCCCTTTCGCCCGAATGTCTGCCCAGCTGGGCGGCAGCGCCTATCAGCAGCTCGATATCACGCTGATGCTGGACATGACCAGCGGTTCGCCGCGCTTCAAAAAGTCGGTCAAGCTCAATCATGTCGAAAAGCGTGTGATGGATGTGGTCGGCCTGCTCAATGTGGTGCTCTTCTTGCCACAAGACCTGTCGCTGATTGAAGGCGCGCCCAGCGACCGCCGCCGTTTCATGGATACCGCCTTGCGCCAAATCAACCGCGATTATCGGCTGGCGCTGCATGAATATGAGAAGGTGTTGCCCCAGCGCAACGCCCTGCTAAAGCGCATCGCCGACGGACGAGCTGGCGCGGATGAACTGGCGTATTGGGACGAGCAGCTGGCTTGTCACGGCGCGGTCATCATCGCCGGGCGGCAGCAATTCTTGCGCGAACTGGAGATTCTGGCGCGAAACAACCACCATGCGCTGAGCGGCGGACGCGAAATGCTCAGCCTGCGCTATTTGCCCAGCCTGCTGCCGACTGCCGATAGCGATGGCCGCCAGCGCACATTCAGTCTGCCAGGCTTGGACCTCGACCGTCAGCTGACAGCAGAACAGATCCAGCCACAATTCTGCGCGCAGCTGCTGGAACGGCGGCGTGAGGCAATCGCGCGAGGCATGACAGTCGCGGGACCGCACCGGGACGAACTGCGCCTGCTGATCAATGAGCGCGATTGTGGCGATTTCGGCAGTCGCGGTCAGGCGCGCACAGCTGTCATGGCGCTGCGATTTGCCGAGCTGAGCTGGATGCGCGACCAGCTTGACGAATACCCGCTTTTCCTGCTGGACGAGGTGGCTGCCGAGCTGGATGCGCGGCGGCGGCGGTTTTTGCTGGACCGGCTGGACGGCAGCGCCCAGACTTTGCTGACCAGCGCCGATCTGGATAATTTTGACGATGCCTTCCTGGCGCGCGCGGCCGTCTACCATGTGGTCAATGGACAGATCAACGAACGCAGCGCATAAGTAAAACCAAAACGGCAATGAAAGAAAAAATGAACCGCCGAGTACACCGAATTGAATGAGTAAACCGAGTGAATTATATCTCTGTGCCCTCTGTGCCCTCTGTGTTATCTATGTTCTCTGTGTCGAAATGCGCGGCGCTTTGTTGGTTTCACTTCTATATCGAGTCGCTGGGCTGGGATGCCTGAGCGCCGCGAACATCCAGTCGCCTCCGTAATAGCACACATGGTCTAGTCTATAGCCACTGCCCTCCCACCAGAAAGGATGCGCCGTGGCTTGGACTAGCCCAAAGACCTGGTCGAGCGAACCGCTGACTTCGTCCGACCTGAATACCTATGTCCGCGACAACCAGGACCATCTGAAAGACCGCCTGGACAACAGCGTCAGCAAAATCATTGCCGGCACGACCGCGCTCTCCACCAGTTCGGACATCTTTGTCGATATTGACAGCGAGAAATTGTCGATCTCGCTGACGACGCATGGCGGCGATGTGCTGGTCGGCTTCACCGGCTCGGTGAAAGCTGTGTCGCACCACAAGCCTGTCTTGTTAAATCTCGCCGTTGATGGCGTCCTCTTTTTCGCCGACAACGGCGTCGCGCAAGTGCAGGTCCCCACCAATGGCTCTTTGCCGCTTTGCCTGGTCATGCTGGTGACCGACCTGGATGCCGGCGCGCACACCTTCAGGATGCGCTGGAAAACCCTACACGCCAATACAGTCAGCATGGAAATCACAAACTTGCATCCGCAATTCTGGGCGAAAGAAATCTAGCAGCAGGGAGGCAGGCATGGAATTTGAGCAAGTCTTTCAAGTCTTGACGCTGGCGCTGGTTGCGCTGGTGTATTGGCTGGCATTTCGCAGCTTCCCGCCTGGCGAAACCGCCCAGCTCATTGAGCGCCTGGACGAGGTCAGTCAGCGCACCGACAGCCGCCTGGATGACCTGCTGGTGGATATCGCGCGCCTGCTCAACGAGCTGCGCAAAGATTCCAGCGAATCGGCGGACGGCGCTTAAGAGCGGATCGAATCGACCAGCGCCTGCGCCTGACGGGAAAAGCGGGGCGGGGGCGTGTCGGCAGACTCAATGGTGACTTTCACGCCCCAGCCATTGTCCAGCCGCAGGATTTGTTCGCCGGCTGTGTCGCCAGCCACCTGCGCCAGGGTGATGCTGCTGCCATCGGGCGCGATGAAAGACAGATGCAAGCCGCCACCCGCTTCGTTTAGCTTGACGACGCGCCAGGCAGGCGGATAGTCGACGCGGAACACGCCGGCGTCAATGCTGCCCTCGCTGACGATGATGGGCGCGCCGGGCGTATGGGCAAGCTGGGCTGGCGGACGGGCTGGCAGCAGCGCGCCACAACCCGCCAGCAGCAACAGCGCGCAGACAAACAGCGCTCGCCGCACTACACCTCGGCGATGGAGCGCGTGTCGGTCTTGCTGACGCCCGCTGCATTGCGGATGGCGCGGATGGTATTCATCATCTGCGTGCTGTCAGCGGCTTCGACATAGGCGATGCAGTCGTCTGGACCCACCACCAGATCGGCGTGTTTTACGCCATCAATGGCGCGCAGTTCCCGCAGCGAATCGGCGAAGTCCACCGACATATTCAGGTCGATCAAGATATAAGCGGCTGGCATAGCGTCCTCCTTGGCTCGTCTATTCCCATTCTATCGTACCGGGCGGCTTGCTGGTGATATCGTAAACGACGCGATTGATGCCCGCCACCTCGTTGACGATGCGCGCGCTGATTTTCGCCAGCAAGTCATAGGGCAGGCGCGCCCAATCGGCGGTCATGAAGTCGTCTGTCGTCACCGCCCGCAGCGCCAGCGTCTCTTCATAGCTGCGTTTGTCGCCCATCACGCCGACGCTTTTGACTGGCAGCAAAACCGCGAAGCATTGCGCCGTCTCCGCGCGCAGCAAACCCGCCTGTGCCAGCTCGCCCGTGAAGATGGCATCGGCGCGGCGCAGTTTCTCCAGGCGCCCCCGGCTGATCTCTCCCAAACAGCGAATCGCCAAACCCGGACCGGGGAAAGGCTGCCGCCAGACGACGGAATCGGGCAAGCCCAGCGCCCCGCCGACCTTGCGCACTTCGTCTTTGAAACAATCGCGCAGGGGTTCGACCAATTCAAAGTTGAGGTCGTCTGGCAAGCCGCCGACATTGTGATGCGATTTGATCGTCCGGGCAGATTTTCCCGCCGCCGCGCTTTCGATGACATCGGGATAGATCGTGCCTTGCCCCAGAAATCGCAGATCGCGCAGCTTTCGCGCTTCCCGCGAGAAAGTCTCGATGAATTGCGCGCCGATGATTTTGCGCTTGGCTTCCGGCTCGCTGATGCCAGACAAAGCCTGCAAGAACTCTTCGGCTGCATTCACCGCGATCAGCCGCATACCGCGTTCTTCACGGAAGACGCGCAGGACCTGCGCCGCTTCGTCTTGCCGCAGCATTCCATTGTCGACAAAAACGCAGACCAGCCGCTCGCCGATCGCCCGCTGGATCAAGGCGCCAGCAACAGCCGAGTCGACTCCGCCGCTCAAAGCCAGCAGCACGCGCTCAGCGCCGACTTGTGTCTGTATGCGCGCGACAGCATCGTCAATGAAGGCGGCCGCGCTCCATTTGGCTTGGCAGCCGCAGATTTCAAAAACGAAATTGCCCAGCATCCGGCTGCCTTGTGGCGTATGTCCCACTTCGGGATGGAATTGCAATCCATAGCGGTGGCGCACAACATCGCCGATCGCGGCATAAGGAGAGTTGGTCGTATTCGCCAGAGTCTGGAAACCGGCCGGCAGCTCTTCTATGCGATCGCCATGCGACATCCAGATTTGCTGGGGTCCTGCCAGGTCGGTGAAGAGACGGCTCTCGCCCTGCTGCTGGATTTGCGCGGGTCCATATTCCCGGCTGGCTGAAGCCGCCACCGTCCCGCCCAAAGCCGCCGTCAGCAGCTGCATGCCATAGCAAATGCCCAGGATGGGCTTGGCGCGCTCCAGCAAGAAAGGCGGCAAGGTCGGCGCGCCGGGCGCATAGACGCTGCTGGGTCCGCCGGACAAGATGTAACCGGCTGGCTGATGCTGGTCGATATGCGCTGGCGCTGCATCATGCGCGAAGACCTGCGTGTAGACGCCCAGCTCGCGGATGCGCCGCGCAATCAGCTGCGTCGTCTGCGAGCCATAATCGATGACAGCGATGCCGCCGCGCTTGATATCGTCCATGTCGCTTTCTTTATCACTGCGGGCGCAATGAATCCGCCTTGCCCGCGACAACCAGCTAGAAAAACAGCTTGGCGAGGCTCAAAATGCCTTGCCGCCAAGGCGCGCGATGCGAAATGCCCGAGCTGTTTTCAAAAGCCGCCAGATTGTCCAGATACCACTGGAAGTTGCGCAGCAGCGCGTCCTGGTTGCTGTATTGCGGCGCAAAGCCCAACTGCGCCTCGGCCCGCTCAATCGAGACAAAGGAGTCTTTGGCGGCTGTTTCATAGACCCACTTGTACAGCGGCGACAGCTTCATCATTTCCAGCGCGCGCAGCAGCCAAATCGCGGGAGCGGCCGGCAAAGGCGTTATGCGCTTGCCAAAGCCGGCATAGTCCAGCACAGCCTGATAATCTTCGCCCATCGTGGCGAAGTCTTTTGCGCCGATATTGAAGGTATCGTTGACGCGCTCGGCTGGCAGTTCGGCGCACAGGCTGATAGCCTCGCACAGATCATCGACATCCAGCAGCTGATAGCGGTTGCGCCCGTCGCCCAGCATGGGGAAGCCGCGCCCGTCTTTCGCCCAGTCATACAGCAGCGCGAACACGCCCAGCCGCTCGGGTCCGACGAAGGACTTGGGGCGGATAACCGGCACGACCAAGCCCTGCTCGCGCTCGGCGAAGCAGATATCTTCCGCCAGGATTTTCGCCTCGCCATAAGCGCCGACGCCGATGCGCGGGTCGTCTTCATGCAAAGGATGATGATCGGGGATGCCATAGACGGCTGTGGACGATATGTGAATGAAGCGCTCTACGCCGTGCTGCCGCGCCGATTCGATGACCGCGCGCGTGCCATTTACATCGGTGCTCATGATCTCGTCCCGCGTGTACAAGGGCAGGGCGGCCGCGCAATGCACGACGATGTCTGCGCCTGGCATGGCTTGCTCGACAGCGTCGCGATCGCGGATGTCGCCGCGCACTTCGCGGATCTGGTCGCGTTCGGGGTAAGCAAAGTCGCTGATATCCAGCGAAACAACTTCGTGCCCGCGCCTCAGCAGATGACGGCACAGATTGATGCCCAGAAAACCCGCGCCGCCCGTGACCAAATAATGTGCCATGATGGTTGCCGTCGCCCGCTAGCCGATGAAGTCCGCCGCCTGCGCCCAGCCGCCGCTGAAGACCATCTCGCCGAGGGGCTGGCGTTCTCGGGGCGAAGCATCGCGTCCACGCTGCGCTTCGGCGAGATGCCCAGGCTCGACGCCGCGATAACCAAAGGCGATGCAGGTGTAGGGTTCGAAGTCTTCGGGAATATCATAGACCGCGCGCGCTTTGTCGGGGAAGAAGCCGCCCATTTGGTGGACATGGATGCCTTGCGAAAGCGCCTGCAAGACCATTTGCCCCACAGCCAGGCCCAGATCGTGCCCAGCGTGTCGGTTGGGCACATTCTCTTTGCGGAACTTGCGAGAACAGGCGACCATCAGCACGGCGGCATGCTGTGCCCAGCCGATGTTGCCTTCTCGCAGCACCGACAGCAGCCTGGCGAATTCGCTCTCGTCTTCGCGACGCGCCACGATGAAACGCCAGGGCTGCAAGTTGCTGGACGATGCCGCCCAACGCGCCGCTTCCAATATGTCCAGCAGCGTCCTGCGCTTGATTGGGCGCTCGCGGTCAAAACCGACCGGGCTCCAGCGGTGGCGGATCAACTCGTGCAAGCCCGCATCTGCATCGGGCAATTTCTGCGTCGGAGCAGGCGGAATGCCAGTCCTTTTGTTTTCTGCCAGCGCATCAAATACCCTGGGCGCGATCAGCCAGACCAGCTCGCCAGCGTCCGCTTCGGCAGCATAAGCATCCACGCGCGCCAGGCCGCCTTTCTTCATGGATATTGATACGCCCGTCAATTCGCTGACGATGGCGCTCATATCGGGATTGTGCCCGACAAACATGATCTCGGCGTCGGGTCCGCAATCGGCGCTCAGGCGGCGCGCATCGGCCAGATCGAAGCCGAAATTGACCGACTCGGCCAGCTCCACTTCCCTGCCCAGCGCCCCCGCGATGATGTCGGCGGTTTGCCGCGAGCGCAGACGAGGACTGCTGTAGATGCGCTGTGGGCGCAGGCCGAGCGCTTGCATGACCGCGGCGGATGTTTTGACGCGCCGTCGACCGCGCGCCGTCAACTCTCGCGCGAAGTCGCTGCCAGCCAGATCTTCGGCGATGCCATGTCGCACAAAATAGAGTCGCATAGGGGTCATCCCATCGTCCGGTTCAGCCCTTATTTTGCGGCTGCGGGCGCTTTGTCTTTGCTGGGCGATTTGCCCTCGTTTTTGCTTTCGGCTTTTGCGGCGGTTTTTTCGTCTTTATCGGCGGAGTTGCCATTGCCATTGGCGGCCGGTTTGGCGGGATTCTTGGCTTTGTTGTTGTCGTTGACATAAAAGCCGCTGCCCTTGAAGATGATGCCGGCTGGCTGGATCACGCGCTGGACGGCCTGCCCGGTGTTTGGGCAAGCCTGCAGCGGGCTGTCGCCAAAGCGCTGGCGGATATCAAATGTCGTGCCGTCCTCGCGGCGATAGGTATAAACAGGCATAGGCGCGCACCACTCGGCTCACTGCTGTCGCATCAAGGCGGTTATCATAGCGGAAAATGCCCGCAAATGGCATTGCGAATTCTGCTGGTTGGCTCAGGGCTTGCGCGCTTCGTAGACCATCGTTTCATAGCGCATGGCGGCATCGTTGCCCACGAGGTCGCCGTGCTGTTCGATGCCGCGCAGGCGTTCATCGCCGCTTTCGCCCGGCTCGTGGCGCTGAATATCGGTGAAACCCGCATTTTCAAGCGCTTGGAGCAAGGTCGGGGCGTCGTAGATGAACTTGTGTCGCCAGCCATGAAAAGACTGGTTGATGGCATGGGCTGGGTTGTATTCGCCGATCTGTGGACGGAAAGTATCCATGATCCAGCGGATATAGGCTTTCTGTGGCTCAGCTTCCGGGTGTGTATAGAGCGCGATGATCTGCGCCAGGTCGGGCGTGGCCAATCGCAATCGACCGCCAGGCTGGAGCGCTCGAAAGCATTCGTCCAGCATCAGCGCGGCTTCGTGAAATTCCAGGTGCTCAATGATATGCTCGCCGAAGATGAGCGCAAAACTGGCATCGGGGATCGGGAAAAGCCGGCTGGCATCCAGGAAGATCGTGCCGGGCTGGAAGGGCGTCAATGTGGTATTCAGCCAGCCGGGCAAGGGATTGGGTCCGCTGCCGATCTGCAGCCGCGGCTCCGCTGTTGACCGTAAATAGCGGCGGATTTGGCTCGGCGCTGCCAATGCCCAATAGCGCTGACGCAAGCGAAAGCGAAAACTTGCCATGGTCTCCTCTGTTTTTCAGGCAGCTCTATTGCGCTTGCAGCAACTGCGCAGAAGCAAAAATCTCGCTCAAATCTTCCGCCAGCGCCTGGATTGTTCCCGTTGACGCGACGATCACCGCCAGCAGATAGTGGTCATCCAGCGCCACCGCCAGCAGAAGTGTATCATTGACAGCGATTCTTGCCGAGAGCTGCGCCGAATCCCGCCCATCGATTTCCAGCATTGCGACATCGCGGTATTGCGATTCGCCAGTGACATCTGACGATCTGCCCACGAAAGCCCTCAGGATGCCGGCGGCGTTGCGCGCGCCGATCGCGCTTATTTCGGCTGGAGTCAGCAGCGACAGATCAGCCGCCAGGGTGCCGGCGGGCATGGTGCCGCTGTTGATGGTCGCTTCCAGCGCGCGCGGGTCGTTCGCCAGGATGAGACCGCTTTCGGTTACCCGGTAGCGCCAATCCAGCGGGAGCGCTAATTCGAAGCCGGGGTGCAGTCGGTTGGCGAGGTAGGTTATCTGCTGGTGTTGAATGGGCGTGGGCGTCGGGGTAGACTCCTCCGCACGCTCGCAGCCAGCCAGCGCCGAGGCGCACAGACACAGCATCATCATGAGCCTGCAATGAAATATCATAATTCCTCAGCCCATTATGCGCGCCGATTGCCATTATCGCAGTGGTGTCGTCATCGCGCCAGCAGCGAGGCGGGCATCTGCCGATGATTCGCTGTGGCGTGGATATGATCGAATGCGCGCGCATCGCTGCCGGGATCGAACGCGGCGGCGAGCGCTTTCTAAACCGGTTCTTCACCGCTGGCGAACGGCAAGACTGCGCCGACAAAGCCCATCGCCTGGCTGCGCGCTTCGCTGGCAAGGAAGCGGTGGCAAAAGCGCTGGGCAGCGGCATCGGCGATGTGGCTTGGCGCGAGATCGAAATCCGCACTGACAATCCGCGCCGTCGACCCAGTCTGGTCTTGCATGGAGCGGCATCGCAACTGGCGGACAAATTGCAGCTGGCGGCTTGGGATATCAGCCTCAGCCATACGCAAACGCACGCTGTCGCCGTGGCTGTGGCGCTGGGCTCTGCGTCTGTGGACACGGTGCGGCAAGCCTGACGCGAACTTGCCCCGTCAATCCGCCTTGTCAAATAATCGCATCAGCTTGAGCGCGACTTGCAGGTCGAGGCGCGTGCCCGGCGCAGACAAATCCACCGCGCAGACTTCACGAATCCTCGCCAGCCGATAATTCAATGTGCTGCGATGGATGCAAAGCGCCTGTGCGGTCTGGACGCTGTTGCCGCCAGCATCCAGATACACCTCCAGCGTATTGAAGAGATCGGCTTGCTGTTCGGCTTGCAATCGGCGCAGCAGCGGCACCTGGGCATTGCGCGACAAGCTGTCCGCGCCCGCCTGATACAAGGTGTGGATATAGCCGAGCGCGTCGAAGAGATGAAGTCGCTGCGCAGGCTGGATGCGCCCGCCGATGATCAGCGTATCGACGCATTGCTGGTGCGCAGGCCCGACCGCCGCCGCCCCTTCGCAGACGCCGCTGACAGCCATGCGCGCGCCCTCTTCCAACCGCTCCAGCAGCGCCGCCGCCAGCGATTGGCACTTGGCATTGTCCTGCGCCAAAATGACCACTTGCCCGGCAAATTGCGCCGCCACCGCTCCTGCTCCTCGCTGTGCCAGAACACGGTTGATGACGCGGTAGGCGCGGGTGACAGCCGGGGCCAGCGCCGCCCCCAGACTGACCAGCAGCATGCGCCAGGGCAAGCGCAGATCCACCCCATAGCGCAGCGCTTGATCGCTCAAGATGCTTTGCGGCTCGCCCTTGGCCTCGATCAACTGCGCCACGAAGCTGCCCTTCAGCGATGCCTCGGCCGCCGCCAGCGACTCTTGATACAGCATCAGCAGCGCCGCCACCGTCGCGCCGATCTCGATCGCCATCATGTCGATTGGCGTCAGCGCCTGCACATCGGCGATGATCCACATATAGCCATAAATCTCGTTGTGCACGACGATGGGCGCCAGCAGCCGCTCCATCTCCAGGCCCAGCGCGGGCATGACCGGCAGTTGCGCAGGGCGCAGCGTGTCGCGGATGCGCGGCAGGTATTCGCCTTCCAGCGCGTCAATCAGCCGCGGATTGGTGCGCCCATGCTCGATCGTGTAGCGGCGCGCCGAATCCACCGCGGCGATATTCTTGCTGGCGATCGCCTCGAAGCGCTCGTTTTCTATGCTGATGGAATGCCCAACCTGCCCCGCCAGCATATCCGCCAGCTCGACAAAGCCGCCGCCCTCCAATACCAGGCGCGAAAGCTGCTGCTGGATCGAAAGCGCGCGGCTGATGGTATCCAGATTGGCTTGGGCGATGCGCTCGTTGATGATCTTGGCGATGTCTACGAAGCGCGTCTGGTAGGGCAGCTCGATCAGCGGCAAGCCCAGTTCTTCACCCAACGCAAGCAGGTGTTCGGGGATTTCGTCAACCATCAAGCCGGTGGTGATGACGACAGCCACGATGCCTTTTGCCGCCAGCTGACGCAGGAATTCGCACTGGGCATCTGCGCCATCGGGCATGTTCAGCACGGTCGTCAGCACCAACTCGCCGCCATGCAGCCAGTCGGCCATGTTGGGCACATTGACAATATGCACCCAGCGGATGGGGCGCTCCAGGCCCGCAGCGCCAGCCACGACCTTCGCCTGCTTCAATATGGATGATTGCAGCGCTTCTTTGAGGATCAACATCTGCGGTTGCGCGACAGCCAGCGTAAGCGATATTCAACAAGTATAAACGGGGACTGACAATTGCGCAGTGAGGAATGGCTAGGCCATCGGCATGTGATGGCGCGCGGCATAGCGCCCGCTGGCATGGTGTGAAAGCTGGCGTTCGATATCCGTCAGCAAGCCCGATGCGCCGAAGCGGAAAAGACGCTTGTCCAACCAGTCATCGCCCAACTCTTCTTTCATCAAGATCATCCAGTTCAAGGCGTCTTTGGCGCTGCGGATGCCGCCGGCTGGCTTGAAACCGACCTGGCAACCGGTCATCTCTGCGTAGGCGCGGATCTCGCGCGTCATCGTCAAGCCGACTTCGAGCGTGGCGTTGACCGGCTCTTTGCCCGTGCTGGTCTTGATGAAATCCGCCCCGGCCATCATGCAGACCTTGCTGGCGCGCGCGACCGTCCACAGGGGACCCAGCTCGCCGGTCGCCAGGATAGCTTTCATGTGCGCATCGCCGCAGGCAGCCCGCATTTCGCGCACTTCGTCATAGAGGCGCTGCCAGTCGCCGCGCAGGGCATGTTCGCGCGAGATAACGATGTCGATTTCGTCCGCGCCCGCCTCGACCGACTGATGAATCTCTTCGATGCGCTGGGCATAAGCGCTCTGCCCGGCCGGGAATCCGGTCGAAACTGCCGCCACCGGGATGCCACTGCCGCGCAGCGCGCCGATCGCCTCTTTGACCCGCGCATGATAGACGCATACCGCGCCCACCGCGATATTCAGCGATTGCGCCTCCAGCGCGTCGACCAGATCCTGGCGCAGGGGCTGACGGGCTTTGGCGCAAAGTCGCCGCACCTTGCCCGGCGTGTCATCGCCAGCCAGCGTGGTCAAATCAATCAGGGTGACAGCGCGCAGCAGCCAGGCCGCCTGCCAGGCTTTTTTCACGCTGCGGCGCGCAACCAGGCTGCTGACACGCCGTTGGGTGGCGCTGCGGTTGACTGTCGTGGCGCGCACCCAGCCCATATCCAGCGGCATGCCCGGATTGCGTCCATTTTCCACGCTCATACAGCCGTCCCTTTGCGGCTCAATATAGCCCGTTATAATAACGCCGACCGCTGCTCCGCGCCACCTGGACGAAAACAACAGCCATGCTCGACAAACTTGCCGAAGTCGAATCCCGTTACCTGGAGCTGGAAGCGCTGATGGGCGAACCCGCCATCGCCAGCGACTATGAGCGAGTTGCCGAGCTGGCAAAAGAACGAGCCAGCTTGCAAGCGGTCGTCGATGCCTATCGCCTCTACAAACGCCAGAGCAATGAACTGGCAGGCGCGCGGGAAGTGCTGCAATTGGCTGACGATGCCGAAATGCGCGAGCTGGCGCAAGACGAAATCGACTCGCTGGAAGCCAGCGCTGCCGAGTTGCTGGAGCGGCTGCGATTGCTGCTGCTGCCCAAAGATCCGCGCGACAGCCGGGATGTCATCGTCGAGATCCGCGCCGGTGCCGGCGGAGACGAAGCGGGCATATTCGCTGGCGACCTGCTGCGCCTGTATACGCGCTATGCCGAAAGCAAACGTTGGCGAGTCGAGTTGCTGGATGTCAACGAGCAGGGCAACAGCGTCTTCAAAAATATCACTTTCCAGATCAAGGGCGATGGCGCCTTCAGCCGCCTCAAATACGAAAGCGGCGTGCACCGCGTGCAGCGCGTCCCCGCCACCGAAAGCCAGGGGCGCATCCACACCAGCACCGCCACAGTCGCCGTGCTGGCCGAGATGGACGAAGTCGATGTGCAGCTCGATATGAGCGAAGTCGAGACGCAGGTCTTTCGCGCGCGCGGCGCAGGCGGACAATCGGTCAATACCACCGACTCGGCGGTGCGCTTGATCCACAAACCGACCGGCGTGGTGGTGGAGATGCAAGACGAACGCAGTCAGCTGCAAAACAAGCTGCGCGCCAAGCAGGTCCTCATCGCCCGCTTGTACGATGCCGAAGTCGAACGCCAACGCAGCGAGCGAGAAGCCGAACGCCGCGGACAAGTCGGCAGTGGCGACCGCAGCGAGAAAATCCGCACCTACAATTATCCGCAGGGGCGCGTCACCGACCACCGCATCGGCTTCAGCAGTTACAACCTGCCGGCGGTGATGGACGGCTCGCTCGATGCCTTTATTGACCAGCTGGCCACCCAGGAACAAGCCCAGCAATTGGCGGCGGGCAGCGGCGAATGACCATCCGCGAGGCGCTGCAGCTGGCGAGGCAGCGACTTGTCAACAGCGACAGCCCCGACCTCGATGCGCAGATTCTGCTGATGCGCGCGCTGGATATCGACCGCGCTTTTCTATTCGCGCATCCCGAGCGCAGGCTGACCCCCGCACAGCGATGCGAATACCAGGATTGGCTGATGCGCCGAGCCGCTGGCGAACCGGTTGCCTATATCCTGGGCATCAAAGGCTTCTACGATATTGAGCTGCGCGTAAATCCCGATGTGTTGATCCCGCGCCCAGAAAGCGAACTCCTGCTGGAAGAAGCGCTGCGACTGACTGCTCACACGCCCAATAGCGTAGTTGCTGATATCGGCACGGGCAGTGGCGCGCTGGCCATCGCCTACAAACGCAAGCGTCCACAGAGCGCGGTCTATGCCACAGATATCTGCGCGGCGGCGCTGGCAGTGGCCCAGGACAACGCGCGGAGAAATCGCGTTTGGATGCGCTTCCTGCATGGCGATCTCGCGCAGCCCTTGATCGAGCGTGGGATACAAGTCGATCTGCTGATGGCGAACCTGCCTTACATCGCCAGCGACGAATTGCCGCGGCTGGCCGTGTGCGCCTATGAGCCTCGCCTGGCGCTGGACGGCGGACCGGACGGCTTGGACCCCATCCGCGCCTTGCTGGAACAGACGGCGTCAGTTTGCAAGCCCGGCGCGCAGGTGCTGCTGGAGATCGGCGCGGGGCAGGGCGAGGCGGTCAAAAAGCTGGTGCGGGAACGGTGCGGCGCCGAGGCGGATATTCTGCGCGACTATGCGGGGTTGGATCGCATCGCGCGCTTGACGTCGATCGGGATGGAGGGATGATATTGCCGCAGAGGCGGTTTTGTAGCGGTGAGACAATCCTCGCCCCCGCAGCGCGTTAGAATTGGGAACACAATCGTGAAAGGAACTTGCCAAAAATGCTAAGCCGCGCCGATTTTTTGATCCGCGATGACATCACCTTTCTCAATCACGGCTCGTTTGGGGCCTGTCCACGGGTGGTCTTCGCGCAATACCAGGACTGGCAGCTGCAGCTGGAAAGACAGCCCGTCGCCTTTTTGCTGCGGGAGCGAGAGGCGACTATGGCAGCTGCCCGCGAGCAGATCGCCGCCTATCTCAATGTGTCTGCCAGCGATATCGTCTTCGTCACCAACGCCACATCGGGCATGAATATCGCTGTGCGCTCGCTGCCCTTGCAAGCCGGCGACGAAATCCTCGCCACCAGCCACGAATACGGCGCGATCAACCGCCTGCTGGCTTTCAAAGCCGCCCAGACCGGCGCGAAAATCATCACGCATGAGGTTGCGCTGCCCTACACAACGGACAGCGACTTCACAGACGGACTCTTCGCGCAGGTCACGCCGCGCACCAGAGCCATCGTCATCAGCCACATCACTTCGCCATCGGCTTTGATCTTCCCGATCGCGCAGATTTGCCAGCGCGCCCGGGGGCAGGGCATCCTGACCATCATCGACGGGGCGCATGCGCCGGGACAGCTGCCGCTCGACCTGGAGAAAATCGGCGCGGACATCTATGCGGGCAACTTTCACAAGTGGCTGTGCGCGCCCAAAGGAGCGGGCTTCTTGCATGCGCGCCGCGAGCATCATGCCTGGCTCGAGCCGCTGGTCATCTCGCATGGCTGGCGCGCTGGCAGCGATTTTGTCGAGCGCAACGAGTGGGGCGGCACGCGCGATATCGCCGCCTGGCTGACCGTGCCCGCCGCCATCGACTTTACACGCGCGCACGATTGGCGTACGGTAGTGGCGGACTGTCATGATCTGGCGGCGCAGGCGCAAGACCGCATCTGCCAGCGCTATGACCTGGAAAGCTATTCGCAAGGCCAGTTCGCGCAGATGGTGACGATTCCGCTGCCGGATTGCGATGCCGCGCAGCTGAAAACCCGTCTCTATGCTGAGTACCGCATCGAAATTCCGGTCGGCGCGTTCATGGGGCGTTGCGGCTTGCGGCTGTCGGTGGCGGCATACAACACTGCCGACGACATCGAGCATTTGCTGTCGGCGCTGGCGGAACTGTTGGGCTAACGCGCGAATGCCGTTACGCAGTCGATGTAATAGGTCTGCGGCGACAGGTCGATAGGCTGGATGCGCTCGAGCTGGAATCCGCGCTCCAGCAAACGTTCCGTATCGCGCGCCAGCGAGGCGGGATCGCCGCTCACATAGACCAGTCGCTTGATGGGCAGCCGCTCCAGCAATGCGATGACATCCGCGCCCAGCCCGGCGCTCGGCGGATCGACCAGCGCAGCGTCAACTTCAGCGCCCGCCTCGGCCAGCTCGGTCAGCGCCGCTTCGACGCCGCCTTCGATCAAGTCGATGTTGTCGTGGTCGCGCAGGTTGAAATCGGCGTCGTTGGCGGCCGGCGGATAGCTCTCGACTGTCGTGACCAAAGCCGCTTCGTCCGCCATAAACGCGCTGAAAATGCCGATGCCCGCATACAAATCCAGCGCATGCTGCTGGTCGCTCAGATGCAGCGCCGCGGCAGCCACCGCCGTTAGTTGCGAGATGCCGCCGATGTTGGCGCGGATGGTTGACCCGGCTGTCGCGCGAAAAGCTTTCTCGCCGATCGTGTAATTGCTGTGCGCATCGCCGATCAGGTTGACAGGTTCGCGGCTGGGCAGCAGCAGATTCACGCTCACGGGCAGGTCGGTGCGCAGCTCGGGATCGACTTCCGCATCGACTTCCAAGATCAGCATGAGCCGCCCATCGCTGCCACGCCGCAGGGTCATTCGCCGCGCGCGCGCATAATCCAGCTCAAGTTGCGCGAGCAGCGTGATCAGGTCGGGATGCGCCAGATGACAATCGGCGATCGCTTCGATGCCGCGGCTCTCGCGTGGCAATCCCCAGCCAGCCGGGCTCTGCGTCAGCCGCAAGCTGTGCTGGTAGCGCCAGATTTCGTCCGCGGGCAAGACCGGCTGCAGCGCCGAGTCGATCAGCTTGTCGGGCAGACGCCCCAAGCGCGAAAGCTGGTCGGCCAGCACATCCTGCTTCAAGAGCAGCTGCGCCGCATAGTCGATGTGCTGCCAGTGACAGCCCCAGCAAGCGCCGGGACCAAAATGCGGGCAGCGTGGCGCGACGCGATCGGCAGAAGCCGCCTGCAATGTCAAGCCGCGCGCGAATGTAGCGCCGCCGCTGCCGCCGGTAATTTCGGCAGTGATGATTTCGCCAGGGATGGCATAGGGCACAAAGACTGGCTTGCTGCGATGGAAGCCCAGCGCCTTGCCGCCGTGCCCCATATCGCGCAATTCCAGCCGGATGCGCTGCGCAGCTGCTTTCTCGGGTCGCCGCCGTCGCGGTTTGCGTTGTTTAGCCACTCACAGGCGCATAGTCGATGCCGGCTTTATCCAGTTCGCGCTGGATCATGCGCTCGAATATGCTGTAGGGTTGCGCGCCGCTGAGGATCTGCCCGTTGATGAAGAAGCCAGGCGTGCCTTGCACCCCCGCCAGTTGCCCGTCAAGCCCGTCAATCTCGACCTCGTCCAAGTAGGTATTGTTGTCCAGGCAGTCGGTATAGGCATCCACATCCAGTCCGTTGTCGGCCGCCGCCTGGATATAAAAGTCGCGCCCCAGCGAACCCTGATTGTCGAAGAACGCGCTGTGAAACTCCCAGAACTTGCCTTGGGCGAAGGCGCATTGGGCGGCGACTGCGGCCGGCGTGGACTCGGGAGTCAAGCGAGCGAAATCGCGATAGACATAGCGGATGTATTCGCCGTAATTCTCCAGCAACGGCACAAAAGTCTGGTCGAAGTGGCGCTTGCAGAAAGAGCAGAAGAAGTCGCTGAATTCCACGATGACCACCGGGGCATCCACCGCGCCGAGATAGGGATCGTCATCGACCATGGCGAAGCGGTCGGGCCCTGTGTCGGCTGGCTGTGCCACGCTTGCATGCTCGTCCAGCACGCTGGCGATGATGGCGCGCAACTGGGTTTCATCAAGCGGCGCGGGCGTCTCGTCCCGGTTGCCCCGCTCCAATGCAAGACCGAGCAGAACGCCCAGCGCAAAGCAGAGCGCGCAGAAGACCACTCCGCTCGGCTTGATCCATACGCGGACGCCGGAATCGCCAGCGGCATCTTTGTTTTCATGCTGTTCGCTCACGCCGCGCCCCTTGTCGTTGATCTGCCAATGCGCGGATTGTAACGCAGAAACGCGCGCTTGCAACCCCCCTCAGTCCCCCCGACAGGTCAGGGGGAGGCAAGTTTTGGCTACCCTCTCCGTCCCGACGGGGAGGGGCTGGCGGAGGGGCTTGCTAGCGTACAACCATTTGCCCAAGCGCGTATTGTGTGCTTAAATCCCAAGTCCATGCGCAAGGGAGCGCCCAGCTTGACTCAAGCCCGCAGCGGGATCATCGTCAAAGAGCAGAGCGGCTTTTATTGGGTCGCGGCCGACGACAGCCAGACCTACATGTGCCAGCTGCGCGGACGGCTCAAAGAAGAGGCGAAGACCTCAGATATCGCAGCCATCGGCGACCTCGCCACCATCAGCCTGCGCCGCGAAGAAGGCACGGATGTGTTGATGGGCACGATAGAACAATTGGCGCCCCGCAAATCGGCGCTGTCGCGGGCATTGCGCACGACCGGCAAACGCGGCGCTGGACAAGCCGAACGCGAGCATGTGCTGATCGCCAATGCCGACCGCGCGCTCTTTGTCTTCGCCGCCGCGCAGCCCGCCCCCGATCTGAAAATGCTCGACCGCCTGCTGGTGGCTGGAGAAAAGTCGGCGATAGGCGCGCTGTTGATCGTTCTCAACAAGATCGACCTGGGCTGTCCGCCGGCTCTGGAGAGCATCCTGGCGGGTTACGAGCGGCTGGGCTATCGCGCCCTGCGCACCAGCGCCCTGCATGGCGATGGCATCGATGAGCTGCGTTCGCTGTTGAGCGATGGCATTTCGGTGTTCACAGGACCATCGGGCGTGGGAAAGACCAGCTTGCTCAACTGCCTGCAGCCCGGTTTGGGGCGCCAGGTCAAAGCGGTGGGCGGCGTATCGCAAGAGGGCGTGCACACCACCCGCGACAGCGCTCTGGTGCCGATGCAAGGCGGTTACCTGGCCGATACGCCCGGCATACGCTCTATCGCGCCCTGGGATATTGAACCGGACGAGCTGGATGCCTACTTCGTGGATATTGCCCGCTTTGTGCTGGACTGCAAGTTCAGCAACTGCACGCACATCGACGAGCCAGCCTGCGCCGTCCGCCAAGCTGTGAAGGCCGGCCAGATCGCCCGCCACCGTTACAAGCACTACCTGGAACTGCGCGAAGAACTGCGCGATACCTACATCATTTACAACCGCTAGCTGTTACGTATCAGGTTATTATGGGGTCATCACAAAGAGCCAGAAGGATGCGATATGGGACAGGTTCTACACCCTCGCGCCACTACGACAGAGGCAACCCGCAAAGCGATACAAGATAGTCAAGAGAGCATAGCTGCTCTTGCCAGGCGCTACAATCTCAACCCCAAGACCGTCGCCAAATGGAAGAAGCGCGACTCGGTCAAGGACTTGCCCATGGGCCCCAAACGTCCGCGCTCGACCGTGCTGTCCGAGCAGGAAGAAGCCATGATTGTCGCTTTCCGCAAGAGAACGCAGTTGCCGCTTGATGACTGCCTGTATGCCTTGCAAGAGACCATTCCGCACCTGACGCGCGCCAGCCTGCATCGCTGCTTCAAACGGCATGGCGTCAACCGGCGTCCGCAAGCAGCAAGCAAGCGGACAAAGAAGCGCTTCAAGATGTATCCCATCGGCTATTTTCACCTGGACTTCTGCCATCTGCAAACCGATGAAGGCAAGCTCAATCTGTTTGTAGCCATTGACCGCACCTCAAAGTTCGCCTTCGCCGAACTGCTGCCCCGCGCCCGGCGAGCCGATGCCTGCGACTTTCTGCGCCGGCTCATCAAGAAAGTGCCTTACAAGATCCACACGATCCTGACCGACAACGGCGTTCAGTTTACGAACACATCCAGCAAGAAACACAAGGTGCCGGTGGCCTTTGACAAGCTATGCGCCGCGCACGGCATTGATCATCGGCTGACCAAGCCATACCATCCTTGGACGAACGGGCAAGTTGAGCGGATGCACCGCACCCTCAAAGAAGAGACGGTGTACACTTACTTCTATGAGACCCATGCGCAGTTGCGAAAGCACCTCAAGGCTTTTCTTGATGCCTACAATTTCGCCAAGCGGCTTAAGGCTTTGCAGGGTCGAAGTCCCTACGAGTTCATCTGCGACCGATGGCAGGAACAGCCGGCGCTGTTCCATCGAAAGCCAGACCACTTAACTACGGGACTATACAGCTAGCTGCATAGTCCCATAGTCTAACGCTAACACATCTCGCGGCATGGCGTTGGCTCGCCCGCAAACCCCCTCGCCCCCCCCCCGACAGGTCTGGGGAAGGCAAGCATTGGCTGCCCTCTCCGTCCTGACGGGGAGGGGCTGGGGGAGGGGTTGTTCAGCTTGATAGACGCGGGCAGAATCGCTAGACTGCCCTTGCTAGACATGCGAAAGGCATCCCATTGCCCGAACAGGCGCTTTATCTCAAGTGGCGACCGCTCTCGTTTGACGATGTGGTCGGGCAAGAGCACATCACGCGCACGCTGCGCAATGCCATGGCGCGAGGCCGCATCCGCCATGCCTACCTGTTCAGCGGACCGCGCGGCACCGGCAAGACGACCATGGCGCGTCTGCTGGCGAAAGCGGTCAACTGCACCTGCGAAGACCCCCGCCAGCGACCCTGCAACGCCTGTCGCAATTGCCTTGCCATCAACGAAAGCCGCTTTCTGGACTTGATCGAGATCGACGCGGCTTCGCACACCGGCGTCGACGATGTGCGCGACCTGCGCGACAAAATCGCCTTCTCGCCCGGCGAAGGCAGCTACAAGGTCTACATCATCGACGAAGTGCATCGCTTCAGCGGCAATGCCTTCGATGCCCTGCTTAAGACCCTGGAAGAGCCGCCCGACCACGCCATCTTCGTGCTCGCCACCACCGAGATCGACAAAGTGCCCGCCACCATCAAGAGTCGCTGTCTGCAATTTGAATTCCGGCGCGTCAGTTTGCGCGAAGTCAGCGACCGTCTGGCGCATATCGCCGAAAACGAAGCGCTGGATGTCGCCCCGGCGGCGCTGGAATTGATCGCGCGGCAAGGCACCGGCAGCGTCCGCGACAGCATCAGCCTGCTCGACCAGATCGTGACCGACCCCGACGAGCGAATCACGCTGGAGCTGACACAGCGCTTGCTGGGCACAGCCGATTCGCTGCATGTGCGCGAGCTGGCGGCGGCGCTGGTGGCAGAAGACATGGCGCTGGGCATCCAGATGATCAATACGGCTGTAGATGCCGGCAGCGACCCGCGCCAGTTTGGACGGCAGATCGTCGGCTTTTTGCGCAATGTGATGCTGGCGCAGACTGCCAGCGCCACTTTGATCGAAGCATCGGAAGAAGAACGCCGGGGGTATGACGAACTTGCCGGGCAGTTGTCTCGCGCCCGGTTGCTGCGCGCCATCCGCGCCTTCAACGCCGCCATCAACCAGTCGGCCGGTGGCTGGCAGCCGCAGCTGGAATTGGAACTGGCCTTCATCGAAAGCGCCCAGCAGCCGCCCGAGCCAGCCCAGCCAGCGCCAGCCCAACCAGCCCAGCCAGCGCCCAACAGCCGACCGCTTTCCCGCAAAGAACAGGCGCGCTCGGCACCTCAAGCGCCAGCAACTGACGGCGGTCAGCCCTATGAGCGCGCCCAGGCCAGCGATCCGGGAGCGGCTCCGGCTTTTTCTGCTGCCGCGATTCATCAGAATTGGACGAACATCCTGACGCAAGCCAATCGCTACGACCGCAATGTTGGCCCGTTGCTGCACCATGCCCATGTGCGCCACATCAAAGGCAATCGGCTGGTGCTGGGCGTGTCATCCGAATTCTTCCAGCAGCGCATTGCCACGCCAGACAAAGCGCGCGTTATCGAGCAAGCCATCTTCGATCTGCACGGCGTCAAACTGCGCATCGAAGCGCGCGTCTTCGGCGATGTTCGCCCGCCCGATCCCGCCGGAGAATCACAGACGACAAGCGCAGAAGATCCGCTGATCGCCGCCGCCAGGGCGCTGGGAGGCGTCATTGAAGAACCGTCCCCGAACCGATAAAGCCTGGCGCTTGCTGGTCGGGCTCTTCGCCGAAGTCATCAATCCGCTGCTGATCATTTGGCTGGCGCTCTTCGTTTGCTGCGGCTACATCCTGACGCTGCTGATGCCCGTGCGGATCGCGCATTGGACGGCGCTGCTGGCGATCACGCTGCTGCTTTCGCTGGCGGGGCTGCTGCTGCGCTTTCGCGGCATGACCCCCTGGCTCACCCCGTCGAGTCGGGGGGGGGGGGGGGGGGGGGGGGGGGAGGCATTGATTGGTCGCGGGGGTTTCATTGGCGCGCGCTGCTGCCGATTGTGCCGCTGCTGGTCTTTTTGCCGATAATGTGGGAGCAGCTGACTTCACCAGCCCACCAAATACAGTCGCATGCCGACTTGTATATCAGCTATGTGCATGAGCTGCTTTACAGAGAAACGCCTGCGGAGAGCGTCTATATCGCTGGCTACCGCGCAAACTTCTATTGGCTCTATCATGCTGTTCTAGCCGCTTTGGTTCAGCTTACTGGCTTGGCACCGCCGCAGCTTGCCCAGATTCTCAATGTGCTCGCTGTTTGCGGCAGTTTTTATTGGCTTTCAGAAATTATTGTCGGATTGGGACTGGCGCAGCGGCGCGCCCTGCGACTTGGTTGTCTGGTCGTCCTGGCATATTGCGCGGTCAACCTCACGGGCGCGCTCACTCTCCTTGGCTCTCTGCTGGAGGAAGGGGCAATCCCGAGTGGCGTCCGTAGTATGCTGCTGTCGGGCGCGGATAGACGTTTGCATAGCGTCATGACCAAGGTAACAGAGCCCAGCAGCACAGCGCTTGGCATATTGTGTTTCATCGCCGCGCTGCATTTTTGCTTGCGCTTCACGCAAGGCAAACTGGATCGGCTGGGACTGGTCATTTTGAGCGCTTGCGTCGCTCTCAGTTTGGCGGCGCGGCAGTCGGCGACACTTTACATCGGGCTGGTTATCTTTGTCGGTGTGGCGCTGGCGGCCATTATTGTTACATTCGACAAGCGACATGACTCGCGTTCGCTGGGCTTGGTCGCTTTTAGCGTGGGCGTCTCGTTGTGCATCGTCTTGAGGACATTCCTTGTCTTGTATGCTGGGCTGGCGCTGGCGATAATTTTTTCCACTATATGCTTGGCCGTCGTGTTGGGCAAACGCGCGCGGCAGCTTGCCTTGTCACTGGTTGTCGATACCGTGCGGAGTCTGCAGCCGCGCTTCCTTGCGCTTTGGCTGGTTGTCAGCGTTGGTTTGACCTTGCCGCTGCTGCACTATTACAGTCAGTTCACCAGCGTCAACCAGATTGGCGTGAACATCAATACATACAGTGTCTACAACAATCAGATGCTGCTGGCGGCGCTCTTGCTGCTTTTGCCCTTGTTTTTGCTGCAGTCTTTCTATGCGCGGCGCAGCAAAAACTGGCCTCAATACGCGGTTCAAGTCTGTGGCTGGCTGGCGCTGCTGCTGACATCGCTGTTGGAATTGCCAAATGACGACCAACACAAAGCGGTATATTATGTGTGTATATTGATAGCGATTTCGGCATTGCTGGCGCTGCAAACCTTGGAAGTGAAGACCGGTCGTGCGGGGAAAATGGCTGCGCGCTGGCTGCTGATGTGCTTTGTGATACTGGCTTTCGCCAAGTTGATCTTTGTCACGCAAGAGAACAACCGGGTCGCGGCTCGGTGGCGCTTCGCTTATGACGGCAGCCACATCGTGTTTTTGGACGGACCCATCGGCGGCGAGCGGATGCCAGCCTACGACTGGCTTCGCCAGCATAGTCCAGTAGACGCCGTTCTGGTGCTGCCATTCTCCGTTCATCATTTTGAGCGGATTTTGCATGAGAGACGTTCCTATGCGCGCCCGAAAGGATTTTGGTTCACAGACAACATCCCCGATTATCCTGTACGAGTGGAGCATGTCTTGCGGCTCTACGATAAAGAAACCAGCGCGCATGCCTACCACGACCTCCTGCGAGACATGCAAGAGCAACTGCCCGGGCGCGATTTGTATGCGGTGCTGGCGGACAGCGATGTCGCTCCGGCTGTCATGGCCGACGCTGGCGCAGAGTTGGCGTATGAAGATGCGCATGGCGGCGCGCATGTGTATCTGCTCAATCCAAAGGCAGCCGACTCATGAGCCAGTCGCCGCTGCCCGCCATGAAAAACCGACCAGTCGATAGCGCCTGGATGCTTCTGAGCGGGTTGTTCACGCAAGTGCTCAACCCCCTGTTCGTCATTTGCCCTGCGGTCTTCGTTTGCTTCGGCTACATCTTGACGCTGCTGATGCCGATGCAGATCGCGCACTGGCGGGCGCTGCTGTGGTTTTCGCTGCTGCTGCCGCTGGCTGCGCTCTTGCTGCGTTTTCGCGGCATGATCCCCCTCGCCCCCCCCGACGAGTCAGGGGGAAATGCAACCCCCCTCGGTCCCCCCGACGAGTCAGGGGGAGGTATGGATTGGACTCTGGGGTTTCATTGGCGGGCGCTGCTGCCTTTGCTGCCGCTCCTGGTCTTCCTGCCCATGTTTCAAGCCGAGTTGGCCAGCCCAACTCTGCAGATTATGAATCACGGCGATATGCATGTCGGTTATGTGCACGAACTGCTGTATCGCGCGACGCCGGCCGAGAATATCTTTGTGCCCGGCTATCCCGCCAACTTTTACTGGCTATACCACGCCCTGCTGGCGGCTCTGGTGAAAGCGACTGGCTGGGCGCCACCACTGGTCGCTTCGCTTATCACCATCATTGCCATCTGCAGCAGCTTCTATTGGCTGGCTCGAGTCCTGGTCGGGCTGGGGCTTGCCAAGCGGCGCAGCCTGTATCTCGGCTTGTTGATTGTGCTGGTGTATTGCGCGGTGAATATCACGGGCGCGCTGACTCTGCTGGGTACGCTGCTGGATGGCACATATCAATCCAATTCAATCAGGATCATGCTGCTGCCGGGCGCCGACAGCCGCTTGCACAGCGTCATGGGCAAGGTGATGAACTTCACCAGCACCGCCATCGGCATCATGTGTTTCATCGCTTCTTTGCATATTTGTTTGCGCTTCATGCGCGGCAAGCTGGATCGGCTGGACTCGGTCCTGCTATGCGCCTGCGTCGCGCTGTGCCTGGCAGTGCGGCAGACAGCGGCGCTCTATATCGTGCTGGCGCTGCTGGGTGGCGGGACAGCGGTTGGATTCGGCTTGCTCTTGGATAGAGGCGCGCGCGGCCTGCCGCCGTTGCAGCTGGTCAAGGCGACCATGCTGCGGCTGCATCCGCGTTTTGTGGCGATTTGGCTGGGGGCCAGCGCTTTCTTGACGCTGCCGCTGCTGCATTATTACGCGAAGTTCAGCGAGGCCAATGGGGTCGGCTTATCAATCCAGCTCTTTGATGCAGCCAATATCAGCATGTTGGGCGCGGCGCTGTTGGCGTTTCTGCCCTTATTCACCCTGCAAACGCTGTTCGCTCTGCGCGAAAGAAGCTGGATCAACTTGTTCTTGCCGTTCAGCGCCTGGCTGGGGCTTCTGCTCACGGCGGTTTTGCTGCTGCCCAACGGCGACCAGCACAAGACAGTCTTTTATGTGTCGATTCTGGTGGGGCTGTCGGCTTTGCTGGCTTTGCAGAGACTGGCGCGCGACTGGGATCGCGGACGCATCCAGCCGGTTCGGTGGTTTACGCTCTGCCTTGTCGCGCTGGCGATAGGCAAGGTCGGCCAGGTCATGCGCTTCTATGATTCCCGCGCCGGGCAACTGGAATTTGTATATGAAGACAGCCACATCACCTATCTCGATGGTCACATCGGCGGCGAGCGCATGCCTGCCTATGCCTGGATTCGCGAGCATACGCCCGTTGACGCTGTCGTCGTGCTGCCGCTGACAGTCCACAAATACGAACACATGCTGCACGAGCGGCGGGTCTATGCGCGGAAGTCGCAATACTGGTTTACCGACAATATCCCTGCTTATGATCTGCGGGTGAAGCATGTGCAGCAACTATTGAGCGAGGAAACGACCGCTGCGGCAACCTTCGCAGCCATCGACGCGATGCAAACCGAATTGCCGGGGCGCGCATTCTATGCTGTCGTTGTCGATAGTGAAGTCTCCCCAGATGTGATGGCGCGGCGCGGCGCAGAAGCCGTGTTTATGGACGAGGGCGGCGCGCATGTCTATCTGCTTAATCCCTAGCCGCCTTGCGCATTGTTCCTGGCGCGGCTTCAGATTATAGTTGGCGTAGAAATCGATAGGCAGGACATAATCGCATCTCGTTAAAGAAGGGCGCTTGCGGGTCGCAAGGAACAAAGGAGACAGCACATGAGCAAACGACGCAGTGGCAGACGAGGCGGGGGCGGCTTGCCCGGCGGCGCAAACCCCATGGCCATGCTGCAGAAGATGCAGCAGGATATGGCAGAAGCCCAAAGCAGTCTGGAACAGGAAACGACCGAGGTATCGGTTGGCGGCGGCGCGATCCGGCTGGTGATCACCGGGCATCAGCGCGTGCAATCGGTGGAGATCAACCCCGATGTCATCGACCTGGACGACGAAGAATGGCTCAACGACTTGCAAGACCTGCTGGTGGCGGCGGTCAATCAAGCCATAGAACAGAGCCAGGCCATGGCTGCCGAGCGCATGGAAGCCATCACCGGCGGTCTGGGCGATATCCCCGGTCTGGGCGGCTTGCTGGGCTGACGCGCCGATGCAAAGCGCCATTCCACAGCCGGTTACAGCATTGGTCGAGGCTTTCTCGCGGTTGCCCGGCGTTGGTCCCAAGACGGCATCGCGGCTGACCTACTTCTTGCTGCGCGCGCCCGACGACTATTCGCTGGGGCTGGCGGATGCGCTGGCGCAGTTGAAGGCGCTAACAAGGTTTTGCGGCACCTGCTTCAATATCACTGTGGATGACCCTTGCCCGATATGCAGCGCCCCCGGACGCGATGCCAGCACGATCGCCGTGGTCGAAGAGCCGCTGGATCTCATGGCGATAGAGCGCACGGGCATCTATCGCGGGCGCTATCATGTGCTGCATGGCGCGATCTCGCCCGTCAGCGGCGTGGGTCCTGATGATTTGAAGATTCGCGAGCTGCTGCAGCGGGTGGAGACTGGCGGCGCGGCGGAAGTCATCATCGCGACCAATCCCGGCATGGAGGGCGATGCCACCGCCATGTATTTGCAGCGGGCGCTGGCGGAAACTGGCATAAAAGTGACGCGGCTGGCGCGCGGCTTGCCCACTGGCGGCGACCTGGAATATGTGGACTCGGTTACGCTGATGCGGGCGCTCGAAGGACGAAACTAATGCTGCGCCTGCTCTTCACAACGCATCAAAAGATCGCCCTTGACAGGCGCAATTCATGTTGTTAGTCTGGGCATACGCTGGTGGGGGTGCTGGTAGCTCCTGCTTTTTTGTCTCGCGTTATTGTGTGGGGCATAGTGCGGATTAACAGCAGAATAGCAGGTTAAGACAGAGCGAAAATCAAACCCCTGGTTGAATACGGAGAGTTTGATCCTGGCTCAGGATGAACGTTGGCGGCGTGCCTAATACATGCAAGTCGAACGGGATTGCATCATTCGTGGTGCATGAGAGTGGCGAACGGGTGAGTAACGCGTAACTGATCTGCCCCATAGACTGGGATAACCTTTGGAAACAGGGGCTAATACGGGATGTCCTTGTTGGAGTTGGGTTTCTGATGAGGAAAGGCTTCATATGAGGCGCTATGGGATGAGGATGCGTTCCATCAGCTAGTTGGTGAGGTAAGGGCTCACCAAGGCGATGACGGATAGGGGATCTGAGAGGGTGGCCCCCCACACTGGGACTGAGACACGGCCCAGACTCCTGCGGGAGGCAGCAGTAAGGGATATTGCACAATGGGCGGAAGCCTGATGCAGCGACGCCGCGTGGGCGAAGAAGGTTTTCGGATCGTAAAGCCCTTTTCCAGGTGACGAGGAAGGACGGTAGTCTGGGAATAAGTGTCGGCTAACTACGTGCCAGCAGCCGCGGTAAAACGTAGGACGCGAGCGTTATCCGGAGTTACTGGGCGTAAAGCGCGCGCAGGCGGTGTCATAAGTTGCCCATGAAAGTTACTGGCTAAACTGGTAATAGTTGGGTGAAACTGTGGTACTAGAGAGGAATAGAGGGAAGCGGAATTCCGGGTGTAGTGGTGAAATGCGTAGATATCCGGAGGAATACCGGTGGCGAAGGCGGCTTCCTGGATTTTTTCTGACGCTGAGGCGCGAAAGCGTGGGTAGCGAACGGGATTAGAAACCCCGGTAGTCCACGCCGTAAACGATGCACATTAGGTGTTCGGTCATGTTAAGTGGCTGAGTGTTGCAGCAAACGCGATAAATGTGCCGCCTGGGGAGTACGGTCGCAAGGCTAAAACTCAAAGGAATTGACGGGGGCCCGCACAAGCAGCGGAGCGTGTGGTTTAATTCGAGGCTACGCGAAGAACCTTACCTGGGTTTGACATGATGGTAGTACGGAAGCGAAAGCGGAAGGACCTTCGGGAGCCGTCACAGGTGCTGCATGGTTGTCGTCAGCTCGTGCCGTGAGGTGTTCGGTTAAGTCCGCAAACGAGCGCAACCCTCGGTGCTAGTTACAAGTGTCTAGCATGACTGCCCATGACAAATGGGAGGAAGGTGGGGATGATGTCAAATCAGCATGGCCTTTATATCCAGGGCGACACACACGCTACAATGGTCGGTACAATGGGTAGCGAAGCCGCGAGGTGGAGCGAATCCTGCAAAGTCGGTCTCAGTTCGGATTGCAGGCTGCAACTCGCCTGCATGAAGTCGGAGTTGCTAGTAACCGCAAATCAGCATGTTGCGGTGAATACGTTCCCGGGCCTTGTACACACCGCCCGTCACGTCATGGGAGTTGGTCGAGCCTGAAGTCGGGAAGCGAACCTCTTTATGAGGGAGCTACTGCCTAGGGCAGGGTCGATGACTGGGACGAAGTCGTAACAAGGTAGCTGTAGCGGAAGCTGCGGCTGGATCACCTCCTTTCTAAGGGAGCGCGGGGGTATCAGCCCTCTGCGCAGAAGTTACAGAGTGTGTAGTAAGGGCGGCTCGGCGAGTCGTCCGCAAAGGGAATTGATGAGTGAAGTTTTAGCCTGCTGCTGTGCTGTTAATCGCGTAAGCGCAGAGTTGCTGGATTTGGGGCTGTAGCTCAGTTGGTTAGAGCGCACGCCTGATAAGCGTGAGGTCGCAAGTTCAAGTCTTGCCAGCCCCACAGGGCGCAGAGGCAGTTCGTCCGCAAGAGCAGCGCTGGGGACATAGCTCAGTTTGGGAGAGCGCCTCGTTTGCACCGAGGAGGTCAGGGGTTCGAGTCCCCTTGTCTCCACAACAGGGGGGGGATATAGCTCAGTTTGGGAGAGCGCGTCAATCGCACTGACGAGGTCAAGGGTTCGAGTCCCTTTATCTCCACAACAACCCACAGCAAAGAACACAATCAAATAAGATCAACTCAGCGGCGGCGCAGCAGGTATAGCTTGCGCGCAGACTCTTCGACATCCGCCGACTCGACGATCTCGTAGACTTCGCCGAATGCCCGTTCAAAACCGGTCTGCGAATAATCGGCGAATATGTCTTCTCGCGCCGTCAGCAGCTGCTGGACTTTCTTGTCGGTCTTGGGCACGAACTCGATTATCAGCCATTCCGCCATAGACGCAAAGTAGCTGGCGATCTTGCCCAGCGGCAGATTGTTGCTGATGGCGAGGTGGTGGATCAGCGCCAGCGCCAAGAGGCAATCGGCATGGCAGCGCGTGGCCAGCGCATCTCGCTCGCTGTTTGCCCAGCCAATCGCGGCTGAGGGGTTGGTGAGGTCGATCAGCAGCGGCTGGATGCAAGTGTCTTTGTCCTGCCTGGCTTGGCGGTAGCTGGCTTCAACAGCGCCGGGATCGCTGTCAACCGAGACGGTGAAGATGCCCCGCTGGCTGGCGATGCGGCTGAAGACGCCCGTGTTGGCGCCCAGGTCCCAAAGGCAGTTTGGTTTTGCCCGGTCAATGAAGTCGCTGACGATCTGGCGTTTGCTGGCGAACCCGGACTCCTGATAGCTGTCGCCTTCGTAGTAGCCCGCCCAGTCCGTCTGCTGATGATCCCAGCGCAATCCAGCTACAGCCGAGCGGAGGTCCTTGGCGATATTCAGCAAGTCTTTTTTGACAAGCCGCTTGCGCCGCGGGCCAGCTGCCGAAGGCGCCGTCCCCAGGTATCGTCTTTGCGCGCGGGCATGCAGACGCAGGTGCAGGCTGAGCCCAATGTTGAACCAAGACCGTCTTGGCAGCAGCGATACCGCCAGATCGAGCGGGATGCCATCCAGGTGCACGCGCAGCAGCTGGCTGAGTCGAACATCCCGGCAGCTCATCAGAGCCAGGGGCGCCAGGAAGTGCTGGCAGAATTGCTCGTAGGCTTGCCAGGCTTGTCCCGGCTGATAGCGCTCAAAAGACAGGGAATCGATGAGCAGCGGTTTGCCGGCGAGAAACTGCACATTATAGGCGCTGGCATCTTTGAGGATCATGTCGCGCGCGAGGCAGCGCTTCAGCACATCCAGCGTGAGCAGCGCCGCGTCTTGCAATTGGCTGAAAGACCATTCGTAAGGGTAAGAGACGAAGGGGATTCGCTGCGGTCGCAACACTCGATACGCATCGGCTTCTTGCAGCTGCGGATGGTCGACTTCGGCATGAGAAATCAGCAGCCCGCGCCCGGTCAGATCGTCGTACAGACCGCTCTGCAAGAACTGGTCATAATGGTTTCGATAGCTGCGATTGACCTGGCGAAATAGTTGCCCGGCGTCCACAAAGACGAAACCGCTGGGATCGCGGAAAGACGCAGCGATTTTCTCAACGGTCGTCATGCTCGTTGTCAATCTTCCCGGTCTGCGTCTTCATCGTCGGCTTCTTCGTCCGATTCTCGCCGGATGCCGAAGAGCGAGAGCAGTCGCGCTTTCCAGAGCCGAAAAGTGGCCAGGATGCCCACGATAAGGGCGAGCAGCAATTGGACGATGAGGCTGCCGGAGCCGGGGTCGAGGTAAGCGAAAAGCGTTCTGCCCAACGTCAGCCCGATGCTCGCCGTGATGAAGCGCTTCAGCATTCGCATTGCTCGCCTCCTGTTGTTCATTGCTAAGCTTGCTCGCGCTTGAATAGTTCGGTGATTTCGGTTTGGACAAAGAGCGCGTCGTAGCCTTGCGGGTGTGCGAACAACCTGTCGGGTTGCAGCGGATAATCCATCGCAAAGACTTCATTGAGGATGAGCGGGAAGGAATTGATCAGGGTATAGGGATCTGGGAACTGAAGTTGATAGTCGTCTGGCAAGTAGTAAGCCGCGTAACTTTGATACAGCACGCGGTCATCATCCGAATTGCTGGCGAAGTTCATGCCATGGTCGGCTTGAAAGATGATGATGGGCTGGTTTTGGGATGTTTGCAGGATGCTGTCGATGGCGCGCAAGAAATGCAGGTTGGAGCCTTGCATGTCAGCCAAGATTTCGCGCCGATTCAGTTGCTTGATCTGGGCGATGATCTCTCCACGCGCGTTGAAGTTGGCGGGCGCGTGCGGCTGCATCAAGTGGGCGATCGTGAAGGTCGCTTCGGGCATGGCGGCGACAGCTTGCAGGTCGTCCAGGGTAGCCAGGAATCGTTCGCCAGAAGACCTATGCCAGACTGCTAACTGGTCAGTTGGCAGCAGGTCCGCCAATAACGAGCGCAAGCCTCGCAGCAGCGTGGAGTCGAGGTAGAGGGAGGCGAATGGCTGTCGGAGCTTGCGAAGCGGTATCTTTGTTTGGTTTGTTACGGTTGCTCGCGAATCGACGTAGTGCTCGCCGATCTGGATGTCCATGGAGCCATTGGGTCCGAAGTCACGGTTGATATCGGCCATAGGACTGGGAAACACGAAGCCGGAAAGATAGTTGATGTAGGTATAGCCAAGCGATTGCAGCAGGCGAGCGACCTGGCTGTTGGCGGCGGTCAGTCGCAGGTAATCGAGGTCGGAATAGTCAGACGGGTTGCTCTCGAAGTAGCGCATATTTAAGGTGGCTGCCAATGAGTTCGATGTGACTAGATAGTTGCTCTGGGCATGTGGCGCGATCACGAAACCCCGCTCTCGCAGCGCATTGGTGAAGGCGGCGTTGTCATAATCCAGCGCGGTCAAGAGCGCGGCGTCGCTGGGATAGGCGTCGGGGATGATGTAATAGATGTCGGGGCGGTCTGGCGAGTCCATGATTTTGGTCGTGTTTCGCGGCTCGCCCGGCGTCTGGAAGTAGGCGGCGCTGGCATGCAAGTAATTTCGTTGGGCGAGGGCGTCGGGCAGCAGCGAGATCAGTGGCAGCGCCAGCAGGAGGCCGAAGATGAGATTGAGCGGGGCGGTCAGCTGCGCGCAGGCTGCTTTGGGCAGGCGGTTTCGCAGCGTGATGGCAGCCATGAATGCCAGCAAGAGCGCGCCGATGGTCCAGGCGACCAGCGAACGTGGATGAAACAGTTCTTCGTAGAAGCGGCCGCCAAGCGAGAATGCGAGGCTCCAGATGGTGAGCAGCAGCGCTCTTTTGTGCGGACTGCCTGCGATTGGTTTCGCGATGAGGAAGGCGAGAGTAGTGGCGCTGAGCATGGCGGCGATTGTTTGGGCGACTTCGCTGTCGCGGACGAGGCCGAAGTTTTGGTCGTAGAGGTGCAGGATGGGGTAGGCACCGGCGATCCAGAGGTAAATCGGGAAGCGGGAAGCGCGCGCGAGTGTTTTGCTGTGTTTGCGAGCCATAGTTTAAGCTGTTTTCGGGAGGTTAATGCTGGCACTATAGCACAGGGCGCGGGATTGGCAAGCTGTGTGATGGGTTTTGCTGTGCTGGGAAGTCGCCCTTGACTTGGTAGTGAGATGATATAGAGTTGGGGTATAGCGGGCATCTTGTGGGTGTCCGCGTGCGGTTTAACAGTTGAATAATCAACGCGAAGGTAATACCTAAAAAGCGCGTGCCAGGAGAGCCGGGCACTCCGTACGATGGTACGGAAAGCGAATAAGGGTACACAGTGGATGCCTGGGCATCTCGTGCCGAAGAAGGACGTGTTATACTGCGAAAAGCTTCGATGAGGCGTATAAGGCCGTCATAGTCGAAGGTGTCCGAATGGGGAAACCCGTCGGGGTTCAAGTCCCGACATCACTGCGTTGTGCAGTGAGGGGAACCGTCCGAACTGAAACATCTAAGTAGGGCGAGGAGAAGAGACGATTCTGCGAGTAGTGGCGAGCGAAAGCGGAAGAGCCCAAACCAGTGGCTGCGGCTGCTGGGGTTGCAGGACTTCGCAAGGAGCTGCGTGAGTTGAAGCGGAAGGGACTGGGAAGTTCCGCCGGAGAGGGTGACAGCCCCGTATGCATAGATGAGCGCAGCGGCGAAGGATCCTGAGTACCACGATGCACGCTAACATTGTGGGAAGCTGGGTGGTCCACCATCCAAGGCTAAATACACGAGATGACCGATAGCGCAGCAGTACCGTGAGGGAAAGGTGAAAAGAACCCCGGCGAGGGGAGTGAAAGAGAATCTGAAATTGTGTACCTACAACCGGTCGGGGGGCATGAGAGATCGTGTCTGACGGCGTGCCTTTAGGAGAATGAGCCAGCGAGTTAATGCGAGTGGCGAGCTTAAGCCGGGTACAGGCGCAGGCGCAGGGAAACCGAGTCTGAAGAGGGCGTTATAGTGGCTTGCATTAGACACGAAACCAGGCGAGCTAACCATGGCCAGCGCGAAAGTGAGGTAACACTTACGGGAGGCGCGGACCCACCGATGTTGCAAAATCGGGGGATGAGTTGTGGTTAGAGGTGAAATGCCAAACGAGCCTGGAGATAGCTTGTTCTCCCCGAAATAGCTTTAGGGCTAGCGTTGTGTGATGGGTGCGGGAGGTAGAGCACTGTATGGGCTAGGGGGCGTCAAGCTTACTGAACCCAAACAAACTCCGAATGCCTGCATGCCGAGCACAGCAGTTGGGCTGCTTGAGATGAGTTAAGCAGTCGAGAGGGAAAGAACCCAGACCCTCGTCTAAGGTCCCGGAGTGTATGCTAAGTGTAAAACGAGGTGATTGTGTTGAGACAGCTAGCAGGTTGGCTTAGAAGCAGCCATCCTTTAAAGAGTGCGTAACAGCTCCCTAGTCAAACGCAATTGCGCGGATAATGTAACGGGTCTAAAGCATGCCACCGAAGACAGGGATAACGAAAAGTTATGGTAGGGGAGCGTTCCAATGGCGGAGAAGGTTGCCTGCGAGGGTGATTGGAGCGATTGGGAGTGCGAATGCTGGCATGAGTAGCGAGAAATAGGTGAGAACCCTATTCGCCGAAAGTCTAAGGTTTCCGACGGAAGGTCAGTCCGCGTCGGGTTAGTCGGTCCTAAGCCGAGGCTGAGAAGCGCAGGCGATGGACAACGGGTTAATATTCCCGTACCGGTATGTGGAGTTGTTATGGCAGCTTGTGGGGTGGCCAGCCTCTGAGTGGATTGAGGTGGCAAGCGGGGAGAGCCCGCGAGGCCGTGTCTTCGGACAAGAAGTGGTCGTAGCCATGGGACGAGAAAAGCTGTAGCAGTGATGAAGCGTGCCGACCGTACCGCAAACCGACACAGGTAGACGAGTAGAGAATACGAAGGCGAACGGGAGAACCTCTGCTAAGGAATTAGGCAAAATGGATCCGTAACTTCGGGAGAAGGATCGCCGCATGCGTGAGTATGCGGTTGCAGTGAAAAGGCTCTGCCGACTGTTTACCAAAAACACAGGTCTCTGCTAAAGCGCAAGCTGAAGTATAGGGGCTGACGCCTGCCCAGTGCCGGAAGGTTAAGTGGAGGGGTGAGAGCTCTGAGATGAAGCCCCGGTGAACGGCGGCCGTAACTATAACGGTCCTAAGGTAGCGAAATTCCTTGTCGGGTAAGTTCCGACCCGCACGAAAGGCGTAACGAGTGGAGCGCTGTCTCAGCAGGGGACTCGGCGAAATTGAAGTATGCGTAAAAATGCGTATTACCCGCAGCAGGACAAAAAGACCCCGTGGAGCTTTACTGTAGCTTGCCATTGCGTTAGGGCTTTGATTGTGCAGGATAGCTGGGAGGCTGTGAAGCTTGGTCGTCAGACTGAGTGGAGCCAATGTTGAGATACCAGCCTGTTAGGGTTTTGGCTCTAACCTGGGCGCGAGAGCGTCAGGGACAGTGGCAGGTGGGCAGTTTGACTGGGGCGGTCGCCTCCGAAAGAGTAACGGAGGCGCCCAAAGGTTGGCTCAGATGGAATGGAAACCCATCGCAGAGTGTAAAGGCAGAAGCCAGCTTGACTGCGAGACAGACAAGTCGAGCAGAGACGAAAGTCGGGCTTAGTGATCCTACGATACAGAGTGGAATGGTCGTAGCTTACCGGATAAAAGCTACCCCGGGGATAACAGGCTAGTCTTGCCCAAGAGTTCGCATCGACGGCAAGGCTCGGCACCTCGATGTCGGCTCATCGCATCCTGGGGCTGGATAGGGTCCCAAGGGTTGGGCTGTTCGCCCATTAAAGCGGTACGTGAGCTGGGTTCAGACCGTCGTGAGACAGGTCGGTCTCTATCCGCTGTGGGCGTTGGGAATTTGAGAGGGGTTGCCCCTAGTACGAGAGGACCGGGGTGGACGAAGCGCTCGTGTGTCAGTTGTCGCGCCGGCGGCATGGCTGAGTAGCGACCTTCGGCAAGGATAACCGCTGAAAGCATCTAAGTGGGAAGCCAGCCTCAAGACAAGATTCCCCACTGGCAAAGACCAGGTAAGACCGCTGGGAGACCACCAGTTAGATAGGCGGGGGGTGTAAGCGCAGCAATGCGTGCAGCTGACCCGTACTAATGGTCGAGGGCTTTCCGTACGATTGTGCGGGGTGTTTGGCGTTTTTGGCGCGCGTGAGGACAGGAATTCCTTTGTGTTGATTATCTCTGTGCGGCGCAGCAGTCGCGCAGAGTGTTGGTGGCTGGAGCCGCGGGGGTACACCCGGCATCATCCCGAACCCGGCAGTTAAGCCCGCGAGCGCAGATGGTACTGCATTGGAGACGATGTGGGAGAGTATGCCGCCGCCAACGCTCTGCGTGCCTGCTGCGCCGCTTTCCCTTTTTGACCTCATAAGCGTTACTAGGATACACTCTGCCGGCAGAATCGCCCGCGAGTTGCTCGCATTGCTCTGCCCAAGTCACCACATCCCCCGAAAAATCAGCGCAGCGCAAAAGAGAGGCGCAAATGTCCACCCCCAAGAAGCCCGACAAGGCAACAGACCACACATGGATCGCCGTCTATATCACCCACAACCTGCCCGAAGCGCATATCGTCCTCGGCAGATTGCGCGCTCACGACATCCCCGCCATGTTGCACCAGGAAGCCGGCGCAAGCGCCCTGGGCATCACTTATGGCAACCTGGGCGAGATCAAAATCCTGGTTTCGCCCGCCGATTATGACCAGGCTGCCGCCCTGCTTCATGACGAAAGTGTTCCCAGCCTCGAAGCCAACAACGATCCCGTGCAGCTGATTTGGCGAGACGATGCCGATGAAGAATGACACGATCACGCGCGTGCCGGGCATTCAGGCAGGGCACTTCACCGACACAACTGCCGCCACTGGCTGCACAGTCCTGCTGTGTCCGCCAAAGACAGTTGGCGCTGTGGATGTGCGTGGCGGCGCGCCCGGCACCCGCGAAACCGACCTGCTGGCCGCCCACAATCTGGTCGAAGAAGTAACCGCCATCGCGCTATCGGGCGGCAGCGCATTTGGGCTTGGCAACGGCAGATGGCGTCATGCGCTGGCATGTCGAGCGCGGCATCGGCTATCAGTCGCGCAGTGGGGTGATTGTGCCCATCGTGCCAGCCGCCATCCTCTTCGACTTGACCATCGGCGAGCCAGGCGCATATCCTGGGGCGGATGCCGGCTACCAGGCATGTGACAACGCAACTGCCGATCCGGTCGTTATGGGCAGCGCCGGGGCGGGCACGGGGGCGCGCATCGCGGCCTTCCTGGGCAACCGACGCGCCAGCAAAGGCGGCATTGGCTCGGCGGCGCGTGAATTGCCGGGCGGCCTGATTGTGGCGGCGCTGATGGCGGTCAATGCGGTCGGCAATGTCATCGGCGAGGATGGCAAGATTCTGGCTGGCTTGCGCGCGGCGGATGATGGCGGCTTCGTCTCGGCGCTGGATGCCATGACCGCGTTGGCATTGGAAAGGCTGCCCGAGCGCGAGAACACGGTCATCGGCGTGGTTGCCACCAATGGCTCGCTGGACAAGGCGCAGCTGCACAAGGTGGCGCAAATGGCTCACGACGGCATTGCCCGCGCGGTGAACCCGGCGCACACGCTTTATGATGGCGACACGATCTTCGCGCTGGCCACCGGCGCCGTTCCTGCGGATACCACCCTGGTCGGCGCGCATGCAGCGGACATGGTCGCCGAATCCATCCGCCTCGCCGCATTGCAGGCCGCTTCGCTGGCGGGCGTGCGCGCTGTCAGCGATCGTCAGACTTAACAGATGCGCCATATCCCTTAACACAGGTTTAGTACAATGTCTGTATGATGCGCTTGTTGAAATAGCAACCGGATAACTGCTGTGGCGAAGAAAATCCTGCTGGTCGAAGATGAAGAACGGCTGGTCGCCAACCTCGCCGACAAATTGCGCGCCGAGGGCTATGAAGTCGTAACCGCGCTGGATGGCGAGACCGGCTGGACGCTGGCGCGCGGCGATAGTTATGACCTAATCGTGCTCGATATCATGCTGCCGGGCTTGGATGGGCTGAGCCTTTGCCGCATGATCCGCAATGACAGCAAAGCCTCAGAAGTGCCCATCATCATGCTGACGGCGCGCGGCACAGAAGTCGACAAGATAGTCGGATTGGAAAGCGGCGCGGACGACTACA
>CBDHEA010000008.1:0-333577 GCA_965261805.1 Phototrophicaceae bacterium | reverse complement strand
GATCGGAATTTTCGCAGCACATTTGACCAGCTCTCGGACGAGATGAAGAAATCCTACAACACCGCGACAGAAGATATGAAATCGTCATTCAAAAGCCTTTCTTCGCAAGCCTTGACGGACAATCAAAAAGAGTTCCTGTCTCTGGCTGACCGTGAGTTGGACAAGAAAACCGAGCAACATGCGACCGAACTCGATTCCAGGAAGGAATTGATCGATACGCAGCTGCAGAATATGTCCGATACCCTGAAAACGGTGCCGACGGAATTGGAGAAGAATCAGAACAAGGTCAGCGAAGTCCTCGACAAATCGGCTCAGCAGATGCAGGAATCAAATAAAAGCTATTTGAACCAATTGACAGAAAAAGCGGAAACGCAATCAAAAGAGCATAGCAAGGAACTGGAATCAAAAAAGGAGTTGATCGACCAGCGCCTGACCGACATGGACACGAAGCTCGGCAAGGTTGAGCAACTGGTGCAGGAGTTGCAGACCGACCGCAAGACGCAATTCGGCGCGCTGGGGCAGCAGCTGCAGAGCTTGACGAGCACGACAAATTCGCTGCAGCAGGCGCTGGCGGACAACCGGGCGCGCGGACAATGGGGCGAGCGTATGGCGGAGGATATGCTAAATATGATGGGCTTTGTCGAGGGCATCAATTACACCAAGCAAAGCGCACTCGACGAAGGCACGCGTCCCGACTTTACTTTCCAATTCCCAAATCAGAAATCATTGAACATGGATGCGAAGTTTCCGCTGGATAATTATCTGCGCTATGTGGAGGCAGACAACGATGTTGAGAGAAAAGAATTCAGTCAGAAATTCCTGCGCGATGTCAATCAGCGCATCAACGAAATTCAAAAGCGGGGCTATATCGCCGCTGAAACACTCGACTGCGTGCTGATATTCATCCCCAACGAGCAGGTGTACCGCTTCATTCACGAACAAGATCACTCTATCATTGACAGCTCTTTGCGGCAGAAGGTGATCCTTTGCTCGCCACTGACGCTTTATGTTGTCTTAGCGGTCATTCGCCAGGCATCACAGAACTTCAATATCGAGCAAAAATCGAGGGAAATTGTCGCTGTCGTCAACGAAATTCGTAAAGAATGGGAGAAGTACACGGACGAGATGCAAACTTTGAGCAATCACTTTCAGCGCGTCTACAATAACTTGCAACGCCTGACCGTTACCCGAACGAGCGCGCTCGATAGAAGATTTGACAAGATCGAAGGATTGCTCGAGGACAATGCGCTCGCTAGCGGGGATGAAGCAGATGTGCCGAAACTCCCCGAAGAGAAAACCTAAGGCATCGCTTCGACCTCCGCGCACTCCTGCGCCAGCTCCAGCAAGGTCTTCGCGATCAGCTCGGGATTGTGGCGGATGGTGTCTTGCTTTTGCCAAAGCGCGCGCTTGCCCGATTGCGTATCGGCGACATCAGCCAGCACCGGCTTGACATTCATGGTCTTGATCTTGTGAATCTCGTCCGGCGTCGGCAGCAGCACATTGACTTTCTCGCGGGCATACAATTCCAATAGCTCGCGGCCGGGGCGCGTTGAATTGAGCACGACATAATCCAGGATGCCCAAACCCAGATAAGAAACAACCTGCTGCACATGGTCGGACAGCGAATAGTCGTCAGTTTGTCCGGGCTGGGTGGTGGTGTTGCAGACATAGACCTTGAGGGCGCTGGAATCGCGGATGGCTTGCGAGATCTCTTTGAAAGCCAGGCAGGCGATGACGGTGGTGAAGAGACTGCCAGGACCGATGGTGATCAAGTCGGCCTGCTGCAGCGCTTCCAGGCAGGGCGCATAGGCAGTGGCTTCGGGATTCTGCACGAAGATGCGCTTGATGGCGGCTTTGTCCAGCTGGCGCACATTGAATTCCTGCTCGACGATCGTGCCGTCCATCAGCTCGGCGCAGATGTGGGTGTTCTCTTCGGTTACGGGGTAGATGCGCGCCTGCACATCCAAAAAACGGCTGATTTGCCCGATAGCGGTGGTGAAGCTGTCGGACATCTGCGTCAGCGCGGCGATGAACAGATTGCCGAATGCCATGCCATCCAGCTGGGCGTTGCCGGGCGCGGCGATGCGATGCTGCATCACGCGAGTCAGCAGCGAGTCGTCATCCAGGGCGAGGGTTGCCAGGGCGTTGCGAATATCGCCCGGCGCTGGTATCTGGGCGAATTCGCGGACGATGCCGGTGCTGCGTCCCGTATCGGTTACCGCGATGATGCCAGTCAGTTCCTCTGTGTGGCGCTGCATGCCCTGCATGATCTGCACCGCGCCCAAACCACCGCCGATAGAAACCACTTTCAGCCCGGATTTTCCCATTGCCGCCTCAATATCTTCGCTCTGACAGGCGCACAGTATAGCGTAAAATGGCGGGCGCGTTGGACGGCATACTGCCAATAGTTTGCGCCCTGCTCGCCTGCCTGGATGTGTCATAATGCCTGTGAACTTTGGCAGCGAATATAGGTGGGCGAATCTTGGCTGCGCCACGGCTTGAGCGAGCGGGTTTCCTGGTTATCCTGGCGGGTTATCTGCTGGTCGGCGCGCTGTATGCCATATACACGCCGGCCTGGCAATCGCCTGACGAGCCAGCGCATTACAACGCCATCCGCCAAGTGGCTGAACAAGACTGCTGCCCGCGCATCGAGCCTGGCGACTGGGACAGCGCTGCGCTGTCGTTGTTGACCAGCACGCGATTCGCGCCCGAGCACCTGCACCTGTTGCCCAGCGTGCAATACGAAGACCATCAGCCGCCCCTGTATTACTTGTTGGCTGCGCCGCTGTTTCAGCTGGCGAATGGCGAGTTGATCCCGCTGCGGCTATTAAGCGTCGCGCTGGGAGCGGGCGTGGTCGCGCTGAGCTTCGTAATCAGTCGGCAGCTGTTGCCAAACCAGCCACAGACCGCGCTGGCTGTGATGTCGCTGGTGGCATTTCTTCCGCAGCATGTCGCTATGCTGGCAGCCGTCAACAATGATGCGCTGGCCGAACTGCTGGCGGGCTTGTGCCTGTTGTGGAGCCTGCGCTATCTGGACGCGGATACCCCCCTCAGTCCCCCCGACAAGTCAGGGGGAAGCAAAACGAGCATGGATTCTGTGGAAAGCGCGGGGAAGAAACGCTATGCAGACAGATTTTCCCGCTCGCATGTGGCTGCGGGTTTGCTGGTCGGCGCGGCGTTCGTCACGAAGATCACAATCTACTACCTGGCGCTGTTGGTCCCGCTGGCGATCTGGCTGCGCTGGCGCGGCGAAAAACGCGAACTGCCCGAGCTGGCGCGTTCGTTGGCTATTTTTGCGCTGGTGGCGGGGGCGATCGGCGGGCTGTGGTGGCTGCGCAATTCGCATGAATACCATTTCCCCGACATCCTGGCTTTGGGCGCGCACGATGCGGTCGTAGCGGACCAACTGCGCAGCGCCGACTACATCGCTGCACATGGCTGGGGTGCTTATCTAACTGGTATGACCGGCACGCTGCTCAAGAGCTCCTTCGGGCAATTCGGCTGGATGGCGCTGCCTCTGGATAGCGTACTGGGCGGCTGGCTTTATCGCGGGTATGGCCTGCTGCTGCTGTTAGGCGTGGCTGGCGCATGGCAGGGGATGAAGCGCATAACAAAGCCCGCGCGCATTATATTGCTAAGCGCGGTCGGGTTGGTTGTGCTGCAGACGCTCTATTACAACTTCGAATTTGTGCAGTGGCAGGGGCGTTACTTGTTTCCAGCGCTGATCCCCCTGTCGCTGATCGTGGTATGCGGCGCAAATCATTGGCTGCAGCGCTGGGCAAGGGCGCGCTGGCTGCTGACGCTGGGGCTGGCTTGCCTGGCCGTCGTGGATGTGTACTTGCTAATTCGGGTGATCGTGCCGGGCTTGTCCCCTTAGGCGGTCGAATTCGGCGCAGCGACTTACTTGCTAACGCGCGTCACATAAACCTGGTCTTCCAGGTTGATTTTCACGACATCGCCGACATTGATGAACATAGGCGCGCTGACCTCGAAGCCGCTTTCCAGCTTGATCTTCTTGGTGGGGCTGTTGGCTGTGTCGCCGGCGATAGCGGCTTCGACTTCAATGACGGCATATTCCATCGTCTTGGGCAGCTCGTAGTCGATGATCTCGCCATCGTAGCTCAGCAGCTTGATCTCCATGCTGTCTTTGATGAACTTGAGGTCATCGCCAAAGATGGCGCGATTCAGTTGCGGCTGTTCGTAAGTTTCGGTATTCATGAAGGTAACGAAGTCGTCATCGGCAAAGAGGTATTCGACGCGCAGGGCTTCCACGCGGATATCTTCGACTCGCTCACCGGAATTGAAGGTCATTTCGAAGGTAGCGCCGCTGCGCAGGTCGCGCACGGTCACGCGGATGGTGGCTTTGCCGCGGCCTGGTTTGTGATGCCGGTATTCCAGCACGCGGTAGAGGTTGCTGTTCTGCGTGAAAGTCGTGCCTTTGCGCAGTTGATTAACATCGATCATGAGAGCGTGTTCCTCGCGCTTGCTGCAGGCTGGCGGTCGGCAAGAGTATACCAGCCGATTGGCGCGTTAATCCAGCGTGGCCACCGCTTCGATTTCCACCAGCGCGCCCACGGGCAGTCCCCCAGCCTGCACTGTCGAGCGAGCGGGCGGATTGTTCGGGAAGAACTCGGCATAGACGGCGTTGAACGCGGCAAAGTCTTCTATATCAGCCAGGAAGACGGTGGTTTTGACGACCTTGTCCAGCCCGCTGCCAGCGGCTTCCAAAACGCCTTTGATATTGTTCATGGATTGACGCGTCTGCGCTGCGATGCCGCCCTCACGCAAGGACGATGTGCCCGGGATGAGCGGGATCTGCCCGGCTGTGAAGACAAAACCATTGGCGATGATGCCTTGTGAATACGCGCCCACGGCGGCAGGAGCGTTTTCGGTTGCGATAACTTGTTTGGGCATGAGATTGTCCTCGCTACGATATTCCCTGCTAAAAGGCATTGTGGTCGCTATGCTTTGGATGTCAAGGGAGAGCATACGCGCAGTACACAGGCGGAAGCCGACTCCCTCGCGGCAATGTGTTATCATATCTTCAGATCACCAGGCAAAGGGACGAGTCATGGCACAAGCAGACCCCAGCGCGCCAGTGAAGATAAAAGACGAAGAGACGGCAATCGCAGAAATGCAGGACGACATCCACAACGATGACGAGCCAACAACGGATGAGTTGGTCGAAATGCTGCGGGAAGCGCTCCGAGAAGCCGACGAAGGCAAAACACGCCCCATAGAAGAATTGTTTCGCGAAATGGACGAGATCCTGGCAGAAGATGCCAACCATCGTTGACACATCTGGCCGATTCGACCGAGAGTCCCGACGGCTCCTTCGCAAATATCATTCCCTGCGCGCCGAGTTGGATCAATTGACTGAAGAGCTGATCCGGGGCGACAGGCCAGGAGTTCGGCTGAGTCGCGTCGGTCGCCATGTCTACAAAGTCCGCCTGCCCAACCGCTCCGCCAGGCGCGGCAAGAGCGGCGGTTTCCGCGTCATCTACCAGGAACGCGATGGCATACTGGTGCTGCTGCTGTTGATTTATTCCAAATCCGAACGCGCCGACATCCCCGACGACACCATCCGCCGCGTCATCGCCGAATTTGATTAGCCTGCCGTTTGCATCTATAGCACATCGTCGCTGAGGGCGATTTGGCAGATACCCAGGCAACAAATCACATAGAGCAATTGTAGCATGGCAATGTGGTATCATTTGAACAGGCTACCAGGCAAAGGGACGAGCCATGTCGCAAGCAGACCCCAGCGCGCCAGTGAAGACAGATGACAAAGAGACGGCAGTCGCAGAAATGCAGGACGACATCCACGACGATGACGAGCCGACGACAGAAGAATTGGTCGAAATGCTGCGGGAGAGCTTGCGCGATGTAGAAGCAGGCAGAACCAGACCCGCGCGCGAGGTTATGGCCGAGATCCGCGAGATGCTTGCCGCTGATGCCAACGCAAGTTGATTACTCAGCCAGGTTTACGCGCAATTTGCGGCGCTTGGCTCTGAAGTATCCATTGCTTGCCGACAAAATAGATGGTCTGATTTCCCAGTTGGAAATGGATTATCGGCCGGGCGTTCGGCTGAGTCGCGTCGGTCGCCATGTCTACAAAGTCCGCCTGCCCAATCGGTCCGCCAGGCGCGGCAAGAGCGGCGGTTTCCGCGTCATCTACCAGGAACGTAATGGCATACTGGTGCTGCTGCTGTTGATTTATTCCAAATCCGAACGCGCCGACATCCCCGACGACACGATCCGCCGCGTCATCGCCGAATTTGATTAGCCTGCCGTTTGCATCTATAGCACATCGTCGCTGAGGGCGATTTGGCAGATACCTTGGCAACAAATCACATAGAGCAATTGTAGCATGACAATGTGGTATCATTTGAACAGGCTACCAGGCAAAGGGACGAGCCATGTCGCAAGCAGACCCCAGCGCGCCAGTGAAGACACAAGACGAAGAGACGGCAGTCGCAGAAATGCCGGACGACATCCACGACGATGACGAGCCGACGACAGAAGAGTTGGTCGAAATGCTGCGCGAGGCGCTGCTAGATGTGCAGGAAGGCAGAACGCGCCCATTCGACGAGTTGCTGTGTAGACTGAACGACATTGCCGCCGAAAATGCCCAGGAGAATTGAACACAGCGTTCCTTTCGATAGAGAGTCGGAAAGACTAAGTCGAAAGTACCGATCCCTGCCTCGCGAGCTGACACGCTTGCGTCAGCAATTCCTGGCTGGTGCGCGGCCAGGAATTCGCATGTCTGGCGTGGGTTCCCGCGTCTACAAAGTCCGCCTGCCCAATCGGTCCGCCAGGCGCGGCAAGAGCGGCGGTTTCCGCGTCATCTACCAGGAGCGCGATGGTGTACTCGTGCTGCTGCTGTTGATTTATTCCAAATCCGAACGCGCCGACATCCCCGACGACGCCATCCGCCGCGTCATCGCCGAATTTGAGGCCTGATCAGCCAGCGGTTATCTACCACGCCGACCATGACAGCGCTTGAACTTCAGCCCGCTGCCACAGGGACAAGGATCATTGCGGCCCGCCTGCTGGAAGGCTTTTTCCAGTTCGGAGTCATAACGCGCCATTTGCAGCATGACATTGGACGGTGGGCACCGCTGCGACAATTGGCTTGCCATGAACTGCATGGTCGGGCGCACATGGTTGAAGAAGGCGCGGTAGCCGGCACACAGGTAATTCAAGCCGGGCTCGCCAGCGGGCGTATCGATGAAGCGATTCTTGGGGCAGCCGCCATTGCAGACGAACCTGACTTCGCAGTCCAGGCAATATTGCGGCAGGGTATCGCGCTTCGCCAAGCCAAAATCGCGCTGGGCATCCATGACGACGATCTCGCTCAGCGGCACATCCATGATATTGCCCAGCTTGTAATCCGGCTCGACATAGTGGTCGCAGGAATAGACATCGCCGTTGTGTTCCATGGCCATCGCCAGCCCACAGGTTTCGTCAAAAATGCAGAGACCGGGTGGCGCGCCCGTCCAGGCAGCCAGCGCGATATCGAAGATCTGCACGAAAACGTGCCCGACATCCCGCCGCACCCACCGCTCGTACATGTCGATTAAGAACTGACCATAACCTTCAGCCGAGATTGAGCGGTCGGTGACTTTGTCGCCCTCTTGATAGCCGGTGTCGTTGTCGCGCTCGACGATGGGGATGAACTGCATGAACTTCGCGCCGACCTCATCGCGCAGGAATTCATAAACGCGCGCCCCCTGCCCTTCGTTGGCGGCGTGCACGGTCGTCAAGATGTTGTATTCGGCATCGCGCTCTTGCAATAATCGCACCCCGCGCATGACCTTGTCGAAGGTGGGCTGCCCGCCTTTGTCGACGCGGTAGTAGTCGTGGATGTCGCGCGGCCCATCGAGACTGACGCCGATGAGAAAGTCGTTGTCCGCAAAGAACTCGCACCATTCGTCATCCAGAGTCACGGCGTTGGTCTGCAACGCGTTGGTGATGCGCATGCCCGGGCGCTTGTGCTTCTGCTGATAACGGGACGCCTGCCGAAAGAAGTCCAGCCCCATCAGCGTGGGTTCGCCGCCCTGCCAGGCGAAGTTGATGTCGTTGACTTGCTGCGCCTCGATGTATTGGCGGATGTATTCTTCCAGCAGGTTGTCGGACATGCGGAAGCTGCTGTTGGGATACAGCGCTTCTTTGGACAAGAAATAACAATACTTGCAATCGAGGTTGCAGATAGCGCCGCGCGGCTTGGTCATCAGGTGGAAGGCGGTGGGTCGTTCGCGTGTGTTGTCCATGTTGGGGAGTATAGCGGATATTGATGCGGAGGGCATAGAGGGTGGGGAGAACTGCGGTTAACAGGCGAGCGTAGTACACTCGCGGGGTGGTACGGCATGATAGGGGTGAAGATAATGTCATTGTATGCCAAGCTGAACAAGTTTGCTGAGCAGGTCGAGAGTCAGCTTTCTGCCATGCAAAGGGTTGAAGCCGCAACGATCAATGCCTCTGTAATGCCGCTTGTAAGCGCTTTGGGCTACAGTACGCACGATCTAGACGAAGTGTTTCCCGAATACCCTGTGTTGGACAATACTGCCGCAGTCGATTTGGCCATTCTGCGTGATAGCAAGCCGATTATCTTGATAGAAGCCAAGCGGGCTCGCGAAAAACTCGGCGACAAACACTGGAAGCAACTTCAGCAATACTTCAACTATACCGATGTGAGTTTCGGTATCCTGACCAATGGGCTGGAATATCAATTCTACGCCGACTTCGACAAGCCAAATGTCATGGACAGGCAGCCCTTCCTCGTCATTGACGTGCGCGACCTTGACGAGGCGGCAGTCAAATCGCTGGAGGGCTTCACCAAGTCTCGATTCGACCCGCAAACAAGCCTGCGCGAGTGGCGCATCCGCAAACTGATTCAGCAGGAGTTTGCGCAGCCAAGTGACGACTTCGTGCGCCATTTCGCCAGGCAAGTGCATCATGGCGCGCTGTGGAAAGAGGTCGTCGACGAATATCGCCTTGTCCTGAAGCGTGTGCTGCATTCGTATGTTGGGCGAGTAGAAGTCGAACCACCTTTACTGCCACCGACGCCAGACGAAGTGATAAGAGTACCTATTTTCGCGATACATCAAGGTCACCGATTTAACGGGATTTTGCATGTCGATGATGTTATGAACTGGCACAAGAAGGTCATCATAATCGAGTTTGAAGGCAAGCAAATGGCGCACACTGAGGCAACGCGATGCGCAGTTCGTAAGCTTAATCCTGACGCGAAAACCCAACCGCCAGGTCTGCAATTCTGGCGCTTCACCCACCCCGTGAGTGGTGAGGAGCAACCGATACAGGTGATATGCGACGATGTCAAGAGAGGCGGGAATCTCCGACAGAAGTTGACTGTTCCCGGCAACCCAGGTGCACCACAATATGCGCCGAGAACTGCGATGTAGAGCCGAATATGTTAAGGTGTTGTGCACTGAACCGGTGGCACAATTAGGAGACAATTGGATGGATCTGGCAACCGCCGACGTGCTCAGCAAACAGCACAATGCCACAATCAGCGGCCACATCGGCGATGCCTCGGACGATGCCCTTCGCAAGCACGTCTATGAAGCATGCAAATCAACACGTCAATAAAGCGTCGTATCGCACGGTTCGTTACGCCCGCAACTTCACCTTCACCGCCTCCATTTGACGCATGATGCCGCTTGTACTAGAATAGCCGTCAAATCCGCAATATGCGCAGGACTGTCCCCATGAGTTTGTACGACGCCTTGAGCCAGATCGCTGAGCAGGTGAGGAATCAGCACCACCTGATGAACAATGATGAGGACGCGACGATACTTGTCTCCATCCAGCCGTTCATCCGCGCACTGGGTTACAATACCGAGAATCTCATGGAGGTACGACCGCAGTATTCGGCTGATGCCAAAACCAGCGGCGGTGAACGCGTCGACTACGCGATCATGCGTGAAGGCAAACCGATCATCTTTATCGAAGCCAAAGCCGCCAACCTGACGCTTAATGACAACTACTGGAAACAGCTGCATCATTATTTCAACGCAGAAGATGTCCGCTTTGGCATACTGACCAATGGCATTGAATATCGCTTCTACACGGACTTGAAGAAGCGAAATATTATGGACAAGGAGCCTTTCCTCGTCCTGGATATTCTTAATCTCGACGAACGATTGGTGAAGGAACTCGAACCGTTTACTCGGCTGAATTTCATTGCCAACCGCATTATTGCCAGTGCGAAAATACAACGGATTGTTCACTTGCTGCAACAGGAAATGGATAGCCCGTCGGATGGAATAGTTAAGCACTTCGCCGGGCAAGTATATTCGGGCAACTTAAGTGCGCGAATCATTCAAGAGTTCACGCCACTTGTTAAGGCTGCTTTGAACAGATTTGTCGAGCAAAGCATAGTCAGCAACCATCACCATAGCAACTCATCAGAATCAATCAGCACATCTCTGTCAATACGCGATGATGCAAACGGCAATAATCACGCAGATAAACCCATTGCTCGTGAGCATGTACTGATACCTGTATATGCGCATTATGAAGGCGAAGACATTACTGCCCAGTTCAAGGTCAAACACAATTACAAGAAACGAAACGCTAAAGTGATTCTGTATGAAGGATCATGGCATTCTGTTTCCGGATTAGCGAAGGAGTTGAAGAAAAGAATCCACAGGAAGCTGGGTATTGAAAAGTCTGCGGAAACTGCTGGATGGACAAAATTCTGGTACTACGAGGATGCGATTAGACAAACAGGTCCACTTGATGATTTTCGTAAAAAGCCAAAACTCGTAGACGAATACCTTCGCAAGAGAAAGCAATAATCTCTCCGCGCCCTCTGCACAATTCCCTACCGCAGCTTCTCCATCACGCTCCTTAAGCCCACCGGCAGCTCGCTCTCAAACGCCAGCCGCTCGCCACTGACCGGATGGTCAAATCCCAGTTCCCGCGCGTGCAGGAAGAGCCTCTTCATCCGCAGGCGCTGCTTGCGAAAGCCATAGACCGCATCGCCCACCACCGGGCAGCCGATGAAAGCCATGTGCACGCGGATTTGGTGCGTGCGCCCGGTCAGCAGCTTCAGCCGCGCCAGCGCCCGTTCACCTTGAAAGTCATCGTCCAGCACGGCGAACTCCGTTTGCGCCGCCTTGCCATCCCGCCGCACAGCCATGCGTTTGCGCTGCCTTTGGTCGCGGGCGATGGGCGCGTCGATCAAACCCGCGTTGGAACTGGGGCGTTTCTCCAGCAGCGCCACATACACTTTGTCGACCGTTCGCGCTTGAAATTGTCCCATCAAGGCAAGCAAGGCGGATTTGTTGCGGGCGATGACCAGCAAGCCGCTCGTGCCGCGATCCAGCCGATGCACGATGCCCAGCCGCTCGGCAGTCTCGGAGTCGCCGCGCATGTCCGCCAGCTCGGGATAACGCCACAGCAGCGCATTGACCAGCGTGCCGCCTGGGTGGTTCGGTCCGGGCTGCACGACCAGGCCCGCCGGCTTGTCGATCACCGCCAGGTGCGCGTCTTCATGCACGATATCCAGCGGAATATCTTCTGGCTCGATAGTTGTTGTTTGCGGCTCGGGCAGATGCAGCGTGACAACTTCCCCGCCTTTGAACTTGTAGCCGGTTTTCTGGGGCGCGCCATCGACCAGAGCCTGGCCATTGCGGATGAATCGCTGGATTTGCGCGCGCGAATAGCCCGGCAGGTGCGCCAGCAAGAATTTGTCCAGGCGCAATTTGGGCGTGACGGCGTCGAAGGTTAGCGATCGGTCTGGCATGGGTAGTTGCCCAACAGCCGTTCGTCAAAGCGCTGTTCAATGCGCAGCGATTCATTCATCCGCAGCACAAGCGCCGTCGCCCGTCCTTCAGGCGTATTGCCCGAGAGCGACGCATCCGGGTTGATAAAAAAATGATCTTGCCAGTTCTGCTGGCGAGGGTTGAAAAGCCTGGTCGCGTCGTTAGTCAGGGGATCAATCGCAGCGACATTGTCTCCCTTGTAGCGGTTGCAATCGGCACAAGACACACACAAATTATCAATATAGTCGGTGCCACCATGCTTTTTTGCAATTATGTGATCGACTTGGAAAAGTACTGGCTCTCTGCCTTCACCTACTCGGCAGTATTCGCAACATCTTCCAGCGCGTTTGAAGACTGCGCGCCGGACTTGGCGTGACAGAGCCACTATTCCAAGCCTCGCATTCTAAGTTCTTTCTTTAGCTTAAGTTTGGTAATCATCCGATTGGCGCGCATGTAATCATCAAGTTCATGCCGCTGCTCGCAGGTCAACTCAGATTCCCGGTTGAGGTACAGTAGTTGACCCAGACGCTCTTGCAAGTCGTCTGGCAATTTGTAGGCCAGCAATTCTTCATCGCTGGGATCGGACGACAAAAAATCCGTGATGGCGGCAAAGACATCGTGTTCGTCAATCTTCATCATCGCTGCTTCTCCTTCAACCCATGTTCTTCACGATTGTAGCGCGGATTCCAGCGCAATTCACGAGTTCGACTTCAGACCGTGCCCAGCGCCGAAGCCAGCAGCGCCGCGATTGTGCCCGCCACGACGATCGTCAGCAGCAACATCAGCGCCATATTCAGCAGCTTGCGCAGAGCCCGCCGCTCGGCTTGTGTCCAGCCTGTTTCGCTTCGATTCCCGTCTGGCATCCCCGCGCCCATCGCCAATTGGCACTGCCCTATTATACGCGCGCTTGCCGCAACCGACGCGCCGACTTGTTTGCAGCGGCGGCAGGGCTATAATCGGCGCGCAGACAGGAGCGAAACCATGACCATTTTGGTGACGGGCGGTGCCGGCTACATCGGCAGCCATGTGGTGCAGATGCTGGTCGAAAGCGGCTATCGCGTGGTGGTCTTCGACAATTTGAACACGGGGCACCGGGCGGCTGTGCACCGCGATGCGCGCTTGGTCGAAGGCGACCTGCACGACCGGGCGGCGCTGCGGGCGCTGTTCGCGGCGCATCAATTCGCTGGCATCATGCACTTCGCCTCGCGCATCTTGGTAGGCGAAAGCATGCAGCAGCCATTTTTATATCTGCGCGACAACCTCTACACCATCATCAACCTGCTGGAATGCGCCAGTCAGCATGGCGTCAAACGTTTCATCCTGTCGTCCACCGCCAACCTGTATGACCAGCCTGTGCGCATACCCATCCGCGAAGACGAGGCGCTGCTGCCCGGCAGCGTCTATGGCGAAACCAAATACATGGCCGAGCGCCTGCTGCTGTGGATGGAGCGGCTCTTTGGCATGGCTTTCTGCTGCCTGCGCTATTTCAATGCCTGTGGCGCGCATCCAGACGGGCACATCGGCGAGGCGCACGACCCCGAGTCGCATCTCATTCCGCTGGTGCTGCAAGTGGCTTTGGGGCAGCGCGAATCAATCGAGATTTTTGGCACAGATTACGACACGCCCGATGGCACCTGCATCCGCGATTATGTGCATGTGCAAGACCTGGCGCGGGCGCACATCCAGGGGCTGGAGGCGCTGCTCGATGGCCGCAGCCGCGTCTATAATCTGGGCAGTGGCAGCGGATATTCGGTGCGCGAAGTGATTGCCGCCGCCCGCCAGGTCACCGGGCACAGCATCCCGACCCGCGAATCGCCACGCCGAGCCGGCGACCTGCCCGTGCTGATCGCCAATAGCGACAAAATCGGCAGCGAGCTGGGCTGGGAGACGAATTACAACGACCTGACGACCATCATCCAAACCGCCTGGCAGTGGCACCGCCGGCATCCGGGTGGTTTCCAAAGCTGAAGTGGTGAATTCGAGCGACCCGGCTGGCGCAGCATTTGAAGATGGTAGCGTTCCGTTGGGCACGATCAAGATCGAAAGCGCCTGACCCGTTTACATTCGTCCGCGATTGCACTAGACTTGCCGCAGAATCAGCAAGGGATATCAAGGAAGCAGCATGGCGCAACCGCGCGAAACCATGCGCGCCGTCATCATCGAGAATATCGGCAAGCCACGCGTCTTGAAATATGCGCGCAGATGGCTGCCCCAGCCCGCGGCGGGCCAAGCGCTGATCAAAGTGCACGCCGCTTCTGTCAATCCGCGCGATCTCCATTTGCGCAGCGGGCGCTTCATCATTCGCAAGCCCCTGCCCCATATCCTCGGCGGCGATCTGGCGGGCACGATCGAATTGCCGGGAGCGGGCGTGGAGGGCTGGCAGGTCGGCGAGCGCGTCTGCGCCTGCTTTGACGAGCTGGGCTGCGAGATGGATGGCGCGTATGCCGAATATTGCTGCATACCGACTGAGCGGCTGGCGCGGCTGCCCGAGAAGCTCGGATTTCAAGCGGCGGTTGGCGCTGGCGCAGCTTTCTGCGACTCCTGGCTCGCGCTGATTGACAATGGACATCTGCAGGCGACAGAGACGCTGGTCATTCGCGGCGCAGCGTGCAGTTTGGGCGCGGCGGCAGTCCAAATCGCCAGCGAGGTCCGCGCGCGCGTCATCGCCATCAGCCCGCTGGAGCATGCCCAACAGCTGCAAGCCATCGGCGCGGATATCGTGCTGGAAGATGCTGGAGACGATCTGGTGCGACAGGTCAAAGTGGCCACGGATGGGGCTGGCGCAAACCTCGTCTTGCACATCGGTCCCCAGCTCGACCTGGCCGAGTCGCTGGATATGCTGGCGGCGCGGGGACGGCTGGCGCTCGCTGGCGCGCTCGACGATCGGCTGGTCAAACTGGATGCCCGAGACCTGGTCGCCAGAAATCTGAGCGTCCATGGCGCGCATGGCTCAATCGCAGTTGACGATTTGGCGAGGCTGCTGCAGCGTCTGGCAGATGGCGCATACCGCGCGCTGATCGACGATGTGCTGCCACTCAGCCAAGCGCGGCAGGCGCATCAACGCATGCAGAAAACGGCGAGCCTGGGCAAAATCGTGCTGGTGCCAGACCCGATCCTGGAAGCCGCCAGGAAGCCCGACAACTGGGTGCCGATCACCTAGCGCCGCGCCAGCCCCGGATAATCCAAAAACAGCGCGTCCAACAGCAAGCGCAGGTTGGCATTGGTGGTCAATGCGCTCATGGTTGCGCGCGTGGCTGTAATCGCGGCGTGGACGGCGGGCGTTCCCAGCTGTGTCGCCAGCGCATGGATCTCGGCGCTGCGATCGCTGTTGCACGGCAGGCCCCTGTCGCCACAGCATTGCAGCAGCACATCGCGCCAAAATGACGTCCAATACTCCAGAATGCGGCGCAGCATGGCTTTGTCTTTGCCAATGCGCTTGCCCAGCTCGTCCGCGACTTTGAGTCGCTGCAATCGCCGTCCCGCCACGATTTCGCAGAGCAGGTCGATCATTTCGGCGCGGAATGCCAGCACGGAGTCGTCTTCCAGCGCGGCCAACGCCCAGCCCATGCGACCGCTGCTCAAGCGCGCGATGAAGTCGGCTTGCTCGGTCGGGCAGCCACGCGTTTTCAGCTGCTCGGCGATCAAATGCGCCGGCACAGGCCGCAGCGGGATGTGCTGCGCTCGACTGCGAATGGTGGGCAAAACACGCTCGATATGACCAGCCAGCAAAATGAGGATGGCATGAGGCGCGGGTTCTTCCAACGTCTTCAGCAGCGCGTCTTGTGCCAGCGGCGCGATCTGGTCGAAGTCGGGGAAAATCGCGACACGGCAGCGAGCGGCGTAAGGCTTCAGCGCCAGCATGCGCGTCACCTGGCGGATGGCGTCAATCTTGAGCGGAGCGCCCGCTTCCCCAGCCGCCAGCAGCAGATCGGGGTCGGATTCTTTGGCGATGGATTTGCAGGATCGGCACTGCCAGCAAGGACGCGCATGGGGGTCGTCGGCTTGGCAATTCAACGCCATGGCAAAGCTGCGCGCCAGGGTCATTTTGCCCAGCGAAGCGCTGCCGCTGATTAAATAAGCGTGTCGGCTGCGCCCCTTGAGCAGACCGCTGCGCAGAAAGTCCACCGCCCAAGCGTGCCCGATCACGCGCCAATTCGCCTGGCCACTCATTATGTCCGTCATGCGCGCATTGTAACCCAGATGAGCCTCGGCGCTAAAGATGCTATAATGGCGCGCGGCGTGATTCGCTCTATGCGCGAAATAAAGAGAGATGCAGCGATGGGCATGAAGAATACAGCTATTTTCGGGCTTTGCTGGCTGATTTGCTGGCTGTCGCTGCCCGCCTGGGCACAGATTGCGCCATCTTTGACGATAACGCCCGCCGCTGGCGAAGTCGAAAAAGCCGTCTTCCTGATTGAGCTCGACGGACTGGAGGCGCAATCGCCTTATCGCATCGAGATTCACTTTGCGGGCGAGGCCGTCTTCGCCACAGAAAAAGAGAGCGACGCCGCCGGGCACATACCCTTCCCCATCAGCAGCACCCCCGGCGACCAGCCAGGCGTCTACAGCGTGCGAGCGCTGCGCAATGACATCCTGGTGGCGCAAGGTGAATTTGAGCTGACCGCTCCGGCACAGCAGACTGCAGATGCGCGAGTCGCTGTGATGCCGCCGCGCGCTGTTTTCGGACGACCGCAGGCTATTCAAATTGCCGACTTGCTGCCCAAGGCCGCCTATATCATTGAGATTATCGCCGACAATACGCGGCAGTTGGCTTATCGGCGCGCGCACACGAGCAGCCAGGCGGGCGTCATCGACTTTGAAATCTTCGCGCAGGCTGGCGATACGCCGGGCGCTCACACCATCGCCGTCTATGACGAAGCCGGCAGCCTGGTCGCGCTGGGAGACTTCACCATTGAAAAACCGCTGGCGCGCGATGTACGGCTTGAGCTGAGCCCGCAATCCGTGCAAGCAGGCGACTCGGCGGTCTTGCAGGTCGACGGGCTGGCGGCATTTGACGCGGTCAGCGCCCAGCTGCTTTCGGGGGATGGCAGCCTGATTGAAGCGCTCTCGACACGGGCATCCAGCGACGGGAAGGCCAGTTTGCTTTTCGCCACGCCCGCAGACCTCGCCGAAGACGCCTACACGATCGCGCTATATGTGGAAGGCAGCGAAGTAGCGACTGCCGGTCTGATTGTCGGCACAGCGCCAACAGCCGAGACGCCCGCAGGTTCGACAGCGCAGGTCATTGAGAGTCGATTGCAAAACGGAGCAGCGCAAGTCAGCTTCCAAGGGACAGCCGGGCGCACGATCGAGATTCGCGTGGAGTCGGCTGAATTCGATCCGGCAGCCGCCTTGATCGGACAGGACGAGGCTGTGATCACCGCCAGTTACGACAGCCGCGGCCGCAAGCATGCCATCCTGGGTCCGCTGGTTCTGCCCTACAATGGGAGCTACCAGGTGGAGGTGGCCGGCGCGCCGCTGATGATGGCGCAAGGGGCAGATTCGGGCGGTTTCCGCGTGGAGATTGAAGAAGTGCGCCCGGTGCCATTGCGCTCTGGCGAGACTTCTTTTGCGTTGACAGCGGAATCGCCCAGGCTCTATTACAGACTCTCACTAACGGCTGGCGACACCGTGAGCATCAGCATCGACACGGGCGGCTCGCTGGATAGTCTCTTGCAGCTGGTCGCGCCAGACGGTCGCGAATTTGCCTTTGATGATGACAGCGGCGGCGGACTGGATGCGGAGCTGAGCAGACTCGCCATTGAGCAGGCGGGCGATTACATCCTGGTGGCAGCGAGCTTTGATGAGCGGGTTGGCGGCGGCGTCCTGCGGCTGGAGCGCAATCTCGTGCGTCAACTGGATGAACATGCTGCGGCTGTGAAGCTCAACGACAAGTCTGTCCGCGAGCGCTTCGTCTTTGATGCGGTGGCGGGCGAAATGCTGATCCTGAATATCAGCAAACGCAGCGGCAATGTGGCCGACCTGTTTGTGCGAACCAGCGTCGAGGGCATGGAAGTCATGTCGCACAGCACCATGGGCGTGCCGGATGCGCTGCCGCTGCCTTTCGTGATGCCCATGAGCGGTCAAGCGCTGCTGACGCTGGAGAAGGTCGGCGTGGACGACGGCATCACACTGGATGTATCGCTGCAACGTCCCTAGCTAATATCGCTGCAAACCCCGCGCCTCGCGTCTGCCATCTCGCCAGGCTTCATTGGCGCTGTTGTGCGCCGGCAGCTGCTTGACGCGCAAACCCGATTTCTGCGGCGATTCATGCCGGGCATAATACGCATCCAGGCGCGCTTTGAGCTGTGACGCCACTTCTGGCTGCCGCGCGAAGATATTGTGGCGTTCGCCAGGGTCTGCGTTCAAGTCAAAGAGATCGTGCGGTCCATCGGGATAGCGCCAAACCAGCTTCCACTGCTCGTCGCGGATCATGCGCAGGTCGCCGTATTCGCCATAGCGCGTATTGTCCCAAGTCAGGCCCCTGCCCTGCAGCGCGGGCATATACGACTGGCCGGCGAAGACCTCGCCCCTCGGCAGTTCGACCCCCGCCAGTTCGCAGATTGTATGGAAAGTGTCACAATGATCCACATAGCGATGCGCGGTTTGCGCGGGCAACTTCGCGCCAGTCACGATCAGCGGCACTTGCAGCGAGATATCGTACATATTCAGCGGACGCGTGCTGTTGCCTTTGCCGAAGAATCCCTGATGCCCAATCGCGCAGCCATGATCAGATGTATAAATGATGATGGTGTCTTCGTACAGTTCGCGCAGGCTGAGCGCGCCGATGATGCGGGCGATGTTGTCGTCTATCTCGCTGGCAGCGGCATAATAGCCTGTGCAGCGGTCGCGCAGTTCCTGGTCGCTCAGCTCGTTGCCCCCGCCTTCGTTTTTCACCCAGGCGTGCGGCACATAGGGCGGGACCTCGTCAAATGCGCAATGTTGATAACGCGCTGTCTGTTCGGGGTCATGCGCGCTCTGCTGATACGGCGAGTGCGTGGCGATATAACCGACATTCAGGAAAAAAGGTTTGTCGGCGGGGACGGCATCCAGAAACTCGATGGCGTGGTCTGTGATGAAGCTGCTTTTGTTGCCGTCCAGCTCGACCAGGTCGCCATTGCGGACATAGGTATAGCTGCCATTGTGCGCGCCCTGCCAGCCGGGCAGCCCGAAGTGATAATCAGCGCCGGACGGCGGCAAATGCGACTGCCCCAGATGCCACTTGCCGCTCAAGCCAGTGTAATAGCCGGCCTCGGCAAGCCAGTCGAAGAGCGTGCGCGCGCCCTCCAGCCAATCGCGTCCGCCGATCTCGGGCACCGCTTCTTCCAGCCAATCGTGAATGCCGACCTGCGAGGCGGTTTTGCCCGTCAGCAGACAAGCGCGCGCCGGCGAACAAACTGGCGTGGGCGTATACGCGCGAGTAAAACGCGCCCCCAGCCGCGCCAGGCTGTCCAGCGTTGGCGTCTGCACTTCTGTATTGCCATACGCGCCTGTCGCCCAGGCGCCATGATCATCGGTGAGGAAGAGCAGGATGTTGGGTCGTTTGTCACTGCGTCTGCGCCTGGGCATGCCTGCGCCTCCATCGTCTGCCACAGAAGCGAAACCAGGAAAGTCATACACATTTTACCACCGAGTACACCGAGTTAGAGTGAGTACACCGAGAGAAAAGCAAAGGATTATCTCTGTGCCTCAGTAAAACCAATTAAGTCATGCGCAACAGAGAAACGCCGCTCATAATTGGAACATGCAGGAACGATACTTGTATCGTCCACTATGTCGACATTGCGGACGAGATTGGGTTTTGAGGCGATTGTCCTGCGAATTTGGCTCAATCGCTTGACAAAAATTGGAAATAGTTGTTTACTAACGGTGCTGTATCGGTAGTATATCTCTCGCTCATAACATGAAAGGTTTTGCAGTCATGCGCATCAAAACAGCGACCTTGCAACTATTGACGAAGGCAGTCGCGGCGCGGACTTCCTTGCTATTTACCCCCCCCCCCCCCCCCCCCCCGAATTTCCCGCTAAACCCCGATACTCGCCGGAGTTCGTCATGAACTCCGGAATTCTCGCCAAACTCATCATACTCGCCGGTATCTTGCTGCTGCCCCTGGCGCAGGTCTCGGCCGCCACCTTCGACAACATCGACACGCATGCCAAGCTGGTCAACGCCATCAACACCGCCAACGGCAACAGCGAAGCCGACACCATCAACATCACCGCCGATATCACGCTGACGGCGGCCTTGCCCAACATCACGACCCAAATAGACATCATCAGCGCAACGGGCCACACCATTAGCGGCAACAATGCCTATCGAATATTCACTGTGACCAGCGGCGGCAATCTGAGAGTCGATAGATTGGCGCTGACAAACGGCAACGGCGGCAATGCCGACGGCGGCGCGATCCATGTAACCAGCGGGCAGCTCGAGCTGCGACGTTCCGTCGTGCGAAATTCCACCACCGGATCCGGCGCGAAGAGTGGCGGCGGCATCTATGTCACCGCCAGCGCCGGAAGCCCGGCCAGCGCGTCGATTTCCGACAGCTCGATTCACAACAACCTGGCTTATCACGAGGGCGGCGGCATCTTCCTCCAGGGCCAGGTTGCCTTGACCCTGTCCAGAAGCGCCGTCTACAGCAATGAAGCCAAGTCAACCTCCGCGAGCGGCGGCGGCCTGGTTTTCAGAAACTATGGCGACACGCCCGCTGGCTTTACAATCATTAACAGCAGCATCTTCGGCAACAAGGGGGTCGGGCGGGGCGCGGGCATCTATGCCAGCCTTAACGCGACTGCCGGTATCACGTCGGTTGTCACCCTGCGGCATGTGACCATCACCGGCAATACGACAGGCTCAACCGATACCACCTCAGGCGCCGGCTTCTATGCCGTCAATGCCAAGGTGAACCTGCAAAACAGCATCATTTACGGCAACAAACGCAGTGGAGACAGCGCGTCCAATTGCATTTTCGATCAAATACCCGCCAGCGGCGGCAACGCGCCAACCCTGAGCAACAATGTCGTTGGCGGTGGCTCGACGAGCAGCTCCGCGCCTCATTGCACGCCCAATTCCGACCCCGCTGACCCCCTGCTCGCCGGTCCGGGCGTCCATGGCCAGGGCAACTTCTTCATACCCCGCGTCGGCAGCCAGGCCATCGACTCCATCGGCAACGCTGATTGTCTGCCTGAGAGCGCGGGCGGACACCAGGACCAGCGCGGCCGGAACCGTCCCTTCCCGACGGGCGGAAACTGCGACAAAGGCGCAATTGAAGACCCCGGTTGGTCGCCGCCACCGCCACCGCCACCGTCCAGCCCTGATGGCGGAGACGATGGAGACGATGGAGACGGCGGAAACGGAGGCAGCAGCAGCGATGACGAAGCGAACCAGGCGGCTGTAGCTGTCATCCGTTATTCGCCCGCGCAAAGCTGCCAGACCCTGCAGCCAGAAATCGTGGTGAGCAAAGCGAGCATCGGGACAAGCTGTCAGCGCGTGGAAGGCAGCGAGATCGGACACGCCGATGTAATCGCCGCCATGCCGAGTCTGGTCGTGGATATCTGGGGCTGGGTCACGCCTGGCACGCAGGTCTGCTTCCGCGCGAGCAGCGGCGCTATCAAGTTCATCGACACGACTGCGATTCCGCGCACCGTGGCGGATTTGCCCGCTTTCAGCGAAGAAGGCGGCTTGCTCTGCGCGACCATTGATGGTGCCGGGCAGGTTGCGCTGGTGGCTGGTCCGTCCGCCCCGCCTGTGGAAACCGCGACGCTGGCTGCGGACAAGCTGAGCGATTGCATGGTGCTGCTGCAGTATATGCTGAATTTGCGCGCCGAGCCCGCTGGCGAAATGATCGCTGTATTGCCGAGCCAGGTCAAGCTGACGGCGCTGGAACGGGCGGACGGCTGGTTCAAGGTGGATTATCACGGCGAGCAGGGCTGGATATCCGCCGCGTATGTCGAGCCGGAGGGGGACTGCGGCTGAGAGAACCCCCTCGGTCCCCCCGACGGGTCATGGGGAGGCAAAGCACGGGCGATCCGACGGGGTCGTCCATAAATCACCGAGCACAACACAGACGCGCGCACCAACGACCGAGTCGGCCGTCACGGGTATGATGCCGGTGCCCGCCTGAGCCTCATCCGAAGAGCGACAAAGCGCCGCGCATCTCCATGGGCAGCGTGAAGATCTGCCAGGCCGCCAGCATCAGCAGCAAGTGCAGCAGCGCCCAAGGCAGCATGCCCGGCGTGGCTTTGCGCCGATATAGTCGCAGCGCCGTCTTTTGCGCCAGACGCAAGCTCCACAAAAAGCCGCCGATCAACGCGGCGACTTGCAGCAAGCCTATGACGCTGGCATCGAGGCTGAAACTCCAGGTCGACCAATCGCCATTGCCGCCCAGGAATTCCTGAATGACGGGCACGATCAAGCCCGGACCGACCAAAAAGTGAAAGCTGTAATGCGCGAACCAAATGCCAAAGCCTAAGGGTACAAAGGTAGGCGCGAAAGCAGCGGCTGTATCGCGCAATGAATCGCGGTTGCTTGCGCCGCCCAGCCGGCTTCCCGCATAAGCCGCGGCGACCGTTGCCAGCGCCGGCAGAGCCAGGTTGAACGCGCCGAATATCAGCAGCAGCGCCACGAACTCGCTGTTGATGCCCAGATTCAGCGCCAGCCACTCCTGCAGAGCATAGTAGGGCGGCACCATGCCAAAGGCGTTGGACACGCCCATGAAAGCCAATGCGATCAACAGCAGCGACATATCCCAGCGGCGCGGCAGGCTGTCTGGTTGGTTCAGTTCGCTGCCAGGCGCGCGCAGGAACAAGCCGGCGTTGTCGTGCGGGCATGCGCGCACGCAATCCAGACACATCGTGCAATCCATATTGCTTTGCATCTGCGGGGCAAAAAGCTCTGTGCCACAGCCGAGCGTGCCAGCGGGACCATGCGCGACCGGCACGGTTTGCGGAGTACCGCCGCCGTCTATGGCGATCTCGTCGATGCGAATGGTGGGCTGCGCCGCATAGCTACCATTGACGCATTCTTTGCCGGCGCATTGCGCGCAGATATCGTGCGAGCGCACCGAAACCTGCGTCGGCGAAAGCGTCGAATAGACCATGTTGAAGGAGCCAAGCGGACAAATGTACTTGCAAAATGCCGACTCGCTGAAGAGGGCTTCCAGCACGAACGATGCAATGAAATAAGCCGCGATAAGCCAAGCCGTCAGCAGCGGGCTTGCCCACATATCGAGGTATTCGTAGGCGAAGAAGAGCGCGAACAAGCTGCCGATCGCCAGCCACTTGTTGCGCAGACGCTGGGGGAAGCGCAGGCCGCGGCTGGACAATCGCTTTGCCAATGTGCGCGGCAGGGTGAAAGGACAGCCCATGCAAAACAAGTTGCCCGCCAGCAGCAGCGCCAGCACGACCAGCCCCCGATAATGCACCCAGGGCGCGACAGTCGCCAGGTTGCGCGCCGCCGACTGCGGTCCAACAAAACCGTCTATCACCAGCAGCAGCGCCAGCGCGGTCAAGGGAAACTGCAGCAGCAGCCGTCCATACCGCCCCCGCAGCAGAGACCCGACAAGCGGCAGCCGCAGTGCATCCCGCTTGGACACAAAATGCCGCCGTGTCGCTTTCATGATATTTCCCTCATGCGAGCAATGTATACAAGACAAAACCGCCATAAAGCAGCAGCAGCAGCCAGCCCTCGCGGCGACTCAGCCGGCGCTGCGTCTCCAGAAAGATGAAGAGCACAAAAGTCGTAAGCACCAGTATGCCGATGGACATCCACAAGTCGTCTGTGCCGACATGGATGCTCGACTCGCCGAGCAAACCCAGCGCGATGATCCAGGGCAATCCCAGACCGATCAGCAGGTCGAAGGTGTTCGAGCCGACCGCGTTCGCCACCGCCATGCCGCCACGGCCAGCGCGCGCGACTTCCAGCGATGACATCAGATCGGGGGCGGATGTTCCGGCTGCCAGCAAGGTCAGCGCCACGATGACCGGCGGGATGCCAATGCCCGCTGCAAAGGCTATGGTGGCTTCGACCAGCACATAACTGAGCAGCACGATCAGCGAGATGGAGGCGACAAATGCCCACAGGTAATTCTGGCGCGGGTCGCCCATGATGCGCCGCAGCAGCGACGCCAGCAGGGCCTCTGCGCGCTGCCAGGCGCCTGGACTGGCGCGATCCGGGATTGGCTGTGCGCGGGATGGGGCGTGCTTCGCCGAGCTTTCATCTTTCTGCGGGACTTTCCAACGCGCCAGCACAATCAGATACACGCCATAAAGCCCCAAGCCAGCCAGCGCTTCCAGCGGCGCGACCTGGCCATCGGAGAAGATCAGCGCGAGATAGCCGATTGCCGCCAGATAAGCGATCATATCACGGCGCACAGCGAAAATATGGATGCGCAAGCCGCCCGCCACCACCGCCGACAAGCCGGTAATCACCAATATGTTGAAGACTGCCGAGCCGACAATCGTGCCGATGCCGACATCGCTGTGCGCGCCGCCGCTCGTGAACAATGCCAACAGCGCGATCGCCAACTCGGGCGCAGACGAGCCTATCGCCATCAGCGACGCGCCGGCGACTTCGTCCGATAGCTGCAGCCGGCTGGAGATTTCGTCCAGGCTCGGGATGAAGAACTTGTCTGTCAGCGCCGCCAGGGCGAATACCGCCGCAATGATCGCTGCCAGGCTCGTCAGTATGGACATCGCGCTGCCTTTGCCTTTGCGAATACAACCTAATACCGATTTTACCACCGAGCCGGGCATTCGCTCCGGGCAGTCTGGCATGGCGACTCTCAATGCCAGGATCGCGCGCCATCTGTGCTATGCTGGCGCAATTCTCGTTGCGAGTGGTGAGGTTTGCTCATGAATCTGCCGGCGGTCAAGCTGCTGTATGAATATCACGACTGGGCGACCGAGCGCGTGATGGCGGCGGCTGCGCGCTTGCAGGATTCGCCTCCACAAGAGCTGCTGCATACGCTGGCGCATATCTGCGAAGCGCAAAGAGCCTGGCGCATGATGCTGACCCGCGGCCGGTTCGACGACTTTCTAAAGCCAGCCGACTATGCCGATTTAGCTGCGGTGCGGATGCTGTGGCAGCGCGAAAAAGACGAGTTCTGGCGCTATCTGCGCGGCTTGGGCGAGGGCGATCTCGAGCGGGAATTCGTCTATGTGGGTGATGCGGGCGAACGCAGACGGCTGGTCTGGCATTGCTTGTGGCATGTGGTGAATCACGGCACACAGCACCGGGCGGAGTGCGCGGCGCTGCTGACTGAGCTGGGGTGTTCGCCCGGGGAATTGGATTTTCCGATATTCCTGGATGAAGCTGCTGGCGCGGTCGGCTAATCACCCGCGCCGTTGTTTGCGTTCCAGCAGGCGCGCGCCCGATGTTCTTTGGCATTCAAATGATGTGTGTCGAGAATGCAAGTTTCACTAGATGCCAAGACACTCTATAGATTCCTGTCTAGATTCCTAACAGTTGGTAATACTTGTTGGCGACTGAGGTTTTACTTAGAATATCCTCCAATATGAACCACTCATTTACGCTATCGCTATTCGCTTGAATATCCCTAACTGCCTGTTCTGACATAGACACACCCTGTACAATCAGTATCGTTGTTGCGTCTGGGTTCTCTTCCTTTGCCCCGCCGCAGACTTTTTATTGCAGCCCCCACTCGTTCAAGCACTCCGGCAACATCAATACCACCCTTTATCTCAACCGCAACTTCTATCTGGTTCCTTGTATGTATTGCCAGATCTGGTTCTGCACCCATACGCAACTGTCTTCCATCAAGCAGACTGACTTCCAAAGCACCTGTAATTCGGTCGACTGGAATTTCTTCTGTTATCAGACCAGAGGCACGCAAACGAGATACTAAGTGATTTCGAATGACTGTTTCTGCGCGCTTACCCTTTGTATTTTGCCATGAGCCTTGAGCCTGAGATCCGGCCGCCATACCACGCCACAGATCAAACTCTCGCCGATTCAAGTGATCATCAGCTTCTATCAGGCGACTAACGATTGTATTCAAGCGACGTGCAATCAAAACTGAAGCAACAAGCGATGGAAAGATAGCGGACGATTCGAAGCGTTTGGTTGGTGTACCAACTTGTCCCATTGACTTTTGTGAGACCATTGCAAGCATACGATAGTAGCTGACTGATCGTTGAATCTTCATCAATACGGATGGATGAGCAAACACGATAACTGGCTTGATACCGTTATGGATAATCTTATTCCAGGCAACCTCAGAGATACCGAGTGCGCCAAAGTCCCAGTCCAGATTTTCACCTTCGACAGACTCAATTTCTTCCGCAACCTGTATCAGTCCCCACAAATAGAGTTTCTGCCGGAAGAACAAGCTCTTGGTCAATTGATCATGCCGCCAGGTCTCACGCCTAGATACTGTCGTCAATTCATCACCGCTTCCGCCAAATCAGGATGCTCTTACGCAATGCTTCTCGCCCATACTTACCCATTTGCTGGCTACTGTTTCCTTTACGTTGAGGCAAGACGTATATTCGTTCAGGAGCAAAGCCAAGCATTGAGGCAATATCCGTCATAAGTATGTCAACTGGTATGATTTCGCCACTGTATCGAACATTATCGTTGACAATTGCAACCCTTGCTCCTGGTTTGCACACTCGGTGTAATTCGTAAGTTACAAAAGCCAATTCGGTAAAATATCCTTCAATCATTGAGATTATGCCGCGGTTGTTTACCTCACCGCGTTGATGGCGTGTTCGCAATGCATGTAAAACTTCCTGATATGCTTGGTGATTCTCGATCGCATCTGTTACACACCGAAACTGCTCTATCCGCCCTAGCTTTGAATAGAAGGATCGCAGATGCTGGATTTTGGGCTTGTTCTCTACCGTCGAACTCAAGAGACGCTGCCTCAATTTAAGCAATCCTTCATGGCCGATTCCAAGAAACGCTAACTCCAAAGCATAGGTCCGCGTGTAATCGTAGCGATTACAATATGGTGGAGATGTGATGACCGCATCAAAACACTTGGGGGACAAAAGGGGTAAGGCCTCCAGAACAGTTCCTGAGATTAGCTTTTGCTCAACACAACTTCCAGTTGACCTGCTTGTCAACAACAGATCAAAAATAATATGGTCTAGAGCTTTGAGTAAGGCAGGCTTAACAGACAGGATTTCACGCTTGTGGAATCGCTTGACAGGTTTCTTGCCGGCTGCAAGTCTCTGAGTATTGCGCTTGCGCATCTTGCCCGATCGAGTATCCCAGCGTAAAAATTGGCCGTCTTTACTTGTGTAGCTAATGTCTTCAAGAATCGACAGGAGGGCAAACTTGAGCAAGTCTTTCAAAGAAGGGTCAACATCCATCCTGGCAAATTGCTCGTCATACCACATCAACTGCGCCTCGGTTACCGGGTCAAAAGCATGGCGAGTTATCGGTATGTGCGGAAATCCTCTGATAGACTGCCCCGGGGCTGTTGATTGAACCCAGTCACGGATCATCTGTAACTGATTGACATTATATCGGGGAATACTGGACTTTGCGCGCCACACTAAATCACCGATTGGCATAACCTCTATCCCTGTCGCGGCGATACCCATTGCTTGGGCTACTAGCAAAGTCGTAGACACGCCAGCGAACGGATCCAGAATTCGCCCCGCAGATTTTAGACAAAAGTCCTTGATAAGACTCTCTACAAGTTGCGCAGAAAAGCCTTCCTTGTATTTGAACCAGCGATGTAGTCTGGCGGATTTGTTCGCCTGATAACTCACAAGCTGACGATTGAAACGAGTGGTCGTTTCAAGAATCGGCTGGTATTTCCGTTCAAGTTCAACTCGTGCAGACGACGGAGTCAAGCCGTCAGTCGCATAGATAGCGTGCACCGAATCGTTGATCTCGTTTTCGACATTAGGCAATGATAACTGTTGAATGGTCCGAATCCTTCACGAACAACGCTGACTCTGCATTCTACCGCACAAGTCACATATTTGCTCTATCCGACGCAGCAATAGCAACTACTCACGCCGTTGTTTGCGTTCCAGCAGGCGCGCGCCCAGATTGGGCTGATCATCCGGCGGCTCCATGAATTCCGGCTCGCGCGCAGACCGGCGTGGGCTGGCTTGCTGCGGGATGGGCGGCGGGGTCGGTGGCGGGCTGTCTCCACCAGACGGACGCAAGCCTTCGGGCAGATCATCGCCATAGCGGGTCGTCTCGCGGCTGCGACTGCGCGCGCTGAAGAGCGCCTGCATCTGCTGCGAGCGAGCTTGCTGCATCCCGCGCCCGGTTACGAATGCCCGCAAGCGCTGCAAATCTCCCCGCGTGATGATCAGTCGGCGCAGCGCGATATCCATCGGCAGCAGCAGCAGCGCCAACAGAATCAGGCTCTCCCAGATATCGTTGGCCGCCTGGCGCTCGCCCAGGTTGTGCGCGAAGACCGCGTCCGGCGCATCGGCCAGGTTGCGGCCGCCTGTCGCCTCCGCCAGGTTCTCCAGCAGCCGTTCGCCACCCGCATGTGGCAGGTATTCCGGCGAATAAGACCGCACCCAGCCTTTGAGATCCGTCAGTGGCGCAGCGTCAGCCTCTGGGAGCGCCTCGCCGCTGATGTTGAGGAAGTAAGCGCCCTCGCTGTTGGGCGCAAAGCTGGCTTCATAACGACCGGGCGCGGTTTGCTGCAGACCCAGGCGCAGGCTGTTGCCGGTTGGATGCAGCACTGCGCCATCGAGCACCAAGCCATCCAGGAAGCCGCCGGCCTCGTCCCGGGCATCGACGACAATCCGCGCTCGCTCATCTTCCAGCACGATGCTCGTTTCCAGGTTTTCGTTGGCACCGGCGTTGATGCTCCAAGCCACCGCTTGTCCCCAAAAGCGCGAGAAGTCTTCCCATACGACCCACTCGTTCGCCCAACGCGCGCTGGCATCGGCTGTGAAGGCGATCACCCTGCCCAAGCCATATTGCCAGGCGGCCAGGATGGGGTCGGCGTAGGGCTCAGGTCCGCTGAGGATGCGCTGGGCGGCGGTCTTCGGCGTGGATGCCACATAACCACGCAGCGGTGGCGGCGCGCCGATGCCGTCCAAAATCGCGCTGCTGCCGGTTACGCGCGGCGTGAATGTCTCTTCGACGATGTACGAGCGCGCTGCCAGGACCGTCTCTTGCGCGAAGATGAGCGGGATCTCTTCGACATTGGCGACGCGATAATAGTTGCCCTGTCCGGCTTCGGCCATGGGTTCCAGGAATGCGCCTGGACTGCGCCCGATGGCGATTGCCGAAAGCGTGACGCCATGTTCGGCATGCAGCGATTCGGTCAAGTCCACCAGTCCAGCCGAGTTTGCGCCGCCGTCTGTCAGCAAGATCAGGTGCTTGAGCTGCGATGGCTCTTCTTTGATATCGCGCTCGACCAGCTTCAAGCCCGCCAGGATGTCTGTGCCGCCGCCCGAGCGAATGGTGTTGGTCATGGCGATCATGGCTTGGGCATCGTTGACTTGCTGGAAAGGCACAACCCAGGTGCCACCGGTATCGAAAGTGCCGATGGCAGCGCGGTCGCTGGCTTGCAGCAACTCCAGCGAGAGCACGATCGCGCGCTTCGCCAATTCCAGGTTGGGCACGCCGCTGCGTCCCACCTGCCCCATGCTGCCTGAGCGGTCGATCAAGTAGGCGATTGTCAGCTGCGGCAGGCGGCGCTGGTCTTTGATCTGCATATCCACCGGCAGCGCGCGCTCCAGCGGCGTCTGATAATAACCGCCAGGGGCATAACTCTGCGGTCCGCCGATCATGACCAATCCACCGCCGATATCGCTGACATATTTGTCCAGCAGGCTCATCTGGACGCGACTCAGCTCGGTGGCTGGCACATTCGCCACGATGACGCTCTTATAATCCGCCAGATCGGCCATATTGACCGGCAGCTGATGCGGCGGCGCCTGCTCGACCTGCATGCCCGCCTGCTCCAGCGCTGGCAGCAAGAATTGCGTCTCGCCTGGCTCGGCGCTGATCAACAAGACCCGCGCTGGACCGATCACCTGGCTGAATGCGCCCAACTGGTTGTTCTGCGCGAAGTGGTCGTTTTCGCCCGGCACGATAACCTGGGCGGTGAAGTCGAGAAAGCCGCTCTTGCCGCTGTGCTGGGTCAAGCTGTAGCGATTTTCGCCCGTTTGCAAGTCCAGCTGCTCGTCATGAATCAGCTCACCGCCGGAGTAGATCAGCAAGCGTCGCCGGGGTGTCGCGGTCGGCTTCGATGCTGACGGCGATATCAAAGGCTTGCTCTTGCGCGACTCGGCCAGGCGCATCGAGAGAGCGGATGCGCACATCGGGCGCTGGCTCGCGGACATGGGGCACATAGCTGACTTCGACGCCGGCAGCGGCTGCGCGTTGGGCACGAGCCAGGGCATCGCCACGGGTAGCTTTGCCGTCGCTCAAAATGACGATGCGGCGGGCGGCATCGGGCGGGAACATGGCCAGCGCGGTTTGCAGTGCTTTGGCAATGTTGGTGCCGCTGGCGCTCGGCGTGGAAGCGATGAACCTGTCGATCTCGCCCAGCGCGCTGAAATCTCGCTCGGGCACGGCATTGTCGCCGAAGACCAGCAGCGACCATTCATCATCGCGCGGCTTGTTGGCAAGCGCCTGGCTCAAAAAGTCCAACTGGGCGGATTCGGCATCGCTGCCCATGCTGTCGGAGGCATCGACCAGGAAAACAACCGCCAGCCTTTCGACCGCGCCCACTTGCTGCAAACCCGCCAGCGCGAGCACCAGCAGCGCCACGATAAGCGACCGCAGCAGCAGACTGCTGATATCCCGGCGGCGACGGAAAGCATGACGCGGGAAACCGATCAACCACAGCAGCGGCAGCAATATGACCAGCAGAAGGGCTGCAGCTGGCGCTGTGAACTGCATCGGCCTGTCCTGTCGCTAGATGAAGTGGCAGAGCCGCGGCGCGACCCGGCATCTCAATTGTAACCGAGCTGCGCGAGTCTTTACAGATCATCTGCGTTCGCTGTGATAACGTCAGGATGCGCAAGTTCGCTTTGCCTATCGCCCTGCGCCGCGCCGCTGTTATAATGCTCGCGGTCTGTGTTTTGCTGCGGCAGGGAGTCTGCTTGTGTCCGACTTGACAAATCTCGCTATCAATACCATCCGCGCGCTGTCAATGGATGCGGTGCAACGAGCCAACAGCGGACATCCGGGCTTGCCCATGGGCGCAGCGCCACTTGCCTACGCCTTGTGGATGCAGCACCTGCGTCACAACCCGCGCAACCCGGCCTGGGCGAATCGAGACCGCTTTGTGCTGAGCGCCGGGCACGGCTCCATGCTGCTCTACTCGCTGCTGCATTTGACTGGCTACGACCTTTCGCTGGATGAGATCAAGAATTTCCGCCAGTGGGGCAGCAAGACGCCGGGACATCCCGAATATGGACATACGCCGGGCGTCGAAACGACCACCGGCCCGCTGGGGCAAGGCGCGGCGACAGCTGTGGGCATGGCGCTCGCAGAAGCCTATCTGGCTGGCTGCTTCAACCGGCCTGGGCACGATATTGTCGACCATCACACTTATGCGCTGGTCAGCGATGGCGACTTGATGGAAGGCGTCTGTCTGGAAGCCTGCGCGCTGGCCGGGCACTGGGGCTTGGGCAAGCTGATCTTTTTGTATGATGACAACCAGGTGACGCTGGATGGCGCGGCCGAGATGACTTTCAGCGAAGATGTGGCGCAGCGCTTTCTGGCGATGGGCTGGCATGTAGACCGTGTTTCTGACGGCAACGATGTCGCCGCGATTTCCAGCGCGATCGCCCAAGCCAAAGCAATAAACGACCAACCCAGTCTGATCGCCGTGCGCACCATTATCGGCTATGGCAGCCCCAACAAACAAGGCAGCAGCGCAGCGCATGGCAGCCCGCTGGGCGTGGATGAAGTCGCGCTCGCCAAGCAGAATCTGGGCTGGAGCACAACCGACAGCTTCTTCATCCCCGGCGAGGCGCTGGAGCACTTCCGCAGTTGCATCGACGCGGGAGCAGCCGCCGAAAAAGTCTGGCAGCGCAAGCTAGACGCCTGGCACGCGGCTTATCCCGAACTGGCGAAGGACTACGAACGGGCGCAAGCGGGCGAATTCGCAGCGGGTTGGCGCGATAAATTGCCCAGCTGGGATGCGGATGTGCAACTGGCTACCCGCAGCGCCGGCGGCGAAGCGCTGAATGTGCTAGCGCGTTTTGCGCCCACCATGATAGGTGGCGATGCCGACCTGGCCGGCAGCACGCGCACGCTCATCAAGGGCGCAGAGAACACCGGACCCGGACAACCCGCCGAGCGCAACCTGCGTTTTGGCGTGCGGGAACATGCCATGGGCGCGATCGTCAATGGCTTGGCGCTGCATGGCGGCATGGTCAAACCGTATAGCGCGACCTTCTTCACCTTCAGCGATTATATGCGCCCGGCCATCCGCCTCGGCGCGTTGATGGACTTGCCGACTGTGTATGTATTCACGCATGACAGCATTGGCTTGGGCGAAGACGGACCAACCCATCAGCCGGTCGAGCAGCTGATGTCGCTGCGAGTCATGCCCAATCTGCATGTCTTCCGCCCGGCCGACGCGACCGAAACCGCCGGCGCCTGGGCGGCCATCGCCAAGCTGGATCATCCCGCCGCTATCGTGCTCAGCCGTCAGAATTTGCCCGTGCTGGCTGGCAACGACGCCGGCATATATGAAGGAGTTTCGCGCGGGGCGTATGTGCTTTCCGAACATGAATCGAGCGAGCTGGACGCCATCATCATCGCCACCGGCAGTGAAGTGTCGATAGCGCTGGACGCAGCCGGCTTGCTGGAAGAAGCTGATATCCGCGCGCGCGTCGTCTCCATGCCTTGCTGGGAGCTGTTTGAGGCGCAAACGGACGAATACAAAGCCGCTGTCTTGCCGCCAGAAGTCACTTGCCGCGTCAGCATAGAAGCCGGCGCGACCCTGGGCTGGGAGCGATATATCGGCGCGGACGGCATCGCGCTGGGCGTCGACCGCTTTGGCGCAAGCGCTCCTTATACAGATATTTACCAGCAATTCGGTTTGACGCCGGGGCACCTCGCCGAAGCCGTCAGCTCGCTGCTGGATGACTGAAGGCGCTGCGGTGGAACAGCCGCCCAAAGTGGTGTTCGTCCTGCCGACATACAACGAGCGGGACAATATCGCGCGGTTGCTGCCGGCGCTGTGTCAGTTGCGCGTCGCCAATCTGCGCATCCTGATCGTCGATGACAATTCGCCGGATGGCACAGGCGAACTGGCGGATGAACTGATGCAGCAACCCGAATATGCGCGCCGGCTGAGCGTCTTGCACCGCCCGCACAAGCGAGGGCTGGGACCCGCCTATATCGCCGGCTTCAAGCGCGCGCTGGCTATGGACGCGGATCTCGTCATCGGCATGGACGCCGATTTTTCGCATCAGCCAGAGCACATCCCGGCCATGCTGCAGCGGGCGATCGACTGCGATATCGTGATCGGCTCGCGCTATGTGCCTGGCGGCAGCGTCGACAGCAATTGGGGCGCCTGGCGCAAGCTGCTGAGCTTTTGGGCGAACCGCGTGTATACGCCGCTCATCCTGGGCTTGCCGGTGCGCGATGCCACGGGCGGATTTCGCGTTTTTCATCGCGCAGCGCTGATCGGCATCGACCTCGACCGCGTGCGCTCCAACGGCTATGTCTTCCTGGTGGAGCTGGTGTATGTGGCGCAGCGGCTGGGTTATAGCATAGGCGAAGTGCCCATCCACTTCCCCGACCGGCAGCATGGCCAGTCAAAGATGTCGAGCCGCATCGCGCTGGAGGCGGCCCTGCGCGTCTGGCAGATTCGCTGGCGTCACCGCCGGCTTTCTCGCGCCGACCGCCGCGCGCGCCCCTATTCGCTATAGGCTGTCCGCCGCCCACAGCAAACCCCGGCGCACGATCTCCCGCGCTTCGGGCACATCGAAGTCGCCGATGACATGTCCCAGCGAGCTATAAAAAACCTTGCCCGCCCCATAACGCCGCGTCCAGGCCGCCGGCATGACGGTGCCATCAATCCAGGGAGCGTGGTCGCCGCTGAAGGTGGTGGTCGCCAGCACCTGGTTGGATGGGTCGGTGTGCATGTAATACTGCTCGGAGCGCATGTCGAAGTCGGCGATGCCAGCGGTGATGGGATGCGCCTGGTCGGTCACATTGACGCGGTAGTCGATGATGTTGCCGGGATGCGCCACCCACTGCCCGCCACACATAAACTGGTATTCGGTGTTGTTGCGGAAGGCGTCTGCCATCCCGCCGTGCCAGCCGCCGACATTGACGCCCCGCTCGCGCACGGCATCCAGCAAGCCGGCTTCTTGTTCGCGGGTGATGCTGCTCATGGTATAGACGGGCACGACCAGATCGACAACGTTCATCAGCCCGGCATCCAGAAAGCTGTCCAGGGTCTCGGATAAAGTTACGCGCAAGCCGGCTTCTTGCAGCAGACCCGCGAACAAGTGCGATGTCTCGGTCGGGTCGTGCCCCTGCCAGCCACCATAGACGATCAAGGCATGTTTGCTCATGGCTGTTCCTCTCAATTCGTGGTTTGCCGCCAGTGTAGTCTGCGCAGCGTCCGCCCTGCAACATCAGAGCGAGAATTCGCTTGTCATTGCTGGCGCGCCGCTTATTGAAAAGCCATGTCGATGTGGAAAATGGTATTGCCCGAAGCGACATAGATGATGTTCTGCTCGGGGTATGCGACCACCGCCGAGATCAGCTCCAGCTTGCTCTGGTCGAAGGCTTGGTAGCTGTCGATGAAAGTGCCCGCGACTGTCGTTTCGTAGATGGTGCGCGCGCTGCGGCTGATCAAGAAGAAACCCGGCGCAAAGGCGCTGTCATTTAGCGCGAAGCCCTCGGTGCGCACGACATGCGGTTCGCTGCCTTCGTTGAAGCCGCTGAAGGCAAAAGGCGCTTCGCTGCCCGAGATGTAGCTTTTCATCACGCCATCGGCATACAGAACATAGACCACGCCATCGCTGCTGATCGTGAAGTCGACGACATTGCGCAAGTTGGGTCGTGCCGTGCCAGAGAAATATTCGCGCGGGGCGCTGACATAACTGCTGCCCGAGGGGTCATACCGCCAGATCTGCCCGCCTTCGCTGTCCAGGATGTAGAGTTTCCGATCCCATATCGTCAGCGAGACAGGCTTCTGCCAGTCATCGGCATTGATCACGCGCTGGACATCGCAATTCAAGATGATCTGCGACTCACAGCGCAGCAAGGTGCCATTGGCGTCCAGCATGGCCAGATCGCCCGAGTAGCGGTCGAAGGCGATATCGGCGATCTGCCCGATTGTGTAGCCTTCGTAGGTCGCCCCCAGCCGCATGCGCGAGACAGGATCCTGGCGCAGCGCTTGTTTGCCATTGTCAGAAAGCGTCACATGATAGACGAGGTCGTTGCGGTCATCCAACGCGTACAAATCGGTGCCTTGCAGGCGCAGTCGACTGATAGCGGCGTTTTCGAAGTTGGTGAGCGGCACGGCTTCGCGCCGTTTGACTTTGTTGATCGTATCAATAAGCGCCTGGGCTTCGCGCTGCATATTGTTGACGAAAGGGTCATCGGGGCGCATGATAGCGCAGGCATCGGCGACTTGCAGCGTGGCGTTCCAGGCGGAGATGGTGCTGCGGCGGTTGCTGGAATCGATCGAACGCGCCAGATTGGTGGTCTCTTGCAGCTTGCCCAGGCACTGCTCAAATTCGGTCTCGCCGAGATTGGACACCCACGATACGACCACGATGCTGACGATGATCAGCGGAATCAGCAAGACGGTGAGGATCAGCGTTCCAGACGAAGCCCGGCGTGAAGGCGCGGTCGCCGGCAGCGGGAAGAAGCGCTGGAAGAGCGCGCCCAGCGACAGGAAAAAGCCGGCCGCCTTGCCCGCCAAACGCGCCATGCCCCAGCCAAGCAAAGAGCCAAAGTCGTCACGGCGTGGCAGGTATAGCTGGGGGTTGTCCGCCTCCAGCTGCATGCGCGCTTCGCCCAGGCGCATTTGCACCTCGTGGGACGATTCGCCCGGCGCTGCCAACACAGGCGCTTCGTATTCGGGCGGCACCAGCTCGACCAGCATCAGCTGACACTGGAAGCGAATGGCGCGGCGCAAGCCATCCAGCACCTTGCCGATGTCGTTTTCCAGCAAGATGCTCGTCAATCGCTCGGCCGGGATATCCGCCAGGCTGGCATCGGAGAGAACCAGGCGGCTGCCGGCGTTGACGCCATAGCGCACCATGGCCACTTCGGGCTCGGGCAGCAAACCCAGCGGCACGCTGAACAGGGGCGCTTCTTCGCTGAGGTCATCGGGGAAGGTCAATGTCAAGCCGGCTGTCTGCAAAGCAGAAATCACAGGACCTGCCCGCGCCACCACCATGTCGTCTTCGTGCAATACAGCGGCGATCACGCTGGTTTCGAATTGCTGTTGGCCGGTCGCCGCATGCTCCAGGTTGTGCTCGTAGAGATTGCGGTTGATCTGTTGGAACATGTTTCGCAAAGCCAGCGCGACGCTGCCACCCATGCTGAAATAGCGCTCGGCTGCCAGTTGCGCCAGCTGCTCGTAAAAGGTGGTCGGGGCGATCGAGCCAGAGGGCAGGATCAGGATGAAGAAGGTATCGCCTTCTCGTCCGCGCTCGGCGGTTGTCGGGGCGACCTCGACCAAGGCCCCCGGCGGGTTGACATTGATCACGCGCCCGCCAACAATGTACAGATGCCCGACCAAGGCTTCCAAATCAAATGCCATGATGTGCCAAGCTAGTCGACTTCGACAATAGCCCTGATTCTACAGCAAGTCGCAAAACGCGCTAGCCAACTGCGCAGGGCTTGGGCAGGGATTCGCCGCTTGCGCCGAGCTGGATCGCGCCTCCGCTGAGACGGCATTTTTGGATATAATGAGGGTTAAGACGATAGGCAGGAGGATGTCTCATGGCGAGCATAGGATTGCTGCGCGACAAGATGCGGGCGCGCGGCACAGACCAGGCGGCGGCCATCCCGGCCGATAGCATCCAACTCGACCGCTGGATGGCGCTGGCGGCTTGCTTGATCACATTCGGTCTGTTCATTGATGGCTGGGCGCACAACCACGGCCAGGTCGATGACAGCTTCTTCACGCCCTGGCATGCTCTGCTCTATGGCGCGGTGGGGCTTTCGGGCTTGATTCTCATCGTCACGCACATGCGCAATGTCGGCAAGGGCTTTCGTTTTAGCGGCGCGTTGCCAGCCGGCTACACGCTCTCGCTGCTGGGTTTCTTCATGTTTGCGGCCGGTGGCGTCGCCGATCTGGCCTGGCACGAGATATTTGGCTTTGAAGAAGGCACGGAAGCGCTCGTCAGTCCGTCGCATCTCTGGCTGGCGGTATCGGGCTTGCTGATCATCACCGGACCAATACGAGCGGCTTGGCAGCGCAAGAGTGGCGAGACCTGGCGCGATCTGCTGCCGGCGATATTGTCTTTCACCTGCATCACCTCGATCTTCTTGTTCTTTACGGCTTTTGCGGCGATAACCAGCAGTACCGCCATGCTGACGGGTCTGCGACCCAGCGATACACGGGTGATAGATGGCTTGGGCGTTGTCGCCTTTGTGCTGCACAGCAACATTCTGCTGGGCGTGCTGCTGCTGACAACGCGGCGCTGGCGGCTGCCAGTCGGCACAGCCACTATCATCTTCGGCACAAGCGCGGCATTGATGACCTGGATGCGCGTGCGTCACAACGAAGAGTTCATCTTCGTCATCAGCGCGGTGGCTGTCGGCTTGCTGGCCGATTGGCTGCTGCAGCGCGGCACATTGAAAAGCGCGGCGGGCACGCGGCTCTTCTGCATCGCGATTCCTTTCGCCTACAGTCTGGGAGCGCTGATTGCGGTCGAGATCCTGGGCGCGAGCGTCTGGGGCGCGGATGGTTTGTGGTGGCTGATTCATATGTGGCTGGGCGTGCCAGTGCTGGCCGGGGCATTTGGCTATGGCTTGAGCCTGCTAATGCGGCCAGCTGTCGCGCCGGTATAGAAGGAACTCCTGCTTGAGCTGCGAGGCTTGGATAACATTGGCAAAGCTATTGCGCGCGTGTTTGCTGACGATTCTGCTGCTCGTTGGCGCCGCCTGCCGCCAGGAACAGAAACTTGCTGCCAGCGATGTCGTGCTGGATATGTCGGTCAGCGATTTGCGGGTAGGCGAGACCACGTTGACGCTGCGTGTGAGCGACAAACAAGGCAACCCGCTTGCCGAGCCGGGCACGCTTAGCCTGCGCGGAGATATGGATCACGCTGGCATGGCGCCTGTATTGGCAGAGGCGAACAACGCGGTCGAGGGCGTCTTCACCGTGCCATTCGAGTGGACAATGGGCGGCAGTTGGACTGTCGAAGCCAGCCTGGTCTTGTCCGCCGACGAAGTCGCCCGCCAGGTATTTCGCTTTGATATTGAAAGCCCCAGCGCAGACCACGATATGGCAGAACATGCCGGCGAGGCAGAGACAGCCGGGGCAAACAGCGCCGCATACATGCAGATCGCCAACCGCGGCAGCGATGATATCGTGCTGGCAGCGGCATCGAGCGCGGCAGCGGCGGCGGTCGAGTTTCACGAAACGCGCGTGGTCGACGGCGTGGCATCCATGACGCGCCTGGATGACTTGGTCGTGCCGGGCAAAGGAGAAATCGAACTGGCGCCGGGCGGCACGCACCTCATGCTGATGAATCTGACTGCCGATCTGCAGCTTGATGATTACTTCTCGCTGGAATTGAATGACAGCGCGGGGCAGTCGTATCGCATTAAATTCCGGGTCAGCAAACCCCCGGCCAGCGACATGATGGATGGCGTGACTCTGGGCGACCTGGTCTTCAACAATCGCTGGGCGCGTCCCGCCAGCGCTGGCTGAACCGAAAGTGCGCATCCGCCCCGCCCAGCCCGATGAGGCCGACTGGCTGGACGATTGTTTTGCGGTTGGGATGGGCTGGCACAAACCGGCTGGCTACTTTGAGCTCGTTTTGCAGCAACAGGCTGTTGGCGCGCTGAACCTGCTTTTGGCGCTGGAAGCCGGTGAATACCTCGGGCATTGCAAGCTGGTTTGGTCGCCTGGCTACCCGGGCTTCCGCGAGCGGGGCGTTCCAGAAATCCAGGATCTCAATGTCATACGGTCGCGGCGGCGGGGTGGCGTGGCTTCGCGTCTGCTGGACGAGGCAGAGGCGCGCATTGTCAAGCGGTCGCCTTTTGCGGGCGTCGGCTTTGGCTTGTACGCCGATTATGGCGCGGCGCAGCGGCTGTACATCCAGCGCGGTTATGTGCCGGATGGGCGCGGAGTGCACTATCATAACGAGCCACTGCAACCGGGCGCGACATGCACGCTGGACAACAACCTGGTGCTCTACCTGGTCAAACAGTTGCGGTGAGCCAGCGCAGCAGTGGCAGGCTCCGCGCAGAGGCTGGCAGCAGTTTCAGCAGCGCTTCCCCCTCGGCGGCATCCAGCGGACGCAGCAGCAGCAGCACGCTTGTATACACCGCGCCCGACGCGAGCAGCGCCAACAGCGAGGTGCCCAAAATCAGCAGCGCCAGCCCCATCACCGCCAGAGCCACCAGCGGACGCCAAAGCAAGCTGTGCACGCGCAGGTCGGTCAGTTCGCGCTTCAGCAGAAACAGGAAAGGGGCCAGCAGCGCCAGCTCCGAGGCGATCGTCGCCAGCGCAGCCGCCTGGAAACCGTACTGCGGGATGAAAATCAGGTTGGCGGCGATATTGAAGAGCACAGCGCCGGCGAATGCCCGCGTGATCAGCCGCTGCAAGCCCAGCGCGATCAAGGCATATTGCGTGACGCTGTTGATCCAGCCAAAAGGAATGCTCCAGATCATCAGCTGCAGGGCGATTGCGCCATCGGGCAGGTAGCGCGCGCCACCCAGAAGCAGCGTCAGCGGCTCGGCCAGCAGTGTAAATGCCACCGCCAGCGGCAGCGTCATGGCGAACAACAGCTTGATGGCAAAGCGACAGGTTTGGCTGAGCGCGCGCCGGTCGTCTTTGGCTTGTCGCGAAAGCACCGGGAAGAGCGCCTGCGTCAAGAATGCCGGCACGATATTGATCGCCAGCAGCCACTTGTAGGCGGTGCTGTACTGCGCCACCGTCGCCGCGCCTTTCAATGCCTGCAGGATGACGATATCGATCTGGAAGAAGACTGTCGCCAGAAAATGATTGAGCATCAGCGGGAAGCATTCGCCGACCATGTCGCGCGCCAGCCGGCGATCGGGCAGCCGCGGCATGAACCGACCGATCAGCGCCCGCCCCGCCCACAGCAGCACCGCCAGCGTCAACAGGTTGTTGAAAATGCTGATGGCAGCCAGCCCCACGATGCCATAGCCCAGCAAGAGCGCGATCACGCCCAGCACGGCTTTGTTGATGGTGGTGATCGTGGCGATGGCGGCTGGTTTTTCGGCTTGTTCGTTGGCATAGAAGAGCGATGTCATGCCCTTGGACAAGCTGGCCGGGAAGAGCCCGATATACAGCAGGCCGATAGCCAGCAAGCCTTCGCCGCCGATCGCTTCTGCGCCCGAGCTGCCCCATAGCAGCAGCGCGCCAGCCAACAAAGGCGCGCCAGCCAAGCTCAAAAACAGCCGAAACAGCGATGTGTTGTACAAGAGATGCCCCGCCCGCGCCCGGTTTTGCGCTGCTTCGCGGATGAGAAAGACATCCAGTCCAAAGTTGGTGAATATGTCGAAAGCGACAAATAGCACGACCGCGAAATTGTATATGCCCACCTCGACTGGCAGCAGCAAGCGATACATCAAGATGGCGAAGGCCAGGTCGATGCCGCGGTTGAACAGATTGAGGATGATGGGCGCGATGCTGTTGCGCGCCACCTTGGCCACGCCAGAGGAATCGGCGCTGTTCAAGCCGATATACGCGCGCCAAAACCAACCGCCCAGCGCAAATACAATCAACGCCACACTGATGGAAGATGCGAACATGCCCAGCTGCACGCTGGCCGGGCTATAGACCAGGCGAACAGTCCAATCGCCCGCCGGCAACTCGACACCTTGCAGGTTTGCCAGCGCCAGGCGCACTTCCAGCCCAAATTCCTGCGCTTCGTCCGTCCCAAAAGGCCGAGCGAAAGCGCGCCAGCCCGGCATGAAACTCTCGCTGACGACCAGCCAGCTATCGGCAGACAGGCTGATGTCGATGAACTTTTCGCGTCCAGTGTCGCGCGTGATGACAGCCGGCTGATAGCGCGATATATGCAAGCCGCCGCGCAGGATGCCCAATTCGTCAAAACGGAAGCCGCCGCCATGCTCGGCCAGCCAGCGCGAGTTCCAATCGGCTTTGTCGACTGTGAAGGCGCGCGGCATGACCGACTCATTTTCCCAGATGGCGATCTCTTGTCGATAGACCGGTTTCCAGCCCGCCAGCGGGATCACCAGGTCGGGCGCGGTCAGCACATAGCGGACATTGAGCAGATTCAGCAGGTCGGACTCCAGCGCGGTTTCATAGCCGGCGTGATTTTTGTGCGGGGCAGTGAACAGCGGCGAGATGCGGTTGTGGTCCAGGTTGTGGGCTGGTTGCAGCGAGCGCATGGTTGCCACATAGCCAGCCGGGATGATGCTGTCGTAGCCGCGCACATCGTCCAGCCCATAGCGCATGCCGCTGTTGGCGACCAAAATCGGACCGCCAGCGCGCTCGTCTTCGAGGCTGGTGATGCGAAAAAACCCGTTCTGCCCGCGCAAGAACTCGATGGCCGGCGGCGTGAAATCCAACAAAGCGGGATCGCTGGCCGGGTTGAAGCCGCCAAAAGCCAGCAGCAGGTCGCCCGCCACCAGCGCCAATGCCAGCAGCTGCCAGCGATTGCCGCGAGCGCGACATGCCCAAAGAAGCGCGACTCCGCTGAGCGCCAATAGCGCCGCCAGCAGCAGCGCTTGTGGCAGCAGATAACTGAACAGGGCGCGTCCATCCGCGAATGCGCCGTCCGCCAGCGCCACAGTCTGGACGATGCGGTCAAATGTCGCCGCGAATCTGTCGAAGCCGAGCCAGGCGATCGCCGCGCAAAGTCCCAGCCCGCCACCGGCGAGCAGCAGCATTCGCCCCAGCCACACAGGTTGACAGCGCCGCTCTGCCAGCAGGTGCATGCCCAGCCCGGCCATGACCGCCAGCGCGAAACTCAGCGCATAGACCCAGCGAAAAGGCGAATTGAGCTGATTCATGCCCGGCAGCTGATAGAGCAGCCCATAGGTCGGCGCGCCAAACATGAAGGACAGCGCGATCAAAGCCAGCATGGCGAAAATCAGCAAGAATTGCCTTTCGGGCAGGCGGCGGCGCAGACTCGTCAACAGCGCCCAGCCAGCCAGGCAAAGCGGCAGCACGCCCACATACAGCGCGCCTTCGACATAATTCTTGACGCCCCAAAAAATGTGGTCGATCTGGTTGCCAGCGGCATCGACCAGCGCAGTGATAGTCTGCCCGCTGAAGACATCGAGGTAGCTGTGATGCGCCGGGCTGCCAAAGATATTGGGCAAGAAAAAGAGCAGCAGGTCGCGCGGCGGATGGGCATAACCCAGCACTGTCTCCAGGCTGGAGCGCTCTGCCCGCCAGTTGCTCTGCACGAATTCGTAAAGCGGGATCAACTGCAGCGCCGCCAGACCCACGCCCAGCGCAACCAGCAGAAGCAGCCACAGGCATTTGCCGCTCAGCCAGCGCAGGGGCAGGTCGCCTGTCTGCCGCCATTGACGCGCGCCGGTCCACAGCAGGCGCAACGCCGCGTAATAGCCAGCGATCAGCAGCGTGTAGATCGTCATTTCGACATGGCCTGCCAAAATGCAGCAGCCAACTGCGACCGCGCCGATGACGATCCACAGCAGCGCCGTGCCGCGAAAGATCCACAGATTGCGCTCGCGCAGGATATTTTCGATCATCCACAGAATCAGCGGCAGCCAGACGGCCGCCGCCACGATCATGGGGAAGACTGCGTTGGCGATCAGAAAACCACACAGCTGCCAACTGATGCCAGCCAGCGCAGCGCCAGCCCGGTTGCCTCCCAATGCGCGCAGGTAGCCAGCCATGAAAGTGCCGGCCAGCCACAGATTCAGCACGATAAACCAGCCATAAGCGGCGCTCAGCGGCAGCAGATAATAGACGATGCTCAATGGATACAGCGCGGAATGCTGACCGGCCGCGAAGAAAGGGATGCCGGCGAACAGATGCGGATTCCACAGCGGGATTTCGCCCTGTGCCAACTGGGCGCGGATGAACGACTTCCACGGCAGGTTTTGCAGCACCATATCCGACAGCAGATGATTGTGCGGCGCGGGGGCTTTGGCGACCTCGCGATAGGCGGCATAAGGCGGATATTGAAACAGATTCTCGGCCGGCAGCAGCGTGCGGTCGCCCAGAGTCTGCTGGTGAAACAGCAGCAGCGGCATCAGCAGCAGCAGACAGATCAGGGCGATATCGGGCGTGGCGCGGCGCAGCGGTTGTGGCATGGACAGCTTCAAATTCTTTGCCAGTTTATTCACAGGGAGGCCAGATATTGCGCCACAGCAGAACGATTTGCCGTGCAGTCATGCGCCACATTGTGCCTGCATACGCTGCAAGTTTATAGGACTTGTCTGTGTTTTGCGCACTGACAGAGGTTCAATGCACGGTTCGCAGCCTATCCTGCTTGCGCGCTATGACGATAGGTCTACAATGGAGGCGGTTTTTGCTTTTCCAACCCCGCGCTGTTCGTCTCACACAGTGGGTTCTGCCGGGGCAGCGCCAGAGGCAGAGGGTCATGGCGGACAGCCTGTTCGACAAGCGCTATCGCTACAATTACATATATCCGCGCGGGCGTTCTGGCGAGACCCTGCGAGCGGTGGATACGCAGGACGACGACCGACCTGTCGCCATCAAGCGCCCGCATCCCAATGATGCGCCGCCCATCCGCGCCGGGCAAGAAGTCAGCATAATCAACGAGCGCGAGGCTTTGACGCGCCTGGCTGGCCATGCCGTTTTGACCGAGCTGTTGGGCAGCGGACAATTCTTTGTCGGCGGCATTCCTCACCAATACATCGTCATGGAACGCGCCGAAGGTCTCATCATCGCCGATGAAGTGGCGCGCCTGGCTGGCAATCAACAGCGCTTGCCCGAGCTGGAAATGCTGGAGGTCGTCGGGCAGTTGATCGACTTGCTGCAAGCGGCGCACGACAAGGACATCGTCTACAACGATGTGGACGCCAAGCACCTGTTTTGGAATCGCGATGCCTATCAGTTGAAAGTGATCGATTGGGGCAACGCCGTCTTCCTGGAAGGCGACGAGACGACGCCACAAGGAATCAGCCGCCAGACCGATATCTATCAACTTGGCGAGCTGCTCTATTTTATGCTGTCGGGCGGTCGTCGCGTGGAAGCGCCGCGCATCGCCGATACTGATTTCGCAGTGGACTTCCACCAGGACGCCGACCAGGTCGACCAGCGCCTGCAAGCTATCGTGGCGCGCGCTGTCCATCCCAACCTGCGTTATCGCTATGCCGCGCTGGGGGAGCTGACGACTGACTTGCTGCGCTATCGGCATCCGTTGGAACAGCGCCGCGATGAACTGGTCGCTCGCGCCAATGAGAAACTCAAAACCAGCGACCTGAGCCGCAACGACCTGCTGGCATTGCAAACCACGCTGCAGAGCGCGCTGCGTCAAGACCCGGCGCATCCAGCCACGCGGAGGGCGCAAGGCGAAATCATCGATCGTTTGCGCGACCTGGAAGTCTCTGCCGATCTGGACGCCGCGCGCATCCTGCTGGGCGGCTCAAACTGGTCGGGCGCGGCTGACTTGCTGGCAGACTTGCGCGAGCGCGCCGGCAGCAAAACCGCAGCCTTGGTGCATCTGCTCTTTGACTGGTGTCTGCTGCTGACCGATGCCCCATCCGCCAGCACGCCAAGCTGGATCAACGAGGTGGCGGCGCTGCTCTTCGAAGACAAAGCCGATAAAGCCGCCAACCGACTGCTGGCAAGAGGCGCGCCTGACGATGCCGCCCGAAGCCTGCAATGGCAGCTGGCCGAACGGATCAGCGCGCATGTGCCCGGCGTGCTGCTGCTGCGACCCAATCTGGCACAGCTTGACGAGTCGCTGCGTCAGTTGGCAATGCAGGGCATTGAGATAGACGAGGCGCGCGCCAGCCTGGCCGGCATCATGCAAACGCTGGATATTGCGAACGGCACGCGCATCCCCGGCGCCAACAGCCTGCACAGCGCTTGTCATGAAATGGTCGTGAGCTTGTCGGCGCTGGACGGCGGGTTAAACCTGCTCAGCCAGCGTCTCGCGCTGTCAGAACGGCGTCTGCCTTTGTTGGCGCTGTCTCGGGCGCTGGATGCGGCGCGCGCGCTGGAAGACAACCTGCGCGTAATCGGGCAATGCGCTGCCAACGATCCACGCGCGGCATTGAGCGCACTGGGCGTTTGCCGCACAATCGACCCGCCCAACCCGGCCTGGGATCAACTCGAAGACTTCCTCAGCCTGCTATACGAAATCTTGCAAGACAGCCAGCAGTTTTTGCCGGCCGCGGATGGTGCCGACCTGGATGCCTGGCTGACTGCCAAGCACGCTGAGCTGCAGCCGTTTGCCGCTGAGCTGTTTGACGAGCAGCTGGCCGACATATTGGCCGGCATGGAAAGCGCGCAGGCAGACTGGGCGCACTATCGCCAGGTCGTGGTGGCGGGCGACAGAGCCGAAGCAACCGCCGCTCTGGAACGCGCCGCAGAGTCGCTGCGCTCGCTCAGTCCTGCGCTGGCTGGCTGGTTCGGTCAGCTTCGCGGCACGGTCGAAGGCGCGAGTTATGTCGAGCGACACGCTGTGCCCGGACATTTGGGACGGACGCTGGCGGATGGCTGGGCGGCTTTTGATAACTCGCATCTGGCAGACGCACAGCGACTGGGCCAACAAGCGCTGGAGATCGCCCGCAGCGAAAGCGAGCAGTTCATCGCCGAACGCCTGATGAAGCTGTCGCGCGGTTTGCGAGATTGGCTGGAGCGCAACGGCATCGAAAGCGAAGCCCGCACCGAAGCTGCCCTCACCGAGATTGAACTGCTCTTCAGCAAAGCCGAAGCGCGCGCCGTCGAGCAATTCGAAAATCAGATGCCGAGCACCGAAACCTACCTCAAGGCGATGGGACAGGGCTTGGTGCATACTTTCGCGGCCAGCAATACGGCGGCGCTGCGCATCCTTTTCACGCAGTACACGCTCAATGGCGTCTTGGCCGCGCACGAAGCGGCTCTGGACGATGCGCGATTTTGGCAGGCGGCGGCAGAACGCTGCTTGCCGGGCGTCGCTGATGAGCACAGCGCGGTCGGCAAATTGGACGAATTCATCCAGCGGCGCGAGAATCTGCTGGCGGCGCAAACTATCTTTGACGAGCTGCGCGGTCCCTCTGTGGTCGACAGCCTGGGCGAGCTGGCGCGTCAGATGGAAGACAATCCGCAAGCCAAGCTGCTGACATCGGGCATCCAAAGCCTGCGCGCGCTCGAATCCGCCCTGGCCGATTGGGCGGATGCCGAATTTCGCGCGGCCGGCATCAAACTCGAGCAGGTGCTGCGCTATATCACCGAAGCCGAAGCCAATGCCGAGCTCCAGATGGACAGCTACCGCGCCTGGATCATGGAATTGCAGGCCGCGCTGGCCGAGCTGGCCGTAAAGCGGCGCAGCCTCAGCCAGGCGATCGACCGCCAGAGCGACGAGCCGCAGCCCAATATCCGCGAAGCGATTCATATGCAAGCGGATGTGACCGAAGACTTGCTCGGCTATCAGCAGGCGCAGATGATGCTGGGCTGGCGCGATACCTACGAAGCCTTCGTGGGCATCTACACGGGCGAAAAACGGCGCAGCGCCAAGCTCGAGGCTATGGATGAGCATTTCAAAGCCATGTTCATCGACCGCAATCCGGCGTATCCGCTCTTCCGCCACTGGTATCGACGGGTCGAGGCGCTGCCCGAAGAACCGCCCGAGCCAGAAGAAGAATTGCCGGCACCGTCAGAAGCCGCCACGCCGCAGTCGCCAGACATAGAGACAGACCCCTCACCTGATGAAGATATGGACGCGGCGAAGCGAACCCGGACGCCTCGCTGGCTCTTCAACCTGGCAGCCATCATCGGCATCGTGCTGGTTGTCGGTGGTTTGGCGGGCTTGGCAGGCAACGGCAGCTTTGATTCGCTGCTGGCGATCTTGCAGCCCGAGCCAACCGCGACGCTGACGCCCAGCAGCACGCCCACCACAGCGCCCACCGATACGCCAACCAGCGGGCCGACCCCAGCGCCAAGCGACACAGCCACGCCCGAGCCATCGCCGACGCCTCTGCCCACCATCGCCGATACGCCAGCGCCTACGCCGACCGCGCCGCCCGTCATCCAGCCCACGCCCATATTGCCGCCTGGCGGGCTGACCGGCGCGCAAGACCTGCTGGCGCTCTACCGCGACCGAAGCGCTGCGCCATTCCGGGATACCGCATTTTTCAAGCAAGAAGACAATTCCTGGCTGCTGGGCGATGAAACAGCCGACGGCGAACCGGTCGCGCTGAGCCCGCCACTTGATCTGCTGGAACAGCAATATGGCAACCAGCCGACAGAGCGCATCGCCAGCCTGCAGGCCGAATTGAGCTTGCGCAGCAGCGTGGCGGCACTGGTCGCCGAGGGCGAAGTCAGCTTTGGCATTCGCTTGCAGTCAACAGAGGGCACCGAAAACGCCGGCATCCAGATCCGCCAGGATGGCAACAGCATCATCAGCCTGGCGCAAGTGCGCGATGGCGTCGCCGACATCATCAGCCAGCGCAGCGTACCCAATATGATCGCGCGCCTGCGTTTGGAACGAAATAGCGAAAGCGGCGAGATCCGCGCTTTTTTCAACGACAAGCAGATCGGCGAGCCGATGACAAACCTGCCTGCGGACGCGGCTGTATTGCCGGCGATAGTGGCTGCCGATGGCATTGTGCTGGCTGTGTCTGCCTGGCAACTGGAACTCGAATAAAAAATAGGGCGACCGCTTTGGATCGCCCTAAAGCTCCTCGTTTATTCGATCGCCACTTCGCCCAACGGCATGGGCTTTTCGTGGTGGCTGCCATTGCTGCCGTGCGCTTGGCTCGCGCCATTGCCAGTGATCGCGCCGGAGATGTTCTGGGCGATTCCCGTCAGCTCCATTGGCAGCACGAATTTGGTCGATGGGCTGCTGCCGACCTTTTGCAGCATGTCCATGTATTGCAAAGCCATGGTGTTGTTGTCTATGCCACGGGCTTCCTGATAGATGGCTTGCAAGGCATTGGCATAACCCTGGGCGCGCAGTTCCTGGGCTTCTCGTTCGCCTTCGGCGCGCAAGATTTGTGATTGCTTCTGCCCTTCGGCTTCCAGGATAGCGGACTGCTTGCTGCCTTCGGCGCGGGCGATGGCGGCTTCGCGTTCGCCTTCTGCCAGCGTAACTTCGGCGCGGCGGTCGCGTTCGGCGCTCATTTGGCGGTTCATGGCTTCCAGGATAGCGCGCGGCGGCTCGATCTCGCGGATCTCGACGGTCGTGATCTTCATGCCCCAGCGCTCGGTGGTTTCATCCAGTTTGACGCGCAGCACATCATTGATCTGGTCGCGGCGGGAAAGCACATCATCCAGCACGATATCGCCGATGACGGCGCGCAAGGTGGTTGTGGCGATTTTGCCGGTCGCCTCGACGACATCTTCGACCTTGGTCACCGACAATTCCGGGTCGGTTATGCGGTAATAGACCAGGAAGTCGATGCCGATTGAGGCGTTGTCTTTGGTGATGGCGGTTTGCGAAGGGATATCGATGATCGTCTCGCGCATATCGACTCGGATGGCCGATTCGACGAAGGGCAGCACGAAGGTCAAGCCAGGACCGCGCACCGTGCGGAAGCGCCCAATGAAGAAGATCACCAGCCTGTCGTATTCTTTGACCGCGCGGATCGATGTGCGCAGCAGCCAGATGATGCCCAGCACCACGACAACCAGCAGCACGCCCTGTATACCCGTGCCTATCGCTTGTCCAAATTCATTCATTGTTGTCTCCTCTGTCTCGTGTTGCTGTCAAAATAGGGCGACAGGCCTTGGCAGACCTAGTCGGCAGCCTGACGCTTGGCTTTTTCTACATGCAGCTCGAGCCCGTCTTGCTGGGTCACGACGATTTCTGTGCCCGGCTCGAGGCGAATGCGACTGCGCGCCGTCCAAAGCTCGCCCTTGACTTGCACTGTGCCGCGCTCTTCTATGGCAGCCATCACCCGTCCGCGAGCGCCGACCAGGAATTCGTCCTTCTGCGTCGATGACAACTCGCGCTGCTGTTGCAAGATAGAGCGCAAGATGCCCCGGTGATAGGCAAAAGCCAGAATGACGCCGACCGCAATGAACAGGGGCGATACGCTGACTGCCTCAAACAGGAAGAAACTCGCCGCCGCCTGCAGGACCAGTCCGCCGATGGCAAATGGCTCCCACTCCGATTTGAGCAAGGGCAGCAAAAAGAAGAGAGACGCGCCAGCCACCAGCACCAGCACAGCCAGCCAATTCACTGCCAGCAGGCTCATCAGATAGAGCGAACCGACGATCAAAGCGATGCCGGCGACCTCGGCTACCCCGGTGCCTGGGATGTAGGTGCCGGTCGCGCTGACCCACATGCCAGCCATCAGCAAGAAGTATACAAAGTTGGCGTCGCTCAGCATGTCCATGCCGCCGTCCCAGCCCTCTTTAGGCGCAAATGTGTCGTCTTGCCCATTATATGCGCGGATTTCGAACGCTGGCAACTCGCGCGATACTGGGCAGCGCACCCTGCATTTCATAGTAACAGATGGTCAACCGCGGCAACCCCCCAATGTTTTGAGGACAAGGCAGGTTTTTCAACTCTACCCCGACCGCCTGTGACTGCGCGAAGATGTTGCGGAGACCGAGGGGTGTCAGCCTCCCCCTGACCCGTCGGGGGGACCGAGGGGGGTCAGCCGCCAAGCCAGATAATTCTCGTTTTGGAAGTCCAGCTCGACAGCGAAACCCAGCGCTTTTAATGCCGCCAGCCATGATTCGGTTGGCTTGTCGACAGGCGCGACAAAATAGCGAAAACCACGCTCGCCCAGCGCAGCCGCATCCGCCGCCAAAGCCTGCGCAGTGGGGTGATGCACGCGCCGTTTGTCGTGCCATGCGCCCAGATAATAATCCAACTGCCAGCCCAACCAGGGATCATAGATGACTGTGGCGACCGGCTTGCTGTTGAGGTATTCCGCCAGCGCATCAATGCCAGCATGCTGCCTGCGCGCATCTTCGAGGGGGCTGCCCTGCTGGATTGTCCACAACGCGCCCGAAACCGCCAATATGACGATGACAATGCGCACGCGGCGCAAATTCGCAATGGAACATGCCACCAGCAAGACCAGCGCCGGCAAAATCAGCAGCAGGTAACGCGCGTACAAGTTGAGATTCAAGATGGTGTGGACGGCGATGAACCCGGCGACAATTAAAAACAGCGCGAAAAGCAGGCGCCGATTCTGTCCGGTGCGCCAGTTGAAGGCAGCAGCTGCCAGCAAAATCCCTGAAATCAACGGCGGTCCCAGCAGCCATCCAGTCAAGCCCAGCCACGCCAACAGCCGCGACCACCAGCTTGCCGGGCTCGCCAGGATGTCTGCGGTCAGATTATTAGCCGCCGCCAGCTGGAAGATGCTCGTTTCTGGACGCGCAGCATCCCACAGCAGCAGCAATCCGCAGACGGGCAGCAGCATCAGCAGCATGCGCAGCCAGGCTGGGCGAGCAGCGCGCCGAAGCATGGGCAGCGTCAGCAGAAGCGGCAGTACGAAGAGCGCTTGTGGCTTGCACCAAAATGCCAAGCCCATCAACGCGCCCGACCAAGCCCAGCGCTTGGCCAGACCGCAACTGATGGCGGACAGCGCGAAACAGAGCAGGCTCATATCGGTGAACGCGCTCGCGCCATACACCAGCAGGCAGGGAGAGCCAGCCGCCAACAATCCCGCCAGCAGCGCGCCCCGATCTGCGCCACCGACTTGAGCGCACAAGCGCATTATCAGCGCCACCGCCAAGACAGCGAGCAGGGCATTGGGCAGTTTGCCGGCGAATTCACCGACATGCGCGTCCAGGCGCAGCACGCCGTCTGCGTCGCTGGTATTGCCGACGAGTGACATGCTGATGGCGCTGAGATAAATCGAAAGCGGCGGTTTGTCCAGCGCGCCCGGCAGCAGCCATTCTCCCTGGACAGCGGCGCGCCGAGCGAAGGTCATGAAGAGCGCTTCATCGGGCAGGAATCGGTCATCCAGCGTGAGGTTGTGGAATTGCAGCAGGCAGGCGAACAGCAGGACCAGCCCGCCCGCAGACAGCCCGCCGAGACGCTCAGCCAAAGCGCTCGCGCAGATAATCCAGCGCCGCGCGGTCGATTTCGTTGCGGTTTTTCTTCAGCGACCAGCGCATTTCCAGATTTTCATTGCCGATGAGCATGGCGAAGACTTGCTGACAGACTTCGTCCCAAATGCCATTGATCTCGCCGGTCATATAGCCTTGCCCGATCAGCATCGCTTGCAATTCGCGAGCAATTTCGCCATCAATGCGCAGCGCGTCTTCGGGCTTGGGCGGCTGGAAGTAGAGGTGATGCATCTGCACCAGCTCGCCGAGACGAGCGACGGGCTCGGCATGGTCGTCGACGCGCAGGTCGAGATAGCGGTCGGTGTCCTCGCCATAGCCGCCGTTGGGGCGCGCCACCTGCACCGCCGCCGATTGTTTGCCGCGCCGGTCGCCGCCTGCATATTCGCCAGCTCGCAGCGCAGTCACCAGCCGATCTGCCAATTCGCCTTCGGAGCGCATGAAAGCCGTGGCCATGGCGTCAATTACCGCTTCGCCGGCCAGCAGGTTGCCTTGCACGCTGAAGCCATCGCCCAGCCTGTGCCCCGCCCAATTGTGGCAATCCGCGCCGGTGTGCGCCGCCACGCGGCCCTGCGCATCCACCAGCGCCACCTGCCGGCTCGCGCGCATTGGGTCTGCGTCCAGCAATTGTCCCAGCGCCTCGCCAGCTGCTGCGCCGCCCTGCATCAGCGCCAAGCCATCGGGTCCAAAGCCCAGTTTGGCATACGATTGGGTTGCCACAGCGCCAACATCCGCCCGCGTCCAAGGCACCACTGCGCCCACAGCCGGAAACTTGCTGGCGACCGCAACGCCCCAAGCTGCTTCTTCCGCGCTGTAGGCAACGATGGAGAATGTGTGGATGCGCATGGTCAGCGTCCCTTCTCTCTATAGCAGCAGTATAACAGACCAAGCGCTTGATTTTGCTGGCAGCTGCCGACCAGCGCATTTTCCGCCGAGCGCTCGGTCACCGGGCAATAGGCAGGCACCGCCAACAGGCAACAAAAAAGGGCGAGCCGTTTTCCCCGACCCGCCCTTGGAAGTGCTGCGCTGCTGCGGCTTAGTGCCCGCCGCTGCAACCCGAATAGCGCGGAATGGACATGGCAGCCGGCTGCGCAACCTCGACATCGACATTGATCATGCCATTGGATCCGCCCTCGGCGTGGCTGACGACCAGCGTGTACTGCCCGCTCTTCGGCAGGTAGAAATCGCTGATGGTCGAGTCGTATTCGCTGAAGGAGATGTCGTCATCGCCAATCAGCGGCTTGCCATCCGGGCCGATCAAAATGATCAGCGGATCGACGAAGCCAGGCTCGCCAGTCGCGACGCTGATATCCAGTTCTTGCCCGCGCTTCCCGTCAAAGGGGATGCTGTAGACCCAGCCATCGCGCATGGGCAGCTGGAAGTTGCTGTCGCCCTCGAGCTCGGCGTGGAAGAGCGTGCGGCTGCGGTTGCGCATGGCGTACTGGAAGTAATCGGCGGCGCTGGCTGCCGAATCGCCCATGTTTTCGAAAGTGATGCCGCGCGACAAGTAGGGCAGCGAATAGCTCTCGTCCAGGCGCATCGCCATACTGATGTGCGTGATCGAGGTTTCGTATTCGCCCATATAGCGGTAGGTGACGCCCAGCCAGTTCATGGCTTCGGCATCCTGGTGGTTGATGCTCAGAGCGCGGCGGAAGTTCTCCAGCGCGGCGCTGTAATCGCTCGACATCAGGGCGCGGTAGGCATCGCTTTTGAAGCGCGCGCCATCGTTGCCCATGGTGAACTGCCCGGCGATATCGAAGGACACTTCGACCTTGCCTTCGGTGCTGCCGCCGGCGTGCGTCATGACAACCGCATATTCGCCACTAACCGGCGCGCGGAACTCGACCAGGCTGTCCCACCATTCGCCCGTGTCGTCATTGGCAATCAGCGCTTCGCCCTGCGGGTCGAGGATCAGCACCAGCGGGTCGGCATCCAGGTCGCGCTGAATGCTGGTGGCGCTGACGACCACCTCTTGCCCGGCGCTGGCGTTGAAGGGGAAGACATAGACCAGCCCTTCTTCCATGGGAACTTCCAGGCTGCCCTCCCATGCCAGGTTCTCGTTGCGAACGACGCGGCTCTGGTTGCGCTTCATATACTCGACATAATCAGCGAGCGCCTTGTCCATCTCGCCCTTCATCTCATAGACGATGCCTCGATTCAAGTACGGATAGGCGGCTTCGTCTTCGGAGAATATGATCAGGTCGTTGCAATCGGCAAGGGCGCGGTCGAACTGTCCGATTTCGCTGAACGCCCAGCAGCGGTTGTTGAGCGCGGAGACATCGGTGGGGCTTTCTTGCAGGACAGTCGTGTAATCCTGCGCCGCTTTGGCATGCTCGTCGATCATGCTGAAGGCATAGCCGCGCGCGAAGATGGTGTGGACATCGGCTTCGCCCTCGGCGATCAGCACATCATAGAGCGCGATGGCCGAGCGATATTCTTCGCTGGACAAGCTGGACCATGCCATATCCTTGGCTGCGGATGCGCTGAGGAAACCGCGCGGGATGGCGGCCGCTTCCGCAGCTTGCGCCACGGCTTCTGCAGCTTCTGCCAATGCGGCTTCTTGCGCGGCGATGACGGCTTCCAACTCGGCGATCGCGCCGCTGTTGTCGACGACAGGCGCTGCCGGAGTCAGAAAGCCGATGGTGACCACGACCGCAACCAGCACCAGCAAACCCTCGATAATCAGAGCGCTTGGGCGCTGGCTAAAGACGCGATCCTTGAGTGAACGCTTCGGGACATCGTATTGCAGGTACGGTTTTGGCATAAGGCTCCCCCCTCGCCCCTTCTTCAGCTTCTCATCACTAAACCCACTAACTTGACTGTGAGTATAACATATCCTGCGGCGCAAGAGTCAAGAGATTGCTTCATTTTGCCGCCAAATCGTTGACGCTGAGCTGCTGATAGCGCGTCAAACTGCGTTCTGCCGCAACTTCATAACCCATTGCAGCGTATACACGGGCAATATCCAAATACATCTGCGCATAAGCGGAACCAATGCGCGCCGCCAAGTTGAAATGCTGCAGGGCGGCATCTGGCTCGCTTCGCGACAGGGCTATGCGCCCCAGATTGTAATGCGCCAGCGCGCAAATCTCGTTGTGGCAGTCATTCAGCAAGTCCAGCACAGCCAGACAGTCGCTGGCCGCGGCGGCATAGGCAGCCATTTCGACCTGCAGCCAGCAGCGATTCTCCAATGCGCTGGCTCGTTGCAGCGGCGATTCCGCCACTTGCAGCGCCGCCTCGCAATGCTGCAGAGCGGAAGTAAACTCGCCCAACTCGCCCTGTGCCCAGCACAGCGAATTGTGCCCGTCAAACGAGTCGGGGGCCAGAGACAGCATGGCGCTGAAGTCGCTCTGCGCCTCGGCATAATCGCTGCTATGCAAATTGATCGTGCCCAACAGGGCGAAGTTCAGCGGCTCGGTCGCGTCGCTGGCCGCCGCTACATCCGCGACTGCTTCAGCCGCGATGAAACGCCGCTGGGACAAATACGCCAGGCTGGCATCCCAAAGCGGAAGCAGTGGATCGCGCGCCACAGTCGTACCCACAGCCTGATCGGCGGAAGCAGCGGATGCGCCATTGAAGGGATCGAACAGGTCGAATGCGCTGCCAGCCGCGACTGTGATGACGACTGTCATCACCATCTCCAGGACGATCACGCCGGCTGGCTGCGCGAAGAAACGCTGCACGATGTTGTTCTGCGGCACATGGTGCTGTGGGTAGTTGTCGTACATATCTACTCCCCCATAACTCATCGTCAGTATATCACAAGTCGCCGGCGCTTCGCAAACATTTGCCTGCAAGACGAATTTCGCCGCACAACAGCGATTATACTCCAGACAAGCCGCGCGGCACAAGGCTTGTGGTGAGAGATGGCTGGCTGTCTGCTATACTGTGAGCAGATGACGGCAGGTTGGCAAGAAGGCAGATTTTGATGGTGGCAACTGCACACCCACTAGAAGAAAAGGCGCTGGTTAAATGGACGCTGAGCGAGTTCCTTTCGTTTGAAGAGACCGCCAAGATCAAACATCAGTTGGTCGCCGGCAAAATCTACAATATGGCCGGCGGCACGGGCAAGCATAGTCGCATCGCCGTCAACGCCACTGTTGAATTGCAACTGCGGTCGCGTTCCAGAGGCTGTGGCGTCTTCAATAGCGACATGCTCGTGCGCATAGATGACAACAACGCCGTATATCCCGATATAAGCGTGGTGTGCGGCGTTCCCCGCTATTCGGACGATGGCGAATTGGCGCTGCTTAATCCAACTGTGGTTGTAGAAGTGACTTCGACTTCGACAATGGACGACGACCGCGGCTGGAAGCTGGAACTCTACAAGTCGCTGCCGTCCCTGCGCGCCTGCCTCATCATCGACCAGCAGCGCATCTTCGTCGAACTGCACACGCGCGCCGATGCTCGCTGGCAGCTGCAAACATTTGACAGCCTGACCGAACTGATCCCGCTCGCCGCCCTGAACATCGAGCTGCCAATGGCGCAGGTGTACGCCGATGTCGCAGCGGAATTGGCGGGGGACTAGCCAAGTAGAGGAACAGCGTTATGGCAATGCCTGCCCCGGCAGTACAAAAAGAGATCCATCTTAGATGGACATTGGACGATTTCCTGGCGCGTGAAGAGCGGTCAACCGTCAAGCATCAGTTAGTGGCCGGCAAGATAATCAGCATGGCCGGAGGAACCGACACACACAGTGAAATCGCTGTGAATGTCTTGGCCGAACTCCATCTTCGCTTGCGGGGAAAAGACTGTGGCACGCTTAACAGCGACATGCTCGTACGCATTGACGAACACAATGCCGTTTATCCCGATGCAAGCGTAGTCTGTGGCGAAAGGCGATTTGCCGACGACGGCAGATTGGCGCTGTTGAACCCGATCCTGGTAATTGAAGTAACTTCGCCTTCGACAATGGACGACGACCGCGGCTGGAAGCTGGAACTCTACAAGTCGCTGCCGTCCCTGCGCGCCTGCCTCATCATCGACCAGCAGCGCATCTTCGCCGAACTGCACACGCGCGCCGATGCTGGCTGGCAGCTGCAAACATTTGACAGCCTGACCGAACTGATCCCGCTCGCCGCGCTAAACATTGAACTGCCAATGGCGCAGGTGTACGCCGATGTCGCAGCGGAATTGGCGGGGAACTAGCCTGTCAATTCGCTCAGCAGCAGTTTCAATGCCGCCGCCACACTGAATTGTTTGTTTTCAATGCGGTCGCCCGACCAAATGTGCCGCTCCACATTCAAGAGGCCGCCCCGCCCCGCCAGCCCGATATAAGTCAAGCCGATCGGCTTATCGACAGTCGCGCCGCCAGGTCCCGCGATGCCGGTTACGCTGAGGGCGAAGTCGCTGTCGAAGATTTTCTGCGCGCCCCGTGCCATTTCTGCAGCTGTTGGCTTGCTGACCGCGCCATACTCGATCAGCGTCGCCTCGCGCACATCCAGAAAGCGCATTTTGGCTTCGTTGGAGTAGGTGACGAAGCCGCCCAGCACATAAGCGGAACTGCCCGCCAGGTCCGTCAATGCGCTGAGGACCAGTCCGCCCGTGCAAGACTCGGCCGCGCAGACCGTGGACCCGCCGGCCTTCAATGCCGCGCCGACCTGCTGCGACAGCGCCAGCAAGTCAGCAGCCATCAGACCTGAGCCAGGACAAGCGTATTGCCCTCGCAATGTTTCATCATCACGAAGCGTCCCCAGAACCGGGTCGCCGGCTCGCCAATGAATGCCACGCCGCGCTCTTTGTGATGACTTCAAAATTACCTGATGCGGCACACTGCTTTGCCCGCGCCTGGTCGCGCGCGAAGACCGGCACAGTGTCAATTGAGGTGATCATGGGCGGCTACTTGTTCTCGACGCTTTCGCTCAAGAAGGCGCTGTAGCCATTTTCGGGATCGTTGCGCACCACCAGCATGCGCTTGCCGCCAACATGCGAAATGCCTGGCACTTCGTAGGCTTTGGCGGGATTGCCCTGGCTGTCCAGGCGATTGCACCAGTAAATGTGATCGTCGCGCTGCCAGATGTAGATGACAGGCAGGTCGTCGACCACGACTTCCATGCGCTTTTTGCTGAATGGGGCGAAGCGCGGCGGATGAAACCAGGGCACCCAGGCGCCGGATGTTTTGGCAGTCTTCATGGAGACTGCGCTTTGGGGCAAGATTTCCTTGCTGTCGCGCGGCTGTTCCTGGTTGACGAAACGAATGGTCTCGTCGGTGGTGTTGAATACCGAAGTCACTTCTGTAACTGGCATGGCTGTCCTCACTGCAACTGCGCCTTCGTTTATGGCTTGTCCGGTCACGCCGACGCCCTTGCCCGCCAACTGCATGGCTTTGACAATGCCTTTGCCGATTTGACCGAGAAGTCTCAATCCGTCCATCGCGCCTGAACTCGTGCTGGTCATCGTTTCCCGCATCTCCATTATACACCCAAGCCCGGCTGTGGCGGCTTGCAGTGTAATACGCAAAGACGGGCGGGCTGTTGCGCGCGTCAATTGCTGGACGGGTGCTCGCTGCGCATGAACGCCACCGATTCGGCGATGATTTCGCGCAGCACATCCAGGTCGACATCAGCCAGCTTGTTGATGTAGAGGCAGGATTTGCCGGTGCGGTGCTTGCCCAGCCTGGCAAACAGCTCTGCATAGCGTTCGTGGCCGCCCATGATATAGAGCGTCAAGGCCTGCTTGCGCGGGGCAAAGCCGGTCAGCATGAAGTCGCCTTCGCGCCCGCTTTCGTATTTGTAATGATAGCTGCCGAAGCCGACGATGCTCGCGCCCCACATCTCCGCGGGCAAACCAGTTGCCTCGCTCATCAAGTCCAGCACGGCCAGGCTGTCTTCGCGGCGGCGTTTGTTGGCTACCGATTGCAGATAAGCCAGCACATCGCCGTCGTTGCGTGTGGTTTTATTCTTCGCCATTGCGGCCGCTCGCTTATCCAAACACTTGATCTTGATCCACGAGAAACTGCATTATGCCAGCTTCGCCCAGCGGCGGCACGATGTAGGCGTAATATCTGAAATGGTCATATACCACTTCCTCAATCGCATAGCCGGTCGGGAAGTATTCACGCAGCTTCGTTGGCGAGTGTTCATCATGCGGCGCATAAAAAAACAGCAGCCCCAGATCGGGATTCAACATATATTCGTCGCCTCGCTGCAGCGCCTGCGCCAATCTGTATGGCAACTCGGGCAAAGAAATCACATTGTCCCAATGCATCTCGCCCGCTTCCAAAGCCAGGATGCGGAAATCCCACCAGTGCGGCGCATAGATCAGAAAGGCGTTGCCAAACGAGCTGCCGCTATTGGCGAAACCGCGCAGAAACCTGCCGTACACGCTGTAGGGCTCGCGCAAGCTCGCTGCGTCCGCGCGAAGATAATACCCATCGAAATAGCGTTCTGTGCTGCGATGGTTCGCGAACAGAATCGCGCCCGAAAAGAGCAATGCCGCCAGCGCGATGGCAGCCGGCCTCGGCAAGGTCTTCAGCAGCCGCGCCGCAATGACGCCAAAAGGCAGCGCAGCGACCAGATATACAAACGGAATAGCGCCGGAGGCCCGGGCAAAATTGGGATTTTCCAGCCCTGGATTGGCAACGGCCAGCGCGGAAGGCAGCAGCATAATCAAGACAACCAGCGGCATAGCCCAAATGACAGGATCCCGCGACCGCAGCATGCGCGCCAGCCAGGCCGCCAAGCCAAGTATCAGGAAAGTCCCGCACAGGATGTCCATCTCGGGCGACTCAATTCTTAGCCGCCACGCGAAAGGGTCACCACGCCAATTGTACATGAGCAATGCGTCGCGGATATTCCGCATAAGCATATTGAGGTTGCCCACAATCACGCTCGGCAGCTCTTCGGTGGGAATGCCATAACCGGCCATGGAGACCGTCGTGCGCTCCCAGAAATTCTGCGGCCACATGAGCATGAAACGGAACATCGGCAGAAACACCATGAATGCGACGAGGCCAGCCACTGCCAGATGAAAGACATATCGCGCCCGTTCGCGCCAGGAAATTTGCCTGACCAGCAAAGCAACCGCAATTATCGCAACCAGCGCAAGCGGCATGATTCGCAATGACTGATAGGCATACATGCCAAATCCAAGCACCAGCCCGGCTTTTACAAAGTCGCTGCGCCGGTTTCGTCTGGCGGCGCGGGCGGCATAGATAATGAAGACCGCTGAAAACAAGGGCGGCATCACGAATCGCAGCCCCTCGCGCGTGATATACACATGCGAAAAGCTCGCCGCGACCAGGCCGGCGAGGATCAATCCAACAGCGATTCCCAATTCCCGGCGTTCCTCGCCAAACAATTCGATTCCCATACGATACAGGAAAGGCAAGGTGAGCAGGCTGATGATGCCCGACAAAAACTTGAGCGTGTAATAGTCAAAGCCGAAGCCGGGAAGCCTTGCCAGCAGCGCAATCAAATGCATGTGAATTGGTTCGCGGCCGCCATTGTTAGGATAAAAGATATGGAATTGGCCCTGAGAAACGCGCCAGGAATCATGGATTTTCTCAATATGATCGACGAACATTTCTCGCGGGATTTCATGCAGATGCGTAAACCGAAAGCTGGCTCCGAGGATCATAATCAGCCCCAAAGCCAGAAGAACGCCCTTGTGTTTCGTCCATCGAAAGCGGCGGAATGCCTCCAGGCTCTGGCGCGAAGATGCGATTGGGTCCCAACCCGCAGGCGCAAAGACAGATGCCCAGAGCCCGGCATTGATGAACCATAAGACAATCGTCGTGCCGCCGACCAGGTTGTCGTCGGCGTCTTGCCAAAGCGCCACGCTCGATATCGCCGCCAAAACGACCAGCGCGACCCGAGCCTTGCTGAACTCTCGCTGCAATAACTCCGCGCCTGCTTGCACGCGAGATCGGTTTTCTGCCGGCCTCGGCTCTGTGATGACTTCCACCGGCTCCCGCGACGCGATCCAGCCGCCAAAACGGGAGTCGACGCTCGCCCGACGGCGGACCCGCCAGGCAACGGCCTCTATGGCGACCCACAGCAGCATCGCCAGCGCGAAGCGACTAAAAGCGACTTCGATCAATCCAAAAGCGGCTTCGCTTTCCGCCGACATCGAATCGACCAGCAGCAATGCGCCGGACAAGCCGATGCCCAGCGGCAACATCCGCGACAGCAAGCGGACTTTCGCCAATCTGTCATGCCGAGACCACCAAGCCGCGATGCGCGCCCGGTTGTCATACGCCTCCGCGAACAGCCAGATGCAGAATGCCGCCCACAGCCAAAACGCGCCTTTATCGAATTCGCGCTCAAATTGCCAGATCGAATTGCCATACAGCCCGCAAACCACAGCAATCACGAAAAAGAACAATTTCCCTGTTTTATTCCACTTCAGGCCGGTTGGCTTCTGAAATTGCAATTGCAGATGGATCGCGGTCGGACGGCCTTCAGAACGGATGATCGCTACAGGCTTTCCAAACTGCGCTTTTTCAGATAATGATTGGGAATCTGTCGCTTCGTGCCCGACCAACGGCTTTCTCCTTTGCGCTGCCACGAATTTCAGCAATCTGCCAAGCGATATTAGCATATTCACTGCGCAATTTCACGCAGCGCCAACGGGCCTCGACAAAGCCGCGGCAAAGCCTCTTACTTTTGAAGCTCGTCCTGACTGTCGCCGCCTGGCTTGACTTCGGCATCTCCAAAATCCAGATCGCTCGCGTCGATCGCAGCCGACTTTGCGGCTATTGGCTTGCTGATCGCCGTTTTCACGCCAGCGAAGTCCAAATTGATGCTCGCCGACCCGGTCGCCGCTTGCATCAACAGAGTCAGCCGCTGCGCCATGCTGGACGGGTCGGGGTGGATGCCGTCTTGCAGCAGCGCGGTTTCAAAGACCTGCTTGATCACCGCTTCAACCAGCGCATCATCGCCGCCAGACGCGATCATGCCGCTGAGGTTGTGCATCAATGGATGACGCGCGTTCAATTCCAGCGTCTTGACTGGCAGCTGAAATTCCTTGTCCAGCAGGCGATTGATGCGGTACATGTGGCGGCTGCCAGCTTCGTCATCGCTGACCAGGCGGGCGGGGTTGTCGACCAGCGCGCTGCTTTCCCGCACATCGCTGATGCGCTCGCCGAGGGTCTGCTGGACGCGGCTCTTCAGGTCTGCGAAGGCGTCGTCAGCCAGCGATTCGCGCGCAGCAGCATCCGCCTCAGCCACTTCGCCGATATCGCCAAGGTCCAAATCCGCCGAATCGACGCTGACCAGCTTGTGCCCTTTATACTCTGGCAAGCCCATGGGCAGCATGGCATCGACCGGATGCGTGAAGTAGAGCACTTCAATTTCGCGCTGACGAAACGCGTCCAGGTGCGGGCTGCGCGCGCCGCTGCTGTATTCATCGGCGATGATGTAGAAGATGTCGGACTGATTGTCTGCCATGCGCTCGACATAGTCATCCAGCGAATGATACTGGCTGGGGTCATCATCGCGCGTGGTCTGGAAGAAGAGCAGTGGCTGCAGATCGCCGCGGTCGTCGCTCTCCACGACCAGCCCTTGCTTCAGCCAGGCGCCGAATTCCTGGAAGATGGGCAGGTATTTGTCGCGGTTGTTCTTCGCCATGCGCTTCAGGTCGGACAAGACGCGCCGCGTGATGGTCTTCTTTAAGCTGGCCATGACGCGCGTGGCCTGGATGCTTTCGCGACTCACGCTGAGGGGCAGGTCTTCGCTATCCACGACGCCCTGCACGAAGCTGAGGTATTCGGGCAGCAGCTCGCGGTTGTACTCTTCGATGAGGATCTTGCGCGCATACAGCTTCAAGCCGGGGTCTTTGCGCGGGCTGAACATGTTGGGCTGGCTGGAGCCGGGGATATAAAGCAAGGCATAGAACTGCATGGGCACATCGGCGCGGATATGCAGGTGATGCGCCGCCCCGCCAAAGTCCATGGTCAGCATCTTGTAGAAGCTGTCGTAGTCTTCGGCTTCCAGTTCGCCCGGGCTGCGCCGCCAGACAGCCTGCTGCTTGTTGGTCGCTTCTTCGTCATCGCCGACATAGATGGGGAAGGCGACATAATCCGAATGCCGGCGGATGATGTCTTTGACGCGGAACTCGCTGGCGAATTCGACTGCATCGTCTTGCAGATGGATGACGACATCCGTGCCGCGCGCTGCCTTGTCGGTGGGCGCAAGCGTGTAGTCCGTGCCGCCGCTGGCTGTCCACATCACCGCTTCGTCATCGGGACGGTGCGAGCGAGAGACGACATCCACCTGCCGCGCCACCATGAATGCCGAGTAAAAGCCGACGCCAAACTGCCCGATGATGTCGCTGGCGCTTTCTGGCTGCTCGCGCATGGCTTCCATAAAGGCTTTTGCGCCCGACTTGGCGATTGTGCCCAGCCCGGCGATGATCTCGGCGCGATCCATGCCAATGCCGGTGTCGCTGATGGTCAGGGTCTTGGCGTCTTCGTCCAGCGTTATGCGAATCGCCAACTCGGCATCGGCGTCCAGCACCGCATCGTTGGTCAACATCTCGAATTGCAGGCGGTTGAGCGCGTCGGACGCGTTCGAGATCAACTCGCGCAAGAAAATCTCTTTCTCGGTATAGAGCGAGTGGATCAAGATATCCAGCAGTTGCTGCGTTTCGGCTTGGAAAGTGAGTTTTTCGCTCATGGCGGGTCCCCTCGGACACATTGCGCGCCAGCAGTGTAATCACTTGCGGCTCAGATGTACATTAGAATTTCCGCGCGCGCCCTCGGTCCACCCGACGAGTCAGGGGGAAGCTGACCCCCCCTCAATCCCCCCGACAGGTCAGGGGGAAGCTGACCCCCCCTCAATCCCCCCGACAGGTCAGGGGGAAGCAGGCTTTGGCTACGCTCTCCGTCCTGACGGGGAGGGGCTGGGGGAGGGGTTGTAGCGGCGTCTACGCTATACTCGCCGCCATTGCGCCAGCAGCCGGAGCCAATACAGATGAAAGCCGTCCAGATTGTCGCGCGGGGCAAACCCGTCTTTGTCGATGCGCCGCAGCCCGCCCTCTTGCCCGAAACCGCCATTGTTCGCACCCTGCGCGCCTCGCTGTGCGGCAGCGACATTCGCCATTTGCATCACCTGCCCGAAAGCAGATATCCCACCGCGCCGGGCGAAACCGGGCACGAAATGGTCGGCGTCGTCGAGGCGATTGACTCCAACGCCAGCCCTTTGCAGCCAGGCGATCGCGTGCTGTGTCTTGCGCCCGATCATCGCGCCATGTGCGAGTATTATCGCGCGCCGGTCGACTATCTGCTGCCGCTGGCTGCCGATGTACAACTGGAACACGCCGTGCAGGCGCAGCAGCTGGGCACGGTGCTTTATGCTTGCCAGGCGCTGCCGGATCTGCGTGGCAAGTCGGTCGCGGTCATCGGGCAGGGCTCGGCGGGCTTGTGGTTCAACGAAGCGCTGCGGTGGCTGGGCGCGGGCAAGATCATCGCGCTGGATACAAAAATGTATCGGCTCGCCTACAGCCGACATTTCGGCGCGACGCATACCATTTGCAATGCGGACGAGTCGCCTTTGCCGGCTCTGCGCGAGATTTGTGGCGGGGCGCTGCCCGATGTGGTCATTGAAGCAGCCGGCGAGGAAGAGTCGATACGCCTGGCCGTCGAGATGGCGCGCATCGGCGGCTTCATTTTGTGGTTTGGCGTGCCTCGCTTCGAGACGATGGACTTCCCATTCTTCGATATGTTTTGGAAAAGAATTGCGACGCGCGGCATGGTGGGGGCGGCGGAAGATCCTGAGCATGCCTGCACGCGGCGGGCGCTGGATTGGATCAGCCGCGGCGAAGTCGATGCGGCGGCGATGATCACGCATACTTTCAAGTTTGACGATGTACTCGAGGCCTACGCCCTGCACCGCCTGCAAGACGAGGGCGCAGTGAAGATCGTGATAGATATGGAAGGGTGAGTGCGTTTCGCATAAATGGACTTTCGGATGTCTCAACACAATATCGTGATGTATAATGCGTTGCATCGTGTGCTACTTTATTGGGGTCGCCAATGACATGCCGAGTAGTTGACGTGTTTTGCGGTGTGGGAGGGCTAACACACGGCTTTGTCTTGGAGGGGTTTGACGTTGTTCTCGGCGTCGACAGCGACCCTTCCTGCCGATTTCCTTATGAACATAACAACAATGTGCCATTTCTAAACGAAAAAGTCGAAGACCTGAGTGATTCCGATAAAGCCGATATGTTTCCTGCTGAGACAGAGTACAGAATCCTGATCGGCTGCGCTCCTTGCCAGCCGTTTTCAAATTACATGACGGGCAAGAGCAATCGCGCTGACAACTGGCAACTTGTCAGCGATTTTGCTGCGCTCATCAAAGAGCTCACACCAGAGATCGTTTCTATGGAGAATGTGCCTTCACTACAAGGCTTTGATGATGGGCGGATTTTCAAAGGCTTTGTCTCTCAACTCAAAGCCCTTAACTACTTTGTTTGGAGCAGTAATGTATACTGTCCAGACTATGGCATACCGCAGCAACGGTCTCGATTAGTATTGCTTGCTTCAAAACTCGCGCCAATTGAACTTCTTCCGCCAACACATAGCCCAGATTCTTATGTAAGCGTTCGAGATGCAATCGGCAAGTTGCAACCTCTGGCAGCTGGAGAGACTAGTGATGCCGATCCCTTGCACCGAGTACGCGGCTTGTCCGACTTGAATCTTGAGCGAATTCGTCAATCCAAGCCCGGTGGAAACTGGCACGATTGGGACGAAACATTGCTCGCGGCATGCCACAAACGCAGTTCTGGTCAAACGTACAAGAGTGTATATGGCCGCATGAGATGGGATGAACCGTCGCCGACTATAACGACACAGTGTTATGCGTACGGAAGCGGGCGCTTTGGGCATCCAGAGCAGGACCGAGCGATCTCTTTGCGGGAAGCTGCTCTATTGCAAACATTTCCAATCGAGTACCAGTTTACGAGCCCGAATGAACAAGTTACATTCAATAAAGTTGGACGCCATATAGGAAATGCTGTGCCGGTTCAATTGGCCCGAGTAATTGCCAAGAGCATCGCCCACCATTTGGAGCACATCTATGTCGAACGATAGCAAATACGAAATGACGATAAGCCTCAATGTGTTGAAGCACCTGGGTATTAGCCTGTACAACAGCATACCGCCTGTTCTTTCGGAAATAGTCGCGAATTCTTGGGATGCGGATGCCAGCGAAGTAAAGATCTGTATTCGCGAAGACGATGACATTATCTCCATATCTGACAACGGGCATGGAATGAACAAGTCCGATATAAATGGCAAATATTTGAAAGTCGGGTACGACAAGAGAAACAACGAACCGCCTTTAACCAAGAAATTCGAGCGTCCGCCGATGGGCCGCAAAGGGATTGGCAAATTATCTGTTTTCGCGATAGCGGACGTTGTAGAGGTGTACACCGCAGGAAAAGGAGAAAAACATGCTCTTGTATTAGATGCAAATGAAATTGAAAAAGCTGTCAGAAGTGAAGCAACCGGAGGGCTGTACGCACCTGCCGAGGGTGACATCAGCAAGATTAACTTTTGCGAAGGCACCAGAATCGTCTTGAAGGAATTGAAAAAGAACATTACAGCCACGACATTCAAAGGTCTGCGTCAACGTCTTTCTCGGCGATTTAGCATCATAGGTGAATCCAATGATTTCTCTGTTTCCATCAATGGTGCTGCGATTACCCCACAGGATAGAGGATATTATAAGAATGTTCAATTCCTCTGGTACTTCGGCGATGAGAGCGAAAGGTACGCGGCATTAGTGCACGAGGATGTAAAGTCTGCAAAACTAGACAACAATATAGAATTTATGCCAGCAGGCGAGTTGATGACTAGACAGCACCAAATTACAGGCTGGCTTGGCACTGTAACATTGCCTCGCAACCTGAAAGATGAAGCCAACGCGATCGTTGTTTATGCAAAAGGAAAGTTAATTCACGAGAATCTGCTGCCAGACATGAAAGACGCAAGAATCTTTACCGAATATCTGGTTGGCGAAATCAATGCCGATTTTATGGATCTTGATGAATTGGACGACATCATAACTAGCAACAGACAGAGCGTAAAAGAAGATGATCCGCGATATGAGGTTTTGAAGGATCATGTAAAGGAAAAGCTCAATATCATAGGCAATAAGTGGACAGAATTACGGAATCAAGCCGAAACAGATGAGGTCACGAAAGACAAGCATATCAAAGACTGGTATGACTCGCTGACAGTCGGTCAACAGAAACACGCTAAGCTGATGTTTGGCAGAATCGCAACAATGGGGTTGCCGGACGACAACGCGAGACGAGAGGTGTACAAAGCAAACATTTTTGCATTTGAGAGATTATCTTTAACGCATCAGCTGGACTTGTTAGACAACGTAAAGACTGACAAAGATATGAATGCGTTGCTCGAGTTATTCGGCACAGTAGATGAGCTTGAGTCGTACCATTACTATGAGATTGTGAAAGGAAGGTTAAAAGTCATAGAGAAGTTCCAAAACCTGGCAGAAGATAACGCCAAGGAGCGAGCGCTACAAGACTATCTCTTTGACCACCTTTGGTTGCTGGACTCTTCTTGGGAAAGAGCTGCCGTCAATCCTTTACCCTTGAAAGAAAAAACTATTCCCAAAGAATGTAAAGACTTAAGCGACGAACTTTCAAAGGAAGAAAGTGCCGGCCGCATGGATATCCGTTACCAGACATTTGGTGGTAAGCATGTAATTATTGAACTGAAGAGAAGCAAGACCAATGTTGATCTATCGGAGCTTGTGGCGCAGGTAACTAAGTACTACACAGCCTTGCACAAGTGTCTTCGCGCGCAGTATCCAAACAGTTATGCGACCATGCAAATCGAGGTGATTTGCATTTTGGGATCGCCTCCAGTAGGTGGGATAGATGCCGCTCACGTGACAAGGTCGTTGGCCGCGCAATCTGCAAGGTATGTAACATACACCGAACTCATAGATCAGGCGAAGGCAAGTTACCGCGAATACCTGGACGCTCAGACCCGAGTCGGCAAGTTGGCTGAATCGCTAGACAAGATATACGCTGAATTCCCGTCTTAGTTGCTAAGGAATCCACGCAACCATCCGCTCGCCCCTTCCCCGCCAATCCCCGCTAATCCCCGCTATCCTGATCCCACGCCCGCCCCGCAAACACAGCGATTCTGGCCTTTGCGCAACCCGTCGCCACCATTGCGCAATCTGCGCAAAACAGTGTAAAATCACCAGCATGAACCTCATCGACTATACTGGCATTCTCATCCGCCGCGGCTGGATCATGCTGTTGCTCGCCATCATCGCTGCGGGCGCGGCATTTTTCTTCAGCCGCACGCTCGACCCCGTCTATCGCTCGACGCAGAAAGTGCTCATCGTGCCCAGTCGCAGCGACTTCGGTTTGACGCAAGCCATCAAGCAGACGCTCAACAACCATGTCGCCTGGCTGGACAGCTCTCTGCGCGCCGCCGAAGTCATTGACCGCCTGCAGATGGACATGACGCCACTGCAGCTGCGCGCCGATGTGCGCATCGCGCCGGATATCGACCGCCTGCTCATCCAGATTGATGTCGAGCATCAGGATGTGAACCAAGCCCAGCGCGTAGCCGCCGAATACGGGCAGATGCTGGTGCAATATCGCAACGACCTCAACCAGCAGGCGCGCCGCGAAGACCGCATCGAAGCCAGCCTGCAGGACAATCCCGTCACCGTGCGCGCCAGACCGAATGTGACCATCAATACGCTGGTCGGTTTGATCGCCGGCGCATTCGTCGGCGGAATAGCCGTCTTCGTGCTGGAATACCTGGAAAGCGCTGTCGTGCGCCGCCGCGAAGATGTGGATCTGCCGCTGCTGGCTGTCGTGCCGGAGTAAGCTCAGGCTGGCTGGAGGATACCCGCCAGCGTCTGCATGTCGATATTGCCGCCGCTGACCACGCAGACCACTTTGCCGCCGCTAGCCCTGCCCGAAAGCGCCGCTGCCACACTGGCTGTGCCTGCGCCTTCCGCGATGACCCGCGCCCGCAAGGCCAGCATGCGGATCGCCGCGCGCACTTCGTCCAGCGACACCACCAGCGAGCTATCCAGCAAGCTGCTGACCATGTTCCACATTTCAGGCAGCAGGCCCGCGCCGCCAATGCCATCGACAAAGCTGGGCGCGTATTCGATTGCGACCGGTTCGCCCGCGCGCAGGGATGCAGCCAGGGGCGCAGCGGTTTCGACTTCGGCAGCGTATATGCGCGTATCGGGCTTCAACCCGCGCACTGCCGAGGCGATGCCGGCACCAAGCCCTCCCCCGCCGTAGGGAATGACTACCGCGTCCACATCCGGCAGATCGCGCAGAATCTCCAGCCCGATCGTGCCATTGCCCGCGATGACGGCCGGGTCGCTGACGGGATGGATGAAGAGTCCGTCCAAGCCCGCGAATGCGCCGGTGACCAGCGTGTTCCACCAGGCTGCGAAAGGCACGGGGATGATCTGGCCGCCCAGCCGCTCGATAGCCTCCAGCTTGGTCTGTGGCGCGTGGTCGGGCACAACCACATGACACGGGATGCCCAGGCGGCGCGCATGCCAGGCGACTCCCTGCGCCATGTTGCCCGCGCTGGCTGTCCAGACGCCCTTCGCCAGTTCATTGGGATCGGCCAGCAGGATGGCATTGCCCGCGCCGCGCAATTTGAAACTGCCTATGGGCTGCAAGTTTTCCAGCTTAAGGTAGACTTGGCAGGGTGCATCGTCAAAAGGCAAGCGCAGCAGCGGCGTGCGGATGGCGGAGTCGGCGATGCGCTCGGCGGCGCGCTGAATATCGGCAAGCGGAACGGCGTTCATACCAGATGCGCCAACAGGTAATCCATATCCACATCGATGCCCAAGCCCGGCGCACACCTGGAGCCGAAATCTGGCCGATGATCGAAACAGAAGCGACACGCCAATCGCCCGTATGAAGATGTGTGGCGACAATCGGGCGACCAGTCAGATCGCCCCTGCTCTTCCCGGCCAGGCGCTCGGACAGCTTAGTCGCAAGCGCCTTCGGTCTGCACCAGGTCGACGCTGATCCAGCCGCTTTGATCGCGATAGTCGACCCGAAACCAATTGGCCGTGCGCGCCTCTGATGACAAAGTGATATTGAAGGGCACGAGCCCCAGGATGCTGCTGCCGGCTGGCGCGTCCCGCAGCCGGGTTACATTGCTTGTGGTGACCTGGCAGTTCGTCAGGGGAATTGCCGTGTCATCGGTCAGCGCCGCCACATGGACAACTTTGCCGGGACCTGGCACATTCGCGCAGAGCATGCCGTCCAGTTCATAGAGCGGCAACCGAGTCGCCTGGGCTGGCGATACGCTGTCGTCTTCCAGGACCAGCGTGCCGCCACCGCTGAAGCAGAATTCGACCCCCGCCGCGACATCGCCTGTGATATTGAAGGCCTGCTCGACGCCGGCATTCATCAGCGGATGCTTGTCGATATCGGGGATGACCACCGGCTGGCAGCGCACATCCGGGCTGTAGGCACGCACCAGATAGCCTGCGGGCACATCGGGGCAGATGCGCGGGCCGGGCGGATCGGGCGCGTCTGGCGGATCAGGTGGATCTGGTGGATCCGGCGCGTCAGGCGGATCCGGCGCGTCAGGCGGATCAGGAGAGTCGGGCGGGTCGGGCTGTCGAAGCGGCGGGCCGGGATCAGGTGCCGGGAATTCCCAGGCACCGATGTCGCAAGCAGGACCTTGAGGCCGCCGCGTATTGACCACATCATCTACCGGGTCGTCCAACTGGCTGCAAAGGCCATTGTTGGCAGCGTCGATAGCCGGGTTGCCCTCCAGCAGCTCGTGATAAATGACGCCCTCAATTTCTTGCAGCGCGCTGAGTTTGAGCGCCGCCAACTCGTCTTCGGCGGATTGCTCGCTCAGTTCGGGCTCGTCTTCGGCTGCCTGCGCCTCGGTCGATTCCACAGCCTGGGCGCTGGATTGCGCTTGTGATTCGGTGGTGTCTTCTTCCTCATCATCGGAAGAAGATTCATCATCAGGATCAGGGCAGGAGTTGTCCTGGATGTAATTGGCTGAGTTTTCCAGGACGCTGTAGGGGCTGACGCCAGGATCGCAATGCAGGATGCCTTCGTCCAGCGTGCCGGATATCCAGGTGTTGCCGATGCTCAGGGTGGCATTGATGCCAGTCATGGCGATAGAGCCGCCGCGTTCGTTTGCCGTATTGCTGGTGAAGGTATTGTGCACGAGTTCCACTGATGCAGTTGAGACCAGGTCTGCGCCGGCGTTGACAGCGCCACCCTCGCGCGCGCTGTTGCTGTTCATCGTGGTATTGTGCATCACGAGATTGCCATTCCAGATTTCGATGACGCCGCCTTCATCGGCCGAATTGTTCTGGAAGCCGCTTTTCTTGATTTCGACAGAGCCGCCAGCCGCGTGTATCGCCCCGCCATCCTGAGATGCCGAGTTGCTGGTGAATACGCTTTCGGAGATCGTCAGCTCGTGCGTGTCGCTTATCGTGCCTGCGATGTAAATGCCCGCGCCGCCGCCACGCCCGGCGGTGTTATGCTGGATGACGGTGCTGGTGAGCTTCACTTTGGCATCGTTGGCATAGATGCCGCCGCCCGAGTCCAGCGCCTGGTTGTATTCGACGCTGCTGTTCGAGAGCGTGAGGCTGCCGCCGTCAATTTGAAAAGCTCCGCCGCGCGTGCCGGTCAAGCCGTCCTTAATCGTCAGGCTGTTGATAGTGACATTGGCGTTTTCGATAATAAAGATGGCGCTCTTTTCAGCGCCCGAAATCGCGAAGTCATCGCCATTGATGGTGATATCGGTTCTGATCGTGGGCAGCGGATCGCCTATCAGCGTGACATCCTGGCTCAGCGTGATCGTATCGGTGCCGCTGCCGGCTTCGCATTCGCCAACTGCTCTGTCGAAGTTGGCAGACACGATGGCCTGGGCGAGCGTACAATCTTCGTCCGCCGATATGTCAGCCGCAAGAACGGGCGCGCCAGACAAGCCCGCAGCCAAGGGCAGCAACAACGGGAGTATGACACGAGCAAAAACAGCGCGTACATGGGACATGGGACAACCGTCCTTATTTACACAAATTCAAGCGGCAAAGACTCGCTTTGGTACATTCTATTGCAGAGTCAAAAAACGGCAAGCTGATTCACAACAGAATCTGCGATTGCGCCCGCCAAGGCAGTTCGCTTGAATTCGCGCGCCAGCACTCGCATAATCTGGATGGGTGACCGGCCTGCCAAACGCGGCCTCAACTGCTCTATGACTGTTTGCGCGCTTCCAACCCGACTGCTGCTCTTGTGCTCGCTGTGGCTGGGCGCATGCAGCCTATCCCAGCCCACGCCCGTTCCTCTGCCCAGTCCGACTCCCGCAATGCCCCAGGCGCGGATTCTCTTCCCCGCGCACAATCAGCAAGTGATAGAGGGGCTCGTCTTTGACATTGACATACTGGCGGAAGACGCTGCGCAGGGCATCGCTCGCATCGAGCTGCATGTGGATGGCGAGCTGGTTCAAGCAATCGAAAGCGAGACGGGCGCGTTGAACGAATTCCGCGCGACCATGAACTGGTTTGCCAAAGATATTGGCTGGCACAAGTTTGCGGCAGTGGCTTTCCGCCCCGATGGCGAGAAAAGCAACGCAGCCATCATCGCGCTGGAAGTGATCGCCGGTCCCTGAGGCGGCTCGCGGCGATTGGGCGACCTGCCCGGACAAGCTAGACTTGGCATGGAAGAAGCTCGGGGATTGCTGGCATGAACATTGAATTGCGCCATATTGACAAGCGTTTCGGCGCTGTGCATGCCAACGACGACATCAATCTGCGCTTCGTGCAGGGGCGCATCGTCGGCATCCTCGGTGAAAATGGCGCTGGAAAATCCACCCTGATGAAGATCCTCAGCGGCTTTCAGCCAGCCGACTCGGGCGAGATATTGATCGGCGGACGCGCAATCGACTATACCGGCCCCATCGCCGCCATCGCCAACGGAATCGGCATGCTGCAGCAAGACCCGCTGGATGTCGGCGCCTTCACCGTGCTGGAGAACTTCATCTATGGCAGCGGCGTCGGCATCGGCCTGCGGCGCGCGCAATCCGAGGCGCGGCTGAGCGAGCTGAGCGGGCGATTCGGCTTTGCGCTCGACCCGCACCAGCCAATCGACAACCTGCTCATCGCCCAGCGGCAGCAGTTGGAGATCGTGCGGCTGCTGGCTTTGGGCGTGCGCGCGCTGATCCTGGACGAGCCGACCACCGGCATTTCTGCCGAGCAGAAAGAAGTGCTTTTCAACGCATTGCGCCAGCTATCGCATGAAGACGGCCTGATCGTGCTGCTGGTATCGCACAAGCTGGAAGATGTCATCGACCTGTGCGACGAAGTCGTGGTGCTGCGGGCGGGCTGCATGGTCGGCCGCCTGGACATGCCGGCCAGCCAAGACCTGAGCGGCGCTGTCATCGCCAAAACCAAGCGGCAACTGGTGACCATGATGTTTGGCGAAGCGCTGGATGCGCAGAGTCGCCCGCAATATGAATTGGATGCGCCGGTGCTGGTGACGCGCGAGCTGGTGGCGCATGACCTGCGGCTGGATATGCAGCCCATAACATTGACCGCGCGCGCTGGCGAAGTGATCGGGCTGGCCGGGCTGGGCGGCAGCGGACAAGAACTGTTCATGCGCGCTTGCGCTCGTCTGGGGCGGGTTACCGGCGGTTCGCTGGAATTCGCCGGGCGGGATATCCTGGGCGCGAGTTATCGACAGCTGTTTCGGCGCGGGCTGGTGTTTGGCGCGGCCGGACGGCTGGAAGAAGGGCTGATCGCCGGCTTGACGTTGACCGAGCACACCGCCCTCGTCGCCGATGACAACCTGCAAATCGACTGGAAAGCCATGCGCAAACAGACCGCCGCGCGCATCGAGCAGTATCGCGTCAAGGGCAGCGCCGACGATAACATCGAACAGCTTTCTGGCGGCAATCAGCAGCGGGTGTTGGTCGGGCTGCTGCCAGACTCCCCCAAATTGCTGGTGCTCGAGCAGCCGACGCGCGGGCTGGATGTCGATTCGGCGCGGTGGATCTGGACGCAGCTGCTGGAGCGCGGACGACGCGGCGCGGCCATCCTGTTTAGTTCCGACGAGCTGGAAGAACTGGTCACCTACAGCGACCGCATCCTGGTGTTCTTCGCCGGGCGCGTGCACGAAGTCGCCGATGTGTCCGCGACAAGCATAGACGAACTGGGCTATCTCATCGGCGGCGAATTTCCCGCATCGGACTCCTAGCCAGCCAGCCGCTTTTTGCGACAAGCGCCCTGTTTGTTGCTATCATATGTCGCGCGCGGCCTCGCCAGCACGACCAGACGACGCGCGCTTAGCACTGCCATTTGCCAGGAGAGCAGCCGATGCCCCTCAGCGACAAACACACCGAAACCAAGACTTACGACGACATCCTCAATGCCGGACCGCCGCTGAATCAACTCGCCAAAGAATTCGTCACGCCCAACAAGCTCTTCTTCGTGCGCAACCACACCTGGATCCCGCACTTCCAGCTGGAAAGCTATCGGCTGCGCGTACACGGACTGGTCACGCGCGAGCTGTCGCTGAGCCTGGACGAGATCAAGCGCGACTTTGAGCGGCATGCGCTGACGGCGACCCTGCAGTGCGCGGGCAATCGGCGCGAGGAAATGGTCAGCTACAAGCCCATCGACGATCAGCTGGCCTGGGGCATCGAAGCGATCGGCACGGCGGAATGGGCGGGCGCGCGGCTGGGCGATGTGCTGACGGCGGCCGGCATCAGCAGCGAAGAAGCCGCTCATGTCGCCTTCCTGGGCTTGGACGAGATCCTGCACGATCATGAAAACGAGGCTTATGGCGGGTCAATCGCTTTGGACAAAGCGCTGGCTGGCGAGGTGCTGCTGGCTTATGAAATGAATGGCGAAGACCTGCCGCTGGCGCATGGCTGCCCCTTGCGCGTGGTGGTGCCGGGCTACATCGGCGCGCGCAGCGTCAAATGGCTGAGCGAAATCTGCGTGCAAGCCGAACAATCCGACAATCATTTTCAGCAGGTCGGCTACAAGCTGTTTCCGCCGCATATCACGCTGGACAATGTCGACTATGCGGATGGCATGCCGCTCACGAAGCTGCCCGTCAATTCGGTCATCGTGCGCCCCCAAAACGGCAGCCAGCTACAGGCGGGCAAAGTCGTCTTGGAAGGCTATGCCATGAGCGATGGCGAGCATGAAATCACCTGGGTGAGCGTGTCGGCGGATGGCGGCGAAACCTGGCAGCGGGCGGACTTCACGCACGAGCCGCGGCTGTGGAGTTGGCAGTTGTGGCGGGCGGAGTTCGAGCTAGCGCCGGGCGAGCATGAGCTGGTCGTGCGGGCATGGGACAGCGCCGCCAACAGCCAGCCGGAGACGATAGCCAGCGTGTGGAACTTCAAGGGCTATGTCAACAACGCCTGGCATCGGGTGCGGGTCGTGGTGGCGTAGGCGGTCTTGGCACCATAAGTGGCACCGCTATCATCATTGTGGTGTGTAAAGTTGATAAAGGCGCAGGCGTGGCCACAGCCGACGACTTCTACCAGCGCGTACTCGAGAAAAACACATTCTATTATTTTGACGAGTCTGTCGAAGAGAAATACGATGCCGGGCACATTTCCGCCTTAACGACCATCCTGCTAAACTTGAGGGAGTCTGTAACACGCGGCGGAGTGCAGCGTTCGTATTTCGACGAAGTCCTAACTAAAGAAAACGGCTTGACGGCGATTCTCGCGCTGAATGGATTGTCGCTGGAGAATCTCAAGCGGCTGACGACGGTTGCGCGAGCAGCAAACGACCCTGGTCTGAATGAATTGCTTTGCCGTAGCGACTGGAATGTGCGCGACACTGGTAATCCTCGCGACATATCCGAGTGGGGCAGCGAACGGATTGCCAAGCTGGCGCAGACAGACCGAGCTTTTCGGGCAGGTTTGGTCAGTCTGTTCTTTGAAGGCGCGTCAAATCCGTATCTTCGCCGCCATTTTCCGCCATTCCATTTGAGGAAATTGAGCATTCAGAAGCTCAGCTTTAGCAGCGACGGGATTCTCGACACGCTGGTCAGATACAAAGAAGGCGGCTCTCATTCTGGACAGAAAGACACGAACGCCGACAATCAGATTTCAGCGATTCTGGATTCTCTCGGTATTTCGTATGTCAGCGGCGTCGTGCTTGATCGCTTGAGCAGCACCAGCGACGATACCGACCGCACGATGGACTTCATAATACCTGACCAATCAGAACCGCGAATCATCGTTGAGAGTTCTTTTCTGGCTACAACCAGCTCAGGGATGGGCGACAAAGCGAAGACCACGATCAGAAATGGCGAACGAATCCGCGTTCATTATCCCAGCGCGCTCTTCATCGGATTTGTTGATGGAATCGGCTGGTATGTACGAAAGCGCGATCTGCGGCGAATCACTTCCGCGTTTCACGATGTCTTCACATTTCATCAAGACGAGATGGAACGCTTTCGCAAGCTGTTGCGGGAGACATTCGCGCTATGACTCTCAGCCTCAACACCATTGAACACGCCGACTGCCTGGAATACCTGCGCGCGCTGCCCGATGAAAGCGTCGATGTCACTTTCGCCGACCCGCCCTTTAATCTCAAAAAGAAGTACAACGCCTACTGGGATAACCTGGATGTAGCGCAGTATGTAGAATGGTGCCATGACTGGGTGAGCGAAATGGCGCGCGTGACCAAACCCAGCGGCAGCATCTTCGTCCACAACATCCCCAAGTGGCTCAGCTATTATTGCCAGGTTCTCAACGAAATCGCCGACTTCCGACACTGGATTTCTTGGGAAGCGATTGGCACGCCGCTGGGCAAAACGCTGCTGCCAACGCACTATGGCATATTGTTCTACGCAAAAGACTACAGTCAGCTCAAGTTCTACGATGTGCGCTATCCGCATCACCGCTGCCGCAAGTGCAACACGCTGCGCAAGGACTATGGCGGCAAGAAAAAGCGACTGCATCCTTTCGGTCCGCTGGTATCGGATGTATGGACGGACCTGCATCGCATTCGCCACAGCAAACGCCGCGACAGACACCCTTGCCAGTTGCCCATCCCGCTCATGGAACGGATAATCCTGATGAGCACGGACGAAGGCGACACCGTGCTCGACCCCTTCATGGGCACAGGCACAACCGCCGTCGCAGCAAAACGGCTGGGCAGAAATTTCATGGGCTGCGACATCGACCCGAAGTATGTGCGCATCGCCACCGACCATGTGGATGTCATCCAGCCGGCTTCGAAAATCGGCGATGTCTGGGTCAGCCTGTATCTCGACCAGGTCGCCACCATGCGCGACACGGACTGGGATGAACTTCAGAATCACTTTGATGTGCCGCAGCCGGCGCAGGCGATTGACACGGAATCGATCAGGTTCCGAGATGGCAAACTCAAGACCATTGAAGATGCGGTATATTTGCAAGAACGCAAGAAGCCGACCCTGTTTGAGCTTGAGAACCTGAATACCGACCAACCCCAATGACTCTCCGAAACCGTTCCAGGTCTGTCGTGCTGGAAACGAATGAGGAATACGAGTACACTTTCCGGGATGGTCAGTCTTGGTACGATGAGTTCAAGGACTGGGACGATGATCGGGATGAATAGAGTATTAAACAAACTTCCCGACGACCGTGTAACACTTAACGGCAAATCGGTCACCGCCATAGAATTCTTTGCTGGCCTGGGATTGATGCGGGCCGGGCTTGAGCGAGTCGGCATAAAAACGGTTTTTGCCAACGATATAGACAAGACCAAAGCAAAGCTCTATGTCGACAACTGGGGCGATAGAGAGTTGCGCGTCGGCGATATCCGCGACCTGAATGGAGGCGATATTCCCGCGGCGGATTTGGCTACCGCGTCCTTCCCATGCACAGATATGTCGCTTGCCGGTAAGTACAAGGGGCTGAAAGGCGCTCAATCCGGGTTGGTCCTGGACTTCTTGCGAATACTTGACGAAATGGGTGAGCGCGCGCCGCGAACGTTGATGATAGAGAATGTTATGGGTTTTCTCTCGGCAAATGGCGGCAGAGATTTGGAGACAGTTGTAGTCGGTATGCAAAAACTTGGCTACGAGACAGAGCATATCATTGTCAATGCGAACGCATTCGTTCCGCAAAGCCGCGCAAGAGTGTTTCTGTTCGGCCACAAAAGTCCATTCTCATTGCCAGAACCACCAGCGGCGCGCAGCGATATCCGTCTGGCAGATGTAGCTGAAGCAGAAGGCGATTGGTGGCCCCACGACCGCCTTTCGGCATTTATCGACACGCTTTCCCCATTGCAATTTCGACGCGTTTCAAACTATCAGAGACGCATGTGGCCCGCATACTTCGGCGCATTTCGACGCACTCGAGGCGGGAGAGCTGTCTGGGAAGTGCGGGCAGATCAACTGGCGGGAACTTTGCGGACAACGCGCGGCGGCTCGGCCAAGCAGGCAATCGTACGAGCAGGTAACGGAGAGCTTGCCGTTCGCTGGATGAATGTGAGGGAATATGCCCGACTGCAAGGCGCGGAGAATTTGCGCTATGATGCTGTAACGCCTTATCAGGCAATGTTCGCATTGGGAGACGCTGTCTGTGTGCCCGTAATTGAATGGCTGGCTGTTCATTGCCTGTTGCCAATTATGAGTCAAAATGACTAGGCAGAAAGAACCGCCAGAAGTTACAGCCCTGTATGAAGGCGTGACGAATGCGCTGAACGCGGACTATGGTGACGGCCGCCGGGTGGGGGATTGTCAACACGGAGTATATCTGTTTTATGATTATGATGGCGAACCCATTTATATTGGCCAATCTCGCGAGAGTTTGCGTGGTCGTATCCGCAGGCACTTAACCAATCAGCGAACAGACGCTGTTGCGATGAGTGTGCTTGACCCGTTTGAAGTTGCCGAAATTGAGATGTGGCCGTTTTGGGAATTAAATTGGCGCGACGCTCGTGAAACATTGAATCGCGCTGAGTACACAATCTATCAAAATGCGCTAAAGGAATCGAAGTTTTCCGTTATTCTGAACGAGAAAGAAATCAAAGCCGAAGTAGAGATCAAGTTGCCAAAATCGGTTCGTGTGTCCGTGCTGCCAACTTCTCTGCGCAGGCAGCGCGAACATCCCGATACCCGCTTGGCGCGCAGGGTAAGGACAATCGCAAATTTGGCGCGTGTAATAAGTGAACGAAGCGTGCGACCAGGTATTAGGCGAACGCTTTGGGCGCAGGCGCAGAGGCTGGAATACCTTGCCCGAACCAGGCTTGAAGAATTTGAGCGTGACGACGAAGCATGACCCTCCGAAACCCCATCGTCACGCGCATCGCCTTCCTGCTGCTGCCCATCGGCATATCGCTGGCGGTGGCGGCGGCGCTGGTCATCGCGGTCGGGCGCGACCCGCTGGATGTCGTGGACGCGCTGTGGAAAGGCGCTTTCAAAGACAGTCGCAAGCTGGGCGGCGTCTTCAACTTCTGGATTCCGCTCAGCCTGGTCAGCATCGGGCTGGTGGTCACTTTTCGCGCTGGCTTGTGGAATATCGGCGTCGAGGGACAGATGATGATGGGCGCGCTCTTCGCCAGCTGGGGCGCGCAGTACATTTTGCTCGATGACTATCTTGCGCCGCTGCTGCATATTTTGCTGCTGTGTCTGGCGGCGCTGGGCGGCATGTTCTGGGCCTGGGTCGTGGGCGCGCTGAAGATCCGCCTGGGCGTCAACGAGATCTTCGGCGGCGTGGCTTTGAACGCGCTGGTCAATGTCATCTCGATCTATCTCATTTCCGGTCCCTGGCAGCCGCGCATCGGTGGCTCGGCGCAGGGCACAGAGCCATTCCCCAAGCCGGCTCTGCTGCCAGAATTCGCGCCGACATTCCCGGTCAACATCTTCATGATCGCGCTGGTGGCGGCGGCTTTCGTCATCGTCTTTGCCCTGCTCAACCGCACGCGCTGGGGGCTGAACCTGAAGGCGGTGGGTAAAAATATGCGATCGGCGCAGCTTTTGGGCGTGGCGACAGAACGGACATCCATGAGCGCCTTTCTGGTTTGCGGGGCGCTGGCGGGCGTGGCGGGCAGCTATCGCGTGCTCTTCACTTTTGACAACCTGCGTCCGCTGGCTTCGGGCGGCATCGGCTTTTTGGGGCTTCTGGTGGTGCTGCTGCTGAGCATCCGCCTGCTGTGGGTGCCGCTGATCGCCTTTGCCTTCGCTGCGATATTGACGGGCAGCACGCGCTTGCAGATCGCGCCATCGCTGAAGCTGGATTCGTCGCTGGCCGGCGTGATGCAGGGCATGCTGGTGCTGTTTGTGATTTTGTTTCAAGGCGTGCGCGAGGTTTTCTTCGACCCCACCCCCGACCCCTCCCCGACGAGTCAGGGAGGGGAGTCCGATGCTGAGGACGGCGACCCAAATGATTCCTCTGTGCCCTCTGTGAACTCTGTGAACTCTGTGTCAAAAGAGGGGGCATGAATCCCGAGTTCCTCAACACCCTGGGCAGCATCGTCGGCACGGCGACTCCGCTGGTCATCGCCAGTTTGGGCGAGACAGTGACCGAGCGCGCCGGCGTGGTCAACCTGTCGCTGGATGGCAGCTTGACACTGGCGGCGGTGCTGGGCTTTGCAGCGGCCTGGACAGCGCAGGAAGCGAGTGTGCTGGATGTGCCGGGGCAGCTCTTGCTGGGCATCGCCGTGGCTATGCTGGTCGGCGCGTTGATCGCCTTGCTGATCGGCTTTTCCAGCATCAAGCTGCGGCGCGACCAGGTGGCGGTCGGCTTCGTGCTGACTCTGCTGGCGGCGGACTTGGCGCGCTTTTTGGGCGCGAACTACACGCGCATCCCCGGCCCACAAATCACGCGCTACGCCATCCCGATATTATCCGACCTGCCCATCATCGGGCCCATCTTCTTCCGCCAGAATCTGCTGGTCTATTTCAGCTATCTGCTCATGTTCGTCATCTGGTTTTGGCTGTTTCGCACGGGTGGCGGCTTGGCCTTGCGTGCCATCGGCGAACGGCCAGAAGCGGCTTATGCGCGTGGCGCGCGCGTGCAGCGTCTGCGTTATTGGTACACGGCGCTGGGCGGCGCATTGGTCGGCTTGGCGGGGGCGGCTTATTCGCTGAATGTCAAGCCGGGCTGGAGCAGTCCGCCGGCCATGCAGGGCGATGGCTGGATCGCGCTGGCCATCGTCATCTTCGGCGGCTGGCATCCATTTCGCGTTGTGCTGGGCGCCTATTTGTTCGCGGCACTGCGCGCTGTTTCCAGCAATATCCAGACCAACGGCTTGTTCATCTTCGGGCAAGAAATCAGCTTTCCTTTCGTGCTGCTGAATACGCTACCCTGGCTGATGATGATCGTCACGCTGCTTGTGGTGAGCGGCGGTCTGACCGAGCGCCTGCTGCAATACATGCCGCGCGCGGTGCAGCGGCGTCTGCGGGCATTCCTGCGCTCCGACCCGCCCAAGGCGCTGGGCACGCGCTTCGAGCTGGAGTGAGCCGGCGACACAGCGACCCATGGGCAAGCGATCCAAACGCAAAAAGCGAATCCGCCCGCTGGCGCTGTGCATCTTCCGGCGCGGCGACAAAATCCTCGCGGCGCGCGGATACGACAAGTCCAGCGGCGAAATATTCTACCGTCCCATCGGCGGCAAAATCGAATTCGGCGAGGCTGCCCGCGATGCCGTCGCCCGCGAAGTGATGGAAGAGCTGGGCGCAGAAGCAGCAGACATCGCCTACCTGGGCGCGCTGGAGAATATCTTCGAGTACGAAGGCGTGCCCGGGCACGAAATTGCGCTGGTATTCGACGGTCGCTTCGTGGACGAATCGCTGAATCGCGACGATGTCGTGCTGGTCGGCGAGGACGATGGCGATGTGCTCTATGAAGCCAGTTGGCGAGCGCTGGACAGCTTTCGCAGTGATGATGCGCCGCCGCTCTATCCCGCCGGCTTGCTGGAACTGATCGACGCCAGTGCCTGACCCGATGGCGCGACCGAGGGGGTCTAGCGGACGAGTCACCGCCTCGCCCCTACGCGCGGCTGTCGGGAGGACCGATAGGGCAAGCGAGCATCTGGCAATCGCTGTTATAATGCAGCTCGTAGTCAGTCAATGAGTCGAGGCAAATGGACATTCGCCTGCCGCTTCCGGCTACCTTGCGACAGCGCGTCCAAACCGAATCGCATTTGTGGGCGCATATCGTCTCGCTCGTCATCAGTCCGCCGCTGGTGTGGACGCTGTGGGCGTTGGCGGTGACAGTCCTGCCAGCCAGCGATCGGGGCGCGGCGTTGATCTTCGCCGGGCTCTTCGCATTTTCCGTGTGCATCCTGCCCATGTGCTTCGTGGCGTATATGGTGCGCATCGGCAAGATCGGCGATATGCACATGCGCCACAGCAGCGAGCGCTATGTCCCCTATTCCATCGCTATCGCAGCTGGCGCGATCAATCTGCTGATTGCGCTGCATTTTGACGCCAGCCCGGTCATCGTGCTGGTTGCGCTGATCAGCATCATCGAGTTGTCGATCATCTTGCTGGGCACATTTTTCAGCCACATCAGCCTGCATGCCATGGCGACCACCAGCGTCGTCTCGGCGACAGCGATCGTCTACGGCTTTGGCGCGGCGCTGGCCTATGTGCCGCTGCTGCTGCTGGTTGTGCTGGCGCGGCTGGTGCTAAAACGTCATACGCCGCTGCAGATCATGCAAGGCACGTTGATCGGCTTGCTGACGCCCCTGGCTGTTGTGGCGGCGGTCGGGATGCTGTAGTAATTCGATTTTTTTCAGGGCGTCCAGACTCGCGCGGTTTTGTCCCAGGACCAGGACAAGATGCGCGTGCCATCGCTGTTCCAGACTGCGCCGCGCACCAGGTTGCCATGTCGGAAGCGCTGCGCCTGTTCGCCCTGCCACAAATAGACATAAATGTGCGACCAGGACAATACACGGCTTTCGTCCGTGTTCCAGCGCGCGCCGATTACCCAGTCTTCATGACGGAGCACCTGCTGGGTTCTCCCCGTATCCGCCGCCCAGATATTCACCGTGTCATCGCCCGCCCAGGACATCACCCGCGACTCATCGCGCGACCAGATCGCCCGCTGCACGAAGCTGCTGTGACGCACGCCGCTGACTCGCCCGCGACCGATGCTGACGCCATCCGACTCATAATTGTTGACCACGCCATTGCTGAACCAGGCCAGCACGCGCGTGTCGTCGGCATTCCAGGCCAATCCGCCCAGCAAACCGCCTTGTGGTGGACGCGCCTGTGTCGCTTCGCCCGTTTGCCGATGCCAGCTGTACACGCTGCCCGCCTCTGACCAGGCGCGCACCCGGTCTTCGTTCTCGTTCCAGGCTGCGCCACTTATCTGGGCATCGACTGCGAAATCCGCGACAGTCCCGCCATCCGCCAGCGAAAGAACCGCGCCCGCGCCAGCATCGGTGAAGACCAGCGCCTGCGTGCCGGCTTCATTGCTTGCCAATGCCACCGGCTTGCCCGCAATCCGCCAACTTTGCAGCGCCGCGCCCGCAGCCGCATCGTTCAAACGCACAAGACCGCTTTCATCCGCCGACAAGATCGCGTCAGTGCCCAGCCACAGCGCGTGCGTGAGCGGGCTTTCGCCATGCGCAATCGTCAGTTGCAGCGCGCCGGCATCCACCGACCAGATCTGCAGCGTGCCAGCTTCGGCAGCGGTGAGGATCTGCGTGTCGTCAGCATTCCAGGCAGCGGTTACCACGCCGGAATCGTGCATCAGCAGCAGATCGGCCTGGCGGTCCTGGGCGGGCGTGGTCATCGCGAAGAGTGAAAGCGCAAGCACAACAAACAAAAGGCGCATGGGTATCGATTCCTTTTTCTGCGGTCGCCGCAAGCTTAGCACAAAATGCTTACGAACTGATTATGGCGCTATGCCGCATTGTCAGGATCACTTGCGAGGCGGGCAGAGCGCAGGTAAGCTCCCCGGCAATCCGCATCGCAAAAAATGGACGCGCAAATGAACCGACCCAACTTCCTCTTCATCATCGCCGATGACCACCGCCATTCCGCCATCGGCGCGCTGGGCATCGAAGCTGTGCATACGCCGACCCTCGACCAGCTATTGGCGGATGGCACAGCTTTCACGCAGGCGCACATCATGGGCTCGACATCGGGCGCCGTTTGCATGCCCAGCCGCGGCATGCTCATGTCGGGGCAGCGCCTCTTTGATACGCCCGATCCGCTGCCGGACGATGCGCCGCTGCTGCCAGAATTGCTGGGGGCGAACGGCTATGCCACTTTTGCGACCGCCAAGCGCCACAAGCTGATCCAAACCAGGCTCGACGGCGCAGATACCTGGCAGCTCTTCGACCTGGATGCCGATCCGTGGGAGACGCATGACCTCATCGACAGCGCCGAACAGGCCGGCAGCGTGGCGCGCCTGAAAGAAACATTGCGTTTGCAGCAGCGGCTGGCGAAGGACCCGGTCGCCCAATAGAAAAGGGATACTTGATATGAGCGAGCAGCTGCGCATAGACGGCGCGCGTCTTTGGCAGAGCATCATGCAGATGGCGGAGATCGGCGCGACAGCCAATGGCGGCAGCCACCGCTTGACGCTGAGCGATGAAGACAAAGCAGCCCGCGATCTCTTCGCCAGCTGGTGCGCGGAGGCCGGCTTGCGCATGGAAGTCGATGAACTGGGCGACATGTTCGCGCGGCGCGGCGGCAGCGATGAGGCGCAAGCCCCCGTCGGCATGGGCAGCCACCTGGACACGCAGCCTTTCGGCGGGCGCTTCGATGGCGTCTTTGGCGTGCTGGCGGGCTTGGAAGTCGTGCGCACCCTGAACGACCGCGGAATCGCCACGATCAAGCCGCTGGAAGTCGTCAACTGGACAAATGAAGAGGGCGCGCGCTTTGCCCCGTCCATGCTGGCATCGGGCGTGTATGGCGGCGTCTTCGAGCTGGACTGGGCGCAATCGCGGCGGGCGGTCGATACGGGCGCGACGCTGCGGGACGAGCTCAAACGCATCGGCTATCAAGGCGATTTGCCCGTGCGCGAGCGCAAGTTCTCCGCTTTCTTCGAGTGTCACATCGAGCAAGGACCCATTCTCGATTCGGCTGGCATTCCCGTGGGCGTGGTCGATGCCGCGCAGGGTTTTCGCTGGTATGACATCTCGCTGGCGGGATTCGCCTCGCACACGGGTTCGACGCCCATGGTCGGTCGGCGCAATGCCTTGCTGGGCATGGCGAAGGTGGCGCTGGCGGTGGACGAGATCGCGGCTGAACATGCGCCACTGGCGCGCGGCACGGTGGGCAGCCAGGTGACGGTTGGGCCTGGATCGCGCAATGTCATCCCCGGGCGCGTCGACTTCACGGTCGACCTGCGTCATCCATCCGCCGCCACGCTGGCTGCCATGGATGCGGCTTTGCGGGAGGCTTGCGCGGATGCGGCCGCGGAATTCGGGCTGGAGCTGTCCCTGGCGCAAATCTCGGATACGCAGCCGGTGGCCTTCGATGCCGACTGCGTCGCGCAGCTGGAGCGAGCCTGCGAGAAACTGGGCATAGCGCAGCAGCGCATCACATCGGGGGCGGGGCACGATGCCTGCTATGTCGCCAGACGCGCGCCCACAGCCATGCTCTTTGCGCCCTGCAAAGACGGCATCAGCCATCACGAATCGGAAAGCGCCGAACCGGAAGACCTGGAAGCCGTCTGCAATGTGCTGCTGCATGCCACGCTGGAAATGGCGGGCGTGGCTTAACGCTTTCGCCAGGGCTGCATCTGTTTGCCCAGGCGCGTTGTATGGTACAAGGATAGATGAAACCAACAGAGGCATCGCAGCATGAATTGGCGCGTTATAGCCCTCCTGCTATTGATTGCGGTTGTCGTCGTCTTCGGCATCAGCCTGGTCGAGCCGGCGACCAGCAGCACATTAAGCGCGCGCGCGCAACTGGACGCGCCGCCAATTGATACCAGCGGCTTCGCGCAAGCGATTGAGCCCTGGGACTGGCAGTTCCCGCGCGATCATGGCGCGCACCCTGAATTCCAGACCGAGTGGTGGTATTACACGGGCAACCTGGCCGACGAGGCGGGCAGACGCTTCGGCTTCCAGTTCACGATCTTTCGCCGGGCGCTTGCGCCGGTTGCGATTAGATCCGACTCCGAGTTCCGGGCCAACGACATCTACATGGCGCATTTCACCGTCAGCGACATCGTGGGCGGGGCATTCTATCACGATGTGCGTTATGCGCGCGGCGGGGCGGGGCTGGCCGGCGCAGTGAGCCAACCGCGCTATCATGTGTGGCTGGAAGATTGGAGCATTCGCGCCGAAAATGACGATGCTACGCAGACGCGAATCACAGCCGCCAGCGACGACTTTGCCATCGACCTGGCGCTGCGGCAAGTCAAAACGCCTGCCCTGCAAGGCAAAAACGGGCTCAGCCCCAAGAGCGCCGAGATCGGCAATGCCAGCTATTATTACAGCTTGAGCCGACTGGAGACGCGCGGGCAGATTGCGCTGGGCGGGGAGCGATTCGCCGTCAGCGGGCACAGCTGGATGGATCACGAATTCAGCACATCGGCGCTGGGCGACGACGCGCAGGGCTGGGACTGGTTTGGCTTGATATTCGATGACGGCAGCGAGCTGATGGCCGGGCAGATTCGCTTGATTGGCGGCGGACTGGAAGCGGCTTTTGGCGGCTTGCTCATCTATCCAGACGGCAGCGCGCGCCGGCTTGAAGCCAGCGAGTTGGAGATTCGCGCGCGGGAAACCTGGCGCAGCCCGCACAGCCATGCCGAATATCCAGCCGCTTGGGATATCGCTGTGTCGGGCGCTGATGGCTTCCGCATCGCTGTCGCGCCCCTGCTGGCCGACCAGGAATTGCGTGACGGAGGAATCGTCTATTGGGAAGGCGCGGTTGGCATCAGCGGCGACAAGTCGGGCTATGGCTATGCCGAGCTGACGGGCTATGCCGAGTCGATGCGGAATCGCTTCTAAACACATGACACGGCTGGACAGGCGCGCGCTCTATGACCAGGCGGCGGTTCGCTATGATCGGGCGCGAAAGTCTGCTGGCAGCGATCAAAGAGCGAATAACCGATGCCTGCGGCGGCCGCGTCATCCGCGAGCAGGTGACCACGCTCTACCTGGCGCGCCGCCTCTGACAATTGCGCCTGACTACAGAGCCAGGGCAATCTCATAAAATTGTTTATTTGCCACAGAAGTAAACGCAAGTAAGTCGTGAGACAACAATTTGCCACAGAGGCACAAAAGCACAGAAGTAAAAAACAATAATATCACCGATGACCACCTGGGCGACCCGGCGGATCGCCCGTGCTTTGCCTCCCCCCTGACCTGTCGGGGGGACCGAGGGGGGTTCAGCCGCAATTCCCCTCCGGCTCGACATACTCAGCGGCGATCCAGCCATGCTCGCCCAGATAGTCCACCTTGAACCAGCCAGCCGTCCATTCCAGCGCCGTCAGCGTCACATCGAAGGGCACATGCAGCAACGTCTCGCCGCCCGGACTTCCGCGCAGGTTCAGGATGTACTGCGTGCGCACCATGCAGCCGCTCAGACTGCGGTAAGCCTGCGGAGTCGCGCTGGCAAACGGGGCGGGCGGGCCTGCCACCAGCGCCACCTGTCCCGCGCCATTGATGATCGCGCAGAGCAAGCCGCCCGGCTGGTTGTGCACGGGCAAATCCACCACCGTCCGCGGCAGCGCAGCCGTATCGATGAACTTGATCGAGCCGCTGCTCGCGCGGAAGCAGACTTCCGTATTCGGCGTGACCCAGCCCCAGATGTCCACAACGGCGGAGGGATTGGCCGCGACAAGGTCGGGATGCCCAATCTGCATCCCCTGCACGCGCTGGCAGGATGTGCCGCTGCTGGCGTTGTTGACGACGATGAAGGGCTGCAGGGTCAGGCAGCTTTGCGCGGGCGAATAGCGGAAGAACGGGGTGGTCGTCCAGGTCGGGAAGGCGACAAAAGCCTGATCCAGCGAATTTTCGCCGTCTTCGCCGCCATCGCCATCGTCATCGTCTGGCGACTGTCCGCCAACTGGCTGCTGTCCCGGCAGGGCTGTATTGGTGGCAGTGGCGGTCGGCTGCCCAGGCAAAAGCGTCGCTGTGGCGGTCGGCGTGGGCGTGATGGTCGCGGTAGCTGTTGCGGTTGCCTGTGTCGTCGCCGTAGCTGTGGGCGTGGGCGTGATGGTCGCGGTGGCTGTGGCTGTCGGCCGCGCTACGCCCGCGCCCTCATACGCGCCGATATCGCAAGCCGTGCCAACAGGCCGCGTCGTGCCGGCCTGGTCGACCGTCGCCAGCGATCGGCAGAAGGCGGACGCAACCTTGTTTAAAGCCGGGCTGTCGCTGTAGAATTTGTAATAAGGCGGGCTGCCGCTTGTGCTGGGGAGGAGGCGCGGATCGCCGGACTCCTGGTTCAGGGTGCAATTTGAGCTGGAGCCGCTGCCTATGATATTTGTGAGCAACGCTCCCATTAAGGCGCTGCTGGCGACTTGACAATTCTGGTTGCTGTTGCCGTAGATGATGCTGTAGCGCAGTTGAAATCTGACACCCTCGGCATATACACCGCCACCCTTTACGGCATCTGACGAGGATGAGTTATTGCCGGTGATGGTCGTGAAGGTCACGTTGAGATATTGTTCGGGGTTTGTGGAATAATTGCCATTGGCGTAGACGCCGCCGCCCCGCCCGCCCGCGGTGTTCCTGAAGATGCTGCTGTTTTTGATGCGCAAATTGGCTGTGCCTGTGGCATTCGTGCTTACGATAGACAGGCCCCCGCCCGTGCTGCCGGCGGTATTGTCGTAAACGGCGCTTCTATCCGTTGTCAATGCAACGTTGCCGTTGGCGCTAATGCCGCCGCCGCGTCCAGTCGCAGTGTTGTTGCGAATCACGGTGTTCGTTATGGTCGCGGTGGCCGTATAGCTTCCTGTGGTCTCAACGCGTATGCCGGCGCCGTCGCGGGCTCGGGAACCGCGCACGGTGGAATTGTTCAGCGTCAGCTTTGCGTTAACCACCGCTATCGCGCCACCATCACCGCTGGTATTGCCGTTGGCGATGCCCCAGTTGTTGATGGTCAGGTCGCCCAGAGAAGTGATTTGGTTGGCGGCAATTTCAGAATTGACGACAATGCCGCGACTGTTGTTTTCGGCGTTTAGCGTGAAGCCGCCGCCGTTGATGGTTATTTTGCTGGTGACTTGAGGCAGACCGCGGCCGTCCACCGCGATATTGCCGGTGATGTTGATGATGTCGTCTTCGCCGTTGCCATTGGCTGTGATGATGGCGTTGACCAGCTCGTCGCGGGTGTTGATGTTGTTGAATGTCGCGGCGTAAGCGGGCAATGCCGGCAGCAGCAATAAAATGAGCGGAATTAGAATGAATTTAAGGAGAAACCCGGAGTTCATGACGAACCCCGGGGACGGAGATTTAGCGAGAAATTCGGGGGGGGGGGGGGGGGGGGGGGGGTAAATGGCAGGGGCTTGCGCGGCGCGGCCACCTTCGTCAACATTCTCAAAATGGCTAATGTGATATTCATGTCGGCACCTCAGAAAATATACCCTAACGCCAATTAAAACACCATATCGGTATTTTGTCAAGCGATTGAGATGATTTCGCAGGCCAATCGCATGAATCTGTGTTGAGCCTTGTTTACTTCGGCGCTGTCATAGCGAGATTATGTTTTGATGCGATTGCCCGTCTGCCACTGCGCACAGCCGTCTATTCGCGTGTAGAGTCCTCGTGTAGACTGAATGCTGCAAACACGAAAGGACATTGGCATGATCCGCGCCTTAATCACTGGCGGCGCCGGCTTCATCGGCAGCCACCTGGCCGAGCGCCTGCTGCGGCAGGGCTATCAGGTAACCATCATCGACAACTTGTCCACCGGACGCCTGGAGAATATCCAGCTGCTGGATTCGCGAGCCAACTTTCGTTATGCGGTGGAAGATATCCGCAACATCCATGTCATCGACCGGCTGGTCAGCGAATGCGACATTATCTTTCATCTGGCGGCGGTGGTGGGCGTGCGCAATATCGTCGATCGCCCCATCAATACGATAGAGGTCAATATCGGCGGCACCGAGGTCATCCTGAAAACAGCCGCTCGTTATCGCCGGCGTCTGATGTTGGCGTCGACCTCCGAAGTCTATGGCAAAGGCGTCAACTTCCCTTTCCGCGAAGACGACGACACGCTCAGCGGTCCCACCCTGCGCAGCCGCTGGAGCTATGCCGCATCCAAAGCGATTGACGAATTCCTGGCATTTGCCTATCACGCCGAGGTCGGCTTGCCGGTCACGCTGTTTCGGCTCTTCAACACAGTCGGTCCGCGGCAAGTCGGGCAATATGGCATGGTCGTGCCGCGTTTTGTGCGTTGGGCGCTGGCGAACCAGCCCATCCAGGTATATGGCGATGGCAACCAGCAGCGCTGCTTTGGCAATGTCTATGATGTGGTCGCGGCGATCCAGGGCTTGGCGGAAACCGAAGACGCGATTGGCGAGCTTTACAACATCGGCAGCACAGAAGAAATCAGCATCTTGCAGCTGGCGCAGCGCATCCGCGACCGAGCCGACAGCGCTTCGGAGATCCAGCTGGTGCCCTACGAGCAAGCCTATCAACAAGCGGGTTTTGAAGATTTTCGCAGGCGCGTGCCCAGCATCGACAAGATCCGCGAGGCGATTGGCTGGCAGCCGACCACCCCGCTGGACGAGACGATCGACCAGATCATCGCCTGCTTCCAACAGCAGCTGCTTTGACGCGCCAGAGCCGGCTTCGTAAAGTCCATGCATTGTCTTGCATCGCTTCTCTTGAAAGTCGCGTGAACGCCCATGCACATTGCGATTAACGGCTGGTTTTGGGATCAGCCCGCCACCGGCAGCGGACAATACCTGCGGCGCTTGCTGGCGAGCCTGGGCAAGGTCGCGCCCGAGCTGGACTTGTCGCTGGTGCTGCCGCCACACATCCAGCCGCCGGCCGACTTGCCAAATGGCGCGCGCGCGGTCAATGCGGGCAGATGGAGCGGCAAACCGGGCAAGGTATATTTTGAGCAGCGCGCCTTCCCCCGCGCCGCCCGTCAGTTGCATGCCGATATCGCCCATGTGCCTTATTGGGGTACGCCGCTGGCTTGCCCGGTCAAGCTGGTGACGACCGTGCTGGATGTCATCCCCCTGCTCTACCCCGTATATCAGAGCGGCTTTTTCACCAGCCTCTACACTTCGCTGGTCAGCGCGGCGGCGCGAGGCAGCAGCCACCTCATCACCATCAGCGAGACCGCCAAGCTGGATATTGAAGAGCAGCTGGGCATGGCCGACGAGCAGATCGCCGTAACTTATCTTGCGCCGGACGACCGTTTTCACCCGCGGATGGGCAGCCAGCGCGATGAAGCCGTGCGCGAAAAGTACGACTTGCCCGAGCGCTTTGTGCTCTATCTGGGCGGCTTCGACTGGCGCAAGCAAGTCAATATGCTGCTGCTGGCTTATACCTATGTCGGCGAGGCGGATGGCGAGGCATTCCCGCTGGTCATCGCCGGTCGCGAGCCAGCCTACGACAACAGGCTCTACCCCGACCTGCGCGAATACAGCCGCCGCCTGCAAGTCGATGAGTATGTGCGCTGGATCGGCTTTGTTGACGAGGCGGACAAGCCGGCGCTGTATCGCCTGGCCGATGTGTTCGTCTTCCCCAGCCTATACGAAGGCTTTGGCCTGACGGCGCTGGAAGCCATGGCATCGGGCACGCCAGTGGTTACATCCGATGCCATCGTTTTCGAGGAGATACTGGAAGATGCCGCCTGCATCGTTGATAATGCGCGGGCAATGGCCGGCGCGATCATCGCCCTGCTCATCCAGCAGCCGCTGCGCGACGCCATGATCAACCAGGGGCTGGCGCTGGCCAGTCGCTATAGCTGGCGCAAGACGGCGCAAGAGACGCTAGCTGTATACGAGCGGGTGATGCGCGGCGAATGAGGGGCAGCCAGGCCAGACGCCAAACCGAACCGCGCGCAGACCAGCCCGCAAAAACGAGATTTTTCGCATGACTGCCGACCGCCGCGAAATGACCCTGCGCCAAAAGCTCACCATCGTGGAAGAGCCGCCGCCCTGGGGTTTGCCGAGCGCGATGCTGGCTTTGCTCGCGCTGTTCGCGTGTCTGACTGTGGTGGGACCAGCGCTGGCATCCATCGCGCTGGGCAGCGCAGAACCGACGCCCGCTCTGCTGATGTTCAGCTGGACGCTGGGCATGGGCTTGTGCAGCGTTTTTGTGCTGGCGAGCCGCCGCAGCAGTCCCGCGAGCTGGCAGGGCTTGAAATTGCGCCGCGGCAGGCAGCCCCTGGCTTTGGCGCTGCTCTATGGAGTCGCCATTGGGCTGACGCTGGACCTGGTCATCGGGTTGCTGGGCGGACGCTTCTTGCCCATGCCAACGATTTTCGGCTTGTCCGAGTCTGGAGCAGAGATGGTCGTGCTGGGCGCGCTGCTGGCGGTCTTTGCCCAGCCCATCGCCGAGACGCTGGTGTTCCAGGCGCTGCTGCTGCCGACGCTGCGATCGCGGCTGGGCGCATGGGCGGGAATCATCATCACGAGCGCTTTGGCGACTCTGCTGCATCTGCTGGTATTTGTGGCTGCGCTGGGGGAGGCATACCAATTGCTCTGGCACGGCATCGTCCTGCCGGCTGCGCTGGGGCTGGCATTCTGTCTGCTGCGCGTGCTCGCCGACTCCAGCCTGGCAGTCATTCTGGGGCGGATGGGCGCGGGGATGATATTCCTGCTGACGGCATTGACGCTGGGGGGCGCTTAGGGAATACCCCCCTCGGTCCCCCCCGACTGGTCAGGGGGAGGCAAGCATTGGCTACCCTCTCCGTCCTGACGGGGAGGGGCTGGGGGAGGGGTTATAGCAGCTATTGCATTTGGGAGCGCTTGCGCCTACGATTGCGCCGCCGCACTTCGCGATCATCACAGGCTTCGAGGAGGATCAAATATGTCCGTGCATCAATTCTCGATAGGCGAGCTTGAATGCGCCGTGCTGCAAGAAGGCAGCGCTTTCATGGACCGCGCTGATGTCATCGCGCGCTATCCCAACGCCGATCCAGCCGATGTCGATGCGGCGCTCGGCGATGACGAGCCCAGCGGCAGCCTGAACCTGCTGCTGATCAACAGCGGCGGCACGCGCATCCTTGCTGATGTCGGCTTTGGCGAGGCGGGACCGCCAGGCATGGGCGGCGTATTGCGCGGGCTGGGCAAATTGGGTCTTGCGCCAGGCGACATCGACATCATCTTCCTCACGCATTTTCATGGCGACCATATCGCTGGCTTGTGCGACGAGTCTGGCGCGCCCGTATATTCAGAAGCGCGTTATATCACGACTCAAGCCGAATGGAACGAATGGACGGCGCGTTGGGCGACCTCGAGCGCTGCGGAGGATCAAGCGCTGCTGGAGCGTTTTCGCGCATTGCAAGACCGTTTCACATTTGCGAGCGCAGGAGACGAGATCGCGCCGGGCGTAACAGTCGTCGACCTGGCCGGGCACACGCAGGGGCACGCCGGCTTGCTGCTGGAATCGCAGGGCGAGCGGCTGCTGCATGTGGTCGATCTGCTGCATCAGGCTTTCCAACTGGCGCATCTGGATTGGCATTTCGGCTTCGACAGCGATGGCGCAGCGGCCGGCGAGACGCGACGGCGAGTGTTGCAGGAATGCGCCGACAGTCAGATCTTGACGCTCTTCTATCACCTGGACTTCCCCGGGCTGGGCACGGTCGCGCGGGCTGGGACTGGTTACGCCTTCACCCCGATCGCCTAGACGCATCCACCAGCATCAACTGCCGCGGCTACTCTTCGGGGGGCGCGAGCCAGCTTTCGGGGATGGCCACCTGGTGATCTTGTCCGCTCGCAGCAGCATACCAGCGCAGCAGCAGCAGAGCCCGCTCAGTCATGGCCGTGGTTTGCGCCAGCGCATCCAGCCGCGCATCGACCAGCAGTCCGCCGCGTCCGCCCGTCAAGCGCAGGGACAAGCGCCGTTTGCCCGCCAGATGGACGTCACGCCGCGTTTGCAGCCGCAATTCGACCTGCTCTGCCCCCGTCAATGGCAAGCGCCAGACATCGCCAGCGTTGACTTCGCGCTCGCTTGTTTCTCCATTTTCACGCTTGATGCGCATGGTCAAGGCAGTCTCGCCGATGGGCGCATGGCCAGCCAGCCGAATCAAACTGCCCGCATTTTGTAGAATCCCGCCATCCAGCAGCTGCACAACCGCATCGGGCGCGACAGAAGCCAGCCCTCCCAATGCCGAGAGCGCGGAATGCGGGTCCGTCTTGACCTGGATAACGCCCGTGCAATCCAGCGCATCCGCCAGCAGCAGCATGGTCAAGGCGCCTTGGCTGCTGCCACCCAATGCGCCGCCCGCCAGGAGAAGCAAGCCCGGCTGTGGCAAGTCGTTTAGCTGTGCCAGCGCATAACGCAGACCCGCCCGCAGCAGCGCATATTCAATATAGCGCTCGCGCATATCCAGCGGCACATGCGCCAGACGCAAGCCCTTCTTCAGCGCGTATTGCGCCAGTTCGCCCTTGCCCGGATGAAAAGGCAGCCAGCCGGCGAGTTCGTCTTCGCCGACGCGCTCGAGGGTATCGGCGGCGCTATGTCCCAAGCCAATGTCGCTGCACAAGGCGCTGGTTGCCCGGCCCATTTGCGCCAATGTGACCAGTGTGCGAGCGCTGCCCACATCGACCGCCAGCACATCCTGCCTTTCCACGCGCGAGAAATAGGCTGCTATGGTCTCGATGCCACGCGCTGTCGGCATAATGCCCGAATCGGACATGGCAGCCAAACGCTGAAAAGCGGGTAGACGCCGTTTGTGCGAGTCGAAGGCTTCTGCCAGCGCAGCCTGCAGTCCGTCCAGCGATAGCGCCTCACCCGCACGCCGGATATTGGGCGCAATGACCACTTCTATCTGCTGGCTGAGCATCTCGCGCACAGCCGGCGTCAAACTGCTGTTGCCGGCATAGAGCACAGTCGGGCGGCTGCCCAGCGGCATCAGCGACAGCGCCTGACGCACCAGCGAGAGCATCTCCAGCAAGGCAGCGCGCGCGCCGCCATCGGTGCCACCCGCCACGATGATGAGCTGCGGGCGGCTGTGCACCAGTCGATTGAGCCGTCCGCGTGCGCCCAGCCCGTCCTGCAGATGGATTTCGGCGACAGCATCCATGCCAAAAGGAGCGATGGCTCGGCGCAGCCTGTTTATATCAAGCTGTGGATAGAGCCCAACCAGCAGCGCGCGCAAGGGATGCCCGGCGCTGGCAGTCGTCAAGCAATAATCAATGCCGATATTGTCCGCTTGCTCGGGTCGGATGATTCGTTCGTTTTCGTCCAGCAGGCGGCGAGAATTGGAGGACTCCATATCGCGCGCGATGTTCAGCACGCCGAAGAGCGCATCATCTTTGGGCGCGCCAATGGTGGTGCCGCTGGTGCCCTGCATGACGAGCCGGTACGCGCCATCCACCACATCAAAGAGCAAGGCGCGCGTGTTGACGCTGCCGATATCCACCGCCAGGATCGAACCGGGTGGCAGCGAGGTCATCGCTCAGGCTCCATATTGGAATAGAAAAGCGATGCGCTCGGTCAAAATCGTCAAACTGCTCAAAATAGTCGAGGCATAAATCGCGCCCAGCGCCGTGACGACAAAGGCTTTGCCAATGGTTCGGAATGCCTTGCCCAGCCCGTTGCGTCGCTCTTCGCCGCTGGCATTGACCTGATAATGAAAGCTGTATAGCGCCGTCAATGTGCCCAGCAGCACCAGCAGCGACTCCAGCAGCGTGCCGAGGTCGGCATCCAGCGCGGGCAGGCGAGCGGTCGCTTCCAGCAAAGGCAGCAGCGTGCCTCGCAGCGCGCCAGCAACGCCGACCGCCGCCCCCATCACCACGACCACCGCCAGCACGCTATTGGTCAGCCAGCCCAGGCTCGTGATCGGTCTCAACAGCAGCAGCGCAGCGAAGAGCAGCGCCGTGAAGAAGATCCACAGATCGGCTTGACTGCCCAGCGCGGTCCAACTGGTGGCGGTATTTTGCACATCCTGCCAGAAGGGCAGCAGCAGGTTTTCGTAACCGACAATCAGGGTGAAAGCCGCGCTCGTGCCGATGAAGATATAGACTGCGATGCGATACAAGTGGCGTATCAAGGGCAGATCGCCCAATAAATAGCTAAATACCATGAGCGTGAGCACAAAGCTGATCAGCGCGAGGGTATTTTCTGGCATCCGCTTCCGCCCCCCTCAGCCGCGCCGGACCATTGCGCCGATCGCCGCGAACAGGTTGCCCAGCGCGATCGCCAGCACAGCCGCCAGCGTGCCCATCGTCAAAGCTTGCAGGCGCTGCGCTTCGCCGCCGCGTTCTCGCAGCTGGACGATCGCGCCAAGCGCAGAGCCTGTAACTGGATTCGCTTGCGAGAAGCGGGGCTCGATATTGCCATAGCGGCGCGGATAGAAGCGGCTCATCACCGACCGCTCGCGGGTGTTGCTCGCCGAATCATCGCTGTTGGACGCGGATTCTGGCACGAGGCCTTCGCTCACGACGATAGCGGATATCCAGCCTTCCCAGCCGTTTGACATCAAGATTTTGTACCAGCTGGAATCGGCGTTGGTATCCAGCACTTCAAAGGTATCGCCCGTGTATGCGAGTCCCAGAGTGGATTGGGCGGTGGAGGGGCCGACGCGGATATTGACCGGCGACTGGGGCGATGTCACTTCCACGATGCGGATCATGGCGGTGGTGGCTGTGGGCGCGGGCGTGTTCGCAGGCGGTGGCGTTGGCGTATTGGTCGGGCGAGGCGTGGCGGTTGGCAGCGGCGTCAGGCTGGGCGCGGCTTCGACAGCGCTGTTCTCGCCGGGTTCTTCGTTGCCCGTATGTGCTGTTGCTTCGATTAGTACATCGGGATCGTAGACTTGTGGCTGCGCATCCACGCCAAAAGCGGCATCCAGCATTGCGCCGTAGGTATAGGCCCCGCGCAGGCCAACGACCAGTCCAGCAAAGCGGTCGATATCTTGCACATAGGCGCTCGTCAACGGCTCGGCAGCCAGGCTGGTCGCGGCATACAGGCGCGCATCGCCGGCCTCGGGCAGCGCTTGCTCGACCCAGTTGCGCACATCATCGGCGCTGTCGGCAACCAGCAGCAAGAGTTCCATATCGGCTAGCGAACGGATAGGCAAGCTGGTGGACGCATCGGGCTGGGACCTGCGCACGATATCGGCAAAGTTCTCGCTCAGTTCGCGAATGCCCAGCCCACCACCCGGCAAGTATTGCAGCAACATAAAATCACGACCGTTTATGAGACGCAACCCAGCTTGTGCGGCGCGGGCACGAATGTCGTTGATGATGTTTTGCACATGCACGAAGGCGATTGGGTTGCTGGTCGCCAAGACTGCTCGGCCGCCCCGCGCGAAAATATGCCGCAGCGCCAGATCGGTCAGCGCATCCAGCTCGGCGGCAGCCCCCAAGCCATATTCCACAGCGACCAGCACATAGTCATCAGTGGCGATGCTGTCCAGCGCCGCATAGAAGGCTGCGGCTTGCGGATCGTCCTCTGCGAATTCGTCCGCTGGCAAAGTGCCAGGCGCATAATCCGACGAGACAAAAGGCAGCGCGACAAACAGCAGCAGCAGCGCCGATGTCAGCAGGCGCGGAATGCTCAGCAATGACCGCCCAGCCCTGCGAACAAGTCCGCGTTTGGCAGGCGTCGCATCCGATTGTCTGCCAACGATCTCCGTCAACAAGTCGACTTGGGCCTGCTGTCCCTGCGACAGAGCGACGGCGCTGATGACGCCGCCCGGCTTCTCTTGCAAGACTGGCGAGGTCAGCGCCTGGTCTACATCATACAGCTCTTGCCATTCCTCTTTGCGTTCGATTCCCAAGGAGCGTTCCCGCAGCGCCCGCAAGCGTTGGTCCAGTTCGGTCAAAGGGCGCTCGCTCTGCCCCCCCAGGAGGTCGGTTGCGCTGGGCTGTTCACCTGGTTGCGAGGCGAGCCTTCGGCGGCGAATGCGTGGCAAGAAGCGGCGCGCTCGTGACAAGAAGCGGCGCTGGCTGGCAGATTCGCTCGCGTCTGGTTGGCTCGCATCGGACTGCGGCTCTTCCAGCCAGCTGTAATCGTCGTTCATCAGCTAGCCTCGAACCGAACGGTCTTGCCCCAGCAGCGCGCGCACGCCGACCACGATGCTGCCCAGGGCGATGCCCAGCAAAATCGCTCGCGCGCCGACCTGCACCGGGATGCGCATCAACCAGTCGCTGAATGCGGCAACAGGCGCGAGCTCGGGCAATGGCAAGCTGCCCAGCAGAACCACGACCACAACCAGCACAAAGAGCAGCCCCCAGATGTCGCTGCGCTTCGCCAATATCCGCGCGCCGCCAGCCACCAGCGTAACGCAGAGCAGCGCCGCCAATGCCGACTCAATAGGCAGCTGAATGATCTCCAGCAGCGAGGTATCGCCCTGCCGCGTGATATGCCAGCCGATGGTGCCGGCGAAACTGGCGAGCAGAACGCCGCTCATCAGCCATCCACGCGCCACCCGCCTGGCATGCAAGGACAGCAAATTGGCGATGCCGAAGACGATGCTCAGCGCCAGCACAATCACCAGCAGTCGCAGCAGCACCTCGCCGGGCAAAGCGAAATCCCGCGCAAGCGCCTCAGCCTGCGCGCCATCGCCAAAGAGCGCTGGATTATCACCCAGCAGCAGGCTCAGCAAGGCAGTAACGCCGACCAGGAAACCGGTGATTGCCGCCATAGAAGTGCCAATGCGCGAACGGCGGTTCATCGCTCAGCGCCTCCGCCGGATCGTCCACAAAATTGCGCCGACGACCAGCGCGACCACCACAACGACCGCCAGCAACTGCCAGCTGAGCCAGGGCAGCTGCCTAGCCACGCCCAGAACCAGCGCCAGAGCCACCAGAATCATCAGCAGGGCGCGCCAGACATCCATGACGATCGCATCGGCTGCCGCGCGGCCCTCGTCTGAAACCCAGGCGGGAGCGGCGAAAAGCTCTTCGCCTATCAGCGCTTCGTCAGCCATGGCATAAGCCACCGCCTGCCCTTGCAGCTGGTCGCTGACCGCCAGCGTGCCTTGTCGATTGCGCCGGGCGCTATCTAATATCAGCCCCAATTCCGCGCCGAAGCTGCCAGCCAGAATATGGGCTGGGGGCTCGTCATCGCCGATCACGGCTGTCACGCCGGCCGCATAGCCGAGCGCGCGTTTGCCCTGTGGAAACCAATGCACATTGCGCGTCCTGCCAGCGCCCGTCCAGGCTGCGTCGACTTTCGCGCTGGCAAGCGGGACGGTCGTTGGGGCAGATGTAGAAAGTGCCGGCGGCGTATCGGCGGCGCTATTTTTCTCGATGATGTGATGAAAAAGTTCCGCGTTTGCCAATGCGGTGGCTGTGCTGTCTTCGCCGATGCTGGCGCTGCCAAATGCCAGGTGCAAGGGGCGGTCGGCTTCGATGGCCTGGCTGCTCCAGTCGGGGATGCGCTCAAAGGCGGGCATAGGACGCAGCTTTCGCCGACTGGATGCCCGCGACTGCAAAAACCGCGCTGTATACACCAGCACGACCGTCGCCAAAACAAACAGAATGCTGAGCACCTGCTGCGTTGTGACATCCATAGCTGCTAGTCCAGGCGCTTGTTTTCGAGCAGGCTGCGCAACTGCTGCGTGCCAGCGGGCGAATCGAGCAGGTCTGCCAATTCGCGGCAAGCATCGCCGGCGCGCCACAAATTCGCCAGAGGCTGCGCGACCAGCAGCGTACTTGCCAGGATAGGCGCAGCCGGCTCCAGCGCGTCCAGCAAGCTGAGCAGGCAGGGCGCTGCCCCGCGGTCTTTGGCGAGCATGATCAGGTCAAGAATGCTGTGCTGCTTTTGCATGGCGGGCAGTATAGCATTGATGCGCAATGCGCGTTGTGCAGGCGCGGGCGGTTTTGCGGTGGGGCAGACGTCGCCGGGTCTCGAACCGTACAGGCTTGCGCCCTGCTAAAATCGCCAAAACACAAGCAGCCGGGAGGAATCCTTATGATTCAAGAATTCAAGAAGTTCATCATGCGCGGCAATGTGGTCGATCTCGCTGTCGGCATCATCATCGGCGCGGCTTTCAAGAGCGTCACGACATCGTTGGTCAAAGATGTCATCACGCCGCCCATCGGCTTGATCCTCAACAATTTCAACTTTGACGACCTCTTCATCAGCCTGAACGGGCAATTCTATCCGACGCTCAAAGACGCGCTGGATGCCTCTGCGCCCATCATCAAGGTGGGCAGCTTCATCAATGTCTGCATCGACTTTCTGATCACCGCCATCGCCATCTTCTTCCTCATCAAGTTCGTGAATCACATGGAAGAAGTCATCGATGACCTGACCGACGAGGACGAGCCAGAACCGGATCCTGAGCCGGAACCCGACCCAGAGCCGACCACAGAAGAACGCCTGGCAGTCGTATTGGAGAAGCTGTCGGCGCAGTTGGACAAGGCATGACAGCGCCAAATCCATGCGCTATAGTTGGCTGCGCAAATGACAAATGGCAGGGAGACGCGAAACATGGCCGAAGACAAAATCAAAGATGCCTTGAAAATGATGCCTTATGGCTTCTACGCCTTTACCACCAAGGACGGCGATGATGTAAACGCCATGGTGGTCAACTGGGTATCGCAGATGTCCTACGCGCCGCGGCTGATCGCGGTCGGCATCCAGAAGAGCTGCTATTCGCGCGGGCTGGTCGAGGCGGGCGGCGTCTTTGGCCTGAACCTGTTTCTGCAAGCCGATTCCGATGCCATCATAGGCGTAACCAGCGGACGCGCTCGCAAACCCGACAAGATGGACAATGCCGACTACAGCGCAGCGCCAGAAACCGGGGTGCCCGTGCTGGCCGGGGCGGCAGCCTGCATCGAGTGCAAAGTCACGCAGATTGTCGATGTTGGCGGCGACCACGATATCGTCGTCGGCGAAGCCATCCATGCCGATGTGATGAAAGAAGGCGCGCCGCCCGATGTGCTGTCGCTGACCGAGCTGGGCTGGAGCTATGCGGGCTAGGCTGGCAGTTCGCCCGTTTGCAGCACAGTCATCAAGCGCTCAATCAAGCGCGGCAGGCTGTGCTGTCGCAGGACATTCTCGCGCAGTTCTGCGCCAATAGCGGCTCGTTCTCCGCTGGAAAGCCGGCTGATTCGCGCGATTCGCTCTCGCAAACCGCCGACATCTTCTGGCGAATCGGTCAGCAGCAGGTCGCTATGCTCGCCCAAAAGCGGCGCAAAGGCAGGATTGGCCACGATGGTGGGCAAGCCGCAAGCCATGCTTTCCAGGACAGCTTTGTCGAACAAGCCGGGCGGGCTCATGTTGACGGCGATGGCAGCGCGCCGATACCAAGCCAGCACTTCCGCACGACTTTGATCGCCCACCAACTGGCAGCGGGCGGACAAGCCCAGGTCGGCAATCATTTCCAGTAACCCGGCCCGGTAGGAATCGGGGAAGCCCGGCTGCACGCCGCCAATCAATGCCAAGCGCACTGGCAATTCGCTGACCGCCTGGATGGTGGTCGCCTGATGTTTGATGGCGGACAAGCGCGCGACCTGCACAATCAGCGGTTCTTCTGCATCGGTGACGCTGTTCATGCGCGGCGTATGATAGTCGGTGTCGATGCCATGTCCAAGCACGCGCAGCTGGTCGCTTGGATAGGGATAGCTGGATTCGTCGGCGCTGACGATGCGCTGCGACATGGCTTGCCCCAGCCACAGCTGCCAAGACCGCTGGCGATGCGTGTACCATAAGGTGATGGGGATGCCGCGCGCCTTTAGAATGGGTCCGCCGAGCCCGGCAAAGAGCGGGATCATATGCGCGAAGCAGGCATCATAGCGCCGCCCGCTCAGCAAGCGCAGCAACTGAATAGTGAAATTGACCGCCCGCCGCGGTTTGCTCCAGCCGCGTTCCAGCCCTGCAGAGAATACGCGCACATTGCCCGGCAGCTGATAGTCGCCGCGCCGCATGGTCAGCACATCAATCGAGTCGCATTCGTGCGCCAGGCGGCGAATCCAGTCGCAGGCGAATGCCAGGACGGGGTCGTTCTCGTCTGTGGCCAGGTTGAAAAGCAGCAGGCGCATCCGCAAGCCGGTTTCGGCGCTAATTGGGATAGCCGAGCGCGTCGATGCCAGCCGCAGCGGCGAAGTCTTTTGCGCTCAGTCGGTTGCCGGCATCGTGCGTGGTGAAAGACAGCTCCACCCGCCGCCAGCCGATCGTCATATCGGGGTGATGATTGGCACCTTCGCACAATACGCCGACCGCCGAGGCGAAGGCCAGGCCAGCCAGGTAATTGTCAAAGCTGAATTGCTTGACCAAGCGCTCCCCGTCTCGCCGCCAGCCGTCCAGCTCGCCCAGTTTGGCTGTGATTTCCGCTTCTGTCAGTGGCGTCGCCATGCTGCCCTCCCGCGCGCTATGATTAACCAGATGATTAAACCACAATCTGCTATACACACAAAGAGACGCGATTCCGCCACCCTGCACCCAATTCAGTCGCTTGTAGAAGGCATTCGCAAAAGGTATGCTTGTTCGCATGTCAAACGAGAGCTTCTTCATCGTCATCGAGGGCATAGACGGCGCGGGCAAGACCAGCATCGCGCAGCAGCTGCACAGCGTCCTGGAACAAACGCAGGGCGCTGAGGCGCTGCTAACCCAGGAGCCGCACGCAGATTGTCTGGTCGGCGCAGAGATCCGCGCGGCGCTGGCTGGCAGCAGGTCCATGAGCCCGCAATCGCTGGCGCTGGCTTTTGCGCTGAACCGCAGCGATCATCTCGAGCGCATCGTCGAGCCCTTTCTGCAGGGGGCTGGACGCATCGTCATCTGCGACCGCTTTGTGCTGTCTTCGCTGGTTTATCAAGCGCGCGATAAGTTCAGCATGGAAGATATCTACAACTTGAACAGCTGGGCGCGGCAACCCGACCTGACGATCGTGCTCCATGTCAGCCCCACTAAAGCCTACGAGCGCATGCGCAAGCGCGAACACAAACGCGATCTCTTCGAGAACAACCTGCCCGCTCGCGCAGAAAAATATCGCGCAGCCGTAAAATTGCTGCGAGGCAAGGGGCAGCAAATTGTCGAAGTCGATGCCGATGGCGAATACGCGCAAGTCTTTGAGGCTGTTCTGGAAGCGCTCAAACAGCACAAGCCAGACTGGCTTCGCTTGCAGCCGCCGCTGCTGATCTAGCAATTTGCCAATCCGCCAATTTGGCGCTTGACAATAAAACAAATGTTCCATAACATGGAGGCATGGCTGGCAGAATCGTCTCCGAAACACTCACCAAGCTCTCGCAGATGGGCGATGTAACCCTGCACGAGCCCGCCGGCGACAGCCCACAGGCCGAGCGCAAACGCCGGTCGCGCAAGCAGGAATACAACTTCAGCGACTGCATCGCCAATTTGCAGACGCCGCGCGGTCCCAAACCCGTGCTCAAATCCATGATGACCACCGCCTGCGAGCGCAACTGCCATTATTGCGTCTTCCGCGCCGGGCGCGCCAAGACGAAGCGCGTGACTTTCTCGCCCGATGAGATGGCTGGGGCATTCGACACGCTGCAACGCGCCAAACAGGTCGATGGGCTCTTCTTGTCCAGCGGCATCATCAAAGGCTCCGTAACGACGCAAGACAAGATCATCGACACGGCTGACATCATCCGCAGCAAGCAGCGTTACCGCGGTTACATTCACCTCAAGATCATGCCGGGCATAGAATATGACCAGCTCTACCGCGCCATGCAGCTGGCAGACCGCATTTCAGTCAATCTGGAAGCGCCGACCAGCGAGCGCCTGCACAAGCTCGCGCCCAAGAAAGTCTTCGTGCAAGAGCTGCTGAGGATGCTGCAATGGGCAGAGCAGATCCGCCGCGACCACCAAAACGAAAGACTGGCCAGCAGCGTCACCCAGTTTGTCGTCGGCGCTGTCGGCGATACCGACCTCGAACTGCTGTCCATGAGCGACAAACTCTACAGCCAGGCAAAATTGGCGCGCGTCTATTACTCCGCCTTCGGCCCAGTGCCGGGCACGCCGTTCGAGAATCTGCCAGCGACCGAAGCGATACGCGAATTCCGCCTCTATCAATCCAGCTTTTTGCTGCGCGACTACACCTGGGATGTGGAAGATTTGCCTTTCCTGCGCGATGGCAACCTGCGCACTGATGTCGACCCCAAGCAAGCCTGGGCGGAGGAACATCTGGCGCACGCTCCGATCGAAATCATGCGAGCCGAACGCGAACAGCTGCTGCGCATCCCCGGCGTTGGACCCATCGGCGCCAACGCCATACTGCGGGCGCGGCGGCGAGGCAGGCTGACAGACTTGTCGCATCTCAAGCAGATCGGCATCCGCAATACGCAGAAGCTGGCGAAATATGTGCTGTTGGATGGCGCGCAGCCGGCGCGGCAAAATCAACTCTTCTAGCGGCCTCGCATTGGTAACAACTTGATTTATGCGCGCGCTGTCTTACACTGTTGAGTGGTGAAAATTTGCCAATCGCGCAATTTCTTGCTAGGATAATTGAGTCGCGTAAAATATCCGCGTTCAGAGTCCGTTCAAAGTCAAGGAGAAATCTCAATGACCAAAGCAATGCGAGTTCTGATTGTTCTTTGCTTCCTGGCGGTCTTCGCCATTGCCGGCTCCGCGCAAGGTGACTATGCCGATGGCACAGAAATCAGCCTGCTGCAGTGGAGCCACTTCGTGCCGCGCTATGACGAATGGTTCGATGTCTACGCTGCCGAATGGGGCGAGGCAAACGGAGTCGGCGTCACTGTCGACCATGTCAATTTCACCGAGCTGTTCGCTACGCTGGCGGCAGAAATAGACGCGGGCGATGGACACACCATCGTCGAAGTGCTGTTCTCGCCGGCTTCGTTCATAGATAGCTTGCACGACCTGCGCGACCTCAACGAAGCCGCGGCTGAGATGTATGGCGAGCGCGCCAGCACCTGCGAAGCCGCCTCGTACCTGCCCGTATCCGATACCTGGTATGCCTATACCCATGGCTATGTGCCCGATCCTGGCGACTATGACATCGCCCTGTGGACAGAAGCCGGTTATCCCGATGGTCCCAAGACTTATGACGATCTGCTGGAAGGCGGACGCGCCATCTTTGAGACCAGCGGCGTCCCGGTCGGCATCGGCATGAGCCCCGAGCTGGACAGCCGCATGGCAAACCGCGCCGCTATCTGGAGCTTCGGCGGCAGCGTTCAGGATGAAAACGAAAATGTCGTGCTCAACAGCGATGAGACGATCGCCGCCGTCAAGTATCTGGCGCAGCTGCAAAACGAAGCGATGACCGATGAAGTCTTTGGCTGGACAGCCGCCAGCAACAACCAGGGTCTGATCGCCGGCGAGCTGAGCTACATCCTCAATTCCAACTCGGCGTATCGCAGCTTGCAGAAGATCGACGCAGAAGCCGCCGCGAACATAGGCTTCTCCCCGGCTCTGGAAGGTCCAGCCGGCGCCTATGCTTCATCGCATGTCTGGCAGATCTATGTCATCCCCAAATATGTCGAAGGCGACGAGCTGGCAGCCGCCAAGCAGTTCATCCTCGACCACACCGCCAACTACAGCGATGTCACCTATCACAGCGAGCTCTACAACTTCCCCTGCTTGGCCAGCACCGTGCCCGAGCTGGACGGCTGGCTGGAAGCCGATCCCTGGGGCAGCGAGCCGCCCAACAAGTTCGAGGTGCTGAAGACAGTCAACGACTGGTCGGTGCATCTGGGCTTCCCCGGCGTCACGAACCCGGCCATCAGCCAGGTCTTCGCCGAAAGCATCATCCCCAACATGGTCGCGAAAGTGGCGCTGGGCGAGCAATCCGCAGAAGACGCTGTGGCGCAGGCGCACGAACGCATTGAAGAAATCTTCGATGAGTGGCGCGCCCGGGGTCTCGTCGGCGGCGGGGATATGTAGCCCCCATCTCCTAAAAACCCCTTCCCCACACCCAGAGGGAAGGGGACTATGTACCGACAATACGTCGGAAAACTCCTTCCTCTTTTGTGGGGGAGGGGCGGGGGTTCAATCACCACATGAGCGTCGTACAAATCAGCGGACTGAGGAAGTACTTTGACGCCGTGCGCGCGGTGGATGGCGTCGACTTGTCTATCCAGCAGGGCGAGTTTCTGGTCATCCTGGGCCCATCGGGCTGTGGCAAGACGACGCTGATGCGCATGATCGCGGGATTGGAAAAGCCGACAGCTGGCAGCATCCACATTGATGACGCGGATGTGACCGAGCTGCCGCCGCGCAAACGGGGCGTTTCTATGGTATTCCAAAGTTACGCCCTCTACCCGCACATGAATGTCTTCAACAACATCGCCTTCCCGCTGAAGGCGCAGCGCCGCGAGAAAAAGTTCGACAAAGCCACCATGCGCGGCAAGGTCGAAAATATCGCGAAGCTGCTGGAGATCGACGAACTGCTCGACCGGCGCCCCCGCCAGCTGAGCGGTGGACAGCGCCAGCGAGTCGCCATCGCCCGCGCCATGGTGACGCAGCCGGCTGTGCTGCTGCTGGACGAGCCGCTGAGCAACCTGGATGCCAAGCTGCGCGCCAATGCCCGCGATGAACTGAAAGACTTCCAGCGCTCGTCCGATATCACCGCCGTCTTCGTCACGCACGACCAGATCGAGGCGATGGGCTTGGGCGACCGCATCGTTGTCATGGCCCATGGCAAAATCCAGCAGATCGGCACGCCCCAGCGCATCTATGACGACCCCGCCAACGAATTTGTCGCCACCTTCCTCGGCTCGCCCAGCATGAACATCCTGCGCGCAGAGAGCTGCCGCTTCGGCTTTCGTCCCGAGCACTTCTTGCCCAAGACGCTTCAAGACAACCCGGACAACTCAGTGAGCTTCCGCTATTTCGTCAAACGAGTCGAGTATCTGGGCTCGGACCGGCTGGTGTATGGGTATGTCGGCGGGCATGAAAACAAGCTGACGCTGGCGAAAGTGCCCTCGAATGTCCGCGTCTCGCTGGATATCGAAAGCGAATACGAATTTGCGGTGCATCACGACGCCATCAAGTACTTTGACGAAGCATCGGGCGAGCGGATCGAAGCAAAAGCAGCGGGCGCTGCCTGGTGATGGGAGCGCTGCGTCCGGGCAATTTTCCGCTGGACAATCGGCGTTTGATCGGCGCGCTGTTTTTGACGCCGGCTTTGCTCTACATTGTGCTGCTGGTCGGCATGCCCTTCGCCCTGTCGATTGCCTTCGGTTTCTCGGATGTGACTGTCGGCAATACCGACCTCAGCTTCGTTGGCTTTCGCAACTTTCTGGCTGTTTGGGAAAACGACATTTTTCGCCAGGTCTTTGAAACGACCATCCGCTTCACGCTGGTATCGCAGATATTCATTCTGATCTTCGCCAACATCCTGGCGGTCATCTTCACGCAGGAATTCACCGGCAAGTGGTTCGCCCGCTTCATTTTCATCCTGCCCTGGGCGACGCCGGTCTCGCTGGCCATGATCGGCTGGCTGTGGATGCTGGATACCAAATACAGCCCGATCGACTACCTGCTGCTGCAGATGGGCTTGCTGGGACGGGGTGGCTTGCTCGGCGACAACCGCAACCTGTTTTGGCTGGCTGCGCCCGATCTGGCGCAAATCAGCGTCATCTTCGTGCAGGTCTGGCGCATGACTCCGCTGGCGACCGTGATATTGATGGCTGGCTTGTCCTCTATCCCCACCGACATCCTCGACCAGGCAGAAGTCGATGGCTCGCGTTTCATGCGCACGCTGCTGCAGATCAAGCTGCCGCTGATCTTGCCGATTATGGTGATCGCCCTGCTCTTCAGCATGATCACCATGTTCGGCGATATGACCGTGGTCTATGTGCTGACTCGCGGCGGGCCGGTCGACTATACGCGCGTATTGGGTTTGTATTCTTTCCAGGTGGGCATCGAAGGCGGCAACCTGGCGCAGGGCGCGGCGATATCGCTCTTCGCTTTTCCGCTGCTGCTGGCCATGGCTGTGTTCATGCTGCGCGCGGCCAGCAGAGCCGAGGTGCGCTGATGAGCGGGCTGAGCTTCGTGCTGACGAACTTCTGGTCGCTGCTGGTCCTGGCATTTTTGGGGCTGGTCGCCATGCGCATCGTCTGGCGCGTGCGGAAATATGGCGCGACCCGCGCGGAATTGCGTTATGTGCTGCGGCGCTCGCCCTTTTATTTTGTGGTGCTGGTGTTTTGCTTCTTCGCCGCCGCGCCTTTTTTGATCATGTTTCTGCACACATTCAAGACCGATGGCGATTTGTATCGTCGGCCGCAGCCTTTTGTGTATCGCCAGGATCCCACGCTGGAGCACCTGGACGCGCTCTTCAACAATACGGCTTATCTGGATTTCATCCGCAATTCGGTGCTGGTGGGCGTGGCGGTGGTCATCATCACGCTGCTGCTAGCGCTGCCGGCTGCTTATGCGCTGGCGCGGCTGACGGGCAACTGGGGAGAGCGCGCAGGGATTCTGATGTTCCTGGTCTATCTGGTGCCGCCAACCCTGCTCTTCATCCCTATGTTCCGCATCGTGGTGCTGCTGGGACTGAAGGACAGTCCGCTAGCGCTGATCGTGGTGTATCCATCGTTCACGGTGCCATTCAGCATGTGGCTGCTGCAGGGTTTCTTCAAAGCTGTCCCGCCGGAGCTGGAAGAGGCGGCGCTGGTCGATGGCTACAACCGCGTAGAAGCATTTTTGCGGGTGGTCTTGCCCTTGTCCTTGCCGGGCATCATATCGACAGTCGTCTTCGCCTTCACGCTGACCCTGCACGAGTTCATCTATGGGCTGGTCTTCATCGCCGATACTTCGCAGCGCACCCTGAGCGTGGGCGTGCCGACCGAGCTGATTCTGGGCGATGTCTACTTTTGGCAGCCGCTGTTGGCCGCCGCGCTGATCATCGCCATCCCGGTGGGTTTCGCCTACAACCTCTTCTTGGACAGCCTGGTGCAGGGCTTTACGATGGGGGCGGTGAAGGGGTAATCTGGCAGGATCCATATCGGCAGACATGCAGGGACGAGCCACTGGGTCGCCCGCAAAAAAAGAGGTCTCCATGCCCACAGTCACAGTAAACCTCAATCAGGTCAATGACGCTACGACTACCGCGCAAATCCGCAATCACGCTATCGACATCGACCGTCCGGCTGCAAAAGGCGGGCACGACAAAGGCGCTATGGGCGGCGAACTGCTTCTGGCATCGCTGGGCGGCTGCTTCAACAGCAATTTGCTGGCCGCCATCAAAGCGCGCGACCTGCCCATAGACGATATCGCAATTACCGTAAGCGGCGAACTGGCGGCGGCCCCAGCGCGATTCAGTTCGGTGGACATGGTGGTTCACTCCGCCTACGCCGACCGCGAGACGCTGGGCAAGCTGGTGACCATGTCCGAGCGCGCCTGCATCGTCGCCAACACACTGAAGAGCGCGGTCGATTTGTCGGTGCGCCTGGGCTAGAAAGCCTGACCGCTATTCGGGTTTTGTCACCTATCGTGTGGCGCAATGCCCGAAATAAAGGAGATCCTGTACGGGCGAGACGCTGGTTGCGCCGGGTAAATGACGGCCTGGAACACTCCAGACAAGAATCCGGCTGTTACGCCAATTGCAGCGTCCCACAATGCCAGCAGCCGCGTGACGCGCATGGATGGCGAGAATGTGACTGTGCTGGCGGCGCATTATCAAGGCGCGCAGCTCAACAGCCCCAACGATCTGGTCGTCAAGCGCGATGGCAGCGTCTACTTCACCGACCCGCCCTATGGACGCGACGGCATACCACGCCCATGCGAACTCGACTTTAATGGCACCTATCGCTGGCGAGCGAGTGAACTCCCTCGGTCTCCCCGTCGGGTCGGGGGGGGGGGGGGGGGGGGCAAGCCAGGTTCAGGCTTGCGCAATCACGCAGCTGGCGTATGCTTGCCGCGCAGAAGCAGCGAACGGAGAAAAACATGGCAAAGTTTGCATTGTTTTATGTGGGCGAGCCGCGATTCAACAGTCGAGAAGAAGGCCAGGCACATCAGCAGGAATGGATGGCATGGGCGCAGCAACTGGGCGAGGCAGCCATCAACCTGGGCATGCCCTTCAGCGCGCCCACCCGCGTCAACACAGACGGCAGCAGCCAGGAACAGCCCAAAGAACTTTCGGGCATGAGCATCGTCCAGGCAGATGACATGGACGCGGCTGTCGAGATCGCCAAGGGTTGTCCCTTTGTGCAATTCGCGCCCGTGGATGTCGTGCAGATCTATGAGATGGGCGGCTGAAACAGACAACGGACGCGCTCACAAGCCCGCTCCACTTGAACAGACGATGCCGCTTCGACTGCGCTATATGCGGCTGGATGATATCCAGGAAGTGGTCGCCATAGATCGCTTGTCTTTCCAGCCAGCTTGGAGACAGGAATCCTACCGCTTTGAACTGAACGAATCCCGGGTCAGCCACATGGTTGTCCTGGAGAGACGGATTGCGCCAAGCGCATCGGCGCATGCGGACTGGCTGAACAAGCTGCGCGGGCGGCTGAATGGCGCAGCGGCGGAAAGCGCGCGTGGCGGCATCCTCGGCTATGGCGGCATCTGGACTATCGCCGACGAAGCGCACATCAGCACGATCGCCACACATCCGACCCAGCGCGGCAATGGCTATGGCGAGATCTTGCTGGCGGGCATGGTCGGCAAAGCGCTGCAGCTGAGCGCAGGCTGTATCGTGCTGGAAGTGCGCGTCAGCAACCAGGTGGCGCAGAGTCTGTACGAAAAATACGGCTTCAGTCGCTTTGAGCGGCGCCGGCGCTATTATGCCAGCGATGGCGAAGACGCCTGGGACATGCGCGTACGGCTGGATGGGGCGGCGCGCAGACGATACCAGCGACTCTACGGGCGCTTGCAAGCCGTGTATGACCTCGCCGATGCCTATAGTCGCAAAGCTCACCCGCGGCGATAGATGCCTTTGCAAGAACACGCTCAATCTTCCTTAACAGCAGGCAAGACAAGCTGTACGATGAGCGCCGTGAATTGATGGCAATACAAACTATCATAAACGGAATGCTTACCTAATCTTAACTAATAATCGAGCAACCGGGGATGAAAGTCAAATGCGCACGCAGCATTCCCGCCCCTGTCACATGACGGATTCCCGGCGTCTCGTTCAGGTCCGGCGCAGCGTGTCCAGCGCCAACAGCCCCAAAAACAGCAGCGTCCGGGCTTGGCTGGCATGCAGCGCGGCAGTGATCAGCCCCGTGCCAAACCACAGCAGAAGCAGAGCCGTCGCCAGGATCATGCTGCGCCCATTCCACCTGTTTGCTCATCGCTTGTCCTTGTCGCTGCCACTCACAGACGAGCCAGGCGAAACAATGAGATGTCGTGAGGCGACTCGCCGCGCTGGGCCAGGTCGGCCATGATTTCGCCGACCACGCTCGCCATTTTGAAGCCGTGCCCGCTGAAGCCAGTCGCCACCGAAACCTGAGGCGCGTCGGGCAGGCTATCCAGCACGAAATGCTCGTCGGCTGTGTTCGTGAACATGCAGACAGTCATGTCCAGCGTGCGCCCCGCGCCTTCGGGGAAGTAGCGCTCGGCGAAAGTCCGCAGCAAGGCTTCGTCGCGCGCATGGACTTCGCGATCGACCGTGTCCGGGTCGCAGATTTCGTCCAGATGATGATAGCGCCCCAGCTTCATGCCCGGCGTCTTGCCGCCAGGATTGAACTCCGGCAAGCCATAATAGCGCCCTTCTTCGACCTGTCCATTCCACACGGGGAAACGCTGCAAACCGAACAAGTCAGGTCGCTTGGGCTGCAGCCAGATCAGCGCCTGGCGTTCGGGAATGGCTGCCCCCGCCAGCGCCGGCAGCAGCTTGTACGCCCAGGCGCCGCCGCAGAGTATCAGCTTCTCCGCCAGATAACTGCTGCTGTCGGTCTGCGCCTGCACGCGCCCGTCCGCGCGGATGTCCCAGCCCAGCACGCGCTCGCCGGTGTGGATGTCCGCGCCATGCTGCCGCGCCAATTCCGCATGCGCGGCGATGCAGCGCTCCGGCACGAGCAAGCCGCCTTGTGGCTGGTACAGCACCATGGTTTCCGCTGGCATCTGATAAGCAGGGAAGCGGGCGCGCAAGGCACGGCTGTCGAGGACTTGGTATGGGAAGTCATTCTCGATGCAGCTGTTCAGGCTGCCGCGGAAAACATCGCTGTCGGCAGGACCCATGTCGATGCTGCCGGTCTGATAAAAAAGCTGCTCGCCAAATTCGCGTTCCAGGTCTGCCCACAGCGCATAACTACGGCGCAGCAGCGGCACATAAGCCAGGTCTTCGTAATAAGCCAGGCGGATGATGCGCGTCAAGCCATGCGACGAGCCCAGCGTGTGCGGGATATCAAATTGCTCGATGCCCAGCGCTTTGAGTCCGCGTTTGGCGAGGTGATAGAGCGCGGCGCTGCCCATGCCGCCGAGGCCGATGACAATGGCGTCGTAGTGATTGGTCATTGCTTGTTCTCAGCAGCACCTATTCGGGCAAAATCTGTTGCGCTTTTGCAAAGTGAACACAATCTGCGAATGTACAAGGCGTCAGGTCTTGAAAACCGCCTTGCAAAACTTTCACATATCGCCATTCCTGGCCTGTGAGCGCGGTCGCTTGTTCAGTCCAGATAATCGCCGAACGATCTTTTCTCGCGACTTCAGTATCTTCAAGACCTTTTGTTTCCAACAGATAAGAAACGCCGTCATCGTCGACCACGACGAAATCAGGATAGTAGTGACGCAGGTTGCCGCGTGTATCGGCGTAGGGAATCGAGAAACCGAATTGCAGCGGCAGCTTGGCGAAACGCGCGACATCGGGCGCTTTGTCCAGGAAACGGGCGAAATCCGCTTCGAAATTGCTATCGCAAGGCACGCGATTAAAGACGGTTTTGCGGCAGGCCGGCGCATTATTCGACCAAGGGAAAGGCTCGATTGATGACAACTTGCGCCCGACGCCTTCCAGCACAGGTTCTTGCGGCTGCGCCAGTTTTTCTCGCAGCGCATCCAGGAATGCTTTTATCGTGACCATCTGATGCAGTCGCTGGCTGATCGCCCGCAGCAGCTCCGGGCTGTCCAAATCAACCTCGCGTCCAAATGCCCGAAACTTCAAAAAGTCGCGCACTTTTGGCGCAAGGGCAGCGAACTGGCTCGGCAGTTTCGCTTCTTTGGCGATTATGTTCGCATAATAGGCGACCACCTCTTGCGATGTCTGCGGAGTCGGGATTGTATAAATGCGCTCGAACAGGGTTTCGGAAGTGAGCAGATCCTTGCCCTCATACAGGAAGGTTCGCTCTGCATCGTCGCTGGTTGTGACAGGCAGCGGCTCGCCAGTGTACAGACTGGCAACATCAAGCGCTTCGATTTCTTCTTGCAGGCTGTTCGTCCGCGCAAGTATCGGACTGAGCGTCGGCAACGCGATATCGTACTCGGCTTTGTCAGGCTCCGGCTTGATAATCGTGATTTGCAGCTTGTCCTTCCCGACTTGCCAGGTATCCAGCTGCAAGTCCTCCTCCTCTTCCAACTGCTCAACGAAATTGATAAAGGCTGCATTGCCGATGATGTCCACCCGCTCTTGATATGAGCGTTTGCTCACCGCGAAACATCAAGCGCAGCCCCCTGCCAATGGTTTGCTCGGGCAGGATATTGGCTTTGGAGGTGTAGGGGCGCAAGCCGACAATCACGGTAACATTCTGCACATCCCAGCCTTCGCGCAGCATCAATACGCTGACGATGGCGTTGATGGGGCTGTCGAAATCAACTTCTTTCGCCGCCTTGCGCGCATTGTCCAGGTCGCGCTTCGATACTTCGCCCTTTCTGTCCGTATGGATGATCAGTGTCTTGTCGCCAGCGAATTCATCGGGATATTTTCTGCGCAGATACGCGCCGATATCGTCCGCTTCTCTGGTCTTGTTCATCATGATGAAGAGCAGCGGCTTTTTGCCCGTCGACGCCACCTGTTCGCGATACTCCCGCCAGCGCTCGATCCCGGCGATGACGAACGGCTCGTACTGGATAGCGGTGTCTTCGCTGGGCATCTCGCCAATGTCGGCGATGCCTTTGACCGGGCGTTTGACAATCCCGTCCACAATCGCCTGCTTGAGCGGGTAATCGCTGATCGTCCAGGCGAAGAGCGAGCCTTTCTGGTAGCGCGGCGTCGCCGAGAAATCAAGCTGCGCCGACAAGCCGAACTCGTGCCCCGCATGCAAGGCGCGTATCGTTTCGTTCCAGGCGCTCGCCGGGTCGTGCGTGTGATGCGCCTCGTCATTCAGCACCAGCACAGGCGACCCAGCCCGCTCGATAATCCGTTCACGAAAGTCCACTTCATCGTCGAGGCTGGCGGGCGGCTTCTCCCCCAGAACCGCCGTCATTATCGCGGGTTCGCTGGCTTTCTTTCGATCTTCGCGATCATACAGCTGCTGGATATTGGTCAGGTACAAAGCGCCATCCGACGAAGCCCGTTCCGCGTCGCCACGCATATAACACTGCATCTCCCAATAAATCCTGAATTCTTTGGGAATCACCGGATCGTTCTCGAAGATGCGGCCGCCAGCAAAGTCGCCGCGCAGCCGCTCGAAGACGATGACATTCGGCGCGATCAGCAGGAAGGTCTTGGCATAATCGGCGCTGTTTTCCAACACGGCGTTGAAATACTGCCAGGCGATTGCCAGCGCCATGACCTTGGTTTTGCCGCTGCCGGTCGCCATCTTGGTGCAATAGCGAGCGAATGAATCGTGCTGGGGCAAACGAATATACGACCGCAAATCGGCCGGAATGAAGCGCCGATAAAGCGTGCCCAGGTCGCGGACTTTCGCCACCTCATAAACATAAATCAGGCTTTCGACCGCCCGCTGCTGGGCTTCGTACCAGGAGAAAGGCGTGCCCGTCTTCAATTTGTGATCGCTATGAAACCAGTGATTCAGCAGCGCGCGCGATGTGTCGGTTGCGCCTTTATAGTTGTCAGCGCGCCATTCGTCGACGGCTTGGCGGATGGCGGGGACGGCGGGGGCGGTATTGCCATAACCTTCCAGGAAGCTCTGCTGGGCATGGCTGATTTTCTGTCTGCGCCGCGCCACAGCTAAACCACCGTCACATTCAAGGTCTTGGTGCTGTCGTTGCCCAGAATATCGATCACTTTCACCAGGACGACATAATCGCCCGGCTCGGCATACCTATGGTTCGCCCGCAGCAGCAGCGTCCGGTCTTTGCGCGTGCGGTAGCTTTGCCACTCGTTGTGAAAAGTGTCATCGCGGTAATTCCAATCCACCGCCCAATAATCGATCCAGTCCGACCAGTGCCGCACCGCTTTCGCCACATCGTCGGGCACATCATCGGGCGGGATCATGAAGTCGGTCAGCTCGATGCTCAGCTCGCGCCGCGCGCACTGATGAGCCACCGACAGCGCCGCCAGCTCGAAGAATTGGATATCGCCTTGATCGACCGCCTTCTGCTCCAGCACCTCGCGCGGGATGCGCAGAAAACGCACTTGCAAACCCGCCTCCTGCGCGATCTGCCCAGCCGTTTCGTTCATATCCAGGGCGAAATCCCAGCCCAGCACATCGACGCCAGCAGAAGTCGGCGCATCTGCCCCAGTGCCAATCGCCCGCCGAAACTCCAGCGCGATATTGCGCACATCGCCGACCGCCACCGGGCTGTCCACCGAGCCGACATGCACCATGCGCCCGCCCTTGCGACCGTGCAGCCAGGCGTAGCCATCCACAAGCTCAGCGTGATACAGGTCGAGGATGAACTTGCGGTAAGCGCGCGTTTGCAAAGCGGCTTCGTCGCCGAATTCGGCTTTCTGCCAGACCTGGCGCTCGTATTTGCCGAGATTCTGCACGACGAAAGGCCGCACATTCTCGATGCCCAGCAGGCGCTTGCGGGAAGTGTGAATGGCGAAGCGGCCGAGATCGCAGGCGATCCAGCGGCGGTTGAGCTTCTCGGCGACGGCGGGAGTCGTGCCGCTGCCGCAGAAGCAATCCAGGACGAGGTCGCCTTCGTTGGACGAGGCGCGGATGATGCGGTCGAGCAGGGCTTCGGGCTTTTGGGTGGGGTAGTTCAGGCGTTCATGTGCTTGAGAACTTATCGGGTTAATGTCATCCCAAAAGTCATTTAGGAGTTTTCCTTTAGATTCGTCTAGATAGTGCTTTCTCCGGGCAAGACCGTTTCTAGTGTAGTACAAGCGGTTTTCATCATGCATCTTTTCCATAGTTTCAATTGGGCAAAGCCATAGACGCCGAACACCGTTCCAAGTGTAGTCATATCCACCACCCTTCTTGCTAGTAGCAGTTAGGTCGCTTGATGTCCACCTGCGCCCATCTTCGTCTTGGTATCGATATGACTTTCGTACGTAGTCTTCGTCATGTTCAATATACAAAGTATTCCAGACTGGAGCAACAGATTTCGGATAGTAGAATATATGCTCATGTACTTTTCCATATCGCTTAGCGTCGTTATGTGTATTGGTGCGTTTCCAGGTGATTTCATTCCGAAAATTGTCGATGCCGAACACCTCGTCGAGTATCAATTTCACATAGTGGCTAACATTAGGATCGACGTGCACGTACAGGCTGCCCGATTCGCTCAGCAACTCATACAGGAAGACCACCGTTTCATAAAACCATGGCAAGTACTTTCTGTATTTTGCTATGCCTGTTGTCGCTGCCCACGTATCCCGATAGGCTTTTTGCTCTATAATACTCGGTTCTTTCGTAAAGCGTTCGTCGCCAACAGTCGCCTGAAACGAAAAATCCTGCCCGGTCGCGAAGGGCGGGTCGATGTAAATCAGGTCGACCTTGCCGGCGAACTCGGGCAACAGCGATGGCAGCACATATTTCTTGTCGCCCCAGATGAGGCGGTTGCGCCATTCCGCGTCGCGTCCCGCCAGCATGAATTCGAGGGAGCGCTGGCGCTGCTGGGCGGATTCGTTGACGGTCTCGACGGTCTGGAAAGGCAGCGCGACCTTCAACGGCGCGACTCGTTTGCCGTCTTTGTCATATTTGCCTTCCCATCGTAGTTCGACCATGGCGGGGAGTCCTTTTGTGGCTGGGTGCGCAGCGGCAACGCGTCCCATATTGACAGAGAGCGAGCAATAGGTTATGTTATCTGTAAGTGAAGATGACAACAAGAGCGAGTGAGCGCATGGACAGGCTGGAAGAGATTCCACAGGCGCAGCCAGCGACAGAGGTGCCGGCCGCCACCGATTTGACGAAAGAGCAGCGAGCGTTCATCCGCAGCATGCGGGACGCTGCGAACGGCAAAGGGCAGCCAGCACGCGAGTTCATGGAAGAGTTGCGTCGGGAAATACAGATGGAACGCGCGACGGCAGACAATGGAAGTCATCGCAACGGGTGATTTCAGACGTTGCTTGCGGCGGCTGGTCAGAAATTTCCCTCTGGCATATGGAACCGTCGATGAGCTGATAGATGAGTTGGCTGCCGGGCCTCGGGCAACTGACAACCGCCTCTATAGCCTGGGCGGCGCACAGGTGTACAAAGGCCGGCTGCCGAATCGGTCAGCCGCGCGCGGGAAGAGTGGCGGCTTCCGCGTGTATTATTCGATCAAGCAGGATACGGTTCATTTGTTGTGGATTGAATTAAGGTCCAAGAGCCAGCTTTTTTCCGATGCAGAGATCCGCGCTATTGCTCGGGATTTATACACTTGAGTCCGCCTTTGCACTGCGCATCGTCAGCCGGCGCGATGTGTCCACCGTCTTTGTTATACTTGCCATCCCAGATGAGCTCGACCATGGCGTTTTCCTCATCGCTGGCGCGAAGGCGGGTTTGCAAAGGACAACGCAATCTTATATCATTTGAGCAAAGTAGCAAAGGATGGAAGCAGATGGGCGAGTTGGTCAAAGATGCGCGGAACGAAGACCCGTCAGTTGGGTCGCCCGCGGTTGAGGCGGAGTTGAACGCGGAACAGCGAGCGTTGCTGCGCAGCCTTCACAAGAGTTTCCAGCAGGCGGCGCGGGGTGAGACAAGGCCTGCGCGGGAGTTTTTAGAGGAGTGGCGCTTGGAGCGGGAAGCGGAAGCAAATGCAGGTCGAAACCGCGCCTGAATTTGAAGCTCTGGCAAAGAGACTTGAAAAAGCCTACCGCTTGGTCCATCAAGATGTAGAACAACTGATAGCGGAGCTGGAACGAGGCGTCCGCCCCCAAGACACAAGATTGCGCAATATGGGCGGCATGGAGGTCTACAAGGCGCGCTTGCCCAACACTTCCGCCAGGGTCGGTACGCGCGGCGGCTTTAGAGTGATATATCGCGTCAAGGATGGGACAGTAATTCTCCTGCTGCTTATTTGGGCGAAGTCGCGGACGGTCGACATCCCGGACAGCGAGATCCGTCGTATAGCCAGTCAATATTAAGCCGCTTTTACCTGCAAGCCCCCGCCGCATCCACCAGCCACAATTCGCCGTCAGCCTTCGCCGTCCAGGTCGGCCAGTATGTCCCGGATGGCTTCTTTCAACGCGGGCACATGCTCCTGCGTGTATCGCCACACCGAGGCAAGGCGAATATGCCGATACTGATGCGCAAGCATGTCGCGGAATCTGCCAAAGTCGCGCCACGGGACTTGCGGATTTCGACACTGCAATTCGGGGTCGAGCCGCGTAACAGCCTCGCCAATTATCGAGAATGAAAGCTCTACGCCATCTTGTATCTGCCGCGATGCCATGAACTTGTCGTGTCCGCCGCTGGTGTATTCTTCGATTCGCCCGATGCGGTCGAGAATGTCGTTGCAGTAAATGCGCTGATTTCGTTTCATAGGGGGCAGGTCCCGTCTGGTTTTCGCGCCCAGCGGCGTTTCTTCCGCGAGGATGTTGGGCGCCAGTTCTTCGCGCAGATGGTCGCGCTCGACCACATCCACGCGTCGTCCCAGCAGGTCGCGCAGATCATCGATCAAACCGAGGCGGTCGCGCAGTCCATAATCCGCGTCAAAGTCGACCAGGAAGTCGATGTCGCTTTCGGGGTGCAGTTCGCCGCGCACGATCGAGCCAAACACGGCGATGCGCTGCGCCTTGTGCTGCTTGGCCAGCGCCAGTATCCGCTCGCGATATTCCGCCAGGTCTTCCAGTGTGTTGATAGCGTTCATGCGCCGTTCCGCCCTTGCCTGTTGCCCGTATTCTAGCCGATTATGCTCTTGCTTGACAGCATTTTATCGTATCGGCTAGACTTGGTCAGACAGCCAGCGGAGGATACGAGAATGAGCGCAGGAAACGAGCCGGACGGCGATGCGGTTGCCGCCATTGCCTCAGACGCGCCAGCATTGACAGCCGAGCAGCAGGAACTTGTCGCGGCATTGCATCGCAGTTTCCAGCAGGCCGCGCGTGGCGAGACGCGTTCTGTGTGGGAATTCCTGGAAGAATTGCGGCAAGAGGACGAGGCGGCTGGCAATGAAGATCGAGACAACGGACGAGTTTGAGGCGGGCGTCAGGAGACTTCGAAAGACATATCGCCGGGTAAACCATGATGTGCGGAAACTGAGTACTGAGTTGCTAAGCGGCTCTCGGCCCCAAGACAACAGACTGCGCAACATGGGCGGCATGATTGTCTACAAGGCCAGGTTGCCCAACACATCCGCAAGTATCGGCGCAAGGGGAGGATTCAGAGTCGTTTACCGCGTCGTAAACGATAGGGTTATCTTGTTGATGCTAATCTGGTCAAAAACGCAAACTGCCGATGTGCCGGATAGCCTGATTCGTCAAGTAGCTAATCAATACTAAGCCGCTTTTACCTGCAAGCCCCCGTCGCATCCACCAGCCACAATCCCCCATCCGCGCCGTTGGCAGCCAGCGCTATGTGCCCGCCGTCCGGCGACAGCCAAGCCCAAGCCCGCGTCGACCGCGCCAAACGCAAGGGCAGCGCAGTCAGCGTACGCAACTCGCCCGAATCGCGCCGATAACATTGCAGCTGCGGCGCAGCATCGCCCTCGGCAAAGACATAAACGCGCTCGCCATCCAGGAGGGGCGCGGGATAATTGTTGCCGGGCAGCTGGGACTGGAAGAGCAGCTCGCTGCCACCCCAGGCATTCTGCAAATAATAACCGCCGATGCCGTCTTGCGAGCGCCCGACCAGCGCCGCCAGTCCATCGGCTGTGGGCGCGGGCACGGTGATAGAAGCGGGCATGTCTTCCAGCCGCTGGCTCAGCAAGCGACCGTCGGTGTTGGCAGCAAAGTAGCGCACGGGCTCGCCATACGCCCCGAAATAGATCGCCAGAAAGACGCCAGGCTGCCGCGCCCACTGGAATCCGCGCAGGCTGTATTGATGCAAGCCATCGTGTATCAAACGCGGAAAGCTGCCGTCGGGCTCGGCCGAAAAAACTGTGTGCAAATCATTCTGATAGACGACGCGCCGCGCATGGGGCGGAAAGGTCATTTGCGAGCCCTCAAAGAGCGCCGGGTTGGGCTCGCCGCTCTGCGTGATCATGGCTGCGCCGCTGTTGGCGATCAGTTCGGGCGTAACCTTTTGCGCATCGGGATGCTCCATCTCGGAAAGGGCATTGTTCGTCAGGCTGTAACGCTGCCAGTCCAGCCTGGTGAAGAGCGCGCCATCACAACCAGTCCCGAAGATCAAAGCCGAATCGTCCAGCCACTCCAGCGCAACGACCTCTTCTGCGCTGATTTGCCGGACCCCGGGCATTGGCGGCGCAGCGGGCGGTGGCGCGACCGCATCGGCAGCCACTTCCAGCTTCAGGCGCGCGACATCGCCGTCGGCGAATAGTTCAAATGGCGCGCTGAAGTCTTGATATGCGCCGGGCAGCAGGGCGTGATCCAGCAGCGCCGTGCCGCAAGCATCCACCAGGTAGCCAAATCCCTCGCCAATCAGTTGATCAGCGGCGTCATAGGCGCGCAGGCTAAGGGCGATATTGGTGTAGGCTTCCGCGCCGTGATTGAATAATTCGCCGCGCGCCATTAGACTCTCGCCGCCGAACACAGCGGGCTGGCTGCCGATCGCGGTGTTGAAGAAGTAGAGCGGGAGGGAGTCCTGCGCCGACACACAGAGAGAGTAGAGAAAACAGAGGATGCAGAGGCGCAATTGAACCCCCCTCAGTCCCCCCGACGGGTCAGGGGGAGGGATATGCGTGGCGATTTGGGCGATTGGGCGCATGACCGACGCCCCGCGCAACCGAGATTCGTCGTACGGGCGTCTCGCCGACGATCAAACCCCAATAGCGGACAAGCCTTACAAATGTCCACACGGGACAAAAAGGGCGACCCATCGGATCGCCCCTTCCGTGTCTCTATGCCTTTGCAGCAAGGCAAGGCTACTCGCTTGCGCCAGTCATGCCTTCCAGCAGCTGGGGCAAGAACCAGATATCCAGCAAGCTGACATACTCCATATCGCCAGCCAGCTGCGTGCCATCTTGCAGGCTGAGCGGACCGCTCCATCCGAACATCTTGCCGGCATTCATCGGGTCGGTTTGGAAGTCGTGGATATCTTGGGCAAAGGCTTTGAGCGTCTCGCGCGAATCCATGCTCAGCGCATCGCCAAAGACATAGCCGCCAACGCTGTAATCGGTATCGGTGTAGAAGCCGTCATCGCCGATCTCGTCCCACTTCGGCTCCCACCAGATCCATTCTTGAGACCAGCTGCCATCTACGACGCGCTCAACGACATCCAGGTAGGCGGGACCCCAGTTGTAATAGGCCGCGCCCAGGCAGGCATCCGGCGCTTCGGAACAGCCGTTGACATTGCCATAAGGCACGCCATAGCTGGTATCGCCTTCTGCCATGTATTGCCCGGAGACAGTGATGGCTTCGGTGGTGTCGATGCCCGAGATGATGACATCGGCACCGCCATCGAGGAAGCCCTGCGCCACCTCGGTCGGATCGAGCGTCACGCCCGGGATATTGAACCAGAAGCCGATCCAAACGACCTCGAAAGTGATGTCGTCGGCGGAAATGTCGTCGCGGTAGTTGTCGGCGCAATAACGCGCGCCCAGATAGCTGCTGGCGGCCAGACGGCGCGTCTCGGGATTGATCAGCGCGCCCAGATAACCAATGTGTCCCGATTCGCTTTTGAGCGCGGCGGCACAGCCAGCGATCATGCGCGGCAGCTCCATATAGGTATTGAAGTTGCCGACATTGGCGGGCGGCAGCTCGGGCAGCTCGTGCATCATGGCGTGTTCGCCTTCGACTACACTGCTGGACTGAATGGCGTTGCTGCCCGTGATATTGATGAATGTGACATCGGGGAAGGCAGCGGCAACAACATTGGTGTCTTCTTCAAAGCTGTCGGATGTGGTGAAGATGACAGAAGCGCCATCGTCAACCATGAATTCCACGACATCCATCAGGGTGGTTTCGGGCGAGTCGGCGGGGTTAAGACTTTCGAATTCCAGTATGGTCGCACCCGTTTTTGCAGCGACATACTCGCCAGCTTCGTGATGCGATGTGCTCCAGCCACGGTCGTCGTTGGGGCCAACCAGCACGACGCCAACAACCAGGTCGCTCTGCGCCACTGCGGGAAGCCCCGCGAATACAAGCAGCGCAAGCGCCATGAACAGTATTGACAATTTGCGAAACATAGACTTCTCCCCCGTATGCTTTTCAATCGCTGAACATGCGAACTCATATCGCAGTTGCGAGTATAACAAATTCTCGCGCCGCGACAATATATCTATCAGCCCTGAAGATTGGACTGGCCGATTTTGAATATGTCAGACGTTGAACGAACGCAAACGCAGCGGCGGGACCAGCGTTTCCCGCGATGTCCTTATGAGCTGGCCCGCCGATTCGTCTTCGCTTACTCCGCGGCTTCCAGCGCCGCCTGCTGCTCGGCGATCATCTCCGGCGTGCAGCGCAGGCTGGCCAAAATCGCAGACACATCTTCCATCCGCCTTTGCGAGGCCGACAAGGCGGTAACTTTCGCCATGATGTCGTCGGGCAGGTCCAATTCCGTTTCACCGCCGCCGACCGCCGCCTGCTTAAGCGCTTCAAGCACGAGCTTGATCGTCTCTTCATCCATGCCCAAGGCTGCCAGGCGTTCAATCGCGCCCTGATCCACAAAGCGGCCGTCCCGCAGCAGCACACTGGCCTCCTCCATCAGCGCCGGGCTGATCTCAATGCCCTGCGCCGACGCCGAATCCAGGTTGAGACCGACATCCAACTGGTCAACCAGCGCGATGCCCGTGCTGGCGATATCCAACTCGCCGCTCAAATGCCCGACCAGCATGGCGCCAATCAAGTTGCCTTGCAGCGGATAATCGGCTGTGCCTGCGCTGACCGTCGCGCCCAGATTGATCGTATGCGCTGTCGAATGAAACACTGGTATGCTGTTCTCGATGGCGATTTGCATAATCGCCGGCAAACCGCTCATGGTGAGCATATCCGATGGCAGCAGAAAAGCGTCCACGCCTTTGTCCACCAGCGATTGAGCGGCAATTGTCAATTCCGGAATACTCGAGACAGCGGCGACTTCTACGGTTAACCCATGCGCTTCGGCCACCGCTACGATCGCTTCCGCCCCGCTCCGTCCGCTCGTTTCCGCTGAACTGAAAATCGTGCCGATCACTTCCATATCCGGGTTTTGCAAGAGCAGCAGCGGCACGATGTCTTCATATGGCGTCACCGATTCGACGCCGCTGACATGGCTCGGCTTAAGGCAAGACGTTTGGGCGATGCCCGCTTCGAAAGGATTGAACACCGATGTGAAAAGCACGATCGGCGGGTCGTCCATATCCGCGGTGATGTTCACGGCGGCTTGCGCGGTCGGCGTCGACAGCACAATCAAGACGTCCGCCCCTAAATCCAAAGCATCCTCGACGATGGCGTTCACAGCCGCCAAATCAAAATTGGCATCGTTCCAATGCACATTGATTCGCTCGCCTTCAAGGTTCTCTCTGGCGCGCAGCAGGGCGCGTTCTTCCTCGCCGACCAGCCCGGCGCCGAGCAATGTATCCAGGACCGCGTTCTCAATGGAGGTGAAAGCCATGAATGAACCGAAGCGCAGCATGGCGACGGTGGGCTTGTCTTCCGCTTGCCCGGCGACCGCCCCCCCCATCAACAGCAGACTTAACAAGATCAGCGTCACTTTGAGCATGGTCCTACTCCAATCCGATTGTTATTCCAATAGCATTACGATACATTGAATTGAATTATGTTTCAACTTAAATCCGTCGATATCGCGCAATCAGCATCTCCCGGCGGATGCGGATGAGGAAGTCGTCGGCATTGGCGGTCAATTCTTCAATGCGCGGCAGGACGAATGCGGGCATGCGGCTGCGGCGGAATCCTTTCGCATATTCGCGCAGGTCTTCAGCGCTGTCGCAGTCGACGGCGATCTCGAAAAGGGCGCTGTGCCCGGCATGCCATTGATTCGCAGCAATGGCATCGCGCAGCGTCGCGTCGGCCGCGTCTCGTTCGGGGCTGGTGGCGCTGGCGTCAATCTCGCCGATGGTCCTGCAGCCGCCGGGCATCTCCAGTTCAATGCGGCGGTTGCTTTTGGTGGGGCGCAGGTCGATCAGCCAGCCGCCAGCTTTGAGCGTCCGCCGCGCTTCTGACAGGGCATGGACCATGCCCTCAATGTCAATTCATCAGAATGAAAGCGCGAAGATCGTCCCGTCAAAGCAAGCATCGCGGAAAGGCAGTTCTATGGCGCTGGCAGCCAGGCACTGCGCATGGGGCATATCATCAAAAGCGACTGCATCCAACGTATCTGGCAGGTCGATGCCCGTCACGCTCCTGGCGCGATCGAGAAGCCTGCGCGTCAGCCGTCCGCCGCCACAGCCTATCTCCAGCACATGTCCCGCCTCTGCGGGCAACATATCCAGCAGGTAGGCTTTTTCCAGCCCGGCGCTGTCGCTGCGCGTTGCCATGATGCTGTTCCATTATCTTGCGCGCGGCGCAGAGTGTAGCGCATATGGGCAGCGAGGGCGAGCAGGCGCTATAGTCCAGGCATGGTGACGAAGCCGACGCTCAACATCACGCTGGACCGCGGAAGCGCAACGCCGATTTACCGCCAGTTGATCGCGCAGATCCGCAGCCTGATCGAAAGTGGCGATCTGCCGGCCGGCGCCCGTTTGCCAGCCAGCCGCTCGCTCGCCCGCCAGCAGGGCATCAGCCGCATCAGCGTCGTCAATGCCTACAAAGAGCTGCGCGGCGCAGGTTTGCTCAGCAGCCATGCAGGCAAAGGCACCTTTGTCTCGCGTCACAAGACCACCAGCACGATGCCTCGCTCACAGCTGCCCGAAGCGAGACGGCGCGCCCCCGCCCTGCGTCATATGCTGCTCAAAGACCGCCGTGAGGGCATCATCGACTTCAGCGGCGGCACGCCACCCACCGAGTTCTTCCCGGTGCGCTACCTGCAAGACGCCATCAATCAAGTCATCGACCGAGACGGCGCAGACGCCTTGTCCTACGAAGTGGCGGAGGGCTATCAACCGCTGCGAATCGCCGTGCGCGATTATGTGCGGACGATTGGCATTCGCTGCCGCCACCAGGATGTGCTGATCACCGGCGGCGCGCAACAAGCCATCGACCTGGTCGTGCAATCGCTGATGCAGCCTGGCGATACTTTGCTGACCGCCGACCCGACCTACCTCGGCATCATCGACATCGCGGGGGCGCGGCGCGTGCGCATCCATGGCTTGCCGGTCGATGACCAGGGCATCCGCATCGACGCGCTGGAGCAGGCTTGCCGCGACCTGCAGCCCCGCCTCATCTATGTCATGCCCAGCTATCAAAACCCGACCGGACACCTGATGCCCCTGCATCGCCGCCGACAACTGGCGCGACTCGCGGCTGAAATGCGCATCCCCGTCCTGGAAGACGAGGTCTACCGCGAATTCCGCTTTGATGGCGAGGCGCTGCCCCCGTTGAAAGCGCTGGACGAAAGCGGCACGGTCATTCATACCAACGCCTTCACCAAGGTGCTGCTGCCGGGCGTGCGCATCGGCTATCTGGTGGCGGACGGCGCATGGCAGGAGCGGCTGGTGCGCGTCAAACAAGCAGCCGATATCTCGACATCGGGCTTGAGCCAGCGCGCTATCCACCTGCTGCTGGAGCGGGGTGTGCTGGGCAAGCAGCTGGAGCGCAACCGGCTGGAGCTGCGGCGACGGCGCGGCGCGGCCTTGGCGGCTGCCCAGCGGCATTTTCCGGCTGGGGCGAGCTGGTTTTCTCCGCAGGGAGGCTTGTATCTGTGGGTGGAGCTGCCGGCGGGCGGTCCCAGCGCGGCCGACATGCTGGGCGCGGCGCTGGAAAAAGGAGCAGCTTTTGCGCCGGGCGATCAGTTTTCGACGCGTGGCGGACACAAATATGCGCTGCGGCTGAACTTTGGCTTGCATCCGCCCGCTTTGATCGAAGAAGGTTTTTTGCGCATCGGCGAGGCTTGGCGGAGCTTGGCTACTTGAGGGGAAAGCCCGGGATGGCCTGGTCGATTTCGCTCATGATCCGTTTCGTCTCCGATAACGCGACCACGATTTTCTGATAGTGCATCAGGTCATCGTAGGCCAATTTGCGTCCGCGCCGATCTTTCAGCCACTTATGCAAGACTTGATAGCCGCCGATGTGGAAATCCCATAGCGCTGACGATACGCCGCCGAAGTACTGCGTCTTGTTGATGTGGACACGCTGCTTGGCTTCGTTGTATTTGGGGTAACCGCGAGCCACTTCGTCATCGCCATCCACATCGAATTTCGTCATGAATTCTTCCAGCTTGGACGATTTCATCAGGTGCAAGCCCACCAGCTCCGCGCCGAGTTTGACCAGCGCAGCAAACAAGTCCATATCCGATGTCAGCGGCAGGCGGGGAAAGTCGATCTTGAGAAACTCGGCATAGCGCTGGCGGTAGCTCGGGCTGTGGAAGACAGCGTAGGCGTAATAGAAGACATCTTCGGGACCGAACCAGTCGGGGGAGTCGCCATTGGCAAAAGCGCTGCCCTCGGTTTGGAATGGCAGGCCGAGCTTGGCTTCCAGTTCGGCGACGAAGGATTTGGATAGGTTGGGTCGGCGGCCCGATTCGTCAAACTCGAAATAATCTGTCTCTTCTGCATCCATCATTCGGACTTGTTTGTTTCTGCCGCGCTGATCATCTTTGTCTTTGACTTCGTCTGCTTCATCTGCTTCGTCTACTTTGTCAGCCTCAGTAGCCGCCTTGATGTCTTGAGGTGGTTTATACAAATAGAGTGGGAAGACATAAGCGTTGTCTTTGGAAGAGATCACCGACTTGTCGGTAAGATCGTCGGTCACCCAGAAATTGCCAAATCGAGAGATTCGAGGTCTCCTCAATGTAACTAGAGCCAAGTTTTCGACTCCATACAAATGGCGCATAATGGCATAGCGGGGGCGTTCGATTTCACTAATTTCGTAATTGATGTACCTTGTATCAAACAGTCGGTAGCTAAGCGCGTCGTCGGCAGCTGGCGTAAAGTTAATCAAACTATTTTGAATGGTGATTCCCATGCTATAGTCTTTGAAACACTCAATCACAGGAGTCAACTTACTGTATTCTGCCAATCGAATAGTTTGCATAGGCTTGAACATAAAGTACGGCGGTTGAGGTGAAAGCAACTCCCATTCAGCTTCCTCAAAATTGGACTGGGCGAGGACTTTGTATTTTTTTTCGCGTGTTCCCCGTACATCGTGATAATGGATTCTAGCTAAGCTGGTTGTTTTGCCTGACCTGATGAGAAAAACAATTGAGACTCCTTGCAAAATGTCAAATACATTCTCATCTCTAATACCGTCTAGAGATGCGTCGGATTTGCGCGTGTCGCCATGTAAATTAACTATGAATATTTCGCTGAAAGAATTCATCAGCGAATTTCGCATACCTCTAAACGTCAAATTATCCAAATATCCGTTATTTGAAATGAACGCAAGTACTCCCTCGCCCGTTTGCTCAATCCGCCACTGTCCAAAGCGTATAAACTTCACATAGTCATCTTGCAAGCCTTTTGGATTTCGTTCGCCCAATGGTTTACCGTCAACAAAGTAGTAGTCACGAACGAGATCTGAAATCCATTCACCCTTGTTTTGCGAATTGTAGGAATAAGGCGGATTGCCGAGCACGACCATAATCGGCTTGTCGCGCTTGATGGCGGCCGCTTGATTCGCTTCGTCGGCGATGAAATTGGCAAATGGCAGTTCGGGCGCTTCTTTCGCTTCTTCCAGCGAGTTCGTCAGATAGATGCCCAGCCGCTCGCCTTCCTTGAACTCGTAGCCGGCTTCTTTCAGCTGCAAGCTCAGGTTCATGTGGGCGACAGTGTAGGGTGCCATCAGCAGCTCGAAGCCGAATATGCGCGGCAGCAGGCGCTCTTCGACATAGCTCTTCCACAAGCCCTGCTGCCCGGCGAAGGCCTCTTTTATTTGCTCGATGACAAAATAGAGGAATGTTCCCGTTCCGGCGGCTGGGTCGAGAATGAGCGCGTTCTCGTCGGCTAATCCGCGCGGTCGGTCGAAGCGCGTTTTCAAGATGTGGTCGACGCTGCGCACGATGTATTTCACGACTGGCTCGGGCGTGTAATAGACGCCGCGCGTTTCTCGCAGGCTCGGGTTATAGGCGCTGAGGAAGCTCTCGTAGAAGTGCACGACCGGGTCGGTTTGCCCCGTGCGCTGGCCGAAGTGGGCGAGGATGCTGTCCATATCGGTGTGGCGCAAAATCTCGACCAGGCTCTCCGCCATCCAGGTGAGGCGTCTGCCCATGTCGAAGCGGCTGTGATAAAAGAGGTCGCGCAGGAAAGGGTTGGTGCGGGGAATGTCGTCGGCGGCTCCGCGCAGGCTGAATTCTGCGGGATCGCCGGGATAATTCACGCGCGAGGCGAACAGCCCATAAGCCAGCGTTTGGGCGTACATATCGGCGAAACTGGGGATGTCGAGGTCGGGCAACAGGGTCTTCTGGAAAGCGGCCAATTGATTTTTCAGGTTTGCGCTGGGCGCTCCGCTCTTGAGATCTTTTTCAATGAAGTGCGCGATGAAGTGGGCGCTGCGAGCGAGCCGATCGGCCAATTCGCGGGCGCTGTTGACCGACTGGGTCGTTTGCCGGGCGAAGCGTTGCAGCAGTTCGGTCAAGTCGCCATAGGCTTTGGAGATGCGGATTATCTTGCCGTTCTTCACTCTGGCTATGCGGACAGTTTGGATCTTCTCGCCGTTCACATACCAGCGGAATTCGAGGTAGTTGGTCAGAATCAGATTGCCGTGCGCCAGGTAGCGCTTGATTTGTTCTGTTTTTTCAGTGCGGCTCAATTGATTGCCGATGTCTTTGGCTTCGACGATGCCGATGGGCACATTGCCCGGCTGCCGCAAGACGACGAAGTCGGGCATACCGATTTCTGTGCGCGCGGGGTCGTTGACGGCGCTTAAGCCTGTGTCAGCCGATTGCAGGAGTTCTTGCAATGCGGGACGGTAGGCGTGTTCGCCCGCGACATCGGTTCGGTATTTCTCTTGAATTTGGGTTAGATAATCGCGAACAGCGCTCATGCGATTGTCTGCGCCCTCGTTTCGCTCGGCGGCTGCGGCGTATTATGCCACAGGGAATGCCCCGCTCACTCGCCCAGATCGACCGGCGCGGCTGCATCGTCCACGCAGGCGGGGTCGCTTTCGATTGCCGCCAGCCCCTGCAGCACATTGCGCGTGGTCGCTTCGTCTCCGTTCGCCTGCGCCAGCGCCAGCGACTCGCGCAGCAGCGACCAGCCGCGCGTGCAATCGCCGGTGTAATAATGCGACAAGCCCAGTCGGTAGCGGCAGGACAGGTCGTAAATGCCGTCATCGTGCGTCAGGCATTGCTGGAAAGCCGCGCGCGACTCGTTGAACTGGCGTTCTCGATAATGCAGCAGCCCCAGTTGGAATTGGGCGGCTGGGTCGCTGGGGTTGTTTTCCACCGAGTCTTTGCAGAAGCCCAGGGCGCGCGCGAATTCGCCCACTTTGCGATAAGCCAGGCACAAGCGCAGCATGCCGCGGGCGTTGCGCGGGTCGATGGACAAAACGCGGTTGTAGAGGTCGATTGCGCTGCTGTTTTCATCGCGCGCCAGAAACAAGCCAGCCAGCTCGAAATGCGTCGGCAGGTAAGTCGGGCGCAGTTCAATGGCGCGCTGCAAGTAGTTGATGGCCTCGTTGTACGAGCCCACCGACTGCAAGGCATAGGCATAGGCGCGGATGAGATCGGCATCGTCAGGATTGACCGACAAGCCGCGTTCGCCCGTCTCCAACGCTTCTGTCCAGCGATCGGTATCGACATAGGCGCGGGTCAACGCAGCATGCAGCGGCGTATAGCGCGGGTTGAGCTCCAAGCCCGACAAAGCGATCGGGATAGCCAGGGCGGGCTGTCCCTGCCAGGTCAATGCGGCGGCTTGCAAGGCGAATCCTCGCTCATCGCGGGCATCCAGATCGGTGATGGCCGCGCCCAGTTCCAGCGCTTCTGCATAGCGCTCCAGCTCGATCAGCAGGCTGCCATGCGCATAGAGAAAAGCGATGCTGCGCGGTCGCTCGGCGACAGCCCTGGCCAGCTCGGCTTCGGCGGCGAGCAAGTCGTTTTCGATGATCAACTGCGTGGCACGTGCGGCGCGTTGGTTGGGTCGTGGCGTGGGCGTGGGCGGCGGCGCGCCCAGGCTGGCGACGGTGGCGGCGAGCAGATCCCACTGCCAGACGAATGCCAAAATCAGCAGCGCCAACAGCACGGCGATAAAAAGCAGGTTGCGGGTGCGGCGACGTTTGGGCTGGCGGAAGAAGGGCTGCGTGTAGTCACGCTTGATCTGCATGCCCTAGATGCCTCCGATGGGCGTGGGCGGGACAGGTGTCGGCGGAATGGCGGTCGGCAAGCGCACATTTTCATAGCCCGGGCAATTGGCGCGGATGCCGCCCAAGCCTTCGTTGATGATGGCGATGATGCTGGGTTGGCGCGTATATTGCAGCGCCTCTTGCAGCACTCGCCAAGCCGTATCGCACTGATCCAGAAAATAATAGGCCAGCCCGCGAATGTAATAGCATTCCACTGCGATTGACCCCAGCTCGACGCAGCGCTCCAGCGAGTCCAGCGCGCTTTCATAGTTGCGGCGGTTGTATTGCAGCTGCCCCAGATACTGCCAGGCTGGCGCATAAGTCGCGTCAATTTCGGTGGCGATTTCGCAATAGCGGCTGCCTTCCAGGAATTCGCCAACTTCGGCATAGGTTTGGCAGATGCGCAGGTAGGCTTTGGCGTTGTCTGGCTCCAGCTCCAGGATGCGCCGGTAGATGCCCACCGCCATCTCTTGATAATTCTGCTTGCGGTACTGTCCCGCCAGTTCAAAATAGGGCGCGGTGTGGTTGGGATTGATGGCCACAGCCTGTTCCAGCGCGGCGATGGCTTCGCTGCTGCGCCCGGTGTAGATGAGCGGGATAGAAAAAGCGCGGTGAGCGAATGGATCGAGCGGATCGAGCTGGGTAGCGTGCAGACCGCGTTGATAACCTTCTGCATAACGCCCGATATTTGTGTAGGCGACAGCCAGCGCGGCATGCAAAGGCGCAAAGCTGGCATCGCGCTCCAAGCCCGAGACCGCCACCGGGATCGCGCTGCCGGGGTCGGACCATATCAAGGAGCGCGCCTTCAAGGCATAACCACGCGGATCGTCTGGATCGGCGGCAATCGCCCGGTCGCCCAGTTCGCGCGCCAATTCGTATTGGTCGGCTTCGATGAGCACACGCCCATATTCATACAGATAAGCCACATCGTTGGGGCGCTGCGCGACCGCCAGCTCAAAGTCTGCCAGCGCAAGTTCAATATCGCCTTGGTTGTAAAGCGCGATGCCCTGCTCGGCATGCTGGCTGGGGAAGCGCGTCGGCGTCGGTGCCCAGCCCAGCAAGGACAGCGCCGCGCCCTGCATCTCGTCGTAGTAGAAGAAAGTGAGCGCCAGCAGCGTGACGCAGATGCCCAAAATCGTCCCGGCGAAGAGCGCAAGCGGAACCCCCGACAAGCCGCGCCGCCGCTGACTGAAGAAGGGCCGCTTTCTGCTGCGGTCGATCCTGCGATAATGCGCCATGGCCATAGTGTAGCACGGCTGCGGGCCGCATCTGCGATACTGGCGCGGGAGCAACTTGCCATGCGCCGAATCGGCCTGAGTTGGGAATCGAGCGCAGAACACAAAGAGTCAGCCACGGCGACCGGGGGAATCGAGGATATAAAAATGGCGGAAAATACCAAACAGGCGAGGGTAGCCAAAGCCTGCCCCTGTCTTAGCGCGGGGACTGCGGGTCGTGCATAGGCAGTTGCTCGACCGGGATATCAGCCAGGCGCGGATTCGCCTTATCGCGCGCCGAGAGCTGCGGGCTGGTTAAACCCCAGTCGATATTGGCTTGCGGGTCGTCCCAGGCGACGCCAAATTCGTCCGCGCCATCATAATAGTTGTTGACGATGTAAAGCAGCGTGCATTCGCTGAGCGCGGCGAATCCGTGCGCCACGCCTTCGGGAATGAAGACGCCCACGGGGTCAGCGCCGTCTATGTCAATAGTCGCGGACTTCCCGAAGCTCGGCGAATTTCGGCGCAGGTCAAAAAGCCCGACGCGGATGCGCCCGCTGGTCACGCACCAGTAATCGACTTGTTTGAAGTGATAATGCAATCCGCGCAGGACGCCGGCTTGGCTGTCGCTGCGGTTGCTCTGCATGCGCGCCCAGCTGACCTGCGGGAACCACTCGCTGCGAAAGGTTTCCATGAAACGGCCGCGCGCATCGGCTGCGGGCGAAAACGACACCGTCATGAGATCGCGGATGACCGGGTGAGGACGGGCGGGGCTGAGAGGCATAATGAAGTCCAGAGGCGCTTAATCGCAGCACATTAGCACAAATTGCAGGCAAAGCGCAAGTTGCCAATTTGCGCTGGAAGTGTCTAAATCGGTGGATGGTTCTCTTTCTAACCCCACCCCCAACCCCTCCCCGTCGGGACGGAGAGGGTAGCCAATGCTTGCCTCCCCCTGACCTGTCGGGGGGACCGAGGGGGGTCCATATCCAGCAAGTTCGCCACTCCCATTTGCGCGGGAGCAGGCTGACGCCGACAGGCTAAAACAGGCTGGCAATCGTGGCGGATAGCGACCATAATGCCGACGCGAAGCAACGACAGGAGCGCAACTATGGCAATCGCGGTGATGGCAGTGATTATCGCGCTGAACATTTTTCTGCTGCTGGCGGTCATGCGCATCGGCACGCGCGAAGAGCATGCAGGCGAAGTCGCGGCGACCGATTCTGCCGCTGTGCTGGCTTGGCGTGCGCGCTCCCAAAGCAGCCAAAGCTCCGTCGAAACCAGCGACGCCTGATCCCCGCCAATGCGCATTGGGCTGTTGACTGCCGAGCTGAACCGCGCGAACGGCTGGGCGACTTACAGTTCCAACCTGGTCGAGCGCTTGCAGGCGCTGGATATTCAGACAGTCGTCGTCAGCGCCCGCAACAGCCCGCCCACCGACATCAAAACGCGGACTCTGCTGCCGACCCTGACTCCACCCGACAGCCGCAGCCTGGCTCGTTCTTTGCGCTTGCTGCCGCGCTTGCGGACGATATTCCGCGACTGCGACATCATCCACGCGACAGCCGAACCCTATGCGATTTTGGCGGCCGCGCTGGCGGGAGAGCGTCCGCTCTTCATCACCGCCCATGGCAGCTATATCAATCTGCCGCGCATGCGCCGTTTTCCCGTGGGAGCGCTGTATCGGCGCGCCCTGCAGCGAGCGCAGTTGATTTGCGTCAGCCGGCATACGGCAAAAGTGGCGGAAGAATTGATGCCCGGCGTCACAACAGCCGTCATCAACAATGGCGTGGATGCCACGCGATTTGCAAGCGCCGCACCAGAAATCGACAAACGAGCGCCAACAGTGCTGACCGCCGGCGGGATCAAGCCGCGCAAAGGTACGCTGCAACTGGTCGAGGCGATGGCGGTGGTGCGGGAATCGCTGCCAGAGGCGCAATGCGTGATCCTGGGCGATCCTGGCGAAAGCAGCGATTACACGCGGCTGGTGCGGCGGCGCATAGCTGAACTGGGTTTGGGCGACGCCGTGAAAATAGCAGGCTTCGTTGACGAGGCGATCATGCGCGGCTGGCTGGCGGCGGCTGATGTAGTGGCGCTGCCGGCCATGAACGTTGGCATGTTCTTCGAAGGCTTTGGGCTGGTGTTGCTGGAAGCTGGCGCGGCGGGCACGGCGGTGGTCGGCACGGACAACTGCGGCGTGGCGGATGCCATCATTGACGGCGAAACCGGCTTGGTCGTCTCGCAAGCCAATGTAGCGGACGAGCTGCCGCGGGCGTTGATCCGCTTGCTGGGCGATGCGGATTATGCGGCGAAACTGGGCGCGGCGGGCAGGCGATACGCGCAGACACAGACCTGGCGGGCGGTCGCCGAGCAGGTGAGCGAGCTGTATCAAGCGGCGCTAGGCGGAACGCAGCCCATCGGCATATAGAAAGAAGCTGTCGGTGGCTTGCACCTGTATGTCGAATCCGTGCTCGCGCAGAGTCGCCGTCAGCGCTTGCGGCTCGTAATAAATCTTGACGATTTCGTATTGTCGCCCGTCTTTAAGCTGGCGCTGCTGCCGGTCTTCGCCCAGCGATTGTGTGCCCGTGCGCGGATTGGACAAGTCTGGCTCGCGCGAATCCACTATGAACAAGCGTCCGCCCGGTCGCAGCGCGGCCTGCACCGCCTGCAAGAATCGCGACAGCTTGTCGGCCGGCACATGCGACAGCCAAAAGCCAAAGAACACCATGTCGTACTGGCGCTGCGGCTGCCACTGGAACAAATCGCACAACTCATATTCGACATGGCCGGCAGCCAGTTTGGCGCGGTTGATGGCGATCATCTCCGGCGATGCGTCCAGCGCGGTGACTCGTCCGCCCAGCTGCGCCAGTTCCTGCGTCCAGATGCCCGTGCCCGGCGCGAACTCCAGGATATGCTCGCAGCGCAGCCCACTGTGCAACTGGCCGCGCACAATCTCCACTTCCCGCTGCCATTGCTTTGTGTGCGCAGGCCCGCGGTCATAGCGCCCGGTGCGATAGAACCACTCATCATATTCGGGCGCGCGGGCGCGGTAATACTCGATCTGCTGCTGCAAACGATTGGGCATGACCCCCCACAGTCCCCCCGTCGGGTCGGGGGGAGGATTCACTCTACATCATCTTCAATTCACCGCGCGGGGACTGCCCGTTCGGGTCATTGAGCTGCGTGCCGGGCGGCGCGGGCACATGTCCTCGCAGCAGCGGGTCGTCCGTGTCGCGCATCCAGCGGTCGAGTCGGGCGCGCAGGTCCGCTAGCACATCCGCATACGCCGCGTCATCAATGAGATTATGTCGTTCGACCGGATCCAGCAGCGTGTCATAGAGCTGTTCGGGTGCCGGCGCGCGCTCGGCAAATCCATTGGCGACCAGCTCGCTCTTGGCAAAGCCGTCATCGATATTGCTCAGCACAGGCACCTGGCGGTCGTCATAGCGGCGGATATATTTGTAGCGGTTTGTGCGCACAGCCCGTTTGGGTTCATAAGCGGCATGATAGCTGACTTCGGCGAAGAGCTCAGCGCGGATCGAGTCGGTCTCGCCACGCAGCAGCGGCAGCATGGAATAGCCTTGCAGCCAGGCAGGCGCGTCAATGTCCAGCAGGTCGCAGACGGTCGGGAAGAGGTCGATATGGCTGATCATGGCGTCGATGACGCGTCCGCCGGCGAAGAGCCCCGCCCCTTGCATAATCAGCGATACGCCGATGCCGTGGTCGGTCAAATTGCACTTCATGCCGGGGAAGGCCAGCCCGTGGTCGGTCGTATAGATGACCAGGGTATTGTCGCGCAGCCCGCTTTCGTCCAGCGCGCGCAGCACCTGCCCGATCTTGTCATCGAGGATCTGCGCCATGGCGATGAAGTTGGCCATATCCTGGCGTCCAGCCGGCGTATCAGGCAATGGCGACGGCGGCAGCACATAAGCCGGCTCGACATCGTGTTCCAGCGGGAACTCGCGGTGCGTTTCGAAGAAACCGACAGTCAGCCAAAAGGGCGTCTCTGGCGCGTCGCGCAGGAAGTCCACCGCGGCGGTGTGGGCTTGGGCATGCTTGTCCGTCAGCACATGATCATAGCCGACTTCAGACGCGGCCTTGGGACGGGCGGCGGGATTGATATGCTGGATGCCGGCCAGCGCCGAGGTGTAGCCCGCGCCCTTGAGCGTATGGATGATGTGCTGGCGGAAGTCGCCTAGCTGAAAGCCGCGATTCGCCAAGCCCAACATGCCAGCGCTGTGCGGCGATTGCCCGGTGAGCAAAGCGGCGCGGCTGGGCGAGCAGGTGGGCGCAGCGCAGTAGGCGCGTCTGAAGAGGACGCCAGCTTCCGCCAGACTTTGCAAGTTGGGCGTGGGCACGGCGTGGCCATAGGGGCTGATGTAGCGCCCGGTGTCGTGCGAATGGATGTAGAGGATGTTTGGTCGCGGCATGGCGCTCTGGTTTGCCTAGGTGGGCATCCAGTCCTCTTTGCCTTGGAAGGGCATGTGCGTTTCCGCGTCAAATATCGGGCGGTCGGCATATTGGTTGTCGTTGCCGCTGTCGGGCGCGCCCCGCACCAGGATAGCGCGGTCGCTTCCGCGCAGGACGCGGGTCGAGGTGGGGATGTAACGCAGCGTCAAGCCGATGCGCCACTTTTCCGACTCGTTTGGCTCTGAGCAGTGGATGATGCGCGGGTTGTGCACCGAGACATCGCCCGGCTGCAGTTCCAGGTCGACAACATGCGAGTCGTCGATTTGCGAAGGGTGAATGCCAGAGGCGAGCACATTTTTGCCATCGGGGACATCCTGCATTTCGCTGCGCGATAGCAGGCGGTTGTTGTGCGTGCCCGGCAAGACGCGCAGGCAGCCATTTTCGCGCGTGGATTCAGTGGCGGCCAGCCAAATGGTAGTGACTTCCATGGGCTCCAGGGGCCAATAGCTGCCATCCTGATGCCACAGCACCCGTTGCCCGTGTCGCGGTGGTTTGGCGATATAGTGCGCCGCCCACATGGCGATATTGGGACCCAGAAATTGCTCGACGATATCCACCAGCCGATCATCGCTGACGAGCCGGTGCATGAATGGGTCGCTCACCAGCATGTCGTGGCCAAACTTCTCGGGGCGGATATCGGGGTGGCGCTTGGCGAGCCAGTGCACATGCTCGGCGGTTTCTTGCGCGAGACCGGCATCAATGGCGTTGCGGACGATTACATAGCCGCGTTCATCGTATTCCTGACGCAGGGCGGTGCTCATGATCTACCTCACTTCTTGCGGGTCGCTTTGGCGCATAGTTTTAGCAATCCGCGAGCAAATGTCAAGAGATTGCGACGCAGCTAGACGATATCGACATCGCCCTTCTGTTTGCGCGGCGGATGCTGGGCTTTCAGGTGCAGCGTGACGCCGCCGAAGACGGGCGCGCAGAGGTTGTAGATGACGACCGTGAGCGCGGTGGAGATGCCGCCGGCGACTGCGCCCAGCAAAGCCATCTGCGCGAGCAAGGGAGCGAGCACATCGGGCGGCACAAAGACATCCCAGAATTGGAACAGGTTGTTGAGCAGCAACAGCAGCCCCACAGGCAGCGCCGCCGCCAATGCCGAGACGACCGCGGCGATTTTGACTGTCGATGCAAAGCCGATGCGAGTGATGGTGTGGGTCATGGGGCTTTATCCATTTGAGTTTACTTCGTTGACGAATTCCAAAATGAGCGTTTGCATATCAAGGTATAGATCATCAAACAGGCTCTCGACATAGCGTCGCTTTGCAACAAAGGTTCGATTGTGCGCGGAGCGGTCGCCAAGTTTTTTGAGGCGGCGCAAAATAATCTTTGTATCCCTGCTTAGCGTCAGGTCTTCGCCGCTGCAAGCTAGGTCAATCAGTTTTCGAAGCGCAAAGAAGTCACCGTCTGTTTTCTTGATTTTGTCCTCAATCCCCTTTGCCAAGTATGCCTCAATTATGAGTGTTTCTATCAATCGACGGATCATCACGGCGCATGCGTCGTACCAGCCGTGTTCAAATGTGCCGTTGACTTGATTTGCAACCTTTAGCAAGTAAGGACGCCCCATGTCCTCAAGCAGATCGGTGTCCACCACCCAGGCAGTCTTTGGTGTTGATCCCTCGGATGGTGGTTGACTGTCGTGATCTTCATCCCGCCGGATTAACCCAACAAAACTGGAAACTCTCTTGCCGAGATTCCTCATGCAATCTGCTCGGCACCCTTGCTATAGAGATGCTTGGCCATGCTTTCAAAGATGTGGTCAATCTGCTCCGGAGATGCATCAGCCGATATGTGAATCTGCACATCAAGGTGAAGCGCCGGCAAGGTGGGCTCTGGCTCGATTGATTCCGGTGTAAGCGATTCTCCCAGCGGCACCAGTTTTGAATTGCCATTCTGCGGCATTTGCACTCCGTTTGCTGACATACCGCCGAAATGACTCAAGGAGCAGAGGGCGGTAAACGTTTTGACCATTAGCGAAGTGGCTTTGTCACCCAGCGTGGAATTCGCCCGGAAGAAGTTACCAAGCTCGTCATCGCTGCGTGAGTGCGCATCTTCGTAATGCTCAAATAACTCGTTGTAGCCGCGACGTATACTTTTCGCCAGGACCCGTGGCGCTTTGTCACGATCGCGATATGACTGCCAATCTTCAGTTGGCACTTTCGACGAGTCTACGAAGCCAATGAAACGCAGCACGCCAATCATGGAAACGTCGTTTGACGACGTGAATCCAATGGACTTTAGCCACTTGCTGGAAACTTTGTCTGGAACGCCAACATCCTGCTGGATCTTGTGAAAGAAGCTAGCCAGCTTTGCCGGCATTTTGGCATAGGGATAGTTCGCCATAACTCAAACCCCCGTGTGAACTCGTTTACATTGACCATTATGGCACCGTGCAAGGGAATGTCAAGTAAAATAGTGGTTTCGCAGTGATTCTTATGAAACGCTTGCAGATTGCGTTCAAGTGCTTGCGCTGTATGCTACTGAATCACCCCAACACCTGCGCGGCGCGGTCGATGTTGCCGACGCTGTAATACTTCGCAGCGGGATGATGCGTGAAGAGGGCGGCGGTGCTTTGCTCGGGCAGCCACTGCCAGCTCTCGGTCAGTCCCATGCCCAGTTCTGTTTCCAGCTGCGGCAGCAGGCGCAGCACGATCTCGTGGTCGCGCAGTTCGGGACAAGCGGGATAACCCCAGCTGTAGCGTTTGCCTTGCCCGGCCGCGATGCCCAGCTGCCCTTGCACGAGCCGCGTCAGGTAGTTGGCGGTGGCTTCGGCCGCCTGCACAGCCAGCCCATGGAAAAAGTAGGCTTCGCTGTATTCGTCAGCCGCTTGCATACGGTCAAATTCGCGCGTGGCTGCCTCGCCCACGGTCACCGCTTGCAAGGCGGCCACATCGACTCTGCCGCCATCGACAGGCGCGAAGTAGTCGCTGATGCACAGGAACTCGCCGGCGGGCTGCCTTGGAAAGCGAAAACGAGTCGCTTCTTGCAAATCGCCGTTGGCTTCAAATAGGGCGGCATCCCAGATTATGAGGTCGTCGCCGGCGCTGTTGGCGGGCAAAAAGGCATAAACCGCTTGCGGCTGCAGCGTGCGGCGGCGCTGGGCATCGCGCGACATGCGCCCCAATCGCGCTTCGAATTCGGCTTGCAGCTGCTGCCATTCCGCGCCCTGTTTGTTCTTTGCGCCCCAGGACAAGCGATACAGCTCGGGCTTGTGCAAATGCTGCAAGACGATAGGCAGCGGCATTTCATGCACGACGCGGGCGCCCCAAAATGGCGGCGCGGGGATCTGCGCGGCCGGGGCGACTGTTTTGTGGCTGCCACTGCGGCTGGCGCGACGGCGGCGGGGCGCGCGATTCACTTCGGCGTAGGCTTGGCTGAAGACCTCGTCCAGGAATTGGTCGCGGCGCGCGGCATCCAGCAGTTGGTCGACCACCGACAGCCCTTCAAAAGCATCGCGGCAATAAAAAACGCCGGCTTCGTACGGATCGCCGCCGTCATCGAGGAACAGGATGCGCGAGCCAAAACGCCGGTTGATGGCGGCCCCGCCCACCAGAACCGGTATATGCAGCCCGCGCCGCGCCAATTCGTTGACGATGAGGGGCATCTGCCGCGAAGTGCTCACCAGCAGCGCCGACAAGCCGATGGCATCCGCGCCGTATTCCAGCGCTTTTTCGATGATGGTGTTGGCAGGCACCTGCTTGCCCAGGTCGTGCACGGTGTAGCCGTTGTTGCTGAGGATGGTTTTGACCAGGTTCTTGCCGATATCGTGCACATCGCCGTAGACCGTCGCCAGCACGACGATGCCCTTGCTGGCACCCTCGACCACCTCCATGAATCCTTCGAGGTAAGCGACCGACTTTTTCATCACCTCGGCCGATTGCAGCACGAAGGGCAGAATCAGCTCGCCCGCGCCGAACTTGTCGCCGACTTCTTTCATGGCTGGCAGCAGCACCGTATTCAGCGCGTTGACCGCATCCATGCGCGTCAAGATGTCGTCGATGAGCGCTTCTACACCCTCTTTCTTACGATGCGCGATCTGCCAATGCAGGGCTTCTTCGCTGGTCATGTCGGCGGTGGGGTCGATGATTTCCGCGCCCGCCAGCTGCACCTCGTTGTCTTCGAAGTATTGGATGAAACGCGGCAGGGCATCGGCATCGCTGTTGAAGATCAAGTCTTCGGCGATCTGGCGCTGGTCGGCGGGGATCTCGGCATAGGGCGTGATATGCGCGGGGTTGACGATCGCCATATCCAAGCCCGCTTTGACCGCGTGATACAAGAAGACGCTGTTGAGCACGCCGCGCGCCGCCGCCCCGACCCCAAAGCTGACATTGGATATGCCCAGCGCCGTCATCACGCCGGGGATGCGCTGCTTGATCAGGCGTATGCCCTCCAGAGTCTCAACGGCGTCATTGCGCAGTTCTTCTTGCCCCGTCGTCAGCGGGAAGGTCAATGTGTCGAAGATGAGGTCTTCGGGCTGCAGGCCATAGTCGTCCCTGGCGATTGCGCAGATGCGCCGGGCGATGGCGAATTTGTGCCCCCGGGTGTGCGCCATGCCGTCTTCATCGATGGTCATGGACAAGACAGCCGCGCCATGTTTGCGGGCGATTGGCAGGATGCTGTCGATGCGCTCGCGCCCATTTTCCAGGTTGTTGCCATTGATGATGCCGCGCCCGGGATACAGCGCCAGTGCCGCTTCGGCGACATCGGCTTCGGTGGTATCGATAATCAGCGGCGCTTCCACCGCCATGGACAGCTTCTTGACGACTCGCTGCATCTGCGCCAGCTCGTCATCGCGCTCGGTCAGGGCGACGCAGACATCAAGCATGTGCGCGCCGCCATTGACCTGCCCGACGGCAATCTGCACGATGCTGTCATAATCGTCCGCCAGCAGCAGGCGTTTGACCTTGCGGCTGCCTTGGCTGTTGACGCGCTCGCCGATCAAGGTGGGACCTGGATCTTGCAGCATGCGCGTGGCGGTCATGCCGCTGGAGGCTTGTGGATCGCGCAGGGTTTGCCTGGATGTCGGCGCGCGGCGATCGTTCTGCCCTGCCAGCGCATCGGCGTAGGAACAACCGTGCACAGCCTGGAAGAGCCTGGCGATGTGTTCGGGCGTCGTGCCGCAGCATCCACCCACCACATTCACGCCCCAGCGCGCAAATTCGCTCACCATCTCGGCGAAAGGCTCTGGCTGCATGGGGTACACCGCCTCGCCATCGACATTGATGGGCAAGCCGGCATTGGGCACCGCGCTGATCGGGAATGGCGAGCGTTCCAGCAAATATTGGATGGGCTGGCGCATATATTCCGGTCCGGTCGAGCAATTCATGCCCAGCACATCAATCGGCAGCGGCTGCAAGGTGGCCAGCGCGCCGGCGATATCGGTGCCAAAGAGCATGCGTCCACTGACATCCAGGGTGATCTGCGCTTGCAGGGGGATGCGCACCCCCAGTTTTTCGAAGCGGCAGTTGATGCCATGAATCGCCGCTTTGAGCTCGAGGATGTCCTGGCTGGTTTCCAGCAGCAGCAAGTCCGCGCCGCCTTCAATCAGCCCTTGCGCCTGCTCCGCGAACAGCTCGGCGAGCTCGTCAAATGTGATGTCGCTGAGGTCGGGGTCGTCGCCAGAAGGCAGCATGCCGCTGGGACCCAGGCTGCCAGCGACAAAGCGCGGGAGGCCCGTTTCTGCCTCGGCGGCATCACAAGCTGCCCGGGCGATCCCGGCTGCGGCGCGGTTGATCTCCAGCGTGCGCGCGCCCAGCCCATGTTCGTCCAGCGTGCGGCGGTTGGCGCGAAAAGTGTTGGTAACGATTGCCTCTGCGCCAGCCTGCAAAAACGAATCGTGAATGGCGCGGATGATATCGGGACGTGTGATGACCAGGTAGTCGATGCAATCCTGATAGGCTTCGCCGCCGAAGTCGTCTGGTGACAGGTCGTTCTGCTGGATGCTGGTGCCCATCGCGCCATCAAAAACGACAATATGGTCGGCAATGGCGTCCAGATAGCGGCGATTGGTGAAGGGCTGCGCTGAGTTTTTCATACCGCTCATCCTAGCAGAAAACAGGCGCGATTGCACGATGGCAGCTGCCCGTACGACGTTCCTGCCTGTTGCCGCATTTACTTCTGCTAATCGTTTGCTTCCCCCGACTTTTCGGGGTGACAGTCAGCTTGCCTCTTGAACGCGACTCTGCCACAATCATAATCCTTCTGGTACGGGGATGGACACCGCCCTTATGGATTTGCGACTGCGCCTGATTCTGCTGACGCTGGTGGCTGCTATTGCGGTAGCGGTCTGGAGCTTCCCCGCCTGGCGACACAGCTTGCAGCCGCCGTCTCTGCGTGGCGGCTTCCCGGGCCTGGAGATGGACCTGCAGGAAAAATACCTGGCGCTGCCCCGCGACCAACGCGAAGAGCTGCTGGCTGAACATGCAAAAGACCCCGCCAAAGCGCTGGCGATGGCGCGGATTGCCATCAGCGAGCCAGAACTGGCGCCCCGAGATGCCGGCGGCAGCGATGCGCAGAACGAGGCGAGCGCGCTGGTCAGCGGCGACTTCATACAGTTGAACGCGCTGCACTGGGGGGCGGGCACGGCCACCATTTATGAATGGGCGGACGGACGGCGCGCCCTGCAGCTGATGAACTTCGAGTCGGCGCGCGGCGGCGATATGCGCGTTTATCTTTCGCGCGATCCACAACCGCTCGAGCAGGCGCAGATCGGCGCAGACTTCCTCGACCTGGGCCGGCTCAAAGGCAATATCGGCGACCAGAGCTATATGCTGCCGGCCGGGCACGACCTGACGGTCTATAAATCCGCCGTCGTCTATTGCCGTCAGTTTGATGAAGTCATCACGGTGGCGACGCTGCGCTGAGCCAGGTCAGCATGACATGCAGCGCCGCGCAGATGATGAGCCAGGAAACCACAAGACACCCAGAGGTTTTCCTTAGTGCTGCTGCCGTTAAGCCCTGACACGGTTCGGAATCTACTGCCGCAAGGGACCCGGCTCATCTGGGCGACAGTGTAGTCGGCGCAATCGCCAGCGTCAAGCCTGCGGGCTGCCAGCCAGGCCAACCGCGTTAAAGATTTTGCTACAGAGGCTTTACCCCCCCCCCCCCCCCCGGTCCCCCCGACAGATCAGGAGGAAGCAGGCTTTGGCTACCCTATCCGTTCTGACGGGGAGGGGCTGGGGGAGGGGTCGATTGCCCCGCGGCCAGCCGCTTGCGAAAAAGCCGCGCTATCGGCATAATGCGCTCAGACAGACCTGTCCAAGAGGTGAACCATGTCCGAAACGATCCGATTCGACTTGCCCCAGAGCGCCATCCCCACGCACTGGTACAATATCCAGGCCGACTTGCCGCGTCCGCTGCCGCCCGTGCTGCATCCAGGCACGCATCAGCCAGTGGGACCAGACGACCTTGCGCCGCTCTTCCCCATGGGGCTGATCCTGCAAGAGGTCAGCCAGGACCGCTATATCGAAATCCCCGAAGAAGTGCGCGAGATCTACCAGCTGTGGCGGCCTACGCCTTTGCTGCGCGCGCGCCGGCTGGAAAAAGCGCTGGATACGCCGGCGCACATCTATTACAAGTACGAAGGCGTATCGCCATCGGGCAGCCACAAGCTCAACACCGCCACGGCACAAGCCTGGTACAACAAGCAGGAAGGCATCGGCGGGCTGACCACCGAGACCGGCGCCGGGCAATGGGGCACGGCTTTGGCGCAGGCTTGCAGCTTCTTTGATATGGAATGCATCGTCTATATGGTGCGCATCAGCTACGAGCAGAAGCCGTATCGGCGCGCCATCATGCAGAGCTTCGGCGCGAGCGTTACTGCCAGCCCCAGCGATGCCACCAATGCCGGGCGCGCTATCCTCGAGCAAGATGCCGAAAGCAGCGGTTCGCTGGGAATCGCCATCAGCGAGGCGGTGGAAGCCGCAGCCACCAGCGAGGGCAAATACAAATATGCCTTGGGCAGCGTGCTCAACCATGTGCTGATGCACCAGACAATCATCGGGCAAGAAGCCTTGCAGCAGATGGAACTGGCCGGCGCGTATCCGGATGTGGTGGTCGGCCCCACTGGTGGCGGCAGCAACTTCGCTGGCATCGCCCTGCCCTTCTTGCATCAGAATCTCACAGCCGGCAAAACGACGCGCTTGCTGGGAATCGAGCCAGCCGCCTGCCCCAGTTTGACGCGCGGCCAATATGCCTACGACTTCGGCGACACAATCGGCATGACGCCCTTGGTCAAAATGTATACGCTGGGACACAGCTTCGTGCCGCCGCCGCTGCACGCCGGTGGCTTGCGCTATCACGGCATGGCGTCCATCATCTGCGAGCTGTGGGATCAAGACCTCATCGACATGCGCGCCATCCCGCAGATGGAAACATTTGGCGCTGCTATCACATTTGCCAAAGCCGAGGGCATCATCGCCGCGCCAGAAGCTGCGCATGGCATCGCCGGGGCGATCCGCGAGGCGCTGGCTGCCAAAGAAGCTGGCGAAGAACGGGTCATCCTGTTCAATCTGTGCGGGCACGGGCATTTCGATATGAGCGCCTATGATGCTTATCTGGGCGGGCAACTGAGCAATTATGACTATCCGCAGGAAGCCATCGACCGCGCCATGGCCGAGCTGCCGCAAGTTGGCTAGCGGCATTTTCGGCTGCGGACGGCGCTGATGCAGGCTGCTGCCAGTCGCTTCGCGCGGGCGCTGGAGACGGGCTGGAATCCCTGGATCGCCCTGAGTCTGGCGTATGGCGCCGCATTTGCCGCGCTGGCTGCCCGGGGCTTCGCGCTGGGCTATTATGGCGATGTGCTCGCCTACCACTACCATTATCATTTCGATGGCCTCATCGGCGGGATGAACTGGCTGGTGAGCGAGCACTGGCAGCGGCATTTGCTGGGCGCGCTCTTTTCTGCCCCGCTGCATGCGTTCGTGCCCGACCGCTATGATCTGTGGTATGCGCTGGCTTTGGCGGCGCACTTCGCCGTTGGCATGGCGGTTTTTCTGCTGGTGGATGCGCTGCAGGGTGGTGAGCGGCGCTGGCTGGCGCTGGGCATCAGCCTGCTCTTCGTCTTCGACCCGCTGCAGACACCGTCCACGCTGGGATTCGCCACCGGCACACATCGCAAGGCGGCGCTGCTGCTGGCGCTGTTGGCGCTGTGGGCATATCTGCGGTTTGTGCGCGGCAGACGGCAGCAGTTGGCTTGGTACAGCCTGAATGTCGCCTGCTTCGGCGCGGCGCTGATGATCTATGAACAATCGATCTTCTTCTTTCTGCTGCAGCCGCTGATCGCCTATATTGAAGACTGCCGATTGGGCGCATTCAGCGCTTCGCGGAGTTATGCCTGGCTGATCGCGCGCGATGTGGCGCTGCATGTGGCTTTCGCTGGCGTGTACATTTATCTGCTGCTGATTCTCTTTCCGGGCGGCAACTCCAATCTCGCGCTTGGCCCCGAGCACATCATGCGCCAATTCGCTGACGCGCTGTCTTTGCTGTTCAGCCCGCTGGAGGTTGTTGGTCGGCTGGGCGCTGCTGCCGCGCTGAGCCAGGTTTGGCTGTTGATTCTGCTGGCGCTGGGGGTGGCGGGCATATTCGGCAGCTGTTTGTGGTTTGCGCCGCGATCCAACGCCAATGCGACTGCCTGGACGCCGGGCTGGCTGGCGGTTTTTGGGCTGCTGCTGACGATCTTGAATATCGCTGGCACTGCGCCGACGCACTGGGTTTTCCGCGTTCACGAGCGGCTGCTCTATGCTTCGTCAGTGGGGAGCGCCATGCTGATTTTGTGTATCCTGGCCTGGCTGCGCGAGCGGCATCGGCGGGTCGGCAGCGCGCTGATCTTGCTTTGCCTGTCGCTGACGCTGGCGCCGGGCATCTCTTTCGTATACGAGCAGCAGGCGATTCTGCGGGCAGAAGACGAAGTCAGCAGCCGCGTAATCAATACCATCGTCGAGGCGATCCCGGCCTTCGCGCCGGAAGCTCGCCCTTATCTGCTGCTGGTCAGCGATGCCGATCCACAGAGTGAACTTGCGCTGCACCCGGGCGATGTGCGCTTTCCCTACCTGTTTGCGCTGCGCTATGGCATCCGCGACTTTCGAGCCGATGCGCTGCTGCACGATCACGCCGAGAAGTACCCGGCGATGGGCAGCCTGAAAATGACCGAAGCGGGCATTATATCGCCGCTCAGCCCACAGGAAGCAATCGCCTACGAGCGCGTGATTATCGTGGCTTATGACAGCGACAGCGACAGCGCCCAGGCGCTGGAACGGATTCCCGAAGCGGCGCTGCGCGACACCAACATCATCAATGAATCCGGCGCGATCCTGGAGACGAATTGGCTGCTGCTGCCGGATAAAAACTAAGCCTCGCCAGCGACAGACCAGAATCTCTGCATAAAGCGCGCAGCGGGCAAATACGCGCCTGGCTGGCTATCGCGTATTTTGCGACTGCCCTATAATGCCAAAAGCGAAATTGTATGCGAGAGGTTTCTGTCCGCATGAAGCCGAGACTGCTCGTCCCCTTGCTGCTTTGCGCGCTGCTGTTGGCCGGCTGTTATCGACAGGCCGAAGAGACTTTCCAGCAGGTCGACAGCGCCGTGGTGGTCAGCGACGCGACTCCGACCCGCCTGCAAGACATTATCGCGGTCAGCGAGGATGAAACGGGCATAGAAACGCGCCAGCCATATATCACGCCCGAGACGGTGCCGGGCCAAGTCGAGCAGCCCACCGTCATACCGGCGACAGGCGCGGCAGTCATCGCTGTAACGGCGCCGCCAATCGATTCAACGCCGCTTGCAACAATCATTCCTACGCAGGTCCCGCTGGAGGAGCTCGATCCCGACAGCCCCTGCGTCCATACAGTGCAAGGTGGCGACAGCATCTTCCGTTTGTCGCTCGTCTGGGACACAACCATGGACGAAGTGGCGTCGCTGAATGATCTGGACGATGTCGATGTGCTTTCGGTGGGGCAGTTGCTGCGGATACCGGGCTGCGTGTTCGGGACGCCGACTCCCGAGCCTTCACCAGAGCCGACCATGCCACCGACAGTGACTTCTATCCCGCAGCCGCTCCTGCCAGATTCGGGGCCGCCGATTCATGTGGTTTCGGCTGGCGAAACGCTGCAAAGCATCTCGCTGCGTTACCGCGCCGATGTCAATGCGATCATCGAGCTCAATAACCTGACCAACCCCGACCAGCTGAGCGTCGGTCAAGAGCTCCTGCTGCCCGGTTAGTCGCGGCGGAATGTAGACGAGTCAATGCGCCGCAGCACGGCTTGCGAGAGCCGCAGCGCGCAATCATAATCGTTCAAGTCCAGCAGGGCGCTGGGCGAATGGATATAGCGGCAGGGCGCGGAAAGCGTCATGGTAGGCACGCCGGTCCAGGCTGTGTGAATTGCGCCACCGTCTGTGCCGCCGCCGCCGACTGTCTTCAGCTGATAGGGTATGCTCTGCGCATCGGCAGTCTCTCGCAAGAAACGGATGACGCGCGGATCGGATATCATGCTGGCGTCGGCCAGGGTCAGCACGACGCCAGCGCCCATTCGCGTGGCTGGATTCTTTGGCAGGTCGCCTGCGTCGGCTTCGCGCATGGGGTCGGGCACATCAAATGCGGGTGTGCCTTCCAGCACGATAGCCGCGTCGGGATTGATGCGCCGCGCTGCCACAGTCGCGCCGCGAAGGCCGATCTCTTCTTGCACGGTGAATGCAGCCGCGACGGTTGCGGGATAAGGTCCGTCCGCCAGGATATCGACCAGCAGCGAACAGCCGACACGATCATCCAGCGCTTTGCCGCGCACGACATTTTCGCTCAGCTTTACAAACTCGGAGTCGAATGCGATGCGCTCGCCGAGTTCCGCTGCTTTGCTGTCTGTCCCGCCGACATCTATGCGCAGGCTGTCCATCTCGACAGTTTTCATGTCGCGCCCCATGTGGATGGGCTTCCACAAGACAACGCCATTTTTGCGGTCTGCGCCGACCTTGACGCGCAAGCCGGGCAAGATGCGCGCATCAATGCCGCCGACATTGGTGAATTGCAGCAAACCTTTGCTATCGACAGCCGTGACCATCAAGCCGACTTCGTCCATATGCGCGGCGATCATGACCGTGCGCTCGGGATGGCTTGTGCCGCGCTGAAAGACGATCAGGTTGCCCAGCGCATCGACCAGCAGATCATCGGCGCGGTCGCGGACAGCGTCAATCAGCAGCTGGCGGACTTCGTCTTCTTCGCCGCTAACGCCAATGGCGTTTGAAAGGCTTTGCAGAATCATCAAGGTGCCTTGTTGCGCGGAAATGTTTGCCGCACGCCGACTAGCCCGATGTTGCGGTGGGCGCGACTGTCGGGGTCGGGCTGGCAACAGCGGTGCCGTTTATGGAGTCGACAAATTCAGTGAAGATGCTGGAGATTGATGGACCCAAAAGCAGCAGAATGATGATGACGACTACGGCAACCAGCACCAGAATCAATGCGTATTCGACCAAGCCCTGTCCTGCTGCGCCTCGTGATTGCTTTGCCATGAGACTTACTCCTGCAGCGAGTTTACGCTGAGAAATGAAAACCGAATGATGATTGGGACAATATAGCATAGCCTGGAGCGAATCACAATGGCTGCCAACTCGCTTAATCATAGCGCAGCACATTCATCACCCGCTCTCTTAGGGCGACGCGCGCGCTGAGAAATGTCGCTGTCCAGCCAATCAATACGGCCGCGACCAAGAGACCGGCCGCAACCAGGCGCGCATCGGCGGGCAGCGGGATGACGATTCCACCTGACGCGCCCAAGCTGCTGATGACTGCCGCGCTCAAGCCGATGCCGATAACCGCGCTGAGCAAGCCGATCAGGCTCGACTCGATGAACATCACCGAAAGCACGCGCCGCGACTTCAGACCGATCGCTTTTAATATGCCGATCTGCCTGCGCCGTTCCAGCGTCGAAAGCGCCACCGTGTTCGCCATGATCACCGCGGCCGCAAACAGCGAAAGAATGCCCACAATGGTCGGGATAGCGGCGAACTGGTCAATGAGCCGGCCAATCAGCCCGTCTATGAATTGCACATCGACCGCCAGCGCAAAGATCAGCGCGGACAGCTCGGCCAGCGCCTCGTTCAATGCCTCGCCAGGGATCTGGAAGCTGTACATCGTGAAAGTGGACGAGGCGCTTTCTGGCAGGACATCGGGCGGGATCAATCCACTTTCGCCGCCAAAGCCAAAGCCGTCAGCCGCAGCGGTGATGCCGATTACTTCCAGTTCGCGGTCGCCGGCAATATCCAGCATCACGCGGTCGCCAACTTGAATGCCCAGCTGGTCGGCGCTTGACGCTGGCAGCACAAGCACCGGCGCGCCACGGTCTGCCTGCGTGAGCATGCGCCCGGATCGCACAACCGGCTGACCGCTGTAGATATCGGGTTTGTCCGAGTCCCAGGCCGTGACATCCACCGGGCTGGTGTCTTCGATTGGCTCTTGGTTGATCGCGCGCGGCTCGGCTTCATAACTTTCGATTGTGGTGCGATATATGACCGGCACATCGGCCAAGGCATTGTCGATGCCATTGGAAACCAGGCTCTGTGACAAGCCCGGAAAAGCGAAAACGAGCACATTGCCGCCGAAGCTGCGGCTCAGCTGCAAGTTCAGCAGCTCGCGCGTGCCCTCGCCGATGAAAGCAATGCTGCTGAGCGCCATCATGCCCGCGCTGAGCGCCAACAGGGTGATGGCTGTGCGCAGGCGGTTGGTCGACAAGTTGCGCAGCGCCAGCCGCACTGTGACCGCACCCAGGCTGGGCAGCTTGCCGATCATGAAGACGATCAGCCAGAGCGCGCCGATCATCACAGCGAAGATGACGAATACTGCGCTGACGCCCACCACACCCGCCAGATACGGCGAAGGCAGCGGTCCCGCTTCGAAATCCTGCGCCGAATCCCGGTCGCGGGGCGGAGCGAATTCCGGGCTGCTATTCGGGTTCTCGGCGCGTTCCGCCATGCGCTCGGCGGTCAGATCAAATGACGGACGCACGATATGCCCGGTGACCAAGCCCAGGCTGATGATGACAAAGACCAGCAGCAAGACCGACTGCAAAATGCCCAGCGTAACCAGATGATTTTCGTTGGGACGCAGGATGATGCCGGGGCGGACTCGCACGGCAGTCAACACAGGCGCGACGCCGAATATCGCCGTTACGACCATGCCCAGCACGAAACCGAACAGCAGCGCTTCGGGATATACCTTGAAGATAAGCGGCTGGCGCAGCGCGACCGATCCATATTGGTTCACGATGACGCTCAAGCCGATGCCCACCAGCATGCCCAGCAGACTGCCCAGCACGCCCAGCAGCAAGCCCTCGGTCAAGAAGAGCGCCGCCACCTGCCGTCCCTGCAAACCGAAAGTCTTGACCGCGGCGATCTCGGATGTGCGCCGCCGCACCAGCACCAGCATCGTGTTCATGATGCCGACGCCGCCGATCAGCAGCGCGCCCAAGCCCATCACCACCACAAAGTCGCCAAGATATTGTGATATGACCTCGTAACGTTCCAGGAAATCGGCGATCGCCGTCGTGCTCACGCCCGGTGCCAAGGCCTCGATTTCTACTCTGTAGGCAGCCAGCTGCTCGTCGCTGACGCCGCCAGGAAAGAGCACGCCGATGCGGTTGGGCGCGAATTCCGCGTTGATAGCGCTTTGGGCGTTCGCCAGGTCGAAGTAGGCAAAGCCGAAAAAAGCGTTGAGGAAGTTGGTGACGCTGCTCTCTTCGGCGACAGACACGATGCCGCGCACCGTGAAGACTTCTTCTGTGCCACTGACGCGCACCGAATCGCCAACGGCAATGTCGCTGGATGAAGCCAGGTTGTCGCTGATGACGACATCGCTGCCGCCCGTGAAGAGAGTCGCCAGCGGCGCATCGGGCGGGTCAATAGCGCGGATGGCGTGCGTGGGCGGATAAGTCTGCGGGTCGATGAAGTTGCTGCCGATGAAGCTGGGGCGTCCAAACTGGCGGGCGTCTATCGGCGTCACCTGCATATTGCGTCCGCTCATCCAGGCTGTGGTCTGCGCGCCAGCCGCCTCCGCCCATGCCAACAGCGTCTCCAGCTCGGCAGGCGAGAAGGCATTGGGGTCATTGCTGCCGAAGCCGCCAAAGATGCTGTCGTTGCGGATGAGCAAATCGCCTTTGATCTCGATGCGCACATTGTTGGTCAGCGTGTCGCCGACAGCCAAGCCCAGCGAACGCAGCGCCACGACTGTCGCCACGCCGGCCGTGATGCACAAGACCGCCAGGGTCGTCCAGCGTCCGCCGCGCTGGATATTGCGCAGGGCATACATGACATAAAATTGGAGGCGCTGGAGCATCGAATCCCCTTCTTTGCTGTTCTGCTGCGTTGGCTGACCCGTTCATTGTAGCCGATATGCGCGAAGTTCTTGCCGCCAAATTGCCCACACATATCCGCCGCCATTACAACCCCACCCCGTCAGGCCGGAGAGGGTAGCCAAAGCGGGCGACCCAATGGCTCGCCCCTACCCGGCTGTCGGGGGGGGCGAGGGGGTTGCAGCCGCCTGTGCGCATCGTTTATAGTAGCCCCCATTCATCCGAGCACAGCAGGCAGACCAGGCACATGCAGAAACCAGTCATCGGCATCACCAGCGGCGGACGCAGCGAAGGTTATGTGAAAGCGCCTTATTATGACGGCTACTTCAGCGTACCCGCGCCCTATGTCGATGCGGTGCTGCGGGCGGGCGGCATCCCGTTGATCGTTCCGGCTGCCGTCAGCGACTGGGAGTCGGTCTTGCCCCTGCTGGATGGCCTCATCGTCACAGGCGGCACAGATATCGACCCGATCGAATATGGCGGCGACCGCGCCAATCCCGCGCTGCTGCGGGCCGACCGCGAACGCGATTACAGCGAATTGACGCTGGTCCGGCGCTTGCTGGACGAAAGCCAAATGCCGCTTCTGTGCATCTGCCGCGGCTTGCAGACCTTGAATGTGGCGACAGGCGGCACGCTCTATGAACATATCCCCGACATCCACGACCAGAATATCCACCGCAGCAGCAGCAACTTTTGGGCGATGCAAGACTTGGTAATCGAGCCAGACAGCCTGCTGGCCGAGGTGATGGGCGCGACAGCCCTGCGCACGGCTTCCGGGCATCATCAGGCGGTGAGAGATGTCGGCGCGGGCTTGCGGGTGGTCTGCCGCGCCACCGACGGCATCATTGAGGCGCTGGAGATGCCGGGACATGCCTGGCTGCTGGCTGTGCAGTGGCACCCGGAAGTGACCGCCGACCACGACCCGACGCAGCAAGCACTTTTCGACGCGCTGGTCTGCAAAGCCGCCAATGGACAATCGCCAGCCTAGTCAATCGAAATCAAATCCACATCGACTTCGCGCTGGAATGGTGTGTCGGTATCAACGATGACGCCTGGAACGCTGGCGCGCGTCTCATAATTGTAGACGATCAGTTTCGCGCGGTAGTCGCCTGGGGCAAGCGACGAAGCGTCAATGCGATGATGGGTCAGCGTATCGTCACGGATGATCTGGTCGTATCCCAGCATTCTTTCACCGGCGGCATCGAGCAGTTGCAGCGAGAACGAATGCAATTCTTCGGGGAAGCTGCGCCACAAGATGTGCAGGTCGAGCGCGTCTTCATTCACCTCCAGCGCCAGGTTGGACAAGCGCAAGCCATTTTCATAATCGACGGCTAGTGGCGTCTCGTCCATGACAAGCGCGCAAGGCACGCCGCGCCGCAGCAAGACTTCCATGCGCAGCTCGCCTTCATCTCCGAGCGTGTCGCAAAGCCTGAAATCATCCATCAGCCAATCGCGGTAGGCTTGCGGCAGGTCGTCGGGCGACTGACCGCTGCTTCGCAAGAGCACAGCAACCTGATCAGCCAGCAGTTTCCGGGCATGCGCGCGGCGGGAAGCGCGTTCCAAGTCGATGCGCATTTGGCTGTGCAGCGCGGCCATGGTGACCAGCGACTCGCGGTGAATGGTGATAGTTGTTATGCCGTGCGCCGATCTGAGCGATGGATAATCCGCCAAGAGTCTTTTCTGCGCCTGGCTCGCGGCAGCCAGGAACTCTGGTCTATCGCAGGCATAGGGCAGGTCGTCGACGAGGAAGATGGTGACGAAGCGGTCATCAAATGCCGACGGAACATCGACAAAACCAGCGAATACCTGCAGCGCGTCCAGCTGCTGGCGGTGATGAACAATATGCGTGAAGCCCAGCGCTCGCAGTTCGTCCACGGCGCGCAGATAAGCCGCTCGATTTTCTGGCTTGCACTGCAAGGAGGCATCAGCTTGCCATGCGCGCAGGAGCAGGTTGCTGTCGATAGTCGCATAGGCTTGCAAAGGCGTGCGCGATGCCAAACCTTCTACATGCGGGATGCGGTTAAAGGTCTGGAAGTAGCCATATTCTTTTGAATGATTCCTGCCCATCGGCAAGTGGATCAGGCGCAGGTCGTCGGCGCTGCCCTCGCCCTCCAGCCAGTCGATCCAGTCCAGGCGCTGCGGATCGCGGGAGATCATCCAGCTTGTTTCGCTGTAATTTTCGGCGCAGATGATCAGCAGAACCGCGGCGACTGCGGCGAGTCGCTTGCGGGCGGACAGCGAGTCCAGCAGCCAGTCCAGGCTCAAGGCGAACAGCGTCGCCCAAGGCAGCAGGAGGCCGATTTGGAAGTTGGCGATATTCCAGAATGCCTCGAACACCCAGGGCAGCAATCTGTCCAGCGCGTACTTCGGCAGAGGAAAAAATTGTGTGCCGCCTATAGTGAGAAAGCTGCCCAGGCGCAAGACGATGAACAGCGAGGCAAGGGCCAGCCAGGGCAGCAATTGTCTGCGTCGCCGGCTGCGCAGGAGGCACCAGCCGATGACCGCGAGCGGCAGATAGCCCAAATAGCCATCGGCATACGCCCACAGCCTGCCGCCCTCAAACAGCTGCGCCTTGACCCCCAACATCAGCGGATGATCGGTATTCACAAACAGCATCAACAGGTCATTGTGTCGTTCACTGCCCGATTTCTTGTCCAATACCTCGGACAACAGCGCCCGGTCCGCAATCATCGGGTACAAGCGCAACATGCTGATCGCGCCCGCGACCAGCAGCAGCGCAACCACAAATTGCCAAAAGCGCGCATCGCGCCAGCGAGTCCGCGCCAGAAAGAGCGCGTATATGCCCAGCGTCATCATCAGGCAGACGAAGACATACATGCCGATGAATGCTGTGAAACCAGCGACAATGCCGGCAAAGACGCACCAGCGCCACTGTCCCTCGTGCACAGCGCGATGCAGACAAAAGAGCGCCAGGGGAATCGTGGCCACCAGCGCCATATCCGGGTGTTCCTGGTGTTTCATCACAAAGGTGCTGAAGCCGACTACGAATGCCCCTGCGCAAGCTATGGCAGGGCGCGAAACCAGCCGCAGCAGAAACATGTAGCTCGCCGCCAGATTCGCCGCGATAATCAGCAGGTAAGACAGCAGATAGGCGTTGAATGCTGGCATGACCCGTTGCAGCGAGCCAAAGACGAAAATATGCGGCAGGCTGAAATTGTGAAACGCCAGCGACAATTCATTGGGAAAGAAAAGCAAGTCGGTGTGATAGAAATCAGCGCGGCCAGCCAGCATCTCCCCGCCATACCAGGCATCCCAGTATTTCATGAAAATGTCAGTGGGACCCGTATGCAGGCGATAAGCGCCAGTGTCCAGCGCCAGGTGCAGGGTCGGCGTCGTCATCGCGACAAGGGCGATTGGCGCAACGATGAGGAACAGCCAGTGCGGTCGCAGCCAGACTGCCAGCTTGCCAGGCATAGACGCGGTGGGCGACTTCATGACGAGTCCGCCAGCCACTTCACGGCGTCTTTGGCGAAGTAGCTGATGATCATATCGGCGCCAGCGCGTTTAATGCTGATGAGGCTCTCCAGCGCTGCGCCCGGCAGCCCCAGCCAGCCCATTTTTGCCGCCGCGCGCAGCATGGCATATTCGCCACTGACCTGGTAGGCAGCCAGCGGCAGGTTGCAGCTTTCGCGGGCATCGCGGATGATATCCAGGCTGGGCAGCGCCGGTTTGATGAGCAGCATATCTGCGCCTTGTGCGATATCCAACGCGATTTCTTTTTGCGCCTCGCGCCGATTGGCCGGGTCGATCTGATACTGGGCGCGGTCGCCAAAACCGGGCGGGCTTTCGGCGGCATCACGAAAAGGTCCATAAAATACGCTGGCGGCTTTGGCGGCGTAACTCATGATGGCTGTATGCGCGAAGCCTTCCGCATCCAGCGCCGAGCGTATCGCGCCGACCATGCCATCCAGCATGCCCGAAGGCGCAATGATATCGGCGCCGGCGCGAGCATGCACCGCCGATGCCTGTCCCAGCAAGTCCAGCGTGGCGTCATTGAGCAGGTAGCCGGCCGGCAGACGCGGATTGTAGCGCTCGTGCTCGGGACTGTTGATGATGCCGCAATGCCCGTGATCGGTATATTCGCAGAAGCACATATCGCTGATGACCAGCAGATCGGGCGCTGCCTCTTTGAGGGCGCGGATGGCGCTGGGGATAATGCCGTGGTCATGGAAATTGTCGCTGCCAATCGCATCTTTTTGCGCCGGGATGCCAAACAAGATCACCGCCGGGATGCCCAGCCGGGCGATTTCGCGCGCTTCTTCCGCCAGCAGGTCGATCGTCAACTGCGCCTGCCCCGGCATGGAATCGATGGGGATGCGCAGGTTCTCGCCGTGACGAACGAAGAGCGGATAGATAAAGTCGGCGGGCTGGAGAATCGTTTCGCGCACCAGGTGGCGGATGGCTGGAGAAAAGCGCAGGCGGCGCGGACGGATTGGCAGACTCACCAGGTTTCCCAGTGCACGATATCGTCGAAGCGGTTGCGCCCGCTGGCTTGCAGGGGCTTGGCGGCGGCAGTCTCATCAGCCGGATAGCCGAAAGAAATGACCAGTCGCGTCTGCATATCGGCCGGCATGCCCAGCAGTTCGCGCGCTTCGTCAGGCTCATAAATTGTGCCCAGACAAGAGCCGATGCCCAGCTCGGTGGCCGCCAGCTGCATGTAGGCCGCGCTCTGACCGGAGTCGAAGAAATGCCACAGGGTGCGCTCGTTTTGCACCGGCACGACGATGACGATGCACAGCGCCGCGCCGGCTACATGCCCCACCCCGGCGCCAGTTTGGGCGAGCTTTTTTAATAGCGCGCGGTCTTGCACAGCGATGAAATGCCAGGGCTGGCTGTTCTTGGAGCTTTGCGCCCGCCGCCCCGCCCGCAAGATGCGCTCAATATGCGCAGGCTGCAGCGGCTCGTCGCGGAATTGGCGGATGGCGCGTTTGCTGTGGATGGCTTGCCAGACTTCCATGATGTGTTTTCCTTGACTTGTTACTCTGCATTTTACTCTACAAGGCTTTTGCTGGCATAGGAGTTGTCGCGCATTCGGCGATGAACCGCCCTTCCCAAGTCTATGCCTCTCGCCTTCAATCACTGGGGACAACATCTAGTCGAACATGACAGAGCCCAGATCCACTTCGCGCCGGACTGCAAGCTGCGAGCGGACGATTACGCCTGACACGCTTTTGCGCGACGCATAGTTGTAGACAATCAGCTTTGCCTCGTAGTCGCCCGGTGGCAATGCAGACGCATCTATCTGAAAATGCGCCAACTCCTGTTTTTTGATGATTTGGTCATAACCCAAGACTCGTTCGCCCGTTGCGTCAATCAGCTGTAGCGAAAAAGAATGTATCTCGTCGGCGAAACTATGCCACAGCAAGAATAGATGGAGTGTCCGCCCGCGGGTCTCCAGCAGCAAATTGCCCAATCGCGCGCCGTTGTCATAGTCGACCAGCAGCGGCAGGCGACTCATGATCAATTCGCAGGGGTAGCTGTTTCGCAGCAGCGCCTCCACCTGCGGGTTGGCTGCATCTTCAAGCGCGCCGCAGCTGTGGAAGTCTTGCATAAGCCAGTCGCGGTAAGTCCCCAGGGTCGCGTCTGTCGGCTCTTCCGTTCCATATTCTATCACCACAGCCGTGGCGTCATTGAGCAGCCGCTCCAGATATGCGCGTCGCTGCTCTCCCGCCAAATCCACGCGCATCTGACTGTGGGGCATTCGCCAAGTAACCAGCGAATCGCTGTGAACCTTGATGGCTGCCAGGCTGGCTACTTGCTGAAGGGCGCGATCATGCATTGCAGCCTGGGAGCGTATGGGAGCAGTCGCGCCCAATGCGGGAGGATTTTCGCAAGCCAGTTGCAGGTCTTCCACCAGATAAATGCGCGCGAAGCGGTCGTCATATACAGATGGCATCGCGGAAAAACTGGCAAATGCCGCTTCGTCAGCTGGCGTCCGACCGTGATAAACGATATGCGTGAAGCCGTCGGCGCGCAATTGGTCTGCAGCCTGTCGATAGACGACCTCGTTTTCATCACTGCACGCGATGGCGCTGTCGTTTCGCCAGGCGCTGAGCAGCAGGTTGCTGTCTATGTATGCGTAACTCTGGCTTGGGGTGCGAGCGGCCGTGCCTTCGACATGCGGAAAGCCGTGCAGCGACTGATAATAGCCATAGCGCTTGGACTGATTCCTGCCCATGGGGAGATGAATCAAGCGCGTGTCTGCGCCGCTGTCTTCTTCCATCAGCCAATCAATCCAGCCCAGTTGCTGGCGATCATTTGTCACAGGCCAAGTCAGTTCACTGGCGTATTCAAAGGATACCGCTAGCAGAACCAGGAAGACTGCGACAATGCCAGTACGGTCGGATACATTGCGCAGCAGCCACTCCAGGCTGTAACAGAAGAGCGTCGCTAAAGGCAGCAGAATGCCGATCTGGAAGTTGGAAACGTCATAGAAGGCTTTTGTTAAAGCGGGTAACAATTGGTCGAGCATATATTTTGGCAGCGCGATATCGCCAACCTGCCTGCCGCCTATAATCAGATGGCTGCCCAGGCTCAGACAAAGAAAAATCAGCAGAACAGCGAGCCAGGCACAGGCAGCCCGCTTCGGGCGATTCCGCGTCAGCCAGATGCCGATGAACAGCACTGGCACAATACCCAGATAACTGACGTTGCTGCCCGCGGCCAGTCCACTGTCGGCAGGCGCTTGCAGCCACGACACCAGGGGATGGTCTGTGTTGACGAAGAACCTCAGCGCGTCCTTGCCCTGTTCCGCGCCCGCCCCTTTTTCCAGCGCCTCACCTAACAGGGCTTGATCCGCAATCATGGGCGCGAGACGCAGCGAACTAATGCCGGCCGCGATCAGCAGCAGCAGGAGTAGCGCCTACCAAAAGCGCGCATCACGCCAGCGGTTCGCCGTCAAAAACAGCAAGTAGATGCCAAGCGATGCCACCAGGCACACGAAAGTATACAAGCCAATAAATGCTGTGCATCCGACAAGAACGCCCGCGAGCGCAGCCCAACGCCAACTGCAGTTCTGAAATACGCAATCGAGGCAATACAGCGCTAGCGGAATCGTGGCGATGATCATCAATTCCGGGTGAGTCTCATGGGCCCTCACAAAGGGGCTCAAACCAAAGATGAATGCACCTGCGCAGGCGAAAACCGGGCGTGAAACGTGACGCAGCAAAAACATATACGCCGATAGCAGGTTGGCGGCGATGATCAGCAAATAGGTCAGTAGATAGGCGTTGACAGGCGGGAAAATCTTCTGCAGCGAGCCGAAAACCAGCATATGCGGCAAGCTGAAATTGTGGAAAACCAGCGACAACCCTTGCGGATGGAAGAGCAAGTCGCTGTGAAAAAAATCTGCGCGGCCAGCCAGCAGCTCTTCGCCATACCAGGCATCCCAGTATTTCATAAAGATGTCAGATGGACCGGTCGGCGCGCGAAATGTTCCCAAGTCACGCGCAATATCAACTGTGGGCCATGTTATCACGAGGATAGCGATGGGTGCTACGACAAGAAAGAAGAGGTGTCGGCGCATGCCACTGACGAGACGCTGCGATCTTGTCAACGCTGACAAACGCATCAGCCGAGCTAAATCTCGCATGTGGTCTTCTCGACAGAATGGCAAAATATCATGCTATTTCTAGGCGCGTTTGCTGTGGATGGCATGCCAGGCCTCCATGATGTCCCTTTCCCGTGTCGCCTGGCTGCATTTTACACGCCGTCGCGGACGAGGCAAGATTAACCCCCCTCAGTCCCCCCGACGAGTCAGGGGGAAGCATACCCCCTCGGTCCTCAAGAAGTTATGGCGAGGCTGGGTCGCAGGCCAGGGGCAAATCCTCGACCAGGAATATGCTCGCATAATCGTCGCTGTAGACGGCGGGCAAAGCGGCGAGATCGGCGAAAACCGCATCGGAAACAAGCAGCGGCCAATGATAGATGATGTGGGTGAAGCCATCGGCGCGCAGCTGCTCGGCCGCGTTCAGCCAGGCAGACTTGTCCTCCAGCGTGCAAAGCGCCGCCTCGTGCTGTCGCCAGGCGTTTAGCAGCAGGTTGCCGGCGATGTAGTCATAGGCATGCGCCGGCGTGCGCGCAGCCATCCCTTCTGCGTGGGGGATGCCGTTGTATGTCTGGAAAAAACCATATTGCTTGGATATGTTTCTGCCCATCGGCAGGTGAATCAGCGCCAATGCCTCTGGCTCATCTTCGTCGTCCAGCCAGTCAATCCAGGCCAGCCGCTGCGGGTCGGTCGATACATGCCAGGTTGTCTCGCTGTAGTATTCGAAGCACACGATAACCAGAATCAGCGCCACGACAACTGCGCGCGTGCGTGCGCCTCTCGAGCCCAGCAGCCATTCCAAACTCAGGCAAAACAGCGCCGCCCAGGGCAGCAGGATGCCGATTTGAAAGTCGGACACATTCCAAAATGCCTCAAACACAGGCGGAAACAATCTGTCCAGCAAGTGTTTGGGCAGCGCGATGCGGCGCAGGTCATAGCCGCCAATCGTCAAGTGGCTGCCCAGACGCAAGCAGACGAATACCAGCAGGATTATCGACCACGGCAGCAGCTCGCGCCGACGCCGGCTGCGCAGCGCGCACAGGCTGATCAGCGCGATGGGCAGGAAGCCAAGGGCGCTGTCGGCATAACGCCACAGCCGCCGCCCCGAAAACAACTGATCCCGAAAATCATGCAGCAGCGGATGGTCGGTGTTGAGGAAGAGCATCAGCATGTCCGTGTGCTGCTCTTCGCCCTTGCGTTTGTCCAGCGCCTCGGCCAGCAAAGCCTGGTCGGCGATCATCGGATACAGGCGCGGCAGGCTGGCGATGCCCGCGACCAGCAGCAGCAATAACAGCCCCCCCCCAAATCGCGCTTCTCGCCAATGATGCGCCGCCATGATCAACGCATAGCAGCCAAGCGTGATTGACAGGCAGACGAAGATGTACAAACCGCTGAACGCCGTAATACCGGCCAATCCGCCAGCTAACAGGCTATAGCGCCATCGCCGCCGCTGCACAGCCAGATCCAGGAACAGCAATGTCAAAGGTATCGTGGCCAACAGCAGCAGATGCGCCTGGTCTTTGCGCGCCAGCAGATAGGGGCTCAGGGCAAACATGATCGCGCCGGCGCAGGCGAATTCTGGTCGCGAGACTTTGCGCAGCAGGAACGCATAGGCAGAGAGCAAATTTGCAGCCAGGATGATCAGATAGGCGAGCGCATTTGCGTTGACAGGCGGCAGAACTTTCCAAAGCGCTCCCAGCAGCAGCATGTGCGGCAGGCAATAATTGTGGAAAGCCAGCGACAATCCCTGCGGATGAAAGAGCAAGTCGCTGCGAAAGAGGTCTGCCTCGCCCCGCAAGACCTGTTCGCCATACCAGGCGTCCCAATAGCCCATGAAGACATCGGCGGAGTGCGTCGGCGCGCGCCAGGCATCTACATCGAGGACGATTGCCGCGGTCGGGTTGGTCATCACGAGGATGGCGATCGGCGCGGCGAGCAGGAAAAAGCGGTGCCGGCGCAGGACCCCGGCGAGATCCCGTATTATCATCGCCGGATGCATCAGGCGCGCTGAACTGCGCACTTGGCGTTTTGCGCAGAGCCGCAAGCGACCATGCCTGTCCTGGCGAGCTGGCTGTGGATGGCATGCCAGACTTCCATGATGTCCCTTTCTCGTGTCGCCTGGCTGCATTTTACACGCCGTCGCGGACGAGGCAAAGCGCGTCACTCACCAGAACTCTCTGTGCCCAGTCGGTCATCTGTGGTTAAATCGGGCTGCACCATGAGGATTCAGCATGGCGCTTCTCTTGGCGGGCATCATCTTGTTTGGCGGCAGCATCGCGCAGGGCTTTGCCAATGCCGAGCTGGCCGAGCGGCTGCTGCGCGAAGCTGGTTGCTGGCAGATCGTCGCGCCTGCGCAGATGGCCATCGTGACATTCCGCTGCATCCCGACCAATGATGATGCGGCGCTCGTATCAATATAGCCAAAAATCGCTGTATCATGAACATTGTGCTGACGCATTGTTTTGAACACACTGCCCCAAATTGAAAGGATTTGACATGCGGAATACAAGCCCCCGAGACCAAATAAAGCTCAGCGCTGATGAGATGCGCGAGATGGGCTACCGCATCATCGACATGCTGGTGGATTATACGGGAGCGCAAGCCCAATTTCCGGCGACGCGAGCGCTGGATCCAGTAACATTCAAAGAAATCCTGGAAGAGCCTCTGCCGGAGAAGGGCTCGCATTGGGAAGATGTTCTGGAACAATTCGAGCGCCAGGTGCTGACGACCATCGACCACCTGGATCATCCACGGTTTTTCGCCTATATCCCCTCGCCCAGCAACTTCGTCAGCACCATGGCGGATACGCTGGCCTCCGGCTACAACATCTTCAACTCCTTGTATCCGCTAGGGACAGGCGCGGCGACCGTCGAACGGCTGGTCATCAATTGGCTGCGCGCGCTCTGTGGCATGCCGAAAGGTACAGGTGGCTTATTCGTCAGCGGGGGCTCGGTGGCGAATCTGATGGGTTTGGCGGTGGCGCGGCAGAACCATCTGGACAACGACATTGACAATGCGGTCGTGTACTGCTCAGACCAGACGCACTTTGTCGTCTCGCGCGGTTTGCGCATCCTCGGCTTCGCGCCGGAACAGCTGCGAGAAATCCACGCCGACGCCGATTTTCGTCTGCCGGTGGCAGAGCTCGCCCGGGCAATCGAAGAAGACCGAGCGACTGGCAAACGCCCCTTCTGCGTCGCCGCGACAGCCGGCACGACCAATACGGGCGCGGTCGACCCGCTGAACGATCTGGCCGATCTGTGCGAACGGGAGGGCTTATGGTTTCATGTCGATGGCGCTTATGGCGCGACAGCCTGCTTAATCGAACATCGAAGGCAGCTGCTAGCGGGCATCGAACGCGCCCACTCGCTGACCTGGGACGCGCACAAATGGATGTTCCAGCCAATCGAATGCAGCGTGTTGCTGGTGCGGGACCGTCACTGGCTGAGCGCGACATTCAAGGAGAGGGCGCATTTCCTCACCGATGCCGAAGCGCACAGCAAAGAAGAAGTCGGCGAAGAGATGAACTATATGTACCAAGGCATTCAGCTCACGCGCTATTTTCGCGCCTTGAAATTGTGGATGAGTCTGAAGGTATTTGGTCTTGGCGCTATACGCCAGGCGGTCGAACGCGGCATTGAACTGGCGGAATTGGCGGAATCGCTCCTGCGTGAGTCGGGCCGCTGGGAGGTCGTCACGCCAGCGCAACTGGCGATTGTGACATTCCGTTACCAGCCGTCAGATGGCGATGACGCGCTGGCGGACCAAGTGACCGATCAATTGAGCAGCGCCATGTCCGCCAACAGCTTCGCCTTCGCCTCGACAACCAAGCTGCAGGGCAGAACTGTCATGCGCTTGTGCACGAACAATCCGCGCACGACGGCATCCGATCTGCGGCAGACTGTGCAGATCATGGGGCGGCTGGCAGCGGGCCTCGAAGCGGAATTGGCCAGCGAGTCCAAGCAAAGCTGAGCGCATCTTCTGTACGGTCTATACAGATGGCGCTTCCCTGATACAATACCGGCGCTTTCGGTAACAGTTGTTTCCGATTTTCCGTTTGACCTGAGGTCCAGGCTTTGGATATTGAATTCCTGGCGCTTTCTCTCGCCAGTTTCCTTTTTGTCGCGCTCGCCGCCATTCAGATTGGCCGCTTGGCTGCGCACTTCCATCTGCCCCTGATTACCGGCTATTTGGTGGCGGGCATACTGGCGGGACCTTTCATCTTTTCCTTCATTCAGCAGGTGGATGTCGGTGCCCTGCGCTTCCTTGATGAGATGGCGCTGGCTTTCATCGCCTTTGTCGCGGGCAGCGAGATGGCGCTGGACGAGCTGCGCGGACGCTTCCGCAGCATCGGCTGGAATACGGTCATGCAGATCGGCGCGGTCTATCTCGTTTGCGGCGCGGCGCTCTTGCTGCTGGCCGACTTCATCCCCTTCATGCGCGATTTGCCGCCGGCCGGGCGCTTTGCCGTCGCCCTGCTAAGCGGTCCCATTTTGTCGGCGCGTTCGCCATCGTCCGCTATCGCCGTCATCAACGAAATGCGCGCCCGCGGACCCTTCACCAAAACCGTGCTCGGCGTGACGGTCGTCAAGGATGTGCTGATCGTCGTGCTCTTCGCGCTGAGCTCGTCAATCGCGGCGACCATGCTCACGGGCCGCAGTTTTGACGCCAGCTTCATCCTGCTGGTGGCCTTTGAAATTCTGGCGGCGATAGGCTTGGGCGTGTTCGTGGCGCAGGTCATGTCGCTGGTATTGCGCAGCCACTGGGAAGACCGACTGAAGATACCGCTCATTCTGCTCATTGGCTATCTGGTCTTCGCCCTGTCCGGCACAGTGCGGGATTGGAGCCACGAGAACCTGCCAGTCGAGCTGCTCTTTGAGCCGCTGCTGATTTGCCTGGTGGCCAGTTTTTGGCTGACGAATCGCTCGCCGTACCGGACGGAATTCCGGCATCTGCTGCATCAAGTGCGCATGCCGATTTTCGTCGTCTTCTTCACGCTGGTTGGCGCGTCGCTCGATATCGGCATTGTGATGCTGCTGCTGCCGATCACACTGGCCCTCTACATCACGCGCATTGCAGCGCTTTTCATCGGCGCATATTTGGGCGGAACAGTCGCCGACGATCCCGCTCGCTTCAAGCGCATCGCCTGGATGGGTTACATCACGCAGGCCGGCGTCGCCATTGGTCTGTCCAAAGAAGTCGCCATCGCTTTTCCTCAGCTCGGCGCCGAGTTTACCACCCTGCTGGTCGGTGTGATCGTCGTCAGTGAGTTGACGGGCCCCATATTCTTCAAGAGCGCCATTCGGCTGGCCGGGGAATCGCATCTGCCCAAAGACATCAAAGATGACGAAATCCTGGATGTGGTCATCGTGGGCATCGAGAATCAGTCGCGGCAACTGGCAGAACGCTTGCTTGAGCATGGCTGGCGCGTCAAGCTGTTGGATATCGACAAGTCGCATGTCTCCAGCGCCGGCGACAACGGGCATCGCAAAGAGCAGTGGCTGCCGCAGATCAGCGCGGAGAGCCTGGCGGAGATCATCGAGCCCAAGACGGAAGTGGCGGTGACGCTGCTGCCCAATGACGAAGACAGCTTGAAATTGTGCCAGATTCTGTATGAGGACTTCGGCATCATCCGCCAAATCGCGCGGCTGCATGCCTATACGCTCGTGGAAGAATTCCGCGAGCTGGGCGTGCATGTGCTGCATCCCGCCAGCGCCATGGTGCATCTGCTGGATCACTTTGTGCGCGCGCCGCAGCTGGCCGCCATGGTCTTTGAAGACGACCCCGAGCACGATGTCATCCAGGTGACCATCACCGACCCGAATGTGGACGGCTTGCACCTGCGCGAGTTGATCTTGCCCGATGATGTGCTGGTGATGGCGATCGGACGGCGCGGGCATTCGATCGTGCCGCATGGCTATACCAACCTGCACCTGGAAGACGAACTCACGCTGATTGGACCCACCGACAGCCTGGATGAAGTCGCCTTGAAGCTGGGTTATTGATGCGCCGCTCGCGTTGTACCAGGTAAGATTCCCAGCAATTCAACCATCATAAGTCGCATAGAACGATTGAATTTCCCCCAATAGAAAGGACAGACGCAATGAAGCAGCTGCCTATCGCGATTATCGGCGCAGGACCAATCGGTTTGGCGGCGGCGGCGCATCTGCTGGAGCGCGGTGAAAAACCAGTCGTGCTGGAAGCTGGCGCGACAGTCGGCGCGAGCGTGCTGCAATGGGGACATGTGCGCATGTTTTCGCCTTGGGAATTCAATGTCGATGCCGCTTGCCGACGCCTGCTGGAAGATGAGGGCTGGCTGATGCCGCCCGCCGACGAACTGCCCACCGGCGCGGAGTTGGCAACGCGCTACTTGCAGCCGCTTGCCAACCTGCCCGTCATGCGCAGCGTCATCCGCACGGGCGCTCGCGTCAGCGCTGTCAGCCGGCTGCGGCGCGACAAACTGAAAGATGCCGGGCGTTGGACTGCGCCCTTCTTGCTGCGCCTGCAACTGGACGATGGGCGGGAAGAACGGCTGGAAGCGCGCGCTGTGATTGATGCCTCGGGCAGCTGGCAACAGCCGAATCCGCTGGGCGCGGACGGCATTCCAGCGCTGGGCGAGACGCAACTGAACGGCAGAATCGCCTATGGCCTCCCGGATGTGCTGGGCGAGGCGCGCGAACGCTATGCGGGCAAACGGGTGGCTGTGGTCGGCAGCGGGCATTCCGCCATCAACACGCTGCTCGACTTGCTGCGCCTGCGCGGCGATTCGCCTGATACAGAGGTGGTCTGGGCGCTGCGCAGCGACAATATGCAGAAATTGTACGGTGGCGGGACAGACGACCAATTGCCAGCGCGCGGACAGCTGGGCATGCGCATCAAGGCGGCGGTCGAGGCGGCAGCCCTGGAGATTGCCGCGCCCTTCCCCATCAGGCAGGTCGAAAAAGCGGGCGAACAGCTGCGACTCTACAGCGACAACGAGAGGCTGGGCGTTGACGAAGTCATCGTTTGCACAGGCGCGCGCCCCGACTTCGACATGTTGCGCGAGTTGCGGCTGGACATCGACCCGGCTGTGGAAAGCGCGCGGGCTCTTGCACCCATGATCGACCCCAACCTGCACAGCTGCGGCAGCGTCCCGCCGCATGGCGAGGCAGAATTGCGCCAGCCAGAGCGAGACTTTTACATCATCGGCATGAAGAGCTATGGTCGCGCGCCCACCTTCCTGCTGGCGACCGGCTATGAACAGGCGCGGTCCATAACTGCGGCGCTGTGTGGCGATTGGGCGGCGCGCGCGATGTGCAGCTGCACTTGCCCGAGACCGGCGTCTGCGTTACCGATTATGCCAGCGACTGTTGTGACGAACCGGCGCTGCTGCCACTGGATGTCATCCCCATTGCGCTGGATGAGATCCCGGTCGCGGTGCCCTGCTGTTAGACGACGAGCAATCAGAGGGAGGTGAACGATGGCGCATCCCCTGGTGGAGCAACTGCGCTTTACCCGCCGCGAATTTGTGCGCTGCCTGGACGGGTTAAGCCTGCAGGACGCCTATGTGCGGCACGGGCAGATGAATTGCATCAGCTGGACGATCGGGCATCTGGCATCGCATGAGAATGGCCTCTTCGTCTACCTGGCGCAGGGCATACGGATTCAGCCCGACCTGCGCGCCATCTGCGGGTATGGCAGCCCGCCCAGCGCCCCCAAACTCGATGACATGTGGGACGCCTGGCGCGAGGTCACCGCTTGCGCAGATGTCTTCCTCGATACGCTGACGACCGAGACTTTGCAAGCCCGGCTGGAACATCGTGGGCAGCCTGTCGCCGATTCGACCGGCTCGCTCATTCAGCGCGTCATCTACCATTACTGGTATCACCTGGGCGAGTCGCACGCGATCCGCCAAATGCTGGGACATCGCGATCTGCCGCAGTTCGTCGCCGACCCCGGCGATGCCTATTACAAGCCGCACTAGGCAATGTCCAGAGCGCCGCGCATCGGCATCACAACCAGCTACGCCGAGGGGCGTCAGTCCGTCGACACGCGCTATGCGCAGGCTGTCGAAGCGGCTGGCGGCATTCCCATCATCATGCCCTTGCTGCGCTGCGAGGCGGCGGCGCAATCCGTGGCTGAGCTGCTGGATGGGCTGATCATCACCGGCGGCCCCGGCATCACGCGCGGTTTGATCGGCGCATTGCCCGATGACCTGTCACCGGTCGACCCCCTGCGCGACGCCAGCGATGAACTGGCTTTTTGCGCCATGGGCGACAAACCCGTCTTGGGCATCTGCTATGGCATGCAATTCATAAACGCGCTGGCTGGCGGCACGATTTTCGGCGATGCGCAGGCACAGGCAGCCACAAAGGCGCACTCGCCCGGGCGCGGCGCTGACGAGCACAGCATCCAGATACAAGCCGACAGCCGTTTACATGACCTGGTTGGCGAGCGGCAAATCACCACCAACAGCTATCACATTCAGGCGATTGCCTCGCTGGGCGCGGGATTGCGAGCCACGGCGCACGCAGAAGACGGCGTCATCGAAGCGCTGGAGTCGCATGATGGGCGGCTAGTCGGCGTGCAGTTTCACCCCGAGCGCATGGGCGAGCGTGGCTTGCCGCTATTTGCCGATCTTGTGCGCCGCGCAGTCACCCCCCTCGGTCCCCCCGACAAGTCAGGGGGAGGCACATACCTAGACCCCCCTTCCTGACGCGCAGGGGCGAGCCATTGGGTCGCCCGCTTTGGCTACCCTCTCCGTCCTGACGGGGAGGGGTTGGGGGAGGGGTCTTGCGCCGCGCTATAGCCAGCCGATGAGCCGCGTCAGCCAGTTGCCTTTGATGTAACCATTCTGGGCGTACCATCTATAAGTCTCGCGCAGGCTGGTTTCGATATTGATCTGCGGGGCGCATAATTCGCGCTCAGCCTTGCCGCCATCGAAGTAGACATGCGTGCCGCCCAGGCGCACCTGGTCCGCATCCATCGGCGTGCTGATGCCAAGGCGGCGCATCGCCTCGATGAAGCGCGCAGTCGGCTCCAACAGCCAGTCGGGCGTGTTCAGCAGCGGCGGACGCACCGCACAGGCGCGAGCGATCAGGCGGAAGAAGTCGCTATAGGTCAGGTTGGCGGCATTCACGATATAGCGTTCGCCTGAGCCGCCTTTTTCGACCGCTGCCACATGAGCGCGCGCCACATCGCGGACATCAATGATAGCCAGGCCGCCACTGCCGCCGGGCACGAGCCACTGCCAGCGCGCTGTTTCGATCACAAAGCTGCCGCTGATGGCGTTGAGGTCACCCGGGCCGATGATGACAGTCGGGTTCAGCGTAACCACATCCAGGCCGTCCGCCACGAATTCGGCAACTGCGGCTTCGGCCTGGCGCTTGGTGTAGGCATAATAGAATTGCTGCGGGCGCAGGTTGAAAGGGGCGTCTTCATCGGCAAGCTGCAAACCCGGGCGGATGCCAATAGCCGAGGCGCTGCTGGTGAAGATGACGCGGGAAACGCCGGCTTTCTGCGCAGCTGCCAGCACATTGCGCGTGCCATCCACATTGATGCGCCACAAGGCTTGGCGATCAGAATCTTTCCAGTAATCCGCTTTGGCCGCGACATGGAAGACGACATCGCAGCCGGCGCAGGCAGCTTGCAAAAGAGCGGCATCGTGCAAATCGCCCTGCACCGCCTCGAATTGCAGGTCGTCGAGCAGCCCCAGCCTGGACGATGAGCGATAGAGCGCGCGCGCAGCATGTCCCGCCGCCAGCCACTGCCGCAGCACATGCGATCCCAAAAAGCCTGTCGCGCCAGTGATGAGCGCCAGCAAATCCGCCTCCTAGAGCGCGATCAAACCGCGTTGCATGGCGCGCACCACCGCTTCGGTGCGGCTCTGCGCCTGCAGCTTGCTCATGATCGCGTTGACATGATACTTGACTGTGTGCGGCGTGATGCCCAGCTGCTGGGCGACAGCGCGGTTGGTCAAGCCGTCCGCCAGCAGATTCAGCACTTCTCTTTCCCGCGCCGTCAGGGGATTGGGCGCATCGACAGGCAGGCTCGGCGCAGTAGCAGCCAGCAGACGGGCAAAGTCCGGCGCCAAGGCGACCAAGCCGGCCATCAGCGCATCGACCGCGGCCATGACAGCGTCGGCAGCGCTGGTGCGCGGCAGCAATGCGAAACAGGGGAAGCGTCGCGCAGCCAAGAGCGCCGCCGCCAGCGCCTCGTCGTCATCGTTCGCCAGCAGCAGCAGGGGCAGGTCGCCATCGATTTCGTGCAGCCGCGAGATCGGTCCCTGGGCGTCCCAACCCAGATCGACCGCCAGCAGTTCGGGGGACAGACGCTCCAGGGAATCCGCCAGCTGCTCGCAAGAAACGCGCGCCAGGACATGACAGCCGCCATCTGCCAGCAGCGCCGCCAATCCCGCCCGCGCCAGCAAATCGTCAGCAGCTATCAGCAAGCGTGGTTCCAGCGAATCGTGTTGCATAGGCAATAGAGTAACAGAACGATGCGCGCTGGGGCAGCCCGACAAGGCTTTTCGCCAGTGGCGCGTCAATTTGCTATAATGCCGAGTCGCCGACAGATATTGGTGCGTGGACAGGGAGGTGCCGCGCAAAGGAGGACTGCGATGGAACGGGCAACACCAAGAACCCGCGATAGTCATGTGATTAACACGCTGGATTTGCTCAGCGCGGTATTCGCCGATTATCCGGGCAAGGATTTCGCTATCCGCCTGTGGGATGGCACGTTGTGGGAGCCGCGCGGCACGACCATGCATCGCTTCACCATCGCGCTCAATGGTCCGTCGGCGCTGCGACGCATGTTCTTCCCGCCCACCGAACGCAAACTCGGCGAAGCCTATATGTTCGGCGACTTTGAGATCGAAGGCGAGCTGTATGCGGCCATCGACCTGGCGCGCTATCTGTGGGAGGGCTGGAGCCTGCGCGACACGCTGCGTTTCGCCCCCAGGCTGCTGCGCCTGCCCTCGCGCGATCCCATCAGCAGCGACCAGATCGCCCAACTGGCTGGCAGCCGTCATTCGGTCGACCGCGACAAAGCCGCCATTCAATATCACTACGATGTATCCAACGAGTTTTATCAACTGTGGCTGGACGAGAAGATGGTCTATTCATGCGCCTATTTCAAAGACCCTGCTGAAGGCATCGACGCCGCGCAGAGCCGCAAGCTGGATTACATCTGCCGCAAGTTGCGCCTGAAGCCCGGCGAGCGTCTGCTGGATATCGGCTGCGGCTGGGGCGCGCTGATCATGCATGCGGCGCAGCATTATGGCGTGGACGCGCTGGGCATCACCCTCAGCGAAAAACAGCTGGCGCTGGCCCACGAGCGCATCGAAGCGGCGGGCCTGGCCGGGCAATGCCGCGTCGAGCTGCTGGACTATCGCAATATCGACGAGAGCCGACTTTTCAACAATATCGTCAGCATCGGCATGGTCGAGCATGTCGGGCGCGAGAATCTGCCCGTCTACTTTCAGAAAGCCTTTCGCTGCCTGAAGCCGGGCGGCGTGTTTTTGAACCACGGCATCACGCTCTTTCAAGCGCCCAGAGCGCCGCTGTATGAAGCCAAAGACTCCTTCGTGCAGCAATACATCTTCCCCGATGGCGACAGCCAGCATATCGCCTATGTGCTGGATGTGGCGGCGCAAGCGGGCTTCGAGGTGCGCGATGTCGAAAGCCTGCGCGAGCATTATGCGCTGACGCTGAAGAACTGGCTGGCGCGCTACGAAGCGCATGCCAAGGCCATCCGCGACATGCTGGGCGATATCGGCTATCGGCGCTGGCGCATCTATCTGGCTGGCGCTCGCTGGGCTTTCGAAAGCGGCTACAACTCCATCCACCAGGCGCTGCTCTACAAGTCGGTGGCTGGCAAAGGCGCAAGCGCGCACCTGCCGCTCAATCGCGATGACTGGTATGTCTAAGGAAGACGAAGACTGTGCAACGATTACACAGAGGGCACAGAGAAATACGAGGGCACAGAGAGAATATCTTCGTGGCTATGTGCCAACTGGAAAAATCTCTGCGTTCTCTGTGTCCTCTAAATTCTCTGTGTCAATTGTCTAAAAATCGCCATTACACCAAGACCGGCTGACGCGCAGCCAGGCTGACCTCGCGGATGGGCAGGTCGTGCCGCTGGCGGTCGATGAAGTAGCTGACTTGCTCGTAGCCGGCCGCTTTCAGCATCGCCAGCGCCTTGTCGAAGTCTGCGCCAACGCGATGCGCATCGTGCGCGTCTGAGCCCAGCACCATGGTAATGCCTCGCAGCGCCATCTCGGACAAGATTTCTGGACCAGGGTTCATCTCGCGGCAGGGCTTGTGCAAGCCACTGGTATTCAGCTCCATCGCCGTGCCAGCGCGGGCAATGCGGTCCAGCGCCCGGCGGATATTGTCCATGTGGTCAGCGACGCGCCACTCGCGCGGATGCACGATCTTGACGATATCGGGGTGGCTCAGGCAATCGAACAAGCCCGATTCGGCGGCGCGCGCCAGGTTGTCAAAATAGCTGGCTTCGTATTCCAGCCGCGTCTTGTCTTGCAGATAGAGCTGCTTGTATTCGTCCGTCTGCGGATGCACCGAGCCGAGGATGTATGAGAAATCGGCGCGCCGGGCCAGCTCATCCAGCCAGCCCTCAAAACCGGGCAGGTAGTCACATTCCAAGCCCAGGCGCACATCGACGCGTTCGGCATATTCATCGCGGGCGCGCGCGACCATGTCGATATATTGCGGCAGTTGGTGGATGGACATGCGCGGCGCGGGATTCCAGCCGAAGGGCATGGGGCTGTGGCAAGTGAAAGTGATGCCTCGCAACCCCACGCGCTGTGCCTGGGCGGCGTAATCGGGCGGGTTGCCGCGGGCATGCTTGCACAGCGGCGTGTGCATGTGCGAGTCGTAGAGGTTGGGGGCGATGGGCATGGCTGGCTCCACGTTTGCATGCAAAACAGCGACCATTTTGCTGCAAAAGCGCGGCAATGTCTATGCGCGGCTGCTTTTTCTTCTAGCCCACCGCCCAGCGCGCGATCTCGCTTATTTCCGCTTCAGTCGCCGCGTCCAGTTCGAAGATGTACCAGACATTCGCCACCATTGCCTCGCCAGCCGCCTGCTGTTGCGCGAAGCTCGCCTTCTCGGTGACGCCGAAAGTCACATAGTCGTCCATGCGCACGAAGATCAGCACAGGTTTCGTCCCGGATTTGGCATAGCCGGGCATGCCATACCACAAGCGCGGCTTGAGTTGCGGCGCGGCGGACATGATGATCTCGTGCAGGCGCATGCCCACCGCTGCTTGCTCGCCGAACATCTGCGGGATTTTGTCCAGTACGGCGGCCAGGTTATCGGCCTCTTTTTTGGCGCGTCGCTCTTCGCGGGTTGTCATGGCAAACTCCTATTTCCCTTTCGCATTGCATTCGCCCTGTGGACCTGCTATGGCTCGCGTTCCAGATGTCTACATTCCCTGCTGGACGGTTACGGCAGCCTTTACATTGGCTACGCAGTCGACAACCCCAACTCAACGTTCAGTCGCTTCAGACTCGCCGTCCCTATCGTGGTCGTCAGTCTGATCGCCGCCCTCGCCGCGAGAATCGCTCAGCCGACTAATCGCGTCATGAGCGCCGGATTGCAGCTCGCTGTCACCTTCATCATCGCCGAAGCGCGCTTCAATTTCGCTATCGCCATGTTTCACGCGAAACCAGCGCGGATTCATTATGAACAAGCCAGCGAAAAGCAAAGCCAGTACGATATATTCAATTGGATACTGGAAGAATGATGCGTATACTGCGAACCCAACCAGCGCGATGCCGACAAGGACACGAACGATAGACAGCATGTATCATCGGACTGTCATGTACAGCATGGCCATGGCGAAAATCACGAATACCAGCGAATCCCTGGCTGGCGCGCCCTGGTTCAATCCAATGAAAACTCCAATGCCTGACAATACCAGCATCGCCACGAGAATTACCGGGTCCTTTACCTTCATGGATCTGATCCTCCCGCCAAACCTGTCATCTGTCCGCAAGAGCTATCTCAATTCCCTTTTGTACATACAGCATACTCCGACTATAGACGAGTCGGGCACGAATCGCAAATGGATTATGCAATTTGAACAACGCTAGACACTCTATGCCCTCTGTGTCTAAATCTCCCCCTCAACACGCGCCTTCCCCAGATGCCCCCGCTCCTGCTCGACGATTTCCGGATCCAGCTTGGTAAACAGCGGACTCGGCACCCGCAGCGTCTGCCCCGGCTGCAACTCGCTCTTTTCCCATCTCCCAATCGCCGCGCGCCCATCATAAACCAGCGCCAGATGATCGCGCGTCTTTTCCTGAACATTCTCGATTTTCTGCTCGCCGAACAGCTGCCCCGCATAGCCCAGCATCTCGTGCACCTGCTGCGAGCTGAAGGGTGTGAAAGGCGCGAAGAGAACTTTCAGGTTGTCGATGCAGCGCAGCGCCGCATACACAGACCGCGCCGCATCCGCCCTGTCCTGCTTGATGACCTTCCAGGGTTCGCGTTCGTTGAGCCAGCCATTGACCGCCCGCGCCAAGCCCAAGGTCTCTTCCAGCGCTTCTTTCAGGCGCACATCGGCGATCAGCCCGCCGACCAGCTCAAAGCCGGCTTCGCAGCGAGCGACGATGGCTTCGTCTTCTGCCGTGAGATGGTCGGGCGCTGGCACGACGCCATCAAAGCGCTTCCAGGCGAAACCGAGCATGCGATTGACCAGATTGCCCCAGGCGGCCAGCAGCTCGTTGTTGACGCGGGCCAGGAAGCCATCCCAACTGAAATCGCTGTCCTGGCGTTCGGGAAAGGTGCGCGCGACATAGAAGCGCACGGCATCGGCCTGGTAGCGCTCGAGCAGGTCGGGCAGCCAGACCGCCCAGTTGCGCGAGGTCGAGAATTGCTGTCCCTCAATATTCATGAATTCGTTGGCGGGCACATCGTAGGGCAGCTGCAGCGGGATATCGGCGTAATTGGGGTCGTCTTCATTGTAGATGCCATCGATGCCCAGCAGCTCGGCTTGCCAGATGATGGTGTGGAAAGGGATATTGTCCTTGCCGATGAAATTGTAGATCTTGGCTTCCGGGTTGTACCACCATTGCTTCCAGGCGTCGGGCTGGCCGATGTTCTGCGCCCATTCAATGCTGGCGGTGAAGTAGCCCATGACCGCGTCGAACCAGACGTAGAGCCGCTTGTCTTCCCAGCCATCCAGCGGCACGCGCACCCCCCAGTCGATATCGCGGGTGATCGGACGGCCGCGCAAGCCCTCCTTGACAAAATTCTGGCTGAAGCGGCTGACATTGGGTCGCCAATGATGCTCATGCTCGGCGAGGTAGGCGAGGATCTGCTCGGTGAACTGCGCCAGGTCGAGGAAGTAATGTTCCGATTCTCGGCGGACGAGCTTGTCTTCGGGATTGCTGCGGCTGTGCGGATTGATCAACTGGGTGGCGTCCATCAGATTGCCGCAGTTTTCGCACTGGTCGCCGCGCGCATGCGGATATTTGCAGATGTAGCAGGTGCCTTCGACGTAGCGATCGGGCAGGAAGCGCTGCTCGCTCTCGCTGTAGAGCAGGGTTTGCTTTTCTTTGTAGAGATAGCCGCGCTCCAGCAGGCGCGTGAAGATGTCCCGCGCGACCTGATGATGATTCTCGGTGTCGGTGTGCGTGAAGAGGTCATAGCTGACGCCGATCTTCCGCTGCGTCTTGAGGAAGCGCTCGTGATAATGCTCAAAGACTGCTTGCGCCGAGATGCCGCGCTTGTCGGCCTCGACCGTGATGGGCGTGCCATGGCTGTCCGAGCCGCTGACCATCAGCACCTGGTTGCCGCGCAGCCGATGATAACGCGCGAAGATGTCGGCGGGCAGGTAACAGCCAGCCAGGTGGCCGATATGCAGGTCGCCATTGGCATAAGGCCAGGCCACCGACACATGAATGGTTTCTGTGGACATGCTGGTTTCTCCTGCTTGCTGCGATCGCCATATACAAAAAACCGCCTGTCGGCGACAGACGGATTAGCGAAAATGCTGCCAGTTGCCCGGCGCAGCCATCAACACCTGCCGCCATGAGAGTCGGGCATCCGCATAGGCATCATGTTCGCGCTGCATTTTAACATGGCGCGAGTGTAACACGGGCGGGGCGCAGGCGTCAAGCGAGCGCACGCTGTCTGGTTATACCAATGCCCTTGCATTACAATCGCCGTTGTTTTGTGAGTTGGGGCGCTATCCGTTGAAACCGCCAAGACCGAATCCTGGCGAGCCTCGCCGCCGTCCTCGCCTGAACAGCTGCCTGCTCTGGGCGCTGGGCGGGGTGATTTTTCTCTTCGCAGCTGGCTTGGTCGCGCTGGCAGGTGCCTATGCCGGCTGGAGCAGCGGCAGCGTCATCGCGAACGCCAATGCCACCAGCGCCGCCGAAGCCGATGTGCGCCAGCAATGCGCCCTACTGCCCGAAGACCTGGCCGCGGGCAACCTGACGCTGGCAGGCGCCAGGCTGGAGTCGCTGCGCAGGCTGTCGCCGCCGCCCGCCTGTCTGAGTCAATGGTCGCCCATGGCCACGCAAGCCTGGCTGGCATCGCTGCCCAGTCCCACGCCCGCCAGCGCAGTTTCAGCGCCCACCGCGACTCCGCTGCCGACGCGCATTGCGCCTGTTCTGCCCACCGCGATCCCGCCCAGCGCCTATGACTTGGAGGCTTTGCTGGCCGATGCGCAGGCTGAACTCGCGGCGCGCGATTATTCCGCGGCCATCGCTACACTCGTCGCCATTATTGACATCGAATCCGACTTTCAGCGCGAATTGACCCGCGATTTGCTCTTGCAGGCGCTGACAACGCAGGCGCGGACGCTCTTTGAAGACGGCAAATTGCTCGAAGCCATCATGCTCAGCGAGCGCGCGGAGGAGTACGGCGATATCGGCGAACTGGCCTTCCTGCGCGAAGTCGCGCTGATGCTGCAGAAAGCGCGGCTGTTCGTCAGCAGCAATCCAGCCAAAGCCGTGCGGCTGCTGCGGCGCATCGTTTATGACCTCCAGACGCCGCAACTGATGACCCACGACATGGTCGGCGAGCTGCAAGCCGCGCTGGCTGCTTATGGCGGCTGGCTGCTGCCCAGCAATGCCTGCAATGCGCTCGCCCAATACGACGCCGCGCTGGAATTGCAGCCTCAGCGGTCGAAGATAAGCCAAGACTCGCTCATCCGCCAACGCGCGCGCGCGACACAAGCTTGTGATTCGCAGCCGCTAGCGGGGGCGAACAGCCAGACCGGCGGCTGATTTTTCAACCGTGGCGCTCAACGCAACTTCGTTTCATGGCGCGGTCTTTGCCGCTCAGTTTTCGCTATTCGCGGTGTCGATCAGCCAGATCATCACGGGATCGCGGCGCACGATGTCGCGCATCTCCGGCGTCATGCCTTCGTATTGGAAAGGTCGGTAGTTGGACGGATGCGGCGCTTCCAACAGCAAACGACCAGGCGGACGCTCGCTTTGCTCGGTTATGGGATAGATGAAGAAGGCGTTAACCAGCGAATAGCGGCCATGGGCGTCCTCAGGGCTCATTGTCCTTATTTTTAGTTGCCCATAATAGGTGCTCGCAATCGCATAATCGCCATATTCAGCCATCACCTGCCGCGCAATATCCCGAGGGAAACGCACCGCGGCCAGTCCAGAAAAATTGAAAAGCGCAACGATGCAAACCACGCCGACAAACAGCGCCGTCAGGGAAGAGGCTCGCGGCCGAAGCCAGGCTGCGAAAGACCAGCCGCAAACCAGCGCGATGAATGGCAGCAGAATGCGTACGCTGCGTCCATAAAGCACAAAGATATGCAGCCCGCTGGAAACGAGCGTTAATACCCCATAAAGCCCCAGCAAGCAGCCAATCCACAGCGTTGCGCGGTGTCGCAGCGGGAGGCGTCGCCGCCGAATCCGCCAGCAGACCAGCAAGAGACCCCCTGCCCACACAAGCGACATCATGCCCTCGGCATCGCCAAAATAGCGGAATGGGAAGATGATGCCTTCGTCAAACGAACCTTGCGTGACCGACCGCGCCAGCCACAATAGGTTTTTCGCCAGATCAATCTGCGCCACTGCCAGGTTATAGGCGAGATATATCCACAGCAAGAGCGCCCCGCCCAGCGCCAACTGCGCAAAACGAGTAAGCGTCTCGCGCCAGCATTTCGCGCGCGTCAGTAAATCCAGCAAGGCAATCAGACCGACCAGCAGCCAGTAATTCATATAGACGAAGAAAGCGCTGCAAAGCAGGAAGCCGACCAGCATGCCCAGCGTCCAATTGTCAGTTCGCCGGCGCAGCGACACTGCCCATGCAACGAGCGTCAAACAAAGCGATATATCGTAGGGCAGCAAGTGTCTGGATGAGATTAACCAGCTGTTGGAGGCTGCCAGTACAAATGCCGTCAGCAGCGCTTCCCGCTCATCGCCGCCAGAGCGCCTTGCGATCAGGTATATGAGACCAATCGACAAGACGGATGGCAGCGCCAGGAAAGCGGCAGGCAGGCTATAGTCACTGTGCTCGTCCAGAATGTAGTCAGCCCATAATTGTTCATTGCCCGGCTGCAAGGCATAGGCAATGCGATGCAGGAGCGCTATGGGCGTAAAAGCCGCCTTTGCGCCAGGATGATGTTGATATAGCAGCATTTCGTCCAAGGCATCGGTCAGCCGCAAAGCGCGGATGTTGTGAGATATCCTGACAGCGTCGAGATAACGCCGCTCGTCTGGATAGAACAGCTGACCGCCCTGTTGCACCAGCAAAATCCGCAATGCGAACGACAAGAGCAGCAGCAAAAGCAGCAGCCAATGCGCTGAACGCAGGCGCGTCAAAACAGGCAGCGCTAACTGGGTTGTGGGTGACAGAGCGGACATTCGCGCAGAAGTCTCAGATGGGCGGATGCTCATCGCCATAGGCGGATTCGGACTCGTGTCCCAGTTGGCGCAGGGCTTCGACCGCGGCATTGCGAGTTTTGTCGCGGCTGCCGGCGGCCAGGTTCTGCAGCGCGGTTATTGCGCGGGGATCGCCGATTTTGCCCAAAGCCTGCGCGGCGTGATAGGGCGTGAGGAAGCCGGGCGCATCCAGAGCGCGGATGAGGTGCGGCACGGCGCGATCGTCTTTGAGTTTGCCCAGCATCAAAGCCGCCCGTCCACGCACAATCAGGTCTTCCTGCTGGTTCTCGACCAGACGAATGAGGGCGCTCAGGGCTTGTTCGCCACCGACCATGCCCAGCTTCATGACAGCGCTGCGGCGGCGCGCCTTGTTGACATCGCGCAATTCGCCCAGGATGGCTTTTACCCTGATATTGACTGCCGGGTCATCCATCGGCTGCTGCCTTTCGTCCTGGGACAATGCGCCACAAACAAGTCAATATTTTATTCTAGCGCGTTATGGGAGATTTTCACAGCGGGTCGGGCGGCGCTTGCGTTTTGCCCATTCGATTCGATATGCAGCTGTCCATCGCTGATGCGGCAGACGCGGTGCGCCAGCGGCACGATTTCTGCGCTGTGCGTTGCCATGATCAACGTTTTGCCGGCATCGCGAGTCAGGCGCAGCAGCAGTTGAATCACGGCGCGGCCCGTGCCTTCGTCCAGGTTGCCGGTCGGTTCGTCAGCCAGCACGACCTGGGGTTCGTGCAGCAGGGCGCGGCAAATGGCTACACGCTGCTGTTCGCCGCCGCTGAGCTTGTCGGGGTAGTCGTCAGCGCGCTCTGCCAAGCCGACTTCCGCCAGCAATTCGCGCGCTTTTGTTTCGATCGCGCGGCGAGCCGAGCCGCCCAATTCTTGCGGCAGGGTGATATTTTCCAGCGCTGTCAAGGTGGGGATGAGATTGAAAAACTGGAAGATGATGCCGATATGGTCGCGGCGGAAGCGAGTCTGCTGCAAGTCATTCAGCGCTGTGATATCGGTGTCGCCAATGCGGATTTGCCCGCGCGTGGGGCTGTCAATGGCGCTTAGCAGGTTGAGCAGGGTGCTTTTGCCGCTGCCGCTGGCGCCCAGCAGCACGAAGAATTCGCCCGCGTAGATGTCAAAGTTGACGCCCGCCATGATGCGGCGCGAGCGAGCGCCTTCGTCATAGGTCTTGTGCAAGTCGCGGATGGAGACGATCGCGCTTTTTGTCATGGGTCAGCTGCCACCTTCGCAATCAAGCCGCAGGCTAGCGCAAGCGCGCAAGAAAAAACAGACTCAAGCCGGCAAGAAACCGCCATGACCGCGCTGCAACCGCAAACAGCCCGAGTTGCCGCATATTGCGCATACGCATCTGCCAGAGTGTGGTAAAGTATGCGGGTAGGCAAACCGGATAATTCTGCTCGCGCTCTGAAATTCAGGAGGAAGCTTGACAATGCGATTTCGACTACTGATATGCATACTCGCAACATTGCTGCTGCTCGTGCCTGCTGCGGGCGCGCAAGACAGCGACCCGCTCATTGATCCCGCCGACGCCGACATGATGGACCCGCTGGCGAATATCAGCTACCCGCCGCCGGTCTATGTCGTCCGCGACAGCGTCGATATCCGCGGCACCGCCAACTTGCCCGGGCTGCGCAACTTGTACATTGAGTTCCGTGAACTGAACATGGGCGCGATGGATATGGAAGGCGAAGAACCGCAGTGGTTCCCCGCCACGCTGCCTCGCATCGCCGCTGTCGTCGATGATGTGCTGGGCACCTGGAATACGGCGTCGCTGCCCGATGGCCTTTATGAGCTGCAGCTGATGATCAACACCGGCGATGGCGCAATGCCAGCGGCGCGCGTCAGCCCCATCCGCATCCAGAATAATCCGCCCGAATTCGCCGCGGACATGATGCCAGCCGAAGAAAGCGAAGCCATGCCGGGCGCCGCCGCAGACGACATGCCGGCAGAATCAACCGAAGGCATGGCTGAAGAACCAGCTGAGGAAATGGCAGACGAGCAGGCTGAAGAAATGGCAGACGAGCCCACTATTGAACCCACGCCCGAATACGATGGACCGTATATCGTGGTCACAGTGCCCGGTGCCAATGTGCGCACTGGCGATTCCACCGCTTATCCCCTGATAGGCGCGCTGTTGGAAGGCAATACAGCGCCCATCAAAGGCGTAAGCAGCTGGAATACGGGCTGGTGGTACATTGAGCTGCCCAACGGCCGCAGCGGTTTCATCGCGCCCTTCATCGTGACAGCGGAAGGCGATACCAGCGATGTGCCCGGCCATCCAGCCGCCGCCCTTGCCGCCGCCGCCGATCCCGACAGCCATCCCGCAGCCGACCGCGCCGCCCGCGCCACTCGTTCCACCCGCGCCGGCGACTGGTCCCAACCTGATCATTGATGGCGAGCCGGCCATCAGCCCGCATCCGGCCACCTGCAATAAGCCCTACTCCATCAGCGTGCGCGTGAAGAATGTCGGCACTGCCCGCTCTGGCGGCGGCTTGATTGAGATCGTCGACTCGCGGCACGATGGCGCTGGACCCGAGAGAACCGAGACGACATTCCGCGAGCTGGACCCCGGCCAATCGGCTGTGTCGCAGGCAGTCATCACGCCCAGGACGCATCACGGCGAATTGCATCACATCAACTTCTATGTCGACTTCGACAACCGCGTCGCCGAGACGAACGAAAACGACAACCGCGCGGCCGCCGAGGCCTATGTCTTGCTGCAGGGCGATTGCTAGCCAGTTGCCATCGCGATGCCCTCTCTCCTGCGCCGGGGAGGGGGGGGGCATTCAAGCGGCTGAATCGCGCTGCAGAATCGTATAGCGATTCAGCCCGCCATCTTCGCGGTAATCATCCACAACCCGCAAGTCCGCCGCTGTGATCAAGCTCGCGTGTTCGGCGTCATCTATGTGATGACAATAGCGGACTGCCCGCGAGCCGCGCCGCCAGTCGAGCAGATAGTCGCCGGCTTCGACCTGAAAATCGCCGCTCCAGGGCACGATGCGCTCTCGCAAGCGCGCGCTATCCAGAAATCGCCAGGCTGTGAAAGCCAGCCAGCCGCCGGGCAGAACGCAATCCGCCGCCGTCCGCAGCAGACTGCGCCGCCTTTCCAGCCCCGGCACATGATGCAGCAGGCCAAACAGCGTCACCAGCCGGGCGCTGCGTTTTGGCCAGGGCTGCAAAAGAATGTCGCGCGTCAGCAAGTCGGCGTGGACATGCGGGGAGCTTTGCAAATGCGCGCTCGCGGAGGCCAGCAAGTCGGCGTTGCTGTCGATACCGCAATAGTCAAATGGATGCGCCTGCCGGGCTGCCAGAAAACGCCCGAAGCGCCCGTTGCCGCAGCCGATATCCAGCGCCGACTCGACCGGCAGCCGAACCGAGCGCAGCAAGCGAGTCCAGCCCAACCAGGGACGTTGGCGAGTCGCGTCAAAGTCGCGCGCCGTCTGGCGATAAAAGGCGCTGTTGATCGCATTCAGCCGCAAAGCTGTCGATTCGTCCATCAATTTTCCCTCTCTTCACCACAATTTTACGCGTTTCTAATGCTGTTGTGTTATACTGTTTGGGAGTTCATGGTTGCTCGCCGCGTCTGTTTGTCTGTGCCTCGAGCACATTGATTTACATTTTTGCCAGGATTTGCTGACAAACACAAGGAAAAAGTGAGAAACGCATGTCTGAAGACGCGAACTTCCACACTTTCTACAATGAAGGTGTGAATAAATTCCAAGCCATCCAAAACCGGGTGTTTTGGGGTGAAATGCTGAACCACTTGACTGGTCGGAACAGCGAGCTGATGAAATTTGACGAAGTGCGCAGCCGCCTGCGTCTGCACGAAGAGCGCTACGAAGGCGTGCGCGATATCCCGCTTGAGAACATCGTGGGCAGCGTGGGGCGCTACAAAGACTTCACAGCGACATTTCTGCCCAAGAACAGCAATATGAAAGAGCGCTGGAGCCGCGTATACGCCCTCGCCAACAGCCAGCAAGGTCCGCCGCCTATTGAGCTGTACAAGGTGGGCGATGCCTACTTCGTGCGCGACGGCAACCACCGCGTGTCGGTGGCGCGGCAACTGGGCGCGAAGACCATCGAGGCGCATGTGGTCGCGCTGCCGACCACTGTGCCGCTGCGCCCGGGCATGAGCCCGCAGCAGATGGAAGCGGCCCAAGCCTATGCCAGCTTCCTCGACGAAACAGGCCTGACGCGTGCTGTGCCCGATCACGAATCGATCGAACTGACTGCGCCCGCCCGCTATCACGAGCTGATTGGGCACATCTTCTTGCACGAACGCGTGCTGGAGAAATTGCGGGGACGCGCGCTTTCTACCGAAGAGGTGACAGCCGACTGGTATCACAGCATCTACAAGCCGGCGATCGACCTCATCCGCAAATATGATGTGCTGGACCTGGTCAAGAGCCGCAAGAAGCAGCGGACGGAAGGCGATCTCTTCTTGTGGCTGATGAATGTCCTGCTGGAGCTGCGTCATCAATATGGCGAAGAAGCGCCGGTCAAGTCTTTCAGCGAGGCGATCGTCTCTTACCTGGAAGCGGGACATGCGACCGTGCCAGACGCGCTCGAAAACGAAGGAGACGAGAAGGTGCTGCTGACGCGGACGCAGGTGATGACAGAGATGCGCAAAAGACGCGACCGGGAACTGAGCGCCGAAGACGCCTCGGCAACAGATTCCGCGATAACCTAGCCCGTCACGAGTCGTCGGGGATGGCCAGCGCGGTGATGCGCATGAAGGCGATCTCCTGGCGGTGCATATCCAGCGGATACGCCGTATCGTCGGCGTGGAGGGCGTCCAAAATGTCGTAGGCTTGCCGGATATAGTCGCGCACGGTTTCGACTTCAATGTCCATCTCGTGCGCGACCAGCTTCTGCGGCATGCCTTCCACCGCATACAGCTCGATCGCCTGACGGATGCGCGGCGTCATATTCCTGTAGGGGTGTGGCTGCGCCAGGATTCTCGCCCTCTGCAAGCGCGCGTGTCGCAGTTTGGCGGCTGCGGCGGCCACGCCCGCGCTGATGAGAAAGTCGTCGCCCGCCAGCCGTGCCACATGGCAGAGCGCCCAGGCGATATGAATGCGCGCATCAGCCTTCAGCAGATAGGCTTTTGCGCCGCTTTCCACCGCCGCCAACAGATAATCCGCGTCTGCGAAGGGTGCCAGGCAAACGATGTTAAGCCCAGGAATCGCCGCTTGCAGCTTGTCAATTGCAGCATGCAGCTGCTCGGCGGTCGCGCTGTCGCTGGCGTCAAGTATCACGATATTGGGCTGTGCCTTGAACAGGCTCGACCGCAGCGCAGCGTGAAAATCGTCCAGTTGCGCGAACTTGCCGACTACGCGCGTGCGCCGGTCCCAAGCCAGATAGGCATTGATGGCGTGGCGGGCATAGAAGTCGCTGTCTATCACCGCCACAGTCAGGTCGATCGTGCCAATGCCGGGCATAGCGTCCTTCTGCGTCATTGCATGCTCCCGCGCTCTCGAATGGCTGCGACCACCTCTGCCGCCAACTCATAGTCGCCGGACGGGATGATGTATGCGCCCTGCACCAGGCTCGCCATCTCTTCCAGCAGTTCCTGCGCGATATGCAGACCCGCGCGCGGCGCTTCGTCTCCAGCATCAGCCAGGCGCATCATGATGTCGGCGGGGATGCTGATGCCGGGCACTTCGTTGTGCAAATAGCGCGCTTGTCGCAGGCTGCGCAGTGGCATCACCGCCATCAGCACGGGCAGCGCAAATGCTTCTCCACAAAGCTCTTCATAACGCTGCCGAAAACGGCGTATGCGGGCGGGCTCAAAGACCGCTTGCCCCAGCGCGAAATCAGCGCCGGCTTGCAGTTTTCTGCGCAGAATCCGTATCTCGCGGTCGATATCATCCGCGCCCATGTTCAACGCGCAGCCGACCGTGAAGCTGCTGGGCTTGCCGATGCTGTTGCCCGCCATGTCAACGCCGCGATTCATGCCCTGCTTGATGACTTGGATGAGCCGCGATGGCGCAACATCGTTGAGGTCGCTGGCATCGGGGAAGTCGCCGATGCGCGTGGGGTCGCCCAATACAACGAAGAGATTGCGCAAACCCAACGCGTGTGAAGCCAGCAAGTCGCCCTGGACACGCAGCATATTGCGTCCGCGCGTGGGGAAGTGCAGGACAGTTTCAATGCCGATCTGCGTTTGCAGCAGATGCGCGACCGCCCAGGCGCTCATTTTCATGCGCGCAGCCGGCGTATCGGCGACATTGATGAGGTCGGCTCCGGCCGCCCGCAGACGTCGCGCGGCTTGCAGCAGCGGTTCGGTGCGATAACTGCGCGGCGGCGCCATCTCGACCGTGGTGGTGAAGAGGCCATCTGCCAGTCGCTCTGCCAGCTCGGTCGGGGCATCGGGCGCCTGCGATTCCTGTTCGCGCGCGGTTTCGGCGATATGCAGGTCGATGGCAGCGCGGGGCGGCGCATCCAATGCAGCGCGCATGGCAGCGATATGTTCGGGCTTGGTGCCGCAGCAGCCGCCCACCACCATCGCGCCCAATTCGACTGCGCTGGCAGCGAAATCGGCGAAGTAATCGGCGCTGGCCGGATAGAGGATGCGTCCGCCCACCACCTCGGGGAAACCCGCATTGGGCATGACGGCGAAAACCGCATCGGGCAAGGCAAAGCGCATCTGCCGCAGTGCTTCGGTGATGCCAGCCGGACCGCTGCCACAGTTGACGCCGATGACATCCACGCCAGCCCGTCCCAGATCGTTGGCGACGCGCGCCGGCGGATACCCCGCATAACTCAGATTCTCGTGATAATAAGTGGCTTGAGCGATGACAGGCAGCCTGGGCGACAGGTCGCGCAGCGCCGCCACAGCCAGCAGCAGCTCTTTGTGCTCGCGGAAGGTCTCGAACTGGATCAAATCCACGCCTGCTTCCAACAGAGCCGCCAGCTGCAGCGCATAGGCTGCGCGCGCATCTGCCTGCGAAACCGCTCCATAAGGCGCGATGCCCACGCCCAGCGGTCCCACCGAGCCAGCGACAAAGGCGTCGGTCCCGCTCTGCGCGATGGCTTCTCGAGCCAACTGCACGCCGATGCGGTTGATCTGCGCCAGTTTGTCGGCTTTGCCCGCGCCCGCCAGTTTGAACTTGTTGGCGCCAAATGTATTGGTGGCGATCAATTCTGCGCCCGCTTCCAGATAGACTTGGTGGACGCCGCGCACGACATCTGGCGCGTCCAGATTCATGGCGTCAAAGCAGGCATCGACGCGCGAGCGGGAATGCTGATGCAGCATTGTGCCCATGGCACCATCTGCCAGGATGGGCGCGCCGGTCTGCAGTCGCTTGCGAAATGAAAGCTGGCTCATGCCCGGCTTCTTTGGGTAGTCATGATTTGCCTCCAGCGGCATTGTAATCGCAAAAACGCGCGCGGCACAGACAGCAGTCGGCGCTTGTCTCAATCCCAGGCGCAGATTGTCTGTGTTACCATCGGATTCGTAAGAAAAGACCCGGCGACTGAGGCAAAACGCAAATTGACATCGCAGACAAAAGGCGCAAGGAAGTTCGGTGTGCAGGGCTGGTGGAAGCGGGCGAGGCGAGGCGCGAGGGCGATCCCCGGCTTGCTGCGTCTGGGCATTGCGCAGATCCGTGGCGGACGGCGCATCATCAAGCGAGGCGAGGTCTATTATGTGCCGCTGTGGCTGCCGATCGCGCTGGCGCTGCTGCTGGCATCGACTCCATTTTGGGGCGACGCAGCGAGCTTCACGCTGCGATTGCTGCCTGGAAATCACAAGCTGGAGCTGGCGGGATTCTTTGCGCCCTCGGTGCGGCATTGGGCGGACGAGATCGGCGAATGGGCGGCGCGCTCGGATGTGGACGCGCACTTGCTGGCGACTGTGATGCAGATCGAGTCTTGCGGGCATCCCAGCGTGATCAGCAGCGCGGGCGCAAGGGGTTTGTTTCAGGTGATGCCATTCCACTTCGCCGAGAACGATGATATGCTCGATCCTGATACCAATGCGCGGCGAGGCGGCGACTATCTGAATTATTGCGTGGGGGCTTCGGGCGGCGTGATCGGCCTGGCGCTGGCTTGTTACAATGGCGGACCAGCCGTCATCAGCCAGGCGCGCGAAAGCTGGTCGAGAGAGACGCAGGCGTATTATCGATGGGGAGTCGGCATCTATAGCGCCGCGGCCGAACGCGCCTCGCAGAGCGACACTTATGAGCAATGGCTGGCAGCTGGCGGAGCCCGTCTGTGCCAAAGCGCCGAACGAGAATTGGGACTTGGCGGTCCCTAGGCGTAAGCGCGCATCACAGACAGCACCTTGCCTTTGATCTCGCAATTGCCGGGCACGACCTGGAGTGGCTGATAAGCCGGGTTGGCGGGGCGCAGCTCGATCATGTTGCCGCGGCGATAAAAATGCTTCAGCGTGGTTTCGCTGTCTTCTTTCAGCCAGGCCGCCACCATATCGCCATTGTCGGCGGTATTCTGCCGGCGGAGGATGACGATGTCGTCATTCTGGATCATGGCGTCGATCATGGAATCGCCGCGCACCAGCAGCGCGAAGACTTCGCTCGCGTCATAATTGCCCAGCAGCGCCGGCGGCAGGCTGATGTAATCGTCTTCGTCGATGTGATGGGCGATATCATCGGGCAGCGAAATCGGCTCGCCAGCAGCAATGCGCCCGACCAGCGGAACTTGCAGCGGCTGCCTGGCTGCCAGCACGTTTGCCAATTGCGCGCCCGGGATGCTGCGCACGATACGCAACCCGCGCGATACCCTGCCCGAGCGCTCGATGTAGCCGGCATCGACCAGCTTGTTCAGGTTGTAATTGACCACGGATGTCGAGCCGATGCGGCATTCATCGCCAATTTCGCGGATGCTGGGCGGATAGCCATTTTCGCGCACAAACGCCGTCATGAAGCGCAGCATGTGCTGCTGCCGCGCCGATAGCTGGTGGAATTCTTTCATTTGCTTTGCCCTTGTCTGTAAGCCCTTAATTCCAGTATACAGGAACATCCGTTTCTGTGTCAAATGTTCTAAGCCGTCATTTTCTCTGATTCGCTTCGTTTGCCGGCGGGCAGCCTCGATCCTGCGCCCAACAGCGCAGACAGCGGGTCTGTGGGGCAGAGCTTGTTTGCGCCATTTTGCAGCGCTGCCTGGCTGCCGCTGGCGGGCAGGTCGAAAGTGAAGATGGGTCGTCCCTGCGCCTTGGCAAATCGCAGCGCATGCATCGCGCCGCCGCCCAGTTGAGTTCGAAGTCGACATCAGCCTGCTGCATTATTCGCCCTTATTGCCTATGGGGTCGGCAGTTTTCAATCGACCGGTTTTTCGCGCAGCCGCCAGCGCCAACCCACCGGATAACCCAGCATCTTCGCCATATCGCCCACCAGCCGCAGCAGCGGGATCAAAGCGATGCAAACCAGCCACGCCGCCAGCGAGCGCATATCCGCAGCGCCCATAAGGACTGGCAAACGCCGATAGGGACGATAGAGATAGACCATGCTGCCGATCAGCCAACCTGCCCACAACAGCGGATGCGCCAGCAAGCCAGCGATGCCGATGCCCGGCACGAGGCACAGATAGGTCGCATACCGAACGAAGTGCCGCTTGCGCCACAAGTCGGCTTTGCCATCGCCGCGCGCATACAGGTAATATTGGCGGAAGTACCTGCGCAGGCTCGTGCGTGGGCGGAAGTAAACCACAGCCCCCGGCACGAAGACGAAGCGCTCGCCAGCCAGCCGCAGTCGCAGGTCAAAAATCAGGTCTTCGCAATAGTCCAGCCACTCAGGATAGCCGTCGATGCCCTGCGCGGCGCGCTTGCGAAAGGCGATGCTGCGGCTGCTGGGCAAAAAACTGCCCGCGTCGATTTCGTCCGCGAGCGGCAGGGTGGCAGCGCCCAGGGCGATCTCAAAGCGGGTCTGCGGGTCGGCGCGAAAGAAGCCAGCTGCCACGCCCAGCGCTTGATCAGCCAGCAGCGGCGCGGCGATCGTCTCCAGCCAGCGCTCGTCCAGGCGCACGCCGGCATCAGTCGCGGCGATGATGTCGCCACGGGCTTCGGCTATGGCAAGGTTGCGTCCCTGGCTGATGCTGCAGCCCTCGGCGATGAGCAGGCGCAGTGGCAGTTTCTCGCTATAGCCGCGCAGGATGTCGACGGTGTTGTCGGTGCTGCCGCCATCGACGATGACGATTTCGTCTGGCGGGCGCGTCTGCCTGGCGATCGAATCGAGCAACTGACGGATGTTGTCGCCTTCGTTGAGCACTGTGACGATCAAGCTGATCATGGCTGTGTCGGGTCGATATCGGGGATATTATGCGCGACCAGCATGTGTTTGCGGAAAGCGTGCACATGGGCGTCGCCGCGCTGCGTCAAGATGGCGCTGCCAGCCTCCAGGCTCACGAACCCCAGCGCGCGCAGACGCATCAATACGCGGCTCATTTTCTGCGGCGTCCAGCGGAAGTGCTGGTGCAGGGTAGCAGCCCTCAACTCAATCGCATGGCTGGGCGTGCCCTGGTGATTGTGTATATGCGCCAACACAACCTGATCCTCAAATCGGCGGCGGCTGTTGACGCGGCGAATCGCCGATGCGACCAATCCATAACGCGGCGACAAAATCCACACCAGCAGGAAGATCGCGAACATCGTCAGCACCACAGAGGCGCTGATGGATGAATCCCAGGCTTCGCGCAGTTGCAAGCCGAAGATCGCATTGAGCGCGGCGATGCCCTCGGCGACAGAGATAATGCCAAAAAGCGAGCCACGCGCCAAATCATAGCCGAAGAACGCGCCCGCCCCGCCAATAATCGGGCTGAGCAGCAGCATCCCTGACAAGCGGTCGGTCAACAAATAAGCGGCGGCCGGCGGTATGATGAAGAAGGCGATCACCAGTATCGAGCCCACCGCATCGAATGCGCCCACCGCCACCAGGCTGACCAAGACCATCAGCGCATATGTGAGCGCGGCCGGACGGAATCCCAGCGACTTCGCCAGCGCGGCATCAAATGTCGTCAGCTTAAGCTCTTTGTAAAAAGCAGCGATGAATCCGACCGTCAATGCCGTCATCACCAGCATGACGGTGATGGACTTGGGGAAGAAAACCAGCCTCGGCACCTCGTCCAGCAAGCCGGCGCTCCAGGCTTGAGCCGGGGTATAGACGCCGCAATTGCCGCAAACCTCCCTGAATTCGGCGCGTTCGTCGCGGGGGCTGATATTCAGCTCGCGGCAGTTGGCGCATTGGCGCGTCATTTGGGCGGCGGGATGCTCGGGCGTGATGCGCAGCGATTCGCAGCCCTCGAAGCAGTGGCTGTTGGTATTCGCCCAAGCCAAGCCGATCTCGCCCACCAGCACAGCGTCATCGTCCAGGTGCACATCGTCAACGAAGCGCGAGACCAGGATGACGGCGATGGCGAAGAGCAGCGGAAATGCCAAGCCCAGCGCCGCGTCTTGCCAAACCAGTCCCGAGCGATGCAGCGCCTCGGTCAGCGCGACTGTGCCCACGCCAGCCGCCGCCGCGCCCACAATCAGCCAGGGCGACGAAGTATCGCCTTCCAGCCCGGCGCCCGTCATCAGCATAAAAGCGACCACGATGCCCAGCAGGACGGTGTGGCTGATGGCATCGCTGGTCAGCGACAAGCCGCGCAGCAGCAGAAATGTGCCCAGCAGCGCCCCGCAAATGGCGATCAGGCAGCCGACCAAGGCAGCTGTGTGCTGTGGCGAGCGCAGGAAGGCATTCAATTCATCGCGCGTGACAAAGTGCAGCAGCAGCTCGATCAGCGCGCGTTCCAGCCCCATCATGCGCCTGGCTCCAATCGGCGAGAACGAAGCTGCCGGCGATTTTCGCGCTGGCGCAGTTGATTCCAGATCACGCCACGCCCCGGCGCCAGCGATATCGACAGCAGGACGAGCGCAAAAGCCACCACGATAATCATCGGTCCGGTGGGGATATCGCTGTCCAGCGCGCTGATGACTGCGCCGCTGCCACCCGCAAAAGCCCCCAAGGCCGCGGCCAGCACGACCATCTGCTCCAGTGAATGCGTCCATTGGCGGGCGGCGATGGCTGGCGCGATCAACATGCCGACCATCAGAATCACGCCAGCCAGCTGCAATCCCAGCACGATGGTGACGACGATGAGCGCCGAAAGCAGGGCATCGAGCAAGCTGGCGCGCAAACCACCCGCTGTGGCAAAATCGACATCAAATGTGAGCAATTTGAATTCTTTCCACAACAGCGCCAGCACGACGATCACCGCCATGCCGACGCTCCCCAGCAGCGCGATATCGCTTTCAATGATGGCGGCGGCCTGCCCAAAGATGAAGCTGTCCAAACCGGCCTGGCTGGCATCGGGCAGCGATTGGATAGTTGTCAGCAGCGCGATGCCAGCTGCGAAAAAGCTCGCCAGCACGATGCCCAGCGCCGCGTCTTGCTTGATGCGCGTCGTCCGCATGATCGCCGCCGCCAAACGCAAACCCAGCCAACTGGCGATGCCCGCGCCGACCAGCAATGCGCCCAGCTGCCTGCCCGCCAGCAAAAAACCGATCGCCACGCCGGGCAGCGCCGCGTGCGAAAGCGCATCGCCCAGCAGACTTTCTCGCCGCAGCACCGCGAAGCAGCCCACCGCGCCACTCAATGCGCCCAGCAGCGAGCCGCCCAGCGCCACTACGCGCACTGTATAAGTCAGCCGCAAGCCAAAGAGCGCCTGACTCAGCGGCAGCAGCAGAATGCCCAGCGCCAGCAGCGCCGCGATCATCTGCCAGATGCGCCGCTCAGCCATGCTCAGCCTCCCGCCGCCAACATCTGCCCGCCATGCAAGCTGGCCACGCGCCCGCCGTATGTCTTCTGCAGGTTGTCCAGCGTGAAGACCTGGCAGGTGCGACCCGAAGCGACGACCTCGACATTCAGCAGGGTCAGCCAATCAAAGTATTCTGGCACTGTTTGCAAGTCATGGTGTACGACCAGCACGGTGCGTCCGCGTTTGTTAAGCTCGCGCAGGATATTGACGATGGCGGCTTCGGTGATGGCATCGACCGCGGCGAAGGGCTCGTCCATGAAATAGATCTGCGCGTCTTGCACCAATGCCCGCGCCAGGAAGGTGCGCTGCTGTTGCCCGCCAGAAAGCTGGCTGATCTGTCGTCCGGCGTAGTCGAGCAAACCGACCTGTTCCAGCGCCGCCAGCGCCTTTGCGCGTTCACGCCGTCCCGGTCGCCGCAGCCAGCCCAGCTTGCCATATAGCCCCATGGTGACGACATCCAGCGCCGAGGTGGGGAAGTCCCAGTCGACGCTGCCTCGCTGTGGCACATAACCGACCAGGCGTCGCGCCGCTGCGTAGGATTCTCCATGAAAGAGCACCGAGCCAGCCGCCCGCGGGATCAAGTTCAGCGCCGCTTTGATCAAGGTGCTCTTGCCAGCGCCATTGGGACCGACAATCGCCATCAGCGCGCCTTGCGGCACCTCCAGATCGATATCCCAGATGGCGGGCTTCTGGTCATAGGCGACAGTCAGATCGTCAATGACGAGCGCCATTTCGCCGGAATCAGGCATGGCAATCGACATTCGACAACTCGTCCGGCGGCGCTGGCAGCAGGTCGAGGGGCCAGTCGGGAATATCCACCACTGCGCCCATGCACTGATAAGACTGCATGATGGTCAGGGCATTCTGCGCCAGCATGCCGATGTATGTGCCTCCGAAGCTGTCGGGCGCGTCCATGGCATCACCGTATAACTCGCGGACGCCGATGCGGGCTTCCTGCCCCTGCGCGCGCAATGCCGCCAGCACCGCTTCAATGGTATCAGGCGGCACGCTGCTCTCGACGAAGAGAACGGGGATATCGCGCGCCACCACAAAGTCGACCGTCGCCTGGATATCGCCGACGCCGGCTTCGTCTTCGGTGCTAAGCCCCTGGATAGACTGCATCTGCCAGCCGAACGCCGCGCCAAAATATTGGAAAGCATCGTGCGAGGTGACCAGGTAGCGTTGTCCTTCCGCGACCGAGCGCAAACCAGCCTCTGCCCAGTCGAACAACAGTTGAAGCTGTTCGCTGTAGGCATCGGCATTGGCTTTGTATGCGGCGGCATGGACGGGGTCGAGCATAGCCAGGCGCTCGGCAAGTCCTTGCGCGGTCAGCTGCCAGTTGCGCGGGTCGAACCAGAAGTGCGGATCGTCCACATCGGTCAGCTCGTCAGACAGGTCGAAGCCGCCGATGACGAAACCCGCCGATTCAACCGGCGCGCTGAGGGCATAGACCGCAACGCCCTGCTCGGCCAGCGCCGCGAAGACCGTGTCGAACTGCCCTTCCAGATGCAGGCCGCTGTAGACGACCATCTGCGCCTGGTTCATGGCGGCAATGTCCGATTCGGTCGGTTGATACAGATGCGGGTCGACGCCTGCGCCCATGAGCGGGGTGATATGCACGCCCCCGATGCCCGCGCTGAGAATATGCGCCAGGTCGGCGGCTTGCGTGGTGGTCGCGACGATGCGCAGCGAAGCATCCGCTGCCAGGCCGGGCGCGCCAAGCAGCAGCCAGCACAAAGCCAGCAGCCAGCGATGTTGCGACATAAAAAATGCTCCTCAATCAATTTCAGCGATGCTAACTATATTTTTAGCCTGGCTTAAATATCCTGTCAAGTACAATTTTGGCGAAATCAGGGCAATCGCTTGACAAAATGCCGATATGATATTTTAATTGTCACTACAGATGATTGCACAGGATTTACAGTCATGCGGATTAAAACAACGATTTTGAGAATGTTGACGAAGGTAGCCGCGGCGCGGACGCTTCTGTCATTTACCCCCCCCCCCCCCCCCCCCCCCCCCCCCCCGAAATTTGCGACTGCATGATTTGGGGGCTGTCATGTTTGCGGGATCGCGACTATCCATACTTTTGCCGGCGGCCATCGCGCTGATCATTCTGCTGCTGTCAGCCTCCCCCGCCTTGGCCGACACCACCATCAACCTCGACGCCACCTGCACGCTGGCGCAAGCCATCAAGTCAGCCAACGGATTGACCGGGCAGACGAACATAGGCGGGTGCGAAGATGGCACGGAGCCCAGCAGCGGCGAAGACGGCAGAGACACCATTGTCTTTGGCGGAAGCACCATCCACCTGACAGCCAACTTGCCCTTCATCACCTCCAAGGTAAAGATCAACGGCAAGAACACAAATATAAATGGAAATGAGAGTTACGAAATATTTACGATCACCAACGGCGCGGATGTCGAAATCAATAATCTGGGCATCGGTTACGGAAGGTCTGCTACCAACGGCGGCGGGATTAGTGTCACCGGCAGCAGCGTCTCGCTCAACAATGTAACCCTGATAGGCAACACGGCGGCAAGGGGCGGCGGCATCTACGCCAATACCGCCTCTGTGACCATTAACCGATCCGCTTTTCGCAACAATACTGCCCAAAATGGCGGCGCGATCTACGCCGATATGAGCGGCAGCGCGTCTATACGAACCTCGCTCACCAACGCCATGGTCTTTGACAACACAGCCAGCGTCGCGGGCGGCGGCATCTACATCACTGGCAGCAATGCCAACGCGCAGACCGACCTGCGTTATGTGACCATCACGCGCAACACAGCCACGGGCGGGAATGGCGGCGGCATCTACAACGACAAGCGCCGCCTGAATGTCCGCCGCAGCATCATCTATGGCAACAGCGGCAGCGACTGCAAGCTGGCCGGTTCGACGACCATCACATTCACGCAGAACTTCATCGACCCCTCCAGCGACGCCGCCTGCAAATTAAATCAGAATACAAACGATCCCTTGCTGGTTCCCCCCACAAGACTACAGAGCTATCCTCATTTCCGGCTCTACGTCGGCAGCCCGGCGCTGAACGCGGCCGTCCCGTCCGAAAGCGGGCGGACGAATTGCTGGAGCAACACGGTTGACTATCTTGGGACGACGCGTCCGGTCGGCACGGGCTGCGATATCGGCGCCTGGGAAGGCGAGGGCGTTGCGCTGCCCCCGACTGCGACTGCGACCATCACGCCCACAGCCACCATCACGCCCACAGCCACAGCCACAGCGACCGCGACGCAAGTGCAGAATGCGCTGATACAGAACAACCCGACCGCCACGGCTACGGCGACGCAGCGGTCACTTGTACAGCAGTCAGTTGGCGGGCAGTCGCCAGACGATGACGATGGCGATGACGATGGCGGCGAAGATGCGCAGGAGCGCGCTTTCGTCGCCTTCCCGACCTGGACGACCACCCCGTTCTTCCGCTATTCGCCCGCGCAAAGCTGCCTGACCCTGCAGCCCTTCATCGTCGTCAACAACGCCAGCAGCGGCACATCCTGCCAGCGCGTGCAGGGGATGCAGATTGGGCATCCTGACCTTGTCGCAGCCAATCCCTCCGCCGTTGTGGACATCTGGGGCTGGGTCACGCCGAATACGGAAGTCTGCTTCCGCGCGAGCAGCGGGGCGATCAAGTTCATCGATACGACTGCGCTGCCGCGGACGGTGGTGGATTTGCCCGTGCACAATCAGCCGGGCGGCTTGCTCTGCGCGATCATCAATGGCGCGGGACAGGTGGCGCTGGTGGCTGGACCGCCCGCCCCGTCTGCCAGCGCGACTCCGCCAGCCTACCGCAGTCTGAGCGGCTGCATGGTGCGCACGCAGTACATCCTGAACCTGCGCGGAAGTCCGGGCGGCGAGACGTTGCTGCATGTGCCCTTCGATGTGACGCTGACGGCGCTGGAATGGACGGCTGGCTGGTTCAAGGTGGACTATCTCGGCGAGCATGGCTGGATCGCCGGCGAATATGTCGAGCCGGCGGGGAATTGCGGCTGAACCCCCCTCGGTCCCCCCGACAGGTCAGGGGGGAGGCAAAGCACGGGCGATCCGTCGGGTCGCCCCACTATCTGGATTGCGGGCGAGTCACCGCCTCGCCCCTACGGGATCTTCTTTTATACGACGGCTCGCCCGTACCTGGCAGATTGCGGATGGCCAACCGGCTCACCACAACTTCCAGCGGCGTTTTTTGGGGCGGGGCGCGCCATGAGTCAGCGTGGTCAATCCACCGCCACAGGCACAGAAGAAGGGTCGCTGCTCGGCGAAGAGCGCTTCGATGCCGCGCGGTGGCTGTTGGCGATTGACCAGCTCATAGAATGCGCCCTCGCGCCGCATGGCTGTCTCGGTGTGCGCCCGCGTCAAGCCCTCTCCCCAGCGCCAGCGTTCGGGAAAGTAATAATAATAGTGGGTGTAGGCAGCTGCGGTATGGATGCTGACAGCGCGTTTGTCATAAGCCCATAGGTCGATGCCGCGCTGCGATGCCATTTCCGCGATCAAAGCCAGCGCGCCTGTGGCAGAAAGCTGCCGTTGGTAACTGTGCCATCCAGCCAGCTTGTGTTCCATGTCGACCATGCCCCTGATGTAGCCTTCGGGGTGGATGCGCTGGTCGATTGCCCGGCGATAGGCGGCGGCGGCGCGGTCGATATGCGCATCGTCATCCAGCAGGCAGCCAAGCGCCATCGCGACCGCAGCTGCCCAGTACGCTTCCAGCGCATCGTCATCGGACAGCGGCAGCGGCAGACGCGCGATTTCCGCAGCAAGCGCATCGTCTCCGCCCGGCGCATCCCGCAACATAGCCAGTGTCGATAGCGCCCCCAGCGCTCGCTGATTCGCAGCAACTCGCGCGCCGTCATCGGCGGGTTCAAGCTCGCGCAGCACCGCCAGCGCAGCATCAGCATCTTCTCGCTGCCCGCGCAGGAGATAACGCAGGGCGAGAATCTGCGCTTTCGCCAGTGGCTCGTTGAGCGGCGAATCCAGCATTGGCAAGGCGCTATTGACCGGTTCGCGCTGGAGATTGTCGCGAGCCAGCTGCAAATCGGCTGTCGAGAAGAAGAGGCTGGGAGATTGGGACATCAGCGATTGGCGCTTTCGGCCGGCGAGAGCGGACGCCGCTGTCTTCGCCGCGCAGTGGTCGATAACAGCAGCGCTACTGCCACGCCAGCCAGCAGCAAAGCCGTGGCGAAGGCGCCGGCCGCCAGCAGCAAGTCAACTATCGCGCCATCTGTGATGCTTGCGCTGTGATCTTGGGGGCGCAAGTCCTCAAACAGCGGCAAGACGCCAAGTTCAATGCGTGGCGGCGGCTCGCCCACGACCACAGTCGCGCTCGCAGAAGCATAATTCGTGGCGGCATACTCCGCGCTGGTAAGCCGCAGACGATAATCGCCGGCAGCCAGCTGATCAAAGCAGAGCAAGCCATTGGTCGCAAAAGGCGAATCGATCAGCAGCCGGCTGGCGATGGTGATGCCTTGCGCATTCAGCAGGTCTGCGCCGACGCCCCGGTTCAGCGCGGGCTCATCCAGATCTCGCGCGCCATTTTCATCCCAATCTGCATAGGCGAGCAGGCAAATCTGCCCGACATCCTGAGCGTTCAGCGCGGCACCGCAGATTAAAAGGCCGGCCAGCGCCAGCATGCGCAAGCCACTCATCAGCGCGTCCGAACAAAGAGCGCCAGCCCAAAGCCGCTGACCATCACCACGCCAGCCAGCGCCAAGAGCAGCAGACCGCTCAAGCTATAGAGCACGCTCGGTTCTTCGTCTGATGGCACAGCGGTCGCTTCGGGAACAGGGACGCCAGACACGGGCGGGGAAACCGTCTGCCTGCCTTGCCTTGCGCCGATTTCAAGGCTGATGCTGCTGCCCGCGAGCAGCTGAATCTGCAATTTCGCGGGCGTTGTCAAGCCATAGCCGGCTGGCGCGCCGACCACAAGCTGATAGCTGCTCGGCGGCAGGTCGCGCTGGCAATGCGCCTGGGATGCGCTGACGATGCGCCGCTGCTCAAGACCAGCGCCATCCAGCAGCCGGATGATGGCATTTGCCAAAAGAGCCTCGCCGGATTCCATCGTGCCATTTTCGTTGCGGTCATCATACACAATCAGGCAGAGCTCGGCGCGCGGGTCGGTGGGGTCGACTTTGGGCGCGGCAGCCGGCGTCAGTGGCGCAGCAGCCAGGATTTCCGCCGCCAGACCGGCGCCAACAGCGACTGTCTCTTCTTCGCTTGGGGCGGCTGTGGGATTTGCCTCCGCTCTTTGCCTGCGCTCTTCTGCCGTCAAGATCAGCAGCTGCTTGCCGACCGACAAGATGTCCGGGTTGTCCAGGCTGTTGCGGCTGATCAATGCTGACACCGTGACGCCATAGACATCGGCGATGGAAGTGAGCGTTTCGTTGGCGGCCACCGTATGCACAAGATCATCGACTTCGCTTTCTTGCCCGCGCAGGAGTCCGCCGCCTGTCATCATCAGCAGGGCGATCAGACAAAAACAGGCAGCTGGCAGCCGCTGCCAATCTGCGGGAGGAATCATAGCAGGCGCATTATATCACGGGCGCGCGCAGCCAGTAGCCATAAGCGAAATGGGCTAAAATGGGTGGCATGACGAGGGTAACTTTTGCGCTGATTCTAAGCCTGCTGCTGCCACTGGCCAGCCTGGGGCAAGCGCGCGACCTGCAGGCGGACGCGGCCGGCATCAGCCAGGATGGCAGCATCCGCGGGCAGTTGGACGATGCCAATCCGCGCGATGTCTACTTTCTGGATGGACTGCGCGGCGAGGTCATCGGCTTTGAGCTGAGCGCCATCAGTGGCGACCTGGACCCGGTGCTCAGCGTCTTTGACGAGACGGGCGAGCTGGCGCTGTGGCAAGACGATTCGGCGGGCGGGCCGGGCGCGCAGACCGACCTCACCATCGCGCGCACCGGGCGCTATTTCATCATCGTCGGACGCTTCGGATACCAGTTGGGCAACAGCATCGGCGAATATACGCTGCGGCTGAATCGCAAAGGCGTGCTGTCGGAACGGGGCAGCGTCTTGCGTTATGGCGACTCGGTCATCGGCACGATCAGCGATAGCAACCCAGAGGTCTATTACACATTCCAGGCGCGGCAAGGAGACATCCTGACGATATCCATGCTGCGTTCTTCGGGCACGCTCGACCCCTATCTGCAAGTCGTCGATGGCGAGCGCTTCGTCATCGCCCAAAACGACGATCAAACCGGTGCCGACACGCGCAACGCTCGCATCGACGCGCTGATCATCGCCAGCAGCGGCACTTATATCATCGTCGCCACGCGCTACGACAACAGCGCCGGCAGCTTCGTGCTGACGTTGGAAGAAACAGCCGACAGCGGCAGCGGCAGCACGCGCCTGGCACCCTTGTCGCTTGCCTATGGCGAGAGCGCGACAGGCAGCCTGAACAACCAGCAGTTCGCGCGCTATTACAGTTTCACGGCACAGGCGGGCGATCTGGTTACGGTCGATTTGGGGCGCGGCAGCAGTGGCGACCTCGATGCCTCTGTCTCGCTGGCGGATATCGACTTTCAATCGCTGATCGAAGATGATGACAGCGGCGAAGGTCAGAATGCGCGCATCGCCGACTATCGCATCCCCGCAGACGGTCGTTATCACATCATCGCCACGCGGTATGAAGGCGCGACCGGCGCAACCAGCGGCGAATATCGGCTGGCGCTGAGCATGCTGGACAATCCTTTCGCCGATTTGCCGCCCGACACCGCCACATTGAATTATGGCACCAGCGTGACAGGCAAGATCAGCGCCGACAATCCCGAAGACCTGTATGTTTTTTATGGACGCGCTGGCGAAGTCGTGTCCATCTCCATGACGCGCGTCGATGGCAACCTGGATGCTTTTCTGGAATTGCTGAACAATGCGCAGGAAGTGGTGGCGGGCAACGATGACGGCGGCAACAACCAGAATGCGCTGATTGCCAACTATTCACTGCCGGGCACCGGCATGTACACCATCCGCGCGCGGCGATTCAGCGGCAACGAAGGCAATCCCAATACAGTCGGCGCGTATGTGCTGGTACTGGCGGAGCGGTAAAACTAGCGGGCGCTGCGCTGGCTTTCGCTTTCGTCATCTTGAAAAGCCAGGAGATCGTCGAGAGACATTTTGCCCGGGCGCGATTCGCCGATCGCCGCTTGCATCTCGGCATTGATCTCGCCGTCTTCGCCCATGTGCCTGCGAATGCTGGCGCTGGTGGCTTCGGCATATTCAAAGTGATGCTCGGCAATATCGACGCCATCAGCCACGATGCGCAGCGTCCACTTGCCATCCAGCTCCATCTGGTCGTGCAGGGGCATGCGCGTATTGGGCGTCAGGAAGTTGCGTCCGCGCCGCAGCTGGAAGCCATCTTCATGGATATAAACGGGCGCGCCACGCGCATCCAGAATCTCGAATCGGATATTGCCAACCGCCCCCATCGGCACGCGCAGTTGGACGAAAGGCTGGATGTAGTCGATGTCATCGGGCAGCGACCAGGTGCGATAGACTTGCGGCGCGCTGTCGCCCCGCGTCGTGAGCAAGCCGATATCGACCGCCAGCACTTCGGTTTCGTCCGGATTCAAGCCGGCGCGGATCACCGAATCGAGGGCATGCCGATAAACGCGCTGTTCGGCGCTGGCTGGCTGCTGATGAAAAATCTCGTAGTCGTCTTCGTCTTCTTCTTGCTCGTAGGCATAGCCGTAATCGTAGCGGTCGGCGGCGGCGCTGCTGCTCAAGTTGCTGCTGCTGTCGTCACTGTCGAACTGGCGCACCAGGAAGAGCAAACCCAGCAGCACCAGGATGACGGGGAAGCTGTTGCCCAGCAAGGCCACCGCGCCCAATGCCATCAAGATAAAAGCGAGAAACCAGGTGTTGCGGTTATCCGACATGCGCCTGCCTTTGTGTTCTAGCGCCCACGCAGCGAGCGGCGTCTGGATGGGCTGGGCTGGCTGGGCTGCTGCAGCAAGTCTTTGAGCTGGGCAGTCTGTGGCTGTTCCGGTTCCTCGATGATTACGGCATCGGCCAGGTTGTGGTGGCGGCTGGGCTGTTCGTCGCCCACTTCGCCCTCGCCACTCAAGCGGCGGCGGCGTTCGGTCACCGAAGGTGCCAGCATCAGATTGTGCATGCCGATGAGGCTGTTGTCGACATAAACGCGCAGGTCCCAGTCGCCATTGCCATCGACGCCGCGATTGCCCGCCAGCGGCAGATGATGGTCGGCAAGCAGGCTCAGTTCGCCTTCTCGCAGGTAGGTTTTCATCTCGTGCACATACTGCTCTTCGCCCAGGTGGTTGTAGATTTCATAGCGAATCAAGGCTTGGCGTTCGGCTTCTTCGGGCAAGACAAACAGCGTGATAAAAGGACGCGCGCCATCATCGTCTTTGGAGATATTGCGCGTGCGGCGCATGGCCATGCCTTCTGCGCCCGTCTGCATGGCGATCAAACCGATATCCAACATGACGATGCCGCTGCGGTTGAAGTAACCGGCCCGCGCGGCCGCTCGCTCGGCTGCTTCCCGCGCCTGGGGGGTAATGCGCCGGCGCACAGGCGCCCGATGCAGCACTTGCAGCAGGGTCTCGCGCTCGGGACCCAGCTCGATCATGGAAGCGATCACCGCAACAGCCAGCGCGCCTATCAACGAAAGTTGCACAGCAGCCGACACCGGCGCCGCCAGCAGCGCCAGGCCGATGATCATGGCCATCGCAATCAGCCAGGCGGTGTTGCGTCGTTTGAGGCGAATCATGCTCAAGTGGCGTCCCATGCCGCGCCAAGCAGTTTGCGCTCTATTGTAACACCATCAGCCCGTGTGTCTAACCCCGCCGCGCGACCGTCGTAGGAGTAATCTATCAGGTCAACCGCGCAGATGGTTGCGCCGAAATCGCACATCCTGCCATTTTGGAGGCGAGGGGGTCACGCTTGACGACGCGTCTCGTGGGCGTCCAAGCCGGCGTACTCATCGATGTCCACCAATTCGCCATCGTCGCCCAGCGCCAGGCGGCGTTTGCGCTTGGGCAGCGCAGTATCGACGATTTCCTCTTCCATCATGTCAGCTCGCATCTGCGCCAGTTGGTATTGCCGCGCGACTTCGGCTTCAATCTCGGCCTCGCGTTTTTTCGCGCCTTTGCCATGTTTATAATAAAAATCCAGAAAATGGCTGAGCAGGCCAATGCCCCAGAACGCTGTGATGAAAAGGGGCCATGGAAATCCGCCGCCAGACGACAAGTAGTTCTGCCACAGGACCAGGTTCACGATGATATAGGGAACGGCATGCGCGATCAAACCGATGCGCTCGTCATGCCGCTGCCCGACCTTCTTCTCGGCGATTTTGCGCGCCTCTGCCACAGAAAATTCGCCGACCTTCTGTTTCATTGCCTGTCCTTTCAACTCGTCCCGAAGCTCAAGCCGAGCTCATTCAACCAGCGGCGGTAGGCGATGGCTGTCTTGTCGCTGCGCAGGTGCAGCTCGGCTTGCAAATCCAGCGGCAGCAGCTCGGGGCGCTGCGATTCGACGATGGGCAGGTCTTGCATGGCGATCTCGTCCTGGAAGGCGCGCAGGCTGTCGTCCGCGCTGTCGGCTTGCGTCATGACCATCCACATCCACATCAGCGAGCGCACTTCGTCGATGGGCGTAACCATCAGCAGGATAGCGAATTTCTCGGCGGCTTCCTTGCGAAAATAGGCGACCAGCGGACGATAGACCTTGTAGGTATAGCTAACCCAGTTGGGAATATGCGAGCCATCCGGGTTGGGCTGGAAGACGCGGATGTCGCTGGCGGTGATGCCATTTTCATCGGTGACGACCTGATAATCGGGGATCTCCGGACGCTGCTGCGTGCCCAGGATATTCTCGTGCACGAAAGGGAAGTGCGCGACATCCAGGAAGTTTTCTACCATGCGCGGTCCAGCAGCCTGGAATTCGTAGGCGCCGCACAAGATCTTTCGATAGGCGCTGTCGTCCCACTCCTCAAATTCAGGTATGTCACAGGCTGGTTCGCCCAGACAAACCCATACGAAGTCGTAGGCGACAGCCGCGTGGTAAGTGAAGGCGCGCGCTTTGGCTGGCGGCGTTTGCTCGGGATGCGCCGGGATGCGCACGCAAGCCCCGCTCTCATCGTAGGTCCAGCCGTGGTAGGGGCATTGCAAGGTGTGATCGGGCAAGACTTCGCCCAAAGACAAGCGAGTGCCGCGATGCAGGCACAGGTCTTTCCAGGCGCGGATGCGGTCGCCAGCGCGCCAAATGACGATATCCTCGCCCAACAGACGCGCGCCAGCCAAGCCATTTTGCGCCTCCAACTGAGACAGCGGCAGCACAGCATGCCAGTCATTGAGCAGGACTGGGTCGTTAATCATGGGCGAACCTTCAGCGATGACCTTGCTGCCGCAATTGTAGCACAGACTCACAGCCAACAGAACTTGCCCGTTACGTCTGCCCTCCCCGCAAAGGGCTACGGAAATACAAGGTTCTCGTGTACGCTTTGCCCAAAGGGATTCGAGATGGACCAGGAGCGCGGACATGGGGGATATGAATGGCAAGGTGGCGCTGGTTACGGGCGCAGCACATGGCATCGGGCGAGCCAGCGCGTTGGCTTTGGCGCGGGCGGGCGCAAGTGTCTGCGTTGCCGATATCGACGCGGCGGCTGGCGAATCTGTCGCAAACGACATTGTCGCTGCGGGCGGACGAGCCTTTTACCAGCCCTGCGATGTGCGCAGCGCAGACGACGCGCGCGCCATGGTAGCGGCGACACTGGCGGAATACGGGCGTCTGGATGCGGCGGTCAACAATGCTGGCATCGCCGGCTCTTTCGACCATCGCTTGCACGAAGCCGACGACGATATGCTGGATGCTGTGCTGGCGGTGAACCTGCGCGGCGTATGGAATTGTCTGAAAGCCGAGCTGGCTGTCATGCTGGCGCAAGGCAGTGGGGCTATTGTCAACATGGCGTCCGTGGCCGGCTTGATCGGCGCGCCAAAAGCAGCAGCCTACACAGCCAGCAAGCACGCGGTGGTCGGCATCACCAGGTCGGCGGCGCTGGATTATGCGCGGGCGGGCTTGCGCATCAATGCCGTCTGCCCGGCCTATACCGATACGCGCATGGTGCAGGCGGCTGTGGCGGCAGATCCGCGTATGGCTGCCGTCATGTCGCGAGCCATCCCCATGGGCAGGCTGGGCACAGCGGACGAAATCGCGGCGGCGGTGCTGTGGCTCTGCTCGGACGAATCGTCATTCGTGACCGGCCATGCGCTGACGCTGGATGGCGGGCTGGTGGCGATCTAGGTCGCATGATTTGTCAGCGCAAACCGGGCGCTTGGCTATCGAATCCGAGAGGTGAAATGGTTACGCTCCTGAATCGACGGCAGCATGGATTTGATGTCGTCATTCATACCAACGAACATGGTCCACCGCACGTGCGTGTCTTCCGAGGCGGGAATACACTGAAAGCAGCGTTGCAGCCAGTGCGCATTGTCCGCAACTACGGCTTCAACACCCGCGAGCGCCGCCGAATACGAGCGCTCCTGGAAGAACATCAAGCGCTATTGCTCTGTGAATGGTCGCGGCTTCATGGTTAGTGATACAATTGAGTACAATATAGATGGAGGTAAGCTAAAGAATGCACGGATGGCCGGTCATACACGAAGAACGTTGCCACGCGCTCGCAGTCCTATTTACTGACGAACGCGCTATGATCCATCTGGCCGATGGCCGCATCATCGGTGTGCCGCTTACTTGGTTTCCGCGGATCCATGCGGCAACACAAGAGCAGCGGCAGAACTACATCAGCTACGGCGATGTTATCAATTGGGAGGACTTGGATGACGGCATTGACCTGACAGCTATTTTGACCGCTTTGTACATCGTGCCGGTTTACCAGCGAGAAAACCGCTCGCAGCCTTATGTTCCCAGCACTTGGCTATATCTGGAAAATGGCGAACGGCAACGCATCAACGAGAAGGAGATCGTTCCTTTTGTGCAAGATACTCGCAACATGCCTCTCTCTGTGCGCTTTACTGGCGACCATCTCGCATTCGACTTGGCAGACGGCCGCGTCTTGATTGTGCCTTTATCCTGGTTTACCCGTCTGGCGCAAGCTACAGCCAAACAGCGGCACAATTTCCGGCTCGCGGGCTTGAGCTTGTACTGGGACGAGCTAAATGTGCGCATAGACTTGATCGCCATGCTCACCGGCTTTTATCAGTTGGATGCGTCGCGTCAAAACGAACCGCTCGAAGCAGAACTCGCCACCCCTACTTAACCAGCCCGGCCCGCCGCATATCGCGCAAGATCAGACTTTCCCAGGCGCTGTCGGTAACCAGCGGAAAATAGTGCGCGCCTCGCCGCCGACAGTCGTCTCGCAGTTCGTCGCGCCAGCTTTGCAGTCGCTGCTGATACACTGAAAGCATCGCGCCATCGAGCGTGACTTCTTGCTGCAGCGTCGTTTCTACATCGACCAGGCTCAGGTCGCCGGTCACCAGCGGCTGCAGCTCTTCGCGCGCCAGCACATGCACGATTGCCACTTCGTGGCCGCGGCTCAACAGCGCATTCAAGCCGTCGCGATATTGACCGTCCAGCGAAAACATGTCGCTGATTAGCAGCGTCAAACCCGGGCGAGCGCGCCCCGCGAAATCGGCGAGCGCCGCGTCCAGGTTCACCATGCCGACAGCGCCGATCTGGCCCACAAAATGCAGCATGCGCAAGCTCTGCGCTCTGCCCCGCGCAGGACCAAATTGGCGTGGCGCGCCATCACGCAGTGCGACCAAAGACAGCCTGTCGCCACTGGTCAGCGACAAATAAGCCAGCCCGGCAGCGATCCGCTTGGCAAAGAGCAGCTTATGCTGGTCGGGTTCGCCCTCTGCGGGAAAGTCCATGCTGGCCGATGCGTCGACCAGGATGTGCACCGCCAGGTCTTCTTCATCTTCGAGCAGCTTGATATAGGGACGTTCCAGGCGCGCGTAGATATTCCAATCCAACTGGCGCAGGTCGTCGCCGGCCGCATAGTTGCGGTAGTCGGCGAATTCGATGCTCGCGCCGCGTTTAATGGAGCGGCGGTCGCCCTTGACTGCGCCGGCACGGACAGTGCGCGCCACCAACATCAGCTGCTCGAGGCGGCGGCGTACGATCTCTGGCAGAAGGACGGGCTGCTGCGCCATGGCTAGTCGGTCTCGGCGTCGTCTATGTCGGCGAGGTCAGTCTCGTCATCCCGGTCGTCGTCATCGTCGTCATCGTCTGGCGCTTCTTCGTCCGCCTCTTCAAATTCGAATTCGAGCAGGGCGACATGGCGTCCGCGAAACATCTCGTCGCGCTCGACAAACTTCAGCTTGACGAAGAGGGCGCGCGCCGCTTCGTTTTCTGGTTCATAACGCGCGATGACCATCTCGCTGTTCTCGAAGCCATGCACCATGTCGATGAGCTGGTCGGCGACAGCATAGCCGATGCCCTGGCGCTGATGGTCGCGGTCAATGGTGAGGCGCTCAATGATCCACTGGGCGGGATTTTCAGCATGAATCAGCATGACGAAGCCGACCAGTTCTCCCGCCACCCGCACGCAATAACTGGTCACAGCCGGATGACGCGACTGCAAGCAGGTGATGAGCAGATTCTTGGTGAAACGGCGCTGGGAGGGCTGCACGCGAACGGCAGACAGCGCCAGAAAGTCGCGCATGGACGAAAGTTCGACAAGTTCAATGGCTGGCATGGCGCGCACCCGGTTGCAGACGATTCGCGCCGTATTGTAACCGCAGCAGGCGCGTCAAGCACAGAGGCTATTGCGCATGCCGGGCGGCGGACGACAGCGCATCCAGCACGATCCGGATGGGGTGACGAGCTTGTAAGCCCGCATCGTGGATTTGGGCGCGGCAAGATGTCCCCGGCGCGGCGATGATAGCTTCGGGATTGGCGCGAATGGCTGGCAGCAGGCGGTCTTCGGCGATGCGCAGGCTGATATCATAATGCTCATAGCCAAAGCTGCCAGCCACGCCACAGCAGCCCGTGTTTAGTTCGGCAACGCTTGCGCCAGGGATGCAGCGCAGCAAGGCCAGCGTATCACCCGTGCCCCACAGCGCCTTTTGGTGGCAATGCCCGTGCAGCAGAATAGTCGTCGCATCGGCGCGCCAGTCCAACGAATCGGCCTGCTTGGGGAGCTCCTCAGCAAAGAAACTCTCGATGCTTTGGCAACGCTGCGCCAGGTCGCGGGCGGCGCTTTGCTGCTCGGCGTCAACCAGCGTCAGGTAATCATCCGTGAAGGCGCTTTGACAGCTGGGCTCGAGGAAGAGCAGCGGCACATCGGGCAGCTTTTGCAGCGCGCGTATATTTTCGCTCGCCATAGCTTTGGCGCTGTCCAGCAGCCCCTTGCTGATGGCGGGTCGGCCGCAGCAGGCACCCCCGGGCAGGCGAATCGCGTTGACGCGCAAGTCCAGCCGACTCGCCATTGACAGGGCGGCCTGCGCAATCTCTGGATGATTCCACTGGCTGAAGGTGTCGATGATGAGGTTGGCATCGGGCCTGGCATGCTGCTGCGCTGGCATGACAAAAGGGCGGCTCGCGAAGCTGGGCAGCGGTCGCTCGGTGGGCAGTCCCAAGAGGCCCGCGCCCCACTTGCCCAGCGCGCTTTGCATAAGCGTATTGCTGAGCCGGGGCAGCCGTCCGGCGATGGCGTTGACGCGGTGTATGTTGCCGAAGAGTCGCGTTGCCAGGTCGAGGCCATGGCGGTCGTGCCAGCTGGCCAGAAACTCGGATTTCAGTTTGGCAACATCGACGCTGGACGGGCATTCGCTGGCGCAGGCTTTGCAGCTGAGGCAGAGATCCAGCACCGATTTCAGCGCGGGATCGTCCAGGTCTTCGGGCAGCGCTCCGCTGATGGCCGCGCGCAGGGCGTTGGCGCGTCCGCGGGTGGAATGCGCTTCGTCCAGCGTAGCTTGATAGGAAGGACACATGGTGCCTGTGCCTTCTTTGCGACAGACGCCCGCGCCATTGCACATCTCCACCGCGCCAGCAAAGCCATTGTCGGCGCTCCAATCGTAGCGCGCGTCGATTGCAATCGTGCTGGTTGCGGGCGTATAACGCAGCAGCTCGGCGCTATCCATGGCTGGCGCGTCAATGATCTTGCCCGGATTCATCCTATTTTCGGGGTCGAAGGCGCGTTTGACCGCTCGGAAAGCGCCCATCAGTTCTGTGCCGAAGAGCCGCTGGCTGTATTCGCCGCGGGCGATGCCTTGCCCATGCTCGCCGGTGATGCTGCCCTGGTATTTGACGACCGCAGCGGCGACAGCATCGGCGATTTGACGATATTGCGCGCGTCCTTTGAGCGTCTTGAGATTGATCAGCGGGCGGATATGCAAACAGCCGGCGCTGGCATGGGCATAGATGGCATAGGTCGTGTCGTTGTCATAGATGATGCGCTCGACATCGCTGATGTAGTCGGCCAGGCGCTCGACAGGCACGGCGGCATCTTCGATGAACGAGATGGGCTTGGCTTCGCTGCGTTCGCTCATCATCAGCCCCAGCCCGGCTTTGCGCACCGTCCAGACATCGTCCTGCCGGGCGGGCGTTTCGGCGATCGTCACCGCGCCGCGATACCCCAGCCGCATCAACAAGGCGCGCAAATTGTCGATGTCTCGGCGCAGCTTTTTCTCGGCACCCACGAATTCCACCACCAGGATGGCAGCTGGATCGCCGCTGACAAAGGTGAGGCGGTCGCGGTAGCCGGCGGCGGCGCGCGTTTTGTCCAGCAGAAATTTGTCCATCAGTTCAATAGCGGCGGGGTCGAGTTCCAGGATGCGCAGCGTGGCTTCCAGCGATTCTCGCAGCGTGTCAAAATGGACGAGAGCGAGTCGCTTGTTTTCGGCTTGCGGGCGCTCGACCAGCTGCAATTCGGCGCGCACGACTGTCGCCAGCGTGCCTTCCGAGCCACAGAGCAGCCAGTTCAGGTCGGGCGCGGCGGGGTCGATTTTGTCCAGCGCATAGCCAGCGACAGTCCGCCAGGTCTTGGGGAAGCGCGCGGCGATATGCCCGGCGTGTTCGGTGGCCAGATCGCCCACCGTCGCGCGGATTTCTTGCAGGGCGGCGTTTTCGGCATCCAGCCAGCAAAGCTCGCCACTCGCCAGCACGACTTGCAAACGGACAACATGGTCGGCGGTCATGCCATATTGGATGCTGTGCGCGCCGGTCGCGTTGTTGCCGATGACTCCACCGATGGCGGCTCGTTCGGCGCTGGCGGGGTCGGGACCAAACATCAAACCAAGCGAGGCCAACTGCGCGTTAAGGCTGCCGAGGATCAAGCCCGGCTCGACATCGACCGTGCCCACCTCGGCATTAACGCCCCGAACGCGGCGCATGTGCCGGGTGAAGTCCATGATGACCGCTTCGCCAACCGCCTGCCCGGCCAGCGCCGATCCGCCACCGCGCGGCAAGACAGGCACGCTGTGCAGCCGGGCGATCTCGTGCACCGCCACGACATCATCGGCAGCGCGCGGAAATGTAACGGCGATAGGCATGATCTGGTAATTGCTGGCATCGGTGCTGTAGAGGATGCGCGTCATCTGGTCGGCGGCGGCATGGTCCGCGCCCAGCGCAGACTCGAGGTCGTGGAGCAGGTCGGGATTGTGCATGGACTGGATTGTAGCGGCTTTGCAGCGCGGCTTACAGCGGCGACAAATCCACTTTCAGCTCGCGCAGCTGCTCGATGCAAGCGCGGATGACCGAGTCTGGGACCGACTGCAAGGGCGGACGCACGGAGCCCATCGGCAAGCCGCGCGCGGCCATGACACCTTTTACAGCGCCCAGCCAGCCAGCCCGGCCAATCACATCGCTGGCCGCTGTGAGCTGATTCTGCAGCGTTTGCGCGCCCGCCAAATCGCCAGCGTGGAAAGCAGCGTGAATGCCGGCAACGATCTCGGGAAAATGATTGCTGTTGCCAGAGACGCTGCAATCCAAGCCCATCGCCAGCCCGGCCAGAATCAGGTTGTCGGGACCGATCGCCGTGTTGAAACGCCCACCCTGCAAATGATTCACCGCGCACATGGTCAGCAAGTCGCCGCTGCTGTCCTTCAGCCCGACGCAATTGTCAAAATCCCGCGCCAGCCGCGTCACCAGCGCCGCCGACAAGCTGTTGTTGGCGAACTTCGGCAGGTTGTAGAGCCAAACGGGAAAATCGGCGGCAGCTTCCAGGATCGCGCGGTAGTGGGCTTCCAGCGCCGCTTCGTCATGCAGGAAGTACCAGGGCGTGATGACCGAGGCGGCATCCGCGCCGACCGATTTTGCGTGGCGGGTGAGTTCGATGGTCTCGGCAGTGGTCATCGCGCCGGTATGCACGATGACGGGGACGCGTCCGGCGACCGCTTCGACAACTGCGGTGGAGATGGTCTTGCGCTCGTCCGTCGTGAACAGCGGACCTTCGCCCGTCGAGCCGAGCGGGTAGATGCCGACGATGCCGCGGTCGATGAGGAAGTCGATCAGCGGGCGGATCATGGCGGGGTTGATTGCGCCTTCGGGCGTGAGCGGCGTGACGATTGGGCAAATGACGCCGTGTGTGATGGGTGTGTAGGGCATGGCGAGCTCTCGATCAGATTTGCCAGAATGCTTGCGCCCGTATACTATAAGGCTTGTCCGCTACTAACAGATGAGAGTTGCCATCGCTCCATCTGGTCGTCCACACTGCCGGTTGAATAGGACGGCGATGTTGTAGGCAGCTGTTTTAGCGGCTATTCGCGTTAGCATGCCGAGTTCACTGTGTGCATTGACGCGATGCAGCCCAAAGATTTCGGTGAGCCTGGCAATCACAGTTTCAATGATTTGTCTGTGTTTGCGCAGCCAGCGCATGGTTTTGCCGGGCTTGTCTCCTTTGATGTTGCTCGCTCGTGGCGCGATAACTTCAACGCCATATTCTCGTTGCCAATGCCTAATCCAGCGCAGCCCGCTGAAGCCGCCATCAGCGAGATAGGTCGAGCCGCGATCATCTCCGGCACACAGGGCGGGGCTGATGGATTCAGAACTAGGGATTCTGCGAGTTTTATATGTTCTATGCTTGGGCAATTCGATTTCTTTTATACGCTTGCATCCCTGGCGGCTGCTCACAAGCGCTTCCATTAGCCAGCGGTCATCAATGTTTGCCAGACCGGTCATCCAGCCGGTGATGATCCCGCTGTCGCTGGCGCAGAGCAGCAATTGCTCGCCGTAATACCAGCCGCCATGATTGCCGCCGTGTCCCTTTTTGCCGTAAAGCCAATGGCGATCATGGCTTTTGGCTTGCCCCAAACTGCAGTGTGGCACGGGCGTACAATCCACCACCTCAAACAAAGCGGCGCTGCTGAGCATCTGCGCCAACTCTTGTTGCAAACATACAAAAACCGCCCACAAATCCCGCAGACGTTTGTTAAACTGACTATGCTTCAGCATCCGAGGAAACCACGACCGACCATGCTGCAGGATGTAGCGCACTATGCCGCGCTCGGATTGCCAGGACACACCAACACGCCATTGCGCAGCAATCCCAACCGTCAACACTTCGCTATCACTCATTTGCAAGGCGGGACCCGGATGTCGCTTCATTCGATCACTCATCTTCTCTTTGTACCAATCGTCAATGAAACAGTATAATGTCGTGAAGAAGGTGTCTAAATCCATGAGTAAGCTCCTTATGTGAGAGTTCGGCTCTTACTCTAAATTAGCACCTTCTTTCATTTCCGCTTGTTTTTTGCGCACCAGTAGCGGACAAGCCTTATAGTAGCATCGGGAACGAAATAGAAACCATTGCGAGACGAGTGGGATGGCGACTCAGGTCAGAACCGAAGGCGAGCGCATCGCGAATCTCGAAGGGCAGATCGCGCATTTGGCGACAAAGGCCGATATCAGTACGCTTGAGGCCAAGTTGAACACCCTGATGTGGATCTTGGCGATTGCTGTCCCTGCGGCGATTGCTATCACAGGCATCATCGTGGGCGTCGTGGTGCAATTGCTGAATAATTCGCCGGGTTGAGCAGCGCGTGCGGGAATGAGCGGCGTGACGATTGGGCAGATGACGCTGCGGATGGGTGTGTGTGGGAGTGCTTCTTTTCGTCTTGATTTAATCAAAAGATACAATTCCGCTGATTATCTGAACTCAAAAGACCTTAACTAAAGTGAAGCTTTATTGCCGTTCGCTACATTTCGTAGAATGACGCGATCTTCTGCCAATCAACGCGTTCTGGCTTTGATTCACAATTGATGCGATTGACCGCCAGCGCCGGGATGTGGAGTTCGACAGTCGGAATGGTGAAGTTGCGTCCATACTCGTCCTCATGCCATCCTTGTCCTATTAGTTGCAGTTCATATGGAATCTGCTCCGCATGATACTTTCTGACGGCGCAAATCACTTTGAAGGCTGCTTCTTCGGCAATAGCTTCGTTTGGCACGGCAAGCCAGGATATGAACTTGTACTCGATCTTAGCGATGTCATCGCTAATGCGTATACTCAGAATCTCGACTTCATCGGCGAAAACAGCGACCGCAGAGCGGATGTCGTTTTCACTTGGATATGGCGTCACGGTTGGCGTCGGCGTCGGCGACCAGGTTGTTTCGACGGTTCCAGAACGGCGATAGTATTCGTAGGGTGCAACCTTAATGATGCCTACAGCTTCCACTTCAATCCTGATGCCACCAGTACTATGGGCATTCAGGAAGGAAAATGGGTAGGAGGTCTCTTTGGTGAAGAAGGGACCCGACACTGAATCGGGGTAGTAGACAGTAACGTCGTATTCGATTCTGTTTTCGTCCCTTGGATCGGTCGGCATCCAGCGGGATGCGTCCCAATGCAGTGTGCCACCCCCACTGGCCGCATCGTACACTAAATAGACATTTTCCGGTGGCAGAAGTCTGAAAGCAAGCCGTGCACTACTATCTGGCACATGAGTCGGTGTATTTGTAGGCAACGGTGTTTTGGTGGGGCGCGGCGTTTTTGTGGGACGAGGTCTAGGCGTATTCGTTGGCCGCGTAAAACTGGCAGACTGTCTATCCGACCGCGACGAATAGGAAGAGCTAGAACCGCCCAAGCAAGATTGAGCCAGGCCAGCGATTAGCGCCACTCCAACAAGGAGCAACAAGCAACCGCCGATGACTTTCGCAGCGGCAACAATGAGCGGGATCGCTGCGACCAAGATACCGATAATAATGATCCCGGCGCAAAGCTGTTCCATTAATATGTCCTCACATCAGATTGATAAGTGTAATGCGTAACTAGGCGCCAATACATTCACTAGAGTAGCAATTTGGTAGGTTATTAAGTGGGCATAGTATCATAGTATCTAAGGCTAGCATCCAGATCCTCCAAGCCGTATCGAATACCGCCCCCGATTATCAATCGCAAATCCGAAAGACTTTCGCCGGGACGGGTTCAACTCTCTCGTTCTCGCTACATAGATGCCGCTCACGATGTCAGAATCTGAATACCTCTGATTTTCCCCAGTGCTCGAAGCCTTCAACTTGTTGCCAGCGGGATCATACACATCCACGCGATACCATCGGTAAGTTCGCCCTTCGTAAATCACGCTCAAACCATAGGCATTCCCGCGACGAAAAGTGATCTTTATGTCGCAATAACCTGGCAGGCTGGAATTCCAGGCAGTGCCTCTGTTTAGCCATGCATCATATTTTGGCGCAATCCGCGTAGCAGGAGGAGATGTGGGCTTGCGGGTGGGCGATGGGGCGGCTGTTCTGGTTGGCTTTGGTGTCCCTGTGCGGGATGGGGTTTGTGTCGCCGTGATGGTCGCGGTATTTGTGGGCGTGGCAGTCGGCAGAAGCGGCTGGACGATCCGCAGCCAGCCCGCAATATAGGCCAGCTGTTCATCGTAAATGATCTGATACCACTCACCATCATTTCCTGTTTCTAGCCCGATTACTTCATAAACACCACCGCGGCGAGTCAAACCTAATGGGGGGTTGCAGGTGATGGCCGGACAACTCCTAATATTGACCTGTCCATTCACAACGATCCGAAAGAGTACCTCCTCGTCGCTGATGTCCGGCGTAATGGTAACGCCTGGTTTCGTCCATCCAAGCTCAGCCACTTCAGATTTGAACTGATATTCATGCTGTCCCAAGCGAAACGAACCGACGGCAGTCACACTAAATGCCAATTGTGGATAGCGCTTTGTATCGAGGTTCGAGAATACATAACTTCGCCTTGACAATGTATAGGGACCAAAAGTGCGATGCGGGTAGATGACGCGAACTTCATATTTGAATTCAATTGCATCCTCTGGAATATCTGGCACCCAATTTGCGCCGATCCAGCTTATCGTCCCACTATCATTATGTGGATTGTGGACAAAACGAAGCGAACTTGGCGAAGAAATCTGAAACGCCAATCGCGGATCGTCCATAGGTAGCCGTGTCGATGTTGGCGAAGGTGTCGATGTTGGTGTGTTGGTAGCAGTGGGCGTAGATGTGCTGGTCGGAGTTGCAGTAGGGGTGTTGGTTGAGGTCGGCGTCGCAGTGTTGGTAGCAGTTGAAGTGGGGGTGTTGGAAGGCGTAGATGTTGGAGTATTGGTCGAGGTTGGTGTATTGGTGGGCGTGTTCGTCGGAGTTGGCGTCGCTGCCGGAACCTGCCAGCCAAAAAAACTTGGAGCAGACTCAAAATCATAAGCGTGGTCATCAATGCGAATCGTACCTACTGCCCGGACTACAAACTTCAAGTTCTGGCCAAAATGCCGATATACGAAATCTGCAGATACTTCCGGCTTAGAAGTAGAGAACGAGCCAACCCTTGAATTGTCTGAAGCCAACACCGAAATCTGATAATTGAATTCCGAATCTGCAGGTACGCTGGGTTCCCACTTGGAGGCGCGCCATTTGACAGTTACCGACTTACGCCTAGCGTCGAACAAGAATTGTGCGTCGCGCGGCGGAGTAAGTGAGAATCGTAGTCGAGGACTTGTTTCAGGAAGTCTGGAGTCCGTCAATAGAGCGATCTCATCGCGTATAATCTCCGTCAAAGGATTGAATCCACCGCCAGCAAATATTATGATAACCAGTCCCAAGACAAGAATGACCATCAAGAATTTTAGACCCGAAAAACGATTAGCGCTCATTTTCGGCTTTTCTGCCAAGGTTCAACCCACTTCCTATAGGTATGCAAACAAACGCTAAGATAGGTAGGTACACAAACGCTAAGATATTATAGTTTGATTGTCTAGCACTGGTCAAGAATCCTCTGTGCCTCTGTGTCTCTGTGGCAAACATACGCTACAATACCCCGCATATCCCACACGCCCACACAAGGAGTCGTCCCCATGCCCGCACCCAACCAACGCAGCCGCACGCTCGTCCATGGCGCAGAACGCGCCGGTGCCCGCGCCATGCTCAAAGCGGTCGGCTATGATGACGAAGCCCTCGCCAAGCCGCTCATCGGCGTCGCCAATACCTGGACGGAGATCGGTCCTTGCAACTTCCACCTGCGCAAGCTGGCGGTCGATGTCAAGCGCGGCATCCGCGAGGCTGGCGGCACGCCCTTCGAATTCAACACCGTCAGCATCTCGGACGGCATCACCATGGGCACCGAGGGCATGAAAGGCTCGCTGATCAGCCGCGAGGTCATCGCCGATAGCATCGAACTGGTCGCCAAGTCGAATATGCTGGATGGCGTGGTGGCGCTTTCGGCTTGCGACAAGACCATCCCGGGCACCATCATGGCGCTGATCCGCCTCGATCTGCCCTCGCTAATGCTCTATGGCGGCACGATCTATCCCGGCTCGCACAATGGGCGCGATGTCGACCTTGTAAGCGTCTTCGAGGCATTGGGGCAATTCCAGGCTGGGCAGATCACTTATGAAGAATTGATGGCGGTGGAGAATGTGGCTTGCCCCGGTCCGGGCGCATGCGGCGGGCAATTCACCGCCAACACCATGGCTATGATCAGCGAGATCATCGGCATCTGCCCGATGGGCATGGGCGATGTGCCAGCCGAGGACCCGGAAAAAAGCCAAGTTTCTTATAACGCGGGGGCGCTTATGCTGGACATCCTGGCGCGCGACATCCGCCCTTCGCAGCTGGTGACGCGGCAGTCGCTGGAGAATTCGCTGGCGGCAGCGGCGGCGACCGCGGGCAGCACCAACAGCATCCTGCACTGCCTGGCTTTCGCTCGCGAGGCAGGCATCGACTTCACGCTGGACGACATCGAGGCGATCAGCCGCCGCACGCCCATCATCGGCGATATGCGCCCGACCGGAAAATATGTCGCGCTGGATTTGTTCCGCGCAGGCGGCGTGCCCATCCTCGTCAATCGTCTGGTCGATGGCGGTTATATGCGCGGCGATACGCCCACCGTGACCGGGCAGACGCTATCCGAAGCCTGCGCCGATGCGGTTGAAACGCCCGGGCAAGATGTGGTGCGCGACCTGGACAAGGAAATCAAACCCAGCGGCGGGCTGGTCGTGCTGGGCGGCAACCTGGCTCCTGAAGGCGCGGTGGTCAAATTGAAAGACACGCCGCCTCCACTGACGGGTCCGGCGCGCGTTTTTGATACCGAAGAAGCCGCTTTCGAAGCCGTTTCCAACCGAGAAATCGTCGAAGGCGATGTGCTGATCATCCGCTACGAGGGTCCCGTGGGCGGTCCGGGCATGCGCGAGATGCTGCAAATTACGGCGGCGCTGTTTGGACAGGGACTGGGCAGCAAGGTCGGCTTGATCACCGATGGGCGTTTCAGCGGTGGCACGCGCGGTTTGATGATCGGGCATTGCGCGCCCGAAGCGGCGGTCGGCGGTCCCATCGCCCTGCTGCAAGAAGGCGACATGATCACGATCGATGTGTCGCAGCGGCTGCTGCAAGTCGACCTGAGCGATGCGCAACTGGCGGAGCGGCGGGCTGCCTGGCAATCGCCACAGCCGAATTACAGCAAGGGCGTGATGGCGAAGTATGCCAAGCTGGTCTCGCAGGCCAACGACGGAGCGGTGACGGGGGCATAGGCTGGCAGGCTGTCACAACTGGCTCGATGAATGCTTCTTTACTCGCTGGCGGAAATGGACTGTGCCGCTGACGAGATCGAGTCTCTGCTGCAAGCGGGCCTCATTCGACAAGCGGAGTGAGATCTTCGGCGAAGACTTTTTTGAGTTGGTGATCGTCAAAAGACATGCTGACGATGTCGCCGCCAGGGTCGATGCCGATCACCAGACCGCCGCCAAATTGCTTGTGCGTGGCGCGCGAGCCAATCCGCAGCGTCGGCTTTTGCGGCGCTTTGAAAGCGGCGAATTGAGCGCGGACAGCGGCATTGCCTGTCTGGGGCTGGGGGCGCGCTGGCCTCGGCACTGGATGTGCCGCCGCTGGCTGGGGGCGCGTGAAGATACGGTGGCGGGGCTGCCTGGCGCCCCATTGCTCGCCCGGCTCATTTAGCACACTGGACGACTCGAGCAGGCTGAGCACCGACGGTCTGGCATCCAGCAGCTGTGGCGGCAAACCAAATAAGAACTGCGAGGGACCATTCTCAAATGTATAGTCCAGCAGCAGAAAGCGCTCTGCCCTCGTTATGCCCACATAAAAGAGTCGCCGCTCTTCTTCGACCCCTCCCTCTTCTTGCAGTGCCCGCCAATTCGGCAGTACCGTCTCGTCCACATTGACGAGGAAGACGGCTGGAAACTCGAGGCCCTTGGCGCTGTGCAAGGTGATGAGCGTTATGCGGTCCTCGCCCTCTTCCAGGTCGTCGACATCAGCATAGAGAGACTGCTCGGCCAAGAACTCGCCCAGGTCTTGCCCCAGGTCGTCAGCCCTGCCCAGCATTTTCCAGATCTCGTTGATGTTTTCCTTGCGCTCGTCATACTGTTCCTCGCTATCGCTGATTTTGCGCAGGTGCGCTTCGTACTGACTTTCGGCGTAGATACGTTCGAACAGCTTGACCAGCTCGCCATTTACAGCCAGCTCGCGCCAGCCAGCCCAGAGTGTGGCGAATTGTTGGATGCGCCGGCGGGCAACGCTGCTGAGGGCGGCCGGTGCCAGCTCGGGGATGCGTGCCAGAGCCTCGCCGAGACTCATACCCTCGAGTTCTGCCCAGGCGCGGAAGGCCGCCACAGACTTGTCGCCGACGCCGCGCTTTGGCGTATTGATGATGCGTCCAAAGCTGCTGGTGTCGTCTGGGTTATAGACCAGGCGCAGGTAAGCCAGCATATCTTTGACTTCGCGGCGCTTGAAAAAACCGACACCACCGATCATCACATAGGGGATTTGCTCGCGCACCAGCATCTGTTCGATGGCCCGCGACAACCAATTGGAGCGATACATGACGGCGATATCTTTGTAGTCCAGCCCTTGGTTCTGACGCAGCCGATAGATGTTCTCGCACACATAATCCGCTTGCCGCTCGTTGTCATAGACCTCTGCCAGGCGAACACGCGCGCCATCGCCCAGGTCCGAGTGCAGGGCTTTGGGCGTGCGGCCGGGATTCTTGTCGATGACGGCTCGTGCAAAGTTGACGATGTTCGAGGTGCTTCGGTAGTTCTGCTCGAGCAGGAATTGCTGGCATTCGGGGTAGTGGGTGCGGAATCGCCGTAGATTGCGATAGTCCGCGCCACGAAAGCGGTAGATAGACTGATCTTCGTCGCCAACCACGAAGACGACACGCTGTGGCACAGCCAGTAGTTTGACCAGCACATATTGTACGGTGTTGGTATCTTGAAATTCGTCCACTAGCACAGCTTCGAATCGCTGCTGGTAATGGCGGCGGCGGCTATCGTTGCGTTGCAGGACCAGCACCATATTCCATAGCAGATCATCAAAGTCCATGGCGTTGGCGATTTTGAGACCGTTCTGGTAGGCGATGTAAACGCGCCGCGTATCTGCGTCGCCGCTGTAGGCATCGGGCGGGACCATCTCGCATTTGGCGCGTGAAATGCGGTTCTGCATCTGGCGAGCGAAGGCGGCTGTGGCCTCCATATCCAGCACCTTGAGCACGCGCTTAATCAGTGCCAGCTGGTCATCACTGTCGTAAATCACCCAGTTGTCGCGATAACCGAGGGCCTGAGCGTCGCGCCGCAAAAAACGCGCGCAGGTTGAATGAAATGTGCCGATCTGCAAGCCGCGCAACTTGCTGTCCAGCAGCTTCTCCACCCGCGAGCGCATTTCGCCAGCAGCCTTGTTGGTGAAAGTGACCGCCATGATGCGATGATGCGGCACATGGTGCTCTTGTATCAGCCAAGCGATGCGCCGCGTCAGCACGCTGGTCTTGCCGCTGCCCGGACCAGCCAACACCAGCGCCGGTGCCAGGTCGGCGGTGATGGCGGCGATTTGCTGCGGATTCAGCCCTTCCAACAGCGGATGCTTGCTGCTCACTTGTGTGCCTCTCGATCGCTTCGAGCCAGCGCTGGGCGACGACATCAATTCGACAGCGTGAACTGGTATTGTATCAGAAATTTTGAGCTAGGGGCTGGGCGTGGCGATGATGATGGACTCGATCGTCGGCGCGAACACCGGCTCATCTCCCACCGGCGCAAGGCTGGAATTGTCCACCGTCAGCGGCAGATCGACCTGGATAGAGCCGCCGCTCAAGGAAGTCGCGACCAGGCGCAAGACGACATCGCCGTCCGGCACCTGCGCAGCCAGCGTATCCCAGCTGACCAGCGGCGTGCCATACTGCGGCATCAGCACCAGCGAAGCCATGATCGGATAAAAGGCATCGGGCTCGGCGGCGGTTGCATAGAGCAGCTCGAACCTGTCGAAGTCCGGCGCTTGCATTTGTCCGCGAACTTCGACCACGCCACTCACCACCGCGCCGGGATTGGGGCTGCTCAGGCTGATCAGCGGCAGCTGCATGCCCTGCGCGCAAGCGGCTTGCGGTGGCGGGCGCAGCGGCAGCGGCATATCCAGGCTTTCGGCGTAGTCTCGGCCTTCGTCCGTGTTGTTCAGCCATTCCAGCGCTTCTGGCTCGTCGATGACGGCAAAGTTCATCTGCGCCGCATGGTTGGGACAGAATTCGCTGGCGCGCAGCAGCGACCAGCTGTCGACTGTGTAACGCTGCAAGAAACCCTGCTCGGCTGGCGGCGGAAGCTGCTCATTCAAGAACAAGTCGGTGCTTGGCTGCGGGCAATTTGCCGAGGGCAGCGTGCCCGTCGTGCGGCAGATTTCGCGAGCCACGACGCCACCGGGATTTTCAAAAGGCGAGGGCGGATAACGGTCGCTGGCGGCTGTCATCACGGCATTCCAAACTGGCGCGGCGCTGCGAATGCCGCTGGTGTTGTAGGTTGGCGAATTGTCATGCGTGCCCAGCCAGACGCCCACGACTGCGCCTCGCGTGAAGCCCATCGTCCACAAATCGCGGCTGCCGTTGGTCGTGCCCGTCTTGGCGGCGACAATATTTTGTGAAGGCAAGCCCAAAGATGCCAGGGTCATCGCCGAATTGGGCTGGAAGCTCGGCTGGCGCGCTGCATCATCGCTGAGGATATTTTGCATCAGGTAGGCCAGCGCGGGCGATATCACCGGCTGTGGCGCCGGACGCTCGCGGGGAATTTCAACAATTTCGCCATCTTTGCTCTCGGTGATGCGCTCGATAGCGTACAAATCGGCGCGTTGCCCGCCATTGGCAAAGACGCTGTAGGCACTCATCATGTCAGCCAGGCGGACTTCGTTTGCGCCCAGCGAAGTCGCCAGCGTCAGCAGCGTGTCGGGGGTGAATTGAATGCCAAACGCTTCGGCCAAATTGGCATAGCGCCCGAGGCCGACATGGTCGCGGAATAGCTTGACCGTGGGCACATTGTAGCTGTTTTGCAATGCCTCGCGCAGTGAGACCGCGCCATGAAAACGGCGGTCGACATTTTGCGGTTCATAAAGCCCCCCCGCGCCCAAATCTGCCACAAGCGGCACATCCCAGATGATGCTGGCGGGCGTCAGGTACTCGCCTTCGTCCTTCTGCAGCGCCGCCGCATAGACGAGCGGTTTGATGGCCGAGCCGGGCTGCTGCCAGCTCAGCGCGTTGTTGACCTGGCCCGCGACCGGGTCATAAAAGTCATGACTGCCGACCATGACGCGGATCGCGCCGCTCTTGGGGTCGGTCACCATGACAGCGCCGGTGTTGACGCCAGTAGCCATTGCCCGCAGCTCGCGCACTTGCCGGCTCAGCAGCGCCTCCGCGGTGGCCTGCAGAGATGGATCGAGCGTCGTGTGGATGCTCAAGCCACGCTGGTAAAGCGCCTCTTCGCCCAGTTCGGCAATCAGCTGCGCGCGCACGAATTCGACAAAATGCGGATAACGCGAGCGCGTCTGGCTTGCGCTGAAATCGGCAGTTTCGATCTCGGCGATTTGCAAGATGGCTGCGCCGCCGATGATTGTGCCAGAAGCATCGCGGCGTACCAGCACGCCAGTTGCGCCACCCAGATCGACTTCTGCGCCATCACGGATGCAGAAGGGACCGCGCGCCAGCCAATCGCCATGCTGAAATTGCAGGCAGCCGATATCCAGCATCTTGCCCATGGTCAGGCGCATGTTGGCAATAGCGGTTTCCCGGTTGTTGATGGGATCATGCCCCAGCGGCAATGGCACAATGCTGGCCAACAAGGCTGACTGGGCATAATTGAGCTGGTCCGCGCCGTGCCCAAAATAGGTGTTGGCCGCCGCCTCCACGCCATAACTGCGATTGGCAAAGAAAATCTCGTTCAAATACAATTCGAGGACGAAATTTTTGTCATAGCGATTGGCGATTTCCATCGCGACCAGAATTTCGTTGAGCTTGCGTTCCAGCGTAAGATCGCGGTCTTGCAAGACGAGGTTGCGGGCGATCTGCTGCGTGATGGTGCTCGCGCCCGACTCGATGCCGCCGCCACGCAGATTTTGCAGGAATGCGCGCGCTATGGCGATCGGGTCGAAGCCTGGGTCGTCGAAGTAACGCTCGTTCTCTTGCGACACGATAGCGTGGATCATGTAAGGGCTGATGCGCTCCAGGGGCACGGGCGTGCGCGCGCCGCTTTCCGGGCTGTTCAGCGCGGCGATCAAACCGCCATCGGCATCGAATATGCGCGCGGTCTGGTAGGCGGGCACATAATTTTCCAGCGCGGCAACCGCCTCGGCGAACGGTTCGACGCGGTCGCGATACCAAAGCATGGCGCCGCCAGCAAATACGATGCCAGTCACCAGCGCCGCGATCAGCAGCGCAGCCAGCAGCATCAGCAGCAGACGGGTGCGGGCGCTGTGTTGGCTTTGACGCAGTTCGCGCGCGAAAGGCGATGCCTGCAAATCAAAAGGCGTATCGTTGGCCTGCGGGGCAGACGCGGCTGGCGCGAGCGGCGAGTCGGTTTCTTGCGCAGGCTGCTGCCCACTCAGTTCATCGACGAGGGCGGCTTTGCCAGGCACGGTATAGAGTTCGTCTTTGGTGGGCGGCACCGTGCCGATCTTGACGCCGCGCTCGTCCAGGATCGGGTCGCCTGCAGCCGGGGCGCGCAAACTATCCGGCAAATCATAGTCGCTTTCGGACTCGCGCTGTGCCGCTTCATATTCGCGCAGCGCCGACGGATAACTGACTTCCCACTGATTATTTTTGGCATCGTGCCGATACCAGTCGTCATTCTCGGCATCAATCATCCACCAGACGCCATCGTCATCTTGCGCCATCGCCTCGTGCAAAAGGCGCTGATAATCTTCGAAGCTGATTTCTTCTTTGCTCAGCAGTTCGCTGAGCGTGGCAGCTTGATTTTGCATGGCCAGCAAGCGGGCGACAGCTTCGGGCAGTTGCTGCGCTGGCTTTTGACTGGCTTGTGGAGCGCTGTCTTCTGGTCGCAGCGGCGGCTCTGCTTCAATATCTTCCGCGGCGGCATCAAAATCTTCTGGCGGCGGCAGATCGTCCTCATCGGGCAGGGCGCGCAGCAAGTCCTGCATCATTTCTTCAGGTGAAGGCGGCGCGTTGTCGGCGGATTCGTCTGCGCGCTGGCGGTCGTCGGACATAGCTGGATTCCCGTTTTGGCGGGCTGCTTGCGTCGGCTATTATAGTGGAATGTAGAAAATAGACTGTCCGCTGGCGCGCAGAAATGTTCGCCGCGTCTGAAGAAGCCTAGACGAACGCGGCGTCCGCTTCGACCAGTTCATAAGGATGCGAGGCCAGGAAGCGCGTCACATAGGGGTTGCCCAGCACAGCCATATCGGCGACGACATCGGCTCGGCGGATTGTGAAGTGATAAATCTCGATGCAGCGCATGCCCGCGAACCAGTGCCGACGCAGCACCACGCGGGGATCGATCGCCCAGCCGCGCTCAATCGCCGTCAGCAGATTGTCGCCGCCCGCATATCGTTCTGATGAATAACTCCAATGCTGCGAGATGCCTTGGTGCTGCGTACGCAGGTCGTTCTGTTGCTGGTGATTCATTGCGCGTGGCGCTCCTCAAAAGCAGGACAAAAGTGCCACCAGTATAGGCGCGGCTCGCGCATGGAACAAGCTACCTGCAATTGTTTAATGCGATATTAACAGAGCTAGCCGGGCACGACGACACGATCGGCCGCAGCGCCAAAAATCACGCAGATTTTGTTTTGGACCAGATAGCGCTCGACAAAGGGATTAGCCAGCACGGGCATGATCATCAACTGGCTGCCGCGCACCAATGTAAATTCGTACAGCGTGCGGGCGCGGCTGCCGCTATTCCAAATCTGTCGGACGCGCACCCTGGGCAAAGCCAAAATCCAGCCGGCCCTCAAGGCGCTGATCAAATGACTGGCAGCAGCATATTTTTCTGACTCGGGGCTCCAGTATTGCGCGCTTTCCGTGAACTTGTCATGTGTATAGATTTGCTGTGTGAGTTCCATATCAGATGATCCTGACACGATGAAACCAAGCGATCCGGCTTGCATACTTTCATTGTATAGAGAATTTGACGCAGAACAACAAAATTAGGAATAAATCGTCTTTATGGAACGCCTCTGTTCACAACTCTTCTGCAAAATCTGTGGGCGTCAAAAAAAATTGTGCCAGCGCTTCCAGCATTTTTGATAGCCCGCTGACCTGTGGGACGACCAGCCTGTCAAAACCGAGGCGGCGGGCTGCTTCGGCCGTGGTCGCGCCGATGCAAGCGGCGGGCAGCGCAAAAAGTTTTGGCTGGGGGCAGCGCCGCAGAAGAAATTCAACCGCCGACGGGCTGGCGAATGTCAGAGCCTGGATATTGCCCTGCGAACATTGCGCCGCCAGGTCGATGCCGCCGCTGCCCATGACAGTGCGATAGACGATGACTGTCGAGACCGCCGCGCCGCGCTCACGAAAAATTTGCGCTGTTGCAGAATCGGCTCGGTCGGACTGCGGCAGCAACAAACGCGCCGACTTGGGCACGGGCAGCCTGTGCGCCAGCGTCCGTGCATTCGCCTGCTCGGGGAGAAAATCCGCCCGGCGACCGAAAGCAATGCTCACCGCGTCGCTCGTTTGCGGTCCCACAGCCGCGATGGACAGATGCGACCAATCCGGCCGGGATGCCAAGAAGCGCAGACGCTCGGCAACCGCAGCGACGGCATTGCTGCTGGTGAATACGAGCCAGTCAAATTCGGATGATTGATGCAGCGCGTCATCAAGCGGCGAGAAGTCGTCCGGCGGGGCAATGGCTATGCATGGATACAGCAGCGGCACACCGCCCCGCTCACGAATCAAGGCGGCCACTGCCTCTGCCTGGTGCGGCGCGCGGGTTACCACAATTCGCATCCCCGCCAGCGATTTCTCTGCGTTCATGCCTCGCCTCCCAACAATTCACCAGCGCCCTGTGCCAACGCGTCCCTTGCCAGCGCCTCTCCCAACGCAGCAGCCGTCGCCAGCGATTCATCGCTAATCGGCGCTTTGACCTGCCGGCGCAGCTTGATCCTGGCGCGTCCATCCAGCGACATCACACAGCCCTGCAAGCCGAGGGTGCCGTCACGAACGGCGGCATACGCTCCGACCGGCAATGCGCAGCCGGCTTGCAGCCCGCGCAAAAAGGATCGTTCGGCAGCCACAGCCAGCGTGCTGGGCAAATGCGTCAATGCCGAAAAAAAGTCGCTGTCTTCGACCCGGCACTGCACCGCCAAAGCGCCCTGCCCCGCCGCGCACAGCATCTGCGCCTCATTGAAGACCTGGCTGATGCGCCCTTCCATGCCCAGCCGCTGCAAGCCAGCCACCGCCAGCACCAGCGCATCGTAACTGTCGCCCGTGTGCAGCCTGTTGATGCGCGTGGGCACATTGCCGCGGATATCCAGCACATTGGGGTCGCCGCGCATTGCCAGCAGTTGGGCGCGCCTGCGTGGACTGCCCGTGCCGATGCGCGCCCCAGATGGCAGCTGCGTCAAGCTCTCGCCGTGGCGGCTCACCAGCGCGTCACGATGATCGCCGCGTTCGGGAATCGCAGCCACGACCAATCCGGGCGAGCTTTCGACAGGCAAGTCTTTCAGGCTGTGCGCGGCGCAGTCGATTTCGCCAGCCAAGAGTGCCTGCTCCAGCGCCTGCGTAAAGACGCCTTTGCCACCGATAGCCGGCAGCGGCTGATTGAGCAGCTGGTCGCCGCGCGTGCTGTATTCGCGGATTTCAATGCGGATATCGGCGCGCAGCCGGGCAATCAGATCGGCGACATGCTGCGCCTGCCAGCGGGAAAGCTGCGAGCGGCGCGTGCCAATGCGGACGATTCGTGTCATGGTTTGGAACTCCTCTGCCATAGATACTAACCGCAGCGCTGCCGACGATGCCACAGACACATTGGCGGCTGTGTTATGATTGGGCGCTCAACATGCAAGAGGCATTTATGCCGCGCAGATTGATCTCGCTGATGATGATCGCCCTGAGTGTCCTGGCCGGGGCGAACGCGCAGGGACTGGATAGCCAGGTGGCCTATGATCCCGGTCCTTGCGCAGCGGGAGAATCTGGTCTGACTGCAATTGTGGCGGCAGCGAACAGCCCCGACTGCCTGGATATGATGGCGGCTTTCCCTCGCCCGGTCCTGGAAAAAGCGCCGCTCGATGCCTACAGCCTGAGCGTGTACAGCTTCTGGCGCGTGAAGTCTGATGCGCGTCTGTACGCTGCGCCAGATGGCGAGTTGGTCGGGCAGATGTCGGCTGGTTTCAACTTTGTGCGCGCCATCGATATCAGCGGGCCGGGTTGGATTCAAGCGGCGGACGGCCATTGGCTGCGGCGCGAGGATGTCGAGCTGGCGCGGGCTTCTTCGCTTCGCGGCTTCATACTGCCGGCGGATTGGCGGCATCCATTCGCGATAATCCTCGACAAGACGGGCATTTACGCCTCGCTGGAGCCAGGCGGGCCGCGCAGCCCGGACAGCGGTTATGTAACGCGGCGTTATGAACTGGTCAATATCTACGCGCGGGCAGAGGACGCAGATGGACATGTTTGGTATCTGGTTGGTCCGCGGCGCTGGCTGCGACAGGAGTTCGTCGCCAAATTCGCGCCAATGCAGAGACCGCAGGATGTTGCGGGGCGCTGGATGGCGGTGGATCTCTTTGAGCAGACCCTGATCGCCTACGAAGACGATGCGCCCGTATTCGCCACCATCGTATCCAGCGGCTTGCCAGGTTGGCCGACTCGCGAGGGCATCTACCCGATATGGACGCGGCTGGAGAATGACAGCATGCGCGGCGCGACCGGCGCTCCCGATGCCTACGCGCTGGAGAAAGTGCCCTGGGTCATGTATTTTGACGGCGATATCAGCCTGCACGGCAGCTACTGGCACGATGACTTTGGCTATCGGCGCAGTCATGGCTGCGTCAACTTGAGCATCAGCGATGCCCGCTGGCTCTATCAATGGACGGCGCAAAGCCCGCCGGATCCAGAAGGCGAAGTCGTCAACAGCGTGGTGGTCTACAGCAGCGGCGTGTATGCCAACGGCTAACCCTGCGCAAGGACCACATGCGACAGATTGCGCGCTTTGGGCGTAAAACCCAGCAATTCGCGCGCCCGATCAATGCTGACGGGGCTTTCATCGCCGATTATTTTGCGCGTCCGCCGGGGAACTTCTGGATAAAAGAGACGCAGCAGGGTCTCGGTGGGCATGCCCAGCCAGTTGCGATCGCTGTTGGCGAAGAGGGGATGCGCGCCTTCAATATCGGCGGTCAGCGCCAATTCAAAGGCCGCGGTCGAATCATCAGTGTGGATGAAAGTCCAAAAGTTGAAGCGGCCATAAAACATGCAATTGAAGAGCCAGTCGTCCTGTGGGGCTTCCCGCTCAAAGATGCCCGCCTGCAGACCCGCCAGCTCCATCGGCTTTTTGGCGCGCAGGGCGTCGGCCCGCGTCCGGGCATCCAGCAGCCGCGATTGTCGCTCCACCAAGGGCAGCTGCAGGAATTCGCTCAAATGCTGGCGCAGTCGGGCGGCATTTTCACGCAGCTTGTCGCGGGCGATCGAGGCGTCATCCCACACCGCCGGCAGCCGAAAAGACACGCTGGTGATGCCGGCGCGGCGCTGATAATAGGCGGCGATCTCTTCCACCATTTGTTTGGAGTAGGAATAGGCGTCTGTCGTATGCAGCGGATGCGCCTCGTCCAGCGGGAAGGTTTCGTAGCGCCTGTCGTCGCAGCCCCAATAGCCGCCGATGGCATTGATGGAGCTGGCTTGGGCGATGCGCTTGATGCCAGCTTGTTCTGCCGCTTCAAAGACATTGAAGGTGCCGGCGACATTGATATCAAAAAGTTCGTTATTTGGGTGCGTGCGCGTCGTGGGGATGGCCGCCAGGTGCACGACCGCGTCGCAGCCAATTAGGTGTGTTTTCAGGGCGTCAAAGTCGCGGATATCGCACCGGGCATAGCGGACGCCTTCCAGGTCGCAGTCGGGGTCGATGCCGATGACTCGCACATCCCAGCCCAGCTGCGCAAATCGCCGGCTGATTGGCGCGCCGACCAAACCGACCCCGCCCGTGATCAGGACGCGCATGCGCTAGGGTGCCATTTTGAAGGCGATTGGCGCGCACATCGCAGTCGACGAGCGATAGGTCAGCAGTCCCGTTTGGGCATCAATGGCGAAGGCTGCCGCGCTGTCCGTGTGGCGGTTGCCGACCACCAGGCATTCGCCGCCCTTGTCGATCATGAAAGCGCGGGGCCATGCGCCACGGGTCGACTCGTTCGCCAGCCAACGCGGCATGCCATGCGCATCCAGCGCATAAATCACGATGGAATCGTGCCCGCGATTCGAGCCATACAGAAATCTGCCACCAGGATGCGCATGGACATCGGCGCAATAATTGGGGCGCTCGGGGGGCTGGATGTGCCCGGGCGGCAAGGTCGAGGCGATTGACAGCAGCGTCCACGAGTCCGACTCGTCAAAGGCAAAAGTCGCCAGGGTCGAGTCCAGCTCGTTGATCACATACATGCGCGGCAGATCGGGATGGAAGGCGACATGACGAGGTCCTGCGCCCGGCGGCAAGTCCAGGGTCTGCGCGAGTTCCAGCGTGCCAGCAGCCGTATCCAGCGCGTACAGGTACACCTTGTCGGCGCCCAGGTCGGGCACGACGGCATGGCGATTGTCGGGCGTGGTTACGATCATGTGCGGATGGCTGACATCCTGGCGCTCGGCGTTGGGGCCTGTGCTGTCATCAATCTCGATATGCTCGCTGTGTGGGCGCAGCCGGCCATCTTCGCCGATCGGGCAGACGCGGATATTGCCGCGCGCGCCGCCGTTCGCATAATTGACCAGCAACACATTTTTTCCGCTGTCGTCGACGCAGACATAAGCGGGGGATGTGCCGGCCGCGGGCTGGCTGTTGAGCTTGCGCAGCCTGCCATCCGCTTCAATGGCAAAGGCGACTACTTCAATATCGCCGTCCATGGTGGTGGCGTACAGATAGCGCCCGCCGGGATGCGGATTCAGGTAGTGGCACTCGCTGATTTCGCTGACCTGCTGGATGACGGACAAGCGGCCGGTGTCGCTATCCAGCGCGGCGACTGTGATGCCGATCGGCTCTGCGCCGGAATTGGCGATGTAGACGAGATTCTGGCTCATCGGGCGATTCCTCCGAGTTACGCTCGAATAGCAACGTGGATTCCAAGCGAATTAAGGTAATATGGGCAAATATACTGCGAACGCTATGCAGATCTCGTGTAGGTAGATTGGGTCTGCGCTATTTTCAACTGTGTCGGCGGACACATTCCATCAATGCAGATTGGAAGCATTCTGACATTCTTATCCGCCGACCACGCGCCATTCAATGAATGCAATCACGAGCCCCATCAATACGCCCATTGCCAGCAGAATCCGCCAAGTCAAATCGGCACGCAGTTTCTCGATCTTGGCGTTCAGCATCGCTATATCCGCCTTTGTGGCAATATGTTCGTGACCGCCTTCCAGTCTTGCGATCTGCTTTTCATTCTCACGCACTCGAACGCTCAAAGCTATTTCGTTCGCATCGGCTTGCACGGCCATCTGTTACCACCTCGGTATCTCGAACTTGCCAGAATTGCCAAAGACGCTTCTATGTTACTGCGCCGATTGGACGGCTGTCAAGCGATCTAACGAGAAGCCACTCGGGCATAGCGCCAAACCGCCATGGGCAAGAATATCGCCACGATGCCGGCGATCCACAGCAGCGAGATGACAATTTCATCAGGGTTGACGGTGCCGGTCATCAAGTCGCGCACCGTGTTGGCGACGACGCTCACGGGCTGGTTTTCGGCGAAAACGCGCAGCCACTCGGCAGTCATGGTCTGCGTCGGCACGAAGATCGAGCTGGCGAATGTCAGCGGGAAGAGCCAAATGAAGCCGGCCACTTGCGCCGCTTCGGGATCTTTGACGAACAAGCCGATTGTGGCGGAAATCCAGGTTACGGCATAACCGAAGGCCACAGCCAGCAGCAAGCCAAGCAAGCCGCTGCCCCAATCTTCAAAGCGAAAGCCGATGACCATGCCAGCCACAATCATGATGAGCACCGTGAATGCGCCGCGCAGGGTATCGGCGCTGGTGCGACCCGCAAGTACCGCCGCCCGCGACATCGGCAGCGAACGAAAACGATCGATGATGCCTTTCGACAAATCCACCGAAAGCCCGACCGTGGTATTTGCCGAAGCGAAGAGGATCGACTGGATGATGATGCCCGGCAGCAAAAAGCTGATGTAATCGCCGCCAGTGGTAAAGCTGATCGCGCCGCCAAATACATAGGTAAACAGCAGCAGGAAGATGACCGGCTGGATGGTGGCGAATACCAGCAGCTCCGGCTGTCTCTGGTAGGCGTACAGGTTGCGGCGCATCACGATGAGCGTGTCGGTGAAGTTCCACGCGAAGCGCTGCAGCCCGCTCGACTGGCTGGCGCCGGCGCTGATTACGGCGGATGCGGTTTGCTGTGTCATGGCGATATATCCTCGATTTTGTCTACGGTTGGCTAGGCGCTGCGGCGGCGCCCGAAACCGCGGCGCTTGGGCTTGGCTTCTTCTTCCGCGATCTCCTGGCCGGTGATGCTCAGGAAGACATCGTTCAGCGAGGGGCGGCGCATATTCAGGTTGTCGATATGGATGTCCTGGCTGTCGAGCGCGCGCACGACCTCGGCAATGCTTTGCGCGCCGTTTTCCACATCAATCACGACATGTCCGCGCGCGCTGTCGGCTTGTGGCGCATCAACAGAGATTGCCGCCAGCGCCTCGGCCGCTTTGGCAGTGTGGACGGGGTCTTGCAAGGTGATGTCGATAAAATCCGAGGCCAGGTTGGCTTTTAGTTCGTCGGATGTGCCCTCGGCGATAACCTGCCCATGGTCGATAACGACGATCTTGTCCGCCAATTCATCGGCTTCTTCCAGGTATTGCGTGGTCAGCAGCAACGTTGTGCCGCCCGAAACGAGCGTGCGAATGGTGTCCCACATGGCGATGCGCGCGCGGGCGTCCAAACCGGTGGTTGGCTCATCGAGGAAAAGGAGCCTGGGGCGCGCCACAATGCTGGCCGCCAGATCGAGCCGCCGGCGCATCCCGCCCGAATAGGTCTTCGCCAGGCGGTCTCCGGCATCAGCCAGAGAAAATTGGCGCAGCAATTCATCGGCGCGCTGCATGGCGTCCTGGCGGGACAGATGGTACAAGCGCCCGACCATGACCAGGTTTTCGCGCCCGGTCATCACTTCGTCGACAGCGGCATATTGGCCTGCCAGGCCGATAATCTCGCGGACATGACGTTTTTGGCGCAGCACATCGAGCCCGCCAACGCGGATCGCGCCGCTATCGGGCTTGAGCAAGGTCGTCAGGATGCGCACCAGCGTCGTCTTGCCAGCGCCATTGGGGCCCAGCAGCCCCAGCACCTGGCCCGCCTCGCCCTGCAGCGACACGCCATCAAGCGCTTTGACTTCTCCGAAGTGTTTGTAGACATCTTCTGCAATGATTGCGTGATTATTGGACATGGCCTATTCCCCGTGATTATCCATACATAAAGCATAAGGATGAACCCGCGCCTGTCCAATAGAAGCATATAAGATTTGTTTGACCAGAAGGGGCTTCAGGGCTGAACGAAAATCACCTCGAACAGCGCCCCCCAATTCTTGCCGGTGATGTAAAAAGTCTGCGACACGGGGTTGTAGGCGATGCCGTTCAAGACGCTGCCGGTAGACATGACGCTGCGCTCTGCATCGCTCAGCAAGGCTGAGGCATCAATCAGCGCGGTGATCTCCCCGGTAAATTTGTCGATGCGGAAGATGTAGTCGGTATTCCAGGCATTGGCGTAGATGTGCTCGCCGACGCATTCCAGCTCATTCAGCAGCTGCGGCGGGATCAGCTGCCCGTCCAGGGTGACCGCGCCGCGAAAGATCAGTTCAAATGTGTCCTGGTCGCGCAGGGACAGGTAAGGCGAGCCATCGCTCATGAACAAGAAACGGCCATCGCTGCACAATCCCCAGCCTTCGCCAGCGTATGCGATTGTCTCGATCAGCTCCAGGCTGCGGAAGTCGTAGACGAATGCCAGCTCAGATTGCCAGGTCAGCTGGATGAGTCGGTCGCCGATGCGTTCCAGCCCTTCGGCAAAATAGGCATCGTCCAGCGGCAGGTTGATCTCGGGTCTGCCAGTTTCGATATCGACGCGGCGCAAGCTGGAGCGTCCGCGCAGACCGGTCGATTCGTAGAGCGCGCCAGCATGCCACAGCAGACCTTGCGTAAAAGCGTTGGAGTCGTGCGGGTAGGTATTGAGCACATGTGGCACGAGGACAGGCGGCTGCGCCAGGACCGGCAGGCATAACAGCGCCAACAGGCAGATAATGACAACACGCTGGATCATAGTCTGGCTCGCAATGCTGTCTGAACACGCGCAATCCTAGCAGGATTCGCCGCCGCTGGGCTAGTGCGGAACCGGCCGGGCGCGCCATTTAGCCAAACCTGACAGAAAATGCGGCGCGATTTGCAATGAATTCGCTATCGCAGTTCGTAAATATGTCCAATACAATGCTCGCATCTGTATAACTGGTAAAGCTCTAGCAGAAAGAAGGAAGGAAATGGCTAGTTTTGTCCCACCGGATTCCGCGAAGGAATCGCCCGCCGCGCTCTTGGCATGGGCAAAAGAGAACGACATTGTAGAGCTCGACCTGCGCTTCGTCGATATTCGTGGCGTGCCGCAACACTTCAGCATGCCGCTGCAATCGGTCGACGAAGGCGCTTTTGAAGACGGCTTCGGCTTCGATGGCTCCAGCATCCAGGGCTTCCAGGCTATCAACGAGTCGGACATGATTCTGCTGGCCGATCTCGACACAGCCTTGGTCGATCCGTTCTTCAGCTACAAGACCCTGGCGATGTATTGCGATGCGCACGACCCGATCAGCCGCGAGCCCTATGCGCTGGATTCGCGTGGCGTTTCCAAACGCGCCGAAGCCTTCCTGGCTGCCAATGACCTGGCAGACATCGCCTACTTCGGTCCTGAAGCCGAGTTCTTCATGTTTGACAATGTGCAGTACAGCACATCGGAAAACAGCAGCTTCTACCGCGTCGATTCCTTCGAAGGCGACTGGAACAGCGGCAATGACGACCCGGCTCAAGGACATATGAACCGCATCAAGATGGGCTACTTCCCGCTGCCGCCGCTGGACAAAACCCACGATGTCCGCGCAGAAATGGTGCAGACGCTGCTGGATGTCGGCATGGAAGTCGAGGTGCATCACCACGAGGTCGGCGGCGCTGGACAAGCCGAGATCGACCTGAAATATGCGCCGCTGCTGGAAATGGCCGACATGATGGTCACCTACAAATATGTGGTGAAAAATGTCGCCGCCATGAACAACCTGCACGCCACCTTCATGCCCAAGCCGCTCTTCGAAGAAAATGGCAGCGGCATGCATGTGCATCAGTCGCTTTGGAAAGACGGGCAGCCGCTCTTTGGTGGCGACCAGTACGCGGGCCTCAGCCAGATGGCTCTGTGGTACATCGGCGGTTTGATCAAGCATGCGCGCGCCTGCGCTGCCTTCACCAACCCGATCACCAACAGCTATCGGCGTTTGGTGCCGGGCTATGAAGCGCCGGTGAATCTGGTTTATTCAGCGCGCAATCGCTCGGCTGGCATCCGCATCCCCATGTACAGCAACAGCCCGAAAGCCAAACGGGTAGAAGCCCGCTGGCCCGATCCCGCCGCTAATCCCTATCTGGCGCTGCCGGCGCTGCTGATGGCAGGCATCGATGGCATCAAGAACCAGATCGACCCCGGCGCTGCGTCCGAAGCCGATCTCTACGAAGGCGATCATGACACGCCTGTCATGCCTGGTACGCTGGGCGAGGCGCTGCGCGAGCTGGACGCCAACCGCGGCTTCTTGACCGAAGGCGGCGTATTCAGCGATGCCTTCATCGACAACTTCATCGCTTACAAGCAGGTCGAAGACCAGGACGCCGTGGCCATGCGCCCGCATCCCTACGAATTCGAACTGTACTTCAGCATCTAGGCTGAAACCGCGCCCCTCCCTCGTTTTGGGGGAGGGGATTTACCCCGCTACCAGCTCCCGCCATCTTCCCAGCAGCGCGCGCGTATGCTCGCCCGGCGCGCCATCGCCGATCACGCGATCATCGACGCGCACAACAGGCACGATCTCTATGGTGCTGGAAGTGATGATGACCTCGTCTGCGGCGTAATACTCGTCCAGCATGATATCGCGCAGGTCCACCCGGTCGCCCAGCAGCTTGATGACCTCGGCGCGGGTGATGCCCGGCAAGACATCGCTGGCTGGCGTGCTCCAGCGTCCGCCGCGGCAGATGAAAGTGTTGCTGCGCGTGCCTTCGATCACTTTGCCCGCTTCGGTATAGATGGCGTCTATCGCTTGCGGATTGGCTCGGCGCGCTTTGAGTAGGGCGGTGATGCCGGGAATGTAATTGATGGTCTTGGCTTCTGGCAGGTGACGCGCTTGCTCGATCGTGACGACATCCGCGCCGCGCAAGCAGGTTTCGGCAGGCGGCGGTTGCAAGGGCGTTACCATCACCAGCAGGCGCGAGTCGCCCGTGGGCGTGAAGCCGCTGGGGCTGTCACCGCCGGTGATGACGATGCGAATGCCCGATTCGCTGTAGTTGTTGCGGCGCAGAGTCTGCTCGACGATATCGGCGAGCTCTTCGAGATGCCAGGGACAAGCCAATTCGATCAGTTCGGCGGATCGCTGCAAGCGCTGCAAATGCTCGACCAGACGGAATGGCTGCCCGTCATAAGTGCGCAGAAAGTCGAAGACGCCATAACCGCGCAAGACAGCCAGATCGCTCGCCGGGATGCGCGCCTGGCTCGCCTCGACAAATTCGCCGTTGATGTAGCAAACAGGCATGCGGGGAGTATACACGCTGCGGCGACAAGCTGCCATGTGATGAAATGCCGGTGACGAAGGCTGGTACAATCTGCCCATGCTGCGCCGCATCCTGCTGATCATCGTCTGCCTCGCCCTGTGGGCTCTGCCCGTCCGCGCGCAATCACTGCTGGCTATGGTCAACAATTTTCGCGCTGCGCGAGGATTGCCGACGCTGACATGGGATGCGCGCCTGGCTGCGGCCGCCCAAAACCAAGCCAGCTGGATGGCTGCCAACAGCAGCTGCTGCGACCATTCGCAGGGTGGCGCGAGCACTGCCCTGTCCCGCGCCAATCGCTTCGGTTACAGCGCGCCATTGATCACCGAGATCATCTATTTGGGCGGCTCGGCGGCAGACGCCTTGGCCTGGTGGCAGACATCCGCCATTCACCTGCGAGAATTGACGCGCCCGACCGGCGGACAAGCGGGCATCGCCAGCATCAGCGGCAACAACAACCAGACGGCGCATGTGGTCGTCTTCGGCTGGACGGGCGGTGGCAACAATGGCGGCACGAGCGGCGGACCAGCCCGGCAGCCCGCCTATGTGGTCGGCTTGGATGAATTCGGCAATATCAAACACGAGGTGCAGCCCGGCGACGACCTGGGCACGATCGCCTGGCGATATTATGGGTACAACTGGGATGTCATCCCGACCATTCGCGCGCTCAACAACCGCACGCAAGCCGAGGATGGCCTGCTGGCACCGGGCGAGATCTTGCTCATCCCGCCCAAAGCCGGCACCTATACGCCCGTGCCCGACACAGCGAGCGCCCGGCCAGAATCCAGCGCCGCGCCCACCGATATACCAGCGACCACAGCAACACAAATAGCTGCTTCCAGCGAAATGAGCGCCAGCCCCGCTCCCCGCGCCAGCGCCGCCACGCCGCCACCGACCTTGCCCGACGCGCGCAGCATCCGCATCGGCAGCCTGCCCACGCCCATCGCCACGCCGCAACCGCCGCCCGTCGCCCCCGAAGATGCCCTGACCCTGCTGGAGCTGGGCTTGCTGGCCATAGCATTTGTCACGCAAGCGCTGGTCATTGGCATCGCGGTTGTGGCGCTGCGGCGGCGTTAGACAGCAAGAGATCAAAGTGACAAAGCGCCCGAGTTGACAGATACAACGGGTTGCAGGATACTGAGAGCATGACAAATTGTGGCAAATACACAAATGCAATCGGCTACAAAGACTGGGTGCGGCAGGCGCAGGCTGGCGACCGCAGCGACAAAAACCGGGCTTTCGACCACCTCGTGCGCGATTATCGCGGCATGGTCTATGGCATCGCCTATACGCGCGTCAGCGATGCGCAGCTGGCGGAAGATGTCGCGCAGGAAGCTTTCCTCACCGCTTATGCGCGCATCACGCAACTGAAAGACGTCTCGGCTTTTCCGGCATGGCTGCGACGCATCGCGCTGACCCAGGTCGACCGCATCAACCGCGCCCAGCCACATGAAGCGCTGGATGAAAACGCGTTGGCCGACCCCGCAGCCGGACCCGAAGCGCAAGTGCAGGCGCAAGAATTGCGAGCGCGCGTTCGGGCTGCGGTGGCTTCGTTGCCAGCGACGCAGCGAGCGGTCACCAGCGACTTTTACCTCGAAGGCCAATCGCAGCGAGAGATCTCGGAGCGGCTTGGCGTGCCTTTGGCGACAGTGAAGAAGCGCTTGCAATATGCTCGCGCGCATTTGCGTGGCTTGCTGGCCGGCATCAACGAAGGAATCGATCGCGCTTTCATGCCCGACCCGCCAAACGAATGGCAGCCGGCCTATGTAGTTCGCCGGCGTCGGCGTAACACGCCCACAGACCCCTCCCCGCGCGAAACGAGAAGGGGCTAACAGGTCGGTTAGCTGCCTGGCACGACCTCGCAAGCGCCGTTGCGCATGCATGTCCAGGTCATATCGCCGCCATCCAGGTGCAGCTGCTCGCCCATGCCTTGCAACACCGCCGCCATCGCCGCGACATAAGGCGCGGAAAAGCTGGTGCCGTTCAGGGCTTTGTAGCCGTTGTCGAGGTAAATGGTGTGCACATCGCGACCCGGCGCCCAGATATCGCCGCCTTTGTTGCTGAAGCTGCTGCGCGCGCCGTTGGAATCTATGGCGCCGACCGCTGCCACGCCTTCATAACGCGCCGGATATCCTGGCAGGCTGCCGCCGCTGTTGCCCGCCGAGGCGATGACAGTCACGCCCTTGTCCATGGCGTATTCGACAGCGTCCTTGGTGACCTGCGAGCCGACCATGCTGCCCAGCGACAAGTTGATGATGTCTGCGCCGTGGTCGGCGGCGTACACGATTCCCGCCGCCACATCTGCCATCGAGCCGCTGCCACTGGGACCCAGCACGCGCACCGGCAAGATCGCACTATTGGGCGCGAAACCAGCGATGCCGATAGCGTTGTCGGTGTTGGCGGCGATGATGCCCGCCACGCTGCAGCCATGCCCAAAGACATCTTCGGGGTCATCGTCATTGTCGACAAAGTCGTAGCCACCCGACAGCACACGCCCTTCCAGGTCTTCGTGATTCATGCAGACGCCCGTATCAATCACCGCCACAGTGACCGGCTGCAGATCGCCCATCTCGCGCCAGGCCTGCTCAGCCTGAATATGCGGCAGCGCCCACTGGCGATCATAGTCGGGGTCGTTGGGCGGGATATCAAAATGCACGCTGACGACGAAATCTTGCTCGACCAGCTCGACATCGCTGTCGAATGTGTAGTCCCCCGCGAAGAGCAAGCCATCGCTGTCGGAGATGAACGCCCTGTCGTAGCGCTCGGGCACATCGACTACCCAGATTTCCAACTCGTCAATCCGTTCCACGATGGTCGCGCCAAGGCGGTTCACATACTCCCATTTTTCGCTGAGCGGCGTGTTGGGGTCGTAGTGAATGACCCAGTTGCCGGTCGGCAGCGCGCCTTCAACCAGATCAATGCGCGTGCTGTCTGCCGCAGGCACAGGCTGCATGCCCGGCGGAAATTCACTGGCGGCGACAGGCAGGCAAAGCAGCGTCAACAACAGCAGCGTCAAAAGGCGTCGGCATGTGGTCATAAGGAGGTCTCCTCATAAATGGCCGGGATCGCTGTCGACATTGTAACAGCTTTGAAAAGATGTACGCAAGAAAAGTCGCTGTGGTTGCGCTGGGGCTTACAGGCGGCGGCGGTTCACGGCGAAGTCAAAGACATCGTCGCTGGCAGGTCGTAATAGACTGGTCGCGCCTGGATCAGGGCGATGCGCACGCTGTCAGCCATCACCCGCCATCGCCCAGCACGGCGCGAACACGGAATTGCTCGCCGTCACTATCTGGCGCGTTGGCGACTGCCTCGTCCACCGTCAGCGGCGGACCCGCTTCATCGGGACGCATCACGCTGGTCAAGGGCAAGACCGACGAGGTCGGGTCGATGTGCGAGGTATCCAACTCTTCCAGCTTCTGGAAGTAAGCCAGGATGTCGGAAAGCTGCTTTTGGTAACGCGCGACATCATCATCGCTCAGTTCCAGGCGAGCCAGCTCGGCAATGGCGCGGACCTCGGCCTGGGTCAAGGCGGGTTCTGTCATGACTGCCTCCTCTGCGTCTTAACCCGAATTCGTACCACATTGCACAGGCCCGGCACAGACAGAATCTGCTCTGCATTGCGCTCGGGCGAGACCGGCGGCTGACAAAGAATGCCATTTGCGTGCTACAATGGCGCGCGCGCTGGCGGTTGAGGAGAACAGTATGCGAGCGACAGTCACACAAAACGAAGCGCTGCGCTCCCTGCGCATCGAACACCAGGCGGTCGCAGCCTTGATCGCGGCGCTGGAGGACGGAGAAATGACGCGCGGCGATACCATCCGCCATGGCTTGTATGCCGACCAGCGCTGTTCTTTCAAAGACCTGCTCGCTCATCTGATCTGCTATGAAGCCTTCACGCTGGCTGCTATCGACGACTGGCAGCGCGGGTGCCAGCACTGGGTGATCGATGCCGCGCGCGATTCCCGACAAAGCCGCGGCATCCACTATGGCGGCATATCGGAGCGGGCGGGGTTGAGCCTGAACGAGCAACTTGACGAATATCGGCGGGTGAGCGGGGCGCTGGAGGAGCGCATTGCGGCGCTTTCCGAAAACGACTGGCGCAGCGAGCCGGATTTTGCCATGTCGCGCGCGTACGATCTGGGCGGCATGATCGAAAGCGTTATGGTAACGCCGCCGCGACCCATGTACCGCCATCTGCCGGTGCATGTGCCAGACGCCGCCGACTATATCCGCAGCCTGCGCGCCTCGCCGGGGCGATAGATGCCTCTTCGCGGTTGCCTGCCCGTCTTCTTCATCTGCGCCCTTCTGCTGGCGGGGATGGCGGTTTGCGCTTACGGAAGCTTCACCCTGGCGCGGCAGACTGTGGTCGACCTGGGCACATCGGGCTTCCGCGTTGACGACCCCGTGCAGACTCTGCGCTGCTTTGCCACCCGGCAATGCGCCGACGAAGCGCCGCCTGTGTTGCTGACGCCGTTGGTTTCCGCCATCCCCACCGACTCGCCGCCGGCAGCCACCTGGACGCCTGCGCCGCAGACTGTGCTTGTGCCCTCCCCCACGCCGCCGCCAACTGTGGCTGCATTGTCGACCAACCTGCCGCCAGTCGACCCGCGCGCCATGACCATACTGCTGCTGGGCATCGATCAGCGCCGCGCCATGCAAGACGACGGACCCTTCCGCACCGACACCATGATATTGCTGCATGTCAATCCGGCGCGCCGGACCGTCGGCGTGCTGTCGCTGCCACGCGATCTGTGGGTGCGCATCCCCGGCTTCGGCGAAGCGCGCATCAACACCGCCAATTTCAAAGGCGATGCCGCGGCCTATCCCGGTGGCGGTCCCGCCCTGGCGATGGCGACCATATATGAGAATTTCGGCTTGCGCGCCGACAAATACCTGCTGGTGAACTTCGAGGTGTTTATCACGCTGGTCGATGCGCTCGCGCCGGATGGCGTGCCCATCACGGTGACCGAGTTCATTGACGACCCCTATTATCCTGACGAAGCGGAAGGCTATAATCCTGTACGCTTCGAGCCGGGCGATTATCGGCTGGATGCGGAAGCGCTGCTGCAATATGCCCGCACGCGCGCGACATCGGGCGGCGACTTCGACAGAGCGCGCCGTCAGCAGCAAGTTCTGGATGCCGTGCGCGCCCAGGTGCTCAGCGCCGGCGGCATCGCCAACTTCATCAGCCAGGCGCCCTATCTGTGGGGGCAGCTGCAAGACAATTTCAGCACCAACCTGGAGCTGAATGACATCCTTTCGCTGGGACAATTGATGGGCAGCATCCAGCGCGACGACATTCGCTACAGCGTGATTAGCAACCTGCATGTGGTGCCGGGCACGAGCGGCGATGGGCAGCAGATCTTGATCCCCAATTTCGATTCAATCCGCGATTTGATCTTGCGCACCTTTTATCCACCCGACCTGACCCACGATGATTTGCTGGAACGGGCGCGGCAAGAAGAAGCGCCGATTTATGTTTGGAACGGCACGCAGGTCGACAACCTGGCGCGCGATACCAAGAATTGGCTGGAAGCGCGGGGCACGCTGGTCACCAATATCGGCAGCGAACAGAATCGCTATCGCCGGCAGACCGAGATACGGGTTTATGGGCGTTACAGCTGGACGGCGCAGTACCTGGCGGACTTGCTGGGCGTGCCAAGCGACCGCATCCTGCCCAGTGGCGACCGACAAATCGCGCAGGGCGTGCTCGTGCTGCTGGGGGCGGATGCGCCGGCGGCCATCGGCGAGTAGAGCGACCAAGCCCCGCCCGCGCCAAATATGCTACAATTTGCGCATTGCTCGCGGAACGCCAGGACGGCTCCATGGCAGCAGACAGACGCCGACCGCTCGCCCGGCTGGTCTGGCTCGATCCTTTTAGTGGCGAAACGCGCGAACGAGCGCTGGGCGAAGGCGACCGCATCAGCATCGGCCGCTCGGCAGACAACGACATCCACCTGCCAGAGGCGCATATTTCGCGCGTTCATGCCACCATCGCCTGCCAGGACGGCGGATTTATCATTGATGATGTCGGCAGCGCCAACGGCAGCTTTGTGAATGGCAACCAGATTTATGGCAAGCACGCGCTGAACATCGGCGACGAGGTGCATCTCTTCGTGTCGGCGTTGAAGCTGCTGGGGAGCGATGACGCGGCGGAAGATGCGGCGAAGCTGGTTTCGAAAGTCGCAGGCGACCGCGCCAGTTTGCGCATCCTGCGCGGACCGCAAGCCGGGCATGTCTTTGCCCTGCTCAAAGACGAAATGTATGTCGGCCGTTCCATGCCCAATGCCAACTGGGAAATCGCGCTGCAAGACCCGACTGTTTCCCGTCCGCATGCCTTCATCGTCCGCGAAGATTCGCGCTGGAAGCTGTTTGACCTGGGCAGCGTCAATGGCACGGCGGTCAATGGCGAGCCCATAATCGGCGGCAAAGCGAAGTGGCTGGAAGATGACGACCGCATCGCTTTTGGCGGTACGCTGTCGCAATTCCGCGCCGGCTTCCCCATCTCCGACGAAACCGAGCCAACTGCCTGATTTCGCCACCGGGCGACCCGGCGGACACCGTCGCAGGGGCGAAGCGATGACTCGCCTGAAATCTCCATTGTGGGCGACCCGGCAGATCGCCCGTACTACAGAGCTGCCGCCCCAAAATCAGCCGCAAGTCCCTATCAACTCGACAAGGTCTTCGCTGACCCAGCCCTGCGCGCCCATGTAGTCGACCTTGAAAAAGCCGGCGCTCCGCTCCATAGCCGTCAGCTTGATGTTGAAAGGCAGGATGTCGATGATCTCCCCGTCAGGCGCGGCGCGGAAGTTCAGCATGTATTGCGTGCGCACCATGCAGCCGCTCAGCTTGTCCGCAGCCAGCGTCGCGGTTGCCACAGGCGGAGCAGGCGGACCTGCCACCAGCGCCACCTGCCCGGCACCATCGATAGTCGCGCAGAGCAGACCGCCGGCCTCGCTGAAAACGGGCAAATCCGCCACCGTCCGCGGCAGCATGGTCGTGTCGATGAACTTGATTGCGCCGCTGTCCGCGCGGAAACAGACTTGCGTGCCTGGCGTGACCCAGCCCCAGATGTCCACGACCAAACCGGGATTCGCCGCGATGACATCGGGATGGCCGATGCCTTCCGCCTGGACGCGCTGACAGCTTGTGCCGCTGCTGGCTTTGCTCACCACGATTTCTGGCTGCAGAGTCTGGCAGCTTTGCGCTGGCAAATAGCGGATGACAGCAACCGCCGCCTGGTTCGCTTCGTCATCGCCGCTGCTTGTGCTGCTGGCGCTGCTGCTTCCGTTTCCGCCGTCGCCATCGTCTCCATCGTCTCCACCATCAGGGCTGGACGGTGGCGGTGGCGGCGACCAACCGGGGTCTTCAATTGCGCCTTTGTCGCAGTTCCCGCCTGTCGGATAGGGACGGGCGCGGCCGCGCTGGTCGGTGGTCATGGTAGACAAGCAATCCGCGTTGCCGATGGTGTCGATGGCGGGGCTGCCGACGCGCGGTATGAAGAAGCTGCCCTGGCCATGGACGCTCGGACCGGCGAGCAGTGGGTCGGCGGGGTCGGAATTGGTCTTGCAGAGCTCGCTGCTGCCCGCGCCGACGATATTGTTTGCCAGGACCGGGCCAAGTCCCGATGAGTGGCCGATGGGGTTCAAGCCGTCGAAGATGCAATTGGAGGCATTGTTATTTCCGATGTTGCCGTGAATGATGCTGTTTTGCAGGGTTAACTTAACCGCCGCGACATACATGCCCCCGCCTATCAGAGTGTGGGTGAGCGAAGAGCTATTGCCGGTGATAGTGACATGCCACAGATTAACGCGTGAGGTTGTACCCACTGCAGAATTCATCGAGGCGTAGATGCCGCCGCCGCGCGCCACCACCGTGTTGCCGAAGATGGTGCTGTTGTTGATGGTATGGGTGGCCGGGCTGTTCGGTTCGTTTCTTAAAGCCAGGCCCCCGCCATTGCCGCCCGAGCCGCTGTCCCGCACTTCATTGCCGTACACGGCGCTGCCGTTCATGTTGAATGTGCTCTGGCCGCCGATGTACGCGCCGCCGCCTTCCCCGGTCGCCTCGTTGTTGTAAATCGAGCTGCTGTTAATGTTCACGATAGCCGCGCTGGAGCTTGAGCCGTAGGCATAGATGCCGCCGCCGTGCTTGGCGCTGGTGGTCGTGCCGGCGGTGTTGCCGTAAATGCGGCTGCCGGTGATGATCACGCTCGCGCCCGCCGCCACATGGATGCCGCCGCCATTCCCTGTGCTGGTGTTGTCATATATGCTGGAATTGATGATCTGGGCACCGGTGCAGCCGTTGCCCAGATAGATGCCGCCGCCTTCATTGCCGGAATTGCCGTGAATGCGGCTGTTCTTGATGGTCAGACTCGTATTCGACCCGGCGCAAATAAGGCCGCCCCCGTCTGCGTCCGCGGCGGCAGTCGCGCTGTCGCGGATGGTCACATTATTCAGCGTTAAAGAGCCGCCCTGGTGCAGAATCGCGCCACCATGATTGCCAGTCGCGCCCTGGTTTTCGGCAAGCGTCAGATTGTTGATGGTCAGGTTCACGTGGCTGCCGGACGTGGTAATTGCTGAGTGTGTATCCGCGCCGTAGATGGTGTGACCGTTGCCGTTGATGGTGATCTCGCTGAAGATGGTATTGATGTCGAAGGCGATCGTGATATCGCTCGTGATATTGATGGTGTCGAGGCTTATGGCGACATTGGCGGATTGGATGGCGTTTTGCAGCGCATTGTAACTGTTGACCGTGTGGGGCGTGTTTTGGGCGCTGCTTGTGAATGGCAGCAGGAAAACCAGCGCGATGAGAATGAACCTGGCAAGCGTCCCGGAGTTCATGACGAACTCCGGCGAAGGGCGAATTTTAGCGAGAAATTCTGGGGGGGGGGGGGGGGGGGGGGGGTAAATGGCAAGGGCATCCGCGAGGCGGCTACCTTCGTCGCTATTCTCAAAATGGCTGATATGATATGCATGACTGTAAATCCTGTATAGCGATCCACTACAGCAAGTAAAACGCCATTTTCAGATTTTGTCAAGCGATTGGGGAAGATCAGTCCTCTCGGCGCTCCCGACAGGTCGAGGGGAGGCAAAGCGCGGGCAAACAATCCCGAAGCCGCTGGCCAATGATGGAGTAGTGAATATATTGGCATAGCGCTATACTGAGCATATGAGAAAATGTCCGCGCTGCCAGGACGGTGAAGCTGTTTGCTTGCGCTTGGAATCGGCGGCCGGCGGCAGCATCCCAATTACGATGCGCGCCTGTTTGAATTCACATGACAGAATTTCACCGCTCCCGGCGGAATTGCAGGCATGCGCAGTGCGATTCGGCAGCGCCCAATAGCGGCATGGCTTCCACGCAAAGCGAATTGGCAGAAGCCTTGCGGCGCGCGGAAACAGCCGCCGACAAACGAGACGCCGCTTTGCAATTGCTGGCGCGGACAAACAGCCGGGCATTGCTGGACGAATGCCTGCGCGCGCTGGGTTCGCCGCCCGTGCTGGCGATCCTGGACGAATCCAGCCGCCCGGTCTTGCGGCGCAAGTGCCTGGGCTACTATGCAGAGCCGCGGCGCGACAAAGCCGGTTTGCTGCGCGAAGCATTGACGCGCTTGCTGGCGCGCATCGCGCATCCGTCTGATGGCGATATCTTCCAGCTGGGCGTGGAGACCTACCACCTGCAGCCCGTGACCGATGTGGCGCAAAATCTGCGGGCGGCCGCGCTGGCCGGGCTTGCGCCGCTCGACTCGCCGCTGGCGCTGCTTTATGCCGCGCGATTCCTGGGCGAAGAGCATACTTCTGTCTTCAACTGCGAGCCAGCCATGACGGCGCTGGATGTCTTGGCGGCGGCTCGACAGCATCTGCCCATATACCAGTTCCTGCTGCGCGCGGGCGAATCCATGGCGCGGACGGGACGCGGCGAATTGGTGGGCAAAGCGCTGGAATCGCTGGGGGCGGACTTTCCGGCGCCGCTGTATGCGCAGTTGATTGCGCAATACCGCGAGATCGACCAGGCGACCGCCAGCATGGGCATCATCAATTGTGTGGTCGAGGCGCGGCAGGCAGCGCTCTATGACGAACTGGAAAGCCTGATCATGCAGACGAAGCATGTCGATTTGCGGCGCTATGGCCTGGTGATGATGGCGGCGGCGCGCGACGATGACCTAAGCGAACGCTTGCTGCGCATGGCTCGGGTTGCGCGGCTGGACGATGTGCCGCTCTTCATCGAGGCGCTGGAAATCTGCCAGCACGCAGCGCGGGACGAGCTGCTGGACTTGCTGCGGCGGCGGCTCTAGCGGATTTCGCGGCGGAAGATGTCGCTGAAGCCCGGTTCGATCTGCAAGCGCAGGTTTGCCAGCAGCGCCTGGGGTGATACGCCCGCCTCTTGCAAAACAGCCTGCCCCGCCAGCACATCCAGCGTCGCCAGGAAACGCCCACGCGGATATAGCGCCAGCAGGTGAACGCCCGCTTCGCCATCGCAGGTTACAGCCTGCGCTCGGTAGACACTGGGGGCGGTCTCGTCTGGGGCATAGCCGTAGCTTTCCAGCCATTGCAGCATGAAAGCGTCTTCCGCAGCAGCGCGGGCGGACCCGGCATCGGCGTAGACATCGACCCAGTAACCCAGCGATGAAAAGAACACCGACGGATCGCAGTCGCCGTTAGCAAGTTGCATTCTGTAGCGATACTGGTGTCCATGTTCGGCGGCAAATAGCGCGAAACCGTCCTGCAAATCTTCGGCCACAGCCGTCTCCGCCAGCGCCTCGGTCGAGAAGAATCCGGACAAGGCATCGTCAAGCGGCAGAGAGGGTGGCAAGCCTCCGGCGAAGGCTTCAAAGGCGGCAGTCACCTGCGCTTGCGTCGCCGGCTCAAGCTCAACTACAGCGCTGTTGTCCACGCTGGCTGGATCGCTGATAACCAGCACCGTGCGCAAGGTCTCGCCCGGTTCAGAGGCTGTGTTTGGGTCGCGTTCGCGGATGGCTGCGACGATATCCTGCCCGACCAGCACATCGCCGAAGATCGTATGCTTGTGATTCAGGTGCGGAGTCGGCGCGGTCGTGATGAAGAATTGGCTGCCGTTGGTGCCTGGTCCCGCATTCGCCATCGCCAGCAGCCCGGGACGATCGAAGATCAAGAAACCGACCGGCTCGTCGCCGAACTGATAGCCAGGCCCGCCGCGTCCCGTGCCAGTGGGGTCGCCGGCTTGCGCCATGAAATCGGGGATGACGCGATGGAATGTCGTGCTGTCATAATATCCCTGTTGCGCCAGGAAGACAAAGCTGTTGACCGTGCGCGGCGTCAGCTTTTCATACAGATCTACATAAATCGCGCCGGCGCTGGTGCAGAAGATGGCGCGGTAGTCAACGCCGGGATCGAGCGCAGACTCTGGCGAATCGAATTGCATGGAAGTCAATTCCGCAGGTTCGGTGGCGGCGCAGAGCTCCTGCGCGCTTGGGGCAGGCTGCGCCACAGCTGCAGAAAATGCAGCCAGAAGAATCGCCAGCGCGCTCGTCAATCGCAACCTGCCCATAACCACATCCTTTGCCAGCCGAACCGGCAGCTGCCTGCAACCGATGCGCATTGTGCCCGACCAGCCCGCGCTTGCATAGGCGAAATCCAGCCTTGCCCCTCGCGTTGACTGCCATGCCGACTCTGTTACAATCATCGTGTATCAGAATCAGCCGACAGGCCGAGCATGAGCGCATTTCCAGGATTTCCAACCGAGACGCAAGTCTTCTTGCGCGAACTGCGGCAGAATAACACGCGCGAGTGGTTCGCAGCCAACAAAGCGTCATATTTGCTACTGCCATTGCCACAGCCTATTGCCTATAATCTGTTTATGGTGCGCTGACTGGTGACATGCGCGTTTGTTTGCGATATAGTCAGCCACTTGCATAGTCGCCACTGGAATGCGATTGGGGAGCTTGAATTGAACCGACCCGCCTTGCGAGCTTTCATCGCAATCCTGCTGCTGTTGTCGTGCTTTTGGGCAACGGCGCAAGATTCCAACATCAATATCGATATCATCGGCATCGACTCGACCGACCTCGACCAGGTGACGATTCATGCCAGCGTGCTGGATGCCAGCGGGAAGATGGTTTCGGGCTTGGGCTTGGAAGATTTCAGTCTGAGCGGCGCGTTGGCAGACTTCGGGCAAGTGCTGAAGGTCGAAAATGTGATGGATGACGAGCTGGCTTTCGCCACCGTGCTGGTCATTGACACCAGCAGCAGCATGGCGGGCCGGCCCCTGGAGCGGACGCGGACTGCCGCGCGCGCCTTCATCGATGGCCTGGGCGCAGACGACCCCGTCGCCATCGTGCTCTTCAATTATTCGGTGCGCAATGTGGTCGGCTTCACCACCGACCGCGCCCTGCTTTCGCGCCAGTTGGACAATATGGCTTTTGGCGGACAAACCGCGCTGTATGACGCGACCCTGCGCGGGATCGAGCTGGCGGCAGCAGCGCCCCTGCCCCGCCGCGCTGTGATCATCCTGAGCGATGGCGGCGAATATGGCAATGTCAGCACGAGCACGCGCCAGGAGAGCATCCGCGCCGCCACCATCAATGGCGTGCCAGTCTATGCGATCGGCTTGGGCTGGAATATCGACCGGCGCTTTTTGGAAGCTATCGCCGCCGAATCCAACGCGGCATTTTATGACACGCCCACGCCGGACGAATTGGCGGCCATCTTCAGCGAGCTCGCCTTTGTCTTCCGCAGCCAATATATCATCACCATCCGCGCCGATGTGCCTGCCGATGGCACGCGCTACGACTTCAGCCTGAATGTCGCGACAGCCGATGGAAGCAGCGCCGGCAGCGCTTTCTTGCGCGCGCCAATCCCCATCCCGCTGCTGTTCTTGCCCGACGAACTCTTCATCGAACCAATCGCCGAAGACACGCAGATCACCGTCGAAATCCGCGCCGACCAAGAGATCGAAAGCGTCGAGGTAGTCCTGGATGGCGAGCTGGTCTCCACCGAGCCGAGCTACACAATCGAGCCGGTTGAATTGCAGCCGGGCGAGCATCAGCTGGATGTCACAGTCGAGGATGTGGAAGGCGATGTCGGCACGGTCAGCGCCGAATTTGAAGTGGCTGCGCTGCCACCGACGCTGGATGACGACTTTGTGCCGCCGCCCGAACAAGAAATCGCCGACCCGGAAGTCATCATCGTCGAGGCTGGCGGACAAACCGAAATCACCCAGGTCGAGTTCATCGTCGATGGCGAAGTCGTGCAAACCGACAGCGAAGCGCCCTATGAATTTGACCTTGACCCCTTTGCGCTGCTGCCGGACGAAGAACATGTACTCAGCATCCGCGCCACCAATGCAGGCGGGCAGACCACCACGGTGGACAGGGCGTTCGAGGTCGAGTCCATTCCGCCGCGCCTCACAATTGAAGGCATCGCGCCCGACTCTGTCGTGAGTGACAGGCTGACCGGCAGCGTGATCGTCGAAAGCCAGTCGCCCATCGCCAGCCTTAGCATTGAACCCGAGGTGCCGCATGTTGTTTCGGGCAATCGACTGGACTTCGTGCTCGAGGCATCTGCATTGCCACCAGGCAGCAATGCCATCACCATCACGGCGGTGGACGAAGCCGGCGCGCAAACTACGCAGACATTCGACTTTGAAGTCGCCGCATTGCCGCCGACCGTCGAACTGAGCGGTCTGCCCGCGGGGGGCGTCATCAACGCAGCGCAAGATGTGCAAATCCAGGCGGGCGGGCAAACCGAAATCGAGCGCATTGAAGTGGCATTCAATGGCGGCGCTCCCCAGCCAATCGAAGCAGACACTTTTACGATTCCCGCCGAAAGCCTGGGTGATGGCGCGCACGAAGTTGAAGTGAGCGTCACCAATGCAAGCGGCGAGACGCGCACAGTCACGCTGCCATTCACCATTGATCTGCCGCCGACGCCGACTTTCACGCCGACAAACACCAATACGCCAACCGATGCGCCTGTCCCAACGAGCACGAATACGGCGCTGCCAACGAGCACGGATGCGCCGCTGCCAACGGATACCAACACACCACTGCCAACGGAAACGGCCGCTGCGACCGATAGTTCTACGGACACAAATACGCCTATTCCAACGGATACGGAGACGCCGCTGCAGACGAGCACAAATACGCCATTGCCAACGGATACGCTCGTCCCAACAGACATGCCGACGGATACGCCTGTCTCAACAGAAACGCCAACCGATACGCCTGTCCCAACAGACACGCCCACGGATACGCTCGTCCCAACAGACATGCCGACGGATACGCCTGTCCCAACAGACACGCCGACGGATACGCCTGTCCCAACAGACACGCCAACCGATACGCCTGCCCCGACAGACACGCCCACGGATACGCCTGCCCCGACAGACACGCCCACGGATACGCCCGTCCCGACAGACACGCCCACGGATACGCCCGTCCCGACTGACACGCCGACGGACACGCCCGTCCCAACCGACACGCCAACGGATACGCCCGTACCAACCGACACGCCAACCGACACGCCTGCGCCAACGGATACGCCGACCAGCACGCCGACTCCGACTGCCGACATCACAGCGACCGCCCAGGCAGAATCGAGCCTGGTTGCGCAGCTGCAAGGCACGCTGGATGCAGAAGCCACCGCTACAGCGCAACTCGAAACAACTGAGGCGCAGACACCCACCGCAGCGCCAACCGAGATGCAGCCAGCCGATACCGAAGCGCCAACCGCAGCAGCCGTGGTTGAGCCGACCGCCCAGCCGACCTTGACGCCAGTAACCATCACCGAGATTGAAGCGCCCGCAGCTGACGAGCCGGCCACGCGCGATGATGTCCTGGCGATCGCTGCAGTAGTCGGCGGCTTGGCGCTGCTGCTCTTGCTCTTCTTGATCGGGCGGCGTCGCAATTAGGAGCCGTCCCGGCGTGAGCCATAGCGAGGACCAGAACGCCAGGCGCGATATTCAGGTCTGCTGGCTCAGCAGCGCGCGCTACCGCCAACCGTTGGACAGCACCAGCGCCCGCAAGTGGCAGTTGCTGGCTGGTCTGCCTGGTTATGAGATTCGCGTCATCGGCTTTGCGACAAGCTCGCGGGCGAGACATTTTCACGAACATGTCGGCTTTTATCTGCTGCCACAATTGCCGCTCTCGCTGCTGCGCTATCTGACTTTTTTCGTCTTGGCGCCGCTGCTGCTGGGCTGGCTGGCAGTGCGCCGTAGAGCCGACATCATCGTTGCGCAAAGCCCTTTTGAAGGCGCGGTTGGCGCTTGGGTGAAGCTGCTGGGACGGCTGATCGGGCAGTCGCCACGGCTGATCATCGAGAATCACAATAATTTCGAGGTCGACCTCTTCTTGCAGCGGCGTGTGCCTTTGCCCGGTGTCTACCGAGCCATGATGATGGCATTCGCGCGCTTCGCATTTCGCCATGCCGATGCCGCCCGCGTCGTTTCATCGACAACGGCTGAACGCTCCCGAGCCTTTGCGCCGCAACTGCCGCAAGTGCGTTTCATGACCTGGAGCGACACCGATGTTTTTCGCCAGACGCCCCGCCAAATGCCGGCCGAGCAGGCTGTCGATATCGTCTATGCTGGCGTGCTGCGTCCTGGCAAGGGCGTGCATCACCTGCTGGATGCCTTCGCCAGGCTGGATCATCCACAAGCTCGGCTGCAGTTGGTGGGCGCGCCCGTCAATGCCGATTACGCCGCTGCCTTGCACCGTCAGGCGCAGGAGCTCGGCATCAGCCAGCGCGTGCAATTTGTGGGAGCGGTGAGCCAGAGTCGGCTGGCGGAGTATTTCGCTGCGGCGCGCGTGATGGTCTTGCCATCTCTGTCGGAAGGGCTGCCGCGTGTGATCGTCGAAGCGATGATGACGGGCACGCCGGTCATCGGCACGCGCATCAGCGGCATCCCCGATATCATCCGCGATGGCGAAAACAGCCTTCTAATTTCGCCCGACGATGCCGACGACCTGCTGCGAGCGCTGCGGCAGATTTATGCGTCGGATGTTACGGCTATGGCTGCGGAGGCGCGCGCCTTTGCGCTGGATTTCTTCTCGCCAGACAAATATGCCGCCGGCTATCGACAGCTGTTTGAGACCGCTTTGCGCCCGCCCGCCGATTCGTCTGCTAGCAGAGACTAGGGCTGCGCCACCAGCGTAGTCAGATACTCGAGCTGGCGGTCGGTGGGCGCGCCATCCGCCGTGTGAACAAGCAAATTCTGCGGCGGTTCGCCCCCCTCGACCGGCGTTGCGTACATGCCCAGCAGCAGTGGATAGTCGCCGCCCGGCAAGTCGCAAGGCAGGCTTAGCTCTCGCTCGTCAAAATACAGTTGCCCGGGCTGCCAAAGCGAAGTCGGATAGATGCCACCCGGTACGGCGTCGCTGTTGGCGACCCCCCGACCGTCTGCGCCGGCGATGACCAGGGTGCTGCTGTAGAGCAGCTCCAGCGGCTGGGCGACCGACCACCAGGTATCGACGGAGATGGAAGCGCAGGGCTGCGCGATATGGTCATTATTCAAGCGCCAGGCTTGCAGGACAATATCTTCGCCAAAGCGCAGCAGCGGCGCGGCATCTCGCGGCTGACGGCGGTATTCCAGCACTTCCAGCCCGCGATAATAGGTCTCGCCGCGAAATTTCACCGCGCTGTAGAGCGAGAATTCGTCTTGAATCGCCTCCAGCATCGCCTCGCCGGCCGGATAGCTGTTGCCCAGCACCAGCCACAATCGCTGGCTGTCTGCCAGGTAGTCGGGCAGTTGCGTCGCATCGTCGGGAACCCAGCGCGATTCCAGCAGCGATTCGTTGAAGCGGATTGGCGCGCTGACTATGGCGTCGTGCCCCTGTCCGCTGAAGTGGAAGATGTCGTCCTCGCCCAGATCCAGCCGCGAGCGCTCTTGCAGATAATAATTGATGGCGATATTTTCCCACATTTGCCCGGCCATCACAGCGAAGTGGTCATGAGCCGGGTCGGCATGCCGCTCGAGATGGTCGATGATCTCCCAATATGCGCCATTGCTGCTGTGCGAACGAAATTGCCAGACGAACGGGATACAGAAAAACAGCACCGCCAGCAGCTGCAAATAACCGGGCATCTGGCGCAGGGACAAACAGGCCAGCAAGACGATGAATGGCGCGGCTATCAGGAAATGGCGCGGCGTGACGCTGGGGACGACCAGGTTCACCAGCAGCGGCAAGGCCACCACCGCCAGCAGCGAAAGCAGCAGCCAGCCTTCTCGCCACCAAGCCGCGCAGCGCATGGTTCCGCTCCAGCGCGCCGGTAAAGATTGCCTTGGCGCGCGGCCTCCGCCCAGTTGCGAAAGGCACCTGTGAAAGGCGACAATCGCGCCGCCAGCCAGCAAAAACAGACCCAAGCCCTCGGGACGAAAATGCAGGTGATCGTACAGGACTTGCAAGCCCGGCCAGTCCGTGCTGATATTATGACCGATGCTGCCGCTGTGCCCGCCAAAGTTGAGAGAAGCGCGATAGGCGATGACGAGACCCAATGCCAGCAAAAAGGCGACTTCGCGGCGCTGACGGCGCAGGTCGATGCGCGCAAAGAGCAAAACGCCCAGCGCTTGCGCGATATAAACATACGCCAGATAAGGATGCGCAAAAGCCGGTAGAATCGCCACCAGGCTCAGCAGCAATCCGCGCCGGCGATTGGGCTGACGAACGAAGCGCAGCAGCGCCCAGGGCAGACCCGCCGCGCCAAGAGCCAGCGCCGCATAAGGACGCGCCTCGTGCGTATAAAACAAGAAGACGCTGTATGTGCCCAGCAGCATCAGCGCCAGCCAGCCAAAACGCCGACCATACAGATCGGCCGCCAGTCGGTAGAACATGGACAGAGTGAGGATTGTCGTCAGTGTGGAGAAGAAGCGCGCGATGCGTTCGTGGTGTCCAAACAGGTGCAGCCAGATATCTTGCAGAAAGTTGGGCGGAGGCAGCTGATAAAGGACCTGGGCGACATGCGCCGGCAAGCCGACCGCGCGGATATTCTGCAGGGCATAATGCACATCCCAGGCCTCGTCCTGGCGATAGGCGCGGTTATGGAAGTGATGCGCTTGAATGGTGATGAGGAACAGCATCGTCAGCGCGGGCAGCAGAATCCGGGCTATGCTGGGGCGTGGCTGGGCGCTCATCTGCCTCACTGCGATCGTGTATCGTCAGACTGTCATTGTAGACTTGAACGCGGCTGTCAACAAGCCAGCGCCACGGAGGTGGTGCCAAAGATGCTGGATACGACGCTTTTTTCGCCACCATGAATCCCTGCCCCAACATGAGGGAGCGACTTTGACCGCGTGCTTTGCTTCCCCCTGACCTGTCGGGGGGACCGAGGGGGGTTACATGACAATCATCCGCTGCGCATCGTGCGAGGGCTTTGGCTGGTTCGAGGACGAAACCGGCGCGGGCGTGGACTGTGACTGGTGCGCCGGCGCGGGATATGTGTATCGGGATGCGGCCGGGCGCGACCTGCCCATCCCCCAGGAAGCGTATCCCCAAGTCGCCGCTGAGCTTGAAGCGCTGGAAGAAGAGCGACTGCGCGAGCTGGGTTATCGGGGCGGGGCGAAGAAACCCTGGCAGCAGCAGATCCGCCGCGGCACGCAGCTCGGTCGCGATCCCTATGCAGACGACAAACCATAGCGACGCCTTGCAAAAAGTGTATGCCGCTTGCGAACAAGCACGGGGCGCGATATGCTCCAGTGTCCAGCGCAGAGACCGGATCTGTTACCATAACCTATGTCAGAAAAGATTCTGATCATTGATCATGAGCAACCTGCATCCGAGCGGCTCTTGACGCTGCTGGTCGGGCGCGGCTACCTCGCGCAGCACGCCAGCACTGGCCTCGGTGGCTTGCGCAGCTCCTACATGCAGCAGCCAGACCTGGTCTTGCTGGAAGCGCATCTGCCGGATATGGGCGGCTGCGAATTGTGCCGCCGTCTGCGGGAATTGTCCGATATGCCGATTATCTTCATCAGCGCAGCTATTGACGCGCAGGATATCGTCATGGGCCTGGAAGCGGGAGCGGACGATTATGTGCGCAAGCCTTTTGACGACGACGAGCTGCTGGCGCGCATACGCACATGCTTGCGCCGTTCGCCACACCAGCGCAGCAGCGAAAAACTCGTCTTCAACAATGGCGAGCTGCGCATCAATTTCATCAGCCGCGAAGTGATCGTCCGCAGCCAGCCCACGCACCTGACGCCCAAAGAATTCAGTTTGCTGGCGGCGCTGGCACGCAATGCCGGGCGCGTTGTCTCGCGGCAAGAACTGGTCACACAAGCCTGGGGCGAGCGCTACAGCGATGCCACCGACAGCCTGAAGCTCTATGTGCATTATTTGCGCCGCAAGCTGGAGCGCGATCCCCTGCAGCCCGAGTACATCCTCACCTCGCGCGGGGTTGGCTATCGCTTCGCCAGGCGATAAGTTAATCCAGCAGCGAACGCAGCGCCGCATCGGTGGACCTGACCATCGTTTCAAAGCCGAACTTTTCCAGACCCAACTGCGTGTTGGCAGCCAATTCGGCGCGCCGCGCGAGCAGTTCTGTGATGCCCGCCCGAAGCCCGGCGATATCGACATGCGGTGCCAGCACGCCATTCACGCCGTGCCGCACGACCTCCGCATTGCCGCCCACTGCGCTGGCCAGCACGGGCGTCCCGACATGCAGGCTCTCCAACAGCGTGTGCGACAAGCCTTCGTAGGCGCTGTACAAGGCGAGGGCATCGGCCGCTTTCATCAGCCGCAGCACCTCTGTCGCTGGCAATTGACCCGTGAAACGCACCCGCCCCGTCAAATGCGCCGCCAACGTTTCCAGCCGCGCGCGATCGGGTCCATCGCCAGCCACGATCAAGCGCACATCGGGCAGCCCGGCCAGCGCCTCGATCAAATGGTCGATGCCTTTCCAGCGCTGCAGACGCGCCACCGAAAGCAGCATCGGCGCAGCACCCCAGCCCAGCTGCGCGCGGATAGCTGCGCGCGATTGAGTTGGCAGGTCGATATTGGGCAGCGCGTTGTAAATGACATGGATTTTGGCGAGATCGACACCCCAACCCAGCGCCATGTCACGGAGATACTGGCTGGGCACGATGATCGCGTCCTGTGCCGCCACCTGCCGAGAGCGCGAGCGCTTCTGCCAGCGGACGCGCATATCGCCATCGATCTGCTGGAAGCCGTCTATGCCCAGCCCGGGGGGGACCCAGCCTTTGCGCAGGCAACGTTCCCAAGCCTGGTCGCCAACCACTTTCATGATGCGCGGACTGCTGCGGCGCGTCCACAGCGGCAAATCGATGGTCTGCGAATAGACGACATCCGCCCAGGCGAGATCTTTTCTGGCGGCCAACGCATACTTCGCCAGGCGCAGCGGATAGATCTCCCGTGCGATGCGCTTGACTCGGTAGGGATAATCGCCAGCCTGAGGCAACCCATAGGTCAGCACGCGCACCTGCCATCCGCGCATCTGCAGGGCGGGCAATATGGCGCGCAGATAGGTCGCGGGACCGCCCGGCTCGGGGTGGAAGATGCCGCTGGCGATCAAGAGATTCGGCACGGTTCAGCTCACACGCGCGCGAATGATGGTGTGGCGGTTTTCGAAGGTCGCCTGCGGGCTGTCCCAGCGCTGCGGGTTCATCCAGTCGCGGGCGATCGGCGGCGCAGCGATCATCAGCGCGGTCAGCTGCGCGATCATATCGTCGCCATGCCCCTGCCGCCGCACCCAGGGGTCGAGTTCATGCGCTTTGCGATATGGCTCGCTGTATTCGACCGTGAATCCCGCGCGAGCGCAGATCTGCGTCCATTCGGCTTGATTGAAGGCGCGGTTGTGGCTCGGGTCGCGCAGACGTTCAAAGGCATCAACATAGCGCGCCGCCTGGTCGTCAAAGGGCAGCAGATGGTCTTGCAGCATCAGCATGCCGCCTGGTTTGAGCACGCGGGCGCATTCGTGCAAAAAGCGCTGAACATCGGGGAAGTGATGCGGAGCGATGCGGCAGCTGACCAGATCGAATTGCTCGCGGTCAAAAGGCAGATTCTCAGCATCCGCCTGCCGGAATGACACATTGGTAATGCCTCGCCCGCTGATGAAACGACGCGCCGATTCGAGCATGCGCGGCGTCAGATCGCTGGCTACGACATGCCCGACATGCGGCGCGAACTTCAGCGCAGTGTGCCCGCCGCCCGTTGCGATATCCAGCGCCCGCCAATGCTTCTGGGGCTGGGCGATCGCCAGCAGCCGATCCAGATCGCTGCCATGCGCGTGCGTCTTTGACTGTACATAGCCTTCAGCGAATTGGCTGTAGCGGGCTTGAGACAAGGATTTGGAGTCGCGAGTCATGGCTGGGCGCTCCCGGCTAGCGTGTCATGCCGATTTTACCCGCAGCCGGCGCGCAGGGCAGGCACAAAATGCGCTAGACTCGTCCCATAATCAACGCGACTGATGGAGGTCAAGATGGCAGAGCGGCGCACGATGCAGCCAGAAGACTTGTTTGCCCTGCAATTTCTGAATGGCGGCGCGTTGTCGCCGGATGGCGAGCGCATCGTCTACACCATCAGCCAGATTGATGCCGAAGCGGACAAGGAATATGCAGCCCTGCACCTGCTGGACCTGGCGAGCGGCGAATCGCGGCGGCTGACTCACGGCGAGCAATCCGATCGTGGCGCGCGCTGGTCGCCAGATGGCAAATCAATCGCCTTCATCAGCGACCGCAGTGGCAAGTCCCAGCTCCACTTGCTGCCAGTGGATGGTGGCGAAGCGCGGCAGCTGAGCGACTTTGAGCGCGGGGTCGGCGGCAGTTTCGCCTGGTCGCCCGATGGCACACAGATCGCCTTCAGCGCCAAAGCCGATGCCGAAGCGCCCGATCTGAGCAAAGAAGCCTACCGCGTCGACCGCACGGTCTACCGCTTTGACGCCATCGGTTACCTGGATGACGAGGCGCAGGATATTTATGTGCTGGATGTCGCCGGCGGCGATGTCACGCGCCTGACCGATGACCGCAGCAGCAACAGCAACCTGCGTTGGGCGGCTGACGGTGGCAGCATCCTCTACGATGCCAATATGCAGCCCGATGCATCGCGCGCCATGACGCCCGACCTGATGCGCGTCGATCTGGCGGGCAACAGTTCGATTATTCTCAGCGGCTGGGCGAGCCTGGCCGGCGCAAGCCTGACTCCCGACAACCAGCGCGTTGTCTTTGTCGGGCGTCCCGATGATGGCAAGCCGATCGGCACAAAAGCCGATTTGTATGTGCTGGACATCGCGGCGGGCACGGTCGATTGCCGCACCAGCGGTCTGGATGTCGGCGTGGGCGGGCGGCTGTCGCTGGATATGCCGGTCGGGGCTTTGGGTACGGAGAATGTGGCGATCGCCGATGATGGACAGAGCGCCTTCGCGACTGTGCAGCGCGGCGGCGCCAATCACATTTATCGCATCGCCCTGAGCGGGCCAGAGAGCTGGCAGCCCGTTACTTCGGGCGAAAGCGCCACCTTCTTGCTGGACCTGGTTGGCGAGCGGCTGCTGTATGCGCAGACCAGCATGAACGCGCCGCCCGAACTGCATCTACAGCGCCTGGACAAAGGCGAATCGCAGCAGTTGACCGCCTTGAACGAGGCGCATCTGGAGGGAATCGACCTGCCAAGCTGGTCGCATTTGTTGTGGAAGAGCGTTGATGATGTCGAGGTGGAAGGCTGGTATCTGCAGCCGCCAGAGAGAGAAGCGCCCTACCCGACCATCCTGTACATTCACGGCGGACCGCATGCGGCTTATGGCTGCGGCTTCCACTTCGACTTTCAGATGTTGGCCGGCGCGGGCTATGGCGTGCTGTTTTTGAATCACCGCGCATCGACCGGCTATGGCGATGCTTTTTCCACCGCCATCAAGGGCGACTGGGGCAACCTGGATTATCAGGATTTGATGAGCGGCGTCGACCATGCCATCGCGCTGGGCTTGGCAGATGCCGATCGACTGGGCGTCTGCGGCACCTCGGGCGGCGGCAATCTGTCTTGCTGGATCATCGGGCAGACCGACCGCTTCAAAGCCGCCATCCCCCAAAACCCGGTCACAAACTGGCGCAGCTTTTATGGCACCAGCGATATCGGCATCTACTTCGGCGTCGAGGAGATGGGCGGGCATCCGCACGAAATCCCCGAAGTCTATGAAAAGTGCTCGCCGCTCACCTATGCGCATCGCTGTGTAACGCCGACGCTGCTGGTGCAAAGCGAGCTGGATTATCGCTGCCCCGCCGAGCAGTCGGAGCAATTCTATACCGTGCTGAAGGCAGTTGGCTGCACTGTGGAGATGCTGCGGCAGCCGGGCGGTTATCATGGCGCGTCCATCAGTGGCGCGGTCAATCTGCGTCGGGCGCACAACGATGCCATGCTGGAGTGGTTCGCGCGTTATGTCTGAGGCGGCCCCAGCGCAGCGGTTTGAGCAGGCTGCGGTCGAATTCGCCCAGGCGGTCTGCGCCCAGCCGCTGCAATTCTGCGCGCACAGCATAAGAATCGCGCCGCAAAGCTGCTACATCCAAGCCCTGGCAGGTATCGGGCAGGGGGTAGAGCCATTGCACGCTGCGCTGCAGCATTTTCAACGCGCCGCGAAAGTTGCCGCGCTCCAGTTGATAATAGGCGACGCCGACCTGCAGAATGGCGCGGTACAGGTCGCGGACGGGCCCCTCAGTAGCGACCCACAGCTCTTCAAAGAGGTCGTGCTGCTGGTAATATTCGCCGCGATTGAAGGCCTCGACGCCGGCGGCAGCCAATGGCGGCAGGGGCTGCGCGCATGCGCAATCCAGCTGCGCCAGCGTTTCGAGCGTGGGTACACGGGCCAGCTCGCGGATGATGACGGGCAACTGCTCCGCCAGTTCCGCCCCGTCCAAAGCGAGCTCTGCCCCGGCCCGGATGGCATCGGCGCAGGCTTGGGAGTTTGCGCTGACCAACACGATGGGGATGCGGCGGGTGGCGGCGCTGGTCTTGGCTGTCAAGATCAAAGAATGGGCGGCTGGATGCTCGGCGTCAACAAGGGCCAGGGCGGCGCGATATTCGATCAAAGCGGGCATGAAGTCCGCGGCATCGTTCAGCGCGATGATAGAAATACCCGCCTGAACTTCCAGCAGAGCGGCAATGGCGTCGCTGTGGCTGAGGCAGATGATGGCAGCATGCATCGCTTCTATCCCAAATTAAATTATTGACAAATGCCGTACATACATGTAGTGTTGTGAATAGTCGGCTGGCGACAAGGTATTGTGGGATCGTATATCCTTCCGCCTATCTTTGCATTGTGCCTTCTCAATTAAAAGCGCCGATTCCTTGACAAGCGCAATATTTCACAAGTAAAATGCACATACGATAAGGATGCGGCATACTTGATTCAAATAACTTTCCGCGCCTGCTCCTGAGGTTCAGTTTTGAATCAACCGAATGGCAGCTATTTGAACAAGCGACTTCTGCAGCTGCAAGTCGGCTTTTTGCTGTCGGCGGGTCCCGGCGCTTGCCGCACCTTTCCGCTGAACATCCCGCAGCGGCTGCAAGTTCACGAAGACTTGTTCGTGGAGTCGCTGATGGGCGATTTAGTATTGACGCGCGCCAAAGATGGCATTTTACTGCAGGGCAAGCTGGAGCTCAGCCACCTGCGCGAGTGCGACCGCTGTCTTGAATCATTTGAGCACGGATTTGCGCTGGATATCGCCGAACTCTTTGCTTTGCCATCCCTCGGGGACAAGAGCGTCTTTCGCATCAATGGCAACAGCGAGATCGACCTGGCGCCGCTGCTGCGCGAAGAAGTGCTGATTGAAGCCAGCTACCGCGCTGTCTGCCGTGACGACTGCCGCGGGCTTAGCGCCGAGACGGGCGACAAACTGAGCGCTGAAAGCGATTGGGCTGCGGCGCGCCAGGCAAAAGCGGAGGCGGGCGCAATCGACCCGCGCATGGCTGTCTTACAGCAGTTGCTGGTGTAATGAAAACACAATTTGTACAGTGCGCGGTCCGCATGGGCAGCGCTGCAAACAAAGCAAGGCAAAGCTGTGAACGGATTTGAAAGCGGGTTCGCTTCTGACATTGAGTCGCTGGCCCTCCTGGTCGATGACAACGCCGATAAAGACGATTTCGCCGTCTTGGCAGACGAAGTCGATCTGCCGCTCTTTGCGGACGAAATCGCCGAAGAGCTGGAGGTCGAACGCGACGAAGACTTCGATCTGGACGGCATCTCCACCAGCGACACTGTCGGCATGTATCTGCGGGAGATGGCGCGCGTCCCGCTGCTGACGCCAGAAGAAGAAGTGCAGCTGGCCATGCGCCAGGAAGCCGGCTTGAAAGCCGAGCGGCAACTGGAGCAAGCGCCCAATCACGAACGCCGCGCCGAATGGCAGTTCCTCATCCAGGACGGCCAGCAAGCCCGCGACCACCTGATCGAAGCCAATGGACGGCTGGTCGTTTCAGTCGCCAAGCGCTATATGGATCGCGGCGTGCAGCTGCTGGATTTGATCCAGGAAGGCAATCTGGGCTTGATCAAGGCGGTCGAAAAGTTCGACTATCATCGCGGTTACCGCTTCAGCACCTATGCCACCTGGTGGATCCGCCAAACGATCACCCGCGCAGTCGCTGACCAGGGACGCACCATCCGCGTGCCCGTGCACATGACCGACCGCATCCGCCAGCTGTATCGCGTCGCCCGCGAACTGGAACAGCAGTCCGGCTGCAAGCCTTCTATCGAAGAAATTGCCGAAGTCCTGGAAACCGAGCCGCGCAAAGTGCAATGGATGCTGCGCGTGTCGTGGCGTCCGCTCAGCCTGGAGCACCCGGTCGGCAAAGACGAAGACAGCGAATTGGGCAGCTTCATCGAAAATGACCTCGAGCCCAAACCCTCCGATAGCGCCTATAGCAAGCTGCTCAAAGAGAAGATCGAAGAATTGCTGGAAACGCTGACCCCGCGTGAAGCGCGCATCTTGCGCCTGCGCTTTGGGCTGCAAAACGGGCACAGCTACACGCTGGAAGAAGTCGGACAGAAATTTGGCTTAACGCGCGAACGGATTCGCCAGATCGAAGGTCGAGCGCTGCGGAGACTGCGCCATCCCCGCCGCAGCCGCAAACTCCGCGATTACCTGGGCTAGCGCCCCGCCGCCATTACATTGCCCCCTCCCCTAAGCCATCCCGATGGAGGGGCCGAGGGGGGTCATGCACCGTGCCGATTATGATAAAATCGCCGATATGCGACCGATTGACATTCACCTGCGGACAGCGGCATGTTTGGCGGGGCTGATGCTGCTGCTGCTGGCTTGCAATATGGGCACGAGTGAAAATGCCCCGCCGACGCTGGCGCCCCTGCCAACGCTGCCTCCACAAGCCACTCTGGGTTACACCGCGCCAGGACCGGTGAACGTCGCCGAGATTGGCTCGACGCCCGAAGAGCCACAGGTTGATGTGATGGGCGAGCTTTTGGCACAGGTCGAATCCGACCGGCTGATGCAGCATGTGCGCAGCTTGCAAGAATTCCAGACGCGGCATATCGCCTCATCGCAAGATTCGCGGGCAGAAGGCATCGGCGCGGCGCGGCAGTATATCAAAGACCAGCTGCAGTTATTCAGCAGCGCTTCTGGCGGCAATCTTTACACTTTCGATCTGCGTTTTGACGCCTACATCACACTGGACGAGTTCACGCCGCAGTACAATATCATCGGCGCGATCAGCGGCAGCGAGGTCAACGCCGGCACCATCCTGGTCGGCGCGCATTATGACAGCATCGGTCTCGAGCGCGCTTCGGGCAGCGGCTATGCGCCAGGCGCAAACGACAATGCCTCGGGAGTGGCGGCTGTGCTGGAGCTGGCGCGCATTCTCAGCGCATCAAAATACAAAGCCACGCTGATGTTCGCGCTATTTTCCGCCGAAGAAATCGACCGCCAGGGCAGCCGCGCCTTCGCAGCCTGGATCGAACAGAGCAATATCGATCTGGTTGGCATGATCAACCTCGACACGATCGGTAATGTGCACGACTTCGCCGGCCGCGTCAACGACCAGCAGCTGCGCGTGTTTTCTGCGCCGCCCAACGCGACCTCGCCATCGCGCAAGCTGGCGCGCTCTGCCAACTTCCTGGCGTACAACTATGAGCTGGATATGGATTTGCAGGTGCAGGACGCCATCGACCGCGAAAATCGCTGGGGCGATCATTTCTCCTTCAGCGAGCTGGGCTATCCGGCGGTCCGCTTCATCAATGCGCACGAAGAAAAGCGCAATGCCGACCCCACCGACACCATTGAATTTATCGAGCCGGATTACCTGCGCCGCGCCACGCAAGCCTCGCTGGCTGTGCTGCTGTCGCTGGCAGATGGTCCGCGTCCGCCCGCCAATATCGCCCTGCGCAATCGCGAAGAAAACTCGCAAGAGCTGGTGTGGGAGCCGGTCGCTGCCAAAAGCTACATCATCGCGCTGCGACCGCCCGGCTCGCTGATTTATGCCCAGCAGATACAATTTGACGAAAACAAGCTGCCTTGGGATGGCTTCGATGCCTACGAGTCCATCGCCATCGCCGCCATTGACGAACGCGGCGTGATTGGCCCCTTGTCGGCCGAAATCGACCCGCGCCAAACCAGCAGCTGAAAGCGATGGTCATGGATATGCGCATCGCCCATATCATCAAAGTCACCCGCATCAGCGGCGCAGAGCGGCATCTGTTGATTCTGCTGGGCGGGCTGCGCGAGCAGGGCGTGGATGCGCGGCTGATCATGCTGGTCGAGCGCGGTAAACCCATGGACGACATGGCTGCGGCGGCGCAAGAGCGCGCTATCCCGTTGACGCGCCTGACCATTCGCGGGCATTATGACATCCCCTTGCTGTGGCGTTTGCGGCGGGCATTGCGAGCCACATCGCCCGATATTGTGCATACCCACCTGATCCATGCCGATATGTATGGCTATGCCGCGGCGAAACTGGCCCGCGTGGGCACAGTGATCAGCAGCCGGCACAACGATGACCAATTCCGCTATCGTCCACGCTGGCGGCGGCTGAATCGACAGCTGTGGCGGCGCCTGGACGCGGGCATCGCGATCTCCGGCGCGGTGGCGAACTTCGCCGAGGTAATTGAAGACGCGCCTCGCGACAAACTGCACATCGTGCGCTATGGCATGGAATACCGCTGGCTGAGCGACGAGACAATTGAACGCGCCCGGCACAGCTTGCGCGACGAGCTGGGCTTGCCGCTGGATACGCCGCTGCTGGGCATGGTCTGTCGGCTTGTGCAGCAAAAAGGCGTGCCCTATTCGCTGGAGGCGCTGCGGCGCATTCAATCCGACTTCCCCCAGGCGCGTCTGGTGGTCATCGGCGATGGCGAAAAAGCCGGCGAGCTGCGTCAGCTGGCGACAGCGCTGGGCGTGGCGGAGCGCGTGCATTGGCTAAGCTGGCGCGATGACGCGGCTGAACTGATGACGGGGCTGGATGTGCTGCTGGCACCGAGCTTGTGGGAGGGCTTTGGTCTGGTGATCCTGGAAGCCATGGCGCGGCGCGTGCCGGTGATCGCCAGTCGAGTCAGCGCGCTGCCCGAAGTGGTTGTGCACGGCGAGACGGGCATTTTGATCGAGTCGCGCGATGTGGACGGGCTGACACAGGCGATTGCGCGGCTGCTGAGCGATCGCGCGCTGCGGAAATATATGGGTTTGCTGGGCACTGCGCGGCTGGAAGAACACTTCAGCGCCCAACGGATGGTCGACGAAACTGCCAAAGTCTATGCATCGGTCTTGGCAAAGCGCCGATCTCGTTAGGGCACGACGAAGATGACATCGGTGGCTTGCACGATTCGCTCCCCCTTGTGCAGCGCCAGCCGCAGCACATAATTGCCCGGTGCCAGCGAATTGGCATGCAGCGTGGCCAGCGGCGCATCTCGGCGCGACTCGTGCACAGCGTGCTCCAGTGGCGTGAAATCGGCAAATTGTCCGCCACGGATGTAGAACAGGTAATAATCAGCCTGGCTGGAATCGAAGACGGCGCTGCCCACAATCGGGATCGGCTGGCTGACCGACTGCCAGCTGTGCGGCTGGGTGATCTGCAGTTGCGCGCCGACATTCCCATATTGCTGCTGCTGGTAGACGCCTTGCCAGCAATCAATCGTGGGCAGAAAAGCCAGGTTATGCTCGCGGGCATAGCGTTCGGCTTCGACGGCATCGCGCTGCGAAGTGGCGGGACCGGCGACGAAGAGCAGATTCTGCGCGCCAGTCGCGATCGCTTCGCCTTTGTGTTCGATCGGCACGCGGCAGAAATTGGGCGGGATGGGCGGCAGATCGCCCGGCGCAACGCGGAATTGGATGCCCGCGGCTATTTCGGGCGGCAGCGGATAAGCCAGCGTACTGTAGACGCCGGGGGAAATCTCAACCAAAACCGAGCCAGAAGTGGGCGGCGGCGTGGGATAGCGCTGGGCGGCCGGCGGATAATGCAGGTTGCCGGCGCGGTCGGGGATGCCAGCGGGACCATCCAGCGCCCATTCGCTGAGGAAGGCGGGGCAGTCGATAGCGCCGACTGTCAATTCACGCACATCGCAGATTTGGCGGCGTGATAGGCCCGGCGGCGGATTGGCCCGGTCGGCGAGCAGTCGACCGTCGGTGGCGAAGGCGCTGCGGCGGGTTTCGTTGCCATAGATGCCACGCAGCACGTTGTTCCAAATGGGCGCCGCGCCGGTCAAGCCGCTGGAATCGCGCATGGGATCGCCATCGTTGTTGCCCACCCAAACGCCCACAGCGACATTGCGCGTGTATCCGACCGTCCAGTTGTCCTTGACATCGTCTGTCGTGCCCGTCTTCACCGAGCTGGCGATGCCATCCGTGCGCAGCGGGCTATATGCGCCCATGGCTGGCGCGCGCGCATCGTTGTCGCTCAGGATATCGCTGATGAGAAAGGCGATGCGCGGATCGAGCACGCGAATCGGCTCTGTTTCCCGAAGCGCCGACTGGGCTGTGATCTGCCCCCGCGGGCAGCCGTCAGCGTATTGATAGACAATGCGAGAAGCGCTGTCCAGCACGCAGCGGATGGCGGTTACCGGCACATAATCGCCGCCATTGGCAAAGACAGCAAAAGCATTGGTCAGCTCGATGAGGGTGATTTCGCCGCCGCCCAGGGTCAATGACAAGCCGTAACTGGATGCGTCTTCTGCCAGCGTGTCGATGCCGAAGCGCCGCAGCGCATCCAGCAGGTATTCCACACCCACCGCGCGCAGCGTCTGCACAGCCGGGATGTTGTAGCTGTTGGCCAGCGCAGCCCGCATGGTCATGGGTCCATGGAAGCGATTGTCGAAGTTGCGCGGCGCATAGACCGGCTGCCCGGGCACGGCGATCTCGGTCGGCGTATCCCACAGGACATCCAGGGGCGAAAAGCCTCGCTCCATGGCGGCGGCATAGGTAAAGGGCTTGATCGTGCTGCCGGGCTGGCGGAAAGCCGTGCTCACATTGACGCTGCCGTCGATGGCTTCGTTTTCATAATCGATGCTGCCGACCATGGCGATGATCTCGCCGCTGGCTGGCTTGGTCACGACAACGGCGGCGTTGCTGACATTGCTGCGCTGCAGTTGGGCAACCTGATTGGCGGCCGCTTGCTGCGCCAGTTGGTTGACGCCCAGATCCAGCGTGGTATAGACCCGCAAGCCGCTGCCCAGAATATCTTCTGGCGTATAGCCAAGCCCCAACAGCAGCCGCTCCAGCTCGCCCAGGGCATAGATGGTGAAATGCGGCGCGGTCAGCGAGGCGTTGCCGGGCACAAATGTCAAGCCGGCTTGCAGCGTATCGCGCGCTTGCGCCTGCGTGATATAGCCTTCTTCGACCATTTCGCCCAGCACCAGCCGCCAGCGGGCGTCCACAGCCGCTTGCACAGTCGGGTCGGGATTTAAGGGATCGAGCCAGGCCGGGGCTTGTGGCAAGCCAGCCAGCAGCGCCGCTTCGCCCAGGCTGAGCTGGTCGATATCTTTGCCGAAGAATGTCTGCGCGGCTGTCTGTACGCCATAAGCCAGATTGCCGTAATAGATCTCGTTGAGATACATCTCCAGGATTTCGTCTTTGCTCCTGGCTTGCGTCAAGACCAGTGCCAGCAAGATTTCTTCCAGCTTTCGCGAGACGCTGCGCTGCAGGCGCTTTTCATAATCAAAGAAGATATTGCGCACCAGCTGCTGGGTGATGGTGCTGCCGCCGGGCGAGGTATCGCGGCCAGCGCCCAGATAATTCAGCGCGGCGACCAGCGTCGCTGGCACATCAATGCCGATATTGTTGAAGAAACTGTCGTCCTCAATGGCGATGGTGGCGTGTATAAGATATTGTGGGACCAGCTCAATGCCGACATGCACGCGCCGGCCCTCTTCAAAGGCTTCGTACAACTCGTGTCCCGCTCGGTCATAGATGAAGGTGCTGGCGAAGCTGCGATAATTGTCCACTTCGGCGATGCGCGCGCTCCAGGCCGCTTCGACCTTGGGCAAGATGAGCGAGGCCGCGCCGATAGTCAGCAGGCTCAGCCCGCCACAGACGCTGAGCAGCATGCCCGCCATCAGCAGCAGGCAGCCGCTCGGCATGCCCAAAATGCGGCGGCGGCGTTTGCGTGGCGGCAGCGGGCGTGGCATTCGCGGTGCCTGGGGCGGTGGCGGTGGCGCAGGGTTATCAGAAGCTGCCGAGCGCGGATGCAGCGGCTGCTCGCCGTTTTCTCGTCTGTTTCGCTGCCCTGCCATCGGTCTGCCCTGCCCTGACTTGCTATCCATTTTAGCAGAGTCGGCGGAATGCGGACGAAGCGCGCGGTCGGACTATTTGTCGCTGGCGTGGCTGTGCTAGACTTAGGCGCGTCTACAGCAGGAAGCAGCCATGTCAATGACCGCCCGGATGTCCGCCGCCACTTCGCCCGAACTCGCGCTGAGCGTGGTCATCCCCATTTTCAACGAAGCGGGCAATATCGAGCGGCTGCACAAAGAACTGACGGCGGCGCTGCGTGACATCGGGCGCGATTATGAAGTCATCGCCATCAACGACGGCAGCAGCGACAACAGCGCCGAACAGCTCAATGCCGTGCAAATGCGCGACCAGCGCTGGCACATCATCCACTTTCGGCGCAACTTCGGGCAGACAGCTGCCATGTCGGCGGGCTTTGATGCGGCGCGCGGCGAAATTGTGGTTACTATCGATGCCGACCTGCAAAACGACCCGCGGGATATTGCGCGCATCCTGGCGAAGTTCGACGAAGGCTATGACATCGTCAGCGGCTGGCGGCAAAATCGCAAAGAACCGTTCTTGCTGCGGCGGCTGCCCTCGACGCTGGCGAACCGCATCATCTCGCGCAGCACCGGCATCCGGCTGCATGATTATGGCTGCACGTTGAAAGCGTATCATTTTGATGTGGCGAAAGGCGTCCAGCTGTATGGGGAGCTGCATCGATTTATCCCGGCGCTGGCCAGCCAGATGGGCGTGCGCGTGGCAGAAGTGCCGGTGGCTGACCGGGCGCGGCGCTGGGGCAGCAGCAAATACGGCTTCGGGCGCACTTTCAAGGTCATCCTCGATTTGATCGTCGTGGTATTTTTGCTGGGCTATTTCAATCGACCGCTCTATGTATTTGGCGCGGCTGGATTCCTGGTTGGCGGGCTGGGCACGGCGCTGGGCGCATATTTGACCGTGTTCAAGCTGCTGACAGAAAACAAAATCGGCGACCGTCCGCTTTTGCAGCTGGCGGCGCTCTTGGTGGTGCTGGGCGTGCAATTCGTGAGCACAGGCATCGTCGCCGACATGATCATGCGCACTTATCACGAATCGCAGCGCAAGCCCATATATTATGTGCGCGAGCGGCGCTGGTCAAAAGGCGACTCTGCCGAAACCAGCCATGAATCGGCCGAGGCGGGCGCGACAGGCTAGTTGGCGGCGGCTGGCGGCGTGAAATCGCGCGGCGCGTCATAATCGCTGAAAGTGATATGCCAGCGAGACGGATCGTCCGGCGCAGCTTCCAGCGTTTCCAGCATCAGCAAGTCAATCTGCGCGAAGCGGCCATCGGCATTGAGCCAGAAGTTGATCTCGACATCGGCACCCGGCTCAATGAAGCCAAACAGCAAGCCCGACACCATCTCTCCAGCGGACCTGGCTCGCAAATGCGCTATGTCTGCATCGTCTGTTTCAACCGCCTCCAGCCCCTGCAGATTGGCAGCGGCGCGATCAATGCCATCGTCCCGCGCCAGCAGCCGGTTGACATCAAATCCTGCAAATGCCGGCAGCAGAAACCAGGGCGCGCCACTGGGAAAGCTGATCCACTGGCGGTCGTCAAGCGCATACACATCCAGGGTCACCGTCAAAAACAGGTGCAGCGCCGCGCTGATGTGCAGCTCGTTGGGGCTGATGTACTGGGCATCGGCGCTGTGCAAGGTGGCAGGGATCATGTTTGTGCCATCGAAGGTGATCGAAAGCGGATAGGGCGCGCCACTCTGGCTGATGGACAGACGAAAACTGCGCGCCGATTGCAGCTCGGCAACCGCGTTGTCCAGCATATTTTGGGCATTGGGCGTCATCTGCGCGCGCAGGGGCACGCAGCAAATGAGCGCCAGCAAAATCAGCAAAGAAAGATGAAACAAGTCGGCATCCTCGCGTTTGCGTGGCGGCTGAAGGTTGTCCGATTCCGCGCGAATGGAACAAGCGCAGAACTAGAACTCGCGCTCGATCATATAATGCGCCCATTGCGAGAGCAAGTCGCGGCAGGGGCCAGCGGGCAGCGCGTCCAGATGCCCCAGCGCTTCGTCTACATATCGGCGCGCCAGATCGCGCGTATAGTCGATTGCGCCCAGCCCCCGAAACACCTGCAGAATGCCGGCGATATCGGCTGAGCTGGCGGCGGGATTGCCCAGGCTGCGCAATATCTGCGCGCGCTGCGCAGCATTGGCATGTTCCAGCGCCTTCAGTGTCAGCAGCGTCGACTTGCCCTCGCGGATATCCGAGCCGACCGGTTTGCCCAGTTGCCGCGCATCGCCGACGATGCCCAGGATGTCGTCTTGCAACTGGAATGCCGTGCCGCACAAGCTGCAAAAACGCGCGATGGCTTGAGCGGCCGGTTGCTCAAGGTCGGCGTCATCCAGCGCGACAGCAGCGCCAGCGCGCCCGGCGAATTCGTAGAGGGCACCGGTTTTTTTCCACAGCATATCGACAACCAGCGCCTCGTCCAGTTCGCGCGAGCTGCCCGCATATTGGACATCAAGCGTCTCGCCTTCGACCAGCAGCGGCGTGATGCGGCTGGCCAGGTCATTCGCCAGCTGCACGACAAGCTCGGCGCGGACGCCATGCTCGAGGTGAGCGTCGAATAGCAGTGACCACGACCAGGCTTGCTGCACATCGCCAGCCAACAAGGCAATGGTCGTGCCATAATGCGCGGAGTCGGCGGCGCTCCAGCCATATTCTTCATGGGCGCGTCTGGCGAAGTCCTCGTGCACGGTGGGCAGGCTGCGGCGGCGGTCATCGCGGTCGATGACATCATCGTGCACCAGCGTCCAGGTGTGAAAGACCTCGATGGCGGCCGCCACTGGCAAAGCGCGGTTTTCATCGCCGCCCAAAGCGCCGCATGCCAGCAGCGCGACAGCCGGCCGCAGCGACTTGCCACCGCCCTTGATATAGCTGTAGACGGCAGCGCGGATGTGGTCGGGACGAAAGCGATTGACGAAGCGCTCTTGCAGCAGGTAGTCCAGCAGGAGTTGTCTGCGCGCGGCGATGGCGGCAAGCAGCTGGGCATCAGAATGGCGCATGACGACTCCCGCGCGGATCGTGACGTTCTTGCGAGACATTCTACCCGCACAGAGCGGACAGGCACAGCAGCGATTGCTCAGCGTGCGGACGAGCCCTGGAGCGCTCCGATGCGCAAATCGCGGATGTGCAGCGATTGCCGTTGCGGGACAGCCAATGTGCCGTGCCCAAAACGCCCCTGCGGCGTTACGACAGCGTATTGGTTGTCGACCCAAGCCACGAAGCCCAGCCGCGCCCTGGGCACAAAATCCGCCCGCAAGACTTCTGTATCATCGACGTGGAAGACCGCGCCATCCGTCCGCCAGTCGATGCTGTAGGCGCGATAATCGCTCAGCAGCGCCGCATCCAGCAGAGCTTCCTGGACACCCAGCGCGCGCTGTCCAATGCCCCAGAGCGCATCGTAAATGAGGCGGCTGCGCATCAACAGGCAGCCGAGCGGCGCAACAGGCAGCAGCCCCAGAAAACGCCAGTTGCGCGCATTGAAAGTGGCGACTTTCCAGCCATGGCCGGGCAGGCCTTTCGCCAGCGAGATGTTGCCGGGCGGGCTGCTGAAGAAGAACCAAAGCGCCTGCGGCAGCCGAAAAGCGCGCTCGCCAGGCACAAAAGCGTGATTCCAAAAGCCGAAGCCAGCCGTACCGCGAAGCTCGCCGTCAAAGCGGGCAGTCAGGCTCAGGCGCAGTGGTGGCGCATTGTGAAAATCGCGCGCGGTTTTATAATCGCTGATCTGGGCATTGCGATAATCCGCGCCGCCGGCCGGGGGCAGCGCGAGACGCCATTCGCCCTGCGCGCAGACTGCCCGGGCATCGCCCAGTTGCGTGATCTGCCAGGGATTGCCCCGCGCCGCATTCATCAGCGGACGACGAAGCTGCAGCTTTCTTCTTCAAACTCCGCAGCTGTGCCAGGACCATAACGCGCGTAGCCATCGCTGATGGCGCTCTGCCAACTGACGCGATAGGTGATTTCGACTGTTCCCGCCGTCAACGGACCAAAAGGCACATACCAGTAGACGGCGAATTGCCCCCCATCCTGGCGGGGCGCAAGGCGATGGCTGTCCAGGACGGCGATTGACGAACCATTAACGCGCAGCTCGTGCTGGGCGTTGTTGATGTGCTGCCAGACCAGGGCTTCGCTGCTAGCGAACCAGCCCCAGAAGATGCGGATGGTCGAGCCTCTGGTCAAGCCCGCTGGCGGCGACAAGCCAAAGGAGCGATCATCGCAAAAAGCGAAGACATTGACATCGCGGCGCGGCGTGGCGGCTGGCAAAGTGGTTTGCGCGGGCGGGGAAGCGGTGGCTGTGGAGGGCGCAGCTGCCTCGACAGTCAATGCTGCGATTGCCGTGGCTGTGGCATGGGCGGCGGGCAGATCGACAATAGGGACATCCAGCAGCAGGGTGTAGTCGGCAGTCGGCACGGGCGTGATGGGCGGCGTTGGCGTTTCCACCAGCAGCAGCGCCGCGCTGACCCAGCCGGTCTTTTCGTCGTCCAGCAGGATTTGATACCAGCCATTAGCGCGGTCTTGCCCGATGACTTTCGCGCCTTCGCCCGGCGACAGCGCAGCGATGGCGGCGAATGTCGTGCCCGGTCCGCTGCGCACATTGATCCGTTGGCTGACATTGACGATGCCGTAGAGCGTGGGCGTCGCGGTAGGAGTCGCCGTGTCGGTGGGGGTCGGAGTGGCAGTCGGCGTGGATGTGTCGGTGGGGCTTGGCGTGGCGCTGGGGGTCTGAGTCTCGGTCGGCGTGGCAGTCGGCTGCGGGGTGTCGCTGGGAGTGAGCGTGGGGGTTTCGGTGGGAACGGTGAGGATGGGCAACTGGCACGATGCCAGCCAAGGCGCCAGCAAGAGCGCCGCCAGCAGCAGCAAGAGCATCCGCAGAGAAGGCATTCGATCGCTCACGAAAACAAATTATAGTGTCGATAGCGATTCTGCGCAAAAGTGCCATCCCACTCACCAGGGCAATTGCATCACACTAAAAGCCTGCGCCCTTAACCCCTTACCACCGAGCGCGCCGAGTCGATTTGAGTGCACCGAGAGAAAGGTGAAGGCTTGCGCTTTGCCGGCGGACTGAATCTGCGCGAACTTCGCGCCGACCGGGTCGACTGGAAGCTGGCGGATTCTGACAGCGAACTATCCACGCCACAGTGGCACAACGCGCAGCAATTTTCAACGAGTCTGAAAAAACGAACTCTCGGTGTACTCCTTCATATCGGTGTACTCGGTGGCAACATAATCTGACGCGACTGCCCCAGCCGATTCATGCTTGACATGGGCAAGCGCGCCGTCTATGCTGGTCGTCGTCAATGTGCCTGTAGCTCAGCGGATAGAGCACTGGTCTACGGAACCAGGTGTCGGGAGTTCGAATCTCTCCAGGCACGCAGCAGCCCCTTCAATGATGAAGGGGTTTTTGTTTGCTTTGCTGCCGGGTGGATGGACGGCGCGGCACAGGACATATTCGCTCGGACACCTCTGCAAAATTCCGCCTCTGCGCCCTCCGACTCGACAAGTCAGCCAAGAAGGGTAAAATCCGCCGCAGTCAACTTTTCACATCCACCCGCCAGGAGACACCGCCATGCTCAATCCCAAGCCCACCAAAGGCAAGACCGACTGGTTCACGCGCGACCGCTTCGGCATGTTCATCCACTGGGGCCTGTATGCCATGCCCGCCCGCCACGAGTGGGTGAAACAGCGCGAAGAGATGACCGATGAGCAGTACGAACCTTTCTTTCGCCGCTTCAATCCGCGCCGCTTTGATCCCGGACGCTGGGCAGACCTGGCCGCCGCTGCCGGCATGAAATACATGGTCATCACCTCCAAGCATCACGAGGGCTTCTGCCTGTGGGATACGCAGCACACCGATTACAAAGCCACCAACACGCCCTGGGGCAAGGACTTGCTGGCCGAAGTCGTTGACGCTTTTCGCAGCCGGGGACTAAAGGTCGGCTTCTATTATTCGCTCATCGACTGGCATCACCCCGATTTCACAATCGACCGCATTCACGCCCTGCGCAACCACCCCGACCGCGCGAAGCTGAACGAAGGCCGCGATATGAGCCGCTACCGCGCCTACATGAAGAATCAAGTGCGCGAGCTGCTGAGCAGCTTCGGCAAGATCGACATCATCTGGTACGACTTTTCTTATCCAGGTGCCGATGGTAAAGGACGCGATGACTGGGACAGCGAGGGCTTGGAAGCGTTAAGCCGCAGCCTGCAGCCCGACATCATCATCAACAACCGCCTCGACCTGCCCAGCGCCGCCGATATCTATACGCCAGAACAGGTGCAGCCGCGCGGCTGGGTGCATGTCGATGGCGAGCCGGTCGTCTGGGAGACCTGCCAGACCTTCAGTGGCAGCTGGGGCTATCACCGCGATGAGATGACCTGGAAGAGCCCGGGACAGCTCATCCGCATGCTGGTCAATACAGTGGCGACTGGCGGCAACCTGCTGATGAATGTGGGACCGACCGCCATGGGCGAGCTGGATGCGCGCGCCGAAGCCGCCCTGCGCGTCTATGAAAAATGGATGACCGGGCACAGCGAAGCCATCTATGGCTGCACTGCCAGCGGCCTGCCCGCCCCCGAAGACTGCCGCCTGACACAAAACGGCGACTCGCTCTACTGCCACATCTTCGCTTATCCCTTCAAGCATCTGTATGTGGACGGCATCGGCGATCGGATCGAATACGCCGAATTCTTGCATGATGGCAGCCAGATTCATTTCAGCGTGGACGAAAACAAAGTTGCGCGTCTGGAATTGCCGGTCGTGCAGCCGCCGGTGGAGGTGCCGGTGGTCAAGCTGCATTTGCGGCAATGAAGTGAATCACAGAGAACACAGAGGCACAGAGGGGGAATGCGTAGGGGCGAGTTATCAACTCGCCCGAATTTCAATATGTGGTGAGATCGGGCGACATGGCATGTCGCCCCTACGACAGAAAAAGGATGGGGCGTCATTCCAAGTACGAAATCTCAACAAACGCATTCACCGCCAAATCCCTCACCACTTCCTCCACCCCATTCGACCAGCGCACGCGCAGACTATCGACGCCTTCCCCGCCCAAGCCAAAATGCAGCGCCATGTCGTTGCCCGCGCCCAGGCTGGAGCCGGCTTTGACTTCCTGCATCAGCACGCGTCCGCCGGTTGTGGTGAGATAGACGCGGCTGCCGATGGCATCGCGGTTGATATCGCCGCCGCCCTGCAAGCGCACATTGAGCCAATTATGGCTGCTGGTGACCGCGCCGGTGTTGCGATATAGCGCATAGCCTTCGTTCCAGTTGCCCAGCACAAAGTCCAGCCAGCCATCGCGATCATAATCGGCATAAGCCAGCCCCATGCTGGGATTCAGGTCGTTCAGCCAGCTGGCGGGCGTCACATCGGCGAAGCTGCCATCGCCGCGGTTCTCGAAGAGGAAGTCGCGATATTCGAACATCATGCCTTCGGGACCGCTGAAGATATCGAACTGCACAAATTCTGTGGCGGTCAAGAACAAGTCGAGCCAGCTATCGTTGTTGTAATCAAAGAATATGGTGCCCCAGCCCACGGCGCTGCTGGGACCAACCACAACGCCAGCATCATCGGCCACATCGTCAAAAGTGCCATCGCCTTGATTCTGCAGCAGCACCATGCCATTGACCATGTCGCTGAAGTAGAAATCCAGGTCGAGGTCGTTGTCATAATCGCCGACCGCCAGCCCCATGCCGTGGATGAAAGTGCGCGCGCCGGCCGCAATAGAAACTTCGCTGAAGCACCAGCCGCCGCAGCCCGCGCCATCGTTGCGCCACAAGATATTGCCCAGCATGTTCTTGAACTGGTCGTTGACGACATAGATATCGGCATCGCCATCGTTGTCATAATCGGTGAAGCTGGCGCTGAAGCCGGCCCCGAGCAGCAAGTCGTATTCCAGCAGATGCGTCACATCGGCGAATGTGCCATCGCCACGATTGCGATACAGCGTGTCGCGGGCTTCATCGTGCTCGCGGGTGATGTTGGGGTCGCCACATTCCGGGAAGCACGACCAGTTCACCACATACAAGTCGAGGTAGCTGTCGCCGTCATAGTCGCCCCAGGTGGCGGTCGTGCCTTTGCCGGGGTCGCCGACGCCCGCCTGCATCGTCACATTGCGGAAACCAGCGCCGTTTTCATTATGAAAGAGCGTGTTCGCGCCGTGATTCAACACATACAGATCGAGCCAGCCATCGTTGTCATAATCCGCCCAGACTGCGCCGCCACTCAGCACATCCGTCAAGGCGACTTGCGGTGCCAGCGGCGAGATTGCGAAGCGGCCATCGCCCGTGCTGCGATACAAGATATTGGCGTCCTGGTTGCCCGTCACATACAGGTCGAGCCAGCCATCGCGATCATAGTCGCCCCAGGCTTGCCCGATGCCCAGATAACCTTCGGCGAAGTCGTCTTCAAAAAGTTCCCAATCGCCGCGGTGGGTGGCGTGGAGACCGGCTGCCTCGCTGACATCGACGAAGGGCTCCAGAGGACCGATGGCAGTGGCAAGGAGCAGACTCGGCAACAGCAGCAGGATCAAACGCCGGCGGAGTTTGGGCATGGCGAGGCAGGTTGCGCTAGCGCTTGACGCCCGATGTCGCGATGCCTTCGACAAAGTAGCGTTGTCCGAAGATGAAAATCAGCAGCACCGGAATGACGGCGATGGTGGCGACCGCCATCATCAGATGCCAATCGGTGTTGCCATACGCGCCTTGATATTGCACCAGGCAGACCGGCAGCGTCTGTACATCGGGCGTGCGCAGGTAGAGCAGCGGACCGAAGAAATTGTTCCAGTTGCCGATGAAAGCGAAGATGGCCAAAGTGGCCAGCGCCGGTTTGGACAGCGGGATGAAAATCTGCAGCAGGATGCGCGCGTGCCCAGCGCCATCAATCTTGGCGGCGTCCACCAACTCTTCCGGGATTGTCATGAAGAACTGGCGCAGCAAGAAAATGAAGAAGGGCCAGCCAAACCAGGGCGGCACCATCAGCGGCAGATGCGTATCCAGCCAGCCGAAGCGATTGAACAGCACATACTGGGGCACGACCAGCGCCTCGGTGGGCAGCAGCATGGTCGCCAGGACGATGGCGAACCAGAAATTCTTGCCGCGCGCCTTCAAGCGGGCGAAAGCATAAGCCGCCAATGTGCAAGACACGAGGTTGCCGATGATATTGTTGACGGTGATTTTCAGCGAATTCCAGGTGCAGGTGGTGAAGTCGACATAGCCATAGCCATACCAGCCATCGGGGAAATTCTGCCATTGAAAAGTTTCGGGAATGAGCCGCGGCGGGAAGGCAAATACCTGATTCAGCGGTTTGAGCGCGGTCGAGACCATGACGATAAAGGGCATGATAAAGAGGATGCCGATTGGAATCAGCAAAGCGAAAGTAATGATGACGCCGATAACTTGCCGGCCCTTGATGGATTTCCGCCAGGCATAGCCATCTTTGCGCCGCGAAGTTTTCTTCATCGAGCCTATACCTCGTAGAAGACCCAGCGCCTGCCCAGCCGGAATTGCAGGCCCGTCAGCGCCATGAGAATGACAAACATGATCCAGGCGACGGCGGCAGCCACCCCCAACTGCAGGAAAATGAAAGAGTTCTCCCACAGATACCAGATCAAAACATTGCTCGATTCGCCCGGTCCGCCTTCGGTCATCACGCGGATTTCTGTGAAGTTTTGGAAGGAACTCACCACCGAAATGATGATGACGAAGAAGAGGACTGGCGACAGCATGGGCAGGGTCACATTGCGGAACTTCGCCCAGTTGCCTGCGCCATCAATCTCTGCCGATTCGTACAGCTCTTTGGGCACGCCCTGCAAGCCCGCCAGCAAGATGATCATATTGGGTCCGACCTGGAACAGGCTCATCAAAATGAGCGATGGCTTGACCCAGGTCGAACTGTAGATCCAGGGCGGACCAGTGATGCCGATCTGCTTCAAGCTGTAATTCAGGATGCCCAGGCGCGGATTGAATATCCAGATCCACACCAGCGCCACCGCCACGCCGGCTGTCACCGTGGGCAGATAATAGACGGCGCGGAAGAAGGGGATGCCCGGCACTTTTTGGTTGAGCAGAATCGCCAGCAGCAGCGCGAAAGCGGTGCCGAATACGACCCTGCCAACGACAATATACAGCGTGTTGCCGACAGAAATCCAGAAGACCGGGTCATCAAAGAGTTTCGAATAATTGTCCAAGCCGATGAATTGCAGGTTGTCCAGCGAGATGCGCCAATCGGTGAAGCTCAATCCCAGCATGCCCAGAACTGGACCGGCATTGAAGACGACCATGCCGATCAGAAAAGGCAAGATGAAAAGATAGAAGATGCGCTCTTCGCGCCGGGCGCTGGGCGAGATGGGTTTGAGGAAACTTCGCAGCATCAATCACACCCTGCATTTGCACATACAGAATTGAGGGAGACCGTTGGTCGATCTCCCTCGCAGGCATCCCGGCTGGGACGCGCAGCTACATATCGGCGACGGCATCGAGGGCGGCATTCCCCTCTTCCATGATGGTGGCGATGGCTTCGTCCACGCTGGCCTCGCCCAGGCGCAGCAGGTTCGCTTCGCGGTCGAGGATTTGGCTGACTTGCGCCGATGCCAGCGACGAGTATGGGTGCCCCGTCGTCGCATAATCAAACATGGCTTCCAGGAAGTACTGGCCATTGGGCGGCGCGGGATCGGAAGTCAACCAGGCTTCCAGGCCTTCTGGACGCGCTGGCGAGCCGCGGCCCGACAGACTCCACATGAAGATCATGCCATCGACTGACAGGTATTCGCGCAGGTAGCGCCAGGCCACATCCGGCTTGTCGCTGGTCGGCGTGATGCCATAGCCGCTGCCAAACGATGTGGTGGCGCGAGTGCCATCGGCGCCCATGGGCGTCGGCGCGACATCCCAATTGAAGGGGGCTTGCGCGCGCATGCTGGGCGTATCCCAGGTCGCGATGTGCGACATGGCAGCTGCGCCAGCGCGGAAGGGATGCTGGTTGGGGAAGGACTCGGCTTCGGTGCCGCTGGGGGCGATGTGGTCGGTGTGGATCAAGCCATACCAGAAATTCATCGCTTCGCGCGCTTCGGGCGAGTCGAGAGTCATGGCGGATTCGTCATCGTTCATATTGGCTGCGCCCCATGCGCCGAGGAAGAAGCCATTGGCGCTGTTGCCGAGGCTGAAGCGGCCATCCCAGCCATATATGCCCATGTCGGCATCAGTCAACTCGGCGGCGGCGGCGGCCAAGTCTTCCATCGTCCAGTCTTCGTTGGGATAGTCCATGCCCGCTGCGTCAAACATATCGACATTGTAGCCGAGGATGATCGGGCCATGGTCGTAAGGCAGCGCGTGGATGCGGCCGTTGACGCGATAGAGGCGCACCGACTCTTCCCACATGCCATCGATATTAAATTCTTCGTCAGCGACGACGATGTCGTGGATATCGATGATGATGCCCTCATGCGCCCAAGGCGTCGCGCGGCTGCCATGCACATAAACGATATCGGGCAAGGTGCCAGCGGCCGCCCAGGCGGGGACGACATTGTTGTGGTCTGCCCAGGTGTTGTAGGTGATGTTGATCTTGATGTCCGGATGCCGCTCCATGAAGCCTTCGTCGTACTCGGCCTGGCGCGGACGGAAAGCCGCTTCCCAGTGACGCCCAAAGGTCAGCTCAACCGTGTCCTGGGCGGCGGCGATATTGCGCAGCGGACCGATGCCCGCCAAGGCAACGCCAGAGCTGCTGGCAGCCGCGAGCTTCAGGAAAGCGCGGCGCGATAGTTGCTGCTTGTTCATGACAGTTCCTTTCTCTGCAAGAATTCTAATCGAGCCGATATTGCCGTGTGGATCGCACTTGGTCTTGGCGCACCTCCTTAGTGAAAACATACTGGAGTCTACGAACAACTAACGCGGTTCACATTGTAGACGAGAACTGCCGAGTTGTCAAAAAACCCGTCCGCGCATGCTTGACAGGCGCTGATGCTTGACCTCGGCAAGTCATGACCCTTGAGTTGTGACCAGCAAGAGGACTCAGCCTGATTTTCCGCCTTCGACCGCTGCATGCATGCGCGCAAGTCGCTGCCTGCGCCGACCAGCAATCCCGCTTTGGCAGTTGAAAACCTGTTGTGGTATGCTTGCCAGCGTTTGCCAGCCATCTTGACGCGTTTTTTATGCCCGCGCCCAAAGTCATCCATCAGCCGCAGACACAGCAAGCCCTGCAACGCGGTTTCGACCAGCTTGTGCAGGCTGTCGCGCCGACTCTGGGTCCGCTGCCGCGCCGCGCCATCGCCCAAAATCTGGACAAGTTTGAGCTGCTGGACGATGGCGGTACCATCGCCCGCCGCATCATCGCCATTACCGATAAACAGGCCGACGCCGGCACCATGCTGCTGCGGCAAGCGCTGTGGAAGATGCACCAAACGCACGGCGACGGCACGGCCACGCTGGCTTTGCTCTATCAGCGGATTTATAAAGAAGGGCTGCGTTTTCTGGCGGCCGGCTGCGACCCCAACCGCCTGCGCGCGCATATGCTGCAGCTGCTGCCAGCGCTCAGCCAGCGACTCCTTGCCGATGCCCGCCAGTTGCGCAGCCAGGCCGAGCTGAGCGCTTTGGCTTTTTCCATGTGTACCGACGAAGAAATGGCAGACAGCCTGGGCGAAATCATCTATACGCTGGGACGATATGGGCAAGTCGATGTCCGCGCCGGGCACGGCCGCCACCTGACGCACAATTATGTCGAAGGCAGCTATTGGCAAGGCGGCGCGCAGAGCAAAGAAATGCTGCGTGGCACAACGCGCGCAATCGCCGAAATGCACGATGCCGCCATCCTCGTCAGCGATGCCGAGATCGAAGAACCGGCCGAGCTCGTGCCGGTCATGCAGCTGGCTTTGCGCAGTGGCATCAAACAGCTGCTGCTGATCGTCAGTTCAATATCGGAAAAAGGCTTGTCGGTGGCGCTGGACGAGCGGCTGCGCGCGAGAATGCAAACACTTGTGGTCAAGCTGGATGAATTCGCGCCAGCCGACTTGCAGCAGGCAAACGCCGATATCGCGCTATTGACAGGGGCGCGACCCATTTTGGGTGGCGCAAGCGAGACCCTGGACGATGCGCAAGCAAGCGACTTTGGCTCGGCGCGCTGGGTCTGGGCGGACGACAAGAACTTCGGATTCGCCAGCGGTGGCGGCAACCCGCATGCCATCCGAACGACGGCGCGGCGACTGCGGGTGGCTTATGACGAATCCAGTGACGACGATACCAGCGCGCGTCTGTTGGGGCGCTTGGGCAGGCTGAACGGCGGGCTGGCCACGCTCTATGTCGGCGGCATCGCCCAAGACGAAATCCGCCAACGCAAAGACCTCGCCGAACGCAGCATACGCGCCCTGCGCAGCGCTATAGCCGGCGGCGTCATCCCCGGCGGCGGCGTGGCAATGCTGGGCTGCCGCGACTGGCTGCTGCGGGAACAAACTGCCTGTGACGAGCTGGAGGCGCGAGCGGCCCGGCAGATCCTGGCGAAGGCGATGGAAGCGCCGGCCCGCCAATTGCTGCGCAATGCCGGTTATGATCCCAGCGAGATCCTGGCGCAGCTGGCCGATTGCGACGCTGGCACGGGCTTTAATGTGATGCGCGGACAACTCATGAATATGGCGGCGGCGGGTATTTTCGATGTCGCGCAGGTGCAAGTCGAGGCGCTGCAGCGGGCGGTCATGAGCGCGGCGCTGGCTTTGACCATTGATGTGCTGGTGCTGCACCGCGAGCCCGAAACGATGACGGAGCCCTAGCATGGATCGGACGCATCAAGCGCTGCGGACGGACGACTGCGTATATGCGGCGCGGCACAGCGGATTGTGGCGCATCGACCCGGATGGCGCGCAGCGCAATCTCTTCGCCAACTGGCCGCAATTGGGCGATATTCCAGCGCTTTGCGTCGCTGCAGTGGACGATGCGCTGCTGGCCGGGGTGCATGGCGGCGTCGCCCGCTCCTTCAATGGCGGCGACAACTGGGAAGTATGCGCGTTTCGTCTGCCCGCGCCACTGGTCACCTGCCTGTTGGCAGAGCCGGGTTGTCTGCTGGCAGGCACATTCGCCGATGGCATCTTCCGTTCGGCAGATGGCGGCGCAACCTGGCAAGCGCGCAATCATGGTTTGTTTGATCACAGCGTCAACTGTCTCGCGCTGTCGCCGCGATTCGCTGACGATGGCACGGTCTACGCCGGCACGAGCACTGGCATCTATATCAGCCACAACGGCGGGCGGCTCTGGGGGGATATGGAGTTCGGCAGCGGGCGCGAGAATGTGCTTTGCCTGGCGGTCGCCGAAGCTGGCGCGGTCTATATCGGCTGCGAATCGCATGGCTTGCTGCGCATGGAAGCAGGGCGCATCGAGCCGATCGAAGTGGATGCCGGGGCGGTCAATGGGCTGGCGCTGATCGCGGATGGATTGGCTGTGCAGCTGGATGACCGCGTCATGGCATCGCAAAATGGCGGCGCAAGCTGGCGGACGATCGCAGATGGCGTAGATTGCCTGGCGCTGGCTGGCGATGCGCTGCTGCTGGGCATGGCGGACGGACAAATTATGACTGTGCCCGCAACCGACCCAAACAAGTCTGTAAAGACAAAGTCAACGTTTTGTTGAAAGGGAAAACCAGATGCTTTACGAACCAACGCTCGAATCGGTGAGCGCTCATCAAGTGCCCGACTGGTATCACGATGCCAAGCTGGGCATTTTCATCCACTGGGGTCTGTATTCTGTGCCAGCCTGGGCGCCACACGGCGGCGACATTGGCGAGGTCTTCCAGAGCGGCGACATGAGCCAGTGGTTCCGCCACAATTCCTACGCCGAGTGGTATATGAATACGCTGCGGTTTGACGACAGTCCCACCCGCGCCTGGCACAACGAAAATTACGGAGCCAACTTCAGCTATGATGACTTCGCGCCCGGCTTCAACTCCGCCTTGAAACGCTGGAATCCAGCCGACATGGCATCTCTCTTCAGCGAGATCAACGCGCGTTATGTCGTCTTGACCAGCAAGCATCACGATGGCTTCTGCCTGTGGAAGAGCGACTTTCCCTGCCCGCACAAGAGCGGCTATCACACGCAGCGCGATGTCGTCGGCGAGCTGACGGATGCCGTGCGCGAGGCTGGCCTGCGCATGGGCCTCTATTATTCCGGCGGGCTGGACTGGGCATTCAACGAAACGCGCATCGAGGATATCAAGGATGTTTGGGGCACGATCGTTGAAACGCCGGAGTTCATTGAATACTCGGTCGCGCATTGGAAAGAGCTGATCGACCGCTACCAGCCCTCGCTGATGTGGAACGACATCGGTTATCCGCAGGCAGCCGACCTGGGCGCGCTTTTTGCCTACTACTACAACAATGTGCCGGAAGGCGTCATCAACGACCGCTTCACGCAGCGCCGCGACCGCACGCCACAACAGGGCAAGGAACTCATCAGCCCGCGCGGACCGCATTACGATTTCGTCACGCCAGAATACGCCCAATTCGATGATATCCAGCCTGGCAAGTGGGAGTCCTGCCGCGGCATCGGGCATTCATTTGGCTACAACCGCAACGAAGGCGACGAGCAGCTGCTGCCCAAAAACGAGCTCGTGCATATGTTTGTGGATATCGTCAGCAAAAATGGCAACCTGCTGCTGAATGTCGGTCCACGCGCCGATGGCAGCATCCCGCAGAACCAGGGCGAGCGGCTGCGCGGGTTGGGGCGCTGGCTGGATCGCAATGGCGCCGCCATCTTCAATACCCGCCCCTGGCAGCGCGCTGAAAGCCAGACCACGCAAGGCCTCCCAGTCCGCTTCACACAAAACAGCGAGGGGCTCTATGCCACCCTGCTGGGCACGCCGTCCGAAAGCGAGATCGTCATCGAAGGGCTGGACGCGCCGAGCGACGCCAGCATCCAGCTGCTGGGCAATGACAGCGCTTTGGCCTGGCGGCAGGAAGGCAGCGACCTGGCTGTGCAGTTGCCGGACGACCTGCCCGACTCGCCGGCGCATGCGCTGCAAATCACGGGCGTGGGCGGCTGAGTTGAAAGCGAAAACAGACGACTTCGTCCAACGGAATCTGCGCTGGAATTTTTCTGTCAACCTGATTGACATCACTTTCATCACGCTGGCCCTCAGCTTGATCTCGCGCGAGACGATCATGCCGCTGCTGATCAGCAACCTGACCGATTCCAGGATCGCCATTGGACTCGAGCCGGCCATCCACAGCATCTGCTTTTATTTGCCGCAGCTCTTCGCCGCCAATCATACCGAACGTCTCGAACGCAAGCTGCCTTTTGTCAGGCTGGTTGGCGGGCTGGTCGAGCGCGTGCCCTTCTTCTTTGCGGGCCTGGCGATCGGGCTGCTCGCGCTGAATTGGCCAGAGCTGACGCTGCTGATTGTCTACGCGGTCATCGGCTTGACAGCATTCGGCGCAGGCGTGGCGACGCCGGCCTGGTACACCATGATCGGCAAGGTGATCCCGGTGAATCGGCGCGGCATCTTCTCCGGCGTCGGCCACGGCCTGGGCGCGCTAATGGGTATTTTGGGCGCGGTGCTGGTGGGCATCGTGCTGGACGAGGTCGTCTATCCTCATAATTTTGCAGCGCTCTTCCTGGCGGCGGCGGTCTTCATGGGCATCTCCTGGATCGGCTTGTCGCTCAACCGCGAACCAGCCAGCCCCGGCGTGAAGCAGCAGATATCGCAGCGGCAGTATTTTCGACAGCTGCCGGCGGTGCTGGGTGGCAACGCGAATTTTCGGCGCTTCTTGTTCAGCTATTCCATCAGCCGCCTGGGTTTGATGGGCGCGAGCTTTTTCATCGTCTTTGGCAACGAACGGTTTGCGCTCAGCGGCGCGGAAGTCGGCTTGCTGACGGCGGTTTTGCTGGGCAGCCAGGCGGTGATGCAGCTGGCGCTGGGCTGGCTGGGCGATCGGCGCGGGCACAAGCTCAACCTGACGATATTCGCTTTTGCCGTGGCGCTGGCGGCGGCGCTGGCCGGCATCGCGGCGGACATGCCCAGCCTGATCCTGGCATTCGCGCTGCTGGGCACGGCGCTGGCGGCCGACCGCATCTCGCACTTGAATATCGTGCTGGAATTCGCCCTGCCCGAAGACCAGCCGACCTTCATCGGGCTGACGAATACGCTGCTGGCGCCGGTGGTCTTCCTGGCACCCATCATCGGCGGCTGGGTGGCGGATATCGGCTTCGACCAATTGTTCGCGCTGATGCTCGTTTGTGGCATTGCCGGCGGCGCGCTGCTGCACTTCTGGGTGCAAGAGCCGCGTCATCATCCGCCGCAACCGCTGGCCAGACCCAAGCGTGGCGCAGACTAAACCCCCGCTCATGACCGCTGCGGACAAGCACCTGCGCTGGAACTTCACAGTCAATGTGCTGGACAATATGCTCTTTGCGCTGGCGGCGAGTCTGGTCGCGCAAGAGACGATCCTGCCGCTGCTGGTCAGCAAGCTAAGCGATGCGCCTTTGCTGATCGGGCTTATCCCGGCGCTCTACAGCATCGCGTATTATCTGCCGCAGCTTTTCATGGCGAATCATGCCGAGGGTTTGCGGCGCAAGCTGCCTTTCGTCGTGATTGCCAGCGGCCTGCTGCAGCGCCTGCCCATCCCGCTGATCGGGCTGAGCATATTGCTGTTCGCCGAGAGCAATGCCAACCTGGCGCTGGTCCTCTTCTTCGCGCTTTTCGCGGTGTCGGCATTTGGCGGCGGCATCGTAACGCCAGCCTGGTTCACGATGATCGGCAAGGTGGTGCCGGTGCGGCGGCGCGGCATCTTCTTCGGCATTGCCAATGGCGGCGGCATGCTGATGGGCGTGGGCGGAGCGCTCTTTGTCGGCCGCGTGCTGGACGAAGTGGCGTATCCCGGCGGCTTTGCGCTGCTATTCTTCGTGGCAGGGGTCATCCACCTGGTTTCGTGGATCTGCCTGGCTTTAACCCGCGAGCCACCCAGCGCTGCCGTCAAGCGAGCGGGGAATCTGCGCCAGCATCTGCGGCGGCTGCCCGATATCTTGCGCGCCCAGCATAATTATCGACGTTTTCTGCTGACTTATGGCTTGCTGCGCATCAGTTTGATGTCGACCAGCTTCTTCGTCGTCTTCGGCGAAAAGTCTCTGCAATTGGGCGGAGCGGAAGTGGGCTTGCTGGCGGCGGTCTTCATCGGCACGCAAGCGCTGCTGCAGCCGCTGATGGGCAGCATGGGCGACCGCTGGGGGCACAAACGCAACCTGAGCCTGGCCGCGCTGAGCATCGTGCTGGCTGCCTTGTGCGCCTTGCTGGCTGGCGACCTGGCGCTGGTGGCGGTGGCAGTGAGCCTGCTGGCTTGCGCGGTCTCCTGCGATTCGGTTTCGCAGCACAATATCGTGCTGGAGTTCGCGCCCACAGCCGACCAGCCCACCTATATCGGCTTGACCAACAGCATCCTGGCGCCAGTTACCTTTGCCGCGCCCCTGTTCGGCGGCTGGATCGCCGGTCAATTTGGATACAGCGCCTTGTTCGCGGCATCTGTCTGCGCTGGTCTGGTCGCCGGCTGGATGTTCTTGCGCTGGGTGGCAGAGCCGCGCCACAATCCTCCCGCGCCGATGAAGGAGAAATGATATGACCAGCGCTGCGCCCTGGCCCAGATGCCACTTGCCAAAGATGCCCGTCTGATAACCGCTGGTGCGCAGGTCTTTGACGAAGGCGGGCAACGTGTTGTCCATGGGCGTGCTGAGCGTGGTGACGCCGTTGATGTGGTTGTATGTGCCGGTCAGGATAGCGGCGCGGCGTGATCATCGGACATGAAGAGGATGTTGGGGCGGTCAGTTGGCATGAGTTGGCGATTCCCTTTTTTCATAACCACAGAAGTAACTGCAAGAAAGTAATACAAAAAACGAACCACCGAGTACACCGAGTTAGAGAGAGTACACCGAGAGAAAAGCAGGGTTTTATCTCTGTGCCTCTGTGGCAAATAGACAATTTAATGCGATTGCCCTGCCTGCAGCCCCGTTCAGTTCGCGCCTGGAGTCGCGCAGCCCCCCGCTAGGACTGGTCGTCATCTGTCCAGTGGCGAAAAACAATCCCTTCGTCGCCGCGCAGCTTGAGCATGGTCAGTCGGTCGGGGTGATTATTGAATCGCATAGCTAAATCCCAGCCAATATCTTCAGGTGCCTCATCCCCGTCCATTGTTTCAACATAGATAGTCCCGTCAAAGATATCGCCCTGTAGAATGACGCGATAACTCTCGCTGGGGCGGCGGTATTCGACGGCGGTCGGAAAGACAGACTTTGACTCATTCTCATCCCAATGCGTCTTCACATACCCGATAAGCGCTTCGCTATCCTCGCCATAAAAGTGGCATAGCGGCGGGCTGTCGGGGTCGTCGCCATAGAAGAAAATTGCGCCTGCATCGGCAGCCTCAACCTCGATTATCGCAAAAGCGACGCTCGCCGGTTCTGCCCCCCCCCCCGCGTTTCTATAGCTCGCTCAAAATCGCGCCGCGTAAAAGCAGGATGCATCTTGCCCTCCATTGGTCTTCGCGCCGCCGCACGCGCTTTTCGATTGCTACGCGAGACATCAGCCGATTGCCATAATGGTATTCTGAGAAGATAGTTTCGTCAATTCTCTTGCAGATTTTCAATGATTACAGATATGGATGCTCCGCCGCCAGCAGACCCTCTTCTTTCAGCGCCTCCCAGAACGCGGCAGGGATCTCAACAGACATGGCAGCCACATTGGTCTTGACGCGTTGTGGCTTGCTGGTGCTCAGTGCCAGCGCGGCGATGCCCGGATGCGCGCGCCCAAACTGGATGCAGACTTCGGCCGGCGTTTGCCCGTGCTGCTGGCATAACGCAAAGAATCGCTCGCGCCAGGCGAACTTCTGGGCATGCTGCGGATTGTCCGGGTCGAGGAGTACATAGTTGAAGAACTCGCCGCCGGTCAAGAAGCCGGCATTGAAGACCGCCGAATTGATAATCGCCACGCCTTTTTCATGCAGCGAATCCATGAACGCCAGCAAATCAGCCGGATGCGAATACAGCGTGTAGCTGTTGGCGAACATGACCCAGTCCAGCTCGACCTGGGCATCGATCTCTTGTATCGACTTCCAGTTTTTCGCGCCGACGCCGATGCCCCTCGCCGCGCCCTCTGCTTTGATCTCGCGCAAGGCGGCATAGGCACCCAGGATATCGTCAAAACGCCGTTTGCGGTCGTCTGGCGATTCGGCTGCATCCAGGTATTCGTCGGGGTCATGCACGGATATCAGCTGCGTGCTGTAATCGCCGCCCAGCAGCTCCAGCCCCTGCTCGAAGCACTGCTTGATGCCCGCGTAGCTGATGTCCTGGACGGCGTCGTGCTGCAGCCCGAACCATGCGCCTGGCTCAAATGTCGGTTCTGGCGTTTGCAGAGGAGCGCGCAGCCAGGCCAGCTTGTTGCTGATGATGACTTCGCCTTCCGCCACGCCCAGTTCGCGCAGGCAGTTGCCCATGACTTCCAGCGCCAGGCCCGCGCCATACTTGCCCGCCGAGTCGATGACGACCGGTTTGGGCAGATGCTCGAAGATGGCGCGCATGACCGCCAGTTTGGACGCGTCGCTGAATACCTGGAAGAGATTGCCCAGCGCAGTTGAGCCGAAGATGAGCGGCGGCGTCATCAATCCCGTATTGCCAAAAGGGGCTGGCTGCATGTCATTTCTCCCTATAGATCAATTCGATCATTTGCTGCCAATCGACGCGCGGCGCAGAAATTCGCCTCCCTGTTGGTGGCGCCCCACTTGCTTGACAGGCGCTGGACGCCAATCTAGACTCTTGCTGTTCCGTCTCGATGCAACAATTGCCAAGTATAGGGCAACCGTTGCCGCGAGACAATGAAAGTTTGCCTGTCAGCCTGCGCTAAAAAAGGAGACGAGATGACATTTGCAGCGGGCAAATATGAACCCACCTGGGAATCGCTGGCGCAATACGAGATCCCGCAATGGTACAAAGACGCCAAGTTCGGCATCTTCATCCACTGGGGACCTTACTGTGTGCCGGCTTTTGGCAATGAATGGTATCCGCGCCGCATGTATCTTCAGGACGACCCGGCTTTTGAACATCACCGCAAAATGTATGGCGACCACAGAGAATTCGGCTACAAAGACTTCATCCCCATGCTGACGGCAGAGAAATTTGACGCGGCGGAATGGGCGCAGCTTTTCAAAGAATCCGGCGCGCGCTTCGTCATGCCGGTCGCCGAGCACCATGACGGCTTCGCGATGTACGACAGCGACTTGACCGATTGGTGCGCCTCCAGGATGGGACCGAAGCGCGATATCTGTGGCGAGCTGGCTGAAGCCGCGCGGGCGCAGGATATGGTCTTCGCTGTTTCTTCTCATCGCGCCGAGCACTGGTGGTTCTTCGATGGCGGTCGAGGCTTCCCGTCCGATGTGCAGGATCCCGCCAATGACGGTCTGTATGGACCCGCCGTGGTCGCTTCCAAAGACAAGACCGACCGCGCAGCCTGGAAGCAAAAAGACTGGACGCCGCGCCCCGATGCCAAGTTCCTGGAAGATTGGCTGGCGCGCTGCTGCGAGCTGGTGGACAAGTATCAGCCGCAGGTCGTCTGGTTCGACTGGTGGATCGAGCAAATCGTCTTCGAGCCTTATTTGCAGCGCTTCGCCGCCCATTATTACAACCGCGGCGAAGAATGGGGCTTGGGCGTGGCCATCAACCACAAGTATGACTCCTACCCCGAGGGCGTGGCCGTCTTCGATATTGAACGCGGGCAATTGAGCGATATTCGCAAGTTCTTCTGGCAAAACGACACCTCGGTCTCCAGGAACAGTTGGGGCTATATCGAGGGACACGATTACAAGCAGACGGGCGATCTGATCGCCGATCTGGTCGATATCGTCAGCAAGAACGGGGCGCTGCTGCTGAATGTGGGTCCGCGCGCCGATGGCACCATCCCCGAGACAGAACAGCAGATGCTGCGCGAAATGGGTCGCTGGCTGGCTGTGCATGGCGAAGGCATCTATGACACCCGCCCCTGGCGCGTCTTTGGCGAAGGACCGACTCCCGTGCCCGAAGGCGCGTTCACCGATACAGCGCGGGATGCCTTTACGCCGGCTGATATCCGCTTCACCCAGAAAGACAATACGCTTTACGCCTTCCTGCTGGCGTATCCACAAGGCCAGGCGCGCATCGAATCGCTGGGCAGCGGCGAGGTGGATGTAAGGGGCGCGCGCATGCTGGGCAGCGACGCAGCGATTGAGTGGTCGCAGGACGACGGCGGCTTGAGCTTGTCCGCCCCGCCACAGCAGTCCGATCAGGCTGTCTGCGCCTATGCGATTGAGCTGGCATGATTCGCCACAGAAGTAAGTGCAACAATCAAATGGAATGGTGCAGGGGCGATACTTGTATCGTCCGCAAAACCGCTGTGTGTCGATTGGGCGACTCAAGAGTCGCCCCTACAAGGCTTGTCCGCTACTAACAGATGAGAGTTGCCATCGCTCCATCTGGTCGTCCACACTGCCGGTTGAATAGGACGGCGATGTTGTAGGCAGCTGTTTTAGCGGCTATTCGCGTTAGCATGCCGAGTTCACTGTGTGCATTGACGCGATGCAGCCCAAAGATTTCGGTGAGCCTGGCAATCACAGTTTCAATGATTTGTCTGTGTTTGCGCAGCCAGCGCATGGTTTTGCCGGGCTTGTCTCCTTTGATGTTGCTCGCTCGTGGCGCGATAACTTCAACGCCATATTCTCGTTGCCAATGCCTAATCCAGCGCAGCCCGCTGAAGCCGCCATCAGCGAGATAGGTCGAGCCGCGATCATCTCCGGCACACAGGGCGGGGCTGATGGATTCAGAACTAGGGATTCTGCGAGTTTTATATGTTCTATGCTTGGGCAATTCGATTTCTTTTATACGCTTGCATCCCTGGCGGCTGCTCACAAGCGCTTCCATTAGCCAGCGGTCATCAATGTTTGCCAGACCGGTCATCCAGCCGGTGATGATCCCGCTGTCGCTGGCGCAGAGCAGCAATTGCTCGCCGTAATACCAGCCGCCATGATTGCCGCCGTGTCCCTTTTTGCCGTAAAGCCAATGGCGATCATGGCTTTTGGCTTGCCCCAAACTGCAGTGTGGCACGGGCGTACAATCCACCACCTCAAACAAAGCGGCGCTGCTGAGCATCTGCGCCAACTCTTGTTGCAAACATACAAAAACCGCCCACAAATCCCGCAGACGTTTGTTAAACTGACTATGCTTCAGCATCCGAGGAAACCACGACCGACCATGCTGCAGGATGTAGCGCACTATGCCGCGCTCGGATTGCCAGGACACACCAACACGCCATTGCGCAGCAATCCCAACCGTCAACACTTCGCTATCACTCATTTGCAAGGCGGGACCCGGATGTCGCTTCATTCGATCACTCATCTTCTCTTTGTACCAATCGTCAATGAAACAGTATAATGTCGTGAAGAAGGTGTCTAAATCCATGAGTAAGCTCCTTATGTGAGAGTTCGGCTCTTACTCTAAATTAGCACCTTCTTTCATTTCCGCTTGTTTTTTGCGCACCAGTAGCGGACAAGCCTTACAAGGCTTGTCCGCTATTGGGGTTTGTTCGTCTCTTCTGTGGCGCAACGCCTGGAATAAAGGAGATGTTGTACGGGCGAGCCGCTGGCTCTTTGTGATGACCCCATAATAACCTGATACGTAACAATGCCGCGCTTGTCATACTGCACGGCTTCGTAAAGCGTCCGGCTGGCGGCAGAATCAACTCGCGAGTTGCGCCATTGATGCGCAGGGCAAACGGGGCAGGTTCCCTGCAGCAAATAAGCCCGACACGCGGGCTCCCCAGCGGAGAAGGTGGGATTCGAACCCACGTACGGTTTCCCGTATCCGCTTTCCAAGCGGACGCACTAGGCCTCTATGCGACTTCTCCTTGTGTTGCGCACAGCCTAGCATAGCGCGCGCTTTTTGGCAAGCAAAAGGAGTTCAACGAAAATACACGGGGGTCGGCGTCGCCAGGATGGGCACGATGTAGTCGGGCGAAGCGCCGCTGACAACGGTCCCGGGCACGGCTCCAGCATTTTCCATGAAACAGAGGATGCCCGCTGTGATGGCATCGGCCAGCAGATCCGGGTCTTCGGTCAGCACCGCCTGGTCGGCCAGCATGTAACCCATTTCCAGGATCATGCCGGGCGTCAGCGGATGGATCTTTTGCCAGGCGTGGTTGTTGGTCATGTCTTCAGTGAGGGTGAAGCTGCGGCGCAGGGGCACGCGCGCGCCATAATTGATGGCGATGCACTCGCGCAGAAAGGCGTCAATGCCAAGGCGGGGGCGCGCCTCGGCGATCGCCACGATATAGCCGCTCACATATTCGCCGAAGTCGTAGCAGGTGTTGGCATGAATGGAGACCAGCGCCGCCGCTCGATAATTCTCCAGGCGCGGATCAACCTCGTCCAGCATGTCAACCGCATAATTGCGCGCCGTCAGACGAGCCACCACGCGCTGCGCCACAGCAAAATTGATATCCACTTCGCGCAGCAGCGCATTGCCATACTCGTCAGCGCATACCGCGCCCGAATCGCGGCCGCGATGCCCGGATACGATGCCGATGCGCTGCATCCAGACGGGCGTCCGCACCGGCGTGGGCAAGCTGACATTGACGATGTCTTCGCGGTCGAGCTGCAAACCCTGCACGACCAGTGGATTGAGAAATTCCGGATCGACGAAAAACATCAGCAGCGTAGCCACCAGCGCCGTGCTAATGACGACGACGAAGATCGTGCCCAGAAAGCCGCTGGCAAAGCTGCCGCTGCGGGGCCTTCGCACCGCCAGACGCGGTCGCACCCGCCAGATCTGCGGCGGCTCAATCTCTGGCTCGAGGCTGGGCGATTCTTCAAAGTTCGGCGCTGGACGGCGCACCCGGCGAGGCGCAGCCTTGGCAGCTGCCTGACGCATTAACTGCGCGAAGATGGCAGAAGCAGATGGCTCTTGCGCGTCCGGGCTGTCGTTATCGCCGTGTCCGTCTGCAGGCATGGGCTCGCCTTGTGCAATCCTGGACGCTCCAACAGCGCCCGGCGAGACCAGTATAGTGGAGAGGGCGAATCAGGACTCGCATTCCAGACGGTAAGATTGCCGTTCGGCGCAGGACAGCTGGCGGATGTAGCGGTTGTCGCGCGCCCAGTCGATGATGCCATCGGCGCTGCGCCGCACGAGCCAACGCCGCAATGTAAGGTCTTGCGAGGCAGAAACCGCGAAAGACTCGTCAGGGCTGAAGACGATCTCCTGCACCCAATCGCTGTGCTGTTCATAGCGGTTGATCTCTTCGCCCGTCGCGATATCCCACAGGCGCACAGTCGTGTCGGACGAAGTCGTCAGCAAAGCAGCGCTGTCGGAAGTGATGGCGATGCCAAACGTGTTGCCCGTGTGCCCGACGAACTGCCCGATCTCCTCGCCCGTTTCCAGGTCCCACATGCGCACGCTGTCGTCCCAGGAGGTGCTGATGATGAACGCATTGTTGGGCGCGATGCGGGCGTAGTTGACAAAATGCGTATGCCCTTCGAAAGTGCGCAGCAGCTCGCCCGTTTCCACATCCCAGAGCTTAACGGTTGAATCGTCTCCGTTGCTGTCCCAACCGCCGCTGGCGCTGGCCATCAACTTGCCATCGCCGCTGATGTGAACGCCGTTCACCTGGGCGGTATGCCCATGATATTCGCGCAGGATCTCGCCGCTTTCAATATCCCAAAGGCGGATGACGCCATCTTGAGAGCCCGAGACGAATTGCCCCCCGTTTGGCAACAGCTCGATCATATAGACGCGCGGCGGCGCATTGTCCACTTCGTGCGGGATGCTGTAGCGCTGAGCTTCGCGGCCGGTTTCCAGATCCCAACGCCGAATCGTGCCGTCCCAACTGGCGGAAAGCAGGTATCGACCATCCGGCAAGAACTTGACCGAATCGACCGTATTGGTATGACCCTGCAAAACGATAGCTTGCGTGCCCGTGGCCGCGTCCCAGACGCGCACGCTGGCGTCCAGGGCATCCAGCGAAGCCGGGAAGGACAGCGGACCCGAACCGGAAGCGACCAAAGACCCGCCCGGGCTGATATCAGCCGCCCATGTCCAGTTGGTGTGCCCGCTATACACCTGCGATTGCGTGCGATTGCGCAAATCCCAAAGATAGGCTGAACTGTCGGCAGGGCTGTCACTGCCATCGGGGAAGCTGCCGGCTTCGCCCAAGCCGATCAACAGGTGTTCGCCGTCCGGAGAAAATTCGATGTCCTGGATGCGATCGCCGAGGTCCACATAACTCGTGACCAGCACGCCTTTTTCGATGTCCCACAATTTCACGCTTTGATCGCGCGAGGCTGTCGCCAGCAGCGCGCCATCGGGAGAGAATTCAAGATTCGCGATGACATCGCGGTGGGCATAAATACGCTGAATTTCTTCGCCGGTTTCGGCGTCATAGAAGCGCGCCGTGCCGCCCAACGCGCCGCTCCAGGTGGTGGCGGCAATGGTCGCGCCGTCCGGGCTGAACTCGACATCTCGAACGAAGCCGATGCCGTCCGGCGGAATGGTCAGCAGGTTTTCGCCGCTGGCGACATCCCAAACCTGGATGGTGTTATGTTCCGGCGTCCTGTCGTTCTCGCCTGTGCCAATAGCGGCGGAGGAACTGGCGAGTCGGGCGCCGTCCGGGCTGAAGCTGAGCTTGAAGACATAATCGATGTGCGCTTCCAATGTGTGCAGCGCTGCGCCAGCATCCACATCCCAAAGCCGCACGGTGGAATCGGCGCTGGAAGAAGCCAGAGTCGCGCTGTCCGGGCTGAACTTGACATCGGTGACGATATCTTCGTGGCCGCTGAGGCGATTAAGCTCGCTGCCATCGGCAAGCTGCCAGATGCCGACAGACCTATCAGACATGGCGGCCGCGAGCAATGAATCATCCCGGCTGAAGGCGACCGCATTGATTGGGCTGCCGGTCGCAATGACGCCGACGCTTTCCCCCGTGCTCGTATCAACCAGGTAGACCATGCCTTCGGAACCGGCATAAGCGCCGATCGAGCCATCGGAATTAAAGGCGACGCCGAGGATAGAGCGCGGCGAATCGGTGAAGCGGAAGCGCGGACCGGGCGAAAAAGCGGCCGCGCCCAGCACGCGCATGACTTCGGCTCCTGGCGGCTCAAAGACATGACGCGCTGCAATCGCCACAGGCAGCGCCAGCGCCGGGTCGTGCTCGCTGAGGGCTGCGCGGGCATTGGCAGCCAGCGCCAGGCTGAGATTTTTGCGCTCGTTGATTTCGGCGACATGCAGGGCGTCTTCGGCGATGCCACGCTGCTCTACGGCGACTGCGCGGGCGTCTTCGGCGATGGCGCGTTGTTCGTTGGCTTTGTTGGATTGGTCAAATGCCACCAGGCTGAGGATCACGGCGATGACTGCGGCCACGGCAAAGACGCCAGCCGCGATGCGCAGGTTGCGTTTTTTGTGCTCTTCCAACAAGCGTTCGCGTTCGGCGCGTTCGCGTTCGGCGGCTTCTCGCTTGGCGCGCGCAGCCAGGCTGGTTTCCAGGAACTCCAGCTCCAGCTGGTTGAGGCGCATATCGGTGGTCTGCGACCAATCTGCAAAAGCGGCCAGGCGGTTGCCGGCAATCAGGTAGCTGCGGTCTTTTTCAGCGGCTTGCCAATCCGTCGCGGCATTCAGCAGCTCGCGCTCCAGCCGGACATCGTTGCGGCTTTCCATCAGCCATTCGCGCAGCCGTTCCCATTGGCGGATCAGCGCCTCGTGAGCGACTTCGATGGTTGCGCCGCGCGTGGCATCATCGCGGTCGAAAGTGAGCAGGCGATAGCGTCCGAAGCGGTCGATGACGCTTTCTACGACTTCGCGGTCGCCCAGGGTCAGCAGCTCCGATTGCAAGATGCGGCGGCGGGTATCTTCTTGGCCCTCGCCGAGGGTGACCAGGCGCAGGAACATCTGGCGCACCATAGTCTGCCCTTCTTCATCAAAGCGCAAGAAGACTTCTTCGGCGCGTTTTGCCAGCGCGCCCAGCGTACCGCCGATTTCACGATAAGCAGACTTGGTCAGCAGAGCGCCTTCGCGTCGTTCAAAGAGTTCGGTAAGCGCATATTGCAGCAGGGGCAGGCCGCCGGGTTGTTCGCGCACATCGTCGATGATCACATCGACCAGGCCATTCTCCAAAACAGCCCCCACGCGCCCGGCTGGTCCTTCGATAGTCTCTTTCAACTCATCGTCATTGAGCGGCAGCACCAGCTCGGTGCGCGAGCGGATCAACTCGCCAAAGCCTTGATAAAGCAGCGGCCGGTCATAAAAGTCGGCGCGCAGCGTGGCAATGATGACGACGGGGCTGTCCTCGACATTGACAGCGTTGAGAATTAGATCCAAGAACCGCTGGCGGTCGCTTTCTTTCTCGACCTGGGTGAACAGCTCTTCAAACTGGTCGATCATCAAAACGAGTTTGCTGTCGGGGTCGGGCAGCGCCTGGCGAACGCCCTGCGTCAAGCCATCGACATTCTCGCGCAAAATATATACCATATCGGGCAAATCGGCTGTGGATACGGTCAACAGGGCGGACGAAAGCTCTTCCAGCGGCGCCTGACTGGGCACCATCTCGGCATAAAACCAGTCTTCCGAGCCAGGGATGCGTCCACTGCGCAAACCCGGCAGCACACCGGCTTTGACGAGGCTGGATTTGCCGCTGCCGCTGGGGCCGATCACGGCGAGGAAGTTGCTTTGCGCAACCGGCTCTTGCAAGCGCCGCAAAACGCGCGCGATCATGTCTGTGCGCCCGAAGAAATCGGCGGCGTCGGCTTGCTGGAATGCGCGCAAACCCTTGTAGGGATTCTTGGTTTCCAGCAGCTCCAGCTCGGCGAAGTCCAGTTCTTCAAGCGTGAGATCGATCGATTCGTCAGATTCGCGCAATGCTTCTTGCAGCTCATCATTGAGCTCGCCGGCATCGCGATGGCGTTCCTGCGGGTTCTTGGCGGTGGCGCGCTGGATGATGCCATTGAATACGGGCGGCAGATTGAGCGACTCGTGGTCGATCATCGGCAACGGCTCGTTGAGATGTCGATAAACCAGCGTGGCCAGGGAAACATCATTGAAAGGCCGCGCGCCAGACAGCATCTCGTAGAGCATGATGCCAAAGGCGTAGATATCACTTTGCGGGGTCGCTTCTTCGCCGCGGATTTGTTCGGGCGCGAGGTAGGCTGGCGTGCCGACGATCTGCCCGGTTGCTTCGCTGGCATCGGCGCCAACGGTCTTTGCGATGCCAAAGTCGCTCAGATAGGCATTGCCATCTTCATCGAGAAAGACATTGTCCGGCTTGATATCGCGATGCACAACGCCATTGCGATGCGCGAAAGCCATAGCCGACAAAGTCTGCGTGCTGATGCGGCTGACCTTGTCCAGGCTCAGTTTGCCCTGGGCGTTCACCAGGTCGCGCACGCTGCCGCCGCCCAGATAGCGCATGACCAGATAGGCGCGGCCCGCTTTGCGCCAAAAGTCATAGAGCGGCACGATATGCGGATGCTCAAGACGCGCCACCACCTGCGCCTCGCTTTCGAAGCGGCGGATGAAGCTGGGGTCATTGGCGAATTCTGGCTGGATGACCTTGATGGCCACAATGCGGCCGATCGGATCTTGGGCTGCGCGATAAACAACGCCCAAACCACCCTGACCCAAGACTTCCTGGAAGTTGTATGACCCTTCACTGGTGCCGGTCAAGTCCAATATGGACATTTTGGTTCTCCTGAGATGATTCTCTTGCGACAGCCGCCACAATGCGCGAGTATAACACATCCGCGCGCAGCTTGCCGCTAGCCCGACCCCAGCGGCGCGCCATAAAGCAGCAGCGCATATTTGTCGACCGACACCGCCAGCAGCGTGCCATCGGGACTGAAGCTGATGTCGTGGATGCCCGCTTCTGTCTCGCCACTCGTCAGTTGGCTGTGGCGCATGCTGTCCCAAATCGTGAACACGCCCTGCGCCGCGCCCACCGCCAGCAATTGACTGTCCGGGCTGAAGTCCAATGATGTGACGCCCGGCGTCGGCAAGGGATAGCTGGCGACCTGCGCGCCTGTCCTGGCATCCAGCAGCAGCAGATTCTCCGCAGTTCGCGCAGTTGCCACAGCCACCAGCCGACCATCGGGGCTGTAATCCAGGGCGACTATCGGAGCGTCGATCGCCACCGCTGCCCGCGCCTCGCCGCTGCTGGCATCCCAAAATCGCAGCATGCCGTCATCTGCGCCCGATATCACCTGCGCTCCGTCTGGACTGAATGCCAAAGCGCGGATCAAACCCTGGTGCCCGGAAAGCACGGCTTGCTGCGCCACGCTGGACAAGTCCCAAACGATCGCGGCAAATCTGCGCTGGACGGCGAAGCTGGTAAAGGCGAGCGGACCCGCGCTGACCAACCGCGCGCCATCGGGACTGAAGGCCAGCGCCGATACCGCCCCGCCATGCGCATTCAGGTAGAGCAGCTCGCTGGGCGCTGACCCTGCGGCGCTGTATCGCCACAAGCCAAGCGTGCCATCTGCTTCGCCAAAGACGGCTTGCGCCGCGCCCGGTCGCACAGCCAGCGATGAAAGCTGCCCATCGACCACCAGAATCTCGGGGCGCAGCACAGGCTCGCGCAGGTCGTAGAGCCACAAACTATCAGAGCCGGGCGCGCCAGGCACAACCAGCGTCAAGCCATCGGACGACCAGCTGTGTTCGGGCAGAAAGTTGCCACGCAAACGCGCAAATTCGCGCAGGAAGGGCGTCAATTGTGGCGAAAGCGCATCGCGGCCGGGCAGCGGATTGGGCGGCTGCGGCTCGACCAGATAATGGTTTGCGCCCGCTTCGGCGATATAACCGGTCTGCCCGCCCACCAGCGCCAGCCACCACACAAAACCACCCGCGCAATCCGGTCCGCTGGTGATGCGGACGAGTGTGCCAGCGGGGATCGAGCGCAAAATCCGGGCATCAGGGGCTGGATGTCCGCGCAATTCAAGAGACGCGCCCAGCGGCTGCACATCCATGCCCGCATTGATGCGCGAGCGCATATAGGGTCCGCCAGTCGCCGAGTCGGGGCACAAGCTGTTGGAATAAGCGGTCTGCGGCACATGAACCGCTGCGGAAAGCGGGTCGGTTTCAGCGCACAGAATGACGCTGGCGCTGTCGGCAGAAACGCGATAGTCGTACACGATACCGCCATAGGTCAGTTGAAAGCTGTAGCCGGTCACCGCGCCGCCCGAACCAGCGATCGTGGGGCAGCCCAAAGCCGAGTCGGCAAAAGTCGTTTGCTGCCAGCGCCACTGCGCCAGGTTGTCGATGCCGATGCTAACGCCCAGGCGCGCGCTCAGATCCAGCAGCGCCGCATTGATTTGCGCCGGCGCCCCCTGCCCAAGCGATTGCGTCCCGGCCAGCAGCAAGAACATGGCTAGCAGCTTGCGCAATGTCCTTCTCATGCAAGACCTCCTCAGTGTCGCAGCGCAGAATCGGCGCATCACTGTACCAGCGATTGTAACCAACGAGCGCGGCGCTGGCGGAATCTCGGTCTGCCCCCATCATGACCGCAGGATATGGAGAAAATAAATTGCCGGGCGGGTTGCAGGCGCGCAGCCCATGCTTGCAAGGGGCGCAACATTTTGACACAATGCAAGCTGGACAGGCGATTGATCTTGACGAGGCGGCAGCGGCTGTGACTTCTGCGCTGGCGTATGTGATTCTGGGCACTGCCGACGAAGCTGAAAACAGCGAACGAACGCTGCTCAGTTTCAGTGGCGCGCTGCCCTCGCTCGAACCAGCATTCTATGCGGCTTTCGTCCAATTGCTGCCGATGCCTGCCGCCGATGACGCGAGGCAGCCGTCTCTGGCAATGCTGACCTTTGACAATACGCGCATGCTGCTGGTCAACTGCCAGCCCGACAGCGATGACGCCGGCTCTACCGAGCATTATGTCTTCGTGCCGCGCGGCTCCGCGCCAGATGCCAGCCAACTGGAAGACTGGCTGATGCACCTGCCCCAGGCGCCTTCCGACCTGGATAAGACAGTCATGGCGATGTCCGCGCCGGAATTTGCAGCGCCCACAGCCGACAGCCGAGCGCAGCGCGTGGAATGGCTCCTGGAAAAACTGACTGATGGCGAGCTCGAAGACGCGTTGACGCTGTTGAGCGTCTTGATCGATGAACGCCGCTTGTCCTTCGCTGGCTATCCGCTCGATTTCAAGGCGCGCCTGGAGCTGGTCGCGGGCTTGCAAGCGCTGCTGCCCAGCGAGATCGCCGCGCGCATCAGCTTCGCGACCCATGCGCCTGTCTCGTGCCAGCAAGCGCCACAACTGACATTCGCCGATAGCGCCAATTCCAACGATTTCCTTGTGGAATGGGGGGCTCGGCCAGCGGTCGAAGCAGCGACAACCCATCCTTATCTCGACTTGCTGCGGTCGCTGTGGCAGGGCGATGCGCAGGCCTTCGCAAAAGAACTCCAGCAATTGGATCGTCTCGTTGACGATGCGGACAGCAGCCTGGCTGTGGCCTTGGCAGCAGCGACAGGACGCTATCAACTCGACAAGCAAGTCGCGGCAGGCGCGGAGGTTGAGACAGAAGCCATGCTCGCAGCGGTGGATGGCGGCGCGCCACCAGTTGCCGAGTTGCGGCATGAGTATTTCGCGCGTTTGCTGCATAACGCCTTGCACAAGCGCGATCGCGCGGCCGGCAGACGCGTCGCCGAAGAAATGGAAAGCGACCAGCGGCTGGAAAGGCGGCTGCTGCGCGACCTGGACGCCATGCTGGACGACCAGCCCGATGCTGTTTATGTGTTCATCCGCAACCGACTGAGCCACCTGGGCATCGACCCGGGCTGGATCGCGCGATTGCAGACCGCAGCGCGCAGTTCGCTGGATGTGGCGATTCAAGATGGCGATGGCGGCACCCTGACGCGTTGGCTCGAGCTGCTCGCCCGCGAACCGCAAAGCTACCAGTTGAGCGACATCTTGCGCGACAGCATTCTGGCTGCTCGCTCGCGCGCTTATGACGATGGCGACCTCGGCATGCAGTTGATCTTGATAGCGGCGCGGCGCTTCCCCGATATCGCCGACGAATCGTGCCGCGATGAGCGTCTGCTGGCGGCCCTGCCCGAGCACCGGCGGCTGGCGCTGCAATCTCCATCGGCAGCCCACCTCGCGGCGCTGGCCGACAAAGACGCGGACGCATTTTTGCTGGCGCTCCGGCGCGGCATGCAATCCAGCCACGAGCCGCTGGTTGCGCTGGCGGTGGCGCGGCGATTGTGGACCTTGCACGAGGCCGACGAGCGCATCAGCCTGCCCGCCGACTACCAGCCCGGCGCGCTCATCCAGCAGCTGATGACGCAATCCAGCCAACTCCTGACGGACGATGCGCTGGACTTTCTGTTTGCGCGGCTGATTGCTGGCGACGATCTTGAGCTGACCGCCGAAGCCGCCGAGCACCTGGCGGGGCGTCAGCAGTTGTTTCCACGCTTGACACAAACGCTGGAGCGCGCAGCCCTGCCACTGGACAAGCTCATCGCCATCATGAACGCGGTGGCTGGCATCGCCGAACGCGCCGCCACAAGCGCTGGTCGACGCTTTTTTTAGCCTGCTCGATCATTATCATTGGGACGCGGGTGCCCAGCGCATGATGGAAGTATTGGCGCGGCTGCTTGCCAAGCATCCCGAAGCGCAAGTGCCCGACCGTCATCTCTGGAAGCTGTATGAAAGCTGTCATGCCTTGCGGCTGGAAGGCGGCTGTCGCGTGGCTGTGAGTCATCTGCTGCGGGAATATGGCGAAGAAGAAGACACGGCGGCTCTCGTCAGTGGCATTGCCCGCATCTGCCGGCAAGTCGACTGGAGCAAGACCCTCCAGGAGCTCGTCAATGCCTGGTGGCGCGATTATGCGCAGTCGCTGGCGCTGGCGCAGCTGCAGCGACTGGAGCGCGAACTGGACGAACAGCGCAACCTCGAGCCGCAGAAGCAGATCTTAAAGACGACGCTGGCCATGCGCCGCTGGCTGCACAGCCGCGACGCAGTTGATTTCGCCGAAGCCATCAACACCGCTTTCACCATTGTCGAGCAGTTCACCGATGCCTTTGATGCCGCGCCCACCGAGATCGACTCCCGCACCATCCGCAGCGAAGTCGACGCGCTCAGCCAGGCGCTGACCAGCGAGCAGCGGCATATTTTGGCGACCAACCTGCGCAACCTGGCGCAGCGCATCACCCATATGGCGGAAAACCGCAGCAAACCCTCGCTCATCCGCAGCGACGACAGCATCGACCGCCAGCTGATGCACGGCGAGGCGCATCCGCACGGCGCGATTGACATGATGAAGTGGGTGGCTGGTTATCTGGACGGCGCGCACCAGCCCGAGGGGATAATTGACCTTACAGGCGCGAGTTTGTTACAATCTCGCGTCGGGAGGCAAAGTCATGCCGACACTGGATTTCAAGGGCAAGAACCACATCTATGCCCACCATCTCACCGTTCCCTATCGACCGCTGCAACTGGACGCGTCGCGCTCGATGCTCGCCTCATCACAAAATGGCGACATTCCCTTGACAGACCAGAACCTCATCATTCACGGCGACAATCTTGAAGCTCTCAAAGCGCTGCTGCCTCACTACGCCGGGCGCGTGAAGTGCATTTATATTGACCCGCCTTATAACACGGGAAATGAAGGCTGGGTTTACAACGATAATGTCAGAAGCCCATTGATGCAGGACTGGTTACGGAAACACAGCCCTGTCGATGGTGAAGACCTTGAGCGTCACGACAAGTGGCTCTGCATGATGTGGCCACGTTTGCATCTGCTGCGAGAATTATTGCGGGATGACGGAGTCATTTTCGTTTCAATTGATGATAACGAGGTTCACCATTTGAGAATGTTGATGGATGAGGTATTTGGCGAGGCGAACTTCATCGCGTGCATTGTTTGGCAACATAGATACGGAAGAAGCAATAATGCAAAACTTTTTTCTAACCAACGCGAATATGTAGTGATGTATAGAAAATCTGCTGCGGTATCTCATATTCGAGTAAAGCGGGAAGAAAAGTTGAACAAGACATACGAGAATCCTGACAATGACCCTAGAGGTAGTTGGGTTTCCAGTTCATACGTCAACCCAGCTACACGAGAACAAAGACCTAATTTAGTCTACACGATCGTTAATCCACACAATGGCTTGGAAGTCAATCACCCTACGCATGCTTGGAAGTACAGCAGAAAAACACACAAAGCGCATGTCAATCAAGAAAGACTTTGGTGGGGAATTGACGGGAATCTGAGCTATCCTCGCCTTAAGAACTATCTGAGTGAGTCAATGTCTAAAGGTATAGTACCGATTGATTTGATGTTAGCTGATAGTGGTGGCACTACAGACATTGGCACTAAACAGCTTCAAGAGGCCTTGGAAAGCAAATCTGTCGCATTTAATAATCCAAAACCAACAAAACTTATTAAGAAGATGATTGAAATAACATCCGGTATTAGACCCAATCCAACCCAACCAAAGAACCTACATTCTGAATATGAGCCTGACATCATCCTCGATTCCTTCGCCGGCAGTGGCACCACCGCCCACGCCGTCCTCGCGCTAAACAAAGAAGACGGCGGCAACAGGCGCTTCATCCTTGTCGAATGCGAAGACTACGCCGACAGCATCACCGCCGAGCGCGTCCGCCGCGTCATCAGTGGCGTTCCGAATGCGAAGAACAAGCAGCTAAAAGACGGGCTGGGCGGCTCATTCGCTTATTGCACGCTCGGCGAAGCCATCGACATTGAAAGCCTCCTAAAGGGGGACGCCTTACCCTCGTTTTTTGACATTGCCAGTTACCTGCTGCATACGGCGACCGGCATTTCCGCTTTGCCTGATGACCTGGAAAAATTGGACGACGATGGACGGTTTTACAGCGATGGCGAGCGCGATTATTACCTGATATATCAGCCCATCCTTGAGTTTCTACGCAGTGGCAACGCGGCGCTGAACTTGGAAAGAGCCGAGCGCATCCGAGAGAAGGGCCGCCCGGCGGTGGTCTTCGCCGCAGCAACTTATATCAGCCAGAGCGCGCTGAGCAAATGGCGCATCACCTTCTGCCAACTGCCTTATGAACTGGGATTCGGGGGCTGATTGTGGAACTCAAGGATTATCAGGTCAAGGCGCTGGAGGCATTCGACGATTATTTTGAGGCTTTGACGCGCAACCAGCGGGAAGGCGAAGAGCAAGCCAAGCGCTATCAAGATGCGGGCTTGACCATGCCCGACGATACGCTTGACTTTCCCCTGAAAACCTGGAACGAGCTGGCTGAGATAGGCAAGGTCGCCAAGCCGAAGCGCCCATACGTCGCTCGCAGCGATGGCATGAAGCGTCCGATTCCGCACCTCTGTTTCAAAGTGCCCACGGGCGGGGGCAAAACCCTGCTGGCGGCCGAAGCGCTGGGACGGATTCAGCATCCAACCGGACTCGTATTGTGGATTGTCCCGACGCGCGCCATCTACCGACAAACGAAAGACGCGCTCTGGAATCGCGAACATCCGTACCGCCAGCGCCTGGAGCGAGCCAGTGGCGGACGCGTCAAGATGCTGGAAAAAGACGACCGCTTTCACCCTGCCGACCTTGCGCATTATCTTTGCGTGATGCTCTTGATGTATCCCGCCGCCAACCGTCAACGGGGCAAAGAGTTTCTGCGCTTCTTCCGCGATTCGGGACGATACAACGCCTTCTTTCCCAATAGCGATCACGCGCTTTATGATGCTGAACTGCTCAAAGAGTTCCCGGATCTTGACGCGGAAGACGGTCCCGTCAAACAGAGTCTATTCAATGTGATTAAGATGCAGCGCCCTGTCATCGTCCTGGACGAAGCGCATAAGGCATACGGCAAAAAGCTGGAGGGCGCGCAGAATTTCGCCAACAAAATCAATGACCTGAACCCGCGCATCGTCATTGAGTTTTCCGCCACGCCCAACTCCAACATCAGCAACCTGCTGGTGGATATCACGGGCGTTGAACTCAAAGCCGAAGAAATGATCAAGATGCCCGTTCAGGTTACGAGCCGAATGAAATCCGACTGGAAGGACACCTTGTCGGCCGCCGAGGGTGAACTTACCAAAATCGACAATGCCGCAAAGCGCCTGCAGCAACAAGAGGATCGCTATATCCGCCCTATCGCTGTGGTTCGCGTGGAACGAACAGGGCGCGACCAGCGAGATGGAACCCGTGTTCACGCGTACGATGTCCGTGATTATCTGATGCAAAACATGGGCGTTCCGCGAGAGGCTATTCGTGTCAAATCGTCCTATGATGATGAATTGAAGAACGAAGATCTATTATCTGAAACGAGCGCGGTTCGCTGGATCATCACCAAAGCGGCATTGATGGAAGGCTGGGATTGTCCCTTTGCCTACTTGCTCGTCCTACTCGACAACACGCGCTCGCAAACTGCCCTGACGCAATTGGTGGGACGTATCTTGCGCCAGCCTCATGCTCGGCTTACAGGGGTCGAGGAATTGGATCGCAGCTATGTTTATTGCTGGAATCTTGATGTGCTTCGAGCGGTAGAGCAGGTGAAACAGGGCCTGCAAGACGAAGGTCTTACCGGCTTGATGGATCAAGTCGAAACGGTGGAAGGCGACGACCCCACTCGGCGCAAGATCTGTATTCCGCGGCGAGAGCCATTTAGAGGAGTAGACATCAAGATTCCGAAAGTGCTGCACCGGGACCGCAATGGTTGGCGGAAACTGGATCATCTGCAAGACATTCTGGCGGAAGTCGATTGGAATGAAGTTTGTCTGCCGTCAGTCCAAAACTATTTGCACGATCCGCCGTACATGCACCAAGCGGAGGTTGATGTCGATCAGGAAAGCCCCTTGTACTCCGCTAAGGAAGAATTGGAAATTGACAAGACGCTGCGCGTATCCTGGTTTACGCGACGGCTTTCTGATGTCGTGCCTAACCCCTGGCGGGCGGCTCAATTCGTATTTGAACTATTTGATAGGTTAAAGGAAACCGGCCGCTCGGAAGAGGACATATTTGATAATCGCGCTGGTTATGCCGAGCAGTTGAAGACACATTTGCGCTCAGAGTGCGACCGCTTGTCCAAAGCGATCTTCGAGAAGAAACTCAAAGGCGGTCTGATCCAATTTGATCTATACACCGAGCCGATTCATAGACTGCCTCCCAAGTTGCCACTTCGCGTTTCTGAAGACGACAAGCTCTTAACACGCTATGGCGAACCAGTGCAAATGAGCCTTTTCGATAAGGTTTTCGAGAAACAATTCGACTCGGACTTGGAAGAAAATTTCGCGTTTCATCTGGAAAAGCAACCGCTTCAATGGTGGCACAGGAATCAGCGAGAATACTATGTGCTGGGGTGGCGGCGTGAACGGATTTACCCTGACTTCGTCGCGTTTGGCGATATAAGCCTCAATATCTTTGAGACAAAGGGCGGCCATCTGCGGGATAATCCGGATACCAAATACAAGACCGAAGTATTTGAACTCCTGGAGCAGCATTTCAATCGGCAAAACAGTCCGGTTCGTGTGGAAGAACACAAGCAACGCAAAGGCAAGTTTGCCATCGTTTACGAGTCCGAATTCCCTGCCGTACACGACTGAGCAGGGCTGGCGCATGGAAAAGCTCTTTGCCTATGGCACTTTGTGCAACCCAGCCACCCAGGAACGGCTGTTGGGTCGGCTGCTGGGCGATGGCGAGCCCGATACGCTGCGTGGCTATAGGCTGTCGCGTCTGCGCGGCATCCACGATGACTATACAATCGTACAGCCCAAACCTGGCTCGACCGTCTCGGGCCGTCTCTACGAAGTAACGCACGAAGAACTGACGCTCCTGGACGCCTACGAAGGCGATGCCTATCAGCGCGTCAGCGTCACCTTGATGAGCAAAACGCGCGCCTGGCTCTATTGCGAGAATCCGCGTTCGCGCTTCAGCAATCATATCGAGCCGCTGGAAAGCAAATGACCGGGAGAGCAGCCAAATGACGACGCTGGGCATCGGCATCATCGGCATGGGCTGGATGGGCCAGGTGCACGCCCGTTCCTACAGCCTGGTGAGGCAGCGCTTCCCGGCTGGCGGCGTGGCGGCGCGGCTGGTCATCTGCTCCGACAATGTGGCAGACCGTGCCGAAGCGGCGCGCGATCTGCTGGGCTTTGAGCGGTCTGCCGGCGACTGGCAAGCTGTCATTGCCGATCCGGCGGTGGACATCGTCAATATCGCCACGCCCAATCACCTGCACTTGCCCATCGTGGCGGCGGCGGCAGCAGCGGGCAAGCACATCTTCTGCGAGAAGCCGGTCGGGCGGACTCCACAGGAAACAGCCCGGATCGAGTCGCTGGCGCGGCAAGCGGGCATACGCAGCTTCGTCGGCTTCAATTATCGCTGGGCGCCGCTGGTGATGCACGCGCGGGAGCTCATCCAGCAAGGCGCAATCGGCGAGATCCAGCATTATCGCGGACGCTTCTTCAGCATGTATGGCAGCGACCCGCTGGGCTTGCTGTCCTGGCGCTTTGACGAGGCTGTCTCTGGCTATGGCGCGCTGGGCGACATCATGGCGCATGTGACCGATATGGCGCTGTACCTGTGCGGAGGCGTGGGCCGCCTGGTCGGCAATGCGCATACTTTCATCGCCGAACGACCGCTGCCAGCGCCGGGCAGGGGCACGCATTATTCTCGTGGCGCGCCCGATGACCCCAAGGGGCCGGTCAGCAACGAAGATTATGTCGGCGCGCTGGTCGAATTCAAAAATGGAGCGCGCGGCATGCTGGAAGCCTCGCGCACGATATTTGGACCGAAGAATCAATTCGGATTCGAGCTAAATGGCACGAAAGGCGCGATAAGCTGGGACTTTGAGCGCATGAACGAGCTGCAGCTATACTTGCCCGGCGATGATGGCAGCCACGATGGTTATATGCGGCTGGTGGGCGGCGACCAGTATCCTTATCATGGCAATTTCAATCCTGGCGATGGCAGCGGCCTCGGCTATGAAGATATGAAAGTGATCGAAGCCTATCAATTTTTGAAAGCGGTGGCTTCTGGACAGCCCTGCGCGCCCAGCCTGGCCGACGCCCTGGCCGTGGCGGATGTGCATGCTGCCATGATTCGCTCCTGGAAGAGCGGCGGCTGGGAACCGGTAAGCAGCACGCGCCTGGATTGACTTCGCGGGTTATAACAGCGAGGCACAGCTTGAGCCAAATCGCACTGCGCGGCAGAGTTTATTCGCTGACAGACGACCCCTTCTTGCAGGCGCAGTCCGATTGCGTCTTCAGCTGCGAAGACGGCTTGATCATCATCCGCGCTGGCAAGATCGAGGCGGTCGGCGATTATGCGAACCTGCGCGGTCAGCTCACGCGCGACACAGAACTGCGACATTATCCCGACGCGCTTTTGCTGCCGGGTTTCATCGACGCCCACATCCATTATCCGCAAGTCGAGATCATCGGCTCTTTTGGGACGCAGCTGCTGGAGTGGCTGCAAAAATACACCTTCCCCGCCGAAGCCAGATTCCGCGATCCCGCGCATGCCCGGCGCATCGCCGATTTCTTCGTGGCGGAGCTGCTGCGCAATGGCACGACCGCGGCATCGGTCTTCTGCACATCCGCGCCCGGCTCGGTCGATGCCATTTTCGAAAGCGCCGGACGCATCGACATGCAGCTGCTGGCTGGCAAAATAATGATGGACCGCCACGCCCCCGAAAACCTGCTGGACACCGCGCAAGCCAGCTATGACGACTCCAAAGCCCTGATCGAGCGCTGGCACGGACGGGGACGCTGCCTCTACACAGTGACTCCGCGCTTTGCCCTCACCAGCAGCCGCGAGCAGTTGGAGCTTGCCGGCGCTTTGCTGCGCGAGCACAGCGATGTGCGCCTGCAATCGCATATTTCAGAAAATCGCGCCGAGGTGGCACGGGCAAAACAACTCTTCCCCGAGCGCGCCAATTACACCGATATCTATGCGCATTACGGACTGCTGGACTCGCGGACGATCTATGGGCACGGCATCCACTTGAGCGAGGACGAATTGCGCCGCTTCCATGCAACAGGCACCAAAATCGCGCATTGTCCGACATCCAACTTTTTCATCGGCAGCGGCCTCTTTGATATGGCGCGAGTGCGGGATGCGGCGCGTCCGGTCACTGTTGGCTTGGGGACAGATGTCGGCGGCGGCACCAGCTTCTCCATGTTGAAGACGATGAGCGCGGCTTATCAGATGGCGCAGCTGCGCGGCATCAGCCTCACGGCGGCGCAGTGTTATTACCTGGCGACATTGGGGGGCGCGGAATCGCTGGGAATCTCTGGAGAGGTCGGCAGCCTGCAAGCGGGCTACGCGGCGGATGTCGTCGTGCTGGATCCGCGGGCGACGCCATTGCTGCGGCTGCGGGCGGATGTGGCCGATACGCTGGACGAGCTGCTCTTTGCGCTGCTGATCTGCGCCGATGACCGGGCGGTGGCGGCGACTTATGTGGCGGGCGAATTGGTCTATGAACGCGATTGACCCACGCTGATCTCGCTCAACTCGATATGATCGGAGTCTTCCACCGGCAGCCGAGCGAAGGGGTCGGCCGCGTCGTAAAGGCTCAAAATCAGCCGATAATCTCCAGCGGGCAAGTCTGACGGGATCTGCAGGGCGTGTTGATCGACAAGCTGTGCGCCGGTCTGCCAGCCGATTGTGGGTTCTGCGCCGCCGACTGGTTCGCTGTCGCGCTGCGCCACCAAAACGCCCGCCGCATCCAGCAGCTGCAGGGCCACGGCATAGCGTTTGTCGATCGCCTGCCGCGTCCGCCAGTCCAGCCGCGCCAGCAGCAAGCCGCCAGCGATCACAGAATCTGCGTTCGTGGCATAAGACTCCAGCACAATCTCGCCGCCAAATAACCAGCCCGCCGCGATTGTCTCGCCCAGCGCAGCAGAACTCGCATAGCGCAGGTAGCGCAGGTCGCCCACCCACTGGTCGCTGATTTCGAAGGCTTGGCGGTTCAGCGTGTCTTCTACCACCTGGCGCGGGTCTTGCTCGCGAGCGCCATACAAGATTACATGCAGGCGGTCATGCGCGGCGATGATGTCCAGCGTCTCGGCGCGGATTTGCGCATCATCCCGCGTGCTGGGTAAGGCATAGGCGGGGATCTCGCTGCGGTAATAGTAGCTGAGCAAGTCGACCAAGCCGGGCGCGCTGAAAATGACGGCATCGCCCGCCCGCAATTCCGACTCCATGTCCGCCACCAGCCCGCGCATGTCGTCGCGCTGGAAGTCGCTGTGATGATAAAAGGTCGGCAACCCCGCCAGCATGGTCAGCAGAACCGCGCCAACCGCCGCCAATGCGACTGTCCGCGACAACAGCTGCGGGATGCGCCTTTCGCCCTGCCACAAGATCAACGCGCCCCGCCCCAGCAGCAGCGCGAAAGCCATCTGCGCCGGCAGCAGAAAGCGCAGGTAGCGCGTCGTCAGTTCCAAAGCCACATAGGGAACGACCGACACAAGCAGCCAGGCCACGGGCAGCAGCCAGCGCCACCAGCCGCGCCCGCGCATGGGCACGATGCCCGCAGCCAGCAGCATGAGGATCGCGATCCACGCCAAGCCCATGTCATGCGCATGATTGCTGCCAAAAGCGAAGTGCCCCGCAATCAGTTGCAGGACTTCGTCCGGCGCGACTGCCTGCGCGCGGTTGGGTCTCGAAAAAACTTGCTGCAAAGAGTGCGGCAGCCAGGGCAAAAAAAGCAGCGCAGCCAGGCAATTCGCCAGCGCATAATCAATGACAACTCGCCAAACGGCTCGCGCGTCAGGGGTGTCGGATCTTGCGTGCATCGGGGGCAACCCCTCCCCCAGCCTCTCCCCGTCAGGACGGAGAGGGTAGCCAAGGCTTGCCTCCCCCTGACCAGTCGGGGGGACTGAGGGGGGTGATGCCTCCCCCTGACCAGTCGGGGGGACTGAGGGGGGTAATCGCAGCAGCGACTCAAGCAGCCACAGCCCGCTCGCCAGCGCTTGCCCGAGCATGACCAGCGCGAAGACCACCTGCGTGTACATGCCCAGCGCATTGACCAAGCCAAAAGCCACGACGGTCCGCCACCGCCTGCCCCGCCCACCCAGCATACGGATGAAGAGAAGCATGCTTATGCCAGCGATTGCCGTGAGCATGGCGTACATGCGCGCTTCCTGGGCATAGCCGATGCTGAAGCTGTTGAGCGCCATCAGAGCCGCCGCCGCCACGCCCGCAAGCGAGCCATAGAGCCGAACGCCCAGCGCGTAGGCCAAAGCTACGCTGAGGATGCTGAACAGCGCCGAGGGCAGACGCAAAGCAAACTCGGAATTGCCAGCCACATCTGTCCAACCGGCCAGCAGCACAAAATAAGCGGGCGTATGCACATTGACTTGCAGCAGCGGGATCAACTCAGGCAGGCTGCGCGCGGTATGGGCGGCCGTTATGCCTTCGTCATACCAGAGCGACTGCGCATCCAGCCGGTGAAAGCGCACTGCCGCCGCCAGCATCAGCAGCGCCAGCATCAGCAAGGGCACAAGCTGCCTCACGCGATTCATGCGCAACCAGGACCGGCGCAGGGGAGATCTGCCAGGTCGCCCGTTCGCGCCCGCGTCATGCCGCCCGTCCGCGGAGGCCAACTGCCAGCGCCCCTAGCGTGACCAGCCCGAGCGCCAGCGCCAGCGCCAGCCATGCCAGCAGCCGTGACTCGCCGCGGTCATAGACGACGATCTCGTCCACCACCAGCGGACCTTCACCGAAGTCAACCTGCCGACTCTGCGCCAGCCCGTCCGACAGCTGAATGCGGCTGACTCGCCACTGCGCCGAATCCACATCTCGCCAGCGTATCGTCAGCGCCGTGCCATGCGCGCGGAATGCAACTCCGTCCGCGAAAGCCTGCGCCCGCCCAAAGCGCGCTGTTTCGTCAGGCACTGCTTCGCCCGAGCCGATCTGCCAGGTTTCGGCTTGATGCGTGCCGCGATATAGAGTCGGAGTCTGTCCGTTGATGTAATCCGATACGCTGTCATAAATGGGCAGCGGCGTGAATGTCGGTTTGTCGGGCTGATAATCCGGCTCGACCATGCGGAAGTAATAAAAGGCTTGCCCGGCTTCAAAAGGATCGGGGCGGGTGAAGAACCAGTACATGGTATTGCCCACCCAGGTCCAGTCTCGCTGGACGCGCTCATAGAACAGGGGCATGTATTGGGCGGCTTGCTGCTGCGTTACATTGCCGTAGTTCGCATAGCCGACGATCTGCTCGGGCGGCAAGTCGGCATCCAGCGTGGCGTTCCAAGCCACTTCGCTCAGCCAGATCGGCTTGTGCGCATCGCCATTGCGCACCATGATGTCGCGATAATAGGTATGACGGGCGACATTGACAGAAGTCGCGCGCAGACGCTGGTCGGCGGGTCCGCTGCGCAAGCCATAGCCCTGCGCCGAAAGCGCATCAAAGCATCCGCCCGCGCCATGATCATAAAGCGCTTGCAGGTAGACCAGGTCGCTCATGCCCCAATAGCCGTCCAGGGCGATTGTCTGGGCGATTGCGCCGCTGACGACAACGATTTGCGCATCGACCGCCTTGAGCGCGGCATAAGTGCGGCAGAGCATGTCGGCATAGCCCGCGGCGTCGACCGGTTTGTCGCCCCATTCGGGATAGATATTGGGTTCGTTCCAGATTTGATAATGCGTGATGCGCCCGCGATACCGCTCGGCGACAGCCACGGCATAATTGACAAAATCCTGAAAATCGTCGGGCGGGGCAAAGTCATTTTCGTCCGGATTTGCGCGCGACCAGCGGGGCGGATTGCTCAAGCGCACCAGCAAGCGCAAGCCATGCCGCTCGCTCAGATCGACAATCTGGTCATATTTCAGCCAGGCGTCGATCGTATCGCGCGCGCCATCGCCATCGCGGTCGAGGCGGCTGTCGGTGAATTGTCCGCGCCCGTCGGTTTCGATGTCTTCCCAGGGGAATTCTTGCCGCAGCCAGCGAAAACCAGCCGCGTGAATCATCCGCAGCATGGCTTCGATCTTGTCGGCCTCGACCTCTTGCTGCAAGAAAGTATTGACGCCATAAGGCACATCGGCTTTGTGATCGATGGCGGCGAGCGGGTCGATATCCAGCGGATGACGGAGCAGGTTGCCAGCGACTTCCACCAGACCGCGCATCTGGGCGAGCGGCGTTTCTTCGCCAGTCTGCGACCAGATGAATTGCCAGGCCAGCCCGCGAAAATGCAAATCCAGCCCAAACAAGGCGGCGGCGAAACATAACAAGGAGATGAGTCTGCGCATGGGCGAATTATACGGGATGAATGGACGCTGCGCGGTCTGAATATGCGGCGCTCAATTTGGCAGTCAAACAATAGTATGCTTTACTTGCAATGAGAACCTGCGAGGCCGCCTATGCTGCGCAAGCTTTGCTTCATCGCGCTGCTGCTGACACAGTCGATCGTCGGCGCGCAAGCCACAATCGAATCGGCGGATTGCGCTGCCCAGCCACCAGACACAGTCGCCAGCTGCGGATATGTAACCCTGCCGCAGGATTATGCAGATCCCTCAAGCGGGCGCGTCGAGATCTATTACACGCAGATTCACAGCCGCGGCGACAATCCCGATCCCTTGGTCTACCTGGTTGGCGGACCGGGCAGCAGCGGCACGCATCTCTTGCCCGTCAGCTATGAAAAATACCTGCACGCTTTCGCCGCCGAGCGCGATATCATCATCATCGACCAGCGCGGCACCGGCTTGTCCAATCCGCCGCTGTATTGCCGCGAAGCGCTCTTCCGACTCGGCGACATCCTGGAAAGTTCGCACGAAGAACACGCCGAGCTGCTGCTGGAGATCCTGGGCGATTGTCAGCGGCGGCTGTCACAGCAGGGTGTGCAATTCGCTGCTTTTCACAGCGCGAACAACGCCCGCGATGTGGTCAATGTGCTGCTGGCGCTGGGTTATGAGCGCTGGAATCTGGTGGGCGTCTCGTATGGCACGCGGCTGGCGCTGGCGATGATGCGCGACTATCCGCAATTCCTGCGCAGCGTCATCCTGGATTCGGTCTATCCGCCGCAAGTCGATATTTTCATGGATGCCTATTATAGCGGCGAGCGCGCGCTGGGTCTGCTCTTTGAGGCCTGCCGCGCCTCGCCCGGCTGCAACGCCCGCTATCCCAACCTGCGCGCTGTGTTTTATCACTTGTATGCCCAGCTCAACGATATGCCGATGCTGGCTGAATATCAGCCGCCCGACTCGCGCCGCCTGACCATCGAAATCAGCGGCTATCGGCTCTATGACTGGGTTTTCAGCTGGCTCTACGAGGTCGATGCCATTCGGCTGATTCCCAAGCTGGTGTTTGAGTTGGCGGATGGGCGGACGCGCTCGATCGCTCCCATGGGCGCGCTGTTTGAACAATCGATGGCCACGCTCAGCCTGGGCATGCACTACACCGTGCAATGCCAGGAAGAATATGGCTCGGCGCAGCGCGATTATGCAGGACTGGTGGCGGCGCATCCCCATCTGCGCGGATTCCTGGCCTATCCGGTCGAAGGCCAGGCGACCTTGCCGCAGCTTTGCGAGCTATGGGGCGTCGCGGCGAGACCAGACAGCGTCAACCAGGCTGTGCACAGCGATGTGCCGGCGCTGCTGCTTTCGGGCAACTTTGACCCGATCACGCCGCCGGAATATGCGGATATTGCAGCCAGGACGCTTTCCAGCGCGTACAGCTATGTATTGCCACATGTGGCCCACGCGGTGCTGCGCTCCGATGATTGCGCCGTCAATATCGCTGTCGCATTCATCAGCCAGCCGCTGATCGAGCCAGACAGCCGATGCATCGAGCGCGCCCAGCCCCTGCGCTTCCGTTAGCCACTTGTTTTTTCGCCAGCCTATCCACGAGTTGACCGCATGATCACATTGGAAAATATCCGCGCCGCCGCCGAGGTGGCCGCTCCTTATACCATCCGCACGCCGCAGCGCGATTCGCCCGCCTTGAGCCAGCGGCTGGGCTGCCAGGTTTCGCTGAAACTGGAGATGCTCCAGCACAGCGGCTCATTTAAGACGCGCGGGGCATTTCATCAGATGCTGGCGCTGGGCGATGCTGCGCTGGAGCGCGGTGTCGTTGCCGTGAGCGGCGGCAACTTTGCGCGGGCAGTCGCCTATTGCAGCGGCGTGCTGGGTGTCGATGCCACCGTATGCATGCCGCAAAATGCGCCAGAGGGCTCCATCGCTGCCACACGCGACTACGGCGCAGAAGTCGAGCTGCTGCCCGATGCGGTGGCGGCTTTTGCGCGCGCCGATGAGCTGGCGGCGGCTGGACGGAGCGCCTTGCATCCTTTTGACAACCGCGAACAAATGGCGGGCAATGGCATCGTGGCGCTGGAGATCATGCATGATCGTCCGGGCTTGACCGATATCATCGTCAGTATCGGCGGCGGCGGGCTGATCGCGGGCGTCATCTCGGCAATCAAGGCGCAGATGCCAGCGGCGCGCGTCTGGGGCGTCGAACCGGTCAAAGCGCCGACCATGCAGCGGGCGCTGGCGGCGGGGGAGATCGTCAATATCGTGCCCGGCTCGCTTTCCGCCACGCTGGGCGGACCATTCGTCGGGCAGGCGGCGCTGGACTTGTGTCAGGCGCATCTGGAAGACCTTGTCCTGGTCAGCGACCTGGAGATGATCGCCGCGCAGCAGTGGTTTATCCAGCACGAAGACCTGCGCCCGGAGTTGGCGGCGACCAGCACCCTGGCGGCGGCTACCCAAATCATAGAGCGTCTGCCCGCGGATGCCCATCTGGCGCTTTTGATCTGCGGCTGCAACGACTCGGACGCAGATATCGCGCGTTATGCGGAGTTGCTGGAGGAGTAACCCCCCCCCCCCCCCCCCCCTCAGTCCCCCCGACAGGTCAGGGGGAAGTGCAACCCCCCTCAGTCCCCCCGACGGGTCAAGGGGAAGTGCAACCCCCCTCAGTCCCCCCGACAGGTCAGGGGGAAGTGCAACCCCCTTCAGTCCCCCCGACAGGTCAGGGGGAAGTGCAACCCCCCTCAGTCCCCCCGACGGGTCAGGGGGAAGTGCAACCCCCCTCAGTCCCCCCGACAGGTCAGGGGGAAGTGCAACCCCCCTCAGTCCCCCCGACAGGTCAGGGGGAAGTGCAACCCCCTTCAGTCCCCCCGACAGGTCAGGGGGAAGTGCAAGTCCCCCCGACAGGTCAGGGGGAGGCAGGGGTCGGCTACCCTCCCTGACTCGTCGGGGAGGGGCTGGGGGAGGGGTCGAGGAGGGGCTGGGCGAGGGGTTCTACCGCCAGTTCATGATGTCGTACGCCATGACGCATCACCCATACAAGCGCCGATACAGCTCGGATTGGCGTTCGGCGCGGCACGCATCGTCTCGACTCGCGCCGGTTCGGGCTGAAAAGTGCGGCTGATTCGCGGCGGCTCGGCATCCAGCGCCAGCCCATCCAGGCTGCGCCGCATCATCAGCGCTACGCCACGCGCCGTAACTTCGCGCTCTGCCAGCAGCGAGATGGGGCAAGCAAACGCGTCCGCCAGCATTTGCGACCAGGCTTTCGAGGCATTCAGCGCGCCGCCTCCCGCCAGCACACGCGCTTCGGGCGCTGCCAGTTGCTGATAGATGAGCGACAGGCGCAGCGCCACCGCTTCCAGATGCGCTTGCAAGAGGTCGAGCCGGTTGGTGCTGCGGCGCAGGCCATGGATGGTGCCGCTGGCATCGGTTTGCCAGCCCGGGGCGCGCTCTCCCGTCAGCAGCGGCAGCACGACCAGGCCATGGACCGCGGGCGAACGAGCAAGCAGCCGGGCGTCCAGATCAGCTGTCTCGCGCAGCAAATCGCGCCAAAGCCATTGGTAGACATTGCCGCCTTCGCTGGTTGCGCCGCCCACAAGCAGCATATCCGCGCTCACCAGGTAACGCCACAAGCCAGCCGGCACGCGCGGCACAGCTTTCACTGCGCGCAATGCCGCCGTTGTGCCGATGGTCAGGGCAATATGCCGCGCATCCACCGCGCCCGAACCGACATTGGCAGCCGCGCCATCGCCCACAGCCAGGAAGAAAGGCGCATCGCGCAGGCTTTTCCAGCGCCGCGCATAAGCATCTGTCAAGCCGCTCTGCGCAGCGTCATAATCGGCCAGCGCCGGCAAGCTCGGCAGCATTCCAGCGCCACACAGCCGTCGCGCATAGTCGGCATGCCATTGACAAGTTTCGCCTTCCAGCAGCCCCATCCAACTGGCGATGGACAAACTCGTGGGCATGTCGCGCCCGAACCAGCGCGCATACAAGTAGCTTCCAAAATCGCTGATGCGCTGGATTCGCGCGGCGGCTGCGGGCTGGTGGCGGCACAGCCAGTTGTATTGCGCGGGCAAGTAGGCGGTATGCAGCCGGCAGCCGGTCGCTTGATGATATGCGCCGGCATCGCCATTCAGCTTCTCCAGCAACTGCGGGATCTGCTCGTGGCTGCGCGTATCGGCATAAGTGAACAGTGGCGTGCAAGCCAGCCCATCGGCAGCCATGCCCAGCCAGTTGCCGACGAAGCAAGCCATGCCCACCGCGCGGATGTCATCGGCGGACGGATGCTGCAAGATCTCGTCAAGGCAGCCTTCCACCAGCGCGCGCAGCCTCTCGGCATCGGCAGTCGAGCGGCCATGATGGTCGCTGGCGAAATCGTGCGTCCGGCTGACGACAGCGCCGGGCAGCAAACGCGCATTGTCATCAAAGAGCAGCGCCCGCGCCGAAGAACTGCCCAGATCGATGACCAGCAGCGACATCTAGCCGCCGAGGATAGCTTCTATCCGCGCCAGTTCCTCGTCGCTGAAGTCGAGATTGTCCAGCGCGCCCACAGCATCCACGATCTGCGCTGATTTGCTCGCGCCGATCAAAGCCGATGTCATCTGCGGGTGGCGCAGCGTCCAGGCCAGCGCCAGTTGCGCCATCGTCTGTCCGCGTTCCAGGGCGATTGCGTTCAATGCGCGCACTTTGTCGAGTTTGGCAGCCGACAAATTGTCGCTCCACTGATTTTTGATGGCGCGGGAATCGCTCGGCACGGCGTCGATGTACTTGTTGGTCAGGATGCCTTGATCCAGCGGCGAGAAGCAGATGCAGCCGACGCCCTCTTGCCCCAGCACATCCAGCAAGCCGTCCTCGATCCAGCGGTCGAACATGTTGTAGCGCGGCTGATGGATCAGGCAGGGCGTGCCCAGTTCCCGCAGGATATCGACAGCCTGCTTGGTCATTTCGGGGCGATAGCTGGAGATGCCGGCGTAGAGGGCGCGGCCGCTGCGCACGATATAGTCCAGCGCCGACATGGTCTCTTCCAGCGGCGTATCGGGGTCGGGTCGGTGGCTGTAAAAGATATCGAAGTAATCCAGCCCAGTGCGTTTGAGGCTCTGGTCGCAGCTGGCGATCAGGTATTTGCGCGAGCCCCACTCGCCGTAGGGTCCGGGCCACATGCGATAGCCGGCTTTGTTGGAGACGATCAGCTCATCGCGGTAGGGTGCCAGATCCTGGCGATAGATCGCGCCAAAAGTATCTTCGGCGCTGCCGGGCGGCGGACCATAATTGTTGGCGATATCGATGTGGGTGACGCCCAGATCAAAGGCGGTGCGCAGCATATCGCGCGAATTTTCCAGCAGGTCGCTGCCGCCGAAGTTCCACCAGATTCCCAGGGAAATGGCGGGCAGCAGCAGACCGCTCTTGCCACTGCGGCGATAGGCAATGGAGTCGTAGCGCGATTGCGCGGCTTGGTAGGGCATGGGAGGCGCTCCTTTTCGGCTGTGTCGCGGATTTATGACCGCGATTATAGCGCAATCTCCGCCAGCGGCAGATATACGCCGAGGGTAACGCTCGCCCAAGCCCGTGCTACAATGCAGCCTGTATCTGCCAAACTGCGGGGACAGCCATGGCGCGGCTTTTGGGCATCGCCATATTGCTTATTGGCACGCTGCTGATGCAGCCGGCCGCTGCGCAAGACAACTTCCGCGATGTTGTCGAGTTGACGATTGACGTTGGCTTCAACGGCTATTTTCGTCCCGACGACTGGACGCCGCTGCGAGTCGCCATGACCAACAATGGCGAGTCGCTGCGCGGACGGCTGGTGGTGCGCCCCGAGACTTCTGGCACTGTCGTGGGAAACGCTTTCAGCACGCCGGTCGAGCTGCCCGGCGGCGCGCAGAAAACCGCCACGCTCAACATCCAGGCGCGCACTTATCCCGACCAGATCCGTGTCGAGCTGATCGACGAGGACGGTGGCGTGCGAGCATCCCGCGATGCGCCCCTTTTTGACTTGCAGCGCGGCGACCAGTTGTATGCCGTTGTAACCGGCGCCAACACGATCGCGCCCAGCTTGACGGGCGTGCACATCGGTGGCTACCGCGCAGAGCAAGCCATTTGGAGCGCCCCCAACCTGCCCGAGCGCGCGCAGTCGCTGGCATCGCTGGATATGTTGATGCTGCTGAATATCGACAGCGAGAACATGTCGCCTGGACAGCGGGAAGCTATCAAGCAATGGGTGGCCGACGGCGGACATCTGCTGGTGGGCGGCGGACCCAGCGCAGCAGCAACCGCCAGCGCGCTGAGTGACATATTGCCTCTGCTGCCGCAAGAAGCGCAATCTATTGATGATCTGAGCGAACTGGCGCGATACGCCGGCGACAACCACAGCGAACTGCGAGGCCCCGCCATCATCGCGCGCGGGCAACTGGCGGAGGGCGCGACCGTGCTGGTCGAACAAGCTGGCATTCCCCTGCTGATCCGCCGCGAACTGGGCGCTGGCCTGGTCGATTTTCTGGCGGCAGACCCGACCCTTGCGCCGCTGGCCCGCTGGGATGGCTTGAACGAATTGTGGCGCAAATTGCTGCTGACCCGCTCGCCACAGCCATCTTGGCGCAACAACTTCACACAGTCGACCTGGGGCGCAGAAGCTGTCGCCAACCTGCCCGGCGTGGACTTGCTGCCGCCCCTGCAAACGCTCTGCCTGTTCCTGGGTCTGTATGTCATTTTGATCGGACCGCTGAATTATGCGCTGCTGGCGCGGCTGCGGCGTCCGGGCTGGGGCTGGCTGACCATCCCGCTGGTCATCGTCAGTTTCACGCTGGTCGCCTGGACTGTCGGCTTCAACCTGCGCGGCGCAGAAGTCATCGTCAGCCGTCTGACAGTTGTAGAGGCTTACGACGACCGCGATGAAGCCCGGCTGCGGCAGTTTATCGGCCTGCTTTCGCCGCGGCGCGCCACCTATTCATTGAGCCTGCCCGAAGGCAGCTTTTTGGCGGTGGCCGGGGCGACAGCGCCCACCAGCATCTTCGCCAGCAACACCATCCAGACCTCAACCGAGATCGCCCAAGGCTCGCGATTCAGCGCCGATGAATTCACAATCGACGGCGGCATCTTCGCCAATTTCAGCGCCAGCGGGCAAGTCGCCAAGCCCGATATCGGCGGCAGCTTCACGCTGTCATACGAAATCGCCGAGAGCGGGCGTATGCTGCCGGCTTTCCAGGGCGCGATCAGCAATCGCAGCCAGGTCACCCTGCGCGATGCCGTGATCGTTGGCGCGGGCATTTCTCAGGCGCTGGAGGGTGATTTTGCGCCGGGCGATATCGTGCCGCTGGGGCGTGACGAGCTGCGCGCCGACCTGGCCGACCGACCCGCCCAGCCCAATTCGCTGGAGCTGAATATCTCGGCACTCTATGGCGAGCAGTCGCCTTTCACTGGCAGCGACCGCAACATCAGCATCAAAGACTTGCAGGGCTCGCGCTACCTGCGCACGCGGGCTTTTTACAGCGCAGAGTCGCTGCAAGATCGGCAGTTGGCGCGCGAACAATCTTTCCTGGCCAGCTTCATGCGCGATGAATTTGCGTCTACGGCGCGGGGCACGGGTCTGTATCTGTTGGGCTGGAGCGATGCCTGGACGCGCGACCTGGAGATCGAAGGCGCGGCCTGGAGCTCGGTCGATACCACGCTCTACATCATCGAGCTGGCAGTCGATATCACGCTGCCCGAGCGGCGCGCCACCCTGACAACCGAGCACTTCAGTTGGATGGCGCTGGACCGGCAGGGCTTGACCGACAATGGCACAGACAACTTCAGCATGTACGAAGAAGGCGCGGTCACCTTCCTTTTTCAGCCGTTGCCCGGTCTGGCCATGACAAAGGTGGAACATATGCAGGTCGAAGTCGATCGCGGCGGCGGCTTCACACAATCGCTGGATATAGGCTTGTACAACTGGGCGCGCGGCGAATACGATGTCTTTGGCTATCGCGATGGCAATGCGCTGGAGCTGGCAGAACCTGCGCCCTACCTGGGACGGGATCAAGCGCTGCGTCTGCGCTTGCAGCATGCCGGCGGCATGGGCACTGTGCGCGTGCGAGATATTCGCATCGCCCAGACCGGGCGATATTAGAGGAGCGGCGATGGATGTGATCATCAGGACGAACGGGCTGCACAAGTCATTCGGCGCTTTTCACGCTCTGCGCGGTATTTCGCTGGAGGTGCCGGCTGGCTCGATCTATGGCTTTGTTGGTCCCAACGGCGCTGGCAAAACCACCACCATGCGTATTTTGACCACCTTGACGCGCCCATCGGATGGAGAAGCCTGGGTGGCTGGACATTCGGTGCGCGAAGACCGCCGCGAAGTTCGCCGCGCCATCGGCTATATGCCCGATGAATTCGGAGTTTACGAAGACCTGCGCGTCTGGGAATATCTCGATTTCTTCGCCGCTTGTTATGACATCCCCGAAAAGAAGCGCAAGAATCTGGTGGCCGACCTGCTGGAACTGGTCGACTTGCAGCATCGGCGCGAGGACATGGTCGACAAGCTCAGCCGCGGCATGAAGCAGCGTTTGTCGCTGGCGCGCACGCTGGCGCACGACCCGCAAGTGCTGGTCCTGGACGAGCCAGCCTCGGGCTTGGACCCGCGAGCGCGCGTGGAAATCCGCGAGCTGCTGGGCGAGCTGGCGAATATGGGCAAGACGATTTTCTTCTCGTCGCATATCCTGGCTGATGTGGAAGATGTCTGTTCGCATATCGGCATCATCGAGGCCGGCGAGATCATCATGCAGGGCAGCATCGACCAGCTGCGGCAGCAACTGATGGCGCATCGTGAAATCATCATCACCGTCATGGACAACACCGCAGCCGAACAGGCGCTTTCGCTGGCGAGTGGCATGGCGCAGGTGGTGACAGCAGAGACCATCACCCCGCGCAATGGCCGGTCGCGAGTGCGGGTCGATTTCGCCGGCAGCGATGAAGAGCTGGGCGCTTTTAGTCAGCATCTCTTTGCAGGCGGCGTGGCGCTGCTGGGATTCAACGAAGAAGAAAAAGACCTGGAGCAGATGTTCATGCGCGTGACCCGCGGCCTGGTCACCTAAAGGCGCGGCGGACGCGGCAACCTGGGAAAGGAACGGATGACGACCTATACAGCCGACAGCCTGCACATCCGCGCCAATGACACGGGGCGGACGGGCGCATTCGCGGCTTTGGATGCGCGGCGCGCTGGCTGGGACACGCTCAACTTCGCTGCGGTGCGGCTGGGCACGGGCAAGACATTCGAAATCGCCATCGACAACTTCGAATATGTCGCCGTCGTGCTGGGCGGACGCTGCACAATCCGCACCAATCGCGGCGACTTCGAGAACATCGGACGGCGCGCGGATGTCTTCAGCGGCTTGCCCTATGCCGTCTATCTGCCACCAAATACCGAATTCGAAATCGAGTCGCTGAGCGACAATTTCGAGTTTGCCTCGTGCTGGGCGCAAGCCGAAGTCGAAAATCCCGCTCGGTTGATCAGCCCACAGGATATAGAAGTGCGCATGCTGGGCGGCGGCAATTGCTCGCGGCAGATGTGCCGGCTGATCGGCGGCGGCTTCCCTGCATCGAGGCTGCTGGCTTATGAGCTGTACACGCCGGGCGGCAACTGGTCGAGCATCCCGCCGCACAAGCATGACACGCACCGCGCAGATGAACGCGGCACTGTGCTCGAGGCGCAGCTGCGCCGTTTTAGCTTCTACAAGTTCGATCGTCCAACCGGCTATGCCATTCAGCGCGTGTATGCCGCCGACCAAAGCTGGGACGCGACCATGCTGGCGCGACAGCACGACCTGGTTTTGATGCCCGAAGGCTATTACACGCTGGTCAGCGCGCCGGGCACGACGACTTATACGCTGAACTTCCTGGCTGGCTCAACGCGGGATTTCGCCCACAGCGATGACCCGCGCTATGCCTGGCTGGCGGGGACATTGCCGGGCCTGGATGCGCGCCTGCCGGTGGTCGACCCAGGCATGGAAATCGGGCATTGAGCCGCGCGATCCCCGGCGGCAGGATAAAGACAAAGCGATGGATTCTATCAAGCGGATTCGCCGATTGTATACTACAATCCGAATTCATAAACATTCCGAAAGCAAGGGACAGGAGCAACCATGCGCCGACTAATCGTTTTGTTATTGAGCCTGTTGGTGTTGATCTCGCTGGGTACGGCGGCTGTCGCGGCACAGCAATCGCACATCGTCCAGCGTGGCGAAACGCTCTCCAGCATCGCGTCGCGCTATGGCGTGAATCTGGCTGATCTGCTGCAAGCGAACGGGATGACGATGGACTCGGTGATCCATCGCGGCAACCAGATCACGATCCCCGGCACCAGCGGCCCGGGCGCGCCAACCGCCCCAACAGCGCCCGCTGGCAATGCCACCTATACTGTGCAGCGCGGGGATTTTCTGGCGCTGATCGCCGCGAATCATCGCACCACCTACAGACGCCTGGCCGAGTTGAATGGGCTGGCAGAACCCTATATCCTGCATGTGGGCCAAGTGCTGATTGTGCCCTCGATTGGCGGAGCGGCCGCGCCTGCCGGCGGCGCCCCAAGCGGACAGCCGAGCTACTCGTCCTACACCGTGCAGCCGGGCGACTCGCTGGCGGGGATCGCCGCTCAATATGGCATGACCTATTTTGACCTGGCGCGGCTGAATGGCATTGAAGACCCGGACGACATCAAGGTCGGACAAGTGCTGCAAGTGCCTGGACCGCCTGAACCGCCTCCAGCGCCTGCGCCTGCGCCAGCTCCAGCGGAGGAAGGCGCGCCGGCTCCGCCACCTGTGACTGGACCGTCGGTATCGGGCGGCTTCGAGCTGGGTGGGCAAGCGTTGACCTTCGCGCATCCCAATTTGATGCGCGACGCGCGCATGACCTGGGTCAAGCGTCAGGTGCGCTGGGATGGCAACCAGGACGCGGGCGGCTTCCAATCCTGGATCGACCATGCGCACGGCTTGGGATTCAAGATCTTGCTGAGCGTCATCGGCGACCACCATCAGCTGGCCAGCAACCCCGGGCAGTATTATCAGAATTTCGCCAACTTCCTGGCTGGCTTGGCAGAGCGCGGCGCGAATGCTATTGAAGTCTGGAATGAATCCAACATCGACCGCGAATGGCCCGCCGGGCAGATCAGCGGCGCAAACTATACGCAGATGCTGGCAGCGGCTTATAACGCAATCAAGTCGCGCAGCCCCGGCACGATGGTCATCAGCGCTGCGCCAACACCGACCGGATTTTATGGCGGCTGTTCACCCAATGGCGCCGATGATGACTGCTACATCCGCGAGATGGCAGCTGCGGGCGCGGCCAATTATATGGACTGCGTCGGCGTGCACTGGAACAACGGCTTCTTGCCGCCAACTGCCACCACCGGCGGTCCCAGCGGACACTACAGCTACTACCTACCCGCCATCACCGGTTTGTATCGGAGCGTCTTCCCGGGCAAGCCCTTGTGCTACACAGAATTGGGCTATGTCTCGCCCGAAGGCTATCCGCCGCTGCCCAGTGGCTTCGCCTGGGGCAAGGACACATCGGTGGCTGAACAAGCCGACTGGCTGGCGGGCGCGGTCAACTTCCTGCGCGGCCAAAACACACGCCTGCTGATCATCTGGAATGTCGATTCCACCACTTATGTAGGCGGCGATCCGCAAGGTGGTTATGCCATCGTGCGGCCCGGCGGCGGCTGCCCAGCCTGCGCCACACTGCGCGCAGCTATGGGTGGCTAGACTCCACCCCCAAACCCCCTCCCCAACGCATTGGAGAGGGGGTTAAATCGGGCGAGTCGGCGACAGGCCACCGACCACATGTGGATCGCGACTCATTCAGCGCTCTGCATCCCCCTGACCTGTCGGGGGACTGTGGGGGTATGCTGGTCAGAGCTGATATTCGCCGGTGACGCGCACGATCTTCTGGCTGTAGTTCTCGACATAATCCAGCAGTTTGTCTTGCAGATCGTGCCAGTCATCGCTGGTGAGAATTTCGCGCATGGCGTTCTCGTCGGCAGCCAGCGCGCCAGCCATGATGCGCGGGATATCGCCGCTGGCATAGATGTTGTACCAGGCCTCGATCGGCGTCAAACCGAGCCTGGTCGAGCTGGGCACCCACTCGCGCATGACAAATTCAAAGTATTCCTGATCCAAGCCAGGTTTGATATCCCAGCTCATCAGCAGCTTGATATTGCCGTCTCGCATGGCAGCGACCTCGCTCGGTGGGCGGCCTGCGCTAACTATAACGCAAAAAGGGCGACTGCGGTTTTGCGCAAGTTCAGTTCTTGGGCTGGATGACGCGCAGCAAGGCGATTTGGGTTGTTTCTGGCAAAGACGATGCCGAAAGGCGCAGGCTGTCCTGCTCGGCAATCTCGCCCGCGCCCATGGTTTTCAGAAATCCCTCGAGCGCCTCTGGATACGCCGCCTCAGACAGGCAGGCATGGCGCATGGGGATGACGAAAGTCGGCTCGATGGCGCTGATCAAGTCGGCCATTTGGTCGCCGCTGAAGTGTTCGCCGCCGACTGGCAGCATAAATGCGTGCACTTCGTCCAAATGCTCGGCGATGGACAAATCGGGCGGGGCATTCAGCGCGCCCAGATGCAGCACGGTTAGCCCGTTGGGATATTCAATGATGCAAGCCACATTGTGCAGGATGCTGGAGCTGGCTTCGTCATAGCGGTGCAGTGGCAAACCCGTCACGAAGAGCTCGCCGACTTCGTATTCGCCCGCGCCGGTGATGGTGTATTGGCGGTCGCGAATATGCGCCAACTGCTGCGGTTCTGCCGCGTGGCTGAGCGTGACCAGGTCGGCTTTCAGCTGCAGCGCCGCGAGGCGGTCGCCGGGCAGATGCGGGTCGGTCAGGACGCTGGGTTGTCCGCGCTCGGCGATGCGAAAGCAGCCCCCGCCATAATAGGTGATGTCCAAAATGCCGCTCCTTGTTTGCGCCTTAGGATCTGCTGCGCGCTGCATGTCTTTTTACCACATTGGAGGCATTTGACACAGAGCCGACCTCAATCCACCAGCCTGCCCCATTCGTCCAAGGCGGCGGTCAATTCCGCTTCGGCATTTGTATAGGCTTCGCCCAGCGCTCGCACCTGGTCGGCGTCTGCAGAACGGCTGGCGGCTTCCAACCGGCTGGTGATCTCGCTCAGGCTGGTTTCCAGACCACTGATTTGCGCTTCCAGTTCTTCGGCGCGGATGCTGGCTTCATAGGGGTTGAGGCCATTGACTTTGCTTTTGTAGCTGGCTGGGCGCTTGCCGGGCTGGCTGCTGGTTTCGACGCTGCCCGCATCATCGGGCGACTGCTGACGATGTTGACGCGCGCGCAGGTGTTGCTGATAGCCGCCATCGGTCACGCAGAGCTCGCCGGGCAGCAATTCCCAGACCTGCGTGGCCAGGGCGTCGATCAGATAACGGTCGTGGCTGACGAGCAAAATCGTCCCGCCGAAGCGAGCCAGCACCGCTTGCAGCACATCCTGGCTGTCGATATCCAGGTGGTTGGTCGGCTCGTCCAACAGCAGCAGGTTTGCGCCCTGCAGGGCCAGCTTCGCCAGCGCCAGCCGTCCCCGCTCGCCGCCAGAAAGCGACGACACCGGGCGGAAGACATCTTCGCCGCTAAACAGAAAGCGCCCAAGCCAGTCGCGCGCCTTTGAATTGGGCATGGGCTTGATGCGAAATAGCTCGTCCAGCAGCGAGTTGTTGACCGCGAGGTTTTCGTGCGCCTGGGCGAAGTAACCGGCTTTGACGCGCGCGCCCAGCCGCACCGTGCCCGCCAGCGGCAGCAACGCGCCACATAGCGTCTTCAGCAGAGTCGATTTGCCGATGCCGTTGGGACCGATGATGGCGACTGTCTCGCCGCGCAGCACCAGCAAATCGGGCAGAGTCAGCAGGGGGCTCCCCGCAGCATAGCCGATCTGCAATTCGCGCGCGATGATGACCTGGTCGCCACTGCGTTGCGTTGCGCCCATGTCGATGCGCATCTGTACCCGGTTTTTCGGACCGCTCTCCAGGATAAGCCCACGCTTGCGCATGGTTTCCAGCTTTTTGAGGCGGCCTTTGGCTTGGGCGGTGCGCTGGCTGCCCATGTGCCGGCGGATGAAAGCCATCTCTTTGCGGATGAACTCTTGCTGCCAATAGTATTCGTGGCGCAAAGTTTCGCGCTGGGTATCGCGCTGCTGCTGCCAGGCGCTGTAATTGCCGCGGAAGACCTGCATGCTTCCGTGCTCGAGCTCCCAGATCACAGTCGCATGCTGGTCGATGAAATAGCGGTCGTGGCTGACGGCGATCACGGCGCCCGGGTAGGCAGCCAGCGTTTTCTCAAGCCATTCGACCGCCGCGATATCCAGGTGGTTGGTCGGTTCGTCCAGGATGAGCAGGTCGGGCGCTTCCAGCAGCAGCCGTGCCAGCAGAGCGCGCGTCTTTTGTCCGCCGGACAAGGTGGGCAGGGGCATGTCGTATTCAGACGCGGCGAACCCCAGCCCGCTCAAGACCATTTTGATGCGCGTTTCGTAACTATAGCCGCCCAGGCGCTCGAATTCCGCTTGCAGCGGACCATAAGCTGCCAGCGCGGCATCGAACTGGTCGGGGTTTGCCATGCGTTGTTCCAGCGAATTCAGACGGTCTTGCATCGCGCGCAAGTCGGCAAAGGCGGTCAGTTGCTCTTGCCACAGCGAGTGTTCGCCAGCCAATTCCGGTCGCTGGGGCAGGTAGCCCAGACGCGCGTGCTTGGCCGCTCGGACTTCGCCGCTGGTGGGCTGGTCGATGCCGGCCAGCAGGTTGATCAGCCTGGTCTTGCCTGCGCCATTGGGACCAACCAAGGCGATGCGCGCTCCCTGCGGAACAGCCAGGCTGATCTCGCTGAAGACTTCGTCGGCAGCGTAGAATTTGCTGAGTCGCTCGGCTGTCAGCAGCGACATGGCGATCGCTCTCTTGAACAGAAACGCAGGCAGTATAGCACAGTGGCGGTCGGCGCTTAAGCTTGAGTTGGCTGGGGCGATGCCGTTACAATTGCGCGTGATGGACGACCTGCGCAAACAATCAACATTCGGGCGGGGCCGGCGCGGTCTGCGCTGGCTGCTGGCATTTGTCATCCTGGCGCTGGGCATGCTGCTGGTCGTTGTGCAATCTGTGCAGCAGGAACGGGCGCGAGCGCAAAATGACCTGGCGCAGGCAGCCAACTATCGCAGCAGCCAACTTGAACTTGACTTTGGGCGAGGCTACAGCGGCGCTGGCTGGCAGCTTTATTTCACTGAGCCACACTCCAAAGCAGAACGCGCGGATTATCGTGGCGGCATCGACAGCGCGCTGGCAAGAGCCATCGACAAGACGCGCGCCAGCCTGGATATCGCCGTATTCGACCTGGACAACTCGACGATCGCGGATGCTATCCTGGCGGCGCATCGGCGCGGCGTGGCTGTGCGCATCGTGACCGACGATGAACATGGCTTGCATAACGAAGACAGCGATCTGCCGCGGCTGCGCGAGGCGGGCGTGCCGCTAATCGACGATGGGCGCAGCGCCTTGATGCACAACAAATTCATGATCCTGGACGAGCGGACGATCTGGACAGGCTCAATGAATTACACCATCAATGGCGCGTATCGGCACAACAACAATGTATTTGCGCTGGACGATGCGCGGGCGGTCGCCGCCTATCAAGCCGAATTTGAAGAGATGTTCCTGCGCGGAGAATTTGGCGTGCGCTCGACCGACGATGGCCTGCGGTCTTTCGCGCTGGGGACGGGCGAAGTCAGCGTCATTTTCGGCGCGGAGAGCGATGAAATCAGCGCGCTGCTGAACGAGATTTCCCAAGCGCGGGAGAGCATTCACTTCATGACATTCGTCTTTTCGCTGGAAGATCTGGCGCTTGCCATGCTGCGGCAAACGGAAGAACACGATGTGCGCGTGCGCGGCATCTTTGAACGACGCAGCAGCCTGGCGGACTGGAGCGTGCTGCCCGAACTGTACTGCGCTGGCGCGGGCGTGCGGCAAGACGGCAATACCAACTACCTGCACCACAAAGTCATCATCATAGACGAGGGCACAGTCATCGCCGGCTCCTTCAATTTCTCCGGGAGCGCCGCCCGCAGCAATGACGAAAACCTGCTCATCATCCGCCATCCGGAAATCGCCGCGCTTTACCTCGATGAATGGAGGCGGCAGTGGGACAGCGCCACGCGCATTCGGGAAGACATGGTCGACTGCGGCTAGCTTTCGGCGCATTTGCGCAGGCGCAGGGGCGATTTCTTCGGCTGCCGCTCGATTTCGCCGCGCGCTTCCAGGTCCAGCTGCACGGCTTTGCAATACCAGCGCACCGAGCCCGGCTTGGGGAAGAGCGACTTTGGCACAGCCTGCTTCTGCAAATGGTCGCGCACTTTGTCTTCCAACTCGCTGAAAGGCATCCAGCTGGACACGGGCAGCGCCGTCAGCATGGCTTCACGAATGATGCGGTACTTGTCGGCTTTCAGGTTTTCGCGATGCTGGGGATGATTGACATTGCGAGCGCGGATGGTGGACATGACTCTTCTTCCGGTTAATTTGCGGTCAATTTCGTCAGTCGCTATCGCGAAGCCACCTGCGCATACAGACGCTCGGCATCGTCTTTGCGGCACAGCTGCGTGCCCGGCGTCATGACAGCGGCGCTGCCAGCAGCCACGCCAAAGCGCGCCGCATCGAGCAGACTCCGTCCCTGCGCCAATGCCAGCACGAGCCCGCCAACCATGCTGTCGCCCGCGCCCACTTTGCTGCGGATGGGCACGATAGGCGCGCGCAGCGGCACATAATCGGCGCGGGTTGCCAAGGCGGCGCCGGCTGCTCCCATCGAGACGATCACAGCTTCCGCCAGCCCAGTGTCGATCAACCGTTGCGCAGCCTGCTGGATCTGCGCTTCGTCAGCCAGCGATTCGCCCGCCAGTCGCTCCAGTTCGCGCAGGTTGGGCTTTAGCAAGAACACGCCGGTCCTGCCCGCAGCTTGCAGGGCATCGCCGGCGCTGTCGATAATCAGACGGCTGTGCCGGGCTTGGGCGCGGATGGCCAGCTCGGCATAGAAATCGCTCGGGACGCCCTGGGGCAGGCTGCCGCTGACGACCAGGTAGTCGGGCTGCAAGTTCAAACTGGCCTCCAGGCAGGCGCGCCATTCACCCTGGCTGAGCGCAGGACCGGGCAGCGTAAAGCGATATTGCAAGCCACTGCTGTCTTCGTAGCAGGTGAAGCTCTCGCGCGTGGTGTCAGCGATGGGCATAGCGAGTTGATTGATGCCTTCGTCGGCCAGCAGCTGCCGCAATTTTTCGCCGGTGTGCCCGCCAGCCGCATAAACAGCACAGGCTGCCCCGCCCAGAAAATGCACGGCGCGCGCGACATTGATGCCGCCGCCGCCCGGATGAAAGCCCGGCGCTGCGCAGCGCAGCTTGATTTCTGGCGCGACCGAATGAATGCTGGTGGATACATCCAGCGCCGGGTTCATGGTGAGGGTGACGATCGTGTGCATGCAATTTCCGTTTGCGTCCCGCCGCCCGATAGTGTAACCACAGAGCACGCCGATAGCACAGAGGCAACGCAGCAGACCGAGGATTGCGCCTAACACGATCTTAACCTGGCCAGCCTGCATATCGCGGCGGACTGCCCTATAATTGATGGTCAGCGAGTGAGCGCCGGGAGGTCTGATGCAAGTCTATTTGATACGGCATGCGCAATCGGAAAACAACGCCCTGACTGCCGAAACCATGCACCGCCGCAAGGTCGACCCCGACCTGACCGAGCTGGGTTATCAACAGCGAGAGCGGCTGGCAGACTGGCTGGGCAGCGAAACGTCTGCGGGCGAAATCGACATCGGGCAGCTTTTCACCAGCGCCATGTATCGCTCGCTGCTGACATCGCAGCCGCTGGGCGAAATGCTGGACTTGCAGCCGGAAATCTGGCTGGATTTGCACGAGAAAGGCGGCTTGTTCGCGCGGCAAAACGGGCATGTCAGCGGCTTCGGCGGCATGACGCGCACAGCCATCAGCCAGGAATTCCCGCGCGTGCAGCTGGGAGAGTTGGTCACGGAAAGCGGCTGGTACGATGCGGCGCTGGGCATGGAGCCAGAGACGCGCAGCCACTACCGCGCCATCAAAGTGGCGGGAGAATTGCGCCGGCGCGATGATTCGCAGGCGATTGTGGCGCTGGTATCGCATGCCGGCTTTCTGGATGTATTGATCAAGGCGCTTTTTGACCAACTGCCTTCAAGACCGCACACGATGCGCTATTATCACAACAATACGGCGGTTACGCGCATCGACATCGCGCGCGGGCAGGCCATGATGCGCTACATGAACCGCGTGGATCATCTGCCAGCGGCGATGCGCTCGTTCTAAAGGATGTGGCATGACGCCTCTGCGCGGGCAAATTGCAGTCGTAACAGGTGGCGGCGGCGGCATCGGCAGCGCGATCTGTCGGCGGCTGGCGGCGGCCGGCGCGCAAATCGTCATCACCTATAACAGCGATGCGCAGAAGGCACAGGCAGCAGCCGAGTCGCTGGCTGGCGCTGGTCATCTGGTTCTGCATTGCCCGGTGGACGATGCAGCGGCGCAAAGGGAACTGGCGCGCGCGGTGAGCGAAACCTGCGGGCGGCTGGATATCCTGGTCAACAATGCCGGCATCAGCAAAGACGTGCCGCATGACGACTTACAAGCGCTGGACGATGAACTCATCGACCGCATCTTCCGCGTCAACTTCCGTGGCGCATTCGCCAGCATCCGCGCTTTGAAACCGCTGCTGAGCGCTGGGGCTGGCGGCGTGGTGATCAACATTACATCCATCGCCGGACGCACGGGCGTGGGCAGCAATGTGGCTTATTGTGCCAGCAAAGCGGCTATGGACAGCATGACTCGCTCGCTGGCGCGGGCATTGGCGCCACAGATTCGCGTGCTTTCGGTGTCGCCGGGCTGGGTCAATGGCGAATATGCCCAGCGCATGCCACGAGCGCTGATCGCCGAGCAAGAGGACAAAACGCCGCTGGGACGCATTGCCGAAGCGGAAGATGTGGCCGAGGCGGTGTTTGCGGCTGTCGCTCACCTGCGCTTCAGCACCGGCGACATCATCCCCGTCGATGGCGGGCGTCCATTGGGTTAGAAGCGAGGGAACTGCGATGCGATTGCTGATTGCGCTGTTCATATGGCTTGTCGGAGCGGGCATCGTCCATGCTCACGGCACAGAAGACCACGAAGGCGATGATACTAGAAGCTCCTTCTATAGCCGCGGCAGATATGCCTGAGCATCCCACTTATCACGAGCATGCGCGCGCCATCATCGAAGCGAATTGCGTCGCCTGTCACAGCGATGGGCAAATCGCCGCCTATGCGCCATTGACATCGCCAGAAGATGTCGTGCTGGCCGCCGAAGATATCAAGTTCCATGTGATCTATGGGTATATGCCGCCCTGGCCGCCTTCGCGGGAGGGCCTGCCGCTACAGAACGACCGCAGCCTGTCCGACGCAGACATCGCTCTGATCGCGGCCTGGGTGGATGATGGCGCAGCGCTGGGCGATCCCGAGTCTTATGTGCCCGCGGCGACAGATGGATTCCTCATTCCCGAGGTCCGCGCCGACTTGACCTCTGCAATTAGAAGAGCCGTATACGCCCGCCCAAGACCTGCTCGACGATTATCGCTGCTTCGCCCTGCCGCTGGATATCGGCGAGCCGATGTTTGTCACGGGCTATGAATTCGTGCCCGGCATCGCAGAGATGGCGCATCATGCCATATTTTATGTCGTTGGCGCGGCTAGCGAGCGAGAGATCCAGCAGGCTGAAGCCGCCGATGACGAGCCAGGCTGGTCCTGTTATGGCAGCGCCGGCCTAAGCGGTCGCCACGATTCCTTTGGCGGCTGGGCGCCGGGCCTCATGCCGCTGCGCTTCCCGGCTGGCACGGGTTATCGCATCGAAAGCGGGCAGCAAATCGTCTTGCAGATGCACTACAACTTGTCTATCAGCCGACAGCCCGACCAAAGCCAAATCATCCTGGAATTGGAAACAGCAGATAGCGAGCTTGCCGAAATCATGATTTTGTCCATGAGCGCGCCGGTCGAAATCCCTTGCCCAACCGGCGTAGCAGGACCGCAATGCGACCGTCAAGCGGCGATTGAGCGAGTCGGCGATCTATATGGAGAAGACGCGCGTCATACGCCCGATTATCTGCTGAGAACATGTGGACAAAGACTGGCGACTTATGCCGAGAACAGCGGCGAGGCAGCCACCGGATACTGCGATATGATTGTCCGCGGTCCGCTCACCATTTTCGACGCGGCGGGCCACATGCACGAGTTGGGCAGCAGCTTTCGCCTGGAATTGAATCCGGGCGCTGACGATGCGCTGCTGCTGCTTGATATCCCGCGCTGGGATTTCCATTGGCAAGGCAACTACCAGTTCGCTGAAGCGATTCGCGTGGGGCGCGGCGATGTCTTGCGCATGACCTGCAGCTGGGACAATTCTATGTCTGACAAGCCGCGGTATGTGGTTTGGGGCGAAGGCACGAGCGAAGAAATGTGCTTCGGCAGCATGATGGCGCTGCGGAATTAGCCTCTAATCGCCGAACAAGTTCATCATGTAGTCGGTCGACATGCCCTGCTCTTCCAGGTGCGCTTTGAGCTTGCGGCGGGCATCGTGAATCAGCTTGTAGAGCGCGTTGCGGTTGCTGCCCATGCGCTGGGCCAGCACATCCATGGGCACGCCTTTCAGCGCCACAGCCACCAGCGCCTGATACTGCCGCTCGGTCAGCGCCTCACGCAGCGCCAGCTCGATCTTTTGCAGCACATCATCGCGTTCGGCAGCTCGTTCGGGCGTGGGCGCAGACGGACTGTTCAAACTGGCGCGGCCCGGCAGCAGCTCGCCATCGGCGGTCAGTTGGTCGAGGCTGAAATCTTTGTAACGGGCGCGGCGCAGATCGCTGATGGCCAGGCGGATGGCGATCTTGGTCGCCCAGGTGGTAAAGCGGCTTTCTCCACGAAACTTGTGCAGGTTGTCCATCACGCGCAGAGTGGCATCTTGCGCCAGGTCTTCCGCCATCTGCGTCAATTCCTGCGCTGCCAATCCGCGCAAGTCGCTGCGGTCCTGGCTGAGGTAGAAGTAGATGCTGCGCTGCAGGCGCGCGCGCAGGTCGCCCAGCGCAGCAGTTTGCGCCATCGGGTCATGGAGGGCTGCCAGCCAGTCGTCGTTGCTGCGATCGGACATGCAGAGCCAATCAAGATGCTATGGGAAGCCTGGCAGCCTATCATAACGAAAGCGGTGCAGAAAATCAGTGGCGAAGGCAGTAAGATGTCACCCGATTCGCCGCGCGGATTTATCACCTCCGGGCTGTCACTTGGGTCATTATTGTTGAAGCGGCGAGCACATTTGCGCCCGCACACGCAGACGGAGCCCAATCCATGAACAATCGACAAGAACCGCCCCGGCATGTTTCGGAAGGCGGCAAAGACGGCAAGAAGAATGACGATGGCGGCAAGTCGCCTTTTGGCAGCCCCAATCAGCGCGTCTGGATCGTGGTCGGCGTGGTCGTGCTGGCGATGTTCCTGCTGGCGTTCAACAGCCGCGCGGCCGTGCAATTCGGCAATTCCACGCCCATGAATCGGCTGGCGGACGATATTCGGCGAGGCAGCGTCGAGCGCGTCATCGAAAGAGGCGGCATGGAGCTGCAGGTGACCTATACCGATGGTCGCAGCGAGACCGTCTACAAGAATCCGACATCGGACTTCTTCACTGTGATGGAGACGCTGGGCGTTTCTGCGGGGGCGCGCGACCGCATCGACTATTATTATGAGCCGGCTGACGAGACCACCAGCATCATCTTCCAGATCTTGCTGGGCGTGGTGCCGATTCTGATCATCGTCTGGTTCTTGTGGCGCATGATGCGCTCGATGCGCGCGGGGCAAGACCAGGCGATGAGCTTTGGGCGCAGCAAGCCGCGCGTCGCCCGCGATATGGAGCGTCCGCAGGTCACATTCAAAGATGTCGCCGGCGCGGACGAAGCCAAAGAAGACCTCAAGGAGATCGTCGAATTCCTGAAAGAGCCAGAGAAGTTCATTCGTCTGGGCGCGCGCGTGCCCAAAGGCGTGCTGATGGTGGGACCGCCGGGCACGGGCAAGACTTTGATGGCTCGCGCTGTAGCTGGCGAGGCCGGCGTGCCTTTCTTCAGCATCAGCGGCTCAGAATTTGTCGAGATGTTCGTTGGCGTGGGCGCCAGCCGCGTGCGCGACTTGTTCGAGCGCGCCAAAGCCGAAGCGCCGGCCATCGTCTTCGTGGACGAGATCGACGCGGTCGGTCGGCATCGTGGCGCGGGGCTGGGCGGGGGCCACGACGAACGCGAGCAGACGCTCAACCAGATTCTGGTGGAGATGGACGGCTTCGACAACGACACCAACATCATCATCATCGCCGCCACCAACCGCCCGGATATTCTGGATCCGGCGCTGCTGCGTCCGGGGCGCTTCGACCGCAAGGTGGTGATGGACAATCCCGATGTGCGCGGACGGCAGGACATCCTCAAGGTGCATTCGCGTGGCAAGCCGCTGGCTGGCGATGTCGATGTAGAAGCGCTGGCGAAGATCACCGCGGGCTTCAGCGGCGCAGACCTGGAAAATCTGGTCAACGAGGGCCGGCTATCCTGGCTGCGCGACGCGACAAGAACAAGATCGCCATGGCCGAGATGCAAGAGGCGATGGAGCGCGTGGTCATGGGGTCCCGAGCGCCGCAGCCGCGTCATCACGCCCGAAGAAAAAGAGAAGGTCGCCTATCACGAAGCCGGGTCACGCCCTGCTCTTCCACCTGCTGGAAAACACCAGCCCGGTGCACAAGATCACCATCGTATCGCGCGGGCGGGCGGGCGGATATGTCATTGCCGCTGCCCGATGGGCGATGACATGTTGATCACGCGCGAGAAGTTCGAGGACGACATCGTGGCGGCCATGGGCGGGCGCGCAGCCGAAGAGATCATCTACAACCAGTTCACCACAGGCGCCAGCAACGACCTGCAGCAGGCGACGCGGATGGCGCGGGCGATGGTCACGCAGTTTGGCATGAGCGACCTGTTGGGTCCGCGAGCATATGGCAATGGCGGCGGGACGGTCTTTTTGGGGCGCGAAATCAGTGAACAGCGCGATTACAGCGAGCACTATGCCCAGCAGATCGACGACGAGGTGAAGCGCATCTTGCAGCAGGCTTACCAACGGGCGAAGGATCTGCTGACCGCGCGGCGCGAGAAAATGGAAGAGCTGGTGGCGGTGCTGATCGAGCAGGAGACGCTCAACGCCGATGAGTTCGTGGCGATCGTGGATGGGACGGCGACTGCGTAAGCGAATGGACTACCTTCGCAGCTTGCTTATTGCTTGCCTAAAGGCAACGGGGTCATGCCAATAGCAGCCGATGCAAGTTTCCATTGTACTGACCATTGCCTTTGAACTGAGCTATCAGAAAGCCCAGCCTTCTGGCATCAAAGCGTTCGTCGGTGTCTCGACAATTCTTGCAGTGCTGGCGCTTTGCGTTATTGGCAGCTTTGGATAATGGCTGGAAATCGTCCAACGTGACGCGAGACGAATCTGCCAAACGCGGGTCGTCGCGGCGTCCCATCCTTGTGGTCAATCTCGACGCTGCTCGTTCCAAGAATTACACACCGTTTGTCTTGGAGCTCCTGACGTATCCATTCGGGAATAGGCTTCTCAATTGGCATTTTCTTGTAGCCCTGCAATTCAACAGCGGTAATGGCGCGACCGCTGCCTTCTTTGTGTCGGCGGATATTGAACCGTTTGCCGAGCGTACCGTCGTCCCTGACCCAGTCGCCGCCATTTCCAAAGCGCAAGATTTCATACTTGTCCGTGAATTCATCAATAGAAACCTTCCGCGTGAATCCATCTTCATCCGGCTGTGCAAGCTCAAAGAATAGCGCGGCTTTGCTTCCCGCCCTTGGTATCCAGTCGCTGGCATCAGTCATTTGAGTCGTTCCAAACTAGCCGCCACGTACGACGGATCCAAGTCGCAACCCGCGAAATTACGCTTAAGGTCAAGCGCCGCCACAGCGGTCGTACCACCTCCCAGGAACGGATCAACCACAAGATCTCCTGCGTTGCTGTGAACACGTATGAGTTCTTTGAACAATTTGTCTGGCTTTTGCGTGGGGTGGATGCGGTTTCCATTGTGGCGCGGAATCGGATATCGATAGACTCCGTTATGGTACTCATCATTGAAGGTAGGCTTGCCGCCTTTAACGCCCACAACTGCAATTT
>CBDHEA010000007.1:0-10636 GCA_965261805.1 Phototrophicaceae bacterium | reverse complement strand
CGTCCTTTCTGCTGACATCCGATCTCGGGCTCGATGGACAGCGAGACCTGCTCAGCCGCGGCGCTTCACCTGCAGCGACCGTTTTACAGCTGCCGCAGCATGCCACCCGCTCGTCGGTGGATGCGAACTTCCTTCGTCATGTACAGCCGCAGCTGGCCATGGTGCAGATCGATGCAGCCAACCTCCGCGGCGACCCAGACCCAGACACGCTAGCTGCGCTGGGTGATGATGTGTTAGTCCTGCGCACAGATGAACTCGGCACGATCCATATCAGCAGCGATGGCGTTGAACTGCGCGTGCACAGCTAGTAGTTGATATCAACGCGCCTTCCGCTAGCCGCCGATTCCAGGATCGCATCACAAATGACGGCATTGCGGTAGCCGTCGATGAAATCCGCCCCATACGGAGCGACATCAGTATTATTGACGATGGCAGCGAAAAAATGGTGGAATTCGTGCACGAAGCTGTGTTCCCAGCCGATGATATGGCCGTGGGGCCACCAATTCGCCCAGTAGGGATGATGCCCTTCGCTGACCAGCACATTGTGGAAGCCTTGCGTGGTATCGGGCTGCTCGCCCTTCCAGAAGACATTCAGCTCATTCAGCCGTTCCAGGTTGAAATGGATGGAGCCGTTTTCGGCGTTTATCTCGAATGAATTGAAGTTCTTGCGTCCCTGTGCGAAGCGAGTCGCCTCGACCGTTCCCAGCGCGCCATTTTCAAAGTCCAGCAGCGCCACAAAGCCATCGTCTACATCGGACTTCGCCAGTCCGCCGCTGCCATCGGGTCTTTCGGTGATCCAGGTGCGCGCCAAGCCCGAGGCTGCCCGCGGCTCTCCGACCAAGAAACGGGCCAGGTCGATGATATGCGCGCCCAGGTCGCCCAGCGCGCCGCTGCCAGCGATCGACTTGTCAAACCGCCAACTGGTCTCCATGGCGCGGTCCATGCCCCATTCTTGCAGATAGACCGCCCGCCAATGATAAATCTGCCCCAGCGCGCCGCTTTCAATGAGTTTTTTGGCTTGCTGCACAGCCGGCACAAAGCGATAGTTGAACGCGACCATGTGCTTGACGCCAGCCGCTTCCACCGCATCCAGCATGGATTTGGCTTCTTCGGCGGTGCGCGCCAGCGGTTTTTCGCAGAATACATGCTTGCCGGCCTGCGCCGCGGCGATGCAGGGTTTGGCATGCGCATCGTTGGGTCCGCCATTGTCCAGCACATCGACATCGTCATCGGCGACCAGGTCGCGCCAGTCGGTGTAGGCGCGCTCGTAGCCATAACGCCCCGCAGCTGCATTGACGGCGCTTTCGTTGCGGCCCGCGATCGCCACCAGGCGCGGCACGGCTACCGGCGGATACATCATGTAGGGAATGGTCTTGAAGGCGTTGGTGTGCGCTTTGCCCATGAAAGCATAGCCAATCATGCCGATGCCCAGTTCGGGCGCATCGCCGGCGCTGGTGCCTGCTGCCTGGCTCGTAAAAGTGCTGCTGACTTGCTGTTCGTCTGCCATTTTCCGTCTCCTATTCGTCGGCGAAGGCGGCATCGAAGGCCACTGCCGATGCGGTAAAGTCGTTGGCTTTCACCCAGGCGGCCGACTCGGTCGCGCCAAATTCGCGGTCCATGCCGCTGTCTTCCCATTCCACCGAAAGCGGACCTGTGTAGCCGATGCGGTTGAGCGCGCGGATCATCGAGTCGATATCCAGATCGCCGTGCCCGGGCGAGACAAAATCCCAGCCGCGCCGATGATCGCCGAAGTTCAAGTGCGAGCCCAGGATGCTGCTCACATTGTCCAGCGTGACTTTCGAGTCTTTGACATGCACATGGAAGATGCGGTCGGCAAAGCGGTCAATGAACTTTACGGGGTCGAAGAGCTGGTGGATGAAGTGGCTGGGGTCAAAATTGAAGCCGAAACAAGGATGCCCGTCCAGCGCCTCCAGTGTCTTTTCCGCCGTGTAAATATCATAGGCGATTTCACCAGGATGGGCTTCCAGCGCGAACTTCACACCCAGCTCGGCATAGACATCCAGGATGGGCTTCCAGCGCGCGGCGAAGTCTGCGTAGCCGGCGTCGACCATCTCGTCCGATGTGGGCGGGAAGCGGTAGATCAAATGCCAGACCGGGCTGCCTGTGAAGCCATTGACGACATCGACGCCAAAAGCCTTGGCGGCGCGGCCCGTGTCCATCATCTCTTGGGCGCAACGCTCGCGCACGCCGTCGGGGTCGCCATCGCCCCACAAGCGATCGGGCAGGATGGCGCGATGCCGTTCGTCAATGGTTGCGTCAGCCACGCATTGCCCGACCAGGTGATTGCTGATTGAGAAGTATTGCAAGCCGTGCTGCGCCAGCAAATCTTTACGCGACTGAATGTAGCCATCGTCAGCCAGCGCTTTGTCGACCTCGAAATGGTCGCCCCAGCAAGCCAGCTCCAGCCCGTCATAACCGAAGTCGGCGGCTTTTGCAGCCAGGGTTTCGATTGGCAGGTCTGCCCACTGCCCGGTGAATAAGGTTACGGCTCGTGCCATCAGACATGTCCTTTCAGCTGCGATTCCTGTGTCCTGGTTCAGTTCGCGCCATTATAGCTTGCGGCGCAGCAATGACAAATACCGCGCCGCCCGAACGAAGCTGTTCCAGCTAGCCTAAACCGCGTCAGAGGGAGTGTCTAAATCGGTGGATGGTTCTCTTTCTAACCCCACCCCCAGCCCCTCCCCGTCGGGACGGAGAGGGTAGCCAATGCTTGCCTCCCCCTGACCTGTCGGGGGCCGAGGGGGGGGGGGCATATCCAGCAAGTTCGCCACTCCCCGTCAGATGCTCGCTTGTTTGGCGCGGTTTTCACTGGTATGCTGGATGTAAATTGACATTCCGATAACGAAAAATGGAGCGTAGCAATGTATAGTGAGACGCCACCCAAGCGGAAGAATGCTCCGCAATACCAAGTGCCACATGGCAATACACAGCGGACGCCAACTATCAATGTAAACATAGATAATACAAACCTTCAGCAGCAGATGGTTTTGGCCGGCGGCGGTCAACGGCTCTCGACGAATCTCTCCATTGTGGATGTCATCGCGCATGTGCTGCTCTGGGGGTTTATTTCCATCTTTACGCTTGGTTTCGGTCTGTTGTTCTGGCCATACGCCCTGGTCAAGATGGTGCTGAATTCAGTCGCAGTTGGCAATCAGAGAGTCCGATGCGAGCTTGATCTAGGCAGACAGATTGGGCACATCATCTTGTGGGCAGTTTTGATAGGCATTACAGTTGGACTGGCAGCGCCCTTCTACATAATCGGCGTGATACGGACGGCGATTAATTCTTCACGATTGGTATAGCTCGAACCGCTTGGGAACGCAGACAGTGGCGACTTCACACCACACCAGCAAACAAGCCAACGCCGACAAGCTGCTGCAAGACGAGATCGCGGCGCTGCTTACTCCAGCGTGAGCAGATAGGCGATGATGTCGTAAAGCTCTTCTTCGCTGAAGATCTGCGCATAGTTGCCTGGCTCAATGCCGGCGTCAAAATCCGGGACGACATAGGCGGATGGATTGACGATGGCGTTGAGCAGGTATTCGACAGCGCTCTGCCCCTCCACGCGGGTTTCTGCGCGCGCGCCCACATTTTGCAAGCCAGGACCAATCAAGCGCGATTCGCTGTCGGTGAAGTGGCAGCCGGCGCAGGCGAATCCGGCTGCGCTTTGCAGCTCGGAAAATAGTTCTGCGCCGCGTTCGGCATCGGCGGTATCGGGCAGCGCAATCTCGCCATAGACTGACAGGTCCACGGACGAAGCCGCATCCGCAGGGTCGGGATCGTCGATATCGGAGGGACCTTCCAGCGTCAACAGATAGGCGACGATATCAAAGATCTCGAGGTCGCTGTAGATTTCCGCCCAGTTCTCCGGCATCAGCCCGGCCTCGTAGCCATCGACCACATAGGCGTTGGTATCAACGATGGACTGATAGATGTATTCCGCGGGGCTTTGCTCGGGCGCTCGCTGGGCGGCGCGGTCTTTGATATTCAGCAAGCCGGGACCGATGAGTTTCTTTTCGCTGTCGGGGCTGTGGCAGTTGGCGCAGGAGTAATTGGCGGCATCCTGGAAGGTGTTGAAGAGGGCGGCGCCATTCTCCGCATTGCGCACGGCGGCCAGCCTGTCGATAGGCGATTGCGGCGCGCTGGTTGGCAGAGGGGTCGCGGTTGGCTCGGGCGTGGCGGTCGGCGGCAAGGGAGTCGGCGTGGCAGTCGACGGCAGGGACGTTGCCGTTGCAGTGGGCGGCATTGCTGCTGCCTGTGTGGCGGAGTCGCTGACAATTTCGACCGGCGGCGCGTCGGTGGGCGGCTGCATGACGGGCTGCACAAAAGTGCCGCATCCAGCCAACACAATACACAACGCGATGCAAACGCAGAAATACAGCCAGATTGTCTTTGCAGTCGTCCGATTCGTTTGTGTCATGCTGGTCGCGCCTCGCCCGTTGGATGCCTGTTCAACTGCCGCGCATTATGGCAAAGCGCCGCGCGAAAATGTAGGGGCAGCCCGCCATCTTTTTCGCCAATGCGCTATAGACAGCGAGCGCAGGCTGTGCTAGGCTGACTGCATGGTTGGTCGCCGATGCGCGACCCAATTGCCCAGCATGAAAGGAGCGCGGGGAAGCAGCGCCTCCCCAAAGCAGAAACTATGGCTAATCACAAATCCGCAATAAAGCGAATCCGCCAAAACGAAAAGCGGCGTCTGCACAACCGCAGTTATCGCAACCGCGCGCGCACCCTGGTCAAAAAAGCGCGCGCCGCCATTGATAGTGGTGACCTCCAGCAAGCTCGTGAAGCCACCTACGCAGCCATGCGCGACCTGGACAAGCTGGCCAGCCGCGGTGTCGTGCACAAGCGCAATGCCGCCCGCCGCAAGAGCCGCTTGATGAAGCAGTTGAACGCGCTCGAAGCGTAGACGCAGGCTAAACCGCTTCCAGAAGCTCCAGCAGTCTGGCGATTTCCTCGCGCGTGTTGTATTGCCCGATGCCGATGCGCACCATGCCTTGCGGCCGCCCCAACCGCTGCATGATCTCCTGCGCATAATAGTCGCCACTCCAAACATAGACATGGCGCTCAGCCATGAATTCGGCGATTTCGTCGGGAGTCGCGCCTTCTTTGCCCATTGCCACGGTGGGCACTCGCCAGTCAAAGCGCGCGCTGTCGGTGATGCCGGCGATGCTGACGCCGTCTATAGCGCCCAGGCCAGCGATTAGCGCAGCCGCCAACTCGCGTTCATAGCCTTGCACAGCCAGCATGCCGCGTTTCATCTGCGCCGCGCGATCGTCGCTAGATGCCGGGTCGTCCCCGCCGTACTGCCTGCCCAGCATCGCCCAATGTTCGAGGCAAGCCAGCAGGCCATGCCAGGTTTCATAGCTGGGCGTGCCAACTTCCCATCGCCAGGGCGCGGCATCTTTAGCCGGGCGCACTTTGTAGACGGGCAGCTCATTTAGGAGTTCTTCACGTCCCCACAATATGCCCAGGTGCGGCCCATAGAATTTGTAGGACGAGCAGAGCAGGAAGTCGCAGCCCAGCGCAGCCACATCAATCGGCACATGGGGCGCGCTTTGCACGGCGTCGACCACATGCCAGGCGCCAACCGCATGCGCCATATCGGCGATTTGGCCGACTGGATTGATCGTGCCCACGGCGTTGGACGCGTGCACAGTGGCGACCAATCGCGTTTTTTCAGAAAGCGCCGCTTCCAGCGTGCCCATATCCAGCGTGCAGTCAGGCCTATGGATATCCACCCATTTGATCTGCAAGCCGCGGTCTCGGGCGATCAGCGTCCAGGGCGCGACATTGGCATCGTGGTCCATGCGCGTCAGCACGATTTCATCGCCGGGCGAAAGTGTTTGGGCGATGGCGCGGCTGAGGGCAAAGCACAGGGTGGTCATGTTGGGACCGATGACTATTTCGGCGGGGCTGGGCGCATTGAGAAAGTCGGCCATGGCGCGGCGCGTCTCAGCGACCATGGCATCATTGCGCTTGCTGGTCGCGAAGCTGCCGCCCGAATTGGCGTTCATCGTCCGATAATAGCTGCTCACGGCTTCAATCACCGTTTGCGGGACTTGCGTGCCGGCCGGATTGTCCAGGAAGATGGGCAGTGTGCCGTCATCGGCGCGGCGGCTCAAAGCTGGAAAAAGCGGGCGGATATCTTCCGCGCGGAATGTCATACATTCGTCCTTTGGCGCTACAGGTGGCTGTCAGAAAAGATAATGCGCGACGATTTGACCACAAAGACAAGCTGGCAAAAAGGGCGCTGTTGGCTCGCCCTGGCTGTCATTGCGTCGGCAATTCGATAGCTGCGCGGACTCGCTTCGCCAGGCGCAGGAAGTCGCTGTGATAGAGCATATCGGGCCTGCGCGGCCGCGGCAGATCGATGGCAATGTCGGCGACAAGCTTGCCGGGTCTCGCTGACAGCACGATCACGCGGTCCGCCAGCAGGACTGCCTCATTGATGTCGTGCGTGACCATCAGAATCGTCTGACGCGATTGGACGCGCAGGCGCAGCAATTCCAAGCTGAGTTTCTCGCGCGTTAGGGCATCGAGCGCGCCAAATGGTTCGTCCAGCAGCCAGACATGTGGCGCTTGCACGATAACCCTTCCCAGGGCGGCACGCTGCGCCATCCCGCCAGAAAGCTCGGCAGGATACGCCCGCTCGAATTGCTGCAAGCCCAATTGTAGCAGCAAGTCGCGGACGACCTGGTGGCGCTGTGGGCGCGGCAGGCCAGCCAGTTCCAGCGGCAGGGCGATATTGTCCAGCACAGTCCGCCAGGGCAGCAAATTGGCAGCCTGGAACATAATGGCGATATCATCCAGCGGCGCGGTGATCGGCGCGCCCATGTAAGTTGCGTGTCCAGCGCTCGGCGCGAGCAAACCCGCCACGATGCGCACCAGCGTGCTCTTGCCACAGCCGCTCGGTCCCACCAGACAGACGAATTCGTCCGCGGCGATTTCCAGCGAAATTGGACCCAGCGCGGGCAGCGGCGCGCTGTCGACAGCGAAATAGCTGTGCTGCAGGGCGTGCAGGCTGATTGTCACTCAGCAGTCACAATGAACTGGTTGCTGAAAGCGTCGTCAAGCGCAACCGGCGATTCGCCCAGGAAGCCCATGCGCTGCAGGGTATCGCGCATCGTCTGCCACGAAGCCAAATCGCTGATGCCCAACTGGTCGGCATCCCAAAGCTCAATCGTGTTCAGCAGAATCGTGAACTGCGCCAGGCTTTTAGCATCGAAGCGGCTCTTGAGCTGATTTGCCAGGTCGGCGCGGCTGGCGGCTACTTCGGCGCGGCTGGGCAGTTCGCGCAGAAAGTCGCTTTGCGCCTCGGCAGCCGATTCCAGCGCCTCCAGCAGCGAAGCCTCGCGCGGCAGCGATTCTACATAGGCGAGGCTGGCGATATAGGCGGCGGCCGGATTGTCGATTGTGGCTCGCAGCGCTTCGGCAAATGCGCTGACCATGCGCTGCACAGCGGCAGCATCGTCATCCAAAAACGCGCGGCTGACGACCAAGCCATTGGAAACCAGATCGACTTGCGAAGCGACTGAAGTTACCGCGACAGCCTGCACATCGCCGCAATCGCCAGCATCGGCAAGCTGCTGGATTTGCAGAGGCTCGTTGTTGATATAGACCACGGCGGCATCTACCAGGCCCAGGCAGAATACCTCGGGCGCATTAAAGCCGATCTCGCTGACTTCAATATCGGCTTCGGTCAAGTTTGCATTTTGCAGCAGGGCGGTCAAACCGCTGTAATTTGCGCCGTAGCGACCCGGGATGCCGACTATTTTGTCGCGCAGATCGCCAGGATCGGACAAATCGAGCGCGCTGTCGTAAACCAGCCCGACCGGATATCGCTGAAACCACTCGAAGACATACACAACATCACGATCCTGCGAACGCGCCAGGATGACTTGCTCGCCGCTGACGACGCCATAATTCGCCTGCCCGACAGCCACCAGATCGAGCACTTCTGGCTCTTGCAGGTGTTCCAGCGAAACAGCGAAGCCGGCCTCTGCAAAGTAGCCCCCCTCAATGCCCACATAAAAGGGCGCGAACTGCACATTGGGTACGAATGTCAGCAGGATGCGCTCGTCGAGCGGCTGGTCTTGCGCAACAGCGGCGCTTGAAACCAGCAGCAAGCCGATGATGACGATGGCAAGTAGCTTGAACATGGGGATTTTTTATCTCCTGCGAGGCTAGTGTCAAGTCGTGGAACGTCTGCGCCAGGCCAGGACGCGCCATTCAATGCAGGCAACCAGGCTGTAGAGCGCGAGCGCGAGCGTTGTCATGGTCAGGGCGCTGACGATGACCAGTGGCGTATCATAACGGCTGCGCGCGGCAATAACCAGTGCCCCCAAGCCATAACGCGCGCTGACGAATTCGCCCACCACAGCGCCTATCACCGCCAGAGTCGAGCTGGTCTTTAAGCCAGCCAGGATGACCGGCAGCGCAGCCGGCAGCTCCAAGTGACGAAAGGTTTGCCAGCGGCTGGCGCGCAGCGAGCGAAACAAGTCGCACAGGCTGGACTCCAGGCCGCGCATGCCAGCGATCGTGTTCACCAGCGTCGGGAAAAAGACGATGATGGCGGTTGTGATGATCTTGCCGGTTACGCCCGTGCCGAACCAGATCACCAGCAGCGGCGCATAAGCCACGATGGGCGTCGACTGAAAAGCCACGATGAGCGGCGACAGCAGGCTTTCAAGCAGCGGCGCTTTGGCGATGACATAACCCAGCGCCAGCCCAAAACCCACGCCGATACACAAGCCGACCAGCATTTCTTCGAGCGTTGTCGCTGCATGTTTGAGCAGGCTGCCATCTGCCAATGCGCTGGACAGGGCGCTTGCGACTGCGGCTGGCGGCGGCAGCAATATGGGCGATATCAATTCCAGGCTGGCAACCAATTGCCAAAGCGCGATCATGAGCAGGATTGTGCCCAGGGGTGCCAACACGCGCGACCAATTTCGCCTGGAGCGCGCCGGGGGCACCCCGAGATTCTGCTGCGGCTGCATGGTTCGCGTCCACCCTGCCCCGATGAATCGTTATGATGAAGCTGCGACAGTGTAGCATGAACCGCCGCTGATTCAATACAGGGCAGCGCGGGGAGTGTCTAAATCGGTGGATGGTTCTCTTTCTAACCCCACCCCCAGCCCCTCCCCGTCGGGACGGAGAGGGTAGCCAATGCTTGCCTCCCCCTGACCTGTCGGGGGGACCGAGGGGGGTCCATATCCAGCAAGTTCGCCACTCCCCAGCGCGTGCGGGTTTGACAAATTGGTCGGATGTCTCGCCGGGATTGGCAAGTCTATCCAGCCGGCACGATGGCTGGTCCTTGCTGTTGCAATTCGCTGTCGTTGTCGGCACTCGGCAGCAGATCGACATCGGCTTTCAGCAGCGTGAGGCTGAAGCGACCGCCGCGCCCCTGGCTGTTGCCCTCCGCCCAGATGCGTCCGCCGTGCGCTTCGACAATATGCTTGCAGATCGCCAAGCCCAGACCAGTCCCTTCATCGCCCGACCGCGAGGCATCGCCTTGATAAAAGCGCTCGAAGATGCGTTCGCGCAAATCATCGCGGACGCCCGGCCCATTGTCAAAAACCGAAACGACTATCTCTTCCGTCCGCTCGGCAGCGGTGATGGTGATCGCATCGTGGGCTGGAGACCATTTGATGGCATTGTGAATCAAGTTGCCCAGCGCGCGCTTTAGCTGGTCGGCATCACAAAGCGCGCCCAGCCTGGCGGGCACATGGCTTACGATGGTCAAGTCTTTCATCTCGGCTTGCGCTTCAAATCGCTCGCTGGCTTCATTGATGATCTGCTTGAGCGGCATTGGCACCATGCGCAAGATTTTCTGCCCCGATTCGATCATGGACAGATCCAGCAATTCCTGCGCCAGCCACAGCAGCGCGTCGGTTTCCATGGCGATCTCTTTCAAGGATTGGATGCTGGCTTTGCGCTTGGGTTTGTCGGCGTCCAGGAACAAGCTGTCGATTATCAGGCGGATGCGCGTAATCGGCGTGCGCAGCTCGTGCGAGATATTCGCCACCAGATCGCGCCGCGACCGATTCAGGCTGACCAGCTCGCTGATGTCCTGGATCGCCAGGCTGACAAAGCGCCGTTCACCGCTGTGCAAGATGCGCGTGCGAGCGCGGTAGTGCTGTTCGTCAACGACAAAATGCTCTTCCAAGCCTTCGTCTTCGCGCAGGGTCAGCTCGACCAATTCCAGCAAGTCCGGAGAATCGATCAAAGCTGGCAATGATTCGCCGATGCATTCATTCGCCTTGCAGAAATTGATGGCTGGTTCTTTACAAACGACGAGCTTCAAGTCTTCGTCCAGCACCATCACCGAGTCGAAGCTGACATTGGCGACTGCCGAAGACAACGCTGCGGTCTCTGCATGCGCGTTTCTGGTGGACCGCAGCTGGTCGCGCAAATGTCGGATCGCCTCGTCACGGCTGGCAACGCTGGATTCGAGCGCCACGAGCTTGCGCTGTCCTCGGCGGGCGATAGCTGCCAGGCCAAGCGAGACGGCAAACAATATCAGCGCAGCGGCTTCCATGCCTAACCCTCGAACCGATAGCCGACGCCGCGCACAGTCGTGATGCGCGTGGGAGCAGACGGGTCGACTTCGATT
>CBDHEA010000006.1:0-5733 GCA_965261805.1 Phototrophicaceae bacterium | reverse complement strand
TCCTATGGGCGGCTTTTCTAGCTGCGCTGATCCCGCTGCTCGCCCGTCCCATCATATCACGCGCGGCACAGGCTGTCTTTGGCGCAGAGGCGGCGCTGGCGCTGGGCTCGTTTCTCGTCATTCTGGTGCTGTTTGCGCTGCCGGTCACGCTGCTGGGCATGGTTTCGCCTTTTGTCATCCGCCTCGCTGTCGGTGATGTAACGCGGGCGGGCAAAGTCGCCGGGCAGGTTTATGCCATCAGCACGCTTGGCAGTCTGCTGGGCACATTCCTGCCTGTGCTGGTGACGATTCCCCAACTGGGCACAACGCGCACTTTTCTGCTCTTTGCGGGCATATTGTTTGTCGCCGCGGGCATCCCCTTGCTGCGCCTCGAGCCACGCCAGGCTATGCGCTATTTGCTGCTGCCGCTTCTCATCGCGCTGCTGGCAAATGCGGCGCTGGCATCGCCACTTCGTCCGCCAGCCGCGGGCGCGCAGCTGCTATATGATGGCGAAAGCGAATACAACTACATTCAAGTGCAGGAAGACAGCGCCGGTTATCGCTATCTTTATCTGAACGAAGGGCAAGGCGTGCACAGCCAGTGGCACAAGAGCGAGCTATTCTACGGCGGCACCTGGCAATACTTCCTGGCCGCGCCCTATTTCAATGCTCCGCCCTATCGCGCCGACCAAGTGGACTCCTTGCTGCTGATCGGCTTGGCGGCTGGTACATCCGCTCGCCAATATCAGGCTGTATATGAAGATATTTCCATCAAGGGCATTGAGCTGGATGCCGAGATCGTCCAGGCAGGCGCGGAGTTCTTCGACATGAACGCTGCGCGAATGCCTTCTCTCCAGGTTATCGTCGGCGATGGACGCTACGAGCTGCGAAAATTGGAGCGCCAGTTCAGCGTAATCTGCATAGACGCCTACCGTCCGCCGTATATCCCCTGGCACCTGACGACAGTCGAGTTCTTCGGCGAGGTCAAGGCGCGACTGGCTGACGATGGCGCGCTGGCCATCAATGTCGGGCGAACCGACACCGACCGGCGGCTGGTCGATGCGCTTGCGAACACCTTGCAGCTTGTCTTCCCCAGCGTGCATGCCTTGGATGTGCCGCAGTCATTCAACACCATCCTGGTGGCGACCGTCCAGCCCAGCCAAGCCTCCAGCCTGCGCGAGAATATCGCCAACCGCGTGGATTCGGTTGACGCGCGGCTTTATGAGGTCTTGGGGCAGGCGGCAGATGCGCTCGTGCCCTTGGGCGAAAGCGACACGGTCTTCACCGATGACCGGGCGCCGGTCGAGAGTCTGGTCGATTCCATCGTGCTGGACTTTCTGCTGGCTGGCCGCGCAGAAGAGTTTCGGCAGCGTGATTAGGTCCCGCGCAGTGAAGCTGCTGCTAGCGCTGGCGCTGCTCTGCCTGCTGATGATGACGGCGGTGCGCTTGCTGCTGAGCCACGAATTCCTGCGTCTCGAATACTTCCGACCTGGCTTTCCCGCCGACGGCTATGGATTCAGCGTCGACGACCGCATGATGTACGGGCGGGTGGCGATCGACTACCTCTTCAATCGCGAGCCGATTGCCTTTCTGGGAGAATTGCGCTTGCCGCTGGGGCTGTGCTTTCTGCCGCCGACCGCTGCGGAAGATTGCCCGCTTTTCACGCAAGCCGAGCTGCGGCACATGCGGGATGTCAAGCAGGTCGCGCAGTTTGCCTTTGCGCTGGCTGCCGTCTGCGCATTGATCGTCGTTGTTGGGCTGCTGGTGGATTGGCGGGCCGGGCTGGCGGGATTGCAGTGGGGCGCGTGGCTGACGCTGCTGTCGATTGGCGGGCTGGGCGTGGTGGCGCTGGGCGCGTGGGACAGCGCATTCGATCGCTTTCACGAGATATTCTTCGCGGCTGGCAGCTGGCGCTTTCCATATTCCGACAGCTTGATCCGCTTGTTCCCGGAGCAGATTTTCATTGATGCGACGCTGTTTATCGCGGCGTTCTGCGCTGTCGGCGCATGCCTGGTATTGGCGTTGTGTCGGTGGGCGCTGCCCGGGCGCGCAGGCATTTGAGCATACTCACTGGCGACGCTTTGTACTATGCTGGGCGAACAAGCGAGCATGACGCTGCGCCAGGCAGCAGAGGAGAGGAAGAAAATGGCAATTCGCGTTGGCATAAATGGATTTGGGCGCATCGGCCGGCAGGTGCTGAAAGCGATGCGCGAGCGTTACGCGGACGATATTTACATTGTGGCTTTCAACGACCTGGGCGACCTCGACACCATGGCGCATCTGTTCCGCTACGATTCGAATTATGGCGTTTATCCCGGCTCGGTAGAAGTCGCGGATGGCGCGCTGATTGTGGATGGCGACAGCGTGGCCGCTTTGTCTGAGCGCGACCCGGCGCAACTGCCCTGGGGCGACCTGGGCGTGGATGTAGTCATCGAAAGCACGGGCATCTTCCGCGACAAAGCCAGCGCTTCCAGGCACATCAGCGCCGGCGCGCAGAAGGTCATCATATCCGCGCCAGCCAAAGGCGAAGATATCACGATCGTCCTGGGCGTCAACCAGGACAAGTATGACCCAGCCGCGCACCATGTCGTATCCAACGCATCATGCACGACCAATTGCCTCGCGCCTGCCGCCAAGGTGGTCAATGACGCCTTTGGCATCCAGCAGGGCTTCATGACCACCATCCACAGCTACACCACCGATCAACGTATTCTCGACTTGCCGCACAGTGACTTGCGCCGGGCGCGTGCCGCCGCTGTCAACATGATCCCCACCAGCACCGGGGCTGCGCAAGCTGTCGCGCTGGTCGTGCCCGAGCTGAAAGGCAAGTTCGATGGTATGGCAGTGCGCGTGCCCACCCCCACTGGCTCGCTGGTGGACTTCGTGGCCACAGTGGACAAAGCGCCCGGCAAAGACGAATTGATCGCCGCGTTTGAAGAAGCTGCCGCTGGTGCCATGAACGGCTACCTGGCTGTCTCGCATGAGCCGTTGGTCAGCAGCGATTATGTGGGCAATCCTTATTCCAGCATCATTGATGCGCTGGCTACGGATGTGGCGGGAAATCTCGTCAAAGTGATCACCTGGTACGACAACGAATGGGGCTATTCGTGCCGCACAGCGGACTTGACCAAGTTCGTTGGCGACCGCCTCTAGCGCCGGGCACGGGCATGAACAAGCTGTCGATAGGCGATCTCGATTTGGGCGGGAAGCGCGTTCTCGTCCGCGTCGATTTCAATGTGCCGCTGGCTGGCGCGCGCATCACGGACGGTACGCGGATACGCGCCGCGATTCCCACGCTGCAGCGGATATTGAGCGGCGAGCCCCGCGCTCTCATTTTGCTTTCGCATTTGGGCCGTCCCAAGGGCCAACGCCGCGCGGACATGTCGCTCGCGCCTGTTGCGCCGGCGCTGGCTGCGGCTCTGGGGTGTGATGTCGCTTTCGCGGACGACTGCATCGGTCAGCTGGCGCAGCAGGCTGTGGATGCGCTGCCCGCGGCTGGCGTGCTGCTGCTGGAAAATACCCGTTTTCATCCCGGCGAGACTGCCAACGACCCAAACTTCGCGGCAGAACTGGCGCAGTTGGGCGATGTCTTCATCAACGATGCGTTTGGCACAGCCCATCGCGCGCATGCCTCCAATGTCGGCGTGGCCGGGCATCTGGGCGCGGCCGCGGGCACCCTGCTGGAGAAAGAAATCGACTACCTGGCAACCGCGCTGGAAAAGCCGCGGCGTCCTTTTCTGGCGATCATCGGCGGCGCAAAGGTTTCGGGCAAGATCGATGTCATCGAGGCGCTGCTGGAAAAAGTGGATAAGCTGCTGGTGGGCGGTGGCATGGCGAATACCTTCTTCGCAGCGCAAGGCCGCGACATGGCCGATTCGCTGGTCGAGCGGGATGCGCTGGATGTGGCGCGCGATTTGCTGGCGAAAGCTGGCGACAAATTGATGCTGCCGATTGATCAGCGCATCGCCGACGACTTTTCCAGCCACGCGGCGCAGCGAGTCCTGGGCGTGCGCGAAGATGTGCCGGCCGGCTGGCAGTCCTTGGATATCGGACCGGCGACTATCGCTGCATTCGGCGCGGAAGTGGCTGAGGCTGGCACAATCGTTTGGAATGGACCCATGGGCGTGTTTGAGATGCCGGCTTTTGCGCTGGGCACGACAGGCGTGGCGCGCGCGCTGGCAGCGGCAACCGCGGCCGGAGCGACCAGCATCATCGGCGGTGGCGATTCGGCGGCGGCGGTGGCGCAGGCCGGCTTGACCGATGCCATGTCGCATATATCCACCGGCGGCGGCGCAAGCCTCGAGCTGCTGGAAGGCAAGACGCTGCCCGGCATTGCGGCGCTGTCTGAACGCCAGGCAGGCGCATAGTCAAGAGATTTCTATGGAGGAGCGCGACATGCACAGAAGGCCTATCGTGGTGGGCAACTGGAAGATGAACAAGAATCCGCGCGAAGCCATCGACTTTGTGGGGGAGCTGCTGGCGCGCGTCCGCGACTATGCCTCAGTCGAAAAAGCAGTTGCGCCGACCAGCCTGGCTCTGGCCGGGGTGTCAGCGACTTTGCAAGGGACGCAGCTGCTGGTCGCGGCGCAAAATGCCCACTGGGAAGCCGGCGGCGCTTTCACCGGGCAAGTATCGGCGGACATGCTGCGCGGCTTGGCGCAATTCGTCATCCTCGGGCATTCGGAAGTGCGCGCCTGTTTGGCGGAGACCGATGCGGATGTCAACCGCAAAGCCAAAGCTGCCCTGGCGGCGGGCCTGCAGCCTATCATCGCGGTGGGCGAAAGCCTGGCGCAGAACGAAGCTGGCGAGACGATCGACTTTGTGCGCGGGCAAGTGAGCGCGGCTCTGGACGGCATCTCGGCTGCGGACATGGCGCGCGTGGTCATCGCTTACGAGCCGATTTGGGCGATCGGCACGGGCAAGAGCGCCACCAGCGAGCAAGCGGACAGCATCATCGGCGCGGCGGTGCGAGAACCCCTGCGCGAGCTATACGACGATAGGGTCGCGGACAACACGCGCATTCAATATGGCGGCAGCGTCAAGCCGGGCAATATGGCCGAGTTCATGGCGCAGCCGAATATCGACGGCGCGCTGGTCGGCGGCGCATCGCTGCATGTCGACGACTTTGCCGCATTGGTAGAAATCGCCGCGCGTGTGAAGGGGTCTTGACCTGCGAGAGCTCGACTTTCTGGCGCAACTGGTCGCGCTGGGCTTGCTGATTATCGCATTCCGGCGCGTAGAACGCTGGCTGCATCAGCATATCTTCAAAGTCGGCTGGCTGCTGACCAATAATTTTCAGATCACGACCATCCTCTATTACAGCCTCTTCCTGCCTGGCATCGTGCTGCACGAGTTGTGCGTTTGGCTGCTTGCGGGTTTGCTGCGGTTGCGGGCAGAGCGCGCGATCAGCTTCCCGGCTGCGCAAGAAATCGGCGAGCTGAGGCTGAACTTCATACGCTTGTCGCCACAAGCCGGGCGCATCCGCAAATTCATCACATCGCTGGCGCCGCTGGCAGCTGGCATTGGCGCGCTGTGGCTGTTGGCGGAGGGCGTGTTTCGCTGGCGGACGGCGCTGGTCCCGCTTGAGACAGGCGGCATTGATGCGCTGGCGATAGCGCTGCAAACCGTTGTGAGAACCGCCGATTTTTGGCTGTGGTTTTATCTGGCTTTTGTCATCGCCAACACGATGTTCCCGGCGCTGCCCCTTCTGCAAAGCTGGCGACACAAAGCCATCGCGGCGATCGCGCTGCTCGT
>CBDHEA010000005.1:0-191798 GCA_965261805.1 Phototrophicaceae bacterium | reverse complement strand
GATGACGATGTCGATGTGCTGGACAATGGCGGACCCAACGATGCGCATGCCGAGCCCTGCATCGCCGCGGCGCAGGCCGGCAAGCATGTATTCTGCGAAAAACCGCTGGCGCGCACCGCCGAAGAAGCCAAATCCATGCTGGATGCGGTGGAAGCGGCTGGCGTCAAGCACATGGTCGCGTTTAACTACCGCTTTGTGCCGGCTGTGCAGCAAGCCAAAAAACTCATTGAAAGCGGCGCGCTGGGGCAGATTTATCATTGGCGGGCGGTCTATCTGCAAGAATGGGGCATGGACCGCGCCATGGAGACCAGTTGGCGGTTTGACAAGTCGATCGCTGGCAGCGGCGCGCTGGGCGACCTGGGCGCGCATATCATCGACCTGGCCCGTTTCTTGGTCGGAGAGCCGCGGGCAGCCTCGGGCTTGGCGCGCACCTGGATCACCGAAAGACCCGATGGCAGCGGCGGTTTGGCGAAGTCTGATGTAGACGATGGCTTTGTGGCGCTGCTGGACTTTGAAAATGGCGCGCTGGGCACGGTCGAGGCGACTCGCTTCGCACAGGGACGCAAGAACTTCAATTCATTCGAGATCAACGCCGAAAACGGCTCCATCCATTTCAACCTGGAACGGCTGAATGAGCTGAATGTCTTCTGGAAGGGCGAGCAGCCCGATACCACGCAAGGCTTCCACAATGTGCTGGTCAGCGAAGGGCATCATCCCTACTGGGCGAATTGGTGGCCACACGGCCATATCATCGGCTGGGAACACAGCTTCGTGCACGAATTCCACCATTTTTTCGCTGCCATCGTCAATAATACTGATGTCGCTCCGTATGGGGCGGATTTCGTCGACGGCTACCGCAATGCCGTCATTTGCGATGCGATCCTGGAATCGGCGGCTGGCGGAAGGCGCGTTGATATCGCGTATTAGGCGCGAGTAGGGGCGATCTACCAGGTCGCCCGTTTCTTGTCACTCGCCCCTACGACGAGCCACCACCGCTTCTCGTTTTGCGCATCAATGATGCACGCGCAGTTCAACGCCATCGCTGCTGATATGGATCGTGCCGAGTTCATCTGTGCGCAGGACTAACACATCATCACCCAGCGCAGCTAGCGTGTCTGGGTCTGGGTCGCCGCGGAGGTTGGCTGCATCGATCTGCACCATGGCCAGCTGCGGCTGTACATGACGAAGGAAGTCCGCATCCAGCGAAGAGCGGGTGGCATGCTGCGGCAGCTGCAAAACGGTCGCCGCTGGTGAAAGGCCGCGGCTGAGCAGGTCTCGCTGTCCATCGAGCCCGAGATCGGATGTCAGCAGAAAGGACGCGCTGCCATAGCTTACGCGCAGCACCAGCGCGCTGTCATGCAGATTGTCGGTGATTGCGGGCGGGGCAGGCGGATGCAGCACATCCATAATCAAGCCGTCTTCCAGTTGAATCCGATACCCGGCGCGAACATGGACCACATCTATCTGCTTAGTTTCCAGCTTCTCGACAATTTTCTCGAAGACTTCGCCACGATTTGGCTGCCCGTGATACAGCGCCGCGCCGATTTCATAGCGCTCCATCGCCTGATTCAATGCGGAGATATCCCACGCGTCTGGATGCGTGATCGCCAGCAGCTCGATTTCGCGGTCATAAAAGGGCAGGCGGTCGCCAAGCGCCGTCAACAAGCGCGCTGGAAAGCGTCCGCCATCGACCAGAATATGCGCGCCGCCCGGCGACTGCATCAACACGGCATTGCTGTGCCCAAGATCCAGCAGCCAGACATGCAGCCGTCCATCGCTGCGGCTTAGTAGCATCGCCAGCATCAACGCGATCGCGGCAAAAGCGCTGCCGGTTATGCCAACGACCACAATGCGCCTGCGCATGAGTGCCAGCAGCTCCTGCAGGAATGGTGGTCGCGCGTCTTTCATGATAGCGCCCCCGATCAGCAGAATATAGAAAGCCTGGATGACTCGCCCATCCAGGTCGACGACCAGCTCTGCAAATTCCAGCTGAGCAAAAGCGCGCACCACATTGATCGTCCAGGACAAGAAGAGCATGTCCGCCCACAGCAGCAGCGTTCCCAGCGCCGGCGCGAAGACATAGACCGCGACCGCCGCCAGACCCAGCACCAGCAGAGCCGCCTGCGCCGGCACAATGAGCAGGTTGACGGGCAGCGCCACCAGCGACAGCTTCCCGAAGTACAGAATCGTCAGTGGCAGCGTGGTGATCTGCGCGGCCAGCGTGGCGACCAGCGGCTCGGCCAGCAGTCCGTGCAATGGCAGCGCAAATCGCCTGGGCAAGATACGCTGCAGCAGGCGCTTCAGACCCAGTGAAATCGGGTCGGCGAACAGAACCAGACCCAGCACGGCGCAAAAGCTCAGTTGAAAGCCCAGGTCGTGCAGTACAGCAGGGTCGCTCAGCAGAATCAGCGCCGCGAAAGCCAGCGAAGCCGGTTTGTATGTCCTGCGCCCCAGCAAGTCGCCAGCGATCACCAGGCTGCTCATCAATGCCGCGCGCATGACGCCCGGGCTGCCGCCGACAAAGATGGCATAGACAAAAATGATCGCCACCGCGCAGAAACCCGCGAATGGTTTGTCGCCGCCCGAAAGCGCCAGGATCATCCGAAAGACGATGGCGCTGACGATGACCATGTTGAAGCCGCTGATGGCGATGACATGCGATGCGCCGACGCGAGAGAACTCTTCTGCCAGTTCAGCCGAGATGCCGCTTTCGTCGCCGGTCAAGATGCCCGTCAGCAAGCTGGCTTGAGGGTCTGGCAGCACATCGCCGATGTTGCGCTTTACGCTTTGCTTCAGTTCAATCAGCAGCGACTGAATAGGGTTGCCATGCCCGGCGCTGATGACCTCCACGGCAGCATTGGGCATGCGGCTGAATATGCCCTGCCGCTTCAGGTATTCGGCATACGAGAATGTGTCCCAACTTGGTGGCATTTCCAGGCGGCCGGTCGCGCGGATGCGGTCGCCAAAGGCAATCCTGGCGCTGCGTTCCGCCTCGACAAGCGCGAATCCGCTGGTGGTTTGGCTGTGGTTTTGGACGAAGATGTTTTCTGCATCGACTCGCAGCAATATGCGGTCGTCGCGCACCTCTGGCTCGGCTGCAACGATGCCAGTGATCGTGCCTGCGCTGCCATTGTACGCGGCGATCTCGCTGCTGGGCGGGATGAGCGCCGTCCGCCAGGCACCGGCGCAAAGAGCCGCGACCGCGATCAGCAGCATAAGCCGGCGACTGCGGCGAAATGCCCAGCCCAGCGCCACACACAGCATAATGCCACACAGCCAGAAGTTTGTGTGAATTTGGGGAGCTGCCTGGGCGATGTGGATGCCCAAGACCCAGGCCACAACGATATAGATCAGCTTCACGAAGGTCGATTGTTCGCTTGGATGCAGATGGGCTTAGTATAGGCAGGGTCGAGATGCGCGCAGGCCAAACAGACCTCAACTATGCGAGGCCTGGTCGGGGTTATCAATCTGGAGGGTACGACGGATTAGAAGGAGCTGGCTGCGGTTGCCTGGGCCGGACGCTCGAAATTGATCGGCTGCTGGCGAACGCCGTGCTGCGGAGCTTGCGCAGGCTGCGGTTCCAACGCCGGCTCGGCCTGGGCTGGCTCCTGGTGCTGCATCAACTGGATGCCATTGCGCACCTCGTCCAGCGTATGGGCGAATTGCTGCTCCAGCTGGCTGAGCTGCACGAGGACATAGTGGTCAGCTTCCTGCGTGATCTTGGCAGCTTCCAGGTTGGCTTGTTCGATGACGAACTCGGCGCGGACCTTGGCTTGCTTGACCATTTCCTGTTCGTCGATCAGGTCTTCGCTGTGCTGGCGGGCTTGCTGCACGATGCGTGCCGCTTCTTCATTGGCTTCTGCCAAGACGCGGTCGCGCTGCTGAATCGTCTTCGCCGCCCGTTCAATCTCGTCGGGGATGGATATGCGCATCTGGTCGATGATTTCCAACGCGCGCTCTTCGTCCAGCATGGTGTACCTGGTGCCAAAGAGATGGCGTCCCTCGTCAATCAAATCTTCCAACCGGTCCACTAGATGTTGAATGTCCATCGCTACCCTCCCTGTCAAAGCGCTATGGATTTGTGCTGTCGATATTTCTCGCGTAAAGCATTGGCGATGCCGGGCGGCACCATCGAAGAGACATCGCCGCCCAACCGGGCGATTTCGCGTATTGTGCTGGAACTGATGTGCATGTACTGCTCGTCCGACATGATTGCGATTGTTTCCAACTCTGGTGCCAGTTTTTTGTTTGCCATGCCCATGCGAAACTCAAACTCAAAATCTCCAAAGACGCGCAAGCCCCGTACCAATGCGATTGCGCCGACTGATCTGGCGTATTCTACTGTGAGTACGGAATAACTGGCAACTGAAATAGCGGGGTATTTCTGGAAGATTTCTGCCGCCAGCGCCACCCGTTCCTCGACATCAAAGAGCATGTGTTTGTTGTGCGGATTGGCGTAGATGGCCACAATGAGGCGATCGAAAAAGCGCGATGCCCGCAGCGCAATGTTGATATGCCCGTAATGTATCGGGTCGAGCGATGCCGCATAAAGCGCAGTGCCCCTGCCATCCATAAAGCCTCTCCCTAGCCGCCACAGCATTGTAGGGGCGCGCAAAAATCTGCGCCAACTATATCCGCGCCACTTCTGGGCAATTGCCGAAGTCAGTGTTTGGACTAGCTGATATCCCCGAGCACGGGGAAGCGAGACCGGAGGATGGCCGCCAGTTGCTTGTGCCGGGGCAGCCCGAGCGCCGGGTCTTCTTCAAACAGAGTCCGCGCTTCTGCCTGCGCCAGCTCGATCAGCTTCGGCGTGAGGGTCTGCGAATGCTGCAGGATGTTGGCGCCGCTTTGGAACTTGCCAGGCAAACTGCCACTGCCACGCAGCTGCATATCCAGCTCGGCCAGTTCAAAGCCGTCGGTCGTCTGTTCCATCGCCCCCAGCCGCCGTTCCGCATGGCTGAGCTCATCTTCGCTCATCGTGCCGTCTTGCGCCGCGCGAATCCGTTCCAGGTCGATTTCGGACGAGCTGTCGGGCAGCAGGAAGCAATAGGACTGGTGCTCGCCCCGGCCGACGCGCCCGCGAAATTGATGCAGCTGCGCCAGACCAAAGCGATTCGCGCCGTCGATGACGATGACGCTGGCGTTTGGCACATCCACGCCGACTTCAGCCACAGTCGTCGTGACCAGCACATCATATTCGCCTGCGGCAAAGTCGGCCATCAGCGCGTCTTTCTCGGCAGCCGACATGCGCCCATGCAGCAAGCCGACGCGATGCCGATAAAATACCTGGCTGAGGCGCTTGTACGCTTCTGTCGCCGAAGCCGTCTCCAGCGCATCCGACCGCTCCACCAGCGGATGCACGAAGAAAGCCTGACGCCCTTGATCAAGCTGACTTTCTACGAAACCATGCAGACGTTCTCGCGCGATCGGCTCAATAATCTCGGTTCGCACAGGTTTGCGTCCGGGCGGTTTTTCGCTGATGATGCTGAGGTCGAGATCGGCATAGAGCGTAAGCGCCAGGCTGCGCGGAAAAGGCGTGGCCGACATGACCAGCAAATGCGGATTGCTGCCCTTCCCGCGCAGATTCGCCCGCTGGTCGACTCCGAAGCGGTGCTGTTCGTCGATGATCGCCAGCCCCAGGTTCTTGAAATCAAGCCCAGGCTGTATCAGGGCGTGCGTGCCGATCACGATGTCGATTTCGCCAGCGGCCAGACTTCTGTATATAGCCTCGCGCTCGCTGGCTGTCAGCGCGCCGGTCAACAGCGCAATTTGTGGCTGTTTTTCCCCATCCAGCCTGGCGAAAGTTTCGCTGATGGTCTTGTGATGCTGCTCGGCCAGGATGCCAGTTGGCGCCATGATGGCGGCTTGCGAGTCGTTGTCGAGCGCGATAGCCAGCGCGACGATCGCCACAGCTGTCTTGCCGCTGCCGACATCGCCCTGCAGCAGCCTGTTCATGGGCAGCGACTGTCGCATGTCATCGCGAATGTCGGCAGCAGCCCGCGCCTGGTCGCCGGTCAGCTCATACGGAAAAGCATCAGCCACGAAAGCCTTCAGAAACGCATCCGCGATTTCCATTGGCATTCCCGGCTGCGACTGCCATTCGCGTCTTGCGCCGAGCAGCGCCAGTTGCAGCATCATCAGTTCGTCGAAGATAAGGCGGCGGTTGGCGTGTTCGAGATGATCTTCGCCTTCGGGGAAGTGTCGCTGGCGGATCGCCCAGCCCAGATCAGCCAGGTCGCACCGATCCAGCAGCGCGCTTGGCAGGGGATCGGGCAGTTTGTCCACCCATTGCGCTGTGAGCGCCTGCATGGCGTGCCGGAACAAGCGCGGACGCAAGCCTTTGGTCATGCGATAGACGGGCACGATGCCGACCATGGTCAAGTTGTCCAGGTCCAGCTCTTCCCATTGCGGGTTCGCCATCTGCTTCATATCGCGGAAATAGCTGACTTTGCCATGCAGCACGACCGGCATGCCGTGGCGCATCCTCATGGCGCTGTAGCCTTGGCCAAAAAAGCGCGCCGTCAGCCGCCCACTGCCATCGCCGACCACCATGACCAAGTCGTTTCTGCCGCCGCTGGACACAGTGCGAAAATGTTCGACAGTCGCGATGATTGTCGTTGCTGGTCCGCCGGCAGCGATATCTTTGATGCACTGCTGCTGCGTATAATCGTGATAATCGCGCGGGAAGCTGTAGAGCAAGTCGCGGATGGTATGCAAGCCCAGCTGCGCCAGCATTTCGGCGAACTTGCTGCCGATGCCTTTGATGTCTGTTGTCGGCGCAGCGAGTTCCTGCTGCAAAGCCACGAGTTCGCTGGCGTCTTCATGCTGGCGGGGCAGTCTCGGCGGTCGGCTCAAGCGGGGCACAGGCGGCAAGTCCGGGCGGTTGTGGCTGGGTCCGCGCAAATAATCATCGTCCCACGATTCGCCATCATAACTGGAGCGGCGTCTGTCCGGCGAACGCTGCTGCTGGCGCGCCGGTTTGCGGTCGGCTTGCTCGCGGCGTTTTGGGCGGGATCGCGACTGCATTTTCGTTTCCCAATCCGGCAGGCGGCTTTTGTAGCGGGGCGGCGGTGGCAAGCGGTTGGTGGCGCGGTCGAGCAAGTAATTGAGGCGGGCGATGCGTTCGTCTTTGTCGTCAATGCCGGCGTATTCGGCCAGCGCATCAACGATCTCGTCGATGAGGATTTGGTGGCGCGGACGGCGGGCTTGTTCGCGAGCCTGGTTTTGCCAGTTCTTTGCATACGCGCCCAAGCCGCCATCGACCGCCGTATCCAGCGCGCCCAAGTCTCGCTCGCGCTTGAGCACGGCGACCAGATTTTCCAGTGCAGAAGGCATGACTCATCGTCTCCAGTCGCTGCGCAGTGTCGCCACGCCGACCGAGCCCGGCCCGACATGGCAGCCCAGGGTCGGGCTGGTCTCAATGACAAGTGTATCAGATGGCGCGATATCGTCTATGGACTCCAGGAAACGCTCTACGGCTCGCTTCGAGGTGCGGAGGCGCGCCAGCGATGTGATCTCGCCATCTTGCTCGCCCAGGCGACTCGCCATCTCGACCGGCAAGTCGCACACGCTGTCGGCCGCGATGCGCATGCGCCTAGAACTCAAAGTCATCTTCGTCAGCTTTCTCCAGCACAGCCATGCCGCTGGCAGCAGCGCCCAAAAAGCAAGCCATGGTCGGGCTGTACATCGTGAAAGGGAAATGCTGGCCAGGAAAGTCCAGCGCCAAAAATTCGTGCATCAGGCGCGTCTGTTCGGTGATCTGCCGCTGATCTTGCAGCACCAGCGCGTCTTCCAAGGCGTTGAACTCCGTCATGAATTCGACCATGCGCTCGATCGTCTGGCTGGTATCGCGCACCTTCTCGATAACGATGATTTCGCCGCTTTCCAAACTGACAAATGGCATGATGCCCAGCTGCGCCGACAAGATGGCGTGCGAAGCGCTCATAATGCCATTGGCGCGCAGAAATCTTGTATCGCGCACGCAATACACCGAATAGATGCGGTCGACCGCTTGGCGCACCTGTTGGATCGCGGTCTCGACATCGGCGGCTGTTTCGGCTGCCTGGGCCGCCACCCGGATCAGCATGCCTTGCCCGGCGCACAAACTCTGCGAATCGACTACCGCAATCTCACAATCGCTGCTCACAGACTGCGCGGCCATGCGCCCATTCTGCCAGCTTTGGCTCAGCCGGCGCGAGGGGTGTACCGAGATGATAGCATCGCAATGCGGGGCGTGGCGCAGAAAAACTTCCGCATAGTCGCGTTCCGATGGCGGCGTGACGATTGGCGGTTGGGCAAGCTGTGCGATGTGCGAAAAAACCGCTTCGGCATCGATGTCCAACTCTTCGCGAAGATGCCTGTCGCCGATGGTGATGGTATTGGGCAAAATGGTGACGGGGAAATGCCGCATCAAACGCGGGTTGGAAAAGCGCGCGCCACTATCGGTGACGATCTGGATTCTGGACATTATTTGATGCTTGCCAAGACAGGATGGGTATGCTGACCGCCGAAAACCGCTTCATATTCTAAACCGCCGCGTCTGGCATGCAAGTGATCCAGCAAATCCTGCGCTTGCTCTGCCGTCATGTCCGCGCCGTAATACAGCGTGACCAGCTCGCGGTCGGCGTCAGCATCGGCATCGGGCACAGGAAAGACATTCAGCGCGTTAATTCCTTCGGCTTCGCGGGAGACTTGCGCCGTGCCCGCGGCAAGAGCGGCTTTCAGCAGCCGCCCGTCAATCTTTTCGCTCATGTCGAGGCTGCCGTCCGCCGCAGCGCCGATATGCCCGCCGCGATGCCATCGGCATGTCCGAAGATGCAGCTGCCGGCGATCATGATGTTCGCGCCGCAAGCCCGGGCGGTTGCGATCGTCTCGCTGTTGATGCCGCCATCGACCTCAATATCAATATCATGACCGCCATCCAGCACCATGCGCCGCAGTTGACGGATTTTGCTCGTGGCAGCGCTGATGAATTGCTGCCCGCCAAAGCCGGGATTCACCGTCATCACATTGATCTGCTCGACCATCTCCAGCACTTCGCGAATGGATTCGGCCGGTGTGTGCGGGTTCAGCGCGACGCCCGCGCGACAGCCCGCTTCCTTGATCTGCGCCAGAGTGCGATGCAGATGCGGACAGGCTTCGACATGCACGCTGATGGCGGATGCGCCGCTAGCGGCAAATTGATCGATGTATCGCTCTGGCTCGACAATCATCAGGTGCACATCCAGCGGGATGCGCGCGACCCGAGCAACCGCCTGCACAACCAGCGGTCCCATGGTGATATTGGGTACGAAGCGCCCATCCATGACATCAATATGGATCAGTTCCGCGCCGGCCGCCTGCGCTTGCATCACCTGGTCGCCCAGGCAGCAGAAATCCGCCGCCAATATCGATGGCGCGATTTTAAGAGGTCGCCGCGTCGTCATGGCGAGGAGATTGCTTCGTTTGGCATAGCGGGAATGGTACTGCCTGCGCGCGCCTCTGGCAACAGCAGCGCCGTTTTGAGTTGCCCGCAGCCCGCAGCGATATCGATGCCCCGCCGCATACGCACCGTGCTGCCCACGCCAAAGCTGCTCAGCGCCGCCTGGAACGCCTCGATTTGGCGCGAGTCGGCTGGAATGCCCGTATAGCCGCCCGTAGGATTCAAGGGGATGATGTTGACATGGCAGTTCATGCCCTGCAGCAGCCGCCCCAGACGCCGCGCTTCATCGGCTGTGTCATTTTCGCCGGCGATGGCCGCCCATTCAAAAGAGATTCGCCGACCCGCCCGCGCTGTGTAATAGCGGCAGGCATCCAGCAGCGCCGCAATATCCCAGCGCCGATTGACCGGCAGCAGCTGCGAGCGTTGGGCATCGTCAGACTTGTGCAGGCTGACCGCCAGCTTGACTTGCAGCCCCTCGTCGGCGAAGCGGCGTATCTGTGGCGCAAGCCCCACAGTGCTGATCGTGATGTGCCGCGCGCCGATGCCCAGCCGCCGCATCAGCATGCGCGCCGCTGCCAGCGAAGCCTCGTAATTGTGAAATGGCTCGCCCATGCCCATGAATACGACATTGCTAAGCCGTTCGCCCCGCGCCGCCAGCTCCCGCGCGAAGATCATGGCTTGCTCAAAGATCTGTGTGGCAGTTAGGTTGCGGCTGAAGCCCATCTGTCCAGTCGCGCAGAAAACGCAGCCCATGGCGCAGCCAGCTTGTGAAGACAGGCAGGCGGTCATGCGACCATCCGCGTAGGGCATCAGCACCGACTCGATGAGCTGCCCGTCATGCAATTGATACACGCGCTTGATCGTGCCATCGCGGCTGACTTGCTGCGCGGCTAATTTCAGCTCGCCCAGCTCGGCGACTTCTGCGAGTTTGTCGATGGTCGCGCCCGGCAAGTTGCGCATGGCGGCGAGCTTTTCGACGCGCTGCCCATACATCCAGTCGCGGATCTGCCTGGCGCGGAAAGGCTTCTCGCCCAATTCAATCATCAGGTCGCGCAGCTGCTCCAGTTCAAGCGCGTACAGGTTTATCTTATTCATTAAGCCCCACCCGCCTGCGCCAGCAAGAAAGGCAGAAAATTGTAGCTGGCATGGGCAGCGACAGCCACGCCGGTATGCCAGCGAACGCGCAGCCAGCCCAATCCCAGCGACAAGCCAAAGATGATCAGCGCGCCAGGCGAATGCAGCAGCGCCGGGTGCAGCAGCGTGAAGAATATCGAGGTGATCAGCGCGCCGAAGACCGGCTGCAATGCGCCGCGAAACAGAATCTCTTCGCTCGCAGCGGTCAGCAGAGCCAGCAGCAGGGCGGGCAGCAGGTTGACGCGGAGCGCTTCGTGCAGCATGCGCGCCTCTTTGGTCTGCTGCGCGAAAGTATCGGCCGGCACAGCCTGCAACCAAAGCGCTGTCGCCGCATAAGCCAGCGAGTACAGGCAGATGCCCGCGCCCAGCCCCGCCAGCCAGTCGCGATGCCGCAAGCCCTGCAAGCCCAGCCGCGCGCGCGCCTGCGGCCAATTCCGCCAAAAAGGCAGCCCGATACCCAGCAGCGCCAAAGCCAGGAAGACCAGCGCCGTCAAGGCTTGCGACTGCAAAGCGCTCCAGGCATCGACCGATCTGTCTGCCGGCGCAGCGCCATTGACCAGCCCCAGCCCCGCGCCAAACATCAACAGCACGAGGGCAGCGCGATGTACGGGTTTGCGCGCGCTGAAAGACGGCTTTTCCCAAAGGCTCAGCCGCTGGATCGCCATTTCCATGGTCCTGAAGCAAGCAGACAGCATGAAATCCTCGATTCACTCATCAGTATAGTTGGCAATCGCATTGGAAGGTAGTTTCAACACAAATGTGAAACCAATAAAGTATTGCGCATTTTTCGACACAGAGAACACTGAGGGCACAGAGAGCACAGAGGTATTAATCACTCGGTGTACTCTTTCAACTCGGTGAACTCGGTGGTTCATTTTTTCTTTCATTACTAGATTGGTCTTACTAAGAACGCAGAGATTCTTGGAACTCGGTACTCCTTCATCTCGGTGTACTCGGTGGCAAAAAAATTATGCGATTGCCCTGGAGCGGATTGACAGCCTGTGTGGCGCGTGTTAGCATCAGCGGGGCCGAATCGCGAAAGGCTGCGCCCGGGGAGAGGTGGCCGAGTGGTTTAAGGCGGTGGTCTTGAAAACCATTGTGCGGTTTTGCCGTACCGCAGGTTCGAATCCTGTCCTCTCCGCCTTGAACTGATTAACAGACGAATACGCTAATGGAGAGGTGCCAGAGTGGTTGATTGGGGCCGCCTGCTAAGCGGTTGTACCTCTAATAGGGTACCGCAGGTTCGAATCCTGTCCTCTCCGCCTTGTTTTGCCTGCCGCGCCGCGTGTCGTTCGTCAGCGCAGGAGTCACCGAAGTGATCGCCAAGCCCCGCCCTAAAATGTTCGCCGCGCTGTGGTTTGTGGCCGGCAACTGCGTCTGGCTGCCGGCTTTTGGCTTGGGCTTGCCGCTGTTTGGCGGCGCAATGCAGCGTATCGTCTCGCGCGGTTCCTGGCGGGATAAAACCAAACGCAAACCCATCGCATTGGCTGCATGATCATCATCGGGCTTATGTCAGGCACTTCCGCCGATGGCGTGGATGTCGCTATATGCGATATCCGCGGCGCGCCCAAAAGCCTCAGCGCAGCCATCATCTCCGCCGCCACATTCCCCTATTCGCGCGAGCTGCGTGAACTGATTCTCGCCAGCTGCGATCCCGAAAAAAGCTGTGCGCCGGGCATCGCCGCGCTGCATGTCGAGCTGGCGGAAGTCTTCGCCGATTGCATCTTGCGGCAGCTTGAACGCGCCAACATGTCAACCGACGACATCGACTTAATCGCCTCGCACGGGCAGACCATCTGGCACAATGTGCTGCCCACAGGCGAGGTGAGCGCATCGCTGCAAATCGGCGAAGCGGCTGTCATCGCCGAACGCACAGGCATCACCGCCATCAGCAACTTTCGCGCGCGTGATATCGCCGCCGGCGGACAGGGCGCGCCACTGACCAGCTATGTCGACTGGCTGCTGCTGCGCCATGACACGCGCTGGCGAGCCATACAGAATATCGGCGGGATGGGCAATGTGACTTTCTTGCCGCCCCTGTCCAACAGCGCCTCCGCGCCAATCGCCTTTGACACGGGACCAGGCAATGCGCTGCTGGATATCGCTGTCGCCCAACTCACGGACGGTGCGCAGACTTACGATCGGGACGGCAAATTGGCAGAGCAGGGCAGGCTCGATGAAGAGTGGCTGGACGAGCTGCTGGCGCACCCCTATTACCAGCGGGATTATCCCAAAACGACCGGACGCGAGACCTTTGGCAGCGCCGCGGCGAGGGAGCTTGTGCGGGCTGCGCTGGCTCGCGGTTTGGACGGCAAGGACATCATCGCCACGCTGACGGCTTTGACCGCTTCCAACATCGCCGATGCCTACCAGCGGTTCGCGCCCGCGAAGATCGGCGAAGTCATCCTGGGCGGCGGCGGACGGCGCAACCCCGTGATGGTGCGCATGCTGCGGCAGCTGCTGCATCCCGCGCGCATCCTGACGCACGAAGACATCGGCATGGACAGCGATTTCAAAGAGGCGCTGGTGTTTGCCGTGCTGGCACACGAAACCTGGCATGGGCGGAGGGCCACTTTGCCCGCGCTGACTGGTGCCAGACAAGCCAGCTTGCTCGGGCAGATCACGCCTGGCGACAACTATGCAAATCTGCTGCGCCGCGCCTGGCGGTCCTAGCCGACTCGCTTCAGCCGGCCAGTGCGCTTGGCCTGTCAGCGCCTCTGCGCCCTGCGCGATGAACACCACAGACAGCCCGCTGGTCAGCGCATAGAAGAACCACACCACCTCCCAGCCCCGGTAACGCTTGGTCAAGTGCCAGTTGCGCGCCATGAATCCATACGCTTGCAGCAGCTCCAGGCGCTTTTTCGCCCTCGCCCGTGGCTGGCAGCTCGCCCGGCACCGGCAGCTCCACGCGCGCGCCCAGCATCCGCTTCCAGAATGGCAGCCGGGGCAGGTGGAAGAATTTGCTCATGTTCTCAACGACCAGCGCTGGTTGTTCCGCTGGGCCAGGCCGAGCCGACATCACAAAATGACCTCGTGTATAGGGCTGGCTGCGCAGGCATTGTAGACGCCGTCTGCCTGCGCGGGAAGGCTGGACGGTCTGCGACTTGCTGTGCTCCGCCAGCCGCTGCTATGGATAAGGCGCAGACTTTGGGCTATACTGGTGGCGACTTTGGCAGACAAGCGATGGCGAGGCAGCGTGAGCGACAGTATTCGAGTAGAGCTTCCCCTGCCATTGATGCATCTGCAGCCGGAAGAAGATGATATCGCGGTCACATCGGAGCTGGTCGAGCCGGAGATCAGCCGCACCGACCGCTCGATTGCGCGGCGCGCCAGCCTGCAGATTCTGTATGAACTGGACACGACCGACCATTCCCTTGCTGCCGTGATGGACGCGCATTTTTATGCAAGCGGCGAATCCCGACAAGTTCGCCCCGTCATCCGCCGGTTGGTTCAGGGCGTGTTGAAAAACAAGCTGGCTATCGACGCGATGCTACAAGAATACGCGCCGGAATTCCCGATCGACCAGGTGGCGGTCATCGACAGGAATATCCTGCGCATGGCATTTTATGAACACCTCATGCAGCAGCGACATACGCCCGTGCCCGTCATCGTCAACGAAGCTGTGCAGCTGGCGCGTCGATTTGGCGCGGAACATGCCCACAGCTTTGTGCACGGCGTGCTGGGCGCGCTCACAGCCGACACTGCGCAAGAAGACGTGGTCGCAGAGCCAGAGCCAGAGGCAGGCGACGCATGAACATCCTGGGCGTCGGCGCGTGGGAATTTGTGGCGATTCTGTTGATTATGCTGGTCTTCGCCGGTCCCAAGCGCATGATCCACTGGTCGTATGTGCTCGGTCAGCATGTCGCCAGGTTCCGCAAGATCTGGGCAGAAACTGTCGATATCGTGCAGAAAGAATTTGACGATGCCGGCGTCGATATCAAGTTGCCCAAAGAGCCGCCAACCCGCCAAAACCTCAACCGCAGCATCGCCGCCGCCGCCAAACCGCTGACCAAGCCCGTGCAAGATTCGCTGGACGAAGTCAAAAAGGACATCGACAGCGTGCAGGAAGTCAGCGACGCGCTCAATCAGAAGAAGCCCAAACTAAAACCCGCGGCGCAAAAACCAGCCGTCAAGCAGCCAGCCAAATCGACGACAAGCGCCAAAGCCAGCCCGCCAGCCGCGCCCGAACCGGTCAAGATGGGCAGCTGGAGCGGCGAGACAACCGCGGCAGGCAGCGCCAATGGCAGCTCGCCCGACCTGGGCAGCTGGTCCAGCGGCGGCGAGCGGGACAAGGCATGACAGAAGCCGCGGAGCTGCAGGAGATCGAAGATGGTCATGAACTCCGCATGGGGTTCTTTGAGCATCTGGACGAGCTGCGCCATCGGCTGACGAGGGCAGTGCTTTCGCTGCTGGTCGGCACAGTCGTCGGCGTCTTCTTCACCGACCGCGTGCTGATGCTGCTGCAAGAGCCTTATTGCCGCATCCCCGGCGTCAACAGCTGCGAGCTGGTCATCCTCGACCCGACCGGCAACATCCTGATCTACTTCAAGGTCGCGCTGATGGTGGGGGGCATCTTGTCCATCCCTATGGTTACCTATCAGCTGCTGATGTTCATCCTGCCCGGCTTGACGCGCAAAGAAAAACGCTATGTGCTGCTGTCGATCCCGGCGACGACGGCGCTCTTCATCATCGGCGTCGTTTTTGCCTGGCGCATATTGATGCCGCCGGCGCTGGGCTTCCTCAACGAATTTCAGGCGCAGATCTTCGAGCCCGAGTGGACGGCGGATGGCTACATCAGTTTCGTCACATCGCTGCTGTTTTGGATGGGCGTGGCTTTTCAGACGCCGCTGATCTTCTTCGTGATATCGCTGTTGGGGCTGGTCAGCGCGGGCACGCTGGTGCGTCAATGGCGCATCGCAGTGGTGGGCGCTTCCATCGCGGCCGCCTTGATCACGCCGACAATCGACCCCGTCAATATGTTCCTGGTGATGGCGCCGCTGCTGACGCTCTATGCGCTGAGCATCGTGCTGGTTTTCTTCGGACGCAAGCTGTCCGGCATCGACCGCGCGGACTGAACCTGACCTCTGCCTTCTCCTGTCCGCTGTGCTACAATCGCGCCGTCGTCGCCCAGATGCTCCGGAGAAACCCATGCCACAGTTGATCTCGCCCTATGCTGGCGAGCTTGTCGACCTGCTCGTCCCGCGCGAGCAATTGCTGCACAGAACTGCCTACGCCAATACGCTGCCCTCGATCCAGGTGAGTCCGCGCGTCGTCTGCGATTTGGAATTGCTGGCTGTCGGCGCTTTTTCGCCCCTGCGCGGATTCATGAACGAAGCCGATTTTCGCAACGTGCTCGATACCATGCGTCTGGCTGATGGCACGCTCTTCCCCATGCCCATCACGCTGCCGGTCGAGCCGAATCCCGAGCTGCGACCGGGCGGGGAAGTCGCCCTGCGCGACAGCCGCAACAACCTGTTGGCCATCCAACATATCGAAGAGATTTATGAGTGGGATCTGGAGACGACAGCGGCAGCCGTCTTCGGCAAGTTTGATGCGCGCCACCCCATCATCGCCGAGATGCACCGCTGGGGCAGATGCCATATCAGCGGGCGCCTGGAAGTTTTGCAGCTGCCGCCGCATTTGGATTTCGCCGAGCTGCGCCGCAGTCCCGCCCAGACCCGCGCCGAGCTGGAGAGTTATGGCCACCCCAATGTCGTGGCATTCCAGACGCGCAATCCGCTGCATCGCGTGCACGAAGCCCTGACCAAACGCGCCGCCGCCGCTGTCGATGGCGTGCTGCTGCTGCACCCGGTCGTGGGCATGACCCAGCCCGGCGATGTCGATCATTACACGCGCGTGCGGGTTTACAAGACGCTCATAGACAACTACTACCAAGCCGACCGCAGTTTGCTGTCGCTGCTGCCGCTGGCCATGCGCATGGGCGGACCGCGCGAAGCCGTCTGGCATGCCATCATCCGCCGCAATTATGGCGCAAATCACTTCATTGTCGGGCGCGACCACGCTGGACCCGGCAGCGATTCCAGCGGCCAGCCTTTCTATGGTCCTTACGATGCCCAGGATATGGTCGTGCGGCATGCAGACGAAATCGGCGTGCAAGCCGTGCCCTTCACCGAGATGGTCTATCTGGAAGACGAAGACCGCTATGAAGAAAGCGCCAAGCTGCCAGCCGACGCCCGTACGCGCAGAATCTCGGGCACGCAGGTGCGCGAAGACTACCTGGGGGCGGGCGTTCCCCTGCCAGCCTGGTTTTCACGCCCGGAAGTCGCGGAGATCCTGGCGCAGAGTTACCCGCCGCGTCAGCGCCGAGGCGTCTGCTTGTGGTTCACTGGTTTGAGCGGCTCGGGCAAATCCACCACGGCCGAGCACATCCTCAACTTGCTGCTGGAAGCCGGGCGCAATGTAACCCTGCTGGACGGCGATGTCGTGCGCACGCATCTGTCGAAAGGGCTGGGCTTCAGCAAAGCCGACCGCGATACCAACATCCGGCGCATCGGCTATGTGGCCAGCGAGATCGTGCGGCACGGCGGACTGGCCATCTGCGCCGCCATCAGCCCCTACCGCGCCACCCGCCAGGATGTGCGCAATCTGGTCGGCGCAGGTTTTATGGAGATTCACATGGCCACGCCGCTGGAATATGTCGAGGCGCACGATGTCAAGGGCTTGTACGCCAAAGCGCGGCGCGGCGAAATAAAAGGCTTCACGGGCATTGACGACCCCTACGAACCGCCGCTCAATCCCGAATTCACGCTGTCCGCCGAGGGCGCAACCGCCGCCGACAACGCCCGCCTGGTCATCGACAGATTGATCGAGCTAGGCTACATCCTGCCCCGTTGAAGCTGGCTGCCAAACGCGTCGGAATGCGGCTTTCTCGATCTCGACGAAGACCAGCGCCAGCAAGCCAGCCAACACCGACACGATGATGTGGCTGCTATCCAGCGCGGCGCTTGCGCTTTGCCGATACGCTTCTGATATTGCCGACTGTGGGTTCACAGGCTGAAAAGTCTCGCCTTCGCTTTCGCCACTGCGCGGTCAATCGCGTTGCAACTATCCGCGATCAATTGCCGCGCATACAAAAGTCCAGCGCATTTTCGCTGGTGTGAGTCCATGGGCAAGCGCTCATTTCGCTATTGTAAAGTCGGTGATTTCGCTCTACTGTCTCAGTGGATTGGCGGATAGCCCTTTTGTACGAGCCGCAGCATGAACACGATTGATCTACGCAGCGACACCGTCTCGCACCCCACGCCAGCCATGCGCCAGGCGATGGCGGAGGCGGCTGTTGGCGACGATGTCTATCACGACGACCCGACAGTCAACCAGCTGGAGGCGGATGCGGCGGCGCTGCTGGGCAAAGAAGCGGCGGTCTTCGTCAGCAGCGGCACGCAAGGCAATCTCTGCGCGTTGCTGGCGCATTGCGGACGTGGCGAATCCATCCTCATCGGCGATACTTCGCATATATTCCGCTATGAGCAGGGCGGCATGGCTACTTTGGGCGGCATCCTCCCGCAGCCAGTGCCGGTGCAAGCCGATGGAACGCTGTGTCTGGACGACCTGCAGGCGGCCATCAATCCCGACGATGAGCACATGCCGGCGACGAGCCTGGTGGCGATCGAAAACACGCACAATGCCGCGGGCGGCGTCCCCCTTTCTGCTGAATACACGGCGCGGGTGGCCGACTTCGCGCGGCGCAATCGTCTGCGTTTTCATATCGATGGCGCGCGCATCTTCAACGCGGCTGCGGCTTTTGATGTCGAGGCGAAAATCCTGGCAGAAGGCGCCGACTCGCTGACCTTCTGCTTGTCGAAAGGGCTGTGCGCGCCGGTCGGATCGGTGCTGGTAGGCGATGCCGCTTTCATCAGACGAGCACGCCGCGCGCGCAAGGTCCTGGGCGGCAGCATGCGCCAGGCGGGCATTCTGGCTGCGGCTGGTTTGATCGCCTTGCACGAGATGCGCCTGCGCCTGCGTGATGACCACGCCAATGCCCAACTGCTGGCGGAAGGCTTGAGCGAAATCCCCGGCGTCTGCATAAAGAGCCAAAGCACCAACTTCGTTTGCTTTTCCCTGCATGATTCAGCGGGCGTCACTCCCAATGAGTTGGCGAAAACGCTGCGAGAAAACCACCAGATTTTGATTTCGCCCTATGGAGGCGAACAAGGCCAATTCCGCTTGCGCACCCATTACTGGATCGACCGAGCGGCAATTGACAAAGTCGTAAAGGCAGTGGGCGCGCTGTTGTCATGATGCCCGAAGCGCCTTTCGACCCGCTTCAACACATGCGCGGCGAAGATAATGCGGACAATGCGGAGGCGAGCGAAACGCCGCCAGAAAGCCAGCCGCCCCGAGGCAGAGCAGCCATCCGCATCCAGCAGCGAGGCGCGACCGACCCCTTCTTTGGCTTCATCATCGCCGCCGGTTTGAGCATCGGCCTCACGCCGCTGCTGCCAGAAAGCGTCGAATTCCGTTATGCGCTGGCCTGGGGAGCGCTGGCCGGCGTGAGCGTCTTGAGTTGGCTGCTGGGCAATATGGAACGCATCAACCAGGAGAGCCCGGACGATATCGGTTGGGGCATTCTATTTGGCGTCTTGCTGGGCATCCCTTTTCTGGTCTTCCTCAGCGAACATGTGCTCGCGCCGACCGCCGACCGCCTGTTTCCCGAGATGTCGCCGGGCAGCCTGCTCGCATTCCTGGTCTTTGTCATGCCCTTGGCCGAGACGCTCTTCTTTCGTGGCCTTCTGCAGGGGTTGTTGGCTTTCTGGATCGTTGGATTGCTGGCCACGCTTTGGAATATCGTGCTCTTCTTCCCGGTGATGTGGGAAGCCGTGACGCTGCTGCCGGCGGTATCGGCGGTGATTGCCGTGCTGCTCTTGATGATGAACTGGCTGTATGTTTATGTGCGCGCGCGCAACGGGCTGGCTGCCGCCTGGATGTGCCAGATCGTCGCCAACCTGATTATCTTTTATGTGCCATCGCTCTAGGGCGCATCACTCCGCCAGGTGTTCCAGCGGGTCGGGCTTGGGCAGCGGCTTGACGAATCCCGCCAGGAATACGACCACCAGCCCGGACAAAAAGCCGCCAATATGCGCCCAGTGCGCGACATCGGTTTCTACGCCGACCCAGCCGATCTGCTGCAAGATATCCATCAGAAGCCAATAACCCAGGAACAGATAAGCCGGCAGATTGACCGACCAAACGAAGGGGCGGAAGAAACCCAGCATGGTCTTTACCTTGGCACCGGGTTTGATGACCAAAAAGCCGCCCATCACACCGGCCACCGCGCCGCTCGCGCCGATGACCAGCCCGGTATCAGAAATGCTGCAAGCTGTATTTCCCAACGCGATGTGCGCCAGCGTCGCCAATGCGCCAAATCCCAAAAAAGCCAGGACGAACCTCAGGCTGCCCAGGTAGCGTTCGACCACGCCCCCGAACAGATACAAGAACCACATATTCGCCAGCACATGGGCGATGCTGCTGTGCAAAAACAAGCTGCGGAAGCTGTCCAAAGTCGTGGTCATCAGCGATTGTTCGCCGATCTTGCAGACTTCCAGCCCATAATTGCGCAGCGCTTCCAGCAAGAAGCCATCGCCGCGCGCATCCACAGAAAGCTCCCACACGAACACCAGCAGATTGATTGCGATGAGCGCCAGCGCCGCTTTGGGGATTGTCTTGTCGCGGCCTGCGACTGTAAGAGGAAACATGGCATAACCCTCGCGGTTCCTGTACGCCTGTACGATAGCACGGCGACTCGGTTTCGCGCAAGTTCATTGACGCGCGCGTGGCGGCGCGATGAAAAGCGACAGCAGAAAGATCAAAGCCAGCCCGCTGATGAAGCCGCCGACATGCCCCCAGTGCACATTGATGCGCGGCGCGACCGAGCCCACTTGATAAAAGAACTGCAGGAAAAACCAATAAATCAGATAGACCCAGGCCGGCACGCCCACATCATATTTGAAGACCGAAAGGATGATGATTTTTGACTTGATGCGCGCGGTGGGAAACAAAAACAAAAATGCGCCGATGATGCCCGAGATCGCCCCGCTCGAGCCCACCATGATCTGCGGCTCGGGACAGCCGCCCGCGCCAAAGAACAGCTGCCCGAGGTGTCCGCCGAAGCCGACCAGCAGATAAAATCCCAGGAAGCGCAGACGCCCCAGATGTTCTTCGATGCGCGATCCAAAGACATAGAAAATGATCAGGTTCGAGGTCAGGTGCACGAAGCTCATGTGCAAGAAGATGCTGCGCGCGCCGTCCACAAGCGTCTCGGTCAGCGGCTGCCCAAACACCGCGCAGACATCCAGCGCATAATTGCGATAGACCTCTTCCAGCGGCAGCCCGCCCAGGAATGCGTAGGCGACGATGACGGCAAAAGCGGCGACATTGCCCGCCGTGACGAAGAAAGCCACATAGGGTCGGTAGGCTGTTGTGCCGACAATTTTGTAGGGAATCATCTCGCCAGGCTCCGCGCAACTTGCCTGCAAAGCCTAGCACATGGATGGATAGCGGGGCAAATCTGCCTAGCGCTCGTCCAGGGGCAGCCAGGGCAGATCGCGCGGACCCACATAATTGGCTTTGGGGCGGATCAGTCGGCCGCCCATCTGCGCGATGACATGCGCTGCCCAGCCGGCCATACGCGCCACGGCAAACAGCGGCGTGAACATGTCGACATCCAGATCGAGCGTGTACAGGGCGATGGCGCTGTAATAATCGACATTGGGATAAAGCTTGCGCTGGATGAAGTAATCATCGGCGCGGGCGGCATCTGCCAGCTTGGCGGCGATATCGAACCATTTTCGATTGCCGCTGCTGTCAGCCAGCGCCTCTGCCTGCCGCTTGAGGATGGCTGCGCGCGGGTCGGGCGCTTTGTAGACGCGGTGGCCGATGCCCATGATGCGCCGCTTGCCCGACTTGATATTGGCATCGAACCAGGGCTTTACATTGTCCACTTCGCCGATTTCCAGGAACATGTTCATGGCTGCGGAATTGGCGCCACCATGGGCAGGACCTTTCAGCGCGCCGATGCCAGCCACAATTGCGCTGTGCATGTCCGAGCCAGTCGCGGTGACCACGCGCGCCGCAAATGTGCTGGCGTTCATGCCGTGCTCGGCCAGCAGCACCAGATAGGCATCCAGCGCGGCGCTGGCGGTCGCGTCAGGCTCTTCGCCGCTCATCATATAGACGAAATTCTGCGCGACTCCCAGATCGCAGCGCGGCGTAATCGGCTTTTGCCCGCGAACGATGCGCATCCAGGCTGCGCAGGTGGTCATGATCTGCCCGGTCAGGCGCAGGGCTTTGCGGGCGGCCACATCTTTGTCGAGCAGGTTTTCTGCATCGGGATCAAACGCCGAAAGCATAGAAACGGCTGTGCGCAGGGCGGCCATGGCTGGCGTGTCTTTGGGCAGCGATTGCAGCATGGCGATGACGGCGGCGGGGATGGCGGCATTGGCGGCGATGGTCGCGCGCAGTTCTTCATATTCCTGGCGCGTCGGCAGCCGCGCATGAAAGAGCAAATATAAGACTTCTTCAAATGTGGCGTGTTCGGCAAGATCTTCAATTGCATATCCGCTGTAAATCAATTCGCCAACGCTGCCGTCTACATAGCTGGTTGTAATATCGGCAACGGGGATGCCTTCCAAGCCACCTTGATTCGCCATCTGCACTCTCTCCTCGCGCGCCGCACTCGTCAAAACACAATGCGCGCTAGTATAGCACTCGCCAATCACGCGGACAATATGGATAACCTGGCGTTGCCTTTCGTTGTCTTTGCTGGTACGCTTGGCGCTATGTACACCTTTCGGAAAGTCGCAGCTGCTATGCGAACAGGGGCAAATTGCGTCTGTCATTGTTGCTGTGTCAGTGTCATGCACTGCCAGGGGGAGCAAGCTGTCTGACTTTTCGTGTAAACAAGTACCAGTCAGAACGCGAGGAGCTAACCCACAGCGGTTGGCTTTTTTGTTTTGTGGGAGGCGATACCAGGCTAAAGACATGATCATTCACATCAGCCGCGACCTGCAGCGCGAAATCTCCGAGCAGCTAGAATCCACCTATCCCAACGAAGGCGGCGGTTTCTTGCTGGGGCAGGGCACAGCGGAGCAAGTGCAGATTGTCGATATCGTACAAGTGGACAATGTCTTCGCAGAAGCCGAGCAGCATCATCGCTATGCCATGCGTCCGCAAGACTGGATGCGGCTAGAAGACATGGCAGACGAACGCGGGTTGAGCCTGGTCGGGTATTACCACAGCCACCCGGATTCGCCAGCCGTGCCTTCGGAGTACGACCGCGAGCATGCGCTGCCCAATTTCGTTTATATCATCACCGCGGTGATGATGGCGCAGGCAAGCGACATGCGCGCCTGGCAGCTGCGAGCCGACCGCAGCGCTTTTGATGAGCTGACGCTGGAGATTAATTTGGAACCGTAGGGGCGAGGCGATGACTCATCCGATGCGCGTAAGATTCTGCCCCTGAATGGCGTATAGAAAGCGTAACCGCATCACAAATTCCTGGAGAGACTCATGGCACAAATCCGCATTCCCACGCCACTGCGCGCCTTCACAGACGGCGAGGCCAGCATAGAGGTCGCTGGCAGCACAGTCGGCGAGGCGCTGTCCAACCTGGTGGAACAGCATCCCGATCTGCGCGCGCACTTGTTCAACGAGGCCGAGCTGCGCAGTTTCGTCAACATTTTTCTGGACGATGAAGATATCCGCTTCATGCAGGGCTTGGATACCGAGATCGCCGGCGACGACAGCCTGCGCATCATCCCCAGCATCGCCGGCGGACTAGGCTAGGAGGTTGCATCGTGTCACTATTGCATCAACGGCTCGGCGAATTGAGCCATGGCGAAGTCAAACGTTACAGCCGCCATGTCATCATGCCCGAGGTGGGCATCGTTGGTCAGCGCCGCTTGAAAGCATCCAGCGTCTTGTTGATCGGCACCGGTGGCTTGGGCAGTCCGCTGGCGCTGTATCTGGCGGCGGCTGGCATCGGGCGCATAGGCCTGGTCGACTATGATGTGGTCGATTTCACCAACTTGCAGCGACAAGTGATTCATGGCGTCAGCACAGTCGGCATGTCCAAGCTGGATAGCGCCGCGGCGCGCATGCTCGATCTCAATCCCGATATCCGGGTCGTCAAATACAACGAGCCGCTGACCTCGGAAAACGCCCTGCGCATCTTCGGCGAAAGCTGGGATGTCGTCATTGATGGCACAGACAACTTCCCCACCCGCTACCTGGTCAACGATGCCTGCGTAAAGCTGGGCCTCCCCAATGTCTACGGCAGCATCTTCCGCTTTGAAGGGCAGGTGAGCGTGTTTTATGGCGAGCAGGGTCCCTGCTATCGCTGCATGTTCCCAGAGCCGCCACCGCCGGGTCTCGTCCCCAGCTGTGCGGAAGGCGGCGTCCTGGGCATCTTGCCGGGCACGATCGGCACCCTGCAAGCGACCGAAGCCATCAAGCTGCTGCTGGGGGTTGGCGAGCCGATGATCGGGCGCATGCTGCTCTTTGACGCGCTGGAGATGAGCTTCCAGACCATCAAGCTGCGCAAAGATCCCGATTGCCCGGTTTGCGGCATCCCCAAAGAAGACATTGAACTGATCGACTACGAGCAATTCTGTGGCATGCCGGCGCATGATCACAGCGAGTTCAGCGCGGTCGAAGACTCGGCTGAACTGGATATACAGACCGTGACAGTGCAGGATGTGCGCGCGGCGCTGGAGAATGGCTCGGAAGTGGTCGTCATCGATGTGCGCGACCCGCACGAGTGGGATATCAGCGCAATTGCTGGCACGCTGCGCATCCCCAAGCCGGATATCCAATTGGCGAAGAATGGCATCCAGGCTGGCAGAAAGCTGTGGGAAGAGACGGTCTTGCAGCAGATTCCGCGCGACAAAACCCTGTATGTGCATTGCCGCAGCGGGGTGCGCAGCGCCGATAGCATCGCCTACCTGTCCGAAGTCGGCTATGACCTGGACAAGATGTACAATGTCACCGGTGGCATCCTGGCTTGGGCGGACGAGATCGATCCAGAGATGGCGAAGTATTAGTCGCCTAGCCAGTCAGAGTCGCCCCTCCCTCATTTTGGGTCGCGTAGACACAGACCGGCGGGGAGGGGTATGGGGTGGGGGGCTAACCCACCATCAGCTTCTGCATGACGCCATCCAGCGCGGACTTCGGCGGACGCATATCCGCGGCGCGCAGCTGCGCCAGCGGCGTTTCCACCAGTTCTTCGGTCTGCGCCAAGGTCGGGCGCGGCTCTTCGTAGTAGATCAGCCCGGTCGAGAAGACCTGCTCGCGCATGGAGCTTTCCAGCACATCAATGGCCATGCGGCGGTTGCGCGGATCGTGGTCGTTTTCCAGCTTCTTCAAGCGGATGAAGGTGCCATCGTGCATCTCTACATCAATGACATCGCCTTCGTCATAATCCTCGACAGTGATCTCGTCTTGGGCATGGACATAGTCGGGCGCGAGGATCTGAATCTCGTGCAGCGGGATCTCGTTGTCCTTGCCATAGGGATAGCTCTTGGTCGAGGTTTCGGCGTTGTTGAATGTCACGCAGGGGCTGATGATATCCAGGACTGCTGTGCCGGGATGGCGGATGGCCGCCTGCAGCAGCGCCTGCACCTGCCTGGCATCGCCACTGAAGCTGCGCGCGACAAATGTGCAGCCGGCGATCACGGCTTCCAGCGCCAGGTCGATTGGCGGCATGTGGTTCGTCCCGTAATACTTCAGGAATTGGCCTTCGTCTGCGGTCGCCGAAAATTGCCCTTTGGTCAAGCCATAGACGCCGTTGTTTTCGATGATGTAGACAAAAGGCACATTGCGGCGGATGACATGCTTGAATTGTCCCATGCCGATGCTGCCGGTGTCGCCATCGCCACTGACCGCGATGCAGGCCAGGTCGGTATTCGCCAGCATCGCGCCCGTGACCACTGATGGCATGCGCCCGTGCAGCGCATTGAAGCCGTGCGAGCCGCCCAGGAAGTAAGCCGGTGTCTTGCTCGAACAGCCGATGCCGCTCATCTTGATGATGTTGTGCTGCTCCAAGCCCAGCTCGTAAGCCATGCTGATTAGCTGGTTGGAGATGGAGTCGTGCCCGCAGCCGGGGCAGAGCGTGCTGGGTTTGCCTCGATATTCGGTTCGTTTCAAGCCCAGTTGGTTTACGCGTGGCGGCATGATTAACCCTCCTGTTCTTTGAGATTCTGGTAAATCCAGCTTGGCGTCATAGGCAGGCCATCGCCCAGCGCCAAGGGACGCACATGCGAGATATTCTCGGGATGTTCCAGGCGGATGAGCTGCGTCAGCTGCCCATCGAAGTTGTTTTCGATGACGAAGACGCTCTTGTGCGCATCGATGAAGTCGCTGACGGAAGGTGCCAGTGGCAGCGCCAGCACGCGCAGGTAGTTGGTTTCGATGCCTTCGTTCGCCAGCCAGTCGCGCGCCTCGCGGATGGCTTCATCGTTCGTGCCAAAAGTGATGATGCCGATGTCTGCTTCGCGCCCATCATCAATTATCGGCTGTGGGAGCATGGCGCGCGCTGTTTCCATCTTGAGGCGCAGGCGCTGCATATTCTCTACCCAGTCGTCGCTGCGTTCACTGTAGGTCGCCATCTCATCGTGGCCCGTCCCGCGCGCAAAATACGCGGCAAAAGGATGCGCCGTGCCCGGCACGGTGCGATAGGGGATGCCATCGCCATCGACATCCATGTAGCGACCCCACTTGCCGTGATCGTCAATGAAGGCGCGCAAAGCACTTTCATCCAGCCGCTTGCCGCGATTCATCGCTTCGTCCGGATAGTCGAATGGGTCGCTCAGCCAGTTGTTCATGCCCAGGTCGAGGTCGCTCAAAACGAAGACGGGCGTTTGCAGCGCCTCGGCGATATCGAAGGAGCGCCAACCGAATTCGAAGGCTTCTTTCAGGTTGCCCGGCAGCAGGCAGATCTGGCGGCTGTCGCCATGCCCCAGGAAGTGCGTGAAGAGCAGGTCGCCCTGGCTGGTGCGCGTGGGCAAGCCGGTGCTCGGTCCCATGCGCGTGATATTCCAAAACACAGTCGGGATTTCGGCGAAGTAAGCCAAGCCGGCGAATTCCGCCATCAGGCTGATGCCCGGACCGCTGGTGCTGGTCAAGGAACGCGCCCCAGCCCAGCCCGCGCCGGTGATGATGCCAGCCGCCGCCAATTCGTCTTCGGCTTGCACAATGGCGATGGTATTTTCGCCGTCTTCGGTCTGTCGCAAGCCGCGGAAGCCGATGATGCCATCGACAAAGCTGGTCGATGGCGTGATGGGATACCAGGCTACGACATTGACGCCGCCGAAGACCGCCCCCAGCGCCCCAGCATCGTTGCCCGTCATCATGATCTTGCCCTGCGTGCCATCCATGCGCTCAAAACGATATGGATCGCTCTTGACGATATTCTCCGCCGTCCAGTCATACGCCAGCTTGATGACATCGTGATTCATCCTGGCTGGCTTCTCGCGCCCTTTGAAGTTGTCCAGCAGCACCTGATAAATCAGGTCCAGCGGGATATCGAAGATCTGGGCGACAGCGCCGACATAGGTCATGTTTTCCACCAGCTTGCGGAATGCCGAGGGCACGGTCGCCCCCCGCATCAACTTGGTGACGGGTATCACATAATAGGAGATGTCATCGCGCTGGCGGATGATGCGGGCGATTTTGTCGGTGGTGATGCAGACGCCGCCCGGTGGCAGGTTCATCACATCTTCGGGCGCCGTATCGTTGTTGTAGGCGACCACGACCTCGGTGATTTCCTTGCGCGCTGTATAGCCCTCTTTGCTGGCGCGAATGGTGTACCAGGTCGGCAATCCCTTGATGTTGGAAGGGAAGAGGTTCTTGCCGTTGACCGGGATACCCATACGAAAGAGCGAGCTCACCAGCACATTGTTGGATGTCTGGCTGCCAGAGCCATTCTTGGTCGCCACCGAAAAGGCGAAGTCGTTGGTTATCGGCGCGAGCTTGTCAAGCTGTTGGTGGATTTCTGTCTGGATTGCCATGAGGTTTACGCAGCGATATGCGTCTCACTCCTTTCGCAAATGTGATTGAGAATCGTTTTTCGACGCCGCTTGGACGCCACTTTCCAACTGCCGCGAGGCTGGATCGCGTTCGTGCCACAACAGCCGCGTGTGTTCGATAAATGCCTGCCGCGCAAAGTCAAATTCGCCCACGCGGATGAGCTGCAAGATGCGCGCATGATAATCCCAAACGCGCCGCAGATAGCCATAGTCCATATACCGGTTGACGCCAACTTCTTCGTACAAATCCCAATATGCTTCCAGAATGCCCAGCACGAAGGCGTTGTCGAGATGCTTGAAAACCCCCAGATGGAAGCGGCGGTGCTCGGGATTGGGGATGTGGATGGGCGGCGAATCCAGCTTTTGGATGGCGCTGTCGATGCAGGCTTGCATATCCGACAAGTCGCTGGCGGTGAGCAAGGCGCAGGCTTCGTTCCAATAAGCGGCTTCGACATGGTTGCGCAGCGATGCGAAAGACTCGAAGCGCTCGCCACAAGCCAGCGCATATAACGCGCTCAGACGCACGGCCGGCGTGAAGTTGTAATGTTTGACGCGCGTGCCCCGCTTGCTGCGCACCTCGACCCAGCCCAGCGCCCGCGCCACTTCCAGTTGTTCACGCACCTTGTTGGCGCTCATGTCCAGGTGGGTATCAGCCGTCAGTTCCTGGATGGAGGGCAGCCGGTCGCCTGGCTGATAGCCCTGCCGCACAATGTAATTCAGGAAGTCGGAGCCGAGGTTGATATCGAGCATTCGTAGGATGAAACCGATGATTGCCGCATCTGTATTTATTCTATCAGTAAGACAGCAAAATGTCAAACGCGGTTTGGGGCGTTCTTATGCGAATCTTGTGCTGCCGGTCAGCCGCGCAGCCTGCGCATTCTTTCGGCCGCGCGTTCCAGCGTTTCGTCGCTCTTGCAAAAGGCGAAGCGCACATGATTCTCGGCATGATGGCGGTGCCGCGCGCTGAAAAAAGCCGAGGGCGGGATGGTCGCCACGCCGATCTCTTCGATCAAGCGCTTGCAAAACTCGACATCGTCCCCGTCAAACACCTGCGAAAAGTCGCCCATGATGAAGTAGGTGCCTTCGGGCTGCATGGCGCTTAGGCCACCCGCCTCCAGCACCTGCATGACCAGGTCGCGCTTGCGGCTGTAGAGCGCCTGGTATTCTTCATAATAGCTGCTGCCCAGCGTGAAGGCATAGGCGGTCGCCACCTGCGTCGGATGGTTGGTGGCGAATGTGACAAACTGATGCGAACGCCACACGCCCGTCATCAATTCCGGCGCGCCATACACCCAGCCGATCTTCCAGCCGGTCATGCCGAAAGTTTTGCCCGCGCTGCCGATGGTCACCGTGCGCTCGAACATGCCGGGCAGCGAGGCGATGGCGATATGCTGATGTCCTTCGAAAAAGAGATGCTCGTAAACTTCGTCCGAGATGACGATGACATCGTGCTGGATGCACAAGTCCGCCAGCAGCTGCAATTCTTCTCGGTTATAGACCCGGCCAGACGGGTTGTTGGGCGTATTGAGCAAAAGCGCGCGCGTATTGTCGTTGAAGGCAGCGCGCAGTTCAGCTTCGTCGAATGTCCAGTTGGGCGGGTGCATCGGCACATACACGGGCACGCCCCCCGCCATCTGCACGCCCGGCACATAGCTGTCATAATATGGCTCGATGACGATGACTTCATCGCCGGGGTCGACCAGTCCCATGATCGCGCTGAAGATGCCTTGAGTCGCGCCGGCTGTCACGATGACGCCGCTTTCGGGATCGACAGTCAGCCCATAAAATACCTCGGCATGACGGGCGACGCCTTCGCGCAAGGCTGGCAGACCCGGGCTGGGCGCATATTGATTGACAGAGTCGCTGCGCAGGGCTGCGATCGCCGCGTCGATGATCTCTTGCGGACCATCAAAGTCGGGTCGTCCCTGCCCCAGGTTGACGGCATTGTGCCGGGCAGCCAGCTGGTTGATTTCAGTAAATATCGTCGTACCAAAAGGAGCGACGCGCTTGGCAAAGGTCGGCATAGGTCGACTCTCGCTATGCGGTGAGCAAATATCGCAACACTATAGCACAGGCTTGCGCCGCGCCCTAGCCGCCAGATGCTGTAGTTTCTTGCAGCGCCGCAGCCGCCAGCCCCTTGCCGAGTTGGAAGTAGGCTATATTTTCGCGCGCCTTAACGAAGCGGAAATGGAGCCGCCGCCCTGCCTGCAATTCGCGCAGCTTCTGCCAGTGCCGCTGGTGCTTTACCGGCTTGCCATCGCGCGTCCGCCAGCCCCGCGCCTGCCAGTTCGCCAGCCACAGATTCATGCCCTTGGCCAAGTATTCCTGCGCTGTCAGCAAGGTTGCGTCGGCCTCTGCGGGCAAGCTCTGCAGCGCCGCAATCGCGCCAATTAAGCTGCCTTCCAACTCGCCGATGCCCGGCAGGCAACCGCTTTGCTGATGCGTTTCGCCGTTTGTGACAGTGACCGCGCCCCAGCCAGTCGATCTGCTGCCGCGGCTATAGCTGGTCGACAAGTAAATTGCGAAAGGCGTATCGGGCAGAGGAGCAGCTTGCGCTTTGGGCTTCTGCAGCGCCAGCTTGCTGCGTTGTGCCACGGCCAGTTTGTCGCAGCGCTCGTTGAGGGGGTCGCCGCTGTGCCCCTCGACATAGCGCCAATGGATGTATTGCCCGGCTGTCAGTTCGTCGAATTCACGCCACAGGGTTTTGTTGGCTTTTGCTTTCTTTGCGCCGCGAGCGATATCGATGACATAACGGGAATCGCTGATGACTGTGACCTTGGCGGGCCTGTCCAGCGCTTTGATGCCTTCGATGACCGCCCGCAGTTCCATTTGGTTGTTGGTCGTGTTTTCTTGTCCACCGCTGATGACGGTTTCTTTCAGCAGCGCGCCGCTGTCGTCGCTGGCTCGCAGAATCGCCGCCCAGCCGCCCGGTCGATTCGGCGCGTGTATGTCGCATGCGCCATCGGTGTAGATTGTGATTTGCATAGATGCGCTCGCTTGCAGTATGATGAGAGGCAGTCTAGCACAGGTGGGCGAGAGCGAAAACGGGCGTGGCGGAACAAGCCAATCTGCAAGAATTGCGCTACGAAGCGCTGATAAAGATCACGCGAACCATGGGTGGCGTGGCGCTTTCTGGCGCCGTGCCAACGCCCACGCTGGAGCTGGCGAAGCAACTGGGCATATCCATCACCGATGCCTGGATGTGCTTCGATATCTACCGCACCTATTTCGGAAAAGACCTCAAAAAGCAGGATCTGGCGCGCATGCTGCAGACGACCGGCGTGATCTTCCTGGGCGGTGGCATCGCTGGCTATGTCGGCATCCGCCTGGCGCAGGCATTGCTGCACGACCTGCTTGAGCAAATTCCCATCGCCAATGCCATCATCACCGGCATCGCCTTTGGCAGTTCGACCTTGCTGGTCGGCTTGGCCTGGCTGGCGCTGGTTGAACAGACCTACTTTGCGCAAGCGACCGACGCAAGCTAGCCTGGCTGCAGCTCCAATTGCCGCAGCGAGAGCGTGCGGATCAGCGCCAGCAGCGCCAGCGCCATCGCGCCACCGCCCGCGCTGACGAACAAAAAGCCGCCCAAGCCGAACAGAAATCCGCTGCTCAGCGTGCCCAGCCCGGCGCAGAAAGCCACCAGCGTATCGTTGAAACCAGCCACGCGCGTGCGATTCGCGCCACTGAGGGCATCCGCCAGCATGGACGAACCCGCCACATAGCCGAAGTTCCAGCCCAAGCCCAACAAAAACAAACCGGCCAGCAGGTAGGGCATCTGCGTCGACAGCGGCGCGATGATGGTCGAGGCGATCAATATCAGCGCGGCGATCACCATCATGCTGACGCGCCCATAGCGGTCGATGAGCCAGCCAGTCAGCGGCGACAAACCGAACATGCCAAAAACATGCACGGCGATCACCAGCGACACCTGCGGATTGCCGTGATCGGCCAGGTGCATGTGCCATGGCGTGATCGTCATCAGCGTGCTCATCACCGTCTGGCAGATGACCATCGACAAGATCGCCAGCTGCACATTGGGCAAGCGCAGCAAGTCGCGCAGTCGGCCGCCGCCGGCTGCTTTTGCGCTTTCGGATGGCGCTTCTGAATACTGCCGGGCGATTAGCGCGGGTTCCGGGCGCAGCAGCAGCCAGGTGATCAACACTGATATGCACAGCAGCAGACTGGCAACTACCCAAGGTCCTGTTGTCAACTCGCTCATGGCATTTGCCTGCGGCATAACTGCTTGCGCCAACTGCGACTGGGCGAGAGCCGGATCGGTGATGATTTCCAGGCGCAACAGGCGCGCCAGCCGGCTGCTCGGCTCGACCAGGGCCGGGCCAAATACCGCGCCGATGGTGCCAGCGAAGACGACGCGACCGATCATCTGCGCGCGGCGATCCACCGGGAAGATCTCGCCCACTACAAAGCGGCTCATCTGCGAGCCACTGCGCGCTATGCCCATGCCGGCCGAGCTGATCAACAGCAGCGCGAACCAGCCGTTCAGCACAGCCACCAGCCCCAGCACTGCACCCAGCAGCCCAAAGCCATAGGCAGTGAGCAAGCCCATGCGCCGTCCATAGCGCCCCATGAGGATGCCCATGCCGTATGCCATCATGGATTGTGAAAATGTGACCACTGTCGTGGGCATGCCCGCCGCCGCGTCCGAGCCGCCCAGGATGCCCGCCGCGATGGAATGCAGCGTGATGATCGAAATCTGCGCAGCCGAAAACAGACTCTGCGAAACGAAAATCGTGATCAGCAGACGATGACTGACGCGCAGCGGATAGCTTGGCGCAGACTCGCTCTTACACAAAATGCTGGCTTCCCGCAAAGTCGCGCATTAGTCCGCCAGGAAGTTGCGCAAGACGGTGTGCAAAATGCCGCCGTTGCGGTAATAGTCGACTTCGACCGGCGTGTCCAGGCGCACAGTGACAGCGAACTGCTTCTGCGCGCCGCTTTCGTCGGTGGCGGTCACGGTCAGCGTTTGCATGGGTTCGACAGCGTCGGTGACGGGAATGTCGAATGTCTCGCGCCCGCTCAATCCCAGCGATTGGTACGACTCGCCCTCGGCGAATGTCAGCGGCAGCACGCCCATCATGACCAGGTTGCTGCGGTGGATGCGCTCGATGCTTTCGGCGATGACCGCTTTGATGCCCAGCAGCAAGGTGCCTTTTGCCGCCCAATCGCGCGAGCTGCCCATGCCATAATCTTTGCCAGCCAGCACAATCAGCGGCGTGCCATCGTCTTGATAACGCAGCGCCGCCTCGTAGATCGACATCTCTTGCATGGTCGGCAGGTAATAGGTGGTGCCGCCTTCGCTGCCTGGCACGAGCAGATTGCGCAGGCGCACATTGGCGAATGTGCCGCGCGTCATCACCCGGTCGTTGCCGCGGCGGGAACCGAAACTGTTGAAGTATTGCGGGCTGACATCGCGTTCCAGCAGATATTGTCCGGCCGGGCCATTGATGGCGATGGCGCCAGCCGGCGAAATATGGTCGGTGGTGACCGAGTCGCCGCCTTTGACCATGACACGCGCGCCCACTATCGCTTCAATCGGCGCAGGCTCGCGCGGCAAATCGAGGAAGAACGGCGGTTCCTGGATGTAGGTGCTGCCGGCGTCCCAGGCATAAACCGGCTCATCGGTGCTGGGAATGGCATTCCATTGTTCGTTGCCATCATAGACATTGGCGTACTGCTCTTCGTACATGCTGGCGTCGAGGCTGTCCTGGACTGTGGACAGGATTTCCTCCTGCGGGGGCCAGATATCGCGCAGATAGACCGCCTCGCCATTGTCATCGTGTCCCAGCGGTTCGCTGTTCATGTCGATATCGACAGTGCCAGCCAGCGCATAAGCCACGACCAGCGGCGGCGAGGCCAGGAAGTTGGCGCGCACATCCGGACCGATGCGTCCGCCGAAGTTGCGATTGCCGCTCAATACCGACGCGGCGACCAGATCGGATTCGTGAATGGCAGCGCGCACGGGCTCGGGCAGGGGACCGCTGTTGCCGATGCAGGTTGTGCAGCCATAGCCCACGGTATGAAAGCCCAGCGCTTCCAAATGCGGCGTCAGACCGGCTTTGTCGAGGTATTCCGTGACGACTTTCGAGCCTGGCGCCAAGCTGGTTTTGACATAGGGCTTGCGGCGCAGGCCTTTCTCAGCAGCTTTCTTCGCCAGCAAACCCGCCGCCACCATCACCGATGGATTGCTCGTATTCGTGCAGGAAGTGATCGCCGCGATCACCACCGAGCCATGTTTTAATTCGGCGCTTTCGCCATTGCTCTGGCAGCTGCCGCTGGCATTCAATTGGTCGGCGTCCAGCGCGAATCCTTGCGGACCGAGCGGCGCTTGCAGCACATGATTGAAAGTCGGTTTCAGATCGCGCACCAGAATGCGGTCTTGCGGACGCAGCGGTCCCGCCACGCTGGCTTCGACCGTGCCCAGGTCAAGCTCCAGGCTGTCGTTGTAGAGCGGGTCTGCCAGGCTGTCGCTGCGGAAGAGACCTTGTTCTTTGCAATAGGCTTCCACCAGGCTAACGAGGTCTTCGCCGCGTCCCGTGCGCCGCAGATAGCTCAATGTCTCGTCATCGACCGGGAAGAAACCGATGGTCGCGCCATATTCGGGTGCCATATTGGCGATAGTCGCGCGGTCGGGCAGGCTCATGCTGCTCAAACCAGGTCCATAGAATTCAACGAACTTGCCGACCACGCCTTTCTCGCGCAGCATCTGCGTGACCACCAGCACCAGGTCGGTGGCGGTTGCGCCTTCTGGCAGCTGGCCGACCAGCTTGAAGCCGATTACTTCGGGCATGAGCATGTATATCGGCTGTCCGAGCATGGCGGCTTCGGCTTCGATCCCGCCGACGCCCCAGCCCAGCACGCCCAGCCCGTTGATCATGGTGGTATGGCTGTCTGTGCCCACCAGCGAATCGGGCAGCGCCACCAAGCCGTCTCCCTGCGCATCCTCGTAAAGCTGCACGACATTGGCCAGGTATTCCAGGTTGACCTGATGCACAATGCCGGTTGCGGGCGGCACAACCTTCAAGTTTTCAAAGGCTTTTTGTCCCCAGTGCAGGAATTCATAGCGTTCGCGGTTGCGCGCGAATTCCATCTCGGCATTGCGCTGGATGGCATCGGCGCTGCCAAAAACATCCACCTGCACGGAATGGTCGATGACCAGGTCAACTGGCACTTGCGGGTTGATCTTTTGCGGGTCGCCACCCATCCGCTGCATGGCGCTGCGCAAAGCCGCCAGATCGACCAGCGAGGGCACGCCGGTGAAATCTTGCAATATCACGCGGGCCGGGCTGAAAGGAATTTCGACCGCTTGATGATTTCGCGCATCCCAGCCCGCCAAATGCGCAACATCGTCGGCCTGGAAGTGCCGCCCATCCAGGTTGCGCAGGGCGTTTTCCAGCAATACCTTGATGCTGAATGGCAAGCTGTCGATAGTGCCGATGCCCGCCTGGCTCAGTCTGTCCAGCCGGTAGATCACCGCTTGGCCGTCGGCGAATGCGATCGTGCTGCGCGCGCCAAATTCATCGTTCATGTCCGCGTCCTCTGCCACTGCTGTGTTTACATAGGCACGCTGCCAGTGTAGCAGGTATCTGCTCGCTTGCCAGCCTGCCAGTTCGCCGGGCGCGGCAATTTACAAAGCGCGTCCGCTCGGCTAGACTGGAATTTGTATCGTTCGCAAAATCTGCAAAAGGTGCAGCTGCCCATGGCAAAAAAGACATCCAGCCGCACGCGCGCCGCCCGTCAACGCCGTCAACGCCAGCGCCGCCAAAGCCGCAGCAGCCTCTTGATTGCCGCAATCGTGGCTGTGGCAGTGATCGCGATCGCCGTTATTGTCGTGGCGAATCAGCCAGTGGAAGCCCATATCCCTGACGATTTGTCCGCTGCTTACGCTGGCATCGCCCGCTCCTATTCGCGCGATGGCTACCCGCAACTGGGCGAGATCGAAGCGCCGGTAACCCTGGAAGAATACGCCAGTTTTGCTTGCCCGGGCTGTCAGCAATTTCACGAGGACAGCCAGGAATCAATCCTGGAACGCGTGCGGGCAGGGCAGGCGCTCTTTACTTATGTGCCCCTGCAAACCGGCAGCGTTCCCAATGCGCAGGGAGCGTCTCGCGCGGCTTTGTGCGCCGGGCAGCAAGGCATGTTCTGGGAGATGCACGACCTGCTTTTTGACTGGCAGACGCGCTATGGCAACACGGCTTTTTCACAGAATCGCTTGCTGGCCGGCGTCAAGAGCTTGGGCATGCGCGAAAGCCTGTTCACCGGCTGCTTCAATTCCAGCGCCATCACAGCGACACTGAATGCGGCGCTGAACGAAGGTGTGTCCACAACGCCGACTCTGCGCGTCAATGGCGTAACGCTGGAAGCGGGTCAGGCGCTGCCCTCCACCGCGGCTATCCTGCAAGCGATTGACGATGCCACGCCCGACGACTGGGGGCTGCCGCAAACCCCGCCGGAAGCAGAACCCGCCGAGCCAGTCGCAGAACCCGCCGCGGTCGAAGCTGAAGAAGCCGCCCCCTCGCCGACCGAAGCGGCAACTGCGCAAGAGCCGACGCTTGAACCGACAGTCCCGGAAGTACAGCCGACCGATGCGCAGGTGGAAGCCGAAGCGGAAACAAGCGCCGAGGCATCAGCGCCGAGCGATCCGTAAACAATCACGGATTAAACCGGTATCCCCCCATCCAACGGCAAGGGGGCGGAGTTACTTCGCTAGCATAGGTCCCAGATTGCGCCCGCCCAGCAAGTGCATGTGCAGGTGAAAGACTTCTTGCCCGCCATGCTCGTTGCAGTTAATGATCAGCCGATACCCGTCTTTGGCGATGCCTTCCGCAGCGGCGATCCTGGCGGCGACCAGCACCAGTCTGCCCAAAGCCGCTTCGTCCGCGAGCGTGACATCGTTGGCAGTGGCAATCTCGCGCTTGGGGATGATGAGAATATGCACCGGCGCTTGTGGCGCAATATCACGAAATGCCAGTACCAGCTCGTCTTCGTAGACGATATCAGCCGGGATCTCGCGGGCGATAATTTTACTGAATATGCTGCTCATCAGCTGCCTCCGCTTGCTTTACATCACCATCCCGCCATCGACCACCATGGTTTGCCCGGTGATATAAGCGGCATGGTCGGACGCCAGGAATGCGACCGCGTGGGCGATATCGTCCGGCGCGCCCAGCCTGCCCAAAGGAATCGCCTCCAGCGCGCTTTGCTTGAGCTCGGGCGACAAATCGGCTGTCATGGCGGTGTCGACAAAGCCTGGCGCCAGCGCATTGACGCGAACGCCGCGCACCGCCAACTCTTTCGCCAGCGACTTGGTCAAGCCGATGATGCCGGCTTTGCTGGCGGCATAATTGGTCTGCCCGCCATTGCCAGCGATGCCAACCACGCTGGTGATATTGACAATGCTGCCGCTGCGTTGGCGCATCATCAGGCGCGCTGCGGCTTTGCAGCACAGCCAGCAGCTGCGCAAGTTCGTCGCCAGCACATCGTCAAAGTCGGCCGGCTTCATCATCATAATGACATTATCGCGCGTCATGCCGGCGTTGTTGACGAGGATATCCAGCCCCCCCGCAACCGCCCGGGCTTGCTTGAAAAGCTCCGCAACCTGCGCTTCTTCGCTGACATCGGCTTGCAGCGCGCTCGCCTCGCCGCCATTGGCTGTGATCTCCGCCACGACTTCCTGCGCCGCCTCTCCGCTGCGATTGTAGTTGACCAGCACGGTTGCGCCGCCCGCAGCCAATTCCAGGCAGATCGCCCGGCCTATGCCGCGGCTGCCCCCTGTGACCAAGGCTGTTTTGCCATCGAAAATGCCCATTTGGAATCCTCTGCGTTGCGTTTGTAGGCATCGCCCCTGCGAACGTTGGACTGGACAAAATATAGCATCTGCCGCTGCCGGGGGCTATGGTCAGCCGCCCACCCAGCCGATCAGCTTGACCTGGCCCCGCAAGTCGCTGGTCAGGCTGGTCGCGCCGAATCCGTTGGCGCTGGCGATATACACATCATTGCGCCCATCCACGCGCGGATTGACGCCGCTGAATGCCAGGTACTCGCCATCCGGCGAATACTGCGGGTCGCACATGGTCGGCGGGGGAGAGCCGTTCGCTACCGATTCGAAAGCGCCATTCTTGACGCGCGCGCCATACGGACAATTGCCGCTGCTGCCGCCAATCGCCAGCCGCCCGCCATTGGGCGACCAATCCGCCGCCATGCCAAAACGCGGAAATGCCAGGCTGCTGTCTTCTGCCACCAGCGTGCCATCCGCCAGCAGCAGCAAGGCGCGATTGCTTTCGTCCGCCAACTGCACCAATACGCGAATCCCGCTGGGCGACCAGGCTTCGGACAAATAGCTGGATGTCGAATCGCCGGGCATGCGAACCTCGCGCACCTCGCCGGTGTCTATATTCGCCTGCCAAATGCGCCGCTGCGGATTGAGCAGGTCGAAAGGGTTGCCGCTGGAAAACGCCAGCAGCGATTCGTTGATCCAGTTTGGCGCTTCGTATGTCTTGACTTCCGATAAACGCCTCACTTCGCCGCTGCCCAGCTCGCGCAGATAAATGTGCCCGCTGTCGGGTGGAGGCTGGGTTCGCGCATCGCAGGCATCGGGCTGGTTCGGGTCCCAGCTCGGGCAATCGACGCGGTCGGAAACAAAGGCGATTGTGCGCCCATCCGGCGACCAGCTTGGCCAGAATTCATAAGAACCGCTGCGGGTGATCGTTGTGCTGCTGCCATCGTTGATGTCGATCAGGAAGATATCCAGGTCAAAGCCAGAAGCGGCCGTCAACGCCAGTTGCGAGCCATCGGGCGAAAAACCGGGCTCGGAATAGATTCCGCGCTGCAGCAAAGGATTTTCGCCCGGCAGCACGCGCGCAGTCAGCCCCAGGCTCATGTTGAGAATGTACAAGCCAGCCCGATTCGGGTTGTCATCCACCCGCGCGAAAGCCAGCGCATTGCCTTGTGGCGCCAGGAAGACTTCCAGCAGCTGCGCCGATTCCAGCTCGAGCACAGGAATGCGGCTGAATGCGCGCGCCGGCGAGGCGAAGTAGAGCGTCTGGACGCCAGTAAAAGGCTGCGCCGTGGCGATGTTGCCGATTGTCTGCTGCTGGTTGGCGCTGACGAATGCCACTAGCGGGCTGCTTATGCCGCCGCGGATGGTTTCTGGCAGATCGCTGAACTCCCAGTTGTCAAAGACCAGCCGGGCGGATGGTGGCGGCGCAACGGTTGGCAAAGGCGTGATGGATGGCGTGGCGCTGGCTGTCGGCGTGGCAGTTGCAGTGGCAGTCGCGGAAGGGGTGAAAGTGGCCGTGGGCGTGTCGCTGGGCAGTGGCGTCGGCGTCGCTGTGGCGGTGGGCGATGGGGTCGGCTGGCTGAGCGCGCTGCATGCCCCCAGCAAGAGCAGGGCGAAGACCCATTGCAACCCGCGCAGCAGCGCCATGACTGGCTGGCGCATCAATCTGGCGCGCCGGTCTCTGCCTGGCGCTCCTCCGCCGCTGCATGCAAAACCAGCTCCAGCGCTTGCTGCATGTCGTCGACGAAGCTGATCTGCACATCGCGCAGCACAGCTTTGGGCAGATCGTGCAAGTCTTTGCGATTGTCTTTGGGCAGGATGATCTGCGGGATGCCGCGGCGGCGCGCTGCCAGGATCTTTTCTACGACGCCGCCCACCGGCAAAATCGTCCCGCGCAGGGTGATCTCGCCGGTCATGGCGATATCGGCTCTGGCAGAACGGTCGGTGAATGCCGATATCAGGGCGGTCGTCAGGGTGATGCCTGCCGATGGACCATCTTTGGGCACTGCGCCCTCGGGCATATGTATGTGAATATCCACATTTTCGAAGCAGTCCGTTTGCAAGTTGAATTGCGCCGCTCGCGCACGCAGGTAGCTCAAGGCAATATGCGCCGACTCTTGCAGCACATCGCCCAGTTGCCCGGTCAGCATCATGTTGCCTTTGCCGGGCACCAGCGTCACTTCGACCGTTTGGATCTCGCCGCCGTTGGGCGTCCACACCAGCCCGCTGACGATGCCGACCGCGTCGCTGCGATTGACTTTGGAATCCAGCACCCTTGGCGGACCCAGCAGCTTCTCGATCGTGGCGAGCGTGATTCGCCGCGGATGGACAAGTTCAGCTGCCACCTTGCGAGCCGTCTTGCGGCAGACTTTGGCGATTTCGCGTTCCAGGCTGCGCACGCCGCTTTCGTATGTGTAGTGGCGGATGATATGCTGCAGAGCGGGTGTCGAAAAGCGGATGCCCGCCTCGCCGATTCCATTGGCTTCCAGCTGCTTCGGGATCAAAAAGCGCCGCGCAATCTCGATCTTTTCTTCTTCTGAATAGCCCTTGAAATCGATGACCTCCAGGCGATCTTCCAGCGCCTCGGGGATGGCATACAGGTCGTTGGCGGTGGTGATGAAAGTCACCTTGGACAGGTCGTAAGCCACTTCCAGGTAATGATCGACAAAGTTGCTGTTTTGTTCGGGATCGAGCAATTCCAGCATGGCAGAGGCCGGGTCGCCACGAAAGTCGGAGCTCATTTTGTCGATTTCGTCCAGCATAAAGACAGGATTGATCGATTCGGCGCGCTCCATCTGCTGCAAGATGCGCCCCGGCATGGAGCCAATGTAGGTGCGCCGGTGCCCGCGTATCTCAGCTTCGTCGCGCACGCCACCCAGGCTGATGCGCAAGAACTTGCAGCCCAGCGCATCGGCGATGCTCTTGCCCAGCGACGTCTTGCCGACGCCGGGCGGACCAACAAAACACAAGATGGGGCTCTTCATTTTGTCGCGAGCCAGCTTGCGCACGGCGATGTGCTCAATGATGCGCGCCTTGACCTTGTCCAGCCCATAATGCGCTTGTTCCAGGATGTCTTCGGCATGCGCCAGGTCCAGATTCTCTTCGGTCACGGCATGCCAGGGCAGCGTCAACAGGCGGTCCAGGTAGGTGTGAATGACGCCCGATTCTGGCGACATGGGCGGGATGGCATTCAGGCGCGAGACTTCTTTCAGCGCTTTTTCGCGCGCATCGGCGGGCAGGTTGGCGCTGTCGATGCGCTCCGTCAATTCATGCACCTCTTGCTGGAAGACATCGCCTTCGCCAAGCTCCTGCTGGATGACGCGCAGTTGTTCGCGCAGATACATTTCGCGCTGGTTGGCGGCGATCTCTTCTTGCAAGCGTGAATGCACCTCATCGCGCAGCTCGTTGTCGCGCAGCTCGGCGGACAATATCAAAGCCAGCAAATCCAGCCGTTCCTGGATATTCGCCAGTTCCAGCAGCTGCTGCATCTCATCGGCAGAAAGCGGCAAAACCGAAGCCAGCGCATCGCAGAGCAAACCCGGTTCTTCCAGCGACAAGATGTGCTTGACGACGTTTTCGGAAAGCGCTTCGTGGAACTGGCTGCTCTGCTTGAAAAGATCAACGAGCAGCTCGACTTGCGCGCGCTCATCCGCTGTTGACGGTTCTTCATCCAGCGGGCGGACGCGGACGATAAGGCGGTTTTCATCGTGCCGCACCGATACGACCTGCACGCGCCGCCGGCCTTGCGCCACGACATACGCGCCTTCGCCAGGCAATTCCAGCCGTTCGCCCAGAGCGATTTCTGTGCCGATGTGGTGTATATGATCAAGCGTGTTCGCTCCCATCGGGCTGGCGGATATTTTGCAGGCGATGACGGTCTGCCCATGCATCTTGGCACCCAGCGCGGACTGTTCAATATCTTGCGAGGTCAGCGGGATCATGCTCAAGACATGCGGGAAGACGACCTGGTCGGGCAGCGCCAGCAAAGAGCGCTCGAAAGTGCCATCGCGCCGGAGTCTGGCATTGCGGATGTCGTTCAGCGCGCGAGTCTTGTAGCCGGGCAAGTCGCAGCCTTTCCGTCGGCGCAGCCAATGCGACACATTCTAGCACAGACGGGCGGCGCAAAAGAGACAAAGCGCGATTGAGCTGGCATATCATAGCGGCAAATCCGCACCTATCGCCGATCGTCATGGCACACTTGCGCGGCACCTTTTACAACAGTAGACTTACGGCTATCCAAGCTGGACGAGACGACTGCAAATGCCGATACCGCGCCTGCCAACTCTGCTCGCCGCCGCTGTGGGCATCCTGCTTGTCGGCGTTGTTGGCGCGCTGCTGCTGTCTCCGCCGCTGCCTCTGATATTGTCGGCCCGTTTTGACCGCGCATCCATCAGCCCGAATGCCGATGGCGCAAACGATGTCGCGACATTTGTCTATTCGCTGGCTCGTCCGGCGACCATCAGCCTCTCGCTAGTGGCAGAGTCGGGCAGGACATTTTATTTTCGCGAGCGGCAGGTCCGCGGCGAAGGCGAATACGCGGTGCAGTTCAGCGGCGTCGTGGATGGCTTCCTGCACGATGGCGAGTCTGTCGCTGGCACGATAGAAAGGCGGCTCATCCCCAATGGCGGGTACACCTGGCATTTGCAAGCCAGCGCCGAGGGCGAAGAAATGAGCGTGGATGGCAGCCTCTTGATTGAAGAAGGCGATACGCCCTTGCCCATCATGTCGGAATTTGCCATCGCGCCGGCGGTTTTTTCGCCCAATCAGGATGGCGTCGCCGACCGCGTCAGCATCAATGTGTATCTGTTGAAGGATGTCGCGCGGCTGGATATCTTCCTGCTGGGACCCGACAATGCGCGCATCCCCATCTCGGCGCGGGTCGAAGAGCGGGCTTATGGCGAGGCGGGCCGACATCGTTACGATTATGAAGGCGGCATCGACCTGGGCGTCGATCCACCGCCCGATGGCGCTTATACGGTAGTCGCGCTGGCGCAAGACCATGTCGGGCAGCGCATCCGCCGGCAGGGACAGCTGACGATTGAGCTGGGCGGCAAGCCCTATGCGGAGATCGTGCCGCAGTCGCCGGGCGTTGATGTCGCTTTCGCCGTGCAGCCCTTTGACGAGCGCTATATTTCCAGCGCCGCGGGGCTTGGCGAGCCCTTGCCCTTGCCGGATGATTCGGCGTCCTTTGCGCGCTCGCAGCAAATCACCGCGCCCATTGATGGCATGCTGGTCTTCCGCCTGACTGTGGAGAATTATGGCGATGTGCCTATCCGCACCAGCGGTCCGCCACCAGGCACGGTCTATCGGCAAGATCAGCTGGCAGCCAGCCTGGACTTCTTTGACGAGTCGGGCGCCTGGCGCGTCGGCATTCAATGCGAAACCTCGACCAGCAGCTTCCCCTGGCGCTGGGCGATCGCCCCCGATGCGGCGCTGACAGCCGTGTTTGACGAAGCCAGTGGCAATACTTATCGCTACTTGCCGGCCGGGCAGCGAGCCGTGGTCTGGGGCGGCATCCAGCTGACGCAGGTGGCTGCGCGCAACCCGCAGAACTGCTGGGCGGGGCTGATCCATGAAGATGTCGCCATCAGCCTGCGCAACAACCATGTTGGCATGCGCTCCATCATGATCGTCGATCCAGCAGGCGACCGCGAAAGCTAATGCGTGGCGGGGACGAAGCCTTGGATCTCGCCGTCGTCATCGTCACTTGGAACAACGCCGATGTCATCCGGCCGGCGCTGCAAAGTCTGCGCGCCGACCTGGATGCAACCGACCTCCGCAGTGAAATCTGGCTGGTCGATTCAGCTTCGCACGATGCGACTGTCGAACTGGTGCGTAAGCATTTCCCCGAGGTCAACCTTCTGGTCTGCGAGTGTAATCGGGGCTTTGGCGCGGCGAATAACCGGGCTATAAAAGCTTTGGGATTTGGTGGCGGCGCGAGCAGTGCCACCCCAGCCGTGGTCTTTCTGTTGAACCCAGATACGCTTGTGCAGCCCGGCTCCACCCAGCGCCTGTACGATACCCTGATGACTAAACCCTCGTTGGGCATGGTGGGGGCGCGATTGAGCTATGCCGATGGCAGCTTCCAGCACAGCGCCTTTCGCTTTCCCGGCTTGCGGCAAATATACTGCGAGCTTTTTCCTGTGCCGGGCCGTCTGCTGGATGGTCGCTTCAATGGTCGCTATCCGCGCAGTCTGTACGAGTCGGCGGCGGCTTTTGCGATCGACTTTCCGCTGGGCGCGACCATGATGCTCAAGCGCGCAGCCATATTGCAATCGGGCATCTTCGACGAAGAGTTCTTCCTCTATTGCGAAGAGGTCGATTGGGCCTGGCGCATCCGCAAACTGGGCTGGCGCATCGCTTGCGAACCGCGCGCGCATGTCATCCATCTGGGCGGGCAGAGCACCGGACAAGCGCGCCCCGGCAGCCTCGTCCATCTGTGGCGAAGTCGGCTATTATTGATGGACAAGCATCTGCCCGGCTGGAAGCGCCGGCTGGCACGCTGGCTGATCGCGCGCGGCATGCGGCGAAAACTGCGCGATCTGGACGATGCCGATGCCGAACTGGCCGCTGCCTGCCGCGAGATAATCGAGATGGCGCAGCGATGATTCACCTGACAGCCATTGTTTTGACACGGGACGAAGCCGAGCAAATCGCCGATTGCATCAAGACGCTGCGCTTCGCCGACCGCGTTATCGTCTTCGATTCCTACAGCAGCGATGACACCGTGGCGATCGCGCAAGCCTGCGGCGCAGATATCTTCCAGCACGAATTTGAGAATTATGCCGAGCAGCGCAATGCCGCTTTGGATGCCGCCAGCGACATGACCGATTGGGTGCTGTTTGTCGATGCAGACGAGCGTATCACCGAGGGTTTGGCCGCCGAAATCCGCAACAAAATGCGTCTGCCAGAATACGCGGGCTGGCGCATACCACGTCACAATTATATTTTCGGCGTGCTGACCAAGGGCGCTGGCTGGTATCCCGATTATCAGACGCGGCTGCTGCGCGTGGGACATGCTCGCTATGACCTGGCACGCCCCGTGCACGAGACGGTCACGCTGCATGGCGCGGAAGGCACCATGCGCAGCCCGATCACCCATTACAACTACCGCGATCTGGCGCACTTCATCGACAAGCAAGAGCGCTATTCGCAGGTCGATGCCCGCAACCTGTTTCGGCAAGGCATTAGAGCCAAACCGCAGAACTTTATCCTGCAGCCGCTGCGACAATTCTATTGGCGCTTTGTCACGCTGCGCGGCTACCGAGACCGTTGGCACGGGCTGCGGCTGTCGCTGCTGATGGCGCGCTATGAGTATCGCAAATACCAGTTGCTGGCGGCGCACTGGCAAAGGCGCTAGGGCTGCCTATTGCGGGACAAGGATGCCATAACCGCCATTGTCGCGCCGATACAGCACATTGATCTCAGCGCTTTCGGCATTCATGAACATATAGAAATTGTGATCCAGCAATTCCAGCTGTTCAATGGCTTCTTCTTCGTTCATGGGCATCAATTCGATCTGTTTGCGGCGGAAGATATCGGTCGGCGCGGCGGCAACGGTCGCATCGGGAATGTCATAGGCGGGCACTTCTTCCGCCATGTTCAGCTCGGCCATGGTGGCGTGGTAGCGATCGCGAACCCGCTGATTCCTGGCTTTTCGCTTGCTCTTGAAGCGGTCGATCTGCCGGTGCAGCTTGTCGACGGCTTTGTTAATCGCCCAACGGATGGTATCGCGGTTTTCGATACCCATGCGTTCTTCGGCGCGCAGAATCGCCCCCCGCGCGTGTTGCACAGTGATCTGCGCTATCGCCAGGTCTGCGCCGCGATGCGTGCGGATGATCGAAAGCTCGACGCCCACATGCGCGATATTGGGCAAATAGCGATCCAGCTTGTCGACCTTGGAGCGCGTATAGCTGTCCAGCGCCTCCGAGATGCGGATGCCATCGCCATGAATGCTGATATCCATTTTGACCTCCTGGGTGTTTCAACTGCGCCCGCCCTTGCTGACAGCGATGCCATATAACGGCTGCCGCGCCGCGATTGCGCAATACACTGGCGCATTCATTTAGCGTCTCGCCTGATGTAACCACATCATCGACCAGCAAAATCCGCAAGCCAGCGACATCAGCAACAACTTCAAACGCGCCTTTGACATTGCTTTTGCGTTCCGCGCCGCTAAGCTGCGCCTGCTGCTCTGTGTTGCGAACTCGAGCAACGAAATCGGTCGCGCAGAACAAACCCAGTGCAGCAGCTACTCCCTCGGCGAGCAGCTCAGATTGATTATACTGCCTTTCGCGCAGTCGTTCACTGTGCAGCGGTATCGGAATGATTATGTCGAATGACCAGTCCAGCCATCTCAGCGCATTTGTCAGCCGCTCTGCCAGCGGGTCCGCCAGTTCTTCTGCGCCACTGTACTTCAATGCATGCACAGCCGATCTCAACACGCCAATATGCGGACCGGTATCAGAGACCAAATCCAGCTTGTCGGCTCGGCGCGCAGTCACCTGCATGGGCGCTTCGTTTAAGTCGCGCAGGCAATTGGCGCAATAGCGTGTATCAGGACGACCACAACCGGAGCAAATATGCGGAAAGACCAGGTCGATTGCAAAGTTCCCGGCTGTTGTGGCAGTTTGTCGCAGCCGCTGCCAAATGCCTGTCTGGGCGGCAGTCTCTTGTGCGATTATGCCTGTCCCTCCTCTATTTTCTGTTGCGAGCGCTGCCCAACTCGGCAGCCATCACAACAAGATTCTAGCACAATCAGCCGCTTTGGCAGGCTGTCGCCAAGCCGAAAATGCAGTAGAATCAGGATTGAACGAGTCGCAGCGCATCCAGGTCAGCCTCTTGAATTGCGAAACCGAGCGCATAAGCCGCAATGGCCTCACCTTCTACCGCAACGGTGCCTGGAGCGGGTTGCGTCATGGCATCTTCACGCGGCAGGGCGGTGTCAGCAGTGGCGCTTGGTCGTCGCTCAACCTGGGCGCTTCCATTGGCGACGATATGCAGGCTGTGCGGGAAAATCACGCGCGATTGTACGCTGCCTTGGGCGTCAATGCCCAGCGCGCCACGAGCTGCTGGCTGGTGCACAGCACAGATGTCATTGTCGTCGGCGAGGCGAAAAACGGACGACAGCTGCCGAAAGCCGACTGCTTGATCACCGACCTGCCCGACACGCCTCTGGTGATGCGCTTTGCCGATTGTGTGCCGCTGATCGCTTATGACCCGGTCAAGCGCGCAATCGGGCTGGCGCACGCGGGGTGGCGCGGCACCGTGGGGGGCATGGTCGCCCGCTTGATCGAGGCGCTGCAAAAGACCTATGGCTGCCGTCCATGCGATATCGAAGTCCTCATCGGACCCGCCATCTCGCGGCGCAACTACCAGGTTGGCGAAGAAGTCGTGGAACAAGCGCATGCTTATTTTGGCGAGTCGGCGCAAGTCATCTGGCGAGATCCCGTCAGTGGCGCGGCGCATTTTGACCTGCGGCGAGCCAATTTGCTGGATTTGCAGCGGCGCGGCGTGGACAAGGCGCAGGTTGTCGATATCTGCACGCATGACAATACGCGCGAATTCTATTCGCATCGGGCGGAAGCCGGGCGCACCGGACGCTTCGGCGTGGCGGTATCGCTATGAGCATCGCCGACAACATCCAGCGCGTGCATGAGCGCATCGCCAATGCCTGCGCTCGTTCGGGGCGCGGCCCCGGCGAAGTTACCCTGGTCGCGGTCACCAAGCAGCAGTCTGTCGAGGCCATGCTGGCGGCGGTCGCGGCGGGCTTGCAACAGCTGGGCGAAAACCGCGTAGAAGAAGCAGTGGTCAAGATCCCGCAGGTCGCTGCGGCAGCCACTCAGCAGGTGACCTGGCACATGGTCGGGCATATCCAGAGCCGCAAAGCCAGGCAAGTCGTGCCGCTCTTTGACCTCGTGCAATCGGTCGACAGCCTGCGCCTGGCGCAGCGACTATCACGCTTGGCGCAGGAACGAGGACGCGATTTACCCGTGCTGCTGGAAATCAATGTATCGGGCGAAGCATCGAAATATGGATTGTCGGGTTACAATTGGCAGAAGGACGAGATGGTCCGACAGCAGTTGTGGCAAGAAGCGTCGGCGATCATGGCGCTGCCGGGGCTGGAGGCGCGTGGACTGATGACCATGGCGCCATTCGGGGCAGAAGAACGAATCATCCGCCGCATCTTTGCCGACATGAGCGCGCTGCGCGAGTCGCTGGATGCGGACCTGCCCGAGTTGAGCATGGGCATGACGGACGACTTTCCTATCGCCATAGAAGAAGGCGCAACGATGATCCGAGTCGGGCGCGCCATTTTTGGAGAGCGCAGCAAATAGCAGGCAAAGAGACGAAAGGCATAACCCCATGAGCGAGATATTTGTCCTATTGATTTGGGCGCTGCAAGCGTATCAGCTGATTCTGCTGGCGCGCGTTTTGATGAGCTGGCTGCCCAATCTCGACCCGAACAACCCGATCGCTCGCTTCTTGCATCAGGCGACCGAGCCGGTGCTTGCGCCCATCCGCAACGCCCTGCCGCCGCTGGGTGGCATTGACCTCAGCCCGCTGGTGGTCTTCCTGGGCATCAGCGTGTTGATGCAGCTCGTGCTCTAAGCGCCTTGCCTCACCGGCGTACCAGGATCCGTCCGCAATTCTGGCAGTGCACGATGCCGTCGTTGCGGCTGATGGCGTTGATGACGACGACATTCTGTTCGATGCCACAGCTTGCGCAGGCATTGTCTTGCAGCGCTGCCAGCGGGCGATTGGCTTTGGGCGCGCGCATGCGAATGTAAATCTGGAACAAATCGGGGCTGACCTCTGCGACCTGGCTTTTGCGCTGCGCCAGCATCTCGTTGACAGTCGCGGTCAGCTCATCTTTTTCTTCTTGCAGCTCGATATTGGCTTCTTCTCGCGCTTCGGTCAATTCGTTCAACCCCGCTTGCACCGTTTCCAGTTGCTCGCCCAGGTCGTCCCTCTCCAAGATCAGATGCAGCATTTCGTCGTCCAGTGTGAGTTTGCGCCGGCTCAATGCCTCGACCTCCATTTGCAGATCTTGCAGCTCTTTTGGATTCGTCACCGCGCCGCCGTAGAGAGTGGCTTCGGAGTTGGCGCGCTTTTCGACCACTGCGCGGATTTCGTGTTCATGTTCTGTCGCGCGTTTGGCTGCGTCTTGATGCGCTGCCTGCGCTGCTTCGAAGTTGGCGCGCGCCTCTTCCAATGCGGCATCGCCCGCCATCTCTGCATTGATCAATTTGATGCGCTCGGTGCGCGCGATGATATCCAGCTCCAGTTCCTGGACACGGTACAGCGCGAGAAGGTCAGACATCGATTGATTCCCTTCGGCTTCCATAGATTTTTTGCACAAGCCCTATCATAACCCAAGTTGCTGCCGCTGGGCGAAGCAATTGCCAGGCTGGTATGCTTGCGGCCAGCAGGGCAGCCATGGAGCAAAGCAAAGGCACAAATGAAACGCGCCCACCGTTTGCGCGCGCTGAACAGCTTGTATGGGCACTTGCGCAGCGACGACTTCGACCGCCGCGAACATGCGCTGTTCCAACTGGCGCTGCTGCTGCGCCGCAGTCGCAACGATGCCGGCAAACAGGCACAGCCAGATTATGTCAGCGACAATCTGCCGCGCGACTTGCTGCGCCTGCGCCTCTCTCCAAACGAAAAGCGCGGAGCCGCCGAGCAGTTGACGCAAGTGATCATTGAGCGCCCGGAAAGCCGCGCAACTGCCATCTGGGCGCTGGGCGAGCTCGAAGCAGAATTCGCGCTGGAAGCGGCTGTGTCTAGCATCGCTGAAATTGGCAGCCAGCTCGATAACGAAGCGGCTTTTCAGGCTTGCATGGCGCTGGCGGGTTGGCTGTCGCCGCAGGAATCGGCATTTGCAGCTGTGGACCTGATCGACATGCGCGCGCTGCTGATGGGCTGGGCAGGCACAGCGGACGCTCGGCTGGCGAAACGCGCCAAGGAGCTGCTGGCGCAACTGCCCTCGCCATGACTGCGCTATAATGAAAAGCGATGCGACGCACAGGAAGGCGCTGCCATGTCCAGTCTCTTTGACAAACTCTCGGTCTTGCTGAATGCCCAGGTCAACGAGTTGATGGGGCGCAATCCACGCTCGCCATTGGCGCGCATTCGTCTGAACGCCCAGGAAACGGCGGCGAATCCACGCCGTTCGACAGAGCAGCTGCGGGCGCGGCTGGAAGAGGCTGTTGAATACGAAGAGGATTTGCAAGCCAGGATCGACAAGCTGATGGGCGAAGCGCTTGACCTGGACGAGCAGGTAGATGCGGCGCTGGGCGCAAGCGACACATTTGGCTCGCGGCGACTGCAAACGCAGCTGAACCTGAAGCAGCAGCAGCTTTCCATCGCCGAATCCGAGTTGCGTGATCATCGGCTGGTGACGCGCCACCTGATGCAAGAGCTGGTCGCGTTGGAATTCACGCTGGACGAACACGAAAGGCGCAGGGCGCGCATCCCGGTCGATGAACCAGCCACAAGCGCTGGCCAGGCTGCAAAAGCAATTGCCCGCGATGCCGCCGACAAGCTCAACGAGACGCTGGACGCGCTGGATGTGCGGCTGCCCAATCCGGAAGCGGCCAAGCCCCGCCCGACTCGCTATCAAATCGTAGAAGAAACGCCCGACCCGAACTCGCCCAAGCCGCAAGGCAAAGACGCCAGCGCGATGAACCAGCGCCTGTCGCGTCTAAGCAATCCCGATGACTCTGGCGAGCGGGCAGATTTGTAAGACACATCTATGATAAGACCGACCCCTCCTTCCCCGTCAGGATGGAGAGGGCAGCCAAAGCCTGGTTCGCCCTTACACTGTCGGGGGGACTGAGGGAGGTGCCTCCTCCAACTGCATGATGAGATCGTGCATGGAGCGCTCTATGTGCGGGAAGCCCAGCCAGGCGCACATCAAACCGAAGAAGCCACCAGTGACGATGCGCAAGAACGGCGCGCTCTCCCGCGGGGACCACAGCTCAAAAGGCGGATAGCTTAGCAGCTGGCTGCCGCCATCCAGGGCGATGGGCAGCAAACCCGCCAGCGCAAAGAGCCAAAGCGGCAAGGGGCGGATGCGCCAGCGATAACGCCGATACACAAGCCCGCCGACAAAAAGCAGCGTATAGATCGCCAAATCGCGCGCGCACAAGCTGGTCTTGTATCCGAATGTCTCATCGCCGATGAAATGTCGCGCCGCCAACTGCTGTGTCGCGCTGAATATCGCCAGGTCATCCGCGCTGGCAGACCGACTCTCCGCGCCAAATCGACTCGCCCAATAGCGATATTCTCCCTGGAAAGCCGCCGACTCCGCTGCGAATTCTTCAAACGATCCGAAGCCAGCCCCAGCCGCGGCGCGCGGATAAAAAGGCTGCTCGCCATAGACAAAGACCGACCGAAACGCGAATTGATGGCAGAATGGGCTGTAGATCGTGTAGATGGCATCGGCTGCCGCGCCCATGCCCAGCTTGGCCAATGTCGGCGCCAGCCAGGGCAAACTGATGTACAGCGCCAAAATCGTCAAAGCCATGCGCAGCCAGTTTCGCGCCGCCGTCAGCAGAATCCGCCTGGCGAAGCATCTAATTCCGCGCAGCCAGCTAACCACGCCGCGCAGTTCCAGACATGTCGCGCCGCAGATGGTCGATGCTGACAGGACCGAAGTACACGCGCACAATGCGGTATTGCGCATCCAGCAAGAAAGCGCTGGGCAGCCCGCGGATCTGGTAGACGCGCGCAACCGCCAAAGCGGGATCGAGCAGCACTTTGTATCTCAGCCCCAGCTGGTCGACCCAGGCGCGCACGCGATCCGCGCTTTCCCCCATATTCACAGCCAGGATGCGCAGCGGCTCGCTTTTTTGGAACTCGTCAAGCGCGGGCATTTCGTTTCGGCAAGGCGCGCAGCTGGTAGACCAAAAGTACAGCAGCGTAAAAGCGGAGGCGTCCCGAGTCAGCGAAATGATCTCGCCTGATACTGACGGCAGCTGAAAGATCGGTGCCGGGTGGTTAACTTCGGGCGCGAAAGCCAGGCGCAGGTCGCCGCTGATATTCGAGCGCTGCGGCAAGCCCGTCCACACGATGATGGCCAGCGCCAAACCCCAACAAAGCAGGGCTGCCAGCCAATGCGCGATCTTGCGGGGAGTGGAGAATTCTGTGCGCATGGCGCTATCTCGACCATCCCCATAGCCCATTTCTGCGATTTCGAGAGAATCCACGCGCGCACTTTGCCTCCCCCCGACGCTTCGGGGGGACCGAGGGGGGTAGAATTAAGTTTCCGCTAGTCATCGGCGAAGACAGCCGTCAGCATGTCGTCCAGCTGCGCCTGCGCCAGCACGCCGAAATGCCGCGCCTTGATGATGCTGTCTTTGTCCAGCAGATAGGAGCTGGGCCGCGTCTGAATGGCATAGGCATCGTTGACCGCGCCCGTGTCATCCAGCGCCAGCGGGAAGCTCAAGCCGAATTCGTCGCGGAAGTCGGACATGGCTGCTTCGTTGTCGTTGTAAGCGATGGCAAGGATCTCAAAGCCACGCCCCGACCATTCATCATAGACGCGCTGGAACTCGGGCATCTCGCGGCGGCAGGGACCGCACCAGGTGCCCCAAAAGTTCAGCAGCGTCACCTTGCCGCGCAGATCTGCCAGGTTCAGGCGTTCGCCGTCCAGCGTGGTGATGTTGAATGTGGGCGCGCGCTTGCCTTCTTCCAGCCCGACTTCACCGATTTCGCTGACCAGGTCGCTCAGGCTGCTGATGACATTGCTGGACAGAGAGGGCGGGCTGGTTTCTTCTTGCAGGGGCAGGGCATGGCGCACTTTGACGCGGATGCGCGCGTCGCCGCTGAAGTCTTCCGCGCTCAGGCTTAGCATGTGCAAGCCGCCACGCTCCAGTGCGGCAGCCGTAATGGGATACAGCTTGTTGTCGACCTGACGGCTTTCGGCTGTGTTGCCGCGCACGACGATCGCATTGTCGGGCGCATAAAGCACGATATCCAGTTCGAGCCCGCTGTTTGCCAGGCCGCGCGCTTCCACATCAATGCGGTCGCCCGCTTCGGCATGGAACAGCAGCTGATGCATTTGCGCTTCGGGAGTGAAATGCAGGCTGGCGCTTTGATTGATCGCCACCGGCAGCAGCGCTCCCGATAAACAATCGCCAAGATGGCTCAAATGCAGATCGCCCTCGAAGACGCCCAAGCCGCATTCTTCTACGCGGAAGGTAAAATCGGCGAATTCTCCGCGCGAAAAGGTCTGGCTGAGGCTCTGCAAGCGCCCGCTCGCCACCAGCAATCCGATGAGAATCATCAGGCAGCCGCTGAAGAGCTCGATTTTGCGCATGTGCCGCTGCAAACGCCGCAACACGCCGCGCGCGCCATCCATCAGCATAGCGGTGATCAAAAAAGGAATGCCCAAGCCGACGCTATACGCCGCCAGCAGCAGCATGCCCTGGGCGATATCGCCGCTGGTTGCGCCGGCGGTCGCCGCGACAGTCAAGATCGTGCCCAGCAGCGGACCGATGCAAGGCGTCCAGCCGGCCGAAAAGACCATGCCCATAAATGCCGAGCCAGCCAAACCTTCGCGTCCGCCGCTGATATCGGCACGGGTATCGGAATAAAGCGCGCCCTGCAGCCGATCCATCAGCCCCATCCAAAAGCGAGCCGGCTGCGTAAATGCCTCGCCAGCAAACATGCCCAGCAGCAGCGCAGCGATGACCGGCAGCGCCAGGACCGCTTCTTCCAGCAGCGCCCAATATATCAAGGCGCTGGCCGCAGCAGCGACCGCCAGGCTGAACAAGCGGCTGTCCAGAAGCGGAGCGCGATTCTTGCCCCGCAGCCAGTTGAAAAAGCGCGGCATCAGGCCCATGAATTGCAAGCCAAAAAAGATGATTACGATGCCGCCCACTCGTCCCAGCGCTTGCGTGAAGGCACCGACATATTGGCCCGCCACGCTGGATAGCGCTGTCGTCAGCAAGCCGATCAGCACGAAGATCAAGGTAAAGCCCGAAACGAAAGCGACGCCATGCATCAGCATCTGCAAGCGCATGCCCAGGCTGATTGTGGGGGGCGCGCTCGCTGTGTTCTGACGGCTGACCTGGTGCGTCAGACGCCCGCCCATATATCCGATGTAGGCTGGCACCAAAGGCAGCACGCAAGGCGAGATAAACGAGAGCAAACCCGCCACCAGCGCCAAGCCAATCGTCACATTGTCCATTTCCACGCTCTCCGAATCTGCTTGCTTTTCAGCAGTCTGCCAGAAAAACCTTACAGGAGCCTTGCCCTTGGCTGATTGCTCTGTGAAAACTCGCCGCTTTCCAGCAATTGCTGCAGCAGAGCCCGTTCGTCTGCGCATGATTGCACATCGCCATCGATCCATGCGCCGCGCAGCCGCTGCAAAATCCGCTTGTAGCGCGGTCCCGGCGGCAATCCCAGCGCGCGCAGATCATCGCCATTTGTGCAGGGGCGGATCGTCCGCCAGCGCTGCATGCTCAGGCGCAATCGTTCTTGGGCAGCTGGCGTGTCGTGCAGCAGCAGCCAGGCAGCGTGCAGGGCGATGGGCGGCAGCTTTTGTAACTGCGGCGCGATCTCGCTGGAGCGGCGCTTGGGGTCGGCGAGCTCTTCGGCGATCGCAGCAATGCCACAGGTGGCGCTTATGTTCTCGATCTGCCGGCGCTTCATGTCCAGGCGCTGGGCGATGCTGCGCGCGACGCCTTCGTCAATGCTTCCCAGCAGCAGACACCAGCGCAATGCACGCGCATCAAAGTCTTCCGGCCGCCAGGGTGGCTCTTGCTTGTCCGCGCGCTTGAGATCGTCCGCGAGGCGCTTTGACAAGCGGAATCCGGGCTGTATCTCTCGCAACGCGCCCAGGTCATCCAGGCGCAGCAAGCTCTCGCCAGCCGATTTCCCCGCCAGGATCAGATCGATTTCGTTGCGCAGGCGCGCGCCAGAAACCCGCCCCAGTAATGGCAGCGCATCCCGCAGCCAGTCCGCCGTCTGGGCATTGATTTCGAAATTGAGCCGCGTCGCAAGTCGCAGCGCGCGCAGTATCCGGGTGGGATCGTCAATGAAGCTGCGCTCGTGCAAAACGCGAATTTGCTGATTGCGCAGGTCTTCCAATCCGCCGCAGACATCCAGCAGCTGCCCGTACCGCGCTTTTGGACTTAAGCGCAGCGCCAGCGCATTCACCGAAAAGTCGCGCCGCCGCATGTCGTCCGCGATGCTGCCGGGTTTTGTGACGGGCAGGGCGGCCGGCTCTGCATAAATCTCGTTGCGCGCCCGGGCAAAGTCAATATGTTGGGGCAGCTCGACCAGCGGCAGTCCGAGCAGGTCGGCAGCTTCGGCATTCAGCGACCACTTCGCCGTGCCAAATGGTTGGTGCGCGCGCGCTTGTCCGCCATAGCGCTTCTGCAAGCCGCGAGCGAATGGTGCGGCATCGCTTTCGATCACAAAGTCCAGGTCGGCGCTGCGTCTCCCCAGCAACAGATCCCGCACGACCCCGCCAACCAGATAGAGGCTGCGCTCCTGGTCTTGCGCCTGCTTTGCGACAATGTCCGTCAGGCGCGCCGATGCCTCGCCCAGTCCGCGAACCAGCGCGCTGCGGTCGAAAGTGCCTGGCTTGGCGCTTGTGCTGTCTGGCGGCGTCATGGTTGGCCAGCTTGTACCTACGGGATAGCGTCCCAGGGACCGATCAGTTCGCGCTGTATCATGCTGAGCGAGGTGCTGAAGTTGAAAAAAGCCAGCAGGGCATAAGCAAAAGCCGCCTGCCGATCATCGCGCCCGCTCATCAGGCTGAACAAGCCCGGCATGATGATGGCCAGCCACAGCATGTACAGCACATACACGACAGTCCGCCCTGAACGCAGTTCAAAGCCTGTCAATAGCAGCGCGACCCCGACCAGCAGCGTGATGCCCGCCAGCAGCGCATAGACGAGGACCGCGCCCCAGTAATTCCCGCTGAGCGACTCCTTGCCGCGCCCCGATGCCGCCGCGAACGCCGCCCAAACGCCCAGCGCCAGCGAATACAAAATGTGCATGTTGAAGAGGATTTGGTGAAAATCTGCCATGCGTCTGCTTGCTCTCGTCTGCCTGCCCGTATACTAGCACAGGCATTTCCGACTCGGTCAAGCAGAAATCGACTGGTCAGAAACGATGCGCGCGAAAAGAGAAGCGAGCGGCGATATCAGGCGATGGTCAGCAGGCTCAAATTGACTGCCAGCCACATCCATGCTGCCAGGTTGGCGATAAGCAAGCCGGGCCGCTGCGCATTCGCGCCGAAGCTCGCTCTGTTGCCGCGCATGTCCAGCTCCCAGGGGAAGATAATGCAGGCCAGGCCGCCGACGCCGATGATGATGCCCAGCCAGTCTGGAAACAAGTCCTGCGAAATGGCGGCGACGCTGCAGATCAACGCGCCGGCAAAGGACAGATGCCCCAGCCAGGTGGTCGCGCGCGTGCCCAGCAGGACGACTGTGTTCCGCAAACCAGCCGACTTGTCGACATCATAATCTTCGACCTGGTTATAGAATTGCCCATAAGCAGAAAACAAGACTGCCGCCACCACGACCAGCCACACGCCGCCGACATCGCTGCTGTAAGTCGCGTAGCCAGCCGCCACGAGCAAGCCACTCAACATCAGCGCATGGGAAAGAAAGTCGGTCAGCGGACGCGCCTTGAAGCGAAACGGGCGCGCCGAATACAGATAGCACAGCGTCAGCGTGATGCCGCCCAGAACCAGCGTCCAGCCGCCCGCCAACGCATAGAGCAGCAAAGACAGCGAGCATGCCGCCGCGCAGATGCCCAAGCCTTCCCGCCGGCTGAGCAGTCCGGCACTGATGACATTGTGGGCGCGCTTGGCAGCGTCCAGCGCATCGTCCGGCGCATCTTCGACATCGTTGAGCATGAACGCGAAGCACATCGCCAGCACATTGGCAGCCAGCGCGACAAAGAGCCGCCAGTCGATCTGGGTGCCAATCGGTTCCACTGCCAGCAGACCGCCGACCAATGTCAATGGAATGGTGAAGGGCACATGTTCTCGCCAACGCGACAATCGCACACTGGCGGCGAATTTGCTGCTTGTTGCGCCTTGGGCTGTTTGACTCATGCCTGATAACACGAATTGACCGATTCTGAATCGCGGCAAGCATAACACAGAACGCGCCTGGCGCATACGCGGCAAAGATGAACCCTGCATTGTCGGCAGGGCGCGCGGGGAGTATGATGCCGCCTATGTTTCGTACCTGTCTGCCTATGCTGCTCTGCGGCTTTCTGCTGGTCGGTTGCAACTTGAGCCGAGCCACTTCCGCCGAAGATGCTACTGCCGTCGGCAAAACCGACTTGAGACTGGAAGCGCTGCAGCAAAACGCCACGCCGCTGAAGCTCCACAACGATTCGCCGACCGCCCAGCCTCCGCTCGATCGCAAACCCAATCGCTGTCCCCAGTCTCTTCCCGAGCTGGCACGCCGCGTAGAAGCCGATGTGGCGGTCGATTATGGCGCGCGCACCGCCGATGTCTCGCAACGCATCGTCTTCTACAACCTGGAAGCAGCGCCACTGGACAAGCTGGTTGTGGATGTGCAAGCCAACCAATGGGACGATACTTTTTCGCTGCAAGCTCTGCGCATCAATGGCGAAAGCGCCGATTATCAACTGGACCTGAACCGCCTCGAGATTCTGCTGGCGCCGCCGCTGCAGCCCGGTTGCTGGCTGGAAGCCGCTCTGACCTTTCAGCTGCGCCCGGGCACCATCCGCGAAGGTCTGCGCTCGTACCGCGGCTTCTTTGGACACAGCCCGCGCCAGCTCAATTTGAGCCACTTCTTGCCGACCGTTGCCGCGCGCTTGCAGGGCGAATGGCGCATCCATCAGCCCAGCGGCATCGGCGAGCAGATCGTCTATCAGCCGACCGACTGGCATGTGCAGGTCGCGGCGAAAAACGCGTCCGACACGCTGCAGTTGGCTGCGCCCGGCGATGTAACGCGCCTGGGGACGGGGCAGTGGCTGGTCGAGCTGCCGGCCTCGCGCGACTTTGCCATCAGCCTCAGCGAAGAGTTCATCTTGACCGAGCGGCAAGTCGCGCCAGGGCTGACGGTGGCTGTCTACAATTTTGCCGATGTCCAGGTCAATGCGGGCGATTCGCGGCTGGACAGCGTTGCCCATCTGTTGGTCGAAGCCGGCAAGGCGCTCGATCTGTTCGCTCGCTACTTCGGCGCATATCCATACCAGCGCTTCGTGATCGTGCAAGGCGACTTCCCCGATGGCATGGAATTCACGGGGCTGGTTTATGTCGGCAGCGCCTGGTTTACTGGATTTGATGGCACGCCCAAGAATTACCTGACGCTGATCGCTGTGCACGAGATCGCGCATCAGTGGTGGTATGCCCGCGTCGGCAGCGACTCGGCGCTTAATCCCTGGCTGGACGAAGCGCTCGCCACTTACAGCGAATACTTGTATATTGAGGCGTTCTATCCCGCGGAGAGAAATTGGTGGTGGAGCTTCCGCGTGGCTGGCTTTTTCCCGCAGGGCAAGGTCGACAGCGCCGTCTATGAATTCACGACCGCGCGCGCTTACATCAACGCAATCTACCTGCGCGGCGTGCAAATGCTGCACAACCTGCGCGATGATATCGGCGATGCGGCTTTCATGCAGCTGCTCGGGCAGTACAGCCAGGCGGCAGATGGTCGCATTGCCGATCCTGCGCTGTTTTGGAGCTTGCTGCCGGGCGACCAACTGACACGCACGCAAGATACGCGCGCCGCATTTTTCCGCGAGCCGACTATTGCCAACGACTGAGAAAATCGAGACAGGGCAGTTCCTCGACAGGTCAGGGGGAGGCGCTAGACCCCCCTCAGTCCCCCCGACAGGTCAGGGGGAAGTGGAGTTGAAAGCGTTAACCCGTCGTTTTCATGCCCGCCGCGATGCCATTGATGGTCGCCAGCGTGGCATCCAGCACGGGCCGCCACTGCGCATCCTCTTCATCGAGACCCCGCAGCTCCCGCAAGAGAGCCACCTGCATGAAATTGAGCGGGTCGACATAGGGGTTGCGCCGCTGGATAGAAGTCTGGATGGCCGGCATATTCGCCAGCAGATCGTCTTGCTGCGTCACGCGCATGATCATGCTGCTGCTGCGGGCGTGCTCGGCTTTGATCCAGCCGAAGAATTGCTCGCGCAGTTCGACAGGCTCGACCAACGAGGCATAGAGCGCGGCGATGCCCATATCGGCTTTGGCGACATCGAGCTGGGCGTTGTCGATGACCGCTTTGAAGAAAGCCCAACCGCGATACATCTCTTGCAGCAAAGGCAGCCCCCGCTCGTCTCGCTCGGCAAATGTCTCGAAGGCTGTGCCGACGCCGAACCAGCTGGGCACGATCGCGCGGCTTTGCATCCAGCTGAACATCCAGGGGATGGCGCGCATGGCGGAGAATCCAGCGCGTTCGGCGCGTTTGGCAGGCCGCGAGCTGATCTGCATGCGGCTTAGTTCGCGGATAGGCGTGGCTTGCTGCCAATAATCGATGAAACCATCGCTTTGGTAGACAAACTCCTGATAACAGGCGCGGCTTAGCTCGGACAGCTGCTCCATCGCTTCGAAGTAATGCGCTGGCGCATGACGCTGCTCTTGCATGCCCATGCCAATCAGCACGGCGTTGAGCACCTGGTGCAAGTGGCGATGCCCGATGCCGCGGTTGCTGTAGCGATAGGCGATGACCTCTCCCTGCTCGGTGATCTTGACGCCCCCGCGCAAGGACTCGGGAGGCTGCGACAAAATAGCGCGGTTGGTGGGCCCGCCGCCCCGACCGATGCTGCCGCCCCGCCCATGAAACAACTCCAGCGACACGCCGTGCCCCACGCAAGTTTCCGTTAGCAGCAGCTGCGCGTGATACAAGTTCCAGTTTGACGCCAGATAGCCGCCGTCTTTGCTGCTGTCGGAATAGCCGATCATGATCTGCTGGCGCAAACCGCGTTTGCCCGCTCGCGCCGCCAGATAGGCTTGATATTCGGGGATGGCAAAGAGCTGCCGCATGATCTGCGGCGCGCGGTAAAGGTCGTCGATTGTCTCGAAGAGCGGCACGATGGTGATATCGCGGTCAATGCCGACTTCGCTGGCAAAGACCAGCATCGCCAATACATCGCTGGGCTGCTGGGACATGCTGGCGATGACCGTGTCGATGACAATGGCGTCGTATCGCGCATGCGCCGCGCTGATCATGCGCCAGGTGCGGATGATGCTCTGCGCGCCATCGCTGAAGCTGCCGATATCTTGCGGGAACAGGGGGCGCCGGCTGCGGATCTCGGCTGCCAGCAGCGTCTGCTTCTGTTCTTCGGGCAGAGCCAGGTAACTATCGCAAATGTCGTAGCGGGCGAAGATCTCATCCAGCGCGGCGCTGTGCAATTCGGCATTTTCGCGCACTTCCAGCGGCGCCAGGTGCAGCCCAAACAGACGAAGCTTGCGCACCAGTCGCTGGACTGCGCCCAAAGCCGACCGGGTTCCGCCGTGCGCTTTCAGGCTGTCTTGCACTTGCAGCAGGTCGCGCAGAAAACCGCGGCTGGATCGGTATTCGTCTGCCGCGAGCTTGCGCTGGATGCGGGCCAGCTTTTGACGATACAGCTCGGCCGGATAGCGCTTGTTCAAAGCGGCATCATCGGCGGTTGCAGCGCGGATCTCTGCCGAAGCGCCAAATCGCTCGGTGTCTTGCGTCAGATGCTGTGTCAAAAACTCAATTTCGTCCAGGTAGATCTGCCGCGCTGTGGCTCGCAGGGTCGCCAGCGTTTGCAGCGTGACATCGGTGGTCACATTGGGATTGCCATCGCGGTCGCCGCCTATCCACGAGGCATAGCGCAGCACCGGCGGCAGCTCTGTCCAGTCATCCTCTGGATAGCTGCGTTCCAGCGCCATCTGCAGATCTTCGTAAATGTCGATGACGACATCAATGATGACCGAGCGGATGAAATAGATGCCGAAGTCGACTTCGTCCGCGACTTCTTTCTTGGAGGCGCGCACCTGGCGAGTCTGCCACAGCTCTTCGACCTCTTCAGCCAGCGCGCTCTCCAGCTTGCGCTGTTCTCTTGGCAGCAGGTTGTGGCGGTCGCGGCGTTCCATCATGTTGGCGATATGCCGCAGCTTGACCAGCGTTTCCTGGCGTTTTGCTTCGGACGGGTGGGCTGTCAGCACGAGGCGCAGACGCGTTTGCTCCAGCAGGGCGCGCATGTCGGCGGCTGTCTTGCCACTCTTCTTCAAGGCGCGGATGGCCTCGAAGATCGACTCTTTCAGCTGTCCCTTGGCTTCGCGCTGGCGAATAACGCGGATTCGCTGCAAGTCTTCGGCGATGTTGATCAGCTGAAAATAATTGGAAAATGCCTTGATTAGCACATGTTTGGAGTCCAGCGGCAGGTTCTCCAGGCGGTCTGCCAGCTGAAAAGCGGCTTCTGCATCGCCATTGCGGCGCGCTTTGGACATGGCGCGGATCTCCTCGACCAGATCGTACGCTTCCATGCCACATTGTTCCTGGATGATGATGCCAAGCCAGCTGCCCAACAGGTGAACATCCTGGCTCAAAATGTTGGAGCCAGGTTTGCGTGCATCGCTCATTTTCTGCTCCCTAAAGAAAAAGTCATCCCGGCGGACCGTACAGCTGCCAAGCGACTTGCAGCAGGTCGACGCCGCTGGAAAAGGTCTGCCAATATGCAGCAATATAGTGCAAATCGGGTGGCGATTCCAGTGCGGCAGGTTGCGACGCATCAGGCAAGTCGCGGGCAGTTGCGAGGGCTTAACGGCGCATCCCGACAGCGGGCGAATCTTCAAACTTGGGGCGATAATTCAACGCTTCCAGAATGTGCGGCACTTCAATTTCTGGCGCATCGGCAAGGTCGGCGATGGTGCGGCTGAGCTTTATGACGCGATGATAACTGCGCGCGCTCAGATTCATCTTGCGCACCGACACCGACAGGATTTCAAGCGCCTCTGCCTGCAGCGGGCAGAATTCATCAATTTCGCTGACGCCCATGTCGGAATTGGCGTGCAGCCCGGGCGCGCCCTCAAAGCGCTGCGTCTGCCAGCTGCGCGCTTTTTCGACGCGGGCGCGGATGTCCGCCGAGGTTTCTGCCTGTTCTGTGCCCAGCAGCTTGTCATAGTCGACTCGCGGCACTTCGACATGGATATCAATGCGGTCGAGGATGGGACCCGATATGCGCGATTGATAACGCTGGATCTGGTTGGGCGTGCAAGTGCAGCTGTGCTGCGGCGAGCCAAAAAATCCGCAAGGGCAGGGGTTGCGCGCGCCAACCAGTTGGAAATTGGCAGGGAAGGTGATGCTGCCTTTGGCGCGGCTGATCGTCACGACCTTGTCTTCGATTGGCTGGCGCATGACTTCGAGCACACGCGCAGGCAATTCGTTGATTTCGTCCAGAAAGAGCACGCCGCGATGCGCCAGGCTGATCTCGCCCGGCTTGGGCACAGACCCGCCCCCGACCAGCCCATTCTGCGAGATGGTGAAGTGCGGCGCGCGGAATGGTCGCTGGCGGATGAGCGGCGCATCTTGCGAAAGCATATCGACGATCGAATAGATCCGCGTCACATCCAGCGCCTCTTCGAGCGAAAGCGCCGGCAATATCCCCGCCAAAGCGCCGGCCAGCAAGCTCTTGCCCGCGCCCGGCGGTCCCGACATCAGGATGTTGTGATTGCCCGCCGCCGCCACTTCCAGCGCTCGTTTGACATGTTCTTGCCCGCGAACATCGCAGAAGTCGACCACGCCGTCCGCCATGAGGCTCGACCGCTGCTGCTCCGCCAGTTTGGATTCATAAGGCGCGATCGGGTTCAGCTGATACAGATGCTCGACCAGTTGTCCGATTGAGCGCACCGGGATGATGTCGATGCCTTGCACCAACGCGGCTTCGGCAGCGTCTTCTTGCGGCACAAAGACAGTCGACAATTCGCGCTGTCTGGCGGTGTAGACCATGGGCAGCACGCCTTTGACATGGCGGATTCCTCCATCCAGCGACAGCTCGCCAATGAACATGGAATCATCCAGCGCGTGCAGGGGGATCTGGTCGGTGGCTGCCAGCACGCCAATCGCGATCGCCAAATCGTAGGAGGGACCGTGCTTGGGAATATCGGCGGGAGACAAATTGACGACATAGGCTTTGTTAGGGAAACGCAAGCCACTATTGCGGATGGCGGAACGGGCGCGCTCGGAGCTTTCGCGGACCGATGCGCCAGGCAGCCCCACCAGTTTGAAGCTGGGCAAGTGAGCGCGCGGATTGAAGTCCGTCTGCACCTCGACCAGGTGCCCGTCCAAGCCGATGACTTCACATGTATTGACGATCGCGAGCATGAGCCACCCTCAAAAAAATACCAGCCCATCGCGGCAGTTTCGAGAACCGCATTTGCACTGGCGCATGATAGCGCATTTGTCGCATTTTCGCAGCGCGCCCAGCTAAAACTGCGCCCGCAAGCAGGGAATGATCCCGCCCGCGTCCAAGATAGCCCGCACCTCCTCAGGCAAGGGCGCGAACGAGAAAGACCGCCCGCCAGCCCGAAGCTCATGCGCCGCCATGTCGAGCTCCAGCAAGTCGCCAGTCTCCAGGCAATCTACAATCGGCGGACAGGCGATCGCCAGCAAGCCGTTGTTGATGGCGTTGCGATAATAAATGCGGGCGAAGCTGGTCGCGATCACCGCGCGCAGCCCGGCATGCACGAGGCAGGTGACAGCTTGTTCGCGGCTGCTGCCATTGCCGAAGTTGCGCCCGGCCACGATGACATCGCCTGCCCGAACGCCGCTGGCAAAAGCAGGGTCGAGGTCTTCGAGGGCGTGGCGCGCCAGTTCCTGCGGATCATGGCTGATGGTGTAGGTGTACTTGCCCGGGAAAATGACATCGGTATTGATGTTGTCGCCATATTTCCAGACGCGATGTGCAGTTTTGGTCATTGCGGGCCTCGCTCACAGGTCGTCCGGATGTGTCAGCTTCGCCCGCGATGCAGCTGGCCGCCACCACAGCCGGGTTCGCCAGGTAAATCTCGGCAGCGGGTTCGCCCATGCGTCCGCGAAAATTGCGGTTGGCGCTGCTGATGCAGATTTCGCCAGGCGCCAGCACGCCCATGTGATTGCCCATGCAGGGTCCGCAGCCCGGCGTGCCAATGACCGCGCCAGCCTCCAGCAGCGCCGTGATATGACCGGCTTCGGTCGCATCCCGCAGCACCAGCGATGAGGCGGGGATCACCAGCAAGCGCGCCCGCAGCTGTCTGCCGTTCACAAGCTCCGCCGCGGCGGCAATATCTTCCAGCCGCCCATTGGTGCAAGTGCCGATGAATCCGACATCGACGCGCCGGCCAGCCACTTCTGACAAGGGAACTGTGTTGTCGACGGCATGTGGACAAGCGACCATAGGCTCAATTTCGCTCAGATCGACCGTCTGCTCGCGAGCCGCTTGCGCATCGTCAGCCGGATACAGCGCATTGGCTGCAAAAAATTCCAGACGCTGCTCGCAGTCGCCCGGTCGTGTGCGCGCCAGCGTTTCTCGCAGCCAACGCCAGGTGATATCGTCAGGCGGCATGCAGGCATTCTTCGCGCCCATCTCGGCCATCATGTTGGTCAGCGCCGCCCGCGAATCCGGCGTCAATTTGGCGAGACCTTCGCCCGCAAATTCAACCGCCATATACGCCGCGCCATCCGCGCCCAGCTTGCCGATCAACGCCAGTGTCAGGTCTTTGCTGGTTACGCCGCGCCGCAGCGATCCCGTCAGGTGTATGCGCAGGGTTTCTGGCACGCGCAGCCACAATTGCCCGGTCGCCCAAAGCGCCGCCACTTCACTGCGCCCGATGCCCGCGCCGAATGCGCCCAGCCAGCCGTAATGCGGGCTGTGACTATCCGCGCCCAGCAGCGTCATGCCCGGTCCGACCACGCCTTCTTCGCACAACACCTGGTGGCAGATGCCGCGCCCGACTTCGTAGAATTGCCGTATGCCTTGCGCGCGCGCAAATTCGCGGATTTCCGCATGGTTTCGCGCGTGTTTGGGCGTTGGCGGCGGCACAGCATGATCCAGCGTGATCGCCAGCCGCTCGGGAAACTTGACGCGCTGGTGAGGCAGCTGCGCGAAGATCTCGGCGATAGCGGCGCTGTTGTCGTGGCTGAGCGTCACATCCGGCTCGATGACCACAATTTCTCCAGGCACGACGCGCTTTCTGCCCGCGGCGCGCGCCAGGATTTGCTCGGTCAGCGTTGGCATCCAAGACGTCTCAATCTGCCGGCGAGGCTGTCCAGGTTTCGCATATCCGCTATTTCCAATCTCTGATACCATGCCTGGCTATTGACTGCTGAAAAGGCTTCTTTCGCCCGTATGCTCGCGCCGGACCTGCAAGCCAAGCTGCGCCACAACGCCATCGTCAACATCGGCGACGGCAGCCTCTTCGGCTTCGGGCTCATGGGCATGGCATCCTATGTTACCATAGTGCCGCTCTTCTTGTCCTACCTCACCGAATCGACCGCGTTGATTGGCTTTGTGGCCACGCTCTTCTATATGGGCTGGCAAGTGCCGCAGCTGTTCGTTTCCAACTATGTCGCGGGATTGCGCCGTTACAAACCCATGACGCTGGTCATGACCTTGATCGAGCGCGTGCCCTATTTTGGATTGGCGCTGGTGGCTTTTGCCATTCCAACCATTGGCACAGACGCGGCGCTGCTGTTGACGCTGCTGTTGCTGAGCATCCAGTCGCTGGGCGGCGGCTTCACCGGCACGGCTTGGCAGAGCCTCATCAGCAAGATCATGCCGCCGCATCGCCTGGGCACATTCTTCGGCATACAGTCGGCTTGCGTCAATTTGTTTGGGGCGGGCGGCGCATTGCTCGCGGGCCTCATTCTGGAGCGCATCGCCTTCCCGGAGAGTTTTTCGCTGCTCTTTTTCATCGCCGGCATCAGTTTGCTGATTTCTTTCGCCTTTTTGGCGATGACTTATGAACCAGCCAGCGAGAGCAAAGATGTGGTCGAACGGGCGAATTGGCGGGAGTTTGGCGGTCGTCTGCGTGAGATCCTGCGCGAGAATGACAACTTCCGATGGTTTTTGATCGCCCGCGCCCTCACATCGCTCAGCCTGACAGCCGTGTCTTTCTATACGATTTTTGGCATCCGCCGCTTCGATATGTCGCCCGAAGTGGTCGCCGCGTTGACAAGCGTGCTGCTGGTATCCAACACGCTGACCAGCACGATGATCGGCTGGATAGGCGACCGCTGGGGGCATCGGCGCGTCTTGATCGGCGGGAATGTGCTGACGGTGGCGGCTATTCTTATCGCGCTGCTTGCGCCAGATGTCGGCTGGCTGTTCGTGGTGTTCGCGCTGACGGGCGCCGTCAATGCCACACAGTGGTCGACCATGATGACGATCACCGTGCAATTCAGTTCGGTGGCCGAGCGACCCTTCTACATCGGCATGGCGAACACACTTATCGCGCCGGTGACCATCTTCGCGCCCATCATCGGCGGCTGGCTGGTTGATGCGGTCAATTTCGAGCCGGTCTTCGCCATATTCGCCTTGGCGGGCATGCTGTCGATGCTGGTGTTTGTCGTGCCCATGCGCGAGCCGCCCGGCGCAATCCGCACTGCGCATGCCAAACCGGCCATCGCCGACTAATCGACGATCGGCAGCGCCTCGCCCAGCATGCGGTCGACATCGTCCAGCGAGATCTGTCTTTCGTCCGCCAGCGACTTGACCTGCAGGGTGACCTGGCGAATCGCTTCGTCCGCCAAGTCGATGCCCAGGCTGTCGGCGCGGTCGCGGATGGCGTTGCGCCCCACCAGCCGATGCGCCACATCAATGCAGCGCGTCACGCCAAAATCTTCGGGATTAATCGCTTCGTAGGTGGTCGGGTTGCGCAAGACGGCTTTGGTGTGCACGCCCGCTTTGTGGTGAAAGGCGACAGCGCCGGTGATCGGCGTGTTGAAAGGCACTTCGATGCCCAGCTTGCCAGCCACGATGCGCTCAATCTCCGCCAGCAGCGACAGATCGTATTTGTCGACCAGCGCCCTTTGGAAGCTGTACAAGCGCCCAATCAATGCGCCCATGGGGGTGATGCCGTTGCGTTCGCCGATGCCCAGCACGGTCGTGTCGATATGCGTCGCGCCGGCTTGCAGCGCGCAAAAGGCATTGGCAACCGCGCAGCCGCTGTCGTTGTGTCCATGGAATTCTATGTCGCAGTCGACCACTTCGCGCAGGTTGCTGATCAGGTTGTAAGTGCGCAGGGGATCGGCGATTCCCACCGTGTCCGCCACGCCAACGCGATCGACACCAGCCAGATCCATGGCGCGATAGACAGTCATCACATCGGCGAAGTTGCTGCGAAAAGTGTCTTCGGTGCTGAAGCGCGTTTCGATGCCCTGCGCCTTCAGCCAGGCGACGATCTCCCGCCCGATATCGATGACCTGCTCCAGGCTCTTGCCGTGGCTGTATTCGCGCATATAGGTGGAAGTGCCGATATAGACATCTGCGCCATCGACGCCGCAATCGACCGCCAGGCGCGCATCGTCCATATCGGCGCGGATATGCGTCAGCAGCTTGAAATTCCGCGGCATATCCGCCAGCGCCCGGATGGCATCGGCGCTCTGTGGACTCGCGACCGGCGTGGACAACTCCATATATTCGACGCCGAATTCGTTCAGCAAAGTGGCGATTTCGCGCTTGTCATCGATGCTGAAGTGCGCGCCACGGAATTGCTCGCCTTCGCGCAAAGTCGAGTCGATGAAGTTGAAGCTTTGGGGGGGTGCGCTTCGATTGAACATGGCTATCCATTTCGCCTATAGCGCTTGGAGGACGGTGGTCAACACCGCGATCGCGCGCAGGTATTCATCCAGGTCGATGTGTTCGTGCGGCGTATGATCCAAGGTCGAGTCGCCGGGTCCATACGCCAGGATCGGGCAATTCCACAAAGGCGCGACCACATTCATATCCGCTGTGCCCGTCTTGTATACGAAGCGCGGCACACCGCCACAGGAGCGAATCGCCCGGCGAAAATGACGGCTGAGCGGGCTGTTGCGCTCGGACTGGCAGGCCAGCTCTCCACCGCGCGCGCTGATTGTCGCGCCGTCAGCAGGCGGGAGCCGCTCCAGCAGCGTCTGTGGGTCGATTCCCGGTGGCAAACGAAAACCGATTGTCATTTCGGCGATGCCATCCACGCCCTCTTGCCAGGTATTGATATCGCGCAGAGATGGGTCGAGCCGCGCGAAGATCGAGTCGATGCCCGCGTTGAAATCTGCGCAGGCATTATTGATCTGCTGCCAATATTCAAAAGCGCGTTCAGCCGGGCTGGGCTCTTGACCGGCGCTGTGCGATAAGCCTCCACGCCAACGCCAATCCAGCAGCAGGCGGCCCTTATAGCCCATTGTGATGCGATCCCAGGCCGATGGCTCGCCGATGACGCAATAATCAGGCTGGTACTGAGTCGCCGCATAGCGAGCGCCGCGACTGGTGGCTGCTTCTTCTTCGACAGCGCCGATGACGATGACTTGCAAATCTGCTGGCAGCCTGGCTCGCTGAACTGCGACAGCGAAGGCGCACAGCGATCCTTTGGCATCGACAGCGCCGCGTCCATAAAGCTTGCGGCCAGCGTGGCGCACGGGCGGGAAACCCCCAAAAGTGTCGATATGCCCCAGCAGCGCGATCTGCCGCGAACCCCTGCCGCGTATGCCGACCGCATTGCCAGCGCCATCAATGAAGGCTTCGTCATAACCTTGCGCGCGCATCCAGGCGACCAGGCGCGCCGCAGCCTCGGCTTCCTGGCGCGACGGGCTGGGGATGGCGACCAGTTCGCGCAGCAGCTGCTCGGCACAGCAATTCTGTACAGGTGTCATCTTTTCTAGCCCAGCACTTGGGCGATGGCATCGCGAGCAATCGCCAACTCGTCGCGCGTGATAATCAGCGGCGGCAGCAGGCGCAGCGTGGCCAATCCCGCCGGCAGCGCCAAAACGCCACGCTCTTGCAATACCTTGAGCACTGGCGTAACCCGTCCGCGCAATTCTATGCCGATCATCAAGCCGCGTCCGCGCACCTCTCTCGCGCCGCGCAGATTCAAGGCTCGCAGCTCATCTATCAGCCATGCGCCGACTTCGCAGGCATGCTCTGGCAGCTGCAGATCGCGGATTGCGCTCAAAGCAGCGATTGCCGCCGCGCAGCCAAGCGGATTGCCGCCAAATGTGCTGCCATGGCTGGCTCGGGGAATCTGTCCGTGCGCAGACCGCCAGCCGACAGCGCCCATAGGCAGCCCGCCTGCGATCGCCTTGCCCAGCGCCATGATGTCGGGCAGGATGTCCGCGTGTTGAAAACCGAACCACTTGCCCGTGCGCCCGAAGCCGGTCTGAATCTCGTCTACGACCAGCATGGCTCCTGTTTCGTCGCAGCGTTGGCGCAATGCCTGCAAATAAGCCGTGCTGGCTGGATGCACGCCGCCTTCGCCTTGCACGGGCTCGACCACGACAGCGGCTGTCTCGTTCGTGATAGCTTCGCAGGCCTCTTCAATATCGTTGTAAGCGACATGCGATACAGCCGGCAGCCAGTCCATGAATGGCTTGCGGTATTTCTGCGTCCAGGTCATCGAAAGCGCGCCGGTCGTCCTGCCGTGAAAAGACCGCTTCGCCGCCACGATGCCAGCGCGGCCCGTCAGCAGCATGGCCACTTTCAGCGCGCCCTCGATAGCTTCTGCGCCGCTGTTGCAGAGAAAAAATTGGTCGAGGTCGCCCGGTGTCAAGCTGGCCAGCAGGGGATACATCTCGGCACGGCGGTCGTTGTAAAAGGACTCCTGGGCGGTGATGAGCTGGCTGGCTTGCGCATGAATGGCGGCGACCACAGCCGCATGACAATGCCCCAGCGCCGCCACGCCTTGCCCGCTGGTCAAGTCCAGGTAACGATTACCGTCTGCATCCCATAAGTAAACGCCTTGTCCCTTGACCAGCGCCGTCGGTCGCTTGCCATAAGCGCCGGAACCATGCCGGTCTTCCAGTGCAAAGATCGTGGCGGTGTCCATCATTTTGTAAACCTCGTTCCTTCGCCTGCCAATGCCCGCTTAAAGGGGTGCGCCGCGCGTCCATCGCCAATGATGACTTCCAGAACGCCCTGCTGCAGCGCTTCCTGCGCAGCCAGCACCTTGCGTTTCATGCGCCCCTGCGCCCAGCTCAATGCTTCGTCCAGCTGCGTCACAGGCACTTGGGCGACGAACGACGCTTCGTCCGGGAAATCGCGATAGAGGCCGCGCACATTGCTCAATATAAGCAGGGTCGCCGCATCCAATGCGCCGGCCACTGCCGCGCCCGCCCGGTCGCCATCCACATTCAGCAAGCCATCATCGCTATCGGCCATGGGCGGCAGGACTGGCACGCGACCCTCATCAAGTGCTCTTCGAAGCGAGTCCGAAATCACGCCGCGTATGCTGCCGCTGTGGTCATCGCGCACCATGCGCACGCGACCCTTCACCACCGCGCGGATTGCCTTCTTGCGTTGCGCGCGAATCGCCACATCTGCGCCGACGAAGCCGGTTGCCGCGACTCCACGCGAACACATCGCAAACACGATGCGCGCATTTTCAGACTCCGCCGCCTGCACATAGACATCGCGCAGGGCGGGCGGGGTGTAACGCGATTCGTGCCCGCTCGGCGAGGTCAGCGTTTGCACTTCAATGCCCCGCTCGGCACAGAGCCGGTTCATCGCCGCGCTGACGCCATGCACGACCACCAGCCGACGTTCTCTCGCCACATGCGCCAGGTCGTCGCAGACCGCGTCCAGATCGAGTCCCTCGCCGCCGCCGATCTTGACCACCAGCAAACCATCACGACTCATGTATTCGCCTCATGGATAGATTCCTGGGAATTGCAACCCGGTCGTTTCTTCAAAGCCCAGCATCAGGTTCAGGCACTGGATGGCGCTGCCCGCTGCGCCCTTGCCCAGGTTGTCCAGCGCGGCGATGACGACCAGGTGCCGCCCGTCCGCGTCCAGCTCAAAGCCGATATCGCAGAAGTTCGTGCCAGCCACCACGCGCGGTTCGGGCAGACGATGCATGCCGACCTTGCCGCTGACCAGGCGCACGAATGCTTCCGAGCGATAGCGCCCGCGATACAGCCGCCAAATTTCGCGTTCGGTCATGGCTTTTGCAAGCTGACAATGCGCCAGCAGATGCACGCCGCGCACCATTTCTATGGCGGTTACGGCGAAGTGGATGGGCAGGTCCGCCCCCAGCGCCATGTCAACTTCGGCCCGATGCCGATGCCCGGTGGCGCGATAAGTGCGCACTGCGCCGCTGCGTATGGGATGATGCGAGCCGGCGTTGGGTTTGTTGCCGCCTTCGGACGAACCGACTTTTATCTCGATGGCGGCCCGCTCCAGCAATGCGCTTTCCACCAGCGGCAGCAGCGCCAGATTCACGGCTGTGGCATTGCAGCCGACCCCGCTGACATAATCCGCGCCGCGCAGCCGCTCGCGATTGATCTCTGGCAGACCATATACGAAGCGCTCCAGCCAGTCTGGCGAGGGATGCGCTTCTCCATACCAGCGCTCATAGGCTTCCGCGCTGTCCAGGCGGAAATCGGCTGACAAGTCGATTATCTTATTCGCAAGCGCGGCATATTTATCGATACTCCGCGCCGATCTGCCATGTGGCAGCGCCAGGAAGAGCAAATCGGACGCTTCCAGCGCATCAGGATGCGCGAACTTCAGCCGACAGACATCGCGCAGGTTGGGGTGAACGCTGTGCACATAGCGCCCGGCTTGTTCGCGGCTGGTTACCTGCGCGACTTCGACCTGTGGGTGAAAGTGAAGCAGACGCAGCAGCTCGCCGCCCGTATAACCGCTGCCGCCCAGGATGCTGACGCGAATCATGCCAGCGCGCCGATCTGCCCGATGACGAAGTCGATGACCTCTTGCGCGATATCGACGCCGGTAGGCTTGCTGCTGTTGCGGAATTCCATGGTGTGGTTGATCTCGTTGACGACAAAGTCGCCGCGCGCATCTTCCAGCAGGTCGATCGCCAGGATGCCGCCGCCGACCGCCCGCGCCGCCTTGACGCAGATCGCATCCAGCTCGGGCGTGATCGGGCAATTGGTCGCTTGACCGCCGCGCGCTGTATTGGTGATCCAGTGATTGGATGCGCGGTAGACGGCGGCGACAGTGCGCGAGCCGATGACAAAGGCGCGTATGTCCCGACCCGGCTTGTCGACATATTCCTGCACATAATAAATATGGTGATTGTAGTCGCCCAGCGTCTGGCGATGCTCCAGGATGGCTTCGGCGCTATCGCGGTTGTGCACGCGCGCCAGCAGTCGTCCCCAGCTGCCCAGCACCGGTTTCAGCACTGCCGGGTAGGCGACATCTTCGATAGCTTGCATGGCGCTTTGCGGCGTGAAGGCGACGCGCGTATGCGGCTGCGGGATGCCGTGCCGGGTCAGCGCGATGCTGGTGCGCAGCTTGTCCCCGCACACCGCCGCGGTTTCGTAGGTGTTGAATGTACGCACGCCCCAGCAATTGAGAATAGCCAGCGCATACATCCCGCGCGAGGTGCTCACGCAGCGCTCGAAGACGAGATCATACGCTTGCCAGGCGATTCCCGATGGCGCAAGCTGTTCGCCGCCCCGCGAAAGCTCAAAGTTCAGCTCGCGGTCGAGAATGATGTCGGGGCTGATGCCGCGCTTGTTGAAAGCCGCCAGCAGCAGCTTCTCTTCGGCGCGGATGTGGGTGACCAGCAAAGCGACGCGCATGATCGTTACTCGCCCCAGTCCTCTTCGACTTCGGGCGCAAGCTCGAGCTCGAGCGGATCCAGGCTCATGATCTCGAGCTCGCTGCCACATTCCGCGCAGGCGAGCAGCTCATTTTCCATCGCGTCAGTCGGGATATCGACTTCGGCATCGCATTCGGGACAGAGCGGCGTCGCATCCATGATTATTTCTCCTGTGGTCTGTGCGCCTACAACAAAAAAACCCGCCAGTTGGGCGGGTATGCGGTCGTGTTTCTTCGGCAGCGCAAAACAGCCCAAACTTAGTGGGTGAAAGGCTTCTTGGCTTTCTTGCAGAGTTGCGCTGGCATAAATTGCTGGTACCTTGTCGTCAATCGGCGCGACTCTAGTGCAAGCGGCGCGCTTTGGCTAGGCTGCAAGTGAAAAGTAAGAAAATACAAACAAATCATCGTACGCTGTGGCTGTCTAAAATCCAAAGCGCTCCAGCGACTCGTGCAGGGGCGGCAGGTACTTCGCGCCGAAGATGGTCACATGCACCAGCAGCGGATACAGATTGTAGATATGTCGGCGCACGCTGAAGAAGTCGGCGTCGATATCGGTCTGCTCTTGATACGACTCAAAGAATGCCTCGCCCACGCCATCAAAGAGCGTCATGTAGGCGAGTTCCATCTCGTTGTGCGCGAAGTACAAAGCCGGGTCGATGATGCCGCGAACGCGTCGAGCGCGCACGAGCACATTCGTCCGCCACATGTCGCCATGAATCAGCGCGGGCTGGTCGGGCTCGATGAGGTAGCTTTCCAGCGCATCGGCAAATTTCAGCAGCCTGGTCTCCAGCTCGCTCGGCAACTGACCGGACTCGCTCGCTGCGCCGATCATGTAGTGCAGACGCTGCTCGCGGAAAAAGGGAATCCACGCGCGGCTGGGCGCATTGGGTTGATGCAGCGGTCCGATCAGCGTATCCCGCTTCAGCCCGTATGTTGGCGCGGCGATTTCGTGGCAGCTCGCCAGCAAAATGCCCAGATGGCGCAGGCTCTTGTCGTCCAGCCGGCTTTCGCCAGCGATATGCTCCATCAGCAGCAGGTCTTGCGCCGCGTAGACGACGGCGGGAACAGGCAGCTGTGTATGGAATCGCAGGTAGCGCAGCATATAGCCCTCAATGCGCAGATCATGGCTGCCGTCTCCCACCTTGGCCACCAGGGATTCGCTATCGTTCAGGTCGATGCGCAGCGCCTGGCTGATCATGCCCCCGGCCAGCGGCTGCGCTGCCAGGATGTTCCGCCCGGCTGTTTTTTCGATTTCCCGCTTGATTTCTGCGCGCATCGCTGCCTTGACAGATGATCCCGCTCGCCTGTACACTAGCGCGATTATGCATGATTGGTGTTTGGAGTTAAAGAGATGGGTCCCCTTCCCAAGCGAAAAGTCTCAAAATCGCGGCGCAACCGTCGGCGCGCTCATGATGCCTTGCAGTTGAAGCACCTGGTTGAATGCGAAGGCTGCGGCGAATATCATATCGCCCATCGCGTCTGCGACCGCTCAGACTGCCGGCAATTGCAAAAGCAAAGCGGTCGTTGAAGTCGAAGATGAATCAGGCGCTTCGCTGCGAGCCAGTTTCGCCCAACAGAGCCGTGCCAGCGCGCGGCTTTTTTGCGGCTATTGCCCGACAGAGTTGACATGATCGACTGGCGGACGACCGCGGCGCTCTTCCCTGGGCAAGGCTCGCAGGCCCTGGGCATGGGTGCCGACTTTGCGCGTGAATATGACATTGCGCGCGATACTTTCGCGCAAGCCGACGAGATTCTGGGATTTCCGCTTTCGGCATATTGCTGGAATGGTCCAGCAGCGGCGCTCGACCAAACTGCCAACACCCAGCCCGCGCTTTATGTAACCAGCCTGGCGATCTGGCGAGTTCTGCGCGACCTGCTGCCGACTGCGCAGCCAGCCTGGATGGCCGGACACAGCCTGGGCGAACTAAGCGCCTTGACTGCTGCGGGCGCGCTGGACTTCGCGGCGGGCTTGCGATTGGTGCGCGCGCGCGGCAGTCTGATGCAGCGGGCTGGCGAATCGCAACCGGGCGCAATGGCGGCTGTATTGGGCTTGGAAATCGCGGAAGTTCGCGATCTTTGTTCGGCTGTGGCGCAAGAGGGCGGCGGCACAGCCGTGCTGGCGAACGACAACTGTCCTGGCCAAGCTGTCGTCTCGGGCGATGTGCCGGCGGTCGAACAGCTGATTGACGCGGCGCGAGCGGCCGGCGCGCGAAGAGCCTTGCGGCTGGCTGTCAGCGTGGCAGCGCATTCGCCACTGATGTCGGCGGCGCAGGCTGATTTTTATGACGCCGTGCAAGCCACCGAATTCAAGACGCCCGCCATCCCCATAATCGGCAATGTGAACGCAGCGCCACTGAATACGACCGAGCAGATTCGCGCGGAATTGAATCGGCAGTTGACCCAACCCGTGCGCTGGGCCGAGTCAATGCGAGCGCTGCTGGAATCCGGCGCGCAGACTTTCGTCGAAATTGGTTCTGGCAAGGTGTTGACGGGTTTGCTGCGGCGCATAGACCGAAAGAAAACGCGCATCAACATCGACTCGCTGTCCGCCCTGGAGTCATTCCTGGAAGCGCAGACATGAGCGGGTTGGTCAAATCGCAGCGGCTGGGCGAGGTCTTTGAGATCACGCTGAACCGTCCCGATGCGCGCAACGCCATCAACGAGGCGATGCAAGAAGAGCTCAGCCGGGCATTTGACCGGGCCGAGCGCGAATTTCAACAGGGCGCGCGCGTTGTGCTGCTGCGCGGGGCGGGGCGCGTTTTTTCGGCGGGTATCGACTTGCAGCAATTTCTAACGCTGGACGAGGGGCTGCGCGATAACCTCTTCCCCACAACCGAGCGTTATCAGGCGCTCGCCAACCAGATCGAACGCTCTTCGCTGCCGGTCGTTTGCGTGCTGCAGGGCTATTGCCTGGGCATGGCGCTGGAATTGGCGCTGGCTTGCGACTTTCGCATTGCAGCCGAACGCACCAAACTCGGCTTGCCAGAAACGCGGCTGGGCATCATCCCCGATGTCGGCGGCACGACGCGCCTGGTCAAGCTGATCGGCATCGCAAAAGCCAAAGACCTGGTTTTGACGGGGCGGCATATCGAGGCTTCCGCTGCTTTGGAATGGGGCTTGCTGAATGCGGTTTATCCCAAAGCCAAACTGGAGCAGGGCGTGGCGCAACTGGTCGAGTCGCTGGCGGCATCGGCGCCGCTGGCAGTCAGCTATGCCAAGCGCGTCATCAACGATATCGCCGACAGCCCGCGCGGATTGCGCATCGAAGCCTGGGCGCAGGCGCAGCTCTTCCGCACATCAGACTTCCAGCGGGCGGTGGAAGCCATGCTCAGCAAGCAATACCCAATCGACTGGGAGCGCGTCCCCGTCAGGCAAATAGCAGGGGGTCATTCGCCGATCGCCTGGCGCAGCCTGCCTTTCGCTTCCGCCAGCAATTTTCGCGCTTCGCCATAATCCAGGTCTCGCCGCTGCATCACCACCGCCGTTTTGACTTCGTTGTTCGCAGAGCCGAGCAGCCGCCGCGCCGCCGTTTCATCCAGCCCCGTCAGGCGCATGACGAGCCCGATCGCCCGCGTCAGCAGCTTGGCATTGGTGACTTTGACATCGACCATCAGGTTGCCATAGACCTTGCCCAAGCCGATCATGCTGGCTGTGCTGAGCATGTTGACGATCATTTTCTGCGCGCTGCCGGCTTTCAGGCGCGTCGAGCCAGCGATGACTTCCGGTCCCACATCGACGCTGATGGCGATATCGGCCAAGGCGGCGATAGGCGTATCCTGGTTGCAGGCGATGGCGATGCTGCGCGCGCCGATGCTGCGGGCAAATTCAAGCGCGCCGATGACATAGAGCGTGCGTCCGCTGGCGGCAATGCCACAGACGACATCCGCGCTGGAAACGCGCCTCGCTCGCAGGTCGTCTGCCGCCGCGGCAGGGTCATCTTCCGCGCCTTCTATCGACCGCAGCATGGCATCTGCGCCGCCGGCAATCACGCCTTGCACGAGCTCGGACGGCGCGCTGAAAGTCGGCACGCATTCGGCTGCGTCCAGCATGCCCAGCCGTCCGCTCGTGCCAGCGCCGACATAAAAGAGTCGTCCGCCTGCTTCCAAAGCCGCCACAATCGCCTCCACCGCCCGCGCGATCTCGGGCAAGGCAGCCGCCACCGCCTCCGCCACTTTGGCATCTTCGCGGTTGATCAGCTCCAGCGCCTCCAGCGCAGGCAGCTTGTCTATGTCATGCGTATTGGCATTTGTCCCTTCGGTCGTCCAATTCATGCGCCGCTCCATTCCAGCTGCGCCAGCAGAGCCGAGCCGATTGCAGGGCTATGCAGCGCTGTGGGGCGTTCGGGCAGATTAAGTTGGCGAGTGATGATGGCGGAAAGGGCATTGTCTTTATCCAGCAAGCCGCCGGCAAAAGCGATGGGCGCGCCAGGATAATCCAGCCGGTCGCGCAGCAGCTCGACTTGACCCGCCAGGTGATCCGCCGCCGCCCGCAGCAGCTTTTTCGCCTCGCAATCGCCAGCCTGCGCCATGCGCAGCACAAGCCGAGCCAGTTCCGCGACGCGCGCTGTCTTCGCTTCGTTTTCGTGATACAGCCAGCCGACCAGGTCGCGCGCTTTTGCCAAAGCCAATTCATCGAGGCAAGCCGCGCCCAGCACGGTCAAGCCAATTCCTTGGTCATGCGCCGCAATGATGCCGCGCAGCAGCTGAACGCCCAGCCAATAGCCGCTGCCTTCATCGCCCAGCAGATAGCCCCAGCCACCGATCTGCAGGCGATTCCCGTCCGGCGAGCAGCCATACGCCGCGCTGCCCGTCCCCGCCAGCAGCAGGATGCCATGCCGCTGCCCCAATGCGCCAACCAGCGCAATCTCCAAGTCGGAGCTGGGCACGACCAGCGAGCTCGGCAAAACGGGCGAAAGCGTTTCCAGCAGCCAGTCGCGGCTGTGCATGCTGCTTGCGCCAGCGATGCCGATGCCCGCCGCGGTGATGTGTTTTGGTGAAATGCCCGCCTGCCCCAGCGCCGCCCGCACAACCGCGCGAATATGCGCTTGTGCCTGCGCGCGCCCGATAACACCGGGGTTGGCTGTGCCCGCGGATTGCATAGCCATTGGCGCGAGCCGCGAATCCACAATCGTCACGCGCAATTTGCTGCCGCCGCCATCGATGCCTGCGTAGAGCGCGTCGCTCATGCGCTGTCGATCGCCGCGACGATGAGGTCGTGCGCTGCCCGGCGGAAAGCATGGATGCCAGCGGGGTCGCGCCCATGATACACGCGGTTGCTGAGCAAAGCACAGACCAGTTGCCGCTCGGGGTCGATCCACAGCGAAGCGCCTGTGAAGCCCGTGTGTCCATAGGCGGAGCTGCTGGTCAGGTCGCCGGCTGACGAGTCGCTGGCGGCTTTCAGCATCCAGCCCAAGCCCAGGCGATATTGCCCACGAACCTGCTCTTGCGCGGCCAGCCTGCGCAGCTCTTCGCCGATCGCCAGGCGCGGGTCGCCACATAGCCAAGCCTGTCCAAAGCGCGCGACATCGCGGGCGGTCGCAAACAGGCCAGCATGCCCGGCGATGCCACCCAGTCCACAGGCATTTTCATCGTGCACCTCGCCCCAGACGCGGCGCATCCGCCAGTGATTGTCGAACTCGGTTGGCGCGATTCGCTCGCGCGGGATGCCGTTCTGCACAGGATTGTATGTGAAGCTGCGCAAACCCAGCGGCTGCAAGACCAGGGCGCGAACCGCCTGATCCAGTCGTCCGCCATACAAACGAGCCACCGACTCGCCCAGCAGCATGATGCCCACATCGGTATAGCGGACTGTATCGCCGATCGTGCCGGCAAAAGGAAACTCGACCATGGCCGCCAATCCCCGCTGCCAGCGCGCCTCGTCATGCGGCCCATCGGGTTGCGGCGGGGGTGGCGGGTCCTCCGCGGCCAGCAGATAGACGGCTCGCCAGGGCGCAAGTCCCGAGCTGTGCGTGAGCAAGTGTTTGAAAGTGACTGTGCTCGGATCGACCGTCAACCCGTCAAAACGAGCTTCGGCGGGCAGGAAGGCGCGCGTGTGCGGGTCTTGTCCGCCGGCAATGGCGCGAGGATTAAGCCGCCCGAACTCCGGGATCACCGAAACCAGCGCATCGTCCAGGGCGACTGCGCCCGCCTGCGCCAGCGCCAAAAAACTGACTTCCACCAGCAGCTTGCTCACGGATGCCAGGTCAAAGAGCGTGTCGGTGGTGACGGGCAGTTGCTGCGTCGGCGGATCAAGCCAGCCCCAGCCAGCTTCCAGCGCGATCTCGCCACGATGGATTACACAGATGCCAAGCGCGGGAAATGTCCGCGGCAGGTGCTCCGCCAGCAGCCTGTCAAAGGCGGCCGCTTCTATCGGGGTCGTCATGAGACAGCGACCGACAGCTGTCCGCGCGGCTCAAAATCTCCGCAGATGGCATCGACCGCCGCAAGCAGCGATGGGCGGCTGTCGCCATTTGCGCAGATGATGGTGTCGGCATTGGGCAGCTCGCCCGCATCGTATGGATCGCGCGCGCAAACCAGAATTACACGTTGCGAACGGCCAATGATGGCTCGGGCGCGCTGCAATTGGGCTGGCTGCAGGTGGGCGTTGCGCGTGAGCAATATGATTGTGTCGCTTTCGAACAGGCTCGCGTCCAGCGGCGAATTGTCATGTGGGTCGCGGATATGACAAGCGGCATTTGGCAAGCGCCGCGCCAGATAATCCGAGAATACGCGCTGCGAGCCCGCTTCCACCGCATCGGACACGCGCCCAGCGGCAAATTCCAGCGCAGCAACCCGCGATTCGCGCAAGCTCGAAAGCGCCGTACCGGCCTTGAGCAGCACAATCCCCGCCCGCGCCGCCCGCTTCGCCAATGTCCGATGCGCCTGGCAGTCCACGACATCCAGCGCCGGCGCATCATCCAGTCTGTAACGCCGCTTCATCGCTTCGATGCGCGCCAGTGATTCGTCTATTCGCGCTTCGGTGATCCTGCCCGATTGCGCAGCCGCCAATACCGCTTCATAGGCTGCTTCTTGCCGCGCGCGCGTGTGCGAAAACAGCGGCAGATCGACACCCGCCAGCACACAGCGCACCGCCGATTCGCCCGCGCCAATCTGGTCGGTAATCGCTTTCATCTCCATGCAATCGGTGCTGACAGCGCCAGTGAAACCCAGTTCGCCGCGCAGCAAATCGCTCACGATGCGCCGCGACATGGTGGCCGGGCAGTCGGCATCCAGCTGATCGTAAATCACATGCGTCAGCATCACGCAGGCGACATCGGCCGCTATCGCCCGGCGGAATGGCAGCAGGTCTTCTGCATACAAATAATCCAGCGAGCCGCGAACCCGCGCCAAGCCCACATGCGTATCGATGATTGTGTTGCCCAGACCGGGGAAGTGCTTGACCGTCGCCGCGACGCCACTGCGCTGATAGCCGCGGATCTGCGCCGTCACCAGTTCGCCGACCAGCTGGCTGTCGCGCCCGACCGATCGCGCGCTGACCGAAGGATTGTCGCGCTGATGGGCAATATCCGCGACCGGCGCGAAGTTCCAGTTGATGCCCAGCGCCGCCAGCTCGCGTCCCAACATGGCTGCGACTTCTTCGGCGAGCTGCGGGTCTTGCGCCGCGCCCAGCGCCATATTGCCAGGGCTTTCGCTGAAGCCAGCGCGCAGACGGGCGACGATGCCGCCTTCCTGGTCGATGCCGGCCAAAATCGGAAAAGGCGCGGCCTCCCGACATTCGGCGACCATTCGCTTGACTTGCGCGGGCGACTGCACATTGCGCTCGAAAAAATAGACGCCGCCAATGCGTCCACTCGCCAGCCAGTCCCAAATATGCGGAGGCGGGCGCAAACCATGAAAGCCCACCATCATCATGCGTCCAACCTTTTGCGCCAGACTCAGCATCAGCCCGCCCTCCATTTTCCTCGCGACAATTGTTTCTCGAAGCGCAGCATCAGCCCATAGATAATCACCGAAAGCGCCGCGCCAATCAAAATGAACAGGCTGATCGACTCCGCCCCAACATGCTCGGCGAAGATGCCGCCAAGCCCCGAAAGCGCCGCCCCGCCCAAAGCCGCGCAGCCCACCTGGAAGCCGATGGCATTAACCGCGTGCTCGACGCCGACGCGCGCATAGGTCTGCGAAATCAAAATGGGGAATATGGCCGCCAGACCAAAACCGATGCCCAGCATGCCCGCAAAGCTGAGCGCCTCGCCGGGATTCAAAAACAGCAGCGCCGCCCCCGCCACCGAACAGGCAAAGCAGATCGTCAACAGCAGTCGGTCGCCCAGGCGCATAGCCAGCAAACCCATCAAAATTCGTCCGATCGTGAAGCTGCCCCAATAGGCGCTGACCCAGCTGCTGGCGACTTCTTGCGGCAGGGAGCGCGCTTCGGTCAGCAGCGTGTTTGCCAGCTGACCCGTGCCAATTTCGATGCCGCCATATACGAAGAAGAACAGCAAACCGGCCAACACAATCGGGCGGCGCAGGGTCTCGCTCATCGGCTGGCGCTTGCCTTTCTGGCTGCCTGGACGCGCGCTGTCTTGCAGCTGCCAAAGCGGCAGGGTCAACAGAATCACCCCGCCCAGCAGCAACACGGCAATCCCGGCCACGATATAACTGGATTGCCAACCGCCGCCTTGATCGAGCACAAAAAAGGTGACGACGGCTGGCGCAATGGTCAAGCCGATGCCCCAGCAGGCATGCAGCCAGTTCATCTCGCTCGTGCCATAATTCGAGCCGACAAAGTTGTTCAAGCCGGCGTCTATGGTGCCCTTGCCAACGCTGGTGAATAGGGCGACCGCCAGCAGCAGCAGCCAAACCGGCGCGATCGCATAACCCAACAAGCCGAAGCCGGCGAAAGCCATGCCGCCGACCAGCACGACTCCCAGCGAGAAGCGGCCGATCAGCGCGCCATTCAAGAAAGCCGCAATCAGACCCCCCAGCATGGCCGCGGGCGCCAGCGCCGCCAGAGAATCGTGCGAAACGCCAAAAGTGGCTTGCATGTATGTCCAGGCGATATTGAGCAAGCCGCTGGCAATGCCGATGACGATGAATACCAGATAGGCGACCAGCATGGGGAAAGTCTTCGAGAAATTCAAATTGGCGTATTCCTCATGATTTGACCAGCGCAATCATACCGCATATGCTTGTTTCCAGGTAGCGCCATCAGCCAGCATGCAGGCGTCTCTTGTCCGATCTGCCCGAACCCGACCTGCCCGATCTTGAACTGATCGAGATCCGCCCGGACGAGCGCTTCGACGAGGCGCGTCTGGCGGAATACCTGCGCGGCAAGCTGCCCGGCGCGGAAGGTGGCATGGCCGTCAGGCAATTCGGCGGCGGCAAAGCCAACCTGACCTTCCAGCTGCGATTTGCCAGCGGCGCAGAATATGTGCTGCGCAGGCCCCCGCTGGGTCCAATCGCGCCGTCGTCGCATGATATGGGGCGCGAATATCGGGTGCTTTCGGTCCTGCATCGCGCCTGTGCCTTTGCGCCGCGCTCCTGGCTCTATTGCGATGACGACAGGGTGATCGGCGCGCCTTTCCAGATCATGACGCGCTGTTATGGCATCGTCGTCCGCGAGCGCCTGCCCATGCCGTTCGCCCTCGACCCAACCTCGCCGCGCAAAATGAGCCGGGCGCTGGCGGATGCGCTGGCGGCTTTCCATGCGGTGGATTATGCGGCGCTGGGATTATCGCAGCTGGGCAGACCCGACGGTTTCATCCAGCGGCAAGTCGATGGCTGGCAGCGGCGTTGGCAGCGCGCCAGGCTGCATGACGACCCGCAAGTCGACTGGATCTATCGCTGGTTGAGCCGCCGCGTGCCGAGAAATAGCGCGCATTCGCTGGTGCACAACGACCCCAAGCTGGACAACACGATGTTCGCCACTGACGACCCGGGGCGTGTGACAGCCATCCTGGACTGGGATATGTGCACATTGGGCGACCCGCTTTCGGATCTTGGCGCGCTGCTGACCTACTGGACCCAGCCAGACGATCCGCCGGCCGTCCGCGCGATCGCCATGATGCCAGCCGGCGACCACGACTTCATGAGCCGCGACGAGCTCGTCCAGCGCTATGCCAGCAGCAGCGGGGGAGAAATCTCTGATATCCGTTTCTACCATGTGCTGGGCGTCTTTCGCTTGCTGGTGATTTTGCAGCAGATTTACATCCGCTATTTGCGCGGGCAGACGCAAGATCAGCGCTTTGCAAGCCTGGGCGATGCGGTCGCGGCGCTGATACGCGATGGGCGCTGGATATCGCAGGCGGCTAGGCGAACTCCAGCAGACTCGCTGGCTGGCATTTTCGATATCGCTGTAATAGCCGCGCAGATAGGCGTATTCCGCCGGGATCGTCTTCGCAAGCTGGTACATGGCTTCACTTGTCATCTGCGCCAGTTCTGCGCGGGGGATGCGCTTGCGGTCGCCGCGGCGGAAGCGGAAAGGCGCGCCAAAAACGACCTTGGCATAGGCTCTGCGCGCGCTTTTTAGACGGGTTCGCCAATCTTCTGCGCCACAAATGGCCGCTGGCACGATGACGGCATCGGCTTTGGTCGCTACGAAGGCGAGACCTTCTTTCGCCTGTTGCAAGCCGCCCGGATGCCGCGTGCCCTCTGGCGCCATCAGCACCATCTGTCCAGCCTGCAGCAACGCGATGGTCTGCAGAAGTGCTTTGCGATCATATTCGCCGCGCGAAATCGGATAATGTCCCCATTGCCGCAGCAGCCAACCGACCACGGGAATGCTGAAATTCTCGATCTTGGAAAGCGAAATGGTATGGCGAAATGGGATGGATGCCGTAACCACGATGGGGTCGAGGTAGGAAACATGGTTGATCATCAGGCAGGTCGGTCCCTGGCGGGGGACATGGTGAACGCCTTCCGCCTCGACTCGGCAGAAACTCGGCAGCACAGCCCGCAGCAGCGGATGCAAAATGCGGCGGCGCTTGTCATAGATCGGCTGCCGCGCGATATATTCTTCGATGCCAAGCCCAACCGACATGACTAGCTGGCGCGTCGCTTGCGGGCGCGGCGTTTGCGGCGGATATGGGCCAAGGCCGGCGCTGGCTGCAGCATATAGCCGATCTCTTCATCGGCCAGTTGATACCAGGCGCCCTTGCGCAGCGTGCCCAAGCCCAACTGGCCGATATGTGTGCGCACGATGCGAATGACCGGATGCCCCAGCTCACGAGCCACCCGGCGGATCTGCCGCTTGCGCCCCTCGACCATCACCACGCGCAGCACAGTCGAGCGCTTCGTCGCCTGCAGCGCCTTGACCGAACAGGCTGCTGTGCGGCTGTCATCCAGCCAGATGCCGCTCTCCCACTTCTCCAGCGTCTGCCGCGAGACTTTGCCCGCCACCGTGACTTTGTAAGTCTTGGTGTGTTCATAGCGCGGATGGGTGATGCGGTTGGCCAGCTCGCCATCATTGGTCAGGATCATCAAACCTTCGCTGTCCACATCCAGCCTGCCGATCGTGAAAAGATGCCCCGGCGCTTCGACGAGTTCGCGGATGGTTGGGCGCTCGTCGCCAGCTTCTGGCTTGGTGGTGCTCAATACGCCTTTGGGTTTGTGGAGCGCAATGGTGATGTGCTCAGCAGCGATGGAAATGCGCGCGCCATCCACAACAATGACATCCCGCGAAGAGTCGGCTTTTGCGCCCAGCGAGACGACCGCGCCATTCACTTGCACGCGTCCCTGGCGGATGATCTCTTCGCAGGCGCGCCGCGAACCAATATCGGCTTGCGCCATGATTTTTTGCACGCGTTCACTTGGCACGGTCGCGTCTTTCCTGTTTTTCTGCGCTTATGATAGGCTGGCTGTGCGCCGAGCGCTAGGGCAAGCCCAGCGATGCTAGTCGGTCTGTTTGTCGGTGACGATGAATTGCAGCGGGATGCCCAGCAGCAGCCGCGTCTGCGCCACCAGGGTTGGCAGCGCCACCACAAAGAGCGTCAGCGCCAGCATGAACGGGATGCTGAACAGCTCCAGCAGCGATTCAGCCAGGGTATACGGCGCGATGCGCGGCGGACGGATGCGATAATCCTGCACCTGGAAGACCACCACCAGCATCATCATGACCAAGCCCGAAACCGACAGCAGCAGCCAGGCCGGATGACTGCTCGCGATGCCATGCAGCAGGTAGCTCAGTTTGTCGCTGGCTTCGATCATGCCTTGCACCTGCACGGGCGCGATATCCGGATGAAAGAAGACCGGCAGCTGCGAGCCGACTGTCAGAATGATCCAGCCCGCGCCAGCCAGCAGAATATCGTGGGCGATGCGTCCCAGCAGTTTCAGCGAATTGCCCGAGACGACCTGCGGATTTTCGATCAGCTTCGCCAGCATATAGCCGACTTCTTTGCTGCCCCAGGCGTGCCGAAGCGTCTGGCTGTAGCGTTTGCGGATGGAGTCGATGATATTGACGCCGGTGGTGGAATCGGCCAGGAACGGCAGATAGATGTGCTGCAGCGTAACTTGCCCGCCCGTGGCGAAGTAGGCTTTGATCAACATGTGCCATTCGTCGGCGATCACATCTGTATCCCAGTTGCCGCTCTGTTCCAGCAGATTCAAGCTGAGCGAATAGGACGACATGGGCATGGCCATCCACCAGGGCGCGGCCAGGTAGGCCAGTTCAAAAGCTGTCGCGTAGGTATTGATGATGCGCATGAGCGGATTGACCTGCCAGATATTGCCGTGATAGCGGATCGGCGCCTGCCAGAATTTGTGGTGGCGGTCTTCGCTGATGGCAAAATGATAGGTCAGCGCGGCAAAATGATTTTCGTGCCAGCGCGTATCGGCATCCATGGTCGTCACAACGATGTGATCGGTATCCAGTTCGTAATCGGCGACGATATTCTCCAAGAAGCGGTTGACCGCCCAGGACAGATTGGCGGATTTGCATTGCATCTCGCCCAGCAGCCCGCGCGGATGCAAAGTGAAGTGCACTTTGGCGAAGTGATCGGCATATTGCGCGTGCAGGCCCTGCGCTTTTTGATAGCTGCCTGGCTCGGCTGCTTCCATCGCCAGCAGCACTGAAATCTGCGTGCGCGCATTTTGCTGTTGGCTCAAGCTGTCCAATGTGCGATGCAGCAGTTTCATCGACTCGTTGTAGTTGGGAATGATGACCAGATGATGAACGCGCTCCCATTCCAGCGAGGTCGGCGTGCGCTCATCCAGGTAGCGCTGATGCCAGTCGACAGCTTCCCATTCGCTGATGCGCCGCATGCCTATGGCGTTGGCGATGCCCGCCAGCAAAAAACGCAGCGCCGTATAACAAGCCACCAGCGCCGCCGTCAGCATCAGCGTCAAAGGAAAGGCTACTGCGCTGGAAATGGAAACGAGAAGAGCCAACCAGGCGATGAAGCCGGGGATGCCATCCAGCACGCGCTCGGGGATGGGCGGCAGAGGCGCGCCACCCCAGATGGAGCGGCCCACTTCTGAAGGGCGGGGCGGACGAGGGTTGCCAGAGAGATAGGGCATGGTGCTTGCTTTGACTGCTGGATGCGCCTGTCGCTGCCTATCATAACATAGGCAAAATGGCAGGCAAGCTAGCCCTTGCGCTTGACGCCCTTGCTGCCTCGCTGGCTGGCGATAGACACCAGATCGGTCTGATAATCGTAGGTGTTGCGGCGTTTGTCGGCATGCGCGGCGCGCGCCAACTGGACGAGACGCTCCAGCACCTGGGCGCGGCTGCGGCCGTCTTCATGCCAAAGATAAAAAGCCAGCGAGCCCGGCATGGTGTTGATTTCGTTGAGATAGACCTCGCCAGTCTGCGTGCGCGCCAGGTAATCAACGCGCGCGATGCCTCGGCCGTCGACAGCCTGGAACGCCTCAATGCTCAGCGACTGGATGCGGGCGCTCAGCTCGTCGTCTATCGGCGCGGGGATGATGCGGTCGGCGCTTTTCATGCCTTCTCCGCCGCGCAGGTACTTGTCTTCGTAGGAAAGGAAGTCATCCCAACCGAGCGGTTGTTCCAGGGTCGAGGCTTCGTATTCATCGCCATAGCCCATCACAGCGCAGTTGATCTCCACGCCATCGGTCAGGGCTGGCTCGACCAGGATGCGGCGATCGAAACTGGCGGCGACATCCAGGCTGGCGCGCAGCAAAGTCTCGTCATTTGCCCGTCCGATGCCGATGCTCGAGCCCAGGCAGGCCGGTTTAATGAAGAGCGGAAAGTCGAAGCGGTTGCGAATCTGCGCCACAATTTCATCCGGCGCAGCGCGCCAGGCTTCCCGCGTAACCCAGAAGTCATCCAGCACCGGCACGCCCGCTTGCCGCAGCGCCACCTTGGTCATGATCTTGTCGTTGGCAAGCGCCGAGCCGAGCGTCGCACAGCCCACATAGGGGATATCCGCCAGTTCCAGCAAGCCCTGCAGGCTGCCATCTTCGCCATGCGAGCCATGCAGCGCCGGGAAGACCACATCAATGCGCTGGACGCGGCTGCGACTGAATCGACCTGCCAGCGGATTGATGATCAAGCCGTGATGTCGCGTATCGGGCGAAAGCAGGCAGGCTTCAATGCCGGGTTTTTCCAGCAGCGCGTCATCACGAAAATTTTCCAGCTGCAGCAGGGGCGCGCCAGTGAACCAGCGTCCATCGCGGGTGATGTAAACCGGCGCAATTTCGTAGCGGTCGGACGGGAAGGCCGCCATGATCTGCTGCCCGGTTACGATAGAAACATCGTGCTCCACGCTGCGTCCGCCAAACAGGACGGCGACAATGCTGCGGCGGCTGCTCATCGGCTGCTCCTCGCGTTCAGTAGGTATCGGGCAGGTCGTTCAAGAACAGCACGGCATCTCCGCTGCCCAGATGCTGCCGATACCAGGCTACCGACTGCTCCAGCGTATCGACGACATGCACGCGTCCGCGGTCAAAAGCGGTCGCCTCGATTCCTCGCAAGATCGGCGCAGTTTGCGACTCGCCCACCAAGATGATATCGGTGGCGTATTCGGTCGCCAGCATGCCCAGCTTGTGATTTTCCCCCTCTTGCAGCGCGCCCAGCTCGACCATGCCCGGCGTGATCAGCAATCGCGTCCCGGCCTGGTGCATGCCCAACAGCTTCAAAGCGCCGACGACGCCTTTGGGATTGGCGCTGTAGGCATCGTTGATGATGGTGATGCCGGCGGCGGTCGTCTCGCGGACGAGGCGGCTTTCGGCTGGCTGCAAGCTGCGGATGCGCGCGGCGATATCGCGCAGGGAGATGCCTTCGTGCCGCGCGGTGGCGATGCACAGCAGCAGGTTGGTCACATTGTGCTCGCCATGCAGCCGCGTATCAATCTGGGCTGCTACGCCGCTTGCCACATCAATCGCGCGGAATGACAGGCCGTCCAGGCTTTCGCGGATGTCCTGCGCCAGCCAGGCCACGCCTTGCGCGCCCGCCTCGTCCAGCGACAAGTCGCGGCTCACTGTCAGGCGCTTGGCGGGATGCCCGCGCTTGTGCATCTCGCGGATGTGGGCGTTGTCCCAGTTAAAAACCGCGACGCCATCGGGCGGCAGATTGGCTATCAGCTCGTATTTCGCCTTCTGCACATTCTCCAGCGAGCCAAAGCGCTCCAGATGCTGGGGTCCGATCTCGGTGATGATGGCGATATCGGGTGGCGTCAGCTGGCAGATGCGCGCGATCTCGCCTTCCACATACGCGCCCATTTCGCTGATGAAGATCTCTGTGCGATAGTCGTCCGCCAGGTCGCGGTTGATGGCCAGCGAAATGCCCATCAGCGTGTTGTAACTTTTGGGCGTGGCATACACCTGATAGCGCATGCTGAGGATGTCGCGCAAAAAAGACTTGGTGGTCGTCTTGCCATAACTGCCGGTGATGCCGATGATCTTGGGCTGGGTCTGCGCGAGCACATGGGCCGCCTGGCGCAGAAATCGCCGCCGCAGCAAAGCATCCAGCGGCGTCAACAGCCAATTACTCAGCGCCAGCCACAGCGGTGCCAGCAGCCAAACCGCCAAGCCTCCCCCGATAATGACCGGGATTTGCGCGCCTGCCGCCCACAGGCCGGCTATGGGCAGGGCGCACAAGATATGCGCCACAGCCAGGATTCGTTTGACGCGCGCTGTCATCACCAGCGGCTTTTTGGTTTTTCGCTGCGGCTTTGTAAAGACAGCGGCCAGCGCAAAAAAGCTGCCGGCCAGGCTGTCGTGCGGCTGGTCAACCAAACTCGTCAGCGCCACGCCGAGCAGGGCAGCGAAAATCTGACGCAGCGGCAGGCATCGCTCTCGCGCAGCCAGCAGCCAGCGCAGATAACGGCGGCTCATATACTCTTCAATCTGATAGAAGCGCGCTTGCTGCCGCAGCCGCAGCCAGGTGCCGGCCAGCCAAATCAGGCAGACCAGGGGCATCCAGTCGTTTTGCATGGGGATTCCTTGCATGTCGCCACAAGCGCATTATACGGCGAACCGCGCCTGGGGCAACTCGCGCGCTCAATCGCTACCGGCAATCGAGAAAGCGCGTATGGTTGCCTCACAAGTGAAATCAGCCATGTACTGTGCATCTTTTACACAGAGAACACAGAGGGCACAGAGAGGACAGAGAGGACAGAGATTACTTTGGCAAGGCGGGATAATTCTGAATCTTTGTTGTAATGAGGGCGTCCGGTCAATAACACATAGTTAAATTGAACGCATTTCTCTGTGTTCTCTGTGCTCTCATTGATCTCTGTGTTAATTCTCATCGCTGCGAAAGAGCGCGTCCATGATGCTGGCGGTACGCTCGGGGAAGTCCAGATAGGCGTAATGTCCCGCGCCTGGCTGCACGATCAGCGCGGCATCGGGCATGACGGTTTCGAGCTTTTGTCCCATCCATAACGGCGTGTCTTCATCGGCATCGCCCCAAATCAGCACGGTGGGCTTTGCCGCGCGCCGGGCGTATGCCAGCAAGTCTTGCTCCACAATTTTCACCAGCGTCCCCCGCATGATTGGCGAGGCAGCCTGGTAATCCGCCGATCCATAACGCCGGCTGTAGAAGTTGCGCAAGGACTCGGCAGCGGAGCCCCTGCCAATCGCGCTCAATCCAGCGCGCGCGCGCTGAACCATGCCCAGCCGCAGTCGCTGCCCTATGCTCGGCTGGCGCTTGATGCCGGCGCTGTTGGAAAGCGTCATTTTGCTCTATGCGCTGCAGGATATTCTGCCGCCAGCATCAAGCCAATGCGACCGCCCAGCGAATGCCCGAAATAGTGCGCCGAGTCCAGCTTGTGCGCATCCAGGAAGGCCAGGCAGAATTCCACATAATCGCGCACGCCCCAGGCTCGCGGCGGTTCTGCGCTTTCTCCGAATCCCGGCAGGTCGAGCATGATGCAGCGATAGCCGTGTCGGCTCAGTCGGGTTGCCAGTGGAACCAGCGTATCAATGCTTGCGCCCCAGCCGTGCGCCATAAGCACGGGCGCGCCCTCGCCGATGACCGCTTGTCGGATGTCAATGCCGGCTATGGCGATTTGGCTGGTCTGCATGGCGTTTATTAGCCAATGGCGCTCAGCGGGATTTCGACCGTTCGCTTGCTGTCCGCGTTCGCTGACAGGCGTGACTGGCGGGCATTCCCAAGCCAGGTCTTTGGTGGTGGCGCGTTCTTTGGCGAACTTGGGCAAGATGCCACAGGCGAAGCATTTGTCGCGGCAATCGACGCGCGTCTCGCGGCGGATGCTCATCAAATAATCTTCTTGCAAGAATTTCTTGCGCAAGCCGACATCAATGTGATCCCATGGAAAGACCTCGTCCAGGTCGCGCTCGCGGAAGTTATAGAAGTTCGGGTCGATGCCCGATTCGTCAAAGGCTTGCAGCCAGCGCGCGTGTTCGTGCTGGTCTTGCCAGGCGTCGAACTTGCAGCCCAACTGCCAGGCGCGGCGGATCACGCAGGAGAGGCGGCGGTCGCCTCGGCTCAGCCAGCCTTCAAACTCGCTGTCGTCATAAGTATTCCAGCGCAGGTGCATGCCGCCGCGGCGCATCTGCCGTTTTAGCATGGCTTGCTTGCGATCGACGCTTTCGCGGGTATCCTGCGGCACCCACTGGAATGGCGTGTGCGGTTTGGGGATGAAGGTGCTGACGCCGACATTGAGCGTGGCTTTTTTGCCCAGGATCTTCGTGCCTTCGCGCAGGGTGCGCCCACACAGGTCGATGATCGCCTGTACATCATCCAGGGTCTCGTCGGGATGGCCGATCATGAAATAGAACTTGATCGTGCGCCAACCCCGCGAATAGACATCGCGCGCTGTCTGGATGACCTGGTCGTCGGAAACATATTTGTTGATCAGGTCGCGCATTTTCTCGGTGGCGGCTTCGGGCGCAAATGTGAAGCCGCTGCGGCGCGTGCCACCTATCTTCTCCAGCAGGTCGGCGCTGGCGCTCTCGATGCGCAGGCTGGGCAGGCTGAGGCTTAAGCCGGCGTCCTTGTAGACGCGGTTGACTTCTTCCGCCAGTTCTTCGACCCACACATAGTCGGATGATGACAAGCTGAGCAGGCTGATTTCTTCGAAGCCGGTGTATCGCACGATCTCGTCTATGGCCGCCATGATCTCGGCGACAGGTCGTTCGCGGACCGGGCGCGTGACCATGCCGGCATGGCAGAATCGGCAGCCGCGCGTGCAGCCGCGCATGATTTCGATAGGCGCGCGGTTGTGCACGGTGTCGATATTGGGCACGATGAACTTCGTGAAAGGCTTGGGCAAAGTGAGCACGATGCGCTTCAGCACGCGCTCCGGAATGCCCGGCTGGTTGGGCGTGACGCTGCGCACAGTGCCATCGGCGTGATATTCCACATCATAAAAGCGCGGCACATATAGGCCCTGAATGCGCGCAAGTTGTCGCAGTTGTTCATTTCGCGGTAGTCCGCGCAGCCTGCCCAGCGTTTGCGCAATTTCGACGATGACCTCTTCGCCCTCGCCGATCACAAAAGCATCGATGAAATCCGCCATCGGCTCGGGATTGAAGCAGGCGTGCCCCCCAGCGATCACCAGCGGACAGCTCTCGTCTCGGTCGCGGCTCAATATGGGCATGCCAGCCAGGTCGAGCAAATTGATGGCGTTGGTATACAGCTGTTCATAGGGCAAGCTGATGCCCAGCAGGTCAAAGTCGCGGATGGGGCGCTTGCTTTCCAGCGAGTAGAGCGGGATGTCGTTTTCGCGCATAACCGCTTCCATATCCAGCCAGGGCGAGAAAACGCGCTCCGCCAGCATGTCATCGCGCTGGTTGACCTGGTGATACAAATTCATGATCCCCAGGTTGGACATGCCCAGGTCGTAGATATCAGGGAATGCCAGCGCCACTTTGACATCGGCGCGCGCCCAGTCTTTGACGACGCTGTTGTATTCGCCGCCGACATAGCGCCCTGGTTTTTCGACCTTCAGCAAGTGGCCTTCGATTCTGTGCTCGATCGGTCCTGACTGCATATTTTCGCGCCCTCAGATCCAGCCGTTGCGCCGCTCGTAATTGCGAGATTATCTTGAAAGTATAGTGTATGCGCTAGAGTCGTGGCAAGGCTGCTGAGCGAAACCCCTTATTCTCATGCTCAAGCAGCGGTGGCTATCTTGAAAGGATGCAGCACATGAATGCGTCGGCAATCAGAACCATGTTTGACTATCACTACGGGGTGTACGACCGTATCTGGGACATCGTGCAGGAGCTTAGCCCGCAGCAATTTGTCGCGGAAACGGACTACTCTTTGGGTTCGCTGCGCAATCAACTGCTGCATGTCATCGAGGTGGACAATCGCTGGCTGGCGCGCTTGCAGTATCTGCCGCTGCCCGACTTGCTTGATGAAAGCGATTTCCCTGACCAAGCCACGCTGCGTCCCACATGGGATTCAATTCGTGAGGATGTCCTGGCGTATGCCAATGCCCTGACAAATGATGACCTGGAAGAAGTCGTGGAATTGGATTTTCCGCATAGAGGCGGCAGGCAACGCAGCCTGCGCTGGCAGATTTTGCTGCATGTGGTCAATCATGGCACCGACCACCGCGCGCAAATCCTGGCGAGATTGCACGAGTTGGGCGCGCCGACCCTCGAACAAGACCTGATTCTGCATCTCTGGGCGACCGAGAGCTGAGGGACTAGATTCGGCTCAGCGCCAGGGCAATTTCGCCGGCGATGCGCGCATTGTTCAAGAGGAGCGAGATATTGGCCGCCATAGACTGGCCATCGGTGAGTTCGCTGACGCGCCGCAGCACGAAGGGCGTGATTTCGTTGCCGGCGATTTCCGCTGCGTGCGCTTCGTCTGTTGCCCGCTTAATAGCTTCTTCCGCGATTGTCGCGTCCAATGCTTCAGCGGCTGGCACGGGCGCGACGATCAGCGTGCCATGCGCTGCGCCCAGTTGCCTGCCAGCGCGGATGATGGCGGCGGCTTGCTGCGGGGTGTCGACGCGCTGGTCGATTGGCAGGTCGGCGCGCTCGGAATAGAAAGCCGGCAGCGCATCCGTCCCATAGCCAAGCACGGGCACTCCCTGCGTTTCCAAAACTTCCAGCGTCAGCGGCAAATCCAGGATCGACTTCGCGCCCGAAGAAACGACAGCCACTGGCGTCCGCCCAAACTCGGTCAGATCTGCCGAGACATCCTGCGGATTGCCGCGATGCACGCCGCCGATGCCCCCGGTTGCGAAGACTTCGATGCCCGCCAGCGCCGCGATGATCATCGTGCCGGCTACGGTTGTCGCGCCATGCTGCCGCAGTGCGGTAACGATAGGCAGGTCGCGCCGGCTGCATTTGCGGACTGCGCCATCGGGCAGGCCCGCCAGCTCTTGGATCTGCTCGCGAGTCAAGCCGATGGTGATGTCTCCGCCCAGCACAGCGATGGTCGCCGGGATCGCGCCGCCATCACGCACAGCTGCTTCCATGCCCAGCGCCGTCTCGACATTCAGCGGGCTCGGCAGGCCATGCGTGATCAATGTCGATTCCAGCGCGACCACTGGCTGCCCGGATTCCAAGGCGGCCCGAATATCGGCGCGGATGTGAAGTTCTTGCATCATGCTCATGGTCTCCTCATTCGGGCAGCATATGCAGTCGGCTGCGGTGGATGCTGTTGTGCGTGCCGTCCAGCTCCAGCAGCTCCAGCAGGTGATCGGGACGCAGGTTGCCGCGGTCACCCACTGATAGATGCGCCCGCAAGTCGTTTTTGTCGTCTATTTCCAGCGACAGGATCAGCGGTCGCACATCCATGACGCTGCGTTTGCGCCGGCGTCTCCGCTCGACGATGATGGACTCCTGGCCGAGCAGATCGTCGATTTTTCGCTGCAAGCCGGCGCGCTTGAGCGGATCGTGAAAGCGAATGCGATATTCGGCGCTCATTATTCGCGATTGCATGGTGGCGCTGCGCGGGTCGACCTCTTCAATCGCCACGATGGACAAACCCTGCGGCGACACCGCCAGCAATTGCTCGCGCAGGTTCGCTTCGCAGAAGTCCATTTGCTCGCGCAGGGAAATATCCAAAATCTCACAGTCGCTGGAGATGCCCAGGGGCAGGGGCATGGCCAGCGAGATGCGCGGACGCGTGTTGAAACCGCGCGTATACAGCAGCGGCAGGTCCGCGCGGCGCAGAACACGCTCCCAGATCTTCGCCATATCCAGGTTGCTGGTGTAGCGCAGTGTGCCGACTTTGCCAAAAGTGATGCGCAGCCGCTGCGCGACTGGCGACAAGTGTGTCATTTGCCGCGCCTTTTTTTGATACTCGCTCGTATATGGATTAGACTATTGTAGAGCAGAGACGCAGGTGTTGGAAGGCGCATGAGCCAAAGGCACAGCGAAAGCGAGCGTTTGCAGCGCAGCCGTCTATGGCTGAACGTTCGGGTACCGTTTCTGTTCGTGCTGCTGATGATGCTGGCGGGTCTGGCTGCGGCGCTGATGTTGCCCGCGCCTGGGCAGGTTGCGCTGGTGACAGACGCAATGCTGACGCTGCTGGTGCTGTGCCCATCAATTGCACTGGTGTTTGCGCTGCTGGTTTGCGCATGGGCATTGGTCTTGCAAATGCGCCGCTGGGGAGCACGCGCTCGCTCGCCATTGCGCCGACTGGAAGCGCTGACGGCATCGGCACATGAGCGAGTCGATGGCTGGCTGAGCGGCGTGGATGGACATGTGCTGGATTGGGCTGTGCGCTTGGCGCCGGTGCGCAGCTTGCTAACCATGTTTGATGCGCCGCCGCAGGAAAGCGAAGACGAGGCAGAAACATGATCGAAGAGCAGAAAGACGAAACCGGGCAACAAGTAGAAAGAGCGCGCATCTTGCTGACCGGCCTGGGATTGGGCGCGCTGGTGGGCTTGCTGTCCAGCTATTTGTATGTGCGGGCCGCCGAAGAAAATGCCGATTCGGAAACGGGAGCGGTCGAATCGATATCGACCGGGCAGGCGCTGGCGGCGCTGCTGGCGGTGCTGGGCGTGGTTCGGCAGATCGCCGCCTTGGGCAAGCCGGACAAAAAGCGCAGGAAATAAGCCGGTGTGCGCGCGTTATACGCTGACAGCCGACTCGGAATCCATCCAGCTTGCCTTTGACCTGGACAGCGCAGATGCCTGGCTGGCTCCGCGCTATAACATCGCCCCGACGCAGCAAGTGGCTGTCATCACCGACCGCCAACCCAAATCGCTGTCTATGTTGCAGTGGGGACTTGTGCCCGCGTGGGCGAAAGACCCAAAAATCGGCAGCCGCATGATCAACGCGCGTTCCGAGACTGCGCGCGAAAAACCCTCATTTCGCAGCGCATTCAGACGCCGCCGCTGCCTGATACCCGCCGATGGCTACTATGAATGGATGCGGCAGGGCAAGCGCAAAACGCCCATGTACATCCAGCATGCCCAGCGCGACATCTTCGCTTTCGCGGGCTTGTGGGAAAGCTGGCAAGATCCGCAGGGCGACTGGCTGAATACCTGCGCGATCCTGACCACCGAAGCCAACGCGCGCATCCGCCATATCCATCAGCGCATGACCGTCATTCTCGAGCCGGCTGATTATGTCTTGTGGCTTGCCCCGCGCGAACTGCAGCCAGGCGAATGGCAGCCCCTGATGGCTGGCCCGCGCGCCGAGCAACTGAAATGCCACGCTGTTTCAACGCAAGTCAACTATGTGCGCAACGACCATGCCGGGCTGATTGCGCCTGTGCAGCCGCCGAAATCCGACAGGCTGTTGTGATTTGCGGGCTGGCTACATCCCCGCGCGCAGCAGCAAATAGCCCAGTACAAGCAGGCACGCGACAATCACAAACACAGAAGCGATAATCACCACTGCATTCAATAGGTTGTTGGATTTCGCCGGCTGGATATCGCTGGCGGCAGCCACGGGCGGGACCTGCGCATGGGGCGGGTAGTCGGCTTCGGCAGCCACAGGCCAACCGGGCGCTTCAGGTGGGTAATCAGCCTCGGCAGCTTCAGGCCAACTTGGCGCTTCGGAGTGGAAATCGCCTGCTGCGCGCAAACACTGTTTCGCCAGAAAGTGGGCGGCGGCGGTCGGTGTGGAAGCGGCGTGATCGGCGACCTGGTCAGACACGGTTTGGTCGCGGTGATGCCCGATGCCCGTGACGACAAAGGTCTGGCATTGGCTGATGGCTTGCGCGACCGCGAACGATTCAAAGGCGGCAAAGTCTGCATTGCGTCCGCCTCCGCGAAGGATGGCTATGGCGTCGATATCGGCAGTCGCATCCAGCGCGCGGATGGCATCGGCGATCAATTGCGGGGCGCGCTCGCCGGTCAACAGAACATATTCCCAGCTCAGCGGCGCCAACACGCCCCTCTCGCCTGCGTCTTGATAAGCTGTTTCAAAGTCGCCAATGGCGCGGCTGCTGCGCCCGCTGATGCAGCCTATGCGGCGGATGCGCTGGGGCGGCGGTCGTTTCTGCGGCGGATACAGCCCCGTGTCGCGCAGTCTGTCGATGACTGGTTTCTCGGCAGTCGCGGAGTCGGTCAATCGGATATCGCGCACGGCAATCTGCGGCTCTGAGCCTTGCTCATAGAACCGCACATCGCCATAGACTTCGACATCCAGACCATTTTGCAGGTCAAAGCGAATGTCGCCACGCCGCTCTTCGCGCAGCATGCAGCGGATGCTCGTCTTGTCATCAACCAGGTCGAAGTAACAGTGCCCCCGGTCGGACTGGCGGAAACGCTGGATTAGGCCGCCGGTCCAGAAGTATTGTTCGAGCGTCTCGGCTTCGATGACGCTGCGCAGCATGCGGTTGACTGCGGCGATGCTGCGACGATTTTCGGCGGGTTGGTTTGCCATTGCGCTTACCTCGGCGTCTTTCCAGGCTGATAGCGACTGAGCGCGAATTGCAGCGGGTCAACGTCTGGCGGGATGATGACCTGGCGGCTGCGTCCCGCGCTCGTCTCTTCGCCGACTGCGCCCAGCTCTTCCAGCAGGTCGATGATGCGGGCGGCGCGTGGATAACCCAGTCCGAGCTTGCGTTGGATCAACGAAGCCGATGCCTCGCCACTGGCTGTAATCAGCCGCAGCACATCTTCCAGCGTGGGGTCGGTCTCGCTGAGGAATTGCTGGCGCTTCAAGATGCCTTCCCAGGGCGTGCCGCCTTTGGCTGGGAGCACACCGGCTTTCTTGCGCAGGATAAACTCATCGCGCCAGTGCTGGACGACTTCGCGCACATCATCTTCAGATACGAAGCAGCCCTGCACACGCCGCGGAGCAGCGGCATCGGGCGACAAGAAGAGCATATCGCCGCGGCCCAAGAGATTCTCTGCGCCGACACGGTCGATGATCACGCGCGAATCGCCGCTGCTGGCCACCGCAAATCCAATGCGCGCCGGGAAGTTGGCTTTGATGACGCCGGTGATGACATTGACGCTGGGGCGCTGCGTGGCGACTATCAGGTGCATGCCCACCGCTCGCGCTTTTTGCGCCAGGCGCGCAACCGACTCCTGCGTTTCTTCCGGGCTGCTGAGCATCAAATCGCCGATTTCGTCTATCAAAATGACGATGCGCGGCAGCCGGGCTGTCGAGTGGTCGTTGGCATTCAGATCGCCGTTGTATTCATCGAGGTGCTTCTTGCCCTTTCGTTCCAGCAATTTGTAGCGCCGTTCCATCTCGCGCACGCACCACTGCAGTACGCCCACGATGCGCTCGGGCACAATCTCTACGGGGCCCAGCAAATGCGGGATGCCGTTGAAGCGCGCCAATTCCACCATCTTCGGGTCGAGCATCACCAGGCGCAGCTCGGCGGGCGAGAATTGCATCAGCAGAGCAGTCGCAATCGCCGCTATGCAAACCGATTTGCCAGAGCCAGTCGCTCCGGCGATGAGCAAGTGAGGCATCTGCGCCAGGTCGAAGGCGACCGGCAATCCCGTCACATCTCTGCCCAGCGGGATGCCCAGGGCAGCGCCAGTTCCCGCTTGCTGACGAACCTCCTCGCTTTGCATCACATTGCGCAGCGCGACTGTGCCTGGCTCGCGGTTGGGCACTTCGATGCCCATGAAGTTCGTGCCCGGCACCGGCGTTTCCATGCGCAGCCGTTTCGCCGCCAGCGCCAGCGCCAGATCCCGCGAATAGCCCGCGATTGTGCTCATGCGGATGCGCTCTGTGCCATCGTCGTTGTGCGGTTGCAGGGCATAGCGAGTTACTGTCGGGCCAACTTGCGCCTCGGCGACCGTGACATCGAGGTCGAATTCCAGCAGCGTATTCTCGATCAGTCGCGCATTGTGTTCAGTCTCGTCAGCGCCGGGCATCTGCAAGTCCAGCGCGGTCAAGCTGTCGATGGCGGGCAGCGAGTTCCGCCAGATTTCTGCGCTGTCGACCGGGGCGTTTTCGCTTCGCTTTGCGGCATTGCGGACGCTGCGCTTTGCTCCGTTTCCGTCGGTTTTGCGGGTTTCATTTGTCGCTGGCTCGGCGAAATCGGCTGCTGGCGAATCGGGAGTTGGCACCTGGCGGGGGCGCGACGGGTTGGGTCGGATGCGTTCGACCACGGTCGATCCTGCGCCGCCATTTTCCTGCCGCAACTGCGACCGGTCTGGCGGGCTGGCGGGATTGGCTCGGATGCGCATAATGGGCTTTCGATAGCCGGGCTGCTCGACCAGCTGCTTGTACAGCTCTCGCACATGGTCATTTGGGGGCTGTTCGGGCTCTGCGCCAGCGCTTATCTGCTGCAGCCGGTCGCCCAGCCGCCTCAAAGCGTTCGTCAACATGCTGCCGCGCAAGCCCAGCGCGACTATGCTGCTGACCGCCACAACCAGCCCGAAGAAACCCAGCGCCAGCTCTCTGCCCATGATCCAATAGAAGGGATAGCTCAGCCCCCAGCCGATCATGCCGCCGCCTTGCCCCGACCGCGCCAATGCCCGCAATTCGCTTTCTCCGCTGCCGAGGTGCAAGATCGCCAGCAAAGACAAAAACGCCAGCTCCAGCGCCAGCATGCGCCCGGCTGTGAGCGAGATGCCGATGCCCGCTTTGGGCAGCCACAAAACCGCGCCCATGGCAAAAAGCGCCGCCGCCACGAAAACTGCCCCATCGCCGCACAGCGAGGTGAGCATATTCGCCCAGCTGACAGCCACCAGCGCATCGCCAGCCACAAAAAGCGAAATGAAAGACAAGATGCCGAAGACGATCAGCGCGAAGCCAACCACCTCGCTGATCCACGGCGGCATGCTTTCGCGGAGGTCTTGCCAAAAGTCGAACTCTGGTGGCGCATCATCCAGCGCGCGGATGACTTCGTCGGCAGATGTCCGCGGCGCTGTCAGGTAGACATCGTTTGGATTGGGCGATAGCGATTTGCCTGGCTGCTGCTGCACTCTCGCACCCGCAGATTATCTCTCGTCTGGCTGCCAACCAGTATACTCGGGTTTGTCGGGCGCGATGGGCAAAATAATGGGCAAAAGCATCTCTATTGCTGCTGTTGCTCTTGCTGCAAGATCAGATCGGTGACTGCCTGTATCGCCACGCGCTGTTTACGATAGAGGTCGGCTTCGCTCATGCTCAAGCGCCGCGCCACTTCACGGACTTTGCGATTTTCCAGGAAGCGCAGCTGCAAGATGTTGTACAGCGTCCATTCGGGGCTCATCATTTTGCGTTCGCCCTGCGGTCGCAGCTCGCCAATCGAGTCTTCCAGCAGCTTGCGCAGCGCATTCACCGGCGTCAATTCGCCATGGCGGATGCGGCTTTGCACCACCTGCAGCTTGATGAGGTTGCTTTGCGTGATGCCGCTGCCACCCCAATAATGCCGCAGCGCAGCGCGCACCTGCTCGAACAATTCATCGCGCTCGGGCAGGTTGTTGTGGCTTGGCAATGCGCGATTTGCTTGGCGATACTCCAGCTGCAGCGCTCTCGACCGCGTCATCTGGAATTGCGGCAGCAAGCCCTCCATCAGATTGAACATCTCGGACTGCAGGCGCATGTCGTCCAGGCTGGTTTCGACGCGCCGGATGAAAGCGCCCAGATGACCGCTGGCGATTTCTTCTGCCAGTTCGTCGCTGCCGTTTCGCATGCCCAAAACGCCGATAGGCAGCGCTTGCGTTCCTTCTGCGCCGACGCGATTGCTGTGCAGCGCGATCAACGCATAGTCGCGCCAGTGCAGCAGGTTCGCCAACTGCGATTCGTTTGCCTGCTCGCCGATTTGTTCGAGCAGCTGCGTCTCTTCCAGCAATTCCGCCTCGTCAAAGTCCAGGCTGCCGACCTTGCTGATGAATTCTGGCTGGGCGCGTTCAAAGCTGATGACAAAGGCGCGGTCGATGCGCAGGTAATCGCAAATCGATTCAGTCGTGGCCGCGATGAGCTGGCTGAGGTCGCGGTTGGTCAACACGCGGTCGCCAAGCGTCTGCAATTTGCTGATCTGCTCGGCATCTTCGTCGCGATAGATGAAGAATTTTTCGATGTAGGGCAGGGCGAGCGAAACGAACCACTGCCACAGCAGCACCGCGCCAACCACAGCCGGGGCAGTGAAGTTGTCGCCGCGCAGGCTCAGTATGCGCGTTGCTTGCGCGGTGAAGTTGACGACTCCCAGCGCGATCAAGCCGGTTGCCGGGCCGCGCAGCAAAAAGTCCAGCAGCTGTTTTTTGACCAGGCGGTCGGGGATATCCGAGCCAAAAAAATACAGCGGGTAGGACAAGAAGAGCAGCATCAAAATGATGACGATATTGGCTGTGTTGATGAGCAGCAAGCCAAATAGCGAAAATTCATCGCCGGGGTTCAGCAAGACCGAATAGGGGAAGATGCCCAGCGCCGGCGTGAGGAACGCGATCTGCAAATAAGCCATTCGGCGGGCGCTGGCCTGGGTCAAACAGCGTTTTCGCGCGCGCTGCACATTGTAGAATGCGAATCCGGTCGCCAGCCCAAAGTAGAGCAGGTACAACGCGAATAGCGGCGCCGCGGCGATGCTGAGCTCGCCACCGGCCAGCGCGAACGCAAATAAAGAATTGGAAAGCGCCGCCGCCAGCAAGAAGCCCGCGCCAAAGAGGTAGAGCAGACGCAGCGCGCGCCGCCGCCGCCCGCGTGATGGCAAGCCGGTCGTCGCCAATAGCGCATCAGACAGATGCACCAAAGCCGCCGGCACGAAAGCTATGCCGATCCACTGCAAGCGCGAGGCGATTTCGTGGGCAGTGTGCGCTGGCTCCAGCGAGATGAAGGCATCGGCGACATAGGCGACAGTCACGCAGGCCAGCACCGCCGCGCCCGCCTTTGCCACGCGATTGTTCAAATTGCGCGTCAGGTTGAAGAGCAGCAGCGATACCGCGGTCAGGGCATTGCCAGCCGTCAAGGTCTCGTTTACCGCAAGCAGCAATTCAGTCAGCAAATCCAAGTCAGTCTTGCCTCACAGCCGGTTAGTCGAGCCAAGGCGACAGGGCATGTCGCAACCCATTTTACATGCATAGGCGACAGGCGACCGCAGCGGCGCGCTCAAATTGACAAGCTGAAGAAGAGCGCGATCTCACGATTGGCGAAGTGATGGTCGTTGAAGCCGCAAAAAGCGAATCCCTGCGCCTGGGCAAAGCGGATGGCGGGATAATTGGTGGTGGGAATCTCGAAGATGATCTGCTGCAAGCGAAATTCGCTCGCCCATACCCGCGCCACATGCACCAGCCGAGCGCCCAGGCTGCGCCGCCGATACAGCAGGTCGACGACCAGATCTTGCAGATACGCAACCCGACCGCTCATATCCAAACGCATGGTGACATAACCGGCAATCTGTCCGCTGCCTGGGTCTTCGACCACGACAAAGCAGTTGTCCATCCGCAGCGCCATCCGCAGTTTTCGCTCGTCCACCGGGTGCTGGGAAACCAACTGGCGGGGAAGGCGCTGTCTGCGGCAGTTGACCTGGATCTCGCCGCCGTCGTCGTTCACGGTCATCTGCCAAACATAATCGGACTGGAAGCTGGCATCGAGCGCCAGGCAGCGCGGCAGATCGTCTTCGACCGCATCGCGGAATATGAGCTTGGCAGGGTCCAGACTTGGGTTTTGCACGGGAGCGTATCCTTCACTGTTCAGCATATTGAGCCTGGCGATATGAGCGATATCTCGATGGCGCGCGGCGCCACAAAGAAAAACCCCACTACGATGCGAGTGGGGTCATTGTACAAGACAAATGCCGAGCGGGCTTTGCTTTCGCGGCGGAATCGCGGTCAGACTTCGTACAGGTAATCCCGCAAGATCACATGCGCCGATGACTGCCGCAGCCGATTGAGCGCCTGGGCTTCCAGCTGGCGGACGCGCTCGCGGGTTACGCCGATGGTGTTGCCCACTTCTTCCAGCGTATAGACGCGGCCATCCGCCAGGCCATAACGCAGGCGCAGAATTTGCGCTTCACGGTCGGGCAGCTTGTCCAGCGCTTGCTGCAATTGCGTGTGCAGCAGATGCGTGGCTACTTCGTCCGATGGTGCCGGGCTGTTGCTGTCTTCGACGAAATCGCCAAAACTCGAATCGCCCTCGTCATCAATCGGCGACTCCAGGCTGACCGGTCGGCGCGAAATCTCCAGCAGGTTCTCTACCTTGTCGGGCGTCGTGTCCATCTCGCGCGCGACTTCGGCAGGCGTGGCATCGCGGCCGAATTCTTGCTGCAGCTGCAATTGCACGCGGCGCATGCGGTTGAGCTGGTCGCCCATGTGCACAGGCACGCGGATTGTCCGTCCCTGGTCGGCGACTGCGCGGCTGACCGCCTGGCGGATCCACCAGGTCGCATAGGTGCTGAACTTGTGCCCGCGCTGATACTCGAACTTGTTGGTGGCGCGGATCAAGCCGATGTTGCCTTCTTGAATCAGGTCAAGGAAGGGCACGCCGCGCCCGATGTATTTCTTCGCCACGCTGATGACCAGCCGGGCATTGGCGCGGATGAGGTGCTCCTGGGCTTGTTCGCCATCCAGCATCGTCTCGCGCAGGCATTGTTCTTCGCTCCAGCTCAAGGCCTCGATCGTCTGGCTGTCGTCGTCATGCAAGCGTTCGCGCGCGAATTCAGCCGCTTCCATGCGCTTGGCCAGCAGGACTTCTTCGCTGGCGGTCAGCAGCGGCACGCGCCCGGCTTCTTTGAGATACAAGCCGACGACATCGTCGGTATCCAGCGCCGCTTGATAGCCGGCATCGGCTGTGAGGTCTTTGCGCAGTACGCGGAAGAGCGTTTCGCGCTCGTCTTTTTGCTCGATATCGTCGTCCGCTTCGTCGCTCAAAGTCTCGGCGATCGACTTGGCATCCGCTGCGTCGTCATCGTCGGCTTTGGTCGGCTCGGCGACGAGTTCCACGCCGGCCTCGACCAGTCCGTCCATCAAGTCGTCGAGCAAATCGACATCGTTTTCGACATCGGGCACCAGCTGCAAGATGTCGTTATGCGTAACGAAGCCGCGTGTGTTGGCGCTGTGCACCAGCTGCTTGTGCAGACGACCCACAAGCTGCTTGCGCGTCTCGTCGCGCCCGTTCAGGTTCGTTACGCTTTCCAGCACTGCTTCCACAGACTCGCCTTTCCGCTGACCGACTTGCAACTCAACACCCGGTTGATTTGCAACTTGCGGCAAACCCACTTTTCTGAAAAAGAGCTGAAGCTAATCAATAAATCGGCGGTCTCGCACGCGCCTGCTCACACATCCTTTTTACACAGTGGCGGCGGAATTGGCGAACTATTCCTGGCTGGCTTGCGCAGGTTAGCGGAAAAATGGTCGCGGTCCCAATTGTCAATGTATACCCTGTTTTGGCGTTTGTCAAGTTTTTCACAAAGTCAATTTCTGTTGCGCTCGTCAAGGCTATGATACACTGCGTTCATGCATTCGGGCAAACAGAGCGGGTGGTCAATTTTGCTCGACCGTCCAAACGAACCAGCCTGCGCCATGCTCAAGTTGATGTTGGCGGTCGCGCTGGTCTTCCTGCTGGCTTTGGCGCTGCTGGTGCTTTCGCCATTGCTGCTCATGTACGGCGCGGTCAATGATATCGCGCGGCTTGCTTCGCTAAGCAGCGGCTTGCAACTGCTGGCGATTGGGCTGCTGGTGGCGACGCTGCCGCTGGCTGGCGCGCTGGGAATAGCCGGGATTACGCTGGATTCGCTTTCTGGCCTGCTGGTCAAACGCAAGCGGAAACGGCAAACGGGCAGGTCGGCGCGAGCGGCTTTCCTCGCCAGCTTGTCCCGCGGCGAACGCGCTCGGCTGCGGCAGAAACTGGCGGAAGCCCGGCTGATGATCGCTGAAGACGGCGTCTTGGTCCCGCGCGAAAGCCAACCAGCCGCCGCTCATGATAAAGCCGATACTTCGTGCAACTTGCACAAGCAAAATTGAAAAGTGCCTAAGGATTCTTCCTCGCGTTGACATCGCGCGCGGACGAAACTACACTGCTGGCGCATTCATACCCAAAAGCGGGAATGCACGAGGACTTGCAGCATGATCAGGCGCAGGCGCGGGACAAGAATGAGAATGGAGATCGGCGCAGACGCTCCCGATTGCTGATTGCAGAGTCGGATTTTGGAAAATAGCCAAAGCGCGCCCTGATCTCGAAATGGTCGGGGCGTTTTGATTTTGTGGAGAGCGCAGTGATGAAACCAATACGCGCGGGAGTCTATGGCGGTTCGGGCTATGCGGGCTTGGATCTGGTCGAGATTCTGTCCGGACATCCCGGCATTGATCTGGTCTTCGCCACTTCCAACACCTACCGGGGCAAGCCGGCGCCAAACGCGGATCTGCGTTTTGTCGCGCCCGATGAAGCGCCGCTGGAGGCAGTCGATGTCATCTTCCTGGCGCTGCCGCACCGGGCATCGGCAGCCATGGCCAAGCGCGGGGTCGAAGCCCATGTCAAAGTTGTCGATCTGTCTGCCGACCTGCGCATGGACAGTCCCGAAGCCTACCAAGCTCACTACAACACGCCGCATCCGCATCCCGAACTGCTGCCAGCGCCCTATGGTTTGCCCGAGATCAACCGCGCGCAGCTGGCTGGCGTCGATGTGGTCGCCACGCCTGGCTGTTACCCGACCACCGCGCTGCTGGGGCTGTATCCTCTGCTGCGGCACAAAGCGCTGTCTGCCGATGCGCCCGTCATCATAGACGCCAAATCGGGCGTGACCGGCGCGGGCCGCAAACCATCGCTTGCCACTCACTTCGCCGAAGTCTACAGCAACCTCATCCCCTACAAGACCGGACGCAGCCACCGGCACATCGGCGAGCTGGAGCAAGAGGCGCGCAAGCTGATGCCGCGCATGGGTCCTATCATCTTCTGCCCGCATCTGCTGCCGGTCGACCGCGGCTTGATGGCCAGCATCTATGTCACGCTGAACGACTCGTTCGACAGCAGCCAGGCGCAAGACCTGTTCGCCGAATGCTACTATGGCGAGCCGCTCGTGGATGTTCTACCACAGGGCGAGCAGGCGACGCTCAAACACGCCGTCAAAACCAACCGTTGCGCCATCAGCCTCACGCCAGTGCTGGAGCGCTACCTCCATGTCACCAGCGTCACCGACAACCTGCGCAAGGGCGCGGCCAGCCAGGCCGTGCAGAATATGAACCTGATGTTTGGCATCGACGAGACCACAGGGCTGATCTAGTGCGCCAGTCTATCAGCGTCATCAAAATCTCGGGTCATTACCTGGATGATGAACATTCGCTGCGGCGATTCGCAGGCACAGTGGCGCGCGCGGACGAGCAAGCGGTCATCGTGCACGGCGGCGGTGCCGAGATCACGCATCTGCAGGAAAAGCTCGGCATTGCGCCGCGTTATGTCGATGGGCTGCGCGTAACCGATGCCGACTCGCTGGCGCTGGTCGAGATGGCGCTGTGCGGCACGGTCAACAAGCGGCTGGTGCGCCATCTGTTGGCGGCGGGCGTAGATGCCCTGGGCATGTCGGGCGTGGATCGTGGACTGGTGCGCGCGCGGCAGATGCAGCACGACCAGGTCGATATGGGCTTCACGGGCACAGTCGTTTCTGTGCGGGCGCAAGTCCTCTGCGACCTGTTTGCCCTGGGCGTCACGCCGGTGATTGCGCCGGTCAGCCTGGGCGAGACCAGCAATTTCAACCTGAATGCCGACCCGGTGGCTGGCGCGATTGCGGCGGCGCTGGGCGCGGACACGGTCATCTATGTATCCAATGTCGCCGGCGTCCAGGCGCAGGGCGAAATCGTCCCGACATTGACGCGGCTGGATGCAGAAGAACTAATCGCCAGCGGCGTGATCTCCGGCGGGATGATTCCCAAAGTGCGGTCGGCGCTGGATGTGCTATCATCGGGCGTGCCTCGCGCGTTGATCACCGACTTGACCGGCTGGGCGACCGGCGGCGGCACGAGCTTTGTGCGCGATATGTGAATAATCTGACTGAAATTGCCAACGCAAAAAACAAGCGAGGGAACATGTCGATCACAGCAGATGTCATTCAAAAAGATAAAGATTACAGCGTGCCGGTGGCGGCGCGTCCCGATTTCGTGCTGGCGCGCGGCGAGGGCGTCACTGTCTACGATGCCGATGGCAAAGCCTATACCGACTGGGTGGCTGGCATCGCCGTCAATGCCCTGGGTTATGGCGACGCGGAATTGCAGCGTGCGATTGCCGCCCAGATGGACACGGGCTTGATCCATGTCAGCGGCTTGTATCACACCCGGCCCATGGTCGAGCTGGCGCAAGCGCTCTGCGACATGTCCTTCGCCGACAAAGCCTATTTCTGCAACAGCGGGGCCGAAGCGGTGGAAGGCGCGCTGAAGTTCGCCCGCAAGCATGCTTATGTCAACGAACGCGCGAACAAGACCAAGGTCGTCAGTTTCAGCGATGCCTTTCATGGCCGCACGATGGGCGCGCTGGCGGTGACGCCAAAACCGAAATACCAGACTCCTTTCAAACCCATGGTGCCGGGCGCGGTCGTTGGCGAATTCAACAGCGTCCAAAGCGCGCTCGAGCTGATAGACGCCGATACAGTCGCGGTGATTATCGAGCCGATCCAGGGCGAAGGCGGCATCAATGTAGCCAGCGCCGAATTCATGCAGGCTTTGCGGGCGCAATGCGACGAGCACGATGCCGCGCTGATCTTTGACGAAATTCAATGCGGTTTGGGTCGTACGGGCGACCTGTGGGCGCACAGCATCGCCGGGGTTTCGCCGGATATCATGGTGCTGGCGAAACCGCTGGCCGGCGGATTGCCCATTGGCGCGATCCTGGTGACGGACGAAATCGCGGGAGCCATGCGCCCGGGCGACCACGGTTCGACCTTTTCTGGCGGGGCGATGGTGATGCAGGCCGCGCAGGTCGTCATCAAGCGGATTACCAGCGCTGGCTTCCTGGAGCATGTGCGCGAGGTCGGCGAATATCTGCTGGAGCGGCTGTCCGAGCTGAACAGCCCGCATATTGTCGATGTGCGCGGACGCGGTCTGATGGCTGGCATAGAGCTGGATATCGCGCCTGGCGGCATTGTGCAAGCCGGCTATGAACATGGTCTGCTGCTGGTCAGCTCGGGCACGAATGTCATTCGTTTCGTTCCGCCGCTGATCATCCAAAAGGCGCATGTGGATGAACTGATCGACAAGCTGACGCAAATTCTGGAGACGATTGATGACGGCGATTAGTCCCTCTATTGACGGCGTGGCTGGCTTTCAAGTCGCGGGCGTGCACGCGGGTCTCAAAAAAGACGGCGCGCTGGATCTGGCGCTGGTCGTCAGCGAGTGCGACTGCGTCACGGCTGGCGTCTTTACGTGCAACAAGGTCAGAGCCGCTCCTGTGCTGCTGGATATGCAGCGGCTGGCAGAAAATCCAGCCAACATTCGCGCGGTGGTGACGAACTCGGCTTGCGCAAATGCCTGCACCGGCACCCTCGGCCTGGAAAATGCGCGAACCACTGCCAGTCTGGCCGCGGATGCGCTGGCAGTCTCGGCTGAACAAGTGCTGGTCATGTCTACCGGCGTCATCGGCGAGCACCTGCCCATGGGTGCCATCGCCCGCGGCATCACCTTGTCCAGCGCGGGATTGAGCGATGACTGGGCGGCGGCAGCGGCGGCCATCATGACCACCGATACGCGCCCCAAGCTGGCATCTGTCCAAGTCGAGTGCGCTGGCGGCAGCTGCACGATCGCCGGCATCGCCAAGGGCGCAGGCATGATCGCGCCGGATATGGCCACCATGCTCAGCGTGGTGGTCACCGATGCCGCGCTGGAGCTGGGCGACCTGCAGAACGCGCTGCGCAGGGCCACCCAGCAGAGTTTCAATCGCATTGTCGTCGATGGCGATACCAGCACCAACGACACCGTGCTGCTGCTCGCCAATGGCAAGAGCGGCATCCAGGTCGCGGGCGCAGACGACTTGGCGGCTTTTCAAGCGGCGCTGGATGCTCTGACGCGCTGCCTGGCGCAGGAAATCGTTCGCGATGGCGAAGGCGTCACCAAGTTCGTCACGCTGGATATCGTCAACGCCGCCGATGTCGCAGATGCCGAACGCATCGGGCAGACCATCGGCGCATCGCTGCTGACCAAGTCGGCGTTTTATGGCAGCGATGCCAACTGGGGGCGCATTGTGGCGGCGGCCGGGCGCGCTGGTTGCGACTTTGACCCCGACAGCAGTTCGCTGTGGGTGGCGGCTGGCGAATCCCCGTCCGAGCCAGGCTTGCAGATATTCGCTGGCGGCATGCCGGCTGACTATCAAGAGGCGGACGCGGCAGCCATCATGTCCGCGCCATCCATGACCTTCAGGCTGGACTGCGGGCTGGGGCAGGGCAGCGCCACGATCTGGACCTGCGATATCAGCCACGAATACATCTCCATAAACGGCGACTACCGCTCCTGACGGAGGGCAGACATGCAAGCGGCGCTTGTGCTTGAAGATGGGCGGGTGTTCCCCGGCGAGGGCTTCGGCGCGCAAGGCAGCGCAACCGGCGAGATCGTCTTCAACACTTCCATGACCGGGTATCAGGAAATCCTCACCGACCCGTCTTATTATGGTCAGATCGTCGCCATGACCGTGCCGCATGTTGGCAACACCGGCATCAACCTGGAAGACCCCGAATCCCGCAAAGTGTGGGTTTCGGGCTTCGTCGTTCGCTCGCTGAGCCCGCTGGTCAGCAATTGGCGAAATCGCGGCGACCTGGCTACTTATCTCTGCGAACGCGGCATCATTGGCATAACTGGTGTGGCCACCCGTGCCCTGGTGCGGCATATCCGCGAGCGCGGCGTGATGCGCGCTGTCGTTGCCCATGGCGCAATAGCCGATGACACGGCTGCGCTGACCGATATAGCACGCAAATCGCCAGATATGTCGGGCGCGAATCTGGTCGATGCGGTGACGGTGGGCACAGCCTACCACTGGACGCAGGGCAGCGATGCGCAATGGTATGGCGCGCGCGCAGACAATGCCGGCGGTCCTCTGGTTGTCGCTTACGACTTTGGCATTAAGCGCAATATCCTGCGCATGCTGACCGATCGAGGCTTGCGGGTCGTTGTCGTGCCAGCCCGGACTCCGCCTGCGGATATCTTGCAAATGCAGCCGGCCGGCGTCTTCCTCAGCAATGGCCCCGGCGATCCGGCCGCTGTCGATTACGCCATCGACAATGTGCGGACGCTGCTGGGCGAGCTGCCGATATTTGGCATCTGTCTGGGGCATCAAATCCTGGCGCTGGCGCTGGGCGGCGAGACAGAAAAGATGCGTTTCGGGCATCGCGGCGGCAACCAGCCCGTCAAAAATATCGGGAGCGGCGCGGTCGAAATCGCTGCGCACAACCATGGCTTTGCGGTTTCGGCTTGCAGCGAACTCGGCGGCGGCGAGATCACCCATCTCAACCTGAACGACAACACGGTGGCCGGCTTGCGGCATCGCGGTCTGCGCGCCTTCAGCGTACAGTATCATCCGGAAGCTTCGCCCGGTCCGCACGATTCTTTCTATCTTTTTGACGAATTTGTCAACGAAGTCGCTGCCAACGCCTAAACGCCGATGCCCAAACGAACCGACATACACAGCATCATGATCATCGGCTCGGGACCCATCGTCATCGGGCAAGCCTGCGAATTCGACTACAGCGGCGTGCAAGCCTGCAAAGCGCTGAAATCGCAGGGGTATCGCGTCGTGCTGGTCAACTCCAACCCAGCCACGATCATGACCGACCCGCAATTTGCCGACGCCACTTACATCGAGCCGCTGACCGCCCCGATATGCGAGATGATCATCGCGCGAGAGCGTCCAGACGCGCTGCTGCCAACAGTCGGCGGACAGACCGCTCTCAACCTGGCTGTGCAGCTGCAGCAGACTGGCGCGCTAAAACGCTACGGGGTGGAGTTGATCGGCGCCAGCTTGACCAGCATCCAGTTGGCGGAAGACCGTCAACTCTTCAACGACACGATGAGCGAGATCGGCTTGCGCGTGCCCGAAAGCCGCGTCGTGGACAGCGTTGATGGCGCGTTGGCGTTCGCGGACGAGATCGGCTATCCGATTTTGATCCGACCGTCCTACACCATGGGCGGCGCGGGTGGCGGCGTCGCTTATGACGCGGAAGAACTGCGGGGCGTGGCAGCCAATGGCATCCATCAAAGCCCGGTTGGCGAGGTGCTGGTCGACCGCAGCCTGCTGGGCTGGAAAGAATATGAGCTGGAGTTGATGCGCGACGCCAAAGGCAATTTCGTGGTGGTCTGCTCCATTGAGAATCTTGATCCTATGGGCGTGCACACCGGCGACAGCATCACCATCGCGCCGGCGCAAACCTTGACAGACAAGGAAATCCAGCGCCTGCGCAATATGTCGCGGCAGATTTTCGACCGCCTCGGCATCACCACGGGCGGTGCAAATGTGCAATTTGCCATCGACCCGGCTGAGGGCGATGCGGTCGTCATCGAGATGAATCCGCGCGTCTCCCGTTCTTCTGCGCTGGCCAGCAAAGCCACGGGCTTCCCCATCGCCAAGATTGCCGCGCTGCTGGCGGTTGGCTTTACGCTGGACGAGATACCCAACGACATCACGCTGCAGACGCCAGCCAGCTTCGAGCCATCTTTGGATTACATCGTGGTGAAGATCCCGCGCTGGGACTTTCGCAAGTTCGCCGGCGCAGACCCCGTGCTGGGACCGCAGATGAAAGCGGTTGGCGAGGTGATGGCCATCGGGCGCACCTTCCCCGAGGCCCTGCAAAAAGCCGTGCGCGCTCTGGATATCGGCATGGATGGCTTCGTCAGTGAACCCGACTCGCAGGCCATGCCTGAGGCTTTGAGCGTGCCCACCGCCCAGCGCCTCTTCCAGGTGGCGGCGGCTTTGGCGGAGGGCGTCGGCTTTGACGACATCGTGGCGGAGACGCGTTTTGACCCCTGGTTCGTGCAGCAAATGCGCGAACTGATGAGCGTGCACAGCGCCATTGCGGTCGGGGGACGGCAACTGGGCGACATCTGCGCCGAAGAGATGCGCCGCTTGAAACAATACGGCTTCAGCGATGCGACTCTGGCGCGAATCGTGTGCGCAGACGAAGCAGCCGTGCGAAAGCAGCGAAAAGCGCTGGGCGTCTCTGCAAACTTTTATCGAGTCGATACCTGCGCCGCCGAATTCCCGGCGCACACGCCTTATCTGTATTCTACTTATGAAATGGAAGACGAAGCCGCGCCGACAAACGCGCGCAAAGTGATGATCCTGGGTGGTGGACCCAACCGCATCGGGCAGGGCATCGAGTTCGATTATTGCTGTGTGCACGCCTGCTTCGCGCTCAAAGAAATGGGCTACGAGACCATCATGGTCAACTGCAATCCCGAAACGGTCAGCACCGATTACGATACAGCCGACCGCCTTTACTTCGAGCCGCTGACCGCCGAAGATGTCATGAATATCGTCGACCGCGAAGCGCCGGCGGGCATGCTTGTCCAATTTGGCGGGCAAACGCCTCTGAATATCGCCGGCGATCTGGAAAAGCTGGGCGCGCCTGTCTGGGGCACATCGGTCGATACGATCGATCTGGCGGAAGATCGCCAACGTTGTCAGGCGCTGATGCAGCAGCTCAATATCGCGCAGCCGGCCGGCGCCACCATCACGGCGCGCGCCGAAGCCACCGCCGCCGCCGCGCAGATCGGTTATCCCGTGCTGGTGCGCCCCAGTTATGTGCTGGGCGGGCAGGGCATGGCGATCGTTTTTGATGAAGCGCAGCTGCTGGCCTGGCTGGACGAACATGTCCAATGGCAGGGACACCGCGTCTTGATCGACCAGTTTTTGGACGATGCCTGTGAAGTCGATGTCGATGCCCTTTGCGATGGCGAGCAAGTGACCATCGGCGGCATCATGCAGCATATTGAGCAGGCCGGCGTACACAGCGGGGATTCGGCTTGTGTGCTGCCTCCTTACAAAATCAGTTATTTTCACCTGGACATCATCCGCGAATACACGCGGCGCATTGGCTTGGCGCTGGGTGTGCGCGGCTTGTTCAATATTCAGTTCGCCGTCAAGGACGACCAGGTCTATGTGCTGGAAGTCAATCCGCGCGCCAGCCGCACTGTGCCTTTCATCAGCAAAGCGACCGGACATCCCCTGGCGCGGTATGCTGCGCAGATCGCTTGTGGCAAGACGCTCTCCGCGCTGGGGTTCACAGAAGAGCCGCCGGTTTCGGGCTTCTTTGTGAAAGAAGCGGTCTTCCCGTTTCAGAAGTTCCCGGGCGTCGATACACGCTTGGGACCAGAAATGCGCTCCACTGGCGAAGTGATGGGGCACGCAGCCACTTTCAGCCACGCTTTTGTCAAGTCGCAGTCGGCAGCGGGCTTGCCTTTGCCAACATCGGGCACCGTGTTCATCAGCGCCAACGACTTTGACAAGGCGGTTGTCGCCAGGCTGGCGCGGGATCTGGCGCGCTTGGGATTCGCCTTGGCCGCCACCGATGGCACCGCCAGTTGGCTGGAGCGGGCTGGATTGCAGGCTGCGCGCGTCAACAAGCTTTCGCAGGGTTCGCCGCATGTGCTGGATGCGATGCGCGCGGGCGAAATCGATCTCATCATCAACACGCCGCTGGGTGGAACCGCCCACGAAGACGGCGCGACCATCCGCAGCCAGGCTTATGCGCTGGGCATCCCCATCGTGACCACCATGAGCGCAGCGGCAGCCACCGTGCAAGGCATCAAACAGCTGCGCGACAAACCGCTCAGCGTGCGCAGCCTGCAGGCTCATTACGCGGCGACCAGCTAACAGCGAGCGCGGAGGGCGGGCAAATGCCGGCTGCCTATCAGAAATACCTTGCCGAAGTATTGATAGACGAAGCGACGCTGCAAGAGCGCATCGCCCAGCTCGGCGAACAGATCAGCCGCGATTATGCCGATTGCGAAGATCTGCTGCTGCTGTGCATCTTGAAAGGCGGCGTTATGTTTTTGACCGACTTGTCACGGCATATCCATGTCCCGCACATGATCGACTTCATGGCGGCCAGCAGCTATGGCATCGGCGCGCGCAAGACGGCCGGCTCGGTGCGCATCGACATGGATTTGAAAATGGATGTGCGCGGCAAGCATGTGCTGGTGGTCGAAGACATCATCGACAGCGGACACACGCTGGCTTTTGTGCTGAAGACCCTGCAAAACCGACAGCCAGCCAGCCTGCGCCTGTGCGCTCTGCTCAACAAGCAGTCGCGGCGCGAAGTGACTTTGGATGTCGACTACATCGGCTTTGAGATCGAAAACAAGTTCGTGTTCGGCTATGGGCTGGATCTGGACGAGCGCTTTCGCAACCTGCGCTTTGTCGCTGTCGCCAACGCCGATGCCCTGACCGATGCGTGACAGCGCCGCGCGCCTGGTTTGGCCCGACTTCGTGCATGCCCTCGCCGATATGCTGCATGCGCGAGGAGTGCAAACGCCACTCTATCTGGTCGGCGGGGCGGTGCGTGATGCCTGGCTGCGCAAGCCCACTGACGACATCGACATCGTCGTGCCAAGCCATGCCATCCGCCTGGCGCGGCGCGTGTGCGACTGGCTGGGGGCGGATATCTATGTGATGGATCGCGAACGAGGCGTGGCGCGCGTCTTCGTGAAACAAGCTGACCGCGCGCTCAGCCTGGACTTCGCCGATCAGCGCGGCGCGGCACTGGAAGACGACCTGCGCGATCGCGATTTCACTATGAATGCCATGGCCGCCGACCTGCTGGGCGATATCGGCGCGTTAGTCGACCCGCTCAATGGCGAAAGCGATTTGAAAGCCAGGATTCTGCGTCGCTGCTCGCCCGACTCGATCGCTGCCGACCCCATTCGCGGTCTTCGCGCGGTGCGGCTGAGCGCGCAATTCGACCTTGCGATCGAGCCCGCGACAGCCGCTGACATTCGGGGTTGCACGGAGGGCATTCGCGAGACCTCGGCCGAGCGCACCCGCGACGAATTCTTCAAGCTGCTGGGGCTGGATCGAGCGGCGCGTGGCTTGCGCGTCCTCGCCCACCTGGGGCTGCTGCCTGTGCTCGTCCCGGCCATCACGCCTGCCGTTTTGCACGGGTCTTTGGCGCATGTCGCCCGCCTGTCGACGCTTCTGACTGCGATCAGCCGCCGCCGTACCGACAACACAGCCGCGGCATTTGACCTGGGCATGCTGGTGATCCAGCTCGACCGCTTTCGTTCCAGCCTGCAGGCGCGCCTCGACCGGCAGTACGGCAACGGGCGCAGCCACGCCCAGCTGCTGGCGCTTTTGGCGCTGCTGCAAGATGTCGAGCAAGCCGCAACGGTAGCAGAATCGCTGCGGCTCAGCACAGGCGAATCGCGTATTCTCAACCAGGTTGTGGGCAGCGAATTCGCCAGTTTGGAATGGTCTATGACGCGGCTCGAGCAGCACCGCTTCTGGCATCGGCTGGGCGATTGCGGCATCGATGTCATCTTGCTGGGCGCGGCGAAGCTGCTGGCGGCTCAAGGAGTGACGCTGGATCAACGCGACTGGCTGCAGCGCGTCGATCAAATCACGCAGCTGCTGGATGTCTGGTTCAATCAGCAAGACACGCTGGTCAAACCCAAGCTCTTGCTGACCGGTCATGATGTCAAGCGGATTCTGGGAATTCGCGGCGGCGCTGAGATTGGCGCGGCGCTGACGGCTCTGCGCGAGGCGCAGGTGCTTGGCGAGCTGTCGACGCGCGAAGAGGCCTGCGCGTTTGTGGCGCGGCTGCGGGAAGATGCGCCACAGCAGAAGCAAGACCAATAAAGCAATGCATCATTGATCTTACTTCCGTGCCCTCTGTGTTCTCCGCGCTCTCTACGATCTCTGTGTGGATTTTTGCTTGCTTCGACTTTGTCGCAGCGGGATTATATTGCGATTATCCTCCTGTTTTTGCCAAATCGTTTGGCAAAAAATTGAAAATGATAGTTTACTTAACGATCCAGGCTCTCCGACGGGTCCGGGTAAAGCGAGCGGATTCAACACTTAGACTGCGAGGAGTTCTTACATGAAAATTAGCGCTGTTCCTTTATTCACGCTTGTATTCCTGCTGGCGTCGCTGGGCGCGGTTGCGCAAGAGGAACTCGATCCGCGCTGGAATGATGGCGACCCGAACAATGATCCCAACACCTGCAACCAGGCGGGGGACTGCGAAATCCCGGAAGATTGGCAGTCGGGCTGGTGCGCGGCGCGGCAACAGGCGGGATTAGCATGCGTTGGTGAGAAAAGCGTCGACCAGCAGGTGGAAGACAGCGGAGATTCATCGTCAAGAAGCGGCCGCCAGCCGTCCTCGTCTTCAGGTCGCCAGCCGTCCGCGTCTACGCAGCCCCCGCGAGCGACCGGCAGCAATTTTCCACCCTCAAACACGAAATGCCCGTATGGGAAAATCTGCGTGGGGCATTACCCATCCGGCGATTATTATGTGTTTGATTTGAACCGCTGCTGCATGCCCGGTCAAGAAATAGACTACTGGGTAGTCCGTGGTTGAAGTCGGCCCGCAAACCGCCAGAAAAGCAGCATGGTACGCCCGTATTCGCGCTGGTCGACTTGCTGCAGCCGGACGAAGCTGAGGTCTGGCTCAAGTTCTTGCGGATCAATCTGGACAATAATTTGGCAGGCGGCGTTGTGCCAGGCCGCGTTCTTTTCCAACGTCCGCAGAGTCTTCAGCCACAGGCCGCGATATTGCGGCGGCGCAGCGAAGATGAAGTCGTACTGCCTGTCTGGCGCATCATCCAGCACAGCAAACGCGCTATGGCGGATGACTCGCGCCTTGCCTGCCAATTTCGTGCGCTCCAGATTCGCGCGGATTGTGCCCAAGGCGGCTCGGTCGGTCTCCACGAACAGCGCATGGCTTGCGCCGCGACTCAGCGCTTCGATGCCCACGCTGCCCGTGCCGGCAAAAAGATCCAGGAAGTTGGCGTCGCGTATTTGCGCGCCGATGATGCTGAACAACGCCTCTTTGACGCGGTCCATAATGGGGCGCGTGCTGTCGCCGGGCACCGCTTTCAATCGTCTGCCGCGCGCGCTGCCGGCGATGACTCGCAGGGACATAGTCAGGCCTCGCTCTCCACAGCGCTGCGCACGGCGCGGATGTTGGATAAAGGCGTGGTGACAAAGCCGCTGCCGCTCAGAGCCAGGACACTTCCTCGAGGCGCTGTTTGAGCATGCGCGAAAGCATCATGTAGCGGTCGTCGAAGTCAGTTTCCAGGTCGTTGCCGTGTTGATGCCCTTCGGCATGCGATGTCTGTATGACGGCGGAAAGCGCGCTTTCGGTGATGCCCAGCGCCCGTTCAAACGCTCTCGCCGCCTCGGCATTTTCTCCGCTGGCTTTGTACGACAAGCCCAAGCCATAAAGCGCGTCCACACTTTCGGGGTGCGTCGCCAGGATGTCGTTGAACATCCGGATGGCGCTGTCGTTGTTGCTGTCGCGGTGCATCCGCCAAGCCTGACCGATTTTCTCCGCTGTTGGCATAGTGGACATGATTTGGCTCCTTTGCCACCTTTGCGCTACCATTCCTTTCCCCATTATAGCGCGATGTCGCTGCGCCGTCATTGCCTCGCCGCTTGTTGTCCGCGCTGGCAGGTGCTATGCTTCCGCCCACCGACAACCAGTTGCGCATATCATGCTCATCCGCGAGGCTTCTCCAGCAGACTTGCCAGCCGCCAGCCAGCTGTGGTTTGAGCGGCAGTGCCTCTTGCAGCAGGGCGAATCGCTCATCCAGTTCGCGCCCGCTGCGCTTTCCGCGTGGCAGCGAGCAGCCAGCGATTGGCTTACAGACGAAAAAACCGCCATGTTTGTCGCGGAGTCGCGAGACGAATTGGCTGGATTCGTGGCGGTGGGTATTTGCGCGGGAGAAGCGGGATTGACGCCGCCGTGTGTGGGCAGGCTATTGGCGATGGCTGTCGATTTGCACCAGCCGCATGGCGCATTGAGCAGCCAGCTTCTGCAACGAGCGTGCCTGTGGCTGCGGTCGCATGGCGTCGATGCGCTGGAGATTGACGCCCCAAGCGGCTATCCGGTCGAGGCGGCTTTCTGGCGCGGGCAGGGCGCTCGTCCGCGTTCGCAGCGTTATTGGCTGTCATTATGATCCGCCTGACAGCGCTATGGAACTATACAGTCGCCAACACCAGCGAAGTCGGCAGCATAAAAATCAGCAAATACGAGAGCAAGGGCGGCATCAACAAACGTCTTTATGTGGAGATCGGCGACTGATGCGCACCTTGCATCCAGTGCAGGCGCACGAACGCTTCGTCGCGGGTGGGCGCTATCACTTCAGCAAACAGGGCGCGCCGCTGCAAAAGAGCGAAACCTGGACGATTCACGCGCATCCAGACGGTGAGCGATTCATTCGCGTCGATGCCGATTCGCTGCGCGAAGAGGGCAGGTCGGTCTTGGCGGAGGCGCTGCTGGACCAGGCTGGCGCGCTGGCGCGGCTCGATATCCGTTACGAAAATGCGCATTTCCCGGGCGGCGTTCGCGATCTGCGCGCGACTTATCAACTGGCCGATGGCTGCCTGCAGGTCGGTTTTGAACTGAACGGCGCAGCACGCCAATACCGTGAGTTGGAGCTGCCGCCCGACATGCTGATTGATGTGCCGCTGCTGCCATTTCGTGGACCCGCGATCGCCGCTCTGGCTGCGCGGGGCAATGCGCCGACCTGGCTCTTCGTGCCGGCTTTCGACTATGCGCAGCTGCTGCCAGGCACATTGCAGCAAGTCGCCTCGCCGGTCGCCGCCGCGGGCACAGACATGCTCAGGCTGGGCAAACGCGCGATTGCAACGCGGCGCTTTCGTTATGTCGACAAGGCGGCTGCCTATTGGCTGGACAAACACGATGTGATCATCCGCCGCGTCAATGCCTTTCGACAACAAGAGATCGTCGTGCAAATCAGCAACTATGTCGCGCCCGTGAGTCAGACGGAGTCTGCTAAATGCTGAAGCGATTGCAGATTTTTCTGGGTCCGCGCAACTTCCGCCTCTTGCTGGGCTTGCTGGCTGTCACCGGCTTGGCAAGCCTGGCGCTGACGGCATTGGGCGGCGATCAGGGTTGGGCGACCGCGCTGCAGACTTTACTGGTGCTGGTCTTTCTGGTTGGCGCGGCCGGGCTGATTCTCAGCCGTCTGCCGGGCGAAGAGCGCAAACGCTGGCTGGGCGTAGCGCTGCCCTCGCTGCTGGCCATGGTTATTGGCACGCTGGTCGCGCCACAGCTCAGCGGGCTGTTCGTGGGCGCGGGCTTGGGTTGGATTGTCGCCGGCATCTTCATCTTCCGCAGCGCTGGTCCCGGGCATGTCAAAGCGGCGGTCAAAGCCATGCGCAAAAGCGATTATGCGGCCGCTATCGCCGCTATGAACGCGCAGATCGCCGAAGAACCCCGCGCAGCCGAACATTACCGATTTCGCGCCGAGCTGCATCGCCTGGCGGACCGGCTGCCATCCGCGCGGGAAGATTATCGGCGCATGATCGAGCTGGAACCGCGATCGGCGGTGGCGCACAACGGCCTCGCGGAAGTCGAGCTGCAGGCGGGGCGTTATCAGCAAGCTCGTGAAGCGGCTCGCAAAGCCCGGCAACTTGCGCCGGACGAATGGGTCGCTGCGTACAATCTGGGTATGATTGAAGACCGCCTGCATGACAGCCATTCCGTGATCCGCCACATCGAGTCGGCGCTGGCGGCAAAAATGCCCGATTCTCGACATCGGCTGCTGGCGCATTTATACTTGTGGCGCGCGCATTCACGGCTCGATGATGCCGTCGCTGCAGAAGTTGCATTGGAGTCGCTGCGGCGGGAGCGCGCCGGACAGGAAGAATGGCAGGTTATCATGAGCGCAGACGAGGCAAAGGCGCTGCGAGCGGTGCTGGAAGACGATATTGAGCAGGCGCGCCGATTGATCGCTGGCGAGCCGCTTTCTAACCCGGGCTAGGGGCGGGCGATGTCTCTGCGCCGCCTGTTGGCTTGGGTTGCGGTTTTTGTCTGTGTTGGCTTGGCCGCGCTGGGCTTTATCATCTTCGTCATCGGCATGTTGATCGAGCTGGCGGACGGCATCACCCAGCCGCTGCAGCCTTATTTGTCGCCAGTAGCCCAGATGTCGCTGGCGGGATTGTGCTTGTCGGCGAGCATGATCTTGCTGGGTTTCTTCCTGGTGGGCATTCTGCTGGCGCGGCAGTCGCGGCGGTATGGCGCGGGCTATGGCGAGGCGTATCGGCTCATCCAGAAGATGCAATTTCCGCAGGCTATTCAGTTGCTGGAGCGCGTGCTGGCCGGCGGCAAGATCACGCCTGATCTGCTGATGCTGCTCACCAGCGCTTATGCTTACAATGGCCAGCTGGCAAAAGCGCAAGAAACAGCCGATCGCGCCGTGCAGCTTTTCCCTGGCGATGCGGGTGCCTATATGACCCTGGCGAATGGCTATCGGATGCAAGCCAGTTATGGCGAGGCGGCGCTGGCTTTGCAGACTGCCGCGCAGCTTTCCCCCTCGCAGCCGATCATCTGGGCAGAGCTGGGCTTTGTGCAGCAGCTGGCGGGCGAACACGACTCCGCTATCGAGTCTTTCAAACATGCCGCGCTCTATTCCATGCCCTCTATGTACGCTGTGCGCGTCAACTATTATCTGTCGAAGTATTTTCAAAAACTGGGCGCAGCCGATGATGCCCAGGGCGCGACCAAACGCATGATCGACACGCAGCATGGCTTGCAAGCCTGGAAGTCGACCCTGCGCGCTCTGGAAGGCACGGCATATGGCAGCCTGCTCAATTATGAACTGGAAAAGATCGAGATTGCTATAGGCGAGGCGCAGGCAGCGAGCAAGCAACTGGCATGATGCTGCGATATTTCCTGCGAGATTTGACGCGCCGCAGCTCGGAATGGGACAGACAGACCCGTCTTGCGGTTGCCATGGCGCTGGCGCTGCTGGTGATCCTGCTGGCTGCGGGATTGGCGGGTCCGCCTCAATTGCAGTTGCCGGCGCGCATCGGCGCATTTGGCTTGCTGGTCACGCTGCAGTTGCTCTTTTTGTGGGGCAACCGCCGCGATATTTCGCCTTATCATCAAGCGCAGCAGCATTTCATCGCGGGCGACTATGCGGCGGCGCGGTCGCTTCTGGAAGCGCTGCCCGAACGAGGACGCGAGTCGGTCGATGCCTTGGTCTTGCTGGGCAACAGCTACCGGAATCTGAGACAATTCGAGTGTGCCCGACGAGCTTTGCAGCGCGCGCTGGACATAAAGCCGCGGCATCATCTCGCGCTCTTCAGCATGGGCAAGCTGCTGATGATGCAGGGGCAATACCCCGCCGCTCGGCAATTCATCGAGTCGGCTTTGGCGGCCGGCGCGCCCGACCTTGTGCGCCTCGAGCTGGGACAATGCCACTTCCTGAGGGGTGATGAGCAAAGCGCGCAGGAACAATTTCTCGCCGCCCGCCCGCACCTGCTGGAATCGCCCGAGCAAGCCGCCTTGCTGGAAAGCTACCTGCACCGGCTGGGCGTCGCCAAAGCGCCCGACATCAGAAGCGAAACCATCCAGTATTGGCAGTGCGAAGCGCAGAAAGCCGCCGACACAGCGTACGGCGAGCACCTGCTGCAATTCGTCCGCGCATGGACAGACGCCTCCAGCCAAACAACTGCTTGACTTCCACCCTTTCGCCTCTTGGCAAGTTCGGTCATAATCGCTGCCGAATCCGTTTGTCTGCGGGGAATGTGCGCGCATGTTTAGGGCAGTCGATACCAGGGTCAACAGCGAGTCTATCAACCGGCTTGAGCAGCAGCAGTTGGACTTTTGGCGCTATAACCGCATTTTTGAACGCACAACCGAAGGGCGCGGCGACGCTCCCCGCTATGTTTTCTATGAAGGACCGCCCACAGCCAATGGCAAACCGGGCAGCCATCATGTGCTGGCGCGCGCATTCAAAGATATGTTCCCGCGCTACAAGGTCATGCAAGGCTTCTATTGTTTGCGGCGCGGCGGCTGGGATACGCATGGCTTGCCGGTCGAAATCGAAGTGGAAAAAGAACTGGGCTTTGACAACAAGGCGCAGATCGAAGAATACGGAGTCGCCGAGTTCAATGCCCGCTGCCGCGAAAATGTCTTCCGCCACATCAATGAATGGGAAAAACTGACCGAACGCACGGCTTTCTGGGTCAATCTTGATGACGCGTATGTGACCTTTTCCAATGAATACATTGAAAGCGTCTGGTGGATTCTCAAGCAATTCTGGGATAAGCAGCTGCTGTATCGTGGCTACAAGGTCGTCCCCTACAGCCCCTCATCGGGTACGCCACTCAGCAGTCACGAGGTCGCGCAGGGTTACAAGACCATCACCGACCCCAGCGTCTATGTGCGCTTCCCGCTGCGTGACAAGCCCGGCGTGTACATGCTCGCCTGGACGACGACGCCTTGGACACTGCCCGCCAATGCCGCGCTGGCTGTTGGCGCGGATGTCTCTTATGTCCTGGTCGAAGGTCCAGCGCCCGACAGCGAAGACACCGAGCAGTTGATCCTTGCCGAAGCGCTGATGGAACAAGCGCTGCGCGATCCAGCCGCCTACCGCATCGTCGATCGCATGCGTGGCAGAGACCTGCTGGGCTGGCGTTATCAGCCGCTTTATACTTTCTTGCCTGTCGAGCAGGATTATGCCTATGTGGTGGCTGCCGACTATGTCAGCACCAGCGATGGCACCGGCATCGTGCATACGGCGCCGGCTTATGGCGTGGACGACCTGGCGACGGGCCGCAAACACGACCTGCCAGTGCTGATCACGGTCGATGAAAGCGGCTGCTTTGTCGATGCGGTTTCGACCTTTCGCGGCATGTGGTTCAAAGATGCCGACCGCCATATCATCGCCGACCTGACCAAGCGCGGCTTGATGTATCGGCGCGAAACCACCGAACACAGCTATCCGCACAACTGGCGCGATGGCTCGCCCTTGATGTACTTCGCGCGCGAAACCTGGTTCATCGATACGATCAAGTACAAGCAGACCATGATCGACCTGAACCAGACCGTCAAATGGGTGCCGGGGCATGTGCGCGACGGCCGCTTTGGCAACTGGCTGGACGACTTGAAAGAGTGGTCGCTGGGCAGGGAACGGTATTGGGGCACGCCGCTGCCCGTCTGGGTGGACGATGCCAACGGCGATATGATCTGTGTGGGCAGCATTGGCGAGCTTGGCGAACTGGTCGGCGAAGACCTGACTGAACTCGATTTGCACCGTCCATTTGTAGACGACATCACATTTGAAAATCCGACTGGCGAGGGTGGCACGATGCGTCGCGTGCCCGAAGTCATTGATGTCTGGTTCGACAGCGGTGCCATGCAGCTGGCCCAGTGGGCGTATCCACAACACAACCGCGAAATTATGGAAGAGCAGCATCCCGCCGATTACATCTGCGAGGCGGTCGACCAAACGCGCGGCTGGTTCTATAGCCTGCATGCCATCTCTGCCATGCTCTTTGAGACAGTCGCATTCAAGAATGTGATCTGCCTGGGGCACATCCTGGACGAAAAAGGGCAGAAAATGTCCAAAAGCAAGGGCAATATCGTCGATCCCTGGACAGTCCTGGAGCAGACCGGCGCCGATGCCTTCCGCTGGTATCTCTATACCTCCGGGCCGCCCGGCGAGCCGCGGCGCTTTTCTATCAACTTGGTCAACGAAGTCATCAAAAAGTTCTGGTCGACGCTGTGGAATACCTACGGCTTCTTCGTGACTTATGCCAATATCGATGGCTGGTCACCCGATCAGCCCGCGCCAGAACCGGCTGAGCGCGACTTGCTCGACCAATGGCTTTTGGCAGAATTGCACAATCTCATCCAGGTCGTCACCGACGCCTTCGAGGACTATGACGCCACCAATGCCACGCGCCCAATCGAGGACTTCGTCGAGCGCCTCAGCAATTGGTATGTGCGCTTGAGCCGCGACCGCTTTTGGAAGAGCGAAGTCGACGCCAGCAAGCTTTCTGCCTATGCCACCCTGTACGAAACGCTCTGCACCCTCGCGCAGCTGCTCGCGCCGACCATGCCCTTCCTCAGCGAAGAGATGTATCGCAATCTGGTTGCCGAGCAATTCAGCGCATTGCCCGAAAGCGTGCACCTCTCGCAATGGCCCTCTGCTGACGAGTCGCTGCTGAATGATGCCCTCATGGGAGAGATGGCGCTGGCGCGGCGACTGGTCAGCCTTGGTTTGGCAGCCCGCAATGCAGCTCAGCTGGGCGTGCGGCAGCCCTTGGCCAGCGCGCAATTTGCCTTGCGTGATGTTGCCGAAGCGCAGGCAGTCGAACGCCACACCGCCTTGATCAGATCCGAGTTGAACCTCAAACGACTGCATGTCATGGGCGCGGACGAAGCTGGCGAAATGAGCGCGACCACGCACTATCAACTGAACCCGCTGCCGCGCTTTCTGGGGCGCAAGTTCGGCCGCGACTTCAAAGCTGTGCAGGCTGCCTTGCGCGATGGCGAGCAGGATTTCGTGCGCCCATACGCCTTGCAACTCCTGGACGAGCAAGATATCACCCTCGAACTGGACGGCGCGCAATTTGAGATCTTGAACCAGGAATGCGAGGTCAAAGTCAGCATCGAGACGCCGCCGGGCGCAGTCGAAGATGGCGGCTATATGGTCATCCTGGATACGCAGCTGACGCCCGATCTGGTGGCGGAGGGGCTGGCGCGCGAATTGATCCGCCGCATCCAGAATCTGCGCAAACGCGCCGACTTCGCCCTCGATGACCGCATTGATATCGTCTACTGCGATGCCAGCGATGGCGTTGACGATGTGCTGCAGCTGTATCGCGGCTACATCAGCTCCGAGACTCTGGCCGACACGCTGCAATCGGGCGCGCTGACCTCCGCTCATGTAGGCGAGACCGTCGATGTCAAGGGACAGGCAGTTACAATCGGCGTTCGGCGCGCCAGCTAATGCAGCCCCCAGTTGCCCGATCACGCCGATAAGCCCGATTTCCGCCGCCTGTCGAAGTAGAGGCTGGGAGCGGGCTTGGCCAATTCTCCTAATTGCGACCGCCGTTGGAACCGTCTGCTGACCTTGCAGACAATTCCCGCTGTGCTATAGTTGTGGATATCGTACAAATTTACCGATCGCCGCGACCCAAACCAGGCGGCTGGTGGCATTGTGTGAGTCAGCGCTGGACGGCGAACATCCAGGATTTGTCTATGTCGGACAAAAATACAGCTACATTGCAATCGCTGCTGCGCTATTCGCTTCCGCTTGGCGCAAACCTGGCCGCTGGCGACCCGGAAACGCAAGTGAACTGGGCGGTTACGATCCGCGCGCAGCCACCGGTCTTCCCGGATATCTATGGTGGCGAGCTGGCGCTGGTATCGATGGATGTGCTGCGCAGCTTCGACAGCCGGCTGACCTTGGCCAGCGTGCTGCGTCAGTTGGTCGCGGTCGACGTGAATGCGGTGCTGGCGACTGGCGCGGCAAATCCGCAGGCCATCCAGGCCGCCAATGAATGCGGCGTGTCTCTGTTGAGCGTGCCCGAAGATACCAGCTTGACCACGGTCGAGCGCGCTGTGAATTCGCTGATCCTCAATCAGTCGGCGCGATTGACCGAGCGCGCGATCGAAATCCAGCGACAACTGACCCGTCTGGCTGCCGAAAATCGTGATTTGCCCAGCCTGCTGCAGGTGATGTCGCGTTCGACGGGCAAACCGCTGGTCGCGCATGACGGATCCGGTCTGTTAATCGCCCAGGCGCTGCCCTATGTCGGACGCCGCAGCTATAACGGACAAACGCAAACCGCCGCGCAGCTCGCCGATTTCCAGCGTTGGCTGGATCACGAAGCGCCCACCATGCAAGGCGCAATCAGCCCCAGTCCGATGGGTTACACGACTGTGCTTCAGGTTGAAAAGCGCGTCGCTGGCTACCTCTCGCTGGTGGATCGCGCCGCCAGCTTGACCGAGTTCGACCGGCTGGTGCTGACTTATGGCGCGGATGTCTGCGCGATTGAAATGGCGAAGAACCGCGCAATCGCTTCGGCTGTCGAACAGACGCGCGGAGACTGGATTCAAATGTGGCTCAGCGGCACGCCAGCCGATGACGATCTGCTTCGCGTGCGCGCCCAGCAAGCCGGTTTCGCCGCCGAGACAGCCTATGCGGCGGTGGTCTTCCGCGCCAGCAGCGAGTCCGGGGGATCGCGGACGCTGGAGTCGCTGGTTTCTCTCGTCCGCGATGACATGTCGCGCCGTCAGCTGGAAGGCGCTGTGGGCAGCTATGTCGATGTTATCGTGGCGCTGTATCCCGTGGACGAAGCCGACAGCAGTTCTCTGTCCAGGCTGCGATCGGTAGTCGAGGCTTTGCGTGACCAGTTGGCAACGCGCGCGCCGCGAGAGCAGGTCGCTGCCGGCATCAGTCGCGCTGCCTCGGGTCTATCTGCCCTGCGCGATGCCTACCGCGAAGCCAAAGACGCAATCGGCATCGCCTGCCAGTTAGGCGAGCACGATGCCACCACATTCTATGGCGACCTGAAACTCTATCAACTGTTGCTGGCTTTGAAAGAGCGCAACCTGTTGCAATTGCAGAGATTTCATGTCGATGCCTTGGGTCCATTGGTAGAACACGACCGCAGCAAACGCAGCGAACTGGTGCGCACGCTGGCGGGTTTCTTCGCGGCAAATGGCAATCTGGCGCGGGCAGCCCAAGAGCTGGATGTCCACCGCAATACGCTGGTCTACCGGCTGGAGCGCATCGCCGATCTCACCAAGCTCGACTTGGACGACGCCGACAACCGCCTCATCTTGCACCTGGCATTGAAGACGCAGCGAGTTCTCGCCACGATCCCGAAGTAAGGCTAACTCTCGTTGACGATCTTGTGCGCCAGCGGCGGCGCGATCTTGACGAAGTGATCGCCAGGACGCCGCAGCAACGCATACAGCGGCTCGGCAGCATCCGATTGATGATTCTCTTCCAATGTGCGGATGTAGGCATTCAGCAGCTCGCGCAGGTCGTCTTCGCCATCGTCAGCCAGCGGATGAATCTGCGCGACCGAGCCAGCAGCGATACGATTGCGAATCGCGTCAATGGTCAAGCCCATTTTTGGCTGCACGCGCTGATAAACGACGCCTCCGGTCATGCCAGCGCACATCCAGGGGCCGGGATCGCCCAGCACAACTGCCCGTCCTGAAGTCATATACTCGAAAGCATAACCCTTGAGGTTGGCACGAGCGCCCAAACCGCCCAGCGCATCGTTTATCGGCTCGCGGATTTCGCCGCCAAAGACGACATCGGCACCACTCATGCGGATGCAGGCGCGGGTATCGGCATCGCCCTGCACGATGAACAAGCCGCCCTGCGCCCCATAGGCGAAGCTCTTGCCCACCGAGCCATCCAGCCGCTGCCCTTTGTGATTCAAGCCTTTCAAGATGGCGATCTTGCTGCCCGCGGCGCATTTGCCAACGCCATCCTGCGCGCCGCCTTCCACCAGCACATTGACGGGATCGTCAATGAAAGCTGCCAATCCGTTGCCAGGGATGGCGGAATTGCTGAAGCTGAGGTTGATTGCGCGGATGCGATTGGCTTGCGGAATAGCCTGGCGTTTGATCGCGCCAGCCAGGTGCGTGCCCAGCGCACGGTCAATGGCCATGACTTGCTCGTCATCGTAGGTCAGCTCATAATCGCCTTTGGCCACATAATCGCCGACGATATCCGTGATCTGCTTGCTGACAGTGTTGCGCGGACGGCTGATGCGGCGGCCGCCGGGCTGAGCAGGCGTCTTCTGCGCGCGCGGCACCGGCTTGAGCAGACCGCCCAAATCAATGCGATCGTGATGCGAACGCTGATAAAGCAGGTCGGCGCGCCCAACGATGTCTTGCAAGTTGCTGATTCCCATTTTTGCCAGCCACTTGCGAATATCGTCCGCCAATTCGTCGAACATTTTCACAATGCTGTGGGCAGAACCGCGCTCTTCAAATGGTCGGAAGGCTTTGAAATCGCGCTTTTCGGCTTCTTCCACGGTTTTGACATGCGTGGTGATGCCGACATGACAAGTGCCATCCTGGCAGCCGCGGCAGATCGTGCAGCCGACCGCCACCATAGCCAGCGTCGCAAAGCCGACTCGGTTGGCGCCCAGGCAGACCATCTTGATTACATCGCGCCCGCTTTTCATGCCGCCATCGACCCAAAGCTCGACATCATCCCGCAAGCCGCTTTCGATCAAGTGGCGATGCGCCAGCCACACGCCGATCTCGGCCGGCAACCCGACATGACGCAGGGCATGCGCGCGCGCCGCCCCCGTTCCACCGGTGTAGCCCGTGATCGTGATAATGTCTGCGCCCGCTTTCGCCACGCCCACCGCGATGATGCCAATGCCCGGCACGACCGGCAGCTTGACCGATACCTTCGCGTGCGGATTGGCCGTTTTGAGCTCGTCGATCAACTGCGCCAGGTCTTCAATGGAATACAAATCGTGGTTGTTGCTGGGCGAAATCAAGCCGACGCCCGGCGTGGTGCTGCGGACCGCCGCGATCTGCTCAGTCACTTTGTAACCGGGCAGATGACCGCCTTCGCCTGGTTTCGCGCCTTGGCCGATCTTGATTTCAATGTAGTCGGCCGCATTCAAGAAGGCGATATTGACGCCGAAGCGACCCGATGCAACCTGCTGACCGCGGTTGCGTGGATGCCGTCCCAGCAGGTCATGCACTTCGCCGCCTTCGCCATTCATGCAGATGATATTGAGCAGGTGCGCCGCTTCGGCATACGACCGGTAAGCCAGCTCACCCTGAGAGCCGAATGACATGGCGCTAATCAGCACCGGCATGTCATAGCCTGCAATGCTGATATCGACTTCTTCTGGGGCGATTTCCCGCTCGCTTTCTTTCAGCCCCAGCACATGACGCAGCGACACCGGCATATTGTTTTCCAGCTTTAGGAGCGTCTCTGTGTATTCGTCGAATTCCAACTCGCCATGCGCGACAGCTTCGGCTTTCTTCCACATCTTGGGATAAAAGCGCTCGGGGTTTTTCAGCCTTGCACGCACCTCGCCGCGGAATTCCTGGGCGCGCGCCTGGGCGTCATCGTGCAGCGTGCCCCAGGTCAAGCCACGGCCAGTCGAGCCGAAGTAGTTGGGCGTGCCCAGCAGATTGGAGATATTGCGTGACAAGCCGATCGAGCTGAAGCTGTGGCCATAACCACGCAGCTCGTGACAGCCAACGGTCGATGTGATCTTTTGCAAGCCGGCGTGTATGGCTTTGAGCATGTTGCTCAACGCGATTTCCACTTGCTCGGGCACTAGCGGTTTGCGGCTGCCGCGCGGCGCGGTGCCCAGGCTGACGGCAACCATGGCATAGGGCAATATGGCATTCGCGCCCAGACTGAGGCAGATGGCCAGATCGTGCAAGTCTCGCAGCGCGCCAGAACGCACAACCAGCCCGGTGCGCCGCCGCAGATTGGGCATATGGTCGGCCTGGCGCAGCGCTTTGTCCACCGCAGCCACCACCAGCAAAGGGTCAATATACAATTCATCGCCCGCGGCAATCGCGCTATCGTCCAGGATGATGCACTGCGCGCCGGAAAGCACGGCGTCAATAGCGCGCGCTTGCAAGGCCTCGACTGCCCGGTCGACGCTGGTATCAGCCGGGCAGCCCATCGACAGGCATTCCAGCTTGCCGGCGAATATCTCCGCCAGGTCTTCGATCAGCAATGTTCCATGTCGCGAGGCGATATCGCGCAGCAATTCGGCATCGTCAAATTCTGGCGGCGCTTCGAGCAGCAGCGGGATCTGCAAGCGGATCAAGCTGTCCTTCCGATCGCGCCCGCTGGCGATCTCGGGTCGGCAGCCGATCAGCACTTGCGAAGAGAATTGCGCCTGCTCGCGTTCCCGGTCGATGGACGGATTGGTCACGACGGCGATGGTTTCTTTGAAAAAGTCGGCCAGGTTGGCGCGCGTATTGCTCAAGGCAGCCAGCGGACCATCCCAGCCCAGCGAGCCGATCTGCTCCTTGCCGTTTTCGGAAAGCGCTTTGACGATTTCGACATGATAGCGTTCCCAGCCGAAGCCCGACATGACGGCGGCATTGGTTTTGATGGGCGCGTCTGTCCAGGGCAGCTTGGTGGCGGTCTTTTGCGCAGTTTGCGTGCGTTCCATCACAGCAACCGGCGCAGCCTGCGCTTGCAATTGCCGTCCGCCGCCATTGGGCTGCGGGTGCATGGGATAGCTGGTCATGGGCGGCATGTCAGCGCCGTCGCCATTGGAGTGCCAGATGCCGTCCGAAGCCGGGCTGTAGGGCTGGCGATCAAGATACCGTCCATAGACATATTGCTGGATAGCGGGGTAGTCCATCACTTCGACTTCTTGCCCGCTGCGCACGCGCATGGCGATCTTCTCGCCGGGCGCCATCGGTTTGGGGCTGACCGACATGGAATCAAGCGCATAGACGCCGCGCTCGGATGTGATGAAGTGTTCTTTCTCGGTTTCGCCATACCACAAGGGACGCAAGCCCAGCGCATCGACGCTGAAAACAGCCTGGTCGCCCAGGCGCGCCACGACAGCCGCTGGTCCTTGCGCGAATGGTCCAAATGACTGGCGCAATTCAGCATACATATCGTGGATTTCGGGCGCGGACTGAATCAGGTCGTGTTCAAATGGCGGGAATATGTGCTCCATCGCCTCGACCAGATCCATGCCTTTGCGCATGCACAAAGCGTAGATGGTGCGGTCGATATCCTGCGAGTCGGAACCGTTCTCGACCATGGGGATATCGAGCATCTCCGACTCCAGGTGGAAGCGCGAGATGGTGTTGAACTCGCCATTGTGCCCGATGAGGCTGAAAGGCTGGGCGCGCTCGAATATCGGGTTGGTGTTGGTGCTGTAGCGGGCATGCCCCATGGTGATGGACGAGGCATAGTCGGGATCGCGCAATTCGGGATAATAACGGCGCAGGATCTCGATGGTGCCCTGCACTTTGTAGACGACGCTGTGCGCGGAAAACGATGGAAAATGGACTTGCAGCTCCCGCTCCAGCTGCACTTGCAATTCAAACAAGGCGCTGTCGAGCTTGTCCGAAGCGACCTGCCCGTTGATGCCGGCGATCTGCCAGAATACCGGCTCGTTCTTCTCGGCATTGGGTCCCAGCACTTGCGGATTCACGCGGCCGGCGCGGTCGATCAGGATGTGCAAGCCAGCTTCGCTCACCTGGTGGCAAATCTGGTCGACGATGTATTGGGCGCGGTTGCGGTCGTGCGCAGGGATCATCACATGCGCCACCCAGAAGTTGCGGTCGGTCGCCAAAGACGAGCGCAGACCGGCCCCAGCCAGCCACTTTGTCCACAACTGCCGCGGGATATCGGTGAGCACGCCGACGCCATCGCCCTCGCCATTGATGTAGCCGGTGCGGTGGCCCATACGCGTCAACGCTTCGATTGTACGCTTGACATTGCCATGCGTGGCTTGACCGCCCTTGCGCACCGAGCAGATCAAAGCGCAGGCATCGCGGTGCTCGCGGTCGATCGGGTGCAAGTCTGCGAATGGATCGGCGGAGCCTGTCATCATTTGCGCATTCATGGCATGTCCTTCGGGTTCATATAGAAAGAGATTCCCGGCAAGCAAAGCGAGATGCAAATCTCCTCGTATACCCCTATCCTAGCAGCTTCACAGTCCAACTTCAACGGATGGGCGCTGCTGGAACTTATGGACATATATGCCAAACCTTTGTGCAATTTGCATAAAGAAGGGGCGAATCCCTTGCCAGCAGTCGCCATGAAGCTGCCTATTCCAGCCCCAGCAGCCGCCGGATGGTGAGCGCCAAGATGCAGCGCCAGGCGAGTTTCTGGGCGACTCATGTCGATGCCTGCGATCTCGTTGATGCGATTCATGCGATAGAGCAGCGTATTGCGATGCACGATCAGCGCTTCTGCGGTTTGCGACAAGTTGCCGTGGCAGGTGAAGAACGCTTCCAGGGTCTTGACGAGATCGGCATTCTGGCGGGCGTCATATTCGCTTATCTTGCCCAGCGTATGCGCGCAGAAGTCGCTCAGCTTTTCACGGTCGCTCAGGCTCATGATCAGCTGATATACGCCCAGGTCGCCGATAAATAGCGGGATATCCGTTTGCAGGCGCACAGCCAGTTCATTGGCTTGCACGGCATCGCGATAGCTGGAGCGCCAGGCTTTGATATCGCGCGCCACTTGCCCAAGACCGATTGCCGCGCGGCTTTGTGGAAATTGACGGCTGATTTCGCTGCTGAAGGCTTCGGCAAGCGCCAGGCTGTTGTCGATCGGGTTTTTGTAATCGGTTGCGTGGAAGACGACGACTTCGCCCTCGCGCTCGCGGATCCAGACCAGGGCTGCGGCTGCCTCGGCGGACAGGATGGTATTGACGGTCGTTTCCAGCCGGCGCAAGGACGGTTTGCTCGCGCCGCGCCAAGTCAGCACAAAAGCCACATGGGTGCGAGTCATGTCATGCTGGAAGCGCTCGCCCTGGCGGATGGCTTCTTGCGGGCTGACATCGCCCAGCAGCAGTCGGTCGAGAAAGGTGCCGCGCAGCCGTTTTTCTGTTTCGTTGACAGCCTTCTGCTTGGCCATTTCCAGCGCGCAGGCCGCCGCCCCGTGTTCACAGATCAGCTGGTCGATCTCGTCCAGTTCGCGTTCGCGCCCGATGATGGAAAGGTATCCGCGACCGAGGCTGTTGGTGATGATCGGCGCGATCAGCCTGGCCACGCCAGACACCGGCAGCGCTTGCAGCAGCACTGGCGGCTCGACTTCCACAACGCGGTGTCGGTCGTGCAGCTCGACAGGCAGGTTGTCTTGCTTCTTGAGGAAGAACTCAATGTCGTCCCATGCGCCGACGAACTCCGGCTGCAGCTGTTGTGAGATAGGATGCAGGCGCTTGTCGTGCACGATGACATTCTTCTTGCTCAAGCGCGCCATCGCCGCCAGCAGCCCGTCCATGCCTTCGTTGCGCGATGATATCTGCGTCAGCTGGCGATAAATCTGCGTGCCGCGTCTGTCGATCTGGCCTTTGCGGTCGACCAGCAGGCTGACTATCGTGCGCTCGACTTCGCGAATGCGCATGTCTTCGGCGAGCGCCAGCACCGGCAAGTTTTGCGCTTTCGCTTCGGCCAGCGCCGTTTCGCTCACCTCGCCATACACCGCCACGCCGGCCGCGCCAACCCGCACCGCCCATTGGATCAATTCGACATCGCTGCGCGCTTTGGATGGATTGCTGACCGGCGCGATCAAAATGAGTTCGCGCTTTTGCACGAACTTGGCGGCGATGTCGTCTTCAGGATAGATGACTGTCGTCCAGGATACAGGCTGGTCGAGCAAGCCCTCGCCAGATACGATGCGCGCGCTCAAGGGCAGAGACAACTTGCGGATTTCTTCGACTGTGAGGCTGTGCGCTCGATTAAGCGGCATGGCGTCTCGGTCCATCCGTAAAGTCGGAGGGAAGCTCAATCCTCGATGTATTGACAGCGCAGCGCAGGGTAGTCTGCTCGCGATTGCCAATTATCGACTGGACAGAGTATACAGGGGCTTGGGCAAGTTGCCCAGTTTTGCCCGGCTCAGCCGTGTTTTTGCCCGGCGAGCTTTTCGTAGGCGCCCGCCCAGGCCGCCGGGTCGCGCGTCATTCGGTTGAGCTGTATGTGCGCGACTCGCGGCAGCAGCTTGATCATGGCTTCGGGCAGCAGGTGCCAGTCGTCGTCTTTGACCAACTTCTCCATGCTCTGCGCCTCCAGCGATGCCCACCACCACTTTTGCTGGAAGTCATCGGCTTTTTTCCAGTAGCCGCGTTTTTCCCAGGCGCGCGCGGATTCTTCGACAGTGTCATCGATCGCCCGCAGGCAATAGACCAGCGCCGCCACCATGTCTTTGGTTTCATGCGACACTTCGCGCTGCTGGCTGAGCCTTCGCAAGATCTCGGCAATGGTGCGAAGCTGCGCATTGCGGCGTTTGCCCGGGCTGTTGGTGTTGATGACGCGCGCCATGGCGAGACTCTCAGTCGGCGTGATATGGGCGGATGCCGCGATAGATGCGCACGCCGCCGATGGTCTTCAATATCGTTGCGGCATCGCGTCCGGTGATCTCCGCCAGTTCCAGCGCATTCAGCGGGCGGTTGCCATTGATCAGCAGGGCGCGGAAGACGCTGTCGATCAAGCCGATGTGTTCGGGGAACAGGTCGTCGCTCTGTGCCGATTCGGCCAGCGCCAAGCCGAGTCGGTCGCGCTGGAAAACCTCGCCGGTCTGTGGATCGACATAATCGCAGACTTCTTGCAGATCGCCTTGTGCCAGGGCGTTTTGCTGGTCGGGCGTCAGGTGCGTGAGCAGATAAACCTGCAGGTCATCGCGGCTTTGCTCCCACCAGTCGTAGTCGATGGCGAATTTAGTCTCGACGCCGGGCTTGATCAGATAATTGCGCGCCATGCGCCTTCCTCTGTGATTAGTGGCTCAGCTTCCAGTAATTGCCACCGACATATTCAAAGTCGGGGCTGGACAGCAAGGCGGCGAACATGGGCGCGGGCGGGCAGCGCCGCAAGATATTGAGCGCGCTGTACAGCACTTTCGCGTGCACCGTGCCTTGCGGATTCTGGCGGCTGAGCTCGCGCACGAGACTGCGCAGCAAGCTGATCAAAGCGACCTGCCTGGTTTGTATGTCTTTGCCCAGTTTGTCGACTTCCGCCAGGTTGCCAACGCCCACGATGATCATTTCGTCATAATCCGCGCCAACAGCCCGTTTGGCGGTCTGGAAGCGCAGTCGGTCGTCTTCTGTGCGATTAGCCAGCGGGATCCACTCGGTGCGCGGTCGATAGCTGTCAAATTCGATTTCGATGCGAGCGGGGTCGTCTGTGCGATTGAGATACGCATACGCGCCGACCGGCAGATGATGCTTCTGATACAGCGGCGACAAACCAAACACATATTTGTGTTCGTGCACCACCCAGCAGCGATATTCGCTTTTGTCCAGCAGGTCGATGAGCGTGACGGCGATGCGCGGCGTCTTGGCATCGGGGAAGATGTGCCGGGTTTCGGAATTGATGGGCAGCGTGCCGACGCGCCGATGCGGATAGATCAAAGTGATGCTGACTTCGTCTTCCGGGCGCGGCGATGTCAGCGGCGAATGCTCGTCATCCAGGTCATATTCGAGCTGCAGCATCTCCCGCGTCAGTTGGCGGCGGTCGTATTCCTGCGGCGCATATTGCAAAATCGCCGGCACTTGCAAGACCATGCGCGGCAGCAGCGATTTGAGATGCCAAAGCACTTGCCCGGCTGGCCCCACCTCGTCGAAGCGCTCGTCCTGATTCATCGCGTAATTCAGCGAAAATATCTGCAAGGGAGCGGGCATATCGCCCAGACCGCCGATCTCTGACAAGATCTGCCGGGGGCTTAGCGGTTCGCCAGCATGCATATCCAGCACCGCCTCGGCCAGATGCAGATGCCCGATATCGACTTCCACTATCAGCTCGCGCACGAACCAGGTGCCAGCGATGCGCGCGAGATCTGGATTGCGCTTGAGTGAGTCGTTCACCTGCTCGACTATGGTCGTATCCGGATCGCGAATGATGTCTTCCAGCGTGTAGTCGGCTTTCAGCTGGCTGGGATGGCTGTTGCGCCGCGAGTTGTTGAGCGGGTGGTCGCCTGGGAATTGCACGACAAATTCGCGCGCGCCCTTCGGCTGGCGGCTGGCTTCGTCAAACTCCACAGTCGCAACATGAATAGAGCTGAAATCTGCGCTGGTGCCGCTGCGCAGGTTGACGACATGCCCGGTGGCATAGTCCAGCGCGGCAAAGGTCAGTCGATCGCCAATCTGATAGCTGTCGGCGGGGCGGTAGAGCTTCGTGCCTTCGTATTGCTTCTTGAGTTGGCGGCGGGTTTCGTTCTCGCGTTTCTTGACGATGGCGGTCGCCAACTCGATAGCGGTCAGGGGGGTTTCATTTTCAAGCAGCAGGTTGGTGATGCTTTCAATATCATCAGTGCCGATAGCGAAGTCATACGCCCAATGATGTGCTGGCAGCACGGCGCGCCACCTCCCCAATCTGCCGGTTGCAGCCGCTATCCTAGCCACCCGAGCGCGCATCGTCAAGCGCATGTTGCGCGTCTGCAGATTCTGGCGTCATCAAGGTGGCAACGCACAGTGTCAGCAAACCGCGCTTGACCTGTCTGCGGCGCTGGACTATACTGCGCGCAAGTCTGAAAGAGTGAGTAGAAAAAGGCTGAACGGATGTCAACCAAGCGTACCTGGCAGCCCAAGGTTCGCCGGCGAAAAAGAGTGCATGGCTTTCGCAAGCGCATGAGCACGCGCTCCGGGCGCAATGTGCTGAAGGCGCGGCGTCAGCGTGGTCGCCACCAGTTGGCGGTTACACCGAACCATGTCAAGAAGGTGAACTGGAACGCCAGCTAAGCGATGAAACGCGCTTTACGGCTGCGGCGACCGGCGGATTTCTCGCGTGTCCGGCGACAGGGCAGGCTATACCGCCATCCTCTATTGCGATTGAGCCTCTGCGAGAATTCTCTGGCGCACAACCGCTATGGCATCGTGGCTGGCGGACGGCTGGGCATGGCTGTCGAGCGCAATCGCATCAAACGGCGGCTGCGCGCGCTGCTCATGGCGCTGCACAAAGATTTGCGTCAAGGCTTTGATATTGTGCTGCTGCCGCGGCGGGCGGTCTTGCGGCAACCTTTTGTTGAGTTGCAGCGTATAATCAGGCAACTGTTCTTGCAAGCGCGGCTGGTAGAGCCCGGGTGACCGCTTGAAGTGGCTTCTGTTGCGAGCGATCGGCGGATACAAGCGACTTATCTCGCCATTTCTGCCGTCGGCCTGTCGCTTTACGCCGACCTGCTCGATGTATGCGTACGAGGCGATCGAAATGTACGGTCCTATCAAGGGCAGCTGGATGGGCTTGCGGCGTATCTGTCGCTGCCATCCCTTGCACCCTGGCGGTTATGACCCTGTCCCGCCCAAGGAGTGAAGCTTGAAGACCTCCAAAATCCTGCGTCTGGCGCTGTTGCTGCTGTGCATGATGAGTTTGACCGCCTGCGTCGGCGGGCGCATCGGCGTCAGTTGGCCTTCGATCGGCTTGATTGACCTGAATGGCGAGCAGCATATTGCGCTGGCATACAACAACGATGTGGCGCTGCTGACTCCGTCCAATGGCTTGCCGGCGCGCTTGCTCAACCCGGTCAATGGACAACCCCTGCGCGACAACGACGACAACCCGCGCAGCTGGGTATTCCGCGGCTCGGACAATGGCGGCGGGCAATTCTATGCCCAGCCTATCCCAATCGATGACGAAACCCTGCTTATCGCCGACAACAACAGCCGCCTGCTGCGCGTCGATTCGGTGGTGGTCGAGCTGAAGCGCGCGATTCCTATTGAAGGCAAAGTCGTCGCCAGCATGCTCGCGGCGGACGGCGTGCTCTATGTGCCCTTCCAGGATGGCGGGCTTGCTGCCTATGAAATGGACGGTCTTCGAGAATTGTGGCGAGTCAACACCGACGAAGGCGTCTGGGCGAAGCCGCTGCTGGTGGGCGACAACCTCATTTTCCCCTCGCTCGACCATTACTTGTACGCGGTTGAGCGAGACACGGGCCACATCCGCTGGACGGTCGACCTTGGCGGCGGTATCGCCTCCACGCCGCTGCTGGCCAACGATCGCCTTTATGTCGGCAGCTTCAATAAGCGCTTCTTCAAGATTTCGCTGGATGGCGAGATTCTCAACAGCTATGACACCCAGAACTGGGTCTGGGGCACGCCAGCCATCGACGAAGCCGGCATCGTTTATCTGGCTGATCTAAGCGGCTATGTGCATGCGCTGGATACGGAAGCGGACTTGGCTTTTCGCTGGTCGCAGCAGATCGCCGAGCGCGGCATTCGGGCTGGTCCGCTGGTGGCGCAAGACCGCGTTGTGGTCGCCTCGCGCGATGGCAAGGTTTATTGGCTGGACCGATATGACGGCGCGCTCATTAATGCCCGCGAAATTGACGACCGCCCCGAGCTGCTGGGCGATATGCTGCTGCTGGAGCCGAGCGAAACGCTGGACATTGACGAACCGCTGCTGCTGGTCACCTCGGTGCACGATGGCCGTTTGTTGATCGCTTTCGGCATCGACGGGCGTCAAACCTGGGTCTACCCGCGCTGAGCCATTACAGGAGCTTGACCGCATGTGGGATCTGATTCTTAACCCCTTTGTCACCATACTGGCTTGGCTCTATTCGGCGCTGAACCAGGATATCGTCCTGGCTATCATCGTGCTGACGGTCATCATCCGCGTGCTGACATGGCCCCTCTTTGCCAAGCAGCAAGAGTCGTCTCGCCGCATGCAGCAAGTCCAGCCGCAGCTCAAGAAACTGCAAGAGAAATACAAGAACGACAAAGAGAAAATGTCGCAGGCGCAGATGAAGCTGTATCGGGAAAACAAGGTCAATCCCGTTGGCGGCTGCTTCCCCATGTTGATCCAGTTTCCCATTTTGATCGGCTTGTATCAGGCGATCTTCTTCGCGCTGGCTGCCACGCCGTTCCAGTTGGTCGATTTGTCCGAGCGGCTGCTCATCCCGGGTCTGGATTCTTTGATCCCGCTGCAGCGCATGTGGTCGCCCATCCCGCAGTTGACAGACTTGCTGCCGACTTTGGATTTGACGCTCGCGCCGACAGAAAATCCCCCTTATGCCCTGGCGCTGCCCTGCTGGTGTTGATCACCACCTGGGCGCAGCAGAAACTGACCATGTCCATGACCGGGCAGAAGTCCGGCAAAAAAGACGATGATGAAGAAGAAGACAGCAATCGGCGGTGGGCAGGCAGCCGCCATGACCAAGAGCATGACGACCATCATGCCCATCATGTTCGGCTTCTTCTCGCTGTCGTTTTCGGTAGGCTTGTCGCTCTATTTCGTCACGTCCAACCTGATCGGCATGGTGCAATACAGCCCGCAGGGCAAGCGCGCGCTGGAGAAAATCTTCGGCGGCAAGAAGGACGACGCGCCTGTCGTGTCTGTGCAGCTGGATGACGATGCGGACAAAGCGCCCGCGAAAAAGCCGCGCCGCAGAAAAAAGAAAAAGCCGCGCACAAAATAAGCGCGACTTGCGCAGCCAACGCAAAGGAACGAACGATGGAGATGATTGAAGTCACCGCCAACTCCGTAGACGCAGCCATCAGCAAGGGCTTGTCTCAGCTCAATGCCGCTCCCGCCGATGTCATGGTGGAAGTGCTGGAAGAGCCGAACACCGGCTTGTTCGGCTTTGGCGCTCGCGAGGCGCGGGTGCGTCTGGTGCTCATCGGGCAGCGCAAAGCTCCAGAACCCGAAGGCTATCCCCAAGACCTGGACGATGGAATTCGACCAGGAATACGGCCGAACCCCCGACAAAGAGCTGGCCGCCGGCGTGATCACCGTGGTCGCCGATGTCGAGCTTGACGAAGACGCGACTGTTGGGGTGGAAGTGCTGGAAGAGCTGCTGACCCGCATGCGCATTGACGCGCAAATCAATATAAAACGCAGCGAAGAGGTTGAGGGCGAAGAGCCGCACTGGATGATGAATATCACCGGCGAGCGCATCAGCCGGCTGATCGGGCGGCGCGGAGAAACGCTGGCTTCCCTGCAGCATATCCTGCGCTTGATCTGCAGCCGCCGACTGGAACGACGCGCCAATATCATCGTCGATGCCGAAGGCTACAAGACAGGCCGCTCCAACCGACTGCGCGGACTGGCCAACCGCATGGCGAAGCAAGCTGTCCAGCAAGGCCGCACCATCACGCTCGAGCCGATGCAGCCCAGCGAACGCCGCATTATTCATCTGACCCTGCGCAACCGCGAAGATGTGAGCACGCAGAGCATTGGCGAAGGCCGCGCGCGCAAAGTCACCATCGTGCCCAACTAGCCCACCGGCGCGCAGCAGCCATGCCGTCTCCAATAGATGTCCTGACTATCGGACACTTGACCGTCGATCTGGTGCCGGGGGGGCGCATGCTGGGCGGCACCGTCGCCTATGCCGCGCCGACTTATGCCGCTTTTGGACACCGAGTCGGCGTGCTGACCAGCGCAGCCTATGACGAGACTTTGCTGGGGCGCTTGCTGCCGCACGCCGACCTGGTCAGCTTGCCCGCCCAAAACTCATTGACCTATGAAAATGTCTATTCCGAAGCCGGACGCCAGCAATTCGTGCGCGCTACTGCCAAGCCTTTGCGTTACGACCATGTGTCAGTCGGTTGGACGGATGCGCCTTACCTGCATATGGGGCCGCTGGCCGCCGAGATCGATCCGCTGGAATTGGCAAGCCGCTTCCCCGATGCGATCAAGATGCTGACGCTGCAAGGCATGCTGCGGCGCTGGGATGCCGATGGTCTGGTCAAATTTCGGCGCTGGTTTGATGCCGATGCGCTGCGGCAGATTGATATCGTCGTCTACAGCGAAGAAGACATCCGCCTCTATCCGCAGCTGACCGACGAGATGCGCCGCGTCTGCCAGCATTTGGTGGTGACCAACGGGCGCGCTGGCGGCACTTATTATCATGCTGGCGGCGAAATGCGCTATGAAAGCCTGGAAGTAACCGCGCGCGACTTGACTGGCGCTGGCGATGTCTTCGCGGCGGCGCTGCTGGGAAGCTTGCAGCGGCTTGACGGCGATGTGTCGGCGGCTGTGCGCCTGGCTGGACGGCTGGCAGCCTATTCCGTCACCCGCGCCAGCCTGGAAAGCGCGCCGACAGCCGAAGAAATTGAACGCGAGTTAAACAGGATGCAAGCATGATTCAGTCGCTTCTGCTCAATGGCAACATCATCACGCTGGACGATGCCCGCCCTCGCGCCAGCGCCGTGGCGATCAGCTATGGCCGGCTGGTCGCTGTGGGCGATGACGCAGAGATCGCGCGGCTGGCTGGGCGCGGCACGACGACGATTGACCTGGACGGCAAGACTGTGCTGCCGGGGCTCACCGATGCCCACTTGCATTGGCAGGCGCAGGCGCAATCAATGCGCTCGGTCAATGTCTTCGAGCTGCCCAGGCAAAGCCGACTGCGCTGGAACGGTATTCAAGCGCGCGCAGCAGACGCCGGCTGGCGAATGGATCACCGGGCAGGGCTGGGCGCAGGATTTGTGGGATGATCGCGCCTTCCCCACCTGCGCCGATCTGGACGCGGTCGCGCCGCACAACCCCGTCTATCTGTCTGCCAAGAGCGGACATGCCGCTTGGGTGAATTCGCGCGCGCTTGCTGTCGCTGGCGTCAAGGATTCAACGCCCGACCCCGCAGGCGGCGAGATCCTGCGCGATGAACGGGGCGCGGCCACGGGCATCTTGCTGGAGACCGCCATGGATATCGTGGGCGATCAAGTGCCCGCGCCAACGCCCGAACAACTGGCCGATATGATGCAGGCTGCGCAAGACCATGCTTTGCGGCGCGGTCTCACCATGATTCACGACTTTGATGACCCGTCGTGCCTGGTGGCGCTGCAGATATTGCGGGAACGCGGCGATTTGTGCCTGCGCGTCGTAAAGCAGATCAATCAGCGCTGGCTGGATGCGGCGCTCGAGACCGGGCTGCGCCGCAACTTTGGCGATGACTGGATTCGCATCGGCGCATTGAAGCTGTTTGCGGATGGGGCGCTGGGACCAAAGACCGCGCTCATGTTCGAAGCCTATGCCGGCGAAGATTGGAATACCGGCATGGCGCTGGTCGAAAAAGAAGAAATGGTCGACTATGTCTGCCGGGCCAGCGCCAGTGGCTTGCCCGCCAGCATTCATGCCATCGGCGACAAGGCGGTGCACGATGTGCTGGATGTGCTGCAGATCGCGCGCCAGCAAGAAGCCTCGCGAGGAGAAGCGCCTGCCAGCCGCCGCCACCGCATTGAGCATGTGCAAATCATCCATCCCCAGGATGCGCATCGGCTGGCGGAGCTGGATGTCATCGCCTCCATGCAGCCAATCCACGCCACCTCCGACATGATCACCGCCGACCGCTATTGGGGCGAGCGCACCAAGTGGTCATACAATCCGCGCTTGCAGCTGGATCTTGGCGCGCGCGTCGCTTTTGGTTCGGATGCGCCTGTCGAGCCGCTCGATCCGCTTTTGGGGATTCATGCTGCGGTTACTCGCCAGCGCAATGGCGAACCGGCTGGCGGCTGGCATCCCGAAGCGCGCATCAGCCTGCGCGAGGCGCTGCTGGGCTATACGCAAGGTCCCGCCTATGCTGCTGAGATGGAAGACCGCCTGGGCATGCTGAGCGCCGGCTACCTTGCTGATCTGGTCGCGCTTGACCGCGATATCACGCGCGTGCCAGCGGACGAGATCCCCGACTTGCAGGTCCTGGGCACGATGGTCGGCGGCGAGTGGCGGTATCGCGATTTTGACTAGCCGTATGCCAGCTTTGCCGAGCTGAAGATAACGCGGAATGGCCTGCAATAGATGACGACGCTTTGGAAGCGCGCCAGATTAGTACCCGCCGGTATCTCGTAATTCTGGCTGCCGATATTGCCTTTCAACGCGCCCAGATGCAGCGGCTCTTCACCCAAACCAGCGAATGTCGTGGTCGGGTATTCCGCCGATAGATACACATGCAGATCTGGGCCATTCTTGGAGCTGAAGTTCTCGAAGCGCAGGAACTGTCTGCCATCGGGCAGGGCATAAATCTTCGCAAAGCCGTCAGCGCCGTGGATGGGGTCGATGTGGATGAATTCGCCGCTGGCTTGTTCGACGGGGTCGGCTGGCATTTCTGGCGGCATGGCTTGTTCCGCATCGGGCACGACGCTGCCTTCTTCCATCTGGGCAAGGGCTGTCTGCGCCGCCATCTCGCGGTTGTCCTTCGCCATGTCCAGCAGCATCTGCTTCTCCGCGTCTGGCATGGCGTCGATGGCATCACGCTGGGCTTGGGTCAAGCCGGGGAACGCTTCATCGACCTCGCGATTGACAAAGTAAAGCCAAGGCTGCGTTATCGCCAGCGCCACCACCGCCAGCGCGATTACCAGCCCGCTTACTATCCATTTGCGCGACATGCTCCACCCCTGTCCCTGAACTATCATCTTGCCACACAGTCTGCCATGATTATACTCTCTGTGTTCATTGTGGCACAATGGCAACATGAAATTGTGAAAATCAAAAAAGGAGACCTCGCATGGCGCGCAAAGGCATGATGGTCGGAGACAACGAACATCCCATACAAAATGAAATGCTCGCGACAGGCTCGACAGCGCCGGATTTTAACCTGGTCGCCAACGACCTCAGCAGCCGCTCGCTGGCGGATTATGCCGGCAAGGTCAAGGTCATCAGCGTCATCCCTTCTATCGACACCGGCGTCTGCGCCATGCAAACGCGCCGCTTCAACAAAGAAGCCGCCGGGCTGAACGACGCTGTCGTGCTGACAGTCAGCGCCGATATGCCTTTTGCTTTGGGGCGCTTTTGTGGCGCTGAAGGCATCGAAAATACCGAGACTTTGACGACGCAGCGCGATATGCAATTCGCGGATGATTATGGCGTGCACGATACAGAATGGCGCATCTGCCAGCGCGCTGTCTTTGTGCTGGACCGCAACAATGTGCTGCGCCACGCCGAATATGTGGGGGTCATCGGTGACGAGGTCGACTATGACGCGGCTCTGGCGGCGGCGCGCTCGCTGGCATAAAAGCAACGATATCGACCTCATATAAAGCACTAAATAGTCGCCATGTGGCGGCTTTTTTGTGGCAATTTATGCGCAAATTGCGGCTGGTTATTCGGCTGCGCGCTGCCGATTCGCGGAGTCGAATTGGCGGATTCGGGTATACTGCCTGGTGCGCGCGAGGCAATCGGCGCGGGCAGCAGTGATTGACAGCTGAGAGAAGGGCGGGGCATGAGCGAAAACCGATTCGTGGCGAAGCCCGAAGACGCTGGCGAAGGCGTGGTGGCGGTGGCGCAGACGCATTATGCGCTGAGCAATATCCGCCGCGGGCCAGGCACAAGTTACGCTGATATCGGCGACATCCTGGACAATACCCTGCTCGTGCATTATCCCGACACGCGCACAAGCGACAACTGGGTCTGGGTGGAAAAAGGCGGCTTGAAAGGCTGGCTTTTCGCTGGTTATGTCGAGTTTGCCCCGGCGATTGGCGCGCAGCCGTCTCCGCATCCAAAGACGCCCTACGATGGCAAGGTCGCGATCTGGCATTGGAAAGGCTTGGCCGTCCCGCAAAGCAGCATCGCCGATTTGCTGGCCGATATCCGCGCCAAAGCCCCGGAAGTCACCCAAATCTGGGTCAAGGTCACCGATGGTACGCACTGGATGGGCGAATATGACAGCGGCGCCTTGGCTATCCGCGGGCGCGCGAGCATCGACCGGTGGGTGGCAGCTTGTCATAGCGCCGGCTTTGAGTTTCATGCCTGGTGCGTGCCGCATGGCTTGCGCGTTGAGGCGGAGGCGCGCGTCATCATTGAAGCCTGTTCGCGGGCGGGCGTGCAGTCGCTGATCCTGGATATCGAGCGCGAGAAGGGCAACTATTGGCAAGGCGGCGCCGGGGCCGTGCGTCCCTTCATGCTGATGCTGCGGCGGGGCTTGGGAACGCGCTTCCATATCGGCATGAGCGTCGACCCGCGCCCACAACAATACCATACCGTCTTCCCGCACGAATGGAGCCCGTTTGTCGACAGCATCCACCCACAAACCTACTGGCAGATCTTTCGCAAGTCGCCGGAAGACGCGCTGAAATCGCTGTGGACGACCTGGGGCGGATACAACAAACCGATCATCCCGGCTTTTCCCGGCGGCGCGGCCACGCAAGAGCAGATCGAAGCGCACACCCTGGCCACCCAGGTGTACGGCGCGAAAGGCTTGAGCTGGTGGCGATATGGCACGATCGCGCGCTGGCAGGCGGTCGACCGTCCCATTGAGCTGCAAACATCGCCGGCCGAGCCAGACCCGCCACCCCGCGAAAATTTCGCCGACGAAGTCATCATCCTGCCCACCAAGTCGGGTTTTCGCAGCGGGACATACACGGGCAAAGCCGAGTTCAGCGCCCGCGAAAACATGTGGGGCTGGGAGTATTTGTATGTGGGAACGGAGGAGCGCACCAGCAAAGTCTGGGCAGAATGGCGTCAAAAGCTGCCCCAGAACGGTCTCTACGAAGTGGCAGTGTTCGTGCCCAACCGCCGCGCCACCACCACCCGCGCGCGCTACAAGGTGCATGGCGTGGTCGGCGCTGCCAGCGAAGTAGTCATCGACATCAACCAGCGCCAGCATCGCAACACCTGGGTGTCGCTGGGCATCTTCGACCTCGACCGCGGGCAAGACAATGCCGGGCGCGTCTTCCTCAATGATGTAACCGGCGAGCAGGGCAAGTTCATCGCTTTCGACGCCATCCGTTTTCGCCGCATCGTGACCACGCCCATCGGCTATTTGCCTGCGCCCGACCCGACTCGCGAAAGGCGACCGTCGATCATCAATGGCGTGCATGTCGCCGATGGCTACGATTCGCCGGTTGGCACCAGCCAGCAGCGCCGCGGCGATACGCTTTGGCCCCCTGGCTGGCGCGATGCCACGCCTTTCGGCAGGCTATATTTTCGCGGCACGCCCAGCGAAGCGTATCACACGGGCGCAGACCTGAACTTTGGCAGTCCCTACGAAGACAAGGGCATGGCTTGTTACGCCTGCGCCAGCGGCATTGTGACTTTCGCGGCTTCTCTGGCAGTCTGGGGCAATGTGGTCGTCATTCGCCACGATCCGCTCTATGAGCCTTCGGGCAGGGTGCTATACAGCCGCTATGGCCATGTACAGCAGATTCGCGTGCGGGTGGGCGAACGGGTGGCGCGCGGACAGCGCATCTGCGAGATCAGCGATGCTTTTGGGCGCTTCGTGCCGCATCTGCACTTTGACCTAAGCGCGACCACCATTTTGGAACGGCAGCCTGGCAACTGGCCGAAATTGAACTTTGGCTCGCTGATGAAGAATTACATCGACCCGCTGGAGTGGATCCGCAATCACCGCATCTAGCGCGCTAGAAGAGCCCCCAATCACTGGCGGCGCCTTCTTCCATCATGCTGGGATCCCACATTTCCATGCCCATCTCGATGGTCGTGGGGACGCCCAGGTAGTCTTGCGCGGCGCGGCGGGTCTGCTCCAAAAGCTGCGGGGCATACGGACAGAAGGGCGTGGTCATGATCATATTGACATGGGCGCTTTCGTCATCAAATTCCACACCGCGCACCAAACCCAGTTCAATGATGTTCATGCCGATCTCAGGGTCGATCACCGCTCGCATCGCTTCGTAGAGTCCCGCTTCTTTGTCTGTCATCAGCCCGTCCCTTTTGGTCGCTGCCGGATTGAGCCTAGCATAATACAGCCGCGCGCCCCTGTCAATTTGCCGCCTGCAGGAGAAGCTGCCCAGCCACTTCTAACACGCTTCTATCGCGGGATGGCGGACATCTTGCCTCCTCGCCGCTCCCTGTATTGACAATGCGCCGCCGCACTGCTACACTGCATGAGAATTGTGGTCGGTTACAAAGTCAATTTAACCGACATTAAATCCCTTGCGAGAGGAGAACTGCCGCGAATGGGTGTAACACTGGAGATACGCGACTTGCACGCCTGCGTGGACGGCGACGAAAGCCCGATCCTGCGCGGCGTAGACCTGATTGTGCGCCAGGGCGAGATTCACGCGCTGATGGGTCCCAACGGCTCGGGCAAGAGCACGTTAGCGAATGTGCTGATGGGCAATCCCGCCTACGAAGTTACCGCTGGCGAAGTGCTGCTGGACGGCGAAGATGTGCTGGAGATGGAGCCGGACGAACGCAGCCGGGCTGGCTTGTTCCTGGCTTTCCAGTATCCCGTGGCCATCCCCGGCGTGACGCTGGGCAACTTCCTGCGCCATGCCATCAACGCGCGCATGAAAGCCGACGACCCCGAAAGCAAAGGCATCCCCATCCCGCGCTTCGCCCGCATGATGCGCCAAAAGATGTCGCAGCTGCATATCGACCACGCCTTTGCCGGCCGCTACCTCAACGAAGGGTTCAGCGGTGGCGAAAAGAAACGGGCCGAGGTCTTGCAAATGGCTGTGCTCGAGCCGCGCATCGCCGTGTTGGACGAGACCGACTCCGGGCTGGATATCGACGCCCTGCGCATCGTGGCTGATGGCGTCAACTCGCTGACAGGTCCCGATATGGGCGCGCTGGTCATCACCCACTATCAGCGCATGCTTGATTACATCAAGCCAGATCATGTGCATGTGATGTTCGCCGGGCGCATCGTGCAAAGCGGCGGACCCGAACTGGCGCTGACGCTCGAAGAAAAAGGCTACGAGTGGATCCGCGAGGAGCATGCCGCGCTCGATACAGCCTAAACCTACAAGGAGCCTGATATGCTAGATGTAGTCCAGAGCGAGAAACAGCTGACGAACGAAGAAGAAGCCCTCAAGGAAGTCGGCTTGAGCTATGCCGAGAAATACGGCTTCCATGACGACGATGTCGATTACGCATTCAAGAGCCAGAAGGGCGTGAACGAAGAAATCGTGCGGCAAATCAGCGCGATGAAAGACGAGCCGCAGTGGATGACCGACCGGCGCGTCGAAGCCTACCATATCTTCTTGGACAAGCCGACGCCGCAATGGGGTGGCGATCTCAACCAGATCGACTATGACGACATCTACTACTATGTCCGCGCCACCGACAAGACCGAGCAGGACTGGGACGAAGTGCCCGCCGAAATCAAAGAGACTTTCGACAAGCTGGGCATCCCCGAAGCGGAACAGAAATTTCTGCACGGCGTCAGCGCGCAGTACGATAGCGAATCGGTCTACCACAAAATCCAGGAAAACCTGGAAGAGCAGGGCGTCATCTTCCTGGATATGGACAGCGGCTTGCGCGAACACGAAGACATTGTGCGCGAGTACTTCAGCACGGTCATACCCAGCAACGACAACAAGTTTGCGGCGTTGAACACGGCGGTTTGGTCGGGCGGCAGCTTTATCTATGTTCCGCCGGGCGTCGAGGTCGAGATGCCGCTGCAAGCCTACTTCCGCATCAATACGCAGAACATGGGACAATTCGAGCGCACGCTGATCATCGTCGACGAAGGCGCTTATGTGCACTATGTCGAAGGCTGCACCGCGCCCATCTACAGCAGCGACAGCCTGCACAGCGCCGTCGTCGAGATCATCGTCAAGAAGGGCGGACGCTGCCGATACACCACCATCCAGAATTGGTCGAACAATGTCTACAACCTGGTCACCAAGCGCGCGGTCGCCGAAGAAGACGCCACCATGGAGTGGGTCGATGGCAATCTGGGCAGCCGCCTGACCATGAAATACCCGGCTGTCATCTTGCGTGGCGATGGCGCGCATGGCGAGGTGCTTTCGATCGCTTTCGCCGGCAATGGGCAGCATCAGGACGCCGGGGCGAAAATCACGCACCTCGCGCCCAACACCACCAGCCAGATCATCAGCAAGTCCATCAGCAAGGACGGCGGGCGAGCCAGCTATCGCGGGCTGTTGAAGATCGATGAAGCCGCGCGCAGCAGCAAAAGCAATGTTGTTTGTGATGCCCTGCTGCTGGACGATTTCAGCCGCTCCGACACCTACCCGACCATCGAGATTGATGCCAAAGATGTCGCCATGGGCCATGAAGCATCGGTCAGCAAGGTCGGCGAAGACCAGCTTTTCTATCTGATGAGCCGCGGCCTTGGCGAAGACGAAGCCAATGCCATGATCGTCAATGGCTTCCTGGAGCCGCTCGTGAAAGAGCTGCCCATGGAATACGCGCTGGAGTTGAACCGCTTGATCCAGATCCAGCTGGAAGGCTCGATCGGCTAGCCGGGCTGTCAAAGCAAACACAGGAGAACACCAGTGGCAGTTATACGCAGACGTTCGTCCACGCCACAAGCGCCCAATTATTCGCGCGCGCAGGTCGAGGCGCTCAGCAGCGCGCATGACGAACCGGCCTGGCTGCGCGAACGGCGGCTGGAAGCGTGGCAAACTTACGAATCGATGCCCATGCCCCAACTGGAAGAGGAGTGGCGGCGCACCGATTATCGGCACATACGCTGGAATGAAGCCGAGCGCATGATAAATGCCAATGGCGCAACAGCCGATGCCGTGCCAGCCAAGAACCTCGAACCGCTGACCGGCGCTGAACAAGGTGGCTTGCTGGTCTTTGTCGATGGCAAACTCGTGCATTATCAGCTTGCGGGCGCTTTGGCGCGCCAAGGCGTGGTCTTCACAGATTTGCGCAGCGCGGTAACTGAACACGAGGCGCTGGTGAAGCAGCATCTGATGACGCGGGCTGTGCAGCCAGCCGATGGCAAGTTCGCGGCGTTGCACGCGGCGCTGTGGGATTATGGCGTCTTTGTGCATGTGCCGCGCAACATCGTCGCCGAGCTGCCGCTGCATGTCGTCTGCTTCAACACCGCGGCCGGCACGGCGCTGGGCCATGTGCTGGTCGTGCTGGAAGACAACGCCCAGGCCACCATGCAAGTCGAATATGCCAGCGATGACCAGGCGAGCCAATCAGCCTACATCGGCGCGACCGAGCTCATCGTTGGCGCTGCGGGCAACTTGCGCTATGTATCGCTGCAAGACTGGAATCGCGAGACCTTCGAATTCAGCCATCAGCGCGGCATAGTCGGGCGCGATGCCCAGTTGGATTGGGTGAATGGCGTGATGGGCAGCCGCCTGACCAAAGCCTTCATTGAGGTGGATGCGGTGGGCGCGGGAGCGAATGCGCGTGTAAGCGGCTTCTTTTTCGCCGACCGCGACCAATTCTTCGACCTGGACACGCAGCAGAATCACAATGCGCCGCTGACCAATACCGATTTGCTCTTCAAAGGCGCGGCCCGCGACAATGCCCGCACGCTCTGGCAAGGCATGATCAAGTCGCTGCCGCAGATGCAGCGCATTGACGGCTATCAGGTCTGCCGCAATCTCATGCTCAGCGACACCGCGCGCATGGACAGCATCCCGGGCTTGGAGATCGAAGCCGATGATGTGGCTTGTTCGCACGCCGCCACCTTTGGCACGCTGGAAGATGAACCGATCTATTACCTGATGAGCCGCGGCATCACCCGCCCGCAAGCCCAGCTGATGATCATCGAAGGGTTCTTCGACGAACTGCTGCAGCGCGTGCCATTCGAGCGCGTCCGCCAGCGCCTGATGGACGAGATCGAAGCCAAGATCATCGGCTGAGCGCTGTGGACGACCTGGCTCGCGAACTTATCCTCGACCACGCCCGCAACCAGCGCAACTGGGGGCTGCTGCTTCCCAACGACTTCGACCACGAAGAAGAAAACTCGCTGTGTGGCGACCGGCTGCGTCTGACGCTGACTCTGGACGAGTCGGGGCGCATTACAGCGGTCGGCTGGGATGGCGAAGGCTGCGCGATCTGTCTGGCGTCCGCTTCCATGTTTGGCGAGGAACTGCTGGGCATGTCGCTGGACGAAGCGCGGCGCATTGACAAACAGCTGCTGCTGGATGCGATTGGCTTGCCCTTGAGCATCAATAGGGTCAAGTGCGCCTTGTTGCCGCTGAAGGCGCTGGTGGTCGGCGCTTTCGGTTCGACCGGCAGCGAAGAATGGTCGCTGATCGAGGACGCCTGATGAAGAAATGGATTACGCTTTGCGCGGCAAACGAGATCGCGCCCGGGCAGCGCGAGGTATTCGGCGTCGACAATCGCTGGATCGCCGTATTCAATGTCGGCGGCAAGATCTATGCCATTGAAGACCTGTGCACGCACGATGGCAATACGCTCGCTTTCGACCGCGACGACCGCCCCAGCAAACTGGTCGACTGGGAAATCGAATGCCCGCGGCATGGCGGACGCTTCGATATTCGCAGCGGCGCAGCCACGCGCAGCCCCGCCGAGATTGATGTGCCCTGGTACGAAGCGAGGATTGAAAATGGCGAGATCCAGATTCGCGTCTGACTTCATGACCACCGGCGAAACGCTGGTATTCGGGCATCGCGGCGCTTCGGCAGTTGCGCCACAAAACACGCTGGCGGCATTTGAACTGGCGGCGCAGCAAGGCGCGCACGGCATCGAGCTGGATGTGCATTTGACGCGCGATGGGCAACTGGTCGTCATTCACGATTTCACAGTCGAATCCACCACCGATGGGGCGGGCGCGGTTGCCGACATGACGCTGGCGCAACTGCAAAAACTGGATGCCGGCGGCTGGTTCTCGTCTGAATTCGCCGGCGAGCGCATCCCCACGCTGGACGAAGTATTCTCTGCTGTCGGGGGCAAGCTGCTGATCAATGTGGAAATCAAGTCCAGCGCGGCAGGCATCGAAAACGCGGTCGTCGACTGCATCCGCCACCACCAAATGGAAGCGCGCGCCCTGATTTCATCTTTTGATGCGGATGTGCTGCGCCGCCTGCGACCGCTGACAGATGTGCCGCTGTGCTGCTTGTTCGGATTTGCAAGCCAGTCGCAGCTCGCTGATATGGCGAGTTTCTGCGCTGCGCTGCATCCCTGGCACGAACAGGTCGACGCGGATTTCATGCAGTCGGCGCGCGAGCTGGGCTGCCTGGTCAATGTCTGGACAGTCAATGATCCTCTGCGCGCATGCCAGCTGGCGGCGCTGGGCGTCAACAGCATCATCACCGACCATCCCGAAACGACCCTCGCAGCGCTCCAGCAATGCTGACCAGGCTGTGGCGTTTTGGCTTTCACCTGCTCTACAACCAGTGCGCCTTCAGCTATGATCATGTCAGTCGGGCAATTTCGCTGGGGCACTGGCGGGCTTGGCAGCGCAGCGCGATGCGATTCTTGCCGCCGCCCGAGGCCGGCATAGTGCTGGAACTGGCGCATGGCACAGGCGACATGCAAATCGACTTGCAGCATGCTGGCTATCACAGCCTTGCGCTGGATTTGTCGCCGAGCATGAACAGACTGGCGCAGAAAAAATTGCGGCGCGCTGGGCTGAGTGCCAATCTCGTTCGTGGCGATGCCACCTGCCTGCCTCTGCCAGCTGGGGCGGTCGCGGCAGTCGTCTGCGCCTTTCCCACCGCCTTCATCTTCCATCGCCAGACACTCTATGAGTTGGGGCGTGTCTTGCAGCCTGGCGCTTCCGCATGCATCGTAGTGGCTGGCGAGTTGTGCGGACGCGGACCGCTGCGCAGCTTGATTCGCCTCTTGTATCGCTTGACCGGGCAGGCGGGCCAGCTCTCCGGCAGCAGCGACTTGCACGGCTGCTTCGGCGAAAATGGCTTGATGGACGATGCGCCCGTCGTCCAGCTGGCGGGCAGTTCGGCGCAGTTGATCATTTTGACGAAACCGCGCAAGCCGGCGCTGGACTGAAACTGCGGGCGATTGCAGCCAACCGCCCATCCCGGCTTTAGCCTGACAGGCCGGATTCGCCGTCTATCCGTCTTCCGCGTCCAGCGCAGCCCGCTGCTCAGCGATCATTTCGTCTGTGCAATGCAGCGAGTCCAGATAGATGCGCGCCGCCGCTTCCCGCTCGGGTCCTGTTGCAATCGCCCGCACCGCCGCCACAGCTTGCGCAGCCCGTTCAGACACGGTTTGGCCTTCTTCGCCTACGATGACATCAGCCCGCTCCAGAATCTCGCTGGCGATCTCCATGTCCAGGGAGTCGGCCGCGAGCAGGTTGACGCCAACGCCGTCGCCGCTCAGCACATCAATGGCGGTGGTGGCGATATCCAGTTCGCCGCGCAGCCAGGCGACCAGCTTGAGCCCCGTGATGATGCCCTGCGCCTCCTGATGAAAATAGCCGGCGCTGATCATCGCATCGCTCAAGACGCCGCCGAGGCTGGGATAATACACTGGCATCAGGTTCTCGCCCGCGGTCGCGACCACCGCCGGCAAACCGCGGGAAGTGATCGAATCAATCGTCAGGATGAGCGCTTCGGCACCGCGGCTGGCCAACCCATCGACCGCAGCGATAAAGTCAACCGGCTGCGTCACCGCCGACTGGATTACCGTGAGTCCGCGCGCTTCCGCAATCGCCGCAACTTCGCGCGCGCCCTCGACGCCGGAAACCTGGTCGACGCTGAATACTGTGCCCAGCCTGGTCATGTCCGGCTGCTGCGTCATTGCCAAGTCGACCAGCAGTTCATAGGGCGGGACGATATGCGAGCCGGTGACATGGTTCGGTTTGAGGCAGGGCGCTTCAGCCAGGCCGGCGGCGAAGGGGTAAAAGACCGACGCGAAGATCACCGCCGGCGGGTCATCCAGGTTGCGCGTCGCCTGAATCGCGGCCTGGGCGACGGGCGTAGTGAAAGCCACGATGACATCGACGCCGCGGTCAAGCGCCGCTTCTGCCATGATCCCCAGCCGGTCGTATTGCCAGCCCGCCTCCATCAGCGCGATCTGGATGTGTTCGCCATCGACTTCGCTCTGCGCATCAAGCGCCGCAATGTCCGGCTCGTTCAGAAAGCCTTCCAGATGAAGCTGCTGCAATATCTGCTGAACGGTGACGGACGAGGCTGCTGGCGAGATGCCAAAGCTGAGCAAAGCCACGCTCGGCTTCTCCGGAGTTTGGGCGGCAGCCCCCCCCCCCCCCCCCCCCCCCCGCAGAACAGCGCCAGCAAGGGGAGCATGAAGAAAATTCGGCGCATGTTGAACAATCCTTTCTCGTTTTCTCACGCAATTTGAACAGACTTGTCTTTATCATATATGATTTATATTCTATATGTATAGCTCGAAAAAATTGTTGACAAGCCAGCAATGATATATTATACTGGAAGAGAGGGAACGTTGCAGATCCATGCAGCGGATGGACTATCCAAAAGCGGGAGAATGGGAGAATCTAATGAGCTTCGCAGCGAATATTCAGAACAGGTTTGCGGTCATGGTCGCCGTCCTGGCGCTTTTGGTGGCGCTGGCGATCGCGGCTCTGGCTTCCGGAGATTGCCCGGAAGTAGATGACTATGGCGTTTGCGTTCCTAATTGGGGCGGGCAGCCTGCTCCGGACGCACCTGGCGCAGATGATATTTTGGATCTGCTGGGCGGTTAGCGCCAGTCGACGAAAGACTGCCGCGCCTCGTGAAATGGGGCGCGGTTTTGTTTTGGGTGGGGTGACTTAATCAGTCGCCCGGCCGTGCCATGCCATGCGATATTGGCGCATTCGCGGCTTTTTCCCGCTTCCCGCGCAAGTCGGCGCTTGATTCTGCGCAGCAACGTTGATACTATGCTGGCGGATATGGTGGATGTAGCTCAACGGCAGAGCACCTGATTGTGGTTCAGGCGGTTGAGGGTTCAAGTCCCTTCATCCACCCAGCGGCGTCCACTCTGTGTGGGCGTTTTTCTTTGCGGAGGGCTGTGCAAATCAAGGACGCGCGCGAATCGCCCGGCGGCGTGCGGCTCTGCGCGCGCCAGTGACAGCCCGCCAGTGGTTTACCGATTCAGGTTGTGGCGCGGGACTTGGGCTTTTGGCGGCGAATTCATCAGCGGGAATCGGCGGCGCTCCATCGTCGTCTTTCGCGGTTTGAGCGCTCGGCTCTGCTCCCAAAAGCGCTTTGCTGGGTCTCTGCAAGCCGAAGACTTCGAATACGCTCATACTGGCGTCGCCAATGTCTTTGCGGCGCGGAGCAGGAATTGGTTCAGGCGGCTCTTGCGCGGGCGGCAGGCGCGGCGCTTCTTCGGCGGGAATCGGCGGCGGATCGGCGACTGGCACAGCCAGATCTATCGGCTGCGTATCTTCCAGCCTCACCTCGTCGGTCAGGCTGCTCAATCCCGCCAGCGCGACCGGGTTCGGCTTGGTATCGCCATCTCCGCTGGCCGGGATGGGTACCATATCGTAATCAAATGCGAAGGGATTCTCATCGCCATCCACGCGAAAGATCTCGGTAGACGCCTCGTCTTGCAGCGAATCTCGATAGGATGAGGGATGCCGCGGCTCATAACTGGAGCGTTCGTTGACATCGGGCGCTTCTTGCATGGTCGCTTTGGCTTCGTGCGTGGCGATGCCGCCCGACTGCTGACCGATTAGCTGATGCAGGTTGCGCAGGCTGGTTTGGATCTGGCTGCTGATGCTGCCCTTCAGCCCGACTGCATTGCGCAGCCCGCCCAGCACGCCGCCCGGCTCGTATTGAAATGTCCAACGAACCAAGGTGCCTTCGGGCACTTCGCGCAGTTTGATGTGTCCTTGATTCTGGCCATAAGCCGCGCCATCAACCACTTGGTATGTGTAGCCCAGCGTCTCGTACCAGGCGCTCACCTCGACGACGCGGTCGGGTCCGCTGCTCATCGACTGCCGCCAACGCGTGCCTCGCCCCTCGTGCTGCGTCGACAAGAAGGTGATCGTCTCCGCGCCTTTTTGCCAGCGGGGGATCTGCTGCAAATCGCCCAGGAAGCGCCAGATAAACTCTGGCGAGGCGGGGATCAGAATCTCCAGGTCGATGAGGTTCACAGGCAGAGCCGCTGCAGTATGACTGGCGTTGGATTCTATGCTACACTAACTTGAGATTTTATCAATTGACGCACAAAGCGCAACTGCCATGCCCAACCCCGTATTCGCGTTCGCTTGCATCATCGCCACCATGTATGGGCTGGCATTCTATGTCATGATGGGCGGCGACGCGCGCCGGCTGGTGCTTTTCGTCGTCACCAGCTGGGTCGGTTTTTTGCTGGGGCAATATATCGGCGGCAGCCTCCATCTCGACATCTTGCGCATCGGCGCCGTACATCTGCTGCCAGCGACCGTGGCGGCATTCGCGCTGCTGCTCTTCGCGCACATGCTAACCGCGCGACCGTCAAAGCCAGTTTCGCGACGCTGAGCCATGCAAACCAGCGAGGCAACAGCCAGCGAGCCAGCGCTCGAACAGAGTCAGACCGCTCGCGGCGCGGGCAATATCGGGCGCATCATCAAGCTGGGCGCAGCAATCGGCATCCTGCTCATCCTGGGACTGCTGGCTGCGGCTGTGGCGGCGGCGCTAACGGCAGCCGATACCTGGGCGCCTATCATCCGCATATTCCGCGATGTCATGCTGCTCCTGCTGCTGCTGGAGTCCGTGCTGCTGATCGCCGCGTTAGCCATCCTGCTGCTGCAAGTGGCGGGCTTCTTTGTCATGCTGCGCGCAGAAATCAAACCTATCCTCGAAAGCGCCCGCGAGACAGCGCGACTCGGCAAAGCGACTGCCGCTTTTATGAACGACAACGCCGTCGACCCGCTGATCCAGTTGAAAAGCTTTCTGGCCGGGCTGCTGGCCTTCCTGCGCGAGCTGCTGCGCATCCGCGGACTCGTGACTCCTGACGAAGACAACGGCGAGGCTCCCGATGAAGCGGACGCGCCCTAAACTGGATGATGGGGCTGTCTTTGTCGGCATCCTGCTGGGCATCTTGCTGGGCGGCATCTATGCGCAGCTACGCATCAATCGGCGCGGAGCCGTGCGACGGCGCGATCTGCTGGAATTTGGCGGAGCCAGTGGCGAGCTGGAGATGGAAGCCAGGCTGCAAGATGCCAAACGCGAGGCGCGGGAACGGCTCTAGCTCCCCTCGACTTCCCCGAATGCCAGCCCCAGCGCCCCCAGCACATCTCCGGCGATCACGCTGCGGCTGCTGCCCACCGTCTGCGCAGCGATGATGCCCGCCCGCGCATGGATATACGCTCCCAGACGCGCGCTGTCAAAAGCTGCGAGTCCCTGCGCGCGCAAGCCAGCGATCAAGCCAGCCAGCACATCGCCCGTGCCGGCTGTGCCCAGCGCATCAGTCTTGACCGGGATCACGCTTGTGCAGCCATCTGGCGCGGCGATGAGCGTATGCGCGCCTTTCAGCAGCAGCACCACCCGCCACTGTTCTGCATAGCGCCGGGCGAAAGTCCAGCGATTGGCATTGATCTCCGCGGTCGAAGCCTGCGTCAATCGCGCCATTTCGCCAATATGCGGCGTGATGATGGTGTCGGCGGGCAGATGCAGCCACCAGTCGGGCGTGCGGCTCAGGCTGTTCAGCGCATCGGCGTCCAAAATCAGCGGCGGCAGCGAATCCGCCTGCAGCAGGCGAGTCACGAAGGCTTGCGTGCTGGCATGCAAACCCAGCCCACAGCCGACCAGCAGCGAATTGTAGCCGCGCGCGCTTGCGAGCACGGTTTGCGCAGCGTCTTCGGCAATGCAGCCATCAACAGATGCCAGAGGCAGCCAGGTCGGTTCGCGCAAGCTGCCCGCCACGATATCTATGTTGGGGCCTGTTGTCGCCACCGTGACCAAGCCAGCGCCTGAGCGTCCGGCCGCTTCTGCCGCCAGTGATGCCGCGCCAATGTAGTTGCCACTGCCAACTGCCAGCATGGCTTTGCCGAAAGTGCCCTTGTGCCCATCCAGCGGGCGCGCCGGCAGCAGCGATTTCGCCAGCGAAAGATCCATGAGCGTGGTCGGAAGCCGCTGCAATTCGGGCAGCTCATCTGCTATGCCGATCTGCGATACGACCAGTTCGCCCAGGGAACCGGCCGCTGGAAAAGTCAGCAAGCCAGGTTTGGCGGCGATGAAGCTGATGGTAGCGTTTGCCGGCAGCGCAGCTTTGTCGATCTCGCCACTGTCGCAGTCGCTGCCGCTGGGGCAGTCTATCGCCAGCACGAAAGGCTTTGTTTCGCTCGCTGCTTCGCGCACAATTGCCAGCGCTGTTTTCAGCTTGGGGCGCAGGGGCGGTCGTCCGCCGATGCCCAGCAGCGCATCGACGATGACATCGGCTTTGCCGGCCAGCTCGCGCAGGACTGAGTTGGACCCGTCATCCGCAGCCACTGTCCAGGGCAGTCCCGCCGCCATTGCCGCGCTGAAGACTTCGTCATCGGCTGCTCGCGCTTCCAGCAGAAACAAGTGAATTTTGGCTTGGCTGGTTTGCGCCAGTTGCCGCGCCATGACCAGCCCATCGCCGCCGTTGTTGCCTTTGCCGATCAAGAAGAGCGCGCGGGTCGCTTCGCCGACAGCCACGCGCTCCAGCAGCAATTGGGAAGCGGCCGCGCCGGCATTTTGCATCATCTGCGCATAGCTGAGACCGCGCCGGTCCGCCGCCGCTTCAATCTGCCGGATTTGTTCTACGCTGGCTACTTTGGTCGCCATGGGGCTTGCCTGCCGCTTCAATCGCCAGACCAGGCGCGCGCCGATATGATGCTTGACTCGGCCGCAACTGCTTTTGACAGGGTCAATTTTCGCGCGCGACAACCTGCCGGGCAAGTTCGACAAGCGCGTCTTTGGCGGGCGAATGCGGCAGCGAGTCCAGGCTGGCGATGGCGCTGCCCACCAGGACTTCTGCGCGAGTTCTCGCCTTGTCGATTGTGTCGCCTTCCAGCATCTTGCGCTTGATAGAGTCCAGTGGATCGCTCGGCGGCGCGTTGCCGTTGTCTTCGCCCAGCGCGACAGCGACGCCGCGCCCCTGCACGATGTCGATGCCACTGGTCTTGCCCAATTCTGCCTCGTCAGCGACCAGATCGAGAATGTCGTCAACGATTTGAAAAGCCAGCCCCAGGCTGAAGCCGAAATCGGAAAGCGCGCTGATTTCTTGCTGTGCCGCCCCCGCCAATTTTGCGCCGATTGCGCTGGCGGCGCGGAAGAGCGCGGCTGTCTTCAAGGCGATGATGCGCCCATAGACCTCGCGATTGAAGTGGTTGTTCTTGACGGCGCTGGCTTGCAGAGTTTCGCCTTCGACAAGAGCGGTTGCCGCATGCGCGAGGTCGATATTCAGTTCGCCATAAGGTGCCATCAATTCATAAACCGCAGTGAATAGGAAGTCGCCCGTCAACAGCGCGAAAGTTCGTCCCCAGATGGCATTCACAGCCGGTTTGCCACGCCGCAGCACGCCATGGTCGTTGATGTCATCGTGCACGACGCTGGCCGTGTGCATCAACTCGACAGCCGCGGCCGGCTTGGCAGCGTAAGGCATATCTGTGCCGCCCAACGCCAGATAACTCAGCAGCAACAGCCGAGGGCGAATCCGTTTGCCGCCAGCGCTGAGGATGTGTCTGCTGGCATCGCGCAGGACATCGACCTGGCTGGCTGTAACCTCGCTCATCGCCACTTCGACCGCTGTCAGTCCCTCGTCGACCGCTTGCCTCAACTCCAGTTGGGGCGACGCTGCGCTGGTCATCGCGTGCTCCAATTCGTCAGTCGTGATGTTCAGAACTTTCTGCACACATTGTACAGTTGGCGCGGGCATAGTCAACTCAAAGCCGCCTCATCCGCGCACTTGCCGAGCGTCTGACACAATTGCGTGATATGCAGTCGGTCGTGCTGGGCTGTAAAATACGCCATTTCCAGGAAAGTCGTCAAGCCAAATATGCTGTGTCGCGCCGGTCGCATCCAGTGCGCAGGGGTTAAAGCGCCCAGCATCGACAACGTCTCCCGCCGCTCGCGATTGAAGCGCCGCCACACCAGGTTGGCGTCAGCGTGGCAAGGCGGCACATGCGGTCCGGGCGGCGGCAAGGCAGCCAAAAAAGGATCGTCTTCCGTCAGGATGCTCTGCAAGCGCGCCTGGTGCACGGCTGTCTCGGTCGTCCACAGGTGGCAAACGATCTGCAATATCGACCATTCTTCCGGGTCGGGGCGTTCCTGCCATTGGCTGGGCGATGATTCCGTCAGCAAGCCCCGCAGCGCGCCCAAATTGCCTCGATACTGCAGCGCGACCATCTCTGGCTTCAAGGCGGGCGGCTGGACGATCTCGCGCCAGGCATCGCACTGGATATGCTGCGCCAGGTCTGCCAGGCTGCCGTCCGCGCCGATATGCCAGGTGGGGCAGCCGATGGCTCGGGCAGACTGGATATCATTGACCAGGCTGTCGCCGACCATCAGCGCTTCGTCTGGCTCGATGCCCACGCGCGCCACGACCTCAGCAATATATTCGGGTTGTGGTTTGGCAAAGTGCATATTTTCGCTGTGCGTGACAATCGCGAATTCACCAACCAGCCCGCCCAAGCCCGCCCATTCCAGGCGCTGCAATATCGCCGACTCCGGGTAAAGCGGATTGGTCGCGACCGCTACCAACAGCCCCTGTTCCAGCAGATCCTCAATCAAGGCAACTGCGCTGTCTACCGGAGAGATCAGTGGCTCCAGTTCGCCATATACCTCGGCGTAAAATCGGCGCAGAGCCTGGTCGGCGTCATCATGGGCGAGCGGCAGCAAGTGCGCCAGGCAATCGACCAGCGCCTGCGCGTTGTTGGGGCAGTTGGCAAGATCTCTGCCCATGTTGGCGAATCCAGCCCGCAGCGCTTCGATGCTGCCGTCGATGCCGAACTCGGCGCGAAAGAATTCGTCAAAAAGCTGACGAAACGCGCTGGCGAAGCGCGCATCCGGGTTGTGCAGCAGGGTATTGTCCATGTCCAGCAGCACGGCTTTAATCATCGCTGCCTTCCAGCGCCTGGCGGAAGATATCCAAGCCCGGATGATCGTCCGGGCAGCCCACATACGGATCGACCTGCTCGCCCGTCTTGAGGCAGATGGCTTCCACCTGCACGCGGCGCATCAAGCCGAAGATGCCGCTCTTGATCGTGAGCACGAGCTGCGTGTCCTGGCTGGCATTGGCGAGCGCGATATCGGGCACCGGACACTTGGCGCAGTCGCGGGCATGCCAATCCAGCGAGTCGGGGTTGGCTTTGGCGAGGCGGCATTCTTCAATATCGCGCGTGTGGCGGTTGAAGTCGGCGTAATAATGCGGGCATTCGCGCCCGGCTGGCGTTCTCATCGGCGCTCGATCCAGCTTTTGGCAAGGCTCGGCAATTTGTCCAGCGCGCCAAATTGTACAGTGCAATCGGGCAGCGACTCAAGAAAACTGGCTCCGTAATTCTTGCTGATGACGCGGCTGTCGAATATGGCGACTATGCCTCTGTCGCTGCGGCTGCGGATGAGGCGCCCAAACCCCTGCCGAAAGCGCAGAATGGCATCGGGCACGGCAAATTGCTGGAAAGAATTGCTATAGGTTTCGGCGCGCGCGGCGAAGATCGGCTCGCTGGGGACGGCGAAAGGCAAGCGCGCAATGACCAAGGCGCTCAAGTCGTCGCCGGGGATATCAATGCCCTCCCAAAAACTGCGCACGCCCATCAGCACGGCTCGATCGGCGCGTTTGAAGTTCTCCAGCAGGATCTCGCGCCCCCCGCCAAAGCTCTGGTCGAAGACTTCAATATCGCCCAGTCTTAGCCGAGGAGTGATATGCAGCGCAGTTTCGCGCAGCTGGGCATAACTGGTGAACAGCACCATGACGCGCCCGTTCAGCGCTGTCGCCAGTTCAATGATTCCGCGCTGCAGCATGCGCTGATAGCCCGTGCGCTTGCCTGGCTCGGGCAGGTCGTCCGGGACGAACAGCAGCGTGGACGAGCGATAATCAAAGGGCGAGCCTAGCGCCAGTTCTCGATATTCTTCGACATAGAGCCGCTCTTTGATGTGCTCGAAGTGTTCTTGCGTGCGCAGCGTGGCGCTGGTCAGCACGATGCTCTCCAGGCGCTGGCTGAGGTATTCGTCCATCATGGGACCGACATGCAGCGGCGAGATTGTCAACTGCAGCATATCGGCGCGTTCACCCGCCTTGAGGCCATACACGGCGTTGCTGTCGGGGTCGCTGGCGAAGGCTTCCAACTGTTCGTGCAGCTCGGCGATGAAGCGCCAATGCCCGCGGATCTCGCTGCGGTATTCGGCGAAATCGGGCATGCCATATTGGGCATAGCGCGGCAACGCATTGACCAGGCGCTCCAAAGCGTCGGTCAAGGCGAGCAAGTATGAAGCCAACTGCTGCCAGGCGCTTTGCACGCTGACGAAGCTGCCCGAATCGCGGTGCTTTTGCAGCAGCCGCATGCCGTAGTGACGGTCGCTCTTTTGGCTCAAAACAAAGTCAAACAGCGCGCGGAAATATTGTCGGATAGTCAGCCGCATCTCGGCGATGGCCTGGCTGATGGTCTGGACAAAGTCGTCCAGTTTGCTGGCTGCTGCGGGCGGAAAGCTGCTGCGCGCATCGCTCAGGAACAGGTTCAGGCATTTGCCGATGTCGTTCAAACGTCCCATCAGTTTGCGCTGGTCGATTTGGCGGCTCATCCCGTTGGTGATGGCATCTTCCAGGTGATGCGCCTCGTCCACGATCAGGTTGTGATAGGCGGGCAAAGCGCGATTTTCTATCGCCGCGTCCGCGACCAGCAGGGCGTGGTTGGTGATGACAATATGGGCGGCTTCGGCCTGCTTGCGCGCGCGGTGGAAAGGACAAATGCCAGCCATTTCGGTCGCGCAGCGCGTCGAAGTGCAGCCTTCGTCCTGGGCGCTCAACCGCGACCACACCTGCCAATCGCGACCGCGCAGCGTGATCGCGCCTCGATCGCCAGCCCCGCCTTCGTGCAGCCAGACCAGAATCTTCGCCAGCGCGCGCAATTCATCGTTGTTGGTCGGTTTGCGCCGGCGCAGGGTCGCCAGCCGCCGCGGACACAGGTAATTGCCGCGCCCTTTCATCAGCGCCGCGCGCAGCTCTTTGCCGACCACCTGCCGGGTCAGGGGAATATCCTTGCTCAGCAGCTGCTCTTGCAGGTTGATGGTGTTGGTGGCGATTGTGACTCGGTTGCCATTTTGCAGCGCCCAGCCCGCGGCCGGGATCAAGTAAGCCAGCGATTTGCCCGTGCCTGTGCCCGCCTCGATCAACAGCTGCTTCCCGCTATTCAGCGCTTCCGCCACCTCGCGCGCCATGTTTATCTGCTGTGGTCGCACTTCAAAGCTGTCATGCTGCGCTGCTAGAGCGCCGTGTTCGCTGAATACTTGCGCGATTGTCGACAATGACAGCGGGTTTCGACTGGCATCCGCAATATCCAGCGGCTGGCAGGCAATCCCGGCTTGCTCGCCAAAAATCGACTCTGCCGCGAAAGGCTGCTGCACAGAGGAATTCGGTTCTGCATTGCGCAGCGCCTCCTGGAATACGCCGCGCAATGTCCAGTCAATGCCGCTGCTCAACTGGATGATTTCGGCTAGCAAGCCGCTGGGCAGGCCCCGCAATTTCAGCCACAGCTGCCAATACAGCCGCCCGGTCGCTTCGGCGTCATCATAAGCGCGGTGAGCATTTTTCAGGGAGACGCCCATCTGCGCGGCCAGGCTGCCCAGATTGTAACGAGAGGCGGCCGGCAGCAAAATAGACGCCAACTCAAAGGTGTCCAGCGCGGTATTTTCCGCCAGCAGGCCGTGCTTTTGCATGAAGCCGACATCAAAGCCGACATTGTGACAGATGATTGTGCTATCGCCAAAAAAAGCGCGCAGCCTGGGCAGCAGCGCGTGCATGCGCGGCGCATCGGCGACATCGTCATCATCTATGCCCGTCAGATGCGTAATCTCGGAAGGGATTGGCTTGCCGGGATTGACCAGCGTTTGATATCGCTCGACGATCTCGCCCTGACGAAAACGCGCTGCGCCGATCTCGATGATCTCGTTGCGGTCGGCGCTGAGACCCGTCGTCTCCAAGTCAAAAGCGATATATTCGCCGCGCATGCAGGACTCCGATCAAGCGCTCGCGCCGGGCAGGCGAGAACTCTCCCAGTCGCGGCGCGCCCCAGCCCAGCTCATTCGGAGGCGGTTTCGTCAGCATCGGCCTCGGCTGCTTCGTCTGGCTGCGGATATGCCGCTTCGGCTGTGTGGAATGCCATTTGCAATTCGCGGCGCACAACTGGCAATTCCAGCGCAGAAGTGCCGATGAAGCCAGCGCGTGTCACTTGCGACCAGCTGTCATCGCCATACAGCGTCCACAGAAATGACTGAACATTGACATCCGCCAGCGCCGCCTCGCGTATCAGCAGACTGGCTGGGCGAGAAAGCGCGTATGAGCCATCGCTGATGCTGGCGGAGGTGGGCGCGATGCAGCCTGCGCCGCCATCTACCGCGACCGCGCGGACATTTGCCTGTTCGTTTGTGAGCACGCCTTCATAATCTGCCCAGGTCATATAGGTCAGCGACCCAGACACATTGGCGACGGCGGCAGCGCGGTAATTCGGGTCATAGTCTTGCTCGGTATCGCGGCGCACCGGCGGGATAAGATCGCCGGCCGGGCTCAGCAGGATGTCCGTATGCGCATCCAGCAAGCTCAAGCCGAAGAGCATCAGCGGCGCCTGCGGAAAGCCTTCGTCAATATCCGACCACTGCTCAACCGTCTCTGCCGATTCCGCTCGCCAGATTTGCGTGATCTGCTCACTGGTCAGGCAAGCGGAAAATTCGTCGCCGGCGTTGCCCACCAGGATTGTCGCCAGAGTGCCAATCGGGAAGAGCAGGGCAGCCACGCCCGTGTCGGTGCATGCGTCCATAGACGGCTGAGCATCCAGCATCGCGATATCCGCTTCTTCTGCGCACAAGGCAGTCAGGCCAGCGTCACCGCCAGCCAGGTCGAATTCAACTTGCAGTTGCGGGTGACTGCGCGTCATTTGCTCAGCCAGGTTGTTGAGCGGCTGATAGGCAGTGGCTGCGCCGACAATACGTACAGCGCCTGTGAGCGTCGGCGGGATTCTGAATGCGCCCGCATCGCCACTGAGCAGAGGCACGGCTTCGGCATCCGCCAGCAGTTGGGCATTCAACTCGGAAATGGCGAGGCTGGGCGGGGTGACGCCGGCTGCTTCGACGACCGGAAAATTGACAGGCGCTGCCATGAATTCCAGGAAGCGCAGCAAGCTGTCATTCGTATCCAGCCGCGCGCGATTCAAATACACATAGAGCGATTGCGCCGCCGCGTATTGCCCGTTCTCCACGGCTTCGACCGAAGGCGGCACACATTGCCCGGAACTGGCATCGCGCAGGCGCAGCAGCTTGACCGCGTCGTCGTCCGCATATTCAGGCGACCACTGCACGACGGCCAGCGCGCCGGGTGTCTCTGCGACTGTGGCATCTGCCCCGTCCAGCCGCAAGCCATCGCCAAGCGCCAGGTTGTCCAAAATGGCGTAGGCGATATGGTCCTGCGCCGGCAAGATCAGCGTCAAGGGCAGCTCGGCGTGCTCGTCGCTTTCAAATGACCAATCTTTCAGCTGATGGCTGGCTGTCGGTTTGAACATGTCGTCCAGGCTGCTGGCGGACAAGCAGGCATCGGGCGCATCGGGATGGGCGGCAAAAGCGACAATTTGATGCCCGACCAGCAGTTGGCTGTGGTTCACTTCGTTGGCAGCGCAGATAGCCGCTTCGGCGTCCGTCATTTCGCGCGTGCTGGTCGCCATGTCGAAGTCGCCATTGCAGAACAGGTCGATGCCGCGCGCGCTGCCCGCATCGCTGACATCCAGCGCAGTTTTGCTGGAATCCGCCATTAGCCGCACCAGCGCGTTGGTGATGCCCGAGCCGATGACGCTGATCGTCTCGCTCTCCTGCGCCAGGCTGAGGCTGCTGCATGCGATCAGCAATACCGCCAACAAAAAAGCGAATCTTGTGATGATTGCCATGTATTCAGCCGTCCCTGCTGTCTGCCCGATGCTAGAACTGGATTGTAGCGGCATGGCAAGGATTGTAAAGTCATAGTTTGGCGCTATGCTTGACATGTGGACATCGCTCAATAACTGCCAACGATTCACAAATCTTGCGCCAGATAGTCGCATCGCAGGGAATCATGAGCTGCCAACCCCAAAGCATCTACTACCTCATCGGCGCTGAGTCCATCCACAGCCTGGTCGATGCTTTTTATGTAGCTGTCGAAAAAGACCCCGTCCTGCGCTCCATGTATCCTGATGACCTGAGCCAGTCGCGCCGGCATTTGCAGCTGTTTCTGGTGCAATTCTTCGGTGGTCCCAGCGATTATTCCGCCGAACGCGGACATCCACGCTTGCGCATGCGCCACTTTCCATTTGAAATCGACCAGCAGGCGCGCGATCACTGGTTGCAGCACATGTGGGCGGCAATCGACGCTGTCGGCATAGCCGAACCCGCCCGCAGCCAAATGCGCGACTACTTCGAGCGCAGTTCAACTTTTCTCATCAACCGCCTCGACCAGGATTAGTCTGTGCCGAGAGCGAATTGTTGGAAAGCCTCGGCTGTCCAAGGTAGCGCTGGCGCGAAGAAGTGCTGGTAGATGGCTTCGGCATAGACGCGAATTTCGTACTGCGCATCGCTCGCCATACGCAAGCGCAAGAAGTGCATCAGGTTGTGGGCGTCGATCTTGGTTACCCAAGTGTAATATACGCTGAAGCCGGGCAGGAAGAGCCGCGCCATTTCTTTTGATACGCCGCGTTCCAGCGCTTCGGCATACAAGCGATAGCCTTCATCATAATGCGCCAGCAGCATTTGCGTCAGCTCGCCGCTGGGCTGCTCGTCCAGGCTGCCTTCGCTGGCTTGCTTGTTATCGGCGCTCTGCCTGCGCCAGACTGCCGGCACATAAAAATCGTTCTCCTGGAATGGCGTGTAGCGTCCCGACTGGGCATTCATATTCCAGGTGCGATGGCGCACCCACTGCCACCAGGTCACCAGCGGCGCGCGCACCCGGAATTTGAACTCGACCATCTCAAATGGCGAGGTATGCCGGTGGCGCAGCAGATAAAACAGCAGCCGTTTGTCTTGCTGAGCGCCTTTGCTTTCGCCAAGAAAACTGACGCGCGCCGCATTGACGATCGCGAGATCGCCACTGACTGCCGAGGCCGGGTGCGGCATCAGATCAACCAGTTCAATCCAGCCCTTGTCCAGCACTTCGACGCGCTTGCCGATCAGCTCAGCTGTCATCGCACACTCCCGCACCGCGCAAGTTTGTCATGTCACCTGCTCAGCGATTGCAGCGCCAGCAGCAGTTGCTCTTCCAGGTCGGACGGCGCATCCAGAGGGATCTGCTGAATGGCCGTCTGCGCCTCGACAACGCTGTAGCCCAGCCCGGTCAAAGCATCGATCAATTCGCCGGTTGCGTCATCTTCGGCGTCGGCTGGCAGCGCATCCAGGCGGTGAGCGAACTTGTCTTGCAGTTCCAGAACGACTTTCTGCGCGGTCTTTTTGCCTATCCCCGGCACGCGGCTGATGATTTCCGGGCGATCGTTGAGCACAGCGCTGCGAATATGGTCGACAGTCAACGTGCTCAGCATGGCGATAGCGATTTTCGGACCGATGCCGCTGATTTTCAGCACGGCGTCAAACAAATCGCGCTCGCCGACCGTGCCAAAACCGTAGAGCGTCAGCGAATCTTCGCGCACGACCAGCCGCGTATACAAAAAAGCCCGCCCCGCGCCCAGCTTCTCGGTGGTGCTGTACGGCGCGATGACCTCAATGCCGACCCCGCCAATGGTGACGATCAAGCTATCGGCTGATGTCTGTGCAATCTGCCCTTCCAGCGTGGCGATCATCGGCGCTGCCTATGCCAGTTCCAGGCTGCGCAGGCGATAGCTGTGCAAGTCGGCGATGGCAACAGCCAGGGCGTCGGCAGCGTCATCGGGGCGCGGCGTTTTTTCCAGCCCCAGCAGCAGCCGCACCATTTCTTGCATCTGCGCTTTGTCTGCGCCGCCATAACCGCAGACAGCCATCTTTACTGCGTTGGGCTTGTGTTCGGCGATAGGCAAGCCAGCGCCCTGAAGCGCCAGCAGCACCACGCCGCGCGCCTGTGCCACGCTGATAGCGGTCGTTACATTGCGCGCGAAGAACAGCTCCTCGACGCCGGCGCGGTCGGGCCGATGCGCCTCGATGACGCCGCGCAATTCATCATGGATTTTCTGCAAACGCGCCGCCATGGGCCAGTCGGCTTTTGTTTGAATCACGCCATAATCCACCATCTGCAGCGCGCTGTCGGGCAATTCCTGCACCAGGCCATAGCCCAGCGATGCCGTGCCCGGATCGATGCCAAGCGAGATCATCTCAGGACTCGTAGGCGGCCAGCGCTTCGTCGCTGATGCTCAGGTTCGAAGCGACTGTCTGCACATCGCCCGATTCTTCCAGCTTCTCCATCAAGCGCATGTTCTGCAGCGCCTTGCTCTTGGATATATCCAGTTCGTTTTGCGGAAACCAGCGCAGCTCGCAGTCTTCAAACTCGTAGCCGGCTTGCGTCAAAGCCTGTTCAACAGCCGCGAATTCGTCCCGCGGCGTATAGACGATGATCAGATCGTCTTCTTCCACGACATCTTCTGCGCCGGCTTCGGCCGCTTCCATGAACACTTCATCAAAGTCGACATCGCCAGTAAGCGTGAGATAGCCTTTTTGGTCAAATTGCCAGACGACTGCGCCATTGGTGGCCAGGCTGCCTTCGTGTTTGCTGAAAGCGTGTTTGATCTCAGCCAGCGCGCGGTTTTTGTTGTCCGTCAAAATTTCCACGATATACGCCACGCCTTCGGGACCATAGCCTTCATAGACCATCTCGACCACTTCGCCGCCGGCGATTTCGCCCGTGCCTTTTTTGATGGCGCGTTCGATATTGTCTTTGGGCATGTTGGCTGCGCGGGCTTTGGAAATTGCCAGTTTGAGCCGCGGGTTTGCGCTTTCGTCGCCGCCGCCTTCACGCGCAGCCACCATGATATCGCGCCCCAGCCGCGTGAATATCTTGGCGCGCTTGGCGTCTTCCGCCCCTTTCTTGCGCTTGATGGTCGACCATTTGCTATGACCAGACATGTGCCTCGCCCCTTCTGCATCCGCCCTGCGAACTGGTTCAATTATAGCGCATTGTCGCGGCGTCATTACAGCCGCAATGCTATAATAGGTGAACTTGAATTGAAGCGGTTCTCTATGAGGTCGGTCCTTGACAGACCACAGCGTGGCGGCAAACCAAGATGCCGGCGCAGCGCCACCAGCAGCAGAGATCGGCGCAGTTCGTCCCGAGCGCGTCGCCTGGACTGTATTGCTGGTCGCTTTTGTCTGTTTCTGCGTGCTGACGATCGGCATCGTCTTCGGCGTTTACCAATTCCTGTTCCAGTCGGCAGTGGCGCTGCCAGTATCGCTGGAAGTGTCCAAAGGCACTGTCGGCATCACTGGCGCTGATTTGATCGAAGCAGTCGAGCGCGACCAGCGCAACCTCACCGACACGGCAACCCGCATCAGCACCGATGCGCTGTCCCAGGCGACCATTCAGATTCATAACTTGGCCGGTGACGATGCCCAGTCTTCATTGTTGGCTGCGGTCACGCTGCGGGGCAACACCGTCCTCACTTTCGATTATGCCAACACGCCGCGCTTTGACTGGGGCCAGCTTCCGCAGCGCATCCAGTTCACTTCTTTGCGGGGTACGCTGGATATTTTGGTCACCGGTGTCGGCGAGCGCAGCCTGCAAATGGATATCTATAGCAACGATCCCAGCGGCGGCGGCGTGCATGTGCAGCTGCTTGCCAAAGGAAGATACCGCCTTAGCGCCAGCGAAGACGAAGTGCGCTTGTTGAGTCTGTCCGGGCAGGGCACGGCGCGCTTCCTGGATGACCCGAGCTCGCCCCGCAGCGCCCGAGCCGGGCAAGAGCTGGTCATGCGCCTGGGCAGCCGCAGCGTCATCCAGCAAGAACGAATACAAAATGTCTTGGGCAACCCAATCTTCAGCTTGATCGAGCCAGCTGCGGAAGGCGCTGATTCAACAGGCGCGCCACCCGGTTGGGAATGCGCGGCGCCGCCAGACCAGACGCCGCAAGGCACCTACAGCCTGGTTGAATTTGAAGGGCGGGGGGGCATGCGCTTGCGGCGGGTCAACAATGCGCGCGCGAATGGCGAAGTGCGCTGCACGCAGGTTTTCCCGGACGGCCTGGATGTCAGCGGCTTCAATACCATGCGCATCCTGACCACTTTCAGCCCCGAGAATCAGTCGCTCAGCGTTTGCGGTTCTTTGGCCAGCGAGTGCATTCTGATGCTGCGCATCGATTATCGCGATGCTTACGAAAATCATGGCTCGTGGCTGCGCGGCTTTTATTATGCCGAAGATGTAACCGGCGCAGCCAGAAAGACTTGCGCCAGCTGCATCCAGGATCATATTCACACCCGACAAGCTGCCTGGTACACATTTGACTCGGACAACCTGCTGAATCTGATCGCCGAAGAAATCCGCCCGCATCGCATCGACTCGGTCACCTTTTATGCCTCGGGACACCAATTCGACATCGTCGTTGGCGAGGTCATTTTGCTGGTCGGCAATTCGACAAACAATGGCGGGAATGGCGGCTGATGCAAATGACGCTGCATGACACCGGCAGGAGACCAGCCCATGCCTGAAAGCCTGAATGACATTTTTCTGGTCGTTTTTGTGTTTGCGGCGGTGGTGGTCGCGGCGTTCTGGCTGGCTATTGTCATCTGGGCATCCCGCGATATGCGTATGCGCTCGCGCGATCCTTTGGCACCCATCCTGGTTGGCGTGCTGGTTTTCCTCCTGAACCTGCCCGGCTTGCTGATCTATGCGCTGCTGAGACCCCGCGAAACCTTGTCGGAAGTATACGAACGATCGCTGGAAGAAGAGGCGCTGCTGCAAGAGATCGAAGAGCGCCCGAGCTGCCCGGGCTGCAGCCAGCGTGTGCAGCGCGATTGGCAAGCCTGCCCGCATTGCCATCATCGGCTGAAGAAAGCCTGCGTCAATTGCGGCTACCTGCTGGAGCTGCCATGGAATATCTGCCCAAGCTGTGCCGCCAGCCAGATCAATCCGACATCCGATGGCACCATCCCCACGAGTTCGCGGCATGTACAGCCCGCCGAGCCCGCGCCGATAGACGCTCGCTGGGTTGCCTCGCAAGAGTTGGACTAGCTAGATTTCGCCAGCTTCGCCAACTGTATGAATCTTGATGAGGTTGGTCTGTCCATCAACGCCGAAGGGCACGCCAGCGATAATCACCAGCCGGTCGCCTTCTGTCACCAGATGCTGGCTTTGCGCCGCGCGAATGGTGTTGCGAATCATCTCGTCGATGGTGGTGAACTCGGGGATTTGCAGCGCAGTCACGCCCCAGACCAGCGCCATCAGCCGCTGCGTGGCGGCATTGGGCGTCATGCACAATATCGGCGCGCGCGGGCGTTCTTTGGCGACTCGCCGCGTCGTATACCCCGACATGGTCGTGGTGACGATGGCTTTGGGCTTGATCACTTCCGATATGTCCGAGGTGGCTTTGCTGATGGCATCGGACATTTCTTCGCGGGGTTCGCTGCCGGGCTGCCGCCTCTGCGTCTGTTGCGATCCGCCGCCTTGGTAGGGCAGGTTTTTCTCGGCGATGGTGGCGATCTCGCTCATCACTTCCACGGCGCGCACGGGGTACTTGCCGCTGGCGCTTTCGGCGCTGAGCATGATGGCGTCCGTGCCGTCCAGAATCGCGTTGTAGACATCGCTGGCTTCGGCGCGGGTGGGGCGGGGATTCTCCGTCATGGACTCGAGCATTTGCGTCGCTGTGATGACGGGCTTGGCGGCTTCGTTGCACAGGTTGATGATGCGCTTTTGGTGGAAGGGCACTTCTTCTGCGGGCGTCTCTATGCCCAGGTCGCCGCGCGCCACCATAATGCCATCGCAGACGGCGATGATTTCCTCGATATTCTCCAGCGCTTCGCCCATTTCGATCTTGGCGATGACAGAAGCCTGCGCTCCCAGCCGCTCCATCAAAGCGCACATCTCGTGAATGTCTTTGGCGGTGCGCACAAAAGACATCGCGATGTAGTCGCAATTTTTAGACAAGGCAAATTCAATATCCGCGCGGTCTTTGTCGGTGATTGCGGAAAGCGTCAAATGGGCATTGGGGGCAGAAACGCCCTTGCGCGATTTCAAGGGACCGCCAACTACAACTTCGCAGAGCAGATTCTTGCCGTCAGTCTCCTTGACCGCAAACTGCAGGTTGCCATCGTCCAGCAGCAGCGTGGCGCCGGCCTTGATATCGCGCAGGAATTCCGGGTGTGGCAGCGATATGAGCCCGTCCGCGCCGATGACATCGTCCAGCGTCAGCGTCACGCTATCGCCGATTTCCAGCATCATCGGTTCTTCTCGCAGTGCGCCGATGCGGATCTTTGGTCCTTGAATATCGCAGAGCACGGCGACAACAGTGCCTTCTTCGGCTGCAATGCGGCGAATATGGTCAATCGTCCGCCCGTGAGTCTGGTGGTCGCCATGCGAGAAGTTGATGCGCGCAACATTCATGCCCGCGCGGATCATGGCGCGCAGGACGCTCGGCTCGCAAGAAGCGGGTCCAATCGTGGCAACGATCTTGGTATGTTTGCTATACAGGCTTAATCGCACGCTCGTCCCGTCTCCATTCCCATGCAAATGTCGATTCTAGCGCACATCGGCGTTCAGGTTGGCAAATGCCGCCATGCCAGCATAACGCGCGGCGCTGCCAAGCTGCTCTTCGATGCGCAGCAATTGATTATACTTGGCAACGCGGTCGGTGCGAGCCGGCGCGCCCGTTTTGATCTGCCCGCTGTTCATAGCCACGGCGATATCGGCGATCGTGCTGTCTTCGGTCTCGCCACTGCGATGACTGGTCACCACGGTCATATTGTGGCGCTGTGCAAGCTGTCCGGCCACGAAAGCTTCGGTCAATGTGCCGATCTGGTTGACTTTCAGCAGCAGCGCGTTGGCCGCCCCTTCTTTGATGGCGCGCGCAACCTTGTCGCCGTTGGTGACGAGCAGGTCGTCGCCGACCACCTGCACGCGATCGCCAATGGCAGCCGTCAGCCGCGTCCAGTTCGCCCAGTCGTTCTCGTCCAGTCCATCTTCGATCGAGATGATGGGATACCGCGCGCACCAATCCGCCCAAAACCCGACCATTTCTTCGCCAGTCAGCCGCCGGCCTTCGATGTCCAGGTGGTATAGGCCGTCCTGGTAGATTTCGGATGCAGCCGGATCCAGCGCGATGCAGATATCTTCGCCAGCCCGATAACCGGCTTTTTCAATCGCCTCCATGATGACATCCAGCGCGGCTTGGTTGCTGCCCAGGCTAGGGGCGAAACCGCCTTCGTCGCCGACTGTCGTTTGGTAACCCTTGCCGTGCAGCAGCTTGCCCAGTTGATGATAAATCTCGACGCCCCAGCGCAGCGCCTCGCGGAAAGTCGCCGCTCCCACTGGCATGACCATGAATTCCTGGAAGTCTGTGCTGCCCAGCGCGTGCTTGCCGCCATTCATGATATTCATCATGGGCGTGGGCAAAACATGCGCGTGCGCGCCGCCCAAATAAGCATACAACGGCAGACGCAGGCTCGCGGCAGCGGCTTTCGCCAGCGCCAGCGATACGCCCAAAATGGCATTCGCGCCCAGCCGACTCTTTGTGGGTGTGCCATCCAGCTCCAGCATCAGCTCGTCCAGCGCCTTCTGCTCGATCGGCGACCGTCCGATGATCTCTGGACCAATGATCTCGTTGACGGCTGCGACCGCTTTCAACACGCCCTTGCCCAGATAACGCGTCTTGTCGCCATCGCGCATTTCCAGCGCTTCATGTTCGCCGGTGGATGCGCCGCTGGGCACAATGGCGCGTTCACGCGTGCCGTCATCCAGCGCGACCTCGACTTCGACTGTCGGGTTGCCGCGCGAATCGAGCACCTCGCGAGCCAATACTTTGTGGATTTTGGGCATGATTTGCGCCTCCCTGGTCGCTGTGCAAGCTGCCGATTCACCGACATGGTTGCGGATTCCCAAGCTCAATATGATAATGCAAAAGCGCATTCAATAAACCCTGAAGCGGAAGCGGGCTCATCGCCTTAACCGACCGCACAGCCGCTTTCTCCGTTGAATTGCCGTGCAGCCATCCAGTAGAATAGCAGCCTAAGGCTAAAGCGCGATTAAGCTTCTGCGAAAGCATGTCATGCGCGAACGGCGACAAGTCTATCTGGATCACTCGGCGAGCACGCCGGTAGACGCCCGCGTGCTGAAGGCGATGCTGCCTTTTTTCGGCGATGTGTATGGCAATTCGTCATCGGCGCATCAAGCGGGCCGCGCTGCCGAACGCGCTGTCGAAGCTGCCCGCGAACGCGTAGCTGCCATTCTGCATTGCGGGGCGGCGGAAGTCGTCTTCACGGGTGGCGGCAGCGAAAGCGACAACCTGGCCATTCGTGGCGCGGCCTGGCGCTCGCGGCAGCTTGGCGGGTCGAGTCGCTTGATCACTTCGCCGGTCGAACACAGCGCGGTAACGCAAACAATCCGCCAGCTGGATTCACTGATGGGCTTCGAGGCGGAGTTTGCGCCGGTCGATCGCTCGGGCTTGGTGGACGCAGCGGCTTTCGAGCAGGCCTGTCAGCAGGGCGGGGCAGTCGCCAGCGTGATTTATGCCAACAACGAGCTGGGCAGCATCAACGATTTGGCGCGGTTGTCCGTCATCGCGCGGCGACATGACGTTCCTTTTCACAGCGATGCCGTCCAGGCCGGCGGGCAGCTGACGCTGGATGTGCAGGCGCTGGGCTTGGATATGCTCAGCTTGTCGGCGCACAAATTCTATGGTCCCAAAGGTGCCGGCATTTTGTATATCCGCGAAGGCATTGAACTGGCAAGCGCCATAACCGGCGGCGGGCACGAGCACGGGCAGCGCGCTGGCACGCACAATACGGCGGGCATCGTTGGCCTGGCGAAAGCGCTGGAATTGGCGCATGTGGAAAATGCAGAACGCACCGCGCACTTTTCCAGGCTGCGCGACCGGCTGGCGGCTGGCGTGTTGCAGGGCGTGCCAGGGGCGGAACTAAGCGGACACCCAACTCAGCGGCTGCCGTCTCACGCCAGTTTTGTGCTGCCTGACATTGATGCCAACGCCTTGCTGATGCACCTGGATATGTGGGGAATCTCTGCCAGCAGCGGCTCGGCATGCAAGGTGGGCGATCCCGCGCCGTCCGAGATTCTGCTGGCTGTGGGGTATTCGCCAACAGCAGCCAAGTGCGGTTTGCGGCTGTCTGTCGGGACGAGCACGACCCCGGAAGATATTGATTATGTGGTGGAAATCCTGGCGGAGGCATCCAAGAAGCTGCGCAGCCTGTACAGCAAAGAGCCGACCTCAGAAAATGGCAAACAGTCTATCGCCAAGCCCGTTGCTGTTTCTTGAACGCGCTGCCAAACTCGGATGATAGCGAAACCACGATGAAAGAACGAGCCAGGCGCGTTGTCGTCGCCATGAGTGGCGGCGTGGATAGTTCGGTGGCTGCGGCGCTGCTGGTGCGCGCTGGCTATGATGTGGTCGGCATGATGATGCGCCTGTGGTCAGACCTGGCGCTGGGTGGCGCGGCGCATAATCGCTGCTGCACGCCAACGCAAATGAGCGATGCGCGCCGAATCGCTGACCAGCTTGACATTCCTTTTTATGTGCTGGATACGCAGGATGTCTTTCGTGGCGCGGTCGTGCAGTATTTTATTGACGGGCATCGCAGTGGCGATACGCCGAACCCCTGCCTGGAATGCAATCGGCGCATTCGCTTTGAGTGGCTGTTGAATCATGCACGGGCGCTGGATGCCGACTGCCTCGCGACCGGTCACTACGCCCGTATAACGCGCGCTGCGGATGGCGGCTGGCTGCTCAGGCGAGGAATTGACCACAACAAAGACCAGAGCTATGTGCTCAGCGTGCTCGGGCAAGCGCAGCTTTCGCGCGCCATGTTCCCGGTCGGCGTTTATCCCAAAGCGCGGGTGCGGCAGTTGGCGGCGGAACTGGGCTTGGATGTGGCGGGGCGGCAGGACAGCCAGGATTTGTGTTTCTTGGGGGCGGGCGATTATCGCGACTTTTTGCAGCTGCACGCGCCGGATGTCATGCAGGCGGGACCCATCGTTACGACTGCCGGGGATGTGCTGGGCGAGCATGGCGGGCTGGCCAATTACACGATCGGACAGCGCAAGGGCTTGGGCTTGTCCTATCACAAGCCGCTGTATGTGCTGGCGACCAATCCGCTTGCAAACGCGTTGATCGTGGGCACGCGCGATCAGTTGGGTCGCGATTTTCTGACGGCCGAGGGCGTCAACTGGATCAGCGGCGCGCCACCGGATTCGCAGTTCCGCGCCCAGGTCAAGATTCGTTACCGCGCGCAGCCTCAGCCCGCCGAAGTGATCGTGTCCAGCGCCGACAGCTTCCAGGCGCGCTTTGATGAGCCGCAGCGCGACATCACGCCGGGGCAGGCGGCTGTCGTATATGCTGACGATATTTGTCTCGGTGGCGGCGTCATCGCCAAGTTTTGAAAATGCCTGGTCTAAAATGGACTATTCAGAGAACTACCGATCTCGCTCGTCAGACTGCATAACCTCGGAAAGCTCACCCAGGTAAGCGCGATCATCGGGCAGCCTTTCGCCCTGGCTGGTCGCTGCAAGTCTGACGAGATCCGCTTGCGTATACATCCCGACAAACAGGTGCATGGCATCAAGCTCAGGCAGCAAAAGCGTGTGCTCTGTCAACACAATCTCGCCGGCATCCCAAATGAAGGTGGGATATTGTCCCTGCCAGGGCTTTTGATCATCTTGCGCGACAATATCGTCATGCGCGTCGGCCGCATGCACAAAGATCGTGGCATCGATTGTAGGTCTGTCGGCCAGCGCGGTCCAATATAGTGAGACGCTGACCTGATTTGCGGCAGCTTGCGAAACATGAAAATGCGAGAGTTTGAATTGGTTTGCAAATGTCAGGTGGACGGGAATCGCGTCTGCTGGCGGCGTCGGCTGCGCCATTTGCGGCACTTTGATCCAGCCGATCGTCGCGGCATTGTCTGTGGCTTCTCCCGCAGACTCCGTGACTTGCGCCAACCCGCCATTCAGATGCCATGCGCCCGCAACCAGTCGATACGCGCCTGGCGGAGGCAATGCGCCCAAAGCCAATTCGAATCGCATGGGGACATTTTCGCCTGCGCTCCAGCCGATGCTGGGATGCAGAAACCGCTGAATGTAGCGATCTTCGCCGGCCAGCCTCTCCCATTGCGCCGTGGCCAGCTGCAGGAATGCCGCATACCTGTGGCTGACGGGTCAATCCACAGCCCATTCCAGCGTGTATTGATGGATGCCCGCTTCTGTGAGCGTCCGTGCGCCATACCAGCGCGTTAGCTCCAGTTCTTCGTTGAAGCGCGCGCTGGCTGTCGCGGTATGGGTCGGCGGCATAGTTGACAGAGCAAGCTCGGGCGCCAACGGGACATATCGCGCGACTACGGGAATGCTGCTGCCCGGATTTTGGACTTCCGCTGCGTTCGCAAGGCTGCGCCGCAATCCAGTCACCGATTCATCTGCGAGCGGCGGGAGGATGGTGATGGTGTCAGCCTGCAGCAAGGCATAGTGCCTCACATCGTGCATGAACTGGCCGCGTTCCAGCGACCAGGGAATGACCAATGTTGCGCCGGCGGGAAATTGAAAATCTCTTTCGGCAGATTGCGCATTCGGATATCGAGATAATAACATTGCTCGTTCAATAGGCTTGTTCAGCCCTTCCACTGGAACAAGCAGCGGCTCGTTCTGCGCCTGCATCCAGTTTGAAAGATGCCTGCGGTCGGACCGGAAGAACCATTCGCCAGGGCTCAGCTCGACATCATATACCCGCCATTTTCGTCCTTCTGTCGCCTCTCTGCTCCAAAACATGAAATAGCTGCGTTCCGAAGCTGTGGCGGCATAGGCGAAGAGCATCAAGACGAAGGCCAACAATAGCCACTTTGCTGATGCGATAGTCAGATTCATGTGCCGAAGCAAGCCGAATATTGGGAGCAAGCCCATTCCAGTCACAATCGAAATCACTGCGAATGCGCCGTACATGCGCAAACCGTGCGAGATTTCGTTGGTGAGCATGGTGGGAATCGCCGTCAAGGCAAGCAGCGCGAGCAGAACAAGCGACGATGAATGCCGAATCCGCAGCAGCAGCATCAAAGAGCCAAGCAGAAACAGCGGCGCAGCAACCGGGGCGATCAGCGCCGCGTCCGCCACATTGTACTGCGGGTTCTCATCGCCTTGGATAAAGTACTGCTCAAGCATCAGCTCGGTTGCGCGGACCAAGCTGTTGCGGACTTCTGTGACATCGCTCGCTCGCGCCATGATGGAATCGGGCTGCAAAAGCCAGAATTGAACCAGGGGCAGCATCAAGACCAGCAGGGTGGCCCCGCAGAATAGAAAGCCGGGCAACCAGCGTCGCGCGCTGCGTCGCCGCGTCAGGATCTCTTTGAGGACTAGCGGAGGATAGGTCAATACGGCGAACAAGCCCGTCGCATAGCTGTAGCTGCCAAGCGCGACAAAAACAGCGCTTGCGGCGAAATCTGCCGCGCGTTTCGTTCGCATCGCTCTGCAGGTGAAGCCTGTTGCCATCGACAGGCAAAATGTGAGCGGAACAGCTCGATAGACAGAGCGGCTGATTGTGATATGTCCGAGAGCGGTCGCCAGGAAAACCACTGCGCACAAGCCGGCCAGGTCGCGGATGGCAGTTGGCTGATCGGCGAGGCATTCGCGGCATGCCCAGAAAGATGCTGCCAGCGACAAGAGTCCGAGCAGCGCCGACGTATAGCGATATGCCCATAGGCTGTTGCCAAACAACAACGAAGTAAATGCGCCAAGCACCGGCCTGAATGGCTCAGAGCCAAAATCTTCCTTGAGCGCGAGGCGGCCTGTGTGGGCAAAATGAAAGCCATCAACAATGTTGACGCCTTCATCACTGCTGACTCCGGGCGGAAACGAATCCAGCCTGGATGCGCGCAGCCACAAACCCGCCAGCAAAACCGGCATCAAGGCAAGGAGAATGGGCAAACGAGCGCGGTTCCAGGACATCGCCTAACCGAGACCGATTGCAAAAAATGGCATCGGCGCAACCATCACAGTCAATGCCGCAGCCGCGATATTCTGTGCATAGGGCAGTGCGGTGAATGGTCGATAACCATCGCCCCTCCAGCTGGAAACCGCCAGATAGACGCCAGCGCTCAACCCGCCAAACAGCATAGCCAGCGCCACCATCGGCAGCGCGCCAGGAAAACCGACAGCCAGCCCGCAAGCCGCCCCCAGCCAAACATCCCCCAGCCCGAAGACGACTATTCCCGGTGGCAAGTCAACTTGCCTGCCGAATAACCTGCCGCCCTGGTAAGCCAGGCCGAATGCGCCGCCAGCGAAGAGCGCGCCGACCAAAGCCGATTGCAGAACGGGCGAATTGTGTGCCAGCGCGCCAAAGAGCGAGACGCCTGCCAAAGCCAGCAGGAGTTCCCTGTGGATTGTGCGCTGCTTCAAGTCGATGATTGCGATGCCTGCCAGCAGCGCCACTTGCGCAAACGTAATGCCGAACGCTATGCCTGGCATGATTAAGGCGTCGGCGGCAGCAGCGCCATAGCGATTGCCAGCAGCGCCAGCACGCTTAGCGCGCCAGCCAACAGCATGCCCAGTCGCTGATTGCGCGTGAGTTCGCCATCGTCGTCCATGGTTGGCGCGCCCGCCAGGTCCAGCTCCAGCGGCAGCGCAACCGCCCCGTCAATCTGCCACAACTTCAAACGCGGTTTGGGGTTCGCCAGCGAAACGATCAACTGCAGCAGGGTGTTGTCCACTGCGCCCGATAGATCGGATTGTGAGGGAATGGGCGGCGTTGTCGGATGCGAATGATACACGCCCAGCCAATCCAGCCCGTGCGCGTCAATCTGCTTCAATCCGCGCAGCTGCTCATCTGGCGCCAGGGCGAACTCCTGCTCGGGCTTGGCCGCGGCATTGGCAACGGGCAGCGCCAGCGATATTAGAACGCCTTTGCCCGCCAGCAAGCCACAGGCTTCTCGCGGCGAGTGGGCGGCGGCATGCTCGATGATATTTCGCGCGGCAGTGTAAGCGATGCGCATACGGCTGCCTACTTCTCTTCGGGCGGGATGCTGAAATTGACTTCCAGCGCGTCTTGCGGCGGATTGCGCGTCTCGAAATACAGCTCCGCCCGCAACGTGTAGTCGCCGGTCGGGTCATCCAGCCCGCGGATGTGCATGGTAAATTCGTTTTGGAAGTGCATGGTAGCGATGATATCCAGGTCGCTGACCAGCAGGCCATCGCTGCGGCGCGCTGTGATGACCAGGTTGGGTCGTTCTTGAAAAGGCGTCAGCGACAGATTGACCTTGACGCGGAAGCGGTCGGCATACGGGCTGGCGCGGAAATCCTCGATCTTGAGTTTATGTCGCGGCTGTGGCGCCTGGCTGGGATCGTTGAACAGGTTGATTTCCATGTCTCAGGTTCCTCCCGCCGTTTGCTTCAGCTGGCTGAGCGCGCGCATCGCCTTGTCAAAATCGTGATCGTGCACCACAACATGATCGCGCGAAAAAGCGGCATAGGTCAGGATGGGGATGCCGTTCTCTGCCAATGCCCCGCTCACCAGCGCCATAAAACCGACCAGCGTTGAATCCAGCGCAATGTCAAATGTAATCTGGCGATAGGCCTCGTCGCTAATGGTCGCGTGTCGCAAGCGGCGCGCAAATTCCTGGCAAGCATCATCGGGCAGCAGCAGCGTAACTTCGTCTTTGTCAGCCAGCAGCGCGCTGAATGGGGTGGCGGCTTCTGCCACGATGCCAGCAGCCAGCGTAATTGCATTCGGCGGCAGCTGCAGCAAGCGATAGACGCAACCGTCGCTGGTTAGCGTCGCCCCTCGCAGCGCGGCTTCAACTGTCTGTGTCATATCGCCTCATTCATCAAACTGATAAGTCGCTTCGGCATAATAGCGCACGCCGCGGCGGGCAAATTGCGCTTGCAGCCAGTCCGTCAGCTGCTGGTTCTTGGTTTTCAGCGGCAGATCGGCGCGCAGTCGCTGCATGGGATAGCGCAGGTTCAGCGCCCGCCCGTGGATGATGTGCCGGCTGATGCCAGGCGGCAGGTAGGCGCATTGCGTGGCGGCGGCGATGATGTCCTGCGGCTGATAAATCGGGAAGTCGACCAGCGCCACTCCGGTTGGAAAAAGTGTCCATACCTGAGTCGGGTCGGTCAAGGATGTGCGATAAAGCGCCGCGCAGCTGTGATAGGCAGCCACCACCGTTCGCAATGCTGCATTTCGCTCGTGCAGGCTGTCGACATGGGCGCGGATGCCGAAGGAAGAGCCATCGCGCAGGGTGACCGTGGCGATTGCCCTTGTGTCTTCGCTGGCGCTTATCTCTACGCCGGGCAACGCTTCCAGTTCGCGCCGCAAGCTCGCCGCATTCCAGTCGGCCACGATATGCTGCCAGACGCCCAGATCGACCGTGCCACTCTCGTAGGCAACGACTTGCGCGAGAATATGCGGGAAGCCCAGCGCTTTCAAAGACACATGGCGGTTGGAGCCGTCCATCAGCACGAACTTGCCATCAACAGCCGGCGCAACCAGGGGCGGGTTGGTGAAGTGCTCGGCCTCTTGCAGGCGCGCCATCAACGGACCGGAACGCTGGATGTCGCTGGTTTCGTGGGGCAGCACGGCGTCAATGTCGACAATGCGCAGATCGGGCGGCGGTGCGCTGTGCGGATTCGCAAACACGGCCTGAACCAGTAGAATGACAGGGAATCGCGCATAGCTTAGCACGAAGCGGGCGGGGCGGCAATCTCGACTGTCGGGCGAGGAGGCTCCAATGGGGGCGCAAGAGCAAGGCGCAGAAGCGATTGGCGGTCGTTGGCTGGCTCTCCCGCGCACGCTGGTCTTCGTGCTGCACGATGACGCCGTGCTGATGATGAAGCGCGCGCCGCACAGACGGGTTTTCCCCAACCAATACAACGGTCTGGGCGGGCATATTGAACGCGGCGAAGACCCGGCTGCCGGGGCGCTGCGCGAGATATACGAAGAAAGCGGCTTGCATGTGCATTCCCTGCGCCTGCGCAGCATTCACAATATCGACGCCGGCGGACAAACGGGCATACTGCTGTTTGTGTATACTGCCATCAGCGAGGGGCGCGCCGTGCAGGATGATGGGACGGAAGGCACGTTGGAATGGATCCCGCGCGAGCGACTGGAGGAGCTTGATCTCGTGGAAGACTTGCCACAGCTGCTGCCGCGATTGCTGGAGATGCAGGACGACGACCCGCCGCTGAGCGTCCATGTCAGCTATGACGATTCCGATAATATTATGCTGCGTTTCCATGACCAGGACTGACGCGCCCCTGCGCCGCAACCCCATAAAGCGGCTGGGCTGTTTGCTGCTGTTGATGCTGTGGTTCGCGCTGCTGTTGTTTCCCTGTGGCTTGTTTTACCTGGCTGCCAACGGCGAGATCCGCCTTCAGCACAGCGATATTCCCCAGCCGCACGCCCATCCGCTGCTGCTGATATCGCTTATCAGCGAACAGGATGAACGCGGACTGCGCATCGAATCGTCGCGGATCGTTGCGGATCAGCCGCAGTTGTGCGTGGAGACGACGATGCGTTTTGTATTGTGGCAATCGAGCGGAGGCGACCAGGATGCGCGCTACTGCGATTGTTATGCGCAAAGCGCGGATGACAACTGGACGCTGAGCGATACCAGCGCCGGCGCCTGCCAGCCCCGTGGAGCGCAATGATGGACTTGCTGCAAGCGATCGACCCGGCGCATCTGCCTTTCATCGCTGTCGGCTGCGCGTTGTTGTGCGCCGCGCTGCTGATTATCGGCTTCGTGCTGCAGGCGCTCAGCGGAATCATCGATCTGCTGCTGGGCATCTTCGGCGCGTTTGTAGATTTGCTGCAGGGCGGTCCAGGTGCCTGGCTGGGCTGCGCGCTGGCGATTATCACGCTGGCCGCCTGCGCAGGAGTCGCCATCTTGCTGATTGACGCGCCCAACAGCTGCGCCGCGCACCCGACTAACTTCTGTCGCTGGTTCGGCTTTATTCCCTAGCGCTGCGCGGACGAGCGCCAGTTGGCAGCAAAGGCGGAAAACTGCTTTGCAATGCCAGGTATTTTTGCTAGAATGCAATCAGCATCCGCAGTTGGAGCCAAGGCATGGCATCGACCGCAATCTCGCTGACTCGCTCGCAAGCCTATCATGCCGAGATCGACAAAGGCAGTTTGTGGCTGCGCAACCGCCGCTGGGACCTGTTCTTCATCACGCTCAGCGTGGTTGTCGTGCCGCTGCCCTATGTGATGTATCTGTTGGGCGTGCGATTTGGGCTGGATGACGACATCAGCCGCAACTTGGTCAACGCCTTTGTCGCGGTGGCTATCGGCGGTCCGCACATGATGTCGACCTTCCTGCGCACCGGCATGGACGAGCGCTTCAGAGAACGCTATCCAACGCTGATTCGCTCTTCCATCATCATTCCCGTCATCGTGATTTCGCTGGCTTTCCTGAACCTCAGCCTGATGCTGACCTTTTTCTTTTTCTGGGCGTCGCTGCATGTCTTGCACCAGGTTACCTATATCGTCGAGCTCTACAATCACAAAGAAGCCAGGTTCGTCCGCCGCAGCGCTTTGAATCCGCTGGCGCGCTTGATTGATTATGCCATCGTGCTGACCAGCCTCTTCCCGATCGCCATGTGGAAGATCAGCCAGGGCGCATTCGAAATCGGGCAAAACGACCTGGGCGAAGCGATTCCCGATCTCTTCCAGCAGCCCGACAACCCATGGTTTTTCATTCTTGTAACGTTGATTTTCTGCGCGGCGCTGGTCGCCTATATCGGCAAGTCGATCTATGAAGCGCGACACGGCATCCTCAACATGCCCAAATTCACTTTCGTCACGCTGACGGTGATCGTCGCTTTCTTTACGCCGCTGCTGCCCAATCTTGATACGGCTTTTCAAGGCCTGAATACCTGGCATTCTTTCCAGTATCTGGCGATCACCTTCTATATCATCAAGATTCGGCAGCTGATGGGCGATCTGGATGACAACGCGCCGCTGGTGGCTCGCTTCAGCCGCAAGACAGCCGATTCGCGCGCGCTTTATGGCTTCAGCGCCTTGCTGCTGGCCGGCTCTGCGGTGATATTCGCTCTGGTCTATGCGCTGGCGGGCATCGTCAAGCCGGGCATCGATGGCAACAGCCACTTCGATATCGCTTATTACACAGCGATATTGTCATTCCTGTGGATTCACTATTACCACGACCACTTCTTGTTCACCGACTTTGAGGCGCTGGACGGCGCATACAGCTAGGGGAAAATCTCGTTGACCCATTGCAGCGGGTCGACATTGACGCCGTTCACCCAGACTTCCCAGTGCAGGTGCGGGCCTGTGCTGCGCCCGGTTGAGCCGATTGTGCCGATGACTTCGCCAGCTTCCACCCGCGCGCCAATCTGCGCATGCGTCTCGTTCAAATGCGCGTAGATGCTGTAGACGCCCCAGCCGTGGTCGAGCATAACAGTGTTGCCGCGGATCCGCAGGCGCTCGACCATCTTGACTTCGCCAGCCGCAGTCGCCCGCACCGATGTGCCGGTCGCGCCAGCAAAATCAACGCCGCTGTGGTAGCGGTCGAAAGGGCTGCCATTGTACGAGCGCAGCGTGCCAAAAAAGGCATTCATGTTGTCGGCGGCCGGCAAGCGCAATGAACCTTGCCAAGCGCGTTGAGGACTGAATGTAGCCGCAATTTCCGCCAGCTGGGCGACCTCCGCCTCTTCCACTTCCCGCGCCAGCAGCTCGCTGTCCTCTATGGTCAGACTCTGCCGAAAATAGCCGCCGCTGATGACCTGGATATTGGCGGAGGCCAGCTGCGTATTGCCATTGGCGTCCGAAAGCAGCAGTTCCAATGGATAAATCGCTGTCGGCGTGAACATAGGCGCGCCCACCAGGATATTGTGTCGCTTGCCCGACTCGCGCGTGATAACCTGCAAATCTCGCTCGAGGAACATTCCCGCAACCGTCATGGCATCGCGCGTCCAGAGTTCGATTCGCGCCGTTTGCCCCTCTTTGAACACCAGCGGGTCGATTGTGAATGCCAGCAAATCATCGGGCAGGGCGCGCGTCAGACTTGGCAGCTCAATGCCGGGCAAAGTCAGTTGCTGGCCAATGTTCAGCAGGTTGGGGTTGGCCATGTTGTTGGCTTGTGCGATGGCGTCGACGGTCAGGTTGTATTGCAAGCCGATGACAAAGAGCGTTTCGCCTGCGGCCACGGTATGCAGATAGGTTTCGGGCATTGCGCCTTCCCGCGCGAAAGAATGGGGCGCGCCCGCCACGGTTGTCTGCGTCGGCAGGTCGGCTGCCCGTGTCGGCGTGGCTGCAGCTGTGGCGATCGCGGTTGGCATGGGCGTTGGCGTTACGTCGGCTATGCCCAGCGGGATGAGCAATCGCTGTCCAGGCAGCAAACTGTCGGTGACGAGGATGCCATTGGCTTCCGCGACCTGCTCGGCGAAAAGGTCATACTTCAGGGCGATGCGGAACAGGTTCTCGCCACGCTGCACCACATGCAAAGTCAGCGCGGCATCGGTCTGCTCCTGCGCGAAAGCCTGCACAGCCACGAGCCAGACCAACAGGCAGCACATCAGACAGCGGATTTGGCGTTTCACGCAGCAGCCTCTTCTATTGCCAACTGGTCAGCGCCATCTGCCGCGTCCGCCAGTCTTCGGATCGCCCAGGACCGGCTTATCCAGGAATGATGAGCACTTGCCCGATATCCAGATTATGCACATTGACCAGACCATTCAGCTCGGCAATGTCGCGTACACTGACACCATAGCTCAGCGCGATGGCATAGAGCGTATCGCCGAAGCGGACAACATGCAGGATGGGCGTTGGCGTTGCAGTGGGCGTTGCAGTAGGCGTCGCCGCCGGCGTCGGCGTCGTCAGGCTTGTCTCGCCAGCGCCAGGCACTTGCAGCGCCTGCCCGACATAGATGCGGCTGGGATTTTCGAGATTGTTCAGGGCAGCCAGAATTTCCACCGTCGTCTCAAACCGCGCCGCGATCTCGCCGAGCGTCTCGCCGGCCTGCACAGTATAGCTGGTCGTGCCGCTTTGGTCTGCTGGCGGCGTGCCGGTGATGACAGACGTTGGCGTCGGCGTGTTGGTGGGCAGGGGCGTTGCGGTGGGAATCGGTGTGCGCGTGGCGAGAACCAGAATCTGTCCGATATCAATGTCGTGCTGGTTGATTATGCCATTTCGCTCGACGATTTCGGCGACTGTCATGCCATAGCGCTGCCCGATAGACGACAGCGTATCGCCAGGCAGAATCTGATAGGTGAAGGGCGTTGGGGTCGGCGTTGGCGTTGCAGTCGGCGTTGGCGTTGCAGTCGGTGTCGGCGTATCGGTGGGCACAGGCGTGGCTGTTGCAGTGGCTGTGGGCGTGGGCGTGGCTGATGACGAAACCAGCTCGGCAAATTGCGCTCCAAAGCCGCTGATGGGCATGACCAGCCGTTGCCCGACAAAGATGACATTGCGCGGGTCCAGCTGGTTGACTGCGCCAATTGCGTTAATCGTCGTGCCATATTGCACCGCCAGCGCGCTCACCGTTTCGCCTTCCTGCACAACATGCGTCACGGTAACAGGCGTGGCGGTGGGATCTGGCGTTGGCGAACCTGTTGCAGCAGGCTGGGAGTCGCTATCGCCGGTCGCCGTTGTTTCCGCAGTAGGCGCGGGCGTTGGCGAGTTCAAGGTCTCGGGTGTTGGCGTATCGTCGATCACAAAGACGGTCTCGCTGGCGACATCCAGGACCGCATCATCGACATAGATGTAATTGTTGGCGCGCGGACCGCTCACGGTGGCCTCGATGAAAACGGTGATCGCATCGTTTTCGGCGGTGGCGATGACAGCGTATTGGCGGTAGGCGTCATAAAAGAAGGTGGCGGATGTCGACCAGATGATATTTGGGCTTGTGCCGTCTGTGCCGCCAGTCGGGTCTATGCCCACGCGCAGCACGACATCGCCCGGGTCTTCGCTGATGTCGGCATCTTCAAAGCTGGACGACCACACATAGCCATATATGCTGAAGCGATAGGTGGCGCCGCTGCTCAGCCCTTCGACATGCTGATGAAGCCCGCCTTGATGCGTCGCGAAGAGCGTGAAAAACTTCTGCGCCGTGCCGCCACTCGTGCGCACGCGGTCGCCTTCCTGGTCATAATTGGGATCGTGGTTGGCGAAAGACGGACTGGCGGCGCCGGGCGGGATATGCCACGGCGTCCAGCCTTCCGCCACCTGGCGCGGCGCTGGTCCTTCGACGGTTATGAATTGGCCGTCAAAATTGCCGTTGACGAGCAATTCAACCGCTTCCGCATCTTGACTGAAGGCGATGCCCATCAAGAGCGTCAAAGAAGTGATCATCATAAAGAATTGTCGCTTGCTCATCCCCGCCCCCAGTCTGGCGATCTGCACTGCCACCTAGTCTACAGGCATTACGCGATCTGTACAAAAGCATATAGTCGCATTTCGCGCCTCGAAATGTGGCTTGAGAAAGCGCTGGCTTTGGCGTAATCTTGCCTTTTGCGCGCCGCAAGACAAACCAGCGGAGGAAAGCCCCCTTGAAGCTGCATGAATATCAGTCGAAATTCTTGTTTCGTGAGTATGGCATCCCTATCCCGAACGGGCGGGTGGCAAAGACGCCAGACGAAGCGCGGGCAATCGCCAATGAGTTGGGCGGGCATGTCGTCGTGAAGGCGCAGGTGCATGTCGGCGGTCGCGGCAAGGCCGGCGGCGTCAAACTGGCGCGCGATGCCGATGAAGCCGGCCGGTATGCTGCCGATATTTTGGGCATGGATATCAAAGGCTTGATCGTGCAGCAAGTGCTTGTTGATCCCGGCGCGGATATTCAGCAAGAAATCTATTTGGCGATCACCAACGACCGCAGCGCTGGCAGCCCGTTGATTATGAGCTCCATGGAAGGCGGCATGGATATTGAAGAGCTCAACCACGCGCGACCCGATGCGATTATCCGCGAGCGCATCGACCCCATCCTCGGCTTGAACGACTTCCAAACGACGCACATCGCCAGCGCCATGGGCATGCCACGCGCGCGCTGGCGCAGCTTTGGCAAGATCTTGCGCGGGCTTTACCGCTGCTACATCGAAAGCGATGCCGAGCTGGCTGAGATCAATCCCCTGGTCATCACGGGCGAAGGCGAGCTGCTTGCAGTCGATGGCAAAGTCATCATCGACGACAACGCGCTCTTCCGCCAGCCGAAACTCGCTGCCCAGCGCGATACCAGCGGCGAACCCGAATCGGAGCGACTCGCGCGCGAAGCCGGCATCACCTACATCAAGCTGGACGGGCAGATCGGCTGCATGGTCAATGGCGCTGGCCTGGCCATGACCACCATGGACATGACCAAGCTCTATGGCGATGCCGATGGCATTGGTCCGGCCAACTTTCTGGATATCGGCGGCGGCGCATCGCCCGAGCAGGTTGCGGCGGCGCTGCGCATTATCCTGTCAGACCACAAAGTTCAGTGCGTGCTCTTCAACATCTTCGGCGGCATCACGCGCTGCGACGAGGTCGCGGACGGCATTTTGACCGCCTACAACGAAGTCAAACCCAGCGTGCCCATGGTCATTCGCCTTCAGGGCACCAACGCCAGCGAGGGCAACGCCATCATCAGCCAGGCGAAGATCCCAAACATCATCAGCGCCGACACCTTGACGCAAGCTGCGCAACTGGCGGTCGCGGCAGTAAAGGAGCGAGCCTGACATGTCTATTCTCATCGACCGCAAGTCCCTGGTCCTGGTGCAAGGCATCACGGGCAGACAAGGCGGCTTTCATGCTCGGCTGATGATGGAATATGGCACGCAAGTCGTGGGCGGAGTCACCCCGGGCAAGGGCGGCGAATGGTTCGAGGGCGCGCCGGTCTTTGATACCATGCGGGCGGCTGTGCGCACGACCAATGCCGATACAAGCCTGGTTACCGTGCCGGCGCGATTTGCTCCCGATGCCATCATGGAAGCGGCCGACGCCGGGATTTCGCTGATCATCTGCCTGACCGAGCACATTCCTGTCGCCGATATGATGAAGGCAGTCGCATTCTGCAAGCGCCGTGGCAGTCGTCTCATCGGGCCGAATTGTCCGGGAGTCATGACGCCCGGCCAAGCCAAGGTGGGCATCATCCCGGCCATGGTCGCCGAGCCGGGCAATGTCGGCGTCGTATCCAAGAGCGGCACGTTGACTTACGAGGTCGGCTTCGCCATGAAAAGCGCGGGCATCGGCATATCGACTATCGTGGGAATCGGCGGCGACCCGGTCATCGGCACGACATTTGTGGATGTGCTGGAAATGTTTGAAAACGACCCCGAAACAGAAAAAGTCGCGCTGCTGGGCGAGATCGGTGGCAGCGCCGAGATCGCGGCGGCGGACTACATCAAGAATACCATGACCAAACCGGTGGCGGCTTTCATCGCAGGCCGGAGCGCCCCGCCCGGCAAACGGATGGGACATGCTGGCGCGATCGTCGATGGCGGCGAAGGCAGCGCAGAGGAGAAAATCCGGGCTTTGGAAGCGGCTGGCGCGCGCGTCGCCAACAACCCCGAAGAGATCCCCAACTTGCTCGCCTAGGTCTGCGCGGGTCTGACTTCGTGGCAAAATCGGCAGCGGGCTTCGTACGACTCCTGCGCGCCGACCATGATGATGGGATCGTCATAGGCAGCTGGCACCCCATCGACCAATCGCTGGGTGCGGCTGGCATCGCCACCGCAAACCACGCAGATCGCGTGCAGTTTGATCACTTTTTCGGCGATGCTGAGCAACTGGGGCATGCTGCCAAAAGGCTCGCCCCGAAAATCCGTATCCAGCCCGGCGACGATCACGCGGATATTATGCTCGTCCACCAGCCGCTGCGCCACCGGCACAATCTCGCTGTCGAAGAATTGCGCTTCGTCTATCGCGACCACAGTGCTCGATCCATTGGCGCGCTCGAAGATTTCAGACGCAGAAGCGACTGCGATGGCATCGACTGTCTGCCCGTCGTGGCTGGTGATATGCTGGATGCCGTAGCGGTCGTCGATCCGGGGCTTGAAGACGGCGACTTTTTGGCGGGCGATGATGGCGCGGCGGACGCGGCGAATCAACTCTTCCGACTTGCCGCTGAACATGCTGCCGCAGATGACTTCTATGCCGCCAGCCTCTTGCCTCATGAGCGAGTTGGCAGGCGTGTCAGTTGCCAGGCTCGTAACCGCGCGCGCGCAGCGACTTCTTCATATCGCTGACGACCTTGCGCCCAATGCCCTGGATAGCCAGGATGCTGTTGTCATCGCCTTCGTCGCCCAGCCGATCCAGCACATCCGAGACGACAGCGATCCCGTGCTCTTGCAAGATGGTCGTATAGCGCTCGCCGAGTTTCAGCTCGGTCAGCGGCAGGTCGAGCGGCGTGCGTTCTTCTTCGCGCTGGACCTGTTGTGTGCGAATTTGGTCACGCTGCTGCAAACGTTTCATGAACTTGTCGACGCGCCCTTCGGTATCGACAATGCGCTGTTCGCCCGTATAGAAGGGATGGCAATTGGAGCAGATCTCGACAGTGAGCGAGTCGGCTGTCGAGCCGGTCGTCCAGGTTGTGCCGCAGGTCATGCAGCGCACAGTTGTGGCATGCCAGGCCGGGTGAATGCCTTGTTTCATGTTGTCCTCCGCGCTTGCGGCTCTTGCGAGTGGCGCAAACGACTTATGCTGGAATGCTTAGTTCAAAGTTTGCCCGGTCTTTGCGTGCCGGGCATGCACAGAAATGCGCTTTTGACCGTTGCGCCCGCGCATTTTCTCGAAGTGCACAAAGCCCTCGCGCGTGGCAAAAATCGTATAATCCTTGCCCATGCCGACACCCTCGCCAGGATGAAACCGGCTGCCGCGCTGCCGCACGATGATGTTGCCGGGAATGACATGTTGCCCGCCGTAATGCTTCACGCCCAGTCGCTTGGAATTGCTGTCGCGACCGTTGCTGGACGATCCGCCGCCTTTTTTGTGTGCCATTGGCTATGCTCCTTCGCGCCCGTTTTATACGCGGATCTCGTCTATGCGCAGCCGAGTATAATACTGTCGGTGTCCTTGCTTGCGCCGGTAATTCGTGCGCTGACGATATTTGTAAACGATGATCTTTTTGCCGCGAAACTGCTCGACCACTGTGGCTGCCACTGCCGCGCCCTCCAGCCTTGGCGCGCCGATCTTCGCTTCGTCGCCATCGGCAACCAATAGCACATCGTCGATCTCAATATTTGCGCCGACTTCGTGGGGCAGGCGGTCGACATCAATGGTCGCGCCGACTTCCGCGCGATATTGTTTTCCGCCGCTGCGAATGATTGCGTACATGGGGATGTCTCCAACTTTCGCTTGCTTTCTCCGCAGCCGAAGCCACCAGGGCTCAACTCACGGGGAAAATCGGATTCGTGCTGTCACGCCGATTCATGCGGGACAGCTTTGCATAGTAGCCGAAAGCTGACGCCAGTCAAGCCTGAATTTGCCGCGCTCAACAGACAAACATGGCATCGCCGAATGAATAGAAGCGATATCCCATGCGCTTGGCAACCTCATAAGTCTCCAGCAGCCGTTCGCGCCCGACAAAAGCGCTGAGCATCAGCAGCAAGGTCGAGCGGGGCAAATGAAAATTGGTGATGATCGCATCGACAGCTCGCCAACGATAACCCGGATAGATGAAGAGCGCTGTATCGCCCGCAAATGGCTTTACGCAGCGCTGGCCGTCCGCGTCTGCCGCCGCCGTTTCCAGCGTGCGCGCCGATGTTGTGCCCACCGCGATGACTCGTCCGCCAGCAGCCTTGGCGCTGTTGACAACCTGCGCATTTTCCGGGTCCAGCTGCGCGAATTCGCTGTGAATCTTGTGCTCAGTCACGCGCTCGGCTGTGATTGGCTGAAAAGTATCCAGCCCGATATGCAACGTGCAGCGCGCGAGTTGAACGCCCTGCGCAGCGATTTTGTCCAGCAGCGCCGGCGTAAAATGCAAACCGGCTGTTGGCGCGGCCGCAGAGCCTTCGCTGCGACTATAGACTGTTTGATAGCGTTCGCGCTCGTCCAGTTCGGCATGAATATAGGGTGGCAGCGGCATTTCTCCCAGTTCGGGCAGGCGCGCGCTGATTGGTTGATCGAATGCAAGGATTCGCTGGCTTTTTTCGAGGCAGGCAGCCACAGCGCAGCCAGCGCCATCCGCCAGCAGCAGCCGCGTGCCCGCGCGAACATTGCGTCCGCCGACCAGAGCCAGCCAGCGCAGATCGTCCAATTGCCGCAGCAGCAAAATCTCGACCCTGCCGCCGCTTTCCGCTTTGGTCGCAGGCAGCCGCGCCGGGATCACGCGTGTGTCATTGATCACCAGCACATCGTCTGGAGCGAGCAGTTCGGCGATATCGGCAAAATAGTGATGAGAAATCGCGCCGCTGTCCCGTCTCAGGCGCATCAACCGGGCAGAATCGCGTGGCTCGGCGGGCGTCTGCGCGATAAAACTCGCCGGTAAGTCGTAATCAAAGTCGGCGAGCTTCATAGCAGCGCTGACTGCGACTCGTCATCGGCGGCATCGGGAAAAGGCAAGCCCAGATGTTGGTAGGCGTGCCGCGTGCAGGTGCGTCCGCGCGGCGTGCGGTCAATGAAACCAAGCTGGATCAAATAGGGCTCATAGACATCCATAATGGTGGCGCTGTCTTCGCTGATGGCGGCGGCGATGGTATCCAGCCCGACCGGTCCGCCGCTGTATTTCTCGATGATGATGCTCAGAATGCGCCGGTCGATATCGTCCAAGCCCAGCGCGTCAATCTCCATAAGAGCCAGCGCATCCTGGGTGACAGCCAGCGTAATCACGCCATCCGCCCGCGCCTCGGCATAATCGCGCACGCGCCGCAGCAGACGCAAGCCGACCCGAGGCGTGCCGCGCGCCCGCCTGGCGATCTCCCGCGCGCCCGCATCGTTGATCTCGACATCCAGCAAGCGCGCCGCCCGCAGCACGATCTGTTGCATAGACTCTTGCGCATAGAAATCCAGGCGAAAACGCGCCCCAAAACGATCGCGCAGTGGTGCCGCCAGCAGAGCCAGCCGCGTGGTCGCGCCGATGACAGTGAAACGCGGCAGGTTCAGGCGCAGCGTCTTCGCGGCGGGACCTTTGCCGATGACGATATCCAGTACGAAGTCTTCCATCGCTGGATACAGGATCTCTTCCACCGCTTTGCCGAGCCTGTGCACTTCGTCGATGAACAGGATGTCGCCTTTTTTTAGATGCGTCAAAATCGCCGCCAGGTCGCCGGCGCGCTCGATGGCTGGTCCCGCCGTGACGCGGATGTTGCCAGCCACCTCGTTGGCGATGACATAGGCCAGCGAAGTTTTGCCCAGCCCGGGCGGACCATAGAAGAGTACATGATCGATCGGTTCGCTGCGGGCGGTAGCTGCTTCAATCAATATGCTCAGGTTTTCGCGCAGGCGGTCTTGGCCCAGCATCTCCCCCAACCGCCGCGGACGCAAGGCGATATTGTCGCGGTCGGTCTTGCGCTGCTTGCCACTGACGACCCGCTTTTCGTCTGACATCATCGCGCTTTCATATTCTGCCTGGTCTTCTGTTCGTTGCGACATCTGGTTTACTGAGTCCAGGTTTGCCGCAAGCAAAGTATAGACTAGAGGCATTCGCTTGCAATGCTGGCTTTGTTTGGCTGACGCGGCGGCGCTGTAAATCTGAGTGGTCTGCGGCTAAAATTGCGTTGACGAAAGCTGCTGCTCGGTAAG
>CBDHEA010000004.1:0-5714 GCA_965261805.1 Phototrophicaceae bacterium | reverse complement strand
CTGGAAGATATCCCCGGCGTTGGCAAGACGATGATGGCGAAGTCGCTGGCGAAGGCGGTGGGCTGCAGCTTCAGCCGCATCCAGTTCACGCCGGACATGCTGCCTTCGGATATCACAGGCGTTTCGATATTCAATCCGAAGTCGCGCGAATTCGAATTCCGCGCGGGACCAATCATGGCGCAGATCGTGCTGGCGGACGAGATCAACCGCGCCACCCCCAAGACACAATCGGCGCTGCTGGAAGCCATGGAAGAAGGGCAGATGACTGTCGATGGCGTCACCTACCGCCTCAGCAACCCTTTCCTCATCATGGCTACACAAAACCCGATCGAATACGAAGGCACTTTTCCCTTGCCCGAGGCGCAGCTCGACCGCTTCCTGATCCGCATCAAGATGGGTTATCCGCAGCCGCAGGACGAGTTGCGCATCCTCGCCTCGCAGCAATACCAGCACCCCCTGCAAAACCTGCAGCAGGTTGTCAGCCTGCAAGAACTGCTGAGCGTGCAGCAAGCCATCAAGGATGTGTATGTGGCGAAAGAGGTGCAGCAGTACATCATCAACTTGATCACGGCTTCGCGGCGGCACAGCGATGTCTATCTGGGCAGCAGTCCGCGCGGGTCGCTGGCGTTATTCCGAACGGCGCAGGCGCGGGCAGCCATGAGCGGGCGCGACTTTGTCATTCCCGATGATGTCAAGGCGCTGGCGGAGGTCACGCTGGCGCACCGCATTATCGTGGGGCCTGCGGCGCGCATCAAAAATATTACCTCGCGCACGATCGTCCAGGATATCCTGGGCGCCACGCCGGTGCCGGGCGCATCGGTTCGCTGAGTCCCATGCCGGTCGACCGCCGACGAGCGCTCTATCTGCTGGCCGCGATCAGCCTTCTAATCGCGCTCTTCACCGGGCGCGCCCAAATCTTCGTCATCGCCTGGCTGGCAGGGGCGCTGCTGCTGCTTTCGCGCTTGTGGACATGGCAGTCGCTGCGCGGGATCGCCCTGCGCCGCCGCACACGCAGCCGCCGCTCGCAAGTTGGGCGCGTCTTTCGTGAAAGCTTCAGCCTGCGGGCGACCAGTTGGCTGCCCAAGCTCTGGATGGAGATTCACGACCATTCCACGCTGCCCGGGCACCGCGCCAGCCATGTCGTGCCGAGCCTGCTGGGCAAGCGCGAATATAGCTGGACAGCCGAGACGGTTTGTTCAGCGCGCGGCGAATTCCTGCTTGGCCCGGTCACTGTCATAAGCAGCGATCCATTTGGCCTGTTCCAGTCGCCGCGGCGTTTGGGCGCGACCCAACAGCTCATCGTCTATCCGAGAGTCGTCGATATCCGGCGCGTGCTGCTGCCAGTGGGCTATCTTTCTGGCGGCGATGCCCAGCGACAGCTCACGCATCAGATCACCACCAATGCCAGCAGCATCCGCGAATATGTGCCCGGCGACAGCATGAATCGCATTCACTGGCGCTCCACCGCGCGCATGGACGAGCTGATGGTCAAAGAATTCGAACTGGATCCACTGGTCGATATCTGGCTGTTCACCGATTTTTCCGCGAAGTCCGCCTGCGATGACGGCAGTATTCGCCGTGCCAGCGCCGGCGGCGCAATCATTCCGACTTCATCGCAAATCCCGCCCGCCACAGAAGAATATGGCGTGGTCATCGCGGCTTCGCTGGCCAAGCACTTCCTCGATGACGAGCGCGTGGTTGGCTTTGGTGCCTATACACCCAACCGACATTTTGTGCTGCCCGACCGCGGCAATCGTCAGCTGGCGATGATCTTGTCGGCGCTGGCAGTTGCCCGTTGCACATCGGAGATGAGCCTGCGCGAGATGCTGTCTTTGGAGGCGATGCAATTCGCGCGCGGCACAACGCTGATGATCATCACCAGCTCGCTGGATACAGGCTGGATCGCCGAAGCGCAGGTCTTGCAGCGGCGCGGAATCCGCCCATTTTGTGTTTTCATCGACCCGGCGACATTCAATCGGCAACTGGATTCAAGCGAAGTGCGCGGCATGCTGCAATTGGCGAAGATCGCCGTATTGATTGTGGGCAAGGATGACGACATCGGCCTGGCGCTGGAGCAGCGTCCGATTTGAGCGAGAGGACACAGGAAAACAACATGACAAAAACATACGATGTCATTGTGATCGGCGCGGGTGCCATGGGCAGCGCGGCCGCCTGTTATCTCAGTCGGCGCGGGCAGCGCGTCTTGCTGCTGGAGCAGTTCGAGATCGACCATCAGCGCGGCAGCTCTTATGGATTCTCGCGCATCATTCGCTATTCATACGACAGCCCGGAATATGTCGAATTGGCGAAAGATACTTATCCGCTGTGGTTTGCGCTGGAAGACGAACTCGGCGAGCGGCTGGTGACGAAGACGGGCGGGATCGACTTTGGTCCCCAAGGCGACCCGACGCTGCAAGCAACAATCGCATCCGCGCGCGACGGCGATCTCTCGCATCAGCTGCTTTCGCCTGTCGAGGCGCAGAAGCGTTTCCCGCAATTTCGCTTTGACGACAACTTCGCGGTGCTCTACCAGCCAGACAGCGGATTCGTGCGGGCGTCGCGCGCTGTCCGCGGGCACATCCAACTGGCGCGCGCGCATGGGGCGGAATTGCTCGACAATACCGCAGTCGCATCCATTCGCCTCGGCAATGACAGCGTCGAAGTGATATCCAGCCGCGGCGAATTCTCTGCCGCCAAGCTGGTCGTTACAGCGGGTTCCTGGGCGAAATCACTGCTGGCGCAAACGGGCATCGACCTGCCGCTGCGGGTCTTGCGCTGCCAGCTCAACTTCATGGCGCCGGCCGATCTGCCTATGCACAGCGCCGAGCATTGCCCGGTGTATATCGCGCATTTACGCGAGCGAGACGGCGAATCGATCTATGGCATTCCGGTGCACGATGGTTCGGGTTTCAAAGTCGCTTTCCATGGCGGACCGGCCGTGGCGAATCCCAGCGAAATCGACTATGCGCCCACAGCTGAAGATGTCGAGAATCTGCGGCCCTTCCTGCGCGCGCACATCCCTGGCGTCGCCGATTCGCCCGTCCAGAGCAGCCGCATCTGCCTGTATACGCAGACGCCTGACGAACATTTCATCGTCGACAAGCATCCCGAACACGCGCAGATTGTGATCGGCGCGGGCTTCAGCGGGCACGGCTTCAAGTTCAGCACGACGATCGGCAAGATGCTGTGCGATATCGCGCTGGATGGCAGCACGCCGCACAATGACAGCCTGTTCAAGCTGGCGCGCTTAATAGCCTGAGCGACCACCAGAAGAACGCGCCGACCGAAATGAAGCCGTTCTGGGTCAAGAGCGCGGCCGCCTGCTCGTCCACAGCCGGAACAAGCGCCCCGATCCGCGAGCGATTCTCAGCCTGCGCGCGCTGATGTGCCTGGTCGATTGCCGCCTGCGACAACTCCCCTTCCAGCCAGATGCCGCGGTATGTCAGCGTGTCGACAGCCAGCAGATGCGCCGCGTGAGCAGCCGTTGCCGGCGCGGTCATCGTCTCGGCATTGGCAATATACAATTGATGCGGGCGAGCTGAACGCAGGAGGTCCGCCCGCGCGCAGATGCGACTCATGGCGAGGTTGTCGGCGCGCACCAAAGCTCGCAGCGAATCGGCGCCGTTTTTGCATGCTGCCTGGATGCAGCGAGCCACCAGCGCGAATCCGACTCCCCTGCCCCGCGCAGCCGGGTCCACAGCCAGCAAGTCCAGCTCGAAGCGCGACTCGCCCACAGCCGACCGCGTCAGAAAGCTGGCGGCAAATCCGACCACCGCGCCATGCAGTTCCGCGACCAGCACAAGATTGCTTTGCAGGTGCTTGGCACGCGGCTCAAGGCACTCGTCGAAAGTGTCGGTGATGATTTGCGCGATGACAGCGAAGTCCCCTTGGGCAGCCTGACGGATAGTGGGCATCATTGATTTTTTGCCTTGGCAAGCGCATACTGGTGCGCAGACAACTGCCCGCCGCCTGCATCGCCTGGACTCGCCTTGCCAAACGCGCCCGCCAACCGCATCAGCAAGCCGACGCTGTATTTGATCGCTTTCATCAGCGGCATGACGACGCTGGCCATTGAGCTTTCGGCCTCGCGCCTGCTGGGAAGCGTATTCGGCAACAGCAATCTGGTGTGGGCAAATGTTATCGGCTTGATGCTGCTGTATCTGACGATAGGCTATTTTCTCGGCGGACGGCTGGCCGACCGCAAGCCACACGCGTCCGTCCTGCTGCAGCTGATCCTATGGGCGGCTTTTCTAGCTGCGCTGATCCCGCTGCTGGCCCGTCCCATCATATCACGCGCGGCACAGGCTGTCTTTGGCGCAGAGGCGGCGCTGGCGCTGGGCTCGTTTCTCGTCATTCTGGTGCTGTTTGCGCTGCCGGTCACGCTGCTGGGCATGGTTTCGCCTTTTGTCATCCGCCTCGCTGTCGGTGATGTAACGCGGGCGGGCAAAGTCGCCGGGCAGGTTTATGCCATCAGCACATTGGGCAGTCTGCTGGGCACATTCCTGCCCGTGCTGGTGACGATTCCCCAACTGGGCACGACGCGCACTTTTCTGCTCTTTGCGGGCATATTGTTTGTCGCCGCGGGCATCCCCTTGCTGCGCCTCGAGCCACGCCAGGCTATGCGCTATTTGCTGCTGCCGCTTCTCATCGCGCTGCTGGCAAATGCGGCGCTGGCATCGCCACTTCGTCCGCCAGCCGAGGGCGCGCAGCTGCTATATGATGGCGAAAGCGAATACAACTACATTCAAGTGCAGGAAGACAGCGCCGGTTATCGCTATCTTTATCTGAACGAGGGGCAAGGCGTGCACAGCCAGTGGCACAAGAGCGAGCTATTCTACGGCGGCACCTGGCAATACTTCCTGGCTGCGCCCTATTTCAATGCTCCGCCCTATCGCGCCGACCAAGTGGACTCCTTGCTGCTGATCGGCTTGGCGGCTGGTACATCCGCTCGCCAATATCAGGCTGTATATGAAGATATTTCCATCAAGGGCATTGAGCTGGATGCCGAGATCGTCCAGGTGGGCGCGGAGTTCTTCGACATGAACGCTGCGCGAATGCCTTCTCTCCAGGTTATCGTCGGCGATGGACGCTACGAGCTGCGAAAATTGGAGCGCCAGTTCAGCGTAATCGGCATAGACGCCTACCGTCCGCCGTATATCCCCTGGCACCTGACGACAGTCGAGTTCTTCGGCGAGGTCAAGGCGCGACTGGCTGACGATGGCGCGCTGGCCATCAATGTCGGGCGAACCGACACCGACCGGCGGCTGGTCGATGCGCTTGCGAACACCTTGCAGCTTGTCTTCCCCAGCGTGCATGCCTTGGATGTGCCGCAGTCATTCAACACCATCCTGGTGGCGACCGTCCAGCCCAGCCAAGCCTCCAGCCTGCGCGAGAATATCGCCAACCGCGTGGATTCGGTTGACGCGCGGCTTTATGAGGTCTTGGGGCAGGCGGCAGATGCGCTCGTGCCCTTGGGCGAAAGCGACACGGTCTTCACCGATGACCGGGCGCCGGTCGAGAGTCTGGTCGATTCCATCGTGCTGGACTTTCTGCTGGCTGGCCGCGCAGAAGAGTTTCGGCAGCGTGATTAGGTCCCGCGCAGTGAAGCTGCTGCTAGCGCTGGCGCTGCTCTGCCTGCTGATGATGACGGCGGCGCGCTTGCTGCTGAGCCACGAATTCCTGCGTCATCGAATACTTCCGACCTGGCTTTCCCG
>CBDHEA010000003.1:0-4506 GCA_965261805.1 Phototrophicaceae bacterium | reverse complement strand
AACTCTGCGCGCAAAGCGGTGTCGCCATTATTCATCTCTTCTCGCAGCGAGGCATGGCCAGCCAGCATCTCTTCTCGCAGCGAGTTATGACCAGCCAACATCTCTTCTCGCAGCGAGGCATGACCAGCCAACATCTCTTCTCGCAGCGAGTTATGACCAGCCAACATCTCTTCTCGCAGCGAGGCATGACCAGCCAACATCTCTTCTCGCAGCGAAGCTTGACCAGCCAACATCTCTTCTCGCAGCGAGGCATGACCAGCCAACATCTCTTCTCGCAGCGAAGCTTGACCAGCCAGCATCTCATCTCGCAGCGAAGCTTGACCAGCCAACATCTCATCTCGCAGCGAAGCTTGACCCAGCCAGCATTTCACTCTCGCAGCGAAGCTTGACCAGCCAACATCTCATCTCGCAGCGAAGTGATTTCACCTTTGAGTTCCTTGCGCACATCTTCTTGCTTTTTTTCCAGCACATGCTGTATGCGCCACACTGCGCCCAAGATCGCCAGGATTGTAATGACGAGTTCTAAAGAAAGATTCGTGTCGAAGTTCACTTCAACCTCCAACTTGCCCACTGCTGACTGCCAGTTAAGTCTAGCGCAGTTTTGCAGAGTTTCCAACATGCATTGACGCCGCGTCAGCCAAATCCGTATGGCGCGCAAAGTCTTTCGCTCTGTGCCCTCTATGTCCTCTGTGGTTTAATTATATGTGTAGACTCGCCAAGCATAGAGACGCTCGCCATGTCCGAAAACAACGCTGAAAAACCCACAATCACCGAGCAGCCGCCTGTCACCACCCGGCACAAGCAGACGCTCAACGGTGCCGAACTTGCCTACAGCGCCACAGTCGGCATGCTGCCGCTCAAAGATGAACAAGGCGAGATCGCCGCGCAGATCTTCTACACCGCCTACCAGCTGGAGTCCCCCGAAAGCGCCTCCCGCCCCTTGATCTTCGTCTTCAATGGCGGGCCCGGCTCGGCGTCTATCTGGCTGCACATGGGCGCGCTGGGACCCAAACGCGTCGACATGGGCGCAGAAGGTTTCATGCCGCCGCCGCCCTACAAGCTCATCGACAACGCGCATACCCTGGCTCGATCTGGGCGACCTGGTCTTCATTGACCCGGTCGGCACGGGCTATTCTCACGCGGCTGACCCGGTCGACAACAAGAAGTACTGGGGGCTGGAAGCTGATCTGGAAGCGGTGGGCGAGTTTATCCGCCTCTATCTGTCTCGCAGCAAACGCTGGACATCGCCGCTGTATCTGGCTGGGGAGAGTTATGGCACGACGCGCGCGGCCGGCTTGGCGGGCCGCTTGATCGACCCGCGGCATCGCTTTCAATGGCAATCGTCCTGCTCTCCACCGTGCTGAACTTTCAGACCATCCGCTTCACCAAAGGCAACGATCTGCCCTATGCGCTCTATGTGCCCAGCTATTGCGCTTCTGCCCATTATCACGGCGCGCTTTCTGACGAGCTAAATGCGCGGGAATTGCGGCCTTTGCTGCAAGAAGCGGCCGACTGGGCGGAAAGCGAGCTACACAATCGCGCTGGCCAAGGGCGATCGCTTGACCGGCGATGAGCGGCGGGCGGTGGCGGAGCGGCTTTCGCAATACACCGGCTTGTCTACGCGCTTCATCCTGGGCGCGGATTTGCGCATCAATATCATGAGCTTTTGCAAAGAGCTGCTGCGCGATGACAAGCGAGCGCTTGGGCGGCTGGATTCGCGCTTTGTTGGCATCATGGCTTCGGCAGAAGGGCAGAGCTTCGACTTTGACCCGTCCATGCACGCCATCGTCCCGCCCTACAACGCCGTCTTCAACCAATACATCCGCGAGCAACTGGGCTTCTACAGCGACTCGAATTACGAGATTTTGAGCTTCCGCGTCAATGAGAATTGGCAATACGCGGGCGGCGAATTCCCCGATACCAGCGAAGGGCTGCGCGCCGCCTTCGCCAAGAATCCTTTCATGCGCGTGTTGGTGGCGCAAGGCTATTATGACCTGGCCACGCCCTTCCAGGCCGCCTATTATTCGCTGGCGCACATGGGCTTGGACAGCGACCTGCGCGACAATGTCACAATCGCCGAATACGAAGCCGGGCACATGATGTACCTGCACGAAGCCTCGCTGGCAAAGCTAAAGGCGGATGCGGCGGCGTTCATCGGGGCAAAGTCAGGCTTCGATTGAGAAGTAGCGCATGTTGTCCATCCACTGCACCAGCCCGCGCCAGTCTCCAAATCGCGCATACCAGGCGGCGATTGTCTTGTCGTCGGCTTTTTCTCCCGCATTGTGCAACCGGGCGAACATGGCGCGGCAGCCGCTGTCGATGCCGAACTTGTCGAAGCGCCCGTACATGCAGGCGATGCTGCGCGCCGCATATTCGCCGAAGCCATTCAAAGTCTTGACAGCTGCGCAAAAATCGCCGCTTTCCAACTTGAGCCAGCGGTCGAGATCGATCTCCGCAGCGCTGATCTTGCGCGCCAACTCGTGCAGGTAGGCTGTTCGGTAGCCGGCCTTGATTGCCTGCCCCAGCTCGTTGACTGTCATGCTGGCGATGCGTCGGGCAGACGGGAAGGCGTGGCAGCCGTCCAGTGTTGGATGCGCCGCGCCCAGCCGGCACAACCGTTCGCTCATGCTGACTGTTTGCGCCCAGCTTGTGTTGGTCGTCAGCAGCACTTTCGCCAGATCTTCCCACAAACTCGGCGAGATTAATATCCGACCCAAGCCCTGCTGCTCGATCCAGGCATAGTCCGCATGTTCGCGCATGGCTTGGTAGAAGGGCTGCAAGTCCCAATCCATATTCAACATGCGCCGAACAACGCGTGTGAGTTCTGCTTGCAGGGCTATGTCCAGGCGCTGCAGATCGGGCAGGTCGACGCGCAGGTCTCCGTCTGCCTCGCGTATTTGCAGGCGCAGCACATCGCCGGCGCGCGTCTGAACCACATAGCGCAGCGTTTCATCGCTGGCATCCCGGCGGAACGGCGCGAGCATGATCCAGCCGTGACTGGGCACAGTCCGCTTGAGGCTGAATCCTGGTCGCGCCGGGATGACGAAGCTTTCGGCGCGTGATCGCATGGCGCGGTCTCCTCGTTAAGTGGTTGAACGCCTGTATTGTAATGACAGAATGCGCAAAGAGAACAGACAAAGGCGCGCAGTACTTCCGCTTTGATGTCCCATTTGCGGGCGGACGCTGCTGCGCTTGCGCTACAATGATGTTCTTGTGCTGGAATAATCCGCATGCAGGCGAGGCGAACGGAACGGGACAAGCCAATGAACGATGCGCCCGACATCATCGGCATCGGCGTCTGCACGGTCGATTATCTGGTGATCGTGCCGCGCCTGCCGCATCGCAACGAAAATATGCGCGCGCAGATGTTCGCGCGGGAGCTGGGCGGTCTGGCTTCCATCGCCTTGATCGCCGCCGCTCGGCTGGGCGCTCGTGCCAGGCTCATTGCGCGCATCGGCGATGATGATGCCGGCGACTATATCCGCAGCGCGCTGCTTGACGAAGGCATTGATGCATCGCAGCTGCTGGTCGAGGCGGGGGGCGAATCGCATGTATCGGTGATCGTCGTGGACGAGCCATCGGGCGACCGCAGCATCATGACCCGCCTGCCCACCGGCAAACCAGTCGCGGCTGACGACATCCAGCGAGACGACATTGCTTCCGCGCGCGTTCTCTTCGTCGACAATATCAACGCGGCGACGCTGCAAGCGGCGAGATGGGCGCGGGAAGCGGGCAAGCATGTCGTGCTCGATCCGTCCCGTCCCTACGCGGAGATCAAGCCGCTGCTGAAGTATGTCACTGTGCCCGTCGTGCCCGAAGCCTGGGCGCGCGCCTGGCTGCCCGGTTGTCCTGTCGGCGCGGTTGCCGAGCGCCTCTGCCAGGAGGGCGCGGAGATCGCAGTCGTCACATTGGGAGAACGCGGCGCAGTGGCGAGCTGGGACGGGCAGACGCAAGCGTTCCCCGCGTTTGCGGTGGATGTGGTCGATACGACCGGCGCGGGCGATGCCTATCACGGCGCATTTATGTACGCGCTGCTGCAGGGCTGGGATGTGCCGCGCATGGCAAGGTTCGCTGCCGCTGTGGGCGCATTGAATTGCCGGGCGCTGGGCGGTCGCAGCGCCTTGCCAAGCCTGGACGAGGTCGAACGTTTCCTGGCGCAGTCCGCCGGCTGAAAATCCACTTATTTTCTCTCTGCAAGTTCGTAAAAAGTTGTTATACTGCTTCCGTAACTGAGTTCGTAAGGAGTGAGAACAATGAACAAAGCAGAATTGGTTGATGCAATCGCCGCAAAGTCTGGTCTGGACAAGAAGCAGTCGGGCGCGGCTCTGGCGGCAATGCTCGAGTCGGTCGAAGAAGCGCTGGTCGGCGGCAAGCGCGTGCAGTTGGTCGGCTTTGGCACCTGGTCGGTGAACAGGCGCGAGGCGCGCATGGGCCGCAATCCCAGCAGCGGTGAAAGCATTGAAATCGCCGCCAAGAATGTCGTCAGGTTCAAGCCGGGCGCCAGCT
>CBDHEA010000002.1:0-9184 GCA_965261805.1 Phototrophicaceae bacterium | reverse complement strand
GAACACCCTCGCCCTCATACGCGCCGATGTCGCAGGCGCCGCCCACCGGCCGCGTCGTGCCTGCCTGATCGACCATCGTCAGCGCCGTGCAGTCGCCAGCCGCGTTCTTGGCCGGGCTGTCTGCATAAAACTTGTAGTAGGGCGGGCTGCCGGTCGTCATGGAAACGAGGAATGGATCGCTGGCCACCCGGCCGGCGCTGCAATTCCCGCTGGAATCGTCGCCGATGATGTTGTTGCTGCGCGCGCTGAAGCTGATGCTGCCGAAAAGCTGGCAGTTCTGGTTCGTGTTGCCGGCGATGATGCTGTTGCGCAGCGACAGATCGGCGTTATTGATATAAATTCCGCCGCCTTTTACAGAATTGAAGGTAGTCGAATCGTTGCCAGTAATTGTTACATGCGAGAGGCTGATGCTGGACTTTTCAGCGCTGTTGCCTTCAAAATAGATGCCGCCTCCCCAATCCCTCCACGCGCTGTTGCCGAAAATGCTGCTGTTGCTTATTGTCAAGCTGCTGGGAGAAGAAGTGCTGGGACTATAATATGCGATTCCGCCGCCGCGGCCTTCCGAACGGTTGTTGTAGACGCTGCTCTGGCGCATAACAAAGTCGACCCCTGAGCCAATGTATATGGCGCCGCCGTTGCGTTCGCTTGTGTTGCCAAAAATTGAACTGCCCACGATTGTCAACGACGCCCGCCCCACAGGACCGCCATGAGCATCAATAGCGCCGGCGTTGCGTTGGCCGGCGTCTGAATTGCTGATAACCGAATTGTTAAGCGTCAGCTTGCCACCCGGGTGCATATCTATCGCGCCACCGTGGCAACGGTTCTTTCTAGGCTCGCCTTCGCAACTGCCTTGGGTAATGATCAGGCTGTTTATCGTCAGGTCCGCGCCGTTCATAACTTCTAGAAGATTTCTTGTATCGCTCGACCCGGGCCGTTGGCCGCGCATGTTGCCGTCGTTGCCGTCAATCGTCGTGTTATTGCCGTTAATCGTTATCTTTGTCGTGATTCTGGGGATTCGCTTGGCGTAATCGTCAACGACATAGGCCGCGCTGCCCGCGGGGATGACAATGGTGTCATGCCCGTCTTCGCCGTCCTCTTCGTCGGCGTCGTCGCCATCTTCGCAGTCCGTGTCAGCCGAGGAGTCGTTGGCTTCGTTGATGGCGTCCACCACCGTGCAGTCGCTGTCGACATTGATGGTCGCGGCAAAGACCTGCGAAAGCGACGCGAGCGACAGAATGACGGCGATAGCGATCTTCCCGGCAGTGGCGGCGTTCATGATGAACAAATGCGAAGGACGCAGCCAGGCGAGAATTCTGGGGGGGGGGGGGGGGTAAATCAAATCAGCTTTCGCCTCGCAGTTGGTTTCATCGATAGTCGCGAGTCGCGAAATCGCCGTTGTCATTCGCATAGCGGAAAATCTATCTTTGAATTACTTCGTCAATTCAAATATCATTTCCGCATTTTGTCAAGTGATTGGGTATTTGCGAATGTTATGGCCGCGTAGCAGCGCATGGCGACTTGACTCGCAGCGCATCGCCACACCCCGAATCAGCATACCCCGCGCCAGGATTCTCGTGTATACTCCTCTGCCCCCTGCCGATGCCACAGGAGATCATGTTGGCGCAGAAGAGCGAATTTGCGATTGAAGGCCTGCGGGAATACAACCGCCAGACAGCCGCGCGCTGGATTATCTCGCACTGCTGGGAGCACAAGCTGTATTTCTTCGTCGGCTTGGTGGGCTTCGCCTTGACCTACATCGCCTTTTCGGGAGCGCGGGTGATGTTTGGCAGGGGCGCGGAGCTCATCATCGAAGGCGGTGACGCCCGGGCGGTGATCGCGGTCAGCCTCGCCGTACTGATCTTGTCGGTGTCGGACGGCTTGTTTTCGCTGCTGGGATCGATGGCGATGGTTATCTTGTCGACGCGGGTCGAGCGAGATTCCCGGCATGAGCTGTATACCAGTCTGCTGGGCAAGAGCCAGACATTCCACGACCAGCAGCGGGTGGGCGATATCATGGCGCGCGCCACCGATGATGTGCGCCAGCTGAACTTCGTGATTCATCCCGGCATCATGTTCATCTTTGATATGGTGTTGGGTTTCGCGGTTCCGTTGATCTACATTGCAGCGATCAATCTGGAATTGCTGCTGGTGCCGTTGCTTTTCGTCAGCGTGTATGTCGTTGTTGTGCGCCGCTACATGCGCCGGCTGCAGCCGGTGATGATGCGGCAGCGTCAGCAGTATGGCACGCTCAGCGCCCGCCTGGAAGAGACCATCAGCGGCATCGAGATCGTCAAAGTGGCGGCGCAGGAGCTCGAAGAGCGCAAGAAGTTCAAACGCAGCGCCTGGAAGTACCGCGACTTCTTCGTGCAGCAGGGCAAGATCGAAGCGGCGTATCTGCCCCTGCTCATGTTCGGCATCGCCTTCGGTTTCTTCTTCCTGCATTGCCTGCATCTGCACGAACGCGGCATCCTCGGCATTGGCGACATCATCGCCGTCGCTGGCTTGATGCAGGTGCTTTCGTTCCCGGTATTCATCTCGCTGTTTTCAATCAGCATGATCCAGCTGGGCATCGCCGGCGCGCGCCGCATCCTCGAGTTGATCGAGCAGCGCTCGGACATTGATGAGAATCTGGCGGGACACCGCGCCCCTGTGGTCGGCGCCATCGAATTCGACAATATCACTTTCAAGTTCCACGGCAAGACGGTGTTGGAGGATGTGTCGTTCCGGGTCGAGCCTGGGCAGACGGTCGCCATCGTCGGGCAGACGGGCAGCGGCAAAACAACACTGACGCAGCTGGTTGGGCGTACCTACGATGTCGATGCCGGGCGCGTCTTGATTGATGACGTGGATGTGCGCGATTGGAACCTCGACCGGCTGCGCTCGCAGATGGGCAAGATCGAGCAGGATGTCTTCCTGTTTTCGCGCTCTGTGGCAGAAAATATCGCTTTTGGCGTACAAGATGCCACGCAAGAGCAGATCGAAGCGGCCGCCAAAGAAGCCCAGGCGCACGACTTCATCCTGTCCTTCAACGATGGCTACGACAGCGAGATCGGCGAGCGCGGCGTGATGCTCTCGGGCGGGCAGCGGCAGCGGCTGGCTTTGGCGCGGGCTTTTTTGCGTCAACCGCGCATCTTGATCCTGGACGACTCCACCAGCGCAATCGACAGCGCCACCGAAGATGATATCCAGCAAGCCATGCGCCGCGCCCAGGAGGGCCGAACCACCATCCTGATCACGCATCGTCTGTCGCAGATCCGCTGGGCAGACCGCATCATCGTGCTGGAAAACGGACGGGTCATCGCCAATGGCTCGCACGAAGAATTATTGGGCAGCTCGCCCCATTATCGGCGCATATTCGCCCGCTACGACGCGCCAGAGTTGGCACCTGCATTCGCCTGATGAACGAACGCGCGACAAATCGCAAGCCCGCGGCAGAAACGAGAGGAGCGGCATGGGCTTCATAATGGATGGGCTGGACGCCGAAGACTACGACCGCCAATACACCGATTGGGAACTGGTCAAACGCATCATTGGCTACTTTCGCCCACAAGGCTTGAAGATGCTGGTGGTCGCCGTGGTCGTCTTCCTCAGTTCGCTGATGGACCTGGTTCTGCCGGTAGTCGTCTCGCAAGCGCTGGATCAGCTGCAGTTCACGCCCGAGACATTTGACCCGATCACGACGGCGATCATTCTGGGCGTCGCGGCCAGCGCCGGCTGGGTGGCCAACATGGTCCGCCAGTGGCTTTCGGCGGAGGCGGTCGGCGATGTCACTTTCGACCTGCGTGAGGACGCTTTCAACGCTGTGACCGAGCGCGACATGTCCTTCTATGACCAGTTCGCCACCGGCCGGGTCGTCAGCCGCGTGCTTTCAGATACGCAGGCTTTCAGCGAGACCGTGCGCCTGACCATCAACCTGATGAGCCGCATGCTGCTGGTTGTGCTGTTGATCATCTACCTGTTCACGGTCAATGTGAACATGACGCTGGTGTTGATGGCGATCATGCCTTTCATCATCTACACCGCGCTGAAGTTCCGCAGCGTCGCGCGGCGGACAGTGACCAACTCGCGCCGGCAGCTGGCGACAGTCAACGCGCACATTCAGGAATCGATCAGCGGCATCGCAGTCGCCAAAGCCTTCCGTCGCGAGCAAATGATTTATGACGAATTCAAGACGGTCAATCACGAATCATACGAAGTCGAGAAGATCAACGGCTTCGTCTTTGGCAGCATATTTCCCATCCTGGTCACCATTGCCGGCGTGGGCGTGGCAGCAGTGGTCTGGTTCGGCATCAACATGGCGCAGCAGGGGGTGCTGACGGCTGGCGAGTGGTTCTTGTTCATTCAGGGCATGGGCATGATCTGGTTCCCGCTGACGAGCATCTCGTCTTTTTGGAGCCAGTTTCAGCTGGGGCTGGCGGCTGGCGAGCGCGTCTTTGCCTTGCTGGATGCCGAGGCGCTGGTCAAGCAGAAAGCCGATGAACAAGTGCAAGCCTTGCAGGGCGAGATCGAATTTGCTTCGATGGACTTCCAATACACCGAGGGCGAGCCGATCTTGCGCGACTTCAGCCTGCGCATCCAGCCTGGCGAGACGCTGGCGCTGGTCGGGCATACAGGCAGCGGCAAGTCCAGCATCGCCAAGCTGATCAACCGCTTCTACGAGTATCAGCGGGGCGACCTGTTCATCGACGGGCGCGATATCCGCTACTTCGACCTGTCCAGTTATCGCGCCCAACTGGGCATGGTCACGCAGACGCCATTCCTCTTTGATGGCAGCGTCATGGACAATATCCGCTATGGCAAGCCGGAGGCCACAGACGAGCAAGTGGCGCAAGTCGCCAACATGGTGGGCCGCGGCGACTGGCTGGTCAGCCTGCAAGATGGCTTGCAGACCCAAGTGGGCGAGCGGGGCGGCAACCTGTCCATGGGACAGCGGCAACTGGTGGCGATCGCGCGCGTGCTGCTGCAAGACCCGGCTATCTTCATCCTGGACGAAGCCACCGCCAGCGTCGACCCGCTGACCGAAACATTGATCCAGGAAGGCCTGGATACCCTGCTGGGCAAGCGCACATCCATCGTCATCGCCCATCGCCTCTCGACCATCCAGCATGCCGACCGCATCATCGTGCTCGACCACGGCGAAATCATCGAATCGGGCGCGCACGACACGCTCATGGCGGATGGCGGGCATTATGCGACTCTGTACGACAGCTACTTCCGGCATCAGAGTCTGGAATATATTGAGCGCCTGGCGGGCTAGCGAAGCAGTCGTTGCATTTGGATTGACGACCGAGTACACTGAGGATGATCGTAATGCATACGATTGTCGAAACTCACGCATTTCTTCGTCAATCGAAACATCTCCGCATGACAGATGAGGAGATAGATTTCATAAAGACTTTCGTAGGACTGAATCCTAGTGCTGGCAAAGTTGTGCCGGGAACTGGCGGAGCCCGAAAAATTAGATTTCCGCTTAGAGAACGCGGGAAAAGCGGAGGATTCAGAGTGATAACTTTCTATAGCGGAGTCGACATTCCAGTTTTTCTGTTAGACGTTTATAGCAAACGCGAAAGAGAAGACATATCTCAGGCGCGGAAGCGCGATATTAGGAATGCCGTATTGGATATCCTGGAGAACTACCGGGGGTGAACATTATGAGCGAATTCAGTGAAAGGCTGGCGAGAAGCTTTAAGCAAGCAGCGGACATCTCCGCGGGAAAAGCCAAACCCGGCACCTATCGCATCACCACTTATGACGACGACGGCAGACCCAATGTCATCGCCGATTTCAGTGAAGAAGTCTTGGCGCAGATCGACGCTGAGATCGCGGTCGAACGGGAGATAGTGCGGCCCACCGCGCCTACACCCATCCGGCAGCTTACCAATGCCACAGCCAAGTGAATCTTGATATGCCACTGCAAACCCTGACAGACGCCACCTTCGCCCGCCGAACGCGCCGCGCGCCCGCGCTAATCCTGCTCTCGAATGGCAGCGACAAATTGCGCAGCGATTTCAAAACCGCTTTCATCAAAGCCGCAGATGAAGAAGCCGACATCTTGTTCGCCCAGGTCGACCCCGCCAGCAATCCGCAATTGTGCGCGCGCTTCGACTATCAGAACAAGGCGCTGCTGATCGGCTCGTATCGCGGCGAGGCGCTGCTGCGGCGTTCGCGCCCTTGGTCCAGCGACCTGCCCGATTTCATCCAGCAGCTGCACGATGCGCGCGAAGCCGATGAACCGTCCGCCAAGCCCGTCAAGGCAGCCAAGCCCAAACGCAAAATCCTCAGCAAGCCAATGGATGTCGGCGATGCCACCTTCGAGAAAGAAGCTATCGCCGCCTCGCATGACCTGCCGGTGCTGGTGGATTTCTGGGCGGAATGGTGCGGTCCTTGCCGACAAGTCGCGCCCATCCTGGAGAAGCTGGCGGCCGAATTCGCCGGCAAGATCCGCATCGTCAAGGTGGATACCGATGCCAATCCGGGCTTGAGCCAGGCTTTCCAGATCCGCAGCATCCCGACCATCGCCATGTTCAAGGCGGGGCAGTTGATTTTCATGCAGCCCGGCGCCTTGCCCGAAGCATCGTTCCGCGACTTGATCAAACAGGCCATCGCGCTTGAGGTGCCCGCTGCCGGCGCGCCCGCTGGCTAAATCACAGTTCGCTTTGCGGATGCTCGTCTTCGCCTGGATGAGTCGCTACCCGATTAAGGAATGCAGCTGCGCCATCTCATGCGGCGGACGGAACATGTTGGGCGGATGCCGGTCGCGCCCATCCAGCGCGCCGATATAAGTCTGCGTGGTCTGCAAACTGGCGTGTCCCAGGTTTTGGCGGATGCGCTCCAAGTCCATGCCAAAATCGTAGGCGTTGCGCGCATAAGTGCGGCGCAAATCGTGCGGCTTGACCAGGCGCAGCGCCCCGTCAATGCTGATGGGATAATTGTTCATGATGTCGTTGACAGTCCAAGCGCCAATGCCTTTCGCGCCGATTGACCGGTTGCCCTTGAGAATCCGGCGGAAAACCGGCCCCGCTTTGACCTGCGCCTCGCCCTGCCAGGCATCCACATACAGCAAGCACCAATTCAGCGGCCCATACGGTATCAGCCGCTGCTTGTTCCCCTTCCCTTCCCGCACGCGCAGCGACAATTCGCCGCCCAGCTGCTGGCGCAAGTCGTCAACATGCAATGCCGCCGCTTCGGCCGCGCGGATGCCAGTGCACACCATCACCGTCATCAGCGCCGTATCTCGCAAGCCACGCAGGCTGTTGATGCCTGGCGCGCCCAGCAGAGCGCTGACCTGGTAGGGCTTCAAACGCAAGTGCTCGCTGTCGGCGCGGTCTTGCAATTCAACCACTGCTATTGGCGCGGCTGTCGGATGCAGGTCGTTGGCCAGGCGCGCGAAGAATTCATCCACCAGCGCCCGCTGTTCGGCTTCGCTGGCATCTGGATTGGCGAGCTCGTACAGGCGGTCGCGGATTTCGTTGCTGCGCGTCAGCTCTTTGTAGCGGCCGCGGATGGTGGCCAGATGCGCCAGCGCTGTCTGTGTCGAGAGCGTGGCAGCCTTGATCTGATTCCGCTTGTTGGCGCGCGTGCGCTCGTGCAGCAAATAATCCCGATACGCGCGCAGATCGGGCTGATACCAGTGCAGTCCGGCGCGCGTCAGCCAGTCGATGAAGAAGCCCAGGCGCGATTTTTGGTCTTTGCCCGGCGCAGACGGCATCAGCACCGCCATGTTTTCACGATGCAACTGCGCCTGTCGCTGCGAAAAGTCGGCGTGTTGGGTGGCATCGGCCAGTGTCATGCCGCGCAGTATAGCGCAGCAAAAGGCAAGCAAAAACAGTAATGAAAAAACTGGACCACCGAGTACACAGAGTTGAATGAGTACACCGAGAATCCTTTTAGGGTACGCTGGAAGTCAGTACGACCGGCTCATCCATATACCTCATGATACCTCATGCAGAATCTCAAGTACGCTGATAGCCCAATTCGCCCTTGCCTTTGCCTCTGTGAACTCAAAATACTCGGTGTCCTCGGTGGCAAAAATGTGCATGACTATCTGGATTTCACTGAGTCGGCGGAGAGGGATTTTTTCGCCCCTACAGCAATGCCGCAAGCGGGTTTATAATCGGCAGTATTCCTGGACGACCAACAAGGCGAGCCCCTATGAGCGATGCGGCAGAGATCGGACTGGAGCAGTTTGACGAGCTGGCGCGCAGCATCGAGGCGGAGGTCGGCAAGGTCATTGTCGGACAGCGCGATGTCTTGCGCAGCGCCCTGATTTGCGTCCTGGCCGGCGGACATGCCCTGCTGGAAGGCGTGCCGGGCTTGGGCAAGACCATGCTCATCCGCACCCTGGGCGATGTGCTCGATCTGCAATTCGCGCGCATCCAGTTCACGCCCGACTTGATGCCCGCCGATATCGTCGGCACAGACATCCTGGAAGAAACCAAGGAGGGCCGGCGCCAATTTCGCTTTCAATCTGGTCCCATCTTCGCCAATCTTGTGCTGGCTGACGAAATCAACCGCGCCACGCCCAAGACGCAATCGGCCATGCTCGAAGCCATGCAAGAAAAAACCGTCACCGTCGCTGGACGCCGCTATGAGCTGGACGCGCCCTTCTTTGTGCTGGCTACCCAAAATCCGCTGGAGATGGAAGGCACCTATCCCCTGCCCGAAGCCCAGCTGGACCGCTTCCTGTTCAAGGTGAATGTGCAATTTCCCGATGCGCGCGATCTCGTCAACATCCTGGAGCGCACGACAGGCGTCGAGCCGCCGCAAGCCAGCAAGGTCGCCGATGGAGCGCAGGTGCTGGGTATGGGCAAGCTGGCTTTGAGCGCGCCGATCGCCAGTCATGTCATCGCCTATGTGGCTCGCCTGGTGGTGGCCACGCATCCCGAACAAGCCGCTGGCGACTCGCTCATCAAGCGCTATGCTCGCTATGGCGCGTCTCCACGCGGGGCGCAGGCGCTCATCATCGGCGCAAAGATCAACGCGCTGCTGGATGGGCGCAGCAATGTCGCTTTTGACGATGTCGCGGCTGTCGCCCATGCCTCTCTGCGCCACCGCATCCTGCTCAACTTCGATGCCCAAGCCGATGGCATCAGCGCCGATGACCTCATTGATGATGCGCTGAAAAGCGTGCCAAAAGCGGCGTGACTTCGGCGCCTGTGAACCGCAATCGCGCTTTGCATGCGCA
>CBDHEA010000001.1:0-13337 GCA_965261805.1 Phototrophicaceae bacterium | reverse complement strand
ACCGACATTTGCAGCTGCGCCATCGCCTACCGCCAGGAAGAATGGCACATCGCGCAGACTTTTCCAGCGCCGGGCATAAGCATCTGTCAAGCCGCTCTGCGCAGCGTCATAATCCGCCAGCGCCGGCAAGCTCGGCAGCAGTCCAGCGCCACACAGCGTTCGCGCATAGTCGGCGTGCCATAGACAAGTTTCGCTTTCCAGCAGCCCCGTCCAACTGGCGACGGACAAACTCGTGGGCATGTCGCGCCCGAACCAGCGCGCATACAAGTAGCCCCCAAAATCGCTGATGCGCTGGATTCGCGCTGCGGCTGCGGGCTGGTGATGGCACAGCCAGTTGTATTGCGCGGGCAAGTAAGCGGTATGCAGCCGGCAGCCGGTCGCTTGATGATATGCGCCGGCATCGCCAGCCAGCTTCTCCAGCAACTGCGGGATCTGCTCGTGGCTGCGCGTATCGGCATAAGTGAACAGCGGCGTGCAAGCCCGTCCATCGACAGCGATGCCTAGCCAGTTGCCGACGAAGCAAGCCATGCCCACCGCGCGGATGTCAGCGGCGGACGGATGCTGCAAGATCTCGTCAAGGCAGCCTTCCACCAGCGCGCGCAATTCCTCGGCATCGGCAGTCGAGCGGCCGTGATTGTCACTGGCGAAATCGTGCGTCCGGCTGACGACAGCGCCGGGCAGCAAACGCGCATTGTCATCAAAGAGCAGCGCCCGCGCCGAAGAACTGCCCAGGTCGATGACCAGCAGCGACATCTAGCCGCCGAGGATGGCTTCTATCCGCGCCAGCTCCTCATCGCTGAAGTCGAGATTGTCCAGCGCGCCCACGGCATCCACGATCTGCGCCGATTTGCTCGCGCCGATCAAAGCCGATGTCATCTGCGGGTGGCGCAACGTCCAAGCCAGCGCCAGTTGCGCCATCGTCTGTCCGCGTTCCAGTGCGATTGCATTCAATGCGCGCACTTTGTCGAGCTTGGCGGCCGACAAATTGTCGCTCCACTGATTTTTGATGGCGCGCGAATCGCTGGGCACGGCGTCGATGTACTTGTTGGTCAGAATACCTTGATCCAGCGGCGAGAAGCAGATGCAGCCGACGCCCTCCTGCCCCAGCACATCGAGCAAGCCGTCTTCGATCCAGCGGTCGAACATGTTGTAGCGCGGCTGGTGGATCAAGCAGGGCGTGCCCAGTTCCCGCAGGATATCGACAGCCTGTTTGGTCATCTCGGGGCGATAGCTGGAGATGCCAGCGTAGAGGGCGCGGCCGCTGCGCACGATATAGTCCAGCGCCGACATGGTCTCTTCCAGCGGCGTATCGGGGTCGGGGCGGTGGCTGTAAAAGATATCGAAGTAATCCAGCCCAGTGCGTTTGAGGCTCTGGTCGCAGCTGGCGATCAGGTATTTGCGCGAGCCCCACTCGCCGTAGGGTCCGGGCCACATGCGATAGCCGGCTTTGTTGGAGACGATCAGCTCATCGCGGTAGGGTGCCAGATCCTGGCGATAGATCGCGCCAAAAGTATCTTCGGCGCTGCCGGGCGGCGGACCATAATTGTTGGCGATATCGATGTGGGTGACGCCCAGATCAAAGGCGGTGCGCAGCATATCGCGCGAATTTTCCAGCAGGTCGCTGCCGCCGAAGTTCCACCAGATTCCCAGGGAAATGGCGGGCAGCAGCAGACCGCTCTTGCCACTGCGGCGATAGACAATGGAGTCGTAGCGCGATTGCGCGGCTTGGTAAGGCATGGGAGGCGCTCCTTTTCGGCTGTGTCGCGGATTTATGACCGCGATTATAGCGCAATCTCCGCCAGCGACAGATAGACTGCCGAGGGTAACGCCTGCCCAAGCCCGTGCTACAATACAGCCTGTATCTGTCAAACTGCGGGGACAGCCATGGCGCGGCTTTTGGGCATCGCCATATTGCTTATTGGCACGCTGCTGATGCAGCCGGCCGCTGCGCAAGACAACTTCCGCGATGTTGTCGAGTTGACGATTGACGTTGGCTTCAACGGCTATTTTCGTCCCGACGACTGGACGCCGCTGCGAGTCGCCATGACCAACAATGGCGAGTCGCTGCGCGGACGGCTGGTGGTGCGTCCCGAGACTTCTGGCACTGTCGTGGGCAACGCTTTCAGCACGCCGGTCGAGCTGCCCGGCGGCGCGCAGAAAACCGCCACGCTCAACATCCAGGCGCGCACTTATCCCGACCAGATCCGTGTCGAGCTGATCGACGAGGACGGTGGCGTGCGAGCATCCCGCGATGCGCCCCTTTTTGACTTGCAGCGCGGCGACCAGTTGTATGCCGTTGTAACCGGCGCGAACACAACCGCCCCCAGTTTGACGGGCGTGCATATCGGCGGTTATCGCGCCGAGCAAGCCATTTGGGGCGCCCCCAACCTGCCCGAACGCGCGCAGTCGCTGGCATCGCTGGATATGTTGATGCTGCTGAATATCGACAGCGAGAACCTGTCGCCTGGACAGCGGGAAGCTATCAAGCAATGGGTGGCCGACGGCGGACATCTGCTGGTGGGCGGCGGACCCAGCGCAGCAGCAACCGCCAGCGCGCTGAGTGAGTTGCTGCCTCTGCTGCCGCAAGAAGCGCAATCTATTGATGATCTGAGCGAACTGGCGCGATACGCCGGCGACAACCACAGCGAACTGCGAGGCCCCGCCATCATCGCGCGCGGGCAACTGGCGGAGGGCGCGACCGTGCTGGTCGAACAAGCTGGCATTCCCCTGCTGATCCGCCGCGAACTGGGCGCTGGCCTGGTCGATTTTCTGGCGGCAGACCCGACCCTTGCGCCGCTGGCCCGCTGGGATGGCTTGAACGAATTGTGGCGCAAATTGCTGCTGACCCGCTCGCCACAGCCATCTTGGCGCAACAACTTCACGCAGTCGACCTGGGGCGCAGAAGCTGTCGCCAACCTGCCCGGCGTGGACTTGCTGCCGCCCCTGCAAACGCTCTGCCTGTTCCTGGGTCTGTATGTCATTTTGATCGGACCGCTGAATTATGCGCTGCTGGCGCGGCTGCGGCGTCCGGGCTGGGGCTGGCTGACCATCCCGCTGGTCATCGTCAGTTTCACGCTTGTCGCCTGGACTGTCGGCTTCAATCTGCGCGGCGCAGAAGTCATCGTCAGCCGTCTGACAGTTGTAGAGGCTTACGACGACCGCGATGAAGCCCGGCTGCGGCAGTTTATCGGCCTGCTTTCGCCGCGCCGCGCCACCTATTCATTGAGCCTGCCCGAAGGCAGCTTTTTGGCGGTGGCCGGGGCGACAGCGCCCACCAGCATCTTCGCCAGCAACACCATCCAGACCTCAACCGAGATCGCCCAAGGCTCGCGATTCAGCGCCGATGAATTCACAATCGACGGCGGCATCTTCGCCAATTTCAGCGCCAGCGGGCAAGTCGCCAAACCCGATATCAGCGGCAGTTTCACGCTGTCTTACGATATTGCCGAAAGTGGACGCATGCTGCCGGCATTTCAGGGCGCAATCAGCAATCGCAGCCAAGTCACCCTGCGCGATGCCGTGATCGTTGGCGCGGGCATTTCTCAGGCGCTGGAGGGTGATTTTGCGCCGGGCGATATCGTGCCGCTGGGGCGTGATGAATTGCGCGCCGACCTGGCCGACCGCCCCGCCCAGCCCAATCCGCTGGAGCTGAATATCTCGGCGCTCTATGGCGAGCAATCGCCTTTCACCGGCAGCGACCGCAACATCAGCATCAAAGACTTGCAGGGCGATCGATACCTGCGCACGCGGGCTTTTCTCAGCGCGGAGTCGCTGCAAGATCGGCAGTTGGCGCGCGAACAATCTTTCCTGGCCAGCTTCATGCGCGATGAATTCGCGTCTACGGCGCGGGGCACAGGCTTGTATCTGTTGGGCTGGAGCGATGCCTGGACGCGCGACCTGGACATCGACGGCGCGGCCTGGAGCTCGGTCGATACCACGCTCTACATCATCGAGCTGGCAGTTGATATCACGCTGCCCGAGCGGCGCGCCACCCTGACAACCGAGCACTTCAGTTGGATGGCGCTGGAGCGAGAGGGCGGCTTGACCGACAATGGGACAGACAACTTCAGCATGTACGAAGAAGGCGCGGTCACCTTCCTTTTTCAGCCGTTGCCCGGTCTGGCCATGACAAAGGTGGAACATATGCAGGTCGAAGTCGATCGCGGCGGCGGCTTCACACAATCGCTGGATATAGGCTTGTACAACTGGGCGCGCGGCGAATACGATGTCTTTGGCTATCGCGATGGCAATGCGCTGGAGCTGGCAGAACCTGCGCCCTACCTGGGACGGGATCAAGCGCTGCGTCTGCGCTTGCAGCATGCCGGCGGCATGGGCACTGTGCGCGTGCGAGATATTCGCATCGCCCAGACCGGGCGATATTAGAGGAGCGGCGATGGATGTGATCATCAGGACGAACGGGCTGCACAAGTCATTCGGCGCTTTTCACGCTCTGCGCGGTATTTCGCTGGAGGTGCCGGCTGGCTCGATCTATGGCTTTGTTGGTCCCAACGGCGCTGGCAAAACCACCACCATGCGTATTTTGACCACCTTGACGCGTCCATCGGATGGAGAAGCCTGGGTGGCTGGACATTCGGTGCGCGAAGACCGCCGCGAAGTCCGCCGCGCCATCGGCTATATGCCCGATGAATTCGGAGTTTACGAAGACCTGCGCGTCTGGGAATATCTCGATTTCTTCGCCGCTTGTTATGACATCCCCGAAAAGAAGCGCAAGACCCTGGTGGCCGACCTGCTGGAACTGGTCGACTTGCAGCATCGGCGCGAGGACATGGTCGACAAGCTCAGCCGCGGCATGAAGCAGCGCTTGTCACTGGCGCGCACGCTGGCGCACGACCCGCAAGTGCTGGTCCTGGACGAGCCAGCCTCGGGCTTGGACCCGCGAGCGCGCGTAGAAATCCGCGAGCTGCTGGGCGAGCTGGCGAATATGGGCAAGACGATATTCTTCTCGTCGCATATCCTGGCTGATGTGGAAGATGTCTGTTCGCATATCGGCATCATCGAGGCCGGCGAGATCATCATGCAGGGCAGCATCGACCAGCTGCGGCAGCAACTGATGGCGCATCGTGAAATCATCATCACCGTCATGGACAACACCGCAGCCGAACAGGCGCTTTCGCTGGCGAGTGGCATGGCGCAGGTGGTGACAGCAGAGACCATCACCCCGCGCAATGGCCGGTCGCGAGTGCGGGTCGATTTCGCCGGCAGCGATGAAGAGCTGGGCGCTTTTAGTCAGCATCTCTTTGCAGGCGGCGTGGCGCTGCTGGGATTCAACGAAGAAGAAAAAGACCTGGAGCAGATGTTCATGCGCGTGACCCGCGGCCTGGTCACCTAAAGGCGCGGCGGACGCGGCAACCTGGGAAAGGAACGGATGACGACCTATACAGCCGACAGCCTGCACATCCGCGCCAATGACACGGGGCGGACGGGCGCATTCGCGGCTTTGGATGCGCGGCGCGCTGGCTGGGACACGCTCAACTTCGCTGCGGTGCGGCTGGGCACGGGCAAGACATTCGAAATCGCCATCGACAACTTCGAATATGTCGCCGTCGTGCTGGGCGGACGCTGCACAATCCGCACCAATCGCGGCGACTTCGAGAACATCGGACGGCGCGCGGATGTCTTCAGCGGCTTGCCCTATGCCGTCTATCTGCCACCAAATACCGAATTCGAAATCGAGTCGCTGAGCGACAATTTCGAGTTTGCCTCGTGCTGGGCGCAAGCCGAAGTCGAAAATCCCGCTCGGTTGATCAGCCCACAGGATATAGAAGTGCGCATGCTGGGCGGCGGCAATTGCTCGCGGCAGATGTGCCGGCTGATCGGCGGCGGCTTCCCTGCATCGAGGCTGCTGGCTTATGAGCTGTACACGCCGGGCGGCAACTGGTCGAGCATCCCGCCGCACAAGCATGACACGCACCGCGCAGATGAACGCGGCACTGTGCTCGAGGCGCAGCTGCGCCGTTTTAGCTTCTACAAGTTCGATCGTCCAACCGGCTATGCCATTCAGCGCGTGTATGCCGCCGACCAAAGCTGGGACGCGACCATGCTGGCGCGACAGCACGACCTGGTTTTGATGCCCGAAGGCTATTACACGCTGGTCAGCGCGCCGGGCACGACGACTTATACGCTGAACTTCCTGGCTGGCTCAACGCGGGATTTCGCCCACAGCGATGACCCGCGCTATGCCTGGCTGGCGGGGACATTGCCGGGCCTGGATGCGCGCCTGCCGGTGGTCGACCCAGGCATGGAAATCGGGCATTGAGCCGCGCGATCCCCGGCGGCAGGATAAAGACAAAGTGATGGATTCTATCAAGCGGATTCGCCGATTGTATACTACAATCCGAATTCATAAACATTCCGAAAGCAAGGGACAGGAGCAACCATGCGCCGACTAATCGTTTTGTTATTGAGCCTGTTGGTGTTGATCTCGCTGGGTACGGCGGCTGTCGCGGCACAGCAATCGCACATCGTCCAGCGTGGCGAAACGCTCTCCAGCATCGCGTCGCGCTATGGCGTGAATCTGGCTGATCTGCTGCAAGCGAACGGGATGACGATGGACTCGGTGATCCATCGCGGCAACCAGATCACGATCCCCGGCACCAGCGGCCCGGGCGCGCCAACCGCCCCAACAGCGCCCGCTGGCAATGCCACCTATACTGTGCAGCGCGGGGATTTTCTGGCGCTGATCGCCGCGAATCATCGCACCACCTACAGACGCCTGGCCGAGTTGAATGGGCTGGCAGAACCCTATATCCTGCATGTGGGCCAAGTGCTGATTGTGCCCTCGGTTGGCGGAGCGGCCGCGCCTGCCGGCGGCGCCCCAAGCGGACAGCCGAGCTACTCGTCCTACACCGTGCAGCCGGGCGACTCGCTGGCGGGGATCGCCGCTCAATATGGCATGACCTATTTTGACCTGGCGCGGCTGAATGGCATTGAAGACCCGGACGACATCAAGGTCGGACAAGTGCTGCAAGTGCCCGGACCGCCTGAACCGCCTCCAGCGCCTGCGCCTGCGCCTGCGGAGGAAGGCGCGCCGGCTCCGCCGCCTGTGACTGGACCGTCGGTATCGGGCGGCTTTGAACTGGGCGGGCAAGTCGCGGGCTTCAACAAGGTCAACGAAATGCGTCACGCGGGCATGACCTGGGTCAAGCGCCAGGTGCGTTGGGGCGGCCAGAGCGCGGATGGATTCAAGTCATGGATCGACAATGCGCACGGAAATGGCTTCAGAATCCTGCTCAGCGTTGTTGGCGACCACAACATCCATGGCCGCCTGGCATCCAACCCGGGCCAGGTCTACAACGAGTTCGCGGGCTTCCTGGCGGGCTTGGCGCGGCATGGCGCAGATGCCATCGAAGTATGGAATGAAACGAACATCGGGCACGAGTGGCCGCACGGACAAATCAACGGCGCGAACTACACGCAGATGCTGGCGGCTGCCTACAACGCCATCAAAGGCGCGCGACCGGAAACCATGGTCATCAGCGCAGCGCCATCGCCAACCGGCTACTGGGGCGGCGCCGGCTGCGGCAACGATGGCTGCAACGACGATCACTACATCCGCCAGATGGCCGCCGCGGGCGCAGCCAATCATGCGGACTGCATCGGCGTGCACTGGAACAACGGCTTCCTGCCCCCGACAGCCACCACCGGCGGTCCCAGCGGCCACTACAGCTACTACCTGCCGGCGCTGACGGGCTTGTACCGCAGCGTCTTCCCGGGCAAGCCATTGTGCTTCACCGAGATCGGTTATGTGTCGCCAGATGGCTTCCAGCCGCTGTGCCAGAACTTCGCCTGGGGCAACACGACATCGGTGGGCGAGCAGGCCGAGTGGCTGCGCGGCACGGTCAACTATCTGCGCGGGCAAAATACGCGCCTGATGATCGTATGGAATGTCGACTTCACGAACTGGGTATCGACCGACTTCGGCTGCGACCCGCAAGCCGGCTATGCCATTGTGCGGCCAGACGGCAGTTGCCCGGCCTGCGGCACATTGCGCCAGGCCATGGGTCTCTGATCTCCGCTTTACCTCCCCCGGACTCGTTCGGGAGCAAATGAATCAAAAAAGGGCGATCGCGCGGTCGCCCTTTGCTGTCTGGATTGGAAGACGGCTGCTACAACTGGTATTCGCCGGTGACGCGCACGATCTTCTGGCTGTAGTTCTCGACATAATCCAGCAGTTTGTCTTGCAGATCGTGCCAGTCATCGCTGGTGAGGATTTCGCGCATGGCATGTTCGTCCGCAGCCAGCGCGCCAGCCATGATACGCGGGATATCGCCGCTGGCATAAATGTTGTACCAAGCCTCGATAGGCGTCAAACCGAGCTTGGTCGAGCTGGGCACCCACTCGCGCATGACAAATTCAAAGTATTCTTGATCCAAGCCAGGTTTGATATCCCAGCTCATCAACAGCTTGATATTGCCGTCTCGCATGACAGCGACCTCGCCAGGTGGATGGGCAGCCTGCGCTAACTATAGCGCAAAAAGGGCGACTGCGGTTTTGCGCAAGTTCAGTTCTTGGGTTGATTGGCGCGCAGCAAGGCGATTTGGGTTGTTTCTGGCAAAGACGATATCGAAAGGCGCAGGCTGTCCTGCTCGGCAATCTCGCCCGCGCCCATGGTTTTCAGAAATCCCTCGAGCGCCTCTGGATACGCCGCCTCAGACAGGCAGGCATGGCGCATGGGGATGACGAAAGTCGGCTCGATGGCGCTGATCAAGTCGGCCATTTGGTCGCCGCTGAAGTGTTCGCCGCCGACTGGCAGCATAAATGCGTGCACTTCGTCCAAATGCTCGGCGATGGACAAATCGGGCGGGGCATTCAGCGCGCCCAGATGCAGCACGGTTAGCCCGTTGGGATATTCAATGATGCAAGCCACATTGTGCAGGATGCTGGAGCTGGCTTCGTCATAACGGTGCAGCGGCAAACCCGTCACGAAGAGCTCGCCGACTTCGTATTCGCCCGCGCCAGTGATGGTGTATTGGCGGTCGCGAATATGCACCAACTGCTGCGGTTCTGCCGCGTGGCTGAGCGTGACCAGGTCGGCTTTCAGCTGCAGCGCCGCGAGGCGGTCGCCGGGCAGATGCGGGTCGGTCAGGACGCTGGGTTGTCCGCGCTCGGCGATGCGAAAGCAGCCCCCGCCATAATAGGTGATGTCCAAAATGCCGCTCCTTGTTTGCGCCTTAGGATCTGCTGCGCGCTGCATGTCTTTTTACCACATTGGAGGCATTTGACACAGAGCCGACCTCAATCCACCAGCCTGCCCCATTCGTCCAAGGCGGCGGTCAATTCCGCTTCGGCATTTGTATAGGCTTCGCCCAGCGCTCGCACCTGGTCGGCGTCTGCAAAACGGCTGGCGGCTTCCAGTTGGGCAGCGATCTCGCTCATGCTGGTTTCCAGACTATCAATTTGCGCTTCCAGTTCTTTAGCGCGGGCGCTTGCTTCATAGGGGTTGAGTCCATTGACTTTGCTTTTGTAGCTGGCTGGGCGCTTGCCGAGCTGCCCGTTGGTTTCGGCGCTTTCCGGATCATCGGGCGACTGCTGACGATTTTGACGCGCGCGCAAATGTTCCTGATAGCCGCCATCGGTCACGCAGAGCTCGCCGGGCAGCAATTCCCAGACCTGCGTGGCCAGGGCGTCGATCAGATAACGGTCGTGGCTGACGAGCAAAGTCGTCCCGCCGAAGCGAGCCAGCACCGCTTGCAGCACATCCTGGCTGTCGATATCCAGGTGGTTGGTCGGCTCGTCCAACAGCAGCAGATTTGCGCCTTGCAGCGCCAGCTTCGCCAGCGCCAGCCGTCCCCGCTCGCCGCCAGAAAGCGACGACACCGGGCGGAAGACATCTTCGCCGCTAAACAGAAAGCGCCCAAGCCAGTCGCGCGCCTTTGAATTGGGCATGGGCTTGATGCGAAAGAGCTCGTCCAGCAGTGAGTTATTGGCTTCGAGATTTTCGTGCGCCTGGGCGAAGTAACCGGCTTTGACGCGCGCGCCCAGCCGCACTGTGCCCGCCAGCGGCATCAACGCGCCACATAATGTTTTCAGCAGAGTCGATTTGCCGATGCCGTTGGGACCGATGATAGCGACTGTCTCGCCGCGCAGCACCAGCAAATCGGGCAGAGTCAGCAGGGGGCTCCCCGCAGCATAGCCGATCTGCAATTCGCGCGCGATGATGACCTGGTCGCCACTGCGCTGCGCCACCCCCATGTCGATGCGCATCTGTACCCGGTTTTTCGGACCGCTTTCCAGGATGAGCCCGCGCTTGCGCATGGTTTCCAGCTTTTTGAGGCGACCCTTGGCTTGGGCGGTGCGCTGGCTGCCCATGTGCCGGCGGATGAAAGCCATCTCTTTACGGATGAATTCTTGCTGCCAATAATATTCGTGGCGCAAAGTTTCGCGCTGGGTATCGCGCTGTTGCTGCCAGGCGCTGTAATTGCCGCGGAAGACTTGCATGCTTCCGTATTCCAGCTCCCAGATCACAGTCGCGTACTGGTCGATGAAATAGCGGTCGTGGCTGACGGCGATCACGGCGCCCGGGTAGGCAGCCAGCGTTTTCTCTAGCCATTCGACCGCCGCGATATCCAGGTGGTTTGTCGGTTCGTCCAGGATGAGCAGGTCGGGCGCTTCCAGCAGCAGCCGTGCCAGCAAGGCGCGCGTCTTTTGTCCGCCGGACAAGGTGGGCAGGGGCATGTCGTATTCAGACGCGACGAACCCCAGCCCGCTCAAGACCATTTTGATGCGCGTTTCATAAGCATAGCCGCCCAGGCGCTCGAATTCGGCTTGCAGCGGACCATAAGCCGCCAGCGCGGCATCGAAGTCGGCGGGGCTGGCCATGCGTTGTTCCAGCGAATGTAAGCGGTCTTCCATTTCGCGCAGTTCGGCAAAGGCGGTCAGTTGCTCTTGCCAAAGCGTGTGTTCGCCAGCCAATTCCGGTCGCTGGGGCAGGTAGCCCAGACGCGCGTGCTTGGCCGTTCGGACTTCGCCGCTGGTCGGCTGGTCGATGCCGGCCAGCAGGTTGATCAGCGTGGTCTTGCCTGCGCCATTGGGACCAACCAGGGCGATGCGCGCTCCCTGCGGAACAGCCAGGCTGATCTCGCTGAAGATTTCGTCGGCAGCGTAGAATTTGCTGAGTCGCTCGGTTGTCAGCAGCGACATGGCGATCGCTCTCTTGAACAGAAACGCAGGCAGTATAGCACAGTGGCGGTCGGCGCTTAAGCTTGAATTGGCTGAGACGATGCCGTTACAATTGCGCGTGATGGACGACCTGCGCAAACAATCAACATTCGGGCGGGGCCGGCGCGGTCTGCGCTGGCTGCTGGCATTTGTCATCCTGGCGCTGGGCATGCTGCTGGTCGTTGTGCAATCTGTGCAGCAGGAACGGGCGCGAGCGCAAAATGACCTGGCGCAGGCAGCCAACTATCGCAGCAGCCAACTTGAACTTGACTTTGGGCGAGGCTACAGGGGCGCTGGCTGGCAGCTTTATTTCACTGAGCCACACTCCAAAGCAGAACGCGCGGATTATCGTGGCGGCATCGACAGCGCGCTGGCAAGAGCCATCGACAAGACGCGCGCCAGCCTGGATATCGCCGTATTCGACCTGGACAACTCGACGATCGCGGATGCTATCCTGGCGGCGCATCGGCGCGGCGTGGCTGTGCGCATCGTGACCGACGATGAACATGGCTTGCATAACGAAGACAGCGATCTGCCGCGGCTGCGCGAGGCGGGCGTGCCGCTAATCGACGATGGGCGCAGCGCCTTGATGCACAACAAATTCATGATCCTGGACGAGCGGACGATCTGGACAGGCTCAATGAATTACACCATCAATGGCGCGTATCGGCACAACAACAATGTATTTGCGCTGGACGATGCGCGGGCGGTCGCCGCCTATCAAGCCGAATTTGAAGAGATGTTCCTGCGCGGAGAATTTGGCGTGCGCTCGACCGACGATGGCCTGCGGTCTTTCGCGCTGGGGACGGGCGAAGTCAGCGTCATTTTCGGCGCGGAGAGCGATGAAATCAGCGCGCTGCTGACCGAAATCGCCTCGGCGCGCCACAGCATCCACTTCATGACATTCGTCTTTTCGCTGGAAGAGCTGGCGCTGGCCATGCTGCGGCAAACGGAAGAACACGATGTGCGCGTGCGCGGCATCTTTGAACGACGCAGCAGCCTGGCGGACTGGAGCGTGCTGCCCGAACTGTACTGCGCGGGCGCGGAAGTGCGGCAAGACGGCAATGCCAACTACCTGCACCACAAAGTCATCATCATAGACGAGGGCACAGTCATCGCCGGCTCCTTCAATTTCTCCGGGAGCGCCGCCCGCAGCAATGACGAAAATCTGCTCATCATCCGCCATCCGGAAATCGCCGCGCTTTACCTCGATGAATGGCAGCGACAGTGGGACAGCGCCACCCGCATTCGGGAAGACATGGTCGACTGCGGCTAGCTTTCGGCGCATTTGCGCAGGCGCAGGGGCGATTTTTTCGGCTGCCGCTCGATTTCGCCGCGCGCTTCCAGGTCCAGCTGCACGGCTTTGCAATACCAGCGCACCGAGCCCGGTTTGGGGAAGAGCGACTTGGGCACAGCCTGCTTCTGCAAATGGTCGCGCACTTTGTCTTCCAACTCGCTGAAAGGCATCCAGCTGGACACGGGCAGCGCCGTCAGCATGGCTTCACGAATGATGCGGTACTTGTCGGCTTTCAGGTTTTCGCGATGCTGGGGATGATTGACATTGCGAGCGCGGATGGTGGACATGACTCTTCTTCCGGTTAATTTGCGGTCAATTTCGTCAGTCGCTACTGCGAAGCCACCTGCGCATACAGACGCTCGGCATCGTCTTTGCGACACAGCTGCGTGCCCGGCGTCATGACGGCGGCGCTGCCAGCAGCCACGCCAAAACGCGCCGCATCGAGCAGACTCCGTCCCTGCGCCAATGCCAGCACGAGCCCGCCGACCATGCTGTCGCCCGCGCCCACTTTGCTGCGGATGGGCACGATAGGCGCGCGCAGCGGCACATAATCGGCGCGGGTTGCCAAGGCGGCGCCGGCTGCTCCCATCGAGACGATCACAGCTTCCGCCAGCCCAGTGTCGATCAACCGTTGCGCAGCCTGCTGGATCTGCGCTTCGTCAGCCAGCGATTCGCCCGCCAGTCGCTCCAGTTCGCGCAGGTTGGGCTTTAGCAAGAACACGCCGGTCCTGCCCGCGGCTTGCAGGGCATCGCCGGCGCTGTCGATAATCAGACGGCTGTGTTGGGCATGGGCGCGGATGACCAGCTCGGCATAGAAATCGCTCGGGACGCCCTGGGGCAGGCTGCCGCTGACGACCAGGTA
>OZ253483.1:0-503027 GCA_965261805.1 Phototrophicaceae bacterium | reverse complement strand
GGGCACGGGCAGGCGCTCCAGCAGCCAATTTTCGGCGAGCGCGCTGATGGGATAGCGCACAAAGCCAACGCAGCCATAGGCGCCCGCCCCGCGACTAGCCGGGCAAGCCTGGCAATGATGGGCATGGCTTTCCAGGTCGCTGGCATAATCCAAAGCGTCATTCACAGCGATGAGCTGGATCGCGCCGGGCTGGTCGGGCGTGCTGCGCGAGAATTCAAAGTGCATCTCGGCGATGGGACGCTGGTCGCCGCTGGCGCGGTGCGATGCGATGACCGATTCGGCTTGAGCGCGCTCTTTGATGCGCTGCACGATGCCCGCAGCCGACAACTCGCGTTTGGGCGCGCAGTCGAATTCAATGACGCTGTCGATAGCCAAGGCGCATGCTCTCCTCTGTGTCTGGCGATCAGTTTAGCACAAGGCTCAGCAGCGGTCGCAACGCCGCAGGGCCAGCAGGGCGTTGATGGTGGTTATGGGATACCACTGCGGCAGCTCTCCTGCAGGTGATTTGGGGGTCGAAAAATCGCGGCTTTCAGACATATTGGCGGATTATGTCGACAAGTTCCGTTGCGCGGTGGCGGAAGGTATGCTGCTTCAAGACCCGTTCTCGCGCCGCCTTGCCGATTGCCCCTCGCGCCGTGTCGTTGCGCAGCAGAAAATCGTAGCGATCAAGCGCTTCGTCAGCCGAGTTCACGATGACCAGCTCTTTTTCTGGTTCGAACCATTCTTCTATGCCGGCATAGGGATTGGCGACGATGCATGCGCCCAATGCGCCCAGTTCGAATGGTCTGGACGAAGACGAAGCGTAAAGATTGGCATGCGCCCCGCGCGTGATGCACAAATTGAGCTTGCTGCGGCAGATATATTCGCGCAGTTTGCTGAAGCTGAGATAGGGCAGTTGCTTCACTGCGCCCAGATCGCCCAGCTTTGTGCCGCGCACAGCGAATCGATAGCCGCGCAGCTGGCTGGCTGGCGCGGTGATCATGCTGTCGATCCACTCTTCGCGGTATTCGCGCCCATGCCCATAAAAGAGCAGGTCGATATCCTGGGCTGGCACAGCCACGGGGCGGAAAACATCGGGGTCCGCGCCATACCACAGCGTATGCGCATTAGCCGCGCCCAACTGCCGAAGCAAGTCTTGGCCGCCGCTGCTGTTGCTGATGAAGGCTGCGTATTCGCCCAGGTCTGCGCCTTGATAGATGCGAAAGCCGGACGCAAATCCCTGCATATACGGCAGGCTGGCTGGCACATCGCCATCGTAAAACAAAACGGGCACATCAAAAGTCTGCGACAGATAGCGCGGTACGCCTCGCAGATGATTGAGCGGCACGGTGATAAACAAGATGGCGCAGATATCGTCCTCGCGGCGCATAATTTGCGCAAGATGGTCGCGCCACAAAGGAGCGATCAGCTTTTGAGCCGCGGCGCGCACCGCAATGTCGGACAAGGAGTCGCCCGCCGGCGCAGCAGCATCGGCAGAGTCAGCATCCCGGCGCAGCGCCCGCGAGAAATCCCGCGCGGATTTGAACGCCTGCCCCTGCCAGCGGGCCGGATTGGCTTCGGCGCGCCACCACAAGCTGTCGATGGCTGGTCCTTGATAAGGCGCGGCGATGACCTCTACGCCGATCTCATAGAGCCCTTTCAGCAGCTGCCACCAAGCCGGCGTGGCGCTGAAAGGCTGACTCAAGTCAAGCGACGATACAACTACCAGGATTTTCATCTTGAGCCCGCATCGACAAGGCAATTGTGACGATGCTGATTGTACACCAGTCGCGCGACAAAAGACGCAGCGTGAATACTTTGCTCAGTCAATGGCGAAGCGCGCGCTTGCCAGCCGATACAAACAGATTTGCGCGAAACCATACTGTTCATGTATACTCAATCTTAGTCGCGGAGATTGCGCGACATGCTCAAATCAACTAACCAGGAGTAGAAAAACCATGAAGAAAGTACTGCTTTTGTTCACCGCGCTAAGCCTGCTGTGCGTCTTCAGCCTGCCCGCCATGGCAGACGGACACTGCATGGACGAGCTGGGCTGCGTAGAAGTTGGCCCGGATGAACCTATCGTGATTGGCGCGATGCTCTCGGTTTCTGGCGCCACTTCGTTTTATGGCGAAGATTCGCTGGGGGGGGTCGAGATCGCGATGAATGCGCGCGATGGCATGCTGCTCGGGCGCGATCTGGAGCTGGTCGTCGAAGATGAGCTCTGCACAGCTGAAGGCGGTCAAGCGGCGGCGCAACGCATGGCTGCGGATGAAACCCTGGTGGGCATCATCGGCACGACCTGCTCCGGCGCGGCGCAAGGCGCTATGCCTATCCTCAGCGAGGCGGGTATGCTGATGATCTCGTCCTCGAATACATCGCCGCGGTTGACCAATACCGATACCGACGCCGGCGGCACCTACTACCCCGGCTACTTCCGCACCGCGCACAACGACCTGTTCCAGGGCGCGATGGGCGCGCAATATGCCATTGAAGCGCTGATGGCTGGCAAAGTCGCCACCATTCACGACGGCGACCCCTACACCGAGGGCTTGGCTGTGGTCATGGCGGAGACTTTCGCGGAACATGGCGGCGAGGTCGTCTTCCAGGGCGCGGTCAGCAAGGGCGATACCGATATGACCGCCATTCTGACCGAGATCGCCGCGGCGGGACCGGATGTCGTCTACCTGCCGGTCTTCGTGCCCGAGTCGGAATTCCTGGTCGCCCAAGGCGCGAACACGCCGGGCATCGAGGATGCGGTGTATATGACCGGCGATGGCAGCTTCTCCGCTACCTTCGCCCAGAATACGGGCATGCCGGCCGTGGGCGTTGTCATGACGGGACCCTATGTCTCGGGTGAGACCTATGACGCCTTCCTGCAGACCTGGGAGGAAGAAATTGGCGGTTCGCCGCCGAGCGGATTCCACGCCCACGCTTTTGACGCGGCCAATATCCTGATGGACGCGATTGAAGAGGTCGCCGAAGAACATGACGATGGCTCGCTGGTGATCGGTCGGCAGGCGCTGCGCGACGCCGTTGGCGCTGTGTCTGGCTACGAAGGCTTGACTGGCGTATTGACCTGCCAGGACGAGTCCCCCTACAAGGGTGACTGCGCCACTGGTACGGCGTTGGCTGTCTACGAGCTTGGCGAAGCGCAAGTCAACGATGGCGACTGGCCGCCGCCGGTCATCTGGGATCTTTCCATGTCCATGGCTATGGACGAAGGCTAGAGCCTGTCATCTGTAAGCAGGCAGGTTTTCTGCACCATTGCGGACAAGCCAGGGCACGCGGGTGTTCTGGCTTGTTCCCTGTTAAACTGACGCGTTCAAGGCGCAATCGCTTTTTTGTATGGGGAGATATGCATGACCAGAACCAGCCTGATTAGTGTTGTTTTGGCGCTCATAATCAGTTTTGCAGGCACGGTCGGGGCGCACTCAGCCTGCGAAGACCCGCTGGGCTGCGTCGAGCTGGGCGCGGACGATCCGATTGTGATCGGCGCCATGCTGGTTGTTTCCGGAGCCAACTCGCCGCTTGGGCTGGATTCGCAGGGCGGCGTCGAACTGGCGATTGATGCGCGCGCGGGCATGCTGTTGGGCCACGAAATCGAGCTGGTTGTCGAAGACAGCCTGTGTTCGGCAGAAGGCGGTCAGGCAGCTGCGCAGCGATTGGCGGCCGACCCCAGTGTCATCGGCATCATCGGCACCAGCTGTTCCAGCGCGGCGCAGGGCGCATTGCCAATCGTCAGCGGGGCCGGCATGCTGATGATCGCCCCATCCAATACCTCGCCCAGCCTCACCAGCGATGACACAGAAACCGGCGGCGCGCATCTGCCTGGTTACTTCCGCACCAGCCCGAATGACTTGATCCGCAGCGCCAAAACAGCCGAATACGCGATCAAGGTATTGGGCGCGCAGTCTGTGGCGACTGTGCACGATGGCGATCCTTATACCGAAGGCGCGGTCCGCGTCATGGCGCAGCGCTTTGCCGAGCTGGGCGGCGATGTCGTTTTTCAAGGCGCGGTCAACAAAGGCGATACCGATATGACCGCCATCCTCACCGAGATCGCGGTCAGCCAGCCGGATGTCGTCTACTTCCCGCTCTTTGAGCCCGAATCCAACTTTTTTGCCGCGCAGGCAGCCACCACGCCAGGCTTGGAAGAAGCTGTGATGATGACAGCAGCCGCCAACTTTGTGGAGGCTTTCCCCGAAAATACCGGCACAGCAGCCATCGGCATGTACATGACTGGCCCGCTGATCGGTGGCGATGCCTACGAGGCGTTCCTGGCAACCTGGCTGGACGAGTTTGGCGAATCGCCGCCCGGCGGTTATCACGCCCATGCTTACGATGCCGCCAATATCCTGCTCGACGCGATCGAAGCCAGCGCCATGACAAGCGATGATGGCGACTTGAGCATAGGCAGAGGCGCGCTGCGCGCTGCGGTGCATGCTGTGGAAGGCTATCCGGGATTGACGGGCTCGCTCACCTGCTTTGACGACTCGCCTTATGCCGGCGATTGTGGCAGCTTAACCTCCATGGCCATCTTTCTTATCACCGAAGCCGAAGTCTACGATGACAATTGGCCGCCGCCGGTCGTTTGGAACTTCGCCATAGATTCGTTTGAGGATGCCTAAGCCAGCGCTCGCTGAAGTCAATATTGCTCGCGGCTGGCAAACATTGCAAAATAGCGGCACGGACGATGCCTATGTTCAGAAACAAATCCGGCGAGTTCTCCTGGGTCGATTTCACCATTGATGTGCTGCGCGCGCTGATCGTGCTGGCGGTGGTGGTTGGCGCCTGGAATACGCTGTCTTCGGGGCGCATCAGCCTGGCGCAGTGGGTCAATCTGCTGGCGGCGGGTTTGTCGCAGGGCAGCATCTATGCTTTGATCGCGCTGGGCTACACGCTGGTCTACGGCATCCTGCTGATGATCAACTTTGCCCACGGCGAGGTGTTCATGGCCGGCGCGTTTTCCGCTTTCTTCCTGGCTGAAGCGCTAAACCGAACCGGCTTCTTGAACGAACAGCCGCTCTTGGCCATCTTGCTGATGATCATGTTCGCGGGTTTGGTTTCGATGACGGTAGCGGTGCTGGTGGAGCGAATCGCCTATCGACCGCTGCGTGGCAGTCCGCGGCTCGTCCCCTTGATCACGGCTATCGGCGCATCCTTCTTCCTCCAATACGCCTTCCGCGGTTTGTATGGCTCCAACTTCAAAGCCTATCCCCAGGTGCGGGCGCTGCAGGGGGCATTGCAGATCGGCGATATCAGCATCCCGGTCACGCAGATCTTTGTATTTTGTTCGGCGCTGGTCTTGATGTTCGGGCTGCATTGGCTGGTCGAGCGCACCCGCATCGGCAAAGCCATGCGCGCGGTATCGGAGAACAAAGAAGTGGCGCGTTTGATGGGCATCGACATCGACTGGGTGATTCTCTTTACCTTTGGCGTTGGCGGCTTTCTGGCTGGCTCGGCTGGCGTCATCAACGGGCTGTTTCGTCCGCAAGGCGTGAACTTCTACATGGGCTTCATTCCAGGCATCAAAGCGTTTACCGCCGCAGTGTTGGGCGGCATCGGCAATATCCCCGGCGCGATGCTGGGCGGTTTGTTTCTGGGCGTCATCGAGGCGATTGGGCCCAATCTGGTGCTGGCCGGGCTGGGCATCCCCGGCGCGAACCAGCTCAAAGATGTGATCGCCTTCACTATGCTGGTGCTGGTGCTGATCTTCCGTCCGCAAGGCATCCTGGGCGAACGCTTGTCCGAGACGAAAGCCTGACCAGGGAGGCGACATGAACATAATCGCTTCTGAAGCCAGCCGCCGCGTATTGCGCTTGGGGCTGCTGTCGGGCGGCTTTATCTTGTTCGCTGGCCTCATCGGCATGATCGCCTCGTTTCATGAGCGCGAAGTCGTCAACGACTTCATCAGCCTGGGTCAGGCGCTGCTTTTGGCGACGCCATTTTTGACCAGTCATGTGGCGGCGGCGCGCATGTCCGAAGCTGGCGAAGACCCGCGCCTGGCTTTGGCCGGCGGACTGGCGATCGGCCTGCTGACTGCGCTGCCGACCGTTATCCTTCTGCTCTTTAACTCGAACGAATATCGCTATCTGCTCGACGCCTCGCTCAAGCTGCTGCCATTTGTCGCGGCCACATATCTCGCCTGGAAGAGTCATGCGCAAGGCAATGAAATGCGGCAGGTGGCGGCTGCCTGGCTGGTCAGCGCGCTGCTCATCGGCATTGTTTCATTCGGCTTTGCGCTGATCTTCGAGGTCAAAGGCGACCTGCGCGGCGTGTTCGTCAATGTCGACCGCGACTGGGTAGAAGTCGTAACATTCGACCATCGCAGAGAATTGTGGACGGGCATCGGGCTATTGTTGGCTGCTTCGGCAGGCGCTGGGCTGGCTGGCGCGCTCATGCGCATCATGCCCGATATTCCGCGGCGCGCTTTGCTGTATGGCTTGGGCATCACGCTGGTGGTGGGCGCATTTGGCGAAACGGTGCGGCTCATCCTGCAGGAGAATCTGGACCGCGATACTCTGCGCGAGATCTTCCGCCGCGATACTTTGCGCCAAAATGCCGCTTTGGTCTTGTTCATCGTCAGCACGCTGGCCGGCTTCCTGTGGGCGTTGTTTGGCGGGCGCGCACAGAGCGAATTCGCCGCGCTGGACAACAGCCGCCGTCACACCATACGCAATCTGGGCATGCTTTTGTTTGCCGCGCTGCTGCTGGCGCTGCCCTGGTTGATCGGTCGCACGCTCAGCGATGTAGCGGTGACCATCGGCATATTTGTGTTGATGGGGCTGGGCTTGAATATCGCGATCGGCCTGGCGGGCTTGCTCGACCTGGGTTATGTCACCAATTACGCCGTGGGCGCGTATATCCTGGCGGTGCTGACATCGATAGGTCCGCTGGGCTTGTTCAAGGGTGCCTTCACCTTTTGGATGGTGATACCGGTCGCGCTGCTGGCGGCCATGTTCGCCGGTTTCATATTTGCTGTGCCGGTGCTGCGCATGCGCGGAGATTATCTGGCGATTGCCACGCTGGGCTTCGGCGAGATCATCGGCAAGCTGGCGCTGTCTGACTGGCTGAAGCCGCTGATTGGCGGCGCGCAGGGCGTGCAGAATATCCCCAAGCCATTCTTGTTTGCGACTGAGCTGAAAAATCCGGAACAACTGTATTACATTGTGCTGGCGGCCAGCCTGGTCACGCTGTTCGTTTCGATACGGCTGAACAACTCGCGCACTGGTCGGCAGTGGATGGCCATCCGCGAAGATGAAGATGTCGCCACAGCCATGGGCATTGATACGGCGCGCGCCAAGCTGCTGGCATTCACCCTGAGCGCGGCGACAGGCGGCGTGGCTGGCGCGATATTCGCGGCGAAAGTCGGCACGGTCTTCCCCAACAGCTTCACGGTTTTCATATCAATCAATGTATTGAGCTTGATCATTGTCGGCGGCATCGCCAGCAATCCGGGCATCGTGCTGGGCGCGGTCGTGCTCATCGGCATGCCCGAACTGCTGCGCGAATTCAGCGAATTCCGCTTTTTGATGTATGGCGCTCTGCTCATCCTGATGATGATCAACCGCCCGCAAGGTTTGATTCCCTCCAAGCTGGTGATGCACGAAGTCCACGCCGGCGTCAAACCCAAGGTCAGCGCGGGCGACTAGAGCGAGAGGCGCGCAGATGGCAGAAAAAGGCAAGAACGGACAGCGCCGCATATTGGAAGCGACTGGCATGACCAAGCGCTTCAGCGGCCTGGTGGCGGTAGACAGCCTCGACTTTTATATCCCGGAGGGAGCGATCGCCAGCATCATTGGACCCAACGGCGCGGGCAAAACCACTTTTTTCAATTGCATCACCGGCTTCTATCAGATTGATGAGGGCGCGATATTGTTTGAAGGCGCGCGCATCAGCGGCAAAACGCCCGACCTGATCACCCGCGCCGGCATCTCGCGCACTTTCCAAAATATCCGGCTCTTCAACAACATGTCGGCGATCGAGAATATTATGGTCGGGCAAGAGCCTCACCTGCGCTCCAGCTGGATCGGGGCGATCCTCGGCTTGCCGTCCACGCGCCGCGAAGATGACGGCTGCGAAGACCGCGCGCGGGAACTGCTGCATTTTGTCGGCTTGGAAGGCAAGGGCGATATGCTTTCCAAGAATCTGTCTTATGGCGATCAACGCCGGCTGGAGATTGCGCGGGCGCTGGCGAATCGCCCCAAGCTGGTCTTGCTGGACGAACCCACCGCCGGCATGAATCCCCGCGAAACGATCGAAACCACCGACTTCATCCGCCGGCTGCGCGACGAATTGGGCATCACTGTGGTCTTGATCGAGCACGACATGCGCGTGGTCATGGAGATTTCCGAACATATCACCGTGCTGGATTATGGGCGCAAGATCGCCGAAGGCTTGCCGCGCGACATCCAGACCGACCCGAAAGTTATTGAAGCCTACCTCGGCAGTGGTGCCGCCCAAAGCAATGCCGCCGCAGAGCCGAGCATCTAGGAGAAAGCCAGCCACATGGCGCTGCTGGAAGTCAACGACATTCACACCTATTACGGCAATATCCACGCGCTGAAAGGCATATCCGTCGAGGTCGATAGCGGCGAGATTATCGCCTTGATCGGCAGCAACGGCGCGGGCAAGACCACCACCCTGCGCACCATATCCGGCTTGATGGCGCCGCGCGATGGCAACATCGTATACGACGGACAAGAGATCTCATCAACGCGGGCTGATTTGCTGGTGATGCGCGGCATCTCCATGGTGCCAGAAGGTCGCGGCGTCTTTGCCAAGCTCACGGTCGAAGAGAATCTGGACATGGGCGCTTATGTCCGCACGGACGGAGATGTAGCGGACGACCTCGACAGCGCCTTTGAGATGTTCCCGCGCCTGCAAGAACGGCGCAAACAATTTGCCGGCACGCTCAGCGGCGGCGAACAGCAGATGCTGGCCATCGCCCGCGCCCTGATGTCCAAACCGCGCCTGCTGCTGCTGGACGAGCCGTCTATGGGGCTTGCGCCGGTGCTGGTCGATGTGGTCTTTGAAGCCATCCAGCGCATCGCCAGCGAAGGCGTCACCATCCTGCTGGTCGAGCAGAATGCGCACATGGCGCTGCAAATCGCCGACCGCGGCTATGTGCTGCAAAGCGGCGAAGTGGCTTTCAGCGATAGCGCAGCCAACTTGCAGCAGAACGAAGTCGTCCAGAAGACTTATCTCGGCATCGACTAAGGCGCATGCTGACCCCGGCCAGCGATCCGGTCACCGAGCGACGTTTGGCGGCATTGACCACAGCGCAGATGTCCGAACTGGCGCATCTGGCTGGGGCAGGCTCGCTTCCGGCGGTGCTCTCGTGGCGTTATGAAGCCGTGCATGGCGGCTTTGGCGGCGCGATCGGCGGCACGGCGCTTTATCGTTTCTGGATCGAAAGCCAAGTCGACCCGCCCGCAACACTTATCCTGAAGATTCTCTTCCAACGACCGGGCGAAACGCTGAATTCGCCTTATTATTGGAAGCGCGAATACGAGATTTATCGCGCCCGCCTGCTGGAAGACCTGCCTGCCAATACCTTTATCGCGCCACACATCTTACAACTGCGCGACTTCGGCGACTCGTGCTGGATATGGATGGCGGATTATGTCGACCACAAAGGCAGTTGGACGCTGGACGATTATTGCGGGACCGCTCGTCGACTAGGGCGCATGAACGGCGGCATGATTGGGCGCGACTTGCCCGCCAATGACTGGCTTGCGCGAGGCTGGCACAGCGCGATCGTGCCGGGGCTGGCCGATGCGTTTGCTGCGCTGCCGCAAAACCTGGAGCAGTCGCTGGCGCGAATCACCCTGCCTGTCGAAGCGCGGGAAGAGATCATGGCGATCTGGCGCGACCGACAACTGTTTCGCGATGCGCTGATGCAGCTGCCACAGACGCTTTGTCACAACGATGCGTTCCGCCGCAACATCTTGCACAGCGACGCGGGCATCGTGCTGCTGGACTGGGCGCTGGCCGGGCACGGCGGCATAGGCGAAGAGCTGGTGTCGCTGGCTGCGCTCGCTTTGTATTACAGCGGCTACACGCAGGATTATGCCGAACGGCTCGACCAGGCGATATTCAGCGCCTACATCGAAGGGCTGCGCGAGGCGGGTTGGCGCGGAGATTGGCAATTGGCGCGAATCGGCTATACCTGCGGCATGACGCTGCGCGGGCTGGCGGGGGTCAAGCAAGACATCAACCTGCTGATCGATCCCGCCCAGCACCAGCACTTGCGGACCGTGCACAAGCGCGACAGCCTGGAAGATATTGCCGCCTTCTTCGCCGATGTGCGCCGCTTCCGCCTGTTGAGAATGGCGCGCGAAGCCCGGGGCTTGCTGGCGGGCTAGCCGGCGCGCAACGAAAGCAGCACTCCGCCCGCGATTAACAAGCCGCCCAGCCACAGCGAGGCGCTCATGTGCTGCCCCAGCAGAGCCGCCGCCAGGAGCGCGCCAGACAGCGGCTGGGCAAAGAAAAAGAGCGAAGCCACGCTGGCTGGCACCAAGGCAAAGGCTCGATTCCACAACAGCAGCGCAAAAGCCGTGCAAACCAGACCCAGGTAGAGCACGCTCGCCACGATGCCCGCATCCAGCGGACCGATTGGGCGCTGGGACAATTCCCACACGCTGGCCGGCAGCGAAACCAGCAATCCGCCCAAGAGCGCAAAGATGGTCACAGTCAAGGTGGGTTGTGGATGGCGCACGGACAGCAGCCGCACCAGCACAGAATACAAGCCCCATGTCAGCGCTGCGAAAGCCAGAAACAAGTCGCCGAGGAAAGTGTCGGAGGCAAAATCGGCGCTGGCGGGTTCGAGAATCGCCAGCACGCCTATGGATGCCAGTCCGATGGCGATCAAGCGCCAGATGGTTAGCCGCTCGCGCAGGATGATGATGGCGAATAGCGCGACGAAAGCCGGCGATGCGCTGGTGACCAATGCGCCGTTGACCGCGGTGGACATGTCTGTGCCAACGAACTGCGCGCCCAGGCTGATGCCAATGCCCAGCACGCCCACCGCCAGCATGCGCAGAAGTGCGGGCGAATCGGGCTTGGCGAGTCCGCGCCGCCACGCCAGCGGCAGCAAGACCAGCAATGCCAGCGCCAGCCGCATGCTCATCAGCGCGAAGGGCGGCACCACAGGCAGCGTAACATCAGAAACAACATACAAGCTGCCCCACAAACTGGCTGCCGTGATGCCATAGATGCTGCCACGCAATAGCGGCGAAGTGTCCATCGTGCCGTGTCTTGACCGCAGAATTGCTGGCATCATAGCCCAGACGCGCTGGCGGCGAAAGACGCGCCCGAGTGGCGGATTCGACCTGCGGGCATGGTGGAATGACTGCGAGAATGCGTCCAGGCAAGATTTGCGCGCAATTTGCAAACCGCACTCGCCGCCCAAGAGTATAATTGAAGGCGTATTGAAGCGAGCGCGCGGCAAAGGAAGGCTGTGGGCAAGGACGAAGCGCTTTACCTCTCGTACCACAACAACGACATCGACCGGGCATTCCGGCTGTCGATGCTTTTGCTGCGCTGTTACCGAAAAGTGTGGCTGGACCGCTTTGAGATTGCGCCCAGCGAAGATTGGCCGGCGGGCATTCGCAGGGCGCGCGACGCTGCGGGCGGCGCACTGGTTGTCGTCAGCGACGATTATTTGCAGTCGCCGCATTGCCAAGCCGAATTCGCTGCTTTCGCCGAGCGCGATTTGCCGGTTACCGCTGTCATCGCGCGCGATTTTTCTACCGACAATATCGCCGACTTCCAATTCAACGACTGGATCGACCTGCGCCGCTGGTTCGCTGACCCCAGCGAGCAAAGCATAGAACAACTGCTCAGCCGCATCCCGCAGGCGGATGACCTGCCCAAGCCCGGCGAGCGGCTGGAATACTTGCGCGGCTTCATCCACCAGCTCGAGTTGATCCTGTCAAAAATGCCGACAGCCTGGGCGGCGCTGCGCAACTGCGATGCTGGCCGCGGCAGCAATATCCGACCGCGCAACGGGCAGTTTGGCATGCTGCGCGATTGGGCATTCATGGGCATGAAGTCCGGTGCCGCCTTGCCTGTCAGCGACTTGCCAGAATGGGCAAATGCAGAGCCCCGGTTTGTTTTGCGCGGCGCGTCTGGCAGCGGCAAGTCGGCGTTTGCGCAGCTGTTGGCGCTGGAACAAGCGCATGTCGCCTTGCGAGATGATGCAGCGCCCCTGCCCATCTGGCTCGACCTGGCGCTGTGGCACAACGGGCACGACACGCTCGACGCATTTGTGGAATCGCAGTGGCAGTTGCTGACTTATTGGCGGCGCTGGCTGGAAGAGCGCTCATCGCTGCTGGTGCTGGACAACTATAGCGACTTGCAGGCCAACTATCCGGAGCATGCGGACGCTATCTGCGAGTGGATAGATGCCAGCCCACGCCAGCGATTCATCGTGCTTTCGCGCGGTGACGCCGAAAACGAGCCGCGCTTGCCGAGCCTTGAAATCGGAAATGTCACCGCCTCGCTCGCGCAGAAATTCGCCAGCCATCACCTGACGCTGGGGCAGCAAAACGACTTTCGCCAGTTGCTGCGAGGCAAATCCGAGCGAATCGCCGAGAGCCAGGTGGATTACCTGTCGGTCGGCATAGAACTGCTGGCGGCCGACCGCGCCCTCGCCCACAGCCAGTGGTCAAAAGATCCTCTGCCAGCGCTGATCGCCTTGCGCCTGCAGCAACAACCCGGCGCAGCGAATGGCTTGAGCGCGGTGCAATTGCTGCGCGGATTGCAGAGCCTGGCCTGGGCGATGATGCTGGTGGAATCGCATCGTTTCGTCCAGCGCGCCGATGCCGAGCACGAGGCACAAGACCCGCGCATCGTGCAGGCGGCTGTGGCGCTGGGGTTGTTGCATGAAAAAGACGGCTGGCTGCGCTTCCAACCCGAGTCGCTGCAGGCCTATTTGGCGGCAGAACCATTGAAACGCGATGGCTTGCTCAAGTTTATCAAAACGCCCGAGTTCGCCGACGGCGAGCGGATGCCGCGCAAGTGGGACGAGCTGGCGCTGCACATCATCGCGGGATTGACTGACGAATCGCGGGGACATGCGCTGGAGCGCATCGCTGAAATCGACCCGTTCCTGGCGATGATGGCTTTGCGGCGCGCAAGGTCGCAGCCCGCATCAATCCAGCAGACGCTGCTCGAACGCCTGGTGGAGCTGTGCGCCAACAATCCCGAAGCCCGGCCAGCTTTCCGCCCGGCGTTGGCTGGCATACCGGACGCCGACGCTGCCGCTCAAGCGCTGATCGCGCAGTTGGGGCGTCACAACAGCGACATGCAGCTTTGGCTGTGGCAAGAAGTGCGCGCCCTGCCCCTGGAACTGCCGCTGGATTTCATCGGTCTGGTTTCCGAAGTCGACCGCGAAGATCCTGTTGTTTTATTGGAGCAGCTGGATGCCCACCCTCTGGCGCTATCGGCTGCCTGGCTGGTCAAGCTTTCCGCGCATCAGGACAAAATGCTGCGCCAAAACGCCGTTTGGATGTTGGGCGAGCTGAAGTACTTGCCCACGGCGATACTGCTGATTGATGACTTGCAGAAAGGCGACGGTGCCGACCGGGCAGAATTGCTGCCAGCGCTGATGAAGTTTGCTTATTCCGAGATTTTGGCGCGCGTATTGCGCTGGTCGCAGTCGCAGCCGCAAAATCGCGCAGCCGTCATCCGAGCGCTGGCCGAGCGCAAACGACTGGTGACGAGTCGGCTGCTGGCGATGGCAGATGCGCGCCAGCTGACCCTGGCTGACGAATTCTACGATGCAGCGGTCGCGACTAACGAAACGGACATCGCCATTGGCTTGGCCCAGATCGCCGCCGATACTGTTGAATTGCCGGACGAGATCAGCACAGCCATCCTGTCTCATCGGCGAGCGGACGAGCTGCGGCAAGAAATTTCTGATGTCATCCAGTACCTGCCCAATCGAGATCAGTTTGCGCAGTTGGTCGATGATATCGCCGCCGTGCTGCGCGATCCGCCGGATGCGACTGTGCTGGCCGGCAGCAAGCTGGAAGCGCTGGTATACGGTCAATCGCCATTTGTTGACGAGACGGCTCAAGCAGCCGCGCCCACACCTGCCCTGCCACCGCGCTTGCGGGCGCAGTTGCGGCACGATGACTGGCAGCAGCGACATCGCGCGCTCAACAGCCTGGGGGATTATCCCGCCGCGCAGTCATTGCCCGCCCTGCTGGGTGCAGTTGATGACAGCGACCGGCGCGTGCGGCTGGCGGCATATGAGATGCTGGCGCGCTTTGAAGACGAAAGCGCCGCGCAAAAGACCCTCATCGCCGCGCTGTCCGACCCGGACTCGGAGATCGTGCAGGCTGCGACGGATGGGCTGAAAACCTGGCCGGACCTCGATTGCGAGGCGCTGATCGAGCTATTGGAAAGCCCGAACCCGCAGACCGTCGCCGCCGCTATCGCGATATTGGGAGAAGCGCTTTACCAACCCGCTCTGCCCGATTTGAAACGCCTGCTCGCTGGTCCGCTTGCGCTCGAAGATGGCACAGCGATCAGCCAATTGGCGCGCGCTGCCCTGAATAGAATTGAAAGCGCCGCCGCAGACGAGCAAACACAATCACCCGACTCGTCTTCGGCTGGTTTCAGCGATGGTGAAAAGATCGCGCGGACGCTGCAAGTGCTGCGAGATGACGACTGGGGGCGCACACAGAAAGCCGCGAAGTTTTTGCGGCGCTTTGCCCGTCATCTGCGCGGCACTGACAACAGCCAGGCGCTGGACATGCTGTGCGAAGCGCTGGACGATCGCAACTGGAGCGTGCGCTGGGCGGTTGCCGAGGCGCTGGCGGTACTGCGCAATCCGGCTGCTGGTCCGCATTTGCGCCGCCGCCTGAATGACGACAACTGGATCGTACAGGTCGCTGCCGCGCGTTCATTGGCAGAGCTGCGCGCTGTTGCGAGCGCGAGTGATATGGCGCGCCTGCTGCAGCACGAAAATGCCTCGGTGCGCGAAGCCATTGCCGAATCGCTGGGCGCGCTGCGTCAGCCACAGGTCATCCCGGCTTTGGGCGAGGCTGTGCAGCGCGACAGAGACGAATTTGTGCGCTTCGCCGCGTTGAAATCCATTCAGCAGATCAATCCGCAGCAAGCCCGGCCTTGGCTGGAGCTGGCGCTGAGTGATGCCAGCCTGCCCCTGCGTCATTTTGCCCTGCAGCAGCTGGGAGCGCAGATGACCGACAGCGACCTGCCGATCTTGCAGCAAATGCTCAACGACCAGAGCAAGCCCGAAGGCGAAAATGAAAGCCTGCACGACCTGGCGGTGCGAGCGCTGAAAAGCATCGACAGCGCAGCCAGTCGCGCGCTGCTGGACAGGCCGCCGGTGACAGCCGAGAGCGCCGGCGCATGAAGATCTTCGTCAGTTACGCGCGGGTCGACAAGCCTTTTTGCATCCGCATCATCGAAACGTTGCACGCTCACGAAGTCTGGTATGATCAAAGGCTGTATGCGGGGCAAGACTGGTGGAAAGAAATCCGCCGCCGACTGGCCTGGTGCGAGGTTTTCATCTATTTGCTTTCGCCCGAATCGGTCGCTTCGCGCAATTGCCGCCGCGAGCTGGCCATCGCCCGTCAGCTCAAACGCGACATCATCCCCGTGCTTATCGACAGCGACGCCGTGCTGCCAGAAGCCATGCGCGCCTGGCATTATGTCGACTTGTCCGACGCCTTGACAGCGCAAAATGTCTCGCGCCTGCTGACCGCCATTCTGATGGTCGAGCGAGCGCGAAATGTTCCGTCCGCCCCATCATCAGCCCCGCCGACGACACCAGTCAGCCAGCCAGCCGAGACCAGCCCGGCCGCGCTGATTTCGGCAGCTGTACGGGCGATGGAAGAAGAAGACTATGCATCTGCCATTCGTCTGCTGCGTCAGGCAAAGGACAGCGGCTATCGATCGCGTTTCGTGCGCGTGGACAAGCTGCTGCGCTCGGCACAGGCCGCCTTGTCAGAGCGGAGTCAATCGCGAGAAGTGAAGCGCGAATATCAGCATATTGTCGCGCTTTTCAATTTTGAAAGCACGCGCAGCATCGCTTGTGAGGCGCTGGCCGAATTCCAAAAAGAATTTGGCGATTATGATCCGCAGAATCTGCGCCGACATTGCGCCCCCGGGCTGAATGCGCAACAGCCCATCCAGACGCCGCAGCCCGTCCAGAAGACGCCCATCCAGCCGAATGTCATCGCGCCGGTCAAAGCTGCGAGAGCCCCGTTACAAAGCGCTCCGCCCGCTCCCGCGCCAAGCTTCGCAACAGTCGATGCGTCTTTTTCTGCCAACGACTTTCTGCCTATGCTACAATGGTGTGATATTCCGCATGGCAGCGTAACCATAAGCAGCATCGTCGGCGCGGACGAAGAATTCGGCGAGATAACCGAGCAGGTAGACAATTTTGTGATGAGCAAGTACCCGGTCACCAACGCGCAATTTGCCATCTTTGCGGATGCCGAAGACGGCTATCGCAATCCGCGCTGGTGGGGTTTTTCCGAGCATGCCCGGCGCTGGTTCGCTGCCAACCGACAAGCAGCCGCGCCACGCTTTGACGGCGAAACGCTGCCGCGCGAAAATGTCAATTGGTACGAGGCGAAAGCATTTGCCAACTGGCTGGGCGCCCAACTGCGCATGAAGGTCAATCTGCCCACAGTCGCGCAATGGCAGCGCGCAGCCAAAGGCGATGACGATCGTTACTTCCCCTGGGGGGACGATTATGACGAAGACCGTTGCAACACGGTCGAAACCGGCTTGAAGCAGACCACGCCCGTCGACCGCTATCACAAAGGCATCAGTCCCTATGGCGTCTATGATTTGGCGGGCAACACCTGGGAATGGACGTTGAGCGCCGCAGCCGCAGCCGAAGATAGCCGCGACTTGCGACGAGCGGTGACCGGCGGCAGCTTCGTAAGCAGCTGCGACCGCGCCCAGACCTCGGCGCGCTATTATCTAGAGCCGCGCGTGCGCTATTCGTCCATCGGCATACGCTTGGTGGCTTTGACATGAACGCGCCCGACGATGACGCAAGAACGGGCGGCATGAAAGCGAGCGAAGGAGGAGTCGTGGCAGCCCCATACGGCCGTGACATGCACATCGAGATCGACCAGCTTTCCGCGACCGGGCATGTGGTCTTCGCCGGGCGCGATGGCCTGGTCAAGGTGCAGACGGGCGGCAATGTCGCGCAGAACACGCGCCAGATCATCAACATCGGCGGAATCGAAACGACTCAGCAGGAATTCGAACACATGCTGGGGCAGATCCGCCGCGTCGAAGAAGCGATCAAACAGATGAATCTGCTGCCCGAAAGCAAAGAAGCGGCTCAGCACGATTTACAGACAGTCAAAGCGCAGCTGACGACGCCCAAGAAACCGAACCAGCGCATCCTCGTGCGAGCGGCAAAATCGCTGCTGCGCTATTCGCCTGCCTTGACAGCAGCCGCGTTGACGCTCTTTGACCAGCCGCTGGTTGGCGCGATTGTGGGCAGCGCGGGCGAGGTCGCGGCCAGCTTTCATGATCTGATCAGCCGGCACAACAACTCGAGAGAATCATAACGGCGGATTGTCTACAAGCAAATGAACCGCCCGCCCAGCCAGAAACCAGCCCGCGCCCTCACTGCTGCGCGCGCCCATTCCAGCCAGCCCGTGATCGGATCGCCGGCCGCCTGGCGAGGATTCGTGCAAAACAACTGGAGCCGTCTCAAGCATCAAGCCGACCAGTCTTCGCTGGAATCGCCCTATCAAAAGCTGGTGATGATGGTCTTCGCGCCGGTCATGCCCAATCCGCGCACGAAGCTGACCATGCTGCGGCGTTTGCTGCGCAAGTACCGTTATGGCGCGGCGCTGAGCAAACGGCTGACGGAGATTTACCGCGACCGCAATTATGATCGCAGCGCCGAAGAGTTGGCGCGCGATTGCCTGGCACCCGAGCAGCTTTCCACCGACGAACTGGTCGGGCTGGATTGGCTGATCGTGGCGACTGGCGGCCTGGATGGCTCGGCGTCTCAGGGCAAACGGGCGATCGCTTTTGCGCGCAGCCTGCTGGAAGCCATGCGAGAACAACGCGATTATCCGTCTGCCGTGCGCGTGCAGGCGGGCAGCATCTCGGCTGGCGGACATGTCATCTTCGCCGGGCAGGATGTCAATATCGTTGCCGAGCAGTATCAAGGCAGCAAGGCGGCGCTGAAAAGCTACCTGGCGGCTGTGCGCACGGAATGGAACATCCCCACCACCACGATTCATCCCGCCTCGCAGCATCATACGCCAGCCATGCTGCATCAATTGTATACGCCAGTCGATATTTGGAGCGACCAGCGCCAGTTCCACAGCGTGGGCATCGAAGAGCTCAACGCACGGCGTTACCAGGCAATCGAAAAAGACATGGGTTATGTGCGCGAGTCGGTTTTTGAGGTGGTGGCTTCGCATCCGCGCATCGTCATCACTGGCGCGGCGGGCACAGGCAAGAGTTCGCTTTGCCGCTTCATCGTCACCGCGCTGGCCTATGCCTGCGACCCGCGCGCCGAGAAGCAAGACGGCGTCAAGGGACTGGAGATGCTGGGACCATCCTGGATACATGGGCCGATTCTGCCCATTTATGTCAGCCTGCGCGACTTCGCCAACAGTCCCGACCTGTTCCCGCGCAGCCTGCAAGAAGCGTCTGCCGAGCAGCTGCTGAGCTACATCATGCGCGCCATCGGCAACCTGGCGAAGCACCTGGAAGGCTATTTGATGCAGATTGATGCGGCGGCGCATGGCAGTCTGCTGGCGCTGGATGGCCTGGACGAAGTCTATGCCGCCAAAGACCGCATCATCCTGCAGCGCATCATTGAGAATTGGGCAGACCGCTTCCCCACCTGCCGCATCATCGTAACCAGTCGCACTTATGCTTATCGCCAAGACTCGCGCTGGCGGCTGTCCGGGCGCTTCGCTTCGGCCGAGTTGGCACCATTTTCCTGGAAGCAAGTCAAAACTTATATCGAACGCTGGTATGACAACGTCGCCGAGGCGCGACCAAGCGTGCTGGGCGGACGGGCTGTCGCCCAGAAGCAATCGGCGCTGATGGCACAGGACTTGTACAAAACCATTCGCGAGACGGGGGCGCTCATCCCCTTGGCTCGGCAGCCGCTGATGCTGGCGCTGCTGACGCTGATTCACGAAGATTACAAGCAACTGCCCGACAAACGCGCCGAGTTGTATGAACATACTGTCGAGCTGCTTGATCGCTGGAATATCCCCTCGCCCGATGACAAGCTGCACGAAAAGCTGGCGAACATCAACCTGGAGCGCATGCGGGCGGCGCTGAAGCTGATCGCCTTCGAGCTGCATTCTGAACAGCAGAGCTACCAGCGCTATCCGACCATCATAGAGCGAGCGCGGCTGCTGGACAAGCTGATCGAGCAGCAGTCGCAGGGCGGCGGGCTGGGCGCGGGCATTGAAGATGTGCTGGAATATCTGGCGACGCGCAACGGCATCCTGGTCGCCGACGCGCCCAATCTCTACCGCTTTCCACACCTGACGATTCAGGAATACCTGGCTGCCTGCGCCCTGTTGGAGTTCTATGACGAATGCCGAATGCCAGCCGGATTGTCGCCGCACAGCGCGGATGGCTGGACATTTCCAGAGAATGTGGTGGCGCTGCTGCAGCACGATTATGCGCGCTGGCGCAATGTGACGCTCTTCGCCGGTGCCATCATCGCTGCGGGCAAATGGCAAGATATGCGCTGGCAGCTGATTGACGAGCTGCTGCCCCAAGCCATGAATGGCGCGCCGCCCGAGCAAAGCCTGCACTGCATCAGCGTGGCCGCCGAGATCTGGGGGGAAAGCTGGTTGAAATCCCGCACGCGCAGCCAGTTGGTCATCGAGTCGCATTTGCTGCGCTGCCTGCGGCATATCCACAACGACGAACGGATAGACGCGCCCGAACGCGCCAACAACACCGCCATACTCAATCGCCTGATTCGCAGCCAGAAGGCGCGCGGATGAGCCAGACAAACGACAGGATGGACAAATGACAATCCCTGCCTTGACGACAACGCGCACTATCGGCGTCATTGCGGCGCTGCTGCTATGCCTGCCAACTATTGGGCAAAGCGCCGATACACTGATCACCCGCGAAAGCACGCCCGATGCGGCTGCCATGCAGTTGACTGCTGTGGCAACTGGCTTTAATCGCCCGATCTATGCGACACATGCTGGCGATGGCACGGGATGGCTGTTCGTGCTGGAGCAGAGCGGCAAGATATGGATTTTGGAAGATGGCGCGCGGAGGCCTGTGCCCTTCCTGGATGTCTCGGAGTTGATCAGCCCAATCGCGCTAACGCAGCGCTACACCGAGCAGGGCTTGCTGGGGCTGGCTTTTCATCCCGATTATGCCAGCAACGGCACCTTCTTCATCAATTATACCGACCACGCCGGCAGCAGCATCGTTGCGCGGTATCAGGTCATGCCCAATCAACCCTACCTCGCCGACCCGAGCAGCGGGCAAATCATCTTCAAGCTGAACCAGCCTTATGCCAATCACAATGGCGGGCACATCGACTTTGGTCCCGATGGCTATTTGTACATTGCCCTGGGCGATGGCGGTTCTGCCAACGACCCATTGGGCGCTGGACAAAATCGGCAGCTGCTGCTGGGCACGATCCTGCGGCTGGATATCGACAGCGCTTTCCCTTATGCCATTCCGCCGGACAATCCATTCGTGAACGATGCGGCGGCGCTGGATGAAATCTGGGCGTATGGCTTGCGCAATGTCTGGCGATTCAGCTTCGACCGCGCGACCGGCGATATGTACCTGGCGGATGTCGGGCAAAATCAATGGGAAGAGCTCAACTATCAGCCAGCAGACAGCCGCGGTGGCGAAAATTATGGCTGGAATGTCTACGAAGCCAATACGATATTCGCCGGCGGCAGCGCGCCCAATCATATCGCGCCTTTCTTCGCCTACAGCCATTCGCTCGGCTGCTCGGTCACGGGCGGATATGTGTATCGCGGCGACGCCATCGCCGATCTGCAGGCCGCCTACCTCTTCGGCGATTTTTGCACCGGGCGCATCTGGGCATCCTGGCGCGACAGCAGTTTGACCTGGCAGACGATTGAGCTGATGAAAACGAATATGGCCATCAGCAGCTTTGGCGAGGACGAGGCTGGCGAAGCCTATGTCATAGATTACGCTGGCACGCTGTATCGCTTCGAGCCGGCGGAATGAGTGCGGTCTTTTACCCCTCCCCCAGCCCCTCCCCGTCGGGACGGAGAGGGTAGCCAAAGATCAAGCCTCCCCCTGACCTGTCGGGGGGACTGAGGGGGGGTTGGTCTGCGGTGATGCCGGCGCGCGTGCGCTTGTACTGGGCGATCAACGTCTTTATCTGCAACTCCAGCGGGTGATAGCGCTTCATGATCTGCTTGCCTTCGGTCTGCAGCTGCAGCATGCGCGTCTCGAGCTGTCTCACTTTCGATTCCAGCTTGCCGCTGCGGTTCTTCCAGTCGATATACGCCAGCGGCACCAGCAAAATGCAAAATGCGCCCACGCCATACATGACCGCAGAATAATCCGCCTCGCCCGTATATTCGAAATAAAAGCCGACCGCGCCACTGGCCAGCACCAACATGATGTGCAGCAGCATGCGCCGGAAAAAAGCGCCGCGTTTCTGGCGTTTGGCCTGCTTTTTCAGCAATTTTTCACGCTGCTGCCGCAGGCTTTCCAGCTCGCCGCGGATGGTATCGACGCGATCTCGCAATGGCTGCGCTTCCTCAATGAATCCGTCCAGTCGTTTCTTGATCAAGCGCGCCGATTCCCAGCCATCCAGCATGCGGTTGTAATGCACTTCCAGCGCTTTGATTTGCAAGTCGAGCGGTTGATAGCTTTGTCGCTGGTGGGTGCCCTGCGCGCGCACCTGCTGGATTTGCCGTTCCAGTTTGCGTTGTTTGGCCAGTTTGCGCGTGCGCGGGTTCTTCCAGTTGGCGATGGCGATGGGGATCAAGATTGCGCAGGCGGCGCACAGACCCAAAGCCACCGTGCTCAGGTCGCGGTCGGCATTCCAGTATTGCCAGCCGATAATGCCGCTGGCCGCGCCCGCCAGGACCAGCAGGGCGATTTGCAGGCGGATCGTGCCAGGCTGCTGACGCCGTTCGATCTTTTGTTGGCGTTTTTCGTGCTCGGCTGTCAGCGCTTCCAGCTCGCTGCGCACACCAGTCAACTGTTCACGCGCCGGCTGGCTTTGCTCGCGCAGGGCATCGAGCCGCGCCTTGAACTGTTGGATTCGCTGCCACTCGTCAATCTCGCTCTGCCCGCCGATGAACCAGTCGCCGCTGGATTCGTCGCCGAAGATATAGCGCCCGAAATCGAAGCCATAGGGCATGGGCTTGCCGGTACTGAGGCTGCGTTCGAGGTCGCCGACTTCTTCGACCAGCTGTTCGTGCAGCAGCAGCAGCAGGCTATAGGGCGCTGTCGCGCGGCGGACGGCTTCAGACGAGCGAGCGCCGTTGCGTTCGACTGCGTTGTCTCGCTGCAGGCTCAATTCTCCGCGCAGCCTGCCCAGCTCCTGGCGCGCGCGTCTTATGCCAGCGGCACGGTCGCGCGGGTCGATGTGTGGCAAAAACAAGCGCGTAATGCCGATGGCATGCAAGTCATCGAGATAGTCCTGAGGTGTGGGCATGTTGATCATGGCGGGCGGAACATAGCCAATTGAACGCAGATGACCAAGCGCTTTGTCGCGTATGCAAGATTATAGCATACGCAGGCGCAGGGATAACATTGTAGCGCAGCGCTGATAAACTAGGGGCTGCGTGAATCCAAGCCAGGCCAAACCAATGATGACGCTGCCAGCCCTGTATCCCCTCAAATTGACGCCGGCGCTGCACAGCAAAGTGTGGGGCGGGCGGAAGCTGGAAACGCAGCTGGGCAAATCGCTGCCGACACCCGAGCCCTATGGCGAAAGCTGGGAATTGCACGACAGCTGCACGGTAGTGAATGGTCGCTTGCGCGGACGCAGCCTGGGAGAGTTGCTGGCAGCTTATGGCGAATCGCTGACCGGGGCGGGACACGACGCTGGAGCGGGCTTCCCCCTGCTGGCAAAATTCATCGACGCCAGAGACTGGCTTTCCATTCAGGTGCATCCAGACGACCAGCAGGCGCGCGAACTGGAAGGCGAACCGCGTGGCAAGACCGAAGCCTGGCTGGTGCTGGCAGCAGAACCGGGCGCCCAGCTGGTCATCGGTGTGCAACCGGGCACAGACCGCGCCCAACTGGCGAAGTCGCTGCAAGCAGGCCAGCTGGAAGCGCTGCTGGCCTATGCCGATGTACAGGCGGGCGATGTGCTTTACCTGCCATCGGGCACGATCCACGCTTTGGGTCCAGGCATTCTTATCTACGAGATTCAGCAAGCCAGCGACACGACCTATCGGCTATATGATTGGGGCAGGCTCGGTCTGGATGGACAGCCGCGCGAGCTGCATATTGACAAAGGCTTGCGCGTCGCCAACCTGGAATCGCTGCCGCAAGTAACGCGTCCGCAGGGCGATCTGCTGGTCGATGGCACCTACTTTCAGGCCTGGCGGCATCGGCTTGATGGCAAGACGCTTTCGCTGCGCAGCGATGACCGCTTCCAGGCGCTGACTTGCATTGACGGCGAATCGCATGTGAACGCGCCCGGGCACGACTCGCTGCGCCTGCGCAAAGGCGAGACTGGCTTGCTGCCCGCCTGCATAGAGTCTTTCACGCTGCATGGAAGCGGCAGCATAATCCGCGCCTGCCCTGCCTGAGCGCAACCCCAGCCACTGGCAAATTTGCAAACTTTTTACGCGCCGTCAACGCGCTTCTATCAACTGCACGCCATACTCGGTCAATAATGACTGGCGCATGGGGAGGCTGGCGATGGACTTCAGCCGCTACACCAACAAAGCGCAGACTTGTTACGTATCAGGTTATTATGGGGTCATCACAAAGAGCCGGAAGGACGCGATATGGGGCAGGTCAGCGAGGGCGATGCGGTCTGGCTGGATGCAAGCGCGGACGGCGCTTCGCTGGAGATTGCGACGAGACAGGCAAAAGCCACCTGGACAGATTAGTCGCCGGGCGGCGGCACGGGCAGGTCGGCTTCGGCGGCGCTTTGCCATTTTTTGCCGACATCAACCAGCATGACGGGGATGCCATCGCGAATGGGGTACTTGTAGCCGCTGTCGTCGCAGACCAGCCAACTGTCTTTGACGAGGCGCAGCTTGCCAGGGTCGTCGCCCTTGTCGGTGTAATGCACGGCGACCGGGCAGCGCAGAATGTCCATCAAGTCGTCTGAAACCGCCATCATCGCACATCCTCCCACAAGCGAATTCGTCCCAGACCAATATAGCCGCGAGGACGAGGCGCGTCAAATCGGGCGACATGGGCGCTGTAGAAGAAGATAAGCGCGACTATACTGACACGCAGATTCTCGCCGAGCCGAGCCGCCATGCGCAGCAGACAACAGTTGTTCATTATCGCCAGTCTCTTCGTCAGCGCCGCATCGCTGCTGCTGATTCTGCGCGATGTGCCCATGAGCGAAGTGCTGGCTGCCATGCGCTCTGCCGATGCGCGCTATTTGCTGGCGGCGGTATTCGTCGCTTCGCCATTGGCTTTGTTTGCACGGGGCGTCCGCTGGTGGGGATTGCTGAGCCGGCGTCTGCCTCTGCAGCAAGCGGCGCACATGGTCAACATCATGTTCCTGGGCAATCAGCTGCCGTTGCGACTTGGCGAAGTGGCGCGCGGCGTGCTGGCGGCGCGGGCCGGGGTGCCTTTGCTTACTTCCGCCACCAGCATCGTTGTCGAGCGGCTGATCGATACGCTGGTGGTCGTGCTGCTGATCGCGCTGAGCCTCAGTCAGCTGCCCGATGCGCCGCCCGAAGTCAGTGAGTCGGCTGCCTTGGCCGGCATCGCCGCATTGGCCGGCTTTACGCTGCTGCTGGGTTTGGCCGCCGCGCCACGCTTCGCCGAACGCGCGCTGGGACGACTGCTGACCGCCCTGCCCTTGCTCAAGCGATTGCCTCTGGAATCGGCTTTGGCCTACTTGCTGGATGGCTTGCAGCCGTTGACCAACCTGCGCGCGCTGCTGAACAGCCTGATTTGGACGGCGCTGGCCTGGGCATTCTCTCTGCTGCACTACTTCTTGCTGCATCAGGCGCTGGGCATTGAACCTGACTCCCTGTATGCATTCCCGCTGGGCGTGTCATTGGCGGCGATGAGCCTGGCGCTGCCGGTGAGCATTGCCGGGCTGGGTCCATTTGAAGCGTCAATTGTGCTTTCCGGTTCGCTGGTGGGCGTGGGGGCGCTGGAATCGCTTTCGCTGGGATTCCTGCTGCATGGATTGACAGTCTTCAGTTATGCAATGTGGGGTGGTATCGGCATGCTGGCGCTCGGCGTGTCGCCTGCCTTTGCTTTCGCCCGCCGCGAAACACCGGTCTAGTCGCGCGTCAGATATTCGTGCACAAGAGCCTGAAAATGATGCACGCCATTTTCACGCAGAACCGAGAAGCGCCCGCGCTCATAGGCATTCGATAGCAAGCCGCGCGACATTGTCCAGCCGCCCGACTGGCTGCCAGGTTCGATAGAAGATTTTCTGCGCCTACAGGGGCAAAAAGTCGGCATCCGTATACCAGCGCGCCGGCATGGTGGCGGCTTGCGCAAGGTCGGTGGCGGGTATATAGTCGCTGAGGTCTGGCGCGTTCATGCTGTCTCGCTCCCGGTCTGTTTTGCGCGCATGTTATGACGCAAGTGTACGAAATTACAAAGATTTTACGAATGTCGAAGCTGGATCAGCCGCTTTTTCGTATACTGAGATAAGAGCGAAGAGCCCCGAAAGCGGCGATTGCAGCCGGGGACGGGTTCGCTGAAACGGAGACAATAGCCGTGCAGAAATTCTTCCGCTTGTTTTGGGCGCTGATATTGCTGCTCAGCCTGGGCTGGGCGGCAGGTGGCGCGCTGGTCGCATCGGGCGCGCTGGATGATGGTGGCGCGAGCGACCAACTGCGCGAGGACATCGTCATCTTCGCCGATGGCTTGAATGTGCCGCCAGAAGTACCGCCATCGCTGCTTTTTGTTTTCACGGGCTTGCCGCTCGCCTTGCTGTCGCTGTCCTTCGCCTGGCGCAATCATCGCGCGCTGGCGACGCAAGCCGAAGCGCAGAAGCAGAAGCCCGGCGCTCAGCGCGGCGCTCTCTTCATCACGGGGCTGTCGCTGATTTTCGCGCTGCTGCTGTGGAATGCCCGCGGCGTCGATGCGCTGCTGGCACAAGGCGCGCCAGCCTCCAACGCCATCAGCCTGACAGCGATCACCTATCCGGTGCGGCTTTTCGTCACTTTCGTGCACGAAGCCGGGCATGCCTTGGCCGCGCTGTTGACAGGCGGGCAAGTGCAGAGCTTCACCGTCTCGCCCGATGGCTCTGGCTATGCGGTTACAGCTGGTGGCAGCGAATCGCTCATTTTGCCGGCCGGCTATCTGGGCGCCGCGTTGTTTGGGGCGCTGCTGTTCTTGCTCAGCAGCCGCGCGCCATCAGTGACCCGCGCACTGTCGCTGCTGTTGGGCATCGGCTTCATCGCGCTCACGCTGCTGTTCGCCCGTCCCGATGCCAGCGGCAACATAACGGCGCTGGTGGTGGGCGTTGGCTATGGCGCGGCGTTGGCGCTTTTGGGCTGGGCGGCACCACAAGCCATCAATGTTTTCTTGCTCAATACGCTGGCGATATTGACGGGCTTGAACGCCGTCTTTGATCTGGTACAGCTGGTTAGCAACTCGGACATCGGCAATGCGGGCGCCGTGAACGATGCAGCCGCTTTTTCGCAGAGGGTCGCGCCGCTGCTGCCACCGTCTGTCGTCGCCATGCTGTGGGCGGCCATCGCGGTGGGCATGATGGGCGCGGCTATGTATTTCGGCTTGCTCAAACCCGTGCGCAGCGAGCTTGTCTGAGGCAAATGACTTGTGGGCGGCAGAAAAGCCACGCCCAAAATCGGTCGCATACACAGACTGGAGGAGAATAGCCATGCTAAGGACATTTGTAGAGCGCAAAGTGCGGCGTCAGATTGTGCAGCGCAGCCTGATCATCTCGGTACTGGGCTTCGCGGCGATCGTCGTGATGTGGAACACGCAGGCTTTGACCGGGGTGATGCACCCGCTGCGCATGTTCATCAACAATATCCATGGCGGCCTGAGCGCGTTCGCCATGCAGATCAGTGGCGGCGCTGTGGAAAGCTTCACGCTCTCCGAGGCTGGCGCGTACACGCTGCTGTTTCGGGATGGAGCGGAAGCGCTGATCATGACATCGGGTTATTTGGGCTCGGCGCTGCTGGGCGCGCTGCTCTTCTACCTGGTCAATCGGGCGCCCCACTTGCTGCGCGGCTTGTCTATCGCTCTCGGCGTCTTCACGATCGGCTTCCTGGCGCTGTTCATCCGTCCCGATGCCGCTGGCGACTGGCTGTCCATGCTGGTGTGCACAGGCTTTGGCGCGTTGTTGATCTTCCTGGGCGCGACTGGCGCAGGCGACATCAACCGGCTGCGTTCGCGCAAATCGGTGACGCAGATCGTCCTGTCCATCATCGCGCTGATGACGGCGCTGCATATCGTGCTGGACTTGCCCGCCGTGCTGCAAACCCCAGCCATGAGCGCGGGCGCGATCACCAACCCGGTCGCGTACTTCGCCGACTATGTCATGCCGGGCGCGTCGGTCGAAGCAGTCGCTTACAGCTGGTCGGCCATCGCCATCGCACTGCTGGGCATGGCTTTCCACTTTGGGATTATTCGTCCGCTGCGGCAAATCCCCAGCAACGACGATATTGTCTAAGCGAGACAAAGTTAGTCGCGCGAGTAGCGGGCAAACTACTCAATACAGAAAGCCGCAGGGGCGATACTTGTGTCGCCCATATGCCCTTGTCCGATTCGTCGGGGAGGGGCTAGCGCCGAAACTGCGTGCGTTCCCACTCTGCAAAAAGCCCTTGCAGCTTCAGGCGCTGGTATTTGCCCGTTGAAGTAACGGGGATTTCGCTGCCGAAGACGACCGCTTTGGGCGCTTTTTCAAATGTCATCTGGGCGCGGCAGGCGGCGAGAATGCCTTCGGCTGTCAGTTGCGCGTCGGCGTCTGGCACGATGTACGCGCCGACTTCTTCTCCATAATAGACATTGGGGAAAGCGATGGCCAAGCCGACTTTCACGCCTTCGATCGCAAGCAGCGCCTCTTCAATATCAAAGGGGCTGAACTTGACGCCGCCGCGGTTGATCAATTCCTTGATGCGCCCGGTGATAAAGAAGAACTGCCGTCCGCCGTCGCCACGCAGCCAGAAGCCTTCATCCCCGCTGCGAAACCAGCCGAACTTGAAAGTCTCGGCATTGGCATCGGCGCGCTTGAAATAGCCTTGCATGACATTGTGCCCGCGAATGCAGATTTCGCCGCGTTCGCCCGCGTCCAGCCGCTCGCCACTGCCATCGGCGGAGAATATCGCCATCTCATTAGGCTCGATCGGACAGCCGATGCTGGGATAGCCATGCGCAAGCAGCCAGCGCTGGTTGGCGCGCCAGGACAAGCTGATAGGCAAGAAGCAGGAATAACAGGTCGATTCGCTCAAGCCATAACCGTGCAGGATTGTGAAACCAAAGAGCTCGCTGAATTCTTTCGCCAGCGCCACAGACAGCGTGCCCGCGCCGCAGATGAAGTGGCGGAAATGCGTCAGGTCGCGGCGGTTGATGCCCGCGCCAAAGATGGTGTCGCCGGCCGCCTGCTGCTCGCGCCCGTATTCAATAAGAAACTGCAGCAGGGTGGGCACGACGCTGACCACATTGACGCCCTCGCGCACGATGCGCTCCCAAAAGCGACTGGCGCTGAAGCGGCTGTTGAGCACAGTCGAGCCGCCAACCGACAAGGGCGCCATGATCGTCACGACAATGCCGTTGACATGATGAATGGGCAGCACGCACATGGCGCGCTGGTTGCCGGTGATCGCTTGCCACTGCGCGATGCCCTGCGCGTCCACCAGCAGGTTGTACTGCGACAAGATGACGCCTTTGGGCGTGCCGGTCGTGCCGCTGGTATAGACCAGCAGCGCCTCGTCATCGAGGCTGGCTGTGGCTTCGCCGCCTTCGTCCAGTGGCAGGTCGCTCGCTTTCGCGCCCGAGTCATCGCCCAGGTAGGTGGTCGGTCGGTCGCGCAGCGCCTCTTGAAAGTGGATTCGCTCGCCTGTTGGTTCGCCGCCGACCTGCACGATCTGCTGGATGTTGGGCGCGCCTCCGAAGCCGTCTTCGCCGCTGATGATGCGCTCGGCGCGCTGCATATATTCCGCCCGCGCCAGGCAGATTTTCGCCTCGCTGTTGCGCAGGATGAAGGCGATGCGCCGGTCGTCTTCGGCGACATTCTGGGGCGCGACAGCCGCGCCGATCACCCAGCAGGCGAAATAGATGATGCCGCTGTCGCTGTGATTGTGCGAGATCGTGGCGACGCGATCGCCCCGCCGCAGGCCCAGATCTTCGTAGAGAAAGTTGGCGGCTTGATGCACGCGCGCCGTAAAGCCGGCATAGGTCTGCTCACTGCGCGCGCCAGCTTGGTCGTAGAAGATGAGGAAAGGCTTGCGCGGCGAGGTCTTGGTGTGCAGCGCCAGCACATCGCGGATGTTGCGGTAGGGCACTTTGCGCCGCTCTTGGGGCACGCCATCTTTGAAATGCGCGCGCTGCAGATTGGCTTGGGTCTGCGCATCCAGTTGCTGCGACATGACGATTGACCTCAATAGCGGTGATCTCTGCAGCGCTATTTTTACCACATGGAGTCGCGAGGGCATAGCGACATACGCGCAATCACCTCTGTGTCCCTCTGGCGCTATACGGGTACAATGCAGGTAGGGCAGACAGGAAATGTGCTGGCGGCTGTGTAAAACAATCGTGGCTGAGACGAGCGGGAAGCGAACATGAGAAAATTGTGCGTGGTGGGCAGCGGTTATGTCGGCTTGGTTACCGGCGCTTGTTTTGCCGATCTGGGCAACGAGGTCAGCCTGGTGGATATAGACGAGCGCAAGATCGAAATACTGCTGGCGGGCAAAATGCCGATTTATGAGCCGGGCTTGGCAGAATTGGTGGAGCGAAACAGCGCCGCCCAGCGCATGCACTTCACCACCTGCTATGCCGAGGCGCTTGAAGACGCCGAATTCGTCTTCATTTGCGTGGGCACGCCTTCTGGCGTCGATGGCGAGGCAGATTTGCAGTATGTGCGCGCCGCCGCCCAAACCATCGCCGAGACGATGACGCATCCGCTGATCGTCATCAACAAATCGACCGTGCCGGTCGGCACTGGTGACTGGACGCGCGAGATCATCTCCAGCAAGCAGCCGCAGCCAATCGACTTTTCTGTGGTTTCCTGCCCGGAATTCTTGCGCGAGGGCTCGGCAATCGCCGACTTTTTGCAGCCCGACCGGACTGTGCTGGGTTCCACCGATCGCGCGGCTGCCGAGTCTGTTGCCGAGCTATACACGCCGGTGAACGCGCCGGTGGTCATCACCGACCTGCGCACTGCCGAGATGATCAAATACGCATCCAACGCCTTTTTGGCGACGCGCATCAGCTTTATCAACGAGATCAGCATCATCTGCGAGCGGCTGGGCGCGGATGTGACCGAGGTGGCGCGGGGCATGGGCTTTGACAAGCGCATCGGCCCGCACTTCCTGGAGGCGGGTATCGGCTTCGGCGGCAGTTGCTTCCCCAAAGATGTCAAAGCGCTGGCAAATATGGCGCAGACGCACGGCATGCACCCGCAGCTGCTCAACGCGGTCATGGAGATCAACGCCTTCCAGCGCCGGCAGATTGCACTGAAGGCGCGCGAAATGCTGGGCGGCAGCGTCAACGGGCGCACGCTGACCATCCTCGGCTTGGCATTCAAGCAAAACACGGACGACACGCGCGAATCGCCTTCGTTGACCGTGGCGCGCTCCTTGTTGAATCAAGGCGCTTTGGTGAAAGCCTATGACCCTGTCGCCATGGAAAATGCCAGCCGCGATCTGCCGGGCATCCAGCTTTGCCAAAGCCCCTACGATGCCGCCGATGGCTCGGACGCGCTGCTGGTGCTGACGCCCTGGAACGAATTCAAGCACCTGGATATGCGGCGCATCCACGCGTCTATGGCGCGAGCCATCCTGATAGACGGGCGCAACATGTACAACCCGGCCGAGCTGCGCAAGTTGGGATTTGCCTATCGCGGCGTGGGCAGGGGTTACAACGGCGAAGGCTGAAGCGCCGGCACATCCGTCAAGAGCGGCTGACCCCGCGTGCCGCCAATCTCGCTGGCTGCTCCGCGTCCGCATTGACAGCCGATTTGCAAACAGGTCGCCAGTGGCAGCGCGCCCAGCCAGCCAACCAGAAAGCCGGCGTCGAAGCTGTCGCCCGCGCCGATGCCATCGCCACCTGGCGGAGCCGGCTTGACACGATGCGCGATTTCCCGCTGTGCCTGCCAAGCGACCGCCCCCTGCAGCTCGCGCTTTATGACCAGCACCGGCACTTGCGCTCGCAGACATTCGACCGCCGCCGCGAAATCCGACCGCCCGCTGAGATGCCGCGCCTCTTGTTCGTTGGGCAGCAGCACATCGACATAGCGCAGCCCGCTCGCCAGGTCATAATCCCACACTTCGTTGGGATCCCAGTTGGTATCCAGCGAAGTCGTCAAGCCCAGCTGCTTGGCGCGCCGCAGGATAGTCGCCCAGTCGGGCAGCAAGCCAGTCTGCAAGTACAAGCTGCCATAATGCAAGTGACGAGCCGAGGCGAGCAACTGGTCGCTAATATCGGCGCGAGTCAAGGCATTCATTGCGCCCAGGTGCGTCAGCATGGCACGGTCGCGCCCCTGCAACAGGTGCACGGTGATGCCGGTGCGCAGTTGGGGGTGGACGGACATATAGCGCATATCGACGCCGGCTGCCGTCAGTGAGTCAATGATCAGTCGCCCCGGCGCGTCATCGCCGACCCGACCCAAGATGGCGACTCGCAGCCCCAGTTTCGCCGCCTGCGCCGCAAAGATGCAGCACGAGCCGCCCATGACCAGCTCATAATCGGCAACCAGTTTTTCGACTTGTCCGAATTGCGGCTGTACATCGTCATCGCGTAGAATCAAGTCGACGCAGGCATCGGCGAAGACGAGGATGTCAAATGTCTTGTCGGTCATTCAGCCGGCTTCCCCTCAAGTGCCAGCGCAGCCAGCTTTCCCGCCAAACCCAGGTAGGTCGCGGGCGTCAATTGCAACAGTCTTTGCTTTTCTTCGGCGGGCAAGTCCAAAGCTTGGATGAACGCGTGCAGGCTCTCGCGCGTGATTGGCTGGCCGCGGGTCAACGCTTTCAGCTGTTCATAAGCTTCGGGCAGATGGTGCTTGCGCATGACGGTCTGCACAGCCTCCGCCAGCAATTGCCAGGCATCGTCCAGGTCCGCTGCCAGCGCCGCGTTGTCGACTTCCAGCTTGCCCAAGCCGCGCCGCACGCCCTTCAGCGCCAGATAGCTATGGCCGATCGCCACGCCAAAATTGCGCAGCGCCGAGGAGTCGCTGAGGTCGCGCTGCAAACGAGATATGGGCAGCTTGTCCGCCAGGTGCGCGAAGAGCGCATTGCTGACACCCAGATTGGCTTCGGCATTTTCAAAGTCGATCGGGTTGACCTTGTGCGGCATGGTTGAAGAGCCCGTCTCGCGAGCTACAACCTGCTGGCGGAAGTATGACAGGGAGATATAGCTCCACATATCGCGGCATAAATCGAGCAGCGCGGTATTGAAGCGCATCAGGACATGCGCCAATTCCGCCAGCCAATCGCGCGCTTCGATCTGCGTGGTTAGCGGATTGTGCGTCAAGCCCAGCCCCGCCACGAAATCCCGCGAAACCGACAGCCAGTCGATATCGGGATAGGCTGCAAAGTGAGCGTTGTACGCGCCGACAGCGCCATTGAACTTGCCCAGGTATTCCTGCGCTTCGATTTGCCGCAGCTGCCGCCGCAGCCGATGCGCGAAGACGGCGATTTCTTTGCCGAGGCTGGTGGGCGTGGCTGCTTGTCCATGCGTCCGCGCCAACATGGGCACAGTCGCTGTGCCCCGCGCCAGATCGGCCAGCGAGTCCAACAATTCGCGCGCAGCCGGCCCCCAGACCGAGCCTATCGCGCCGCGAAACATCAGCCCATACGCCAGGTTGTTGATGTCGTCTGATGTGCAGGCGAAATGCAGCGAACCAGCCACATCCGCCAGACTGGTCGCTTCCAGTCGCTCGCGCAGGTAATACTCGACCGCCTTGCTGTCATGATTGGTGCGCGCTTCGATTGCCCTGACGCGCTCGGCCGCCGCCTGATCAAATTCGGCTTCCAATGCAGCGAGCATATCCCCTTCGTCCGCTGTAAATGCCCGAACATGCGTGATGCCGGGATGCGCCGACATGGCACGCAGCCAGCGTAACTGCACCAGCGCACGATATTTGATCAGCGCCCATTCGGAAAGATAATCCCGCAATGGCGCGACTTTGTCCGCATAACGCCCGTCAAGCGGCGAAATCGCTCGCAAACTCATGCGCCTGTCCTCGCAGATGTCCGCGCAAATGCCCGTATTGTACACCGCTTGTACGCACATTTCCCCTGCCCAGCCCGCGCGCCGACAGCGATAATGACAAAAAGCGAACCGGTGAATTTTGGAGCAGACCATGCCGCGGCGACTCGAATCGACGCCACACAGCGACGGCTTCCGCATGCCGGCCGAATGGGAGCGCCATGCTGGCTGCTGGATGCTGTGGCCCCAGCGGCGCGATACCTGGCGCAATGGCGGCAAACCGGCGCAGCGAGCCTTCGTGGAAGTAGCCAGCCAGATCGCCCGCTTCGAGCGCGTCAGCATGGGCGTCAACCGCGACCAGTATGAAAATGCCCGGGCGATGCTGCCAGCCCAAGTTCGCGTGGTCGAACTGAGCAGCAACGATGCCTGGATGCGCGATTGCGGCGCGACCTTTGTGGTCAACGAGCGTGGCGATGTGCGCGGAGTCGCCTGGCGCTTCAATGCCTGGGGCGGGCTGGACAAGATGATGTACTTTCCTTGGGACCAGGATCAGTTGGTGGCGACCAAAATGCTGGAGATCGAGGGAATCGACCGCTATGCCGCGCCCTTTGTGCTGGAAGGCGGTTCGATCCATGTCGATGGCGAGGGCACGCTGCTCACCACCGAGCAATGCCTGCTGCATCCCAACCGCAATCCGCAGCTGTCGCGCGCGCAGATCGAGCAGCTGCTGGCGGATTATCTGGGCATCCGCCACATCATCTGGCTGCCGCGCGGCGTTTATGAAGACGAGACGGATGGTCATGTCGATAATCTCTGCTGCTTTGCGCATGCGGGCGTAATTGCCATGACCTGGACAGACGATCGCAGCGACCCGCAATATGACCGTTCCGCGGCTGCCTGCGAGGCGCTCATGTCGGCGCGCGATGCGCAGGGACGCCAGCTGGAAATCCACAAGATCCATCAGCCTGAGCCGATGACGATGACAACAGACGAAGCAGCTGGTCTGGATGTTGTCGACAGCGCATTCCTGCGTCCGGTCGGCGAGCGACTGGCTGGCAGCTACATCAACTTCTACATTGCCAACGGCGCGATTATCATGCCCGTCTTCGGCGATCGTCATGATGCGGCGGCGGCGCAAAAGCTGGCTGGGCTCTTTCCCCAGCGCGAGATTGTGCGCATCCAGGCGCGCGAGATCCTGCTGGGCGGCGGCAACATCCATTGCATCACGCAGCAGCAGCCAGCGGGGAGCTAGAAGGCGGCGCGGCATGTCCGAGTATGTGACCATTGAAGTTGAGCCGGGCGAGCATCCGGATGTTGCCGAGCTGGTTGTCAATCAATTGCTGGCGACGCGCGGCGAAGAACATTATGCCAATCGCGAAGCGGGCGACCTGGGCTCTCCGCTGGCGCAGATGCTATTCGCGGCTGTGGATGGCATCGACCAACTGACCATAGGCGAAGATTGTCTGATCATTCGGCGCGCGCCCGACCAGCCCTGGGAGTTCATCATCGACGAAGTGCGCGATGCCCTGCGCGACTGGTATCTCTAGCCATCCTTCGCCGTGCTGTTGACCTGGCGGAACATGTCATCGACCTGTTTTTTCTCGCCCGATTCCAGCACCGAAAGCATTTCGCCGGATGACATTTTGCGGTAGTCGCGCTGCGCCTGTGGGATAGCGACGCCGCTGATGACACGAGCCAGTTCAATTGAATCGCAACCCGGGCACTGGGGCGTGGCGGCGGCATATTTGGCTACGGACTTGAAATGCAGGCTGAAGCGCCCCCCACAGATTTTGCAGCGAAAGTCATATTGCGGCATGAGTCAGCCTGTTCCGCGGGCCTGCAGCGCTTCGGTCCGCCCCATATCGGGATGCCACTCGTCCAACAGGGCATCGGCATGGCGCGTGGCGATCCAGCCGCCCAGGTCGCGCGCGATCCGCTCCAGCATCTTTGGCTGCGCCCAGGTGGCTGTATCGACTTGCACGGCGACCGCGCCGGCCTCGATGTAATCACGGGCGTCGCTGGGCGAATGGATGCCGCCGCAGCCGATGATGGGGATATCCGCTGGCAGTTCGCGCCGCAGCCGCCCCACCATGCGCAAGACCAGGGGCTTGATCAGGGGTCCATAGAGGCGACCACTGACCAGCTGTCCGCCCTGCGCGTCTCTGGCTGTGCCGCGCGGCGCAGCGGTCATCACCAGGGCATCGGCGCCCGCTTCGGCAACAGGCAGGGCAAGTTCATAGCATTCATAAAATGGCAGGCGCACGAGCAGCGGCTTTTCTACACTGGCGGCCGCGCGCACCAATGCAGACGCCTCAGCCACGCCTATATCATCGCCCAAGCCCAGCTCTACCGCAGCCACTTCATCGACCGCGTCCAACAATTCGGCAGCGCGCTTTGCCTGGTCGGGCGTCGTGCCCAGCAGATGCAGAACGACAGGGATCGGCAGCTTCGCCCAGGCGCGGCGATATTGGCGGATCAGCGCGCTCAAGCCGGGACTGGGCAAACCAGTATGCACCAGCAGGCCAGCATCCAGGGATACGATGCGCGTGCCGGCGGCGGGCTGCCAGGGCTCGATCGTGGTCGGGTTGGTCACCAGCGCGCCGAGGTTGGCATAGTCGATCAAACTGCGGTATTCGTCAGCAAAGCCCAGCGTACCGGCCGCAGGCATGACCGGCGTCTGCGCGATCAAACTGGTTTTGCCGGGCCGCGTGATCTCTATCGCCATACGCCTGAGCCTGCCGCTATGCCAGCCGAAGCTGCGTCAGATCGAAGGCAGGTCCGTCCAGGCACTGCAATTTGGCTTTGCCGCGCGCAGGCAGCATACAAGCCCGGCAAGCGCCGACGCCGCAAGGCAGCTGCCGCTGGAATATGCCGAAAATCGTATTGGCTGGCACATCGCTGCGCCGATCGCGAATCAGCCGCATGACCTCGGCAAACCGAGCCAACTCGGGTCCCTCGCCGACCAGGACAAAGACCTGATCTGCCCAGCCCAGCGTCATGACCATGTCTTGCCAGCTGTGATCGTCGCCGGCCTGGATGATTTCCACCTCTTCGGGCAAGTGCGCGCAGTCATAATCACGCGCCGCCCCCAGGGTGACCATGGTGAGGCTCGTTCCCTGCGCCAGCAAACTCGGCAGCATCAGCAGCAGTGGCGTGGGCGGGCTTTCATAAGCCAGCAGCAGCAGGTTGCGCAATTTCTGACGAAAACGCAGCGGCTTGCCGATAGGTCCCAAAATGCTCAGCAACTGCCCGGGCATGAATTGCTCGCGCGCGGGCCGCTCGACAACCAGGACATTGTCCGCGAGAATCTCGACCGGGAACCACAGATCGCGCAGGTAGGGATGCCAATTTTCGGCTTCGTAATCTTTGGATATGCGCCGCGTCAACAGCGCCTGCCCGGGCAGCAGCGACGAAAGCGAGCGGTCCACCGCCAGCTCCAGGCGCTGATAGCCGCGATTGACGCGCTTGATTCGTTCAACAATTGCCTGGGTTTCTCTCATGCCGCTCTCATTATAGTCGGCTTGTGGAATGGCGCGACTGTGGCAGGCGAATATCAGGGAGCTCGCGCGAAGCGAAACAACTGCCAGGGCTTTTCGCCAGCGTCGCATGAATGCTGATGTCGCCCAGCGCCAGCCTCAACACAAAGCCAGCCAGGACAATCGCCAACAAGTTGATCAGTCTTCGTCGCGCGGCGCGGCTCAAAATCGTCAGTCCACCTTGCCTTTTGCCCTTCGCAATACTACCATTCGCCCGTTGCTGCCCTTTTAGCCAGACAGGTGTTCTGATGCGAGCTGCGCGCGCCGACCGGCTGCTGGGGTTGATCCTGCTGCTGGGGTTTGCCCTGCGCTGCGCCCATGCCGTCGGTCTGCCGACCGTCAGCGAGTTTACCCGTGGCGGTGGCGACGGCGGTTGGTATTTGGCGAATGGCTATGGCTTTTTCAGCGGCCAGGTTCACGGCTGGGTCAATGGCATCGGCTTTTATAATGGCGCTTTGCCTTCGCCTCCGCTGTATGTGCTGTTCGCTGGGCTGGCGCAGCTGCCTTTTGGTCCACACGAAAGCATCCTCATCATGCGACTGCTGCAATGCCTGGCTGGCGCGGCGACCATCTGGCTCGCTGCCCGCCTCGCGCTGGTATTGACGAAAGACAAGCGCGCCATGCTGCTGGCAGCTGGATTGATGGCTTTGCACCCGGCCATGATCATGGAACCGGCCAATATCGCCACGGAAAGCCTGTACATCTTCTTCGTTGCGCTGGGCATCTGGCTCTACATGGAATACTTCGTGGCGGCGCATTTGCGGGGTGAGAGTCATCGCTTCCCGCCGCGGTGGGCGCTGATGCTGGCTGCGCTGGCGCTGGGCTTGGCCACGCTGACGCGGGCGGTATCGGCATTTTTTCCATTTGTACTGGCGCTGCATTTGTTCCTGCTGGGTCGGCGGCGTCTGCTCGGCGACTGGCGGCGCGCCTGCCTGCTTTTTCTGCTCTGCTATAGCGCGATTGTTTCTACCTGGACGCTGCACAACCTGGTTTTGTGGGACCGCCTGGTGATTGTCAGCGACCAACTGCTGGGCACATTGTGGCGCGGCGCAGAGGCCAACGATGGCTCGCCCCAGCAAAATGACGCGCTGCTGCTGGCGGGCGTCGAATTGCCCGAAGACGACTGCGAAGTCGACTGCAAATATCAACACCCGCCTGAGCTATTTCTTCGCAGGATCGGCGAAATTGTCGGCAGCGACCCGACGGGATTCGTCGCTCTGCGCGCATCGGAGCTGGGTTATGCCATTGTTCAGCCGCATGGCACGACCGAACTGGGCGGGACGAGCGTCTGGGGGACGGCGCGTCAATGGCTGCAGGAAGACCGAACGCCGGGCGGGTTGCTGGATATCCTGCGCGTGGAAGGCTTCGTCGGCAAGCTGCTGGTGTGGGTTTTTCACGATATCGCCATTGCCTTCGGAGCGCTGGGCATGTGGCGCTGGCGCAGGCGCTGGCGGATGGCGCTGCCCCTGGCGAGTTTCCCGCTGTATACGATCGCCGCGCATCTGGCTTTGCTCGCTTTACCTCGCTACATATTCCCAATCGAGTTCGCGCTGCTGGTATTTGCGTCTGCGGTGATTGTCCAATTTTGCGATCATTGGACCAAAAGAGAGGGTCGCGCATGAAGATTTACACGAAGACTGGCGATGGCGGCACGACGGCGCTATTCGCGGGTGGGCGCGTGCCCAAGCATCATCTGCGCGTGGAAGCCTATGGCACGATAGACGAGTTGAATTCGCTGCTGGGGGTCGTCCGCGCGCAACGCCCAAGCCAGCAGACCGAGGCCTGGCTGGAGACTGCGCAGAATCAACTATTTCATCTGGGCGCGGATTTGGCGACGCCGCCTTCTGCCAAGTCCAACCGGGTCACGCGCATCAGCAAAGACGAGATCAGTTGGCTGGAAGCTAGCATCGACGAAATGACGGATCAGCTGCCGCCGCTGCGCAATTTTGTGCTGCCAGGCGGATCGCCAGCCGGGGCGCATCTGCAAGTTGCGCGTGCCGTATGTCGCCGCGCCGAGCGCATCATGACCGCGTTGGACGAAAGCGCCGAGGTCGGTCCCGATGCGCTGGCTTATGTCAATCGTTTGTCGGACTGGCTGTTTATGCTGGCGCGCTACGAGAATATGCGGGCTGGCGAAAGCGAGACCAAATGGAGTCTGCAAAAGTGATGATGCCGGAGGTGGGAGTCGAACCCACACACCCGAAGGTACACGAGTTTGAGTCGTGCGCGTCTGCCAATTCCGCCACTCCGGCTCCAGGTTAGGCAGTCTACGCCAGCAGCGGCGGCTTGTCAATAGACGGGCGCGCGCGGGCATGAGTCGCATCGCCAATTTTTGCGCTATGTGTGGCGGCAGGCTGATCCAACAGCGGCACAGCGGGCGCATCCGTCCTTTCTGCCAGGCATGCCAGCAGCCAACTTATTTCGATCCCAAAGTGGCGGTGATCATTTTTGTTTTGCGCGGCGATAAAGTCCTGCTCATCCAACGCGCCATCGATCCAGGCGCGGGCAAGTGGGCGCTGCCGGCCGGCTTTGTCGATTATGACGAAGCGCCAGAAGACGCCGCCATTCGCGAAACGCTGGAAGAGACTGGCTTGCAAGTGGCGATTTGCAAGCTGCTGGCGGTCTTCCCCAAACGCGATGATGGCCTGGCGGATATCGCCATTGCCTATCGCGCGGAAATCATCGGTGGCGAGGCAAAAGCCGGCGATGACGCGGGAGCAGTTGGCTTTTTTGCAGCCGACCAACTGCCGCCGCTGGTCTTCTTCCCATCTATCACGCTGGTTGCGCAGTGGCGCGCTGGCGAATTGGCGCTTCAGGCTTGATCCCGCCTGGGTCTCAAACCCAGCAGATTCATGATGCGGCTGGCGACAGCGAGCAAATAGCTGTAGACAATGGTCGCCCGGACGCGCGTGGCATTGCGCCCGTCATCCAGCGCCTGGTAGATGGCTTTCGCTTCTTTATAGTGGCTGCGCGCCGCGGCGAACTCCCACTGCGATTGATGAACCGCGCCCAGCGCATACAAATAGCGCGCTTCGCAGGCCGGATTGCCAACCGACCGCGCCGCCTCGACCGCGCGTCCATAAAAGCTGATGGCGATATCCGGTTTGCCCCGCAGTTCTTGCCATTGCCCCAGCATGCCCAATGTGTACATTTCGTAGGGACCGTGCTGCACATCCTGCGCCAGCGCCAGCATTTGGTCGAGGTAGGCGCGCGCCTCGCTCAAGTCTTTCGCTGCCAGCATGGTCATCGCCAGCGTGTACAGGCGCATGAATTCATGAAAAATCGCTTCCATGCCGCGGCTGACATCCAGCGCGACCAATTGCTGTTCAATGCCGCGCTCGAATGTATCGACATCCTGCGTGAGGATGACGCCCTGCTGCCCGATGATGACGCTCTCCAGCAGGCGGTCGTTGACAGATTGGGCTTTGCGCAGCGCCACCAGCAAACCATCGCTGGCTTTGTTGTGATCGCCTTTGCGGATCAGCGCGTTGGACAGCAGCAGAATCCCCCGCGCCTCCAGCTGTTCGTCGTTCAGTTCGCGCGCGATATCAATGACGCGCCAGGCGTGCTTGCTGGAATCGGCCGGGCTGGCGGCGATTTCGCCCATACCCAGCAGCGCCTGGGCATACCGCCGCATGTCGCCAGCTTCAAAGGCGATATCAACAGCGCGCTGATAATCGTCAAATGCCTCGCCCGTCTGGAAGTAGCCTTCGCGAGCCACCCGCGCGCGCAGATTCAGCGCATCCACGGCCAGGCTGGCGGAACGGATTTGGTCGGCGCGCTCCAGAGCTTGCGAGCTGTAATCACGCGCGAAGTCGAAATGCCCCAGCGAGCACTGCGCATCCGCCAGGCCCAGCAGCGCGATAACCTCAATGCTTTGCCGTTTCTCGCGCCGCGCCATGGTCAGCTCGACATGGCAACGATCAACAATTTCGTGGAAAGCGCCGGCTTTCATCAGTTGGCGGATGTCATAGCGCAGGCTATCGGTCTTGGTCGGCATTGGCGGCTCGTCCCTTGTCGTGGTGGTCTTCCTATATTATACGGCTAACGGCGCAAAATGACGCGAGCAATGCGGCTGGTCCACATCATGGATGACGCCGGCAACAGCCAGGTAAAAAGCCAAAACAGGCGGCGGGGACGGGCTTCGGGCGGATAAATCGTCATAGCCTGCTCAAAATGCTGTCGCGCGCGCCTGCGTTCGCCCTGCTGCCAGAGATGCAAAGCAAGCATGTGATGCCGGGATGCTTCTTTGCGGTCAAATTCGTCGGCGCTCATGCACGCTTCCCAGCCATAGTCGCGCGCATTCTGGACTGTCTTCAGCCGGCCCCAAGCGCCGCGCAGTTTGTCATCGGAAAGCATGGCGTCGTGCATGCGCCGCAGCACCAGGCGCTGGTCGATGCCGTAAAATTTGTGATGCCTGGCCAAGCGCAAGAAGAGATCCCAATCTTCGGCGCTGCGAAAACGGGTATCATGCGCAAATCCGCCGACCGATCGCAAAGCCTCGGCGCGAAACATGCTGGAACTGATCAATATATGGCAACCCGTCTTGGCTAGTAGTTCGCAAAACGGGTTTTCTGAAAATCGCTCGAAAGCCGGCGTGTCCTGCGGCGTGACCCCGTCTGGCACCACAAACTGATAGTGCGAATAGACGACCGATATGTCTGGACGCTGGCGGAAGACTTCCAGGCAGATGGCGATATTGTCTGGCAGCAGCTGATCATCGGCATCGAGGAAGTGGATAAAAGCGCCGCGCGCCTCCGCAATGCCCCGATTGCGCGCGATGCCTGGTCCCTGATTTTCCTGGGTGTAAAGGCGAATCTGCGAACCATATTTCCGGCGCAAAAAGGGAAGCGTGTCATCGCTGCTGCCATCATCGACCACAATGACTTCGCAATGCGGATGCGTCTGCGCCAGGCCGCTTTCAATGGCGTCGCTGACAAGTTGCCGGCGATTGAAAGTCGGAATGACAATACTGACGAGCGGCTCATTGGACATAGTTCAGGCGGGTCCTACTGTCGGGCTGCCAGCGATGCGGCCGGCGATCCAGCCGAAGCGATTGCGCGCTGTCTGCACCTGCCACCAGCGGTCACCCTCATTGTCGTATGGTCCAGCGAAAACCGCCACATAATCGCCCCGAAGCAGCGAATCAAGGACGGCGGAGTTTGTGCCGGGCGTCTCGCGCAGATTCAAAGCGCCGACAATCACGCGCAGCTGCTGACCTGGATAATAAGTCGCGCCGCGGATGACTGCGCCGGGGATCGCCGCGACCTCATCGCCGTCCTGGCTAAATTGCGGGTTGCTGGCAAGCTGGCTGACATCAACGATCGCTCCGGTTTCCGTGTTCAGCGCATACTGGCGACCAGACACAGACAGCGCCACTCCGCTGCGATCGGCATACCAGCGCACTTGGTCGGGCGCGGAGTCGCCTGCGAATGCCGAGATGCGCCTGCCCTGCTGGTTGTACAGCGCCAGCGGTCCGCTTCCTGGCTCGCCCGGTCTGCCCAGCGCCACCACTTGCCCGGTCGACAAACGCGAGGCATCCTGCAGCCACAATCCCTGCGCCGCTCCATCCAAAATGACTCGCTCGTCCGCCAGCGCGGCGTTTACCTGGGCGACAAGGACTCGGCCATCAGGGCGACGGCCGCTGACAGTAATGTGCTCGGCGTCAAGATCCCAATGGCCATAATCATAGCGGACCAAGGGCGGCGCATTATTGGCATAGGTCGGGTCGGCCACGGCGCGCGCCATGGCCAGGGCATTGCGGCTCTCGTCCGGCAGATGCAGCGTCAGCAGCATGCGATCATCGCCAGGCTGCGGCGACCAGTTTACGGCCAGGGTTTGCCAATGCCGCGCGCTGCTTGGATTCACAAAGCTGCAAGGACGATAGCCGGCATGCGCGCAATCGCGGATGACCTGGGATGTCGCGCCGTGCACGGGATGCGCTTCTGGCTGCCAGAACCAGACTCCCGCCGCGCTATTGTCCAATCCGGCTGGCGTGTCGATGCGGAAACTGAATTTGCGGCCATCTGCCGACCAGTCCAATTCAACCACCCGATGTTTGTTGCGCTCGATACGCTCGATGCCTATTGAATAGCCGGCATGAAATGGCGAAGAGAACAATTCCGCCGCTTGTGCCGCGCCCGGCGCACGAAAGCGCAAAATGCCTTTCCTGTCTGTGTACAAGTAGCTGCTGCTGTCGGTCGGATTTTGCAAGAACAGGCGCAGGCCACCGGTCAAGCGGATATCGTCAATGGCGAAAAGCTGCCCAGGCTGAACCTCGTATTGAAAGGCGGAAGCAGCGCTTATGGGCAGGGCGAGCGGCTGTATGGTCGGCGGCGCAATCGCCTCGCGCAGCAAATCGCGCCGCACGGAAACGGTCGGCTGGGCGCGCGTGGCTGTCGGCGAGGGAGTCGGCGTGGCAAACCCGCGCTGTGGCGGCGAAGTGGCTATGGTGGTGGGCGCTTCTTCGGGAATAGCTGTCCACAATAGCGGTTGATCGGGCACAGCCGTCCAGGTTGCCGGCAGGGTCGAGCGTGGACTTGGCGATGCGCCCAATCCCGCCTCTGTCGCGATCTCGCGCGTCGTCGTGGGGTTGGCAGGCGTGGCAGCCGATGGCAGCTGCGGCGGGATGGTCGTGCGTGTCGGCGCTTGCTGGACAGCCGTTGCGACCGGCGTGCCAAGATCGCTCGGCACCAGCGTGAGCACGCGATCGGGCTGACGTAATGTGCAGGCGCAGACGACCCAACACACAAGCAGCCATAGAAATCCCTTGCCAGCCAATACGCGCAAGTCGAGCCTCTGGCGCCGCGAGCCACTGCCATCAGGGCAAGCAGCCCCGACCTCGGCGCGCTCAGGTTTGCAGCAGTCTCTCCAGCTCGTTGGTCAGCGCAGAATCGTCAATGATGCCCCACCAGCGGCCGACGATCTCGCCACCGGCGTTGACCAGCACATATTGCGCCTGGGCGGTAATGCCCAGCTGTCGGCGTGTGTTATCCAAATCCCTGTCGTCCAGGTTGAGCCGTACAAATTCGATCCTGCCGGTAAATGTTTCTTCGAGTCCGCGCACGGCGGGCTCATTGCGGCGGCAGGTCGGTCACCAATTCGCCCAGGAATCGTATAATTTGAAGGCAGCGACTGGCACTGCCGCTTCCTCTGATTCGGCCGGCGCCGGCTCTCCGTTCAAGACAGCTGCAATGGAATCGCAACCGCTGAGCGCCAGCAACGCCAGCAGCAGCGTGGCGAACAATCCGAGTCTGGTCTTCATACTGTCGTCCTCGCTTTCAAAAATCGCCAATCAGTTGCTCGCAGTGTAGCGCCCAATGCTAACAAAAGGCTAACGCGCTCAAGTCCGCGCCTGGGCAGCCACGCCCTCGGCGAATTGCAGCTCGGCATGGCGGCGGCGATAGCTCAAAGGCGGCGTCAGCGCTTGCGCATCGAACCAGGCGACCAACTTTACCAGGTATTCGCGCAGGGGCGTGTAGCGAATGCCCAGCTCGGTCTTGCTGCGGCTGTTGTCGAGAGCGCTCATCCAGCGTTCGCTGAAAGTGCAGCAGTCGGGCAAGAAGCCGTTCGCCACCAGGTCGCTGCGTTTGGCGCGCACGCTGCAAGCTCTCGCGCCCATGATATCGGCCAGCAACGCGAGGAAGTCGGTGTGACTGATGTGCTCGTTCTGGGCGATATTGTAGGCGGTGCCCACACCGGCCTCGGTCTCGATGAGGCGCATGATCGCCTCGACGACATCCGGCGCATAGACATGATTCAGCGCATAGTCGGGCGTAAACGGCACGAGGATGGGTCCGCCATCGCGCAGGCGCAGGTAATAATTGAGCAAGCGGCTGTAGGGATCGCGCGCGCTGTTGACCATGGGCAGGCGCAATGTGGTGTGCGGAAAGCGATTTTGCTGCCAGGCTTCGGCCAGCCGATCTTCAACTTCGCGCTTTTGCATGCCATAACGCCATTCTTCCCAGGCATAAGAATTGGCTGGGGGCTCGGGCATCACCCGCCCGGCATAATCGTCTTCGTGGAAAGGACGTTCGATGCCCTCGCGCACCAGGTAGACCTGGCCACTGCTGATTGCGAAGTAGCGCTCGATATTGTCCTGGAATAGTTCGATGGCGGTTTGGGCTTCGTCGCCGCTGTACAGCACGAAGTCGATCACGATGTCGAAGGACTTCGCCAGCAGCGCGCGCCGCATCTGCTTGTGATTGCTGCGATCGGCATGCAGCCTGTGGATGCCGCGCGGCAGGTCGTCTTTGGTGATGCCGCGATTGAGCAGCGTCAGATCGTAGCCGGTTTCATAGATGCGCCGCGATAGGTAATAACCCATGTTGCGCGTGCCGCCGATGATGAGAATCCGTTTGCGCATGCTGGCTGGTCTCCGCCATGACAGTGGCAGACGCTTCTGGCTGCTGTGCCCACAACTCTCATTGTAGCAGGGGAATTCTCTCAAACAGCCAAAGCCAGCGCGACTTTGTACATTTTGCACGCAACAGCACCGTCCCCGCGCAAGCTGTCCCTTGCCGAATGCGCCAGCAAATCGCTATACTGCGGCGCATCGCGCTGCATCAGGCGCGGTAAAAGCGAGAGGCCCCGTAGCTCAATTTGGCAGAGCAAGCGACTCTTAATCGTTAGGTTGAAGGTTCGAGTCCTTCCGGGGTCATACGCAAGTTCGTCATACAGAAAGTCAACCACAAAGACACAAAGAGCACAAAGGTTCTTTACCACAGTGACACAGCGTAGCCTTGTTATGGCTGTTGTCTCATGTGTTACGCTGCGCAAATCGCTTACTACCAACCTGCAGATTGACTCCGACTCTTCGGGGCCCAGTGAGGACGAATTAGAGATAGTCCTTTTTCATATCCTTCGCTTAGCCAATAGCGCGTTTCAGGGCGTCGAGATAACCCTGGCGCATGCGCTGGCTGACGCCGGCAGTCGGCATTAAGCCCTCGCCACCGTGGAACATGCCGGGATAGACCTCAAGCTGGGTCGGCACACCGGCCGCCATCAGTCGTTGGGCATAGTCGATGGCTTCGTCGCGGAAGAGGTCTTCTGTGCCGACAGTGACGAAGGCGGGAGGCAGCCCGCTCAAGTCTGTGGCGCGCGCGGCGGCGGCATATGGCGAGACTGAGTCTGTGCCATATTCCTCGCCGAGGTACATCTTCCAGGCTTTCAGCGAGACATCGCGATTCCACACATTGGGATGCGTGACTTCGTAGCCCGATGGCGTTTCGTGGGTATCGTCAATCATGGGATAGACGAGCAATTGAAATGCCACATCGGGTCCATTGTTGTCGCGGTTGTACAACGTCAAGCCGGCTGTCAATCCACCGCCCGCGCTCGCCCCGCCGATAGCGATGCGACTGGTGTCGACGCCCAGTTCGTCCGCGTTGTCAAACATCCAGTTTAAGCCAGCAAAGCTGTCGGCGATGGCAGCCTGGTAAGTGAATTCGGGCGCCATGCGATAGCCGACCGAGACGACCGTGCAGCCGACATGGTCTGCATAGCCGATGCCGTTCAAATCTTCGCGCTCGCTGCCGACGACATAGCCGCCGCCGTGCACCATCAACAGGCCCGGGCGTGGCGCGGACGTGGCTGGTTGGTAAATCGCAATCGGGATATCGCCATCGGGACCAGGGATCGTCCGCTCCTCAATCTGGGTTTCGGATGGCGGCAACATTTCCGCCATGGCATCCATAAGTGGCGCCAGCATCGCGCGGGCTGCGTGCGGATCATCGCCGATTGCTGTGATCATCTCGGCTGGGAAAAGTCCCAGCGCGGGCGCAAGTTCCGGGTCAACTCGGTCTATGAAGGACATAATATGACTCCAAGCTAAATTCGGGGGAACTACAGGAATCTGACTGTGGTTGGAGTGTATCGCGGTTGGCAATGATGGGCAACTTTGCAATAATCGGTGGGACAAAAGGAGGATGTGATGCCTTTGATTTCAGTGACCTTAGACGTTGCCCATCATATCGCCGCAGGTTTGGCGAGTGGACAGTTGGAGCGGGTTGGCGGCGTGGTCCGCGAAATGGAAAACAAGCAAGTCGTCGCCTGGCTGCGCGAGGGCGGCAAGATTGCCGACAACCCAAACCTGGCAGACGGATTTCTGAGGTCACTATTGAATGTAAGCAGCGGTGGCTTGACCAGCGGTGGCTTCGGCGCATTGGATTTGGTCGTTTCTTCACATCGGCACGACCAGGTCATGCAGCAGTTGAGGCGGTTAGAGAGGTTGCAACAGCTTTCGGCTGGGATAGGTGTCACGAACATTGCCGTATCAGCATTGTCTTTGGCTATTCTTCTGAATCGTCTGAATAGGTTGGAGGCCAAAATAGAAGGTCTGTACAAATTTATCGAAGAGGAGATACAGAAACAAAAACAGGCCCGGCTAAGCAGAGCTACTACTGCCGCGCAAAACGCCTTCAACATGAAGCATTTCGAGAACAAAGGAAAGCAAGCTCACAAAGCGATAGACCACTTCAATAATGTGCGGAGTTTCATGCTTGCTGACCTTGACAAAGTTCTCAAAGAGTCGGCGACTCTAAGTGACCGGGTATATGGGCTTGTGCAGGCGATTCAAATTGACAGCATGTTGACCCGTTTGCATTTGGAGATCGACGAACTGGACAGCGCAAAATACCACTTGGACCAGTCTGTTGATGAACACCGTTGTCGAGTTCGTGAAATGGTTGGAATCTGTCTTGGTGACGATCGACAGGCGTACTTTCTCGATACAGAGGCAATAAGCAAAGACGACTTGAATCGCTTTGTTGCCATAGAAGATTGGCTGCATCGGCGCGATAATGACGACAATGATTGGAAAAGTAACACGGTAGATTCGCCGCTAATGAAAGTATTGGAGAAGTATCGAAAGGCACTAAGAAACACCGAGCTATTCCCGAATCAACCGGATAGTGGCTTGCGTGCACGGGCTTTGAGACAGAATGAAGAGGCGATTATTCCACCCGTTGACAGACTACTGTTTGCCGAGCTGTTGATAGAGAAATACGAAGGACTCGAGGGGCTTCAAGCGGAACTCAAAGCAATCGCCTCGCTCAGTACATCATCGGATGGACAGTGGAAGCAATGGCAAGACGAACAGAGCGAAGCACTTAAGAGAGCGAAGATAAATCTGGCGGATCACAACGATTATGTACTTCTCGTCGACGAAGAATATCTCGACAACCTGAAACGACTCAGCGCACGATGACGCCAACCTACAGAAAAGCGACCCCATGAAAATCACCCGCATCGCCGCTTACCAAGTCGACCTGCCCTTGCGCGAAGGCAGCTACAAATGGTCGGGCGGCAAGTCCGTAGAAGTCTTCGACAGCACCATCGTCCGCGTCGACACGGACACTGGGCTAAGCGGCTATGGCGAAGTCTGCCCGCTGGGACCCTTCTATCTGCCCGCCTATGCCGCCGGTGTCCGCGCTGGCATCCGCGAGCTGGCGCCGCACTTGCTGGGCAGCGACCCGACTCAGCTTGCGCGCTTGAATCGCCAGATGGACGCGGCACTGAAAGGGCATCCCTATGTCAAGTCCGGCATTGACATGGCATGCTGGGATATTTTGGGGGTGGCCTGCGGTCAACCCGTCTGCACATTGCTGGGCGGGTGCTATGGCGATGACTTTGTGCTTTACCGCGCCATCAGCCAAGAATCGCCCGAGGCCATGGCGCAGAAAGTCGCGGCATACCGCGCGGAAGGCTATCGGCGCTTCCAGCTGAAAGTCGGCGGCGATCCCGATACGGACATCCAACGGATTCGCCAGATCGCCGATCTGCTGCAGCCAGGCGACAAGCTCATTGCCGATGCCAACACCGGCTGGCTGATGCACGAGGCGGCGCGGGTCGTTCGGGCTGTGGCGGATGTCGATGTGTATATTGAGCAGCCTTGCGCCAGTTATGACGAATGCCTGTCGATCCGCCGGCGCACGAATCACCCGTTTGTGCTGGACGAATCGGTCGATGGCTTGGACATGCTCTTGCGCAGCCACAGCGACCAGGCCGCGGATGTCGTCAATATCAAAATCAGCAAGTTTGGCGGGCTGACCAAAGCGGCTTTGGCGCGCGATCTGTGCGTAGAAATGGGCGTGGCGATGACAATTGAAGACAGCTGGGGCGGCGATATCACCACGGCCGCTATCGCGCATCTGGCGCACAGCACGCCGACCGACTTCCTTTTTACCGCCACAGACTTCAACAGCTATGTCACTGTCAGCACAGCCGAGGGCGCTCCCCAACGCGTACACGGTCGCATGGCGGCTTCGACTGCGCCGGGCTTGGGCATTGCGCCGCGCTGGGATGTGCTGGGCGCGCCGCTGGTCGATGCGCAATAACGACCGCCGTACCGCAAACAGTTACAACAAAGTCGACAGCAAGCCGCCATCGATTCGATAAAAGGCGCCGGTGGTGAATGAGGCATCATCGCTGGCGAGAAAAAGCACCAGTTTGGCGACCTCCTCCGGGCGTCCAACCCTGCCTATGGGATGCTGTTCGCCCCAGTCGGCGAATGCGCTGGCGCGACCGATTCCCTTGCCCGCGCCTGTCACAATCACGACCTTGCCTTCAAAGCGCCTGTTCACGCCCAGACCCTTTCACTTCAACTGCGCTATGCAATCGTCGCTGCTGCCCCTCAGATGCGGATGGTCAAGCCGCCATCGGCGACAATGGCTGCGCCGGTGATGAAAGACGCGGCATCGCTGCACAGGAATAGCGCCACCTGCGCCATTTCGGCTGGCTGGGCGATGCGCCCCAGCGCGTGCAATCCGCCCCATTCATCCAGCGCGCCACGCGGGTCGTCCGGGCTGAACAACTGCGCCGAGTCGCGCAGCATCGGCGTATCGACCGAGCCCGGGCACAAGCTGTTGGCGCGGATATTGTCTGCGGCATGATCCAGCGCCATCGTGCGCGTCATCGCGATCACCGCGCCTTTGGAAGCGGAATAGGCGGCCACATTCGGCTGGCTCAACAAGCCTTGTACCGAAGCAACATTGACGATAGCGCCGCCGCCGCCCTTGACCATCTGCGGGATGCAATACCTGGCTGCCAGGTAGACGCCCTTGGCATTGATTGCCAGCGTGCGATCCCAGATGTCTTCGTCGGTGCTGACGACAGTGCCATAAGTCTGAATGCCGGCGCTGGCGACCAGACAGTCAATGCCGCCAAATGCCTCGACTGCCGCGTTGGCCATGCGCTGGACCTGGCTGGGCCGGGCTACATCGACTTTCACGGCGATCGCCTTGCCACCATCCGCCCCTATCTCGGCCATACGCTCATCCAGCGCTGACTGGTTGACATCTGCCAGCACAACCTGCGCGCCCTCTGCGGCAAATGCCAGCGCTGTGGCTGCGCCGATGCCCGTGGCTGCGCCAGTCACGACTGCTGTCTTGTTTGCGAATCGCATAGTCACCTCCCTTTCTGGCGCGATTATTGTGTCAGAAAACCGCGCGGCTGCCAAACCAATCGCCCCTTGCGCGCGGGCGGCTCTGTGGTCAAATCGAGCCAGGTGCCTCGTGGCGACAACATCAAACCCGAGCGAACGGCGGAAATCAACATGGCGAAGCGCCAACCCGGCAGCAGCAATGCCTTCAACATCAGCAAGCCGATGAATTATCGCTGCCAGATATTTCATTATCATCGGCGGCTTTCGCGTTTGTATCTGGCAGTGTATCAAGGGCAGCGCAGCGAACCCGCCTTTTTCCTGCTCTTCACCGATGTCGCCTACCTGGACGCGCCCATGAGCTGGCTGGGCGCCGACTTTGACATCGCCGAGCAAGCGGACTGCATCGCGCTGATGCGAGAAGCGGGCCTGGTCGGCGACGCGATCGAGCGCTTCCCCGATGCCTACGCCTCAATCACCGATTCTGCGCGCTTGTACCTGGCGCGGACGCCGCATCGCCGGGCGCGAATCATCGCGGGCAGCGCTGCCATCTTGCGGGGCATCCCCGACGATCTCGGCTAGGCGCTGAGACCTGCGCGTACGGCTGTGGTATACTTTGACGAGCGTGAATCGGCAGCCAGACCCAACACCACACGGACAGCAAATGAGACATCCCCCTTCGCATCCGCCCAATCCAAATGCGCCAAAACCCAGCCTGAGCGTTGTGATTCCCTGTTACAACGAGGTCCACACAGTCAAGGATATTGTCGGACGGGTCCTGGCGGAAGAACTTGTCGACGAGGTCGTCATCGTTGACGATGGATCGACCGATGGCACGCGCGAGGTTTTGTCGCAGATCGAGGCAGAAGCCGACAGCCGCGTGCAGATCGTATATCACGAAGACAATCGTGGCAAAGGCGCGGCGCTGGTTACTGGCTTCCAGCAGACCACGGGCGAAGTCATCATCATCCAGGATGCCGATTTCGAATACGATCCGCGCGAATACGGCATCCTGCTGACGCCGATCCAGGAGGGCGTGGCGACAGTCGTGTATGGTTCGCGCTTTCTGGGCGGCACGCGCAAGGCGATGAATTTTTGGAATATGGTGGCGAACAAAGGGCTCACGCTCATCACCAATATCCTGTTCAACGCCATCCTCAGCGATATGGAAACTTGCTACAAGTGCTTTCGGCGCGAGGTGATTGGGGGCATGAAGATCAATTCGCGCGGCTTCGACTTCGAGCCGGAGTTCACCGCCAAGGTGCTGCGGCAGGGCATCCGCATCGTAGAAGTGCCGATTTCTTATTATGGGCGCGAATATGACGAAGGCAAGAAGATCAAGTGGACGGACGCGCCGATCGCCGCCTGGACGCTGCTGCGCTATCGTTTCTTTGACTAGCGCTGGCGGGTCGCATGAAGGGGCGGCAAGGGCGAAATGTTAAATCTTTACTAATTTCGAGACAAAGTATTGTCAAATGCAAATTCTGCGTGTATAGTTGGATATGAGTGGCTGGGCTCTTCGCAGCTTATCCCCTCAAACTTTGTGGCAGTCCGGCTTATACGCGAGGCGGGCCGTCAACAAAGAACCGCTTGCACAAGGTATTTCAGGAGCAGTTCCAGCATGGAAGAACGCATTACCGGAACGGTGAAATGGTTTAGCGCTGAAAAGGGCTATGGTTTCATCGAACAACAGCAAGGTCCAGACATCTTTGTCCACTATTCAGCCATCGACGGAGAGGGCTACCGCAGCCTCGATCAAGGCGAGACTGTCGAATTCACCATCACCGAAGGTCCAAAAGGGAAGCAGGCGAGCCGGGTTCTACGCGTATAGCCCCGCCCGAATGTCTCAATCCACCGCCCCTCGTATCGTTGATGCGAGGGGTTCTTTGTTTTTGGGCATCAGCTGCATCAATCCGACGCGCGGCGCTTCCCCCACAAATCGGGCATGCAAAGAGCAGAGTGCCCCTCAACGGCTGCAGGGGCACAAGGTATCCGGGTCTGCCGCATAAGCCGCATTCTGTCCGTCCGCAGACGGGGAGATCATCTATCTGGGATCGGCGTCGCCACCGACCTCTCGCGGTGCACCCGGCGCTTTTTGCGGAAGGGGCCCTCCATTGCGCCTGCTTCACCTTGCTCCCGATGGGGTTTGCCTGGCACACGACATTGCTGCCGCGTCCGGTGCGCTCTTACCGCGCCTTTTCACCCTCACAGCCTGCGCTGCAATCCGCTCTCTGTTGCACTTGCCGTCAGGTCGCCCTGCCCGGCCGTTAGCCGGCATCGTCACCCTGTGGAGTGCGGACTTTCCTCGACAGGCGCATGACCTGCCGCGATCTCCCTGGCAAACCCGGATACCGCAAGTGTAGCGCAGATTCTGCCTTTGCAGCCAGCGCGCTATCCGCAATCCCCCGCCGGCTCGACATATTCGCCGGCGATCCAGCCATGCTCGCCGAGATAGTCCACCTTGAACCAGCCAGCCGTCCATTCCAGCGCCGTCAGCGTCACATCGAAGGGCACATGCAGCAACGTCTCGCCGCCCGGACTTCCGCGCAGGTTCAGGATGTACTGCGTGCGCACCATGCAGCCGCTCAGACTGCGGTAGGCTGGCGGAGTCGCGCTGGCAAACGGCGCGGGCGGGCCTGCCACCAGCGCCACCTGTCCCGCGCCATTGATGATCGCGCAGAGCAAGCCGCCCGGCTGGTTGTGCACGGGCAAATCCGCCACCGTCCGCGGCAGCGCAGCCGTATCGATGAACTTGATCGAGCCGCTGCTCGCCCAAAAACAGACTTCCGTATTCGGCGTGACCCAGCCCCAGATGTCCACAACGGCGGAAGGATTGGCCGCGACAAGGTCGGGATGCCCAATCTGCATCCCCTGCACGCGCTGGCAGGATGTGCCGCTGCTGGCGTTGTTGACGACGATGAAGGGCTGCAGGGTCAGGCAGCTTTGCGCGGGCGAATAGCGGAAGTGCGGGGTGGTCGTCCAGGTCGGGAAGGCGACTAAAGCGCGCTCCGGCGGATCTTCATCGTCTTCGTCATCTGGCGGCTGGCCTGCAACTGACTGCTGTACAAGTGGCCGCTGTCCCGACGGCCGCGTCGCCGTAGCCGTGGCGGTCGGGTTGTTCTGTATCAGCGCATTCTGCACCTGCGTCGCTGTCGCTGTCGCGGTGGCTGTGGGCGTGGGCGTGGGCGTGATGGTCGGAGTCGCTGTGGGCGTGGCTGTCGGCAGCGCAACGCCCGCGCCCTCATAAGCGCCGATATCGCAGCCCGTCCCAACGGGTCGCGTCGTCCCAAAAACGTCAACTGTATTGCTCCAGCAATTCGTCCGCCCGCTTTCGGACGGGTCGGCCGCGTTCAGCGCCGGGCTGCCGACATAGAGCTGGTAGTGTAGACGAATCGGATCCCCCTCATAGTCGGTGGGCGCCAGCAAGGGATCGTTTGTATTCTGACTGGTTTTGCAGGCGGCGTCGCTGTCGGAGTCGATGAAGTTCTGCGTGAATGCGATGGTCGGCGAACCGGCCAGCTTGCAGTCGCTGCCGCTGTTGCCATAAATGATGCTGCGGCGGACATTCAGGCGGCGCTTGTCGTTGTAGATGCCGCCGCCGTTCCCGCCCGTGGCTGTGTTGCGTGTCATGGTCACATAACGCAGGTCGGTCCGCGCGTTGGCATTGCTGCCGGTGATGTAGATGCCGCCGCCCGCGCCGCTGGCTGTGTTGTGGTAAACCATGACATTGGTGAGCGAGGTTCGTATGGACGCGCTGCCGCTCATATCGGCGTAGATCGCGCCGCCATTTTGGGCGACATTATCGAGAAAAACGCCTCGGTTAATGGTCACAGAGGCGCTATTGGCGTAGATGGCGCCGCCCCTTGCCGCCGTGTTGCCTTGCATTCTTACATTGTTGAGCGTGACGCTGCTGCCGGTGACGCTAATCCCGCCGCCGTTGGTCGCAGACCTTCCGAACTCGATTTTCAGGTTATTGATTTCGACATCCGCGCCGTTGGTGATAGTAAATATCTCGTATTTATTTTCGCCGGTAACATGGTTTGCGTTGCCGATGATCTTTACCTTGGAGGTGATGAAGGGCAAGTTGGCTGTCAGGCGGATGGTGTTTCCGCCAAGGTCTATCGTGTCTCTGCCGTCTTCGCCGCTGCTGGGCTCCGTGCCGTCTTCGCACCCGCCTATGTTCGTCTGCCCGGTCAATCCGTTGGCTGACTTGATGGCTTGCGCCAGCGTGCAGGTGGCGTCGAGGTTGATGGTGGTGTCAGCCAGGGCGGGCAGCGCCGGCAGCAGGAGAGTGACGGCGAGGACGATGAGCCTGGCAAGACTCCCGGAGCTCATGTCCAACTCCGGCGACGGCAGAAATTTCGCGCAAAACTGGGGGGGGGGGGGGGGGGGGGGGGGAATGATCGCGTCAGCATGAGCAAGGCTCTCTCTCATTCTGTCAACACATTTGATGCCGCAACATTTTGTTTATCATACAACACACATTTTATTGTACTGCAAGTTATTTTTGAAAAAGTGTGTTTAAATTTCAAAACCAATAAAGCAGACTCCCCCTGCTCACAGCGCTTGCCAGCCTGTAAAAACTGGCATAAGCTACTGTTTCAGATAACCAGCCAATGTTCAGCAAAGCGATGACCGTTGCTGCCCTGTCCACCAGTCGACGCCGCCGTCGATCTCGCTGGCGCAGTCCGATTGCGCCCGACACGATTTCCACGCTCATCGTCAGCAGCGCGCTGCTGCTGATGCCGCTGCTGGCTATCGCAAACACTGGCTGGGCGGTCGACCTTGATGTCGCGCTGCCGGTTACACTGTTTGGCGTGCTCTATGGCGCGATCGCCGCGCGCAGCCGCCTTGGAGAAGCGAGCGCATTGCTGTCTGCGCTGCCGATGGGTGCCGCCGCCGTATTGACTTCCGCCGCGCTGCAAACCGACCTGCCCTTGCCCGAAGCGCTGATGGAGACGCTGGACCGCAGCGTTGACTGGCTGGTCGATGTCATCGGCTCGGGCATCAACACGGACGGGCTGGTCTTCACCCTGCTGGCGGGCATGCTGTTTTGGCTGCTGGCGTTTAGCAGCAGCTGGCATTTGTTTCGGCTGGAGCGCGTTTGGCGCGTCATCCTGCCGCCCGGGCTGATCCTGCTGGTCAACATCGCCTTTTTTGGTGGCGAAGCGCCGCTGGACCTCTACCTGCCGGGCTATTTGCTGATGGCGCTTGTGCTGCTGGTGCGCTCCAACCTGAACATCCGCCGCTGGCAATGGCGCGCGCGCGGCATTCGCTTTCCGCACTTGCTGTTCAGGCAGATTGCCGCGATCGGATTGGCGCTTTCTGTGCTGGCGCTGGCGCTGGCCTGGCATGTGCCCGGCAGCGACTTGCAGCAGCGCCTGGACGAATTCCAGGATTTCCTCGCTTCTGATCCGCTGCGGCAGATCGCCGATGCCTGGAGCCGCGTCTTCGCGCCCCTGGACGGGGAGGGGCTCGCGACTACGGATTATTATGGAGCTGACCAGCTGGACTTGCGCGGCGCGATCAACCTGGGCGACGAAGTCGTCTTCACGGTCGAAGCCCCGCCTTCGTCACAGCGCTATTATTGGCGGTCGCGCGTGTATGAGCGCTATAGCAACGGGCAGTGGTCGCCCTCCGCCGATTTGCGCATCACCGATCGGTCCGCGCCGCTCGAAATCACCATGAACGCCGAAGTGCTGGGCAGGCGCAGACAGCCCGTGCGGCAGCGGATTACGATCGGCGCAGCCAATACGCGCATCTACTACGCCGCGCCCCAGCCCTGGCGCATCGATCGCGATGGCAAAATTGACCTGCTCTATACCGACAAGCCGCGGAACTTCGCCATGAATGCGTCGGTGATCCGCCCGCTGCAAGTGATGCGCCAGGGCGAAACTTATGCCGCAACCAGCCAGATCAGCATCGCCACAGCCGATGAATTGCGCCGAGCTGGCACGAATTATCCCGAGTGGGTCAGCAGCGCCAGCCTGTATGTCGGCTTGCCCAGCGCGAGGGTGCTGGAATTGGCGCAGCAGATCGTGGCAGAAGCGGCAGCAGATGCTCCATACGACCGCGCTCGCGCTATCGAAAGCTGGCTGCGCAAGAATATCCGCTACAACGAATCGATCAGCGCGCCGCCCGCCAATGTCGATACGGTCGAGTGGCTGCTCTTTGATGCGCGTGAAGGCTATTGCACCTATTACGCCACCGCCATGATCGTCATGCTGCGCAATCTGGGCATTCCCGCGCGGCTGGCGGCCGGTTTTTCGCAGGGCGAGCTCTCGCCGGCGAGCAGCCAGTTTATTGTGCGCGAACGCGATGCCCACACCTGGGTCGAGGTTTATTTTCCTGGCTATGGCTGGATCAGCTTCGAGCCGACGGCTGCCCAGGCGCCGATCAAACGCGAGGGCGATGACGAAGCGCAAGAATTTGATGACGCCTTGACGCCAGAAGCGACCACCAGCCCGACGCCCGACCCCGGCCCGACTCTTGCAGCCAGCCCAACCGCCGCGTCCAGCGAAGAAGCCGCGCAAAGCTACCTGGAAAATCCAACGCCCACGCCAACCGCCCAGCCAACCGCCACCAGCCCGCCTCTGCCGCCAGCGACCATCACGCCCACGCCGTTCATCTTGCCGACGGTGCAGCTGCCCAACTCGCCCAACAACCTGCCGCCCCTGAACGAAATCCAGCCGCTAGTCCTGGCTGCTTTGGCCGCCATGTCGCTGGCGGTGCTGCTGGCGCTCATCGCGCTGCTGCTGTTTTGGTGGTGGGAATACCGCGGCTTTGGCGGCTTAAGCCCAATATCGCGCGCTTTTGCCCGCCTGGAGCGCTATACGCAGCTGATTGGCATTCATGTCGGCAGCCAGCAGACGACGCTCGAAAAACGCCGCGAATTGCAGCGGCACATCCCGGCTGCCCGCGAGAGCATCCGCACCATCAGCGATTTGTATACGCGCGAACGTTATGGCGGCGTATCGCAGCAATCGGGCGATGACGAGCGCTATGCCGAGTCGGCCGACAAAGCCTGGCATCGGACTCGCGGCAACATCTTGCGGCGCTGGCTGTGGCGCTGGCTGCCCCCGCGGCGTCGGGATTAGTTAGCGCTTCTGCACAACCACAAAATGCGAAAGCGCCCAGAAATCCAGGCGAGTGCCTTCGCAGCGCTGCAGCATATCGCGCAGGCGACACGCCGGCGAACCCAAACGGGCGATGATATTGTCATAACCGCCGAAGATGCGCTGGTGATGCACGACAAGGGCGCGCTCGTCCGCCAGCAAGCGGCGAATATCGCGGGCGGTGTAAGCGCGGACATGCGGCGCGAGTCGGTCGCGCAGCGCGGATGGCAGGTAATTGATCAGCGGCGTGTTGCCAAATCGATACTGTCCCCGCCAATAGTGCCCGTGCGTCTCGAAGGGATACCAGCGGTTGGGGCAAAATAGCAGGATGCGCCCGCCGACTCTGGTGACGCGCAGCATTTCCTGCAGGGCGCGCCGGTCGTCCGCGACATGTTCCAGCACTTCGTGAGAAAGCACAGTATCAAAGCTGTTCGCTGCAAAAGGGATGTGCTCGCCGGCGGCTGTCAATGCGGGGATGGCGGCTGCGCGCGCGCTGCGAGCTCGTTCAAATTCGATGTCAAAGCCATCGACACGGGGCGTGCAGCGCTGACGAATCTGTCGCGCATACATGCCGACTCCACAGCCCGCCACCAGAACGCGCGCATCGCTCAACTGCGCCCAGCGCGCCATCATCTGCAAGCGCCGCTCTTGCCCGGCCCGCCACACATAACTGGGCTCGCCACGCAAAGCCGCTTGATCGGAATAGACCATACGCGCCGCCGGGCTCAGCTGCCTTGCGCCAAGGAAACCAGATACTGATACAGATTCCGCGAGCCGCTGCTGCTGAGTCGGTTGGTGGAATACTGATGGCTGGGTCCCAATTCGCCGCCCGAACGCGCAAAGGTGATGAAGTCTTCTTCGGACAAGTTGAATTGCAGCAGGCTCTTGCCTTCGCCTGCCAGCGAGTTGCGCGTTTTCTCGGTGGTCATGCTTTTCTCTCCCGATGCGGTCTGCCGCGCTTATGATAGCGCACTCGGTCGGGAGATGCCCTGTCCACCGCAAACAAACGCAGCCGCACAGAGACGGCGCAGGGTAACAGGGCTGGACGGACAGAGGCGGCGTAAAATTTTTTTGGATTTCCGGCGACCAACCCTGTGATGCAAGCGAAAAACGGCTACACTGGGCGGCTGAAAACGACAGAGCGAAGAGACGAGGACGAGCAATGCCATCACCGACCCAACTGGCAAAGCGCATAGGCAAGTCGCCGACTATCGCCATGAATGACAAAGCCAAGCAGCTGGCGGCCGAGGGACACGCGGTTATCGGCCTGGCCGGTGGCGAGCCCGATTTTGATACGCCAGCGCATATTGTCGAGACTGCAATCAGAGCCATGCGCGATGGCGAAACCCGCTATGCCGCGCCTTCAAAGGGCATCCGTCCGCTGCTGGAGGCGATTGCCGATAAAATGCAGCGCGAAAATCAGGCGCGAGTCGACCCCAACAGCGGCATTATCGTCACGCCCGGCGGCAAGCTGGCGCTCTTCCTGGCGCTGAAAGCCATGCTCGATCCCGGCGACGAAGTGCTCTTCCCCGCGCCCTACTGGGTCAGTTATCCGTCTATCGTCACCATGGTCGGCGGCGTGCCCGTCCCCATCGAGACCAGCAGCGCCGATGGCTACAAACTGCGCCTCGAGCAGCTGCGCGAGCACATCACGCCACGCAGCAAAGCCATCATCGTCAACTCGCCCTGCAACCCGACCGGGCACATGCTTTCTTCGAGCGAGCTGGAAGCCATCGCCAGCCTGGCGCTGGAACACGACTTGTACATCATCTCCGACGAGATTTATGAAAAGCTCAATTTCGACGGTCGACCGGCGGTATCGCTGGCTTCCATCCCGGAAATCTCCGAGCGCGTGGTGGTCATCAATGGCATGTCCAAAGCCTACGCCATGACGGGTTGGCGCTTGGGATGGCTGGCGGGACCCAGCTCGCTGATCAATGTGGCGGGCATGTTTAATTCGCAGACCGCCACCTCGGCCGCGACCTTCACCCAGCATGCCGCCGTGGCCGCCCTGACTGGTCCGCAAAATTGCGTCGAGGTCATGCGCCGCGCTTATGAAGAACGCCGCGATTATATGGTCAGCGCCTTTAACAGCATCCCCAACATGTCGAGCCCGGATATCGAAGGCGCCTTCTACGCGTTCCCCAAAGTCGACGAGACCAGCAAATCCAGCGCAGAAGTGGCCAATATCATTTTGGAAGAAGCGGTGGTGGTGGGCGTGCCGGGCAGCGCATTTGGCGTCAGCCGCGATGCACACATCCGTTTCTCTTTCGCCGATGACATGAATAAGCTGAAAGAAGCGGTCGAGCGGATTCGCGGCATTGCCCACTTGCTGACATGAGCGGCGCTCCCACAATCGCGCGCACGCCATTTTTGGCTGTCCTGCTGGCTTTCCTGGCGGGCTGCAGCCTGATCGACCTGCCGTTGTCTTTCGCGCCGAGCGCCTCGCCTTGGCGGCAGGTCGCGCCGGGTCTGCAAGTCCGCACGATGATGCCGCTCAATGACGCCAGCGCGCAGCTGCTTGTCGCGCGCATCGATCCATCGCAATATCGCTTCCGCGCCATCTATGCACCCGGTGAAGCGCGAAGCCTGGCGGGTTGGCGGGCGCAAGAGCCAAATGCCCGTCTCATCGTCAACGCCAACTATTTCGATTCGGCGCGGCGGGCGATAGGGCTGGTTGTCAGCGATGGTCATGCGCATGGCAAAGCCTGGCGTCAGCGCGGTGGCACATTCCTGGTTCGCAACGGCGAGGCGGCTGTAGTCGCCAATCACGCTGGCCTGCAGATGCATCCAAGTGAACAAGCTGTGCAGGGTTATCCACTGCTGGTCGAAAACGGCAAACCGGCATTCACCGACCCGCGCGGCGCGGAACGCAATCGGCGCAGCATCATCGCGCAGGACAGCCAAGGGCATATCCTCGTCATGATCGCGCCCTATCTTGGTCCTTCGCTGGAGCAGCTGAGCGCGTTCCTGGCCGCATCCGACCTGGATATCGTCACGGCATTCAACCTGGACGGCGGCCGATCGACCATGCTGGCGCTGCCAGACGCAGACATTGCGCAGCCGTCCTTGCAGGCTGTTCCCGCCATCCTGGCTGTCTACAAGCGCTGATGCAAGAAAATTTCATGAATAGTTTTTTGCCGCAAAGGCACAGCAGTGAAACTACAAAGCGCCTTGTTTTTTTGACGCAGAGAACACAGAGGATAACGAGGGCACAGAGATTGGTTTGATCAGGCAGAGCAGTTCCAAGTCTTCGTTGCAATGCAGGCGTTTTGTCAGTAAAGCAAAATTAAATCGAATGGTTTTCTCTGTGATCTCTGTGCTCTCTATGATCTCTGTGTTGAGTTTTGTTCGCTTCGGCGCTGTCTTGGCGGATTTATGTTTGAATTCGATTGCCCTGGACGCTGATGCCTTTGGACTTTCGCCGTTGGGCAAGTTCAGTTACCCTGCTGGCGGCATTTGCACGGATGGACAGGACATGCCGCATTTAGCGCAGGTAGCGACAGCGCGCACCGCCAGGCTCAGCGATGGGCGGCAGTTGGGATTCGTGGAACATGGCGAGCCAGACGGGACGCCGGTTTTCTTCTGCCACGACCTGTTCGGCAGCCGCAGCCTGCGCCATCCCGATGACAGCATTCTCAAACGGCTGGGCGTCCGGCTCATCGGCATCGACCGGCCTGGATACGGGCTGTCTGCGCGCAAATTCGGTCGCGATATCCTCGATGGCGCCGCCGATATGGATGCGCTCTTCCGCGCGATGGAGCTGGAGCGCTGCAGCGTGCTGGGCTATTCGGCTGGAGCGCCCTATGCGCTTGCTTTTGCCCACCGCTATCCGGGGCGCGTCAGTCGCTGCGCAGTGGTGGCCAGCCTGCCGCCGTTGGATCAAGCGCAGAGCTTCAGCGTCATACATCCTGTTTACGGGCGGCTGATGCAGCTGGCGCGGGGCAATGACACGCTGTTTCGCCTGTTGCTGCGCGGCTGTTTTTTCTATGATTCGCAGCGCAGCCCCGACCAGTTCATCCGCGATTATGGCAGCATGCTGGCCCAGGTCGATCGTCACGCGCTGAGCCAGATGGCGCTTTTTAACCTGCGGCGCGATATCTGGGACGAAATCCGCCAATTGGGCAGCGATGCCATTGCCGATGAGCTTGCGGCATTGACGCGCTCGTGGGGCTTTCACTTGCAGGCGCTGCGCGCGCCAGTGGATATCTGGTGGGGCGAAGCCGATATGTTTTCTTCGACCGTCGTGGGCAAGCGCATGGCCGAATTGATCCCGAATGCCAGCCTGCGCGTGGAAGCCAATGCCGGGCACCTCATCCTGTTCACGCACTGGGAGGCTATCTTGCGCGATCTGATTGCGTCCCCCTAGTAGTAGCTGCCCTCTCCATTTGCGCGGTCGATCTCGGCAGTCTGCAAAGCCAGCGAATGCAGTTCGACAACCGCTCGTTCCAGGTCGGCTTCTGACACGACAAAAGAAATGCTGCACTCGGATGAGCCCTGGGCGATCGCCAGCACATTGATTTCCCGCTCGCCCAGCAGCGAAAAAACTCGCCCCGCCACGCCCGGCGTCCCGCGCATGCCACTGCCGACCACCGTGATAATGACGATGTCGGGCAAAGTCTCGACACTGTCGATGGCTTTGTGCTGGATCTCGTGGCGCAGCTCGGCTTCGACAGCGGCTTTTACGCTCGCCGCCAGCGGATCGACGACTGTGAAGCAGAAGCTCTGCTCGGACGAGGATTGCGAGATCATCAGGATGCTGGCGCCGGCTTGGGCGGTCGCCAAAAATGTGCGCCCGGCGATTCCTGGCACGCCCAGCATGCCGCGTCCGCTGACCGTCAGCATAGACACATCGCGAATGCTGGTTACGGCTTTGATGACCGTGGCGCTGGGTCGGGTGGGTTCGCCGATCAACGTGCCTTCGTGCGCCGGATTAAATGTGCTGCGAACGCGCAGGGGAATGCCGCGATTGATTATCGGCTGCACCGTCTTGGGATGCAGCACTTTCGCGCCATAAAAAGCCAATTCGCCGATTTCTCGATAGGATACATAAGGCAGCACGCGCGCGCGCGGGTCGAGGCGCGGGTCGGTGGTCATCACGCCTTCGACATCGGTATAGATGTGCAGTTCATCGCTGTCCAGGCAAGCGGCGAAAATAGAAGCGCTGAAGTCGCTGCCGCCGCGCCCCAGCGTCGTCAATGTGCCATCGGGCGTCGCGCCGATGAAACCGGTGATGATGAGCGCGCGGCCCGCTTCGAACGCGGGCATCAGCTTGCGGCGAATGCGCGTTTCGGTCTCTTCCCAAAGCGGCTCGGCATGCTGAAAGTTGTTGTCCGTGACGATGCAGGCATCAGAATCGACTTGCAGCGCATCGACTCCCTGTTCGCGCAGCACAATCGCAATCACCCGGCTGCTCAGTCGCTCGCCAAAGGACACGATGGCGTCGGTGATGCGCGGGCTGGCTTCACCCAGGATGCGCACGGCATCGCATAGTTCCAGCTGTTCCCGCAACAGGCCGCGCACGGCTGCCAGCGCTTCGTCGCGCGCCAAAGTCGGGCCGATAAGCTGATTGATGACGGCTTCGTGTCGGGACAGCAATTCGGCGTTAATGTCTTGATAGACTCGCTGGTCACCCGCCGCAGCTGCAGACGCCGCGAGCAAAAGCCGGTCGGTGACGCCCGACATGGCAGAGACGACCACAGCCAGCAGATGTCCCTGGTGCCGTTGGTCACTGATGATCTGCGCCACCTGGGCGACAGCTTCTGGCGACCCCACCGATGTGCCGCCAAATTTCAAGGTTAGTCTCGCCATTGTTCTGCCCTCGCCTTCCCCATAAACAAAAAAAGGGCGTCTGGAGGTTATCCACACGCCCTTTTGCTGCTTCGTCCGTTTCGACTACAACAAGCGGAAACCTCCATGCTGCGCGCCAATGCGCATCATAGTCATAGTCATAGTGCTAGTCATGCCGGTTGTCGCGCTGAACATGATTCCGCTCGCCGTTCGCGGATACACCGTGAGACTATCGTCATTTGCGCGCAGTGTCAAGGACAAATTGCAAAACAATTCCCCCCAATCACTTGACAAAATGCCGATATCGTATTTTAATGGCTGTCAGGACATATTCTTCGGAGTCTGCAGCCATGCGCATCATAACAGCCACCTCGCAAATGTTGACGAAAGCAGGCGCGGCGCGTACGCCCCTGCCAATGACCATTACCCCCCCCCCCCCCCCGTAATATCCAGTAACAATACTGCCACACTTGATTTACCCTCGCTTCTTCGCCTCAAATTCATCTTCATCGCGCTGGTCTTGCTAGCTGCATTGCCCGCACATGCCGCGACCTTCACTGCGAATAGTCGCGCCAGCCTGGTCAGCGCCATCAATTCCGCCAACGGCAACAGCGAAGCCGACACGATAAACATCGCCGCCAATATCACGCTCACTGCCGACCTGCCCACAATCACCAGCAATATAACGATCAACGGCAACAGCAACACCATCAACGGCGCGGACAGCCATCGCGCCATTACCATAGACGCCGCCGGGATTTCTGTGACCATCAACAATCTCACGCTGAACGAAAACCAGGCGCCAGCGGCCAACCCAGGCGGCGCCATCCGTTACAGGCAGGGCTCCGCGTTAGCGCTGAACGGCGTCACTGTCCGCGACAGCGCCGCCTGGTACTCGAGCAACACGAATGACGGCGGCGGCTTGTATTGCAACGCTGCCGGTTTCACCATCAGCGACAGCGCGTTTTTCAACAACGCGGGGAACGAAGGCGGCGCCATCTTTATGACCGGCAACTGCCGGGCGACGATCAACCGCAGCGCCTTCTTCAATAACTCAGCCAGATTGAATGGCGGCGCCTTCCATATTGGGCGAGGCGCGCAAGTCACCATCAACAACACCAGCATTTACGGCAACAAAGCCGGCGACGCAACCGGCATCGCCGATGGACGCGGCGCGGCGATTTACGCGCCGGGCACTGGCAGCGGCGCTACACAAAGACCGATCCGCCTGAATCATGTCACGATCACCGGCAATCGCAATGCCGAGGCCAGCCCGTCTGGTACGGAAGGCGCGCTGCACTTCGTGCTGGCGGGTGTACAGCTGCACATCCAGAACAGCATCATCTATGGCAATTCGACCGGTCGGCAGTGTTCGCGCCTCGGAACAAATGTGCCGCAGCTAAGCACCAATGTCGGGAATATCATCGGAGACGGCAACTGCGGAACGCCCACCGGCGTATCCGGCAGCGGCGGCAATCCGCAATTGCCAGCCAGCGCGACCAGCGGCTATTACGCCTTGTCCAGCAGCAGTTCCGCCGTCGACGCTGCTGCCTGCATCAGCGGTCTCAACCAGGACCAGCGCGGACGCAGGCGACCCAGTGGCGTTCGCTGCGATATTGGGGCTTATGAATACCAGTATCCGCCGCCGCCGCCGCCGCCAGCGCCACCAGGCTCTGATGTCGGAGATGTCGGGGGTCCCGGAGGGAGCAGTGGAAGCGCCAGTAGAAGCGGCAGCCAAGGCGTGGCCCAACCGACGGCCGTTCCGGTCATTCGCTATTCGCCCGAGCAAAGCTGCCAGACCCTGCAGCCCGACATCGTGGTGAGCAAAGCGAGCATTGGCACAAGCTGCCAGCGCGTGGAAGGCAGCGAGATTGGCCACCCCGATGTCATCGCCGCCATGCCGAGTCTGGTCGTGGATTTGTGGGGCTGGGTAACGCCTGGCACGCAGGTCTGCTTCCGCGCGGACAGCGGCGCAATCAAGTTCATCGACACGACTGCGATTCCGCGCGCAGTGGCGGATTTGCCCGTCTTCAGCGAGGCCGGCGGTTTGCTGTGCGCGACTATCGATGGTGCCGGGCAGGTGGCGCTGGTGGCTGGTCCGTCCGCGCCGGCTCCCCAGCAGCAGGTGGCTTCTGCGCAAGGCAGGAGTTTGAGCGGCTGCATGGTGACGCTGCAGTATTCGCTGAACTTCCGCGATGCTCCTGATGGCGAGAAGATCGGCGCATTGCGCAGCCAGATTAAATTGACCGCGCTGGAACGGACTGACGGCTGGTTCAAGGTGGATTATCACGGCGAGCAGGGCTGGATATCCGCCGCGTATGTCGAGCCAGAGGGGGATTGCGGCTGAGAGATGCCCCCCCCCCCCGACAGCTGCGCGTAGGGGCGAGCCATCGGGTCGCCCCCCCCCCCCCCCCCTCGGTCCCCGACGGGTCAGAGGGAAGCAAGGCATTGGCGTTACGTCGGGTCGCAGCGCGACTATGTTTTGATGCGACCGCCCTGGCAATACGCGCCATATTGAGCCGAAAACCAGCAGCCTTATCCGCGCAGCGCAGCTGTGCTACAATCACGCTTTCATCAGCAGTCGCGGGATTTGCAAAGTGGCGACAGTAGCGATTGCCTCTGGAACGAGCAAAGGCGCATTTATTGGGCGCAGGTTGTCTCTGGCCTGTTTCATTCTGCTGATCGGATTGGTCGGCGCAAACCTTCTGTATGCCTGGCTCGCCCGGCAAGAAAAGCTTCTAACCAGCGCGCCCGGCGATCTGCTCTTCGCCGCCGCATTCGATGGCTTCCTGGACGACTGGACGCTCTATGACGGCAGGCAGCGCGCGGCGATTGTGGATGGCGAGCTTGAGTTGGCGGTCGCTGCGGCGCAAACGGCCGCCTGGTCGACAGCGCAGCACAACTTCAGCGACTTTGACATGCAAGCGACGGCGCGCGCAGTCGCGGGTCCAATCGACAACGGTTTTGGAATCGTGTTTCGTCTGAACGATGCCCAATCAGACGCCTGTGATCTGCCTGCAATCGTCCTCTGCGGCCTGGAAGCGCTGCTGCCGCTGGCTGGCGCTGCGCTGCGACAGACGCTTGGCGATGCCCGCGCCGACCGCTATTATGCCTTTTTGATCAGCAGCGATGGATTCTATTCGCTTTGGCAGGCCGAAGCCGGCTCGACGCGCTTGCGCAGCGCCTGGATCGCTTCGCCGCACATCCGTCAGGGGCTTGATGCGGAGAATGTCATCCGCGTCATTGGCGCTGGCTCGGCATTTCGCTTCAGCATCAACGGCGCGCCTGCGTTGCTCTGCCTGCCCGATGATGCCGATGGCGTGAGCACCTATTATGCTGGCGACTGCGTGGATGGCAGGATGAGCGAGGTGTTTGTGGACGATTCGCTTTTAAGCGGAGCGCTGGGTTTGATCGCCCAATCGACAGCCAGCGGCGGCGGCGGCGTGTTCGCGCGCTTCGATAATGTGCTGGTCTATGCGCCGGGCGAACGCAGCGAGGATGCCAGATTATGAAAGTGCATTTGCGCATGGTTGGCTGCCGGCTCAACCAGAGCGAGATCGAGACGATTGCGCGGCAATTCCACCAGCTGGGGCACGAGGTGGTCGATAACCCAGAGGAAGCCGACCACTTTGTGCTGAACAGCTGCGCGGTCACGCAGGAAGCCACCAAGACCAGCCGCAAGCTGATCCGCGATTTTCACCGCGCCAACCCGACCGGCGAAACGACGGTGACCGGCTGCTATGCGCAGATCGCGCCAGGCGAGATGAGCTCTTTACCCGGGGTGCGCCGCCTCATCGGCAACCATGATAAAAACCAGTTGGTATCGCAGGTCACCGGACAGCCCATAGAAATCTATGACAGCGAACCATTCGAGCGGGACTGGACGCACGGCAGGCTGGGACGGACGCGCGCCTTCGTCAAAGTGCAAGACGGCTGCGATAATGCCTGCACCTTCTGCGTCACCACCATTGCGCGGGGAGCGGGACGCAGCCGCCCCCTGGCTGATGTCGTGCGCGAGGTGAATGCCTTGCACAGAAGTGGCTGCCAGGAAGCCGTGCTGACCGGCGTTCATCTGGGCAGCTATGGGCATGACCTGGGCGAGCGCAAAGGGCTGGTCAAGCTGGCGCAGGCGCTCTTGGGTGAGACAGATATGCCGCGAATCCGCCTGTCGTCGCTGGAGCCGTGGGATCTGTCGCCCGACTTTTTCGCGCTGTGGGATGATCGCCGTTTGTGTCGCCATCTGCACCTGCCCTTGCAAAGCGGCTGCGATGCCACGCTTCGGCGCATGCGGCGCAACACCGACCAGCAGCGTTTCCGCGCGCTCGTGCAAGCTGCCCGCAGCGCCATCCCGGAGTTGCGCATCACCACCGATGTCATCGTCGGCTTCCCGGGCGAAACCGATGAAGAATTCGCCGAATCCGAGCGCTTCGTCCGCGAGATGAACTTCGGTGGCTTGCATGTCTTTCGTTACAGCAGCCGGCCCGGTACGTCCGCCAGCCGCATGCGCGACCAAGTCGGCAGCGCGCGAAAGAAGCAGCGCAGCGCCCGCTTGCTGAAACTCTCGGAGACGATGGAACGCGACTTTGCGGCAAGCCTGCCGGGCAGCGCGCAAGAGGTATTGTGGGAACAGGTCATCGGCGCGACGCCCGAAGGTTTTGTGCTGAGTGGCTATACAGACAACTATATGCGCGCGCAGACGACGCATCCGCGCGACTTGTCCAATATGATTACGCGCCTTGAACCGGGAAAGTTCATAGACGGTGCGATTCATGGTAAAGTCAAGGAAGTCAATAATTCCTGCAAATCTCAAATTGTGGGAGCGGACTGATGTCATCAATAAAAGCGAGCTTGAACGACGAACTCAAGGCTGCCATGCGCGCGCGGGACAGCCAGCGCCGCAATGCCATCCGCTTGCTGCAGAGCGCAATCAAACAAGTTGAGATCGACACGCGGTCGGCGCTGGATGATGAAGCTGCATTGAAGATCCTGCGGCGCGAGGCCAAACAGCGCCGCGAAACAATCAGCGAACTGGAAACAGCCGGTCGCGCTGATGACGCCGATGACACACGTTATGAACTGGGCTTGATCGAGTCCTTTTTGCCGCAGCAGTTGACCGCCGAAGAACTCATGCCCATCGTAGCGACGGCGGTGGCCGAGACCGGCGCGACCTCCATGAAACAGATGGGCGAGGTCATGCGAGTCGTCATGCCGCGCGTGCAAGGGCGCGCAGATGGCCGAGCGGTCAACGCAATCGTCAGGGAGCTGCTGGGATAAGCGCGTGGCTTACCACCTTACGAACTGGCTCGACGACCACTTCAATATCCTGCCGGCGCGCTCGCGCAGGGCGATCAGCTATTTGACTCTGTGCGTGGCCGCTGGCATGTTTGCGCTGCTTTGCACGCTGATCGTGGCATTTGACGAAATCGCGCCCGGCTTCAACAGCGTCGCCAATCTGACATTGGGCTCTGTGCCCACCGAAGACATCATCGCCCGCGAAGAAGGCTCGTTCGTCAGCGCCATCCTCACAGAGCAAGAGCGCGCCCAGGTCGAGGCGCAAGTACCCACCGTCTTTTATCCGCCCGACCCCAATGTGGCGCGGCAGCAGCGCGAACTGGCGGTGAAGATCCTGGCTTATATCGACAATGTGCGCGGCGACAGCTTTGCTACGCTCGAGCAGCAGATCGCCGATATCAAAGCCATCACCTCGCTGCAGCTCAACGAAGACGAAGACACCATCAACGCCATTTTGCAGCTGCCCGAAGACAACTGGCTGCAGGTGCGCAACGACATCATCTCCGTGCTTGAGCGCGTGATGCGCAAAGAAATTCGCGAAGGCGGCCTGGAGCGCGAACGCGACCAACTGCCGGCGCAGGTCAGCTTGCATATGACGCCGCAGGAGAGTCAGATCGTCACAGCCATCACTGCCGATGTGCTGCGCGCCAACACTTTCGTAAATCCCGAACAATCGGCGATTGATCTGGCGGTTGCGCTGGACAGCGTGGAAAGCCAGCAGCGGCAGTTTATCGCCGGGCAGACGGTCGCGCCAGCCAACCAGCCCATCAATGCGCTGTCTCTCGAGGCATTGAACGAACTGGGGTTGCTCGCCCAGCCCAGCAGCCGCAACATCCGCATCTTACGGGCTTTGCTGGCCAGCCTGCTGGTGACCCTGCTTCTGGGTTTATATGTGCTGCGCTTCGAGCCGCAGATACTGCGCAGCGCCCGAGATCTGCTCTTGATCGGCGCGCTCTTTTTGCTGGCTCTGGCTTTGATGCGCGCATTTGGCATCAACAACATCTACCTGATGCCGGCGGCGGCTTTGGGCATCGTATATGTAGCTGTCAGCACGCCCAACCTGGCGATTGTTGCGACTGTGAGTTTCGCTTTCCTGTGCGGGCTGCTGAGCCGCAGTCCTTCGCTGGAGATCGTCAGTTTGATCGCGGCAGGCGGCATCGGCGCGATATTGACGCTGCGCAATGCCGGACGGCTGAACAACTACTTCATCGCCGGCGCGGTTGTCGGCTTGGCAAATGCGGCTGTCGTGGCGATATTCGCCCTGCAGGTGGGCTTGGAAGCGGCCGATATCGCCAATATCGGACAAGCCTTGCTAAGCGGTCTGGCGCTGGTGCCAGCCACGGCTTTCGCTGTCATGTACGCGCTGACGATTTCGCTGAACCTGGCCACGCCTTTCAAACTCATGGAATTGAGCCAGCCCAGCAAACCCCTGCTGCAGCGGCTGCTGCGAGAGGCGCCCGGCACCTATCAGCATTCGCTGCAAGTGGCCAACCTGGCCGAACAGGCGGCCGACGCGATCGGCGCGGATGCCCAACTCACCCATGTCGCCTCGCTGTATCATGACATCGGCAAGATGAAAGACCCCTTCTTTTTCACTGAAAATCAGCAGCACATTCCCAACCCGCACGATACGCTGAACGACCCCTATCGCAGCGCCGCCATCATCATTAACCATGCGACCGAAGGCGACCAAATCGCCAAAATGTATAACCTGCCCAACCGCATCCGCGACTTCATCCGCGAGCATCATGGCACGACGCAAGTCTTCGTCTTCTATCAAAAAGCGCTGGCTAATGCGGGCGACGAGAATGGCGTTGATCCCGCTGATTTCACTTATCCAGGCCCCATCCCGCAAAGTCGCGAAACAGCCATTGTGATGATGGCGGACAGCTGCGAATCGGCTATCCGCGCCGTCCAGCCCGAAAGCAGCAAAGAAATCGCCGAAGTCGTGCACAACATCATTGAGGGCAAACGCAATGGCGGCCAGCTGGATGCCAGCAGCCTGACGCTGAACGACTTACGGAAAATCGAAGACACCTTCATTGATATTTTCCGTGGCTTGTTCCATCCGCGCATTGATTATGCTCGCGCTATCAATCCCGTCAGCAGCGGGCTTGGCGAGACATCCGCCAGCAGACGATCCGACCAGCCTCGCGCAGCGGCGCCTGCGGAAGCCAATCGTGAAGCCGCCAGCAGCAATGCCGCATCCAGCGACGACAGCAAACGGGCGGTGAAAGTCAACGGAGATGCCTCGCCAGCAGAAACGACAGCCAATGCAGACAGCGGCGCAAATGCCGCGCGCGCGCTGGATGACAACGAGCCGATCTTTGAAGTGCCGCCCCTGCCAAAGCGCAATGGCAGCAAGTCAAATAACCAAGCCAAGCTGTCGCCAAAGTCCGAAGAAGCAGATGCCCAAGCGTGAGCGATTGCATTTCGCTGCAAATTGACCAGCAATTTGCCATCGACGAAGCTCGCCTGAACCGAGCAGCCCATATCGTTCTGGAACAGCAGTCGGCGTCCGGCTGCCTGAGCATTGTCGTGCAGGATAGCGCGGCGCTGGCGGCGCTCAATCGCCAGCATCGCGGCATCGACTCGCCAACCGATGTGCTGGCTTTTCCCGCGGCCAGCCTGCCCAACGAAATCGCAGCCGAAAATCGTTACCTCGGCGATATCGTGATCGCGCTGGATTATGCGGCGGCGCGCGCGCGGGCGAGCGGCACAGATCTCGGCGATGCGCTTTGCTTGCTGGTGGCGCATGCGACATTGCACTTGCTTGGATTCGCGCACGGGACGGCGATTGAGCGCGAAATCATGTGGGCGGCGCAGGCAAAGGCTTTGCGGAAGCTGGACATTGATGCCAGCCTCGCGACTCGATACGGCGGCGGCGATGTTTAGTCGGCTGCGACAAGCATGGGGGCGTGGCCAGCGCGCCGACCCGCGCCTGCACAGCCCGATGACCAGCGAATCGCGGGGCGACAGCCTGGCTTATGCTTTGACTGGCTGTGCGTACATGCTGCGGCATCAGAAGAATACGCGCATCATGTTGTTGGCCAGCGCAACTGTCGTGGCCGCGGGCATCTGGCTGGAGATTGCGTTGCGTGACTGGGCTATATTGGCGCTGGCGAATGGGCTGGTATGGATCGGCGAATTTACGAATGCCGCCATTGAAGCCGCCGTCAACTTGAGCGCCCCGCAGCTTCATCCGCTGGCTCGCCTGGCAAAAGATGTGGCGGCTGCTGCTGTGCTGCTGGCCGCGCTGATCGCCTCGGTTGTCGGCGCGCTGATCCTGCTGCCGCCGCTGCTGGATCGGCTAGCCTAGCGCCCACGCAATCAAGATGCCGCGCCAATGCCAGCCCAAAACGCCATTCGTGCTATACTCTTGCTATGGTCGCTGGAATGGATTAGCGGATATTCCCCATGTCGATGACAAGCAGACCAAGTCAAACGCAATCCAGGAGCGGGCTGTGGCGGCGCATTGTGGCGCTCTTCTCGCGCTCGGACAAGGCTTCGCGCAGCAGTCCAGCGCAGGTCAGTGGCGGTCGCCGCGGCCTCAGAGCCTTTGTCACTGCGCGCAGAACGCTGCCGATAGGCGCTGCCTTGCTGGGCGTCGCGCTGGTTGGCGCTGTGGCGAGTCGGCTGCTGCTGCCCGAAAGCGAGACGCTGCCCCGCGACAATGCCATCTGGCTGGACCGCGCGTGGACATTTGGCGATCTGGAGGCAGACCAGCTGAACGCGGCGGTTGCAGAAATGGGTGCCAACGGCATCGGCAAGATATACGCCTATGTCAGTACGCTGGGCTTGACAGGTCGTTGGGAAGGCGGCATGGATGGCGGCAGCTTCATGGACTCGCGAAGCGCTATTTCAGACTTCGTCGCGGACCTGCGCAGCGCGGACGGGTCATTGGCTGTTTATGCCTGGGTGGAGATATGGACGCACGACAATACGGCGGATGGCTATCGACTGGATGACGAGAATTTGCACGAGAATATCGCCGACTTCAGCAAGATACTGGTCGACCAGTTGGGTTTTGATGGGCTGCTGCTGGATATCAAGCCGATGTTCACCGACAACAGCGATGTCATCAGTTTGATCCGGCGCGTGCGTTCGGCGATCGGGCTGGAGAAGCCAATCGGCATCGCGGTGACCGCCGACCTGACGCCACATAACTTGCGCGCGCAGAATATCGCGGCGATTGCGCCCGGCACCATGTGGACCGACAATTTCAAGAAGCGCGTCATGGTATCCGCCGACGAAGTCGCGCTGATGCTTTACCAGAGCTACAGGCAGCAGCCGCAGGAATATGCTGAATGGGTTGCCTACCACATCGAAACTTATGTCAACTTGCTGGAAACCACTATCGATATCTACGCCAGCATCCCGCACTATGCCAGCGTCAGCCCTGCGCACAACCCCGACATCGAGACGATGACAATAGCGTTGCAAGGCGTCAGTCAAGGCTTGCAGCGGCTGGACGAAGACGCGCGTTCACTGCTCACGGGCGTGGCAATCTACACAGACCGGCGACTTTCTGAATCCGACTGGAGCGCCTTCCGCGAAGCCTGGCAGCAAAGCTGAGCGATGCCCGCCATCATCAAACGCCTGAGCCAGAGCGGTCTGCGCGAAGCCAACTGCCACGCCGATAGCCTGGCGGCCGCAGCGCAATTCGAAGCCCGCGCTGGCGTCTACACCGTCAGCAGCACGGTCAATCGCACGCAGATCTTGCTTTTCGACGCCCATCTGGAACGGTTGGTGGACTCGGCACGGCGCGAGGGCATTCCGCTGCAGGTTGACCGTCAGCAGCTGCGTGCGGCGCTGCGCCAGATGATCATCGAGTCTGGCTTTGGCGATGTGCGCTTTCGCATCTCGGCGCGGGCCGCGCAGCCCAAGGAATTGCTCTTGTCCATTGAACCGTATGCGCCAACCGCAGAGGCGCTCATACAGCGCGGCGTGCGTTGTGATACATCGTCTCTGCTGACGCGCCACAATCCGGCCGCGAAATCCAGCGATTGGATGCACCGGCGGCGGAGTTTGGAGACCGCCAGACCAGCCGGCTTGTACGAGACTTTCCTGCTCGATGCGGACGGCGCTGTCCTGGAAGGGCTGGGCAGCAATTTTTATGCCATCATTGGCGGCGAACTGCGCACGGCTGGCAGTGGCGTGCTGGCGGGCATCTCGCGGCGCATTGTGATTACGGTCTGCGCTGGCATCGTGCCGATGCAGCAAATTGCGCCCAATCTATGCGATCTGCCACGCTATGATGAAGCCTTCTTGAGCAGCAGCAGCCGCGGCATTATCCCGGTAGTAGAAATCGATGGCGCAGCGATCGGCGCTGGCGAGCCCGGCGAGACGACTTTGCAACTGCGCGAAGCCTATCAGCGCTGGGTGGCTGCGCACCTGGAAGAACTCTGATGGCGCAGTTGGACGGGCTGTGGCGAGCGCTGAAACTCCTTGGCGCGGCGCGAGATCTGGCGGTCGAAAAACGCAGCTATCAATGGGATGTGAAGCCGCCCATCACTTTTTTTCTGAACGCCGAGCACGCCGATGTCCATCTGAAGCCGCATGACGAAGCGCGCATCCTGACGACTATCGAGCTGCGCGGCGGTTTTGGCTGGCAAGTCGCCACCGATCAAGACGAAGCCGGGGTCTACATCATCGCGCGGCGCAAACCCGTCGTCGGCAGGTTCTGGCGCGCCAGATTCAACGTGTCGCTGCCGCCAGGCATCCACATTTCACTGAAGCTGCAGCATTGTCGGCTGCGCATGGACGACTTGAACGGGGGCATCGAGTTCCCGCTCGATCTATATGAATCGCCTTAGACTCGCCACTTGGCCTTGAACTGCGCCTGCTGCTGTGCTATCCTTGCACCATGCGCGAATCATACGATAGTCAAGTTCAAATGAACCGCTGTTGTTGGAGCGTCGGCTGCTAGGCGGGCGTGCCGCGTTGACGCGCATATACGCTGGTCGGAGCAGCAAAGAGTCAACCCGGAGCGGTTGGCTTTTTTTGTGCAGGCAGCGTCAATTTCTGAAAGTCGATCATGCAGGCAAGAGTGGACAAGGAGCGAAGACCATGAGTGACATCAAGAGCCGCGGCTATGCCAATGCCGACAAACTGGTTAGCACAGACTGGGTCGCGGCGCATCTGAACGATGACAATGTGCGCATCATCGAGTCGAACGAAGACCCGCTGCTCTATCCCAGCGGACATATCCCTGGCGCTGTCGAGGTCGATTGGGTGAAAGACCTCAACGACCCGCTGCGCCGCGACTATCTGGACAAAGCCGGCTTCGACGCGCTGGCCAGCCGCATCGGAATCACGCCCGCAACGACCGTCATCTTCTACGGCGACAAGAGCAACTGGTGGGCGACCTATGCGCTGTGGGTTTTCGAGCTCTTCGGGCACGCCAATGCCAGGATCATGGATGGCGGACGGCTGAAATGGGCAGAAGAAGGCCGCGAGCTCACCCGCGAGAAGCCGACTATCTCGCCGAGCAGTTATGCTGCGCCCGAACGCGATGACAGCCAGATCCGCGCTTTCCGCGATGGCGTGCTGGCGCACATCCAGGCCGGCGGTCAACTGGTCGATGTGCGCAGCCCGGGCGAATTCAGCGGCGAAACGCTGCACATGCCAGGTTACCCGCAAGAAGGCGCGGTGCGTGGCGGGCATATCCCCGGCGCAAGCAGCTGCCCCTGGTCGCGGGCCGCCAACGAGGACGGCACTTTCAAAAATGCCGCCGATCTGCGCGCCATCTACCTGGACGAGCTCGGCCTGAACCCCGAAGAGCCGACCATCGCCTACTGCCGCATCGGCGAGCGCAGCAGCCACACCTGGTTTGTGCTGACGAACCTGCTGGGCTTTGGCGATGTGCGCAATTATGACGGCTCGTGGACAGAATGGGGCAACAGCGTGGGCTTGCCGATCGAGAAATAGCCTGCCGCAATTTGCGCTGTATAGGCGTTTCGCTGCAGGGGCGATATTTGTATCGCCCAAATCAGGCACATACTGTTTACCAGGGCGAGAGACAAGTCTCGCCCCTACAATTAACCCGATCTGCCCTGCCTGCGAGGTAGCCGTGGCAACACTCCCGCCCAAGCTGCAGGAATACCTGGACGACTTCGGCTTCATCACCACGCGTGAAGAGCGCGCCGACTTTCTCATTGATATCGCCGACAGCTTCCAGCCGGTGCCGCCTGCGGTCGCCACCAAGCCCTATGATGAAGCGCATCGCGTCATCGGCTGCGAGTCCGAGGCTTTCGTTTGGGCGGTTGACCGTCCCGATGGCACGCTGGATTATTACTTTGATGTGCTGAATCCGCAGGGACTTTCCGCCATGGCCTTGAGCGCCATCCTGGACGAGGCTTGTTCTGGCGCGCCGCTGGAACAGGTGGCGAACATCAGCGGCGATGTCGTGTTTTCGTTCTTTGGGCGCGATATATCCATGGGCAAAGGCCGCGGGCTGACTGAACTGATCAACGCCGTTGTCTATCACGCGCGTCAGCGGCTATAGCTGGTGATCCAGGAATGAATCGCCGGGCGCGCCTTCGTGAAAGATGGCACGCGTGCCCAGCATACCGCGATAACTGCCGGGCGGCTCGCTGTCGGCGATGATGGCGGCACCCACAACTTTCTCATAATAGGCGGTCGGTCCCGCCCAGCCGATGATGCCATACATATAGCCGGCGCTGCGCATATCGTGCAATGCTGCCAGCAGCAGCGCCGTGCCAATGCCCAGCCCGCGCTCGGCTTCATCAACGCCAGTCGGACCAAAGAAATTCTTGTGCGTGGTGTCATAACACGCGAATCCCAGCAACTGCTCGCCACGCTGCGCGAGCATGATCGTGGGTGGCTGGCGAGAGAATGCGACATCCGCCTCGCTGACCCAGTATTCGCTGAACCGCTCGCCGATCCAGGCCAGCGCCAGCGCTTTTTCGGGCGGCAGGCCGCGGCGTATGCCGATGCCCTGCTCTCGCTGTCGATCCATGGCCGGCTGCAGAGGCGGCAGATCGTAGAGTTTTACCAGCATGTCGGGCATGGCGCGCTTCCTTTATGTCAAAACGACCCGGACAATCCCATTTTACTTGCAGCGCGCTCGGTGGACTCGCATAAATGCGGCTGGTTTCCGGGCGCATTTTTTGGAAAGGGGCACCCGTGGGCGCTGTGTTACAATCCGCGCAGGACAAGACAATTTCGCGCAAAACACAAGGGGGACCAGCGTGAAGCTCCGACCAGAAACCGCCGCCGTGCACAATTCGCCCGTCGAGGCCGGCAGCGGCGCAATCGTACCGCCCATTGTGCTGAGCACCACTTTCCAATACGAAACGACCGGGCGCGAACACGAGCCTGACGAACTGATTTATACGCGCTATCAAAATCCCAATCGCGCCGCGCTCGAGGCAACCCTGGCCCAGCTGGAAGGCGGCGCAGTGGCGCACGCAGTGGCCAGCGGCTCGGTGGCGATGCTGACCTTGTTCCAGGCGCTGCGTCCCGGCGACCACATCGTGGCCAGCGATGACATGTACTTCGGCATCCGCGTGCAACTCAACGAGTTCTTTGCGCCCTGGGGCTTGCGCGCCAGCTATGTCGATATGAGCGACCTGGACGCCGTGCGCAATAGCCTGCGCCCCGAGACGAAACTGGTCATTCTGGAATCGCCGACCAATCCGCTGATTCGGCTGGCGGACATCGGCGCAATCGCCAGGATCGCCCATGCCGCTGGCGCGCAACTGCTGGTGGACAACACGGTCGCCACGCCGGTAGCTCAGAATCCAATCAAGCTGGGCGCGGATATCGTTGTCATGTCGCTGACCAAATACATCGCCGGGCATCATGATGTGCTGGGGGGAGTCGTCATCTTCGCTGAAGAAGATGAATTTGCCGAACGCGTGCACAGGCTGGTGCGCATTGGCGGCGCGGTTTTGTCGCCCCTGAACAGCTGGCTGGCACTGCGCGGCTTGGGGAGCCTGGCTTATCGCGTGCGCGCAATCAGCGAAAATGCCCTGCAAGTGGCCTGCTACCTGGCAGAACATGAAAAAATCGCCCAGGTGCTGTATCCACATCATCCCAGCCATCCGCAGTACGACTTGGCGCGCCGGCAAATGCGCGCGGGCAGCGGCCTGATGTCCATTCTTGTCGCGGGCGGACGGCAAAATGCCATCGATCTGGTCAACAATTTGCGGCTTTTCACCAGCGCCACCAGCTTCGGCGGCACACACAGCTTGATCGAGCATCGCGAGTCCATAGAAGAAGACAGCGACACGCCCGCCAACCTGCTGCGCATCGCTGTGGGATTGGAGCATCCCGCCGATTTGATCGCCGACCTGCAGCAGGCGCTGGCATGATCTATCACATTACCACGCGCGGCGAATGGGCGGCGGCGCAGCAAGCGGGCAGCTATCGGGCGGCATCACTGGACAGCGAGGGCTTCATACATTGTTCGACCAGGCAGCAGGTTCTGCCGGTCGCCAAGCTCTTCTATCGCGGACGAGGCGATTTGCTGCTGTTGCGCATTGACGAGAGCCGCTTGCATGCGCCGCTGGTGTGGGAAGCGCCGGCACATCCAGACCCGGAAAAGGCAGGCGAATTTGCCGAAACCGACAGGTTCCCGCATATCTACGGAGAGCTCAATTTGGATGCGGTTGTCGGGCTGGAAACATTGTACGAAAGCGCGGATGGCTACCAAATTCGCTAGCCGACCCCGGTGGCCTCGGCGCTGTACTGCCACAAGGCGGTCTGCTGCTCGCGGTCATAGGAATTCGCGCTGGACTGCTTCTGGCGCTTCTTCACCCAATACTTGCCGCTGACGCCGGCTGCATCGGGCGAGGTCGCCAGGTATACCAGGGTCTCCGCGCCCTTCTGCGGCGAAATCGCAAAAAACCGTTGCAACACTTTGATTAGAAACGACCAAACGCGGGCAGTGTCGTGCCCAAAACGCGTCCTGACCACGCCAGGGTGCACGGCATTGACGGTGACTGGCGCATCCCCCAAACACCTCGCCAGCTCGTAGGTGAAGAGTACATTCATCAGCTTGCTTGCGCCATAGCTGTTCATCATGCTGAAACCGCTGGCGTCGCGCAGGTTGTCCAGCCGCATGGTCGCATTGCGGTGCGCGATGGAAGACACATTGACGATGCGCGCTTCGCCCGATTTCTGCGCCGTGTCGACCAACATATCCAGCAGCAGGTTGGTCAGCAGATAGTAACTCAGGTGGTTGAGCGCGAAGGTCATCTCGAAGCCGTCAGCCGACCGCCGAAACTCCGAGAAGGCCGCGCCAGCATTGTTCAGCAGCACATCCAGCCGGTCGTGGCGAAGCCGAAATTCGTCCGCGATGCGCCGCACCTCTTCCATAGACGACAGATCGGCCAGCAGCCAGTCGACTTGCTCGCTGCCCGTCTGCGCCTGGATCTCGCTGCACACAGCGCGCGTTTTGGCTTCGTTGCGCCCGACCAGCGTGACAGCCGCGCCCATGCCGGCGATCTCAAGAGCGGCTTGCTTGCCGATTCCGTCCGTAGCGCCAGTGATAAGCACCCGTTTGCCATGCATGCACTTTACTCCTGAATTGACTGTGGCGCGTCATCATACAGCAGTTCCATCGACTACAAAACGTTTCATACAGGCTGGTCATCAGGCTGTCGGCGATACAGCGGGATGACAGGCAAAAGCGCCCTCACGATTCGTCATAGCCATAGCTGTGCCCGGAGAAGATGGCGCGCAAGTCGGCGGCGGATTTGGCATTTTGCAGGGCGGCCATGCGGGCGGATTCTTCTTTTTGCAAGGCGCGAACATTCTCCAGGACAGCCCCCAGCTTGTCGGCCGGGAATTTGCACGCGCCATTCTCGTCCATGTGGATCAGTTCGCCGGGCGCGACATCCATGCCACCGACAGAAACTGGCACATTGACCGCCTGCACCGCCATCGCGCCATGTCCAGCTGTGACGCCACTGAGCATGTATTGAAAGTCCATTTCGCGCACTTCGTCCAAATCACGCGAGGGGCCGTTGGAAATCAGCCCCTGGCAGCCCAGCGCGCGCATGGCCGAGACCATGTTGCCGCCAGCCAGCCCGACTTTGCCTTGCAAGCGCCGCGGGAACCTCTGCTGGATGACCAGAATAGTCGGCTGTGGCGAGGCTTCGAGCGCATCCAGCACATCCAGAAAGCTGAGTCGATTGAAGTTGGGATCGGGCAGGCTGTAGACAGCCGTTACCGCATAGCCGACGCGCCGCCCCAGCTGCGGATACATGCAGCGGATGCGCTGGTCGGTATACCAATTCTCGCTCCAGGGGTTATAGAGCCCCAGGCACAGCGGCGAATCGGGGTAAGTCGCCACCACATTGGTGATCGATGGCGTATCGAAGTTCTTTAGCTCTTCCAGCATTGCGTTTCGGTCCATCGCGGCAGCTGCTCCCTTTATGATTCGCTGGCGACAGTATAACGAATCGAACGGCGGAACACAGGCAGAATCGGCAGCAGCATCAGCGCCGACAAGGATATCGCCAGCCGCACCGAAGACAGCAAGCCCACCGCGCCCACCAGCGGCCCGCCAGCGATCTGCCCCAGCGCATCGGCTTGTCCCTGCGCCGAAAGCACCGTCGCGCGCACTTCCGAGGCTGTGTGCTGGTTGATCCAGGCCTCCATCAGCGGGTTGCGGATGCCGCGCGTCGCACCCACCAGCCAGAGACCGACCAGCGCCCAGGCGAAGCTGTCGCCATAAACGAATAGCAGCACGCTGCCGATCATGACGATATACACCGCGATCAAGGCAGCCGCCACGCGCCGACCATCGGCAAAGTCGAGCCGCCGCCGCAATACCTCGGTGGCAGCCAGGCACAACGGCATGGATACCGCGCTGATGATGCCAAACCAGACGATCTGGTCCAGGTCTCCCAAGGGCGGGAATCGGAAGCTGGCCAGCAGATGCGCCGTCCACAAGCGGTCGAAGCCTTCGGAAAATGCGCCGTGGAAGATAGTCGCCAGCAGAATGAGCAGCAAGAATCGGCTGCCGCGAATCATGGCGATGCCCGCGCGGAAGGTGCTGAACAAGGCGCGCCAGTCATCGCGTTCCTCGGGCGGACGCCGCTTGAAACCGGCTTCGGGCATCACGATCAGCAGCAGCAGCGACAGACAAACCAGCACGATGCCGCCGGCGATGATGGCTGCTTGCAAGCTGTAGCTGGCGATGGCGACACTGACGAATATGCTGCCGAAACTGACCACCTGAGACACCTGCGAGCCGCGCAAAAAAGCATTTGGCGCCCGCGCCTGGCCGATCTCATCGACGATCCAGGCCGATGTCGCGCCACTGAGAAAGGCATATCCCAAGCCCATGATCGCCTGGGCGACCAGCAGCGCCTCGAAGAGCGGCAGGCTGCCCTCGACCAGGAAGCCCAGGCCGAGCAAGGCAAAGCCGATGATGACAGAAAGTCGCCGGCTGTGCGCATCCGCTACAACGCCTGTCGGGATCTCGAACAGAAAGGCGGTCAATTCCAGGGTCGTGCCCACCAACACCAGCTGCAGCGGATTCAAGCCCACCTGCTGCACCTGATATACCAGGTTGACAGTGAAGACCATGGTCATCGCGAAGGCCTGCGCAGCCATCATGAACAGGTATAGCGGATAGGCTGCGGCTTTGCGCCTAGAAACGAGCGTCCGTGTCATAAGGTTGCTGTGCGCCGCTGCAACTCGCCGCAGGTCAAGAAGTCGCGCAGCTCGTCAATGCGCCCTTTCAGCAGCGCCGGCGTCAATGCCCGGACCTGCGGATGGTCGCGGTTATTCAACAGCCAGCGACACGATGCCAGTTGACGCGCGGCGATGAAGGTCTCCAAACATTCGCGCGGAGGATGTTCGCTGGCCAAGGACGCGGTGTAACCGTGCCACATACTCGCCTCCAGCTGGGCATAATCGTCAGGTCGTTCGCCTTTGAGCTGCCAAAGCAAGGGCGCAAGGTCGTAGAGAAAGCAGCCCCAGCCGCAATACTCAAAGTCCAGCGCAGCGATGCCAGCTTCCGTGAAGAGGATATTCTTCGCCAGCAGGTCGGCATGGATCAACCCGAAGGCGGCCTCTCGCTGGTTCAGTTGCGACAGGGTATTTTCTACTGCTCGCGCGACAGCCTCACAGATTTCTCGCTGTGCCATCGTTAGCGCCTGGCAAGCGCGCTGCGCTGCATAAGGCGAGTCGCCGCCAAAAAGTCCCTGCGCATCAAAGCGCGGACGATCAAAATCAGCAGGCGGATCAATCTGCGCCAGCGTGTGCAGCCCTGCCAAGTAACGCCCGATTGCATGGACATCCGCGCAGTTCAAGGCTGCGGCCGGTTTGCTTTCGCCGTGAATGAATTCAAAGAGGCAAGCCAAAATCGAATGTGGCGGCGGCAGCTGGGGATGGGCGATTTCGACAAGCAGCGCATCGTCATGCTTGCCAGCGGCGGGGACGGGAAAGGGTGCCTGCAAACTGCTCGCATGGCGGATGGCGCGAAGCCAGGCTAATTCACTGCGCACTTGCGCAACATTGGCGCGCCAAGCTGGCTGCAGCCGCAGTACATAGTCGCCCGCGTCCGATTTCACTTTGAAGACGGCGTTGCTGCTGTAGCCCAGCCAACTTATCGTCTGCGCATCGATGTCCCAGCGCGTCAAGGCTTCGTCCGCCAGCTGCTGCCAAAGCGCTTTCTGTTGTGCCAGTGTCCATTCGCTGTAGGCTGTCATGCGTATCTTGTCTGTTACAATGGCGTTATGCTGATTCGTCCGCGCAGGAGCGCACGATGCGAAAATGGCTGATACTGCTGGCGGCGCTGTGTCTGGCAAGCACAATCGATCAAGCCGCCAAAGCGTGGGCGCTGGGCAACTTGCAGTTCTACGAAACAATGCAGCCCATCCCTGCGCTGGCGCCAGTCTTCCAGTTGACGCTGATCAGCAACACGGGCGCGGCATTTGGCATCTTGCCTATGGCTGGCGATGTCTTCCTGGCCATGGCGCTGCTGATCATTGCGGGCTTGTTGCTGGGCATGCGCGCGACAGCGGACCATGCGCGGCTCGTGCCCTTCGCCACTGGGCTGGTCATCGGCGGCGCAATCGGCAATATGCTGGATCGGCTGCAGCACGGGCATGTCATCGACTTCATTCACTACCAAATACCCGAAGTGATTTCCAATGTGTCCAACCCGGCTGACCACGCCATTGTCTTGGGCGTTTTGCTGATCATCGTCGAAAGCATCTGGCGATCGCGGCGGCTTTAGAGGCGTTTTTCCAGCTCAATCTCATCGCGAATGGGGATGCCGTGCCGGCCCGTGATGGGGATCTGCGGCTTGATGCGGCGGGCGGCAGCGATAGCATTGCGATGCACCGCGACCAGTTCGTAACCGCGCTTTTGCCAAAATCGCAGGGAAGCCAGGTTGTCGTTGGTGGTGACCAGCCACAAACGTGTCAAGCCGGCTTCTCGCGCCCGTTCTTCCAGCGCGTCCAGCAAAGCCGAGCCGATGCCCATCCCTTCTACCAGGCTGTCCAGCGTGAGGATCTCGCACTCCTGCGCGTCGTATTCGATTGTCAGCAAGCCGATTCGTTCGGGCGGGGCATCGGCATTTTCGGAACTGGCGTTGTTCTCTTCTGCTCGAACGGCTATCAGCCCTTCGAGCAAGTGTCCATAACGCATTTTGCCGCGCGAAACGATCGTAGTCGTGCCCCAGCGGTCGTCCAAAAAGTGTGCGACCCATTCGCGGTCGGCGCGTTCCAAGGGGCGGATATTCATTTCGGACATGGATAAAGACCTCTGCGCTTCCGGTCGGATTAATAGCGATTATAGCGCAGCCCTGCGCGGACGGCGAAAAAAAGCGCTGAGCAAGCCGGCGGCTGTGCGGTATCGCCTGTTCATGATTGCTCTGGCTGCGCCGAGATGAGTTTAGCGAATTCGCGCATCCAACTGCGGCAGTGGCGTTCGCGATGATCGGCGGAGCTGGCGAATCGTTCTGCGGCGGCGGTCATCCAGCGCATAGCCTCACCATTCTTGCCGAGTCGATGCTGTGTCATCGCCAGAAAATAGAGCGTTTCCGGTCGCTGGGGCTGGGCAGCCAGCGCATTGGCGAAGTGCTCGGCGGCCGCGTCCCATTCCCGGTTGCGATAAGCGAGCATGCCCCGCCCATAATTCGCCAGCATCTCGTAGGGATTCAACTGGGTAGCGCGCTCATAACAAGCTTGCGCGCGCTCCAGCGATTTGTCCTCTTGCGCGAAGAAACCCTGCACGGCGTGGTATTCGGCGTGGCCTGGCAGCAGCTCGAGCGCTTCTGATATGGACTCTTGCGCGGCCGCCAGATCGCGTTGGCTGAAGGCTCGCAGCGCGTGCAAATAACGCTCGTCCGCCCGATAGCGCGGGATGCCCAGCCATTGCGCCAGCTTCGTCATCGCCAGCTCAGCAGCTGGCTACAGCGGGTCTCAGCCAATATCGACCATACGGCGCTGTGTCTGGCTGCGTACGACATAAGTGCGCGCGAGTTTGTCGTGCCAGGCTTGATTTTTGCGGTCGATCAACGCCCACAGGTAGCCCAGCCCGAAGAGCACGGCGCTGACCTGATAGCCGATAGCGCGGATGACTGCGTCAACATCGCTGATTGGCGTGCCATCGGCTTTGACAACGCGGATGCCCAGCGCGAACTTGCCCGGCGTCTGGCCATTGCGGCGCGTCCAAAAGTACCAGTAATAAAAGACGGGCACCGCCAAACCGAGGAAGTTTGCCAGCGCCGGCAACAGATAGCCACTGGATGAGATCACCGACAGCGTCAGCAGCAGGAGCATCACCAGCAAAAATCCGTCGATGATGAGGGCGATAATGCGCGGCAGAATGCCAGCCAGTTCAAATGTCGCGCTGGCGGCGGCTGGTTCGCGGGTCTTTTTGGCGGCGGCCGGTTCGCGGGTCTTTTTGGCGGCGGCCGGTTCGCGGGTCTTGTTGACGGCGGCAGTCTTTTTAGATTTCTTGCCCATGGCGTCTTCCTTCCTGCTTCTGTCGCGCGTGGCTGAGGGAATAACCGCGCCTCACTGCCCAGTTTACACTGAAATGCGCCCTTGCGTCAAAACCGGGCGCAGCAACCTGACAGACCAGGACAGCCAGACCCTTTGCCTATTCCCAAAGCGCATACAGGATGGCGGGATTTTCCTCGCGTTCGAATTGGCGCAGGTTGGCGATGCGCAGTTGGGCATGCTGATAGAGATATTCAATATGCGCGCCGGCTTCTTCCAGCGCCAGCAGCACATGATAGCCCTGCGCATCGGGGTACATGGCGGCGCAGATCTGGCTGATGGTCATGGGACTGCCCTGCGCGCGCATGATATTGCGGATGCGCTCGAGCTTGCGGTTGTGGCTGACGCGGATGGCCTGGATGCGCCCGTACAGATCGTCTATCGGATCTTCGTGACCGCCCAGCGCCAGACGGATGCCCGGCACTTTCAGCAGCTTGCGCAGCGAATCGGCATAATGATCCAAGCCCATCTGCAGCGTGATGCTTTCGGGCGATTGATGCGGCGTCGTGCGCGAAAGCACATGGTCGGCGCTCAGCAGCACATCGCCCAGGCGGATGCAGACTTGGCCCGGACAATGTCCCGGCGCATGAATGAACTCCATGCCATCGAGCACCTGTTCGTCCCGCAGATTGATATCGACTTCGATCGAAGTGACATGTTTCTTGGCGAAGCCGTACATGGCGAACAATTCATCGCGGCGCAGCAGATTGATGCCAGCGCGCTCGAAATAGATGCCCAGCGCCTTGGTCGCCACAACCACCCGTTCTTCATAATTGGTCAGCACGCGCCGATCCAGCTCGTGAATGGCGACTTCGGCATCGGTATGCGACTTGACAAATGCCAAGCCCCCAAAATGGTCGATATGCCCGTGCGTGAGGATGACGCGCTCAATATCGCCCAGCGCATAAGACTTGCCAAAGCGCTCGCCCAAAGCCTGGAATCCAGACAGCAGGTCGGCGTTGCTCTGGGGCATGCCCGAGCCGGTATCGACCAGGGTGAGCGGTCCCGCGCCATCCAGCAGGTAGGCATGTCCGCTGAAATTGGGCGGGAAGAGCAGCATGGGCAGCTGATAGATATCGACGCCGCTGCTGCTGCGGAAATGCGCAACTGGCGGAATTTGCGCCATGGTCCTGTCCTGTTCGCCCGCTTCTCGCTGCTGTTATTGTAGCAGATTGGGCGCGCTGCCCATGGCCAGGCTGTAGATGACGAAAGCCGCATAAGCCAGCAGGAAGACCAGCGACGAGCGCCGGCTCAACCTTTGCTTGCGGGCGCAGGGAATCAGCAGAGCCGCGAAAGCGATCATCACCAGGAATTCCAACTGCACTTCGGCACGATCGACCGGGATAGGCTGCACCAGCGCTGTCGTGCCCAGTATCAGCAGCAGATTGGCGATATTCGAGCCGACGATATTGCCAATAGCCAGGTCAGTTTCTTTGTGCCAGGCTGCCGAAAGCGATGCCGCCAGCTCGGGCAGCGAAGTGCCGAATGCCACCAGCGTAATGGCGATGACCAGCTCGCTGATGCCGATCATGCGCGCCAGGTTGACCGCGCCTTCGACCATCAGCCGCGAACTGATCACCAGCACGGCGATCCCCGCCAACAGGAAGGCCAGCTCGCGCCAGCGCTTGATCTTGTCTGTGGGCAGGCCCGATTCCGCGTCTGGTCCCTCGCGCGCTTTTCGTTCACCCCGCGCACGGAGGGTGAAGACCAGATTAAATACCGCGAATCCCGCCAGCAGCGCAGCGCCATCCAGCCGGCTGATTTGTCCATCGGCGGCCAGGGCGAATGTGCCAGCGGTGATGAGAATCATGATGGGGATTTCGCGCCGCAGCAGAACCGCCTGCACGACCAGCGGCGTGATCAAGCCGGTCGCGCCCAGGATCAGACCGATGTTGGCGATGTTGGAGCCGATCACATTGCCGATGGCCAGGTCGCTCTTGCCAGCCAGCGCCGCCTGCACGCTCACCAGCAGCTCGGGCATGGATGTCCCCAGCGCGACGATGGTCATGCCGATGACGAGCACCGATACGCCAAAAGACATCGCCAGGTTGGACGCGCCGCGCACCAGCCAGCTGCCGCCATAAAACAAGCCAGCCAGCCCAAGCAACAGCAAGACGATATTGCCGATCATCCGCGCGCCTCGGCGAGCCCGACGACTCTAGGCATATATGACATGCTGCAGCAAGAAGCGCTCGATGGCGCGATAATAAGTTTCGATGGTCGCCGCCTGCCGCCAGCCATGCCCCTCGCCCTCGAACAAGTGATATTCGTGCGCGATGCCGCGCCGCTTCAACGAGGCGACGATGCTGTCCGACTGGTCTTGCGGCACGACCACATCGTCCGTGCCCTGGAAGACAATGATGGGATCGACGATTTGGTCGGCGTGAAAAACGGGCGAACGCTGACGATAGAGCGCAGCCGCTTCGGGCAGTTCGCCCAGCAGCCAATAGGTATAGCGTTCTTCAAACTTGTGCGTGTCCATCAGCAAGCCGAACTGGTTGGAGACACCGTACGAGCAGATGCCCGCTTTGTAGAAGCCGGGCTGCTCGACCAGCGATTGCAGCACAGTGAAACCGCCCGCGCTGCCGCCCATGATGACCGCTTTGTCGCCGTCCGCGAGGCCCGCCTGCTCCAGGTAGTTGACGCCAGCCAGCGAATCGGTGACATCATAAACGCCCCAGTTGCCGCGGTGCATGTTCATATACGCTTTGCCATAGCCCGTGCCGCCGCGATGATTGACTTGCAGCACCGCATAGCCGCGCGTGGTGAAAAACTGCACTTCGCTGGAATAGCCGGCGCAGCGCTGTGAAGTTGGTCCGCCGTGGATATTGACGATCAGCGGTGGGGCGCCGGCCGGCAGGGCATCTCGCAGGACAGGCGGATAATACAGCCCGTGCACGACGCCGCCATCATCGCCCTGCCAGGTGATGGACTGGGCCGCGGAAAGCTGGTCTGCGCCCGGATTCTCTGTCCCGCGCCGACGATGGACCTGCAGTCTGGCTTGCCCATGCAGCGATACCACGCGCGGCGGGATCAGCGATGACGAAGCGATCATGGCGATGGCATCGGTCTTGGGCGCAACGCTGATCTGCTCCATTTCGCTGTATTCGTCCAGGCCAGCGACACTTTCGCAAGCGCCGGATTCCACATCGCAGCGCTGCAGGCTGAAGAAGGCGCGATCGTTGCGCAAAGTCAAGATGGCGCGGCTGTCGCTGGACCAGCCATAAGTGCGCATGCCTTGCGCCCAGGCCGGCGTCCCGTGTTCCGCTGCCGCGCGGGTCAGCTGGATATGCCGCTGCGAATCGAGATCATAAACATAAACCTGCCCCCAGCCACTGGCATCGCTGATGTAGGACAGATAGCGGCCATCGGGCGAAAAAGCCGGCTGAAAAATGGCGGTTTCAGCATCGCCCGCCAAAGTCACAATATCCCCCGCATAGGGCAAGCCCAAAGCGTCAAATGCCAGTTTGATCAGGCGCAGCTCGCTGCCATTCCAGGGCATTTGCGGATGATTCCAGGCGACGAAGGCGATGTGCCGGCCAGCCGGATGCCAGACCGGCTGCATGACAAAGTCGGTGCCATAAGCCAGCTTGCGCGGGAAGTGCGCGCCCTCCGCATCGACAATCGCCAGCCCGTCTACATGCTCATAGCTGTGCACATAAGCGACCCAATTGCCATCGGCGGACAAGGCCGGCGAAGCGCAACTGCCGAATTCCGGCGTTAGAGCGCGCGCCGCACCACCAGCCAGCGACTGGCGGTAGAGTCGACTCTTGGTGGCGAAGACGACGCTGCCGGCGCCGACTGTGAACGCGCCGCCGCCATAGCCGACCGCGCCCGATACATTCAGCGCCGGTTCGGTCAAATCTCGCGGGGCGTCTGTACCGGTTTGCGCGACAAGAACGCCGATCTTTTCGCGGTTTTCCCACCAAACCGCGGTTTCGCCAGCGGCATCCCATTGCACATCGCGCAGGCTGACGCCACTGGCAATTGATGCGCCGCTAATCGGGCTCTTCCAGGTACCATAGGCTTCGCTCATGATTTTGTCTCGCTGTGACTGGCAACAGCCCCGCATTTTACCGCAGAGGGCGCGAATCGGCGATACGCTGGTTCGCGAGGCGATGCAAAGAGAACCGCGGATTATGCCGAAATGGGACGGTAGGTCGTATCGATGGTGCTGATGAATTCCAGCGCGTATCTTGCCAGGTCGCTTTCGGGCTGAAAGTGCTGGGACACAATTTCTACCATGGTGCCTGTCTCTGCCCAGCGATAGAGCTGTTCGGCTTTGGCATCCAGCGACATGATGCAGCCGAAAGTGGTTGGCTCGTAAACGCCGCCGCCGCCCAGGAAGTTGCCATTGGGCAGCTCGACCGCGCCATGAAAGCCGTTCATCAAGCCGGGCACAACTTCATAAATGCCCATGAACCACTTCATCTTCCAGTGGCTGCAATTGGTGCCGGCTTCGTTGCACAGCGCATAACTGCCGCCAGACGCCACCTCGTTGTGCGTCAAGATTTGGTAGATGCCCGGATAGGTCTCCGCCTGCTCGCGCCCCGATGAGATTGGCCAGCTGAAGACCAGCTGCCGATTGTCGAATGCCAACAGCCACTGCGTTTCCAGGTCGACGACGATGCGCTTGTGCGGAACGGGATCTACCGGCACCATGCTGTCGCGCGTGGGCACCTGCACTTCCTGCCCGATAATCAGCTGATTCCAATTGACCGTGGGGTTGGCTGCCCGGATGAATTCAAAGGGAATGCCGCGCTTTCGACCGATAGAAAAACCTGTGTCCTGCCGCTCGACCTGATATTTGGAAGGCAGATAGCGCAGGCGGAGCAGAATATCCGGGTTGCCGTCTGCGAGCGCGTTTTGCAGCTTGCCGATCGCCTCCAGCTCGTCGATGTAGCGTCCGTCCGCCACCAGCCGGCTGTTTTCAGCTTCGACAAATTCGCGGAAGGCATCGTCGCGCACCGACAAGCCATTTTCACCCGCTGTCAGCCATTCTGCCGCCTGCACATCCGTCACGCTGAAAGCAAGCATCTGGTTCGTGAAAGGGTCATAACCGCGGATGCGCAAACCGCTGTCCAGGAATACCAGCGCTTCGTCCAGGAATGGCGAGCTGTCCAGAACAGTCGGGTTGATGGCCTGGGTAGTCAACTCGAATTGTCCATAAGTGACGACGCTGGCGAGGTCGTCTTTGAGGCGCTGCAAGCTGCCCGTTACATCCAGGTGGCGTCCGCGGCGTCCGGGCACAGCGAGGAGCGTGCCGCCCGACCATTTGTAGCCGGCTTCATAATGCCGCAAGAAGATATCTTCGGTCATATCAAGCAGCACCGACTGCGCCCTGGCATGCGAGACGCCGGCATCCGGGGCGATATGCAGGCCAAAGGGAATGCCGGCGATGCCAGCCGTCTTTGCGCTTGCGGCCATCGTCGCGGCGTCTATGGTCAAGCCCAGCGCTTCGGGCGTTATCGTTTGCAGGCGCTCGCCGTCGACTGTGATGTCAATATGCACATCACGCTGCCAGCGCGCCAGGATTTCCTGCTCGGCTTGTTCGGGAGTCAACTCGCTAAGCGGCAATCCGAGCGCATACACATTGGGGAAGATGCGCCCAGAGACGACATAGCTGCCGATAAAAAAAACCAGCACGGAAATGGCGACCAGCGTCGTCAATTTGGCGAGGGGCGAGCGGCTGGAAAATAGCCAGGCCAAGGCGCGATGCGCAGCATTGTTTTCGTCATATGCGGGAAAACGCCGGCGAAAGAAAGCGTGCTCTTCGCGGTTGACCTGCCGATTTTCCTGCGCGGCGATACGGCGCTGCTGGCGCGCAAGAACCCGCTCGCGAGTGCGGCTGGTCGGGCGGCGACGGATTTTGCGGCTGTTTTGAGTCATCGGGCTACCTGCGCTTCTGGCAAATTGCTCGTCCCATACTGACCATTGTATGCACATTCGCTTTTTCGGCAAATGGGCTGGCAAGGGCTATCTTAGAAACTCGTCATAAATCGGCGCGCGCCACGAACGCTTGATTCCAAAACTGCGCTTCAATCGCTAAAGTAGAAGATGACGGCACAATTGTCATGCCGCCAGAGTTGCCTGCCCAGCGAGGACAGAATGCTATGCACAATCGGGATTACCTGCTGGACGATGATGACGCCCCGGCCCCAGCCATAGAGATCGAGTTGGTGGAGAGCATGGACGATGACGGCGCGGCTATCGACTTGCCGGAGGAAGCGCCTATTTTACCCCTGCGCGGACTGGTCGTCTATCCGCAGACGGCGATTCCCCTGACAGTCGGCCAAGAGCGCAGCATCCAACTGGTCAACGATGTTGTGAACGGCGACCGCATGGTTGGCCTGGTCGCCTCGAAAGACCCCAACCTGGGCACGCCGGGACCCGATCAGGTGCACAAAGTCGGCACGCTGGCGACCATTCATCGGCTGTTCCGCGCCCCAGACGGCACGATCCGCTTGTTGATCCAGGGCTTGCAGCGCATCCGCATCGACGAATTCGTCAGCCACGCGCCCTACCTCAAAGCGCGCGTATCCCGCATTGCCGAAGACGAGGTCGTCTTTGCCGACGACATCGAAATGGAAGCCCTGGTGCGCAGCATCACCGACCGCTTCAGCCAACTGGCCGAGCTGGTGCCCAATATCCCGGAAGAACTGGTGAGCAGCGCAATCAATGTCGAAGACCCGCTGCAGCTCGTGTATTCAATCGCGACTTATGTGCGCATCGAGTCGGATGACGCGCAGCTGCTGCTCGAGCTGGACAATGTCGGCGACAAAATCCGCTTGCTGCTGAAGCTGTTGTCAAAAGAAGTCGATGTGCTTTCGCTGGGACGCAAAATCCAGGAAGACGCCCAGGAAGAAATGGAGAAATCGCAGCGCGATTATTACCTCCGCGAGCAAATGAAAGCTATCCAGCGCGAACTGGAAGAAGACGAAGACCAAAAGGAAATCGAACGCTTCCGCCAGCTCATTGACGAAGCGCATATGCCAGACGAAGCGCGAAAAGAAGCCGAGCGCGAACTGAACCGCTTGTCCAAGCTGTCGGTGGCGGCGGCTGAATATGGCGTCATCCGCACCTACCTGGACTGGATCTGCGGCATGCCTTGGGACGCGCGCACCGAAGACAAGCTGGATATCGCCAACGCGCACGCTATCCTGGACGAAGACCATTATGGGCTGCAAGATGTCAAACAGCGCATCCTCGAATTCCTGGCTGTGCGGAAATTGCGGGCAGAGCGCGAAGCTGAATTCGCTGAATCCGAGGCGCTGGATCCGGTACGGCGCGATCGTTCTGGCGCGATCCTGGCATTTGTGGGACCACCCGGCGTCGGCAAGACATCGCTGGGCGCGTCGATTGCGCGGGCGATGGGCCGCAAGTTCATCCGCATGAGCCTGGGCGGCATCCGCGACGAAGCCGAGATCCGCGGTTTTCGGCGGACATATATCGGCGCGATGCCCGGGCGCATCATCCAGGCTATTCGCCGCGCCCAATCGCGCAATCCGCTGATCATGCTGGACGAAATCGACAAGCTGGGGCGCGACTTCCGTGGCGATCCCGGCTCGGCGCTGCTGGAAGTGCTCGACCCCGAACAAAATGCCGAATTCCGCGATCATTATCTGGATGTGGCATTTGACCTCAGCGACTGCATGTTCATCACCACTGCCAACGCGTTGGATACCATCCCGCGGCCTCTGCGCGACCGCATGGAGATCATTCAGCTGAGCGGCTATACCGAACGCGAAAAACAAGCGATTGCCGCGCAATATCTGGTGCCACGCCAACGCCGCGAAAATGGCTTGCACGCCAGCGAGCTCGAATTCACGGACGAAGCGCTGCTGCAGATCATCCGCGATTACACCCGCGAGGCCGGCGTGCGCAACCTGGAACGCGAGATCGGCAAGGCGGCGCGCAAGGTCGTCACGCAAATCGCCGAAGCCACCACCGAGAATGTCTGCATCACGCCCGACAATTTGAAAGACCTGCTGGGCAAGACGCGCTTTGGCTTTCGCAGCGAATTGCAAGACCGCACCGAACTGCCCGGCGTGGCGACCGGGCTGGCCTGGACGCCGGCGGGTGGCGATGCGCTCTTCATCGAAGCCACCAAGATGAAAGGCGGCAAAGGCTTCCAATACACGGGGCAGCTGGGCGAGGTTATGCAAGAGAGCGCCAAGATCGCCTATAGTTTTGCCCGTTCGCGCGCCGAGCAGCTGGGCGTTGATCCCGCTTTTTACGGCGACTTCGATGTGCATTTGCATGTGCCTTCGGGCGCAGTCCCCAAAGATGGACCCAGCGCGGGAATCACCATGGCTGCGGCGCTGGCTTCGCTGCTGACGGGGCGGACTGCGAAGAGCAATATCGCCATGACCGGCGAACTGACGCTTAGCGGGCAGGTGCTGCCGGTGGGCGGCATCAAAGACAAGGTGCTGGCGGCGCATCGGCTGGGGGTGGACACGGTGATTCTGCCGCGCAAAAACGAAAACGACCTGGACGATGTGCCAGACGATGTACGCGACGAGCTGACTTTCGTGCTGGTCGAGCACCTGGACGAAGTGCTGGATATGGCGCTGGATGGACAAGCGGCGGGATAATGGCTGCTCGCTGGGCGCGACACTTGCTGCTGGTCTGCGGCATCGCCATCTTGCTGTGGTCGGGCGTGGAAGACAATGATGCCGTGGCGGTCTCGTTGCTTGGCGCGCTGATGGCGCTGGCAGCGGCCGCTTTGTTGATGCCTCGCGGACTGAAGAGTCTGCCCTCGGCTGTGATGGCGGGCGCAGCGTTTGGCGCATTGGCCAGCCTGTCGGCGTTCGCGCTGATGCTCTTCAAAGACTTGCGTCACGCGCACGCATTTCCCGACTATCCGCCGCACATGCTGCTGGCGATGCTGGAGCGGCTGCCGGTCTGGGCGCTGGCGGGCGGCTTGGCGGGCTGGCCTGCGGCATATTGCTGCGGCTGCGCGGGCCACAGCGGCGCGACTGAACCCCGCCTTTGCGCTACAATAAGACCCATAAGCACCCACCAATAGGCGAAGGGCTGTTGTTTGATGGCAGATTTCATCCTGGCGCTGGATCAAGGCACGACTTCATCGCGCGCCATTCTCTTTGACCGCGGCGGACGCATCATCCGCAGCGCCCAGCAAGAATTCCGTCAGCGCTATCCGCAGCCGGGCTGGGTCGAGCATGACCCGCGCGATATCTGGGAATCGCAGCTGGCGGTGGCGCGTGAAGATAATCGCCGATCCTGCTGACATCGCCGCCATCGGCATCAGCAACCAGCGCGAAACCACGCTGATTTGGGATCGCCAGAGCGGCGCGCCCATCCACAACGCCATCGTCTGGCAAGATCGGCGCACAGCCGGCTTCTGCGATCAGCTCAAAGCGGAGGGCTTTGACCAGACGATTCTGCGCCACACGGGCTTGGTAACCGATGCGTATTTCTCCGGCACGAAAGTCGCCTGGCTGTTGGACAATGTGCCGGGGGCGCGTCAACGAGCCGCGAACGGCGAACTGGCATTTGGCACAGTCGACAGCTATCTGGCTTGGCAGATGAGTGGCGGTCGCCTGCATATCACCGATGTGAGCAATGCCGCGCGCACCATGCTTTTCGACATTCACCGCGTCGACTGGTCGGACGAGATCCTGGCGCGCCTGGATATCCCTCGCGCTCTGCTGCCCGAGGCGCGTCCCTGCAGCCAGGTCTATGGCGAGTGCGCTGCCGATGTTCTCGGCGCGAGCATCCCCATCGCTGGCATGGCGGGCGACCAGCAGGCGGCGACATTTGGCCAGGCGGCTTATCAGGCGGGCATGGCAAAGAACACCTATGGCACGGGCTGCTTCATGCTGATGAACACAGGGGACGCGCCTCAGCAATCCGAAAACAACCTGCTCACGACAATCGCCTGGCAAGTCGGCGAAAGCCCGCCCCAATACGCGCTGGAAGGCAGCATTTTCATGGCTGGCGCGGCGGTGCAGTGGCTGCGCGATGAAATGCGTTTGCTTGATGATGCCGCCGAAAGCCAGGCGCTGGCAGAAAGCATACCTGGCACAGACGGCGTGTATGTGGTGCCGGCTTTTGTTGGCTTGGGCGCGCCCTATTGGGATCAATACGCCCGCGGCGCCATCGTCGGCATGACACGCGGCAGTGGCCGGGCGCAAATCGTCCGCGCCACGCTGGAAGCGATCGCCTATCAAACGCGCGATGTCGTGGCGGCCATGAGCGCCGATTCGGGCTTGCAGCTAGAAGCGCTGCGCGTCGATGGCGGGGCTGTGGTGAACGACTTCCTCATGCAATTCCAAGCCGATATGTTGGGCGTGCCAGTAGAACGACCGGCTGTCACCGAGACGACTGCGCTGGGCGCAGCCTACCTGGCAGGCTTGGCGGTGGGATTCTGGGGTTCGCAGGCAGAAATCGCCGGGCAATGGCAGTTGCAGCGCCGCTTCGAGCCGACCATGTCCGCCGACCAGCGCGAATCGCTGTATGCCGGCTGGCAGCGGGCGGTTGAACGAGCGCGTGGCTGGGCAGCGGAGTAAGCGTCGGCGATGCTCAAATTTGTCTTGCGGCGGCTGACATTCTCCCTCCCCGTGATATTCGGGATCATGATCGTCACCTTCACCCTGGCGCGAGCGATCCCCGGCGATCCCTGTCTGGCTGTGCTGGGCGAGCGGGCAACGCCAGAAATCTGCGATGCCTACTTTCGGCGCAATGGCCTCGACCAGCCTGTGCCGCTGCAGCTGGCGATCTCCATCGTGACCATCCTGGGACCTGGCTTGACGAATGCGCTGCTGGGCATCACGATCACTTTCATACCGCAATACGCGCGGCTTTCGCGTGCCAGCGCGCTGTCAATCAAGGAGCGGGAATTCGTCGTTGTGGAGCAGGCGATCGGGGCGAGTCCCTGGCGCATCGTGCTGGCGAGTATGCGGACTAAAACTCGAACTCGTCGAAGTCGCGGCAGAGGGTGATGGGACCGTCATAGGTCTGAGCCGCTTCGGGCACCAGCGTCTCTGGGTCTTGATTCCAGACCTGATAATGGATCAAGCGAAGCTCTTTCGCGCCCGCTTGCGTCGCCGCTTCGCCGGCCATGCGCGCTGTGCTGTGCCCGGGCGGCGGCCCACCGGCTTCGTGGATGAAGATATCCGCATCCTTGCCGATTTTCAGAGCGTTTGGGCAGGGTTCGGTATCGCAGCTGTAGGCCAGCACCTTGCCATTGTGCTTGTTGGTGATGCGCATGCCAATGGTGGGGATGAAGTGCACGACCGGAAAAGAGCGAATGAGAAAGTCGCGATTTTCGAAGAGCAGCGTGTCATCGCCCAAGCCAGTGCGTGTGAACGAGACCGGGAAGAAGTTGGGCCAATACTCCCAGCCGTACATATCCATCGTGCCTTCGACGCGATCGATGCAATGCGGGATGCCATAGAAGCGGATGGGCTCTCTGCGCCCCATCTGCCACATGTGCATGAGCATATTGGGCACGCCAGCGACATGATCGGAATGAAAATGCGTCAGGATGATGTCTTGCAACGCCAGATCATCGATGCCCAGCCCCTTGATTTTCTCCAAGGGGTTAGAGCCGGCATCGACCAGCACCGGTCCGTCTTCTTTGCCGATCAGCAGGAAATGCGAATAGTCGTGCCGGGCGTCGCAGACCGCGCCGGATGTGCCGAGAATGATTACACGCGCCATGTCCGAGCCTTCACATCGCCCAACAAGTAACCAACAGTATATCAGTTTTATGCGCCGACACCCTGCGCGGCAAATTAGCGCAGATCACGAGTCGTTCCCTGGCAGGCTTTCCGAGCGCTCGACCGCGTCATCAGCCGCTTGCGACTCGTCAAAGCGACCGGCGCGGCGCCGCTGCAGCAGCAATGCAACCGACACGACCAGAGCGATCAAAGTAATCGTCTGCGAGCTGTTGATGCCGGTTTGCCCAATGGTAGCGATTTCCACGCGCATGAATTCCAGCAGGAAGCGTCCAATGGAATACTGCGCGATAAATAGGAGCAGGATGTCGCCGCTCAACGAGACGTCCACGATATAGATGATAAACACGCCACAAGACCACGAAAGCGACCAGACTCCACAAGGCTTCGTATGCCCAAAGCGGGTGAAATAGCGTGTCAATCGGATGCTCGATCAAACTCTCATAAGGCGAGACTCGGGCTTCTCGCGGGATGTTGATGCCCCAAGGCAGATTGGTGGGTCCGCCATAGAGCTCTTGGTTGATGTAGTTGGCGACCCGGCCGATCGCTTGCCCAAGCGGAATGGCGACGGCGGCGATGTCCATCCAGGGACCCAGGCGCATGCCCGTCGTCCGGGAAGCTGCTAACCGGACGCCGATAACGGAATGGGGCACGGTTGCTTGCCACGCAGGCGAGTGAGCATCAGCCTGCATTCAGCAGCCACTCCAGCAACTGGTAGAGCCAAATCAGCAGGTGTTACGAGCGTCGGTCAGCGCGCCAACGATGCGATTGTGCCAAGAGCGCTGAGATAGAGCCAGGCGCCAAAAAAGCCGCCGATCACCCCGCCGAATATGCTGAGCCCGCCATTCCAAATGGCTATCGCGCCGTTTTCGCTGTCGAAGAAGTTTTGCAGCATCCAGGCTGTGTCTTGGCAAAGCTCGCCCTCGATGCCGCAGCCTGCCGTCAGCGAGACCGGCGGGAAGAGCACGAACCACAAGCGCGCGCCAATGATGCCGGGGATAATCGCCCAGGTCAGACCGCCCCAGATGTGGTCGGAATCATGACCGCTGCGGCTGGCCAGCAGCGAAGCGACATACGCGCCCGTCAGCAGCGCCAGCACGATGATGATGCCGTAATAACGCACCTGCAAGTTGCCGATGACCAGATATGCTTGCGCAAACTCCATTTATTCACCTCGGTCTTTCAGTATGCCGTGTACATATCGCAATCGCTGCAGCGCCGTAAAGTTCGTGCCCGCCGCCAGCAGCAGCAAACCGATCTCCAGTGGCGTCGCGCTTTCCAAAATGCCCGCGGCGAATGTCATCGCTAGCAAGACGATCACCCGCTCGAGCCGTGAAAACAGCCCGACGGTCGCCTGGACGGCCACTTTGGCATCATCAGCGCGAGCGCGGATGTAGCTGACCAAAAAACTGCCCAGCAATGCCGCCAGCGACGCCGCCAGCATGTCCAGCCGCCCTTGCCCGGCGAAATAATACCCGAAAGCGGCGAAAATAAAACCGTCAGCATAACGGTCGAGGGTGGAATCCAGCACCATGCCAAAGCGGTTCTCGCGCCCGGCCGACCGTGCGACAGCGCCATCAAGCGCATCCAGCGGCAGACTGCACAACAGCAGCAGCGCCCCCGCCAGGAATGCGCCATGCGCCAATAGCAGCGCCGCCAGCCCCGCCAGCAGCAAGCCGAAGATAGTCACCTGGTCGGCATGCACCCCCAGCCGCGCCAGCCACGCGCCGAGCCGGTCCAGCGGGACTCGTGTATGCTCGCGCAGGCGGTCGGTGAGCGTTGGTGGTCGCGCCTCAGGCATAATCTGACCTTGTCACCCGCCGCTGCATCGGCTAGACTGTCCGCCAAGTCGGGGCGTGGCGCAGCCCGGTAGCGCGCACCGTTCGGGTCGGTGAGGTCGTGGGTTCAAATCCCGCCGCCCCGACACTCTCAACACGGCAAGATCGCAACATTCTGCAGCAGTTCACTTGGTCGCCACCGCCAGCCCGCCCTTCATAGCGCCGTTCTTGCGCGACCAAGCCCACAAAAAAGCCGCCGGCAATATCGCCAAACTCAGCAATGCGCCACCCAGCCAGTTGGGCAATGCCGGGTCGACTGCGAACAGCCCGCCCGAAACCGCCGTGGCGATGATCACGCCCAGGCTCATCACCGATTGATGCGCGCCCAGGATGCCGCCGCGCAGCTCTGGCGCAACCGTCCTGGTGACCAGCGACTGCAAGGCCGGCAGCAGCAAACCGCTGCCCAAAGCGAAGGCGATCATGCTGAATGAACCTAGGAGCGGTCCCGTGGCGACTGCCAGCGCAAACATGCCGACCGCTCGGGCAGCCGCGCCCAGGATGACGATGGCTGGATCGCCAAAATGCCGCAGCGCCGCCGGCAAGATGACGATCTGCGTCAAAAATTGCCCCACGCCCACCACCATCAACAGCAAGCCTACGCCCAGGCTTACCGCGGCAAAATCCTCGCCAGCAAATAGCACCGCTTCGGCGAAGAGGGCGAATGTGCCGATCAACAGGCCAAAGCCGAAACGCGATACAAACGACACGCCCATCACTGCCAGCAACGGCACATTGCCCAACATGGCTGTCAGGCGCATGCTGGCGCGTTTGCTGTCGCGGTTGCGGGCTTGGTCGGCATCGCTGAGCGTCTCTTCCAGCGTGAACCAGGTCAACAGCACAGTGATCAGCGCCGCCGCCGCCGCAATCAAGAAGGGCATTTGGGGTCCCAGCCAGCTGGCCAGCACGCCGCCGGCAGCGGGGCCAACGATGAAGCCCAAACCGAATGCGGCCATGACATAGCCCAGCGCTTGCGTGCGTTTGTGCTCGGGCATGATATCGGTCACATAGGCTTGCGCCACCACGATGTTGCCGCCGGTGATGCCATCCAGCACGCGCGCAAAAAACAAGATCGGCACAGACTGCGCAAAGCCAATCATCACAAATGCGATGACCGTGCCGACCTGGCTGATCAGCAGCACAGGCAGGCGTCCGCGCCGGTCGGACATGCGCCCGATGGTGGGGCCAGCGATGAACTGCGCGCCAAAGAATGCCGTCAGCAACAGGGTGATCAGCTCCGGCGACATGGCAAATTCACTTTGGGCATACAGCGGCAGGATCGGGTTGACCATGGCGGTGCCGATCATCTGCACAAAGACGATCAGCAATATGGTCAGCATGCGGCGGTCAAAAACGCGGGGCTCTGGCTGCAAATGTCCTCGTCCCAGGCAACCTATTCCGTCAGCGCTTGATGATAGGCGAAAGCGCGGAATTTAGTTAGCGGCAGATATAAGGCGATTGCGGACGCGCGACACCGCTGCTAAACTTGAGCGACTCTGGTGAAAGGCGCTGAGATTGAAAACCACCCTCTACCTGCTGCGGCATGGCGAAGTGCACAATCCCGAAAAGATCTTGTATGGCCGCCTGCCCGGCTACAAGCTGAGCGAGGCTGGCCGAGATCAAGCGCGCGCGGCTGGCAAATGGCTGGCCGACAAAGCGATCCAAGCCATCTACTGCAGCCCCATGCAACGCGCGCAAGAAACCGCCGCCATCGTCGCCGAGCAGTTGGCTGGCCTGACGCCGACGATCGATGAGCGCATCAGCGAAGTCTACACGCCCTATGAAGGTCATCCGACCGCCGAATTGGCGCAGATGGGCTGGGATTTGTACACAGGCAACAAGCCGCCCTACGAAACGCCGCAGGTCGTGCTGGAGCGGACGCTGGATTTTCTCGATTCTGTGCGAAAACGCCATGCCGACCAGGCTGTAGTCGCTGTCGGGCATGGCGATATTCTGGTTTTCCCCTGGCTGCATGCGCAAGGCGAGGCGCCCGAGGCGCTGATGAAAGACCGCCTGCGCGATTATGGATTGCCAGTCGATTACCCGGCCACCGCCTCTATTATGCGCTTTGACTTATCGGGCGATCCCCGCGAGACCTTGCCGACCGTCAGCTATCATCGTCCCTATTAGGCTTCGCCAGCAGCAAAACAGCGGGGCGAGTGGATTGAGCTCTTGACAGCAGTTTCGCGCTTCTCCCGTGCCTGGCGGAGAGGATTGAAGGTGGGCCAAGCTGCTATACAAGCCGCCGGCCAGCTCACTTTGTATAAACTGTATTAGAAACGGGCTGCTGTGATTGTGTGATTTACCCAATTATGCTAACTTGCGCGTATCGGCTGTCCTGGAGATGGAGGCGCATCTTGGAAAACCTGGTTTACACAGGCGCGAGCTGGCACAAGCAGCGTATGCAGACGCTGATGGAAGAAGCGCGCGTTGAACGTTTTTTGCAGCAGAAGCGGCGGCGCGACGCGCAAGAATGGGCGCAGCGTCAACACTGGCGCGATCGCAAGTCGAGCTAGCGCAAAGACACCCCTGACGGAAGCTTCGCCAGCGCGGGGCTTTTTTCTTTTCCGGCGCTGCCCCATAAATTGCCGCATCGGCTCGCCAGCAGTATAATCGTCGCGCATGACTATTCGCGATTGACAAGCGCAATCGACCGCGCAGGACAGGGTTTTCCGACGCGATGCAAAGGCTGCTTCTGACGCTGCTGCTGCTTGGCTGCACATGCCTCGTCCAGGCGCAGGCTGTCCCGCCGGCGCAGCGCTGGGATGTGTTCTTACAGCGCGACCCGCTTCATGCGGACTCGGCGACGCTCAGTTTCATCAACCTGTTGAGCGGCGAGGCGACCGAGGTCGAAGCGAAAGGCAGCCAATTCAGCGTAACCGCGAGCGGCGTCATCTACCTGGACAGCGAAGACGAGGCGGTCAAACTCGCGGAGAACGATGGCACGATCCGCAAGCATCCCTTCATCGACTTCGCGCCTGGCGACCACAGCATCGACTGGGTTGTTTCTGCGGACGGCGCGCGCATCGCCTGGACTATCGCGCGGCAACTGGGCGACGCATCGCTGACGACGAGTACCTGGCTGGCGGACAGCGATGGCGACAACCTGCGCGAACTGCTGGTGGATCGTCCGCGGGCCGGCATCCGACTGCTGCCAGTGGCTTTCCGACCGCAAAGCGAGCAGCTAATTATGGAAGTGCGCGCGGCAGAAGTCGTCGAGGCGGGTCCATACATGCTGCGGACGGGTTTGTTTGCGCTGGACTTCGCTAATGGCGAGGTCGTATCTCGTCAGCTGCCCGGCGAGCAAGATTGCTATTGCGCTTTCGGCATTGGGGCGAATGTCATGCTGCGGCTGAAGAGGACCGGCGCGGGCGGATTCGCGGTGGAAGTCTTCGCGCTGGAGTCGGGTCAGGCCGGTGTCATTGAAGCGCTGCCTGTCGCCGATTATCCATACTCCGGCAACCTGATTGTCAGCGCGGGCGACAGCATCGCGATGTATGCCCTGTCGCAAGCTGAGGACGAAGCCGGCGCTGGCGGCGAGTTTCGCACTGTGCTGGCGCGCATCGATCTGATTGCGGCGCGTCAAGAGATCATCAGTCGGCCTGTCCCGGCCGTGGTGCGACCGCTCGCCTTCAGCGAAGACAACAGCGCGCTGCTCTTCACGACTGTCAGCGAAGGCGGCACCTGGAAGCTGCGGCTGGCGGACCAGGCGATTGTAAAAGTGGCAGATGGCGTCTATCTCGGGCGGATGGTCGCCAGCTGAGCGCGGATCAAGCGTGGCGCGGACGTTTGAATTTGGGGCGGTGCGCCCATTCCCAGACGGCATCGGCAATATCCCAAACAGCATTGGGCTTGGCGATGCGCCGGGCATTGTCTGCGCGCTGCTGCAGGGCGGCCGGTCCCTCCGCCAGCCATTGCTGTATGCGCTGGGCGACCTGCTCTGGCTTGGGCAGGTAGACGCCAGCCCGATTTTCGGTGACTAGGCGCACATTGCCGCTTTCTTGCCCGGGGATGCGGTCGCTGATGATCATGGGCAAGCCAGCGATAGCGGCTTCGCTGATAGTCGAAGGACCAGCTTTGGTGACGATGATGTCGCAGGCGGCCATGATGCGCGGCATTTCCCGATAATTGGTCACATAACCAAAGAGGTGGCGACGATTGTTCCAGACTCGGCTCTCCAGCCTGGCGCGCAAAGCATCGTTGCGCCCGCAGACGACGACCAGCTGCGCATCCAGCCGCTGAGCATCCAGCGCCGCAACCAGCTTGTCGATCGCGCCCATGCCTTCGCTGCCAGCTACCAGCAGCACCGCCGGCAAGTCGGGCTCGAAGCCAAATTCGGCGCGCGCTTCGTCTTTGCTGGTCATGGAATCGAGGAAATGCGGATTGACTGGCAAGCCGGTAACCTGCATCTGGCTCGGCGACATGCCGAGTCGCAGACCGCGGCGATAGGCGCTTTCTGTGGGCACAAAGCAGTGGTCGACGCGCGGGTCATACCAAAATGAGGGCGTGGTGACCAGGTCGGTAACCACAGTCAGGAAAGGCGGTCTTTCGTCCAGCGTCAAGAAAGCGCGAAAGGCGGGATTGGCGATGACGGAGTGCGTGCAAACGACCACATCAGCCGGGCGCTCGCGGACCAGCCTTCTCAGTTTGCGGCGGTTGTTGCGATAAATGAGCTGGCGCGCCAGGCTCGAGCGCATTTTGCCATCGAAGCTGTGATACATCAGCGCCCACAGGAACTTCGAGGTATTGACCATGCGCGGATACAATTCCGGCTGCTTGTTGAGTGGCCAGCGCAACTCGCGCAGCACATCCACCGCGTCGAATTCCACAGCCGAGCCATAACGGATCGCCAAGGCGTCCTGGATCGCCTGGAAAGCCGAGCGGTGCCCGCCGCCGGTATCGGAAAAAAGAAAGAGCACGCGTTTTCTCACAGCCAGCACCTTCGCGGCTTGCTTCGATAAAGCCAGATGGCGACAATACTGTAACATCAATTGTGCAGAAACGGTTCAATATGCAGATGCCATAGATTTGTTCGGTGACTATTAGAAGCGCGTAAACCCCTGCCGAATGCGCCAAGATTGCGCTATAGTGGGGGCGTAGGGATCGCACAGGGCGAGGCAGGCACATGTTATTGGATCTTCATCCGCTGGTTATCCTCATCAACCTGATCGTGCTGGGCTGCGCCATGACCGTGCACGAGTTCGCGCACAATTTCGTGGCGTGGAAAATGGGAGATGACCTGCCAAAACTGCAAGGCCGGCTGACGTTGAATCCGCTGGCGCATATCAATTGGGTGGGCTGGCTGATGTTCGCCATCATCGGCTTTGGCATATTGGGCAGCGCGCCCATTTCTGCAGAACGGATGCGAGACCCGCGGCGTGGCTTCCTGGCGGCTGTGGCGGCGGGCCCGCTGTCCAACCTGGCGCTGGCTGTCGGCTCGGCGCTGCTGTTGCGCTTGGGCGGCTGGAGCGCGGTGGGCTATTATGCCTATCATTTGCCCGACCAGGTTGTCGACCCGCTGGCGCTGCTGGCGGCGCTGCTCTATGCGTCGGCGTTTTGGAATGTGCTGCTCTTCGTCTTTAATCTCATCCCGCTATTCCCCATTGATGGCTGGCACATTGTGCAGGCGCTGCTGCCCGGCAAGTGGCTGGATCGGATGCAGATCCCCGTGGCGGTCCAGCAGAATCTGCGTCCGCTGGCGGACTTTTTGCAGTTCCCGGCTTTCAAATGGCGCGACTGGCGCACAGCCAGCTACTATGTTTTCATCGCGCTGATCTTCCTGTCCTTCATTCCTTTGGGCGGGGTCAGCCCCTTCAGCCTCTTCGTCGGCCAGCCGACCAGCGCCATCCTCCGCCTGCTCGTTTTTTAGCGGCATGTCCAGGCTGCGTTATCGGCTGGGGCAAGGTGTTCGCGCCTTGCTGGCTGTTGGAGCGCGCCCCGATCTGGCACGAGCGCAGCAGCTGCTGTCCGATTGCGAATATGCCGCATTTTGTCAGTTGTCGCGCGCCGACCAGCTGCACAGCTTGCGCGTTTTGGAAGCGGTCACAAGCGCCGATGCAGACGCGCCGACAACCCTGCTCAAAGCCGCCCTGCTGCACGATATCGGCAAGTCGCGCTATCAGCTGGCTGTCTGGCAGAAGACCCTGTCTGTGCTGGCCAAGTCGCTTGCGCCAGACTGGTTTCGCCGACTCAGCGCTGGCGACGACTTGACTTTCTGGCGAGCGCCCTTCAGCGTGCGCGCGCATCATCCGCGCTGGAGCGGCGCGATCTTGCGATCTTGCGGCACGGACGAGGCGATCGTGTGGCTGGCAGAGCATCATCAGATCGACCCCGATTCGCTGGGCAGCCATCCACTGCATGAGCAGCTGGTGGCCTTGCAGCGCGCCGACAATCGCAGTTGATTTCTGTGTTAGAATGACGAAGCGGCGAGCGAGGAGAGCGCGGCATGGCAGAGCTGACTGTGGCCATATTGGGACTGGATCGACTGGGCGTTTCCATCGCCCTGCGTCTGCGCTCGTACACCGAAAAAGGCGGCCGGCATCGTTTTCGGCTGGTGGGGCACGACAGCCGCGACGATTTCGAGAAGCCAGCCCGCAAGCTGAAAGCATTCGCCAATGTCGAGCGCAAGCTGCATGCTGCGGTCGAGTCGGCGGATATCGTCATTATGAACCTGCCCTACGAAGACCTGCGCGCGGGATACGAGCTGATTGCGTCGTCGCTGCGAGATGGCGTCGTTATCCTGGATACAGCCACGGTCAAGACGCCGTCATTGGCCTGGGCGGCCGATCTGCTGGGGGACGAGCATCATGTCATTGGCTTTACGCCCGTCATCAACGCGGATTATATGCTGGATCAGCGACTGGAACCGGACTGCGCCAGCGACGACTACTTTCACGACAGCGCCATCTACCTCACGCCGGGCTTGCGCAGCCTGCCCGAAGCCATCGATCTGGCGGTGAATTTCGCCGCGATCCTGGGCACCAAGCCGCACTTCCTCGACCCCGCCGAACACGACAGCCTGACTGCCCTGACCGAAGGCATCCCGCAGGTATTGAGCATCGCTGCCTATAGCGCCGCGATGAATCACAGCGCCTGGGCAGACGCGCAACGGCTGACCAACCCGCCATTCAATGTGCTGACGCGCTACCTGCTGACGCACCATCCCGATGCGCTGCGCGATGAATGGCTCGCCAATCGCGATGGGCTGGGGCGCGCTATCGACCAGTTGATTGCCCAGCTGCGCGAGCTGCGGGGCGCGCTTGCCGATCATGACGAAGACGCCATGGAGGCTTTCTTGATCGCCGCTTCCGACGAATATCAGCTGTGGATCAACCGGCGGCACAAGGGCGACTGGGACGAGCAGCCCAGCGCAAAAGCGGGCATCGAAAGCACGATCGCGGGCAGTATGTTTGGCGGCGCCATCACACGGCGTTTGTTTGGCAGCAAAGACAACAACCGCTGAGCCAGATGCTCGCGCCGCAATCTCCGCCAATCGTTTGACGACCTGGCGATAATCGGTTAGAGTCATATTTGGAGAAGTTCATGGCAAAACGCAAGCAACTTTACAAATCGGTCGCGGAGACAAAAAGGGGGCGTCTCACCATGAAAGCTGTACCGAGCATTTTGATTCGATTGCTGGTCCTGGCAGCGCTGATGCTGAGTTCGGCGGTGGCATTTGCGCAGGATGAAGCAGATACAGAACTTTCCGCCGTGCCCTTCATGGGCATCCGCTACACGGGCGTCGAAGACGGCTTGTTCATCACCGGCGTCATTCCCAACACGCCTGCCGCTGCGGCCAATTTGCAGCCGAAGGACATCGTCACCGCCGTCAATGGCAATGCCATCCAGGTGGAGACTGTTCGCCAGCTGGTCTGGATATACGATGTCGGCACAAGCATTGAACTAGGCCTGCTGCGCGATGGCGAGGCGATGCAGCAATCGCTGACGCTGATGGCGCGCCCGGACGATGTCTTCAACAACCCCGACTATCCCATGCCGCTGGACCTGGCGAGCATCGGTCTCTTCATTGGGGAGTGCGGCGACCACCTGCTGGTCATCGGCGCCTACGATGGCTCGCAAGTCGCGGAAGCCGGCTTCCGTCTCTACGATGAAATCGTGGAAATTGATGGTGACCGCGTCAGCAGCATCCCGCAAGCCGATGCCGCTGTGGCCGACCTGAACATAGGCGACGAACTGAGCATCGTCATTTTGCGTGGCGAACGCGAAATGGTCATCAAGACGATCGTAGAAGACCAGCGCAAGCGTCGTAACCCACGGCGGCGTCCGCATCCGCGCGCCGATATCAAATCGAACTTCGACACCGACATGATCAGCCTGGGTTATGGCGATGATTTCGTACAGGTGCTGAATATCGACCCGGCGCACGACCTCTACGCGGCTGGGCTGCGCGCCTACGATGTCGTTACCGAAGCCAATGGCGAGTCTATCGCGAAAGCCGACAGCCTCTTCGAGGGCGAAACAATCCAACTGACAGTCGCGCGCACAGCCGGCAGCTTGCAAATTGATGTGCCGGGATCGGCAGCCGCCTTGCTGATGCTGGGGCATGCCAGGCCAGCCGAACAAGACCGCAGCCAATGGCTGGGCTTGCACGAAAAGCAAGTTGCGCTGGGCGTGCGTTATTTGCAGCTGGAGCCGGACAGCGAGCACTTCGCAAACACAGAAATCGCCAATGGCGCATTCATCGTCGAAGTGATTGAAGGCTTGCCGGCCGAGGCGGCTGGCATCCTGGAAGGCGACATCATCGTCGGTGTGGCTGGCGAACCGGTCACCATGGAACTCGACTTGCGCAGCCGCATCTACTTCCACGAGCCGGGCGAAGTTGTCAGGCTGGATCTGCTGCGCGGCGGCGAGTTTATGCAGGTAGAAGCAACCCTGCGCGTGGCGAAATAAGCTCCGCAGCGAAGTTTTCGTCAAAGCAAAACAGAAGCCCCTGCCATTGCGGCGGGGGCTTTTTGATTCTTCTTGCGGGCGATGCCGCCCGGAACGCCTGCCCTACTTCGCGTATTCCACGCGGCGCGTCTCGCGGATGACATGCACCTTGATTTGTCCCGGGTATTGCATGTCGGTTTCGATCTGCTTGGCGATATCGCGCGCCAGTTGAATAGAAGCGTAGTCGTCCACCACCTCTGGCCGCACGATGATGCGCACTTCGCGACCCGCCTGCAGCGCATAACTCTGCTCGACGCCGTCAAACGAGTCGGCGATCTCTTCCAGCTGTTTGACGCGGCGGATGTAGCCATCGAGGCTTTCGCGGCGGGCACCCGGTCTCGCGCCGGAGATGGCATCGGCCGCCTCGACAATGAAGGCTTCCACGCATTCTTTTTCGACTTCGTGATGATGCGCGGCGATGCAATTCACGACCGCGTCCTTGACGCCATAGCGCTTGACGAAATCTGCGCCGATCATGGCGTGCGTGCCTTCGACATTGTGGTCGATCGCCTTGCCAATATCGTGCATCAAGCCGCCCATTTTGGCGATATTGACATTCGCGCCCAACTCCATGGCGATCATGCCGGCGATATGCGCAGTTTCGACGGCGTGCGCGTGCTGGTTTTGCCCATAACTGGTGCGAAATTTCAACGTGCCCAGCAGCTTCAGGATTTCTGCATGCAAGCCGTGAACGCCGGTTTCATAGGCGGCGCGTTCGCCTTCTTCCTTGATGATCTTGTCGACTTCGGCGCGCGTATCTTCCACCAGTTTTTCTATGCGCGCTGGGTGGATGCGTCCATCGACCACCAGCTTGGCCATCGTGCGCTTGGCGACCTCGCGGCGGACGGGGTCGAAGCTGCTGATGGTCACCGTCTCGGGCGAATCATCGACGACGACATCGACGCCGGTGGCCAGTTCAAACGAGCGGATATTGCGCCCGTTGCGCCCGATGATGCGCCCTTTCATATCATCGCTGGGCAGGTGCACGACGCTGACCGAGATTTCGCTGACATGCTCGGATGCCAGGCGCTGGATAGCCATGGCGATCAAGCTGCGGGCGCGCTGGTCGCCGGTTTCGCGGGCTTCGGCTTCGACCTGGCGAATGATGCGCGCCATGTCGTTGCGGGCGTCCAGTTCGATCGAGTCCAATAGCTGCTGCCGCGCTTCGTCGACTGTCATCTGGGCGATGACTTGCAGCTTGTCGAGCATGACCGCTTCGGACTTTTTGACCTCGTTTTCTTTGCGGTCGAGGCGGCTTTGGCGCTTGTTCAACTGCTGGTCGCGCTCGTCGAGCCGCTCCATGCGCTTGTCAAGGTCGCCGCGGCGCCGATGTATGCGTTCGGCTTCTTCATCCAGGTCGTGGCGTCGGCGCGAGATCTTTGCATCGGCGTCACTAATGCGCTGACGGGCGGTGCGTTCGGCTTCGGCAATGATTGTCGCTTGTTCGGTTTCTGCGTTATTTAGCAGCTCCTTGGCATCGTTGGATGCTTTGATCAGGGCGCTATTGCCCTCTTCCTGCTGTTTTTTTAGCAGATTCTGCGCTGCTCGGCGGCTGCCGATGATATATCCCGCGCCAACCCCGACAAGCGCTGTGACAACTGCAAGTAGGATGTCCATATTGGTTTGACGGTATCCAGTGGATACATTCGTCCATGCTCCTTTCCTGTTTAATTCGGCAAATGTCAGCCGACATCAGGCCTCGGCTTCACTGTAAAAGTAGTCGCTGTCGGTTTCATCGAGCTCTTGCAGGCAGCGCAACGTTATATCCCGAACGGTTTCAGCATCAAAGCCACGCCGCATCAACGCGCCGCCCAACTTCTGGCGGAATGCCCGAGGCGTCTGCCCACGATACCGCGAAAGCCGCGATTGCGCCGCGCGATACGCCGCATCTGTTTCGTCCAGGCGGTCCAGCGCCTCGTCGATAACGGCATCCGCCACGCCCTTCTGCCGCAGCTGATAGCGCAGTGCTCGCGCAGCCATGGGCTTGTGACGCTGCCGCTGGTCGACCCAATAGCGAGCAAATTCAACGTCATCGATCCAGGCGCGCTCTTGCAATCGCTCCAGCACGACCGCGATGACCGACTGCCCCACCTCTTTGGACACCAGATAGCGGCGAACTTCCTCGGCGCTGCGCGGACGATATGCCAGGAAACGCGTTGCCCGGTCCCAGGCATTTTGCAGCGCGCTGGCTTCTATCAGCGCCGCGACTTCTTGCTGGCCCAATTCTTGCCCGCAGCGCAGCGAGGCCGCATCCAGCAACGGCAACTGGAAAGCATATTCGTCATCCAGGTAAAGTTTGACGCGCTCTTTGTTGCGCCGGTGCGTCTTCAGGGCGGTGATGACAGGCATCGCATCCATCCGGCAGGGTTCGCTGCCACATTGATTCTGCGCGCATGCCAGGCAATTTGTCGCGCCGACCAAACCAGCTATGGACATTTTGGCTGCGTCAAAAGGATCGACCTGGACCCAACGCAGCTATTCCGTTTCAATCGTTCAGGTTTCGCGCCAGTTCTTTCCGCTTTGATGCACTTCCGTCAATTGCGTTCGCCGGCACCAAACACCGTCTCACGATTGGCTGTTCGTTCGCTAGAAATTTGCGCGGCATTCTCCGCAGCACCAGCTGGATCTCCCCAAAATTGCGCTGGCTACGCTCAAGCTGGCTCCGTACCGATCGTTCTGCAACTACTCCCAGCGATCAAGCGTCGCCCGGTCGCTGGTCTTGCTGATGATTAACACACAGGCTCCGCAGAAATTGTTTCCGCAAGCCCGTACAAATTAGTATACTGCAAACATCAGATTAGAGTAGCGGAAACCAATGCAATGCGCAGGGTAAGCGGAAAGGCATAGAAGCGCGGATATGGCACGAGGCGCGCGCAGCATCCTGGTTACGGGCGGCGGCAGCTTTCTGGGCGACTATATCGCCGTGGCTTTGCTGGCAGAAGGTCTGGCTGTGAGTCTGCTGGTGCAGCCTGGCGCAGAAGAAAAGCTGGGGCAGTTGTCGCGTCACACGCGCTGGTCGCGAGCGGATGTGTGGAGTCCGGGCAGTTTGCGAGGCCAGGCGCGCGGACATGCAGCGGTCATCCACACCATCGGCAGCCTCACCGACGATCCGGCGCGCGGGGCATCGTTCGAGCGGCTCAATCTCGTTTCTGCCCGAAATGTCGCCAACATGTGCATCAGCGATGGCGTCGGGCGGCTCATTTTCATCAGCGGGTCGCGAGCGCCATGGCTGAACCGCGGCTACATTCATTCCAAACGAGCGGCGGAAACGCATCTGCGGCGCAGCGGATTGCGGACGACGATTGTACGAGCGCCACTGCTGTATGCCCGCGATCAAGACCGAGCCTTGTTCTTCCGCTTTTTGACCCGGCTGGGCGGGCTGCCGCCGCTGGCATGGCTGGGGCTGGGGAATGCCGCGCCCCTGGCTGTCGAGCTGCTGGCGCGGGGCGTTGCGCAACTGGCGCTCGCCGATGGGTATGACAATGCCATCGTTTACGCGCGTGAATTGCGGCGTTTGGCGAGGCGCGCAACAGCGCCGGCAGAAGAGACATTGCCTAGTATCGAGCGCAGAGAATTGGTCGATGTGCCAGACGAAGACTTGCCATTTGGCTGGACGCCTGACAACGAGCAATCGTAAATGCCACTTGAAATTCGGCAGAGCGCGCTGGTAGAATTGCCGCGAATCGGGCGACGTAGCCAAGTGGTAAGGCAGAGGTTTGCAAAACCTTCATTCGTGGGTTCGAATCCCACCGTCGCCTCTCCCCGCCAGCCCCGCGCACCAAAGATGAAAAACCAGCCGATGCCCCCAAAGAAGCCCCAGCCGCCCAAAACAACCCGCATCTATGCCCAGTCGCCACCAGCACCCATCAGCAACTTCACGCTCAGCAGCGTCTGCCCGGCTTGCAACAGCCCGGTGCTGCGGCGGCGCTGCAAAGTGCTGTGTCCAAAATGCGGCTTCTTCTGGGATTGCAGCGAGCTATGAGTCGGGCTGCCACATGCGCTCGACATAAGCGCCAGTCTGCGGGTCGGTGAAGGCGCGGCGCACATCCGCTTCCATATCCCGCAGATCTTGCCAGAAAGTGCTGATTTGCGAATGATAACAAGCGATGGCAGTCAGCTTCGCGCGCATATCAGCCTCGCCCAGCGTGTAATCAGCCGACCGCAGCGCCATTCCCAGAGCGTCCAAAGCGATCTCGGTGGATTTGTCGGCGTTGGAATAGGGGTATTCGGCATAAAAGCGCAGCGACCAGCGCCCGGGATTCTCGGCGATTTGGCTCAGCCCCCAGTCCAGCACAATCTGATGATCGACATGATGCCCGACAGCCAGTGGCAGGTAGACGGTCGTGCTGTCGCTGATCTGCGGCACGCCAATGCCCTGCAGCAGACGCGGCGCGAAGTCGGCAGCATGCACTTCGCCAAAGAGCGATTCCTCCGATGGATACAGCGCCGTGCCATCGACCACGCGATAGACGCAATCGGTCAGCGGAATATGCGAAAACTCAACGCCAAGAGCCTGCGCAGCCCGCTCATCTTCCAGCTGCCGATGCCGCAGGGGGTCGACGCCCGCCTCCCAACGCCGCAGCAAGTCGCGCAGAATCGGCGTGTCTGGCGCAGCGCCTTCGCGCACGCCGCCCATCATGGTCACGATGGTAACGTTGTGCCCAGCCCTGCGCAGTTGATTCGCCATGCCTCCGCAACTGAAGACGCCATCATCAAAATGCGGCGAAATGATGACATGAGACTGGCTGGTTTCTGCCAAGTGAGCCCTCGCAATTCTCAGTCGAGCGCGGCGAAATAGTCGCAGTGCGCAGTAATCGGGCAGCGTTCGCAGGCTGGCGTTCGCGCATGGCAAGTATCGCGCCCATGCTGGATCAGCTGGATGTGAAATTGATAATAGTCGTCTGGCGGCGTGATCGCCTCCATCACCGGATGCGCGTTGTCGGCGGAGATCCTGGCGGGCAGAAAGCCGATGCGCTTGCCGACGCGGAAGACATGCGTGTCGACCGGAAAAGCCGGTCTGCCATATGCGAAGCACAGCACGATGGCGGCTGTCTTGGGACCGATGCCGCGCAGCGAGACCAGCCAGGCTTTGGCGTCCGCCAGCGACATCGTCTCCAGAAAGTCGATGCTGTATTCGCCAGCGTGGTCGTGGATTGCGCCCAGCGCCTCTTGAATGCGCGGCGCTTTCTGGTTCGCCAAGCCCGCTGGCCGAGTCACCTCGATCAACTCCTCAAGGTCGGCGAAGCGAACTGCCGCCCAATCATCGTAACGCTCTTTCAGGCGCGCGAAGGCGCGGTCGCGGTTGGTGTCGGTGGTGCTCTGGCTGAGGATGCAGCTGACCAGTTCGTCCATGCCATCCTGATTCCGCGACCAGTCCAGTTGACCATAGACAGCTGTCAAAGCAGCGGACACAGGCGCATATTTGGCGGCGCGCGCAGGCAAATTATCGACTTTGGCGAGAGGATCACGCTTGGCTGGCATGCGCGCATTATAGCGTTTGGCGGCTTGGGCGCAACCAGCGCAATGTCAGCGCGCGCGACTTTCGCCATCCGAGGGCAGCAGACGCCAGGTTACCAGGGCGATCAAAGCGAAGACCAGCGCCGCCGCAAAGAAAGTGCCGCGCATGCCCAGCAGAATCGCCACCGATGCGCCGACCAGGGGCGCCGCCGCTCGCGATCCGCTGATGACCGAATTGTCCAAGCCATAGACCGCGCCAGCTGTCTCTTTGCTGGTGAAGCGCGAAAGCAATGCGCTGGGCGCTGCCACGATGCCGCCGGCCGCAAATCCTGCCAAGCCCTGCAGAATCAGCAGCTGCCAGATATCGGCCACGAAGGCTTGTGGCAGGTAGAGGAGGGTGGCGGCCACAGCGCTGAACAGAAGCACCTTGCGATGGCTGATGCGGTCGCCCAAGTTGCCCAAGTAGACTGCGCCAAGCGTCGATGTCGCTGCCGAAGCTGCCATGACCAAGCCCGCGTAGGTATTGCTGCTGGCGGCGTCGCTGGCAATCAGCGAGACAACGAAGAGCGGCGCGATTGGAATGATGACCGTGCGCGCCAAACCAGCCAAAAAACGCATGAAGAACAGCAGGCTGACCCCCGAGGTCGCCAGAATGTCGCGCCAGCCGCGCACCATCGCGCCCATGGCAAAATGCGCCTGGTGTGGTGGCGGTGTGAAATCTTCGCTGATGCCCAGCAGCACGATCAGCCCGCCCGCGCCGAGCAACCCGGCTGTCAACAGAAAGGGCATGCTGTAGCCGAACAGATCTGCCAGCACGCCGCCCAGCACTGGACCCACCGCCACGCCAGCCCACAAGCCAACTTGCAGCGTGCCCATGGCGAATCCGACGCGGCTGCGAGGCGCGACCGAAGCCACCAGCGCGTTGTTCGCCGAGACTGTGCCCGTCACCAAGCCTTGCAGCGCCCGCACCAGGATCAGCTGCTCGGCCGATTGCACAAAAGCCATCATCGCCAGCGTGATGCCGCCGCCAAACATCGCCCGCATGATCATCTTCTTGCGTCCGAAGCGATCGGCGACTGCGCCCCACAACGGCGCGGTGAACATCATGGTCAAGCCTTGCACCGAGATGACCAAGCCCGCCAGCAATTCTGTGCTGTGCCCGCCGGCGCTGCCCAGTTCAGCGATGTAGAGCGGCAAGAAAGGAAATATCATCGAAAAACCGACCGCCGACAGCACCTGCGAGACAAAGACCACGCTCAGCGTGAACTTCCAGTTGGTGATGAAGGGCAGCGCCGACCGATGGGCATTTGCTCGCAGCGCAAAGACTCGTGCCATAATCAACTCACCTCGATAGCATGGGTATCAAACGCAGCCGCTTGCGTTTTGGCGCAGGCAGGAATTGCGCGCCGATCACAAGCATGGCCAGGTAATAGATGGCGACCGGGGCAAAGACCGCGCGCAAGCCAAAACCCGCCGCGATCACCAAGCCAGCCAACAGATCGGGACTAACGAAGTGGGCATCGCGCAGCGTCTGAATGTAGAGCGGCAAAAAGGGGTAAAAAAAGGTAATGCCACCAGTGCCAAGCGCCTGCGCCAGCGCCACCACAACCAGAGTGACGAGCCAGCGCTCGGCAGGCTGAGCTTCCTCAGCGTCTTGCATACAAAATGCAATCCACGCACATCTTCACGCTCGCGCAAGCATAGGCGGCTCGTTTCAAATTGCAAGCGCCAATTCCCGCAATTTGTCACAGCGCGATTCCACCTGTAATTTCGGCGCATCCTATACTATCGTTTGCGCCGCAAGCGCCCACTGGCTGGAGACAGCGCCCGGATGTGGCAACCCAACAAATTGGAGCGGGAGCGGCTGGAAAAAGCAGCGCGCCTGGCAGAAGCTGGCGTGCCGCTCTACCCGGCCCGCACACAACGCACGCATCGCATCGCTCAGGCGGTCGAGGCATTTATCGCCAGCGAATCGGCTGAACAGGCTGTTGAAGTAACGCTGCTAGGGCGCATTCGCCGACTCAATACCAAAGGCAAGCTGTCTTTCGCCCACATCGAAGACGAAAGCGGGCGCGTGCAGCTCTTTCTGCGCGTCAACACGCTGGGCGCGGAAATGTATGAACGCATCCGCCGCAAGCTGATCGATGTCGATGATTTTGTCGAAGCGCGCGGCGAGATGATGCGCACGCGAACCGGCGAGATCAGCGTCAATGTTCGTCAACTGCGCCTGCTGGCCAAGTCGCTTAGCCCGCTGCCTGTCGTCAAAGAGCGACGGCTGGATGATGGCGCGCTGGTCGAATATGGCGAGTTCAAAGACACAGAAATGCGCTATCGCCAGCGCTATGCGGATCTGGCTGTGAACAAGCCGGTGCGGGATGTTTTTGTGAAGCGGGCGCGCACAATCACGGCGCTGCGAAACTTCCTGGATGCGGAAGGCATGCTGGAGGTGGAAACGCCGATTTTGCAGCCCCTGTATGGCGGCGCGGCGGCGCGGCCTTTCACCACGCATCACAACCAGCTGCATCAGGATTTGTACCTGCGCATCAGCTTTGAGCTGTATCTGAAGCGGCTGCTGGTCGGCGGATATGACGCGGTTTACGAAATCGGGCGCGACTTCCGCAACGAGGGCGTCAGCTACAAGCACAATACCGAATTCACCATGCTGGAGTTTTACAAAGCCTATATCGACTACGCCGGCGTGATGGACATCACCGAGCGCATGTTCGCCTGCTGCGCCGAGCAGGTGACGGGCAGCGCGCAGATCGTCTATCAGGGGCGCGAAATCGACCTGTCGCCGCCCTGGAAGCGACTCAGCATCCGCGAAGCTGTGCAGGAACTGCTGGGTTTCGACTATATGGATTATCCGACCAGCGAATCGCTAAACGCCTATCTGCAAACCCGCGGGCTGGCGGATGGGCTGGACGCGGACGACACTTGGGGACGCATGATCGTCGAGCGCTTGCTGGGCGACCACATTGAGCCGCACCTCATCCAGCCGACCATAATCAAGGACTATCCGCGCGATATGTCGCCGTTTGCCAAGCGGCTGGGCAGCGCCGAATCGATTGGTGAAGAAAAAGAGCGGCGTTACATCGAAAGCCACACCGAGCGCTTTGAATTCTTCATCGCCGGCATGGAGATGGGCAACGCCTTCACCGAGCTCAACGACCCCCGCGATCAACAGGCGCGCTTTGTAGAGATGAAGCGGCTCTACGCCGATGAAGCCGATGAGACCACGCCGCTGGACGAGGATTATCTCAATGCGATGCGCTATGGCATGCCGCCCAATGGTGGCTTTGGCGCAGGCGTCGACCGCCTGGTCATGCTGCTGACCGACCAGGTGAGCATCCGCGATGTGCTGCTGTATCCGCATCTGCGCGCGCCAGCCCCTTCCGAGCGCGACCTGCGCGGACAATTCATGCTGGATGCGGCTGTGCGCGAACTGGAATACCAGCTCGATGTGCCGCTGGGGAGCAAGAAACGGGTGCTGGGGCTGCTGCTGCCCAAATGCGGGATCGGCGTCGAGTTCCGTATGGCGAATGCGCTGAAAGGCGCGCTGCCGCAACTGCGGAATATCGACCGGGCATTTGCTGGCGCGCTGTATGTGATGACCGAGTCGGGCTTCTACCGCGTGGAAGATGAACTTCAGGAGATCGACCTGGCGCAGTTCTGGACTTCCCTGCAAGCGGGCGCGAAGGCATGACCGAGCTGCTGACGCCGCAATTCTTCGACCTGCTGGTTGTGCTCAGTCTGGCGCTGGGCGCGCTGTTGGCGGGCCGGCGCTTCCTGCGAGATCTGCGCAAGCCGCCGCCCGACGATGCTCCAGCCTGGTTGCACGATACACAACAAGGGAGAACCGAAGACCATGCTTGATATCGCGTTGATTCGCTCGCGACCGGATTGGGTCAAAGCGCAAATCGCCAAGCTGGGTGAGGAGTCCGCCCCGGCGCGCATCGACCGCATTATTGAGATGGATGCCGACCGCCGTCAAACTCGCACGCAATGCGAAACCGCGCAAGCCGCCCGCAACAAGCTGAATCGCGCCATGGGCAAATTGCGTGGCAGCAAATCCATGACGCCCGCCGAGAAAACCCAACGCGCCGGCAGCGCCAGCCGGGCAATCCGCAGCGGAGACTTTGAGGCGGCGTTGGCGCTCATGGATGGCAGCGCGCCACCAAGCCAAAGCGATATGGATGCCGATCTCGCCTTCAAGGAATTGATCTCCGCGTTAAAAAGCATGGGCGAAAGCATCGAAGCCGGCTATGCGCGCGCCAAGACAATCGAAGCCGATTTGCAGGCGGAGATGTCCTGGCTGCCCAACCTGCCTCATGAAAGCGTGCCGGTCTTCCCGGGCGAAGACGACAACATCCCTGGCGCGCCGGTTGGCGAGTTTCGTGAATTCGACTTTGAGCCCAAGCCGCATTGGGAACTGGGACCAGCGCTGGGCATCATCGACTTTGAGCGCGGCGTCAAGTTGTCGGGCAGCCGCTATTATGTGCTGACTGGCTGGGGCGCGCGTTTGCAGCGGGCTTTGATCAGCTTCTTCCTGGATACGGCGCGCGCGAATGGCTATGAGGAGCTTTACCTGCCTTATATCGTGCACGGGCAGATGCTCTATGGCAGCGCGCAATTCCCCAAGTTCCAGGACACGGTCTATCCCGTAGCCGATGGCGACAAATACTTGTTGCCCACATCCGAAGTCGCCATCACCAACCTGCATCGCGAAGAGATTCTGGAAGAAGCGCAGCTGCCATTGCGCTATGTGGCGCACACGCCATGCTTCCGCAGCGAGAAAGCCAGCGCCGGGCGGGATGTGCGCGGCATCAAGCGCGTGCACCAGTTCGAAAAAGTGGAGATGTACCAGTTCACCACGCCTGATGATAGTTATGATGTGCTGGAAGCCATGACACAGCAAGCCGAGGGAATCTGCGCTGCGCTGGATATCCCTCACCGACGCCTGGAGATTGTCTCGGGCGATCTCGGTTTCAGCGCGAGCAAGAAATACGACATCGAAATGTGGTCGCCGGGTTGTGGCGAATGGCTGGAAGTCAGCTCTTGCAGCAACACCGAAGACTTCCAGGCGCGGCGGGCGGGGCTGCGCTATTATCCGCGCGGCAGCCGCAAAACGCGATATTTGCACACGCTGAACGGCAGCGGGCTGGCCACTCCACGCTCGCTGATCGCCATTTTGGAGAACAACCAGCAGGCAGACGGCAGCGTCGTCATCCCCGAGGCGCTGCGTCCCTACCTGGGTGGCGCAGACACGATACACCCCAAATAGTGGGGGTCAGCTGCGATTTGACAGCCGCTTTGCGCGGGGTCTATACTCTTTGCAGGTTGCACAGCGCAATGGCAGCATTCCGATAGCAGATCTGCGGCAGCAAGGAGTTTTGGATGGCGGCATCGCCGGTGATAGACATCAAGGGACTGTCCAAGATTTATGGCAGCGGCAGCAAAGCCACCGTCGCGCTGGACAAGTTGACTCTGCAAGTACAGCCCGGCGAGATATTCGGCTATCTTGGTCCTAACGGCGCTGGCAAGACGACCACCATTCGCGTGCTGCTCGACCTGATCCGGCCCAGCAGCGGCAGCGCGACCATTTTTGGCATGGATGTACGCCAGCAGAGTGTGGAACTGCATCAGCGCATTGGCTTCTTGCCGGGTGAGCTCAGCTTGTGGCAGGGACGAAGCGGCGCGCAAGTCATCCACTATATCGCCAGCGTGCGCGGTGATATCAAGCGCATCGTCAAGCAAGCCGAAGAACTGGCTGCGCGGCTGAAGCTGGATGCCAGCAAAAAGGTGCGCGGCCTGTCTTCTGGCAACAAACGCAAGCTGGGCTTGGTCATCGCCATGATGCATTCCCCCGATCTGCTCATCCTGGATGAGCCGACCAGCGGCCTCGACCCCTTGGTTCAGCAGACTTTTCATGAATTGATGAATGAATACCGCGACAAGGGCAAGACTGTGTTTTTGTCGTCGCATGTGCTCAGCGAAGTGCAAGCCATTTGCGACCGCGTCGGCATCCTGCGCGACGGCGACCTGAAAGCTGTGCAGTCCGTGGAGGCCCTCACCGATGTCAAGTTCCGCTGGGTGCATGTGCAATTCCGCGGCGATGTGCCAGCCGAAGTGGCGCAGGGTTTGCGAAACTTGCGGACCGTGAGCGAGTTCAACGCCGATGGTCCGCATGCCCGGATGCGCCTGCAGGGCGACTTCGACCCGCTGCTGCGCACGATTGGCGCTGGCTATGTCGAGCAGCTGCATATTGAAGAGCCATCGCTGGAAGACATATTCCTGGCATATTACAGCGGCGAAGGAGACAACGCATGAGCGGCGTCATCATTGGCAACACGCTGCGCACAGCCTGGAAGCAAATGCTCTATTGGGGCTTGGGTTTGGGCTTGCTGGGCGTGTACATCGTCTTCATCGCCTCAAATTCGGATATTGTGCAGGGATATGCCGACTTGTTCGAGTCGCTGCCCCCGGCGCTGCTGACTGCCTTTGGCGCGTCTGGCGCAGAGCTCTTCCGGTCGGCCGAAGGCTGGGTGGTCACCATTCTGGCGAGCGAATTGGCGCTCTTTCTTTCGGTGTATGCGGTAATGGCTGGTTTGGCCATCACAGCCAACGAAGAGCAGTCGGGCATCCTGGATGTCGTCCTGTCTCTGCCGATCTCGCGGCGCGCATTTTTGCTGGAAAAGTGGCTGGCTTATGCGCTGCTGGCATTTGGCATTGTGTTGATCACGGCGCTGCTGCCCACATTGACCGCCATCGGGCTGGGCATCGACGCGGATATCGGCATCATCTTCGGCAGTATCCTGGCTGTTTATCCCGGCGCGCTGATCGTGATCACGGCGACTGTGCTGCTGTCCTCGCTATTTCGCCGGCGCATCGCCGCCGTTGCTGCTGTCACGGTATTTGTCATCGGCAGCTATATGTTTAACATCATTGGCAGCGCAGCCAGCGGCGCAATCGCGGATTTGCTGCAGGGGCTGTCGTATTTTTCGCATGTTGGCGGCGAAAGCATCGTTGCTGGCGAATACGAGCCGGTTGACGCGCTGGGGCTGCTGGCGGTTGCCGGCATTGGCTTCGCGCTTTCCGCGCACTTGTTTGACCGTCGCGATATTGGAATCTAGGAGCAGCGCATGACAGGCACCGTATTCATTGAAACTTTCAAACAGACCTGGAAGCAGATGCTCGGCTGGGGCCTTGGCTTGGCTGCGCTGGCGATGCTGGTGGTGCTGATGGTGCCGCTTTTTGATATGCAGGATATGAAGAGCCTGCTGGAAAGCTTCCCGCCCTTCATTTTGGCAATGACCGGCGTCGGGCGCGATCTGGAGGTCTTCGCCACCAACGAGGGCTTCGTCGCGATCGGCTTTTTTGGCAAGTCGGCGCTCATCTTCGCGGTGTATCCGGTCGTCATGGGCATGCGCATCACCGCCGAAGAAGAAGACAATGGCATCATGGATGTGCTGCTCAGTTTGCCATTGAGCCGCGCTCAGGTGCTGGTCGAGAAGTTTTTTGCCTATTGCGTCAGCATCGTCGGGGTTGTCGTGCTGATCTATCTGGGCGTGGGAATCGGCGCGAGCCTGGGCAATGTCGAAATGGAAGTGGAACGGCTGACAGAAGTGACTTTCTATTTGATCCCGCTGATGATTTTCGTCATGGCGGCGACCATGCTTGTGGCGGCGGTGGCGCGGCGGCGCAGGGTGGCGCTGGGCATGATAACCGCCTTTGTGGTCGCCAGTTTTAGCCTGCAGACTATCGGCCTGGCAGCCGAAGGCACAGTGGCAGAACAACTGGGCACGGTGTCCTTCTTCAGCTATTACAACGCGGTCAATATCCTGCGCGATGGCTTTATCTGGCCGCACATCGCTGGTTATCTCGCGCTGTCGCTGGTTATGTTTGGCGCATCGCTGCTTCGCTATGAACGGCGGGATGTCGGCGTATAACCGGCAACGCCTGACGCCCGCCGCAAGACTTAACGATCGGTCATTTTCCCATAACCCAGGCTTAATTGGGCGCTGCTCTTTCAACGTCAATTTGTCGAGAGTTTCGTCCGCAGCGGCATCCGCTGATTTCTACCTGTAGAGCAGGCTGGACGCGTATTATAATTGCGGCGACTCGTCAACCGCACTGGTGAAACATGAATCGTCAGAAAGAATTGCTCGCAAAAATCGCGGCGCGCACGGCGCAAATCGGCATCGTCGGCTTGGGCTATGTCGGCTTGCCGCTGGCTGTCGAATTCGCCGAGGCGGGCTTTTGCGTGCTGGGCGTGGATGTGACTGCGGAAAAAGTGGCGGGCATCAATGCCGGGCGCAGCTATATCGCCGATGTGCCAGATGCGCGGCTGGCAGACCTGGTCTCTGCGGGACGATTGCGCGCGGCTGCCAGCTACGACGAATTGCGGACAGTCGATGCCATCAGCATTTGCGTGCCGACTCCGCTGCGCAAGACGGGCGACCCCGATATGTCGTACATCATCCAGGCGGCGCAATCCATCGCGCAGATTCGCCGTCCGGGCATGCTCATCGTGCTGGAAAGCACCACCTACCCCGGCACAACCGAAGAGATCATCGTGCCGCGCATCGCCGGCGACGACCTCGCGCTGGGCGAAGATGTGTTCATCGCCTATTCGCCAGAGCGCATCGACCCAGGCAACAGCGATTTCACGGTGCGCAATACGCCCAAGGTCGTGGGTGGCATCACCGCAGCCTGCAGTCAGGTCGCCGCAGCGCTCTATGAATCGGCTGTCGAACGCGTGGTGCCGGTGTCTTCGCCGACCGCTGCCGAGATGGTGAAATTGCTGGAAAATACCTTCCGCGCGGTGAATATCGGCTTGGTCAACGAGATGGCGCTGATGTGCGACAAGCTGGATGTCGATGTCTGGGAGGTCATTCAAGCTGCCGCCAGCAAGCCTTTCGGCTATATGCCATTTTATCCTGGTCCGGGTTTGGGCGGTCACTGCATCCCGGTCGACCCGCATTATTTGAGCTGGAAGCTGAAGACATTGAATTACAATGCGCGCTTCATTGAACTGGCCAGCGAGATCAATACATCCATGCCTTTTTATGTGCTGGACAAGATCACCGAAGCGCTGAACAACCTGGAGCGGTCGGTGCGTGGCTCGCGGGTGGTGATTTTGGGCGTGGCCTACAAGCGCGATGTCGATGATGTGCGTGAAAGCCCGGCGCTGGATATCCTCAGCCTGCTGCGACAACGCGGTGCCGATGTCTGCTATCACGACCCGCATGTGCCGCAAGTGCGCCTGGAAAGCGATGTCATGCTGCGCTCTGTGCCATTCTGCCATGAACTGCTGCGAGATGCGCATTGCGTCGTCATCGCAACCGACCACTCCGCCACAGATTGGAAAGCCGTGCGCCGCCACAGCCAACTGATCGTGGATACGCGGCATGTCTTCCGCAATGGGGATGGCAGCCACATCATCGGCTTGTGAGCCTGCGCATCGCCATTGACGCCAGCCGCGCCACCGCCGTCCAGCCGACTGGCACCGAAACTTACGCCCTGCGCCTGATTCATGCGCTGATTCTTGCCAACGAAGGCTTGGCGCAGCCTTTTCACTTTCGCCTTTACTTTCGTGATAATCCGCCGGCCGGGCTTTTTCATCGCTCCAGGCATGTCGAGCAAGTCGTCATCCCGCTGCCACGATTATGGACGCATCTTCGTTTGGCTGCGGCGCTCTGGAGGCGGCGTCCCGACATCCTGTTTGTGCCAGCGCACACGCTGCCTTTTGCCTTCCCCGGCAAAGCAATCGTCACGGCGCACGACCTGGGCTACAAGCATTTTCCCGGCGCGCACCCGATCAGGCAGCGGCTCTATCTCGATACGACCACCCGCTACAGCCAGGCGCGAGCGAGCATCGTGCTGGCCGATAGTCACGCCACCGCTGATGACCTGGCGCGCTTCTATGCGACGCCGCGCCAAAAAATCCGCGTGGTCTATCCGGGCGTGGAAGCTGCGCCGCTGGTCGCAAAGCCAGACGAGATTCAGGCTGTGCGCAGGAAATACCAATTGCCGCAGCGTTATTTTCTGTTCTTGGGCACTTTGCAGCCGCGCAAGAATATCGCGCGACTCGTGCGGGCATTCGCGCAGTGGCAAGCTGCGACAGGCGACGAAGAAACGGCGCTCGTGCTGGCGGGCGGACGCGGCTGGCTCTTCGATGAACGCTGGCTGGACGGCGCGAGCAGCCTGCGGCACACCGGCTACATCGACGAATCCGACAAAGCGCCTCTGTTGGCTGGCGCGCTGGCATTGGTTTTCCCCAGCCTGCATGAAGGCTTCGGCTTCCCGGTTGTCGAAGCGATGCATTGCGGCACACCGGTTATCGCCAGCAGCACATCCAGCCTGCCCGAGCTGGTTGGTGATTGTGGCATCCTGGTGGATCCGCTGGATATAAATGATATCGCGGATGCCATGCGGCGAATCAGCGAAGACGAGAAGCTGCGCAGCGATCTCGGCGCGCATGGACGCATGCGGGCGCAGCGCTTCAACTGGGATGCGGCCGCCTTGCAGGTGCTGGATGCCTTCGCAGAGCTGGGCGCGGACCTGCGCTAGAATCGACGATTATGAGATACGAACGAATTCTCCTGGTGCAGCTGGCCGATATTGGCGATCTCGTTTTGACGACGCCGGCTATCGCTGCCTTGCGAGAAGCGCATCCCCATGCAGTCATTGACCTGCTGGCAGCCACACAGGCGCTGCCGATTTTGCCTGACGGGCTGGTGAACGAAGCGCTGTCTTTTTACCGGGCTGGCAAGAGCGCCAGTCGCGCTATGTTTGCGCCTGACAACCTACTGCTGCTGCTGCGGATAAAGCGAAAACGCTACGACATGCTGGTTTTCTTCCATCATTTCACTTTGCGCGCGGGCTTGTGGAAGTTTCGGCTGATTGCCAGAGCCAGCGGGGCGAGGCGCATCATCGGCTTGCAGAATGGCACGGCGGGCTTCTTAACCGATTCGCTGCCTGACGAAGGATTCGGCGCGCGGCATCAAGCGCAATACTGGCTGGATCTGGTTGGTTTGTTGGGCGCTTGCAGTCGACCGCGACCGGCTCAAGTGCGGCGGCAGGCGCATCACAAGCTGCGCGATTCGCTCGCTTCGCCCATCGTCGTCATGCATGCCGGCAGCGGCGGTTACAGCCCGGCGCGGCGCTGGGATGTGCAGCTGTTTGCCGAGCTGGCGCGGCAATTACAAGAAAAAAGTGGGGCGAGCATCGTGGTCGTCGGGCAAAAAGACGATTGCGGGCAGGAACTTGCCGAGTCGCTGGAAAGCCCGCATATCGACCTCACCGGCAAGACCAGCCTTCCGCAGTTAGCGGATGTCATCGCCCATGCCGACCTGTTCGTTGGCGCGGACAGCGGCGTCATGCACCTGGCAGCGGCTGTCGGCACGCCCGTTTTGAGTTTCTTCGGTCCCAGCAATGCCAGCGCCTGGCAGCCCTGGGCAATGGACGGGCTCTCGGCAGTGCTTCGCAGCCGAGTCGCTTGCAGTCCCTGCAGCTATGTCGGTCAGTCAATTGGCGCGCGCGAAGGCTGTGCCGCCCGCACCTGCATGAAATTGCTTCGCCCCTCGCGTGCCTTTGCGACCGCGCTGGAACTGTTGGCTGGGCGCGAACCGCCTCGGACGCAAACGCTGCCGGTCGAGCGCGGCGCCAACAGGCGACTCAATGTACTGGGCGTGCCGGTCGATGCGGTTTCCTATAGCGACTTCCTCGCTTTAATCGCAAGCTGGATAGACGCTGGCGGTGGCGCGCGGCAGGTCTGCACTGTGAATCCTGAATTCATCATGATCGCGCAGGGCGACCCGATATTTCTGGGCATTCTGCAGCGGGCGGCGCTGTGCGTGCCAGATGGCGCGGGCTTGCTTTGGGCTTGTCGGCGCAGGGGATTCGCCTTGCCCGAGCGGGTTACGGGTTCGGACGGCGTGCCACGCATTGCGCAGGCGGCCGCGCAACATGGCTGGCGGATATTTCTGCTGGGCGCAGCGCCAGGCATTGCCGAGCGTGCCGCGACAGTCCTCCAGAAGACTTATCCGGAACTGCAGATCGTTGGCAGCTATGCCGGCAGCCCCGCCGCAGCCGAAGAAGACGACATCGTTGCGAGGGTCAATGCCAGCCGCGCCGATATCCTTTTCGTAGCCTATGGCGCGCCACGGCAAGACAAATGGATCGCCCGCAACTTGCCGCGCCTGCAGGTTTCGATGGCGATGGGGGTTGGCGGCTCGCTCGACTTTGTTGCTGGCTTTATGCCGCGCGCGCCCCGCTGGATGCAAGATCGTGGCTTGGAATGGCTGTATCGGCTGGTGCGGCAACCCTGGCGGTTGAGGCGCATGCTGCGGCTGCCCCGCTTCGTTTTCGCGGTTTGGCGAGCGACTGATGTACACTCTTTGACAGACAATACCAAGCGAGCGCACAAGCATGTCGATGGCTCTGGCTGAGTGCATTCCGCAATTGGCGGGAAAAAAAGTGCTGGTTATCGGCGATGTGATGCTGGATGAATATATCACCGGCACAGCAACGCGCATGAGTCGAGAAGCGCCTGTGCCCGTGCTGGAGTTTGAATCCAGGCACTATATCGCGGGCGGCGCTGCCAATCCGGCCGCAAATATCGTCGCGCTGGGCAGCCAGGCCATCCAAGTCGGCGTGGTTGGCGCTGACGAGGCGGGTCAACGATTGCGGGGCATCTTGCAGGCGGGCGGCATAGACAGCGGCGTGATCACCTGCGCAGGGCGTCCTACCACTGTGAAGACGCGCATCCTGGCGCAGATGGGCCTGCGTTTTCCGCAGCAGATCGCGCGCATTGACACCTTGACGCGCGCGCCTATCAATGCCGAGACCGAAGCCGAAATCAACGAGTTCGTCATCGGGCAAATCGGCACGGCCGATGCGGCGCTGCTATCTCATTATCATGGCGGCTTGCTGACGCCATCGCTTGTCGGCCGGCTGCGGCGGTTGTGCGCGGCGAACGATGTGCTGTTGACTGCCGATGTCCAAGGCGACTTTGAGATTTTCGCCGGGCTGGATGTCATCAAATGCAACGCCGACGATGCCAGGCAGGCGCTGAACCGCGATCTGAGGAGCGATGCTGCATTCAGGCAGGGCGCGCTGGACTTGCACGAGCGGCTGGGCATCCGGTTGGCGACCATCATCACGCGCGGCGGACAGGGCGCGACATGGGCAGAGGCAGGCCGGGCAGACAAGTGTCCAGCGCCGCGTGTCAGCGATGTATATGATACAGTGGGGGCGGGCGATACAGCCATCGCCACCATCACGCTGGGGCTGGCGGGCGGCTTGTCGGCGCGCGATGCGGTCGGGCTCGCCAATATCGCCAGCGGCATCGTCGTCCGCCACTTGGGCAATTATGCGCCGACGCCCGAGCAGATGCGGCAAGTAGCATCCTGAAGCGGTGTTATGACACCAGCCTGCACGAATTCGATTGTGTTGCCATCGGGGTCGGCCAGCGATGCCACTTTGGCGCCTTTGTATTCGTCAATCGGGTTGATCTCGCTGCCATGACAAGCCAAGCCCCGTTGCATCGCCCGCTCGATATCGCGCACGGCAAAGCGCAACTGCTGCCGATTTTGTTGGGCGACCACGCCGGCGATTGCGTTGGGGCAGAGCGTCAGTTCCAGCGCGCCGATCTTGCCGCCATAAAATTGCTCGTCGCCGATGTGCACTGTGGCTTTCAGGCGCGCGTCAAAAACAGCATTGTAGAAGCGCACCATCTGGCGCATATTGGTTGTCGCAATGGTCAGCCCGCTCAAGCGCATCATGTTCAACCCACCTAATCCTCAAGTTTTCTTCGCCACAGTCCGGGATATAGTGCGGCAGATCCCGCCGGGCAGAGTCAGCAGCTATGGCCAGATCGCTTCTATGCTGCCGCCCGCCGCTTATGACGATCCAGAAACCATGCGCCGGCTTGCGCCACGCTGGGTGGGCACGGCAATGCGCAAATCGCCGCGAGGCATAGCGATACCCTGGCAGCGCGTCATCAACAGCCAGGGGCGCATCAGCTTTCCGCCGGGCAGCCCACAAGCCTCCGAACAGAGGCGACTGCTGGAGGGCGAAGGCGTGCGATTTGATCGCGGCGGCAAGGTCGATCTGCAGCGCTATGGCTGGCAGGGACCGCCCGAAACCTATTTGCAGGCGCATAACCTGTTGCCGCCGCGTCCTTTGCAGTAACGGCAGCGGCTCGCGCAGCCTAGAATTGCACATAGCTGTTTTCTGCCAGCACGAAGCGATGGGCGTCGGGCATATGCGTGGCGGCGAATACGCGCGCGTTGTCGGCCAGCAGGCTGCGGTCGATGCGCCCGATGATGTTGCGAATCTCGCAATTCTTCATCACGATGCTGGCTTCTATCTCGCTGCCAGCAACCACCACATTGTCGCCCAGCGATGTATAGGGACCGACATAGCTGTCGCTGATGACCGTGTCGGTGCCGATGATGACCGGACCGCGGACGACGCTGTTGATGATGCGGCTGTTGCGACCGATCAGAACTCGGTGAGAAACTTCGCTGTCGCCCTCGATCTGGTCGCTGTTTTCGGGCGCGGGCATATAGGGCAGTCCTTCCAACACCAACTGGTTCGCCATGATGATGGCATCTGGCTTGCCGGCGTCGATCCACCAGCCGTTCAATTCATAGGACTGAACCGGGTGGCCATCGCTGATGAGCACCTGGATGGCATCCGTGATTTCCAGTTCGTTGCGTCCCGATGGCTTGATGCGCTTGATGGCATCGAAGACGGAGGGGCGGAAGAGATAAACACCAGCGATCGCCAGGTTGGACAGCGGCTGCTGCGGTTTTTCGACCACGCGCACAATGCGCCCGTTTTCGATCTCGGCGATGCCAAAGCGCGTCGGATCGGGCACTTTGCCCAAGACCACGGCGGCTTCGTTGTCCGATTCGGCAAAACCGGTCAGCAGGCTGGTCATTTTGTCCTGGAAGATATTGTCGCCCAGGAAGACAGTGAATGGCTCATCGCCGACGAATTCCTGGCATAGCGCCGTCGCATGCGCCAGACCGCGCTGCTCGTCCTGGACGATATAGCTGATATGCACACCCAGTCCGCTGCCATCGCCCAGGTTGGAGACGATCGGCGAATCCAGGCTGTTGACCACAATGCCAATATCAATCAAGTCGGCTTTTTTGAGCGCGTCTATGGCATAACTGATCAGCCAGCGATTGGCGACCGGCACCAGCGACTTGGGCATAGTCAAGGTGACAGGGCGCAGGCGCGTGCCCTGCCCCGCCGCAAGAATGAGCGCCTTCATCGAATATCTCCCTGTTTTCGCTGGTCGCGATTCTGCCAGCATACTAGCAGAGCTTGCCAGAATGCGACAGGCGCAGGCGGCTCAGCTGCGTTGGCGCATGACTTCAAAGGCGATGATGGCGGCTGCGCTGATTGTGCCCAGCGAGCCAGCAAACTCGCGCCCATAGGGGATGCGCAACTGTATATCGGCGCGCTGCAGCACAGAACGGGTCAGTCCGCGGCGCTCGCCCACAACTGCCACGTTGCCGCGTCGCCGCCTGGATCGACAACCGCCCTTCCAGCAGCATCTGCGCCGACATCAGTTCTCCAGTTGCTTGGCTTCCTGCCACCAGGCTTCCAACTGATCGAGCGACATGTCCGAGAGCGACATCCCATGAGCCAGCGTTTGCGCTTCGACATAGCTGAAGCGCTTGTAGAACTTGTCGTTGATCGAGCGCATGAGGCTTTCGGGATCGTCCACGCCCAGCCAGCGCAGCCAATTCACCAGCACAAAGATCAGATCGCCGATTTCGAGCGCGCGCGCCTCATCGCTTTCGGCGGCAAAGACTTCGCCCCATTCTTCGCGTGCTTTTTCAATGACGCCCTGGGCATCTTCCCAATCAAAACCGATCTTTGCAACGCGCGCCGAATAACGATGTGCCACCAGCAGCGCCGGCGCCAGCCTGGGGATGCCATCGAGAATGGAGCGGCTGGCGTCATCACGCGCGGCTTTTTCTGTGCGCTTGATGTCTTCCCAATTGCGCGTGACTGCGTCGCTGTCGCCCGCCACATCGGCATCGGCATAGACATGCGGGTGTCGGCGAATCATCTTCTGGTTGAGCTGTCGCAGCACATCCGCCATCTGGAATTCGCCATCATCCGCCGCGATTTGCGCATGCAGCACGATTTGCAGCAGCAGGTCGCCCAGTTCTTCGCACAGAGCAGCGGGATCATCGGCGTCCAAGGTCTCCAGCACTTCGTAGGCTTCTTCGATCAAAAAGGGGCGCAGCGACTGGTGCGTCTGCTCCCGGTCCCACGGACAACCGACGGGCGAGCGCAGATGAGCGATGATATTCTGCAAAGCCGAAAAGCTGCTGAACTCGTCCAACTGCGGCAAAAATAGGGCGGTCATAATGCCGATATACGGGCTGCGGTCGATCTCGTACAAGGGCAGCGCCTCCACCAGCGCTTCGTCTGTGCCGGCACCATGCAGCAACTTGACCGAAAAAGTGTCAGGGTACTGGTTCATCAGGGTCAGCTTGAGATTGGAAGCGACCCCGCGGCTGTAGACTTGCGCCAACAGCGCCGGCAGGGCTGGGTTGATCGGCGGATGATAGGCTTCGGCGATTTCCAGCGCGTCCAGGACTTGCAAGCCATCCAGCGCATCTATCCCCAACATGGCCAGACAGGGCTCGATGAAACTGACGCCGTGAATAATCTCGACTTGCAGATTCTCCTGGGCAGCCAGGGTCAACAGGCGCGCGACGGTCGCTTCGCCCACCAGCGGGTCGCCGGGCACAGCATAGACCGCCGATTCGCCGCGCCGCACAACATCCAGCAGGCGCGTCGTGATCTGGTCATAGACATCTTCGAAGCGGTCGTATGCCGCGTAGATGTCGTCAAAGCTGATGCACTGCCCCGTGCATGGCAGCTCGGGGACGGCAGGATGGCTGTTGGTGCGCAGATAGAGCGTGTCGGCGTCTTGCAGGGCGCGCCAAGCACGACGGGTCAACAACTCGGGAGAGCCAGGACCCAAGCCGACAATGGTGATTTTGGCGCTGCTGAAGATGACGCAGTCCTTTTTTACCGCCAATGGATTCGGCGTCTGCGCCGGCGAGCTAGCGCTTGGTATAGGTGGGCGCTTTGCGGGCGCGCTTCAAGCCGGGTTTCTTGCGTTCTTTGGCGCGGGCATCACGCGAAAGGAAGCCCTCGCGCTTCAGGGTGCCGCGCAGATCGGGGTCGATCTTTTCCAGCGCGCGCGCCACGCCCAGCAAGATGGCGTCTCGTTGCCCGGTGATGCCGCCGCCATTGACATGCACGGAGACATCATAGCTGCGCTCTTGCCCGATATGCGTGAGGGGTGCCAGGCAAACCAGCATATCGCCAAAGCGCGGCAAGTAATCTTCGCCTGCTTTGCCATTGATGATGAAACGACCTGTGCCGCCCGGGAATAGCCGCACGCGCGCCGATGCCGATTTGCGCCGTCCGATGCCTTCGTAATATTGTGCTGACATGCTGTTCTCCTTGCCGCTCGCCTAGAGCTCGAGCGCTTGTGGCTGCTGAGCCTGATGCGGATGGTCGGCACCCGCGTAAATCTTGAGTTTGCGAACCATTTGCCTGCCCAGCGGACCCTTGGGCAGCATGCCTTTGATGGCGTATTGCAGCGCGCGCGTGGGGAAGCGGCTCATCATCTCGCGCAGGGTCATTTGTTTCAAGCCGCCGGGATAGCCAGTGTGGCGATAATAGATCTTCTGGTCGAGTCGCTTGCCAGTGACATGGATTTTGTCGGCGTTGACGATGATGACATAATCGCCGGTATCCAAATGCGAAGTGAAGTAGGGCTTGTGCTTGCCGCGCAAGATCGGCGCCACTTTGGATGCCAGGCGGCCGAGCGTCATGCCCTGGGCGTCGATCACGAACCAGCTCCGCTCAATATCAGCAGGCGTTGTCGCAGTAGTCTTCTGTATTGCTTGCCTCATTGTTGTTCCTCCAGCGCTGCGCCGGCTCTGCCTGTCGCGCTTTCGCCCTTTGCTGCTTCCCAAATTCCGGGCGGATAACCCACTCTCTCCAGCGTCAAACCCTGTGGCGGTGCCAGGCGCTTGGCTCGCTGCAGATCGCGGCTGCGCAAGATCTCCGCGAATTCGTCCGCGCTCAGTCTGCCCCTGCCCACCATCACCATCATCCCGACCAAACGGCGCACCATGTGATACAAGAATGCCGTGCCGCGGATGCGATAGGTGCAGGTTTCGCCATATTCCCCTTCCGCTTCACACCAGCGCGACTCAAAAACCCGGCGGATGGTATTGCGGCTGCCAGCTTGCGGTGGCGTGCCAAAGGCGGCGAAGTCGCGCTCGCCCAGGCATTGTTCCGCCGCTGCTTGCATCTCCGCCCTGTCCAGCTCCACGCCAGCTAACTGCCATTCGTATCGCGCCGTCAAGGGATTGCGCGCTGCCAGCGTCCTGATGCGGTAGGCATATTGCCGCCAAAGCGCATCGTATCGCGGATGAAAACCCGGCGCGCGCCAGCAGCTTTGCAATGCGATATCCAATGGCAACTGCGAATTGACCGCTCGCTGCAATTCAGGTTCGCTGTGCCGCCAAGCGATGTCAAAGGCGATAACTTGCCCGGCCGCGTGCACGCCTGCATCGGTTCGTCCCGCCGCCACAATCGCGACATCTCGCCCACATACCGCCCCCAGCGCCGCTTCTACCGCTGCCTGGATGGTTGGCGTTGGCGCGGGCTGTCGCTGGAAGCCTTGATAGGCGGTGCCGTCATAGGCAAGGAGCGCGCCGAAACGGGTCATCAACTGTCGATAGCTCAATCCTCGTCTTCGTAATCAACCAGCTCGATCAAAGCCATTTCGGCATTGTCGCCTTTGCGCGGTCCCAGCTTCAATATGCGCGTGTAGCCGCCGGGACGATCGGCATACAAAGGCGCGAGCTCGTCAAACACCTTGCCGACCAGCACGCGGTCGTTGTTCAGCCGGCGAGCGACCTGGCGGCGCGCATGTACAGCAATGAGCTCATCGCCGCGCGCTTCTGCCTTCGCAAGCCCTCGTTTGGCAATAGTGATCAGCCGCTCGGCATGCCCTTGCACAAACTTGGCTTTGTGAAAGGTCGTGCGGATGCGTCCGCGCTTCAGCAGCTCGGTAGCCAGATTCATGCGCAGCGCTTTGCGGTGGCTGCTGCTGCGGTTGAGCTTCTTGCCGTGGTGTCGGTGTCGCATGTCCTGCGCCTCGCTAGTCGTTTATTCCGCTCTGTCGAGGGGCCAATAATTCTTTTCCGCCAGCTTTTCGGTGAGCTCGTCCAGCGACTTTTCGCCGAAGTTGCGGATGGCGAGCATGGCATCTGGTCCGCGGTGCAGCATATCCAGCACATCGCCCACCGAAGTGATGCCGGTGCGCTTGAGCGAATTGAAAACGCGCACGCTCAAGTCCAGCTCTTCTATCGGCTTGTCATAGAGTCGCGGATAGGTCGGTTCGTCTTCGGCAGGCGCGGGCAGTTCAATCGCCTGGAACCATTCTTCGTCCACGCCAGCGATGACCTTGAGGTGGTGCATCATGATCTGGGCCGATTGCGCCAATGCTTCTTGCGGGCGGATGGTGCCGTCAGTCCAAAGCTCCAGCACCAGGCGGTCATAGTTGGTGCGCTGCCCGACGCGAGCCCGCTCGACCTCGAAGTTCACGCGCTTTATGGGGCTGAAGACGGCGTCAACGGGCAGTTCGCCGATTGGCAATCGTCCGCGATCTTCGGCCGGGCTGAAGCCGCGCCCGCTGCTCACCTCAAATTCCATTTCGATGTGGGCATCGCGGTCATCCACCGTGAACAGATAGAGGCTGGGGTTTTCGATTTGCACTTCGGGCGGCGCAGCGATGTCAGCGGCTGTCACGGTGCCTTCCGCGCCACGATATTCCAGCCGCATGCGCGAGCTTTCGACGCCGTGCAGCACCAGTCGCAACTGCTTGAGCTGCAAGATGAGCTGCGTCATATCTTCGCGCACGCCGGAGATTCTGGAAAATTCGTGATGCACATCAGAGACGCGCACGCTGGTTATTGATGCGCCGGGCAGCGAAGACAGCAAAACGCGCCGCAGCCCATTGCCCAGCGTCAAGCCATAGCCGCTTTCCAGGGGGCCAATGACGAAGCGTCCATAATCGCGCGTGGGGTATTCGCACTCGACTTGATGCGGCAGCACCATATTGGCGGTTACAGAGTTCGCCTCTGCTACAGCCGGTCCGAAATCTGGCGAAGTTGCAGGAAACACCATAGGGTCGTTAATGCCTTTCGACTAAACGCGCCGACGTTTGGGAGGCCGCACGCCATTGTGCGGCACGGGAGTCACATCGCTTATAGAGCGCACTTTCAAGCCGCTCTGCTGGATAGAACGGATCGCTGCTTCGCGGCCCGGCCCCGGTCCTTTCACGAAGATATCAACCTCTTTCATGCCATGCTGCTGCGAGTTGCTCGCGGCTGTTTCTGCGGCCATGCGCGCGGCATAAGGCGTATTTTTGCGGCTGCCAGTGAACCCGGATGTGCCAGCGCTCGCCCAGGTGATGACATTCCCGGACTGGTCGGTCATGGAAACGATGGTGTTGTTGAATGTCGCATAGATATGCGCCTGTCCATACGGTATGTTCTTGTAAACCCGCCGGCCAGCGCTACGACTGGCTCTTCTCGCTCTTGCCATGCAGCTGCTCCAGTTGCCTAATCATTACTCGTCCGGTTCGTCTTTCAGCGTGTGCCAGCCGCCCGCGTGCCAAAAGCGCGCAAATAGCCGGCTGCCGCACGATGAAGCGCGCGCCATGATGCTACTTTTTGGTTGCCCCGCGCCGCCGTCCACGCCCTGCGACTGTTTGCTTCTTGCCGCGCCGCGTGCGTCCGTTGGTGCGCGTCCGTTGGCCCCGCACAGGCAAACGCCGCCGATGCCGCAAGCCGCGATAGGAGTTGATCTCCATCAGGCGCTTGATATTGAGCTGAGTCTGCCGGCGCAGGTCGCCTTCGGTTGTCAAGCCGCCGATCAATTCACGCAAACGTTGCACTTCGCTTTCGCTGAGATCGCGCACGCGCGTGCTGTGATTGATGTCGGCGCTGTCCAACAGGCGCTGGCTTGTCGATCTGCCGATGCCATAGATATAGGTCAAACCGATGACGACGCGTTTGTCGCGCGGCAGGTCTACACCTTCGATTCTCGCCATGGATGCGTCTCCTAGCCCTGCCTCTGCTTGTGCTTGGGATTTTCACAGATAATCATGACGCGGCGCTTGCGCTTGATGACACGACATTTTGGGCAGCGCCGCCTGACGCTGGCTGATACTTTCATTGGCTGTCCCTCAGTATTCGGCTCGTTTCACACTGGCGCGAACCAGTCTGCCACTTGGCGCACTGACAACGAAAGAGCAGTGTAGCACAGACCCGCACGCAGGTAAAGGACAACTTTTGCCACATGCAGAATCGTCATTCGCTTTGGAAGTCGGGCGGTCCCAGCGCTTCGACGCAGCTGTCATCGGGTTGCGCTGTCGGCTGTCTCAAAAAGGACCGCGCTACCTGATCGGCGCAATCACTGCTGCCCAACACGCCATGACCGACAGCCGGGAAGACAACATGCCAGCTGGCGCTCAAACTTTGCGCGGCGGCTTCTGCCCAGGCTGGCGGCGTTATCGGGTCGTAGGCGCCGGAAAACAGCAAAGTCGGGATATCGCTGACGACCGGCAGCTTCTGGCTCGCATCGGCTGCTGGCACATCCCAAACGCGGCAATCGTCAAATGCCTGCAGAGACGCTTTGGTCAGCGCGGCATCGATGCGAGGCGGCAGTTGCGCGCCCGCCGCGATCACATCGTCAGCGCGGTCGAACGGGACATCTTCGGCGCAGATGACGCTGTAATACATGCCCTCGCTGTCGTCATCATAATTCAAGAGGAAGTCGGGCAGCGGCGTGTCGTCCAGTTCCGCTTCGTCCGCTGGCAGCATTTCGTCCGGCATAGGCGATTCGTAGCCATATTCGCCAGCGGCATGGGCGCTGATCATCGCCGGCAGCCAAGGCAGCAGGCTCGTGTCGTACAACAAACCGAATACAAAGTTGACCCAGACTTCGCCGTCCATCCAGGTCGGTTCGCCGCTCTGCAGATCGACTATGTCGGCCGGCTCTTTACTGAGCGCGTCGATGACATGGTGGAAGCTGTCGCGCAAATCGGGATAAGCCTGGCTGCACGCCGGGCTGGCGGCGCAATCGGCAAACATCCGCTCAAAAGCGAGGCTGCCATTGGCTGCCTGGACGGTCAGCGCCTGGGCTTGGGGCGGATAGATGCCATCCAGGATTATCGCGCGCAGCCGCTGGGGAAAATCCCGCGCCAATGTCAGCGCCAGCCGCGTGCCATACGATATGCCATAAACATTGGCGGCGGGCATGTCCAGCGCAGCGAGCAGATCTTGCACATCATGCGCATTGGCAGTCGTGTTGAAATCCGCCAGGTCGATGCCAGCCGCCACCAGACGCGCCCGGCATGCCGCCAGCGGGTCTTCGTTTGTCGCTTCATCCTCTTCCGGGCAGTTTAACGACGGCAGGGACAAGCCTGTACCCCGTTGGTCGATCAAGATGAGCTCGTACTCGGTTCGCAGCGCCGAGCCAAGCAAATCTTCCAGAGATGCCGATGCCGCGCCGCCCGGTCCGCCTTCCAGATAAACGACCGGCGCATTGCCCCGATCATGCAGCGCCGCCAGCCGCAGCACAAACAACTGCAGCATCGGACTGTCCGCGCCCATTGCACGGTCTGCCGGCACATGCAGAACTCCGCAGCTGACCGCGTCGATCTCGTCATACGCCATCCAGAACGCGATTTCCGGGCAATCGCTCACTTCGTAATGCGAACTTATGTCCTGAGCGGAAATCGGCGCAGTTGCCAACAGCGCGAGCATAATAAGCAGCGGAATAAGATTGCGAGTTATGATTGGCTGCCTAAAGTCAGGATACAAGGACCCGCTTCGGTGATGGCGATCGTGTGTTCGAAGTGAGCCGTCAATGAGCCATCTTTAGTTGCGACTGTCCAGCCATCGTCCAGCTCGACCAGTTCGGGTCGGCCAGCGATGAGCATGGGTTCTATGGCATAAGTCATGCCGATCTGCAGGTCATGGTCTTGCCATTGAAATTTGCTTTTGCGGCTGTGCCACCAGTTTGGCACCTGGGGCGCTTCGTGCATGGCGCGTCCAACGCCGTGCCCCGTGTATTCCAGCGCCACGCTGTAGCCCATGCGCCCGGCTGTTTTGGCAGTTGCTCTGGCGACATCGCTGATGCGCTTGCCCAGCGTCGAAGCCTGGATGGCTGCCGCCAGCGCCGCCTCCGTGGCTTGCATGAGCCGCCGCGCCGCCCGCGATGCTTGCCCAACCGCGTGTGTATAAGCCGCATCGCCGATGAAGCCGCGATACTTGCAGGCGAGATCGATGCCGATGATATCGCCTTCGCGCAGGATTCGCGACTCGGACGGGATGCCATGCACCAGCTCGTGATTGATAGAAGCGGTGATGGTGGCGGGATAAGGCGGGCGGTCGCCTTGCACATAACCGAGAAAGCTGGGCTCTGCGCAATGGTCGCGCAGGACCGTCTCGGCGATCGTATCGAGCGTCTTGGTGCTGACGCCAGGCGCGACAGCCTGCCGAACCGCTTCGTGCGCTATGGCGACAATGCGACCCGCCTCGCGCATGATCGCGATTTCTTCGGGCGTCTTGAGCACGGGGGCTGGCTGTTCTTCGGTGGATTGCGCGAACATCAGGCTTGGTCCAGCGCGCGCTCGATTTCTGCCCAGACCGCTTCAATGCTTTGGTCGGCGTTGACCTTGCGCAGGAGACCCTTGGCGGCAAAGTAATCGATCAGCGGCTGCGTCGTCTCCAGGAAGGTATCGATGCGCTTGATGATGGCATCGGCGCTGGCATCATCGGGCCTGCGCTTGAGTGGCGCGTCGCTGCCGGCCCGGGTCGCTTCCAGGCGCGGCGGGAATCGTCCGCTTTCATCGGCCAGCCAGTTGAAATCGACCTCTTCGACTTTGTAATAACAATTGTAGCTGCTGCCATCTGCTGCGGTCACCCGTCCGAAAGCGCGTTTGAAGGCGACATACAGGTCCAGCTCCAGCAACAGCACCGCATCGACGCTCGCGCCCTGTTGTGCCAGGTGGTCTTCCAGGAAAGCTGCTTGCGCCTTGTTGCGCGGGTAGCCATCCAGGATGACGCCGTTGCGGGCATCGGGCTGCGCCAGTCGGTCGGCGACGATGGCATTGGTAGTGTCGTCATCAATGAGAATGCCCGCCGCCATTAGGTCTTGCACTTTGCGAGCCAGCGTATCGCTGCGTGCGCGCATCGCCCGGAACAAGTCACCGGTCGACACTTGCAGGATGCCAAAGCGCGTTTCGATTCGTTTGGCTTGCAAACCCTTGCCAGCGCCCTGCACGCCCATCAATATCACATTCAAGCTCATAATATGGCTCACCCCACTCTCATCCGCGAGCTGCGGACAAAAATAGAGCCGAGCATTCGCAGCGCCCGGCTCCAGGATCGAAAATGGCTCGTCCGCGACTAGCGCATAAAGCCTTCGTAGTTGCGCATGACCAACTGCGCTTCCAGCTGGCGCATGGTGTCGATGACTACGCCGACTACGATGATCAAGCCAGAGCCGGAAATCACCAGCCCGGCATTGATGACCGCGCCGCCTGCCGAAGCCTCCAGCGGAAAAATGATGCGATTGACCAGGTCGACCATGCCCGGGATGATGGCGATGACACCCAGGAAGAAGGCGCCCACAAAAGTGATGCGCCGCGTCGTCGATTTGATGAAGTCTTCGGTGCGCTTGCCCGGTCGGATGCCCGGGATAAAGCCGCCATTGCGCTGCAAATTCTCCGCCAAATTCTGGTTGCCCACCATGACTTCTGCATAGAAGAAGGTGAAACCGACCGTCATCAGGAAGAAAGTGCCCCAATACAGCAGACCCTGCTGGTTGCCGAAGGTCGTCTGGATGGTGTTGCCGACCGCGCCCGGCGGAAACAAACTGGCGATAATGGCCGGGAAGGTGATGATCGACTGGGCGAATATCAGCGGGATCATGCCCACCGGGTTGACGCGCAGGGGGATGAAGCTGTCTTGCTGGGCAAATTGCCGGTTGCCGCGCACGCGCCGCCCATACTGAACCGGCACGCGGCGCACGCCTTCCTGGATCACCACCACAGCCAGCACGCTGAGCACCGTAATGACGATGAAGAGCGCCAGGTTGTAGAGCGTTCGGTCGGGCTGCTGCGTCAACAGCTGGATCAGGTTCTGCGGGGCTTGCGCCACAATGCCGGCGAAAATGATGATGGATATGCCGTTGCCGATGCCCTGCTCGGTGATCAGTTCGCCCAGCCAGATGGCGAACATCGTGCCCGCCGTCATGGTCGTCAGCACGGATACCGTCAGCAGGATGTTGCTGCCGATGCCGAAGCCGAAGCCGGGGATAATCTCTGCGCCAGTGCCAGTCGCCAGATTGAAAATGCTGATCTGCCCCAGCGCCTGCAATACCGCCATGGGGATGGCTACATAATAGGTATAGCGCTGGATCTTCTCTTGGCCGCCCGGCTCGCGTTGGATTCGTTCCAGCGCCGGCACGATTGGCACCAGCAGCTGGAAGATGATGGAAGCGGTGATGTAGGGATAGACGCCGTTGGCAATGACGCTGAAGTTGGCGACCGCCCCGCCCGAAAGCAGGTTCATCACCTGGATCAAGTTGCCAGCGCTGCTGCCGCTCTCAAATACCTGGCGCAGCACATTCCGATCGACGCCCACCACCGGCACATGCGCGGCGAATTGGTAGACGATCAGAATGAAGGTGGTAAACAGCAGCTTGTTACGCACATCTGGCAAGCGCCAAGCGTTACGCAATGCTTGTATCATCAGACCTTGTCCTCAATCACTCCTGCGCCGCGTGCTGGCTAAGCCTGGTCAGCCTCGCCATACAGCCGCTGCAGATCGACCTTGCGCAGCCGTTTGACCGTTGCGCGCGCGCCGGTCACTTTCAATGCGTGGGCATGGGCAGAGCCGCCGGCCGCTTCGATCTTGGCCGCAGCGCTTTTGGTGAACTTGTTGGCGTGCACTTCCAGCTTCTTGGCCAGCTCGCCGCGTCCCAGCACCTTGATTGGCTTTTCGGCATCGCGCACCAGGCCAGCCGCTGCCAGCGCCGCGCCATTGACCACAGCGCCATCGTCAAAGCGCGCTTCCAGCATATCGACATTCACTTCCTGGAAGACGATGCCGAAGATATTGGTGAAGCCGCGCTTGAAAGGCAGACGCCGCACCATGGGCAGCTGTCCGCCTTCAAAGTACGGACCTTTGCCGCCGCCACTGCGCGCGCCTTGGCCTTTGTGGCCGCGCCCGGCTGTCTTGCCTTGACCAGCGGCGATGCCACGCCCGACGCGTCTGCGTCTGCGCCTGCTGCCTTTGTCAGGCTTCAAATCATGCAATTTCATGTTTGCACCTCTTCTACCGCCACCAAATGGCTGACCTTGGCGATCATGCCCCGGATTTGGGGCGCATCGCCGATGAGCACCGATTGGCGCATCCGCCGCAAGCCCAGCGATTTGACGGTCGCTTTTTGGCGGCTGTTATAGCCGATCGGGCTTTTGACCAAGGTGACTTTCAGCAGCTTGCCAGCGCGCTCAGACATTTTCGGCTCCTTCGCGGCGGCGCTCCCAGAATGGCGCGACTTCGTGAGGACGTTTGCCCCGCATCTCGGCGATTCGCGCGGCGCTGCGCAGCTGCTTGAGCGCATCCAGGGTGGCCATGGTCACATTCAGCAAGTTGGCGCTGCCCTGGCTCTTGGTCAGGATATTGCGAACGCCGACCACCTCGAGCACAGCGCGGACGCCACCGCCAGCGATGACACCGGTGCCTGGCGCAGCCGGCTTCAACAGCACGCGCGCCCCGCCGTGACGCCCGGTCACGGTGTAGGGGATGGTCGTACCAGACAGGGCGACCGTTTCTATGCTGCGACGCGCCCGCTCCGATGCTTTGCGGATGCTGTCGGGCACAGCGCGCGCCTTGCCGATGCCGATGCCGACTCGGCCTTTGCTGTCGCCGACAACGACCACGGTGCGAAAAGCGAAACGCCGTCCGCCCTTGATTACTTTTGCCACGCGGCGGATATCCACCACGCGCTCGTCAAATTCGTCGCGTTCTTCGTCTCGGCCGCGACGCGAATCTCGCCTTCTGCGATCTGCCATCTTTTCAACTCCCGCCTAAACTTGCAGTCCGGCTTCGCGGGCAGCCTGCGCAACCGCCGCCACCCGTCCGGTGTAGGTAAATCCGCCGCGGTCAAACACCACCGCGCTGATGCCAGCCGCCTGGGCGCGCTCAGCAACTTTCTGCCCGACCAGCTTGGCGGCTTCCAGCTTGCTGCTGTCGCCCAGCTGCGGCGCCAGTTCGCGGTCGATGGTCGAACAAGCGACCAGGGTGCGTCCGGCGACATCGTCAATGACCTGCACGAAGGTGTTGCGGTTGCTGCGGTAGACATTCATGCGCGGACGCTCAGCCGTGCCCGAGATTCGCCTGCGCACGCGCCGATGCCGTCTTTTGCGCGCCAATACTTTTCTGCGACCAATGATATCTGCCATCGTTCCAATTCCTCGTTTCGCGCCCGGCTAGCGTTTGCCGGCTTTGCCAGCTTTGCGCCGCACATATTCGCCCAGATAGCGCACGCCTTTGCCCTTGTATGGTTCGGGCGGCCGCCAGCCGCGGATATCCGCCGCCACCTGTCCGACCACTTGCTTGTCGATCCCGTCGACATGGATGATGGTGCCACGCGAATCTTTCGGCACATCGAAAGTGATATTGGCGGGCGGCTCGACGATGACCTCATGGGAATGTCCCAGCCGCAGCTGCAATTTGCTGCCCTGCAGGGTCGCCTGATAGCCGACGCCCTGGATTTGCAGGGTCTTGCGATAGCCGTTGGAAACGCCCTCGACCATGTTTGCCAGCAGGGCGCGCGTCAAGCCGTGCAGCGCCTTGTGATGCCGCTGGTCGGACGGGCGATCGACAACGATGCTGCCATTCTCCTGGCGGATCGCCATATCGGGGTTGAAGTCGCGGCTCAGTTGACCCTTGGGCCCGCTGATCGTGACGCTGCTGCGGTCGATGCTGACGCTGACTTTGTCTGGCAGCACGACCGGCTGCTTGCCTACGCGTGACATTGCGCTTCCCTTTCCGCCTACCAGATGTAGCAGAGCACTTCGCCGCCGACGCCATCTCGCCGCGCTTGCTGGGCTGTCATCACTCCCTTGGGCGTGGTGACGATGGCGATGCCGGTGCCGCTGAGCACAATGGGCAGCTCGCGCCGTTTGCGATAAACGCGCCGCCCCGGCTTGCTGATGCGCCGCAGCTGCGTGATGACCGGCTGCCGATCGCGCCGACTGCCGATGTATTTGAGCTGAACATTGATCAAGGGCACGGGACTCTCGTCGCCGATGCTGAAATCGTGGATGTAGCCCTCTTCCTTGAGGATGCGGGCGATCTCCACCTTGATTTTCGATTTGGGCACGATAACTTCGGGCTTGCCGCGAACCAGGGCGTTGCGGATGCGCGTCAGCATATCGGCAATTGGATCGTTGGTCACATTAGACACGAGTACCGCCTCCTTACCAGCTCGACTTTACAACGCCGGGAATCTCGCCTTCCAGCGCCATTTCTCGGAAGCAGATGCGACACAAGCCAAAGCGCCGGATATACGCGCGCGGACGCCCGCACACCTTGCAGCGGTTGCGCACGCGCACCGGGTATTTGCGCCGCTCTTCCCGATATTGCATACATTTCTTCGCCATAGTTTCCCCTCTAGTTCCCCTGGAAAGGCATGCCGAGCAATGCCAGCAAACGCCGCCCTTCCTCGTCAGTCCTGGCGGTGGTCACGATAGAGATTTCCATCCCGCGCACCTTGTCGATCTTGTCGAAGTCGATCTCCGGGAAGACCAGCTGCTCGCGCAGGCCGACCGTGAAGTTGCCGCGGCCGTCCAGCTTTGCGGGCACGCCCCGAAAGTCGCGGATGCGTGGCAGCGCGATATTGACGAGTCGGTCATACAGCGCCCACATGCGTTCGCGGCGCAGCGTAACCTTGGCACCGATCGCCCTGCCCTCGCGCAGTTTGTAGGTGGCGATGCTCTTCTTGGCGCGCGTCACCACCGGCTGCTGACCGGTGATCGTCATCAGGTCTTGCACCGCGCCATCCAGCGAGCGCGGCTCGTCTATGGCTTCGCCAACGCCGATGTTCAGCGTGATCTTGCTGATGGTCGGCACTTGCATGCGGTTGGTGTAGCCGAATTCTTGCGTCAGGGTCGGCACGACTTCTTCAATATAGCGGGTGTACATGCGGTTTTCCATAATCGCCTCGCCCTGGCTATTCGATATTTCTGCCGCTTTTTTTGCTGTAACGCGTCTTCTTGCCAGCTTCCGTCATGCGATAGCCGACGCGCGTACGCTCGTCGGTGTGCGGGCAGACCAGCATCACATTCGACAAATGCAGCGGCGCTTCAAATTCCATAATCTGGGCGGGGATTTGTTGTCCACCGGGACCAGGACGCGCCTTGCGGTGCCGCTTCAAGATGTTGATGCCATTGACAATGACACGATTTTTCTTCACCAGTACCCGGACGACCTCACCGCGCGAACCCTTGTCTCGGCCGGCGATGACCTCGACCATGTCTCCCTGCTGTATTCGTTGCATTCGTCTGTCCTCTGCTACAAAGTCTCGGGCGCAAGCGAGACGATCTTCATGAATCCCTTGTCACGCAACTCGCGCGCCACAGGACCGAAGACTCGTGTCCCACGCGGGTTTTCCAGGTCTTCAGCCAGCACGACAGCCGCATTATCATCGAAGCGGATGGTCGAGCCATCGGCACGGCGATATTCTTTGTGTGTTCGCACGATCACCGCGCGCACCAGTTCGCCTTTTTTTACAGCGCCGCTGGTGGAAGCCGACTTGACCGTCGCGACAACGATATCGCCAACATAACCGTATTTGACTCGCGAGCCACCTATGACGCGGATGACCAGGATCTCCTGCGCGCCGCTGTTGTCGGCGACTTTCATTCGCGATTCCGTCTGAATCATCTTTTTGCTCTCTCCGTTCTCGGCAGCGTGTCCGCGCCCGGCTCAGCTGCCCAGTTCGGGCGGCGCTTCCAGCACGGCTTCGACCACCCAGCGTTTGCGTTTGCTGATGGGACGGCTCTGCACGATGCGCACCAGCGCGCCGATGCCAGCGCCCGTCTCGTCATGCGCCATCACCTTTTTTGTGGAGGTGACGACCTTGTGATACACCGGGTGCATCTTGCGGTTTTCAATGGCGACCACGACTGTCTTCTGCATCTTGTCGCTGACGACCGTGCCCACCAGGCGCTTGCGGTTATTCGGCATTGCTTCCCCCTTGCCCAACCAGTTCCGCCGCCAGCTCCCGCTCGCGCAGGGCAGTTTTCAACCGGGCGATATCGCGCCGGGCTTTGCGGAACAGGGTGGTATCTTTTAACTCGCCCGATGCCTGCTGGATGCGATAGGTATACATCTCCACCTTAAGGTCTTCGATTCGGTCGAGGATGGCATCGTTGGATAATTCGCGGATTTCGTCTATATGCATCAGTTGACCTCCCGTCCGGAGATGGGATCAAAGCGCTTGACGAACTTGGTCTTGATAGGCAGCTTGTGCGCGGCGAGGCGCAGCGCTTCTCGGGCGTCGTCTTCGGGCACGCCGCTCATCTCAAACAAGATGCGGCCTGGCTTGACCACGCAGACCCACTTCTCGACCGAGCCTTTGCCTTTGCCCATGCGGGTTTCGGCGGCTTTCTGGGTGACTGGCTTGTCGGGGAAGATGCGGATCCAGACTTTGCCGCGCCGGCGGATATAGCGCACCATGGCTCGGCGGCAGGCTTCGATCTGGCGGCTGGTGACCCAGCTAGGCTCCAACGCTTGCAAGCCGTAATCGCCAAATTGCACGACTGCGCCACGCCGGGCTTTGCCGCGCATGCGACCGCGCATCTGTTTGTTGTACTTTCTGCGTTTCGGCATCAGCATGGTTGCTGCTCTCCTCGCTTTTCGGCGACCGCTAGTTGCGGCGGCGTCTGCCATCGGGCTGACTGCTGCGTTGCGCGCCCGTGCTGAACGGGTCTTCGCCCGGCAGGATGTCGCCCTTGTAAATCCAGACTTTGACGCCGATCTGCCCGAAAGTCGTCAGCGCTTCAGAAAAGCCATAATCAATATCGGCGCGCAGGGTGTTGCGGGGCACGCGCCCGTCAAAAAGCCATTCGCGCCGCGCCATGTCCGAGCCGCCCAGCCGTCCGCTGACTTCGATGCGGATGCCGCCAGCGCCTTGACGCATCGCCTGCATGATCGCGCGTTTCATCGCCCGGTTGTGCCCAATGCGCCGCACCAACTGGCTGGCCACATTGTCCGCCACCAGCTTGGCATCCAGATCGGGCTTGTCGATCTCGCTGACTTCGACTTTGACGGTCTTGCCAGTCATATCTTGCAGCTGCTGGCGCATTTCTTTGACCGCCTCGCCCTTGCGTCCGATGATCAACCCGGGCCGCACGGTGTTGATGGTGATAATGACCAGGTTGGGCTGGCGTTCGATTTCAATGCGCGAAACGCCGGCGCGCGTCGACTTCTGGCGGATGAACTTGCGTATCTGCCGGTCTTCCATCAGCAAGTTGACAAAGCGATCGCCCTCTGCATACCAGCGGGCGTCCCACTCGCGGATTACCTTAAGACGAAAGCCTTTTGGATGAACCTTGCGTCCCATTAGTCTTCTTCCTCTCGTTCTGCCACCATCACCCACAGGTGCGATGTGCGTTTCAAACGCGGTTTGTAGCGGCCGCGCGCGCCAGCCTTGAAGCGCTTCAATGTCGGACCATCACCGGCGTAGATCTGCGAAACATACAGCTCTTCGCGGTTGAGGTCGAAGTTGTTGACGGCGTTGGCCATCGCCGAATTCAGCGTTTTGCTGACGAAATCCGAACCCTTTTGGGGCATGAACTTCAGCACGACCAGCGCTTCTTCGGCATCCATCCCGCGCACCTTGTCGCAGACCAGCCGCAGCTTTTGTGGCGATATCGGCAGATAGCGGGTAATCGCTCGTACTTCCATCTCGGTTCGTCCCTATCGTCTGCTATCGGTGATATGTCCGCGGAAGGTGCGCGTCGGCGCGAATTCGCCCAACTTGTGCCCCACCATATTTTCGGTGATATAGATGGGCACATGACGCCGCCCGTCGTGCACGGCGATTGTATGCCCCACCATCTGCGGGAAGATGGTGCTGGCGCGGCTCCAGGTGCGGATGACGACCTTTTTGTTCTGCCGGTTGAGCCGCTCGACCTTTTCCAGCAATTTGGGCTGAATGAAATAGCCCTTCTTCAATGAGCGTGACATGGCGCTGCCTCCTGATTAACGGCGCTTGCCGCGGCGGCGAATAATGAAACGGCTGGTGCGTTTGTTGCGGCGCGTACGCACGCCCAGCGCTTTCTTGCCCCAGGGCGTCTTGGGCGCGGCCATGCCGATGCCTGTTTTGCCCTCGCCGCCGCCATGAGGATGACTGGCGGGGTCCATCGCCGTGCCGCGGACAGTCGGACGCCAGCCCAGCCAGCGTTTGCGACCAGCCTTGCCCAGCTTGACATTGCCATGTTCGGCATTGCCCACCTGACCGATGGTGGCGCGGCAGCTCCCCAGGATCATGCGCATCTCGCCACTGGGCAGGCGCAGGGTCACATACTTGCCTTCGGCGGCCAGGATTTGCGCCGAGGTGCCGGCGCTGCGAGCGATCTGCGCGCCTTTGCCGGGCCGCATCTCGATATTGTGCACGACTGTGCCCAGCGGGATGTCCTTGAGCGCGCGGCTGTTGCCCGGGCGCAGGGCGCTCATCTCGCCATTGCCGACCGTATCGCCGACCGATACGCCCATCGGCGCGATGATATAACTCTTCACGCCATCTTCGTATTGCAGCAGGGCGATGCGAGCCGAACGGTTGGGGTCGTATTCAATGGCGATGACCTCGGCGCGGCAGTCTTCTTTGTCGCGTTTGAAATCGATCAGCCGATAGCGCCGCTTGTGCCCGCCGCCACGGTGCCGGACCGTGATGCGCCCGGTATTGTTGCGACCGCCCTTCTTGCGCAGCGCGCGCGTCAGCGAACGCTCGGGCTTGCTCTTGGTGATCTCCTCGAAGGAGAAGCCGGTCATGTCGCGGCGACCGGGCGATGTGGGTTTGTATACCTTGATTGGCATCGCTCATGCTCCCCTAGACATTAAACAGCTCAATCGTCACGCCTTCTTCGAGCGTGACGACGGCTTTTTTCCATTGACGCGAGCGGATGTAGGAATTGCGCCCACGCTGTCCGCGCTTGGCTGGCATCACCATGGTATTCACTTTGATGACTTGCCCGTCCAGCTCAAAGATTTCTTCCACAGCTTCCTTGATCTGGATCTTGTTGGCTTTGCCGGCCACTTCAAAGACATACTTGTTCTGCGATTCCGCAATCAGGGTCGACTTTTCCGTGATGACCGGGCGGCGGATAATATCGTAAATATGCAGCTCGGCCATGTTATTTCCCTTTGCCCCACAGGCTGGTGATGACATCCAGAGATGCCAGCGGCACGATGACCTTGTCGTACTTCAACAAGTCGCGGACATTCAAGAAATTGGCGATGATGCTGTGCGCGTTCGCCAGGTTGCTGACGCTCTTGCGCACGGCTTTCTGCTCTGCCGTTACGACGATCAGCGCCGATTGCTCGCCGACCAGCGATTCGATCAGTGCGCGCATCGCTTTCGTCTTCGGCGCGTCCATCGCCAGCTCGTCCAGCAGCACCAACTGCTCATCGCGGACCAAGGCGCTCAGAGTCGAGCGGATTGCGCCCTGGCGCATTTTGCGCGGCATCTTCTTCGTATAATCGCGCGGTTTGGGTCCATGCGCCAAGCCGCCGCCAACAAAGATAGGCGCGCTTTGAGCGCCATGACGCGCCCGGCCCGTCCCCTTTTGCCGATACCACTTGCCGCCGGTCGCGCGGATCTGCCCACGGGAGCGCGTATTGTGCGTGCCTTGGCGGGCATTGGCCATCTGACGCACAAAAGCCTGGTGCATCAAGCCCACATTGATCTTGGCTTCGAAGATATCGGGCGGCAGCTCGACCTGCGAGACTTCTTGCCCGGCGCTGTTCAAGACTGGAAACTGCATTGCCGTAACTCCTGTATGCTGCGCTGCTGGCTCAGGCGCGCTTATTGGCGGGCTTGATCATGACGATGCTGCCCCTGGCGCCAGGCACAGAGCCTTTGACTGCCAACAGGTTTTTCTCGGCATCGACGACCACCAGCGGCAGGTTTTGCACCGTAACGCGGTCGTTGCCCATGCGTCCGGCCATCTTCTTGCCCTTGAGCGTGCGACCGGGCGTCGCGCACATGCCGATCGAACCGGGCGAGCGCATGCGGTCAGATTGCCCGTGCGTCTTCGGGCCACGCGCGAAGCCGTGCCGCTTGATGGTGCCGGCGAATCCACGACCTTTGCTCGTGCCGATAACATCGACCAGGTCGCCGCGTTCAAAGACAGCAACCGTGATCTCTTGGCCTTCTTCGACTTCAACAGCCGCGCCATCCGCCAGACGAAACTCGCGCAGGTGGCGCAGCGCCGGCAAGTCCGACTTCTGCAGGTGCCCCAGCTGGCCTTTGGTCAAATTCTTGGGCTTGGTTTCGCCAAAGCCAAGCTGCACCGAAACATAGCCATCGCGCGCCTGGTTGCGCACTTGGGTGACATAGCAGGGACCAGCCTGGATGACCGTCACAGGAATGACGGTGCCTTGCTCGTCAAAGACCTGGGTCATGCCCACTTTTTTGCCAATCATGCCTTTCATGATTTAGCCTCCGCTCGGGCGCCGGCGCTTGGGATTGATCGCCATGCTGCTCGAATCCTGTCTTGGCGACTACGTTGCGCCGCCCCTAAATCTTGATTTCGATATCGACGCCCGCCGGCAGGTTCAGCCGCATCAGCGTGTCGATGGTCTTGCTGTCCGGGTCGAGCACATCGATCAGGCGCTTGTGCGTGCGCACCTCAAAGTGCTCTTGCGAATCTTTGTCAATAAATGGCGAGCGCCGCACGGTGAATCGCTCTATGCGCGTGGGCAGCGGCACGGGTCCCACAACTCGCGAGCCGGTGCGTTCTGCCGTGTCCACGATGCGCACCGCCGACTGGTCGAGCACGCGATGGTCATAGGCTTTCAATCGAATGCGGATTTTGTTCTTTGCCATGCCCCAACCTTTAGCTGTGTCTGGAGCGTGGGCGGCCGCCTCGCTATGAAGCACCGCCCGACGCCCCAGATAGACCTACTCAAGAATCTCGGTGATGCGCCCGGCGCCGACGGTCAAGCCACCTTCGCGGATGGCGAAAGACGAACCGCGCTCCAGCGCAACCGGCGTGATCAGCTCTACATCCAGATTGACATTGTCGCCAGGGCATGACCATCTCTACGCCATCGGGCAAAGTAATGGTGCCAGTGACATCCATGGTGCGGATGTAGAATTGCGGACGATAGCCGGTGAAGAAGGCTTTATGACGCCCGCCTTCATCGCGGCGCAGAACATAGACCTCGCACTTGAACTTCTTGTGCGGGGTGATGCTGCCGACCTTGGCGATAACCATGCCACGCTGGACATCGGTGCGCGCCACGCCACGCAGCAAGATGCCAGCGTTGTCGCCAGCCTGCGCCTGGTCCAGCTCTTTGTTGAACATCTCGATGCCGGTGACGACCGTCTGATGAATATCGTCGCGCAAACCGACGATGTCCACTTCGGTGCCCTTCAACAGGGTGCCGCGGGCGACGCTGCCTGTTACAACCGTGCCGCGCCCCTTGATGGAAAAGACATCTTCGATCGCCATCATGAAAGGCTTGTCGACATCGCGCACGGGGGTGGGGATCCACTCATCGACCGCGCCCATGAGCTCGACGATTGAAGCGTATTCGGGAGAGTCGGGGTCGTCGCTCGCGCATTCCTCCGCAGCCAGCGCCGAGCCTTTGATGATGGGCGTATCGGGGTCGAAGTCGTAGCCTTCCAGCAGCTCGGACAATTCCATTTCGACCAGCTCAATGAGCTCTTCGTCGTCCATCTGGTCGGTCTTGTTGAGGTAGACGACCATAGCCGGCACCTCGACCTGCTTCGCCAGCAAGACATGCTCGCGGGTCTGCGGCATGGGGCCGTCGGGCGCGCTGACGACGAGGATGGCACCGTCCATCTGCGCCGCGCCGGTGATCATGTTTTTGATGTAATCGCGGTGGCCCGGGCAGTCTACATGCGCGTAGTGCCGATTGTCGGTTTCGTACTCGACATGGCGGATATTGATGGTGATGCCGCGGGCGCGTTCTTCCGGCGCATTGTCGATGTCGCCGTATTCACGCATCTGCGCCTGCCCCTTCAACGCCAGGACCTTGGTGATCGCGGCAGTCAGGGTCGTCTTGCCATGATCGACATGGCCGATCGTGCCGATATTTACATGTGGTTTGCTGCGCTCGAATTTTCCCTTTGCCATCGGTCTGTTCCTCTGTGCACTCCTCGAACTCGAATAGTGAGATAACGAACGAAATTGGCGGCTGAATGCCCCCGGCCCCTACCCTAGCGCGCCCCCGACTTCACCAATTCGGCGATATCGCCTGGCGCGATCGTGTAGGTATCGAACTCCATGCTAAAGTTGCCGCGCCCCTGCGTGTTATTGCGCAGGTCGTTGGCATAACCGAACATCTCGCCCAGCGGCACTTGCGCCTTGATGACCGAGATGCCTTCGCTGTGCGGCTCCATGCCGGTGATAACGCCGCGCCGCGCCGAGATATCGCCGACCACCGCGCCGGTATAGCTGTCGGGCACGACCACTTCCACGCGCATTGACGGCTCCAGGATGACTGGCGCGCCCTTCTGAATGCCTTCTTTCAGGCACATCGAGCCAGCGATGGTGAAGGCGATTTCACTTGAATCGACTTCGTGAAAAGCGCCATCGACCAGCGAAGCCTTGATGTCGACTACCGGATAACCAGCGATGACGCCGCCCTGCATCGCCTGGCTGACGCCTTTTTTGACAGCCGGGACGAACTCTTTGGGGATACTGCCGCCGCGGATGGCGTCTACGAAGTAGAGTTCGCCGACTGCTTCGTCTTTTTCTTCGTCTGGCAGCGGTTCGAAGCGAATCGTACAACGGGCATATTGCCCGGCGCCACCGGTCTGACGGCGGAAGGTGGTATCGATCTCTGTCATACGCGTGATGGTCTCGCGGTAGGCGACTCGCGGTCTGCCCACGCGCGCTTCTACGCCATATTCGCGCATCAGGCGGTCGACCAGCACTTCCAGGTGCAGCTCGCCCATGCCTTTGATTTTTGTCTGCCCCAACTGGTCATCGACCTCAATTTGGAAAGTGGGGTCTTCTTCCGCCAGTTTGCGCAAGCCGATGCCCATTTTGTCTTGATCGGCTTTGGTGTTGGGCTCGATTGCCACCTCGACCACGGGCGCGGGAAAAGTGATATTCTCCAGCAGGATGGGGCTGGTGGGCGCGCAGAGCGTATCGCCGGTAAAAGTCTCTTTCATGCCGATGACGGCAGCGATATCGCCCGCGTGCACTTGTTTGACATCTTCGCGGCGGTCGGCAAACATGCGCACGATGCGCCCAATGCGTTCGCGGCGGCCGTTGGCGGGGTTGATCACCATCGTTCCGGCTTTCAGAACGCCCGAATAGACGCGAGTGAAAGCCAGCCGCCCGTATTGGTCGGACACGATTTTGAAGACCAGCGCCGCCAGTGGATCGTTGTCGTCGGCGCGGCGCAGCAGCTCCGAGCCATCTTTGGGATGCTCGCCCGTGATCGGCGGGATATCCAGCGGCGAGGGCAACAGCGCCACCACCATATTCAGCAGCGCCTGCACGCCTTTGTTCTTCAGCGCAGCGCCACACATGACGGGATGCAGCGCGCCCGAGATCGTGCCAGCACGCAGCGCGCCCAGGATTTCCTCATCGGTGATCTCTTCTTCTTCGAGGAACTTCATCGTCAGGTATTCGTCGTTTTCGACGATTTTTTCGATCATCTCCTCGCGGCGCGTCTCCGCCATTTCGCGGTGGCTTTCGGGGATGGTGTGATAGCGAATATCGGTGCCTTCGTCGTTGCCATAGGTGATCAACTCCATATTGAGCAGATCAATGATGCCTTCGAAATTCTCGCCGCTGCCATAAGGCGCCTGAATGACGACCGGGTTGGCGTTGAGTCGGTCGATCATCATATTGACGCAGCGGTCAAAGTCCGCGCCAATGCGGTCCATCTTGTTGACGAAGCACAAGCGCGGCACCTGGTAATCCGATGCCTGCCGCCAGACCGTTTCCGACTGGGGCTCGACGCCAGCCACGCTGTCGAAGACGGTGATGCCGCCATCCAGCACGCGCAGGCTGCGCTGCACCTCGGCTGTGAAATCGACATGACCGGGCGTATCGATGATATTGATCTGATGATCATTCCAGCCAGCCGTCACCGCCGCCGATGTGATGGTGATGCCGCGTTCGCGCTCTTGCTCCATATAGTCGGTGGTAGCAGAGCCTTCGTGCGTCTCGCCGATCTTGTGCACCATGCCCGTGTAATAGAGCACGCGCTCGGTCACAGTCGTCTTGCCGGCGTCAATGTGCGCGATGATGCCGATATTGCGCACTTTATTCAGTTCAAAATTTGGGTTGAGCGTTGTCATCTCTCGTCCAGTTCCCGCGCTTCCGCTTTAGGGTCTAGCGAAAATGGGCAAAGGCGCGATTCGCCTCGGCCATGCGGTGGGTTTCGTCTTTGCGGCGGACGGCATTGCCCTGCCCGTTGTAGGCATCCAGCAATTCGTTGGTGAGTTTTTCGGCCATGCTTCTGCCGCTGCGCTGCCGGGCGAACATGATCAGCCAGCGCATGGCCAGGGTGATGCCGCGCTCGTGCGAAACATCAATAGGCACCTGATAAGTCGAGCCGCCGACGCGCTTGGGCTTGACTTCGACCGCCGGCGCGACATTGCGAATGGCGATCTCGAATACTTCCACCGGGTCTTTTTTGGCGCGCTCTTCCATGCGGTCGAATGCGTCATACATGATGCGGGTTGCCAGGCTCTTTTTGCCGCCGTGCATCATGCGGTTGATGAACATGGCCACATGCAAGTTGCCGTACTTGGCATCGGGCGGCGGAATGCGTTTGGGCGGACGGTTTCTTCTGGGCATTTCTGGTTTTCTCCCGCTTACCTGGGACGCTTGGTCCCATATTTGCTGCGCCGCTGACCGCGCCCTTCGACGCCGTTGGTATCGAGGCTGCCGCGCACGATGTGATAACGAACGCCGGGCAGATCTTTGACGCGACCGCCGCGCACCAGCACCACGCTGTGCTCTTGCAGGTTGTGGCCTTCGCCGCCGATGTAGGCGGACACTTCGATGCCGTTGGTCAGGCGCACGCGAGCGACCTTGCGCAGAGCCGAATTGGGTTTCTTGGGCGTCATCGTCTTGACCTGCGTGCAGACGCCGCGCTTTTGCGGAGCGCCTTTTTGCTGACGCGCCCGGCGATTCTTCAAGGCGTTGAAGGTATATTGCAGGGCCGGCGCCTTGTTCTTCTTGCTCTTGGACTTGCGGCCCTTGCGCACCAACTGATTGATGGTCGGCATACGCTGCTCCGTAATTTCTTTCGACTGGCACTTTCTGTGCTTAGACAAGCAAACAGGCGCACCTGGACGCCTATCTCTCTGTTTGATTGACGAGATGCCCCGCCTGTGCCGGGCTCTTTCGCCACATTTGCTCAGTTCAACCAGCCTTGCCTCATGCGCGGAGGATGCTGGCTGCGAGTGCGAGAAGGGATGTTAGCAGGGGCGACACAGCCTGTCAAGGCACGAATTTGCCGCATTCTTGCGATTGCCCGCGCCATGACGATCAAGCGCCGCGGAAGAGCTCGCGCACGATGATATTGCGCTGGATTTCGCTGGTGCCTTCGTATATCTGGAAGATCTTTACATCGCGCAGCAGCTTCTCGACCGGGTATTCTTTCATATAGCCATATCCGCCGAAGACCTGCACAGCATCGACCGCCGCCTGGGTCGCCATGTCCGCGGCGAAAGCTTTGGCATAGGCGGGGATGCGCGGGTTGTGAATGCCGTTGTCTATTTGCCATGCCGATTGCCAGGTCAACAAACGCGAGGCTTCATAATTGATAGCCATGTCGGCGATCTTGTGTCCGACTGCCTGATGCTGATAAATGGGCTGGCCAAAGGCTTCGCGCTCGCCAGCATATTTGACGCTCTCTTCCAGAGCGCGGCGCTGCAAACCGGTGGCGGCCGCCGCCACGCCCGGGCGACTATGGTCAAATACCTGCATGGCAATGTAGAAGGCTTGCCCGACCCGGCCGACGACATTCTCTTCGGGCACTTCAACATTCTCAAAGACCAGTTCTGCCGTATCCGATGCCCGCTGACCCAGCTTGTCGAACTTCTTGCCGACGCTGAGACCGGGCGTTTCGCGGTCGATGACGAAGCAGGTGATGCCACGATGCCCCGCATCGGGATCGGTCTTGGCGAATATGGTGTAGAAATTGGCGTAGCTGGCATTGGTGATGAAGGTCTTGCTGCCGTTGATGATATAGGCTGCGCCACGCTTCTCGGCGCGCGTTTGTATGCCGACAACATTGGAGCCTGCGTTGGCTTCCGTGACGCCATAAGCCGCGAACTCCCCATTATCGTTGATGCGCTCGCCCATCCAATAGGCTTTTTGCGCATCGCTGCCCGCCAGCAGAATCGGCAGCAGCGCCAGCGAATTCAAGCCCAGGCTGGTGCTGATGCCGGTGCAGCCATACGCCAGTTCTTCGCTGACCAGGACTTCTTCAAATGAGCTCGCGCCCACCCCGCCGTATTCTTCCGGGATGAGCATATTGACGATGCCCAGCTCGCGCGCTTTGTGAAATATATCGGCGGGGAAGGTGGCATTTTCGTCGTATTCCGCCGCCACCGGGATGATATTGTCGGCGGCGAACTCGCGCGCCATGCGCACCAGCATTTCTTGCTCTTCGTTCAGTTTGAATTGCGGTCCTGCCATGCCGTCCATCTATCCCGCCTCCCTCGCCAATTGCCAGCCGTCAATCTAGCACGGATTCTCGTCAGCCGCCAGATGCGTCCAGGAGGCGAGCGACTGCCTGTACGACTTGCCGGTGCTGCTGCTGATGGCTGATCTGCGCCGGGTTGTCGCCCGACTGCGCCCCATACCAGCCGAACTGCGCATGATTGCCGCCGTCGATGCGCACTGTCATGGCAGCTTCTGGCAGCAGCGAAAACGATGCCTCGACCTCCGCGACTGTCGCCAGTCCATCCAGCTCGCCATAAATGGACGCCACTGCCAGATCGCGCTGGCTGAAGTCGAACTGCGCTTCCGGATAGGCTGCCATGATCGCCAGCCCGGCGATTTGCTCCGGGTTGCCGTGGGCATAGCGCGCCGCCATCGCGCCGCCCAGCGAGTGGCCGCCGATGACCCAGCGCTTGATCTGTGGATGCGCATTGATGACCGCGCGAGCCGCGTCGACATTCAATATGGCGAGATTCAGTGGCATGGGCGTGATCACAGTCAGATATCCCGCTTCTGCGAGATCTCGCCCCAATGGCGCGTAGGCTTCGGCAGCGACCCTTCCGCCGGGATAAATGATGAAGCCGACGCTGGGCTGCTGGGCGACAGGCATGAATGTGATCCAGGCGTCGCGGCTGACCTGCACATTATCGCCCGATTCCAGGGCTGCCAGCGCCTCGGACATCACTTCTCCCGATGGAGTCCCATAGTAAACCAGCGCGCCAAAAAGAACGCATACAATCAGCAGCGCAACAATAAGCGCAATTCGCATCGGGCGGCGGCGGAGAAGTCTCATTTTTCAGCTCCTTGCGACTGGCGATACCTTCATCATATCTGCGTTTTGCCCCAATTGTTTCGCTTGTACAGAAAGGCTTGTGTTGGAATCGCATTATTTTTGACTCGGCGCGCATTGCAAGCCAACAGATCTGTGTTAAAGTATGGATATGCTGCTGACAGAAGCCGGGTTGGGACGGCGGAAGTCTATCAGCCAGCAAGGGAGCGAATCAGATTCGACGTTGGTGGCTGAAAGCGCACTGCAAGCCGTGGTGCCACAACACGCAAAACTGGCAACGCACATAGGTGCAAAACCCAACTTCCAACCCCTCCCAATGGTTGCTTAGGCAACCGGGATAAGGGTGCAGGGACCATATAGTTCCCTGCCGCTCTTGCAAGGTCGCCTCCTGGCGCGATCTGCGATGAGTGTCATAAAAAGCCCGGGTGCCCGCCGCCGACGCCGATAGCGCGGTGCCAAGTCCAATCGGCTAGCGCGCAGCAAACCGCGCCCACTGGGGATGCCGCGCGCGAAGACAAACAGCGGGCTAAGCTTGTAGATGTGCGCCTTTCGAAACCAGCGGACCCGGGGGGCAGGTCCCCGGCGCTTCCACTCCGAGCCGTCTCGCGAATGTCGTGGGGCGGCTTTGTTTTCCGGGCTATACTGCGCTGTATGAAGTCGCCACGCGGGCTCGGCATTTGGCTGCTGTTGATGCTGCTCTTGACGAGCTGCGCCGCCTCGCCCATGCAACAGACCGCCACCGCCGATCAGAGCATCGCTGAAACAGCAATGGCACAGTTGCGCGCCACCAGCACTGTCGCGCGCGCCCGCATGCAAACTACACTGGATTATGCAAGTTCTCGCGTGACCGAAGCAGCCGCGGCGCAAGAATTTCTGCGCTTTAGCTTGATCAGCCTGGGCACAGAAAGCGCCTGGCTGTCCACCGAAATTGGGCGGCTGGGCGAAGTCGGCGAACAAGCCACAGCCACTGCCCGGCCAGCAGCCATCGGCGCAGATCGCGATCCCGCCGCGACGCCTCCGCCACCCGCCGTCATCGTAACGCCGCCAACTGCGGAAGGACCAGAGCCGCGCCTGGAAAATGTGCTGATGGCATCGGGCGTGGACAGCCGTGACTGCGCGATCGACAACAACCCGCGCTTTACCCCCGCCAGCAGCCAAATCTATGTCGTGGCGGAGGCATATGATGTCTCGACTGGCGCGACCATCTCGTCTGTCTGGCGCAGACAGGGCAGCGAAGTCGTCAATTTCAGTTTTCAGCCGCGCAACAATCTCAATGGCAGCTGCATCTGGTTCTTCATCGACCAGAGCGATGCGGAATTCACTGTCGGCGTATGGAGCGTGGAAATCGCCATTGATGGCATCCGCGCTACGCCCGCGCTGGCGTTTCAGATTGTGCCGGAGTGAGTCCGTCCGCCGTCTTTATCCGCGGCGCATTTTGTGCTATGGTAGGCTAGGAATCGGCAACGGCGCTTGGCTATTTTTTGCGCCAGATGCTCGTTGCCTGCGTCATGATGAGGGACAGGCAAGATGGCAATCGTCACCCGCTGGGACAACAAGCAGAAGTCAGCGATCATCCTCGAATTCGAGTCGGAATGGACGCGCGCCGATCTGGAAGCGGCTGTGCAAACGACCGACCGGCTTATCGGCAGCGTCGACCGGGTTGTGCATCTCATCATCGACCTGGAAGGCACTTCCATCCCCAGTGACATCCTGAGCCTGGCGAAAGACCTGCTGTCTACCGGCGAGGCGCGCCCCAACGAAGGCGCTCGGGTGGTGGTCGGCGCGAATGGCGCGATGCGAACAGCGTATCAGATGCTGCAGAAGACCCTGCTCAGCGCGGTGGAAGGGCGGGAAGTGCTGTTCGCCGCCAGCCTGGCAGACGCGCGCGCGATCCTGCGTGGCATAGCGATGGACGGCTAGACAAAGCGGCTCGACCTCCTGGAAATTGCGCCGATGCCTCCCTGACCAAACTGGCAGGCGCGCCAAAGCACCGCCCCGCATATACTGAAGTCATATCCAGCAGGCAAGGATGGCGATTATGATGCGTGGCGGCGGCTGGTTCCGCTATATGCACAGCAGCAGCGATGCCAAGCCCAATGTGACGAGGCGGCTGCTGCTGCGCGTGCTGGCTTATGCCGGTCCTTATCGCGGGCAAATCGCGGGCATGTTGGCGATGATCCTGCTGACGACCGGGCTGGGCTTGCTCAATCCGCTGATCTTCCGCGAAATCATTGACGGCGCATTGGCGGAGAAAGACATCGAAAGGCTGCACATTTTGGCGCTGGGATTGGTGGCCATCCCCTTGGCCAGCGGCGGCGTGCGCATCGTCCAGCGCAAACTGAATGTGTCTATCGGCGAGGGCGTCATCTATGACCTGCGGGTGGCGCTCTATCATCATTTGCAGCAGATGTCGCTGCGCTTCTTCACGAATACCAAAACGGGCGAGCTGATGAGCCGGCTGAACAACGATGTGGTCGGCGCGCAGAATGCCATCAGCAATACCATCGTCAACATCATCACCAATGTCATCACGGTGGTGGCGACGCTGGTGGTGATGCTGAGCATGGAATGGCGGCTGACGATTTTGGGCGTGCTGGTGCTGCCTTGCTTTGTTTTCATCGCGCGGCGGCTGGGCAGGCGGCTCAAGGAAATCGCCCGCGAGCAGATGAGCCACAACGCCCAGATGAACGCCATGATGAACGAAACGCTGAATATCAGTGGCGCGCTGCTGGTCAAGCTTTTCGGGCGCATCGACCAGGAAGTGGCGCATTTTGAAGAGCGAGCGGCCGATGTGCGCGATGCGGGGATCCTGCGGGCGGTGCTGGGCAGCCAGTTCTTCGTGCTGATCGGCTTGGTCAGCGTGGTGGGCACTGCGCTGGTCTACTGGGTTGGCGGCATCCTGGTCATCCAGGACGCCTTCACGATCGGCACCATCGTGGCTTTCGGCGCTTACTTGACGCAGCTGTATACGCCGCTGCAAGCCCTGACCAATGCGCCAGTCGACTTTGCGCAGAGCATCGTCAGCTTCGAGCGCGTATTCGAGATCATCGACCTGCCGCTGGATATCGCCGAGCGCCCCGATGCCGTGCATCTTCAGGCGGTTCGCGGCGCGCTGCATTTTGACGAAGTGACCTTCCGCTACACGGTGGATGACGGGCAGCTGCTATCGGATGTCGAGCGGGTCGGGCGCATGGACAATGTGGCTGCCACGCGCACAGGCCGATTCAAACGCGGCGAAAATGGCTTGGCGGCGGGGGGCATGGCGCATCAGGCGCGCGAGCTGGCGCTGGACAGCTTGAGCTTCGCGATCGAGCCGGGGCAGCTGGTGGCGCTGGTGGGACCAAGCGGCGCCGGCAAGACCACGCTCACTTACCTCATTCCGCGCCTGTACGACCCGACAGCCGGGCGCATCACGCTGGATGGCTATGACCTGCGCGAACTCTCGCTGGCCACGCTGGCGGACAATATCGGCATGGTTACGCAAGAGACTTATCTCTTTCATGATACCATCCGCACCAACCTGCTCTATGCCAAGCCCGCGGCCACGCAAGCCGAGATCGAAGCGGCGGCACAGGTCGCGCATATCCACGATTTCATCATGGGATTGGGCGAAGGTTATGACTCGATAGTGGGCGAACGCGGCTATCGACTCAGTGGCGGCGAAAAACAGCGCATGTCCATCGCCCGCGTCGTGTTAAAAGATCCGCGCATCCTGGTGCTGGACGAAGCCACCAGCCACCTCGACAGCCAGTCCGAAGCGCTGATTCAAGATGCGCTGAGCCGGGTCATGCAGGGGCGCACCAGCATCGTCATCGCGCACAGACTGAGCACGATCCTGGCTGCCGACAAAATCATGGTGCTCGACCGCGGCGCGATCGTCGAACAAGGCACGCATGATCAGCTGCTGCAGGTGGACGGCGTGTATGCGCGGCTCTATGAAACGCAGTTCAGCCAGCAGGGTCAACCGGTATGAAAGCGACCATTACCCAGATCAATGCCGGGCAGCTGGAAGACGACTGGGCGCAGCTGAAAGCGCATGTTGCGGCGGAAAGAAGCCAGCTAATACTGCTGCCCGAGATGTGCTTCGCGACCTGGTTTTGCACAGCGCCGCAATTTGACAGCCGCGTTTGGGATCGGGCGGTCGCTGCGCATGCTGGCTGGCTGGAACGGCTTGATGAGCCGGGCGCGGAAATCGTGGTCGGCACTGCCCCGCGCGACCTGGCTGGCGGGCGATTCAACTGCGCCTATTGCTGGACGCGCGACCATGGCTTGGCCTGGATTCACAGCAAGACTTATCTGCCGCGCGATGAAGGCTATTGGGAAGCCAACTGGTATCGGCGCGCCCCGATTGACTTCCAGCCGCAACGCATCGGCGAGCTGAGCATCGGCGTGATGATCTGCACAGAGATCTGGTTCCTGCAGCACGCGCGCGATTATGGCAAGGCTGGCGTCCAGCTGCTGCTGAATCCGCGCAGCACGCCCTGGCGCGCCAATGACAAGTGGCTGGCTGGCGGGCGAACCGCGGCGGTGGTGTCGGGCGCATTTTGCTTGTCATCCAATCATGCCGGGCAGGCGGACCAGGTTGCGCTGGGCGGCGCTGGCTGGATCTGCGAGCCAGATGGCGCTGTGCTGGCGACGACATCGGAAGACAGACCCTTCGTCACGCTGGAACTGGATCTGCGCCTGGCGGACGCGGCGAAGTCCACCTATCCGCGCTATGTGGATGATAGTTGAGCGTTTCCACCGACTGGACAGGGAGCGAGCGACGCCAACTCCCTCTGTGTCCTCTGCGCCCTCTGTGGTTAAATCAGCGCCAGCAAAGACGGACGGTCGCAGCGAATCATGACTGGCAAACATCTCATCGTCGGGCTGGGCAATCCTGGCGCAAAGTATGCGAAAACGCGGCACAATGTCGGCTTTTGGGTCGTCGATGAGCTGGCGCGGCGGCATGGATTCAGCGGGGAGCGCAGCGAGAAACGCGCCCTCACGCAGGCAGGCAGCATCGGCAGCGCTCGCGTTAGACTAGCCAAGCCGCAGACCTTCATGAACCGCAGCGGCGAGTCGGTGCGGGCATTGGTGGACTTCCATGACACTCCGCTGGAGCGCCTGCTGGTGATTCATGACGATCTGGATACGCCCTTTGGAAGCATCCGACTGCGCAAATCGGGCGGGCACGGCGGACAGAATGGCTTGCGCAGCATCATCCAGCATCTGGGCAGCCAGGATTATGCGCGGCTGCGATTTGGCATTGGGCGTCCACCGGGCCGGATGTCGCCAGTGGATTTTGTCTTGCAGCCATTCAAGGGCGACGCGGCCATCCAGGCGGGTGAAATGGTCGGGCGCGCCGCAGACGCCGTGGAATGCTGGCTGGTCGATGGCATCGAAGTCGCCATGTCCCGCTTCAATGGCGATGGCAGTCCCGCGGAACAAGCGCCTACAGCCGAAGAACTGAAAACCCGGCTGTCAGTGGCGCTTCGGGCGCATGAATTGGCGGCGCGCGATCCCAAACCGCTGCGAGCCGTGATCGCCCTGCAGAAAAAACTGGGCTGCCTGGACGAGGCGGTGTGCAGCCACCTGAGGCTTGCCGCATTATATGAGGCGTTGGACAAAGGCGCGCTGGCGAATGCGGAGCGCATCAAAGCAGTCGCCATGCAGCCCAGCCTGGTCGATGTTCAGCGGCAGATCGCCGACTGGTTCTTGTCGCGCGACAATAAGAAGAAAGCCGTGGCGCGTTATCTGATTCTTGCGCAGCACTTGCAGGAAATCGGCGACCTGTCTGCGGCGCAAGCGACCATAGAACAGGCGCTTGAAATCAACCCGCAGCATCCCAAAGCGCTGAAGATGCAGACCATCTATGCGGAGAAACTGTAGGGGCGAGACTTGTCTCGCCCATTGGCAACCATTCCCATGCAATGTGGGCGAGACGAGTCTCGCCCCTACATGTAAAACTCGCTAACGAAATAATCCGGGAGAACCGACCATGAACATCATCGCGCCAGAAGCCTTGGGCATTTCATCTGAGCGCCTGAGCCGCATCAACAGCCGCCTGCAATCGTATGTCGACAAGGAGCAGGCAGCTGGATTCGTGACGCTGGTGGCGCGGGATGGCGAGGCTGCGCATTTTGAAGCCTGTGGCTGGCGCGATGCCGAAAATGCGCTGCCCATGGAGCGCGACAGCATCTTCCGCATCTACAGCATGACCAAGCCTATCACCTCGATCGCGCTGATGATGCTTTATGAAGAAGGCGCATTCCAACTCTTCGAGCCAGTCAGCCGCTACATCCCGGCTTTTGGCAACAGCAGAGTCATGACTGGCTTTGGCTATATGGGCGCGCAATATGCGGCGCAAAGTCCGCCAATGACCATCCACCACCTGCTGACGCACACCGCTGGCTTGAGCTATGGCTTCTTCAATGACACGCCCATTGAAGACATGTACCGCGAGTCGCTGATGCGCAGCAAGGATGTCTCGCTGGAAGAGATGATATTGGGCTTGGCTGAGCTGCCGCTGCGCCACCAACCCGGCGCCGGCTGGAATTACAGCTTCGCCACCGATGTCTGCGGCTATCTGGTGCAGGCGCTGGCGGATATGCCGTTCGAGAACTTTCTGGCGGAGCGCATCTTTCAGCCGCTGGGCATGGTCGATACGGCATTTCATTGTCCCGCCGACAAGCTCGACCGCTTCGCCAAACTTTACCAGCATGACCTAAAGAGCGGCGGCTTCCACGAATTTGTCGGCAGCCCGCACATCCCCGCGCACGATTACACGCAGCCGGCCAAGGCGCCATCGGGCGGCGGCGGACTGGTATCGACGACCAGCGATTTTTGGCAGTTCGCCAAGATGCTGCATCATGAAGGCGAGCTGGGCGATACGCGCATCATCGGGCGCAAGACCCTGGAGTATATGACGCGCAACCACATCAAGACAGAATTGCTGCCGCTGGAGATTGGCCTGGGCAAGATGCCCGGGCAGGGATTCGGCTTGGGCTTCAGCGTGGTGATGGATGCGGCGCAGACCGGCGTGCTCAACTCCGATGGCAATTATGGCTGGAGCGGCGCGGCTGCCACCAACTTCTGGGTTGATCCGCAAGAGCAGTTGGTTGGCATCATCATGACGCAGCTGATGGACAATATGCATCCGTTCCAGCAAGATTTTCGCGCGCTGGTTTATCAAGCGCTGGAGGAATAGCCGCCTTTGCGCTGCTGCCCGTTTTGACCGCGTCTAGCCCGGCGCAGGCAGGGCTGTTATACTGGCGCGTCCGCAATCTAATCGCAGACAAATCTATCCATGACGCTTCAACTTGCAGGCTTGCTGGAACTTGTGCGCGGCAGCTCCGGCTATCAAGAGCTGGTCGCTGCCCTGGGCAATGGCAGCACTGGCGCACAGATCAATGTGGTGCGTGCGGCGCGACCCTGTCTGCTGGCGGCGCTGGCAGGCGATTGGGATGGTCCGATCATCTATCTCACCACCACAGCGCGCCGGGCATACAATGTCAGCGAACAATTGCCCATCTGGCTGACGGGAGCGAGTCGCTTGCATCGCTTTGCCGAGCCGTCCGCGCAATTCTATGACCACGCAGCATGGGATGTGGGCGTCATCCGCAACCGCATCGCCGCTCTGGCCGCTTTGGCGCGCACCAGCTCCAAAACGCAGCCTGTCATCGTGGCATCGGCGCGCGCTTTGCTGCAAGCCAGCATCCCGCCCGATCAATTCCGCGACAACACAGCTATTTTGCGCGTCGGCCAGCGACACCGCATGGACGAGCTGATCTCGCGCTGGCTGGGCATGGGCTACGAACCGGCCACCATCGTCCTGGAGCCGGGCACATTCAGTCGGCGCGGCGGCATTCTGGATATCTTCCCTCTGGCAAGCGAGCAGCCCGTGCGCGTGGATTTCTTTGATGACGAGATTGACAGCTTGCGCCACTTTGATCCGGGCGACCAGCGCAGCAAAGCCAAGCTGCTTTCGGCGCGAATCGTGCCGGCGCGAGAGGCGCTGACCGGGCATACATCAGCGGTCGGGGCGCAGCTGCAAACCTGGGCGAATTCGCTGACGGACGATGCCGCCGACTTTTCCAGCATCAGCGCCGATATCGAGTCGCTGGCGCAGGGCAGCGCCTTCGCTTGTTTGGAGCATTACCTGCCCTATTTGTACGAATCCCCGGCTTGCTTGCTGGATCACGCGCCGGACAATTGCCTGGTGCTCATCGAGGAGGCCGACCAGCTGCGGCAGGCCTGCGCAGACCTGGCAGAGGACGCCGAACTCAACCGTGAAGATGCGCTGTCGTCTCTCCAGATCGCGCCGGGGCATCCTGCGCCGTATCTGCGCTGGGACGATGTGCGCGCCAGGCTGCAAAGGCTGCCGCATTTTGCCTTGGGCAGCTTTGCTGGAGGCGATTCGCCCGCGTTGTTTGCGCCGAGCGAGCGTTTCGGCGGGCAGCTGCGACTGATGCTGACACAGCTGCGCCGCTATAGCCAGCGCGGCGAGCGCATCGTCGTGCTCAGCGAGCAAGTCGAGCGGCTGGGAAATCTGTGGGGCGAGCAAGACGCATCGACATTCGTCGCCAGCGTTGCGCAGATCAATACGCCGCCAGCGCCGGGCAGTCTGCGTTTTGTGCGAGGCGCTGCGACCGAGGGTTGGACGCTGCCAGGAGTTGATGGCGGTCTGCGCTTCATCACCGATGCGGAGATCTTTGGCTGGGCGCGTCCCGAACCGCGCAGACGGCTGGATGCCACAGCCGCCAGTCGCAGGCGCGCGCCCGATACTCGCTATACCGACTGGCAAGAAGGCACTTATGTCGTGCATGTCGACTTTGGCATTGGACGATTCGCCGGCTTGCGACATCGCAGCATCCGCGATACACGGCGCGAATACCTGATGGTCGAGTATCAGAATGCCGACACGATTTATGTGCCCATTCACCAGGCTGACCGGCTTTCGCGTTATGTCGGCGCGGATGGCAAAGCGCCCAGGCTCAGCCAGTTGGGCAAAGCCGATCTGTGGCTGAAAGCGCGCGGAAAAGCCCGCCGTAATGCCGAAGAAGAAGCCAAGGAATTGCTGGAGATCTACAGCCGGCGCGCGGCCGCCCAAGGACATGCGTTCAGCCCCGACAGCGCCTGGCAGCACGAGATGGAAGCCGCCTTCCCATTCGTGGAGACCGAAGATCAGCTGCGCGTCATCCAGCAAGTCAAAGATGATATGGGCGCGCGGGAGCCGATGGACCGCCTCGTCTGCGGCGATGTCGGCTTTGGCAAAACCGAAGTCGCCCTGCGCGCCGCTTTCAAAGCTGTGCAGGATGGCGTCCAGGTGGCGGTGCTCGTGCCGACCACGGTGCTGGCGCAACAGCATTACGACAATTTTAAGTCGCGGTTGGCCGCCTTCCCCGTCTGCATCGAGATGATGTCGCGCTTCCGCACCAAAGCGCAACAGCGGGATATCGCCGCGCGCCTGGCCAACAGCGAGGTCGATATCATCATCGGCACGCATCGCCTGCTTTCGGAGGATATTCGCTTCAAGAATCTGGGTTTGATGATCATTGACGAAGAGCAGCGTTTCGGCGTCAAGCACAAAGAACATTTCAAGAAGTTGCGCGCGCGCATAGACATCCTGACGCTAAGCGCCACGCCCATCCCGCGCACGCTCTACCTCAGCCTCAGCGGCATCCGCGATATCAGCATGATCCAGACGCCGCCCGAAGAACGGCTGCCCGTCATCACCCAGGTGGGCGCATGGGACGACAAATTGAGCCGCATGGCGATTCGCCGCGAGCTGGACCGGGGCGGGCAAGTCTTCGTGGTGCACAACCGCATCCGCACGATCTACGGCATCCGCGACAAGCTCGAGCGCCTGGCGCCCGAAGCGTCTGTTGTGGTGGCGCATGGTCAGATGCCGGCGCGCACGCTGGAATCTGTCATGTCGGATTTCACGCATGGCGAATACGACATCCTGCTTTCCACCTCCATCATCGAAAATGGCATTGACATGCCGCGCGTCAACACACTGATTGTAGACCGCGCCGATACCTTCGGCGTTTCGCAGCTTTATCAACTGCGCGGACGCGTGGGGCGGTCGGCACAGCAAGCCTATGCCTACTTCTTTCACAGTCCCGGCTCATTGACCGAAGAAGCGCGGGCGCGACTGGAGACCCTGGCCGAAAATACGCAATTGGGCGCGGGCTTCCAAATCGCTGTGCGCGACCTGGAAATGCGCGGCAGCGGCGACATCTTGAGCATGCGCCAGACGGGACATGTCGCCAGCGTCGGCTTGCACCTCTACACGGAAATGCTCCAGCAGGCAGTCCACGAGCAGCGCGGCGAACAGGCCCGCAGCCAACCAGCGCCCGCCTCTGCCCGCGAGCGCATCATCATCGATCTGCCCCTGCCCGCCTATCTGCCGAGGGACTGGATACCCGAAATGGCGCTGCGCTTGCAGCTGTATCGGCGCATCGGCAATATCGTCCAGGTGGATGAGGTCGATGCCATGCGCGACGAGCTCATCGACCGCTTTGGCGCGCTGCCAGCCGCTGTCGAGGGGCTGCTGTATCAGATACGGGTCAAGGCGCTGGCGCAAGAGCTGCGCTCCACCCATGTGCAGCTGCGGCGCGGACAGATTCATATCAAACTGCCCTATCTGGCGACGCTGAAACGCGAGCTGCTGGAGATTATCCTGGGCGAAGAGATCGAAGTTACGCGAACCGAATTGCGGTTGCCCGCTGACGATGACTGGCAAGCGCGCCTGCTGCAGCTGCTTGGCGTGCTGAAAGATCGTGTGCGGCTGGTTGGCGGCGTCTAGGCATCGCGCGTCAGGTCGGCATATTCGGCGTCAGTGATCTCGCGCAGCTTTTGCGTGCGAATCGGAAAGATGGCATGGGCGGCGCCACCGGCCGCGTAAATCGTGTCAAAGCGCGTCAAACTGGCATCCATGAAGATCGGCAAGCCTTGGCTGCGACTTGTCGATCATGAAACCCAGACTCTTCACGATTTGCCCCAACTGGCAGCCGATATTGTCCGCCGCTTGCTGCGAGGCGGCAGTGGACGAATCGAACTCGATGATGGTGATGCCCAAGCCCAGCTGGTCCAGCGCCGCCTGCACATCCGCCACGCCCATCGCTTGCCCCGTCTCTTGCATTGCGGCGCTCCTCTGCGCTATGATTTGGTCTATAGATTGTAGGCTGCTGCCGTGATTGCGCAACGGCGCGTTACAGGAGCGCACTATGCAAGTTGATGCAGGCGGTTTTCGAGAGCGTGGCTGTGTCACCGTGTCGGGCTTGTTCAGCGCTGACGAAGTGGCGCATTTTCGCCAGTATTACATGGACATGCGGCGCAATGGCAGTTATCCGGGCGACTTCGCCGGCATTGACCCGACCAGCGACGATCCGCTGAAACGCTATCCGCGCTTGATCCACATGCACCGCTGGGACGAGCTCAGCCTGCGCTGGCTGCTGGATGCGCGGCTGGCGGCAGTCTTCGAGCGGCTGCTGGGCAAGCTGCCGCTGGCTGTGCAGACCATGCTCTACTTCAAGCCGGCTGGCGCGCGCGGGCAGGCGCTGCATCAAGACCAGTATTATCTGCGTGTGCAGCCGGGCACTTGCATCGCCGCCTGGATGGCGCTGGACGATTGCGATGAAGAAAATGGCTGCTTGCAAATCGTGCCGGGCAGCCACACTATGCCGCTGCTTTGCCCCATAGAAGCCGATGCCAGCCAGAGCTTCACCGATGTGACTGTGCCGCTATCCGCCGATATGCGCACCGAGCCGGTCGTCATGCGCGCGGGCGATGTCTTCTTCTTCAACGGGCAGCTGATACACGGCAGCTTCCCCAATCGTTCGCAAGCGCGTTTTCGGCGGGCATTGATCGGTCATTATATTGATGGCGATGCCGTGCAGGTCGCCAAGTATTATCACCCGGTCTTGCGATTTGAGGGCGGAACAGCCGACCTGACTATCAGCGAAGACGGTGGGAAATGCGGCGTGTGGGTCGACCAGGACGGGCGTGAAGTGCTGGAGATGTCGGGCGCTCTGAATGCGCCATTCTAGTCGGCATAGAGCCGGCCGCCGGCGCGCTCGAAAGTGCTGCCTGGCTCGGCGATTTCTGCGCGGGGGTGGCTGCGCGGCAGCATATTCAGCATGATGCGGCGACCGCCCGACTCGATATAATACACATGCAGAGATTGTTCGGCTTCCAGTTTTAGCTTGCTGCCCAGCCGGCGCTCGAATCGCATTGGCTCTCCTGACTTGCTCGTCAGGGTGGTTTTCTTCCAAAATTGCCAGCGCGGGGTGACCTGCTCGGCGAATAGCACGCGATAGCTCAGCTTGACCCGAGCGAACTTCCAGGCGCGCATGGCTATCGTGATCGCGAAAGCCGCCACCAGCGCCAGCACGATCAGCCGTCCGGCCGGACCATAGCGCCCCGCCAACAGGATCAAGGGAATCGACAGCAGCAGCAGCGCCGAAAGCGGCTCGGTGATCAGCGCGATCCACTGCCGGGAAGACAAACGCCCATCGCGATTACGCTGGAGGTCTTTGATCATGTCCGCTGGGAGGTCATTGAAGCTGGTCATGCGCCTGTCCCGCTTCGTGGGCGATGCTGATATCGAGTCGATTGCGCGGACGCAGCTGCAATGCGATGCCAGCGCGTTCCCTGGATGACATGACAGCTGGAGTCGGTCAATGCGGGGATCAAGCGATGCTGACCATGCTGACCAGGTTGCTGGCCAGAGGGTAAAAGATGCCGAAGATCAACGTGCCCGCCAGAGCGATATTGATCGCCCAGCGCACATAGACAGTTTCCAGCGCCGGCACCAGCTCGCCACTGCTGTCGCGCAGGTACATATTGACGACCACGCGCATGTAATAGAAGGCGCTGACCACGCTGGTCAATACGCCGATGACCGCCAGCCCGACCAAACCAGCCTGCACAGCCGAAGCGAAGACCATGAACTTGCCTACGAAGCCGGCTGTCAATGGAATGCCCGTCAGGCTCAGCATAAATATGGTCATCGCCATCGCCAGCAAGGGGCGCGAGCGCGCCAGCCCGGTGATGTCGTCTATGTTCCCGCCGCCGCCATCCACGCGCTCAATGGTCATGACGACCGCGAATGCGCCCAAATTGGTGAACATATACGCCAGGATGTAAACCAGCGCGCCCTGCGTGGCCGCATCGGCCGAGCCCGCTGTGCCAGCCGCTGCCAGCGCCACCATGATGTACCCGGCGTGGGCGATTGACGAATAAGCCAGCATGCGCTTCAGGTTGCGCTGCGAGATAGCCACAAAGTTGCCCAGCACCAGTGTCAGCACAGCGATGATAGAAATAGTCGTTTGCCAGGCAGCCGCCTCGCCCTCCGCCAGCACCAGCGCCGAAAGCGCCGTCCCCAGCACGCGCAGCAGCGCCGCAAAGCCGCCGATCTTGGCTGTTACGCTCATCAAGGCGGTTACAGGCGTGGGAGCGCCTTCATAAACATCGGGCGTCCACATGTGGAAAGGCGCGACCGCCACCTTAAATCCCAAGCCGACAACCAGCAGCGCCGCGCCGACGATCAGATAGAATGTCGCCGAAGAAGCCGCGCCGACGACCGCGGAAGCAGTCTCGAGTATCTGCGGAATGTTGGTCGTGCCGGTCGCGCCATAGACCAGCGCCGCGCCAAACACCAGGAATGCGCTGGAAAACGCGCCCAGGATGAAGTACTTCATGCCGCTTTCTTCGGACTTCAGCGCCAGTTCGCTGCCGTCATTCTTGATAGAGCGGAATGCCGCCAGGATGTAGAGGGGGATGCTCAGCAATTCCAGCGCTACGAAGACGACAATCAAGTCATTGGCAGCCACCATGAACATCGCGCCGGCCGATGACAGCAAGGTCAGAATGTAATATTCGCCGCGGTGGATGCCGGCGCGCTTGAGATAATCCCGGCTCATCAGCAAAGCCAGCAGCGTGGCGACCAGGATGACCATATTCAGGAAACCGGTGAAGGCATCGGCGATGAACATGCCATAGAGCGCGGTCTGTTGGTCGGCGGCTGGCGCATAGACGAAGAGGTTGGCGGCGAAGCTGACGCCCAAGCCCATACAAGCCATCAGCGGCGTCCAGCCCTCGCGCTCTTCGCCAGCGAAGAGATCGACCAGCACCAGCAGCAGCGTCCAGGCCACCAGCAGCGTGCCAGGCAGCGTCACAGCCAGGTTGGACTGGGCTGCGAACTCCGCGATAGTGGGCGATTCAAACATACAATCTCCTAGCGAACGAAGAGCGCTGCGATGCTGTCGACCGAGATATCCAGCATGTTGAAGAAGACGATCGGCTGGATGCCCATCCAGAAGATCATGATGAGAATCGGGATGAATGCCGCGATTTCGTTCCAGCGCAATTTATAGCCGTCTTCGTCTTTCAACGGCTTCTTCAACTCGCCCATGAAGACATGCTGGAACATCTTCAGCAGATAGACCGCCGCCAGAATGACGCCCAACGTGCCAAATAGCGTGAAGGCAAAGCCGAGAAAATCGCTGCCCAGCGAACCCAGCAGGATGGTGAACTCGCCGATGAAGCCGTTCAAGCCCGGCAAGCCCATGCTGCTCAAAGAAATGACGAGGCTGATGCCGCCGAAGACGGGCATGACTTTCCAGATGCCGCCATAATCGGCCATTTCTTTGGTGTGCCAGCGTTCATACAGCATGCCCACGATAAGGAACAAGCCGCCCGTGCTGATGCCATGATTGACCATTTGCAGCGTCGCGCCCTGCAAGCCCTGCGCATTGAGCGCGAAGATGCCCAGCACGACAAAACCCAGATGGCTGACCGACGAATAGGCGACCAGCTTCTTGACATTGTTCTGGGCATAGCTGACCCACGCGCCATAGATGATGCCAACCACGCCCAGGAAAGCGATCGTCGGCGCCCAGGCCACGGTCGCTTCGGGAAACAAGTTGAGGTTGAAACGCACGATGCCATAGGTGCCCATCTTCAGCAGCACGCCAGCCAATATGACCGAGCCGGCTGTCGGCGCTTGCACATGCGCATCGGGCAGCCAGCTGTGGAAGGGGAAAATCGGCACTTTGATGGCAAAGGCGACCAGGAAACCCAGGAACAGGAAGCTTTCCACCGAGCTGAACAGGAAGCCATCATCGCCCTCTGCATCGGGTTGCGCGGCATCCCAATAGGTGCCAGCGCCTTCGTGCGTCTGTACCATCTCGATGACGCCGACATCTCCGCCAGCGCTGTAGGTGCTGAAGGTGCCGGAGGTGTTGCCCACATACAGAATGGCGATTAGCATCAGGATTGAGCCAGCCATCGTATACAGGAAGAACTTGACAGCGGCATAGATGCGCTCTTCGCTGCCCCAAATGCCGATCAAGAAGTACATGGGCACCAGGGTAACTTCCCAAAAGACATAGAAGATGATCAGGTCGTGCACGACAAAAACGCCGATCATCGCCCATTCCAGCAGCATCAGGAAGATGTAATACAGCTTCTCGCGTCCGCGCTCTGCAAAGATGTGACTGCCGAAAGAGCCGAGGATGGCGATGGGCATGATGAAAGTCGTCAGCAAGACCAGCAGCATGCTGATGCCATCGACGCCGACGAAATAGCTGATGTTGATGGCAGAGTCGCCCAGCGACACCTCGGCCCAGGTATTGCGCTGCACCATTTGCAAGTCCGCGGTCGAAGGGTCGAAGTTGATCCACATGACGACCGATGCCACAAAAGTCGCCAGGCTGGTCGCGAAAGCCACCCACTTGAGATTTTCACGCTGCGTTTCGCCATTCATAAACATCAGAATGGCAAGCCCCAGCATCGGCAAGAAGAGGGTGATGGTCGTCAGCGAGAGTCCAGTTGCATCCATAGGACTGCGTTCTCCTTAAGAGCCAGTTTGCAGCAGGGACTGAATAAATGGCAGCAGCATGAGCACGATCACGGCGGCGACGCCAAAGAAGAGCACGACCGCGTAAAAGCGCACATAGCCGGTTTGCGAGCGGCGCATCCAGTTGGCGGCGCGCTCCACCAGCGCTCCCACGCCATTCACCGCGCCATCCACGATGCCCAGATCGATCGGCTGGCCAAGCAGCGTGGCGATGCTGTCGAAGCCGCGTTTGATGAGGCTGTCATGAAAATAATCATGCAGGAAGTCCCAGTCGACGCGGTCTGCCAAGAAGCCCGCCAATCGGTTGAAAGGCTGCTCAATTAGGCTGGCATAGACCTCGTCCCAATACAAGCGCGCGTTCGCCAGGCGGAAGAGAGGCCGCGATGCGCCGCCCGTCTCCAGCTGGTCGCGTTTGCTGCTGGCCAGCCCTTTGCCCTTGTAGATGCGGTGTGCGGCAATTATGGAGGCGATGCCCAGCGCCAGCGCAATGCCGGCAATCAGCAAGTTGAAGTCCAGCACATGACCTTTCGAGACGCTGGATACGCTGTGCTCGAGGAAATGCTTGAACTCGTAGGGATGATATAGCCCGTCAAATATCGGCGTGGCTTTGGGCACATTGATAAAGCCGATCAGCAGCGTGAAGAGCGCCAATATCAGCAAAGGCAGCAGCATCGCGCCATTGCTTTCGGGCGCGCGCTCGGCCGCTTCTGTGCGAGCTTCGTCAAAGAAAACCAGTACGATCTGCCGCCACATGTAGAAGGCTGTGAAAGCCGCCGCAATCAGCAGAACGCCAAAAGCGATGAAGCCGCTGGTTTCGTTCAGTTGGAAGCCTTCGTACCAGGAATCGGCGAGGATCTCGTCTTTCGACCAGAATCCAGCGAAGGGGAAGATGCCCGCCAGCGCCAGCGTACCGACCAGGTAGGTGATATAGGTGATGGGCATGCGCCGCCGCAAACCGCCCATGTTGCGCATGTCTTGCGGGTCGAAGTCATGACCCCCCTCTGTCCCCCCATCGGGATGTGGGGAGGTTTCGTTGTGGTGGTCGCCATGGTTGTGTTCGTGCGTATGATGATGCCCATGCTCGACGCCATGGATCACCGAGCCGCTGCCCAGGAAGAGCAGCGCTTTGAACACGGCGTGCGTAACCAGGTGGAACATAGCCGCGACATAAGCGCCGATGCCCACCGCCGCCACCATAAAGCCCAGCTGCGAGATGGTCGAATAAGCCAGCACGCGCTTGATATCCCACTGCCCCAGCGCGATAAAGCCGGCCATGATGGCCGTGCCCGCGCCAACCAGCGTGATGACCAAACCGATGATGTAGCCCGCGTGGTTCAGCTCCCACAAGAAGACATTGCTGCGCACCATCATGTAGACGCCGGCTGTCACCATGGTAGCCGCGTGGATGAGAGCGCTGACGGGAGTCGGACCCGCCATGGCATCGGGCAGCCACACGAATAGCGGGATCTGCGCCGACTTGCCCGCCACGCCCAGCAGCATGAACAGGGCAACCAGGAAAATTACATCGTCAAAAGCCAGTTGGAATCCGCCGAAGTCGACCGTTTCGCCCGTGCCAAAGCGCTCGGCAGTTTGCCCGAAGACGCCCAGCATCGCGCTGTCAAAATGCAGGTTGTCGCAATACAAGTTGCGGATGTCCGATGCCAGCGGGTTGGGCGCGTCATGTGCATAGTCTGCGCCATGATCGTCGGCGGGGGCGGGTTCGTGGGTATCGGCGGGGCGCTGCGAGGCTGGCACACAAACAACTTTCGCGCCGTGTCCGTCGTCCGCTGCATCGACTTGGTCGGCCGCGGCATGCGCCAGCAGCCCGTTGTGTTCTTGCCAATGCACCAGATATTTGGGGCTGGTATTGGGCAATTCGCCGGCTTTGAAGAAGTCCAGCGTGCCAAATGTCCAGAAGATCAAGAACATGGCCACCAGCAAGCCAAAATCGCCGATGCGGTTGACGATGAAGGCTTTGCGCGCGGCATTGCTGTTCTTCCAGCCTTCGGGCGCTTTTTTGTCCCACCAAAAGCCGATCAACAAGAATGAGCACAAGCCGACGCCTTCCCAGCCGACAAACAACATCAGGAAGTTGTTGGCGGTTACCAGGGTCAGCATGAAAGCCAGGAACATATTCAAATAAGCAAAGAAGCGCGGATACCATTTATCGCCGTGCATATAACCGCGCGCGTACAAGTGGATCAGCGAGCCGACGCCCGTGACCACCAGCATCATCGTGACGCTCAGCGAATCCACGCGCAGCTGCCAGCCGATATCCAGGTTTATGGACTCGATGCGCAGCCAGCCATCCAGGAAAGGCAGATTGACCACCGCGGCCGCGCCGTTCGTGCCGGTCACATATACGAGCAGCAGCAGCGAGATCACAAAGGCGAAGAGCGAGGCAAAGCAGCCGATATAGCCCGACCACTTTTCGCCCAGGCGCGCGCCAAAGAAGAAGTTCACCGCCGCCCCGAGAGCGGGGACGAAAATGACCAGCGGGACCAGGAGTGGCAGATTTTCCATACTCAGACAGCCTCTTCCTTACGGCAACGCCTAGCCGCGCATCTGCTGCAAGTCATCGATATTGATGCTTTGGCGCTCGCGGAAGATATTGACGATCAATGCCAAGCCGATCGCCACTTCCGCCGCTGCCACGGTCATCACAAAAAAGACGAAGACATGCCCGTTGACCTGCCCCCATTCCCGCGCGAAGGCCACCAGCGCCAGATTCGCGGAGTTCAGCATCAGTTCGACAGACATGAAAAGCAGGATGGCGTTGCGCCGAATCAACACGCCCAGCGCGCCCATCAAAAAGAGCACCATGCTGAGGATGATATAAGGCTCTGTGCCGATTGCGTTCATCGTCGCTTGCTCCCGCCTTTAATCGGCTGGCTCGTCGCCGCCGGGCGTCAATTTGGGCATATATTCCCCGCTCAGCACATCGGCGCCGGTCTGCTGGGCGATCACGCTGACCAGCGGACGGTTGACTCTGCGGCGGCGGTTGATGCGGCGGCGCTCCGCTTGGGCAAAGGCATCGGGACGCGCCAGCACGATCACGCCGATCAGCGCCACCAGCAGCAGCACGCCCACCAGCATCACCGGCAGCACATACTCAATGAAAAGCACTTGCCCGACCGCTTCCGGGCTTCCAAATGCCGGCAGGGCAAAAGCGTGATAAACAGCCGCTCGATAAGCGGGCTGGCTGCCGGGCACGCCTGGCTCGCGAACCAGCACCCGCGTTTCTATGACGCCGCGCTCGGCTTGGTAACCAGCGAGGAGGCGCAGCACAGCGTTGTCCTGGTCGACAAATGCCAGGTTGTAATCGCCTTCGTCCAGCTCGATGCTGATCTGGTCGCCCAACGGCAACTGGTCGAGCAATACGCGATGCGGCAGCAATGAACTGCACGCGACATCTTCGCACAAGCTGCGAATGGTGGTGTACTGCCCGACATCGACCAGCGAGACCTGCAACCCCGCCAGGCCGTTGACCAGCGTAAGGCGCATCTTGCCCACGCTCGGCGCAGTGATGTCGTCTTCCAGCAAGGCGTATTCCAGCAAGCCATCGGCGTTCTGGTAGAGCAGCACGGTATGCGCGCTTTCGGCTGCCAGGCTGACGGTCGCGCTGTACACCTCGCCCGACTCGTAGCTGCCATCGCTGACGGTCGCGGAGAGCGTGTAGTCGCCGGCTGGCAAATCGGCATAGTCGCGGCTGTCTGCGCGCTCGTCGTTGTAACGGACGGCTTCTATGGAAGCGGCGGCACCCCCGTCATCCAGCCCTGCCAGGTCCACGCTGGCGGCGACTTCATCGGCCAGGGGCATCTCGAAGCCCATTTCCAGCACGCGGAATAGCTGCGCATCGCCACCGGGCACGGCATTGATGAGGCGCAGGCTGGCGCGCGCATCGCCCGCTTCGACAGCCTCGTCATTGAGCATGTCCGAGGCGATCGGAAAAGCGAAGATCATCAGCAGCGCGATAGCCACCAGCGAGCCAGCCAAGCCCAGCCAGCGCATGCGTCCGGAGGCATCGGTGGTTGTCTCTGCGCCCAGCAGCATGATGACAAACAAAAAGAGCACCATGATGGCGCCGGTGTAGACCGTGACCTGCACCATGGCCAGGAAAGGCGCGTCCAGCATCAGGTATAAAAAGGCGACGCAGCCAAAATTGACGATGAGGAAGAGTGCGCTGTGCACAGCATTTTGCCGCGTCAGCATCATGCCGGCCGCCACGACTGCCACCAGACTCACCACCAGGAACAACCATTCCATAGGATTTAGTTCCCACCCTGAATGCGATTGTGCATTTTAGCACGAACGATTTCGCGCTTCAATTTGCAGTTCCCTCGCGCTTATAACGGGTCTTCCATATCGGGTATGGAGCGATCGTATGCGCCTGGTTCGACTTGCTGCGGGGTGTTGGCTGCGCCTTCGTCTGGCGCGTCGATCAGCATATCTTTGGTATAGATGGCATCGCGGCGGTCGGTATAAGCCATCTGGTGCTCGTGCCCCAGCTGGATTGCTTCTGTTGGGCAGGCGTCTTCGCAATAGCCGCAGAAAATGCAGCGCAGCATGTTGATTTCGTAAGTTTTGGCGAAGCGCTCGCCAGGGCTGTAGCGCTCTTCATCCGTGTTCTCGGCTGCTTCGACCCAGATAGCGTCGGCCGGGCAGGCGGCGGCGCACAGCGAACAGCCAATGCACTTTTCCAAGCCATTTTCATAACGCCGCAAATGATGACGCCCTTTGTAACGCTGGTGAAATTTCTGCACCTGCTCGGGATATTGAATCGTAACGGCATCTTCCATCAGATGCTTGGCAGTTGTCTGGAAGCCCTTGATCACATTCATCGTTGCTGCCCTTTGCGTGGTTTGTGGGGGTAATGTCTCATCGAATAATTAGTCGCCGGCTTGTTTGACAGCTGTTTCGCTGGTTTGCAGGGCGCGGTCTTCTTCCGGCGTGCGCCCAAAGCTGGCCAAGCCTTCCAATGCGCGCACCTGGAAGCGGATATGCGCCAGCGGGATAGCCACCAGCATGCCAACCAGATGCACCAGCGCCCAGCCCAAACCGCGCCTTTCGCCAGTATAAGCGGGGTCGTCTTCCAGCGGGATAGCGACTTCGCTGTCTCGATCGCGGCTCATGCGCTGCAAAGCCAGATAGCCGATCAACAGCGCCAGCACGAACACGACGCCCGAGATGAACGGATAGGCTGTGCCGCCCAGCGCATCGCCAATCACAATGGCGACCGCCGTCCACGCCACAGCCAGCAGCGCCAGCGGAATCATCACTTTCCAGCCAAATTGCATCAGTCGGTCATAGCGAATCCGTGGCAGGGTCGCGCGAATCCAGATCATGCCGCAGAGCATCAGCACGACCTTGATGATGAAAATCAGCGGCGCGAGCATGGGCAAGCCATCCATGGGCCACAGGTGATAGCCACCGAAGAACACCGCGACCGCCACCAGGCTCACGGCAATCATGCCCAGGTATTCTGCCATCATGAACAGGGCGAACTTCATGCCGCTGTATTCGGTCATGTAGCCCTGCGTAAGCTCTTGCTCGGCTTCGGTTAGGTCAAAGGGAGCGCGGTTGGTTTCTGCCAGCAGCGCCAGCAGCAAGACGGCGGCCGCCAGCGGATTTTGGAATACGAACCAGTCCCAAATGTTGCGCTGCGCATCGATGATATCGCCCAGCGCCATGCTGCCGACGATCATCACCGGCACCGCCAGCGTCAACGCAAAACTGAGCTCGTAGCTGATCATCTGCGCCGATGCTCGCAGCGCGCCCAGCATGGCGTATTTGTTGTCGCTCGACCAGCCAGCCAAGACCACGCCGTAAGTTGCGATGCTGGTGATGGCGATGACCCATAATATGCCGACATTGGAGTCGATCAATCCCTGCGGCACCTGGAACCAGACATCGCCCAGCGACGGCGCGAACCAGGGCAGCACCAGATCGGGACCCATAGGGATGACCGCCGCGATCATCAAAATCGGGATGACTTTGATCATGGGCGCGAGGCGGAAGACCCACTTATCGGCGTCCGCGGGCAGCAGATCTTCTTTGAAAACCAGCTTGACGCCATCGGCAGCCGGCTGCATGAAGCCCAGCGGACCGACGCGGTTGGGTCCCACGCGATGCTGCAAGAAAGCCAGCAGGCGGCGTTCGAGCAGCGTTGTATAGGCAAAGCCAGTGACGATGACGAAAGCGAAGCCAGCCGCGAAAATGATGGGCCAAAGCGCCGAGCAGCCAGCATCGTCCTCACACTGGACGACCGTCCTCACGCGCGCTTCGGGGTTGAGCAGCATGCCGATCGCGCCTTGGCGTCCGTCCAGGTTGCCCGCTTCGTCAAAGCCGATCCAGGCGGCGATTGCGCCCAGGTTGGCGATGATCAACACGACGACCAGCAGCGTTACCACCAGTCCGATGACAGCTGCCGCGATGCCCAGCTTTACTTTTGCGCTCATGCTACGTTTCCTTTGCCATCATCAGCGGATCGCCACCGCGTCTGCCACACGACTGATTGTGCCGGCGCATGCAGTCAAGGGCGCAGCTGCTTCGGTCAAATGGCGCGGCAAAGCCACCCCGCCCGCTGCTATTTCGCCGCTCACCGATGCGCGCGCCCGCACTTTCGACTCGCCAGCGGTAATCTCAATGAGATCGCCGTCGATGATGCCAGCCGCCGCCGCATCGTCAGGATGAATCAGCGCATAGGGACTCAATATGCGCGGCTCGATCAGCAAGCTCGGGCGGAAGCTGCGCTGGCGATTGTACAAGCGCGTGATGGGCATGATGAGCAGCTCGCCTTCGCCAGCCCGCAGACCTGCGCTATCTGCCATATCGGCTATCGACACATCTTCGCCGCGGTCGGCTGCCGTGGGGATTTGCACGCCGATGCCGCCATGATTGGCATAAGCCGTGCCGCCGTAATACAGGTCGCGCCCGCCCACATCGGGGAATTGCCGTTCGGTTTTGGAAAGCGCTTGGTAGCTCGCGCCCTGAAAAGCGGCGACCGACCCGCTCAATTCCTGCATCACAGCCGCGGCCGATGGTTTCAGGTTGGCGATGCCGGCTTGCTGGCTGATGCCCCCAAAGAGCTTCCAGGCCGGGAGCGCCTGCCCCATGGGTCCCTGCGCGGTGTAGAAACGTTGCACGCGCCGTTCGCCATTGACAAAGCTGCCATCACGCTCGGCAAAAGACTGCAGCGGCAAGATAAAATCGGCGTGCTGGGAGATGCCATCGTCGAAGAGCCCGGCATAGATGATGGTTTCCACCTGGCTCAGCCATTGCTGCGCGGCGGGATCGTCGTCCAGCAGTTCGGCCTGCGCGACAATCAAGACGGTCGGCGGCTCTGCCATGATGTTCAGCGTCGCACCCGGCGTGAAGCCGATGTAATGCAAGCCCAGGCCATTCGCGCCCGGCAACGGCGAAAGCAAGCCGTTGTTGGCGGAGCCCGTGTGTCCACTTTCGATCAAGAAGTTGGCGGCTGCCCTTGCCAGCGCCTCGCTGCCCGCCAGGTCGAGCCCTTCCGCGCCGGCCACGATGACCAGGTTCTCGGCGCTGGACAGGCGTTCGGCGATATCAGGATGCGCTTGAACCAGGTCGCGCATGACTGACGCAGCTTCGCCCGGCGCATAACGGATGGCATCGCCCTGCACGACTTTGTCATTGCGCGCGCCTTGCACGGCAAAATCTTCCAGTCGCGTGTCGCGCGCATTGGCTACCACCAGGTAGGCGCCGCGGTCTTGCGCCTGCTTCAAGCGCAGACGCCAGATTGGCACTTCTTCTTCCAGGTCGCAGGCGATGACCAAAATCGCGTCGCCCCTGCCCAGTTCGCTCAGGTTCGTGCCTGCGCCGACGCCGACCTGCGCCAAGAGCGGCACCGCGCCATGCGTTGGCGGCCATGCGCCCAGCCGTCCAGCGCCGACGCCTTCGACCAACTGCCGCAGCGCCCACAGGTCTTCGTTGGACATGCCGCTGCCAGCGATCGCCGCGACATCGGCATTTGCGCCTTGCAATGTCGCCGCCATGGCTGCGATGGCTGCTTCCCAGTTGGAGTTTCGCAGTGTGCCGCCGGTGCGCATTTGCGGCTGCTGCAAGCGGTCTTCAGCCCGCGTGAAGTGATGCCCAAAGCGCGTTTTGTCGCTGATCCAAATCTCATTCACCCATTCGTTCTGGCGCGGCATGACTCGTTTGATCATGGCTTTGCCGCCGAAATCGCGGTCGAGGCGCATGCTCAAGCTGATATTTTCGCCAGCGGCATCCCAAGGCGAAATGCTGGGCACTTCGTTGAGCTCCCAGGGGCGCGCGCCAAAGCGAAAATCGGCGGTGGTCAGCGCGCCGACCGGGCAGATGTCGGTGGTGTTGCCGCTGAAATAGGTGTCGAAGCCGGGGTCGGAATGGGTGATGATCTGCAAGCGGCGTCCGCGTTCGTGGAATGCCAGCACATCGTCGCCGACCACTTCGTCCTGGAAACGCACGCAACGCGCGCACTGAATGCAGCGTTCCTGGTCGAGGAAGATCAGATCGCCCAGCGGATAGTGTTTTTCGAGCAATTGTTTGTCTTCGAAGTACATGCGGCTGGCTTGGGGACCGTGGCGCATGGTCAGGTTTTGCAGCGGGCATTCGCCGCCCTTGTCGCAGATAGGACAATCCAGCGGGTGGCTGCTGAGCAGAAATTCCAGCACATCATTGCGCGCGTCGATGACCTGCTGCGTGTTGGTCTTGATGTGCATGCCATCGCTGACGGTGGTGGTGCAAGCGGTTTGCAGCTTGGGGAAGTAGCGGATCTGCGGGCTGCCGTCTTCGTTGCGCAGCAATTCGCCAGTCGCGCGATCGCGTCCGGGCGTGCCCAGTTCGACCAGGCACATGCGGCACATGCCGACCGGGTCCATCTTCGGATGGTAGCAGAAGACCGGGATATCGTTGCCGGCGTGCCATTTGGCGGCGTCGACCAGATTTGCGCCAGCCGCCACTTCATAATCTACCCCATCGATATTGATGGTCACTGTGTCGGACATCTATGCCTCCACATGGGTCGCTGCCGCACCCGCCGCTGGCAGATGGCGCGCCACAATTTCCAGTCCAAAGTGCGCGCGGTCGCGCATCACCTGTTCGATAATCAGCCAGCCCGCCCGCATATCCAGCATCTCGGTCATGCGCAGCGCAGCTTCAAAGTCAGCGCGCGCTCGCTTGTAGTCGCGCCGCTCCAGCAGCATCTCGCCACGCAGGACGCGCAGTGTCATGTCCTCGGGCGCTGCGGCGATGCGATCGCACAGCAGGCGATAATGCCCGAAGAAGTCGCGCTCCTTCTGCAATGGCGAGCGCAAAAGCCCGCCCAGCAATGTCTGCGATAGTCGCGTCAAGTTCACGGCTTAGGCCTGCACATGCTGAGCAAAATCATCGGGAAAGTGGCGGATGGTATGGATAATCGGGTTGGCGGCGAAATCGCCCAGCGCGCAGAGAGTCGTGCCCGCCATATTTTCAGCGACATCGGCGATGCGTTTGACATCGTCCGGCGTGCCGCGTCCGTCCAAAATGCGGTCGATCACCTTGTCCAGCCAATAAGTGCCTTCGCGGCAGGGCGTGCACTTGCCGCAGCTTTCGTGCTTGAAGAATTTGGTCACTTTGGAAGCGACCCAGGTCATATCGACGCTTTCGTCCATGATGATGATAGACGCCGAGCCGATGATCGTGCCGATGCTGGCGCAATCTTCATAGCTCATGCAGGTATCGAGCACTTCGTCGGTCAAAGGCACGATGGGACCCGAGCCACCCGATGGCAGCATGGCTTTGAAAGGGCGGTCGTCGTGCAGGGGTCCGCCGGCATGTTCATAGAGCAATTCGCGGAAGGTCGCGCCCATAGGCAGTTCATAATTGCCCGGTCGCTTGACATTTCCGCTGACGCAATAGATCTTGTTGCCGGCGCTCTGTTCGGTGCCGATCGCTTTGAAAGCGTCTGCGCCCTCGGTCATGATGAAGGGCACATTGGCGAGGGTCTCGACATTGTTGACGACGGTGGCTTCTTTATACAAGCCGCCGCCTTTCTGGGCCGGGAAGGGCGGACGCACGCGTGGCTGCCCCAGATAGCCCTCCAAGCTGTTGAGCAAAGCGCTTTCTTCGCCGCAGATATAAGCGCCCGCGCCGAGATGCGTGTAGACCTCGCAATCGTAGCCCGAGCCGAGTATGTCCGCGCCGACCAGATTTTTCTCGCGCAAAGCTTCGATGCACGCATCCAGTTGGTCGCCGATATCCCAGAATTCGCCGCGCAGGTAGATGTAGACGGCTTTGGCTTGGATGGCATAGGCGCAGATCAACGAGCCTTCAATCAGTTGATAAGGATTCTCTTCCATGATTTCGCGGTCTTTGAAAGTGCCGGTTTCGCTCTCGTCGGCGTTGACCGTGACATATTTGATCGGCTCGTGCTGGGGGATGAAGCTCCATTTGACGCCAGTGGGAAAGCCTGCCCCGCCCCGCCCGCGCAGCCCCGAGGCTTTCACGACATCGATGACCTCGGCCGGCGTCTTGGCCAGCGCTTTTCGCAGCCCGTCGAAACCGCCGTGCGCCTCGTAGACATCCAGCTGCTTGATATTGGGGATATCGCGTCCACGCAGGAGAATGTGCATGGTTGGCTGTGCTCCTTCGTCCGTCGGCTAACCGCGCCCGTTGGCTTCGCTGCGCCACTTCGCCAATAGCTGGCGCATTTTGTCCTGGTCAAGCTCTTCTACATAACGGAAATTGCATTGCAGCATGGGCGCTTTGTCGCAAGCCGCCAGGCACATGACATGCTCGACGGTGAACATGCCATCGTCGGTCGTGCCGCCCTCGTCAACGCCCAGTTCGTCTTTCAGCCAGGCATGGAAATCATCAGCGCCCTGCAGCGCGCATGGCAGGTCGGTGCAGACTTGCAGCCAATACTTGCCTTTGGGCTTCTCGCTGTACATGGTATAGAAGCCGGCGATGGATTTGACCTGGGTGGGGTCGAGGTTGAGGATCTGCGCGACCTCGCCGATGCCCTCGCTGTTGACCCAGCCATATTCTTCCTGCGCGATATAGAGCAGCGGCATGACAGCCGAGCGCCTGGTTTCGTATTTCGCCAGATGCCGCTCGATTCGCTGCTCATACTTCGGGTTGCCGATGATTGCCATGTGCCTTCCTTCGTCCCTCGCTCCAGCGCCAGCTAGCGGTCGCAGTCGCCCAGCACGATATCCACGCTGCCGATGATGGCCACCATATCCGCCAGCAGGTAGCCCTTCGAAACGACGGGCAGTGCGCTGATGTGCATGAAAGAGGGCGTTTTGAAATGAACGCGGCGCGGTTTGTTTGCGCCTGTGCCGTGAATATAGCAGCCGATCTCGCCGCGCGGGCTTTCGATGGCGCTGTAGATTTCGTCATCCGGCGCATCGTAGCCATAAGTCCACAATTTGAAGTGGTGGATGACAGCTTCCATGCTCTGCCCCAGCTCGCTGCGCAGCGGCGGGCAATATTTGCGGTTTTCCGAGCGGGTTGGCCCTGGCGTACTCTCCAGCCGCGCAACCGCTTGATGCAAGATTTTCATGCTTTCGCGGAATTCGTGAATGCGTATCAAATAGCGGTCATAGACATCGCCATGTTCACCCAGCGGCACATTGAAGTCGTAGGTTTCATAGCCGCTATAGGGCTGCGCCTTGCGCAAATCCCAGTTGACGCCGCTGCCACGCAGGGCTGGCCCCGTCATGCCATAAGCCAGCGCGACATCCGGCTCGACCACGCCAACGCCTTGCGAGCGGTCTTTCCAGATCGGGTTCTGCGTCAGCAGCGCTTCATAATCATCCACTTTGTAGGGGAAGTCGTGCAGGAATTGCTTCAGCGCCGGCAGAAAGTCGTCTGGCACATCGCGCCAGACTCCGCCGGGGCGAATGTAGCTGCTCATCATGCGCTGCCCAGACAGCATCTCAAACATGCCCAAAACGCGTTCGCGCTCGCGGAAAGCATACAGCAGCACGCTCATCGCGCCCATGTCAATCGCGTGCGTGCCCAGCCAAACCAGGTGACTGGCACAGCGCGCCAATTCCAGGCAGACGACGCGAATGATCTGCCCGCGTTCGGGCACATCAAGATCGAGCAATTTTTCGACAGCCGCCGCATACGCCATGTTGTTGGACATGGGCGACAGGTAATCCATGCGATCAGTGAGCGGGACAGCTTTTTCGTAGCTCTTGTCTTCGATAGATTTTTCGATGCCGGTATGCAAGAAGCCGATATCGGGCAGGCAGGTGACGATTTGCTCGCCGTCCAACTCCAGCAGCAGGCGCAAGACTCCATGCGTGCTGGGATGGTGCGGACCCATATTCAGCAGCATGGTATCGCCGCTAACAGCGCGCTCGCTAACCAGCCCGCGCAATTGCTCGAGGTTGCCTTCCCAGCGGCGCTGCTCTTCCAGCGATGCCTCTTGTGGTGGTGCTGCGACTGCCATAGCGACCTCGTCTAGTCCTTGGCGAAAGGCTTGTGCGCGTGGATATCTTCGACATTAAAGGAGAAGGCCACGGTCTCTTTGCCCAGCGGATAATCGCGCCGGTGGGGGTGGCCGTGCCAGTCTTCGGGCATGAGCAAACGCCGCGGATCGGGGTGGTCGTCAAAGGCAATGCCCATCATATCGGCGATTTCGCGTTCCAGCCAATTCGCCGCGGGGAAGATGACCGTGCCAGTCGGCAGGCGCGGATCATCTGCGGCAGCGAAAGCCTTCACCCGCAGACGCCGGTTGTAGAGCATGGACAAGATGTGATAGCAGACGCCATAACGCTCGGGGCGAAAGTCGCTTTGGATGCCGTCGCAGGCAGCGCCATAATCGTCCGGATAATAATCAACCGCGCTGACATCGGAAAGCATATTGTAGACCAGGCCCGGGCTGGCGCGGAAGAAGCCCAGCAGTTCTGGCAGGCGTTCCGCTGCGACCACCAGGGTCGTTTCGCCACGAAATCGCTTGACATGCAAGATGGCGTCGCCAAAAACATCTCGCGCCGCTTGCACCGGGTCTCTCGCCGCTGGTATCTCCATCAAGTCGCTTCCTTCTTTGCGCCCTTGCCTTATGCCCAGTCGGCGATGCGCTCGCCCTTGACTTTTTCGTGCAGGGTCAAGATGCCATGCAGCAATTGTTCGGGGCGTGGCGGGCAGCCAGCGATGTATACATCGACCGGGATGATCTCGTCAACTCCCTGCACGATGGCGTAGTTGTTGTAGACGCCGCCGCAAGAAGCGCAGTCGCCCATGGAGATGACCCACTTCGGTTCTGCCATCTGGTCATAGAGCTGGCGAATGACGGGCGCCATCTTGCGCGTCAACCGCCCGGACACGATCAGCAAATCGGCCTGACGAGGCGTGGCGCGGTTCAATTCCATGCCAAAACGCGACAGATCGTAGCTGGAGGCTTGCGAACTCATGTATTCAATGGCGCAGCAGGCCAGACCGAAGAGCAGCGGCCACATCGCCCCGGTGCGCGCCCAGTTGACGGCTTGCTCGACGGTGGTGGTGACGACGCCCAGGTTGCCAAGCTTCTCGCTTACTCCCATTCCAAGCCGCCTTTCTTCCATTCATAGATGAAGCCGACGATCAATATCAGCGTGAAGACAGCCATGACAGCCAGCCCATAGACGCCCAGGTCGCGCATGGATACCGCCCAGGGCAAAAAGAAGATCACTTCAATATCAAAGATGATGAACAAGACCGCGACCAGATAAAACTTGATGGGCAGGCGGCGCGTCGCGGGGCCGATCGGCTTCATGCCGCTTTCGTAAGGCACAGACTTGCGATAGGTCGGGCGCTGCGGACCCATGACGCGCGAGATGTTGGCGATGATCAGCGCGAGCGCAACCGATATCACCAGCAGGGCGCTAACAGGTCCGAATTCAAGGATGGTCATCGCCGAATGCCACGCACTTGTGCTTTTTGGAACAAGTTGCGCAAAGCCTAGCACAGCATCCACGCCAGCGCAAGACAAGTCTGGAGAGGATTTGGCGCAGCAGCAGAAACCTTGCGCTTGCAGTCTGCCAAGACCGTGTCGCGCAATTTCTGATAGTACAGCTGGATACATATAGATAATACACACTTGAAAGGCAGATAAATTTGTCTATAATACAGGATTATAGAATTGGATCTGCGGGGACGAACATGGCTCACAAAGATGCAAATGGCTCATTCAAAGACACATTGCGCGGCGAGCGCGACAAATTGTTGCGCGATATTGAGCGGCTTCGTCAAGAGATCGGCGAGCGAGAACAGGCATGCCGAGTCAGAGAGGCGAGGATGGGGCACATACTTGCACTGCTTGATGACGAGCCCACAAAACCAGCCCAACAACTTCGCAAGGCAAAAGACACTCGCGGACGCTCGACGCCCACGGCGGAATTATTGGACATGGCAGTTGAGGTGTTGCGCGGACAAAAGAGCGAGCCAATGCACTATCGCGACCTGGCTGACGAGCTAATGCGGCGCGGCGCGGTCATACGCGGGAAAGATCCGGCAGCTTCGCTAGTCGCCCGCATGACACAGGATGACAATCGGCGAGCAGAAAGCGAGCGGCGTTTCGTGCGACCCGTGAGCAAAGGTTTCTACGCCCTGCGTGAGTTTTATCCCAACGCGCGGAATGTGGGGACAAGGCGGAAGCGCAAGACGAGTGAGTAATACAACAGAGCAAATGAAAGGCGGCATCCTCAATGAATGACGGACAGTTTACGAATACATCCAGCAATATGGCACAAACCGTGCTCAATATTGTCGAAGGCTATAAGATGGGCGCTTTTCGTGCGTTGGCGCAGGAGCCAGTGCAGAACGCCATGGACGCCGTACGCAAAGGACGCAAAATAGTGACGGTGGAATACCGCCTGCTGCGCCGCAGGGATGCTATTGGCAATCCGTGCTTCCTGCTAACCGTCACTGATAGCGGCACGACAGGCTTGCGTGGACCTTTGGTGAGTAGCGAACAACTGAAACGGCGGCATTTTAAGCTAAAGCCCGAAGAGAATTGGGCGGCATTTGAAGCGCAGGGCTATACAAAAGAAAATGAAGACGCGCTCGGCTCGCGCGGGCAAGGCAAAGCCGCCTTCCTTTACCATTCGCATATTTCAGGCGAACCGCGCCGCATGGCGATGTGCTATGACACTTTGCTTGAGGACGGCGAGTATCGCTTTGGCATGCGCCTTGCCCGACCGGTGGATCAGGTGCTGACGCCGCCGCTGCTAAGTGAAGAGGCGATCGCTGCGGTTCAAGGCGACTGTTACCAGCTTAGCGACCATCCGGCGATTCCGCTTGGTTTGCAGCCGCTTGATGATGTCGGCACCAGGGTTATTGTTCCATTTGTCAACGATGATGATGCGCAGAAAATGAAACCGGGTGGCGAACTATCGCGTTGGCTGCAGCGCTGTTGGTGGCGGGCTATTCAAACTGGCAAAGTTTGCATCCGCGTGGTTGATGACGAGACTGGCGAAACAGAGAAAATCGCCGCGCCAACATGGTGGCGAAATTGGCCGACCGAGAACAGACCAACTGCAAACGGAGTCTGGCATAGCTTGCCCGAGAGCGGCCGCGCTTGCGTGTGGAGCAACTTGGCATTCGGCAAATCTTGGCAAATTCGCCGTCTGGTTTTGCTGCATAGCGACAGCTTGAGAGAAGACGAAATCATCAAAGATTATCCAGAATATGCCGGCATCCAGATTCTGCGCGGCTCGCAGTGGATCGAAACCCGTGGCGCGCGGCAAGATTTGGGCGACCATATTCCGATTGACAAACGCCCGGGATTCCGCGGCTATGTCGAATTCGACAAATATACGGACAGCAAGCTGCGCGCTGCGGAAAACTCTCAGCACGACGGCTTTGACGCCAGAGGCAATAAAGGCGAAATCGTTCGTGAGCTTCGTGAGCAGTTAGGTGTTTGCATGCGCGACTTCAGCGCGAAAATGGGATGGGAGTCGGCGACAGCAATTACTTCGCAGCGATTATCAAAACGAGAAAAGTCCACGCATGCCCGCTTGTTGGAAATTTTCGTGAACCCCAATGGTCGCAAACCAGCAGCATCGGCGGCAGGAAACATGGAAGGACGCGGTCTGTTTTGGGATTGCCGCTTGGACCTGGACTATCCAGATGCAGAAAGCGCCCGTGTTGACTGGGGGCAGTCGCTGCGCAATGTCTATGTCGAAGTGACCGTTGAACCAGGCGAAGAGATGATCGGCAGCGCCGACTTAATTCTGGAGTGGCTGGATGCCGCCGGCAACGCTCGCGAAATCTGCAAGCAGGAAAATGCCATTGCAAAACAATGGGGCAAAGACCGCATCCAGGAGCGATTTGAGCTTGGAGATTGGCGAGTTTTGCGCGGTAAAGCCACTTCTGAGCGCCAGATCGAGTGCCCCGAGCCGGGCGAATGTCGTTTGCGGGTCGTGATCGAATATCGCGGAGGACGGGTCAAACGCGCGGAGCGGACAGTATATGTGCAAGCAGAACCGCCGCCACCCCCGCAAAAGAACCCGGTCACACTTTCCATCAGCGCAAAAAACAATAGCGTGAAAGACAAGAAACGCATTGATCATGGCGAGGAGTTGCTCTTACAGATTAATGCCAGAAATCTTGCCCCCCAAGCTGCTACCTACCGGCTTACGGCTAGGCTGGGCAACGAGATACTGGTCCGAGATCTGCCTGTTGAATTAGACGGTACGCCATTGGGCGACACGCCGCGTCGTCGGCTGATCTTGCCTGAGAAACTCCAACTGCTGGATCCGTATCAATCCGTGCCACTGCCGCTTGATGGGGCAAAACAGATGACAATGCCCGAGTCCAGTGGCCGACACATGATCAATGCTGAACTCGCCAACGACAATGGCGAAAGGATCGTTGCCAGCTGCCCTGTCTACTTCCAGCGCGACCCCGGCAATGCTGTAAGCAAACTTCCCTTCGAAATTGAAGAGAAGAGAGACCAAAAGGCGATGTGGCTGATGAATGCCAAACTCGACCAGCTAACCTACCCGGCCGATTATCCGTTGTATAAGGAAATGAATGATGTATCGCGGCAAAAGCGCGCGTTGCAGGGACGGCTGGCTTTCATCTCCGAAATCACCGCTAACGGCTTGCTGGAATGGGCGCTGCGCCCAATCGAGGACAAAAGAGACGGTAGCAACTATGACCGTTTGTATGATGAGAATCGTGGTACAGATGATGAGTTATGGGACGATTTCAATCGCGGTTTGGAAAAGCTGGTAAAGATGAGCGAATCGCCGATTGCATATGCGCAGGCCTGGCGCAAGACCGTAGCAGTCATGCTACAGATATTTGCAAAGGAAGATGCCTAATGCCCGTCCTCATCTGGAATTTCGAAAACGACTCCCTCGGCAGCGTCGTCCGCACGGGCCGCCGCTTCGCCCTCAGCGCAGAGGAATTCCGCCCCGAAGCCGAAGCCCTCGACCGCGATTTGGATGATCTGCTGGACGAAGCCTGGCATGCGCTGAATATCATCACGCGGCGAACAAATGGCGAGCCACGATTCGATGCCTTTGAGCAGCGGTGGGTGTTGGGACGCGCGGTCTATGTCAGCGAAATCCTTCGGCACGAGGCGATGCTGGGCGAGGAGCGTCGTTTTCTGTGGCAGGCGCTGACACCCAAAGCCTGGTATGGCATCCGTCATGATGCCACTCGCGAGCCACGCTGGCGCGCACTCATCCCAAAACGATATCGATCCTGGCAATCAAAGCCCAAGCAGCGCGACGCCTACGAGTTCCTTGAAATCGGCTATTGGCTGCGCGAACAACAGTTGCAAGATGCTGGCGAGCTCTTTGGTTGGACCAGCAGCAACGCCCAAGATCTACATAAGCGCGCGGGCTTGCGCTCGTTCCAGCTACGGCAAGCTGTTTTGCACTGGCTGCGGCGGCAATCGCAGGAAGTAAGAGAAGCGCTCGCCAAGCCCAAAGCCAAAGGAAAACGGAACTTTGCAGAAATCCCTTACGCACTGAGCAAACGGTTCCCCGCCAGCGGTCCAGGCTCGGCATTGCTTCCACAGCACTACCCCGCAGACGAATTGCGCGAAATCGTCTGTGAGACGTTGGATGCCGCGCGCGACTTGCATTTCCCGCAAATAGCCGACGCAGCGACCTAGTCCAGCGCGCCGCTTTCCGCCAGGTAATCCGCCAGTTGCCGCGCCATCTCGCTGGTGCCGGCATCGCTCTGGTGCACGCCATTGATCCAGTACTGCCGTTCGATTGGCAAATTGGCGGCCATGTCATAAAAGAGCGTGCCACGCTCGGCTGCCAACTCGCGAATGATTGCATTGTGCGCGGCGACAGCGGCTTGTCGGAAGGGCTGGCTCATGACATCGCCATTGGGCGCGTCATAGACATGGGGCGAATAAGCCCAGGTCAGCAGCAGCGTGGCGATATCGCGGCTTTGCGCCATTGCAATGATATTGTGCAGGTTGCGCTGGAAGTAGATGGGCGGGTTGGCGTCCAAAATTTGCGCCGCTGTTGCCCCAAGGTTGGCGCATATCGCTTCTGGGCCGCTCGTATCCAACTGGCATGCGCGCACATCGCTGGGCGCGGGCATCCTTTCGTCCAGCGAAAATGCCAGCTGCAGCGAATCGCCCAGCTTGTGCAAAAGCAGCCGCTGCAAGGCGCTGGCCGGCAGAGCCTGATCGAGGGTTCTCCAGGTGCCGCGCAGTTCATAGCCGCCGTGATAGTCAGCGGGGTCGACCAGGCGCGCCCGCACATCGTTGGTGGCGTGATAGATGATGATCATATCGGGATCGAGGTCTTGCGCGCGCAGCATGAAGTTGACCGCCGACTCGAACGACGAATAAGCCGGCACGCCCGCATTGACCAGCTCGACCTGGTTGTAGCCATAGTCATCAGCCAGCAGCCGCTCGAGTTTGTGGGTCCAGGTTGATTCGTAGCTGTCCAGGTAGCCGCCATAAGTGGTGCTGCCGCCCAGAGCCACGATGCGATAGCGGTCTGGCGGTTTGGGCTGTGCGATTTCTGGTCCGCGGTAGCCCAGCGAATTGACATCGTCGCGGTCGGGAGTCAGTCCATAATTGACGAAAGGAATGGGTCGGTACAGCGATTGCAGCTCGTCGATTTCGGCGCGGGAATAGAGGTAGAGGATTTTTTGCTGCCGCGTGCCAAAGTTGGCGATATAGAAGCGCCAGCCCAGCTCCAGAGCCAGCAGCGAAAGCAGGACAGCGGCCGCGGCGATTACGAGGTTCTTGCGCACGAGACTGGCTCGTTTCCTGGCGGACTGTGGAGGACCGGGAGCGCTGGCTCTTATCGCGCCCCAACTTGTGACGCCGTCTAGAATTCAGCCGAGCGGGCTGCCCCCAAGCCCAACAAGCCGGTTTCTGGCTGCGGCCTGCGGTATTGCTCGTCGTATTTGCCAAAGCGGATGACATCGCCTGTGCCGGTGATGGCTTCGACCGACAAGCCCAGGCTCTGCAATTCCTTGACCAGCACGCGGAAGCTGGTGGGGATGCCAGGCTCTTCGATCGGCTCGCCTTTGACGATGCTTTCATAGGTCTTGACGCGCCCCTGGACATCGTCCGATTTGACCGTCAGCATCTCTTGCAAGATGTGCGCCGCGCCATAAGCCTCCAGCGCCCACACTTCCATCTCGCCGAAGCGCTGCCCGCCAAATTGCGCCTTGCCGCCCAGTGGCTGCTGGGTGACCAGGCTGTAAGGACCGGTCGAGCGGGCGTGCGCCTTGTCTTCGACCAGATGCGCCAGCTTCAACATGTGCACATAGCCAACGGCCACGGGGCGGTCGAACTTTTCGCCGGTGCGCCCGTCATAGAGCGTCATCTTGCCATAATGCGGGACGGGCTCGTTGGTGGCGAACATGACGCGGTCGGCGGCTTCAAAAAGTTCGCGGGCGCTCAGGTCGTCCGCCAGCTGCACTTCGTCCGGCGCGTGATGCTGGATCCACAGGCGCAGCGAGACATCCAGCGCATTGGCATCGCGGCGGTCGCGCACTTCGGCAGACAAGCCCTCGTTGTTGTAGACCATGATTTCTGCCGGGTCATAGCCATGCTCGCGCAAGATCTCGCCCACAGCAACGCGGCGCACATAGGTCTCCTGGCGCTCCAGGATGATCTTTTCGTTGTCATATTCGCCCGATTCGCCGACAAGATCCAGCAGGTAGGCGCAGATGACATGCATGTCGTCATCAAAGTCTTCGGACTGCATGCCGGCGCTGGCAGCCATGCGGGCCTGGTTTTCCCAGGCGCGGGCGGTGGTCAGTTTCCACGCCCAGTCGATCAGCCAGGCGCGGCCCAGTTCTGCCTGGATTTCCAATTCATTTACGCCATCGAACACGGGGGTGATGGCGCGGAAGCCCAGTCGGTCGGCCGCCCAGCCCAGATGCAGCTCAAGGATCTGGCCGATATTCATGCGGCTGGGAACGCCCAGCGGGTTCAGGATGATTTCGCAGGGGATGCCACCATCAATATAAGGCATATCTTCGACCGTGACGATCTTGGATATGACGCCCTTGTTGCCATGGCGGCCCGCCATTTTGTCGCCGACGGTGAGCTTGCGGCGCTGCGCCACGCTGACGCGCACCATTTTCTCAACGCCAGCTGGCAGGTCGGGGTGTTCTTCGCGGTTGAAGACCTTGACATCGATAACTTTGCCGCGGTCGCCATGTGGCAGGCGCAGCGACGAGTCTTTCACTTCTCGCGCGTGTTCGCCAAAGATGGCGCGCAGCAGCTTTTCTTCGGGCGATAGTTCTTTTTCGCCTTTGGGGGTGATCTTGCCGACCAGGATGTCGTTGGGTCCCACTTCAGCGCCGATGCGCACGATACCGTCCTGGTCGAGGTCTTTCAGCGCTTCTTCGCCGACATTGGGGATGTCGTATGTGATCTCTTCTGCGCCCAGCTTGGTATCGCGCGCTTCGATCTCATACTTTTCGATGTGGATGCTGGTGAACTTGTCGCTGCGCAGCAAGTCTTCGCTGACCAGCAAAGCATCTTCATAATTGCCGCCATCCCACGACAGGAAGCAGGTCAACACATCCTGCCCCAGCGCCAGGTGTCCGTTGTAGGTGGAGGAGCTGTCGGCGATGATGTCGCCCGGCTGGATCATGTCGCCTTTGCGCACTTGCGGACGCTGGTCGATGCAGGTCGACTGGTTGGAGCGCTCATATTTGCGCAGCGCAAATTCGACTTCTTCGCCGCCTTCCGCGCGCACAATGACGCGATGCCCCTGTACGCTGATGACCTCGCCAGCCACTTCCGAAACCAGCACTTGCCCGCTGCTGGAGGCTGCCTGGCGTTCCATGCCGGTGCTGACAACCGAGACATCGGGCGTGATGAGCGGCACCGCCTGCCGCTGCATGTTGGAGCCCATCAAAGCGCGGTTGGCGGCATCGTGCGAAATGAAGGGAATGAGCGCCGCGCTGATGCCGACGATCTGGCGCGGAGCGACATCCATGTATTCGATGCGCTGCGGCGGCACGGACATGAACTGCTGATGCAAACGCGCCGAAACGCGATTGGATACGAATTGCCCGCGCTCATCCAGCACGGCGTTGGCTTGAGCGATTGTAAATTGGTCTTCTTGATCCGCCGAAAGATAAGCGATCTCGTGCGAAGCGAAAGGCGCGATCGGCGCGGCAGCAAAGCCGGCCTGCCGCAATTTTCGCAGCGCGCCCGCGTCGATGACCTCGCCTTCTTCCAGCACCAATGCTTCGGATTCGACGGCTTCGTGAAGCATGCGCCCGACCAGGTCGTCATTCACGGGCAGCGTTTCCGATGCGCCATCATCGCCCAGCACAACAACCGGCGCCTGCTCGATTGAATGCTCGCGAAGGGATTGCAGCGTCGCCGCGTCGATGATAGCGCCTTTTGCCGCGATGATCCGCCGCTCGGTCATGACTTCCGACCGCTGCAAGTCATCCAGTGGCTTGAGCGCGCGTTCGACCGCTTCATCGGCTTTGGACATCTTCTCGTGAAAGAGGCGGATGCAGTTGTAAGCCGATTGCATGGTGCGGCTGACTTCGCGCGGGGACAATTGCTCGCCGTTCAGGGATTTTTCCGCCATGCGCACGAAGTCGCTGACTTTGCCGGCGTATTTGTCTGCTTCGTCATAGAGCTGGTCGAAGCGCTTTGGCACATCCAGCAGTCGGCTGGGCGGTTTCTCCAAAGCGCTGGTCAAAGCCTCTATGGCGCTGCGCAAGTCGCTGCGCGCGTTCAGGTAAGTCGATATCGTGCCTTCCAGCTCGACTGCTCGCGCGCCAACCGCCTCGTCAAATTGCTCGAGGTGCTGCGGGGTCAGGCTGTCGCGGTTGTCCCAGACCAGGTCGGCAGCGCTGATGATGGATCCAGCTGCATCGACATAGAGCGCGTCAAATTCCTCGCGGGTTTCGCTGAGGGCGCGGCTGTCCAGTTGGTCGCGCACGGCATCAATCAGTTTGGTCAACTGGCTGCGCACCACGCCCACCGTTACATCGGCAGCGATGCGAATGCCAATCAGCGATTCGTCAACCGGTCGTTCTTCCACCGCTTCCAAGACGCCAGAGGCATGCGCGGCAACCGTGTCAATCTGGTGATAGCGCAGCATGCCGACGATCTCTTCTGTTATGACGGCACCCTTGGGCAGCGACAAGACGGCATCGATATCGTCATTCAGGGCGCGGCCAGGCAGCCGTTCATCGTCCAGCGGCAGGCTGTTGATGACTTTGCGGTAGGGCGTTTCGATAAAGCCCAGTTCATTGACGCGCGCATAACTGGCCAGACGGCCGATCAAGCCGATATTCGGTCCTTCGGGCGTCTCGAGCGGGCAGATGCGCCCGTAGTGGCTGTGATGCACATCGCGCACATCAAAGCCGGCCCGTTCGCGGCGCAACCCGCCTGGACCCAGCGCGGACAAGGTGCGTTTGTGCGTCAGTTCGGAAAGCGGGTTGGTCTGCTCCATGAATTGCGAAAGCTGCGACGAGCCGAAGAATTCGCGCACAGCCGCCACGATAGGACGGATGTTGATGAGCGAAACGGGCGCCAACTGGTCGGCCTCGCGGATAGACATGCGTTCGCGCACGACGCGTTCCATGCGCCGCAAGCCGACGCGCAGCTTGTTGCCGATCAGCTCGCCGACTGTTTTGACGCGCCGGCTGCCCAGGTGGTCGATGTCATCAAAGCAGCGCGTTGGGTCATCGGCGTTGTTGATCTCGACCATGTGCCGCACGAGCTCGACGATGTCATGCTTGGTCAGGGTGCGGTGCTCGCGCGGGACGACCTCTTCCAGGCCCAAGCGTCGATTGAGCTTGTAACGACCGACCCGCTCCAGGTCATAGCGGCGTTTGTCAAAGAGCTGCTCTTCCAGGAAGCTGCGGGCATTGTCCAGCGTTGGCGGATCGCCCGGGCGGACGCGGCGGAAGAATTCGATCAGCGCGGCCTCGCCAATGGTCTGCCTTTTCTTCAAGTCCCAGACGGGCTCTTGTTTGATGCAAGTCTCGATATAGCGGCGCGTTTCGTCCGTGTCGACATCGGAGAAGAGCGCGAGGATCTCTTCGTCATCGCCGGTTTTGACAGGCGAGCGCGAAGCCGACATGCCATCTTCCGCCGCCGCCAGCGCGCGCAGCAGGATCGTCACCGGTATGGTGCGCTTGCGGTTGAACTTGACAGTGATGTAGTCGGTCTTGCGCGTCTCGAATTCCATCCAGGCGCCGCGGTCGGGGATGAGCTTGCAATTGGCCAGATAGCGCCCGGTGGTGCGTTCTTCTTCGCCATCAAAATAGACGCCGGGCGAGCGAATCAACTGGCTGACCACCACGCGCTCGGTGCCATTGATGATGAAGGTGCCTTTTTCGGTCATGAGCGGGAATTCGCCCAGGAAGATTTCCTGCACGATAAACTCGTCCGCCTGCTCGTGATTGACCAGGGCGACCTTGGCGTGCAGCGATGCCGAATATGACATATCGCGCTCGATGCACTCTTCTTCATCGTACTTCGGATCGTCCAGGCGGAACTCCAGCCCGAACTCTTGCGCCTGCGGGTCGTTGCCAGGGAAGTACAGCGACAGGTTGCCATTAAAGCTGGTGATGGGGTTGATCTCGTCAAAGAGCTCCAGCAGTTTGCCGCCACGCAGAAAGTGATCGAAAGACTTGAGCTGAATATCGATCAGCGAGGGCAAGTCCTGGATTTCGGGCGTGCGAGCGTAGTTCTTGACATTATAATAGTGTTTCAAGGCGCGGCTCCTTGGCTGAACTCTGGACTCGGCTGGGGCGGGCATCGACGCGCTTATTGCGCCACGCAGAATGGCGGGGCAATGCGCAAAGCAACCAACACAAATTGTCGTGGTCGGTTTTCATGTATCCGCAGCAGTGTGACGGCAAGAGGACTGCAAACCCGTAGCGTACAAGAATACCAAAGGTGTTGTCAAGGCAAACCTTGCAATCGGCTGATATCGGGAGATGCTTGTGAATAGTCTAGCAAATTCGCCCGCAATTGCAAGGGCGACTTTTCCTGCGGCTGCAAATCAGGAAAGCAAATGACGATTTCACAACCCGCCGATGTCAAAGCGCATGTGCAGCGTCAATTCGCCGATGTCGCCGCCAATTATCGCACCAGCAAAGTGCATGCCGCAGGCGTCGATCTCGGCTTGATGGTCGCGGCTGCCGACCCGCAGGCTGATATGCTGGCGCTGGACGCGGGCTGTGGAGCGGGACATGCCGCCCTGGCTTTGGCAAAGCGCGCCGGCAAAGTCTTCGCCTGCGATTTCACTCGCGCCATGCTCGACCAGGTGGAAGCGCTGGCATGCGAACGCGGCGTCGACAACCTGACGCTGCAGCAAGCGGATGTGGAGCAGCTTCCCTACCCTGCCGCCAGCTTTGACATCGTCGCCACCCGCTATAGCGCGCACCACTGGCAACAGCCCGAACGGGCGCTCGCGGAATTTCGGCGCGCGCTGAAGCCAACGGGCGTCTTCGTCATCAGCGACATCATGGCCAGCGAAGATTTTGCCCAGGACACTTTTTTGCAGACCATCGAATTGCTGCGCGATCCATCGCATGTCCGCGACTTCCGCGCCTCCGAATGGCTGACGATGCTGCGAGCGGCTGGTTTCGTGGCGGAGGCCCCGCAACGATTCGCGCTCAGCCTGCACTTTGCGACCTGGACGCAGCGTATGCGCACGCCTCGATCCAATCGCGACATGATCAAATCGCTCTTCGCCGGCGCGTCAGACGATATTCGCATTGGCTTTGGATTGCCCGCGCAGATCGGCGGCGATGATTTCTCTTTCACGATCCCTGGGGCTGTCATCCAGGCGCGGCCAGCAGCCGTCTGATCGGATTACAGACGCCCGGTCGCATGCAGGTATTCGGTATAGCCGCCCTGATATTCGCGCAGTTCGCCCGCGCGCAGCTCGACAAGTCGGTCGACAGTCTGGTCGAGAAAGTAGCGGTCGTGCGAGACGATGACGACTGTGCCGACGAATTCGTCCAGCGCGCCTTCCAGCGCTTCGACCGAGGCGATATCCAGGTTGTTGGTCGGCTCGTCCAGCAGCAGCAGATTCGGCTCTTGCAGCATAACCAATGCCAACTGCAGACGACTGCGTTCGCCGCCTGACAAGCTGCCGATGGGCTGATGCGCCTGCTGATAGCTGAATGCCATGCCCAGCAAAAACGAAACAGCGTTGGATTCGCTGCTGTTTTGTATGCTGCGGATCAACTGCAACGGCGTATTTTCCAGCCAGCCATCCAGAGTCTGATGCTCTTGCGAATAATAGCCGATGCGCACGCTGGGACCGACCTTGACCTCGCCAAAAGTCGGCTGCAGCTCGCCCAGCACCAGCTTGAGCAAGACGGTCTTGCCCGCGCCGTTGCCGCCGATGATGCCCACACGCTCGCCATGCCGGATCAGCAGGTCGGCATCCATAAAGAGCGGCTCGTCATCAAAAACCATGCCCAGCCCGCGCAGTTCCAGCACATTCTTGCTGCCGCGCCAGCCTGCCACCTTGAAATCCATCACACGTTGTTCGCCGACTTTCTCGATGATTTCGCCGCGGTCACGCATTTTCTGCAGCATGCGCCGGCGTTGACGGGCTGCCAGCATGTGCTTGCGGCTGAGCACCTGGCGCGCCCAGCGTTCGAAGCGCTCGATCATCTCTTCCAGGCGGGCGATCTCTTTCTGCTGCGTGACATATTGCTGCTGTTGGCGCAGACGGCGGCGTTCGCGCTCGTTGATGTAATAAGAATAATTGCCGTGATAGACGATCAATTTTCCGTCTTCCAGCTCGATGGTCTGCGTGGCGACTTCGTCGAGCAAGTAGCGGTCGTGCGAAATGATGACGACAGCGCCGCGGTAGTTGTGGATGAAGCGTTCCAGCTGGTGTTTGCCAGCCAGGTCGAGGTGGTTGTCCGGCTCGTCCAGCAGCAGCAGATCGGGCGCGGCGACCGCCAGCTGCGCCAGCGAGACCAGCTTCTTTTGCCCGCCCGACAAGCTTTCGTTGTGCCGAGCATAATCGTCTTCGTCAAAACCGAGCATGGCCAGCAGCTCGCGCACATGGCTGGCGTGTCGATGCCCGTTCATACGTTCATAGCGCGTCAGTTGGGCTTCGTGCTCTTCCAGCGTTTCTGCCAGGCGCGCAGCATCACCATACACAGCCGGGTCTGCCAGCCGGGCTTCAATCTCGGTCAGCGTCTTTTCTGCAGCGGCCAGCTCGGGCGGTTTGACCATCGCTGTATTCAGCAGGGTCTTTTCGGCGGGCAGTTCGATATCTTGTGACAAGCCGGCGATGCGCACATGCGGCTGGCGTGTGATGTGTCCGCTGTCGGGATTCACCTCGCCCAGCAGCAGCTTGAAGAGCGTGGATTTGCCCGCGCCATTTGCGCCGACCAGGGCGATGCGGTCGCCAGCGGATAGTTCCCACGAAACGCCGCGATACAGCTCGCGCCCGGCGAAGTTGACGCCGACATGATGCAACTGAACGATGCGCATGGAGATTGGCTGCCCAAGGCTGTGCTGGCGCATTCCCTTGTACCACAGGCTGCACAGACCGTGTAGACTTGAGGGCGTCATGATCATCGTCGGCGCCCTCCAGAACATCGCGCCAAACGCCTTGCAGCTGGAGCGGGATTATGCCAGTTGGGCATGGCTGCAGGGCGCGGCGCCGGTCAGCGAGCCGAAGCAAATTGAAGAGTGGCTGGAATATGGGGTGCGCATCGTGGCGCCGGCTTGGCATAGCAATCGCTATGTGCGGAGCGCGGGAGACGCTGGCGATCTGACTCTGCTCGGCTGCGAATTGCTGGAAGCGCTGGCGAGTTTCAATGCCCTGCTGGATATCGCCAGGCTGCCAGGACGCGCGGCGACTGCTGCCATCGAACGCTATGAAGGCGCGATCATCGTCAGCCACGCCAGCCCGCGTCGCCTCTATGACCATCCGCACTGCCTGTCCGACGCGCTGATTCGGCAATTGTGCCAGCGCGACGGCGTCATGGGCATAATGCTGTATAATCGTTGTCTGCGGCGCGACTAGCATCCCGGCGACCCCAAGCGGCGCGTTACGCTTTCGCACTGGGTCGATGCCGTTGATTATGTCTGCCAACTGGTGGGCAGCGCTGCGCATGTCGGCTTGGGCAGCGACATCGACGGCGATTATGCCTGCAGCAGCCTGCCTGCGGAAATTGATACCAGCTGCGATTTGTGGCTGCTGCGGGATGCCTTGGGCGAACGCGGCTTTTCTGATGACGAGGCGGCAGCCATCCTGGGCGGCAATATGCTGCGCAAACTGCGAGAAAGCCTGGCGGACGGATAAGCAGCCATGTGGCGATTTTCACAGGTCGGCATCGCTTTGGGCGCTTTGGGCGCGATGATTTGCTTCATGGGTTTATTCCCCGGCGTGACTGGCGCATCGACCGCGGCGGGCATCGGTCTCGTGCAGGTGCTGATGGTGGTGGTCGGTTACGGATTTCTGGCGCTGGGCGCGCTGATTTACCTGAAGTGCATATTTTTCCTGGGCGTGCCGACCACGCTCAGCCAGCAGATCGGTTTGCGCCTGGCGATCACGGGCATTTTGTTCGCGGCGATGGCGGGCTTGGCGGATATTGTCGGCTTTGGATCGCATATTCGCGACGATGCCAGCGATATTTTCTTCGGGCAGCTGCAGATGGTGGGCATTTTGGCGAGCTTTGCGCTGTCGTCGGTTGGCGTGCTGGTCTATGTGCTGGCTGGCGCGAAACTCGCCCAGCGCGCGCCATTCGAGGCGCTAAGCGACAGCATCGCCGGCGTCGACGAAACCAGCGAGCTGCAGTTGGTCGACCTGGACGAGTCGGACTGACGCGGCCTGCGCAGCCGCAAAGGGATTTGCCTTGCCTGACGAGCGACCCAGCCTGCTCTTTGTGGTGAACATCCCGCGCTTTTTTGTATCGCATCGTCTGCCATTGGCGCTGGCGGCGCGAGAGGCCGGCTTTCGCGTCTCGGTGGCGACCTCTGGTGGTGACGCGGCATCGGTGACGCGCATCAAAGCGGCGGACCTGCCTTTTCATCCTCTGCCTTTCAGCCAGCACGGCACCAACCCGCTGCATGAGCTGCGGACTCTGTTGGCGCTGCGCCGATTGTACGCGCGCTTGCAGCCCGATCTGCTGCACCATGTCAGCATCAAACCCGTGCTCTATGGCGGGATCGCCGCCCGGCTCTGCAGGCGAGGGGCGGTGGTCAATGCCATGAGCGGGCTGGGCTATGTGTTCGCGGGCGCTGGGTTCAAGGCGCGGCTGATCGGCAGCTTGTCCGCGCCGGCTTTCAAACTGGCTTTGGCTGGGGCTGGCAGCCGCATCATCTTTCAAAATCCGGACGACCAGCGGCTTTTCATCCAGCGCGGCCTGGTCGCCCAAGAGCGAACGCGACTCATCCGCGGCTCGGGCGTCGATGAAACGATCTTCTGCCCGGCGGAGGAGCCCGCTGCCGATTCGCCAGTGGTTCTGTATGCGGGGCGCTTGCTGTGGCAGAAAGGTCTGGGCGACTTTGTGGAGATGGCGCGGCGTTTGCGGGGACGAGCGGTCTTCCGCGTTGTCGGCTATGCAGAGCCCACCAGCCCGCTGAGCGTGCCCTTGCGGCAGCTTGAGGCCTGGCAAGATGAAGGGCTGATTGACTGGCAGGGCAAGCGAACGGATATGCCAGGGGTGTACGCCGAGAGCCGACTCGTCTGCTTGCCATCGACTTATGGCGAAGGCGTGCCCAAGGTTTTGATCGAAGCGGCTGCCTGCGCGCGCGCCTGCGTAACCACCGACATGCCTGGCTGCCGGGAAATCGTGCGCGATGGCGTCAATGGCCGTCTCGTGCCGCCTGGCGATATCGATGCGCTGACCATGGCTGTGCGGAAGCTGCTGGACGACCCCGAAACCTGCCGGCGCATGGGCGCGGCGGGCCGGCGGATTGCGCTGGACGGCTTCACCCTCGCGCGCGTCTGCAGCGACACGATCGCGCTGTATCGCGAGTTGTTGAGCCGCAGCTAGCTTGGCTATAAGGCGATGCCCATTCTGCGCGGGTGGAGCTGTCCCATGCCAGCAAAGAGCAAGGCATCTGGCTCGATATGTAATCGCCGCAGCGCCGCCAGCGCGACCGGTCCTTGCGCCAAATCGCGCTGCAGAGCCACAGCCGTCTTCGGGCTGAGGTCCCAGCTATGCAGATCGTCGATATTCATACCAGCCAGATAACAGACAGCCGCTGTTACATTTCCAGGTAATCGCGCAGCTGCCGCGAGCGCGTGGGGTGGCGCAGCTTTCGCAGGGCTTTGGCTTCGATCTGGCGAACCCGTTCGCGCGTCACGCCGAGCAGGCTGCCGACTTCTTCCAGCGTATTGTCTTGCCCATTCGTCAAGCCAAAGCGCAAGTCCAGCACATTGCGCTCGCGTTCGCTCAATACGCCCAGCGCCGCGCGGATCTGATCTTTCAGCAGCTGCTTGCCAGCCGAATCCACCGGGCCGGGCGCATTTTCGTCTTCGATGAAGTCGCCCAGCTGGCTGCTGTCTTCTTGCCCGACCGGCATATCCAGGCTCATTGGTTCCTGGCTGATGCGCATGATGCGGCGGACTTTTTGCGTGGCGCGGCGCAGTTTGCGTGCCAGGCGCATTTCGGGCTCGCCGCCATCTTTTTTGCTCTGCTTGATCAACCTGCGCTCGTCATCGGAAAGGAAGTCCATTTCGAGCGCGATCTGTTCGGTGGTCGGCTCTGCGCCCAGCGTTTGGATGAGGTCGCGCTGCACGCGCATCATGCGATTGATGGTCTCGACCATATGCACGGGAATGCGAATGGTGCGGGATTGGTCGGCGATAGCGCGGCTGATCGACTGGCGGATCCACCAAGTGGCATAGGTGCTGAACTTGTAGCCTTTGGTGTGGTCGAACTTGTTGACCGCGCGCAGCAAACCCAGATTGCCCTCTTGGATGAGATCGAGGAAGCTGATGCCCCGCCCCATGTAGCGCTTCGCCACGCTGACCACCAGACGCAGATTGGCGCGAGTCAAGGCTTCGTAGGCGAGCGCGGCCTGCTTCTCGACCTGTTCTTGCTGCTGCTTCGCCAGCCAAATGGGGTCGATCGTGTCTTCGATCCACGAATCGAACTCCAGCGGGCCGGGCAGCTCTTGCAGCTTGCGAAAGTAGCGCTGCATGCGCGTCTGATGCTCGTATGGGAAGAGGTGAAGCGCATGCACGACAGCGAAAAGCTCTCGCGCCAGGCCCGCCCACTTCTCGTCTTTGCCCCACTGCCGCTGGCTGAGGTATTCGCGAATGTACGAAAAGTCGTCGCGGTCCCAGTTGGTGATCGTCTCCTGGGTTTCTGCCAGCAGGCGGAAGAAATCTGGCGCTTCGGCATCCAGCGCGGCCGCCGATTCTTGCAGGCGCTGCCAGTCTTCGCGCAAGCGCAGATAGGCAAAGCGCTCTACATCCAGGTGGTCAGGTTCACGCGGTTCCGGTCCTTGCTGGTCAAAGCTGGCCAGTTCGTCTTGCAGCGCTTCCAGGCGTCGTTCGGCGGCGATCTGGGTGCTCAGCCACATTTCGCGGTTGCTGTCCAGCAGCGGCACCTGCCCGATTTCTTTCAGATACATGCGCACGGGATCATCGGAATGTGGCAGGTTTTCCCCCGCGTTGCTCTGGCGGTCGCCGGTCAGGCCGCCAGCGACAATCTCGGTTGTGGAGAAGGCGTCGGTCGCTGAATCGTCGCTGCGGCGCTGAATATCGTCAGCGCGGCCCGTGATGGCGCGGATACTGGCGCGTGTGCTCAAATCCATCTGGCTGGCTCCTGCTGTTGGAACTCCGGTCCGCTGGCAAAGGGTCTCTGTTCGCCGACTGCCAGGTCGATGCGCGCCTTTGCCAATACAGACAGCTGAACCTCTTTGTCCAGCTGAAGATTTGGCTTCTGTTCTTTATGCGCTTGTTCCTGCCAAAAAAGAGCTTCAATGCGCCGGTGCTGCAAGCCTGCGCGCCGCATGCGAAGGGCACAGTGAACCGCTTCATCCCTCTCGCTGGACGCCGGACCGCGTTTCCTGGCTCGCCTGCTGACTATATCGTCAAAGTCAGACATAAAGTTTCGGTTGATCGACATCGACAATTCTTCGCGATCTTCTACCAGCAACGCTTCCAGGTCAGACAAACATTCGCTGTCAAGCGCCATTTTTAAATGCTCCAGCGGCTCCATATCATGCTGTGCCAGCGATTCGAGGAAATGCGCCATGAGGCGTCGGTACTTTTCCTGGAAGAAATCGTCTGCGCCAAACTCGCGGAGCGGACCTTTCTGGAGCGCTTCGTCGCCACCAGCCAGCAAGCGAAATTCCCTGTTAATCTGGTAGAACAATTCGTGGTTTCTGAGCAGGAGGCGCAGACAATGCCTTTCGGTTTCAGACGGCTTCATTTCTGCCTTTTCAAAGAGCCGCCGCCATTGCTGGGGGGAGTCGCGGATTACATCGTCGGCATCTTTGCCTTCTGGCAAATTAAAGAAGTGAATGCGAACATTGTTGGGTCGCGCGATATTCTGCACGATGTTATTGCCTCGGTCGGTGGCGGCTTTGCCCGCGGCGTCCGTATCCAGCGCCAGCCAGATCAACCGCGTATATTTTGGCGTAAGCAGGGCAACCTGTTCTTCCGTCATAGCCGTGCCCATTTGCGCAACGACATTGCAAAAGCCCGCTTGATGCGCCTGAATAACATCCAGGTAGCCTTCAACCAGGACCGCCTTGCCTGTGCTGGATATTGCCTCCTTTGCCATGTCCAGCCCATAGAGCAAGCTGCTCTTGTTGAAAATAGCCGACTGCGGCGAATTGATGTATTTGGCTTTGTCATCGGGGTCAAGCGCCCGCGCGCCGAAACCAACAACCCGCCCGATTTCGTCGCGGATAGGTATCATGAGCCGATTGCGGAATCGGTCATAGACCTTGCCCTTGTCATTGCGAACCACCACGCCAGCTTCTACGATGTCATCTTCTTCATAACCCAGTTGACGAAGTTTTCGCAGCGCGCCATCCCATCTGTTGGGAGCCAGGCCTATTTTGAACTTTCTGATCGTGTCATCATTGATGCCGCGCTGCTCGCGCACATAGGCAAGCGTCTCAGCACCCTGCGGCAAGTAAAGGAAGCTATGATAGCGCTCCGCAACTTCGGCCAAAATGTCAAGCCGGGTCTGATTCTCCTCTGGCGGAACAACCTGCGGTTCGGATTCGGCCAGGCTCCAACTCCAATCCTGTGGCAGCGACTGCCTGGTCGCTTCGGACTTTAACTCCACGCCGGCCTGCTGAGCCAGCTCGCGCAGCGTCTCTTTGAAATCCCAGCCGTTGACCTTTTGAGCGAAAGTGAAGATATCGCCGCCTTCTGCGCATGCGCCAAAGCAGTGCCAGGTGCCGCGTTCGGGATTGACGATGAAGGACGGTGTCTTTTCGTTATGGAAAGGGCAGCAGGCTTTGTAGTTGCGCCCGGATTTCTTCAGGCTGGGCACATAGCGCTGCACATAACTGACGATATCTATGCGAGCCTTGATCTCGTCGGTGACCGACATGGGACTGTTCCACCATTCAGTTGGCCTGTAGTATATTGAGCGGGACGCGCGTCCGCAACTTACGGCGCAGCTTTAGAAATCGGCCAGCAGGCTCAAATCCGCTCGCCCGTCCTGCATGCGGCTTATCCGTTGCAGCAAGGCGATACGGTTGCGGCGCAGCGCAGCGTCTTCGGCATGCACCAGCACATGATCGAAGAAATCCGTAACCGCCGGCACCATCGCTTCGAATGTCGCCAGGAAGCCCGACACATCGCCCGGGCGCAGGCTCGCCCCAGCCGATCTTTGCACGGCAGCCCACAGCGCTTTTTCATATCGCTCGTCCAGCAGCGCCGGATCGAAGGGCTGCGGCGCTTCTTTGCGGGTGATGCGCGCGCAGCGGGCGAAACTATCCAGGATAGCTTCCCATTCATCGCGCGCGACCCAGGCAGCCAGCGCCTCGATGCCAGCCAGCGCGCCTGACGGATTGTGCGCTTGTTCTGCCAGCACCGCATTGATGACATCGCGCGGATAGTTGAATTCGTCGTCCAGCCAGTTGTCAAAACGGCGGCGCGCAAAGTCGAATATTTGCGCCTGGGCTGCGTCGCTTACGGGGACTGGTTGGGCGAACGCGACCAGGCTTATCAACTCGCGCAGGTCAACCGAAAGCGACCGGTCGAGAACGATCTGGATGATGCCCAGGGCGCTGCGCCGCAAGCCGTAGGGATCGGATGTCGACTTGGGTGCCAAGCCCACCGCAAACAAACCGACCAGGCTGTCCAGTTTGTCCGCCAGCGCCAACAGACGCCCGGCATCGCTCGCCGGCAGCCTGTCCCCTGCCCCGCGCGGCAGCCAGTGCTCGAAGATCGCCTGGGCGACAGCCGCATCGATTCCCTCGCGCAAGGCATATTCCCTGCCCATCACGCCCTGCAGCGATGTCATCTCCACCACCATGCTGGTGGCCAGATCGGCTTTGGCGATTGCCGCGGCGCGTTCGGCGATGTCGATGCTCCCCGCAGCCAGTCCAAGCGATTCTCCTAAGCCAGGCACCAAGGCGGCCACGCGGTCGTTCTTCTGGCGCATAGAGCCCAGCTCGGCCTGGAAAGTCAGCGTGTCCAGGCGCGGCATGTGCTCGACCAGCGACTTGGTTGTATCGGCAGCGTAGAAAAAGCGCGCATCGGAAAAGCGGGCGCGGATGACCTGCTCGTTGCCATGAATCACCTTGTCCAGATGCTGGCCATCGCCATTGCGCACGCCGATGAAGTAGGGCATCAGCCGCCCGTCCGCGTCCTCGACCGCGAAGTAGCGCTGGTGTTTGCGCATGACGGTCACCAACACATCACTCGGCAAGTCCAGGAATTCGCATGCATATTCGCCCCGAAATGCCCTCGGCGCTTCCACCAAATTCGCCACTTCCGTCAACAGATCGTCGTCTGCCGCAACACTGCCACCGATTTCAGCCGCGAGGGCGTCCACTTGTTCGCGGATGACCAGCTTGCGCCGCGCGACATCCAGCAAGATGCCCTGCTCTGCGCAGAACTGCTGATATGAGTTGGCGTCGGTCAGTTCGACAAGTGGCGAGCCATACGGTCGCAATCCGCGCGTCGATGGTCGGCTGGCGATGCCGGCATAAGCGCAGGGAATGACCGACTCGCCATACAACGCGACCAGCCAGCGCAAGGGACGCGAGAAAGCCACGCCGCTATCGTTCCAGCGCATGGACTTGGGGAAGCGCAAATCGGCGATGAATCCCGGCAGCGCCTCGGCCAGGACTTCTGTCGCGGGGCGGCCGGCTGTGCGCACCAGCGCCGTTACATAGCGCCCCCCGTCGATGTCTTCGATGCGCAGATCAGCTACGGCGACTCCCTTGCCACGAGCGAATCCCAGCGCAGCGCGAGTAGGTCCCCCGTCCGTATCATAAGCGCGGTCGGCGGGCGGACCCTTGGCGACAGATTCTGCATCTGGCTGTCGCGGCTGCAGCTGAGCGGCCTGCAAGACAAGGCGGCGTGGCGTGGCCTGAACTTCGATGCCCGCATGCGCCAGGCGCAGTTCGGCAAAGAAGGCCGGAGCGGCTTTTCGCGCTTGCTGCAAAGCGATTTCGACATCAGCGGCTGGCATCTCTTCGACGCCGATTTCCAGCAAAAAGTCGGCTGCTTCAGCGGGCGGCTCGGGCATGGCAGCGGGGACCTGCGCAGCTGCGCCAGCCCAGCGCTCGCTCATCTTCATCAGCGGATGCCCCAGTTGGGCACGCTTGGCGGTGTACTCGGCGGCGATCTCCCGCGTCATTTCGCGCATGCGGCGGAAGTAATTGGCCCGCTCGGTAACGCCGATCGCCCCGCGCGTATCCAGCACATTGAAGAGGTGGCTGCACTTGAGCACATAGTCATAAGCGGCGATCAACGCGTCGCCTTCCAGCGCTCGCGCATATTCGCGTTCGTAGGCGTTGAAAACCGCGCGCAGCGCATCGACATCGGCGACATCGAAGTAATAGCGGCAGTGTTCGACCTCGTCGTTGAACATCACATCGCCATAACTGACTCCGTCCAGCCAATCAATCGACCAGGCGGCATCCACCCCCTGCAGCGCCAGCACGATGCGCTCAATGCCATAGGTGATTTCTACGCTGACGGGGTCGAGATTCTGCCCGCCCGCCTGCTGAAAATAGGTGAACTGGGTGATTTCCTGCCCATCGAGCCAGACTTCCCAGCCCAGCCCCCACGCGCCCAAAGCCGGCGACTCCCAGTTGTCCTCGACAAAGCGGATGTCGTGCTCGCGCGGATTGATGCCCAGCGCCGCCAGCGACTCCAGGTATAGCTCCTGCGGGTTGCCGGGGTCGGGCTTGAGGATGACCTGGTATTGGTAGTACTTCTGCATGCGGTTGGGATTTTCGCCGAAGCGGCCATCGTCGGGGCGCACGGATGGCTCGACATAAGCCACGCGCCAAGGCTCGGGACCCAGCACGCGCAGGGTGGTGGCGGGATTGCCCGTGCCAGCGCCAACCTGCACATTGTATGGCTCCCAGATCAGGCAGTCTTGCGCAGCCCAGTATTCGTGCAGCTTCAAGATGGCTTGCTGAAAGGTCAAGGGCATGGATGCTCCCGCGCGCTCCAAAAGCAGTGTCAGTGGCGCAGCATTATAGGCGGGCAGGCACGGTCTGCGTAAGGGCGACAAAGCTGACGAGCGAGTCGGGTTTACTCTCCGCCAGCGCCGCTTTCCGGCAGTTTGACCAGGTCGCCATGGCTAAGCTCGGCGAAGACCTGATAGCTCGTTTCGCGCACCGACACAAAGTAGTCGCTTCGGCTGGATTTCAAGACGATATCGCCATCTTCCAGCGCCGCGCCAAATGTCAGCGTCAGCGTCTCCTGGCTGTATTGCGGCTCGGCGGCATCCACTCCGTCATCGACAGTCTCGTCGGCGGGGCTTGCCTCTTCGCTGGACTGCATTTCGACCAGTTGCCGATATTGCACTTCCACCACGACGCCCGGCTCAGCCAAGCCATAGGCGTCCAGCGCGGACAACCCCAGCGGCTCGACCAGGCGTATGGAAGCGGCGTTGCGCAAGATGCCCGGTATCTTTGTGTCTTCGAGCAGTTCGCCCTCGCGCAAGTCGGCGTAGGTCCAGCCTTCGTCAGCGCGCAGCAGGCTGAAATCGCCCTGGGCATTGCGCACGCGGATCTGCTGCACATCAGCCTGCGCGATGTTGACATAGCTGGCATCGACCCAGGTGGCGATCTGCGTGGACAGCTCCCAGGAATTCAGCCCGCTGCCCAGGTAGACCGGGTTTTCGTCGGCGCGTCTGGCATAGACGGTTTCGCCGCCGCCGCTGCCGCCCAGAAAGATGACTGCGCTGGCATCGCCGCCGCTCAGCTCGATGCGCCGCCGGTAGTCGTCATCTTTGACCTCGAGCCGCGCGAAATTGGCGGGGTTGGATGCCACCAGCCGGCGCGTGTCCAAGGCGAAGAGCTTGTCCAGCATCTCGTCTACTTTGTCGCCATCCACAGGGAAGTCGTCCGCAGCGGGCAGAACCCAGCCATCGGCTTTGCGAGCGAAAGTTACTGCGTCATCGGGCGCTGCAGCGATTGTCATGCGCTCGATTTCCGGCGCGCCGATGCCCACGACGAGCGGCTCAATTTGGCGCGATTCCCCGCTGCGGCTGGTCGCAACAGAAACAGCGAGCAGCACGATCTGCGCGGCGAGCAAGCTGGCGAGAAGGACATTGCGGCGGCTGATCATTGGGCGTCTCCTTGACTGCTTTCGGGCGGCGGCAGCAGCAGCGGCTTTTCACTGCGGCGCTGGACTTGCCAGACCATGCCTATCGCCAGCAAGCCGATGAGCGCGACCGCGTAATTGAGCAGCGCCCACTGGTTCTGCGCGCCATCGCTGATGGGCGGCAAGATGCGCGCTGCGCTGCCGCGGCTGCGGATGGACGCCAGCGACGCGTCTTCCGTGAACGAGTCGATGGCGTTGGCGATCAGCTGCAAGTTGCTGAAGAAGCGGTCGCCACCGAAGCTGGACGCGATCTGATAGACATTGTCGTTGACGAACTCGCTGCTGCCCAAGACGATGAGCCGGGCGCTTTCGGGCGAGCGCTCGATCAAGCCGATGGCGTCGGGAGCTTCGCCAGTTTCGTCCACGAGCGCCGCGAATGGCGAGGGCTTGTCGATGAAATAGCTGTCGAATGCGCCCGTCGCGCTGACCGCCAGGGGATAACGCGCCAGCTCGCCGCCGACAGGGAAGCCCAGATCGGGATACATTTCCAGATCGGGCTGCGGGTTGGATTCTGTGGTCAGCCAGGCATTGTCGCTGGACCAGATCAACGTGCTGGCGCGCCTTTCGTCCAGCAGCGAAGCGTCTATCTTGACGGGCGACGCCCAAGGCACAGTCAGCAGAGGCAGGGTGTTGACGATGGCGCTTTCGGCAGAAAAACCGTCCGCGCGCACATCAATGAAGTAAGGATAGGCGAGCTCGACGATCTCGGCAACCTGTATGCCGCCCAGGTCGCGCTGCACCTGCTGCGGGAAAGGCGCATTCTGCCAATCCATCACCAGCGATTCGCCGATGTCCACGCCATAGCTGGCCAGCATGTCTGCGAGGCCATCTTCATTCTGGTCGAGCAGCAGCGCGCCGCTATACGGGTCGATGCCCAGTCGGTATTGCCCGGCCGCCACAATGACCGCGCCGCCGCGCATCAGATACTGGTCGATGGCATAACGCTGCAGGTCACTCAGGCTATGCGGCGCCAGCAGAATCAACACATCGATGCCAGCGGGAATCTCGCCATCATCCAGCGTCAACCTGCGCACTTCGTAATTTTCGCGCAGCGCATCTTCCACGATGGCGTATTGCTGCAGGCTGGGCAGCTGCTGTCCAAACTGGTCGGGCGCGCTGGCCGGTGGCGTCCACAAGCCGACGACTTTCAGGAATCCGGCCGACGAACGCTGCAAAGATGCCTCGATAGCGCTGCGAATCTCTACCTGGCTCAAGGCGCCGGCCGGATAGATGACCTGGATTTCGCCGGCGGCTTCGATGACCAGATGCAGATAAAATGTCTCTTCGGCGAAGAAGCTCGCCGCGACTGGCTGGATCTGATAGCGCTCGAATAGTTCCTGTTCGCTGATGACCGCTTCGGCAGCCGACATGTCGACGAGTTCCAGCGCCAGCTTGTCGGGATTGTCGGCAGCCAACTCGCGGCTGACTTGCTGCATGGCCTGGCTGACCTCTTGCATCATCTGCGGCAGAGTCGCGGATGAATAATAAAGTGTCAGTCGGGCCGGCTGGTCGAGCGAGGCCAGCGCCGCGTCCAGGCTCTGGAAGCCGAACACCACACGCCGAATCGCGCTGGTCAGGTCATATTCCAGGTTGCGCAGCCGCACCTCCGCGCCCGTGGCTGTGTCCTGGATTTCGATCAAATCGGAGAAGTTGAGCGCCGCCACCTGGTCGCCATAAGCGATCAGCACATCAAAGTAGACATTGACCAGAGAGACGCCGCCGCGCTCATTGACTTGCAGGGGCGTGGGGCGAATGCCATATATCTGCGTGGCTTCGCGCTCCAGTTCGGGATTGGTCAGCGGGTCGATGAATTCCAACTGCAGCTTGCCGCGCGCGAGCAGCTCATATTCGCGCAGGGTATCTTTGATGCGCGGGACAAGCGGCGCAAGGGCTGGATGGCTGTCTTCGCTGAAGTAACCGCGGATCAGCAGCGGCTCTTGCAAGCCAGCCAGCAGGTTGGCGGTCACATCGGACAAGCTGTATTCGCGGTGCTGGGTCAGGTCGAGGCGGGCGAAGCTGGCGGGAGCAATCAGCAAGTTCAGCGCCAGCAGGTTGCAGCCGACCAGCATGATGCCCAGCCTCGCATTCAGTCGATGCGCTCGCAGGCGCGCGCCAACGCTCCAGCGCTTGCTGTCCAGCGACAGCACATTCAGCGCCAGGAAGAAGATCGTCAGCGACAGATAATACGCCAGGTCGCGGAAGTCGATGACGCCGCGCTCGATGCTCTCGAAGCGGCTGCCCGTGCCAAATTGCCGCAGCAGGTCGCCAGCTGTCGCGCCAAAAAAGTCGGTGATGATCGGTGAGCCGATGGCTTGAAATGCGCCGCAGATGACCACAGTGCCGATCAGCGCAACCAGCTGGTTGTCGGTGCGCGACGAGACGAACAAGCCAATGGCGATATAGCTCGATGCCAACAGCAGCGCCGCCAGATAGCCGCCGATGACGGGTCCCCAATCCAGGTTGCCCAGCGCCGCGACTGTGAAAGGCAAAAAGAGCGTCAAGCCCAATGCCACCGCCACCAGCGCCAGCGCCGACAGGAACTTGCCAGCCACCAACTCGCTCAAGCGCACGGGCATGGTCAGCAGCGTTTGCAAGTTGCCGCTTTCTTCTTCGCGGCTCCATTGGTGCATGGTTTGCGCGGCCACCAGCAAGATCAGCAGCAGCGGCATCCATTCGAAGAGCGCGCGCGCATCGGCAATGCCCCGCGCGAAAAAGCTGTCGACCCAGAAGAATACGAAGAGCGTCAAGACCAAAAAGACGCCCACGAATATCAGCGCCATGGGCGAGCCAAAATACAGGCGCAGCTCCTTGCCGGTGACAGCCAACAGCTTGTTCATGGCAGCCTCCCTATGCGGTTGTCGCCAATTGATTGAAGAAAGATTCCAGCGTGACAGCATCGCGCCGCAGTTCGCGCAGCGCCCAGTTGTGCCGTTGCGCCAGCTCGAAGATAGCCGGCGTGAACTCGCTGCTGCCGCTGATGCGCCAGGCTGGATACCCATCGACCGATTGCGTCGGCTGCACGCGAGCGATGCCAGCCAGCGACCCAAGCGCCTCGGCCACGCCGCCGGGCTCGCTCTGCAAAACCAGTGTGGCGTCGTTGCTCTGGGTGAGGGCGCGCAGGCTTTGGTCGGCTCGCACCTCGCCATTGATGAGGATGATGACGCGGTCGCAGATAGACTCGACTTCCGACAAGATGTGCGAAGAAAACAGAATCGTGCTCTGCTGCGCCAATGACTTGATCAAGGCGCGGATTTCTACGATCTGCATGGGATCCAGCCCGACCGTGGGCTCGTCCAGGATCAAGAAGCGCGGCTCGTGCAATATCGCCTGCGCCAGGCCGACCCGCTGCCGCAAACCCTTGCTCAGCGAGGCGATCGGACGCGCCAGGTAGTCTTGCAAGCCCGTGCCGTACACCGCCGCCGACAGCAAACGCGGCAATTCTGCCCGAGGCAAGCTGCGCAAACGGGCGGCCAACTGCAAATAGCCTTGCACGGAAAGCTCGGGATACAGCGGCGTATTCTCGGACAAGTAGCCGATTTTTGCTTGCGCGGCGCGCAGCTGGTGCAAACCATCGAGTCCATCAATCTCCACTGCGCCTTCGTCGGGATGCAGGAAACCGGTGATGATCTTGATGGCGGTGGATTTGCCCGCGCCGTTTGGTCCCAGCAAGCCAACGATCTCGCCCGGCTGGATATCAAAACTGACGCCGCGCAGCGCCGCGATATCGCCATAGGACTTGGAGATGTTCCGCACATGAATCAACAGCCCGCTCCTTTCTGCATGAAACTGCCAATGCGAAGTAGAATGAACCGCCGCGCGCAACGAGTTGACGGCATACACCGAACGTTTCTGACAATATGTTTCCTTTGCGCCTTTGTGTGGCAATTTCTATTGCGCTTCGGATATGACTCGACGCGCGAATCTAGCCGCGCCGCAAGCCGATTTCAATAGGCAGAAATTAAAAAGTTTGTAAAATCTCCAGCCGCGTCCGCGCCAGGATTCGCTTGAAATGCGCGTAGGGGAATTGCGCGCCGCCGGCATACAGCGTATTGACAGTCCCGGCCGCCACGCCACGCCGCAGGGCTTGTTCGGGAGTCGCCCCGCCCGCCAGCGCTGTTACCACGCCCGCGTGCAGACAATCTCCGCTGGCGATGGGGTCGACCGGCTGAATGGCTGGCGGCACAGCCTGCGCAGCCAGCTCCTTTGTGATCAGCAGGGCACCAGCAGCGCCAAGCGAAATGACGATCAGGCCTATCCCGCCGCGTACCAGTTTGCGCGCCGCGTTGATGATGTCCCGCCTGCCAGGCAAATCCTCGCCCAAGGCAGCCGTAAATTCATCGCTGTTGATCTTGATGGCATAGGGCTTGGCGGCGATGGCATTGGCGAGCCAAAGTCCGCTGCTGTCCACCCAGACTGGCACGCCCAACGCATTGATGCGCGCGATAAGCCCGGCCGGCGCATCGTCTGGCGCGCCATCGGGCAGGCTGCCGCAAAGACAAACCGCTGCGATGTCTTCGTTTGCGGCGGCAGTGACGATGTCGTCAGCCAAAGCATGCCAGTCGGCGGGTTCGATTCTGCCCGACTCGTTGATGACGGTCGAGACGCCTTCTTGATTGGCGATGATGGTGCAGGTGCGCGTCTCGCCAGCGAAGCGCGTCCATTGCGCAGGATAGCCGCCTTCCGCCACCATCGCCGCGACCATGCGACCGGTATGCCCGCCCAGCAAGCCCATGGCCAGCGCCCGCCCGCCCAGAATCTCTACCGCGCGCAGCACATTCAAGCCCTTGCCGCCTGGCACGGCGATCGCTCCGCCGATGCGCGAGATGCGCCCAATGGCAAAGTCGGGCACGACCATGGTGCGATCCAGCGCGACATTGGGCGTAACGCAGAGTATCGGCCTGGGCGTCATGCGCGTCCTCCCGGCTGGCAGATTCGACTGAATACGAATGTCCAAAACTTTACCACCAAGCGCGCCGAGTTTGATGAGCGCGCCGAGCGCAAATGTCTTTGCGACCTTCGCGTTTATCTCAGGAAAGCCCGAGAAAGCAATGCGCCATTTTTGACTGCCGAAATAAGGAGATTCCATTGGGCGAGCCGCCGGGATGAGCCGACGTCCCGCCCCTAAGACATTCCAGGCTTATTGGATTTATTTCTGCGCCTCGCCGGGCAAGTCGCCAAAGCTGACAATTGCCAACGCAGCGGCTTTCGCCTATAGTTGCGCATTCATTTGTTCCGGGGCGAGAAAACCGGGAGTCGCCATGAGCAATCGACCGCCTGTTTATCCCTTCACCGCTATCGTCGGGCAAGACATGATGAAGCTGGCGCTGATCCTAAATGCCATCGACATGCGCATTGGCGGCGTGCTTATCCGCGGCGAACGCGGCACTGGCAAGTCGACAGCCGCTCGCGCCCTGGCTGCCCTGCTGCCACAGATCAGCGTCATCGCCGATTCGCCTTTCAATGACGACCCGGCCAGGCCCGAAAGCTGGTCGGACTTTGCCCGGCAGAAGTACGCAGACTGCGCTGAAATCCCCACGAAAGACCGGCGCATCAGCTTCGTGGACCTGCCTGTCAGCGCCACCGAAGACCGCGTGGTGGGCACGTTGGACATCGAAAAAGCCATCCAGCTGGGCGAGCGGCACTTCGACACCGGCGTGCTGGCAAACGCCAACCGCGGCATTTTGTATGTAGACGAGATCAACCTGCTGGACGACCACATCGTCGATCTGCTGCTGGACAGCGCAGCCATGGGCGTCAATATCGTCGAGCGCGAAGGCATCAGCTTCAGCCACCCGGCCCGCTTCATCCTGGTTGGCACGATGAATCCTGAAGAAGGCGACCTGCGTCCGCAGCTGCTGGATCGTTTCGCGCTTTCGGTCGATGTTACCGGCATCAAAGAAGCGCGCGAACGCATCGAAATCCTGGAGCGGCACATCGCCTATGAAAACGACCCGCTGGATTTCAAGAACGAGTGGCAGCCGGTCGACCAGCAGCTTTCCGACCGCATAGCCGCCGCCCGCAGGATCATCGACGAAGTTACGCATGCCACGCAGGACCTGCGCGTCATCGCCAGCATCACCAGCGATCTGCGCATTGATGGCCACCGCGCCGACCTGGTGATCTTGAAAGCGGCTCGCGCTCATGCCGCCTACGAGGGCAGAACCACCATCAATGACCGCGATATCACGCTGGCCATCCGCCTGACCATCCCGCATCGGCTCAAGCGCGGTCCTTTTAATGACGCCCAGGCCGACCTCAACTCAGTCGAATCGGCTGTTGATGAAAAACGCCAGGAGCTCGGCGAAGGCGAAGAAACGGGCGAATTCAGCGAAGAGAGTGACGAAAAAGCCGCGCAGTCTAAAAAAAAAGTGAGTCGGTAAGCAGCGAAGGCGAACAGGCCGAACAAGACCTCAGCCAGGCCGAAGCCGCCCCGCAAGATGTCTTCCCCACATCGGACGCGCGCTGGTGGGAAGGCGGGCAGCAGGTCGAATCGCGGGCAGAATTTGAGACGCGCAAGCTCAACACGCAGTTGGACAGGATGACGCGCCGGCAGTCCGGGCGGCGTTCGACAACCCGCACCGATCGCAAACGCGGACGGTATGTGCGCGCCAGGCAAGCCGGCGAAAAACCGCGCGACATCGCCTTCGACGCCACCCTGCGCGCCGCCGCCCCGCATCAGGTCGAACGCGACGAGCAATTGCAGGAAACCGGCATGGCTTATGCGCTGCGCAAGAGCGACCTGCAAGAAAAAGTGCGCGTGCGCAAAGCCAGCAACCTGATCATGTTCGCTGTCGACGCCAGCTGGAGCATGGCTGTATCGGAACGGATGCAAGCCACCAAAGGCGCCATCATGTCGCTGCTGACCGATGCTTATCAGCGCCGCGACCGCGTCGGACTGGTCGTCTTTCAAAAGGACCGCGCCTCGCTGGTGCTGCCGCCCACCAATTCGGTCGTGCTGGCGAAGGAAGCCATGTCCGATATCCCGGTCGGCGGCAAGACTCCGCTTTCGGCTGGCTTGCTGATGACATACGAAGCCGTCATGCGCGAGAAGAATCTCAATCCCGATGTCATGCCCATGATGATTCTGCTCACCGATGGCGCTGGCAATGTCAGCATCAGCGACACGGTTTCCCCGCAAGACGAGGCGCATTCCATCGCGCGCAGAATTCACGAAGCCGACATCCGCACAGTCACCATCAACATGGAGCATGTGGCCTTTGATCAAGGTTTGGCGCAGCGCCTGGCCGACCAGCTTGGGGGTCCCTGCTATACCCTGGCGCAGATCCGCGCCGACAACCTGCTGAATACCGTGCGCGCGGAGATGGACAAGGTGTAGGTTGATGACGGCGTTGAAAAGGCTTGAGCATTGCGAGGAGACAATCTGATGAAAAAGGCGGCTGTGAAAGTCAGGCAGACCGGGAGATTTATGCGGTTTGCGCATGCCGTGGCAATAATTGGAAATGGCACAGAGAAGGGAAACTCCGTGCCATTTTTTGAGCTATGCTCTGCCGTTGTTTCTTTAGCTAGCTGTATAGGACCGTCTGATAATTAGCCAGGCAATCGCCACGAAGACGGCAATTACTGCCAGTATCAGGAGTTCAGCCGTGTACAGATCTGGCATTAGTCACTCCTTAAGCAGACTTGGAGCATGTCAGGTTCAGGGACATTGTGCTGATGTGAATGTTGAGAAACCAAATGGACGCTGTCCCATTCATGTCAAGCCTTATTCTGCGTCCCCCGTTATTGGTGTAGGCTGTTACACTGCCTGTCACGACCGCGTAAGAACCAGGAACACCATAATACGAGTGGTTAAACCCTTCATCGTACGGATTGCCTTGTATGCGGCCATTGACAACTCTAGCGTATGCCCACCAGTTAACTGTTAGACCCGTGAACGTTCCGATCGTAGACGATTTACACTTATATTGCTTAACGCCATGAACACTCGTCGTATATGACTGTGCTGTTGCGACGGCGAGGGGCGGATTCTCCAGTTCAGTGATCGAAGCCGCCAAATCTGAGGCGGTTACCGCAACATCATGTCCACGAGCTTCTGCTAACGCAATTGCTTGTTGGGCACGAGTTGAAGCATCGGCTGACAGATCAACTGACTCCGTCTCCGCTCTTACTGCGGCTGTTGGGAGCAGCAACGCCGCGAAAATGGCTAACAGGAATATGCGCTTCATATTCAGTCCTCCTGGCTCTAGCGTATTTCATGGACGGGCTTGCTTTAGTTCAGCAGTCAACTTTCTGCGGAATATGACAACACCTTCAGCGTATGCGAGAATACTTGGAATGCCTGAGATGATTTTATACTATGCACAATATAGTCGTTGATCGATATTGGACAGCAACTGATTGTCGCTCTCCGCTGCGGCTGTTGGACAACACTTGTCGCAAGTTCGTAAAGTAGTCGCTATAGTCTGTTTGAGATGGAGTCACAGAGCAGGCCAGAATGAGTCGAATACGAGTAGTGCGCTTGCAAGGCAGTCCCTACGCCATGGGTTTCGCGCATGGAAAGCGCTTCCATGACGAGATTCACATGTTCACCGAAGAACGGGTGCGCCTGTGCATGGACGCCAAATGGACGGGACGCAGCCTGACGCGCGAAGCTGTGCTTGACCTGGCAGAAGCCTGCGTCGATGAGCATATCGTGTATGCGCCCGAGCTGATGGACGAGCTGCGCGGCATGGCCGATGCCACCGGGCTGAGCCTGGCGGAGCTGGTCATCAACAACGGCTTCACCGACTTCATTGATGTCGTCTACAACTGCGGCGGAGCTGCTGCGCCGACATCGCGAGCCGCCGACAATTGCACGGCTTTTATGCTGCCGGGCTGTCGCAGCGCCGCGGGAGTCGGCTACTTTGGGCAGACCTGGGATATGCATGCCTCGGCGACGCCCTATGTCATTTTGCTGCGCGGCGAACCGGACGATGCGCCGGCTTTCCTGGCTTTCACCATCACCGGCTGCGTGGGCATGATCGGCATGAACAGCGCCGGCATCTGCGTGGGCATCAACAACCTGATGGCGGCTGACGGACAGATCGGTGTCACCTGGGTCTTTGTCGTACGCAAAATCTTGCAGCAGACGACCATCGAAGCGGCGCTGGAATGCCTGACCGAAGCCAATCTGGCCGGCGCGCACAATTATATGCTGATGGACAAGCAGGGGCGCGGTTACGAAGTCGAAGCCATGTCCACACGCCAGCACCTCCGCCCGCTCCAGGGCGAAACCATCATCCACACGAACCACTGCCTCATCCAGCAGAACATCGATATCGAGCGGGAACGACCGCCCGAGTCGCAAGCCAGCTCGCGCAAGCGTCTGCGGCGCGCCCAGGAATTGCTGGATAATCCCGCAGCCAGCCTGGACGACCTGATGGAACTCACCCGCGACGAAGTGGCGATCTGCGCGCGACCCAAGCCACCCATGCATGTAGAGAGCTGCGGCGCGGCCATCATGTGCCCGTCCAGCGGCGAATTCTGGTCGGTCTGGGGTCCGCCCGCCGATGGCAGCTACGAGCGCTTCTTGATCTGATCACCCCCCTCGGTCCCCCCGACAGGTCAGGGGGAGGCAAGTTTTGGCTACCCTCTCCGTCCTGACGGGGAGGGGCTGGGGGAGGGGTGTAGCATCTGCACCCCCCTCAGTCCCCCCGACAGGTCAGGGGGAAGCTAAACGTGCACATACTGCCATGCCTCTAAGTCAAGAGTTATTCGTGCATATTGTACGAAAACCACTTGACATTTTCCGACAGCATGTAGCATAATGAAGGCGAACGAGCGCAGGAGTCCTTTCATGAACATTGGCATCCCGACGGAGATCAAACGCGACGAGCGGCGGGTATCGCTGCCACCGGCGGCAGTGAGCGACTTCGTACAGAGCGGGCATCGCGTCTATGTGCAGCGAGGCGCAGGAGTAGGCAGCGGCTTCGCGGACAGCGAATACGCCAGCCACGGCGCAGCGCTGCTCGCATCGGCGGATGAAGTATGGGAACGCGCCGACCTGGTCATCAAGGTCAAAGAGCCGCAGCCCGGCGAATACGATCGCCTGCGCCCGGGGCTGATCCTCTTCACTTACCTGCATCTGGCGGCAGAGCAAACGCTGACTCGCGCGCTGCTGGACAAGCGGGTGACGGCAGTTGCCTATGAGACGGTGAGCGATGCGCGCGGTCGGCTGCCCCTGCTGGAGCCCATGAGCGAAGTAGCGGGGCGGATGGCGGCGCAGGTCATTTCGCATCATCTGGAAGCGCCACATGGCGGACGCGGCGTGCTGATGGGCGGCGTGCCCGGCGTCGCCCCGGCGCATGTGGTCATCCTGGGCGCGGGCGCGGTGGGCGCGAATGCCGCAAAGATCGCCCTGGGCATGGGCGCGCGCGTAAGCCTGCTGGATATCAATCTGGAGCGGCTGCGTTACCTGAGCGAAGTAATGACGGGCAGCCTGACCACGCTGTATTCAACGCGGCACAATATCGCCGAGTCGCTGCGCGCAGCGGACGCGCTGATCGGCGCTGTGCTGATTGCGGGCGCGAAGGCTCCCCTGCTGGTGACGCGCGACATGCTGCCGCTGATGCCTGCGGGCAGCGTCATCGTCGATGTGGCTGTCGACCAGGGCGGCTGCGTCGAAACCACGCGCCCCACTTCGCACAGCGACCCCACCTATGTCATTGACGATGTGCTGCATTACGGCGTTCCCAATATGCCCGGCGCTGTGCCGCGCACTTCCAGCCTGGCGCTGGCAAATGCCACCCTGCCCTATGCGCTCGCGATCGCCGATGGCGGATTGTCTGTGCTGGCGAAGGATCCGGCGCTAGCTGCCGGCGTCAACACCGCCGCTGGGCGCTGCACGCATCCGGCTGTGGCGCAGACATTCGGGCTGGAATATGTGGAGGCCTGGCGCGCGCTGCAAGAACATTCGCTGGACCTCGCACCGGCATTTTGACGCCGGTCCTGCAGCGAGAGGCGCGCAATTCACCGACACGGCGCATGACGAGCGCGCTGTCAGTTTGCGACTGGTCAAGGGCAAGCGAATCTGCCAGACTCGCAGCCAATGCCTAGATCACAGACCCCGCAAGCGAGTGGCGCATGAACGCAACCAGGAAGCGTCTGGCTTTCTTGGTCGGCATCTGCATCAGCGGCCTGTTCTGCTACCTGGCTTTCCGCGGATTGCAGCCGGAACAGATGCTGCAGAGCCTGAACCGTATTCAGCTGGAATTCGTGCTGGCGGGCATGCTCGTGTACGCGCTGGCGATGGTGGTGATCGCGCTGCGTTGGCAATTCTTGCTGCGGGCGGTGAAGCTGGTGCCGCTGCGCGCGCTGTGTCAGCTGGTGGCGATCGGCTATATGGGCAACAATGTCTATCCGCTGCGAGCCGGCGATGGCTTGCGCATTGTGCTGCTGCGGCGGAATCATCAGGTGCCGCTGGTGCGGGCGACCACCATTGTTGTATTGGAACGCGCCTTCGATGGCTGCGTGATGATCGCCTTCGTGCTCATCGGCCTGCTGTTTATCGACCTGCAATCCAGCGAAGTCGAAGCGATCGTGCGCCTGGCCGCGCCGGCTTTTGCGGCTGCCATGCTGATTGCCTTGTTCCTGGCGGCCAAGCCCGATCTGCTGCGCGCAGTGGTTGGCTGGATCGTGAAGCTGCTGCCCGGTCGGCTGGGCATTGGCTTGCGGCGGCTCAGCGAAGATGTCATCGCGGGCTTGGAAGGCTTGCGCAATCCACTGCATTTTCTGGGCGCGGTCGTGAATTCCTTCATCACCTGGAGCATCGAGGCTGGAGTCTACTGGGTGGTGATGTTGGCTTTTTCCATGCAGCTGGATAATGCTTATGCGGTGTCACTGTTGATCTGCGGCGCGCTGAACCTGGCCGGCATCATCCCGGCCTCGCCCGGGCAAGTCGGCGTCAATGAATTCGTCACGGTGGCGATCTTGACCGCGTTGGGCGTGCCGGTGGCGCTGGCCGGCGTGTATGCCATTGTCGCGCATATCACCATTTGGCTGCCGGGCGTGCTTGGCGGGCTCTTCTTTTTGCTGCGACAAGGCTTGGGCTGGGCGGATATCGGACGCGCTGGCGACTTGGAAGCCGCGAGTTAGACGCTGATCGCCGTATCAAAATGCCGGACCAGGGGTCGCAGGTCGTCCCACAGTCGCTCGGGGACAGGCTGTTGCGCCGCTGCCAGGCTGGATCGCGCTTCGGACGGGACTCGCGCGCCGGGGATGGTCGAGGCGATCTGCGCATGCCGCGCGCAATATTGCAAAGCCACCGCAAGCATCGGCACGGCATAGTCGGCGCAGAGTTGCTGAATGCGCGCCACATGGTCGAGGCATTCCTGGCTGAAGCGCCGATTGAGGTAGCGCGTGTTTTCTTGAGGTCCGGTGACGAGCAGTCCGCGTTCCAGGGGCGTCGCCGCAATCAAGCCGACATCATGCTGGGCAGCCGCGGCAAAGAGCTCGCGTTCGGCGATGCGGTTGATCAAGCTCCAGGAATCGGCGATGACCGCGCAGTCGAATTCGCCCGTTTTGATATAGCCGAGATTGGTAGCCGGGTCATTGGATGCCGTGCCGATGTGCTCGATGACGCCCTGCCCCTGCAATTTTCGCAATCCGCCCAGCGCTCCCTGCTGCGAAAGCACGAAGTCCATCGGCTGGTCCATCGCGTCATGGATGTAGACGACAGAAAGACGCTGCAAGCCCATGCGCTCTAGGCTGTCATACACGCTGCGGACTACCGCATCAGAACTGAAGTCGCAGCCGTCGTGGGTTCGGCCAGCTTTGGTCGTGATGACGAGGCGGTCTTTGGCGGCCGGCCGCTGACAAAGCGCCTCGCCGATCAAACTCTCGCTGAGGCTGCGACCATAGAGCGCGGCGGTATCAAAAAATGTGCAGCCAGCGTCAATCGCCGCAACCAGGGTCGCCACGCCCAATTCCTGGTCGACCTGGCTGGGCGCGTCTGCATATTCGGGGACGGTTTTGTTCTGCGTGGGGATGCCGATGAAAGCCGTGCCAATACCAACGATGGGCAACTGCAATTCGGTGCGCCCCAGCCGTTTTGTCTGCATCATCTTTGCTCCGCGCGTTTGCCGTTGCCGTTGCGGTATTCGGCGTCAATCTGCTCGTCCGTCTTGCCAAAGCGCCGCCGCCGATTGCCATATTCCACCAGCGCCAGATAAAACTGCTCGCGGTCGAAATCGGGCCAATAGGTCTCGGTGGTATAGATTTCGCTGTAGGCGCCTTGCCAGATCAAAAAGTTGCTCAGGCGGAATTCGCCACTGGTGCGGATGATCAGGTCGGGGTCGGGCAAGTCGCTGGTATAGATATAATCGCTGATCGTGGCTTCGGATATATCTTCGGGCGGGATGCCATCGCGCACGATATGCTGGACAGCGCGCACGATCTCATCGCGTCCGCCATAGTTGAAAGCCACATTCAGGATCAGCCGCTGGTTGCCGCGCGTGAATTCGCAGGCAGCCAGCACTTTGCGCGCCAGCCGCTCGTCGACGCCGTCCAGCTCGCCGATATGCCGGATCTGCACGCCCTCGTCATGCAATTCCGCCAGTTCGCGGTCGATGACCATCTCCAGAATGCGCATGAGCAGCAGGACTTCGCGGCGGGGCCTCGACCAATTCTCGGTGGAAAAGGCATAGATTGTCATGATCTGCACGCCAAATTCAACAGCTGCGCGGATGATGCGGCGCAAGTTTTCTGTGCCCTGGCGATGCCCTTCGGCGCGGGGCAGGCCACGCCGACGCGCCCAGCGTCCGTTGCCATCCATGATGATGGCCACATGCGCCGGCACCTTCTGCAGGGCTGGCAGGCTATTGCGCATAAGCGCGCGCTGCGGCTCTCTCGTCAATACGGTCATGCTTCTTCCCGGACTGGCTGTTTACAGGGTGCCGCTGTCAACGACTCCATATACACGGCTGTGGGTCTCGCGCCTTAGCGGCAAACGGCGGCACAGCTAGACTTCCATGATGTCCTTTTCTTTGTCCGCGCCCAGCGTACCAATCTGGGCGATGAAGTTGTCGGTCAGCTTTTGCACTTCTGCCTCGCCGCGTTTCTTCTCGTCTTCAGAGATCAGCTTTTCTTTTTCAAAGTCTTGCAAGTCGCTGTTGGCGCTGCGGCGGATATTGCGGATGGCCACGCGCGCATCTTCCATACGGCGATTGAGAAACTTGACCAGCTCCATGCGGCGTTCGCGGGTCAGCGCTGGCATATTCAGGCGGATGTTTTCGCCATCGATGTTGGGATTCACGCCGATATCCGACATCAGTATGGCTTTTTCGATATTGCGGATGGCAGACTTGTCATAGGGGCGGATGAGGATCTGCATGGCTTCGGGCGTGGAGATGCTGGCCAGCTGCCGCAATTCGCTGTCTTGCCCGTAGTATTCGACTGTGAGACGGTCGACCAAGGCTGTGCTGGCGCGTCCGCTGCGCATGCGACTGAGCTCGTCGCGAAACACCGCCAGAGTCGCTTCCATTTTGCCTTTGGCGTCGTCCAATATGTCTTCGGTCATGGCGTCCACCCGCTTCCATGTGCCTTGCTGCCGGCACCAGCGCTTGCCCGCGCCGCCAACTTGCCTGATTATAACGCATCTGTCCGATAGTGTAAGCGATAAACAAGCCGATGCCTCGACTGAATGAATTTGCCCGCGGCAAGCGATATTGCCCCGCCGATGATGGGCGCTGCGCAATGGCTGCCGGATCGACTTGACAAGAATCGCGACTCGGCGGATACTGGCAATCAAGTTCTGATTAAGTCTTTTTTTGAGGCGGTCGACATGCGTGAAGGGCTCGTCACCGACTCTGCGGAATCGACCAATCTGCGCGACCGCATCATCACGGCCAGCGTGCTTGTGCCGGTGGCTGTAATGGCGTCGCTGGCTGGCGGCTGGCTGTTCCTGTGCCTGGCGCTGCCGCTCATGTGCATTGGCATGCTGGAATTCTTCGTCATGGAGAAAGACACGCCCATGCAAGGCAGCTCGCTGACGGGCATTCCCACGGCGCTGGCGATCGTGCTGGGTTTCTTTTTGGGCAGCGACTGGCTGTGGCAGGCAGCGCTGGGACTAGGCATCGCCTTGACGCTGATGCTGGAGATCGCCCGCAAGCCGCGGCAGCCGGGGCGCGCGCTGGCACAGGTGGGCACGACTCTTTGTGGCATTGTCTACCTGGCATTCCCGACCGCCTTTCTGGTCAGCCTGCGCAATCGACCGGAAGACGGCTTGATGTGGCTCTTTGTGGTCTATGCCATCACCTGGGGCACAGACACCTTCGCGTATGTCTTTGGCAGGGTCTTCGGCAAGACAAAGCTGGCGCCGCTTATCTCGCCCAACAAGACTGTGGAAGGCGCTGTCGGCGGCATTTTGTGCGCCTGGGTGCCGGCCTTCGGGATTCTGCTGCTGGCTGGCAGCCTCGAGGCGCGCTTCGTGCCCATGATCGTCGTCGCGCCCTTTCTGGCTGTCGGCGGCGACCTGTTCGAGTCGGGGCTGAAGCGCATCTTCCGCGTCAAAGATAGTTATGTAGCGGGCTTCAATGTCTTACCCGGGCATGGCGGCGTGCTCGACCGCATTGACGCGCTGGTGTGGGTGGCCAGCTGGGTCTTCCTCTGTCTGTTGAGCAACGGGGTGGCGTAATCTCCCTCGCCCCCGACAGGTCAGGGGGAGGCAAAACGCGCGCGAAATTTACCAACCCCGCGGAATCATGGCTTTGTCGCGCCTTGTGGCATGCGCTATAATCACGCTAGCGACGCAGGAAATCTGGTGCTTCCATGCCAAAGTTCGAAACGCAAGTCTTGGTCAATCGCCCCGTCTTTCAGGTTTTTCGTTATGTGGGCGACTTCAACAACGATGTGAACTGGCGCAATGTGAACAATGTCGGCATCACCAGCGGCGATCCCATTCGCACTGGCTCCATGGTGGCGATGACGCGCCGCATCATGGGCCGCGAGGGATTCGTCAACAGCGATGTGACCGACTTCGAGCGCAACAAGAAGATCGTCTTAAAAGGTTCTTACTGGGGCTTCCCTTTCGTTTCGACCATCACATTCGACCATCGCGGCCAGCAAACCAATGTGCGCGAGACGCTGGAAATCCGCACGCGCTGGTTCTTTTGGTTTGGCATTTTCTTCAATTTGACGCTGAAAGGCCTGCTGCGCCGCGAATGGGAAGCGCTGAAGCAGCTGCTCGACTCGCACGCCGATCTGAGCTCGAAGTCCAAACGCAGCTAGACAACCAATGTTTCGCCCGCTTTGGGCTTTTCGCCGCCGATGCCGATGGCCAGCGCATATTGGGCGATCAGATGCTGCGTGGAAAAGTGCTGCATCAACTGGAAGAAGTAATACAGGATGATTGAAAGCGTCATCCACGCAGCGCCGACCATGCCGCCAAACACATTCCCCGCCAGCGAACTGAACATGCCATAGCCCAGAGACAGCAAGATCATGTACAGCAGCAGAAAAGCGCCCCAGCGCCAATTCTGCCGCGCGATAACCATATTGCGCCGCAGCTGCCAGGCCGCGCGATGATGCCCCTCGGCCGCCATGCGCGCCATGCCCACGAAGTAAGCCCAGCCCATCACCGCTGCCAAGCTTATCGTCAGCAAGAATGCAGCCATGCCCAGCAGGCCATTGATGATGCCCAGACCGCCGGTGATGCCCAGCACGATTGACTCGGCGATGATCAGCCCCACAAACAGCGCGGCGTAACCGATAGCCACCAGCAGCAGGCAAACGCCGTCTGCCAAGTCGCGCCCGAGCTGAATCGGCGGCAGCTGCTGGTCGTCTTGCATCAGCGCGCGCAGCACCGACACGCTGTAACCAGACAGCCACAACCCGCTGAATACTGCGGCGGCGATCATGCCCAGCGCGCCTGTGACAGCCGTCCCGCTCAGGTCAAACTCGGGCATATCCAGGTGGCTGACGCCGTCCCAGTTGGCAAATGCCATCACGAATCCATCCAGGTCGAAGGAATTGAAGAAGAGCCCGGTGAATAGCGCCATGGCGATCGTCATCACCAGCACGATGCTGAACACCTTGGCAAAATTGACAAATGGATAGCGTAACGCGCTGGAAAAGTTCATGTGCAGCCTCTATGGAGATCCAGGAAAATGACCGATATGCCATTTAGTCTAACACAGCTTGCGCCAGCTAGCGAACTTCTTACCTGCCGGTCGGGCGCTGGCGGTGGCGTGGCAGAAAGCGCTGTGATCTGCGCATACCACTCCGCCGTCAATTCCACATCCAGCGCGGCCAGCGAATCTTCCAGCTGCGTCAGGTTGCGCGCGCCGATTCGGCTTAATCGGCGATATCGCCAAAGGACATCGCGCCGAAGCACAGCGGCGATACCTTCACGCCCGCGCGGCCCGAAATGCGGCAGTCCATTTTCGCTCTCCTCGTTGTTCAATCTGATGCCAGTCGTCCCTGCGCCACCAGCTCGACCTGCCCGCCAACGCGGATGGCAATCTCGCCGCCCTCTCGGCGCGCTTCTAGATGCAGCAGCGATGGGCGGCCGATTTGATAACCCTGTTCTGCCCGCGCGGAGACCGCGTCGCCAGCCAAATAGCCATATTCCAGCATATAAGCCGCGATGCAGCCGCCGGCGCTGCCTGTGGCCGGGTCTTCTGGCGCGCCATAGACATCGTCCAGAACGCGCACATGGATGTCGTTTTCGGCATGAATCGTCTCGCGGCAAAAGACAGCCGGCGCAATCGCCTCGTGCGCGCCCAACAGCGCCCGCAGCCGGTCGAGATTGATCCAGGCTCGCTGCAGCGCCTCCAGCGAGACAAGCGGCGCCAGCACGAATGGCAAGCCTGTCGACACTTCCATGATCGGGAAGCGCGGGTCGATGTCGTCTGCGTTTACATTGAGCACGCGAGCCATGTCGGCTGCGGAGAATTGGTGCCCAAATCGCGGGGGATTCTGGCGCATCCACAACACGCCATCCGCGCCGAAAGTCACCGGGATCTGTCCCAGCTGCAGGTTCAGCGTCAGTTCAGCGACTGGCGCGCCGATGAGCTCGCGCTGGATGACATAAGCTGTACCCAAAACGGGATGACCGGCGAAATCGACCTCGACCTCGGGCATGAAGATGCGCGTGTTATAGCCGCCATTTTCCGGCGCATCGGCGGTGACGAAAGTGATCTCGGAAAAGTTGATTTCTTTCGCAAGCTGCTGCATCAGCTCCGTCGGCGGGTTGCCCAGATAGACGGCCAGCTGGTTGCCGGTGTACTTGCGACCGATGGTGAAGACATCCACGATGAAGAATTCCATTTGCGCCATATCAACGATTTCCCCCTATGGACATATCGCCTTGCCAGCGCTGTGGCGCATCGACTGCCGCGCCTTGCAGCAGGCGTCCGTAGTGCTGTGGCTTGCGCTGGTGCATCAATGGGAAGAGCGACAGATACTGCTCGCGGACAGCGGCGCGCAGCACGGCATGAATCACCTGGTCGCTGTCGCGGCTGGCTTCTGCCAATATCGTGCCCAGCGGATCGCAAATGAAGCTGCTGCCATAAAATGCGACGGCATTTTCGCGCCCGATGCGGTTGCAAGCGGCGATGAACAAGCCATTCGCCACAGCGTGCCCGCGCATCACCAACTGCCAGGCCGCGGCAGAATCGAAGTCCGGCGCAGTGGGCTCGCTGCCGATTGCGGTGGGATAGAAGATGAACTCCGCGCCCTCCAGGGCATAGATGCGCGCCAACTCGGGAAACCACTGGTCGTAACAAGTCGGCGCAGCCAGCTTCAGCGCGCCGATATCGTGCACGGGATATTGCCCCGCGCCGTCGAAATAGTCTGTCTCGTGATAGCCGTCACCAGAAGGGATATGCACTTTGCGCGTGATGCCGACCAACTGCCCGGACGGGTCATGCAGGGTGGCGGTGTCCCAATAGTCGCCGGCCGCATCGCGCTCGAATAGGCTGCCGATGAGAAACACGCCGTGCCGCCCTGCCAGCTCGCTGAAGAAGCGCTCGGATACGCCGCCGGGGATGGCTTCTGCCCAGCGGAATCCAGCCTGGTCGCGCACACCGGGGAAGTAGGGCAAGATGCTGAATTCGGGCAGGCAGATCAGCTCTGCGCCGGTTGCGGCCGCCTGCGCCACCAGCCCGCGATAGAGCGCTTGTGTTGAAGCCTGTTCGCCCGTCCAATGCCCCTGCGCCAGGGCGATATGCAGGTCTTTCATGCGACCGCCTCCGCGATGATCTCTTGCGCCGCTCGCTGGCCCGTGTGATGCGCGCCGTGCACCGTCGCAGCCAAATGATGGGGCGCGCTGGCTTCTCCCGCCCAATAGAGTGGCGGCGTGGGCATGGCCAGTTTATCACGCGCGGCATAATGACCTGGCAAGCAGACGCTGTAACCGCCCAGCGCAAATTCATCGTGATTCCAAGCCACCCAACGCGACTTGCTGGCGTTCAGGTCGGGCTGACCAATCTCTTCACGCAGAGTCTCCAAGCCTTTTTCCAGCGCCTTTTGTTCGCCCATTTGCAGCAATTCCCGCGCATAGTCGCCGGTGGCGAATGCCGTCCAGACGACCGCGCCGCCGGGCCTGCCCAGCGATGGCGACCACCACATGGACGGGCTGCCGGCTGCATAGATCGCGCCGATTTTGGGATCGAGTATGGGCGCTGCAAAGCGATACACCAGTTTCAGCACGGGGCCCATCTGCAAGCCCGCCAGCGCTTCTTGTTTGATAGGCGGAAGCTCGGGCGAAAATTGCACGCGCGCGGCTTGCAGCACCGCCAGCGGCAGGGTAATCACAGCGGCATCGGCAGTGTAGATCGCGCCCGATTTTGCATGCGCCCGCACGCCATCCGACCAGTCTATCTGGCTGACCGCGCAGTGTAGATGAATATCCAACTCAGCCGCCAACTGCGTGTAGTAGCTGTCATAGCCATCCAGGATGCGGTGGTCGCTGTAGTCTTCGCCATCAACCCCCCTCCGTCCCCCCGACGAGTCAGAGGGAGGCATAACTTTTGCATGCGCCTTGGCGTTTAGAAAACGCATATCATCGCCTTCTGCATTGGCGAAAGAGCGCTGTACATAACGCATCTGCGCCGGGCTGAAGCCGATGCGCCGCAAGTAGCTGCCCAGGTCTTCGTCATCACGAGGCAGGGGCACATCGCCCAGCTCCCAAGAGCGCGTCGCATCCAGTTCGGAGGAGTTCGCCCGCGCCTCGCCCATGCTCAGCCACTCGCCCGTTTCGGTGCGGATCATGGAATCGTCCAGCTTGTTCCAGTGCCAGGTGCGCAGACCCAGCTTGCGAATCCAGCCCCAGGTGTTGACCTCGCTGCCCGTGCCGTGGATCAATTCCGCGCCGAACTCGACCGGGATATCGGCGAAGTCGCGGTTGGTCCAGACACGCCCACCGATGCGATTCCGCGCTTCCAGCACGGTCGCGTTTATGCCCGCGCCCTGCAAATGCCAGGCTGCCGACAGACCGGCTATGCCCGCGCCTATGACCAAAACATTCATACGCGCGCCCTAGGCCTCATAGTCCGAGTTTTCCCAGACGATCAATACGCCTGCGTCCGCCGCAGAAGCCTCTTCGCAATAGTTCGTCACCACTCGCTCAGCCAGGAAGCCGCGATTCATCTGCATGGTCACGGTCGGATCGACCAGTTCGCCAGCGATGACCTTCTCGCCATATTCGACCACATCCATCGCGTCGGCATGATCTTTGTATCCCATCAGCATGCCGACCGCATACCAGCCGCGCAGGTTCAACTCTCGCGCCATCTGGAAGCGCGCCTCGTACAGCCCCGTGCCAATGCCCTGGAGGCGATACATGGTATGAACCGCCATCTCCACGCCATAGAGCCAGTCGCCGTCGGCTTCGTGACGGGCGATTCGCAAATCACCAATCGCTTCCAGCCAGGGCAATATGGGCGCGGTGGGCGGGCGCGATGTGCGCATGGTGATCGCCATCCCGACAGCGTTCCCGGCGGCAGGCCCGCTCGTGCGCATTGCCGCGAACTGTCCCTGCGGAAAGCGCGCTATCTGCGCCAGAATGTCGTCTTGGGTGAAGCAGTCGCCGGCTGTTTCGTCGCGCTGGATTCCATAGGCGTCTCGAAAAGTGACGACCGCCGAATCGGCCTGCCAAGGCTGGGTATTCATAATGGCGACGCCGTTCACATGCAGGATGACATCTTTCTCGTCATAATTTTCCAGCCACCAGCTGTCCGGGCTCATGTGCAAAGTGCGTTTGCCATGTTCGTCGGTCGTCCAATACGGCTCGTGGGGGTCGTCCCGCCCGGCTTCTTCAGCCGCTTTTTCGAGCAGATGCTTCTGGATTTGGGGCCAGTCGCTGTCGAGGGCTTGCCTGAGCGCTGATCGATCTGTTTCGCGTTTTGACATGGATGGCGTCCGTTCTGGCTGTCGCGCTGGATGCGTGGCATTCGCCCCTAGAATAAGTTATTATGGGAGGGGTGGCTAGAGCAAGTCGCTGGCGGGGAGGCAGTACTTTTTTCGTGTCCAGGTTTTTTCGGCGCTCACAGAAGAACGGCTCGCTTTTGGCGCTGCCGACTGTCGCGTGGCTGCTGGTCTTTTTTGTGCTGCCGCTGGTGATTGTGCTGATCGTCAGTTTGATGTCGCGGGGGCGTGGCGGCGTGGCGGAGATGCCGCTGACCCTGCAGCATTATGAACGCACCTTTGGCATCTTTTCGATCATATTGTGGCGGTCGATCGGACTGGCTGGCTTGACGACGGTCATTTGTCTGCTGGTGGGCTATCCGCTGGCTTTTTTCATCAGCACGCGCCGGCGGCGAATCGTCCAGCAGATCGCGCTCTTCCTGGTCATCCTGCCATTCTGGACGAACTTCCTGATTCGCACCTATGCCTGGCGCATCTTGCTGGGCGACGAAGGCACGATCAACGGCATCCTGCGCGCGCTGGGCATCATCAGCGAGCCACTGCAGTTGCTGAACACGCAATTCGCTGTGCTGGTTGGTTTGGTGTATGGATTTCTGCCGTTTATGGCGCTGCCCATATTCGCGTCGGTAGAGCGCTTCAACTTCCGCTATGTCGATGCCGCGCATGACCTGGGGGCGAATGAAACGCGGGCATTTCTGCGCGTCGTCTTGCCCTTGACGATGCCGGGCGTGCTGGCGGGCTGCGCGCTGGTCTTCATCCCGTCCGTCGGCGCATTCGTCACGCCCGACCTGCTGGGCGGCACCAAAGGGCTGATGATCGGCAACTTGATCAACAACCAGTTCGGCGGCTCTGGCAATATGCCGCTGGGATCGGCTTTGTCCATTGTGATGATGGGCGTGGTGATGCTGTCGCTGCTGGTGTATGTCTTTGGCAATCGGCGGCAGACGGGGGCGTGATGTCGGCGCAAGCCTTGATAAACGAAAGCGCGATGGGGCGCAACCGGCGCGTCAAGCGGCTGGGCAAGCTGGGCTTGTGGCTGAACCCGGTTGTCGCCTATTTCTTCCTGTGGGCACCGATCCTGGTGCTGGTGCTGTTCTCTTTCAACCAGAGCAGATCAGTGGCTTCGTTCACTGGCTTCACGTTGAAGTGGTACAGCAATATCCTCAACAATGTCGTGGGCGCAGAAAGCGCATTTTCCACCGAGATCATGCTCAACGCCTTTCGCAACAGCCTGTTCGTGGGCACGATCGCCACGGCAATCGCGACGGCGCTGGGGACCATGATCGCGCTGGCCATGGCGCGCGGCAGCTTCCCCGGCAAGCGGCTGCTGGATGGCTTGCTGTTTCTGCCGGTGGTCATCCCCGAGATCACGCAAGCCATCTCGCTGGCGATCTTTTTCAAGGTGGCATTCGATTGGATTCATCTGCTGAGTGGCGAGCGCGTATTCCCCGGCTTCCACACCATCATCATGGCGCATGTCACCTTCAACATCTCGTATGTGGCGATTGTGGTGCGGGCGCGGCTGGCGGATATGGACCCGACCCTGGAAGAAGCGGCGAGCGACCTGGGCGCGAATCCCTGGCAGACCTTCTGGCGCGTGACATTCCCGCTGATCCTGCCCGGCGTGATTGCGGGCGCGCTGCTGGCTTTCACGCTGTCGCTGGACGATTTCGTCATCACATTTTTTACTTCTGGCGTGGGCACGACCACCCTGCCCGTCTTCGTCTATGGCTTGCTGAAACTGACTGTCACGCCCGAGGTCAACGCCATCTCGACAATTATGATGCTTTTGAGTACGCTTCTTATAGGCATTTCGCTGGCATTACAGGGGCGCGGCGCGTCCCGCAGCTAGTCCATCGTGATATTCGTTGAGGAGGATTGACATGAAACACTTTCTGTTACTGATACTGGCGCTCTCGCTGATTGCGCCGGCTGCCGCGCAGGATGACATGGCAGCCTGGACTTGCCCCGAAGGCTATGAAGGGCAGACGCTGAGCATCTTCAACTGGTCGACCTATATCGCGGAAGACACAGTGCCCAACTTCGAGGCGGCTTGCGGCGTCACGGTCAATTACGACATCTACGAGAGCAACGAAGACATGCTGGCGCGCATCCGCCAGGGCAACCCGGGCTATGACCTGGTCGTGCCCAGCGGCGACACCGTGCAGCGAATGAGCGAAGAAGGCTTGCTCATCCCGCTGGATATGATGATGATTCCCAATGTCGCCAACTTGCTGCCCGACCTCATGGGACAAGCCTACGACCCCGACAACGAGTGGTCGCTGCCCTACCAATGGGGCACGATCGGCGTTGGCTATCGCACCGAAGCCTTCCCCGATGGCATCAACAGCTGGCAGCAGGTCTGGGATTATGAGGGCAGCGTCGCCTGGCTGGACGACCGCCAAGCCATGTTTGGCATCGCCCACATCCTGCTCGGGCAAGACGCAAATTCTACCGACCAGGACGAAATCAATGCCGCGCGCGATTACCTGATAGAAAATGGCGGCAATGTCGTCACCGTAGCGGGCGATGACGGGCAGGTGCTGCTGGAACGCGGCGAAGTCGAAATCGCCATCGAATACAATGGCGACCTGTCGCAGATCATCAGCGAATGCGCGTGCGATGATTATGCCTATGTCATCCCCGACGAGGGCAGCAATGTGTGGATCGACAATATGGCCATCCCTGTCGATGCGCCCAACCCCGCGCTGGCCATGGTCTTTATCGACTACATCCTCGATGCCAAGGTCGGCGCGGACTTGACGAATTACGTCGAATATGCCTCGCCCAACGCAGCCAGCATCGAAAGCGGCTTGATTGATGAAGAGATCCTGAACGATCCCGCCATCTTCCCGCCGGAAGAGCAGCTGGCGAACCTGTTCTCGATCATTGATATTGGCGCGGAAGGCGAGAACATGTACAACAACGCCTGGGACGAACTGCTGATCTTCCTGGGCGCGTAGACCGTCTACCCCACCCTGATGGCTGAGGACAGGTTCGTCAATTGTTACCCCCCTCAGTCCCCCCGACAGGTCAGGGGGAGGCAAAGCACACGCGGATTCCGTCAATATGTTGGCGGAATAGCGCCCTAAACTCCCCTCCCTTATGCTTCGGGGAGGGGACGGGGGAGGGGTATGGGGTAGTTGGGCTGATGACAGCAACCGACGTCGAACTGATCGACATCGTCAAGGATTTTGAATCGGGCGGTAATCGCGTGCGGGCGGTGGACCATGTCAGCGTGCAGATCGCCGATGGCGAGTTCTTCGCGCTGCTTGGTCCCAGCGGCTGTGGCAAAACGACCACCCTGCGCTTGATCGCGGGTTTTGAACAGCCCACGGCCGGGCGCGTGCTGATTCGCGGGCGAGCCATGCAAGGCATCCCGGCTTATCACCGGCCTGTCAACACGGTCTTCCAGGATTACGCGCTCTTCCCCCATCTGACGGTCGAGCAGAACATCATGTTCGGCTTGCAGATGGAGGGCATGGAGAAGAAAGAGGCGCAAAAACGCGCGCTGGAATCGTTGGAGCAGGTGCGGCTGCCGGGCGTGGGCGGGCGCAGGCCGCATCAGCTTTCTGGCGGGCAGCAGCAGCGGGTGGCGCTGGCGCGGGCGCTGGTCAAACAGCCGGCTGTGCTGCTGCTGGACGAGCCGCTGGGCGCGCTGGACTTGAAATTGCGCAAGAATATGCAGGTCGAACTGAAGGCGCTGCAGCGGGATGTGGGCATCACTTTTATTTATGTCACGCACGACCAGGAAGAAGCCATCACCATGGCCGACCGCATCGCTGTGATGAACCATGGCGAAATGCTGCAAGTCGGCACGCCCAAAGAAATCTACGAGCGGCCCGGCACGCGCTTCGTGGCTGATTTCATTGGCGAGACCAACTTCGTTGATGGCACGCTGCTGGAGCGCGGCGCAGACGGTTTTGGCATGGTCAAATTGCCGAACGATGCGGTCATCCGCGCGCAGCTTTCAGACACGCTGTCCTCGGAAGGCGGTCCCGTGCTGGTGGCGATTCGTCCCGAGCGCATCAGCATCAGCCGCGACGACGATGAACCGGCCCCGCCCGGCACGACATCCTTGGCCGCCACGCTGGTCGACAGCCAGTACATCGGCACGGATACGCGCTTCACGCTGCAAGTCGGTGAGACGATCAAACTGGTGGCGCGCGTGCAGAATATCGACGATCTGCCCAAAGCCGCTTTCTCTATTGGGCAGGCGGTCGGAGTCAGATGGAGCGAGACCAGCTCGACAGTCCTGGATCACTGAGGCGCCTGTGTCAGAGATCCTGCTTGCCCCCGACCAGATATCGACTATCGATGGCGGCTCTCGCAGCGGACGCAGAAATTCTTCGAATCCTATTTCACCGATCTCGGGCAATTCCGCAAGGCCGAGGGCTTTCAACATCGCGATTATGCCATGCGCAACGGCAGCTGGCGCTGTGGCTGGACGACAAGCTGAAATACGGCGGACGCAAAACGGCTGGCTGGCGTTGACGGCGCGGGCGCGATGATCAAGTGGCTGGCGCTGATCCTGCGTGGCTGCCTGGCGATCGGCTGGACGGCGCTGCTCTGCCTGCTGCTGCTCCAGCCCGAAGCCGATCCCCTGCTCGACCTGGGCATCCCCGAAGGCGAAAACACCCTGGCGCGCGAGCTGGCATTCGGCGCGGCGCATCTGGCCGCCTTCGCTTTCACCTGCAGCCTGTGGACATGGGCGCTCGCGGCGCGATTCAATCTGCAAGCCAGCGTGCTCGCAGCGGTGGCAATTTCACTTGCGCTGGGTTGCTTCACCGAGTTGGCGCAAAGCTATACGCCCGACCGTCACGCGTCCTGGCTGGATATCGGCGCGAACATCGCCGGGGTCTTGATGGCCGCGCGCGTGCTTTGGCGAATAGCCACGAACAAACCCTAGACCACACGATAATCCGGATTATCCCAGACGATCAGAGTCGCCCAGTTGTCGCTGGCTTCGTCCTCGATATAATCGCGCAGCAAGCCACGCACGACAAAGCCCCGCCCCAGCTGGAAAGACAGCGTGTCGTCGCGCAGTCGCCCCTGCGCCACCTGGTCCACATATTCTTGCGGAGTCATGGCATGTTTATGCGCTGCGAAGCCGGGAATCAGCCCGCCAGCCACAATGCCACGCCGATTAAGCCGCTGGACGATGCTTTTGCGCGCCGCGTATAGACGCGAGCCAATCCCGCGCCGCCGCCAGTCGGGATGCACGCTGATGTCGCCGCCATAATACCAATCGCCGGCCGGGTCATGATGACTGTACCAGCCGCCGTCGATGATCTCCTGGAAGCTGTGCCGGGCGTCGTCAAAGTCGAAGTCGATCAAAAAGCCAGAGCCCAGGCCGATAACCCGCTCGTCAGCCAGCGCGACGAAATTGCCCTCGGGGAAGAGACGACAATGATTAAGAAAATGCTCTTTGCGCATCAATTCGCTTTCGGCAAGCGTGGGAAAGCAATCGCGCTGCAACTGCTGCAGGGCGGCGGCATGATGCGACTCTATGGTTTCGATGCGGATGTCGTCCATAGCCTGGCGAACGCGCAGAATCTCCAACGAAGCAATGCGACCAGTATTGCCCGATTTTGTGCAGGAATCGCAAATTGGACTGCAATGGACATAACCGGTTCGGCTGGCGTATATTAGCATGGCTGCCAGCGCGAGAAGACAAGCGAGGTGAAGACATGGTTACCAGTGGACAGCAGCCAAATCCAAATGGGACCGGCACGAACAAAGTGAAGCGCGGCTTGGCGCAGATGCTCAAGGGCGGCGTGATCATGGATGTGGTCACCCCCGAGCAAGCCAAAGTCGCAGAAGATGCTGGAGCGGCGGCTGTCATGGCGCTGGAGCGCGTGCCGGCCGATATCCGCGTGCAGGGCGGCGTAGCGCGCATGAGCGACCCCGACATGATCGAAGGCATCATCGAGGCGGTGTCTATCCCGGTCATGGCGAAAGCGCGCATCGGCCACTTCGTCGAGGCGCAAATCCTCGAGGCGCTGGGCATCGACTATATCGACGAGAGCGAAGTGCTGACCCCCGCCGATGAAGAGCACCACATCAACAAGTGGGGATTCTCTGTGCCCTTCGTCTGTGGCTGCCGCAATCTGGGCGAGGCGCTGCGCCGCATCAACGAGGGCGCGGCCATGATGCGCACCAAAGGCGAGGCGGGCACCGGCGATGTCGTCGAAGCCGTCCGTCATGCCCGCGCCGTTAATGGCGAAATCCGCCGCATCAGCTGCATGGACGAAGACGAACTTTACACCTACGCCAAAGAAATCCGCGCGCCCTACAACCTGGTCAGAGAGACGGCTTCGCTGGGCAGGCTGCCCGTGGTCAATTTCGCCGCCGGCGGAGTCGCCACGCCAGCCGATGCCGCGCTGATGATGCAGCTGGGCGTGGACGGCGTTTTCGTGGGCAGCGGCATATTCAAGAGCGGCAACCCGGCTCAACGCGCCAAAGCCATCGTCAAAGCGGTCACGCACTTCCAGGATGCGCAGATTTTGGCCGATGTCAGCCGCAATCTCGGCGAGGCCATGGTCGGCATCAATGTGACGCCGGACGAAGTGATCCTGGGCAAGCGCGGCTGGTGAGCGAAACCATGCTCGGCGCAAGCGTCGATGCGCTGGAAACGCCCAGCGTGCTGATCGACCTGGATATCATGGAGCGCAACATCGCGGCTATGCAAGCGCGCTGCGACGACTTGGGCATCGCCTTTCGTCCGCACATCAAAACGCACAAGATCCCCGATATCGCGCGGCGGCAACAAGAAGCTGGCGCAACAGGGATCGCCTGCCAGAAGGTCAGCGAGGCGGAAGTCTTCGCGGCGGCCGGCTTCCGCGATATCCAGATTCCTTACAATATCGTGGGCGCGCGCAAGACACGGCGGCTGGCAGAACTGGCGCGGAATGCCAATATCAGCGTGACGGTCGACAGCCGCGCAGTCGTCGATGGCATTGCGGGGGCGGCGCAAGCAGCGGGCGCGAACATCCGCGTCCTGGTCGAGCTGGTGTCGCTGAATCAACGCACCGGCACAACGCCACATGCCGCCCTGGAACTCGCCCGGTACATCGTGGCGACAGACAATCTCGACTTCGCCGGCGTCATGGTCTACCCGTCCGATGCGGCGATTCGTCCGCGCCTGCAAGAGACTCTGGCGCTGCTGGATTCGGCCGGCATTCCCGTTGCGACAATCAGCGGCGGCGGCAGTGGCGCAATCCGCGACTCGCATCTGCTGCCCGAGCTCACCGAGATGCGCGTGGGCACTTATGTCTTCTACGACTGGAATAGCGTAAACGCCGGCTACACGACTTTCGACAACTGCGCCATGCGCGTGCGAGCGACTGTCGTCAGCGCCAACGAAGCCAGCCGCATCATTCTCGATGCCGGCAGCAAGTCGATTCATTCGGAGACAGTCGATGGGCGTTATGGCTACATAGAAGATTTCCCCGATGCGCGCTTGCGCCAGGTCAACGAAGAGCACGGCTACTGCGATTTCAGCGCCTGCGCGACCACGCCTGCTGTCGGCGATACCCTGCATATCATCCCCGTGCACACCTGCGTGGTGACCAACCTGCACAATCGGCTCTACGGCCTGCGCGGCGGCGTGATTGAGCAGGTCTGGGATGTGGCGGCGCGCGGCCTGGTTTGGTGAGCCGCCATGCTGGTGATTGACGCGCACCTCGACCTGTCTCTGAATGCCCTGCAATGGAATCGCGACCTGCGGCAATCGGCGTATACCATCCGCGCCAACGAGGCTGGCCTGCCAGGCAAGGGACGGGCGCAGAACACCGTTGCCCTGCCCTGTCGATGTCGAGCTGCAGGAAGGCGATGTCGTCAAGATTGGCAACTTGCAGCTGGAGACATTCGATACGCCCGGACACTGCGATGGCCACCTCAGCTTCCGCATGCGCGGCGGCGACCGCGTATACCTGTTCGGGTCGGACTTGGTGTTTTCGGGCGGCAAGGTTCTTTGCGAGAACATCCACGATTGCCGCATTAGCGCTTATGCCGACAGCATGTCCAAGATGGAGCAGCAGGACTTCGACGCGCTGGTGCCGGCGCATTTTCAGATTTCACTGCGCAACGGCAAGACGCATGTGGAGGCGGCCGCGGCAACTTTTCGCAAGTTGTGGATTCTCCCGAATGTGATGTAAGCGCGCCCGAACTCACTGCGTTTGCAAAACAGTTCGACCAATTGCTTGAAACAGCAAATGTTTTTCTGATAATGTTCTTAGATAGGAGCGAACGATTTCGGTATTATCGGGTTGCTGTATTTGTCATGGTGATAATGAGGAGGCGCGACTGGAGAGTTCGAGATGAGTCGACACATTTTGCCAAATTATCAATATCCATAAGGAGACAGAGAAAATGACCCCCGCCCCCCCCCGCAGAATAATCTTCGCAATCTTGATCATGGCGCTGTGCATCGGCGCGTTGCCCCTTTCGGCGCAAGATGACGGCGTAACCTTGACGATGTGGGTGCGCAATATCGGCACCCAGGTGCAAGAATTGGTCGATGCCTGGAACGACAGGGGCGGCAGCCAAATTGAGCTGACCGTCATCCCGCCCGCGGAGTTCGTCACCAAGATGGGCGCCGCCATTGCCGCGGGAGAATCTCCCGATATTGCCAGCATTGACCTGATCTATGCCCCAGCCTTCGCCGCGGCCGGTCAATTGCTGGATATCACCGACTGGGTAGACGCGCTGCCCTACGCCGATGACCTGCTGCCGGCGCATTCGGAGCTAGGCACATACGAGGGGCGGAAGTATGCCGTGCCCTTCCTCATCGAAGGCTCGTTCATCATCTACAACAAGGGTCTATTCGAGGCGGCCGGCTTGGATCCAGAAGCGCCGCCGACGACCTGGGACGAATTGCTGGAGGCGGCACGCGCCATCTCCGCCATTGACGACGAGACCTACGGCTACTACTTCGCCGGCGCCTGCGCTGGCTGCAACGCCTTCACCTACCTGCCCTTCATTTGGGCGAGCGGCGGCGATGTGCTCAGCGACGACTACAACGAAGCTACCATCGCGACAGACCCGATCGTGCGCGAGGCGCTGGAATACTATCGGCTGATGTGGGAAGAGGGGCTCATCCCAGAGAGCGCGAGCATCGACGATGGCTCCAGCTTCACGAGCGCCTTTGGCACCGGCACAATCGGCATGGCTGGCACGGGCGCTTTTGGCATCAACAACTACCGGACCAATCATCCCGAGCTGGAATTGGGCGCATTCCACATTCCGGGCAAGGAGGGCGGCGCGGCTTCCTTCGGCGGCGGCGATGTCATCGCCATCGGCAGCGGCACACAACATCCAGAAGAAGCTTGGGCATTCCTCGAATGGATGATGAGCGACGAGACGCAGCTGGAACTCTATGCAGCTCGCAATCGCACCACCGTGCGCGTTTCCATGCTCGAAAATGAGTATTCGCAGGATGACCCGCTGGCGCTCACGGCAGCGAGCGCGCTGGCTGTTGGCAAGTCACCCTACTCGTTGGTCTACAACGACCTCTTCAACGATCCCAACGGACCCTGGCTGGAGATGATCCAGATCGCGATCCTCGATGGCGACATCGAAGGCGCGCTGCAACTGGGGCAAGACCGCTTCACGCAGATCATTGAAGGCTAAGCGCCAATCGCTTGAGCGTCTGTCGCATTGGCGATACGCTAGTGCCGACAGGCGCTCTTGCCGCCGCCAAAGGTAGATAAAGGTCCTGCACAGCGCATGACATTAGGACCAGGCTCTCTCAGCTGGGAGCAGCGCCGCAAGCTGACCGGGTTGTTATTCGTCTTGCCAACGGTGCTGTTTGTGACTGTGTTTTTCATCATTCCGCTGGCGATGACGGTATTCATGTCTTTCCACGATTGGCCGCTCATCGGCGAGCAATCCTGGATCGGCACGACCAATTACAGCGAGCTGGCGAATGATCGACAATACCTCAAGAGCCTGGATTTCACTTTTCGCTACACGATTTTGGTCACGCCGCCGATATTCATTCTGGGCTTCATCCTGGCTTCGCTGGTGCGGCACAAGATCCCCTTCATCGGCATGTACCGCACGATCTTCTTTTTGCCGGTGGTCATCGGCTTGGGGGTCTCGAGCCTGTTGTGGGTCTGGATGCTGGATCAGCGAGTCGGCATATTCAACAAGATCCTGCTGGATTTGCAGTTGATCGCCAAGCCGCAGCTCTTCCTGGCGAAGCCGACAACCGCCATGAATGTCATCATCCTATCGGTGGTGTGGAAGACCGTTGGCTTCACCATGATCCTGCTGCTGGCGGGCTTGCAGAGCATCCCGGACGAATTGTATGAATCGGCGGATGTGGATGGCGCGGGCTACTTCCGCAAACTCTTTTACATCACTTTGCCTTTGATGCGCCGAACGATTGCCCTGGCGCTCATCCTTTCTGTCATCGGCTCGGTGCTGGCTTTTGACCAGTTCTACATCATCACGCGGGGCGGCCCGCGCAACAGCACAATTTCAATCGTGTACTGGATATTCAACAACTCTTTCACCTATTGGAAGATGGGTTATGGCGCTGCGATGTCCATCGTGCTGCTGGGCATCTTGGTGGCGCTATCCAGCATTCAATATTATGTCTTGCGCGAGAGGTATTAGATGACAGCGGCATCCTTGCGCGACCGACCAGTCAGTTCCAGCGAGCTGACCCAGCAGCAGCGACGGCGCATCCACCAGCGGGCGCTGCTTCTTTTCAGGTACTTCGTGCTCACTGTGCTGGCGCTGCTGTTTTTGTTTCCTATTGGGTGGTCGCTGCTCAATTCGCTGAAGAAGCCGTCGGAGGCGCTGGCGGTGCCGCCGACCTACTTGCCAACGGAAATCGTCTTCGAGAATTATACCCAGCTGACCGCCTTCGGCAATTACGGGGTCGCCGGGCATGTGGAGAACAGCGCCATAGTCGCGCTGATCACGGTGATTGGCAGCCTGGTTTTGAGCACACTTGGCGGTTACGGCTTCGCGCGTTTCAACTTCCCAGGCAAGAATGCGCTGTTCATCATGGTGCTTTCTACCTTGATGATCCCCTTTCAGTCGATATTGATTCCGCTCTTTGTGATGCTGGTGCGCTTCGAGCTGAATGACACGCTGATCGGCCTCGCCCTGGTCTACATCACTTTCCAACTGCCCTTCGGCATCTTCTTGATGCGCAACAGCTTCCTGGCGGTGCCGAGGGAAATCGAAGAAGCGGCGCTGCTGGATGGCTGCAGCTCGCTGAGCCTGCTGTATCGGATGATGCTGCGGCTGGTCTTGCCCGGCATCGTGACAGTCGCCATTTACGCCTTCATCAATTCCTGGAACGAATTTCTCGCCGCGCTGATTTTTATGTCCGACCAGGACAAGTTCACGCTGCCGGTCTTTTTGACTCTGGTCCGCAGCGGCATATATGGCACGGTGGATTGGGGCGCGCTGCAGGCGGGTGTTATCGTCGCCATCTTTCCTTGTCTGGTGATTTTCCTGCTTTTGCAGCGCTATTACATCAACGGGCTGATAGGCGGCGCGGTGAATAATTGAACGAGACGCAATAGCAGCAAGTTCACAGTATGACCAACAATGTAATGTAAGAAAAAATGAACCACCGAGTTGAAAGAGTACACCGAGATTAATTCCTCTGTGCTCTCTGTGTTCTCTGTGTTCTCTGTGTCGAAAAATGCGCGATACTTTATTGGTTTCACTTATCTACTCAAAAGGACAACATATGACCACGCCGTCTCACGACTACCCCATCCAGCCCATTCTTTTCACGCAGGCGGAGATAGCCGACAGCTTTTGGCAGCCGCGCATCCAGACCGCCGCCAAGGTGACAGTGCCCTACGACTTCCAGCAATGCGAAGACACCGGGCGCATCCGCAACTTCGACAAAGCCGCGGGGGCGCTGCCGGGCGCGCACGAAGGCATCTACTACAACGACTCCGATGTCTTCAAAGTCGTCGAGGGGGCTGCTTATGCCCTGCAAATCGCGCCGAATCCCGAATTGGAAGCCTATGTCGACGCCCTGATAGCCAAGTTCGCCGCCGCGCAAGAAGCCGATGGCTACCTCTACACCGCCCGCACAATCGACCCCGCCAACGCGCCTGAAGCCTGCGGACCCGAACGCTGGTCAAACCTGGGCGTCAATCACGAGCTATACAATGTCGGGCATATGTACGAAGCGGCAGTCGCCTGGTACGAAGCGACTGGCAAGCGCGACTTCCTTGAGGTGGCGCTGAAGAATGCCGATCTGATCGATTCGGTCTTCGGAGAAGGCAAGCTGCGCGATGTGCCCGGGCATCAGCAGATTGAGCTGGGTTTGACGCGGCTGTATCGATGCACAGGCGATGCCAAATACCTGCGCCTGGCGAAGTTCTTCCTGGACGAACGCGGCCGCAGCAATGAACGCGAGCTGTATGGTCCGTATTGCCAGGATCACCTGCCGGCAATCCAACAGCGCGAGGCGGTGGGACATGCCGTGCGGGCGGGTTATCAATACGCCGCCATGGCCGATATCGCCGCGCTGTGCCAGGATGCCGATTATGCCGCGGCGGCTGTGGCGCTGTGGGACGATGTAGTCGGCAAGAAAATGGCTTTGACCGGCGGAATCGGCGCGCGCCACGAAGGCGAGGCTTTTGGCGACGCCTACGAATTGCCCAGCCTGACCGCCTATAACGAGACTTGCGCCGCCCAAGCCAGCCTGTATTGGAATCAGCGCCTGTTCTTGCTGACCGGCGAGTCGAAATATGTGGATGTGTTGGAACGCACGCTCTACAACGGCTTTCTGGCAGGCGTGGGCATGGATGGACGCAGCTTTTTCTATGTGAATCCGCTGGCTTGCGATGGCGAATATCGCTTCAACCGCGAGGATGCCATGACGCGCCAGCCCTGGTATGGCACGGCTTGCTGCCCGACCAATGTGGTGCGCCTGCTGCCGGCGCTGGCGGGATATGTGTATGCCCGGCGCGATGATCGACTTTATGTCAATTTGTATGCGGCGGGGAACGCGCAGGTTCAGCTGGCTGGCGGCGAAATCGGCATTGAGCAGCGCACGCAGTACCCCTGGGATGGCGTCATTTCGATTGATGTATCAGCCGAACAGCCGATCGACTTCGCTCTCAAATTGCGCATCCCGGGTTATGCGCTGGGTCAGGCTGTGCCGAGCGACCTGTACACCGGTCTGGGCGAAGAAACTGGCACTGTACAGCTGATTGTGGCTGGCGAAGAAACGCCGCTGGAGATCAAATCGGGCTATGCCACGGTTGCGCGCCGCTGGCAGGGCAAGACGCGCGTGTCATTGCGGATTCCCATGCCCATCCGCCGCGTGATCGCCCATGATGCTGTGGTCAATTTGCGCGGGCAAGTGGCGCTGGAACGCGGTCCGCTCGTGTATGCGCTGGAATCCGCCGACAACCCCGGGCGCGTGTTGGAGCTGGCTTTGGCTGATGATAGCCCCCTGCAGGCTGAACATCGCGCGGACTTGCTGGGCGGCATCACCACCCTGCGCGGGCGGGCGCTGGACGCAGCGGGACAGCCGGTCGACTTCACCGCCATCCCGTATTACGCCTGGGGGCATCGCGGCGACGGACAAATGACCACCTGGCTCAAGCGCGTTTAACCGCCGCGCCCCAGGTATCGGACAAGCGATAACCCAGAGGCCAGGGATCGGCGGGGTCCAGCATCAGTTGCTGCGTGCCCGTGATCCAGGCGCGTCCACGCAGCGTTGGCACGACAGCCGCTCGTCCGCCGACAGTCGTTTCGCCCAAGAGCTGGCAATCAAAACGCGAGCCGATGATCGACCTGCCCACGAAGCGCTCGCCTATTGCCAGCTGTCCCCGCGCATGCAGCACAGCCATCCGCGCGCAGCAGCCCGTGCCACACGGCGAGCGATCCAGTTTGCCCGGGTCGATAGCGACAGTGTTGCGTCCGCTCAGCTCGCCATTGACCCGTTCGACCGGCAGCGTGAATTGGCAGAAAGAGATGGCAGCCCATTCGCTGTGTATGGGGTGCTGGAAGCCGATTTGCTCATTGGCGGCCGCGGTGATCTGCGCGCCCAAGCCAGCCAGATCCGCGGCTTCGTTGGGCGCGAGGGCGAACCCCAATGCGCGCGCATCGACCAGCACGAAGCTGTCGCCGCCATAAGCGATATCGACAGTCAGCGTGCCATGCCCAGCCAGTTCCAGCCTGGCATCCAGCTTATCGACAAAGGCGGGCAGATTCTCGATTTCAATGCTTTGCGCTTTGCCGTCCTGACAAAATGCGCGCACAGACACCAGGCCGCCCGGCGCTTCCAGTGTGAAGCGCGTTTCGGGCTCGCGCATGGCGATTAAGCCCGTGTCCAGCAAGACTGTGGCGACGCAGATGGCATTGGAGCCCGACATGGGCGGCGTGTGCTCAGGTTCCATGACGATGAAGCCCCAGGCGGCCTCTGCGTTCTTTGGCGGCACCAGCAGGCTAATATGCTTGAAAACGCCACCACGCGGCTCGTTCAGCACAAATTGCCGCAGGGAATTGTCGCTGGCGAGGAAGCGCGCTTGCTGCCAGAGCGTATCGCCGGGCGGAGCGGGCACGCCACCCACGATGACATTGCCGACTTCGCCTTCGGCATGGCAGTTGACGATATGAATCAAGCGAGAGCTGCGCATGGTCTCGTCCTCGGCTGGCGGGGGCTGCCCTGGATTTGACCACAGTTTGCGGCGGCGGCACAAGCGGCGCGTTTGACCATCCGCGCGGGCTGTGGTCAAATCTTGCCAGGACAATTCACGCGTATGGAGCAGAGGCATGAAAATCGATTACCTGGCGCGGCTGGATGCCCTGCTGGAACAAAGCCGCGCGGATCTGGTCGGCTTTGTGCCCGGCGAAAATATGCTGTACTTCACTGGCTTGCACTTCCATTTGTCTGAGCGCCCCATCCTGGGCTTGTACAGCCGGCAGGGATTGTCGTTCATCATCCCCGAGTTGGAAGTGACCAAGCTGGACGCCCGCCCCGATCTGGAAGCGCGGCGCTTTATGTGGAGCGACCAAAGCGGCTATCATGGCGCATTCGCCGAAGCCGTAACTGCGCTGGCCGGCGCTGGCGCAAGCTGCGCGCTGGATGGCGAAACGCTGCGCTACTTCGAGTGGCTGGCGCTGGAAAAAGCCGGTTTGCGAGCAGCCGAAACGCGGGATATTGGCGAACTCTTCCTGAATATGCGCGCGCGCAAAAGCCCGCAAGAGATCGCCAAAATGCAGCGAGCCATCGACATCAGCGAAGCGGCGCTGAAGGCGACCATGGCTTGGGCAAGACCTGGCCTGACCGAGCGAGAAATTGCCGACCGGCTGTCTGCGGAGATGCTTTCGCGCGGGGCGCAGGGCTTGGCATTCCTGCTCGTGCTGACGGGCGAAAAGAGCGGCTTGCCCCATGGCAACACGGGCGATCGCGTTTGGGGCGAAGACGAATTCCTGCTCATCGACTTCGGCGCGCGCTATGAGGATTATCCCGCCGATATCACCCGCACCTTCTGCGCCGGCGAGCCAAGTCCACAGATGCGCGCGATGGCTGAAGCTGTCCATGGCGCGAACCTGGCCGCCCGCCAATTTGCCAAGCCCGGCGTCAGCTGCGAAGCTGTCGACCGCGCGGCACGAGAGGTTATCGAAGCGGCCGGCTTCGGCGATTATTTCATTCACCGTCTGGGGCATGGCTTGGGGCTTAGCGTGCACGAACTGCCCAATATCGTGGCGGGCAACAAACAGCTGCTTGAGCCGGGCATGGTCTTCACAATCGAGCCGGGCGTCTATATTCCTGGCGTGGGCGGCGTGCGCATTGAAGACAATGTTGCCGTCACCGAAGACGGCCTCGATGTGCTGACTTCGTACCCGCGCGAGCTCTAGGCTTCAAGCGCGCATCACCCCACAGACGGGGGCTGGCCAATCGAGCGCCGCGTGTCGCGCATGCAGTGCCTGCAAAGCCGCCTTGCCCGCGGGCGGATAGGGCGCGCCTCTTCGCTGGCGTATGTCGACATTCATCTGCACAATCTCGGCTGTGCACGCCAACTCTTCGCGCGTGTCGTTGATGATAAATCCCATAAAATATCCGCGTTTGGGCGTCAGCTCCAGCAAGCGGATGTAGACGCTGACATGCTCGTCGACCACAATCTCGGCCAGGTAGCGGATATGCTGCTCCAGCGCGAAGTTGCCATACTCGTCGGCAGCGGCGTAGATTTCGCCCAAGCCAGCCCGCTCGAAGACCGCGACCAAGCCCTTCTCCACCAGATGCACATAATACTGCACATTGACATGCTGGTTTTCGTCCAGGTAGGCGGCGGGGATCGTCTGCCGATGGGCAAGTTCCAGTTGGCGGATTTCACTTGGCGTGGTGGTGATGCGGCTCATGGCGACTCTCGTCTGTTGGGGTTGGTGGGCATTATAATCGGGGCAGCGCCGACATCACAGGAGCAGCAGCTTCGTGCAGACCGCCCTGCTTGTGCCAGGCAATGCCGCGCGGATTCGTCCTTTGCGCAGCGTGAACTTCGGCTGGATCTCGCAGTTGCGTTGGTCGCCGAGCGGCGACATGCTGGCGATTGCTGGCGGCGAAGGCGTGGCGGTTTATCGCGGCGGATTCGGCGGGGCGGCCGACTTTCGCCTGCGCAGTCATAGCGCGCCGGTCAAGGACATCGCTTTTCATCCCGATGGGGAGTTGATCGCCTCGTGCAGCGCCGATACCAGCATCAAATTGTGGAAGATTGGTGCTGGACCAGCTGCCGAAACTGCCAGCTTGGTTGGTCATTCCGGTTCGGTCGAGGCATTGGCTTGGCATCCCGATGGCAGCAGCTTGGCCAGTAGCGGCGCGGATGGGTCAATCCGCTTGTGGGATGCCGCGTCTGGCGGGTTGCAAGCCAAGTTGGCGGCGCACGGGGACGAAGTTACGACGCTGGCTTTTGATATGAGCGGGCGCTGGCTGTATTCCGGCTCGCGCGATAGCAGCATCCGCCGCTGGGATATGCGCGCCAACTACGCAAGCGACAATTTGGGCGGGCACGACGACTGGGTGCGCGAGATTGCCCTGTCGCCGGCGGGCTGTTTGGCATCGGCGAGCAAAGATATGTCCATCCGCCTGTGGGATATCGACTCGCCCTTGCCAAGCGCAGCTGAACCGGCAAATCGCAGGCAGCACAAGCGCAGATGGAAGGCGCATGCAGGCGGCGTGGACGCGCTGGCTTTCTCGCTGGATGGCTCACTGCTGGTCAGTGGCGGGCGCGATAATCGCCTGCGCATCTGGGAGGCTGAAACGGGGCGCGAACTGGCGGCGCTGGTGGAACATCGGCGACCTGTGCTGGCGCTGGCCATTCACCCGGCTGGCGGGCTGTTGGCATCGGGCAGCGGCGACAACCGCGTTATCTTGTGGGCGGTTACCCTCTGAATGGCGGCTCGCGTGTGCTAGACTCGCCTTGTTGCTTTGCATATCTCAAAACAGGAGGCGGCAGATGGACGAATCGGCAGCGGCATGGCGATCGGTGCGCGCGCGACAAGTAATCTCCATGCGCCTGACATTGAAGTCGCTGGGGCATATCGTGGCGAGGCTCAGCGATGATCAAGCCCGCAGCCTGCGCGATGGCGCCGATGGCTGGTCGATCATGGAAATCGTCTGTCATCTGCGCGATTTTGATGTGATTTTCTACGACCGCGCCGTGATGATGATCGCGCAGGAACATCCGCAGCTGCCGGCATTTGACCACGAAGCCATGGCGATTGAGCGCGATTATCAGTCGCAGTCGCTGGTCAGCGCATACGCTTCGCTGCAGGTGTCGCGGCTGCGTTTTGTCGACTTCTTCAAGCGTTTGAGCCCGGAGCAATGGGCGCGCAGCGGCATCCACCCAGAGCGCGACAGCTTCAGCATGACCGACGCCGCCATGCAAGTCCCTTTGCACGACCTGGACCACATTGAACAAATCACGCGCGTATTGGCGAGCGCCTGAACGACCTGTGCGCGCCGAAGAAATCGCCCACAATGCCACCGTTGACCATGTGGGCACCTCAAAAGTCGCCCCTTACGGTGTTCCTCCCTGTTGTCGCATCGCTATATTGGAGAACCTTGTGGCGCGCCGTTGTTGTCGGTTCATAACAGCCAACAGGAGGCTGCTTTGCAAGAGCTGATCGAACGAATCCGTAGGGAAGGCGTCAACCTGGGTGGGGGCATACTCAAGGTCGACAGCCTGATCAACCACCAACTCGACCCGCAATTGATGGCTGGCATGGGCAAAGCCATCGCCAAACGATTCGCTGGCGCGCCGATCGACCGCATCCTCACTGCCGAGATCTCGGGCATCGCGCCGGCGCTGATGGCTGGCATTGAAATGGGCGTGCCGGTCGTTTATGCGCGCAAGAAAAAGCCCATTACCATGGCGGGTCCGGTTTATCTCGAAACCGCGCCCAGCCACACCAAGGGCGGCGAAACGTTGCTGCTGGTCTCGGCAGAATTTTTGCACGCGGACGAAAATGTGCTGATCATCGACGACTTCCTGGCCAGCGGACGCACGCTGCTGGCGCTGGCACGGATCGTCAAGAGCGCGCGCGCCAATCTGGTCGGCGTCGGCGTCGTGGTAGAAAAAACTTTCGAAGGCGGACGAGCGGCTGTGCAAGCCCGGTACGATGTCCCCATTCACGCGCTGGCGTCCATCACCGCCATGGAAGGAGACACCATCACCCTGCTGGATGCGCGGCAGTCGCGCCTAGAGCTTGACTGAGCGTCCCAAACGCGCCGATTCCTGCGCCGCCAGGGCAAAGCGCAGCACTTCGCGCCCTTGCTCGCCGGAGAGCTGCGGGGGATCGCCACTGAACCAGGCATCGATAAATTGCCGCGTCGAATTGATGAAGCTGTGCTGCCAGCCGACCGGCATGTCGGAAAATGTGCGCGTCGTTCGGTCGCGGTAGAGCACGACTGGAGGCACATCCAGCATCTTGCCGTGTCCGCGCGTAACCCAGATGACGCCTTTGCTGCCGGTGATCTCGATGCGGTCGTCTTGGGCGTAATGCTGCGTATCCAGCAGCAGCTGCGGCGAATAGACGCATTCCAGCGAACCATAGCGATTGCCCGGGAACTTCCAGGAGACGATGGCCGGCGCATCGAGATATTCGCCCGGCGCGACTTCGCTGCTGCCGATCCAGGCGTGGACTTCTTCTGCCATGCCCATGAAGTGCCAGCCCAAGGCAAATTTGTGATGTCCGTCATCAAAGACCAGCGGGCCACCGCCACATTCATCGGGCGCGAATCTCCAGGCTCGCGCGCCGCTGGGCACATCCCACTCGTCCGGGCTGATGCCGCTGTTGCTCTTGATGCGGATGGTCAGCGGCTCGCCGATTTCGCCGTTGTCGATCAAGGCTTTGGCGCGCTGCACAGGCGGGTAGAAGATGAAGTTTTCATATACTTTGAGCAGCAGCCCGGCCGAATGCGCTGCCGCCACCATCTCATCGGCTTGCGCCAGCGAAAGCGCCATCGGCTTTTGCACCGACACATGCTTGCCCGCCGCAAAGGCAGCCAGCGTCGCGCTGTGATGCAGGTGATGCGGAAGCAGGATCTCGACCAGGTCGATATCGTCCAGCGCCAGCATGTCGTTGTAGTGGCTGAAAATGCGCGAGTCGGGCAGGCCCCATTTTCGTCCGCGCGTCTGGGCGAGCTGCAAGTTGCTGTCGCAGATGGCGACAATCTCGGCTCGCTCATCGTCCAGGTAGGCGAGAGCGTGCAGGTCAGAAATGCGTCCCGTGCCAATAAAAGCCGCGCGCAGTTTGTTCATGGCGGATTCGCTCCTTGTGTATACAGCAGATTCTATCCCGCGCAGTGGAACTCGCCAAACCGTCTGTGCCCCTGTGGCAATCCTGCGCTACAATGCCAGCATGATGAACAGCCAGAACGATGCCCACGCCATGAAGCTGCTCGACCTGCCGCTGATGCTGCGCTTGAAGCAGAACGCAATCGTTTTGCACAGCGAGCTGGGGTTGACCGAAGACGCCCGCGGGCAAAGCAGCGCCTTGCTCAGCAGCATTGTTTTTCCGCGCGGCTTGCATACGCTGCTGGCACAGCGTGACGAGCAGAATGTGGTCGGCCAATTTCGATATCGGCAGGGCGAGCTTAACGCGCATATCGTCTATCTGGCGCCGACGCTGGAAGCACATGAAGACGACTCGATCTGGCTGCATATGTTGGACGCCATGGCCTCCCAGGCTGGCAAGACGGGCGCGCAGTCGCTGGTCGGCGAAGTCGAGCTGAGCCATCGACTCTTCGAGACCATGCGCCGCGCCGGGTATGCTGTTTACAGCCGGCAGGTTATCTGGCGTTGTGGCCCGCTCGGCGATCAACCTGCTCCGCCTGAGTTGAGCATCTATGCCGAGACGCAGGCTGACCAGATTGGCGTATCCGCGCTGCTGGGCAGCACCATCCCGCGCATCATGCAGGCGATCTTGGGACCATCGACCGACATGGCGGGTCTGGTCTATCGCAGAGATGGCAGGATCGAAGCCTATATCGCCTATTCAGAAGGCAAGCACGGCGTGTATGTTCTGCCCTTTGTGCATCCAGAAGCGCTGGACGAAGCGCCCGCCATCATCGCCGCCGCCTGGCAGCAGATCGAGCGCAGCCGCAAGCTGCCCGTTTATGTTTGCGTGCGCGGCTATCAAGGCTGGCTGGAAAATGCCATGCGCGATCTGGGCTTTGAACCCTGGCTCGAGCAGGCGGTGATGGTCAAACACCTGACAGCCGGCGTGCGCCAGGCTTCTTTTGAGCAAGTCGGGCTGAGCGCAGCTGGCGGACGCAAACCCGCGGCTACCCTGCGCATGGGCAGCGAAACCAGGATGCAGCGCGATCCCCTGTAGGCAGATCGGAGGCAAACGCCCGCTCAATGGACAAGCGAATCACGGACGACTTTGATGTTCTGCGGCGCGTGCTGCCCAAACGCATCCGCAGCGCCATAGACGAATTGGGCAATACCAGCCAGCTTCTGGAGATCGTGCTGGATTTGGGGCGCCGGCCGACCGCGCGTTATATCGCTGACGAATATGAGCTTTCGCAGCATGAAGTTTCTGAGGAAGACCTGCGAGGACTGGTGGAAGAGCTGGGCGACTTCGATGCCGACAACCGCGCCGGCATTGAACGATCGCTGCATCGCATCTCGGCCATCCGCAACCGCCGCGGCAAGATCGTCGGCTTGACCGTGCGCATCGGGCGCGCAGTCTATGGCACGATCGACATCATCGGCGATTTGATCGAAGCCGGGCAAAGCGTGTTGCTGGTGGGTCCGCCGGGCGTTGGCAAAACAACCCTGCTGCGCGAGGCGGCGCGGGTGCGGGCGCGCGACAAACGCGTCGTCATCGTCGATACTTCCAACGAGATCGGCGGCGATGGCGATATCCCGCACGAAGCGGTCGGCAAGGCGCGGCGCATGCAGGTAAGCAAGCCCGACCGCCAGCACGAAGTCATGATCGAGGCGGTGGAAAATCATAATCCCGAAGTCATTGTCATTGATGAAATCGGCCGCGAGCTGGAAGCCAAGGCAGCGCGCACGATCGCCGAACGCGGCGTGCAATTGATCGGCACGGCGCATGGCAACACGCTGGAAAACCTATTGCTCAACCCGACCCTGTCCGACTTGATCGGCGGCATCGAGTCGGTCACATTGTCGGACGACGAGGCGCGGCGGCGCGGCACCCAAAAGGTCGTGCTGGAACGGCGGACCGCGCCCACTTTCGACATCGTGATCGAGATCCAGGCGCGCGACCGGCTGGTGGTGCATGCCGATGTCGCTTCGGCTGTCGATGCCATGCTGCGCAATCGTCCGCTGCCCACCGAGTTGCGCGAACGCGATGCGGCCGGCATCATCAACATCAGCGAACAGGTGCAAGAAGCCGCCGCTCGCTCTGCCCCGGCCCGGCAAGGCGCTCAAGCCAACAGCGCCCATGTCGTGCGCGGCAACCGCGACAATGGAAAATCTCGCAGCGAGATCAAAGACGAACTGGCCAACGCCGATCCGCGCAGCCTGCCCACGATTCGCGTCTATCCCTATGGGGTGGCGCGCAACCGCCTCGAAAACGCCGCTCGCCGCCTGGTTGTTCCACTGCTGCTTACGGACGACTTCGGCGAGGCAGAAGCCATCGTCACCCTGAAGACGCACTATCGCCGCCGCCCAAGACTGATAACGGACGGCGAGAAAAGCGGCATCTCGATCTATGTGCTGCGCGCCAATACCGTCACGCAGATGGAGAACTTTCTGGTCGATCTGTTTCGACTGAACTCGCCGGAGGCGCTGGACACATTCGGCGCAGCGATCGAAGAAGCCGAACGCGCCATCAGCCGCATCCGCGCTGGCGAAGAGTACATCAATCTCAAGCCGCAAGCCTCGCAGGTCCGCAAGCGCCAACACCAACTAGCGCGCCAGGCGCACATGCAATCGGCCAGCGCGGGCGACGAGCCGCGGCGCTATGTTACGATTTATCGCGGCGTCAGCTGATGCGCCGACCAGCGCCGATCCGGGCAGACAGCAGCAACGCCTTCGCCAGCAACACCATGCGCGTTCGTCTGCCACGCCATCATCGACGAGACGCTGGCGCTCAACAGCGACTATGACGCGAGCATTCAGGCGAGACTGCGAAAGCTGCGCGACGAGATAGCCCGTGGCGCGCCACTGCCGCTTCTCCCCAAAAGCGAACCAGATCATGAGGAATGGCTGCGCGCCCTCGACAAGCAGCGCCAGATTGTGCAGAGCGAGCCTGGTTGGCACAATGCCGAGTGGTTCTTCGCAGAAACTTATGCCTATCGCTGGATTCTTGAAGCCGAGTGGAGAGTCAATGGCAGGCGCGGGCTGATTCAGTTCAAAGCGCGCTAGCGTTCACTTGCTCATCGGCATAATGACATGTATGAAGTCTTCGCGCTCTTCTGGCTTGAGCACGCCGGGATTTTCTGGTCCGTTGCTTTGGAAGACCACGCGCTCTTCTTTGATGACATTCAGCACATCAATCAGGTATTTGATGTTGAACGAGATATCCAGCGGCTCGCCTTCGGCTGTGGCTTGGGCAGCGCCTTCGGTATCGCCCCGCTCGGCGCTCTTGCCGACGATCATGACATCGGCCGGTTCGCCAGGATTGTCAGCCGGGCGCACGACCATCGTGCTGCTGTTGGCATTGTCGCGCGCAAAGATCTCGGCGCGCCGGCAGACCGCCAGCAGGTCGCTGGTATAGAGCATGGTCTTCGTGGCGAAAGAACGGGGAATGATGGCGGCGAAATCGGGGAAGCGTCCGTCCAGCGCCTGCGAGGTGATGACCACATTGGGCGCGGTGAAAGTGATGGCGTTGCGCTCTTTGGGCAGGCAGATGCCGACTTCCATCTCATCGCCGCAGATGCGCGCCACTTCGTTCATGGCGCTCGATGGGATGACCATATCCTGCTTTTCGTCGAAGCTCTCGGTCATTTCGCTGGTGCGCACAGCCAGCCGATAGCCATCAGCCGCGGCCATGGTCAGCTCGCTGCCTTCCAGCTTGACATAGACGCCGGTCAAGATGGGGCGGTTCATCTCTGTGGCGGCGGCGAAGACTGTCTGGTTGATCATGTCTTTGAGCGTGTCGCCAGCCATGTGGAAATCAGTTTCTTGCCCGTGATTGATGGGCGGGAATTCGTCGGCGTCGATGCCGCGAATGTTGGTGGTCTGCACGCCACAGCGCATTTCCATAGTGTGCGTAGATGCATCCAGCTTCATATCGATGCGCTCGCGAGAGAGCGTGCCGACCAATTCGCTGAATGTGCGCGCGGGCAGGGTGATGCTGCCAGCCTGCTCGACCTTCGCGCCGATCCAGGCGGTTATGCTCATCTCGAGGTTGGTCGCCGAAAGTTTCAGACGCGAGTCTTCGGTTTCCAGCAGCACATTGCTCAATACTGGCAGGGGCGGACTGCTTTCGATGGCGCGGGTTACGATGCTCAGGCTCTTCGCCAGATTCTCCTGGAGGACGCTAACAATCATGTTTTACTCCTGCTTTGACGGCGCATGAGCGCGCCAGAATTCGTAGGTGATTTGATTGGCAACAGTATAGCGCAGGATTCGCCGCTTGGCACTATAGAAAATTTGCGCAGTATGCTCCGCCAAGAGAAGTTCAGCCCAGCAGCCGAAACAGCATGGCTTTCCAGCGCGCCGCATCCAGCTCCCAGCAAATGGAGGGTTTGCGCCGGACCTGGGTGGCAGCGCGCCACACAGATCGATTGCGCTCGTCCGCCGCCACATCCAGCTTGTCGACCACCGTCATGCCGCGCGTCAACTCGCTGTCGCATTCCACATCCAGCGCATGCCGGCTCGACCGGCCGCAGATGGACGAGTCGATCGCCACAGCCATGGCCGCGCCATCGGGCAGCGAAATGCCGATTTCGCCGGTCTGCACTTCATAACCGCGCATGCCCTTGATGTTGGAATCAATCGCGAATTCCGCATACGGCGTACCCAAACCGCGCAGCGCCTCGATGTCTTCCAGAGAGAGCGCGAAGGGTCCCTGGCTGAACTCCCAACCGACCATTTCAATCGCCAGGCCCGAGCGAAAGACGATTTGCGCCGCTTCCGGGTCGCACCAGATGTTGTACTCGGCGGCCGGCGTCACATTGCCGTTGGTGCAGGCGGCTCCGCCCATGATGACGCAGCGGTGGACACGCTCGGCGATATCCGGGGCTTTGCGCAGCGCCAGCGCCAGGTTGGTCAATGGACCCAGCGTAACGATGGTCAGGTCGCTGCTGGCGCGCGCCAGGTCGATGATGGCATCGACAGCGTGTCCGGGCGTGATTTTTGCGCGCCGCGGCACATAGCGGTCGTCGCCCCAATCGCCCAAGCCATCTGCGCCATGAAACCAGTCGGCGCTGACATATTCGCGCAGCAGCGGACGGTCTGCGCCGGCATATACGGGCACATCGGCAGCGCACAACTCGACAAAATAAAGGGAATTTTGCAGCGCTTGCGCCAGCGGCACATTGCCCGCCACGGCCGTGACAGCCCGCACATCGACATCAGGCTGCCGCAGCGCCATGACCACCGCCACCGCATCGTCCGAGCCGGCGTCGGTATCGATCAGGAAGGGGCGCATAAGCCGTCTATGGCAGCGCGCAGACGCTCCAGGCCTTTTTCCAGCGTCGACCGCGGGCAGCCGAAGTTCAGCCGCGCAAAACCGCCATAGGCAGCCCCGAAGAATGTGCCCGGCGATGGCGCGACCCCGGCCGTCTCGCGGCAGAAGTCAATCAAATCGCCTTCTATGGGCAGATCGCGCATATCCAGCCAAAGCAGGTAGGTGGCTTGGGGCACGGTGGTTTTGACGCCTGGCATGTGCTTGCGGATATAGTCGATGGCGAAGTCGCGATTGTCCTTCAGATACAAGCGCAGCTGCCGCAGCCAGTCATCGCCGCCGCAATATGCGCCATAAGCCGCTGCATAGCCCATGATGTTGACATGGGCACTGATGCTCTGCAGAGCTGCCGCCAGCTGTTCGCGCAGCTTGGGGTTTTGGGCGATGAGCACCGAACAAGCCAGGCCAGCCAGGTTATAGGTTTTGCTGGGCGCGATCATGGTGATGGTGTTCCGGGCGATTTCCTCGTCCAGCGTGGCGATCGGGATGTGCTGCCCTTCCAGGATGAGGTCGGAATGAATCTCGTCGGCGATGATGAGCACATTGTGACGCAGGCAGATTTCGCCGATCGTTTCCAGCTCGGCGCGCGGGGTGATGGAGCCAGCCGGATTTTGCGGGCTGCACTGCAAGTGGATGGATGTCTGGGGCTCGCGGGCTGCCTGATCAAAGGCGTCATAATCGTTTTCGTAATGAAAGGTATGCGCATCGTCGGCGACATAATTCATGTCTATGCTGACGGCGAATTTTCGATTGGCGCGAGCAGCTTTGAAGAAGGAGCCATACACGGGAGTCTGCATCAAGACGCCATCGCCGGGCGCGCCAAATTCGCGGCAGACGGCGCACAAAGCCAGCACCATGCCGGGCGAAAACAGTACATCTTCGGGCGTGATCTGCCAATCGTAGAGGCGGCTCATGCGCTCGACGACCGCTTCTTTCAGCTGCGGAGGATCGAGCGTATAGCCGAATACGCCATGCCGGGCGCGTTCCTGCATGGCTTCTATGGCGCTGGGCGGCGATCGGAAGTCCATATCGGCGACCCACATGGGCAGGCAGTCGCCTTCGACCAAGCTCCACTTGGCGCTGCTGTGATGGCGGCGGTCGATGATCTCGTCGAAATTGTATTGGGTCATGGGCAACGCTCGCATGCAGGTCAGGCAGCGGCATGATACCTTGACTTGCGCGCGAGTCGCAGGGGCGGTTTGTGGCTATGCCAGACTGGCCGCCACCGCCAGCGGTCCCTCGCCCGCGCAGCGCAAAATCAACGGATAGCGCGAGTCCTCATGCAGCCGCGACAAGGTTACATCCGCGCCCAGCAGGCCAGGCAAAACCTCGCTCAATGCGCCTTGAGTCGATGCCGCCACGCCAGCTTCGTTGGGGTAAGCCAAGCGGTCGAGGAAGCTGATCTCGGCGGCGGCAAAGTCGAAAACCACATCGCCTGGCGCTTCCCCTTCCAGTTGCCGCGCAGCAAGAGCAGCTCGTTCAAAGCACAGGCGCAGGGCATCGGACAGATCATCCGGCAGCGCGCGCTTGCGAATGTAGCGCAGACCCGCCTGCCCCGCGCCCAGATCCCAGGCGTAGTCGGATTCATCGGCGACCAGCACGATGCCTGGTCCATCGGGCACATGCTTGTAGTCGATCACATCGATCAGCATACCTGGCACGGTCCGCTGTTGAATCCAACGTTGAAAGATGGGCACGATATCCGCTGGCTGCAGCTGCGGCGCTCGAGCCAGGTTAAACTTCACGGCGAGTCGTTTGGGTACGGTTTGCATGCATAGTCCTTTCCGGCGTTTCATCCCCCCCCGACGCGACGGGGGGACCGAAGGGAGTTGAATTACCCCACAATCACGCCATTGATGCGCTGCTCGGCGCTATGGATATTCTCGATGAACAGCTGCGTTTCATCGATGATCTGGTGCGCATAATCTTCGTCCAGGCGCGTGGGCGTGCCGGCATGGCGCTTGAACAGGTAGCGCGCGAACTTGCCTTTGGCGAAGCGGTCATAGACCAGCTCAGTATCATAGAAGCGCTCGCGGAATTCGTTGACGATGCGGTCGCTGTCGTCGCCCACATCCAGGTTCTTGGTGCGCACCAGCGCCCGCGCCGCCAGCACCATGGCGCGATAGGCATTTTCGTCCGCGCGCCGCCAGTCGCCATCGTCCAGCGCCAGCAGCGCCTCAAAGTGCGTCGATTCGGCTTTGGATATCTCCATGGAAAAGAGCGAAACCACTTCGCCAGCGCATTCGCCGACGCCGATATCATCGATCGTATACACGCGCGAATCGCCCCAGTCGCTGAAGAATGCGGGATTGTCTTCGAATGTCGGCAGCTGCATAAAGGGTTTCAGCATGGCTTTGATTTCTTTCCGTCCCAGCTGCCTCACCCAGCTTTGGAAGTTTTCGCCTTCGGCGCGTTCGGCGACATAACGCTCGGTCAGCGCAGCCAGCGCTTCGGGCACAGCTTTGGCGGGAACAGCCCCAACAGCCAAGCCATAGCTGCCGGCATTCTGCTGCCACTGTCCGCCCAGCACGACCTGGAAATGCGGCAGCTTGTGATTGCCGCTGCGCCGACTGTTGCCGAAGAAGCCGATATCGGCCACATGGTGTTGCCCGCAGGAATTGAAGCAGCCGCTGACTTTGATTTTCAGCTCGCGCACAGCAGCGGGCAGCAGGTTGATGCGCTCAATCAAGCGCGTGCGCAGCTCGGCAGTCAGACCGCGCGACGAGGCGATGCCCAGCTTGCAGGTGTCGGTGCCGGGGCAGGTGGTGATATCGACGATGGTGCCGGCGTGGGCGTCGCCCAGTCCGATTTCGCGCAGGTCGCGGCAGAGCGCAGGCAGGTCGGCATTGGCCACCCAGCGCAAGACGATATTCTGCTCGACCGTGAGGCGAATGTTGTCGCCGACATACTTGCGCGCGATATCCGCCAGCTGGAAGCCCTGATCCGCCGTGAAGTCGCCCAGCGGCGTATGCAAGGTGACGACGCTATAGCCCGGCTGCCGCTGCGGATAGACATTGCTGCGGTACCAGGCGTCGAAACCCTCGGGCAGCGGCGCGCCATTGAGCTGCAAGCCCGCTTTGGCTGGCGCGTTTACAAAATCGGGTGCCGTGTCGAGATAAGCTGTGTGGCGTGGATCGTGCGGCACGGTCGCCAGTTCTTCTTCGACCAAATGGCGAAATTCGTCTATGCCCAGCTTGGCGACCAGGAATTTGAGGCGGGCGCGGTTGCGGTTTTTCTTTTCGCCCAGGCGGGCAAATACGCGCGCGATCGCCTGCGTCAATGGCAGCAGCTCTTCGGGCGTGACGAACTCCGCCAGCGCCTTGGCTTGATGCGGGACTGTGCCCAGGCCGCCGCCGACGAAGACGGTGAAACCACGCTGAATCTCGCCATTGACTTCGCGCGATTGCGCCAGCAAGCCCAGGTCGTGCATTTTGACCAGGCCGCAGGCATGTCCCGCGCAGCCAGAAAAAGCCACTTTGAACTTGCGTCCGAAGTCTTGCACATCGTCGTGCGCCAGCAAGAATTGCGTCATGGCATCGGCATAGGGGCTGACATCAAATGCCTCGTCGTGGCAGACGCCGGCCAGCTGGCAAGCCGTGATGTTGCGCACGCTGTTGCCGCAGGCTTCCTGGGTGGTGATGCCCACCGCCGCCAGCCGCCGCATCAAATCGGGCGTGTCGTCGATGTGCACATAATGCAGCTGAATGTCCTGGCGCGTGGTGATATGCAAGATGCCATCGGCGTATTCGTCCGCCAGCTCGGATAGCGCTTCCAGCTGCCGCGCGCTCAAGCCGCCATAGGGAATCTTGATGCGCTGCATGCCGGGCGCGTCCCACAGCGTGTCGGGACCTTTGACGATGTCGTCCGATGGATAAGCCAGCGCCTGGGTGCGGACGCCATCGTGGCGCTGGCCATTGTCATAGCGCTGCCCATAGACGCCTTTGCGCAGGCGAGCTTCGGCGAAGACTTTCTCATCCATTTTGCCTTGCTGCCGCAGCGACATCTGCGCCTCGTAGGTGTCGATGAGCTTGGCCATTTCGAGCGGAATCTCGTCTTGGAGTCGTTCTTTCCAGGTGGTCATGGTTGTCCTTTCCTTTCGCGATTTACGATGCGCGAGTCTCTTCATTCCAAAGTCGGTGCTGGGGCCAGACTTGTCTCGCCCACGAAATACGAAGTGTTCTCAAACTGGGCGACACAAGCATCGCATGTTGGGCGAGCTTCGTTCATTCCAAAATCGCCTGCCACCGTCTCCAGGCCATACCAGGCGATGCCTTCATCGCGCAGGCGGATCACCTCGCCAACAACAGTGACAGCGGGCGGACGAATGCCATGCTCGCGGGCAACAGCGGCGATATCCTCCAGCGTGCTGGTCGCTGTGCGCTGATGGGCTGTCGCGCCCCATTCGATGACCGCGGCCGGCGTGTCGCCTGGCAAGCCAGACAAAAGCAGCTTGTCGGTGATATGGGGCAATTGCTTCACGCCCATCAGAATGACGATTGTGCCGCCCAGCCTCGCCAATGCCGCATAGTTAATACTTTCATCAATTTCGTGCCCGGTGATGACGGTGAAGGCGCTGCTGATGTGGCGTTGCGTGAGGGGGATGCCGGCATAGGCGGGCACGGCAAAGGCGCTGGAAACGCCCGGCACGACCTCAAACGGAATGCCCAGCCGGTGACATTCCAGCGCTTCTTCGCCGCCACGGCCAAACACGAAAGGATCGCCGCCTTTCAGCCGCAGCACATCCAGCCCGGCCAGCGCCCGGTCGATGATCAGGGCATTGATGGCGGCTTGCGAAAGGCGGTGGCGCGTTGGCGCTTTGCCGGCGTTGATGAGCTCGGCGTCGCGCCTCGTTTCGTCCAGCAGCTGGCGCGGGATCAGGCGGTCATAGATGACCACATCCGCTTTCCGCAACAATCGCAAACCCTTGCGCGTGATCAAGTCGGGGTCGCCAGGCCCTGCGCCCACCAGAAAGACTGTGCCAGTGTTCATGCGATCTCCTTTTCAAACTTGCGGGCATTTGTCAGCCACCAGTTGCAAGCCGCGCGGCAAGGCAGTTCGCCGTCTGCGCCATGCCAGGTCGGGGTGCGGACGCACTCGCCGCAGATCTCGTCGATTGTGCGCTGAATCACAGATCGGGGCAGTTGCTGAATATCCTTGAACATGCCATCTTGTCGGCCGCCGATATCCGCCAGCGACTCGGTCTCCAGCGCGCCACGCTGCTGCGCCGACCAATCCGCGACCAAGCCCGGATAGACCGTCTCCAGCGCAGCATGCGCATCTGCGGGACGAGCCAGGTCCACATGCCAGCCGCCAGGCAGGTCCGCGCGCGTGGGCAGGGGACGGAAGGGGTCTTCGCGGACAAAACTGCGCAAAGCCGCCGGCGAGTCGAGCGCGACCGTTTCGCGGGAGCCCGCCGGCCAGACGCGCTCGCGGGTGAGGCTAACCTGCCCGAATCGCAGCATTTCGCGGGCTTCCAGCGCCGCCAGCAGTTGGTCGCGTCCGCTGGTCGGGAAGCCGTCCCAAGCGCCGCGATCAGCTTGACTCTTAAGAGGCAGTCCGCTCGTCCGCGCCAGCGCCAAAATGACATCACAGACCGAATCGTCCGTGCCGACCGGCTCGGCAAAGTACACGCATCTATCGCGCACGCTTTCGCCTCCGCCAGTGCCAGCGATGCCCAGCGCGCGCGGCACATCTTGCCTGACATGGCTGCCTTCGGCGAGGAAGTAGGGCAAAGCGATGATGTGCCTGGCGCGCGTCCGCTTGTAGATGCTAGGGATATCGGGCTGGTCGTCCAGGTAGCAGTCGACGACCTCGGCAAACCAGTCTCTTGAAGCGATTCGCTGAGCTTGGCGGCGTGTGGCATCGCGGCTTTGCAGGTTGCAGCGCGTGCCATGCCCGATGATGGCGGCAGCTGTCTGCGCGGGGGACAGATTGCGCGTGGCGATCATATCGCTCAAACGCCGATCGACAATGCTGTCCAGCAGCGGATGCTCGCCGAGCGGAGCTGTGCAAAAAACGCGTTTTTCGCCGATGCTCGTCGCCCGCGCGCGCAAGCCCATTTCGGCGGGGATGACCTGGCTGGTGAAATAGCCGTTGGCGGTGAAGAGCGGCACGATAACCACCTGGGTCGATTCCAGCGCGGCCAGCGCCTGCGAGAAAGCCGGCGGCTCTTTCCAGAAGCAGGCATCGACCTCGTCAGCCACGCCCATGCGCCGCAAGCGATCGACATAGCCCCAGACGAGGCCCGCCGTGTCCGCGCTGATGTGCGAGCCGTGACCAGCCAGCACGAGAGCGACTCCGCTCATTCTGCCAATCCTTCCTGGACAATGCGCTCAAAGCGCCGACGCGCCCGCTCCGTCTGCCCCTGGCGCAGCAAAGCCAGCACATCCGATGCCAGCACACGCCGATACACTCGCTGCCGATGTGGCTGTGTGCTGCCGTTCTCGCCAGACGCCCGCAGGTCGCCCAGCCAGTCGGCCAGCGTCGCCCAGTCTTCTGCCAGCTCATCAGCCAGCCGCGCTTTCAGCAATTGCAAGAGCGCTGGCGATTTGCCCTGGCTGCTGAGCGCGATGGTCAGGGGCGGCTGATCGATCTGCGCCATGTTGCTGAAGTCGCTGCGCTCGCTGCTGCCATCGGCGACATTGCAGAGCGCTCGGATGCGATGGGCATCTTGCGCCACCACTTGATTCACGCGCGGATCGTCGGTTGCGGCGATGACCAGCATAGGCATATCGCTTTGGAAGCTGTCGCGCTGGTAGCTTTCGCGCCGCCACAAGATGTCGCCCGCTCCCGCCAGTTCTTGCAAGTCGGGGGTCGCCTGCGGACTGATGAGCAAGATGCGCGCGCCGGCTTTGCGCAGCTGCCGCACCTTGCGAGCCGCCACCCGTCCGCCGCCAACGACAGCCACCTGCCTGTCATGCAGGTGCAGCATCACTGGATAACCGCTAGCCATGAAAAGCCGCCTCGGCTGGCGCGGGCAGGTGAATGCCGCATTCGGTTTTGCTGTGGCGCGCCCAACGTCCCGCGCGGCTTGCGTCTGCGGCAGCCACAGCATGCGTGCAGGTCCAGCAGCCGATGCTCGGATAGCCCTGGTCGTGCAGGGGGTTGTAGGGCAGGTCGCGCGCGTGGATGGCTTCCCAAACTTGCGCTTCTGTCCAATTGGCGAAAGGAGCGAACTTGATCAGCCCGCTGCGCCGGTCGCGACTGACAATCGGCGTATGGGCGCGGCTGGCCGATTGATCGCGCCGCAAGCCAGCCACCCAGGCCTCGAAACCGCTTAATGCGCCGCGCAGGGGAATGGTCTTGCGGATGTGGCAGCAGCGGTCGGGGTTGCGCTCCCACAAGCGGTCGCCATAATCACGAGCTTGCTGCGCCAGCGTCTGTCGCGCTTTGATGCGCCGCAAATCCAGCCCGAAGCGCTCTTCCAACTGCGCCATGAGTTCCAGGGTTTCTGGGAAGAGCAAGTCCGTATCGAGCGTGAGCACGGGCGTCTTCGGCGCGATCCGCTGCATCATATCCAGCGCGACGATGCCGGTGATCTGAAAACTGGTTGCGATAGCCAGCTTCCGCCCAAACAACGCGTGCGCCCGGCGCAAAATTTCCTGGGGGCTGGCGTTTTCCAATTGTCGCGCCAGGATTTGAATCTGTTCGTTTGTCATGCCGTCTCCCGTTGTTTGCTGAAGCTTTCTGCCAAAAAAAGAGCGCCTCGGCTTATCCGAAGCGCCCTGTACATCGTGCAGGTCCTACTGGCAACATCGCGCTGCCAGCCTCGGATAAGCCACCCCCGGCGGGGCGCAGCAACAACAACACAGACAGGCTTGCGCTGGAACGAACATGAATGCTCCTGGCTTTCTCGCCACACAACAAAAAAGCCCCGCGCCATAACGGGGCTTCGCAATTTCGCTGCTATTTGGTCAAACGCGACCTAGCACGACGCCACCGCAGGCCAAGGCATGCCCTGCATCGGACAACAACAAGCTGCGGCACAGCTAAAAATGACAGCGTGTTTCCGAGCGTTTGCGACCATGTGCACAGCCTATCGCGGAGAAGCTGACTTGTCAAGGGCAAATCTGCCTGCTTGCGCATGGCGCTATCGGTAGCCGTTGCTGCCGCTCAAGCTGTTGAGGAAGCTCTGGTTGGTATCGTGCAGGCGGAAGCTCTGCAGCAGCATTTCGGTCGCGCCGACGATGCCTTCGGGCTGTTCGGCCAGGTGCGACCACATGCGCCGCATGGTATAGACGCGCTGCAAAACATCGGGTCCCAGCAGCAATTCTTCGCGCCGCGTGGATGATTGTTCGATATCAAAGGCGGGGAAGATGCGCCGCTCTTGCAGCTTGCGGCTGAGATGCAGCTCCATATTGCCCGTGCCCTTGAATTCTTCATAGATGACATCGTCCATCTTGCTGCCCGTATTGACGAGGCAAGTAGCGACGATGGTGAGGCTGCCGCCTTCTTCGACATTGCGCGCCGCGCCAAAAAACCGCTTGGGCGGGTGGATCGCCTGCGGGTCCAAGCCGCCAGACAAGGTGCGGCCGCTGGTGGGCACGACCAGGTTGTAAGCGCGCGCCAGCCGCGTTACGCTGTCGAGCATCATCACGACATGCCGCTTGACCTCGACCAGCCGTTTCGCCCGTTCCAGCGCCATTTCGGCCACGCGCACATGGTGATGCACGGGATCGTCAAATGTCGATGCGATGACCTCGGCATCAACAGAACGGTCCATGTCGGTCACTTCTTCCGGGCGCTCGCCGATCAACGCGACCATCAGATGCACATCGGGATAATTGGTGCTGATGGCATTGGCGATATCCTTGAGCACGGTGGTTTTGCCGGCTTTGGGCGGAGATACGATCAAGCCGCGCTGCCCAAACCCGACCGGCGCGATCAGATTCAACATGCGCGTGGAAAAAATGCGCGGCACTGTTTCCAGGTTGAAGCGCACTTCAGGGAAGATGGGCGTTAGGCGTTCGAAGTTGGGGCGGCTGCGCACTTCACGCGGGTCCAGCCCGTTGACCGCATCGACGCGCAGCAAGCCAAAATAGCGTTCGCTGTCTTTGGGGGGGCGCACCTGCCCGATGATCATATCGCCCGTGCGCAGCTTTAACCGGTCGATCTGCGAGGCGCTGACATAAATGTCGTTCTTGCCTGGCAGGTAGCCTTCGGCGCGCAGGAAGCCGATGCCATTTTCGGTGACCTCGAGCACGCCACCGCGCAATTCGTTGCCGCGCCGCTCGGCCTCTTGCCGCAGCAGTCCGATGATCAGGTCTTGCTTCTTCAAACGGCTGAAGCGCGGCACATTCCGCTGGCGCGCCATAGTGCGCAATTCGGGCAAGGTCTTTGCTTCAAGTTTCCCAATGTTCATGCATGTTATCCTGTTTTAGTGGGACGCGGCGGGGCTGGTATGCAGCTGCCACGATTTTGTGAACGAAACCGGGATTGGCGAAAGCTGCGCTGCGCTGCTTGCATGGCGAGCGCAACGGGCGACAACAAAGAGCAATGCGCACTAGGGTATGTCAAGAAACAAGCCGCTGGCAGGGGACAGATAGTAGGAGAACTGCTTTCAAAGACAATATAACATGCATATTGGGCGGCGTCAAATACTTCTTTGACGATTCTATAGCAATTATAATGCTTTTGGCTGCATGATAGTTTCGCAGATTGCGCGAAGCCGGCACAAGGAGACTGAAAAGCATGCCTCGCATTGTCGTCATCGGCGCGCTGGTTTATGACATGGTATTTGATGTGCCCGACTGGGTGCAGCCCAATCGCGCCGTGCATGCCAGCCGACTGACCATTTCGCCTGGCGGCAAGGGACTGAACCAGGCGACCGCGGCGAGTCGGCTTGGCGCAGAAGCAGTGCGGCTGGTCGGCTGCGTTGGCGATGACATCTTCGGCGCGGAAATGGTCGCTGCGCTGCGACAGGCGGGAGTCGACACAGCGCATATCCATATTTCTGCCGATGCGCGCACCAGCATCGCCGCCATCATCGTGCGCGAACAGCTGCCCGGCTTTATCGGCGCGCCCGATGCCAGCCGCCGCGTCAGCAAATCGCAAATCCAACAAGCGCTGGCAGACCTGTGCCCGGACGATGTGCTGCTGGTCGGCTTTGAAACGCCACAACCGCTGGTGGCCTACGCGCTGCAACTGGGCAGAGCCGCCGGCGCAGCCACCGTGGTCAATCCAGCGCCCTTCTTCACGCGCGACACATTCGTCATCGACTATTTGCACCTGGTCGACCTGCTCATCCCCAACCTGCTGGAAGCGCAGCTGCTGATGAATAGCCAGACCGATGATGTCGACCAGCTTGGATGCGGGCTGCTGGAGAAAGGCGTCGGGCGCGTCGTGCTGACGCTGGGAGAGGCGGGCAGCATCCTGTACGAACCCGGCGGCAAGCGGGCACAACCGGCTTTCCCGGTCGCAGCCGTCGATACGACCGGGGCAAGCGATGCCTTTGCCGGCGCGTTCTGCGTGGGGCTGGCGCGCGGCTGGCCCTCGACACGCAGCCTGACATTTGCATCGGCAGCGGCCGGACTGGCCTGCACGAAGCCGGGCACCATGACCTCTCTGCCCGACCGAAGCCAAGTCGAGGCGCTGCTCGCGAAGGCGCAACTTGACCCGTCCGCGCGTGTTTTGGATTGTATGGAATGAAGAATCCATTCGCCCGGCAAAGCGATTATTCCGCCTTGGATGATGCAGCGCTGGTCGCCTTGGCAAAGACCGACCGCGATGCCTTTGGCGAATTGTACGAAAGATACCTCAACAAAATGTACAGCTATGTCTATTACCGCACGGGCAACACGCATGATGCCGAAGACCTGACGGCGAAAGTCTTCCTGCGCGCTTTTTCGCACATTGGCAAATATGTCGACCGGGGCCTGCCCTTCCAAGCCTGGCTCTATCGCATCGCGCACAACCTGGTCGCCAATTGGCACCGCGACCAGAGCCGGCGCAAAATCATCGCGCTGGAAGATTATTTGGGGCGCGACCTGCAAACCGAAGCCCCCGACGAGCATGCGGAAAGGCGCGACGAACACGACAGCCTGCTGCGCGCCGTCCGCCGCCTGCCCGCCGAACGCCAACAACTGCTGATCCTGAAGATTGTCGAGCGCTTGCCCAACCGCGAAATCGGCATCATCATGGGACGCAGCGAGGGCGCGATCAAGTCGCTGTATCACCGCACATTGCTGGCTTTGCGCGCAGAACTCAGCGCCGACCCAGCCAGCGCCAGAGAAAATCGATCGAGTGGATGACCATTATGAAGCCTGACCAGCCTGCACCGCATGAAAACGCCCCGGCAGCCGATGACGAACAGCGCGAAGCCAAAGCCCTCGCTCAACTGACGAACGCGCTGGAAGCGGCGCTGATATCGCGACAGCCGCGCGAATCGTTCGCCAGAGAATTGCGCGCGCAGATCGAGAACGAGCAGGCCGGTTTGCCTTCTCGCCTGCGCAGTTTGTCTCCACGACTGCAATTCGCCGCGGCGCTTGCCTTGGCGGCCGGCTGTCTGCTGCTGATGCTGCGCCGGCTGCTGGGCGGCGATGGCGGCGGCGAGCTTGTCGAAGACACCGTGCCCAGTTCTGCTTGAGGCAAGCCTTGACCGAAACGATCACACAGCGGCAACTCAACCGCACACTGCTCGCTCGCCAGATGCTGCTTGATACTGTGGAGGCCGAAACGCGCGACGCAATAGAAGCCGAGGGCACGCGACTGCTGCGTGTTTATAGACGAAGACGCCAGCGACTATGGCGTCGAGATAATTCGCTAGCAGTCTCGCGCGAATCCTCCACCCGCCTCGGCGGAGTGATTGAAGCGGTTGTGTGCTACAATCCGCCGCGACCGCCGCGCCAGCGTATCGCAAGGAAAAACTGATGCCAGCTGACTCGCTCATCATCGCGCTGCCCAGCAAGGGCAAACTGGGCGACGACTGCGACCGCTTTCTGGCGCGCGCCGGACTGCCTGTTTACAAACCCAATCGCCGCCAATACACCGCCGCCATCCCCAGCCTGCCGCAGACTGAAGTGGTCTATCAGCGACCGCGCGACATCCTCGGTCGCGTGTCCGAAGGTCTCGTGGATATCGGCATCACCAGCCTGGATATCGTCGCAGAATACAGCCAGGACTCGACGGATGTCATGCTTATCGACCGGCTGGGCTTTGCCCGCTGCAAGCTGCTGCTGGCGGCGCCCGATTCGTGGACCGATGTGTCGTCCATCGCCGACCTGGCAGACCTCAGCCTGCGCCAAAAAGAGAGCGGCGCCCCGCTGCGCATCGCCACCAAGTACAGCAACATGACCAAGAGCTTTTTGTATCGACAGGGGATTTCGCACTTCCAACTGGTGCATGCCGAAGGCGCGATGGAAGTTGCGCCGCGCATGGGCTATGCCGACCTTATCGCCGACATCAGCGAGACGGGCACCACCCTGCGCGAAAATCAACTGCGCCCTCTTAATGGCGGGAATATCATCGACGCCCAGGCTGTGCTCATCGGCAATCGGCGTGGTTTGCGCGCCTCGCCGCAAAAGCTGGAGACGCTGCGAGAATTGATCGAGCGCATCGAGGCGCATCGGCGGGCGCGGCAATTTGTGTCTCTGCGCGCCAATATCGCCGGCGAGTCGATCACGGATGTGCAGATGCGCATATTGGCGAATCCGGCGCTCAGCGGCAGCAAGGGACCTGGCGTGGTCGCCGTGGCCAGTCCGCCAGGCACGACGCAGCGCTGGTTCGAAACCAACTTGCTGGTGCGCAGCGAGCTCATTCACAAGACCATGCAGCATTTGCGCGCGCTGGGCGGCACAGACATTATTGTTACGCGCCCCGACTATGTTTTTGATGCGAAATCCACCACTTACAACCGCTTCGAACGCATGCTGCATGCGGACGAAAGGCTGACGATACAATGAGCGCAGTGGGCATCATCAATCCTGGCGCGATGGGCATTTCGATCGCGGCATCGGCACAAGCAGCCGGGCATGCAGCGTCTATTGGGCATCAGCCGGGCGCAGCGCCGCCACCCGTCAACGCGCAGCCGAGCACAATCTGCTGGACATCGATTCGCTGGCGCGCCTCTGCAAAAGCTGTGATGTCATCATCTGCGTTTGCCCGCCGCATGCCGCAGAGTCTGTCGCAGAGGCGGTGCTGGAAGCCGGCTTTGGAAGGCTGTATTGCGACGGCAACGCCATCGCTCCGCGCAAAGCCAGGCGGATCGGCGAGCGCATGACAGCCGCCGGAATCGACTTTGTAGATGGCAGCATCATCGGTCCGCCGGCCTGGGAAAAAGGCACGACTCGCTTTTATCTTTCAGGCCGATCGGCCGCGCAGATCGCCAGTCTGTTCGACGACAGCCCTGCCGAAGCCATCGTCATCGACGACGAAGCCGGGCGGGCATCGGCGCTGAAAATGGTCTTCGCCGCCCAGACCAAGGGCACGACCGCGCTGCTTTCCACAGTGCAGGCGGTGGCGGAAGCCATGGGCGTGCGCCGTGACTTGGATGGCGAATGGACGCGGCGCATGCCCGATGCAGCCGAGGCGCGGGCGAAGCAGGTGCGGTCGGTAACGGCAAAAGCCTGGCGCTTCACTGGCGAGATGCAAGAAATCGCCGCGACCTTCGCAGAGGCGGGCTTGCCAGACGGTTTCCACCTGGCCGCCTGTGAAGTCTATCGGCGCATGGCCGGCTTCAAAGACGCGGACACATTGCCCGACCTGGACGAGGTGCTGGCCGCGCTGCAGAACGATAGCTAAACAATCTGGGCGAGCGCGGAAGTCAGCTCTGGCAAACCTGCATAGACAACATCCGGTTGGATATCGCTGGCCGCGAGTCTTTCAACTGTCTCGACGCCCGTCATCACCAGCGCGGTTTGCATGCCCAGCGCCTGCGCCCCGGCGATGTCGGTATTGATGCGGTCGCCGATCATCAGCGTTTCCTGCGGTGCCGTGCCCAGAACCCCCAAAGCCGCGTCAAACATGCCACGCCTGGGCTTGCCGATGATGGTGGGCGCTCGTCCAGAAGCCGCTTCCAACAGCGCCAGGATGCTGCCCGCGCCCGGCACCAGCCCCTCCGGCGAAGGGAAGGACGAATCCGGATTCGTGCCGATGAAGTCCGCTCCGCCGCGAATCAACAAGGTCGCCGCGCGCAGCTTGCCATAAGTCAAGTCGAAGTCGATGCCGCAGACGACTGCCACAGCCCCGCTTTCTACCAGGTTATAGCCAGCCCGAACGACCATTTGCTTCAAGCCATCGCCACCCACCACGAAGAGGTCGCTGCCGGCCGGATAATGCGCTTGCAGGTATCTCGCCGTGGCGGTGCCGCTGGTGACGATGTGCCGCTCCTGTATGTCCTGGACGCCCATCTTCGCCAATTTCTGCACATAGTCGGCGGGCGTATTGCGGCTGTTGTTGGTGGCCAGCACGAATTCAAGCTGGCGGGCGAAGAGCATGTCGAAGAACTCGCCCAGGCCCGGCAGCGCCACTGTTCCTCGCCACAACACGCCATCCATATCCGAAATCACTGCTTTGACCGGGCTGCGCAATTCATTTCTCCATTCCAAACTGTGTTGAAAAGCCATTTTCACTCGAGGCGGTCCAGCGTGCCCTGCTCCAGCGCCCACAGCGTCAACTGCTCTTGCGCTTGCAGCAGGCTGGTCAGGTGCGGATAGCCATTGTCATATTCGCGCGACCACTCGACCGCGAAATCGCCCCGACAGATTTCTTCGAGCGTCGCTTCCATCAAGCCTTCCAACTTCAATTCTTTGAAGCGGTGCAAGCGGCTGAAAATGCCATATTGCCCGGTCAGCGAAGACAGGCGCAGGGCATGCAGCAAGCCATTCTGCGATGCTCGCGAAAGGTAATCGGTGAACTCGCCGGAGATAGTCAAGTCCATCATGACGGCTTCGGGCGGATAGCCTTGCTGCAGCAGCAATTCCGCCGCCGTGGTCATCACATGCTGGAAGGCCGGTAGAATCGCCTGCTGCACGAAGAGATCGAGCTGCGCCTCTTGCTCTGGCGAAACTTCAATCGCTCCGGCGCGCAGGCTGCCCATCGTCTTTGCCAGCGCCAGCAGTGTTTCCAGCGTTGTACCCGTGGCATCTTGCGCCACGCCGACGAAGCTGTAAAAACCGCTGCCATCCAGATAGCGCGTGCGGACGGCTGCGCCAAAGGTGCGCGGGGCGATCATGCCGACATCGACGAAAGGCGGCGGCTCTACAAATCCAAAGGCGATATTGTAGCCGCTGGCGAAAACCAGCAGATGCCCGCGCTGCAGATAGGGCGATATGCGCTCCAGGTAGACTTCGGGCAAGACGACATTGGGCAGCATCAGCAGCAAGATGTGACAGCGAGGCACGACTCGCTCAATATCGGCGGGCTCAAAGCCATCCTCGCGGGCATGGTCGCGGGTTTCGTCTTCGCGCAGGCCGATCATGACGCGCACCCGCGAATCGCGCAGGTTGTTGGCGAGCGGACGCCCCAGATTGCCATAGCCGATAATGCCGACGGTTTTGCCGCCGAGCAGGTTCAGGTTGGCGTCTGTTTCACGATAGATAGTCGTCATGCGCCCGCCCGCGCCGGCCCCAGCGCCTTTTGCCAGACAGCGTAGTCTTTGCCAGTGCGCAAGAATCCATAGCGCTCATAGAGCTGCTGCGAACGCCGGTTGCTGCTTTGCGTATTGACTGTGATGGCGCTGATGCCGCGGCCTTGCAAATCGCTCAGCAGTCCCTGCAGAAGCAGCGATGCGATGCCCCGTCCTTGATGCGCCGGATGCACAGCCAGTCGCGCCAGGTGTGCCGCTTCAGCGTGCCGCGCGCACAATTGATAGCCGACAATCGCGCTGTCGATGGTTGCGACCGTCGCAAAGGCGCAAGCGCGAACCGCTCGCCACAATTCAGCGCGCTCGATCTGCCAGGGCGGCGAAAATGCCAGCTTGTCGATAGTCGTCAACTGCGCGATATCCTCGCTTTCAACCGGGCGCACGCGAGCCAGCGAGTCGGGTCGTGGCGGGAGGCGGCTGCCGATATGCTGCAGCATAACGAGATCATCGCAATAACGAAAACCCAGCTCGGCGAAGTAGGCCGGCAGCCAATTCTTCAGTATCAAGATCGCTATGCCAGCGCCAGCCTCGGCCTGACAAGCCGCTTCTGCCCGCGCCCACAATTCGCGCAGGATGACGCCCGGCCTGCGTCCGTCGCCGATGCCCAGAAGACGCAGCCACCGCCAGCCAGCCACCCCCCGCGACAACCCGAGATAGCCCTGCAACTCGTCGTCCTGCAGCGCCAGCCAGACCGCAGCGTCTTCGTCAGCCAGCCAGTCCGGGATGCTCTGCCAGTCGAGGTGCGTGTGCGTCCAGCGGCTGCGATTCATCAAGTCCAGCAAGGACCGGCGGCGCTGGCGCGCATAAGGCGCAATCTGCAGGCGGGCGGGCGACATCAGCGCAGGTACTTCTGTCTCTCGAAAAAAGGTGGCGCGGTGATTTCAAAAGGCTTGTCAAAACGCGGATCGAATATGCGCGAATAAATGCGATAGGCAGTCTGCGCCGCGAAGCCGCCCGTGACCGGCGATTCAACGATAGGCGGTTGCGCCGAGGTGATGACTGTCGGCAATTCTCTTATGAAGCGATAATCGATGATCTGAAAGAGTTTTTCAGCCGCCCAAGGCGTGGCGCTGGCAAGGCTTAGGTCGTCAAGGATCAGGATGGGAGCGGCGACGATTTTGCTGAACCGCTTGTCAAAATGTTCATTTGAATTCGGGTCGAAAGCCAGCCGCAAGTAATCCAGCAAGTCGGCGCATGTCTTGAATGTCACATCGTGATTGCGCTCGACCAGTTCTTGGGCGATGGCAGCAGCCAAGTGTGTCTTGCCGGTGCCATGATCGCCAAGCAGGCAGAACCAGCCTCTGGGAGCTTTCGCCCAGGTCTGCGCCCGCTTTTTGGCTTTGCGCAGGTTTTCGCGTTCGCTGCGCAGGTGGCTTTCGGCGCTGAACGACTCGAATGTCATGCGCGCGTAGAGATGGAACGCGACAGCCCGCGAGCGGCTTTTTCTGCGAAAGTCGGGCGCGTTGATGTTGACGACAGCGCCTTGCGACATGCGGCTGCCGATGCGCGGGTCGAGTTCGCCAATGTCCGTGTTGGTTGTGATCACGGTGGGCTGCGAGTCGGCATGGCGATGATTGAGCAACTGAAAGAGCTTTTCTTTTGCCCAGTTGGTGGGATTCTCCACGCCGAGATCGTCCAGGACGAGCAAAGGCGCAGTGCGAATGCGGTAGAAATAATCGTCGAATGAATTGTCGCCACGTTGATCAATCGCGCCGCGCAGCGCATCCAGCAGGTCGGGCGCCGTGAGAAAAACCGTCAGCTCGCCACATTGCTCGAGCCGCTGATTGGCTATGGCGGCGGCCAGGTGCGTTTTGCCACAGCCAACAGGGCCGGAAAATACAATCCAGTCTTGTGGATTCGCCGCATAATCCTGCGCCTGTCGCTTGGCTTTGCTCAACGAATTGACGATGGCTTCTGTGTAATTGAGGTTAAAATGCCGCGCCTGGAAGCTGTCGAATGTCATGTCGCGGTAGGCGTCCAGATTGCCGAAGCGCCGCAGCCGCTCGTGCATATTGAAATCGGTTTCGACCGGGTGGTTTGGACAGCGCTGAAACTTGCCATAGCGAGGGTCGTTCAACGGCACATCGTATGCGAACACGCCTTTGCCATCGCAGATTGGGCAGGGCTTTTTCGGGTCTTCTGGATCGCGGCAAACAAAAGCAAATGGGGCTGTCGATTCCGCATCAGGAGTCGATGAAATCTTTCCATTTGCCTTTTTGATATTGCCGCTTTTGAGGACTTCCTGAATCGGTTTCACGGCTGCGTCCTTCCTGCTGCCAGTTTTCCAGCACTTTTTGCACATAGCGCCAGCTGCGCGCATTGCGCTGCACTGCATAGCGCATGGCATCTTCAATCCACTCGCGCGGGTAGGCGCTTTCGGCTTCGCGTATGGCTTCGGCAATCATGGGTGTCAGCACGCCAAGATTGTCTTCGTAGAGAGCGTAGAGCGATGGTCTTGGCGGCAGCACCTCGATCTCGTCAGCCGCCGCCGGCTGCCATTCTCCCGCCTGGATCTGCCGCTGCCAGGTCTGCCCGTCTGCGTCATTCCAGGCGAAGAGCCGCCTCATGCAGCCGCCCGGGTCGATCTGCGCTTCCAGCAAGGTGCCGCGCGAAATCCCCCTCTGCAAGGCATCGGCCAGCGAATCTTGCGTTCCCAAGGCGCGCATCAATGTTTCATCAGCGAGCAACTCACCATAACGCAGGCAGCGGTAAGGACCTTCTTTTTGCTGCAGCATCGCCAAACAGCGCAGTGTCAGCTTCAATTCCGCCAGGTGGTCGATGTCCGCCAGCGCCGCCGCAAATTCCGCAGCCGGCAATCGCAGCACTTCCAGCTTCTGGTTTGTGAGTGAGCTGCGCACAGCATTCAATCCAAATCGCTCAGGTCGACGCGCTGCATCTTGACATCCATGAACTTGGTGATGGCTTTCTCAAAATACAACTGGACAGTGCCGGTGGGTCCATGGCGATGCTTCGATAGCAAGACATCGGCCTGGTTAGGGTATTCGGTCGTCTCTGGATTATAGACTTCGTCGCGGTACAGAAACATGACGGCATCGGCGTCTTGTTCGATGCTGCCGCTTTCGCGCAGGTCAGAAAGCTGGGGGCGTTTGTCCTGGCGATTTTCGACCGCGCGGGAAAGCTGGGCGGTAGAAAGCAGGACGACATTCAGTTCGCGCGCCAGCTCTTTCAAGGAGCGGCTGATGTAACTGATTTCTTGCACGCGGTTGTTTGCATAGGCTTTGCCCGCCGACATCAACTGCATATAGTCGACCATGACCATATCCAGCCCGTATTCATGCTGCAAGCGGCGGCACTTGGTGCGCATTTCGGTCGGGGTGATTGAGGGCGTGTCGTCGATGAAGAGCGGCAGGTTGGATATGCGGCTGATCGCTTCGGTGAGGCGCGTCTGCTCGCCCGGGCTGATCTCGGCTGTGCGCAGCTGCTGGAGGCGAATGCCCGTCTCCATGGATACGATGCGCTGCACCAGTTGTTCGACGCCCATCTCCATGGTGAAGATCGCCACACGAGCGCCCAAGCGCGCCACATACAGCGCCACCGTCAGCATCCAGCTGGTTTTGCCCATGCCCGGACGCCCGGCGAAGACCACCAGATCCGACTTTTGGAAGCCGCCCAGCAGTCCATCCAGCGCTTTGAAACCGCTGGGCATGCCCACAATGCCCGCGCCCAAAGACAGCATCCGCTCGAACTCGTCATAAAAGTCGCTGGCAGCATCCCACAGCGGCACGAATTCGCGCTTGAGCTGGTTGTCGCTCACGGCGAATAGCGACTGCTCGGCATCGCTGATGACTTTGTCGATTGGCAATTCCTGGTCGAGGGCGGTGGCGCGGATGCTGTCGGCGGCTTGCAGCAGGCGGCGTCTGGTCGCGGCGCGCGCCACCAACTCGCCATAAATCTCGGCGTGCATGGCGGTGGGCGTATTGTTGACGAGGTTGGTGATGTAAGGCGGTCCGCCGATCTCGTCCAGCAGATTGAGCGCCTCCAGCTCGCGCGAGAGAGTCACATAATCGATCGGCTCGCCACGGTCGTTGAGTCGGCTGAAGGCAGTCCAGATATATTCGTTGCGTTTGATGAAGAAATCTTCGGGATTCAGAAAAGCGGCGACGCTGAGATAGGCTTTGGGATCCAGCAGCACGGCACCCAGCAGCGCTTCTTCCGCCTCTTGACTCATGGGCAGATGCAGCTGTGCGAGTGGTGGCGGCTGATCCATAGATGTTCTTCCGCCTGGTTGGCTGTCCGCGCCAGTCTGCGAAATCGTCCGGGCGGCGGCGAAAGCCAGACAGCGCGGCGACTGTGCCTAGTCGTCTTCCAGGTCTTCGAGATTGAGCGTATCGACAAAGTCGGCGAAGGCGCTCAGTTTGCTCTCATCGACCTGCTCGGCATATTCGCTGGGCTCATACATGTCATCGGGCAAACCCAGGATTTCGGCTTCGACATTGCGCTCGGGCACGATGCCGGCGTAATCCATGATCTCGCTGTCGACGAAAATCCTGGCATTCAGGCGCACAGCCAGAGCAATGGCATCGCTGGGGCGGGCGTCGATGTCGATCTCGCGGTCGGGCAGCGTGATGTTGATCAGCGCGAAATACACCTCGCGGCGCAGCTTGTTGATATAAACATAATTCACGCGGCCGCCCATCTCCTCAATAGTCGACTTGAGCAAATCGTGCGTCAGCGGTCGTTCGCGTTCGATGCCCTGCAACTCAAAAGTGATGGCTTCCGACTCGAATTGTCCGATCCAAATCGGCAGATAGCGCTCTTCATCGACATCGCGCAAGACCACCAAGCGATGCTGCGACATCAAACTCACCTGTACGCGGTCAACCATCAATTCGATCATCTGCGCGCCACCTGACTCAAGCTCGTCTCTGGCTGGATTATAACAAGTACCTTCGCGCCATTCAACCATCCCTCCGCAACAGCGATATACTCCCCTGCATGAATGACATTCGCTTGCGCGCGCTCATGGCTGGTTTCGCGGCGATTCTGGTGGCTGCCTGTGGCGCTTTGCCCCGCCAATCCACGCCCACAGCCCGTTATCGCTATCAGGATCTGCTGCTGGACGAGCGTTTTGAAAGCGGCCGGGCGTGGCGCAGCTATGATGGCGGCGCGGAGCTTTGGCTGGGCGTGGCGGAAGGCGCCTATCGCATCGACCTGCACAGCAAGCGCTATGTCTGGACGCAGCACGACCAACTCGCCAGCGATACGGTCATCGAGGCGCAGACGCGGCAGTTGTCAGCCTACGACCACAATGCCTATGGCTTAGCGTGCCGTCTCGACCCCGCCAACAGCGGTCGCGGTTATTTCCTGCTCATCAGCGGCGATGGCTATGCCAGCATTCGTTGGAGCGACGGACGCGCCCTGCAAGCGATCGTGCCGGCTTTCCCCAGCCAGCACATTCATCAAGGCGCGGCGCGCAACCGAATCCGCGCCATCTGCATCGGCGACTATCTGGCGCTTTGGGTGAACGATGAATTCGTGGCGGAAGCGCGCGACAGGCGGGCATCGGCGGGGCACATTGGCTTGGCGAGCGCGATGAATTACGCCGGGCAAGGGCTGAGCGTGGAGTTTGATGACCTGCGCGTATGGAGCGCTGTCATGGATGATCGCGGCAGCTGAGCGCCTGCAACGATTCGCGCGGGCTTGCGTATAGGCAGCAGACAATCAGCGATACAAAACGCAATGGGACTCGAAGACACGATCGCCGAAGCCATCATCATGGGCATGGACGAGTTGGCTGGCAATCCGCGGCGGGCTGTAGAAAGCGCCATGGACTGCGACTCGGCCACCCAGTGGATCAAGCAAGAGACGACCAAACTGGCGCTGATCGGCGGCGCAGAGATGGTCGTGCCCGGCTTGCATGCGTTCACCATCCCCAGCGGCATCAGCTACCTGCTGCACAAAATGGGTTATATCAGCTGGGGCATCGGCGCGCTGAAAGGCGCATTTGTCATTGAAACCGAAGCCTATTCCGACTTGCGCAATATCCTGGCGCTGTGGGCGAACGAAGGGCACTTTGACGCCGGCATCATCGAGCACCTGGCCGTATCGCTGGATGCGCTGGCCTGGACACTGAGCGAACAAGGACAAACTGCCATGCCCGCGCTGCTGGAGTCGTCCGCCGATGCCACCACCGTGCGCACTTATCACATCTTGCAGCGCCTGGCGGAGAATCTGGTGGCGGGGGATGAACGCGGTCATGCGGCGCTCTGTGCCATGCGTGGCGAGGCAGAGGCGGCTCGGCTGTTGGCGGCTGGGGTGGAAAATGTCCAACACCTCAACTGCGAAGTCATGCTGACGCGACCGATGGGACGCAAGATCAGCCGGCGTCTGGCTTACAAGCTGGCTTCGCGCATCGGCACGCGCATTCCCGCGCGCATGATTGTGGGCTTCTTGCCGGTGGCTGGCGCGGTCGCCAACGCGCTTATGAATGTGCAGACGATGCAGAGCATGGCAGAAGCCGCCGAGAAGTATTATGACCGCCGCCTGCGCCGCGAACACCTGCCAGCTGTCAGGATCTGAACCGGCTCTTCACTTCCAGCAGCAGCGACTTCAGCCTCTCCAGCGATTCGGCATTACGCAAATTGCGCAGCGGGATGGTTGAGCGCCCCTTGCCGAAAGCGGGGGACTTTAGCCCATCCGCCCTGGCAATCTGCAGCGCTGGCTGCCTGCGATACGCCCACACCGAAAACCAGGTTATGCGCCGTCCGCCCGCTTGCAGCCGCGCATGGAAGCCGGGTCTCTTTTGACCGCCAAATTCGACTGCATCGGCATGTTGCTGCGCAAAAGCGTACAAATCCTGCGCCACCAGCGCCGCGATATCGCCTTGGGGCAGCTGTGCCAGGTAGGGGAAGAAGTTGCTTTCCAGCGGCGTTTCTGAAACAGCGCCATGCGCATATCCCGCCTCTCTTTTCGCCGACAGCAGCGCCCGCAGCGACTCCAGCAGCTTGCTCATGCCCTGTGGCGCGCGCAGGTCGCAGTATTGCAAGTTGATCAGGTGCAGCGGAATTAACAGATCGGCAACCAGCGCGACCAAAAGCGGCTTTTGCAGCTGAAAAGCATAGAGGCATTCGCGCTTTACCCAGGCAGAGGCTGCGCTGGCCTGCGACAAAATGACCAGTACCGCTTCGCAACGGGCGATGCCGGCTTCAATCTCGCAAAGCCACTCTGCGCCGCCGCGGATATTCTCGTAGTCGATCCACACGCCCAGGCCCGCCTCGCGCAGCCGCTGGACGATGGGCTCGGCGAGTGCGTTGTCCTGGCTGCTATGGCTGATGAAAATCGATGACATTGGGCTTAGCCGGCGCTGTGACGCTTGATGACATCGCGGGCCACCACCATGCGATGCACTTCCGATGCGCCGTCATAGATGCGGAAGGCGCGCGCTTTTTCGTACCAGGTCGAAAGCGGCAAATCCCGCGAGATGCCACGCCCGCCGCAGATCTGCACACAGCGATCCAACACGCGGCAGACGATCTCTGACACTTGCAGCTTGGCGATCGAAGTTTCCACGCGCGCTTGTTCGCCCTGCGCCAGCAGCCAGGCCGCCTCGTTGATCAGCAATCTGCCCATTTTGAGTTCCATAGCTGAATCAGCGAGCATCCACTGCACCGACTGGTGCGATGTCAGCGGTCCGCCAAAGGCTTCGCGTTCGCTGGCGTATTGCGCAGCGATCTCCAGGGCGCGTTGAGCGATGCCGGTCCAGCGCATGCAATGGGTCAGCCTGGCTGGTCCCAGCCGCGCCTGCGCCAGCATGAAGCCTTGGCCCGCCTCGCCCAAAATGGCGCTGTCTGGCAAGCGCAGGTCGTCGTAGATGATTTCTACATGTCCGCCGAAGTCTTTCGTGCCCATCACCGGCACATCGCGCAGGATGTTGATGCCCGGCGTATCACGAGGAGCTATGAAAAGGGTGCAACCCTGATACGGATGCGCTTCCATATCCGTGCGCGCCATGATAATGAAAAAGTCGGCGACTTCGCCATTAGTGGTCAGCCACTTGTGCCCGTTGATGAGCCAGGCTCCGCCCTCATACCGCGCGCTGGTTTGGATCATGCGCGGGTCGCTGCCGGCGCCGGGTGGCGGTTCGGTCATGGAAAATGCCGAAAATGCCTCGCCACGCGCCAGGGGCACAAGGTATCGCTCGATCTGCTCGGGATTCGCCCAGTTGCGCAGCAGGTGCAGGTTGCCTTCGTCGGGCGCGGCGCAACCCATAGCCAGCGGTCCCAGCAGGCTTCTTCCCGCCGCTTCAAACACGGGGGCGATTTCCTGGATATGCAAGCCCATGCCGCCCCACTCTGACGGCATGGTGGGCGCCCACAATCCCGCCGCCTTGGCTGCCGCGCGCAGAGTCTTGCAGCTGGTCCATGCGCAAGTCGTCCCTCGTCCGCAGCAATTCTGTTTCCAGCGGGATAACCTGCTGATCGACAAATTGTCGGACGCGGTGGACAATCGCCTCGATATGGCGCGGCGTGCTGAAATCCATCGTCAACTCCATGGTTTGAGCGGGATGCAGGCGAGTATAGCACAAGGCAACTGAGGCGCTGCGAACATGCGGTCGCGCAGGGCGCAATATGCTACAATCTTCCCCATGCGCAATTTCATCATCGACACCGATACCGCTTCAGACGATGCCGTCGCCTTGGTCATGGCGCTTCGTCAGCCAGATATTGATGTCAAAGCCATCACGGTGGTGGCTGGCAATGTGCCGCTGGCGCAAGCTGTGCAGAACGCCTTGTATACAGTCGAATTGTGCGGGGCGGCTGTGCCTGTGTATGCGGGCTGCGAAAAACCGCTGCTGCGACCGCTGGAGACCGCGCAGGAGGTGCACGGCGACGATGGCATGGGCGATATCGGTTTGCCGCTGCAAGGGCGCGCGCCGACGCCAGGCCATGCCGCAGATATCTTGCGCAGCGTCATCCTGCAGCACGCCGGCGACATCACGCTGGTCACGCTGGGTCCGCTGACCAATGTGGCGCTGGCGCTGCTGCGAGAACCCGAGCTGGCGCGATGCGTATCCGACTGCTTCATCATGGGCGGCATCGGCAGCGGGCACGGCAATGTAACGCCGCTGGCCGAGTTCAATATCTGGGTCGATCCCGAAGCCGCCAGGATCGTCTTCGAATCGGGCATGCCCATCCGCATGGTGGGCTGGGATATCAGCTGGAGGTACGCCACTTTTGATGCCGCGCAAGCCAGCGAAATCCGCGCTATTGGCACGCCGCTGGCCGAATTCGTGGTCGATATCCAGGCGACGCTGACCGACTTTGCCATCGCCGAGACGGGTTTGAGCGGCTTCGACCTGCCCGACCCGATCACCATGGCCGCCGCCATCGAGGCAGGCATCGCCGAATACCGGGATTACCGCGTCGATATCACGGCCGGCGACGGCTTGGCGCGCGGTTTGACTGTGGTGGATGTGCTCGGCGTCACTGGCGCCCCGCCCCAGGTCAAGGTGGCGACGCGCGCCGACCGCGAGGCATTCGTGGCGATGCTGCGCAGAAGCGTGTCCTAATCGTCCGATTCGCCGATGCTGGAGGCGGCGAATCCCGAACCGGCCTTGGGGATGAGCAATTCGTTGCCGACAAAGATGCGCCGCGGATCGATGTCCGGGTTCGCCTCGATGATATCCGCCACGCTCGCTTCGTAACGGCGGGCGATGCTATAGACGCTTTCGCCGCGTTCGACAACATGAACCACATCACCAGGCGGGAGCGCGATCTGCTCTTCGGCCCAGCCATTGGCTCTTGACGCCAGGTTGAATGCGGCTTGCGCTCGTTCGCCCCGCGCCTGTTCTTCTTCAGAAGCGGGCAGCGAGCCGCTCCATGCCAATGCGCTGGTCGAGCCGTCCTCCGCCGGCGACAAAATGCCGATGGCGCTTTCGCCCGCGTTGATGCGCTGCCCATAGATGGTCGTCACCGCGCCGCGATGCACAGTCAAGCTGAGCGCGCCACGATGCGCCTGCTGAAAACTGACCATGGAGCCAACATGAATGTCGACGCCGTTGACAGTCAGATTCACGGGCACATCTCCCGGCGTCTGCACAGCCACCAGCGGCTCGGCGCTGGCACATTCGGCATAGGCGCTGCCGGTCGTCAGCGAGAAGGCGCGCAGCGGGTAGGGCTGCCCGATTGTGATGCGTGGCAGCGACGTCCATAGCTTGCAGTCGCTGGACCTTGTCCGCTTCGACCCAGGCGACCAGCCCCCCGGAAACCACGCGCAGCCAGCCATCGTCGCTATCCCACGCATCGACCAGCGCAATGTCATCTTGCCGAAGATCGCCAACAGGCTCGGGAATGATGCCGGGCAACCGGTATAACCTGGCGTCCGAAATGGCTGCCGTGCTCAAAGGCTCGCCGATGGTCATGACCGCGTCGGCTGCGACTTCGTTGATGATCTGCGCGTCGCCGCCCAGCAGCGCCAGCACGCCGGGACCTTCGTATGTCAAGGGCAGGTTCGCGCCCAGGCGGATCATGGCAGCGCCCCAGCTTTGGTTTTGCCCATCATAGCCAGCTGTGGCGATGCTGCTGACATTCGCCAGCGAGTCGGCATCGGTTTGCACAGGCGGGCTGACGATGCACAAGCTGTCCCGCGCCAGATCGAGGCATTGCTCGTCAATCGCGGCGAGCGCCCGCTGGACGACCTCTTCGCAAGCGGATTCTTGCGCAGCCGTCACGGCACACACGAGCATGAACAGGGGGAAGAGCAGCCGCAATTTCACAAGCGTCGCTTTTTGTTTCGCTGGCACAAGCATCCTGTATGCTAGCACATCACAACTCCGCGCGCTTTGCCCGCCGCTTTTTTCTGCGCCGCGGCTTCTTTTGCTGCTGTTTTTTCCATTGATCGCGCAAGGTCACGATGCGGTTGAACACCAGGCGCTCGCTGGTCGAATCGGCATCGACAACGAAATAAGCCAGCCGCTCGAACTGGTAGCGGTCGCCGGGCTGCGCTGTCGCCAGACTCGGCTCGACCAGCACGGGGTCGACCACTTGCAGCGACTGCGGATTGATGAAGGCGGTGAAGTCCTGGTCGCGATCGGCATCGGGATTTTCGACTGTGAAGAGCGTGTCATAGAGCCGCGCTTCGGCCTCGAGAGCATGCGGCGCGGAGACCCAGTGCAGAGTCGCTTTGGGGCGCCGGCCGTCGGGCGCGCTGCCACCGCGGGTTTCGGGGTCGTATGTGCAGCGCAGCTCGATCACTTCGCCGTTCGCGTCTTTGATGACCTCGCGGCAGGTGATGAAATAGGCATAGCGGAGGCGCACTTCGCGGCCTGGCGCCAGGCGGAAGAACTTGCGCGGCGGGTCTTCCATGAAGTCGTCGCGCTCGATATACAGCACTTTTGAAAATGGCACTTTGCGCGCGCCGGCACTGGCGTCTTCCGGGTTGTTGATCGCGCCCAGCTCTTCGGTCAAGTCCTCTGGATAATTTTCTATCATCACTCGCAGCGGGTTGAGCACAGCCATGACCCGGTTGGCGCGTTTGTTGAGGTCGTGGCGGATGTGATATTCCAGCTTGTGCAGCGCGACCACGCCCTTGACCTTGCCCACGCCGATCTCGTCGCAGAATTCGCGGATGGCTTCTGGCGTATAACCGCGGCGGCGCAAACCCGCGATGGTCGGCATGCGCGGGTCGTCCCAGCCCTGCACATATCCCTCTTGCACCAGGCGGATCAGCTTGCGTTTGCTGAGCACGGTGTGGCTCAGATTCAGCCGCGCGAATTCGATCTGCTGTGGATGATAGATCTCGATATTGTCCAGATACCAGTCATAGAGCGGACGGTGGTCTTCGTATTCCAGCGTGCAGATGGAATGCGTTATGCCCTCCAGCGAATCCGACTGGCCGTGGGCGAAGTCGTACATGGGATAAATGCGCCAGTCAGCGCCGGTGCGCGGATGCGGCGTATCGAGGATGCGATACATGACCGGGTCGCGCAGGTTGATGTTGCCGCTGCTCATGTCGATCCTGGCGCGCAGCACCGCCTCGCCCTCTTTGAAGCCGCCAGCGCGCATCTTCTCAAATAGCGCCAGATTTTCTTCTACCGGGCGATCGCGATAGGGGCTTTCGATGCCCGGCGCGGTCAAGCTGCCGCGGTAGGCGCGGATTTCGTCGGGGCTTAGCTGGTCGACATAGGCGCGCCCGATGCGGATCAAATCGACAGCCATGTCGTAGAGCTGGTCGAAGTAATCGGAGGCGAAGAAGAGACGGTCGCCCCAGTCATAACCCAGCCAGCGCACATCGTCGATGATCGCGTCGATGTATTCCTGCTCTTCTTTGGCGGGATTGGTATCGTCAAAGCGCAGATTGCAGAGGCCGCCATATTGCTGGGCGATGCCAAAATTGAGGCAGATCGACTTGGCATGCCCGATATGCAGGTAGCCATTGGGCTCGGGCGGAAAGCGCGTATGCACCCGGCCCTGGAAGCGGTCTGCTTCATTGTGCGCGTCAACGATCTCGGTGATGAAGTTGCGCCTGGAGTCTGTCTCGGGCATGATGACGCCTCGCCCTGTCACCGTTCCTGGCGGCGCAGTGTAGCCGAGCCTGGGCGCGCTTGTCTAGCCTGTCGCCGACATCTATCCCCCTGTAGTGGTCGGGATTTCGCCGGGCGGCGCTTTCAGTACAATAGCTGCATGTTTTCTGTGCGCTGGCTCATCCTGCTGGTCATCCTGCCGCTCGCCGCTTTGGTGCAGGCGCATGGTTATGTGGTGCGCGCCATCCCCGCCGACCGCAGCACGCTGGAACGTCCGCCGACGCGCCTGCAATACTGGTTCAGCGAGGCGCTGGAAGCGCGCTTCAGCAAGATTCACCTGCGCGACCAAGCCGGCAGCATCATCGCCAGTGGCGGCGTCGACGCAGGCAACACGGCGCTGTTGACCATGCCGGTGCCAGCGGATTTGCCCGATGGCGCATACATCGTCGAGCTACGCCCGGCTTTTGCCAGCGACGGGCATGTCATTGCCGAAAGCCGCGTCTTCTTCGTGGGCGAGGCAGTTGGCGGCATCAGCGGGACAGCCGCAGACGATCGCGCCATACCTCTGGAAGCGCTGTGGCGGGCGGCGCTGAACCTGGCGAACTTCCTGTTTTTTGGCGCAGCCAGTTTATTTGCGCTGGCGCTGCTGCCGGCCTGGGGCAATGCGCGACACAAAGAGAACCTGCCCCCGCGAGTCATGCGCCGTCTGCGCAGCCTTGTCGTGGGCGCGCTGCTGCTGGCCGTTGCAGCCAACATCTTGTCGCTCGTGCAGCAGTCGATGGTTTTTTTCAATGCCGGCGCGGCGCAAGTGCTGGCGCAGAACCTCTGGCAAGTCGTGCTGATCGGCTCGCGCTTCGGCGATGTCTGGACATTCCGCATGGTGCTGCTGGTTTTCAGCGCGGCGCTGCTCTTTGCGGCTGCCTGGTACCGCGAGCTGTTCCCCGGGCTGGCGCTTGGCATCTGGCGCGGATTGCCCTGGCCGGGCACCCTTTTCATCGGCTTGAGCATGGTCACCAGCCACGCGGCCGGTTCGCTGCTGCTGCCCTGGCTGGCCATCGCTGTAGACTGGCTGCATGCGCTGGCGGCGGCATTTTGGCTGGGGGGCTTGCTGACCTTGACGTTGATCTTGCCGACGGCGCTGCAACCGCTGGACGCAGAAGCGCGGCAAGTTGCGCTGCGGGCTGTCTTGAGTCGATTCTCGCGTCTGGTCACTCCGCTGGTTTTGCTGGTGCTGGTCAGCGGCCTGTACAATGCGCTCAACTTTTTGACTGCGCCCGGCGACCTGGTCACCAGCTATGGACGCACGCTGGGCATCAAGCTGCTGCTGGTCGCGCCGGTCTTGCTGCTGGGCGGCTGGCACAGACGATGGCTGCGAGCCGGCATCCAGACTATGAGTTTGCGCCTGCTGCGGCTGGAATCGCTGTGTTTGCTGGCAGTGCTCGTGGCGGTGGCCTGGCTGAGCGCGACTCCGCTGCCCGAACCAGCCATGCCACAAGCCGATGTGGAAGCGCCGCGAGCCACACAGCAAGCAGGCAACTATCAGGTTACGGTTGCGATTTTGCCGGGCGGACCGGGCGTCAACACGACAGATATCGTCATCCAACGCGCCGACCAGCCAGTTGATGATCTGCGCGTGCATATGCAAATGGTCAATCCAGCGCGAGACCGGCGCAGCGTCTGGCGGCTGGCCGAGGCGGTTGATGCCGGGCTGTATGTGGCAGCTGGCGATGAAATCGACCAGGCTGGCAAGTGGTGGTCGCTGGTCGATATCACCGAAGCTGACGGCGCTGTCACCCGCGCAGCTTTCGCCTTGGATATCAGCGAGGCCGCCGCAATCGAAGTTTCGCGCCCGCCCAATCTGCTGCATCTGCTGGTCTTGCTGGGCATCGCCGGGCTGCTAGTCTATCTGGCCTTCCCGCATGCGCGCAGGCTGATCGTGGCGCTGCGATTGACGCTGGCCAGCGCGCTGATTGCCGGCGGCGCAGTTGCCATCTCCCTCGCTGTCATGGCGGGCGGCGCGCTGATGATCGCCCAGCAGCAAGAAGAATACGAACGCACCTTGAACCCGCCGCCGCTGGTCGTCAACAGCGTCCTGCCCGATGCCGAGTCATTGTCGCGTGGCGAGGCGCTTTTTGATGCGCGCTGTCCAGCCTGGCGCGAAAACGCCGACTTCGAATCCCTGCTGCGGCGCATGGACAAGGCGCGGGACGAGTTCCTCTTCGCTTCCGTGCATAATGGCTGGCGCGGCTTGATCGCGTGCGAGGGCAACCTGTCCGACAGCCAGAGCTGGGATGTGGTCAACTACCTGCGGGCGCTAGAAACGCGCGATTAACGCAAAAATGCCTCGCGCAAGCCGCCATCGACATTGATGATCTGCCCGGTCGTCTTGCTGAACGCCTCGCTGATGAGCAGCCAGGCGACTTCGGCCTGGTCGGTCGGATGGATAGTCGCTTTCGTCAAGGTGCGCTGGGCATAGAATTGCGCCAGGCGGCTGCGCAGCGTCTCGGTGTCTTCGTCATCGCTGAAATCAAGCGAATATTTGCGCAGCGAATTTATCACCCGTTCGCGCGGGAACATGCTGCTGCCGGCCACGACGGTCGCCGGCGCCACGCCATTGACGCGCACCAGCGGCGCCAGCTCCAGCGCCAGCTCGCGGACGAGGTGATTGGCGGCTGCTTTGCTGGTGTCATAAGCCAGGCTGCCGGCCTTGGGCACGACGCCATTGACGCTCGTGGTCAGCACCAGCGCGCCCGGCAATCCCTGCGCCCGCCAGATATCTCGCGCCGCCTGCGCCACCAGGTAGCCGCCGCGCACATTGACATCAAATGTCGTCTGCCATTGCTCGGCTGTGTTGCGGCCATCCGCGTCTGGCGTGATGAAGACGCCCGCCGTCATGATGATGTCGTCCAGGCCGCCATAAGCCAGGATGGTCTGCCGCAGCAAGTCGTCGATGCTCTCGACGCAGGTGATATCCACTGGCAGCGCAATCGCGGGACCGCAACTGGATATGCCGCTGCCCGCCACGCCGACGCCTCGCCCATATTGGCCTGTCAATGAGTCGGCTGTGGCCAGCGCGGCTTCTGCGTTCAGATCGGCGCAAACGACATGCGCGCCTTCGCTGGCAACGCGCTGGGCAGTTTCGACGCCGATGCCGCTGCCCGCGCCGACCACCACGACCACTTTGCGCGCCAGCGATTTTTCCGGCGGCATGCGGCGCAGCTTGGCTTCTTCCAGAGCCCAATATTCAATATCAAAAGCTTCTTGCCGCGGCAGCGCAACATAGTCGCCGACCGCCTCTGCCCCGCGCATCACGGCGATCGCGCAGGTGTAGAATTCGGCTGTTACGCGCGATTCGCTCTTGCTCTTGCCAAAGGCGATCATGCCCAAGCCCGGGATCAGAATCACGGTGGGGTTGGCATCGCGAACGGGCGGGCTGTCCGGGCGCTGGCAGGCCTTGTAATAGGCGGCATAATCGCGGCGATAACGGGTTATGCCCGCTTCCAGTTTCTCCAGCAGCGCGGCGCTGTCTTCACCCTGTGGATCCCAATCGACATACAGTGGCTTGATCTTCGTGCGCAGGAAGTGATCGGGGCAGGATGTGCCCAACTCTGACAAGCGCGCGGCATCGACGCTATTGACGAAAGCCAGTGTGTCGGCGTCGTGCTGCAGGGTGGCGATGAAACGATTCTGCTGCGAGACCAGTCCACGCAACCGCGGCAGAATCGCGACCAGCAGCTGGTCGCGCGCGTCATCGGGCGGGCTGGCAACTTTCGCGCCGCCAAAAGCACGGTCGCCCAGATCGCGCTCGTCCAGGTAACGCGCCGCCATCTCAATCAGAGTTAGCGAAAGTTCGTAGCAGGCTTTGTCGTCGTCCGCCCAGTTGATCAGCCCATGTCCGCCCAGCACGATGCCCACAATGCCAGGATTCGCCGCAATGCAATCGCGCAGCGCCAAACCGAGATCGAAGCCGGGACGCTGCCAGTCGACCCAGGCCACCGCGTCGCCATAAATCTCCCGCGTCAATTGGCGACCATTGCTGCTGGCGGCGATGGCGATGACGGCATTGGGATGGGTGTGGTCGACATGCGCGGCCGGGATGAAGGCGTGCAGGGGCGTGTCGATGCTGCTGGCGCGCGGATTCAGGTTGAAGACGCAATGCGGATACATAGCTGCCATCTGGTCTTCAATCGGCGTTTTGACGCCTTTGACCGCCGCTGCATTGTAGACCGCTTCCAGCTGCATCAGCTTGTCCATATACAACGAGGCGAAATTCTCGCGCTTGGCGGTGCGCAGGTCGCCGCCGCTGCCCTTGACGAACAGCGTCTGTACGGACGCGCCGGTCAGCGGGTCGGTCTGCGTCAATTTGCTGGATGTATTGCCGCCGCCCGTGTTGGTGATGCGCTGGTCTGCCCCGAGCAGGTTGGAGCGATACGCCAGCCGGTCCACGGAGTCCAGCGCGTCGGCATGGGCATCGTCCCACAGATAATTGACATGGCGATATTCGGATGGGTGAAAGGGTTGCATGGAAACCTCGTTATGGATTGCGTTCCTGCACAGTAGGGGCGATCTACCAGGTCGCCCGTCAATGTCCAATAATTTTTCGGGCGAGTTGATAATTCGCCCCTACCGGGAAGAGATGGCGTCATTCCCGCCCCGCCAGCACATCCCGCTCATAAGCCCGGATCTCGTCCATAAACGACATCCCGACCGGCACCCCTTGCTGCGCGCAGTGATAATCCCAGACTGCGCCGAAAGGCAGCCCCTTGAGCTCTTCCAGGAGGGCGAGGCGACCGGTGTAGTCGCCGGCGTCTTCATAGCTGCGCAGCAAAGCAGACGGCTCCAGCAGCGCCATCAGCAGGGCGCGCAGGGCATTGCGCGTGCCGATCGCCCAAGCGCCGATGCGGTTGATGCTGGCATCGAAGAAGTCCAAGCCGATATGCACCCGTTCCAGCGCAGCGCAGCGCACGATCTCTTGCATTATGGCTTGCAGATCATCGGTCAGCGTCACCACATGGTCGCTGTCCCAGCGCACGCCGCGGCTGACATGCAGCAGCATTTCCGGCACATACAGCAGCACCGACGACAGCTTGTCCGAGATTGTCTCGGTGGGATGAAAATGCCCCGCATCCAGACAGAGCAGCACTCCGCGCGTGGCGGCATAACCCAGATAGAATTCGTGCGAGCCGACGACATAGCTCTCGCTGCCCAAGCCAAACAGCTTGCACTCGACCGAGTCCAGGTTGTGCGCGGAATTGATTTCTTTCGCATAGATCGCATCCAGCGACTCCAGCAGCCGTTGGCGCGGCGACAGGCGATCGGCGGGCGTATCTTTGTAGCCATCGGGAATCCACAGGTTGGTGATGCAAGCCTCGCCCAGCTGCTCGCCGAAGCAGGCGCCAATCTCGCGGCAGGCGATGCAATGCGCGATCCAAAAGTCGCGGATTCCAGCGTCCGCATGCGACAGCGTGAAGCCATCATCCGCCAGTTCGTGCGAAAACAGGGTCTGGTTGAAATCCAGCGCATGGTCGTTTTCCCGCGCCCAATCGACCCAGGAGGCGAAGTGCTCGGGCAGCAGCTCATCGCGCGGGATCTTGCGCTCGCTGTCCAGGTAAGAGCCATGCAGCGCCAGCCGATGCCGCCCGGGGATCAGGCTGTAGGCTTTGTCCAGGTCGGCTCGCAGCTCGTCGATATTGCGGGCTTTGCCGGGATAATTGCCCGTGGCCATGATGCCGCCGCTGAGACCGCGTTCCGGGTCTTCGAAGCCCAGCACATCATCGCCCTGCCAGCAATGCAGGCTGATCGGCACGGTCTTCAGCGAGGCGAGCGCCGCAGCGACATCGACATTGAGAGCCGCGTAACGTTCGACAGCCAGTTCATAGGCTGCCTGTATCTGTTTGTCGCTCACCGCAAAAGTCATATTGCGCCTCCCGTTCCGGTTCTTCTGATATACAAACGGGCGATACAGCTAGCCCCAAAAGGCGTCCCATTCCTGACGGAAGGCAGCCAGCCCTTCGTCCACATTGCAGGCGCGTCTGCCCAGGGCCGCGGCGGTGCGTTCGGTTTTGGCGCGCGTCCGATAGGGGATGCCGATATGCAGCGCGTCGTCCAGCACGGCTTCGGGCGTGAGCGTGGGATAGATGAGCGAGCGGTCGGCATCGAAGGCATCAGCGATTCTGTAAGCCAGTTCCATGCGCCCGATCCATTCACTGCCGAAGCAATGGAAGATGCCCTGCCCGTCATGCGCTGCCAGCCGCAGCAGCATATCGGCACAGTCGGACGCCAATGTCGGGTTGGCTTCGTCATTGACTTTGGGTCCCGTCCACACCGCAGCCGGCAGGCCCGCCGCCAGCCGATAGGTCGCATACACCGAAAAGTCGAAGCCCAGCCCGTTGTCTTTGCGCTGCAGCGACTGCGCCGCATAATTCAGCCCATAGATGCCGGCCAGCCTGCCCACTGCGGCATCCAGCCCGTCCATCGCCAGCAGGTCGCGCTCGGCGACCACTTTCATCACGCCATAATAGTTGACGGGATTGGGCGGAGAGCTTTCGTCCACCAGCCCGGCTCGGCCATCGAAGACCCAGTCGGACGACACGAAAACCATGCGCGCGCCGACTTCTCGGCAAGCCTCGCCCATCACGCGCGTGCCATCGACCATCATCGACCAGCACATTTCGCGGCGCTGGTACATCAGTTCATGATCTAGGATGGCCGCGGCATGAATCACCGCATCGGGTTCGTGCTGGCGTATCGAACGGCGGATCGCCTCATGATCGGACAGGTCGAGCGGGTCGAGCGCATAGTCGACCGTCCATTCCGGCTCGGGTCCAAATTGCGAGGCGACGATCTCCATGCCGCGCTGCCGCGCCAGACGGATCACATTGCTGCCGACCAGTCCCGTGCCGCCAGTTACATACAATTTCATGTCGCACCTCAGTTCTTCCGCAAACGCGCATTGAGCCTGGCGATGCGCTCCGCCATTTCTGCATAAGCCGCGCGCAGATCTTCAGGTCTGGAGGCATCGTCTCCTCCTCGCCTTTCGGCAAATTCCGATGCCTGTCTGGTATTGTAACTGGAATTACATAGAGAACGGATTGATGCGTTTGCCCTCTCCCAAGCCGCCGGCAAGCGCGGAATATGTTACACTCACGCCTATGAAAATGCGGCGTGGCGTCATCGAACATTTTGAGGCGCGCTCGGTCTTTCGCGGCTTGCTGCAGGGCGCGGATTTTGCTAATCGCGTCGGCGGCAGCTGCATATATGGCTGTCCGCGCTGTGGGCATCGCATCCGTTTTCGCTGGCGCAGCTTCTATGAGGCGGCTGGCGGCAGCTCTTTCAAGCGCAGCGTGCAGCGAGTCCTTGATGATATGACGCCCGAGCTGGACGCGCGCAGCTGCCTCGACTTCCGCTGCCCGACCTGTCAGGCAACAACGCGCATCGTCTACAGCGCAACCGACAGCAGCGGCGCCACTTGTCACTTTGATCTGGTTGCCGCGCTGGTGGGCGAGGAGAAAGCCCGCCGATGAAAAACCTGCTGGCGACTCTGCACGATTATGACCCGGGCATGCTGCCGGCCTTGGCCGATGTCTGGGGCGTCGATGCCAAGCGTTTCAACGATGAAGAGCTGATCGAAGCGCTGCATTCGCGCATGCAGGCTGAAGAAGCGGTTCAGGCAGTCTGGGACAAGCTGGACGATCGCTCGCAAGGCGCGCTGCGCACCCTGGCCGGCAGCGCGCAGGGCAGGATGACCAGCAGTTTGTTCGCGCACACGGGCAACGGCAAAATCCGCAAGCTGGGCAGAGCGCAAATCGCTAGGCTGCGACCGCATATTGAATCCGAGAGCATCGCCGAGGCGCTGTATTACCGCGGATTGATCGGCGAAGCGCACGACAAAGACGCCGGCAGCATCGTCAGCTTCGTCTATGTGCCCGATGACCTGGTGGCGCGCCTGCCGCTGCACAAGACCAGTTATGGCAGTCTGAGCGCGGCTGCCCCCTCGCAGACGAGCGGCTTGCTGACGCTGGAAAGCATCGACTCGCTGCCAGCCGATGCTTTTCAGCGGGCTGATACGACCATCGTCGATGACATGACCAGTCTGCTGGCGATCTTGCAGGCGGGCAGAGTGGCTGTGCAAGGCGCGCATTTTCATCCCGACAGCCTGGCGCAGATCGCGCCTGTTTTGCTGGGCGATACAGCCAGCCGTTTGTCTTTTCTGCTGGGAATCGGCAGCAGCGCGAATCTGATCGAAATAGAAGACGGCAAAGCCCTGCCCCGCCGCCAGGAAGCGCGGAACTGGCTGTCTGCTGCGCGCGCATCGCAAGTGCGGTCGCTGGCGCAGGCCTGGCGCAAGAGCCAAAGCTGGCGCGACATGTGGCATATTGAAGGTCTGCTGCCCGACGACTCTGGCTGGGCGTATGATGCCGCAGCGGCGCGAAATGCCGTCATGGGCTTGCTGGCTGACCTGCTGCCCGCGGCTGACTGGGTATCGCTCAGCGAGCTGATTGAGCTGATCAAAAGCACCCAACCTGACTTTCAGAGGCCCGATGGCGATTATGACAGCTGGTATATACGCAACGACGAGGGCGAATTCCTGCGGGGGTTTGAAAGTTGGGATGCGGTGGAAGGCGCTTTGATCGAGTACCTGGTCGCCGGACCCATGCACTGGCTGGGGTTGGTGGATATCGGCGATGATCTGCTGCGGCTGACAGCTTATGGTCGCGCTTTCCTCGGCAACAGCGATTGGCCCCCCATGACCGAGCAGCCCACGCCCTTCAGCGCTCGCGACGATGGCGCGCTGCTGGTATCGCGGCGCACGAATCGCTTTGAACGCTTTCAGTTGGCGCGCTTCGCCCGTTGTTCGCTCGCCGCCGATCCCTACATCTACATGATCGATGGCGAGAGCATAGAGCGGGCAGAGACGCAAGGCATCAGCCGCCAGCAGATCCACGCTTTCATCGCCAAGCAGCTTGCGGGGAGTCCGCCGCCGCTGCCGATCATCAAGCTGCTGCGCGATTGGGGGGCGGGCACCAGAACCAGTGTGAGCCTGGAGACGCACATCGTTCTGCGCACGACATCGCAAGAAGAAATGGACAAGATCTTCGCGTTTCCGGCTTATCGCCGCTATCTGGGCGCGCGTCTCGGACCGATGGCTTGCGTGGTGCGCGCCGACCAGTGGCAGCAGCTGCAAGCGCGACTTGGCGAAGATGCGATTGATGTGGATATCTCGCGCCTGGAAATGGGACCGGCTTAGTCGCGCGTCAGTGCAATGCCCAGTTGATAGACAGCGCCTTTCTTCCAGCCAGCCAGCCCGGCGACATGGCGCGCCGCCCTGGACAACGACTCTCCAGCCTCGAGCCGCTCCACCAGCGCCACCTCGACCTGCTGCTGCGACCAGTCGCTTTGGCTGGCTTCTGCGCCGGCGATCACCAGAGTCACTTCGCCACGAGGCGATTCTTCTGCGAATTGCTGGTGGAGTTCAGCCGCTGTGCCGCGATAGAATCGCTCGAACTTCTTGCTAATCTCGCGAGCCACGCAGACGCGCCGTTCCGCGCCCAGAGTCTCGACGATCGAGCCCAGGGCAGCGCCCAGCCGATAGGGGCTTTCGTAGGCGACCAGCGTCTCGCGCCGATCTTTCAAATTGCGCAGCAGGTCGCGCAGCGCAGCCGGTTTGCGCGGCAAAAAGCCGACATACAAAAAGCGGTCGGTAGGCAACCCCGCCCCAACCAGCGCTGTCGTCAAGGCACTGGCACCTGGCAAGGGCACGACCGGGTAATCGCGCTCGATCGCTCTTTGGATCAACTCCAGGCCCGGGTCGGAAATGCCCGGCGTGCCGGCATCGGATATCAGCGCGACATCGCCAGAGTCCAGCGCCGCAAACAGCTTGTTCAGCTTGGACAGCTTGTTGTGCTCGTGATAACTGGTCATGGGCGTGTCTATCTCGAAGTGGCGCAGCAATACGCGAGAAGCGCGCGTGTCTTCGGCGGCGATCAACGAAACCTCGCGCAGAATCCGCAAACCGCGCAGGGTCATGTCTTCGAGATTGCCGATCGGCGTCGGCACGATATAGAGCGTTCCCATGGTCAGCTTTCTGGCGGGAATGCGTGCGCCAGCGCCTCGGGCATGACGCTCTTGAAGGCGGCCAGGCTGTGCCCGCTGCCCAGCTCTACGAAGCGATAAGCCAGGTCGGGGTCGTGCAGCATGCGTCGTTCCAGGATGCCACGCAGCGCCAGCGCCGGCTGCACATAGCGCATGTCATGCTCGTAACGTCCGACCGAGTGGAAGATGCGGTTGGGCAATATGGGCAGGTCTCGAAAGCGCTGGACATAATCTTTCAGCAAATGCACAGCGATGCGGCTGCCCAGCGGCGGAGAAATCATGATGAGATGATTGAAGATCGCCGGGTTCTTCAAAGCCGCATGCGCCGCAGCCACCGCGCTTTCGCCCACCCCGCCCAAGCCCAGATTGAGCGGCTGAATGCGATGCTCGGCTTGCAAGAAAGGCAGCAATTCCGCCGCCAGCATGGCATAGTGCTTGTCGTTGCCGATATATTCATCCAGGCGCTCGGACTGCGAACCGCTCGCCAGCATAGCCATGATGATGGGCTGCATGCGTCCGTGCTTGATCAGCGCATCGGCGATATAGGGCGCTTCCAGCGCGTTCATCGCCCAGCCCCCATCCAGCAGGATTAACAGGCGATAGCTCTTTGCCTCGGCTGCGTCATAGTCGGGCGGAGTATAGACCCAGAGGCTGCGCTGGCTGAAGTTGAGCTGGGTCGAGCTGAAGCGGTGGCGATAAATGCGTCCACGCGGCACGCCGGGCATCGACCGCCAACTGGGGACAGGCCGCGCGCGCGGCATCTGCAAGATGGATGTGTCCACCGACTGCGCTTGGATAGACTGCGCATTCAGCGGGTCGGCTTGCCAGTGCCGGCCAACGCGCTGCATCAGGTCGAGCTCTTGCGCGAGTGGCGTGCCGGGGTCATCGACCGCGAACATGTAGTCGACCAGCGCATCCCGCTCAAAGTGGCGCTGGAAGTACCAAAGATTGGTGTCGTCGAGGCGAATCATCGTCTCGAAAGGCGGGTCGCGATTGACGATGTCGATATTCAGCGCGACATTTTGGGCGCTGGGCGAGTCGAAGACGAAAGTGGCTTTGTTGCGCTCGACCCAGGGGAAGCCGCCCGGGCTCGCCAGCAGTTCATCAGCCAGCGATTGTCGGCCATTCGCAGGCGTCTGGTAGACTTCGCACAGGAACTGGATGAACGACTTCCAACGATAAGCAGCCACAACGCCTTCTCGCAACATATTGCGCACGCGCATTGTAGCACCTGCCGCCGATTGGCGAAAATGCCGCCGACAGCCTGCGCGAGAGCCGTCCGCTTGCGTTATGATAATCGGACATCAGCGCCGCAAAGCGCAAAAGGAGCGAGACATGCCGGCACGCTATATCTATTCGTTTGGCGAGCCGATCAATCCCGAAGACCTGCATCGGCTGCTGCAACAAATCGATTGGGCGCAATCGCGCGACCCGCTCGATATCCAGTACCTGCTCGACCACAGCCAGCTGACCCTGGGCGTCTGGGACGAAGAGCGGCTGATCGCCTTTGCGCGCGTCATCACCGACGACCGCTATCGCGCGCTGATTGACGATGTGGTGGTGGACAGCGACTATCGCGGACGCGGCATCGCTTCGCGCATGCTGGACACGCTGATGAAACGACTGGAACACATTGAGCAGGTCATGCTGGATTGTGATGTTGAACTGGCGCCCTTCTATGCCAGGTTTGGCTTCAGACAGAAAGAATGCGCCGCGATGCTGCGCGACAACCGCTATTGATGCCCTCGAAGCCGCTGCGACCGATTGGAGACACCATCTTTGCGCCATGACACGCCGCGCCTCAACCCGCATATCCAGCCATTCACGCGCGCGAGCGAACGCGATATTGCGCCCGATATCCGCCAGCAGTACGGCGTGGAGCGCGTCTGCCAAATGGCCAACAACGAAAACCCGCTGGGTCCGTCGCCGCGCGTGACAGAAGCGATCGCCAAAGCCGCGCCCGAGCTGAATGCCTATCCAGCCTGGTCGGATATCGGTTTGCGGCGCGCCATCATTGATGTCCTGGGGCGTGGACTGACAGCGCAGCATATCTTCACGGGCTGCAGCGGCTTCGAAGCGCTGGAGCTGATCGCGCGGGCATTCCTGCGTTCTGGCGATGAGTTGATCTTGTCCTCGCCCACTTTCAGCGGCGCGTACCAAAAAGTTGCCTTGCCCTTGGGCGCGCGCGTGATTGATGTGCCGCTGGAAGCCGATACCTGGCGCTATCGCCCGCAGGCTGTGCTGGCTGCCGTGACAGACAAGACGCGCCTGATAGTAGTCTGCAATCCCAACAACCCGACCGGCACAGTCATCTCCGCCGAAGCCATGCGCGAGTTGATGAGCGGCTTGCCAGCGCATGTGCTGGTGGTGGCGGACGAGGTTTATCACCATTTTGTGGCGGACGCAGCCTATCCCGACTCGCTGCAGTATGTGCTGGACGGAGCGAATCTCGTCATCGTGCACAGCTTCTCCAAAGCCTATGCCCTGGCGGGCCTGCGCCTGGGTTATGGCATCGCCAAGCCAGCAATCGCCGACTATATTGCCGGCTTGCACCGCGGTTTTCATCAGAACAAGATCGCGCTGGCAGCTGGCATCGCGGCATGCGCAGATCAGGCGCATCTGCTGCGCGCGGTGTCGTTCTTGCAGGGCGAAGCGCGCTGGCTGTGCGAGCAGCTCGACCACCTGGATATCCGCTATTGGAAGCCGGCCGCCAACTTCGTCATGTTCCAGACGAAAATGCCCGCCGACGATCTCAACCAAAAGCTGCTGGAGCGCGGGTTTTTGCTGCGTCCGCAAACGCGAATCGGGCTGCCCTATTGCATGCGCGTCAGCCTGGGCACGCGAGATATGAATGCGGCATTTGTCGATGCGCTGGCGCAGTGCCTGGGCTGAGTCGAGCAAAACAGGGCATTGCCGCCTATAGCCCCATCTGCTACACTGCCGCGCGGCGTTATTCGCCAACAAATCCCACACATCAGGACTCTCGGTGGGTGTTGTCCGCAAAAGGCGGATTTGCACCGGAGGATGAATGATGTGCGAGCCTAAAACACCACCGACAGGAGTATCCTCATGCCTTCAGCAGTACGAATGCGAACCTTGCTCGAAACCGGCGTGCACTTCGGGCATCGCACCAACAAGTGGAATCCCAAGATGGACGAGTTCATCTTCACGCAGCGCAACGGGATTCACATCATCGACTTGCAGATTACGCTCAAGAACCTGCACAGCTTTCATGACATGATCGCCAATCTGATCGCGGACGGTGGCAGCGTGCTTTTTGTGGGCACCAAACGCCAGGCTCAGGAGATCGTCCAGCGCGAAGCCGCTCGCTGTGGCATGCCCTATATCAACTATCGCTGGCTGGGCGGCACCTTGACCAACTGGAAGACCATCCGCAGCCGCATCGACACGTTAAAGCAACTGGAAAAGCGGCGCGATGCCGGCGAATTTGACCGGCTGACCAAGAAAGAAGGCTTGGTCTTGGAGCGAAAAATCGCCAAGCTGCAGTTGCGACTGGGTGGCATCCGCGAGATGAAGAGCACGCCCGAATTGCTGATCGTTGTCGATGCCGAACGCGAGCATACGGCGGTCAAAGAAGCCAACATCCTCAAAATTCCCGTGCTGGCGCTGGTCGATACCAATGCCAATCCCGACCTGGTCGACCATATCCTGCCCGCCAACGATGATGCCATGCGCTCCATCCGCTTGTTGATCGGCGCGCTGGCTGATGCGGTGATGGAAGGGCACAACCTGCGCCAATCAGCAGGCATTGAAGACGACGAAGCGCAACAAGTCGCCGATGTCTACGATGACGACCTGTCCGACGAAGAGCTGCTGGGCGAATCGACGCTGGCGAAGCTGCGCGATTCCAGCCTGTTTGACGATGGCGAAGCAAGCGCAGGCGATGGGGAAGGCGAAACCGGCGAAGACGATGCAAGCGAAGAAGCAGAAAAAAACCAGGAGTGAGCCAAGCGCTTACAAGCCAGGGTACAGACAATAGAAAGCAAGCGAACTGAGGGAGACAGACGCGGAAATGGCAGTAACGGCAAAGCAAGTCAAGCAACTGCGAGACAAGACCGGTGCTGGACCGCTGGATTGCAAGAACGCGCTGGTCAGGCACGATGGCGATATTGACGCGGCAGCCGAATTCCTGCGCGAAAAAGCGCTGAAAGACGGCATCAAGCTGCAAGGCAAGGGACGCAGCGCCAACGAAGGCGTCATCGGCAATTATGTGCACTTCGACAATCGGCTGGCTGTCATCGTGGAGGTCAATTGCGAGACCGACTTCGTAGCCGCCACCGCGCCGTTTAAGTCCTTCGCCAAAGATATCGCCATGCATATCGCCAACATGAATCCCCGCTATGTGCGGCGCGAGGATGTGCCCGCCGAGGTGGTCGAGGCAGAAAAAGGCATCCAGTTGGAGCGCGCGCTGGGCGAAGGCAAGCCGCCGCATATCGCCGACAAGATCGTCGCCGGCCGAATGAACAAATGGTACGAGGATATCGTCTTGCTCGAGCAAGACTTCATCAAGGACGATGACAAGACAGTCAGCCAGGTTCTGCAAGAAACGGTCGCCGAGGTGGGCGAGACCATCAACATCGGCCGCTTCCAGCGCTTTGCCATCGGCGGCGAGGGCTAAGCGCCCAGCCAGCCGGTAGTCGAGCGGAAATCACAACTGGCTGGCGCATGAGCCTGAGACCATCCAATCGCGACTGGCAGGTCCGCCAGCACATTTATGCGCGCTTGGTCGCGACGGGGCGCGCGCCCGATGTGCATGACATCGCTGAGCGCTTCGGCATCGTTTTCCGAGACGCGAGTGCAGCTTTGCAACGCCTGCACGACGCGCATGCCCTGGCGCTGGACGAATCGGGCGCAATCCTGATGGCGCATCCGCTTTCGGCAGTGCAGACCGATTACCGCGCGCGCATCGACGGTCGCTGGCTCTATGCCAACTGCGCCTGGGATTCGCTGGGCATACCCGCCATGCTGGGCTGCGATGCGCAGATCGAAGCGCTGCACCCTGACACGCGCCAGCCGATTCGGTATGCAATAACCAGCGGGCAACTCGTCGATGCAGAAGGCGGGCTTGTGCATTTCGCCCAGCCATTTCGCAACTGGTACGATGATATTGTAGAAACCTGAGCGGGCATCTTGCTCTTCCGGTCGGACGAGGAGATTGAAAGCTGGCTGCGGCGCAAAGGTATTGAGCGAGGCGCTGTCTTGAGCTTGCGGCGCGTTTGGGAATTGGCAAAGCGCTGGTATGCCGATCGCATGTCGGCGGATTTTCGCGGTCGGACGGCGAACGAGGCCCAAGCTATCTTCCGCCGGCTCGGCTTGACAGGAGAATTCTGGTTATGATGCGCCGGCAAAATTGGCGGACGATGCCAAATCGGCGCGGCTGGTCAAACACATAGCAAGGAGCGAGCATGACTCAACGCGATGCCCTGACTTATCGGCGCATATTGCTGAAGCTGAGCGGCGAGGCGCTGGCTGGCAATGGTGGCGTCGGCATCGACCCGGACAAAGCCGCCTACATCGCCCAGCGCGTTCATGAAGTCTATGAGCTGGGCATGCAAGTGGCGATCGTCATCGGCGGCGGCAACCTGTGGCGCGGCGAGCCAGCTGCCCGCCTGGGCATGGACCGCAGCACCGCCGACCACATGGGCATGATCGCCACGGTGATGAATGGACTGGCGCTGCAAGATGCCATCGAGCGCCTGGGCATCGTCACGCGCGTGCAAACCGCCGTCGAAATGAACAGCGTGGCCGAGCCTTACATCCGCCTGCGCGCCATCCGCCACCTGGAAAAAGGGCGCGTCGTCATCCTCACCGGCGGCATCGGCAGCCCCTACTTCACCACCGACTCGGCGGCGGCCTTGCGCGCCAGCGAGATCCACGCCGATGTCATCGTCAAAGCCACCAAGGTCGATGGCGTCTATGCTGCCGACCCCGTGCAAGAGCCTGATGCGCAACGCTACGAGCGCCTTCGTCATCAGGATGTGCTGGACAGGCAGCTGCGCGTGATGGACACCACCGCTTTCACGCTCTGCCAGGAAAACAATATGCCCATCATCGTGCTGAACTTCTGGAATCCCGCCGACCTGGTCAAGGCGCTGCAAGGGGATACCAGCGTGGGCACATTGATCTGCGACTAGCCGCGCGAGCAGCTGCCATGCCGCAAAGCAAGCGAATCGCCGTCTTTTCCATGACGCCGCTCTTCCCCAAATTTGTCATGGGTGGCGGGCAGGCGCAGCTGAAAAAAGTTGCGCTGCACCTGGGCGAGCTGGGGCACAAGCTGACGATCTTGTCGACGCGCCGGGAGGGCTCGCAGGCGCCCTTTCGCTGGCACGAAAATGTCGAGGTTCTGCCCATCCTGCGCTTCAAACAGCCTTATCCCGAGCCGTATTTCACGCCGCTCTACCATATTGCCAATGCCATGCGCTATGTGGGCGAGGCAATCGACGCCGCCGATGTGCATTACAGCCATGATGGCGGTCTGATCTTCCCCTATGTCTATCAACACAAGCCGACCGTGATTTCGCTGCGCAGCATCATCTACCCGGAAACCATGCAGTGCGCCTTCCTGTTTCAGGGCGATGCCTGGATTCTGCCGTCAGAACATACGCGCGACAGCTATCACGCGGCAGTAGCCCAATTTTCCCCGGCTGTCGGCGAGCGCATGCATGCCATTCACAACGGCTTTGATTGGGATTTCTTCCAATATACGCCGCCAGACGCCATCTTCGAGACGATTCCGCGCCATATCGCCGGGCATCCCACGCTGCTGTTCCCGCATCGTCCCGAAGAGGCAAAAGGCATTTACGAAGTCGTGCAAGTCGCGCGCAAGCTGGTGCACGAGCGCGGCTGGCGTGACCTGCGTGTGTTGGTACCGCGCTGGCTGGATGCCGATACCGCGCCCGCCAACCGCGATTATTATGCCAAGCTGCGCCAGACGATACATGAAGCCGCTCTGGATGATATTTTTGTCTTTCATGACTGGATAAACGAAGCGCAAATCGCCGAATATTACAGCCTGGCGGATGCGACATTGTGCATCGGCAGCTGCGTAGAGACATTTGGCAACACAGTCTTCGAGTCGCTGGGCTGTGGCACGCCGGTGATCGCCGCTCGGGTGGCGACTTATCGCGATCTGCTGCCCGACGAGCATATCAGCCGCGTCGATTATGGCGATATTGAGGCCGCCGCCGAACTTGCCGATCAGTTGCTGCGCACGCGCCGCCGCGCATCCACCGCCACGCAAGCCTATCTGCGCGCGCATTTTTCACTTGAGCGGATGGTATCGCGTTATGCCGATGTCATCGTGAACGCGCGCAAGCTGCCGCCCCTGGCGTATCGGGCGCCGCGGCTGGACGATTCCACGCGCTATCGCCTGGCGCCATGGTGTTGGGTGTCCGCCCGACGCGGCATATTTCACGACTTCCGCAGCAATTACACGCTTGACGAGACTTTGCTGCGCCTCTCGCAAGAAGACCCAGCTGGTTTCGCGGGGGCAGCGGTCGATGCGGGCAGGCTGCGCAACTGGCTGGACGAAGGTTTTGTCGTGCCCGCGCCAGATGACGATGCCGAGAGGATGCCGGAATAGCGCGTGTTATACTGATTCATAACTTGTGAGAGGGATATGCCAAGTGGCAGTCATCAGCGAACTGATTGACAGCGGGCTGCGCCTGAAGCAGCAGCGAAAATTGCGCGGCGCTATTGAACACTTCCGCCAGCTGCATGCGACCTACCCGGAAAATGCGCGCATTCAGTTTGAGCTGGCGAATTGCTGGCTGGCATTCGGCGTGCCCGAAAATGCCCTGCCCCATTACCGCGAGCTGCTTGCGCCGCCCAAAGCGAAGAGCCTGCCGCCCAGAGATCTGCCGCGCTTGTATGCGCAACTCGCCGCGACGCTGCATCAACTGGACGAAAACCAGGAAGCGCTGGAAATCGCCCGGGCGGGACTGCAACTGCATCCGAATTATCGTCCGCTGCGCGCTTGGCAGATCTTCGCGCTGGAAGCCACGGGCGCGCATCAAGCGGCTGTGCTGGACGCGCTGGAATTGATGCTGGAGGCTTTGGCACCTTCGCGGTGGGATATCTTTGAAGACGATATCAAGCAGGTGGTGCGACACATTCGCGCCAGGCTGGAAAATGCAACCCCCCTCAGTCCCCCCGACGGGTCGGAGGGAGGCAAAACACGCGCGGATTCTGTTGCCGATGCAGACGAGCATGAAGTCGCGGTTACTGTTCGTCCGCCCGCCAGGAAAGCCGCGCGCCGCCGCATATTGCCGCAGCTGGGCAAACGATCAGTGCGGATTGATATCAGCTCGGAGAATGACGAGCCGGCCGCAGACGATCCGCCCGCGTCAGCCGCCTTCAAAATCCCGCTCGACGACTAGACCGGCTCGATAATCAAGCGGCCATCGCGCAGACGCCAAATGGTCGCAGCGACTTTTTCGATGAAAGCGCGGTCGTGCGTAGCGGTCAGGATCGCGCCGGGCATCAGCCAGATATCGCCGCGCTCTGCCTCTTCTTGGCGCAAGATGAGCCGCGCCAGAGTCGACTTGCCCACGCCGTTTTCGCCAACTAGCGCCGCCCGGTCGCCGCGATTCAAGGCGAAGTTGACCTCGTCGAGGATGGGCTTTGCGCCGTAATACTTCTGCAGCTGGCTTACGCGGAGGATCTGCATCGGACGGGACTCTTTCTGTAAGGGGTTGCGCGACGATTAAACCACAGAGGGCGCGGCAGACACAGAGGCAAGCGCCTCAACAAGTTAGGGAGAAGCAGCCCCAATCCAAGTCGCCCCGTGCAGAACGAGCGCTTTGCACCTATAATTTGCGGCGTTCGCCCCATAAGTGGATGTGCAGATGCCCCCGATTTTGGCGCATGGCGCGCTGGGACCCTACGATGAGATCATCTTCCTGGGCATCGCCGTTGCCTTTTTGGGCATGATGGGCGTCAGTTGGCTGCGCAGCCAGCAGATCGACGACGAATCCGAAGGCGACCTGCTCGAAACCGACGGCGAACGCTTTGAATTGGATTAAAAAACGCGACAACCTGACCGAAAGCGAGACAATCATGCGAATGGAACATATAGCCTTTAATGTGCCCGATGTGCGGGCGCTGGCAAAGTGGTATGTCGCCAACCTCGACATGAGGATCGTGCGCGCTGTTGACGAGCCGCCCTGCATTCACTTCTTGGCCGACAGCGCCGGCAAGAGCCTGATCGAGGTCTACAGCGATGCGGATGGCAGCGTGATCGACTATGCCCGGCACCACCCCGTGACCTTCCATCTGGCTTTTGCTGCCAATGACATCGAGGCGAAACGCCAAGAACTGGTGGCGGCTGGCGCGACGCTGGATGGCGACATCAACAACCGAGCCAATGGCGACCGACTGGCTTTTCTGCGCGACCCCTGGGGCTTCACCATTCAACTTGTGCAGCGCCGGCAAAAGATGATCGACTAAACAATGCCGCAAATCGTATTCGACCTGCGCGCCGCAGGAGCCGAGCTGCCCGATGCTTTTCTGGATTCGAGCGAACTGGAGTTGATGTTTGCTGGCACGCGGCGTTCGACAGGCGATTTGCTGCGGCGCAAGTTTGCGGCTGTGGTTTGTGGCAAACACGGCAGCGCGCCCAAGTTCACCATCAGCGGCGTATATGACCGCAGGACCGAGCAGATGGACCTGCGCTGCCATGTCGATACCTGCTGCAATGCCTTCCTGCTGCGCGTGATGCAGATTCTCAATTCAAGAAATCGTTAATGGCGCGGACAGATTCGCCAGCGCCGAGGCAAGTGAAATCGCCTTTTTCGCATAACTCACACTACAACTCGTACTGTAAGGCTTGTCCGCTACTAACAGATGAGAGTTGCCATCGCTCCATCTGGTCGTCCACACTGCCGGTTGAATAGGACGGCGATGTTGTAGGCAGCTGTTTTAGCGGCTATTCGCGTTAGCATGCCGAGTTCACTGTGCGCATTGACGCGATGCAGCCCAAAGATTTCGGTGAGCCTGGCAATCACAGTTTCAATGATTTGTCTGTGTTTGCGCAGCCAGCGCATGGTTTTGCCGGGCTTGTCTCCTTTGATGTTGCTCGCTCGTGGCGCGATAACTTCAACGCCATATTCTCGTTGCCAATGCCTAATCCAGCGCAGCCCGCTGAAGCCGCCATCAGCGAGATAGGTCGAGCCGCGATCATCTCCGGCACACAGGGCGGGGCTGATGGATTCAGAACTAGGGATTCTGCGAGTTTTATATGTTCTATGCTTGGGCAATTCGATTTCTTTTATACGCTTGCATCCCTGGCGGCTGCTCACAAGCGCTTCCATTAGCCAGCGGTCATCAATGTTTGCCAGACCGGTCATCCAGCCGGTGATGATCCCGCTGTCGCTGGCGCAGAGCAGCAATTGCTCGCCGTAATACCAGCCGCCATGATTGCCGCCGTGTCCCTTTTTGCCGTAAAGCCAATGGCGATCATGGCTTTTGGCTTGCCCCAAACTGCAGTGTGGCACGGGCGTACAATCCACCACCTCAAACAAAGCGGCGCTGCTGAGCATCTGCGCCAACTCTTGTTGCAAACATACAAAAACCGCCCACAAATCCCGCAGACGTTTGTTAAACTGACTATGCTTCAGCATCCGAGGAAACCACGACCGACCATGCTGCAGGATGTAGCGCACTATGCCGCGCTCGGATTGCCAGGACACACCAACACGCCATTGCGCAGCAATCCCAACCGTCAACACTTCGCTATCACTCATTTGCAAGGCGGGACCCGGATGTCGCTTCATTCGATCACTCATCTTCTCTTTGTACCAATCGTCAATGAAACAGTATAATGTCGTGAAGAAGGTGTCTAAATCCATGAGTAAGCTCCTTATGTGAGAGTTCGGCTCTTACTCTAAATTAGCACCTTCTTTCATTTCCGCTTGTTTTTTGCGCACCAGTAGCGGACAAGCCTTACAGGCGGTCTGATGATCATGCCAGCCGCCAGCGCTCCGCTCGCTCAAGGTGGTCCAGCGTGTCGGAACCGCCCGGTCCCGCATGTTCTTTGGCATAGAGAGCATGAACTTTCTTTTGCTGCGATTGCCCTGCCCAATTTCCCCCCAATCACTTGACAAAATTGGAAATAGCATTTTTAATGGGGATTATGGTACATTCTATGGAGTTTGCAGCCATGCGCATCAAAACAGCGACCTTGCAACTATTGACGAAGGCAGCCGCGGCGCGGACTCTCCTGCCAATGACCATTACCCCCGCCCCCCCCCCCCCGTAATATCGCTTGATAATACCTGCTTACTTGATTCTCGCTCTTCCCTTCTTCTCAAATTCATTTTCGTCGCGCTGGTCTTCCTGCTGCTTTCGGCGGCGCGGGTCCAGGCCGCTACCTTCACTGCGAATAGTCACGCCACGCTGGTCAGCGCCATCAATTCCGCCAACGGCAACAGCGAAGCCGACACCATCAATATCACCGCCAATATCACGCTCACTGCCGACCTGCCCACCATCACCAGCAATATAACGATCAACGGCAATAACAACACCATCAACGGCGCGGACAGCCATCGCGCCATTACCATAGACGCCGCCGGGATTTCTGTGACCATCAACAATCTCACGCTGAACGAAAACCAGGCGCCAGCGGCCAACCCAGGCGGCGCCATCCGTTACAGGCAGGGCTCCGCGTTAGCGCTGAACGGCGTCACCGTCCGCGACAGCGCCGCCTGGTACTCGAGCAACACGAATGACGGCGGCGGCTTGTATTGCAACGTTGCCGGTTTCACCATCAGCGGCAGCGCGTTTTTCAACAACGCGGGGAACGAAGGCGGTGCCATCTTTATGACCGGCAACTGCCGGGCGACGATCAACCGCAGCGCCTTCTTCAACAACTCAGCCAGATTGAATGGCGGCGCCTTCCATATTGGGCGAGGCGCGCAAGTCACCATCAACAACACCAGCATTTACGGCAACAAAGCCGGCGACGCAACCGGCATCTCCGATGGACGCGGCGCGGCCATCTACATACCCGGCACCGGCAGCGGTGCCACGCAAAGACCGATCCGGCTGAATCATGTCACGATCACCGGCAATCGCAATGCCGAACCAAACCAAAGCGCCAATGATGACAATGAAGGCGCGCTGCACTTCGTGCTGGCGGGCGTCCAGCTGCACCTGCAAAACAGCATCATCTATGGCAATTCCAGCGAAAGGCAGTGCTCGCGCACCCTTACCAATGTGCCGCAGCTAAGCACCAATGTCGGGAATATCATCGGAGACGGCAACTGCGGAACGCCCACCGGCGTATCCGGCAGCGGCGGCAATCCGCAATTGCCCTCCAGCGCGACAAGCGGCTATTACGCCTTGTCGCAAAGCAGCCCGGCTGTCGACGCTGCTGCCTGCATCAGCGGTCTCAACCAGGACCAGCGAGGACGCAGGCGACCCAGTGGCGTTCGCTGCGATATTGGGGCTTATGAATACCAGTATCCGCCGCCGCCGCCGCCGCCAGCGCCACCAGGCTCTGATGTCGGAGATGTCGGGGGTCCCGGAGGGAGCAGTGGAAGCGCCAGTAGAAGCGGCAGCCAAGGCGTGGCCCAACCGACGGCCGTTCCGGTCATTCGCTATTCGCCCGAGCAAAGCTGCCAGACCCTGCAGCCCGACATCGTGGTGAGCAAAGCGAGCATTGGCACAAGCTGCCAGCGCGTGGAAGGCAGCGAGATTGGCCATCCCGATGTCATCGCGGCCATGCCGAGTCTGGTGGTGGATTTGTGGGGCTGGGTAACGCCTGGCACGCAGGTCTGCTTCCGCGCGGACAGCGGCGCAATCAAGTTCATCGACACGACTGCGATTCCGCGTACGGTTTCGGATTTGCCCGTCTTCAGCGAGGCCGGCGGTTTGCTCTGCGCGACGATTGATGGCGCCGGGCAGGTTGCGCTGGTGGCTGGTCCGTCCGCTCCGGCTCCTCAGCAGCAGGCGGCTTCTGCGCAGGGCAGGATGCTGAGCGATTGCATGGTGCTGCTGCAGTATTCGCTGAATTTCCGCGACGCGCCCGATGGCAAGAAGATCGGCGCATTGCGCAGCCAGATTAAATTGACCGCGCTGGAACGGACTGACGGCTGGTTCAAGGTGGATTATCACGGCGAGCAGGGCTGGATATCCGCCGCGTATGTCGAGCCGGAGGGGGACTGCGGCTGATTTTGGGGGCGACCCGGCGGATCGCCCGTACGACGGTATCTGACGCTGTCGCCCGCAATCCGCCCGCATATTCCCCCCACGCCAGTCGACACCTGCTATACTGTCTTAACGATTTCTTAAAGAATTGCGCGTGGGCAGGCAGCCTGTGATTGATAAGGTATTGTCCGTCCACCCAGCAATCAGAAATCGTCTGACAGATACAAGGAGAATCCCCCATGAATCGCAAGTTGCTATGGCTATTCGCGCTCTTCGTTCTGCTGGCGTCCGTTGTGGGCGCGCAGGACGAGAGCTATTCCCTGACCATCATGCACACCAACGATGTGCATGGCCACCACGAACCGCAGCGCGATGGAAATGGCGGCGCGGCGCGACAAGCAACAGTTGTCCAGCAGATCCGCGGCGAAGTCGACAATCATCTGCTGCTGGATGCCGGCGACCGCTTCACCGGCACACTCTTCCATGTCCAATATCGCGGGGAAGACAGCGTGCAGATCATGAACGCCATCGGCTACGATGCGCTGGTGCTGGGCAACCACGAATTTAACGAAGGCAGCGAAAAACTGGCGGAGTTCGTCCAGGCGCTGGACTTCCCGACGGTGAGCGCCAATATCGACTTCAGCGCAGACCCCTGGCTGGCGGGTGTGGTCGCGCCGTCAGTCGTCCTGGATGTCGGCGGCGAATCGATCGGCATCATCGGGCTGACCACGCCGGACACCGTGATCCTGAACCTGCCCAGCAAAGATCTCGTCTTCCACGAAAACCTGGCTGAAATCACCCAGGCGCAGGTCGACAGCTTGACCGCGCAGGGCATCGACAAAATCATCGTGCTTTCGCATCTCGGCTATGCGCCGGACCTGGAAGTGGCGCAGGCCGTCAGCGGCGTCGATATTGTAATCGGCGGGCACACCAACACCTTCCTCAGCAATACCTACAGCGGCGCGCTCGGCGAATATCCGACCGTGCTCGAAAGCGCCAGTGGCGAGCCAGTGCTGGTCGTGCAGGCGGATACGAAAACGATCTATCTGGGTCGGCTGGATGTCGAATTTGATGGCGCGGGGGTCTTGACCGACTGGGACGGCGATGCCATCTTGCTGAGCCGTTACATCACGCCCGACCCCGAACTCAGCGATCTCATCGCGGACTTGGCAGCGCCGATCGCCGAGCTGACCTCGCAGCGCGTGGGCGAGACCAGCGTGGCGCTGACCGGCACCAGCCCGCGTCTCTGCCGTATTGAAGAGTGCCTGCTGGGCGTCGTCATCACCGATGCCGTATTGGAAAACACCGGCGCCGATATTGCGATCCAAAATGGCGGCGGCATCCGCGCGGATATCGACGCAGGCGAAGTCACCCTGGGCGATGTGTTGAATGTGCTGCCCTTTGGCAACCTCATCAGCACGCTGGAATTGACCGGCGCAGATGTGTTGGCCGCGCTGGAAAACGGCGTCAGCCAGGTGAATGTCGACGAAAATGGCAACCCCGTGGTCGATGGCGCGGCCGGACGCTTCCCGCAGGTGGCTGGCATGCGCTATACCTTTGACGCCACGCAAGAAGCCGGCAGCCGCATTGTCAGCGCCGAAGTGATGAGCGGCGGCGAATACAGCGCGTTGGATCCAGACGCTGTTTACCGCGTCGCCACCAACGACTACATGCGCAGCGGTGGAGACGGCTATTCCATCCTGGAAACGAATGCCATGAATCCCTATGACCAGGGCAGTCCGCTCGACCAGGTCGTGGCGGATTACATCGCTGCGAACAGCCCGCTGCATGTCGAGCTGCCAGGGCGCGTCACGCATCAAGCCGGGGGCTAGTTCCCGCGACAGACAACACAGCATTTTGGGGGCGAGCCACTGGTTCGCCCTTTTTCTTTCGAAGGATGCCTGCCACCGCCTGACGCGCCGTACCAATTTCAAATTGCTGTAAAATGAAGTGCATCTGCGCTGGCGGCCCGGCAGGTTCGATTTTGAGCGACATCGCCTTTCACGACATATTCTGCATCTATCACCCGGCCGACATCGTCTTCGTGCGGCGGCTGGCGGCTCAAATGCGCGCGAGCGGCATCGACTGCTGGTTTGACGACAGCGACTTCGGCAAGCTGTCTGCAGAAAGCGCGCAGCTCAAAGCCGGCATCCTGCAAGCCTACACGGTGGCGATCGTGCTCTCGCAATCCAGCGCCGAAAGCCAGCTGTGCAACGAGCTCGTCCAGCACGCCGTCAGCCACAGCAAGCGCATCATAACGTTGATCCGTACTGACGATATCAGCGTCGAAGTTCATCCGGCTATCGTGGACAACGCCTACCTGTTCTTTCGCGATCAGGACGATATAGTCGAGCGAATTGAGCAGCTTCGACCGCACTTGGAGATCAATGAAGACCTGCGGCTGCATACGCAGCTGCTGGTGGCGGCCGAGTGCTGGCGGTCGAGCGGTCGCAGAAATGAACACTTGCTGCCGGCACAACGCTGGGAAGAGGCGCGGCGCTGGCTGGCTGGCGCAAACAAACGTCAACCCAAACCATCGCAGCTGCAAGTCGAGTTCATTCACAGCAGCCGCCGAGGACGCAGCAGCGGCATTCGTGGGCGGACGGGTTCGCGGGCGCGTTCGCTGAGCCTGGTATTCGCGGCGCTGATACTGGTCGCTGTCGGCGCGTTTCTGCTGCAAATCGTGGCCGGGGCGATCTCCGGCAGGGGAGCTGCTGCCGCCCGGACTCAAGCCGCCCAAACACAGATCGCGCTTGCCGCTACAACTGCCAGCGAGGGCGCAGTCGGGCTGATCGACCAGCTCGCGGCAACCAGCGCGCGCATCAGCGAGTCGGTCGGCGCAACAGCCAGCGCAGCCACAGTCGCGGCCGTCGAAGCGCAAGCCACCGCCCAAGCCCGCGCCACGGCTGCCCGCGCCACCCAAGCCCACCTGCCTATGCGTTCCAGTGATGGCATGCGCCTGCTGGACGCGGGGCGACAAGCGCTGAAGGCAGGCGATACAGAATTGGCGCTAGCGTTGACATGGGAGGCGCAGTCAGCGCTGGAAGATCCCGGCTCGGCGCATCGTCTGCTGCGGCTGATCGCGGCACAGTTGGATGCCGCGGCACAAAGCGCGTTGCGCGGCGATCCCTTCGCGCTGGCACCCCCCGATGTATACAGCGCGGCGCTGGACACCAGCCAACCTGTCGCAGACCAGCCGGCAAGCATGCTGCATGGGGCGCTGCCGGGAACAAGCCTGGTCGGCGAGCGTCTCGTGGTCGCGCTTGACAAGAGCATCTCCCTGCGCGACCTGGCAAACCAACCCATTTCCAACTTGCCTGGCGACAGTATCGCCCACGCAGGCGACAAGCTCGTGACGCTGGACGATGCGCGCGCGACAATTTATGCGACCGACTCTGGCGCAGAAATCCACAGCTGGCCGGCGCCGCTCGCTAATCTGCGTGCGCTGTATCTGGCGGCGGACGGCAGCGCGCTGGTGGCTGTCGACGACAGAATCGCCTGGCTGCTGAACGCAGAATCTGCCGAGCCACAAGCTTTGGGCACGGGCGATGCTGGCCCGGCGCGCGATGTCGTCTTCGCGGCGAACGGACGACGCTTCGTGAGCTTGCATGCCGAAATGGCGCTGTTGTGGGATGCGCAAGACGGATCGAGCCTGGCTGCATTTCCGCTGGAGGTGGCTGCCGATGCCCAGGCAGCTTTCCACGACGATGATTTGGTGTTCTTTGTGCCGCTGGACGAAGGGCTGGCCGTGCTGACCCGGCTGTCGCTGGACGATTATTCGGCGCAGCGGCATCTGTTGGTCAATGTCAGGCTGGGCGCGCTGGCAGCGGATGGCGCATCGCTGGCGCTGGCGCAATCGGACGGGAGCATCATCCTCCTCGATACGACCGATGGCAGGCTGCGACGGCGTATGGCGGGCGAATCGCTGGCAGCGAGCAAATTGGCGGTCTTGCCGGGCGCGGGACGGCTGTTGGCGGCGGTTGGGGGCGAGTTGCTCTTGTGGCATAGCGCATCGGGCGAGCTCGAGGCGCGCTTCTCGCACGGATTGCCGATCGTGGATTTCAGCTACAGTCCCGATGCTGCGCACTTCGTCACGCGCGACACAGATGATGTCTTCCGGCTGTGGACTTTGGAAAACATCGATTCGCTGCTGGAGCGCATCGAAAGCGAATATCAGCCGCGTCGCTTGACCTGCGCCGAACGCGAGCAGTACAACGCGCGCCCCCTTTGCTTGTGAGCGGCATGAAGCGAATCCTCTACGCATCCTGGTATACAGGGCTGGGCGGCGGCGAAACGGACCTGCTCACGCTGGCGGGAGCGCTGGATCATTCGCGCTTTGAAGCACAGCTGCTCGTGCCCGCCGATGGCAAACTCCCCCAAAGATGGCGAGCAGAAGGCTGGGGCGCGCATGCCCTGCCCTATCGCGGCGCTTCGACCTGGTTCGTGCCGGCACTGTGGGCGCGATTCCCCGTCGTGCGGCGCATGGCAGACTTGCTGGCAGAACAGAACATCGACCTGGTGCACAGCGATTATCACACCTTGCCCTTCATCGCAGCGGCGGCGCGGCGACTGAGCGCCCCCGTGCTGTGGACGGTGTGGGGCTGGTGGTTCGAGCCGAAAGCCTGGCAGCGGGCATTCTTTCGGTCAGTGCCGGCTGTGGCGCGCAGCCGTGCCATCCGCGCTGGATTTTTGGGTTCGCCCCCTTTCATGCCCATAAACCAGTTGCCGGTCATCTACACGGGCGTCGACAGCGCGCGCTTTCGGCCTGGCTTGGGCAGCGGTCTGCGGCGCGAGCTGGGCATTGCTGACGATGCGCTGGTGGTGGCGATGGTGGCGCGTTTCCAGCCAGTCAAGGGACATCATATTTTTCAGGCGCTGGCTGAGCAAGTTTTGAAAGCCCAGCCCAAAACGCGCTTCATTGTGGCGGGCGATGATGTTTTTGGGGTGACTGCCGACCAGCGTTATCGCGACCAGATTCTGGAGCGCGCCGACAAGCAGCCGGCTCTGCGCGATTCGCTGAAATATATCGGCTTCCGCCATGATATAGAAGCAGTTTATGCGGCGGCCGATATCTTCGTCTGCCCATCGGACTTCGAAAGTTATGGCATAGCCAATCTGGAAGCGATGGCTTGCGGACTGCCAGTCGTCAGCACGCGGCGCGGCGGTCCGAACGAAACGATCGTGCATGGCGAGACCGGCTACCTGGTCGATGCCGGCGATGCCGATGCGCTTGCGGCGGGCGTTCTGCGCTTGCTGAATGACGCCGACTTGCGGGAGCAGATGGGCGCTGCGGGCAGACGGCGCGTCCTGGAGACATTCTCAATTGCCGCCGCCGCAGATGCCCACATGCAGCTGTATGAACGTTTGCTGCGCTAGTTAATGGTGGCGTTGCCGAAGAATTTCGCCAGCGTATCGCCCAGCGTGTTGTCGCGCAGGTAGGCGATATGCTCGCCTGCGAAAGGGATCGGCGACATGCCGAAGCGCGTGACCAGCGCATTTTCGGGCACGGTGTTGGGCACAGCCAGCAGCTCCAGCAGGCTGGTATTGACGGGCGAGCCGGGCAGCAGCCTTTGAATCAAAGCCACGACGGGCCGCAGCAGAGACGCCGGCACGGGCACCAGCAGGCGCAAACTGCCAGTCGCATCCAGCACGCGGCGCTCGATCTCGCCCAGCGTCAGCGCTTCAGGACCGCCCAGCGCCAGTTCTGCGCCGATGGTCGAATCGTCCTCCAGGCAGCGCAGCGTTGCTTCTACGACATCATGCGCCGAAACGGGCTGGAACTCCGCTTTGCCGCCGTCAATGAGCGGGAAGATGACGGGCGTGATTTTCAGCAGGCGCGCGAAAGTATTGAAGAATTCGTCCTGCGCGCCGAATATCGCCGATGGCCGCAGCGCAGTCCAGGCCAGGGTCGAGGCTGCCACAGCTTCCTGCGCGCGTCCCTTGCTGGCCAGGAAGCGATAAGGCAAGTCGGCTTTTGCGCCATTTTGACTGATGTTGATGAAGCGCTGCGCGCCAGCCGCCTCCGCTGCTCGCAGCACATTCCGCGTTCCTTCATAATTCACCGATTCGTAGGTCTGTCCGCCTTTTTCCATCGCGATGGCGACAGTATGAATCACAGCGCGCGCGCCTTGCATAGCAGGCTCGAAGCTGTCGGGGCGCGTAACATCGCCCGGCACAATCTCGATGCGGTCGGCGAGGTCGCCCAGGCGGATCTTGGCTTTGGCGGCGCTGCGCACCAGGGCGCGCACGGATTGCCCATCGGCAACCAGACGTTTTACGAGCAGATTGCCCAAAAAGCCAGCTGCGCCAGTTACCAAAATGGTCATGGTGAATTCCTTTCCAGGTTGGCTACGCTCTGCTTTTATTATAACTTGCTTTCGCTTCTGCCCAGCACGCTATGCAGTTGCCCTAGCCATTTCGGGATGAGCGAGTAGGCTATGATCGGACATCGCCAGCAAAGCGCCCTGCGCAGAAAGGATATCCACAGCCATGCCCGGCAGCGCGCCCGTTTTGCGAGTCGATGCGCAGACGCCCGATCCAGCTCAAATCGCGCAGGCGGCAGCTGTCATCCGCGCCGGTGGATTGGTGGCTTTCCCCACCGAGACGGTCTATGGCTTGGGCGCGAATGCCTGGGACGCGGCAGCTGTGGCCGGCATCTTCCGCGCCAAAGGACGCCCGGCCAGCGACCCGCTCATCGTGCACATCACCGAGATGGCGCAGCTGCCACAGGTCGCGAGCGATGTGCCGGCGTCTAGCGAACTGCTGTGTCGGCGCTTCTTCCCCGGCGCGCTGACTCTGGTGCTGCGGAAGTCCGCGCGCATCCCCGACAACCTGAGCGCCGGCCTGGATACAGTCGCCCTGCGCATGCCCGACCACGCTGTGGCTCGCGCCTTGATCAAAGCGGCCGGCGTGCCGATCGCAGCGCCCAGCGCCAATACCTTCTCGCGCCCCAGCCCGACTTGCGCAGAGCATGTGCTGGACGATCTGGCGGACAAAGTCGATCTGGTGCTGGATGGCGGAGCCACGCGCATCGGCGTCGAATCGACCATCGTCAGCCTGGTGGACGAACCGCCGCGCCTGCTGCGACCAGGCGGAATCTCGCTGGAGGCATTGCGCTCGCTGCTGCCCGACTTGCAATATACGCCGCATTTTGCCGACGATGCAGATGCAGCTGTTCCTGCGCCCGGCACGCTGCTAAAGCATTATTCGCCACGAGCGCGCCTGCTGCTTTTTCGTGGCGATGATGCGGCGGTATATGTTGCCATGCGCGCCGAAATCGCCAGACACAGGGGGGTCGGATTGCTGCTCAGCCAGCGCGATGCCGAGCAATTCCAGGATCTGGACAACCGAATCGAGAGCCTGGGCAGCAACAGCGAGCAAGCGGCGGAACGACTCTTTGCCGGATTGCGCGCGCTTGACAAGGCTGGCGTGACGGTCATCCTGGCGAGAGCTCCCGACCGGCGCGGGCTGGGGCTGGCGCTGCACGACCGGCTGCTGCGGGCGGCTGTCGGCGAGGTGATCGACGCGCGGGCTATGCTATAATTTGCAGCGGCAATGCGCCAAAGCGCGGAAGGACACGATAATTGAGCCAGCTCATTCGCATCAAGGATATCGCCGCATGCGCCGGGCAAGAGGTTACATTGCGGGGCTGGGTCTACAGCCGCACGGGCAAGGGCCGCCTGCAATTCATCTTGCTGCGCGATGGCAGCGGGCAAGCGCAATGCGTGGCTTTCAAGCGCGAGATGCAGCCTGAGGACTTTGAACTGGCGCGGGGCTTGACGCAGGAATCGGCGATTATCGTGCATGGCGTCGTGCGGGCGGATGAACGCGCGCCCGGCCTCCCCGGCGGCTATGAAATCGGCATTCGCTCGCTGGAGCTGGTGCAGCTGGCGCAAGAATATCCCATCACGCCCAAAGAGCACGGCACCGAATTCCTGATGAATCACCGCCATTTGTGGGTGCGCAGCAATCGGCAGTGGGCGATATTGCGCGTGCGCGCCACCATCATCAAAGCCATGCGCGACTGGCTGGACAATGAAGGTTTCTTGCTGGTCGATACGCCGATCATCACGCCGGCGGCCGGCGAAGAGACGACTACGCTCTTCGAGGTCGACTATTTTGGCGAGGCGGCTTTCCTCGCGCAGACCGGGCAACTCTACAACGAAGCCAATATCGCGGCTTTTGGCAAGGTATATTGTTTTGGACCGACCTTCCGCGCCGAGAAGTCCAAGACGCGCCGTCACTTGATTGAATTCTGGATGCTCGAGCCAGAGATCGCTTTCTGCTCGCTGGAAGAGCTGATGGACATAGAAGAAGGCATGGTGGCGTATGTGGTGGCGCAGGCGTTGGAAAAACACCAGCAGGAACTGGACATAATCGGGCGCGACACCGACAAGCTGCGCGCTATAGAAGCGCCTTTCGCGCGCATCAGTTATGACGAAGCGGTCGAGCGCTTGCAGGCTCTGCGCGACCAGACCGATGACCCGACGCGCAAAGCCGAACTGGCTATTGAATGGGGCGAAGATTTTGGCAGCCCGCACGAGACGGCGCTGGCTGGATTATTCGACAAGCCGGTCTTCGTCTATCACTACCCCACCGCGATCAAAGCCTTCTATATGACGCCGGTGGCGGGACGACCAGAAGTCTGCCGCAGCGTCGATCTGCTGGCACCTGAGGGCTATGGCGAGATCATCGGCGGCAGCGAGCGCATCCACGACCACGATCTGTTAACGGCGAATATCGACAAGATGGGCTTGGGGCGCGAAGCCTATGAATGGTATCTCGACCTGCGCAAGTTTGGCAGCGTGCCCCACGCCGGCTTCGGCATCGGCATCGAGCGCACAGTCGCCTGGGTCTGCGGATTGAGCCATGTGCGCGAGACCATCCCCTATGCCCGCCTGCTCAACCGCAAATATCCTTAATTGGCAGATAGTGTCGCCCGCAGCGCCTCGGCCAGGTTGCGCGCCTGGATCAACTCTATGCCGCCGGGCAGATCCATATTCCGCCGCAGCCGGGGCACCAGCGCTCGTTTGAAGCCGATTTTCTGCGCTTCGGACAGCCGCGCCGCCAACTGACCGACCCGGCGCAGCTCGCCACCCAGCCCCACCTCGCCCACGACAGCCAGATCGGCGGGCAAGGGGCTATCGTGATAGCTGGATGCGATCGCCAATGCCAGCGCTAGATCCGCGGCCGGTTCAGCGATTTTCAAGCCGCCGATGACATTGACGAAGATATCCTGCTCCCACAGCTTCAAGCCCAGGCGCTTGCTGAGCACGGCGCTGATCAACTGCAAACGATTGGAGTCGACGCCATTGGCAGTGCGGCGCGGATTGCTGAAAGGCGTTGGGCTCGTCAAGGCTTGCAGCTCCACCAGCAGCGGGCGCGTGCCTTCCAGCGTGATGGCAATCGCCGAGCCGGAGGCCGTGACCAGCCGCTCTTCGATGAAAGCCTCTGATGGGTTGGGCACTTCGACCAGGCCGCTGCCGCGCATTTCAAATACGCCGACTTCGCTGGTTGCGCCGAAGCGATTCTTGACCCCGCGCAGCAGTCGATAATGCTGGAAAGGATCGCCTTCCAGATAAAGCACGGCATCGACGATATGCTCCAGTACGCGCGGACCGGCGATGCTGCCATCTTTGGTCACATGTCCGATCAGCATGACGCTGATGCCGCTGGACTTCGCCAATTGCTGCAGTTCGCCGGCGCATTGACGCACCTGGGCGGGCAAACCAGGCAGGGATTCGGAGGCGGCGTGGCGGGTCGTCTGGATAGAATCGACCACCAGCAAGCTCGGCTGCAGAGCCTGCGTCTGCGCGATGATATTCGCCAAGTCGGTTTCTGGCAGCAGGTAAAGCTCCCCCGCATCCAGCCCCAGTCGGTCGGCGCGGCGTTTGAGCTGGCGCGCGCTTTCTTCGCCGCTGACATAGAGAACTGCCCCGCCGCTCTGCGCCATCTCTGCCGAAAGCTGCAGGGCAAGCGTCGATTTGCCGATGCCGGGCTCGCCACCCAGCAAGATCAAGCTGCCTGGTACCAATCCCCCGCCCAGCACGCGGTTGAATTCGGCGATAGGCAGGTGGATGCGAGGCTCGGCGCGCGGGTCGATCTCGGCCAGGGCTTGCGGGATGCGCTGCGATGTTGAACGGGCTATCGAGCGCCGGGATGATGTCCGCTGCTCCTCGACCACTTCTTGCAGGGTGTCGAATTGCTTGCATTGCGGGCAGATTTTGAACCTGCCAGCGCTGCGCCGCCCGCAATTGCCGCAAATATAGGTGCTGTGCCGTTTTGCCATGATCAGGGGATTATAACAGAATCGCAGGCGGACAAGCTGCCCGCGGCGAAGAAGGCCTCGATGCACTCCGCCAGAAGCTCGCCGACTATCCTGTGCCCGCTGTTGCTGCAGTGATTGTCGAGCGCTTTGTAATCGGCGTCCGCATCCAACATGTGAATGACTTCCATATAGGGAATCGCCAGGTCGCGCATCAAAGCGATTGCTGCAGTGTATTCATCCGTCAACTGCGCCAAATCATTCCTGCTTGGGACGAGCAGCGCCAGCAGTTGGTTGTCGATCGCAAGCCGCGCTCACCATGGCCGGGTCATATCGACAGCCTCCCTCCTCGCTGCAGTCGAACCAGTAGAGAGCTTTGCCATTGAAGGGCGGCAGATCGGTGTCGAAATAAGCCGCGAAGCCCAACTGAGTCAACGCCACTTCCAGAACAATTATGGTAAGCGCAGTGATCACCGCGCTTTTGCCAAGGTTCGCGCGCAGGTCGTTTGCAAGCCGCTGCCGAAACTTGTCGCGCCGCAGAAACAGACCCAGCGCCGCAAGCCCAAGGCCCGCAGCAGCGATCAACAGTTGGGGCAGGCTGATGCCAGGGCTGCTGGACGGCAAGATGAAGTCGATCAGCAAGCCAAAGAGCGCCAAAGCCAAACCAGTCGCTATCAACAGCCAGGCAAACAGCCTCGCCACCATTTGCATGCGCGCCTGCAATCATCTGTCCCGCATTTCCTGGAAGCGCCATTGTATAGCAGCGAGCGAGCAGAGACAAGCCGCGTAAGCGCGTCGTAATCAGTATGCGTTACGCTATCCAGAAGAATCAGATCAGAAAGAGAGACGATATGCTCAAGACCTTGCCTTTGCGTACATTTGCCCTGCTGTTGAGCTCCCTGGCGGTGCTTGTCGCCGTCATCAGCGGTTCCTTGCTCACCGATGCCCAGGCCGATGAAAGCTGCGCGCCGCGCAACCTGCGCACCAGCAACTGGAGTACCGACTTCTGCAACAGCAACGTCGACTTCAGCGAAATCCGGGTGGTAATCCGAGCAGATGGCATCCCGGCTGTCACCGACCCGCGCATGGAAACGGTCGAAGAGGCGAGGACCTGGCTGGTCGACCGCTCGCCGGTGATCGCGCTGGAAATCGATGGCGAAGCGCGCGCCTATCCGCTGGCGATCCTCATGTTTCACGAGATCGCCAACGACCAGATCGGCGACCTGCCTGTGGCGGTTACCTTCTGCCCCTTGTGCAACAGCGCCATCGCTTTCGACCGGCGCGTAGACGAGGCTGTCCTGGACTTCGGCGTGAGCGGCATGCTTCGCAACAGCGACCTGGTCATGTATGACCGGCAGACCGAAACCTGGTGGCAGCAGTTGACCGGCGAAGGGCTGGCTGGGCAGCATGCTGGCGTGCTGTTGGATATTGTGCCATCGCAGGTGATCAGCTTTGGCGCCTATGCCCAGCGGCATGCGGATGGACTGGTGATGTCGCGCGATACTGGTTACGGCCGGCAATATGGCATGAATCCCTATCGCGGATATGACAGCCGCCCGGGGCGTCCCTTCTTGTTTGCCGGCGAAATCGATCCGCGTCTGCCCTCGCCGGTGGATCATGTGCTGGCGGCGAATATCGATGACATCGCGGTTGCCTATCCATTTGCCATTCTGCGGGACGATGGCGTGATCAACGATGTCGTTGGGCAGATGCCGGTGGTGATCTTTTATCAGGGTGGCGTTGCCAGCGCCCTGGGCGATGCCGTCATCGACAATGCGCGCGACATCGGCACGGCTGGCTTGTACCGAGCAGAGCTGGATGGCATGACGCTGGAATTTGCGCTGGACGAGAGCGGCGGCTTCGTGGATGCACAGACTGGCAGTGTATGGAATGCATTTGGCGAGGCTGTCGATGGCGAGCTGGCCGGCGCGGAACTGGAATGGTTAGACGCCTTCCCGCACTTCTGGTTCGCCTGGGCGGCTTTCTATCCCGACACGCTAGTGTATGGGCAGGCATAAGACGACGCTTGGCTTGCGCAGGCGGCGATGCTGGCTGTCTGCGCATTTTCCTCCAAATCGACCCGCATGGCGGCGTCTTTGGCGACCAAGCGCTACAGAATCTGATCCAGAAATTCCTGCGTGCGCGGATGATGGGTGATTTCGTCGCTGAAGAAGTTCTCCGGCGGTCCTTGCTCGACGATGCGTCCCATATCCATGAAGATGACACGGTCGGCGACTTCTCGCGCGAAGCCCATCTCGTGGGTCACGACCAGCATGGTCATGCCCGTGCGCGCCAGCTCTTTCATGACATCCAGCACTTCTTTGATCATCTCGGGATCGAGCGCCGATGTCGGCTCGTCAAAGAGCATGATCTTCGGCTCCATGGCCAGGGCGCGGGCGATGGCGACGCGCTGCTGCTGTCCGCCGGAAAGTTGCCCGGGATACTTGTAGGCTTGCTCGGGGATGCCGACGCGCTCCAGCAATTCCATAGCCCGTTGTTCGGCTTTGTCGCGCGCCCAGTGCCGCACTTTCATCGGCGCGAGCGAGATGTTGTCGATCACCGTCAGATGCGGGAACAGGTTAAATTGCTGAAAAACCATGCCGGTTTCACGGCGGATCTCGGCGATATTCTGTACATCGTGGCTCAGCTCGATGCCATCGACGATGATGGTGCCGTCCTGGTGTTCTTCCAGCCGATTGATGCAGCGGATGAAGGTCGATTTGCCCGAGCCAGACGGACCAATGATGACCAGCACTTCCTGCGGCATCACTTCCAGCGAGATATTGCGCAAAACATGGAATTCGCCGAACCATTTGTTCATTTCGCGACAGATGATGATGGGCTCGTCGCCCGCCATAACTTGCTTGCTGTCCGCTTCCATTATTTGCCTCCGCTTTGCTGGCTGCGCCGCGCCTAGAGCCGTTCTGCTCGCACCGCGCCCGAACCAGTCGCTTCTACCTTGCGGCTGATGTAGGACATGATGTAGCTGAAGACGAAGAAAACGATGGCGACATACAGAAATGTTTCCTGACGCCGCTGCAAATATTCGGGCTGGGCGACGATGCGTTGGGCGATGCCCAGGATCTCTGCCAAGCCTACGATGTAGACCAGCGAGGTGTCTTTGAAGAGCGAGATAAATTGCCCGACCAGTGCCGGGATGACCGCTCGCAAAGCCTGCGGCAGCAAGATGTGCAGGGTCGTCTGCCAGGTGGACAAGCCGATTGCCTGGGCTGCTTCGGTCTGGCCGCGCCCGATCGACTGCAGGCCGCCGCGCACATTTTCTGCCAGGTACGCCGCGCTGAACATGGTGATGCCCACCCAGGCGCGCACAGCCCCTTCAATTGTCGCCAGCGTGGGATCGATCAGCGGCACCAGCAGCGTCGCCATGAAGAGCACTGTGATAAGCGGGACGCCGCGCACCGCTTCAATGTAGAGGATGCAAGCCGTCTTGACGACTGGCAAAGAGCTGCGCCGTCCCAGCGCCAAAGCCAGGCCGATCGGGAAAGATGCGCCCACGCCCAATATCGTCAGCTGCATGGTCAGCATCAAACCGCCCCACAGCCGCTTGTCCGATAGAGGCATCAGGTCAGTCGCCGATGTTTGTAAAATGCCCTGCGCTTCCAGCCCGGTTATCAGACTTGGCAAAAGCAAGAGCGCCGCCAGCCATAATATGCCCGACACAGCCAGACTGCGTATGGGCGTGCTGCCCAGCCTGTTCATCAGCGCGCCAGCAGGTCCCTTGCGGCTGCCCAGCGCGCCTTGTTCCGACTCGCCGCGTTTGAATGCAAATGCGCCCGCCGCCAGCCAGATGATGAAGAGCACGCTGGATGTGCGATCCAGCGATGTCCAGGCGCCCAGCCACAGCAGGGTCAAGAGCAGCAAGCCAGTGATGATGCGGTTCGAGTTCCACTGCAGAACGCCGCTGAAGAACATCCAGCCCAGCCAAAGCGCAAATGCCGCGCCCGCCAGCAAGCCCGACATATCATCGCCAGCCAGCAAGTTGATATCGACAAATACAAAAACAAAAGCCAGGCAGCCGAGCAGATAACCCGCGCGCTTGACCGACAGGGGCAGGCTGCTGCGCATCGCCTCGCCACGAAGCCCCGCCAGCATGCCCAAAGCCGCCAGCGCCAGCCACAGCGCCAATGACGAAATGGACTCTGTCGTCCAGCCCGACCAAACCAGGTTGACAATATGCCCGCCGAGCAGCGGCAAGAAGAATCCGCCAGCCAGAAGCGCATAACCCAGCGTCCCGCGGTACAGCATGCCCACACACAGCATCACCAGCAGCCAGAGCAAGCCCGCCAAGCCGCTGGCCAATGCCGCGCCTGACAACCCGCCCACTCCCGATGCCATCACATACATGACAAAGGGGAATGTGACCCAGCCATACAGCAGCAGCCGATTCAACGAGCCTTCCGCGTCTTCGCCCGTGTTGCTGCGGCTGAGCCAGGCTTCGATGCGCCGCGCCAGCTCCACAACGCCAAATGCCGCCGCCAATTGCAGCGCGACTCTGGGAATGCCTGTCAAGCCGCCGCCATCCACCAACACGAAGTAGGCGATCAACAGCAACAGGGGCGAAAGAGACCAGGCCACGACCACCAAGCGATTCTCGCGCGCATTAAAGACCGACTGCTCGCCGAGCATATGCGCCATGCCGCGCCCGAATACAAATCCCCACACGACCGTGATGAAGAAGGGCAGCAGCAGCGCCTCGACCTGGTTGAAGAAAGGCGGAATGAAGTGGATGAGGTAGGTCGGCAAGTCGCGGAAGCCGCGGAATTGGTTGTCTATCAGCACCACAAAGGGGATGTTTTTGCCGTCAATCTGCGGGCGCGATTCCGTTATGAGCAACGCATTGTCATTGACGCGCACAAATCGCGATTCAGTGGGGCTGAGCGTGCGCTCGACGATAGGGAAAATGCCCTCGACAGCCAAAATGGCGCTGCCCGTGTGGCCATCGGCTGCATCTTTGCTGAAGATGTACCAGCCGTCGCGCGGGACTTCGAATGTCAGTCGGTCGCCAGCAGAGCTCAGCACACCGTCCGCCAGGGCTTCCAGGCTGCGGGCATCGCGTATGGCGACTTGCATTGGCGCTTGCCCCAGCTGATAAATATCCAGCACGGATTGTGGCGTCAGCAGGCGCACGAACATGTCGCGCAAGAAGGCGGCTTCTCGCACAGACGGGTTGATCAGTTCCTCGTCATCATCACGCTGGTCGGGTTCGCCGATCAGGTCTTCGGACAATTGCACGACCAGCAGCTCGCCCAGGTCTTCCAGTTGGTCGCTGGCGAGCGTGGCGGCGGTCAAGTTGGCGAGCGCTTCGTGCAGCTGCGCCGGCAGCGCATCGTTGACCGACAGATTCTTGATGCCATCTTCCAGCGGGGCGATCGCGTCCAGAATCGTCGTTTGGCGCGGGTCGGTCGCGCGCGCGGCTGCCTTCAGCCTGCCCAGCCACCAGCGCATTTCTGCGATTGTCGCATCGGGCTGGGTCAATCGTGCACCAGTGGTTACTACGAAATTGCGGGTCGAGGCGAGCATGTCGTTGGTGCGCCGGAAGGTGCGGATGCTCAAGCGTGTGCGTTCTTCCAGCGACTCGGTCAGCTCGCGGCTGAGCATGCGGTCGAATGTCTCGCCGGTAATATGCTGCTGTTCGATGCGGTTGTTGGCAGCATTTGCCAGCGCGTTGGTCGCCCGGTCGCTGAAGCCGGCCAAGCCGCGCAGGGTTTCGATATCGGCGACTTCGTCCAGGGCCAGGCTGACAGACACGGTTTCGCCAGCCGCGGCGATGAATGCCAGGTCTTTCTGGGGCGTCAAGGCAGAAGCTCGGTCGATGATGTCCACATTGCCAGCTGCGAAATACGACTTGGGCTGGTCGATGCTCGCGTCAATAAGCGGCGGCAGCAGCGCCACCACCACAATGACCGCCAGCGTCAGCATCGATAGCACACGTGCAGCAGCCCGCCCCCAGGCAGCCAGACTGATGCCGGTCAAAAAAGCCGATAGCAGCACGACGATCGCCAGCCGCCATTCGAAGGCGTTTTCGAAAGATTCCATCATGAGCAGGCGCTGGTTGTTGATGACGGCGAACCAGTTGCCGCTTCTCACAGCCCAATCAAAGAAGCCGACCGCCAGCGCCACGACCAAGAGCGAAGCCAGCGCGCTGACGACGATATCCATCGGCGAGCCAAAGAGATTTTGGCGCAGCCAGCCGCTTATGCCCGCTTCGGCGCGCGGAGGCGGCAGCGTCGGCTCGTCGGCGTGGTTGATGATGGTCTTGCTAGCGTCAACGCTGTGATCTGCCATCGCCTACCTCGAAACGATCTGGAAGCGCTGATTGACCATGTTCATCGCCAGCGAAATCGCCAGGCTGATAACGAGGTAGGACAAGAGAACCATCAAGATGCCGGTTACGGATTGCCCGCTCTGATTGATTATGGTGTTCGTCACCTGGAATATGTCTGTATACGAGACGGCGATCGCCAGGCTGGAGTTCTTCGCCAGGTTCAGATATTGGTTGCCCAGGGGCGGGATGATGACGCGCAATGCCTGGGGCAGCACGATGCGCCGCAGCATGTCGCCTTTTGAAATGCCCAATGCTCGCGATGCTTCCAGCTGACCCTTGGGCACGGCTTGAATGCCGGCGCGCACGATCTCGGCGATAAACGCGGATGTATAGATGACCAAGCCCAGGAAGACAGCCAGATAAGCCGGCGAGATTTCAATGCCCGTTTCGACATTGCGGCCGCGGCGATCCAGCGTGGGCGGACGGTAAAGCAAGGGCTGGCGCGTGTATTCCAGTTCTTGCTCGATCGTCAACAAGCCCGACTCAAAAGCATCATCGTAAGACATCTCGACAAAGGCATCGCGGTCGTCGTTATAGACATTGATGACTGACGGCGTCGGACGCATGCCCATGATCAGCCAGCCCAGCAGCGTAAAGCCGGCCACGCTGATGATCACGCCGCTGGCGCGCGGAGTAGGCCGCCCGGTCGACTCGGTGATAAAGCCGAAATAACGCCAAAGCGCCGCCGCGACAACGATGCCTATGACCACATAGACCATCCACTCGCCAAACAGCGACGATGGAATCAACTCGAAGATCGCCACGCCCTTGATGCTGATGTATATGCCGGGCAGGAATTCGACTGGCGTGCCGCTGCCAACCAGTTGAATGCCCAGCAGGTTGAGCACGATGATGATGGCGATGCCGATTTCGCGCGTGAGCATCCGCCAGGTTTTGCGCCGCAAGCTGCCGCTGAATTGCCAGATGCCAGCGATCAACAAGAGCGAAAAGACATATTGCAGCAGGGGGAGATTGCGTATGCCTTCTTGGGGGAGCGCGATCGATTCTTGCTGCGGCGGCAGGGCGAAGATGACGATGAAATACCAGGCGAATATTTGCAAGAGGATGGGCGTGTTGCGCAGTACTTCAATATAGGCGCGCGAGATATTGCGAACCAGGAAGTTGCGGCTCAGCAGCAGCACGCCAACCAGCATGCCCAGCAGCGTCGTCGCCAGCAAGCCCAGCGAAACGACGCGCATGGTGTTGATAAAGCCGACGCTGAAGGCGTCAATATAGCGATCGTTGGACGAATAATCGCCCGCATCGGCCAGACCAAAGCCAGCGCGGTTTTGAAGAAATTCAAAATTGGGCGTTTGGTTGGTGGCGTCCAGCGCCGTGTTGATGCGCCCAGCCAGGTCGTTGAATACGACCAGCACGACCAGCACGAAGAGGATCTGCGCGATTCCCTGCAAAATGCGTCCGTCCCGCAAGATGGGTGGCAACACATTCGCGTTTTGTGAGGGCTTGGCTCTAGCCATTGACGTTCGTTCCTGCGAAAGCTGCGCTGTGCCTGCGGCGGTCGGCGGGGGCTGATCCGCGTCACCAGCCCGTCCCCTGCCTCACGATCTGGATTGTAAGCGAAAGCGCCGCGCGAGACAAATTTTGGTCAATCATAACCTGGCAGGGCACAGAAAAATGAACTGACTGCTTGCGGCGGTTGGCGCGCATGCAAAAAAGAGGCATGTCGCCTGACAGACGACACGCCTCATGTTCAACTTGCCTGGGTAAAGCCGGGGGCGATCTAACGGAAAGGAGCGGAATAGAGCAAGCCGCCGTCCGTCCAAAGCGCGTTAATGCCGCGTCCCAGGCTGAAGATCGTGTCCGGGCCCAAGTGGCGGTCGAAGACCTCGCCATAATTCCCGACCTGGCTGATGACATCCACCATGAACTCATCGTTGATGCCCAGGTATTCGCCAGCGACATTGTCGCCGGTGCCCAGCAGACGTCCGATGCCGGCATCCTCGCTGTCCATGAAGTCGCCGATGTTCATGCTGTCAATGCCAAACTCCTCGGCGCTGATCAAACCCCAGACCGTCCAGCGGATGATGTCGGCGAACTGCGCATCGCTCTGCGGGCTGACCGGACCAAGCGGCTCTTTGCTGATCGTGCCGGGCAGGATGAGGTGCGCGGCGGGGTCGGCTGCCGTAGCCTTGCGCGAAAGCAGACCGCTCATGTCGGTCGTCACGGCGTCGCATGCGCCGGCTTCATAAGCGTCCATCACTGCGTCAAATTCCTGGAAGGTGTTGATTTCCCAGTCCGCCATCATGCCGTCCCGCAGGTCAGTGATGTTGAGCTCAGTGGTCGTGCCGGCGTTGGTGCAGATGGTGATGCTTTCTTCCGCCAGCTCGCCGATGGTGTTCACGCCAAAGTCGATCTGAACCATGATGCCCTGCCCGTCATAGAACACGGTCGGACCAAAGGTCGCGCCCCATTCTGTGTCGCGGCTGAGCGTCCAGGTGGTGTTGCGGCTGAGCATGTCAATCTCGCCGCCAGCCAGCGCCGTCGGGCGTTCCGCAGCCGTCAAGGGGCGGAAGGCGACCGCGTCTGCATCGCCGAGAATCGCGGCAGCCACAGCGCGGCAAATATCGACATCAAAACCAACAAAGTCGCCGGCGTCGTTTTGCGTGCCGAAGCCGGGCAGGCTCGCGTTTACGCCGCAAATCATCTCGCCGCGTTCCATGATGCGCGCAACGATGTGTCCATCGTCCTGCGCCACTGCCAGCCCGCTGCCCAGAGCCAGCAAGCCGATGATGAGTATTGCCAAAACTGCATATTGTTTCATGTCCCTTCCTCCTTGAAGGCTGGTCAAATTACGAAGCGAGCCAGACAAAGCCCGGCTCATGTCCCTATCTTATTTTATAACGATTTCGCCAATGCGGCAAGCGTGCCAAGCGGAATCAAAAAGACCGTCCTCACAGCGCGCGGCTGCCCGAACGGTCCCTGTGCTGTATTGCAGAACTGCGCTTAGCTGGCGGCCATTTCTACATCGGCGGGGCGGATTTTCTCCAGCGCTGCGCTGATAGCGGCGCGGACCTCGCCCGGTTCGGCATGGCGTCCGACTTCTTGCTTGGAGAAAACCAGTTCGCCATTGACCGTGACATCAAAGACGCCGCCGCTGCCGGGAACGAGCTTCCAACTGCTGATGAAATACTCGATATCGCGCTCGTTCAAGATTTCGTCCGTCAAACTGACGGCATTGGGTTGGTGTCCTCAAGTGGCGCAGTACTTGACGACGATATCCATGATTCCGTTTTGCATGATGCTCTCTCCTTATTACTTTTGCGGCTGTCGACGCAAGTAGTATAGCGCGATATGCGAACTTGTGCAAGCGTCCGCCCCGCCCCTAGACCACGATATTCACTTTCGGGTCTGTGCCATTGCGGCCCGGGATATAGACGATGCGGCGCGGCGATTTACCGGCCAGGCTGCGTTGGGCTGCCGCGCTCGCCAGCGCCAGCTCTTCCGCCCGCCCCTGCTCGATATCCACCGCTACGCCGATGGTTTCGCGCGGCTTGCCGTTGATCATCACCACCAGATCGACAGACTCTTCCCGCGCCAGCTCGGCGTCATATTGGGGCCAGGGCTGGGTGTGCACGCTGTATTCCCAGCCCAGCCGCGCCCACAGCTCCTCAGCCATGTGCGGGGCGAATGGCGCCAGCAGGCGGATCGCGGCATGCATGATCTCACGCCAGGCTGCCGCGCCGATTGCATCCCGCCGCAGGACATCTTTCAGCGCATTTTTGAACTTCATCTGCTCGGCTATGGAGGCGTTGAAGTGGAAGTTCTCCAGCCCGCGGTCGACCACTGCGATGCACTGGTGCAGCTTGCGGATGATGTCGCGCTCGGCAGCCGCATCGCCAGCCCCAGCGGGTTCGCCAGCCGTGGCGATATCCCAGATGTCGTGCAGCCAGCCCTGCGGACCCTTGATGTTGTTCTCGTTCCAGGGACCGCCCTTTTGCCAGTCGAAATTGAACATCAGGTAGCAGCGCACGACATCCGCGCCATAGCGCGCCACCAACTCGTCCGGGTTGACCACATTGCCCTTGCTCTTGGACATGCGCTGGATTTCCAGGTGCTGGCGCAGCTGGTTGATGTTGTTTGCGCCCTCAATCTCGGGGATGCTTATCTCGGCTTGCGGGGTGACTTCGACCAGCTGGGTGACGCCAGCCATGTCGACGCGCAGGATATTCTCCGTGCGCCGGGCGATCTCGCCGAAGACGCCATCAAAGCCGGCCGGCACCTCGTTCCAGCCAACCACCTCGACGCGATCGGCTTGCAAGGTCTCGCCGACTTTGCGCCCGCTGCACAGCACGAAATGTCCTTGCTGCTCGCCACCCAGCACTTGGCCCTGATTGCGCAGCAAGGTCATGGGTTCGTCAAAAGCGCCTTCTGGATCGCGTCCATGGCGGCGCATGGCAGCGGCGGTCGCGTCATACACGCCGATATCTCGCAGCGCCTTGGTGAAGAAGCGCGTATACAGCAGGTGCATCACCGCGTGCTCCGCCCCGCCCGTATACACATCCACCGGCAGCCAATACGCGGCTTCTTCGGCATCGAAGGGCGCGTCATCACAATCCGGCGACAGATATCGCAACTGATACCAGCTTGAACACATGAAGGTATCCAGCGTGTCGGTCTCGCGGCGCGTGTTGTCGTCGACCTTGAAGAAGGGCTCATGATAGGTCAGCGGACTGCGACCAGTGGGCACAAAGTCGACATCATCGGGCAGTTCGACCGGCAGCTCGTCATCGGGCACCGGTAGCATGTCATCGCCAGAAAAGAGCATCGGGATGGGGCAGCCCCAATAACGCTGTCGGCTGATCAGCCAGTCGCGCAGACGGTAATTGACCGATTCCTGTCCCTTGCCAGTCGCTTCCAGCCAGTCAATGACGCGGTTGATGGCGGGATTCGCGCGTCCCTTGGCTGTCGTGCTGACGCTGCCATCCATGGCATCGGAATTGACCATTGTGCCCGGACCAGCGTAGGCTTCGGTCATAGCGGCTTCTGTGAGCGGCTTTGCGATGCCTTCGGGCTGGATGACCACTTTGACGGGCAGGTCATGTGCGCGCGCGAATTCAAAGTCGCGCTGGTCGTGGGCGGGCACAGCCATGATCGCGCCCGTGCCGTAGGTGATCATCACATAATCGGCGATCCAGATCGGCACGCGCTCGCCGTTGACCGGGTTGATGGCATACGCGCCACTGAATACGCCGGTCTTTTCGCGGTCGGCGAACAAACGCTCGACTTCGGTGCGCGCCGCCGCTTCCCGCACATAAGCCTCGACAGCTTCGCGGCGGTCAGCGCTGACGATCTTGTCCACCAGCTCGTGTTCTGGCGCCAGCACCATGAAGGTCGCGCCCCACAGCGTGTCCGGGCGAGTCGTGTAAATCTCGATCGGGTGCGCGCCGACTTCAGTATGGAATGTGGCTTTCGCGCCTTCGCTGCGGCCGATCCAGTTGGTCTGCATGATTTTGATGGGCGGGGGCCAATCCATGCCCTCGAAGTTCAGCAGCTCGTCGGCATAGTTGGTGATGGCGAAGAACCACTGCTCCATCATCTTCTGGACGACTGGCTGCCCGGTGCGTTCGTCCTTGCCATCGATGACCTGCTCGTTGGCCAGCACGGTTTGCAGCGTGTCCGACCAGTTGACCAGCGCCGAGCCACGATAGGCGATGCCATTTTCATAGAACTTCTTGAAGAACCACTCCGACCACTTGTAATACTCGGGCGTGCAGGAGATGGCTTCGCGTTCCCAATCGAACATCGCGCCCATGCTGCGCATCTGCTCGCGCATCCGTTTGATATTGGCGTAGGTCCACTTCCAGGGGTGGATGTTGCGGGCGATGGCGGCATTTTCGGCGGGCAGCCCAAAGGCATCGAAGCCCATGGGGAAGAGGACATTGTAGCCGCGCATGCGCATCCAGCGGGCTCGAGCATCCGAGGGCGTCATGGCGAACCAATGCCCGATGTGCAAATCGCCCGATGGATAGGGCAGCATGGTCATAGCATAGTGCTTGGGTTTGCTCCAGTCGACGCGCGCGCGATACAGCTGGCTGTCGTCCCAGCGCTGCTGCCACTTGCTTTCGATCTGGTTGGGTTGATAGCGGTCGTTCATGTGGTCTGGTCTTTCTCCCTGGCGATGCTGGCGCGGCAAAATAGTTCCCGGCGCAAACTGCGCGGCGAGCTTTCCTGTTTGACTATGTACTGAGAGAGGCGTGGACGCGTGAAGACGGGGCTGCTTATGCGCCCTGGATAAGGAAAGAGCGGGTCACCCCGAAACCCGGGAATTGTACTCTCATGCGTTATCTGCCTGTTCGCTCGCGGGCAGTCTACCCTGCATGGCGGCAATTGTAAATGGCTGCTTCCAGGTTTTGCGCAGCACGCGCAGCCAATTCTGATGCGCCAGTTTGTGCAGCAGCGCGTCATCATAGCCGGCGGCTTTCAGCGCGGCGGTCAAGTTGGGCAGCTTGCCGCAATCTCCCACCGCATCCGGCACGCGCGCGCCATCAAAGTCCGAGCCGAAGCCGACGCGCGTTTCGCCCAGCCGCTCGACCAGATAATCAAAATGACGCACCATGACATCCAGACCGCGGTCGCTGTCCCAAGCGCCATCTTCGTTGAGGAAACCGGTGGCGAAGTTCAAACCGACCATGCCGTCGGAAGCTGCTATGGCGTCCAGCTGCTTGTCGGTCAAATTGCGCGATATGGGACAAAGCGCGTGCACATTGGAATGCGTGGCCACCAACGGCGCGTCGCTCAAAGCCGCGACATCCCAAAAGCCGGCTTCGTTCATGTGCGACAGGTCGATCAATACGCCCAGCTCGTTGCAGCGTTTGACCAGGCGCTTGCCCGCGTCCGTCAGCCCGGGACCATGATCCGGCGATGACGGAAAGCCGATGGGCACGCCATGCGCGAAGATGGTCGGGCGGCTCCAGACGATGCCCAGCGAACGCAAGCCAGCCCGATAAAACACTTCCAGCGCATCCAGGTCTGCGTCGATGGCTTCCGCGCCTTCCATGTGCAGGATCGCCGCGAAGACGCCGGTGTCGATGCAGGTCTGCAATTCGTCGGCTGTCCGCGTCACCTTGATCTGCCCGGCCGACGCGTCCTCGAGGCGAAACAGGTCGGCCATCTGCCTCAGCGCCACGCCCTGCGCATACTTGTGTTCAATCGCCGGCGGCGTGTACAGCTTGCTGGTATCGGGCATGTGGTCGGGGTCGATGCGCGACTTGGGATTGGGCGCGTAGACCGCGAAGAATCCACCAGCCAGGCCGCCCTGCCGCGCGCGAGGCAAGTCGATATGCCCGTCGTCCATGCCATGCAGGAAGTCGCTGCAGCTCACATCGTCATTCTGATAGAAGCGCAGCAGCGTGTCGTTGTGGCCGTCGAATATCGAGAATTCTGGCATTATTCGCCGTCGGTTTCTCTCCGCCGCTTGCCAACGGGCACGGGCACGGGCGCCGGCTTGCGCGGTTCACGCGCTTTTGGGTCTAGCAAATCGTCAATCTCTTTCAGAATCCGCCGACCCATCTCCAGCAGTTCATCCCAAAGATTGCGCTTTTGCTTTGCCACAATCAGGATAATCCTTTCCTACTGAGACGCCGCGCGGTAATAATTTAGCCGCCGACTGGCAGCCAGCCTAAAACCATCGATAGCAGCGCCAAGCCCATGCCGAGGTTTAGCGCAATGATGATCCGCATCATGCCCCGCAATTCCGCGATGTCGGCTTTGGACGCCACATGTGTCAGCGCTTCGTCAACGCGACCTTCCAGGCGAGACATCCGCCCTTCAGACTGGATTGCCGACTCCATAACCGTCTCCCATCTTGGCGTTTCTGCAAGACTCATCTGCGGACATTATGAGCGCATCAATATTTATTATAGTGGACCTGAGGGGACTCGAACCCCTGACTTCCACAATGCCATTGTGGCGCTCTCCCAACTGAGCTACAGGCCCCCAAGCGGGTCGCATGCAGTCTAGCCAGCCCCGCGCGGGCTGTCAATAGGTTCATGAAAGCCCCTGACGAATCGCCTCCCAATGTGGCATACTGGCGGCAAAAGGGCAGCGGCAAAGAAAGCGCGAATCATGGCAGAACAGACAGATGCAATGAGCGTCCTGGTAATCGGCGGCGACAGCAGCGCGGGCTTGGCGGCAGTCAGAGCCTTGCAGGCGCGGGGACAGCGGACGACAGCCACGGCTTGCGACGCGGGGGGCGCGCTGGCTATCCGGCAGTTGGGCGCGCTGCCAGTCTTCCCCGATCTGCGCCGCGCCAGCGAAATCAGCAGCATTTTGCGCATGGCGCAGGCAGACGCGATTTTGCATACGAGCGCGCAGTCGCTGTTGGGCGTGCCCCAAGTGGATATCGACCGTGCCGTCATGGGCGAGCGCATCCTCGCCGAGACGCAGGCAGTAGCGCGCGCCGCAGAGCAGCATGGCGTCAAACGTCTGATCGCTCTCAGCGCCGGACAGCCTGACGAATGCCTGCAAGCGGCGGAATCTGTGCTGGGTGCGAGTGGTTTGAGCGGCTTCATCCTGCGGGCGGGCTATGTCTATGGCGGCAACAGCTGCGCCACGACCGCGCTGGCCGACATGATCAAGCGCTCGGCGACTCCGCCTTCGGGAGAAAAACGGGCCAGCTGGATTCACGAAGATGACCTGGCAGCGGCGATGCTGACACTGCTAACCAGCGAGATGCCAGGCGACGGCATGACCATTGTTGCAGCCGCCGATGATTCGCCCTGCGCGCCAGACGACTTCGCCATAGCGCTGGCAGAGTCGCTGGGCTTGGGCGCGCCGCGATTCGCTGCGCCGGGCATTTTTTCCATGCTGCGCCAGCCGACCGCCCGCGAGCGACTGCTGGCACGAGAAAACCTGCTGGACAGCCACCAACTGCGCGAGACCTATGGCTGGTCGCCGCGCCATGCGGATATCGAAAGCGGCCTGGAAGCCACGACATTGACCTGGCGCTTGAGCGATTCGGTAAGCGCTGCCGATTATTATGAAATTTATGCAGACGCGGCTGCCGAAGCCATCGCCCAGCGAGAAAGCGGGGCTGGATTGCCCCCGCCCGTCGTCGAAGAGGCAGCGCCTGCCGAAGAGCCGGTCGCCGCTGCACAACCCGAGCCGGTCAAAGCCGCCGCGCCGCCGCCGCCATCGGACGGACCCACCCCGTGGAACGAAGACGAAGCCAAGCGCGAAGAACGCCGCCGCAAAGCCCTGGAACGCAAAGCCAAGCGCGCCGCCAAACGGGCCGGGGGCTAAACCGATGGGCGACCGACTCCGCGCCGTGCTCTTTGACATGGACGATACGCTGCTCGACTGGCGAGATGTGCAGCAGAATTGGTCTCAGATCGACCGCCGCTACCTGCACAATGTCGTCAGCTGGCTGCGGAAAGAAGGCATCGCCGGCAACATCGACCTCGACAAGCTGGGCTATGCTTTTTCCAGCCGACATCGCGCGGCCTGGCGAGAAGCGAGCACAACGCTGGTCGCGCCGCACATGCCGCAGATTCTCGTGGAGGCGCTGGAGGCGGTCGGCGTTGAATCCAGCGCCATTGACGAAGCCGACCTGATTGAGGCTTACGACTGGCGGGGCGTCGCCGGCTGCCGCGTCTTTCCCGATGTGCCGCCGGCGCTGGAGATGCTGACCGACGCGGGCTTGCGGCTGGGCATCGTGACCAATGCCTCGCAGCCCATGTCCATGCGCGATGCCGAACTGCGGCAGCACGACCTGTTGGAGCGCTTTCCAGATTGTCGCATCGCGGCAGTAGAAACAGGCCGCATCAAGCCGCATCCGCACATATTTGACTGCGCGCTGGCCAGGCTGGGCGCAACAGCGACAGAAACCGTCTTCGTGGGCGACCGCTGGGAAGCTGATATCAAGGGCGCTTTGGGCGTGGGCATGCGCGCTGTGCATCGCGAAAACAGCGGACCATGCCTGCGCATCGAAAGCGAATGGGCGCAGCTGCACACCTTGGGCGACCTGCCCACGATCCTGGATGCCTGGTATCCGGGCTGGCGCAATGGCAATCGCTGATCCTGGTCTGCAGCGCGACCTCAGCCTCATCCTGACGGGCTACCTCGAGCCGAATCGTCCGCGCATCGCCCGCGAACTGGCGCGTCGGCTGGGGCTTACCCTGGTCGATGTCGAGCGCGAAGTCGAGGCGCGCGCCGGCGACGCCATCGGCAACATCCGCGACTTGTATGGCGAGCGGCGCGTCAAGGCTTTGGAGACGCAGGTCATGGATCAAGTCGTGCTGCATCGCCGGGCATTGATCCGCGTGGCTGGCAGCACCCTGCTCAACAGCGGCGCCGTGCCCGAGCTGCGGCGCAACGGCGTTATCATCTGCCTGGTGGCATCGCTGGATTCGATTCTGCGGCGCATGCATCTGACTTTGGGCGCGCGCTATCACGACCCTGCCGAACGCGCCCGCGCGCTGGGCGATTTGAAACGCGAATGGCAAATCCGCGAACTGCCAGACATCATCGAGTTTGATGCCACCACCATCACTGAAGCCATCCTGATCGAGCGCATCGTCAACTATTGGCGCGGGCAGTCGCTGCGGCGCGGCTAGCCAATCAGAAGGACACGCCGACCATACCGCGCGTAACCTGGAAGTCGTCCAAGCCAGCTATCCTGTGGCGTGGGATGTAGTCGCCGCTCAGCGCAGCCGCCAGCAGAGCGAGCAGCTGCCCGGCGTCATCAGCCCTTGTAGAATCCAGGTCGCCCGCTCCATCGCCAGCGCCCACTTGCAGCACCGGCAGCAGCGGATGCCCGGCCAGCGGGGGACCATCGACATGCGCCAGGATCAGCTCAATGCCGCTCGCGCCCAAGCCCGCCAGAGTCTCTGCCCAGTGCCGGCGCGGGTTCGCCATGATATGGAAGCCGGGGCGCTTGGGCAGTCCCCCATAAGCCAGACTCGCTTGCGGTCGCGCCGATATGCCCAGCAGCGTGCCGAAGCTGCCTTCGAAAACGGCGTCTTTGTCCGAGGCGACGACCGTGCCGCCGCCCGCTGCGATAGTCCTGCAAAGTTCCGCCAATGCCCGCGCGCTTGACTCGGGGACATGCCCCTGCGTGATGAAGCCGATGCGCATAGCTTCCAGCCCGGCAATGGCGCGCCCTGGCGCTTTGTCATTTTCCAGCCGTGCGCGGAAGAAATCCTCTATACGCGCCATCACCGCCTGGATGCCGCCGTCCAACTGGATGCTCGCCCAGCCAAAATCGGCGGGATCCAAGCCGCGTTCCGCCAGCAGACCCCGAAAGTAGCTGTTGTGCGTGATTTCGCAGCCGTGCTCCAGCAGCAGCGTGTGGCGCAGCTTCGGATGCTGCAAATAACCCAGCTGCATATTGATGTATTCGGGCACGACGCTGCCGCCACAGCCTTCGGTATGCACCAGCGCGACAAAACGCGACAAGCCAATCTCCCGCCCCAAGTCCAGCGCATTCAGCTTCTCGGCGATCATGCGCGCGATCTGCCCGGAGCACAAGCTGGTCGGCAAGATCATGCCCACCAACTCGCTGGTGGTGCCGCGCTCGGTCTGATAAACGGGGATTTCGATGCGCGGCAGGTTGTCGGCGGGGGGAATGGCGATGGGTTGGCCGCTATACGACTTGCGCTCCAGGATCGCGACATTGGCGGGACGGGTCTGCTGCCAGTCGCGCCAGATCTGCACCTGGTGATGCCCGGCTCGCTCGCCGACGGACGGCGTCCCGCTGGCGATATCGACTGTCAAATCCAGCGTGCGCGCGCCCAGCTCGTCCAGTGGCTCTCCGTCCAGGTAGGCGCCGGCATTGACATCCATATCCTGGCTGAGCAGGTTAAATCGCGCCGTAGTCGTCACAAACTTTATTGTTGGCACGAACGGGAAGTTGGTGATCGAGCCGTTGCCCGTCACGAAGAAGACCATATTGCAGCCGCTGGCGACCTGCCCGGCCACGCTCTCCAGGTCGTTGCCCGGGCTGTCCATGAAATAGAATCCGCCATCGGTCATGGGCTGGCTGTAGTCGATGACGGCGTGCAGGGGCACATCGGGGTGGCGTTTGGCGGCCGCGCCCAGCGACTTCAGCGCGATATTGTAAAGGCCGCGGTATTTGTTGCCGCCCGAGGGATTGCCTTCCGCTGTCTGTCCGTGCCAGCCCACCCATTCTTTGAAGCGCTCGATCTTGCGCAAGAATTCCTGCGCTGTTTCCAGTCGCTCGACCTTGTCCAGCACATACGACTCCGCACCGATCAGTTCGTCGGTCTCGGCCAGGTTGGCTGCGCCGCCATAACGGATGACTTCTTTGGCCACCCATGCTGCCAGCGGATTGCCGCTGATGCCAGAAAATGCATCCGAGCCGCCGCACTGCAAAGCGATCTTCAGCGCGCTGAGAGGCTGTGGGCTGCGCGCAACCTGGTCGACCAGCGGCAGCCAATCGCGCACAAGGCCGCGGCAGAATGCGACATCGTCTTCAAAACCCTGCCCCAGCGAATAAAAATGATGCCGCACATGTTCCAGCGGATATTCATTCGCCAGCATATATTCGCGCAGCTCGGCATTGGTGATCGCTTCGCTGCCATAGTCGAGCGCCAAAACAGCGCCGACATTGGGATGAACCATGAAGCCAGCCAGCGTGCGCAGCAACAGATCGCGGTTGTTGGGGTCGCTGTGTCCGCCCTCGGTGTGCGCCACCGGCACGATGCCATCGACATTGGCGCAGCCATCCGCCATGCTCGCCAGTCGCGTTGCCACAGCCCGCGCAAAGCCGCCTGTCAACGACGAAGTGCCCAGCACGACGATCATATTGCGCGTGCCCGTGCCGCGTCCACCGGCGCGCAAATAGCCAGGGAAAGTGCGCTGCTGGCTGTGAAGCGGCATTGGCTGCGCAGGCGCGAAGCTGCTTTCGTCGAAAGCGTAGGGCGCGATCAAGTTGTCGAAGTTGGGCTGGGCGGGCAGCGGAAAATCCAGGTTGCGCCGCGACAACTCTAGCTGCACGCCCGCGTTGATGACAGAATCGCCGGGCTGGATGTCGGTGCTGGCGATGCCAAAGCGCTGCCGCCACGAAGTCAAGGCCGCGCCGCGCAATATGGGACGAATGGCAAAACGATGCCCTTCGAGGATGGCGTGGCTCAGCTGAAAACGGTCGCCAGCGTACAAAATATCCGTGCCCGCGGGCAGGTTGCGGATGGCGATGGCGCAATTATCGGCGGGGTCGGGCAGGCGCGCGAGTTCATGAAGCCGGGGCATGGGCTTGCCTTTGCTTGTCGGCTGTCTATTCGGATAGATTGTAACCATAGAGAGTGCCAAAGCATATCACTCTGTGCCCATTTTGCCCTCTGTGGTAGAAAATAACCTTGATTGCAGGACACATCCAGCGAGCGCGGCATGGTCAAATTCATCATTATGTTTCGGCATCCAGAAGACGCCGAGGCTTTCGAAAATGTGTATCAGGATTTTCTGGGTTTGGTCGAGCGCATGCCGCATATCCAGCGCCGACAAGTCGCGCATATCACCGGCAGTCCGCTGGGCGCGCCCGATGTCTATCGCATCCTGGAGCTTTACTTCGAATCGACGCAAGACCAGCAGGCCGCGCTGCTTTCGGATATCGGGCAAGAAGCGGGCCAGGAATTGCAGCGGCTGAAGCGCGGTTCGTATGAGTTGTACTTCGCCGATGTGTATGAAGAAGCCGGCGCGCAGACGAAGCAGCCCGAGCCCAACGCCGAGACGCAATCAGCCGACAGCTAGCAGCGCGCGCAGCCCCGCCACAAAGTTATGCTTGCCGCCGTTGGCCGGGTGGCGCAGCTTGTGACAAGCGATTCCCTGCTTGCACAGCAGTTCATGGGCGACATTGCCGACCGCGATGATCTGCTCGAATCTCCACATGGCCAGCAGCAGCCGGATAAAGTCCGCGCCCAGCGCCAATTCCGCCCGGCGTGGCTTGCGATTGCTGAGGGGATTTCCTGCCTTGTGAGGATGAAAAGGGAAGGCATTCCAGATCAATGGCAGCGCCCGCAACTCCGCCAACGCGCCCCAGACAATGGTAGCGGATTGTTCGCCATAGACGCGTTCGAAGCCGAAATCGCCCACATCGCGGAAGCCCGCCTCGCGCCCAAACAAGTCCAGCGCTTCATCGCCTTCCAGCAAGATTCTGCGGCTGGTGACGGGCACGCCGGTCAAGCGGCAGCCACGGTAGCCGGGCGCTTCCATCAGCAGCAGCGCCGCAGGCTTTCGCATTTGCATGGCGCGCAGGTAGAGCCTCAGGTTGGCGCGGCGGATGGCGTTGTCGGCATTGCCCGGCGCATATTCATTGAAGGCATCGGCGGGCAGTCGCGCATTTGCAAGAGCGCTGATGAAATTGTCGATTTGCGCTGGTGTGGTCATGGCAGCCTGACTGGCGCATAGCCTTTGCAAAGGCAAGCCGTTACAATGGCGCAAGCTTTTCGCTCAAAATGGATTGCGCGCATGAGCTACGACTATATCGTGATTGGCGCAGGTTCGGCAGGCTGCGTTGTCGCCAGCCGTCTGAGCGAAGTGGCGGATTTGCGCGTGCTGCTGCTGGAGGCGGGCGGACCGGGCGGCCACCCGGCTATCCGCGTGGCCGACGCTTCCATCATGCCCTGGATCGTCAACGTCAACACCAATGCGCCTTGCATGATGATCGGTGAAAAATGCGCCGACCTGCTGCTGGGCGCTGGCCAGGGGCAACCCTCACAGACTTGGAAAGGCGGCGCGCGGCGAGTATAGTAGGCGATGATGTGGCAGCGCTCAGAGGTGCATCGCAACTTGAATCGTGGGCACAAGAGGTTGTGGTTAGAGCAGATGAATCGCTGGCTGCTTGCGCTCGGCATGTTGCTCTTTGGGTTCGTCGTGATTGGGCAGGCTGGACCGCGCAACTATTCCATCACGCCGCCGCGAGTCAGTTACAGCGATGATGTGGCGCATGCCATCGTCAGCTTCGCGGTGAGCAATCGTGGCGCGGCGGGGGCTGTCGCAACCGAGATTGTCATCACCCAGCACGAAAACGGACAAATTTCTTATATTGAAGAGTTGCCTGCGCTGGCCGAAGGCGAATCGCGCGACTTTGACATTTGTCTACCCTTGGCGAACCTGCCTGGCGAAGATGTCTTCTTCCGCATAAGCGCCGGCATTGACGAATACGAGTTGGCAGGCAGCCGGATCGCGCGCGACAACGAACAACTCTTCCGCGTCAACAAAGCGCAAGCCGTTGCTGGCAGCGGAGTTTGTGGCAGCAGCGCATCCACAGACCCCTTTTCGCTGACCATACCGCTGCTGGGCTGGCGAGTCGTCTTCCTGGGTGACAGCCTGGCAGTGAATGGCAGCCAGCTTGACTATGGAGCGGTCTTGCTGGCGCTCGCGGCGTTGCTGGCAGCGCTGGCATTTTGCCTGTGGCTGTTGAGCCTGGCGCTGCGTTTGCTGTTTCGCCAGCCGCCCAGGTTCGATGCCTGGCAGCCGCCCTATGCGCACAACAGTTGGTACGACATGAATTCTACGCTGGGCAGGCGGCAGAGCTGGCAGTATCACGCGCAGAACAACCTGCTGGGCGAAGCCACTGCGCCAGACCAGCTTGTGCTCGTCAAGCATCTGCTGGGCAGGCAGAAACAAGTCATGAGCGGCTGGCGCGTCAAAGCCATGCGCAGCATCCAGTACGACATCTATGGGCGCATCAGCCGCACCGAAGTCTTGATGCCGCGCGGCGTCATAGAAAAGCTGAATCGCTTGCTGCAGCGCGCTCCAACACAGGACGAAGCGGCTCTGCACAAGGCGATCGAGTCGCTGGCAAAGCGCATCAGCCGCGTCACGCTGTCGCCGATCGAAAAGCAGAACCTGCCCTTGCCCATCGCCCTGGAAATCCGCTTTGAAAGCGAGAGCGGCGAGGCGCGCATCCTCTTTGAGCTTTATCAATATCGCGGTGAAGATTGGCAGCTGCTGGATGCCTGGGAGCCCGATCTGGGACAGACTGGCGCGCGCATCCCCGAGCAATTCAATTTCACGCTCAATGGACAGCTGCCGGGGGAAGAAGCCCGCGAATACAAGCTGCGTCTGCGCACGGATTTGGCGGCGCTGCTGCTGCGCATGATCACCCAGTTGCCAGACGACACGCTGGAAGATCCGCCTGCCGATGCCGCGCCACTGGATGTCAGCGAGATGTAACAGGATGTAACGGGAATTAATGTAGGGGCGAGCCATTGGGTCGCCCGTTTGTACCTAACAGTAACATTGCCGGGGCCAGCCATTGGCCCGCCCGTTTGCCGCAGCCGCGTGTTAGAATGCGCCGCACTGCCTGTAAAAATCCAGTCAAGGAGAAATTGTCCATGTCGGCTGTCATCCCGGATAATCTCAAAGATCTGCTCGAACGACCGCTCATCGTCGCCTTCGCCACCAGCAACCCTGATGGGCAGCCTCAGGTTACGCCGGTTTGGGCCAGCCTGGAGGGCGACCAGGTGTGGATCAACTCGGCGGTTGGACGGCGCAAAGACCGCAACATCCGCGCCAACCCCAAAGTCACCGTGCTGGTCATCGACCCGCAGAATGCCTTCCACTGGGCGGAGATCCGCGGCGAAGTGGTCGAGTTTGACGAAAGCGATGCGGCGCTGGCGCACATCAACAAGCTTTCGGGCATGTATGCCGGCAACGACGACTATTATTCCTTTAATCCCGAAGGACGGGGCAAAGAGCGGCGCGTCATCTACAAGATTCAACCGACGCGCGTCAACGGGATCTAGGCATTTAGACGTTTCCGGCGCGCCCGGTGTAATCACGCAGGTAGAGGAAATCGTGCCCGATGCTGCGCTTGCTCAGCTTGGCGATATTGGGCATGGTGCGCTTGTAATGATTGGCTTTGACGCGCTCCCAGATTTGCGCCACAAAGTCGCGCGAGAATCCCTCGGCGGCGACTTCGTCCACCGTGTAACGCTCGTCGACCAGCAGGAACAAGACGGAGTCCGCCTGATCATAGGTAAAACCCAACTCGTCTTCGTCGGTCTGTCCCACCCACAGATCGGCGGAGGGCGGCTTGTCGATGATGACGCCGGGCACGCCCAGATGCCGCGCCAGCTGCCGCACCTGCGCTTTGTAGAGATCGGCAATCGGGTGCAGCGCCACGCCGCTGTCGCCATAGATGGTGCTGTAGCCCAGCAAGAATTCGGTTTTGTTGCTCGTGCCCATGACCAGCCCGCTCCAAGCCATCGATTGATCATACAGCGTGATCATGCGCAGGCGCGCCATGATATTGCCGCGGCGCAAGCGGGTCATTTCGGGGAAGCGCTCGATAAGCGGGTCAGCCATTTCGCTGATGGGCAGGGTCAAATGCGGGATGCCCAGGTCTTCAATGACGGCTTCGGCATGCGCCAGGCTGTCGGCGGACGAGGTTTTGTAGGGCATGCGCACCGCCAGCACCTTGTCCGCGCCCAGCGCCTGTGCCGCCAGGCAGGCCGATACCGCCGAGTCGATGCCGCCAGACAAGCCGATGACCGCGCGCTGCATGCCGGCTTTGGTGATGCTGTCGCGGATGAAACCAGTCAGAATGCGCGTGGCCAGCGCCGGGTTGATGCGCAGGCGGGGCAGCAGACTCGCGGCTGTGTCAACTGTCATCGGCGCGCTCCGTCAGTGGCTGCAGCGAATAATCGGTCACCAGATGCGGGTAGCTTTCGGTCACGCGCAGGCGCAGGCGCAGGCGCAGGCCTGTTTCGCCAAGCATGATGAGTTGAATGGCATAATCTTCCGCCGACTCGATTTCGGCGACCTTCAGACGCCCGTGCAATCGGCGCGCCGCTTTCAAATCGAGCAGTCGCCGCTCGGCCGGGTTTTGCAGCAGCGCCAGGTCATAATAGCCGCTGCGCATGAATCCGCGCAGACGCCGAAAGTCGCCGTCGTTATAAAAGCGCATCTGGGCGATGAAGCGCCGGCCGGCTTTGCTGCTGCCGATTTTCTGTCGAAGCTCGTCCATGGACTGCTTTTTTCCGCCCCAACGATTGCGCCGACTATCGTACCACAGCCGCATTGACTTGCGTTATGATTGGCTGGCGCAGGCAAAGGATCGATATGGCGGACAAACTAGAGGCCATCCAGCGAGCGCTTGACGAATTCCGCATGGACGAGGCGCGCGCCCTGGCGGCTGAAGAATTGGCGGAACAGCCCAGCGCGACTGCCTATTACCTGGCTTCGCTGGCGGCGCGCAATCATGGACAGCGCGTCGAATTCTTGCAGAAGGCGCTGCAGCTCGACCCCGAACATGCGCGGGCAAACGAAGAATTGCGCGATATGCAGCCGCCCGGCGATAGAAGCCCAGCGCAGGCCGAGACCAAAGAACCGACGCCCCGGCTGGCGGGTTTGACCAGGCGTTTCGCCGCCCTGCTATTCGATGCGACTATCATCTCGGCCATGACCATGCTCGCGCTGCACGCCAACGACAGCTTCGCGCCGCTGCAAGATGCCCTGTACAGCGCCGATGAAGAAGCGGCGACAGCGGCATTTCGGCATTTTCAGCAAGCCACGATTCTGGTCAACCTGGTGATTAGCGTCCTCTACCAGACGGCTTTCATGACCATCCTGAATGGGCAGACGCCGGGCAAAGTGGCTTTCAAGGTGCGCGTGGTGAAACAAAATGGCAAGCGCATCAACATCGTGGACGCCCTGCTGCGAAATGGTTTTGGCTACACCGTCAGCCAGCTGTTTTTGCTGGGTTTCATCTGGGCATGGGTGGATGACGACCAGCAAGCCTGGCACGACAAAATGGCAGGCACAATCGTGATCGACCTGTCGCCGGCCGACGATGCAGAATCGCCCGCTGCCTAAGCCTTCAGCATATTCCTGGTTGGACGTTGTTGTGTCTGCTGCGTCGGATAGCGGGCGTAATGCGCTACAATCTGTCCGCCCTCAAAATGTTCTTCGATAATGCGTTCGACTCCCCTTTCGGTCAGACCGCTATACCAGATACCTTCGGGGTAAACCACCATGACGGGTCCCAAGTTGCAGGGATAGAGGCAGCCGGTCTGCGCAACGAGAACCGCGTCATCGCCCATTTTATTCGCTTTCAGGCATCGCTTGAGAACCTGAGCGGCTTCGCCCGCGCCGGCGGCGTTGCAGCGCGGACCGCGGCAGAGCAGCGCATGATAGCTGTGTGGTGGGATTAGCGACCATTCGGGGCTGTTGGGGCTGGCCTGATTGGCGGACAGTGGCGTCATTGGCGCATCGGCATAGCGCGCCACGAGGTCCAGGACTGCCGCTGCCAGTTCGGGCGCGTCACCCAGCGGCGGCGTCATGCGAACGGTGAAATCCGCGGCGGCGTTATGATGCAGCCAGCGCCGGACAATCCGATTCAGCCAGTTGTCAAGGTTGCGGTCGGTCGGCAGGTAGACCGGGACGGTCAGCACCTGCGCCATTCCCCGCGCAGCGCCTGAACGAGACGGTTCATCTGCTCGCAGGGCGCGCTGCTGTAGCCGTTTCGCCCCAGCAAAATCACAGCGCTGTTCTTATTCATGCGCTCGCCCTCACACGCGTTGGGAAGTAGGTGATGTGCGTTCTCCCCGTCCTTGGATCTGTGGCGACATCCGCCCGAACACCGTATACCTCATAAATGAGATCCGCCGTCACGACTTCGTCCGGCGCGCCAGACGCCACAACGCGCCCTTCGCTAAGCACATACAGTCGGTCGCAATAGAGCGCCGCCAGGTTCAAATCGTGCAGCGCGGCAAGCGTGGTGACGCGCAGTTCACGCACGATGTCCAGGATTTCCAATTGGTAGCGAATGTCAAGATGGTTGGTGGGTTCGTCCAGCGCTAGAAATTGCGACTGCTGCGCCAGCGCGCGCGCGATGATGACCCGCTGCTTCTCTCCGCCGGAGAGTGTGCCAAAGCTGCGTTCGTTGAAGTCCAGCATGTTTACTTGAGCCAGCGCGTCCGCCACGATTTCCCAATCATCGCTGGTATCCGCATCAAAGGCGCTTTTGTGTGGGGTGCGCCCCATCAAGACCATCTCTTGCACAGTGAAATCGAACTGTATTGGAGTCTCTTGCAAGACGACCGCCATCCTGCGAGCGACCTCACGCGGCGGCATGGCCAGCAGGTCTGCGCCATCAAGTGAAATCGTCCCGGCATCCGGCTTCAGACTGCGATAGATGCAACGCAACAGCGTGGACTTGCCGCTGCCGTTCGGTCCCAAGAGCCCGACGAAGGCACCCGTTTCGACTGAGAGCCGTATATCGTCGATAATCCGTTGGGCATCAACCGACCAGCCAACCCCATGAACATGGAGAGTCATAGGCCGTCCTTCTTGCGCCGCATCAACCACAGGAAGAAGGGCGCGCCGCAAAGCGATGTGATAATCCCCACCGGGATTTCCTCTGGCGCGAACAGCGTCCGGGCGATGACATCCACCCAGATGAGATACACCGCTCCCGCCAGCAGGCTGACTGGCAGGACACGGCGATGATCCGCGCCGACGATGAGGCGGACGATGTGCGGCATCATCAGCCCGACGAAGCCGATAGCGCCGCTGACAGCGATGATCAGTCCCGTCAGCAGCGAGGTTATGACCAGCAGCCGTCGCCGCAATCTGTGAACTTCAATGCCGAGCGTGGTTGCTGTCTCGTCACCGATGATGAGCGCGTTCAGGGCACGGGACTGCGCCATCAGGTAGACGATCCCCAGAACGAGCGCCAGGGCTGGCAACGTCAGGTCTTCCCATTGCGTGCCGCTCAGTCCGCCGAGCATCCAGAACAATACGCGTCGCGCCGCCCCGCTGCTGTCGTCGCCGAGGGTAATAAAGCTGGTCACCGCCGAGAACATGAACGAGACGGCTACGCCCGCCAGGATCATGCGGGTGGGCAACAGCCGTCCATGCTGAATGGCCAGCGAAAAGACCAGTACAAAAGCCAGCAGCGCGCCAAGAAATGCGCCGAACGACAGGGCATAAATTCCCAACCCGGCAAAGGCGCCAATTAGCAGCACGGAAACAGCGCCCAAAGCCGCCCCGGACGAAATCCCCAACAAGAAGGGGTCGGCCAGTGGGTTGCGGGTGACAGCCTGCATCACGACGCCGATTACTGCCAACCCAGCGCCGACAACACCTGCCAATAGAGTCCGTGGGAAACGAATGAGCCAGACGATATTGGCTTGCGCCTTGGACCAGTCGCCCTCTGTGCCGGTCAGTTTCTCGAAGACAATTTCCCAGACGGTGAGCGGGGCGATTTCCACGGGTCCGATAATCACCGCTAGTGTGATCGACAGCAGGATAAGCGGCGCAAGTACAGCGACGAGCAGGCGCGCGCGGGCGGCATTGCGCTCTGGGGGTAGCTTGCGCTTGCCCGGGGCGGTACTCATGAGCGACCGCCGCCCCGGCAACACGGCCTCGGATTTAGTCATCCGATTCGGCTTGCTCAGTTTCTGCCGCGTCACTCTCCGCGAACAGCTCGGGATAGAGGAACTCGGCGATGATGCGGACGGCTTCGACGTTGCGGATGTTCGGCGTCGTGTAGCTGAAGTCGATCAGCACCCAGTTTTCGTTTTGCACGGCGGTCATATCCGCGTAAGCCGGGTTGGTCGTCAGCGTTTCGATCTTTGCTTCGGCGGTATCCCAATCGGCATTGACGACTACGATAGCAGCGGCATCGCGGGCAACGACTTCCTCCCAGCTCACCGTCGCCCAGGAGCCTTCCGCATCCTCGAATATGTTCTCCGCAGCGAGCAAGTCCATGATCATGCCCGGCGCGCCACAGCAGGCGCCGGCGTACACATCATCGCCGCCGCTGTCGAACCAGAACAGCGACACCGTTTCTTCCACGTCTTCCAGAACCGCGCTGATGTCGTCCAATTCCGCCTGAAGTTCCGCGATCAATGCTTCGGCGCGGTCTGCAACGCCGAAGATGGCTCCAATATCGCGGACTTCACCATAAACGTCCTCTATAGTGACGATTTCCGGACGCAGCGAGCGATCGGCACAAGCCGCTGGCGATACATAGGAACCGATGCTGAGTTCTGCAAGCTGCTCGCGCGGTCCGGCCGCCGCCTCGCCAAAGGCGCTGCTATACGAGCCATAGACAAAATCCGGGTCGGCGCCGAACAACACTTCCTGCGACGGGTAGGTATCAGACAGGACGGGAATGCTCTCATACGCATCCGCGAACTCGGGCCGGATGACATCGTCGAGATAAGCTGTTCCCGTCATCTGATCTTCGAGTCCCAGCGCCAGCATGATTTCGGTGGCGCCCTGGTTCATGGTTACGGCGCTTTCTGGCGGCGCGTTAAAGGTTACCTTGATGCCGCAGTTTTCAATCGTGATGGGGAAGGCGCTGGCGTCTTGCGCATTGGCGATTAATGTGAATGGAAGCGTCAAGAGCAGCGCGGCAAACACTAGAGCTTGTTTCATGGGTTCATCTCCTTCGGTCATCGTGAATTTGTTGCTTATTGATACCAAGTATCAATAAGCGTGTAAATGATACACAGTCTCAATTAGTGCACGCAAGGGTGAATTTCGCATTCCCTTGTACTCGTTTCAGATTTCCCACTTGCAGAGCTTATTGATACCTGGTATCAATAATGTGGCGTGCGTGATGCGCAGTCTCAATTTGGAAGCGCAAGGATTGGATGTCTCATGCCCGGCAAAACGATCAATCCCGAAGACTGGCTGACCGCGCTCGACAAGAGCGGTTTGCGTGTCACTTCAGTGCAGGAGACCTTGATCGATATCTTCGCGCACAGCGAGTATCCGCTCAGCGCCGAGCAAGCTTGGGAAATCGCCCGTCAGTCGCGCCCGAAAACGGGCCGAGCGACGGTCTACCGCATGGTCGAGAAGCTCGAAAACCTGGGCTTAATACGCCGCGTTCATGGCTATCAGGGATGCAGTCACTTCGTAGCAACCCTGCCTGAGCTAATGATGCTGTTCATTTGTCTGAGTTGCGGACGCGCGGATTATCTCGACAGCCAACCGCTGAACGATCTGATTCAGCAAAGTGAACATATCAGTGGGCATCACATCACAGACAGTCGGTTGCAACTCTTTGGCGCCTGCGCGGACTGTCAGCAAAACGCATAGATATTCAGGAGAAAGAACAAGATGAATTTGCCAATCGACTGGGAAACAATGTGGCTGGGCGGATTTTGCGCTGTGGGGGCGCTGGGTGGTTTGCCGGTGCGCGGCGCGGATTATGCCGCCCATCCACCGCTTGATAATCTGCTGAGCCTGCCCCCGGACACAGCGTTACACGCCGATGCGACGCTTGAGTCCGCCGAACAAGCCTGGTCGGAACGACTGGGCGGCGCAATGGTTGTGCTGGCCCGCGATGCCTACCGCGCTCGCCGCTTGCTGCATCAGGCAGCGGGGATTCAGGGGGGCGAACCGGTGGGTGTCCCGGCGAATGCCAGCCATGACCTGGCCGAGTCGGTCAAACATCATAAGGCGCTGCCGCGCTTTCTGGACTTTGACGCGCATCTGCGACTCGCGAGGTCCGGTACGCGCTTCACCTGGGCGCAGGTGCTTCGCGGGTTGTGGCAGCCGCAGAACGCTGCCTGGCTCGACTGCGCCGACACCCTGCCTATTCCCGGCGCGGCAGAACGCCCGGCGGTGACGCTCTACGGCTTGCATCTGGCTGATGATCGCCCCGGCGCGCTGCTGGCATTTCGTGATGAGGCGCTCTATGCGGCGGTGAAAGCATTGCGTCAACCGGCTGACTGCCCGAACGCAGCGCAGGCATTCGCGCAGTGTGAACGTCTGCCAGAACTGGCAAAGCGGCAAAGCGCGAATTTGGCGGAGGTGCGGCGCGGTCTGTGTGAAGCGGCCGGGCTGGCGACGCACGAGCCCAACAATCTGGCGCTGGCGACCGCGGTCGCGGTACAGATTCCGCCAGAGAGCGATCCCGCCACATTTTACGCCTATGTTGAGCAGGAAAATACACCAGTGCGCTGGCTGTCACAGATTCAACCTTTGCATTATGCCGCGCTCCGTGCTGACGGCGCGCCAAATCACCGGGAAACGGCGGCGAACCTCGCCCGCTGGTTCTATGTCCCGGTGGGGCCAGATTACACCTTTGAGGAGATCAAACACGGTGTGCTGGGCATCGTCAAAGCGGCGGAATATCTCGGTGTGCGCTGGCGCAGCAATCCAGCCCATGCTGCTGAATACGCGGCCTTGATGGATCGAACCTATGGCGCCGGGCATGATGCCTACCGCCCGTTGTTTGCGCTGGATGGAGCCTTCGCAGCGGGAGATTAGCCATGCGCTTGATCGCCATCATCGGGATGCAGCATCAGCCAAAAGCCAGGTTTACGCAGGCGCTCATTGAAGCGCTGTCTGACGAAACTGACCGGCTCGCGCTGCTCGACAATAACGATGTGCCGCTGGCGATAGATGGGGTAACGCGCCAGCGGCTGGTAGGCGGCTGTGTCTGCTGTTCGCTGGCGGCGGCGCTGATCTTGCAGCTGGGGCGACTGGATGCCGACTATGCGCTGCTGCCCGTCTCGGCGATGGCAGACCCAGAGGCGCTGGCGTCAATCCTGTTTAGTTTGCGGAGTGAAGGCATGCAGACAAGCACAGTATCGCTCATTGATAATCTGACTCGGACTCACAACCCGTATCTGACGCGGAAACTGGAAAACCACAGTGATTTTCAGGTGTATGAGCCATTTGATTTCTCGGAGGCTGTTCACGCCGCGATAGATGCGCCTTTTTGATCTTGCATCTTTGTACGAAAACGACGATTCAATCGAGGAGACAGAAGCATGATGAATGCAGCTGACACACGAGTTCCCGTTACTGTGCTGACCGGCTTTTTGGGGTCAGGCAAAACCACACTGCTCAACCGCATCCTGACCGAAAATCACGGCAAGAAAATCGCGGTGATTGAGAATGAATTTGGCGAGGTCGGCATCGATAACGATCTGGTCATTGGCGCGGAAGAAGAAATCTTCGAGATGAACAACGGCTGCATCTGCTGCACCGTGCGGGGTGATTTGATTCGCATCCTCGGCCATCTGATGAAACGCCGCGACAAGTTTGATTACATCATGATCGAAACCACCGGCATGGCTGATCCCGGACCAGTCGCGCAAACCTTTTATGTCGATGATGACATGCAAGGCAAGCTCCATTTGGATGCGATTGTCACACTGGTCGATGCCAAGCATATCTGGGAACACATTGACGACAGCGACGAAGCCAAAGAACAGGTCGCCTTTGCCGATGTCATCCTGCTCAACAAGATCGACCTGGTCGCCCCGGAAGACCTCGAGAGGCTCGAAGCCCGCATCAAAAGCATGAACAGCATGGCGAAAATCTACCGCAGCCGCGACGCCGTGGTCGAGATGGACAAGATCCTGAATGTGGGCGGCTTCAACCTCGACCGGGCGCTGGAAATCGACCCGAAGTTCATGGAGCCGGAATACCCGTTTGAATGGTCGGGCATCTATCAACTGAACCCCGGGACTTGCGAATGGGTGATGGGTGAGGGTCCCGACCCGGCAATGGGGGCTGCGCTGTTGCCGCTGGCGAATACGGGATTGGCGGCGCAGGAAGCCACGCTGATGGACGCGGTGCTGACCTTCTCTGAAGATGAGCAGGCGTTGGAGGCGGGCGACATGCTGCGCCTTGGCAAAGGACAGCACAACCAGCTCGCGCTGAACGAAAATGGCGAGACCGTCTTCCATATCACGATCCAGGAGCCGGGCTATTACATGCTGTTCACCGAACATCACCCGGAGGAATTCGAGGCGTACTTGCGCGGCGCGGAGTCCGTGCTTGAGCCGCTCGAGACCCGTGAGTACAAGCCCGATCATGAACACGACGAAGAAGTGACTTCCGTTGGCATCACCCTCTCCGGCGATCTCCAGTTAGAGAAGCTCAATGGCTGGCTCAGCCAACTTCTGCGCGAACAGGGTCAGGACATCTTCCGCATGAAAGGCGTGCTGAGCGTGCGCGGATGGGACGAGCGCTTTGTATTTCAAGCGGTGCATATGCTCTTTGATGGCCGCCCCGATCGCCCCTGGGGGAAGGACATGCGCCACAACAAAATGATCTTTATCGGGCGCAACCTGGATCGGGCTGCGCTGGAAAACAGCTTCCGCGAATGCCTCGCGGCATGATGCAGCGCAAGCGCAAGTCCAAACAGGCACAGCCAGCGCTCAAGGCAAAATGGCGCGCCAACATTGACGATCATCCGATTGGGCTGGCCTGGTCGCCGGATGCCAAAAACCTGGCAGTCGCGGGGGTGTCTGGCCCAATCACGCTGTTTAATGGCGCGGATGGGTCGGTGTTGCACAAGCTGCCTGGTCACGCTCTTCGACACGATGGCGATTTCATGGCACAAAGACAGCCGTCTCCTCGCTAGCGTCGGGCAAGACGGCAAGGCGCGGCTATGGGATGTCGAGACAGGAACGCAGAGCGCTGAAATGGCAGGCGGGGCGAGCTGGGTGGAGCGCGTCGCTTTCAGCCCGGTGGGCGATTGGCTGGTATCGGCCGCCGGGCGCAAACTGCGACTGTGGAACAGCGGCGGAGAATTGATCCGCGAATATCCCGATGCGAACAGCACGATTACGGATATCAAGTGGCGCTATGACGGCAAACAATTCGCCATCTCTGCCTACAATGGAGTCGTGCTGTACGACCCTGTGGAGGCGGAACCGCTGCGCCGCTTCGAATGGCAGGGTTCGACGCTCACCTTGGAATGGAGTCCCGATGGCAAATACATCGCCACTGGCGACCAGGACTCGACGGTGCATTTCTGGATCGCCGATACCGGGAAAGATCTGCGGATGTGGGGCTACGAAACGAAGGTGCAGGAACTGGCCTGGAGCTTCAATAGCCGCTATCTGGCGACCGGCGGCGGGACTCAGGTCGTGATCTGGGATTGTTCTGGGAAGGGGCCAGAAAACACGCGACCGATCATGCTGGAAGGACATCAGCAGCTCATCAAGCATCTGGAATTTCAGCGACGGGGCATGCTGCTGGCCTCTGGCGGCAATGATGGTCTGTTTGCGATCTGGAAAGTCCATAAGAAGAATCCCGCTAAACTGACAGATGCTGTCTTCAAAGCGCCGATCGCCAACCTGGCCTGGTCGCCGGATGACCGCTGTATCGCGGTCACAGATGAGAGCGGCACCCTGTCGATAGCGGCAGCGCGGAGATAATGATAACAGAATCTAGTCGCGTCTGTATCGGCGCAGGCGCAGGTCGCATTGTTCCTTGTGCCCCATAAAGCCTTCCAGGTCGCAGAGGCGGCTGCCATATTCGCCGATGAGCAGGCTGGCTTCTTCTGTAACGCGCTGATAGGTCACCGTCTTGATGAACTTGCCCACCCACAGGCCGCCGGTATAACGCGCCGCTTTCCTGGTCGGCAGCGTGTGATTCGTGCCGATGACCTTGTCTCCATAGGCCACATTCGTCTCCGCGCCCAAAAACAGCGCGCCATAGTTGCTCATGTTCTGCAGGAAGTAATCGGGGTCGCGCGTCAGGATTTGCACATGCTCGCTGGCGATGTCATCGGCGACTGCCAGCATCTCGGCATCGCTGTCGCAGAGGATGACCTCGCCGTAATCGCGCCAGGCCACGCCAGCCAGGTCGGCGGTGGGCAGGACTTCCAACTGGCGTCCAATCTCGGCTTCAATACTGTGCGCCAGGTCGCGGCTGGTCGTCACCAGGACAGCCGGCGAGGTCGGTCCATGTTCGGCTTGCCCCAGCAGGTCGGTCGCGCACATTTCGGCATCGGCGCTGTCGTCAGCCACCAGCAGCGTCTCGGTGGGTCCTGCCAGCAGGTCGATGCCCACCAGCCCGAATAGCTGTCGTTTGGCTTCGGCGACATAGGCATTGCCGGGACCGACGATCATATCGACCGGCTCGATTCCCACTGCGCCATAAGCCATCGCCGCCAGGGCTTGCACGCCGCCCAGGATATGGATTTCGTCCGCGCCGCCCAGGTGCATGGCTGCGATCGTGCCGGCGGGGATCTGCCCCTGGATAGGTGGCGTGCAGGCGATGATCTGCTTGACGCCGGCCGCCCGCGCGGTAACGACGCTCATATGCGCCGAGGCGATCATGGGATAGCGACCGCCCGGCACATAACAGCCCACGCGATTGACCGGGATGTTCTTGTGCCCAAGCACGACGCCCGGCAGCGTTTCCACCTCGATATCTTGCAAAGCGGCGCGCTGTGCCAATGCGAAGTTGCGCACCTGCGCCTGGGCGAACTTGATGTCGTCTATGGCTTGTTTCGGCAGCGTCGAGATGATCTGCTGGATCCGCTCCTGCGACAATTTGAATTCGGCGGGATTCCAGTTGTCGAACTTCTGCGAGAGTTCGCGCACCGCGGTATCTTTGCGCGCGCTGATATCGGCGAGGATGCCACGCACAACTTCCTGCACGGCGGCATCGGCATCGGCTTTCTGTTTGATTGTTTTGCCGCGTTTGATGTATTGGATCGTCATGTTTTTCCTGCCATTCTGAGTAAACGCAGGTAAGTAATACAATAAATTAACCACCAAGTACACCGAGTTAGAGAGAGTTCACCGAGAGAAAAGCAAAGGTATATCTCTGTGCCTCTGTGGCAAGTATTTGCTTTATTTTGTCGCTGTCAGTATGGGTTTCGCATTGATGCGATTGTCCGGGCGTTCAAATCGCCGTGGTGTCGATATCCCACAGCAGCATGCACTCGCCGATGAGCATCAAAGAGCCGGCCAGCAAGATCGTGCCGCTTTCGCCGGCCATTCCCCGCGCCAGGGCAAAAGCAGCGGGCAGATTCGCGGCATAACGAACATCATCACAGGCACGCCGAGCAGCTTGCAGCGCATCTTGCCGGGCGGGGAAGTGCGTGCCGGGGTTGATGTCGGTCTCGGTGATGACCAACGCGTCGCTGACAGTCGCCATCACACTGTAAACGCTGCTGTAATCGCGGTCGCGCGGGACGCCAACGATAGAAACGACCGGCGCGGACAAACCATCCAGGCTTTCCACAAACGAACGCGCGGAAGTCGGCGTGATCGCTCCGTCAATAACGATGCGCGGCGACTCGTCCAACTGCTGCGCGCGCCCCTGCCAGCGCACCGCCGAAAGCCCGGCCCGCAGCGCTGCCTCATCCAGCCCGAAACGCTCTGCGGCGCGGATGGCCAGCGTGGCGTTTGCCAGCTGATAGCGCCCCAGGAGCGGCAGAAACAGATCGCCATGCCCAGGCAGGCGCATGACTTGCCCATTGCCGCGGCGATTCACAAACTCAGCCAGTTCGTCCTCGCGCAAGATAGCCAGGCGGGCATTTTGCCGCGCGGCTTCTGCGTGTAGCTGGGCGGCGGCTTCGTCTGCTTGCGGCAGGCTGATGGCATGGCAACCCGGTTTGATGATGCCGGCTTTGTGCCAGGCGATTCGCGCCAGACTCTCGCCCAGCAGCGCCGTGTGTTCCAGCATGATGGGCGTGAAGAGCGCCAACTGGTTGGGCACGATGGCGATATCGTCAAAGCGACCGCCGCGACCGACTTCCAGCACAGCCACATCGGCGCGCTGCTCGTCAAAATAGCGCAGCGCAATCGCCAGAAAGATGCCTTGCGGGCTGAGATACCGGCTGTCTTCCAGCCCGGCGATTTCGGCGTCGATATGCGGCCGCAGCGCGCGCAGAATGCGCAGAAAATCCTGGCTGGGGATCATGCGTCCATCCACGCGGATGCGCTCGTTCCAATGCACGAGGTGCGGGCTGGTGATCGTGCCGGCGCGCCGCCCCATGGCGCTCAACAGCTTGGCGGCGATGGCGGACACGCTGCCTTTGCCACGGCTGCCGGTTACGACGATGGTTTCGCGCTGCTGTTTCGGCAGTCCCGCCCGTGCCAGCAGTCTGCGCGTGGGCGCGGTATCGCGTGTATACTCATCGAGTCCGCGCGGGGTTTTGCCCAGGCGGCGGCGCGTCTGAAAAATGTAGCGTATAGCCGATTCCATGCTGTCGATCATGGGCGCGGTTTCCGTGACTGACACAAGCATAATCCTGCCCGCTGGGTGAGGTTTTGGCAAGTCAAATGACATCCAACACAAAGCCGGCGGCCCGCGCGGCATCCATGACAGGGGGCGATGCCCGGCGCGCCGCCCGCAACATCAGCGCCTTGATGATCGCCAGCGTCATCAGCAAAGGCGCGCTCTTTGGCTGGCAGCTGGCGCTCTCGCTGTGGCTGGGACCGGGCGAATACGGCATTTATGGCACGATCGGCGGGCTGATGGCGAATGCGGCCGCGCTGGCCAGCTTCAGCATGGGATTGATCGTCATCCGCGATGTCGCTCGCGCGCCAGACAAAGCCGGCAAGTACTGGACGGCCATGCTGTTCAGCCAGACGCTGCTGGCGCTGCTGGCTTATGTGGGCATGAACAGCCTGTCGCTGGGCTACAGCGAGACTTTGCGGGCATTTGCGGCGCTGGCCGGCTGCAACCTCTTCGTCGACATCTTCGGCAACATGGCCTATGATCTCTTGCTCTCGCGCGAGCGCATGGTGCTGACCTCGGCAGTCGAGATCGTCCATATTTTCCTGCGAATCGGCTTGGCGCTGCTGGCTTTGACGCTGGGCGGGGGATTGCTGGGCGTGTATGCAGCCGCGCTTCTCTCGGGCATCCTGCGCTCGCTGGCGCTGGTGAGCCTGAACTTTCGCGCCGGCATCAAACCGCATTTTCCCCTGGATCGCGCACTCGCCCGCCGGCTGCTGGTCAACAGCGCGCCGCTGGCACTGTCATCGCTGCTCACCCTGGCCTACCAGCATGCCGACAAGCTGCTGACGACCGGCATCCTGGGCGAACGCATCACGGGCTACCTGGTTGTCGCTTTCGTGATCAATTATGGCGTGATCGAGCTAGTCAGCAGTTCGGTGCTGGTGGCGGCGTATCCGTTGCTTTCGCGCTATCACGAAGATGGACGCAACCCCATTTTCGGTTTCTTGATCGAAAAACTGGCGCTGTATATGCTGCTGGTTGGGCTGCCACTGGCGCTGGGCATCAGCATCTTGGCCGAGGCGATCATCCTGCCGCTGCTGGGCGAGGCTTATGCGCCATCGGCAGACATCCTGCGCCTGTTGATCTGGTTCACCGCCATCACCATGTTCGGCAATGTCTTCAGCAAGGCGCTGCTCATCCAAAATCGGCAGCGGCATCTGCTGGCGATACGCGCTTGCGGCCTGGCTTTGAATGTCGCGCTGACCCTGCTGCTGCTCTTCAGTTGGGGCGATGCGCGAGGCGCGGTGGCCGCGTCTATCGTCGGCGAACTGCTGATCGTGGCGCTGCTGTTGGCGAGCTTCCGCGCGCTGGGCTGGCGGGCGCTGGCATTGGTGGGAGCGGCTGCGCGTCTGCTGGTGATCTGTCTGCCAGTCGCCCTGGTGATGCTGGCGCTGCGCGAGTCCTTCATCGGGCTGCCGGTGCTGGGCGGGCTTGGCGTCTATATAGGCGGCATATTGGCCATGCGGGTGCTGGGCGCGGACGACTGGGATCTGCTCTATCGGCTGGTGGCGGCGCTGCCCGGCGGCTCGCAGCTGGGGCGCATCTGGAAGCGCGATACAAAAATGAGCTGGTGAGCCGCGCATGCACATCTTGCAGCTGACGCCCTATTATGCGCCAGCCTATGCCTTTGGCGGCGTCGTACGCGCGGTAGAGGGGCTGGCCGGGGCGCTGGCGGCTCGCGGACATCGCATCACTATCCTGACGACAGACGCGTTGGATCAGCGGCGGCGCTATACCGGTCCCCCGGACGAGACTCGCGGCGACATCCGCATCGTGCGCTGTCGGAATGCTTCGGTCTGGCTGCGCGGAGGACTGAATCTATCGACGCCGCGGGACCTGCGCAGGGCGGCCAAAGCCATCTTGCCCGATGTCGATGTGCTGCACCTGCACGAGCTGCGCACAGCGGAAAATCTGCTGGTGACACCAATCGCGGCGGCTATGCGCGTGCCGATTGCGTTGTCGCCGCATGGCACGATCAATCTCGGCACCGGGCGGAGTCGGCTCAAGCGGGGCTGGGATCGGCTGTTGAGCCGGCGTGTGCTTTCGCGCATAGACCACATCATCGCCTTGACAGAGGTTGAACGGGTCGAAGCAGAGCAGCTCTGGGCGGCGCTGGCATCATCCCGTCAGCCTGCGACCAGCGTGATTCCCAATGGCGTGGATCCCCGCGAATTGGAATCGTTGCCGGCTGCGACCGATTTTCGCGCGCGTTTTGGCCTGGGGGCAGCGCCGACCGTCTTGTACATGGGGCGTTTGCAGGCGCGCAAAGGCGTCGATGTGCTGCTGCGAGCTTTTCTGGCGGCGGATGTCGCGGATAGTCGCTTGCTAATCGCGGGACCGGACGAAGGCATGCTGGGGAGGCTGCGCGAGCTGGCGGCGGGCGATGAACGGGTTGTCTTCGCGGGCTACCTGGATGGTTCGCAACGGCTCGAGGCGCTGGCTGCGGGCGATGTCTTTGCCTTGCCGGCTGTCGGCGAAGGCCAGTCGATCGCTGTGCTCGAGGCGCTGGCTGCGGGATTGCCTGTCGTGCTTTCGCCGGGCTGCAACATGAACGAGGTCGCCGATGCGGAGGCGGGTTTCGTAGTTGAAGCGACTGTCGATGCGTTCGCTGCGGCGCTGCGGCGTCTGCTGCATGACGAGTCGCTGCGGCAAGAGATGGGCGCGGGTGCCCGGCTGCTGGCGCGGGAGAAGTACAGCTGGGCGCGTGCGGCAGCGGATATGGAGCGCGTGTATGCGGGCATGGTCGGATAGCCTGACGCTCGCCAACAGGTTGTTATCGTTGATTTTCTGCTGCCAAACGGTAAACTACTTAATGAGTGAGGGAGTCAGATTATGTTTGGGACGCGCATCAAGCAGGCACGGTTGCTAGCTGGCATGACGAAGCAAGAATTTGCCGCATCGCTGGCAGAATATAACTATTGCACTACCGTCGAAGCTATTTCGGAGTATGAGAAGAACAAGAGCTTTCCGGATGCGGAATTTTTGCTACTGGCGAGCAGCGTGCTGGATGTGCCAAGCACCTACTTCGCGCACGAACCGGCCAAAAGCGTCAACTGGTTGGGCTTCCGCTGTCGCCAGGAGTTGAGCCCGAGAGAGGAAAAGAGGATCAGAGCCTACGCCAGTGATGTCGCCGAATTGCAGATAGAGTTGCGCGATCTGCTGTGCCACTCTTCCAGACATAAGTTCCCAACTATTTCGGTTAGTTCTTTGGATGGCGCGGAGGCTGCGGCACAGGAATTGCGCGAAAAATGGGAAGTGGGAAATCGGCCGTTGGACAACCTCGTCCAAACTTCCGAAGACTGTGATCTCGTCGTCATTAGCTGGAAAGACAAGACTGGCGGTTTCGACGGTCTCGCCGGTCGTTGTGATGACCGTCCCGTCGCAGTGATCAATGCCGAAGTCCCCACTGATCGACTGCGCTTTAGCCTGGCTCACGAAATCGGGCATTTGGTCATGGATGTCGCCGAGCCAGCAGGCGATGCGGATGAAGAAGCTTTGGCCAATCGTTTTGCAGCCGCGCTGCTGGTACCAGCCGAGCATGCCCGCTACGAGCTTGGCGAGCAGCGTGATTACATCAATTGGGGTGAACTGAAATCTCTTAAGCGCAAATACGGGCTGAGCATGTTGGCATGGGTGCGCCGCGCTTGTGAGTTGGAGATCATCACCGCAGACACTTATCAATCTATGCGAGACGATTTGGAATCGCGCGGATGGTATGAGACTGAACCTGTCGAGTATATGGGTGACGAAGAACCGCTCCAACTCAAACAAATGGCGCAGCGCGCTCTATCAGCAGCGCTAGTAAGTGTAGACAGAATCACGTCCATAGCGTTGGATATCCTGGACGATGAGCCGGTTGAAGACTCGGAGAGCATGTACCCTGACGCCGTGGAATTGCTCGAGATGGACGATGCAGAACGCGACGCTTGGATGGAGAAATTTGCCGAAATGGCGGAAGGGCTTGAGTTTGAAGAGTTCCTGCCAATGCACCCGGAAGACGAGCTTGCATGGCAGTAAGCGATCCACAGCGCGGTGAAATATGGATGGTGACCTTCCGCGAGGCTGTTGGCCAGGAAATCGGCAAGTCTCGTCCGGCTCTCGTTATGAATAAGCCCGGATATGGCCGATCTAAATTGCGTATCGTCGTGCCAATTACCACAGGGAATGAACGACACGCCAATCTTCCGTGGATGAAAAGAATACAGGCCGATTCCAACAATCAACTGGATCATGACTCGTTCGCAGACGCGTCCCAAGTCCAGCCTGCCTCGATAAAGCGATTCCTGAAAAGGCTTGGCACAATTCAAGATACGAAAGTTCTGAACCAGATTGCAGCTGCCGTCGCGCTGTGCGTAGGGCACTCAAATAAACAATCTCGCTATCGCCGTAGGTGAAAATCCCATTGCTTGTGGCAAGATTGATTTGCATACACGTGTGCCAGCGACATTGGTGCGGGAGTGATGGACGGTACTAGTCCAACAATTCTCTTACACTCTGCCCCTATCATACGCCGCGCAGGCTAGGCGCGATTCTCGCCTGATAGTAAAATAGACTTTCGCAGCGCGTCTGTCAGCTCGCCGACCGAGGACCTTCCATGATCCGATTCGACCGCTTTACCGAACGCGCCCAGGACGCCGCCGCCCGCGCCTATGAAATCCTGCACCGTTACAGCCACTCCCAGGTCGATACCGAGCACATATTGCTCGCCCTGCTGGAGCAGACCGACGGCTTGGTGCCCCAGATCCTTGAGCAGCTGAGCATTGATGCCAGCGGGCTGCGTTCGCGCGTGGACGATATATTGCGACAAAGTCCGCGCACCGCCACCATTTATGGACAGGGCACCAACCAGGTATTTATCACGCCGCGCCTGAAGAGCGTCATCGACCGCGCCAACGAAGAAGCCAATCGTCTGCGCGACCAGTACATCAGCACCGAGCACATCTTTCTCGCCCTGCTCGGCGAGCGCAATACCGCCGTCTCCAGGACACTTGCCGAATACAACATCACCCGCGAGCGAGTCGCCGATGCCGTCAAGGACATCCGTGGCGGCCAGCGCATCACCGATCCGCAAGCCGAAAGCCGCTATCGCACGTTGGAGAAATACAGCACAGACCTGACTCGCCTGGCGCACGAAGGCAAGCTCGACCCCGTCATCGGGCGCGATGCCGAGATTCTGCGCGTTATCCAGGTGCTCAGCCGGCGCACGAAGAACAACCCGGTGCTGATCGGCCAGGCCGGCGTCGGCAAAACCGCGATCGTCGAGGGCTTGGCGCAAAAGATCGCCAGCAGCGATGTGCCCGACCTGCTGCTGGGCAAGCGCGTGCTCAGCCTCGACCTCAGCGCCATGCTGGCCGGCAGCCGCTTCCGTGGCGAATTTGAAGAACGGCTGAAGAGCACAATCGAAGAAATTCAGCGCTCGGAAGGCGAGATCATCCTCTTCATCGACGAGCTGCATCAAGTGGTCGGCGCGGGCGCGGCCAGCGGCGCAATGGATGCGGGCAATATGATGAAGCCGGCCCTGGCCCGCGGCGAGCTGCAGACTGTCGGCGCGACCACCATGGACGAATATCGCCAGCACATTGAAAAAGACAGCGCTCTTGACCGCCGATTCGCGCCTATTTTTGTGGAAGAGCCGAATATCGACGACACCATCGACATGCTCTATGGCTTGCGCGACCGCTACGAAGCGCATCACAATGTCAATATCGCCGATGACGCCATCGAAGCCGCTGCGCGCTTGTCCGCCCGCTACTTGACCGAGCGCAAACTGCCCGACAAAGCCATCGACCTGTTGGACGAAGCCGCCGCCAAGCTGCGAGTCGCCCTCTTTTCCATGCCGCCCTACCTCAAAGAGATGCGCGGCACAATTGAGCAGCTGGCGATGGAAGAGCAGGCAGCCGGTTTGTCAAGAGATTACGAGCGCGCCGCCGATTGCAAAATGCAGCGCATCCAGCTGGAAGAGCAATACGAGCTCGCCCACCATACCTGGCGTCAAGAAAATACCCTGGACGAACTGGTCACCGCCGACAATGTCGCCCAGGTGGTCGAGCAGTGGACGGGCATCCCGGTGCAGAACATGCTGGAAACCGAATCGGAAAAGCTGCTGCGCATGGAAGAAGCCATCAGCGGGCGCGTCATCGGGCAGAAGAAGGCGATCGTGGCGCTGGCGGACGCCATTCGCCGGGCGCGCAGCGGCTTGAAAAACCCCAAGCGTCCCATCGGCTCCTTTATCTTCCTCGGCTCCAGCGGGGTCGGCAAAACCGAATTGGCGAAGGCGCTGGCGGAGTTCATGTTCGACGACGAAGACAACCTGGTGCGCGTCGATATGAGCGAATACCGCGAAAAGCACACCGTCAGCCGCCTGTTTGGCGCGCCGCCCGGCTATGTCGGCTATGAAGCGGGCGGACAATTGACCGAAGCCGTCCGCCGCCGACCGTACCGGGTCATCCTCTTTGACGAGATCGAAAAAGCCCACCCGGATGTATGGAGCGCGCTGCTGCAAGTGCTGGAGGACGGGCGCATGACCGATGGACAAGGGCACATCGTCGATTTCCGCAACACCGTCTTGATTATGACCAGCAACCTGGGCACCGAGTTTGCCAGGCAAGGCGGCGCGCTGGGTTTCTTGCCGCACGATGATGACGCTGTCGCCGATCACCAGCAGATTGAACGGGCTATGCGCGATACTTTTCGTCCCGAATTCCTCAACCGCATCGACGAAGTCATCATCTTCGAGCCGCTCACGCTGGAAGCAGTCGAGAAAATGGTCGACTTGCAGCTGCGCGAACTGGCGGCGCGCATGGACGAATCCAACCTGGCCATCCATCTGACCGAGTCGGCGCGGAATTGGCTGGCGCGGCAGGGCTATGATCCGCAATTTGGTGCCAGACCGCTGCGCCGAGCGATCCAGCGGCATATCGAAAATCCGCTGAGCATCCACCTGCTTAAAGGCGACTTCCGCGCTGGCGATTTGATCGTCATCGACGCGGGCGAAGGCGGCTTGGCATTCTCTAATCATGCCGACCAATCCAGCGATTATGGGGAGGTGACCGACCGTGCAACGGACGACTACTACGCGGAGAATTACCCGCAAGGCGACTATTATCAGGCGAGCTATGAAGAAGAAGACTTCGCCGACTTTCTATCGCGAACCGAAGACGATGACGAAATCGACGCCTATCCATCGCCGCCGCGGACTTGAGGAATCGCCGCTGCCTTTACGACTTCTTCTGCTGCTACAAAATCCGCGCGTGCTTTGCCCCTTGGCCTGTCGGGGAGACCAAGACGAGTTCCCTGCGGGCTGCGCGAATTGTCCTTTGACTATGCCAGCGCAATCGCTATAATCAGCGTCCAGAGCATTCGCAAAACACGGACATTGCCATGAGTGACCAAGAACACGGCACGCGCGAAGCGACTATCGAAGCCCCTGCGCCTGTCGAGTTGCCGCCTGCCGAGACAACTGCGCCTGTCGAAGCAAGCGCCCAAGCGCCGGTCGAAACGCCAAGCCAGGAAACACCCGAAGCTGTGGCAGATTTGGGCAGCGCAGACGCGCCTCCAGAAGCCACAGCCAGCGAGCCGCAGACTGAACCCGTTGTAACCAGCACCCAAGATGAAGCGCCTGCCGAAGCGGACGAGGCCAGCGAATCGGCTGCTGACAGCGCCGAGCCCACGCCAGAGCCAGAGCCGGCCAAAGCGCAGCCGAAGTACCAGCGCGGACAGGTGTATCAGGGCACGATCCGCGAGACTTCGCCGACAGCCGTATTGGTCGATCTGGGCGAAAGCGATATCGGCGTTGTGCCCGGCCGCGAACTGGAGCTGATGACCAAACGCATGCTCGAGTCGCTGGTGGTCGGCGCAGAAGTCGATGTCTATGTGGTCAATCCTCGCAACCATCGCGGCAAAATGGTGCTGTCTATCAACCACGCCATGGAAGAGATGGACTGGCGCAATGCGGAAAAGTTCGCCAAGTCCAAAGCTGTCCATGAAGCGCTGATCGGCGGATACAACAAGGGCGGGCTTATCGTGCGCTTTGGACGGCTGCGCGGATTCGTGCCGCAGAGCCAGCTATCCGAGAGTCGCGCGCGCCAAATCAGCGGCAGCACGCCCGAAGAGCGCTATAGCCCCATGGTCAACCAGCCCATCGGCGTCAAGGTCATGGAAGTCGACCGCCACCGCAACCGGCTGATCTTGTCCGAGCGCGCCGCCACCCGCGAAGTCCGCGTCAAGCGCAAAGAGTCGCTGATCGCCGAGCTGACGGTGGGCGAAATTCGCAAGGGTACGGTGGTCAGCCTGGAGAACTTTGGCGCATTCGTCGATATTGGCGGGGGCGAAGGTTTGGTGCATGTGTCAGAGCTGGCCTGGGGACATGTGACACACCCGCGGCAGGTGCTCAGCCTGGGCGAAGAAATCGAAGTCGAGGTCATCAGCGTAAACCCCGAAGCGAACCGCATTGGGCTTAGCCGCCGGCGCGTGCTGGGCGACCCCTGGGACGAGATCGCCACATCCTTGCGGCGCGGACAACTGGTTCGCGCGACAGTGACCAAGCTGACCAAGTTCGGCGCTTTTGCCCGCTTGAGCGATTATGAGGCGGTCGAAGGATTGATCCATATCTCCGAGCTATCGGCGGCGCGCGTCGAACATCCGCGCGAGGTGGTCAGACGCGGGCAAGAACTGGCGCTGCGCGTCATCAGAATTGATATCAAAGAGCGCCGTCTGGGGCTGAGCTTGAAGTCTGTCAATTCCACAGAATATCTGGACCTCGACTGGGAGATGGCTATCCAGGAGTCGGTTGCGCTGCCAGTCAGCGAAGAAACTGCCGAGGTTAGTGAACAGGTTGCCGAGGCTACTGAAGAAGCTGCCGAGGCCAGTAAAGAAACTGCCGAAGCCAGCGCCGACTGAAACGACAGGCGGACGGGCAACAAGTCCACCTTTGGACCCCTCCCCTAACGCATTGGATGGGGCAGCGGATTACAGCAAATCGCCAATATAGTGGAGAAGTTGTACGGGCGAGCCGGTGGCACGTCCCATCATCAGCCCTGTGTGCCTCAGCGCCGCTTTGGCGATAGCAGATTCATTAGCAAGTCCGCCTCTAATGCAGCTCATAGGGATTGTCGGTTGAAAGTCGGCTTGGCATCGGCTAAGCTTGGTTCGCGCTGGCTCGCCTTGCCGATGCGCAAGCAGCCCGCGAATCTTGAGTTGCTGCTATACTTGGAAAATGAGAAGGTATGCCGCAAGTCGCGTTGGCTGGCTGATGATGGAGGGATAGACCGTGCCAAACAAAATGGAACGCTTTACCCAGCGGGCGCGGCGCGTTTTGAGTTTGGCGCAGGAAGAAGCAGAGCGCCTGCGGCATCATCAGATCGGCACCGAGCACCTGCTGCTGGGCTTGATGCGCGAAGAAGGCGGCGTGGCTGGCCGGGTATTGCGCGACCTGGGCTTGGACTTGCGGCGCGTCGAAGAATTGGTCTCGCGTCTTTCTACATCGGAATATCGCGGCGGCGTTGCCCAGTTGGATTTGTCGCCCGGCACGAAAAAAGTGCTCGAGCTGGCTGTCGACGAAGCGCGGCGCATGGGGCACCATTACATTGGCACGGAACACCTGCTGCTGGGGCTGGTGCGCCAGCAAGAAGGCATCGCCCTGGATGTGCTGCGGCGTTTGGGCGTCAATCCCGATGAAATCCGCCGCCAGACCAGCAAGGTCTTGCAAGAAAGTCCCGTGCAGTCGGCGCAGCGCAGTCATCAGCGCGCGCATGGCAAGTCATCGCGCAAAGATGGCACGCCCCTGGTCGATCAGCTATCCACCGATTTGACCAGCCTGGCCGAGTCGGGCAAGCTCGACCCCGTTGTCGGGCGCGAAATGGAAATCGAGCGCGTCATCCAGGTGCTCAGCCGGCGGCGCAAAAACAATCCAGCGCTGATCGGCGAACCAGGCGTGGGCAAGACAGCCATTGTCGAGGGCTTGGCGCAGCGCATCGTGGAAGGCGAAACGCCCAAACCCCTGCTGCGCAAACGCGTCTTGCAGCTGGATGTCGGCTCGTTGGTCGCGGGCACGATGTATCGCGGACAATTTGAAGAGCGGCTGAAGCGCGTCATTGAAGAGCTCAAAAAGTCGGATACGATTTTGTTCATTGACGAAGTGCATATGCTGGTGGGCGCGGGAGCAGCCGGCAGCAGCGTCGATGCCGCCAATATCCTGAAGCCGGCTTTGGCGCGGGGCGAGCTGCAGTGCATCGGCGCGACCACGCTGGACGAATATCGCAAGCATGTCGAAAGCGATGCCGCCCTCGAAAGACGTTTCCAGCAAATCCAGGTGGCAGAACCGACTATTGAAGAAACTATCGAAATTTTGCAGGGCATCAAATCGCCGTATCAAGATCATCACAATGTCGAAATCACAGATGACGCCATCGAAACAGCCGCCAACCTCTCCGCCCGTTATATCCCCGATCGTTACCTGCCCGACAAAGCAATCGACCTCATTGACGAAGCAGCCGCCCGCCTGCGCATGTACAAAAGCCCGGACGCGGCTTCGGTGCGGCGTGTGCTGGACGAGCTGGAAGGCATGGATGACGAGATCGAGCTGGCGGAAATGGCCGGCGAACATGGCGAAGCGGACAACCTGCGCCGGCGTCAGCAGTCGCTTTCGGCGACCCTGGACGATATCAAAATCAACTGGAATGGCGAAACCGGGCTGCCGCGCCTGCTTTCCGACGATATATCGGAAGTGGCTGCGATGTGGACAGGCATCCCCGTTACGCGCATCGCCAACGAAGAGAGCGAACGCCTGCTGGAGATGGAAGAGCGCCTGCACGAACGCATCGTGGGCCAGCACGAAGCCATCGTCAAGATCAGCCGCGCTGTCCGCCGCGCCCGCGCCGGTTTGAAAGACCCGCGCAGACCAATCGGCTCATTCATGTTTTTGGGTCCCACCGGCGTCGGCAAAACCGAGCTGACCAAAGCGCTGGCCGAGTTCATGTTTGGCAGCGAAGACGCGTTGATCCAGCTGGACATGAGCGAATTCATGGAGCGGCACTCGGTCGCCAGATTGGTGGGCGCGCCACCAGGTTATGTCGGGTATGACGATGCCGGGCAGCTGACCGAAGCCGTTCGCCGCCGTCCCTACAGCATCATCGTCTTTGACGAAGTGGAAAAAGCGCACCCCGAAGTCTTCAACATGCTGCTGCAGATGATGGAAGAAGGCACGTTGACCGATGCGCGCGGACGCCGCGTCGACTTCCGCAATGCCATGCTGGTGATGACCAGCAATGTCGGCGCAGACCTGATCAAGCCCGGCTCTGGCCTGGGCTTCAATACGCGCCGCGATGTCGACAGCGAAGCCGACGAAGCCTACGAAGACATGAGCCGCAATGTAAGCGACCAGCTGCAGCGCCTCTTCCGCCCCGAATTCCTCAATCGGGTCGATGCCACCATCATCTTCCGCTCGCTCAGCCGCGGCGAAATCAAGCAGATCGTCGACCTGGAGCTGAACAAAGTGCGCGAGCGGCTGCTGGAGCACGCGATCACGCTGGAAGCCGATGACGAAGCGCTGGGCTGGCTGGGCGACAATGGCTACAATCCCGAATTTGGCGCGCGTCCGCTGCGTCGGCTTATCCAAAACGAAATCGAAGATCGCCTTTCGGACGGCATCCTCACCGGCGAGTTTGGCTTGGCGAGCATCGTGCGCATCGAGGTTGACGAAGATGGCGGGCTGGCGCTGCGCAATGTCGAAGAAGAAGAATTCCAGGACTCCCTGGAGGTGGCTGTCTAGACGACTCGCTTCGCCGCGCAATAAATTGGCGCCCCCATGAATTCCCTGCAAAAACTACTATTGCCGACTCTGTTGGCGCTGTGCCTTGCGCCGATGCTGCTCTTCGCCTGGCTGGGCTGGCACACCAGACCCTTTACTGACGACTTTTGTCATATCACCGACTTTGCGCAGCAGGATCTGTGGCAGCTTATCCTGGACCGACGCAATGCGCATAACAACGGCAGCTATTCGACGCTTGTGATGGCTGTGGCGCTGGGTCCACTTGGGCTTGCCGTCGCCCAGATCTTCCCGGCGCTGTTGATCGCTCTCCAATTCGCCAGTACATTCGCGCTGGTGAGCAAAGGCTTGTCGATACTGGGGATTGGCAGGCGCAGAATGGCAGTTGCCGCAGGAATGTCGGCGCTGCTGGTTGGCGCTGTGTGCGCGAGCGTCCTTACGCGGCAGGTCTATTATTGGTACATCGCCAGCATGAAGTACAGCCTGCCCCTGGCGCTGCTGCCGCTGTTCCTGTTGTTGACGCTGCATGTCGCCAGCGCGCAGCCGCAGACCCCTCGTCCGCGCCTCTGGATACTTGTCGGCGCAGGCTTGTGCTTTTTCATCGCCGGTTTCGCCGAGACTTTCACGATCCCCATGCTGCTGGGGCTGACCATGCTGATTGGCTTGGCATGGCGCGCCGGCGGCCAATGGCGAAAGCGCTGCTTGCCGATGTTGGGCGCCGGCTGGATAGCGACTGTCGCCAGCATGCTGGTGATGGTTACTGCGCCTTCTATCGCAGTCAGAGCCGCATCCACTGCCGATCGCCCGACCGTCGCCCAGCGCAGCTTGCTTGAATATCTGTGGCAGGTCGCCGATGCATGGTTCAGCCACTTGTCCGATCCAGAGGCGCTGGCGGCTTTCACGCTGATGCTGGCGGTCGGCATGCTGGTCGGCTTGTGGCTGCCGGCGATTGCGACCCGTTTCGATGCCCGGGCGGCGCGGCGCGAACAACTCGCCCTGCTGCCCGCCCTGCTGTGTCAGCTGTTGCTGATCCCGCTGATCTGGACGCATCAATCTGACAACGCGATCTTCCTGGGGCGTTTCAGCCTGGGTTATGCTTCCGTCATCGCCATCAACGGCGCGCTGATTGCCGGCTTCGCGGCGCTGATCTTTCGCTGGCGCCGAAAAGGGGGAAATCTACAAATGTCTGCGCAATTGCTGCCTTGCGCGTTGCTGGGGATGATGCTGTTGTGCAGCGCGCTGACAGTCGGGCGCGATATGCATTGGCGCGCGTATACCTACCTGTGGTTGACATGTCACAGCCTGACAGTCGTCCTCTGCTGGACGATGATGGCACGCATGAACCGGCAACAGGCGAGAGTCTTTTCCGCTGCGCTGGGCGGTTTGCTGCTGCTGGCTCTGCTGGGCGCGGCTTTGGTTGCCTTCGCCACGATCCTGCCGAAACCGCAAGATGCCTGGCGCGTGTATACATTTCTGGCGCATGTAAACGCCTGGCTGGGCTTGGGCTGCGGAATCTGCGTTGGCCAAGCCTGTCGGGGTATGTTCGGTCGCGACAAGTGGCTGAAGGTGGCTGCGTTGCTGGTGGCGCTGTGGCTGGGCGGAGCGATCGCGGTCGAAAATTTGCAGCTGCTGCCCCATTATCAAGCCTACGCGCGGCAATATGATGACTGGCACGAGATGATCGTAGAAGGGCAGCGCGAAGGCCAGCGCCACTTCACATTCACGCTGCCGGCTTACGACTTGCCGCACGAATTGCGCGTTTGGCGCTCTCTGCAACACCGCTGCCGTCTGAGTTTTTATGACATCGACCCGCCGACCTTGCTCAACAAACACTCGGAGCGGGGATGATGAAGGCGCGCGGCAAAGTGGTATGGGCTTTGCTGCTGGCGCTGTGCCTCGTGCCGATGCTGCTCTTCGCCTTCCTAGGCTTTTCCAGCCGGCCGATGAGCGACGACTTTTGCCACTTCGCGATCACGCCGTCGCTGAGCATCCGGGACAATCTGCTGTATTGGCGAAATGGCGAAGATAACGGCAGTTACTCAAACCTGGCGATGAACAGCCTGCTGACTCCTTTTGGTTTGTCGGTCGCGCGCGCTTTCCCTGCCCTGCTCATCGGCTTGTGGTTCGTCAGCACTGCGGCGCTATTGAGCGGTCTCATGGGGCGCTTTGGCCTGATCAGGCATCGGCTGGTCATCGCGCTGGCTCTGGCTGCGCTGCTTGTGGCCGCCATCAGTGACAGTACAAGCACGCCCGCGGCGCTCTACTGGTACACCGCCAGCTTGAAATACACAGCGCCGATGCTGGTTCTGACGCTTTATCTGGTGCTGCTGTTGCATGTCGTGAAACATGCGCAAGGCCGGGCTGCTTTCTGGCTTACGACCATCGCCGGCGCCGCTTTGTGCTTCTTCGCGGCGGGCTTTGCAGAAACTTTGACTATGCCCATGCTGCTTGGCTTGACTTTGCTGTACCTCGTCTTGTGGCGCGCTGGCGGCCGCTGGCGAGAACGCTGCTTGCCCATCGTCGGCGCTGGCTGGATCGGCGCTGTCGTCAGCATGCTGGTGATGATCACAGCGCCGGGCTTGTCAGCGCGCGTGGAAACGGCGACCAGCTCGCGAATCGTGGCAAATCGCACTTTCGGCGATGTGCTGTCGCTGGCGGCGAATGCCTGGCTCGACCATATGACTGACCCGGCTGCGTTCGCGAGCTTCATCTTATTGTTGGTGGCGGGACTGCTGGCGGCTCTCGTCTATGCGCGTCCAGCCAAGATATCCGTCAGCTCGCCTGGGCGGGTCGCGCGCAATCCATTTCTCTTTGGTCTGGCGGCGCAGTTGCTGCTGCTGCCCATGCTCTGGTCGCACCACAGCGAATATCCCGGCATTCTGGGTCGCTTCAGCGGCGGCTACTTCGTTGTCATCGTTCTCAACGCGGGGCTGCTGCTCAGCCTGGCGCTGCTGTTATGGCGGCGAAAACAGGCCGATGCCTGGCTGGAGAATCATGGGCATGTCCTGCCGCTGGCGCTGCTGGCGGTCATCCTGCTGTGCTTCGCGCTGACGCAATTCCGCAGCATTCACTGGCGGGCAAACACCTATTTCCAGGCGAGCGCGCATAGTTTGCTGGCGGTCTTGGCCTGGCAGCTTTCGTCTCATTTGCCTTCCAGCATGGCGAGACGCTTCGCAGTGGGCATGGGCTGCCTGTACATCACAACCTGGTTGGGCGCTGCGGGGGTTGCAATGGCGGTCAACTCCTGCTGCAAAGAAGATATCTTGCGAACCTATACTTTTCTCGCTCACCTCATCGCCTGGAGCGGCTTGGCATGGGGGGTGTATCTGGGTTGGGCGTTGAAAGCCAGCGCTCAAAAGAACCGGCTGTTAAAAACTGGCGCGCTGGCCGTGGCATTGTGGCTGGGCTGCGCGATGGTCGGCGACAATTTGGCGCTCCTGCCAAACTTCCAGGCCTACGCCGATGCTTTTGACGCCCGCCACACGCACATCGTCACGCAACGGGAAGCGGGAATACGCAGTTTTTCTTTTGCGCCGCTGCCTTATGATCTGCCGCGCAAGCTGAGCGTCGCGCCCTTTGACACGCATCATTGCCCACTGCTGTATTATGACATTGACAAGATCGAGATCGCAGCACAGCATTAGGTTGCGCCTTCCCGAACAAACCCAATGCGAAGAATTGCGAGTCGCCTTAGAGCGATTACAATAGCAACCGCGAACCAGGCAGAATCGAGGCAGTATTGGCGATGATGGCCAACAATCTCCTTTCGCCCGTGGGCGAGTGCCTGTGAACGACGATTCCCCGGTGCGGCGATTAGCCACTGCGCTGCTGATCAGCCTGGCGCTGCTGCCTGTGCTCAGCTTCGCGCTGCTCGGCTACTTCGCCCGACCGATGCGAGACGACTTCCTCAGAATCGGCATTTATACGGGCTTGCCATTCCGGGAGGCCTTCCAGTTGGGGCTGAACGAGTTCAGCGCCGGCTACAGCTTCCTGACGGTAAAGATTCTGCCCGATCCATTGGGCTACACCGTTGTGCAGCTATTTCCAGCGCTGCTGTTGGCGGTGTGGCTTTCCGCGACTGTGCTCGCCAACAATGTGGCTATGCTGCCACACTGGCGTCAGTATGCCACCGAATTCGACGAACGCCTCTCCACCATCATTGAACTGCGCGCCACAGGACAGCGAGAATTCGTCTTCGCTCCCTTCAGCTTTGATCTGCCGAACTATTTGGGCTTTCCTTCGCTGCACGAAGATGGCTATCTGCACATACGCTATAATATCGACCGCATCACTGTAACAGAGTCTTGACGCGGCCCGGTGGGGTAAGCGACAGTGCCGCTCAAGCTCTGGGCGCGAGGATGTCGCGAATGAAGGCTACTTCCTCCATAACCTGCCTCGTCATCGTCTCCAGGTTGTCGAGACGCACTATAAACGCGTCCATGCGCAGAATTAGCGGATCGGTACTGGGGTCGTAAACATCCCGAGACTGTAATCTGGATTCACAGGCTTCCGGAATTTTTTCCATTGGCTCTGCTCCTGGCAAAAGCGATTCCATATCTGCAAGTATAACCCAGCATGCGGTCGTCCGCTGAATCAAAAGAGGACTGCCACATGACAGTCCTCCCGCTGGTATTGCAATGTCTGGCCGAGCGCCAGCTTACATCATGCCGCCCATGCCGCCCATGCCGTCCATGCCGCCACCGGGCATCGGCGGAGGCGTTTCTTCTGGCACATCGGTGATGAGCGCTTCGGTGGTGAGGATCATCGCGGCGATGGATGCGGAGTTTTCGATCGCGCCGCGGGTTACCTTGGCTGGATCAGGGATGCCGGCTTCGATCATGTCGCCATAATCACCGGTCATGACATTGAAGCCAACGCGGTGATTTTCGCTGTCTGACTGCGCCCGGCGCACATTCTGGATGATGACGGCGCCATCTTCGCCAGCGTTCGCGGCGATCTTGCGCATGGGCATTTCCAGCGCGCGGCGCATGATGGTCACGCCGGTGTTCTCGTCGCTGACGACCAGGCTGACATCGTCCAGCGAGGCGACCGCGTTGATTAGCGCGACGCCGCCGCCCGGCACGATGCCTTCTTCGACAGCTGCGCGGGTGGCGCTCAGGGCATCTTCCACGCGGTGCTTCTTCTCTTTCAGCTCGGTTTCGGTGGCCGCGCCAACGCGAATGACAGCCACGCCGCCGCTGAGCTTGGCGAGCCGCTCTTGCAGCTTTTCGCGGTCATAATCGCTGGTGCTGTTGTCGATCTCGCGGCGGATCTCTTCGATGCGTCCGGCGATCGCGCTTTCTTCGCCCGCGCCATCGACAACGACCGTGTCGTCCTTGGTGCTGACGACTTTGGCCGCGCGCCCCAGATCTTGAACGCTGACGCTGTCCAGCTTACGGCCCGTTTCTTCGCTGATGACGGTGCCGCCCGTCAGCACGGCGATATCGCGCAGCATGGCTTTGCGGCGGTCGCCAAAGCCCGGCGCCTTGACTGCCAGCACATTGATCGCGCCGCGCAGCTTATTGACGACCATGGTCGCCAGCGCCTCGCCATCGACATCTTCGGCGATGATGACCAGCTCGCGCTTGCCAATCTGGTGCAGCTTCTCCAGGATGGGGATGATATCCTGCGCCGCGCTGACCTTCTTGTCGTGGATCAGGATGTAGGGCTCTTCGATGTTGGCTTCCATGGCCTCGGGGTCGCTGACGAAATAGGGGCTGATGTAGCCGCGGTCGAACTGCATGCCTTCGACATATTCAGTTTCAAAGTCCAGGCCCCGGCTTTCTTCGACCGTGACGACGCCGTCCTTGCCGACCTTGTCCATGACCTCGGCGATGAGGTTGCCGATCTCTGTGTCCTGCGCGGATACGCTGGCGACATTGGCGATCTCGTCTTTGGTTTCGATGGGCGTCGACTGCTTGAGGATGTCCTTGGCGACGATATCGGCCGCGTGCAGGATGCCTCGCTTAAGCAGCATGGGGTTCGCGCCCGCCGCGACATTCTTCAAGCCCTCGCTGACGATTGCCTGCGCCAACACGGTCGCTGTAGTCGTGCCATCGCCGGCGATGTCGTTGGTCTTGGTGGCAGCTTCTTTCAACAGCTGCGCGCCCATATTTTCATAGGGGTCTTCCAGCTCGATCTCTTTGGCGACGGTGACGCCGTCGTGGGTGACGGTCGGCGCGCCAAACTTCTTGTCCAGCGCGACATTGCGGCCTTTTGGACCCAGCGTCGTGCTGACGGCGTTGGCGACCTTGTCGACGCCGGCTTGCAGTTTGCGGCGCGCGTCTTCTTTGAATATGAGTTGCTTTGCCATAGCTTCCTCCGTTTGTTGGCTGAGAGTGGTTGGTTATGACGGGTTAGGCATCGACGATGCCGAGGATGTCGGATTCTTTCATGATGAGCAATTTGACGCCATCAAGCTTGACTTCGGTGCCGGCGTATTTGGCGAAGAGCACGCGGTCGCCCTCGCCCACATCCATGGGGATGCGCTTGCTGCCGTCTTCGTCATACTTGCCGGGTCCGGCGGCGCGCACCAAGCCCTGCTGCGGCTTTTCTTTTGCCGTCTCGGGCAAGACAAAAGCGCCACCAGCAAAGGTCTCTTCCGATTCAACTGGCTCCACGAGGACGCGGTCGCCAAGCGGGCGGATCGATACAGCCATTGTGTCACTCCTTATGCTAATTTGAACTCATAAGTTAGCACTCTGTACGCGCGAGTGCCAACAAATCGCCGTCAGCGTAGCATGCGCAGCGCAGCGAGTCAACAGTTTTGGCAGCGCAAGGTGGCGATTGCCAGGATTCTTATACGAATCTATTGCGGCAGATTTTTGTTTTGCGAAAAAGAGACTTTGAACGGACGACCCGCTGGCTCGCCCCTACAAGGAACGATTTTTAGCCGCCAATGGTTGCCGTCATGCTCGATTGCGCCTGGTTGCCCGCCCGGTCAAAGGCGATCGCCCGCCAGCTCACTTCGCCCTCGTCGGGCAGCGCCGCTTCCAGGCTGTATGGCCACTCGCTGTCCATGCCCAGCAGTTCATCGCCCTGCCAGAACTCGACCCGCTCGATGCCCAAATCGTCGCGGGCTTCCGCCGCCAGGATCAGCGCTTCGCCACCCTGCGCATAAGCCGGCGCGGACAACTTCACCACCGGCGGCGTATTGTCGAATGTCAACAACGCGCTGTCGCTTTCTTGCGAGCCATCGGCGAAGTCGACTACCAGCCGCAGGGTGTGGATGCCGCTGAGCAGGGCTGTCTGCCAAGTCGCCTGCAGTTCGCCATCGGCTTCGATGCGCTGGCTTTCGCTTATGGCGATCCAGCGGTCGGGATTGACCTCCGCGCCATATTCCAGCCGCCAGCTCAGCGCGCCGGGGCGGATGATCTGGGCTTGAATATCGACGCGCGCGCCCACATAGGCGAAGTCGGCCGGCGCCACCAGACGGGCAGCTTTGGCCAGATCGGCGCTGGCTTCGCTGCTGTAACTGGACGGTGGCAGCGGCTTGTCATTTTTCTGCCACCAGTCGAGGATCTCATCGGGCGGCACGAAATACGCTTTGGTCGCGCGCCGATCGTCGGGCGTGTTCAGGCTGGCGAGCTGACCTGTGGCGCTGTCGATTTCGACGCTTTGCCAACGGTCGTCGGGCAGCAACTGGCTGTTGGCTGGCACAATCTCGCGGCGCGCCGGGCACTGGTCGGTGGTGGCGGGCAGCAAGCCAGAAATCTCGCAGACCAGGTATTCTTCAATATCGGTGGGCGAACGCCAATCCCGCGCCGGCAAATCGCGCCGCTGGTGCGCCCATTCCAGCAGGGCTTCGCTGTGTTCAAACGTCTCGGCAGCAGGTCCGTGCGCAGCCAGAACCAGGTCGGGCGAATAACGAAGCGTCCAGTGGTCGCGGCTGTCGGCGCTGCTGGCTTTGATTTGGGCGATGGTTCGCGGGGGCTCGTCCGCCGTGCCGAGACTGCGCCCGCGCGCCAACTCATCGGACAAGATGTCATTGACCAGATAAGCCAGGCTCGGCTGGATGATCACGCTGCGGCTGGCGGCGGCATCGTACTGCCACAGCAGCTGGCCCGCCCCGTCTTCAATGCGCAACACCGCCACGGGATCGCGTCCGCGCAGGCCATCGGCGGCTGGAGCGGTTGGCGCGCCATGCATCTCGCCCAGCGCGGCGATGACGCTGTAAGCATAGGCGGCATCCAGCACAGATACTGCGCCTCCACCCTCCAGCAGCGTCAGGTCGGTCGCTTGGATATCGAGGCTGTTGAAGCCCAGCGCCCCCGCCAACTGCAGCGCGCTTTGCATGCCCGTCTCGCTGGCAACTTGCACAGCCGGCGGCAGCAATCCACTTGCCAAAGCCTCGCGCAGGCTCAGCGGGCCGCGCTCTACGCCATCGGCATTGGCTGGCGTATAGACGAGATCGTCCGCGCTGCCGGGATACGCTCTCGAAATGTCATACAGCATCGTGGCTGGCGTAGCCGTCCGGCGCGCAAACGCATCCATGTACACAAAAGGCTGCAAGATGCCGGCCGGCTGTCGTGTCGCCAGCATCGCATCGCCCGCCAGGCTGAGGATCTCGCCGCTGCGAGCATCGATTATGACCAGCGTTGCGAAGGATTCCGCCGCCCGCCGCTGCAATTCCAGGTCGAGCGTCGTCGTGATGGTCAAGCCGCCGCTATCGACCAGGCGTCTGCTATCCAAGCCCTGGCGTTCCAGAATCTGTTTCGCCTGCGCGCGCGCCAATGTCAGGAAGTTGGCGCTCAAGCCCGCGCGGGCTGTGGACGGGTCGCGCAGAGTCAGCGACTCAAGTTCGGCAACAGCTGCCGGCGCAGCGTCGAACTGCCCGGCGCTGTGCATGGCGCGCAGCAATTCAGCAGCCCGGGCGCGGATTTGTGGTGCCTGACTGACTGGGTCGAGCGGCGGTTGCGCAGCCAGAGCTGTCAAAAATGCCGACTCGGCAGCCGAAAGCTGCGCAGCCGACTTGCCCAGAAATTGTTGAGCAACCGCGTCAATGCCCAAAATCCCGCCGACACTTTGGCTGTTGAGCCGCCATTCCAGCAGCTGCTGGTCATTCAGAGTCCGTTTGCTTTCGGCGCTGAAGACGATCTCCAGCAGGCGTTTGTCCAATGCGCTGGACTGGACTTGCGGCAGCAAGCTAGCGCGCGCCAGCTGTGCATAGCGGCTGTCATCGCGCTGGAGAGGCAAATCCAAAATGTATGCCGAAAGCTGCGCCAGCGTGTCCAGCACATCGAAAGCAGCCCGCCCTGCCGCATATTCGCGCGCATCGACCAGTTGACTGACGGCGACCAGGTGCGGCGGCAGTTCGTCAAGCGCCAGCCAGCGGCCAGGGGCGCTTATGGTGTTGTCGCCAGTTTGCAGCAGCGGGATGCCGTGACGGTCGGTGTAGCGAGTGACTCGCGCCGAGTCGTCGAGCAGGGTTTGTTGTGGCGCGGGCATGATGCTCAGCGCGCTGATGTAAAGCCAGGCCGACAAAGCCAGCAATGCCAGCGGCGGCGCGGCCAGCAGCGCCAGGGGACATACGATAAACAAGCCTGTCTGCAGCGCAGAACGGCGAGCCTGCAGCTTTTGGCGGCGTTTGCGATGGCTGCGGCGGCGTATGATATGGGTGAGCGCGGGCATGCGCCTGGCTTATTCTGGCTCGTCCGCGTCCTGGGCCGGCTCGGATTCGCGGCGAATGACGATGCGCTTGGCAAAGTCTTCGGCCTGGTCGGCGGCGGCGTTGATAGCGTCTTCGGCCGCGGCAGCCGCATCGTCATCAGCGGGCAGGGCATCGCGCCGCATCCACAGCGCCATCAGCAGCGCCAAAGCCAGCAAGATGATCGTCCATGCGGGGTCGCCGCGCTGGTCTTCGAGAGGCAGAGCAGCGTTCAATCCAGCTGCCACCGCGCCAACCAGCGCCATAATCGCGAGCAGGCTTTTGGCTTCCTGTGACAATTTCATGGAGCTTCCCAATTTTTCCAAGCCTCCGGCAACAGGCAAGAGTATAGCACAAACAGCCCGCAGCGCCTATGCTCGCCTGCTGCATCTGCTGGGCAAACGCATTGCATTGTTTGTTGCCACAGAGGCGCAGGATTTGACGGCTGTACGGTCGATCCGCCGGGTCGCCCCAAATCAGCCGCAATCGCCCTCCGGCGCGACATATTCGGCGGCGATCCAGCCATGCGCGCCGTGATAATCCACCTTGAACCAGTCATCCGTCCGCTCCAGCGCCGTCAGATTGGCGTTGTACGGGATTATGTCGATGACCTCGCCAGCAGGCTCAAAGCGGAGATTCAGCGCGTACCGTAGCCGCACCATGCAGCCACTCAGACTCTGGTTGCCTTGCGCCTGCGGAGCGGGCGCCTGCATCTGCGGGGCGGGCTGACCTGGCACCAGCGCAACCTGGCCAGCGCCATTGATCACCGCGCATGTGTAGCTGTTCGGCTGGCTGTAAGCGGGCAAATCCGTCACCGTCCGCGGCAGCAAGGTCGTGTCGATGAACTTGATTGCCCCGCTGCTCTCCCAGAAGCAGACTTCCGTATTCGGCGTGACCCAGCCCCAAATGTCCACGACAGCGCTGGGCATGGCGGCGATCACATCGGGATGCCCAATGCCCATACCCTCCACGCGCTGACAGCTTGTGCCGCTGCTGGCGTTGTTGACGACGATGTAAGGCTGCAGCGTCAGGCAGCTTTGCGCGGGCGAATAACGGATGAACGGACTGGGCGTTATTGTCGGTTCGATGCGCTGTTCACTGCGCTCTTCCTCGTCGTCTTCGTCATCGTCATCGTCATCGACTGGCGGCTGTACCGGCGCGGCTGCGATGATGGCGGTCGCCGTGGGCGAGCTGGTGGCTGTGGGCGTATCCAGCATAGTCGGCGTAATCGTGGGCGTATTGGTCGCCGTTGCTGTGGCTGTCGCGGTGGCAGTAGCAATGGGCGAGGCTGTAGCTGTCGGCGTGTTGGTGACTGTCGGAGTCAGTGTAGCAGTCGGGGTAATAGTCGGCGTATTGGTCGCCGTTGCTGTGGCTGTCGCGGTGGCAGTAGCAATGGGCGTGTTTGTGACTGTCGGCGTGATGGTCGGCGTATGCGTAGGCGTGACCGTAGCGGTCGGCGTGATCGTCGGCGTTTGCGGTCGGCGTAACAGTCGCGGTCGGCGTAACAGTCGCAGTAGCCGTTGGCGTGACCGTAGCGGTTGGCGTGATCGTCGCAGTTGGCGTTGCGGTCGGCGTGATTGTCGCGGTCGGCGTAACAGTCGCGGTCGGCGTGATTGTCGCGGTGGGCGTAACAGTCGCAGTAGCCGTTGGCGTGACCGTAGCAGTAGGCGTGATCGTCGGCGTCGGCGTGATCGTTGCGCGTCGGCGTAACAGTCGCAGTAGGCGTTGGCGTGACCGTAGCGGTGGGCGTGATCGTCGGCGTGGGCGTGATTGTCGCAGTCGGCGTAACAGTCGCAGTAGCCGTTGGCGTGACCGTAGCAGTAGGCGTGATCGTTGCGGTCGGCGTTGCGGTCGGCGTGATTGTCGCGGTTGGCGTAACAGTCGCGGTCGGCGTGATTGTCGCAGTAGCCGTTGGCGTGATTGTCGCGGTCGGCGTGACCGTAGCGGTAGGCGTTGCGGTCGGCGTCGGCGTAACAGTCACAGTAGCCGTTGGCGTGATCGTCGGCGTCGGCGTGATCGTTGCGGTCGGCGTGATCGTTGCGGTCGGCGTGATTGTCGCGGTCGGCGTAACAGTCGCGGTCGGCGTAATAGTCGCAGTAGCCGTTGGCGTGACCGTAGCGGTTGGCGTGATTGTCGCGGTCGGCGTAACAGTCGCAGTTGGCGTTGGCGTGACCGTAGCAGTTGGCGTGATCGTCGCAGTTGGCGTTGCGGTGGGCATGACCGTAGCAGTAGGCGTGATTGTCGCGGTTGGCGTAACAGTCACAGTTGGCGTTGGCGTGACCGTAGCAGTTGGCGTGATCGTCGGCGTGGGCGTGACCGTAGCAGTAGGCGTGATTGTCGCGGTTGGCGTAACAGTCACAGTTGGCGTTGGCGTGACCGTAGCAGTTGGCGTGATCGTCGGCGTTGGCGTGACCGTAGCAGTTGGCGTTGCGGTCGCAGTGGCGTAACAGTCGCGTTGGCGTTGGCGTGACCGTAGCGTGTTGTCGGCGTGGGCGTAACAGTCAGTCGTTGGCGTGATCGTCGGCGTGGGCGTGATCGTCGCGGTCGGCGTGACAGTCGCGGTCGGCGTTGCGGTGGGCGTGATTGTCGCGGTCGGCGTAACAGTCGCAGTCGGCGTAATAGTCGCAGTAGCCGTTGGCGTGACCGTAGCGGTGGGCGTGACCGTAGCGGTCGGGGTGATCGTCGGCGTAGGCGTGATTGTCGCAGTTGGCGTTGCAGTAGGCGTGATCGTAGGCGTCGGCGTAACAGTTGCAGTAGCCGTTGGCGTGATCGTCGCGGTGGGCGTAACAGTCGCAGTAGCCGTTGGCGTGACCGTAGCGGTTGGCGTTGGCGTAATTGTTGCGGTGGGCGTAACAGTCGCAGTAGCCGTTGGCGTGACCGTCGCAGTAGGCGTGATCGTCGGCGTGGGCGTGATCGTTGCGGTTGGCGTTGCGGTTGGCGTGATTGTCGCGGTCGGCGTAATAGTCGCAGTCGGCGTTGGCGTGACCGTAGCGGTCGGCGTGATCGTCGGCGTCGGCGTGATCGTCGGCGTCGGCGTAACAGTCGCAGTAGCCGTTGGCGTGACCGTAGCAGTGGGCGTGATCGTCGGCGTCGGCGTGATTGTCGCAGTTGGCGTTGCGGTGGGCGTAACAGTCGCGGTCGGCGTTGGCGTGACCGTAGCGGTTGGCGTGACCGTAGCGGTCGGCGTGATCGTCGCAGTTGGCGTTGCGGTCGGCGTAACAGTCGCGGTCGACGTGATTGTCGCGGTGGGCGTAACAGTCGCAGTAGCCGTTGGCGTGACCGTGGCGGTGGGCGTGATCGTCGGCGTAGGCGTGATTGTTGCAGTTGGCGTTGCGGTCGGCGTGATTGTCGCGGTCGGCGTAACAGTCGCAGTCGGCGTGGGCGTGACCGTAGCCGTTGGCGTTGCGGTCGGCGTGATTGTCGCGGTCGGCGTAACAGTCGCAGTCGGCGTAACAGTCGCGGTAGCCGTTGGCGTGATCGTCGGCGTGATCGTCGGCGTGGGCGTGATTGTCGCAGTTGGCGTTGCGGTTGGCGTGATTGTCGGCGTGGGCGTAACAGTCGCAGTAGCAGTTGGCGTGACCGTAGCGGTGGGCGTGATCGTCGGCGTGGGCGTGATTGTCGCAGTTGGCGTTGCGGTCGGCGTGATTGTCGCGGTCGGCGTAACAGTCGCGGTCGGTGTTGGCGTGACCGTAACGGTGGGCGTGATCGTCGGCGTCGGCGTGATCGTCGGCGTCGGCGTAACAGTCGCGGTCGGCGTTGGCGTGACCGTAGCGGTTGGCGTGACCGTAGCGGTCGGCGTGATCGTCGCAGTTGGCGTTGCGGTCGGCGTAACAGTCGCGGTCGACGTGATTGTCGCGGTGGGCGTAACAGTCGCAGTAGCCGTTGGCGTGACCGTGGCGGTGGGCGTGATCGTCGGCGTAGGCGTGATTGTTGCAGTTGGCGTTGCGGTCGGCGTGATTGTCGCGGTCGGCGTAACAGTCGCAGTCGGCGTGGGCGTGACCGTAGCCGTTGGCGTTGCGGTCGGCGTGATTGTCGCGGTCGGCGTAACAGTCACAGTAGCCGTCGGCGTGATCGTTGCAGTAGGCGTTGCGGTTGGCGTGACCGTAGCAGTAGGCGTAACAGTCGCGGTCGGCGTGGGCGTTGGCGTAACAGTCGCGGTTGGCGTGATGGTCGGCGTCGGCGTAATGGTCGGCGTCGGCGTAATGGTCGGCGTTGGCGTGATGGTCGGCGTCTGTCGTTGAGGACACAAGCCAAGCCAGTAGTTCAATTCGCCCGCCCGGGAAGGGAGCGTAGCCGGGTCAGTTATGGCACCGGCATCGGCCTGGAGCAAATAGGTATTGACCGGGCTGTTGTTGATAAAAGTCGCGCTGCTTTGCAAGGTTATCGCAGCGCCAGGACGAAAAGCCGTAAGCGTGCCAAATCTGGCATTGGCGACATTCAGAAAAATGCCGTCGGTGATGGTTAGCGTGCCCGTGCGGCGTAGTCCCCCATGTACCAATATCGCATTGTCGCCTCTTGCAGTGGGGTAGCTGATGTCGCGCAGCAGCATCTTGTCGATGTTGCCTGTGCCAACATGATAAAGGAAACGTCTGGGCTGCTGGTAAACCGCCAGGCATTCCGCTTCAATATGCCCCCAGTTAACTATGCGTATGCTGTAGAGTGCAACATTGTTGAGCGTCAGCCGGGCACCTGCGCCAATATAAAAGCTTATATCGCCAGAGCCGAGCAATGCTCTGCCGCCGCCATTGACGGTCACAGCGGCATTCCCGGTTATATACAGGTGGCTGGTCACGCGACAGTCCGATTGAAGCGTATAAGTGACATTCGTCCGTATCTCGCCGCCGCTCGGGAAGCCGCAAGCCCGCGCCGTTGCGGTCGGCGTGCTGAAATCATGATTGTTGCCGACCTTGCCCGTGCAGGCGGGCCTGTTCTGGCGGAAGCTGCTGTCTCCAAAAACCAGGCGGGGGACATTCGCTACATCTGACAGACAGCCGGTCACCTTTATCGTCGGCGAACCCTCAACCACAATGGCCGCCCATCCGCCTATGTTCCGCTCAAATGCCACATTATTCATCGTCATCGAGCCGCTTCCTTTGACAGTGAACACGGTGCTACCGGTGAAATAGGCAACATTGTTGCGGAACAGCACATTGGTCAAGCTCCAGCTTCCTGTTCCGATCTCGACCCATTGAGCCGTTCTGGTAGCGCGAAGGCCCTGAAAGGTCGTCTTGGTGGCTGTCAGGTTTGGCACGGCTACAGCAGTAGTCATGTACCTGTTATTCGCATCCAGCGTCACCTCGTTAAGCGTCACTGTGGAAGTGGCATTGAGGACTAACAGCAGGCCGTTAAAGCCGGCAGAACTCGCGAAATCGCTGGCCGCCCTGATGCGGAAGCCTTTGCCTTCGATGGTCAGGTTGGCCGTGGAGGTTGGTTCAATAATGAGAGGCCCGCTCAGTTCGCAGTTGCTGGTCAGCGTGTAAGTGACGGTCTGCCAGATGTATCCGCTGGCGGGCAGGCCGCAGGCTGTTGCTGCGGGATTCGTGTTTTGCGCCTGGGCGGGAGCGATGGAAAAAATCAAAGCCAGCCAGAGCGCGATGAAACTTTGCTTGATTGCAAGTGCGGAGCGCAAACCTGGCAAGGCAGCATTATTACGGGACATTGCGGGGGGGGGGGGGGGGGGGGGGGGGGTGAGCGAGGGCGGCAGGGAAAGTGATTCCATGATGCGTCTGGTCGTGGATCCCGCCGAATGAGTTACACAGCCAAGTCAAGCATCATCTGCGCTTTTTGTCAAGCAGCAGGTAAAATAGCGGCAAATCCAAAGTTCACTAAAGAGAAGAAGGGCAACAGCAGATGATTATAGGCGTGACCAGCGTAGTCGTCGATGACCAGGAAAAAGCGCTGCGGTTCTACACCAGGACGCTCGGCTTCCAGCTAAAGCGCGATATGCCCCTGGGCAATCCCGAGGGCGACCGCTGGCTGACGGTGGTCTCGCCGGAGCGGCCCGATGGCGTCGAGCTGCTGCTGGAGCCCAACCGCAATCCGGTATCGCTGGCATTTCAGCAGGGGCTAATGCAACAAGGCTTCCCCTGCATCATCTTTGGCGTCAACGATGCTCAAGCCGAATATGAGCGGCTGAGCGGGCTGGGAGTCGAATTCGCGATGCCGCCGAGCGATATTGGTCCCGCGATCATGGCGATATTCAATGATACCTGCGGCAACCTGATTCAGATCCTGCAGGAAAAAGCCTGAGGTCCGCTCAGCCTCCATGCTCCCGCAGCAGCCGCAGCGCGCTTTCTGCCATCACGCCGACGCCGATGGGCAGGCAGCCTTCGTGTATATCGAAGATGGGGCTGTGGTGCGGGCGGTTGACATGGTCCAGCTTTGCGCCCAGCCGGATCATCGCGCCCGGCGCTTGCTGCGTCATATACGCGAAGTCCTCGCCAGCCATGATCGGCTCGCCCTGCTCTGACTGCTCCGCGCCCAGCAGGTCCGCGCCCGCCTCGCGTATCAGCGAAGCCACGGTCGGGTCGTTGTAGAGCGCGGGATAGCCGGTCGAGATATTCAGCTCATAGTCGCCGCCGAAGTGGCGCGTCAATGCGAAGGCTTGCTCGACCAGGCGGTGGATGTCTTCGCGCGCTTCCTGCTCGAAAGTGCGGATGGTGCCAGTGAGTTTGACTTCGCTGGGGATGACATTGGGCGCGATGCCGGCGTGAATGCTGCCCAGGCTGACGACAGAGCGTTCGGTGGGGTTGCGGCGGCGCGAACGAATCGCTTGCAGCGCGTTGATGACCTGCGCAGCCAGCCAGATGGGGTCGAGGCCATTGTGCGGCGCAGCGCCATGCGTGCCTTCGCCAATGATGGTCGCCTCGAAGGCATCGGGCGCAGCCAGCGAAAAGCCATCGCAGACCGAGATGCTGCCGACTGTGTCGCCGCTGCTGACATGACAGGCGATGACGGCGTCCAAACCCGCCAAAGCCGCCTGCTCGACCATCAGGCTGCCGCCGCTGTGGCCATCGCTTTCCCGCCATTTTTCTTCGCTGGGCTGGAAGAGCAGGCGCACCTCGCCAGCGGGGCGATCGGGCATGTCATTGAGCAGCTGCGCCACGCCCAGCAGCATAGCCGTGTGCGCATCGTGCCCGCAGGCATGCATCAAGCCTGGCGTCTGCGATTTGTAGGGCACATCGTTGGCTTCCTGGATGGGCAGGGCGTCCATATCGGCGCGGATGCCGACAGCGGGTTTGCCTTCGCCGATGCGCGCCACCACGCCCGTTTCCGCCACGCCGACTTCAATCTCGATGCCCATATCGCGCAGCGTCTCGGCAACCAAGCGCGAGGTGCGCTGCTCTTCAAAGCCCAGTTCGGGGTGCATGTGGATGTCTCGACGCCAGGCGACCAGCTGGTCGCGCATGGCATTGGCGATCTCAAGCGTGCTCATGGCAGTCGTCCTTTGCGTTCACTTTGCCGTGATTGTAACCGCAATTGCCACAGAAGGTTCGTCAACAAAGTAATACATTTTTTGCCACCGAGTTCACCGAGTTCTTTGAGTACACAGAGAAAGTGACTATGGGGGTTGGCAACGATTTCTCAGCGACAGGTTCGACACAGGATGGCGCTAGAATGCACGGCGAGCCTGTCGTATAGAGGTCTAATCAAGGTAAGGATTCTTGCAATGTCTCTACTTTCTGACTCTCGGTGACCTCTATCAACTCGGTGAACTCGGTGGTTCAGTATTATTTGATTACTTTCTTTGTTTCGCTGAGGCACAGCGGCGCGGGGGCGAGTCATTCTTGCGGACAGCCGAGATTCCCGCGCGGACCAGCCTGCCGAGGGCACTTGTCATCAAGCGTATCCAGCCCGTCGTCATCGAAGTCCTGGCAGCCGCGCGCAGTCCCCGGCGCCCATTCATCCGGGCAAGCATCCTCGGCAGCGCGGAAGCCATCCCGATCCAAATCATCTTCAAACGGACAGCCTTGCGCATCGACAATGCCACCTTCGCTGGGACATTTGTCATCCCGGTCGAGCACGCCATCGTAATCGCTGTCGTTGGTGATTACGCGCGGCTGTTGCGTGGGGCTGGGCGGGACGATTGATGGCGCGGGAATGGCGGTTGGCGGCACGATCTGCAGCGGCGTGCTGACCGGCGGCAGGCTCAGCGGCGTATAGGTCGGGAATAGCGGTGGCGAGGTGGGGCTGGCGGTCGCAAAGAGGTTTGCCCCCAAGGGCGTGAAGCTGGCTGCTGGCTGCGCAGTCATGGTTGCCTGGGTCGGCAAGCTTTCCACCGGCACGGGCGCGCTGCCGATGATATAGAGCGCGAAGCAATAAAAAGGCACAGTCGCGGCGATGATCAGCAGCATCAACAGGCGCAGGCGTTCGCTGCGGTTGCTCGCGCCTTGCACGACATCCAGCGTGTTCATGCGCGCCCAGGCGATAATTCGCGCATCTGATACAGCTCGCCATCGACGAAACCGCGCCGGCGATAATAGTCACGCGTGCCGACAGCGCTGATTACAGCCAGCCGCCCATAGCCGCGCGCAGCCGCCAGTTGCGCCGCTTCTTCGAGCAGGCGCGTGCCCAAGCCGACATGCTGGGCGCGACCATTCGCCGACTCGCCTATGCCCAGCGCCAGCCCATACACATGCACCTCGCGGATCATCGCGCAGCCACGCAGCTCTTCCAGCAGCGGCTCTTGCCCCAGTTCTGGCAGCGACAAACGCAGGAAACCAGCGATATCGCGCGAGTCGGTGATGAATTGCAAGAAGATTTCTTCGCCGATGCTGGATTGGTATTGCTGGCAGTCCAGGCGCAGGTCGGCCGCTTGCACCGAGCGCCTGCCGATTTCGCGCGCGCGGATGTCGCTGCTGGATTGGCCGCGCCGCGCCAGTTCGGCTTCGACCAGTTGGCGGAAGTTCGTCACCTTGTTGCCATCAACGATATCGGTGCCAGGGATATCGCGCACGACTCGCGTCAGACGGCAGTATTCGGGCGTGCGCTCGAAGCAGGCCACCAGCAGCTCCAGCAATTCCGCCTGCGTGTAGGGCTGCCACCGGCCGGCGCGATAAGGCTGCATCAGCTCGGCGCTTTCGATGAGCGAGCAAGGATAGATTTTTAGCTCGTCGGGGCGGAAATCGGCATCGTCAAAGAGGCGCGCGAAATCGTCCAGGTCGGCGCTGGGCGATGAACCATACAGGTTGGGCATCCAATGCGCGTGGATTTTGAAGCCAGCCAGGCGCAGCAGCTTGACAGCGCGGCGAGTGGCAGCGACATCGTGCCCGCGTTTGTTCATGTTCAGCACGCGATCGTTCAGACTTTGAAAACCTATCTGCACTTTGGTGCAGCCCAGCCGGCGCGCGCGGATGACTTCGTCGGCGCTGATGTGGTCGGGGCGGGTTTCGACCACCAAGCCAACCGCTCGACATGCCGCGCTTTCGTTTTGTCGCTGCACAGCCGCCAGTTCGTCCCAGCTGGCGTATTCGTCGGCCAGGCTGCGTTTTCTGCTGCCCGCGGCGATCTCACCCGCCAGGCCGCGCGACCGCTGCATCTCATCGGCGTAGAGGCTGGACACCACCTGGTTGTAGGATTCGCTCAGCGCCTCGCCCTGCAGAGCCATATCGCTGATGGGCGCGCCAGCAAATTGCGAGCGGCTGCGCAGGGCGGATATCACTTCGTCGCGCCGGTCGATGCCAGCGCCGAAGTCATGCAGAGCGTCGAAGATGCGCTTGACGAACCAGATTTGATAAGTCTCGGGATAGAATGACCAGGTGCCGCCGAGAATGATGATTTCGATCTTGGCGGTGGAATGCCCCAGGTTGTGATAGGTCTGCAGGCGCATCCAGGTTTGCAAATAGGGGTCGAAAGCGTTTTTTTCGGCGCGCTGGGCGCCGGGCTCATCAGCCAGATAACTCTTGGGCATGCGCACATCGTTGGGGCAGAAGATGCAAGTGCCTGGGCAGGGGAAAGGCTTGGTCAGCAGGGTCAGCGGCGTCACGCCCGACAGGCTGCGCACGGGTTTGCGGCGTAATTTGTAGAGTTGCGCTTCGTCAAAAGCGGGCACATCGTCAGCTCCGGCGAAGGCTCTCCAGGCATCCAGCAGATTCGCCAGGCTGTAGAATCCAGCGCCATCGGGCTTTGGATGCTGGCGCATGAGCTGCTGATGCTCGCGCGGGGTGAGGCGGCGCGGCTGGCTGAGGATGTGTCGCAGCAAAGGCAGCAGCTGCTCGCGGTGCGCCTCGACATCCAAGTCGTATTTGCTTGTGGCTTGCATTTGCGCTCTCGCTGCCCCTCGCTTGCCCTACTGATTTAACCACAAAGGCGGCGCAGGCACAAAGGACATTGCGCGGCGGCTTGTCCGGGACAAACAGTCTGTGTCTTTGCCAACGAGTATTGTAATCTGTAGGCGACTCGCAAAGAAGCTGCTGGCATGCTCCGCCTGCTGCCCGCTGGCGTTGGCTGCGGCGCGGGAAGTCTGTTCGCGGGTCATCGCGCTGGATATGAGCGAATTCGTCAAAATGGATGGCGGTCTGACATGCCTGTCGCTGCGTTATTGAAGAGGCTGGTTCCGCTGCTGTTTTGGCTGTGCCTGCCCAGCGCCGCGCAGGAGATTGAGCTGCCGGAATGCACCTCGCGCCCGACCGCGCTTGCGCATTTTCTGTATGTCGATAATGCGCGCTGGTGCGTCGAGCGGGTGATTGAGGCACCGCATATCGAGCCCTATGCTTTCACGGCGCTGGAGGTGGCGGCGGACGGAGAGCTGTATGCGGCGCGTCCCCTGGCCGGGGCGGTCATGCGCATAGTTGACAGCGATGGCGACCTGCTGCCCGATGCCATGCAAACTTATGCCGATGGCTTGAGCTTGCCCAACGGTCTGGCAGTTCATGCCGGCGCGCTCTATGTGGCTGGCGGCGCGCGCATCTATCGCATAGACGAAGGCGGCGCAGTGCAAACGCTCGTGGACGACCTGCCCGCGGGCACAGGTTTCTGGACGGGCGGACTGGCGATCGGCGCGGACAAACGGCTGTATGTGGCGGTGGGCGCGCCCTGCAACCACTGCGAATATGATGACCCGGAGCGCGGCGCAATCTTGAGCATGAACCTGGACGGCAGCGACCGGCGCGTGGTGGCATCGGGTTTTCGCCAGCCAGCAGACCTCGCCTTTTATCGCGGGTCGCTTTGGACGCTGGACAGCGCGCCATTAGGCATGGTCGGCGGCGTGGACGAACTGAACCGCGTGCAAGAGGGCGGCTGGTATGGCTTCCCCACTTGTTTTGGCGACGAAGCGAATTGCGCCGGCGCGCAGCCGCCAGTCATGACATTCGGGGCGGGCGCAGCACCCGGCAGCCTGGTCGCCTATCCGCACGACATTCACCCGGGCACGGAAGATACGCTGCTGGTTGTGCTCAGTGGCGCGCCCAGCCAGGTCGATATCGTCGGTTACAAAGTGATTATGATCAGCTTTGACGAAGCCGACAAGCCCTTGGGAGCGGCCGTCGTCGCGCCCTATGTATGGGAAAGCGGCCGCCAAGCCTGGCTGCCCTATCGCGGCGATGCGCTGCGCTTCCGCAAGTTTGTGCACATCAACGAACTGGGTTTTGGATTCTTTCCCCAGCAGCCTCTGGCAGTCGCAGTGAACGAATATGGCTGGATGTACATTAGCATGACCGGCGGGCGAATCATCGCGCTGCGGCCGCGCAATACGCCTGGCCGGGAAGAGCGCTATCCAGACGGCGAGCGCTATCCTATCTGGACGCCCTTTCACCCGAACTTCGATCCAACTGCCCCCACGCCAAGAGGCCTGGACAGATGAGTGAAAGCAACATAGTACTGCAACATCAGGAAGGATCGTTGTAAGGCTTGTCCGCTACTAACAGATGAGAGTTGCCATCGCTCCATCTGGTCGTCCACACTGCCGGTTGAATAGGACGGCGATGTTGTAGGCAGCTGTTTTAGCGGCTATTCGCGTTAGCATGCCGAGTTCACTGTGTGCATTGACGCGATGCAGCCCAAAGATTTCGGTGAGCCTGGCAATCACAGTTTCAATGATTTGTCTGTGTTTGCGCAGCCAGCGCATGGTTTTGCCGGGCTTGTCTCCTTTGATGTTGCTCGCTCGTGGCGCGATAACTTCAACGCCATATTCTCGTTGCCAATGCCTAATCCAGCGCAGCCCGCTGAAGCCGCCATCAGCGAGATAGGTCGAGCCGCGATCATCTCCGGCACACAGGGCGGGGCTGATGGATTCAGAACTAGGGATTCTGCGAGTTTTATATGTTCTATGCTTGGGCAATTCGATTTCTTTTATACGCTTGCATCCCTGGCGGCTGCTCACAAGCGCTTCCATTAGCCAGCGGTCATCAATGTTTGCCAGACCGGTCATCCAGCCGGTGATGATCCCGCTGTCGCTGGCGCAGAGCAGCAATTGCTCGCCGTAATACCAGCCGCCATGATTGCCGCCGTGTCCCTTTTTGCCGTAAAGCCAATGGCGATCATGGCTTTTGGCTTGCCCCAAACTGCAGTGTGGCACGGGCGTACAATCCACCACCTCAAACAAAGCGGCGCTGCTGAGCATCTGCGCCAACTCTTGTTGCAAACATACAAAAACCGCCCACAAATCCCGCAGACGTTTGTTAAACTGACTATGCTTCAGCATCCGAGGAAACCACGACCGACCATGCTGCAGGATGTAGCGCACTATGCCGCGCTCGGATTGCCAGGACACACCAACACGCCATTGCGCAGCAATCCCAACCGTCAACACTTCGCTATCACTCATTTGCAAGGCGGGACCCGGATGTCGCTTCATTCGATCACTCATCTTCTCTTTGTACCAATCGTCAATGAAACAGTATAATGTCGTGAAGAAGGTGTCTAAATCCATGAGTAAGCTCCTTATGTGAGAGTTCGGCTCTTACTCTAAATTAGCACCTTCTTTCATTTCCGCTTGTTTTTTGCGCACCAGTAGCGGACAAGCCTTGTAGGGGCGACTCTTGAGTCGCCCACATGGTCAACGGCGATATGGTGGGCGAGACAAGTCTCGCCCCTACGGAATGCGCAACGCGGCTGAACCGGGTGCCAGTCCGCTCTGTGCCAAGCGGGCCCGCTGTGGCAGAATACGCACATGCCCAGACAAGCAGCGAATCGACAGGATGCCATGAGCGCGCTGGAAATCATTGCCAAGCACAAACTGGTCGCCATTGTGCGGCTGGACGATCTGTCTATCGCGGCTGAACTGCTGGATGCGCTGGTGGCTGGCGGCATCCGCGCAATTGAGTTTACGCTGACCAATCCGCAGGCTGCCGAGACGATCGCGGCCATGCGTTCGCGCATCGATGCGGGCGTCGTCATTGGCGCGGGTTCGGTCATCAATGCTGAACAGGTGCGGGCGGTGGCAGATGCCGGCGCGCAATTTGTCGTTTCGCCCATCACCAAGCGCGAAGTCATGGCTGCCTGCGCCGAAGCAAAATTGCCCGCCATGCCCGGCGCTTTCACGCCCAGCGAGATTCAGCAAGCCTGGGAATGGGGCGCGGCTGTCGTCAAGGTCTTCCCCGCCAACAACCTGGAGCGGCGTTTTATCAAGGATGTGCTGGCGCCGCTGCCGCACTTGCGATTGATGCCGACTGGCGGCGTGTCGCTGGATAACCTGCGCGAATACCTGGATATGGGCGCGTTCGCCCTGGGCGTAGGTTCTTCGCTGATCAACAACCAGGCGGTGGCAAATCGCGATTGGGATGCGCTGAGGGACAATGCGCGGCGTTATGTGGAGCGCCTGGGCTAAGCGTCGTTAGTGGCGGGGATTCCGTGGCGGTTGAAGTGAGATTTGCTGAAGCAGGTAGATGATCAAAGCGGCCAGCGCGATCTGCGTGCCGATTAACCACTTGATCAGATCGGCTTTAAAGTTCGCCAAGTCTTCTTTTGTCACAACGCTTTTGCTTCTCTTTTCCAATTAGAACAGACTCCTCTCACAACTCAATGCGTCTGTATCTGCTGTTGCCATAGCACGCCTCTCCATCCAATCCAATCTAGTTTCAATGCGCAACTGACATTAATATCGGGATTTTCCGGTCTTTGCCGATATGATATCGTAACGAATGGGATACCTACACCTCCTCAAACCACTCCCCATCGATGATCACCCGCTCGACAAGCACCTGCTCCGTGCGCACGCCCAGCCCCAGCGCCTTGAGCTTGTCGTTCAGCCCTTCGCCATCGATCAGCAAAATTTCTGGCGAGCGTTCGGCAGCCGCTTTCAATTCGGCTTCTTGCGTGAACTTGCCGGTGGTGATGAGCAGCCCTTTGTCCGCCCGACCGACCATGACGCCGCGCCGAAAATCTTCGACTTCTGCCGAGCTGATGCGCGCGCCGCCGCGAATGCAGCGAAACGAGACACGAAAGGACAAAAAGCCGCCGCCGCCAAAGATGCCCATGCCTTCGATGCGCTCATTCGTATTGCCGACATCGATATCATGCACGCCGTCTTTCTCCAGCAGGCGCAAGACGAGGCGCTGGAAAGCCTCGGCCGGCATCTGCTCGACGGTGTCGGTCAGCTGGTCGCGCCAGCCGCTCAAACTGGCGATGAGCTGAGGCGTATCTTCGGGCGCAATCTGGATGATCTGCGGGTTTTCGGACGGGTCCATTATTTCCTCCTTATTATCGGGAAAGAACAGCTTATTGACGCGCCAGACTGGTGACGAGCAGGTCAAGAGCCAGGCGCGGCGCGATCCGCCCGGTCTTCATATCCTGGTCATAGCGCTGCAGGCGTTTGAGAATGGCATCGAGCTGGCGGATATCGAAGCGTTGGGCTTGGGCAGCCAGCTTGCCGGCCACGAATGGGTGCACGCCCAGCGCCGCGGCGACAGCATCTCGTCCAGCCCCGCCACCGCTATCGAAGTGGTCGCGCGTCATCAGCAGCAGACGGAATTGGCGCACAAACATGGCGAAGAGTCGGAAGCCGGGGTCGCGCGGGTCATCGTGCAGCGACTGATGCACCAGGCGCAAGGCTTGCTCGCCATGACCCTGCGCCAGCGCATCGACCAGCTTGAATATGTCGGCTTCGGGCACATAAGGGCAAAGCGCCGCCACATCGCGTTCGTCGATCGGACGCTCGCCATCGACATAGCAGACCAGCTTGTGCAATTCGTTCTCCGCGCGCAGCAGATCCTGATTGACGATGCTGGCGATAGCGCTGGCGGCGGCGGGAGCGATTTCCCCCGCATATTCGTCACGGGCGCGAGCGATGATCCAGCCGGTCAGGTCTTTGGGTTTGGCGAAGTGGCGGACGAAGCCGTTGGGCATGGTCTGCGCCGCTTTCAACACGCGGTTGCTGGCTCGCAACGTCTCGTCTTCCACCAGCACCAGACGCGCATAGGCAGGCAGGTTGGGCAGCTCGGCGATGAGGCGGTCGCTGGACTTTTTGCCGGCGTTGCCAGCGCCCCGGCGGCTGATGTGGCGCAGCAATCCGCGCGCGATGACCAGCCGCTTTTCCGCCAGGAAAGGCACGACCTTCACCGCCGAAACGATCTCGGGCACAGTCGCCGCTTCGCCATTGAACTCGCTGCGATTCAGGTCGCCATCTTCGCCCATGGCTGCGCGCATCTTCAGCAGCTCTTTGTCGCGCCTGATGATGTCTTCGCCATGAAAAATGTAGACGGTGGGGGCGCTCATGCCTGCGCCTGCTGGGTGGCCACGCGGTGAAAGACCAGTCGCCCCAGATTGAAAGGCAGCTGCCAGCTATGCCGTTTGACGCCGGTCACTTGCATGCCGCCGACATCGCCCGTTGTGGTAAAGTGCCTCTGCAGCTCTCCGCCCAGCGCCGGCGATATCATCAGGACCAGCGTCAGCAGAGTCATGACTGTGTTGAAGCGCTTCCAAGCCTGGCGGCGACCCAGCCCGGCGAAGCCCGCGAAGCCCACAGCAGTCGCCAGGAAGCTCGCCGTAACCAGATTGGTGCCGCAGTTGGGATGCACAGCCAAAGCCGTTTCGCCCGCAGCCATCCGTTCCAGCGCTTGATTGACCGCGCTTTCAACCAGCTCGCTCGGCACATCGCCAAGCAGGTAGAAGCCGTCGCTGTCGCTGCGCCCGGACAAACGATGCCCTTGCCGATTCAAGATGTGGATGGTGGCGTGTTCCAAGCCGTGGTTGCGGCGGATGCGCAAGATGACAGGCTGCTGCAACAGGGGTGCGGCATGCTCTGCCAACTGCTCGATTGGCGACATGGCATATCCTTGCTCGTGACGGTCGATGGGGGCGAATCTAGCACAGATCGGCGCGGCTTGCGAGGCGCTGCTGCAACGGACGGCTATGCTATAATCAGCCTTATGTCGCACCCTCCTGCCCCGCCCCATCCCCTGGTGCGCTTGCGAAGCCTGCTGCGAACGGGTCCTGTGCCCCTGGCGCTGCGCCTGCTCGACCAGCTTGCGCGGCGGACGACGGGCGCTCCCATCTGGCGGCTCTGCGCGGTCACGCCCCAGCTGCATGTGGGCGGGCAGCATTACAGACGCGGCTATGCCAAAATGCGCGACTATGGCATCACCGCCATCCTCAATATGCGCGGAGAACATTGCGACCAGGCGCAGGGCATCGGCGGAGAGCGCCATTTGCAGCTCGCCACAATCGACAACACGCCACCTTCGTTGGACGATCTGCGCCGCGGCAGCGACTTCATTCGGGCGGAAATCAAACGAGGCGGCAAAGTGTATGTGCATTGCGCGGTCGGCTGTGGACGCGCGCCCACCATGGCCGCCGCCTACCTGATCTCGACCGGCTTGACGGCAGACGAGGCGCTGCGGCGAATCAAAGCTGTGCGCCCATTTGTGCATCCGACGCCCGGGCAGCGTGAGGCGCTGGCTGCCTTTGCGGCTCGCTGCAGCAGCGATGCCTCATGCCAAAGCTGATTATCACCGCCGACGATTGCGGACTATCCGAAGCCAACAACCGACATGTGCTTGATTTGCACGAGCGCGGCTATCTCAGCGCCGCCAGCGTCTTGACCAACTATCCGGCGCATCGGCACGCGCTGGAGATCTTTCGCAGCTGCCAAGAACTCGATCTGGGCGTGCACCTGAACCTGACCGATGGCGTGCCAGTCACCCAGTTTGGCCCGCGCCATTCCCATTTGCTGCGGGGCGACCGCCGTTTTCGCGACAAGTTCAGCTTGTACCTGCGCGGGCTCTTCTTCAACAAAGACGCCATCCGCTGGATACGCAACGAGCTTGACTTGCAATTGCGCCGCTGCCTTGATGCCGGCATCGAGCCACAGCACATCACCACGCATCATCATTTTCATTCGCTGCCCATATTGCGGGAGATCGTGCACGAACTGGCGGCTGTGTATCGGGTGCGCTGGGTGCGCGGACATGATTTTCGCGCGATGCTCACGCCCAACGCACTCCTGCTGCGTCGGCAACGGAGGGCTGGCCGCTACAACTTTTCCATGCCCGACTATATGACGGGCATTCAAGGCTGGATGAAACGCTCGCCAGCGGAATTGGCGCGGCAGGTCGCCCGGCTTGATGGCACCATCGAGATCGTCGCCCATCCCGCGCCCACGAGGGATCCTGATTTCCCCGCCGATATCGATTATGGCGCATCCGAGCGCCACGCAGAGACGCAGCGCCTCATCCAGGTGGTAGACTGCCTGCGTGCGCAGGGCATAGCCGCTTGATTGACAAGCCGCCCTGCCCTACAATGCAGCGTCTTTTGTGATCCCCATTGTCATTTGGGGGCCGAGGGCTAGATAGCATGATCAGCGAAAAGACCATCATCACCCTGGAATTGCACAAGATCCTTTCGCAGCTGGCTGCCTATACCACCTTCGGCGCTGGCGAAGAATTTGCGCTGGAGCTCTTCCCATCCACCGAGATCGAGGAAGTGCAGCTCTGGCAGCGCGAAACAGCCGAAGCCGTGGAGCTGCTGAGCGAGCGCGACCATATCAGCGTGCGCGGCGCGCGGGATGTGCGCGAACCCGTCATCAAGGCGCTGCGTGGCGTGGTCATCGAGCCGGGCACCCTGCTGGATATTCGCTATACCCTGCGGCGCGGCAGCACGCTCAAGCGCAGCCTGGGGCGCATGCACGCCAGTTTTCCTTTGCTGGCTGAACTGGCAAACGAGATCGTAGAATGCCAGGCGCTGCAGAGCCGCATCGAAAAGACAGTCGATGACAATGCCGAAATCAAAGACACCGCCAGCGCCCGCCTGGCCATCATCCGCCGCGATTTGAAAGTGGCTTTCGACCGCTTGCAGACGCGCCTCAACCGCATCGTCACCAACCGCGCCAACCTCGACAAGCTGCAAGAAGCCATCGTGACCATGCGCAACGGGCGCTATGTCGTGCCGCTGAAAGCCGAGCACAAAGGCAAAATCAAGGGCATCGTGCAAGACACTTCCGCCTCGGGCGCCACCATCTTCATTGAACCGCTGGAAACCGTCGAGCTCAACAACCGCTGGCGCGAGCTGCAAGTCGCCGAGGACAAAGAAATCCGTCGCATCCTGGCCGAGCTGACCGAAGAGATCGCCGCCGAAAGCGAAGGCATCGTGCGCACCGTGCAGTTGCTGGGATACCTCGATTTGACTTTCGCCAAAGCTCGCTTCGCCATGGACAAGAGCTGCGTGCAACCGATGATGTCGGCGCTGGGGACGGGCGCGGAGATCATGCTCAAAGGCGCGCGGCATCCCTTGTTGACTGGCAAGGTCGTGCCGCTCGACTTGCGCATGGATGCCGACAGCTGGGTGCTGGTCGTGACAGGACCTAACACCGGCGGCAAGACGGTCGCGCTGAAAACGATCGGCTTGATGGCGCTGCTGGCTCAATGCGGCTTGCACATCCCGGCCGACGAAGCCGCCCTGCCCGTCTTTCAAGGCATCTTTGCCGATATCGGCGATGAGCAGAGCATCGAGCAGTCGCTTTCGACCTTTTCTTCGCACATGACCAACATCATCGACATATTGGCGCGGGCCGATTCGCGCTCGCTGGTTATCCTGGACGAAGTCGGCGCGGGCACCGACCCCGCAGAAGGCTCGGCGCTGGCGATGGCGCTGCTGAATTGTTTTCGCAATCGCGGCGTGACGACGCTGGTCACCACGCATCATCCCGAGCTGAAAGTCTACGCCGTCGATACGCCGGGCGTCCGCAATGCCAGCGTGGAATTCGACCTGGAGACCCTGCAGCCGACTTATCGCCTGGTGGTGGGCTTGCCGGGCCGGTCGAATGCCTTGGCCATCGCCGAGCGCCTGGGCCTGGACCCTGCCATCATCAGCGATGCGCGCGGCATGGTGGCCAGCGCCGACTTAAAAGCGGATGACCTGCTGGACGAGATTCAACGCACTCGCGCCGAGACGCGCCTGCAATACGAAGAGATCGACCGACTGCGCAGCGACCTGGAAGCGCAGCGCGACGAATTGCAAGCCCGCCTCGACAAAATTGAAGACGAAAGACGCGATGTCATCCGCGCCGCCCGCCGCCATGCCGAAGACGACCTGGCCGATTTCAACAGCAAACTGCGCAAGATGCGCGGCGAACTGCGCTCTGCTGGCCTGCCCGCCGAAACGCTGAATGCCTTGAAAGCCGCCGCCGACAAATTGGCTGGCTGGACGAACGCGCCGCTGGACGATGCCGAAGAAGTCGCGCCGCTGGACGATATCGACTGGCTGCCGCGCGTCGGCGATACAGTCTTCATGGACACGCTGAATGCCGAGGGCGTCATCGTCGAGCTGGACGACAAAGCGGCGCATGTGCAGGTCGGGGCCTTGCGCGTGCGCGCCAAATACAGCGACATGCGCAAACGCAAACGCAGCGAAAAACGCGCCCAGGAACGCGGGCATGCGCGACAATACGAAAGCGCCGCGACACATTTGCAACCGTCCGAGTCGCCGGGCATGGAGCTGGATATCCGCGGACAGCGCGTGGACGATGCGCTGGAAGTGCTCGACCGCTATGTGGACGCGGCTTATACGGCTGGGCTGCCATTTGGACGCATCATCCACGGCAAGGGCACGGGTCGGCTGCGGCAGGCGGTGCGCGGGCATCTGCGCCATCATGCCTTGATCAGCAAGGTCACGCAGGGGCTGCCCAAAGAAGGTGGCGCGGGCGTCACCGTGATTCACATGGTGCCGATTACATGACCGAAGACCGCCGCGACATGTTCAGCCACCGATACGCTCAAGGCGACACGCCCTGGGACAGCGGCATCATCCCGCGCGAGAAGCTGTGGTGGCTCGGGCTGCTGCTCTTGCTGCTGCTGGCCGGCTGGCTCTATCTGCGCGGCTACAATGTCAGCCTGCCTTTCATCGCGCATGTCGACGAACCGCAGCATCTGCTGGCGGCGCAGCACCTGATTGATGATGGCACAGCCAGCCCCGTCTATCATGATGCCGCGCCACCTGGCATGAGTCGGCTGAATTATTTGCTGCTCAAGCACATCAAAGCGCCGGGCGATCCACCTGGCACGATGCTTCCCGCGCTGCGCCTGATAACGATCGCTGCCTGGATGCTGGTCGTCGTCTTGATAGCCTTGCTCGGCAGAATGATCCTGCATCCCTTGACCGGGCTGATGGCGGCGGCAATCTGGATCGTGAATCCCTGGGTCGTTGAGCGCGCGCATTTCGCCTTGCCAGACGGCTACCTGACGCTCTTCACGCTGCTGGCAATATGGCTGGCGCTGGTCGGCGCGCTGCACGAGCGGCGCAGCTTCAGCACAGCGGCGGTCTACAGCATCATGCTGGCGATCGTCTTCAAGACGCAAGCGCTCTTCGTCGCGCCCCTGGCGATTCTGCTGCCACTTGCTTCGCCCGTCCGCGTTAGAGCCGAAGCCTCAAAACAAGTCTTTTGGAATTGTGTGCGCTTCGGATTCTTTCTGTTTTGGCTGCTGCTGATCTATCCCACGCTGGATGCGCACAAGATCCCTTTCTGGCCCCAAACCGGGAATCAACTGAATTTGCCATCGCCAGAGCGGATGCTGTTGTCGCTGACCGAAGTGCTGGCGACTTTTCAGCCGCTGCCTGTCTGGCTGGGGATCGCGCTGGCTGGCGGACTGTTGATGCGCTATCGGCGGCGCGCGAGTCTGATTGGGCTGGTCTCGCTGGCTGTTGCGGCGCTGGCCTGGCTGGCCGGCATGAGCATGTTTCCCATTATGACCAACCATTTGCGCCAGTTTTTTGCGGTTGGCGCGCTGTCTGCTCTCGGCTTTGGTCTCGGGCTAACCGGGCTGCTCTATGCTGGCGAAGAAATCCTGGCGCGTCTCCATCGCAACAGGCTGCGACCGCTTGTGCCCGGCGCTCTTTTCGCTTTGCTGTTCCTGGCGCTGCTGCCATCTTATCGAGAGTCGGACGCGCTGGCGCATGATTTCAGCCTGCCCGACCGCCGCAACGAACTGACTTCTTACTTCGACACATCGCTCGAGCCGGGCATGTACATCGCCAACTACGACAATCACAAGACATTCAATCGCGCCTGGGGCGGCTACACTGGCGCGCACGACTTCCCGCGCTACCCGCAGCACGCTCTGCTCAACGACCGTCCCATAGACGAATGGCGCGCGCTGGGCGTGGAGTATGCCATCCTGCCGCATCACCTGGCGCTGCAAGACCCCGGCGCAACTTATCCTGGCGAGACGGTAGCGCTGAAGACCTATCCCGCCAGCGAGGCATTTCGCGGACCCGACATGGTCGTGCTGCGCCTGCAGCCCATGCAGAACGAACATGGCGGAAAGCTGGGCAGCGTGAAATTGCTGGGCTACGACATCAGCGCGACGACTGCGCGAGCCGGCGATGACATCGTCCTGCACCATTATTGGCAGGCAGAATCCGCGCCAGCAAAGGCCTTGCATGTCTTCAACCACCTGCTGAATGACCAGGGCGAAATCGCCGCGCAAGTGGATGGCATCCCGCTCTTTGACAGCCGCCGCGACACGACGAGTTGGGATGACCCGGACGAAATCATGCTGGGTCGCAATTTCATCTTGCGCTTGCCCGACGACCTACTGCCCGGTGCCTACACCCTGGCGACAGGCTTGTATGACCCGCAGACTGGCGCGCGCCTACAGTCCGCCGATGACGCAGACCACCTCTTGATAGCCGAAATCACCGTAACCGGAAGTCCCGCGCAATGACCTCGCCGCGAAAACAGTCGCCTTGTGGGAGTCCTAGCGCCAACTGGTCCTTGAATGGCAATTGCACTGGCATAAGCGGGAAATCGAGTCGGAGTTGATTACCTGGAGGCGAAGCATGATTGATCAGACTCGCAATGAAACCATCATTCCCCGCGAGAAATGGTTCTGGGCGGGGCTGGCGCTGCTGCTGATTCTGGCGGGCTGGCTCTACCTGCGCGGCTACAACGCGAGCCTGCCTTTCTTCGTGCATGGCGACGAACCGCAGCATGTGATCGCTGCGCAGCACATAATCGACTTTGGACATGAGAGCGGCGTACACGATCAATATCCGCCAGGCACAAAAACCCTGGCCTACCTGCTACAGAAACATATCAAGCCTGTCGAAGCGCACCATGGCACGACGCTGCCAGCCCTTCGCTTGATTACGATATCCGCCTGGATGCTGGTTGTCGTCTTGATAGCCTTGCTCGGCAGAATGATCCTGCATCCCTTGACCGGTCTGATGGGCGCGGCAATCTGGATCGTGAACCCGTGGGTTGTCGAGCGCGCGCGTTGGCTGCTGCCGGATGGCTATTTGACCCTGTTCACGCTGCTGGCAATATGGCTGGCGCTTGTGGGCGCTATGCACGGGCGACGCAGCTTCTGCACGGCCGCGGTCTATAGCATCATGCTGGCGACCCTGTTCAAGACGCAAGCTCTGTTTGTCGCGCCCTTGATAATCTTCATGCCTCTATAAGGCTTGTCCGCTACTAACAGATGAGAGTTGCCATCGCTCCATCTGGTCGTCCACACTGCCGGTTGAATAGGACGGCGATGTTGTAGGCAGCTGTTTTAGCGGCTATTCGCGTTAGCATGCCGAGTTCACTGTGCGCATTGACGCGATGCAGCCCAAAGATTTCGGTGAGCCTGGCAATCACAGTTTCAATGATTTGTCTGTGTTTGCGCAGCCAGCGCATGGTTTTGCCGGGCTTGTCTCCTTTGATGTTGCTCGCTCGTGGCGCGATAACTTCAACGCCATATTCTCGTTGCCAATGCCTAATCCAGCGCAGCCCGCTGAAGCCGCCATCAGCGAGATAGGTCGAGCCGCGATCATCTCCGGCACACAGGGCGGGGCTGATGGATTCAGAACTAGGGATTCTGCGAGTTTTATATGTTCTATGCTTGGGCAATTCGATTTCTTTTATACGCTTGCATCCCTGGCGGCTGCTCACAAGCGCTTCCATTAGCCAGCGGTCATCAATGTTTGCCAGACCGGTCATCCAGCCGGTGATGATCCCGCTGTCGCTGGCGCAGAGCAGCAATTGCTCGCCGTAATACCAGCCGCCATGATTGCCGCCGTGTCCCTTTTTGCCGTAAAGCCAATGGCGATCATGGCTTTTGGCTTGCCCCAAACTGCAGTGTGGCACGGGCGTACAATCCACCACCTCAAACAAAGCGGCGCTGCTGAGCATCTGCGCCAACTCTTGTTGCAAACATACAAAAACCGCCCACAAATCCCGCAGACGTTTGTTAAACTGACTATGCTTCAGCATCCGAGGAAACCACGACCGACCATGCTGCAGGATGTAGCGCACTATGCCGCGCCCGGATTGCCAGGACACACCAACACGCCATTGCGCAGCAATCCCAACCGTCAACACTTCGCTATCACTCATTTGCAAGGCGGGACCCGGATGTCGCTTCATTCGATCACTCATCTTCTCTTTGTACCAATCGTCAATGAAACAGTATAATGTCGTGAAGAAGGTGTCTAAATCCATGAGTAAGCTCCTTATGTGAGAGTTCGGCTCTTACTCTAAATTAGCACCTTCTTTCATTTCCGCTTGTTTTTTGCGCACCAGTAGCGGACAAGCCTTATACCAACTCTTAGCTCCCCCTTCCCCCGAAATATATCGTAACAAAGTATGGCAGCAGGTCTTTTGGAATTGCGTGCGCCTCGGCATATTCTTGTTCTGGCTGCTGCTGATAACGCCAGCGCTGGAAATGGATCGCATTGTCTATTTCACGATGTCGTTCCAGAGCATGACTTTGCCGTCCCCCGATTCTGCGTGGGCAAGCCTGCGCAATGTGCTGCAAACTTTTCATAGAGTGGCCGACTGGCTACCAATCGCCTTTATCGGATTGTTGCTCTTGCGCTATCGTCGCAGCGTCAACTGGGTGGCTCTGTTGGCAGTTGTCCTGGCGGCCTTGGCTTGGCTAGCTGGCATGAGCATGTTCAATGTACAGGATCGGCGACATTTTTTCGCGGTAGGCGCGATAGTCGCGCTGCTGTACGCTACCAGTCTCACTGGCTTGCTTTTTGTATTGCAAGAGACCTTCGCCGGGCTGAAAAAGCCCTTAGCGCCGCCGCCGCTTCGCAGGCTTGTCGTGTCCTGCGCCTTCCTCGCGCTGCTGGCGATTCATCTCGCTCCGACATACCGCAAGTCCGATGCTTTGGCGCATTATTACACCATGCACGACCGCCGCAACGATTTGATGCGCTATATGGACACTTCGCTGGAACCGGGCAAGTTCGTCACCAACAGAGTCGAAACCCGAACCATAAGCCATAGAGGCTGGAGCCAGTATCTTGGATTGATATGGGGCAATCACAAGACCTTCAACCGCGCCTGGGGCGGCTACGATGGCGTGCACGACTTTCCGATTTCGCAAACAGTCTTTGACTTGCACAAAAAGCCCCTGGAGGTATGGCGCGCCAACGGTGCGGTGTACGCCATTATGCCGCATCGGCGAATGCTTGAAGATCCTGATATTTATTTCCCCGACCAAACCGTCCTGCTCAAAACCTACCCCTTCAGCGATGAATTCAGCGGACCCGACATGGTCGTGCTGCGCCTGCAGCCCATGCAGAACGAACACGGCGGCAAGCTGGGCAGCATGAAATTGCTAGGCTACGACATCAGCGCGACGACTGCGCGAACCGGCGATGACATCGTCCTGCGCCATTATTGGCAGGCAGAATCCGCGCCAGCAAAGGCCTTGCATGTCTTCAATCACCTGCTGAATGACCAGGGCGAAATCGCCGCGCAAGTGGATGGCATCCCGCTCTTCGACAGCCGCCGCGACACGACAAGCTGGGATGACCCGGACGAAATCATGCTGGGTCGCAATTTCATTTTGCGCTTGCCCAGTGACCTGCCGCCCGGCGCCTACACCCTGGCGACAGGCTTGTATGACCCGCAGACTGGCGCGCGCCTGCCCAATATCGAAGCCAGCGGCGATTTTCTACAGGTGACGGCAATCGAGGTGATCGACTCCGGCCAGCCGGCGCAATAAGCCTTTTCTGCCGCGTCCGATTCTGCGCATGACCCTATAATGCTCGCTACTGACCGAGGGGGTTTCGTGCGCCTGCTGACCATCCTGTTGCTTTGCTGCGCTTTGATTGTGTGCGCCTGCGCCTCGGCGAACGAACAGCCCGCGCCCCAACCGACACAGATCCCCGCTGCAACCGATCTGGCCGCCGCCGCTGAGACTGCCCGGCGTTTTCTGAATGCCTGGCAAGTCGGCGATCTGGATGCCATGCACCGCCTGCTGACCTTCCGCAATCGCGAGCTGACCCCGCTGGGAGAGTTTCGCGCGCTGTATGAGCAGGCGCATGCTGCCATGAGCTTTGTCGGTTTGGACTACAAGCTGCAAACGCTGACGGGCGAAGGGCGCTTCTTGACCCTGCAGTACGAAGTCACTTTTCATACGCGCATTTTGGGCGCTTTTTCAGACAGCCAGCGGATGCTGCATCTGGTGGTGGATTCGCAGGTTGGCGAATGGCGCATCGCCTGGTCGCGCGCCGATATTTTCCGCGAGATGGGCGAGGGCGCGCGGCTGGTATTCGAGGCGCAGCTGCCCGGACGCGCCAATATCTACGATCGCTATGGCACGGCGCTGGCTGACCAAAATGGACGCGTCGTGCGCATCCAGGTCGACAACCGCCGCATTCCCGACCGCGAAGCCTGTTTTCAAGCGCTGGCAGAAGCCACGGGCGAGACGCCTGCCGATATGGATGAATTGTTCAATCGGCGTTCCAAGCCCGACTGGGTGGTTGACGCCGGCGTGATCGAACGAGACGCATTTATTCGCCTGCACGACCGCATTGAGCCAGCCTGTGCAGCCGACTTCGTGCAGCAGCCAACGCGGCGCTATCTGGATGGCGCGCTGATGCCGCATATCATCGGGCATGTCGGTTATGCAGATGCCGAAGAGCTGCCGAGCTTGCTGGAAGCCGGATTGCATGCCGAAACCATCATCGGCAAAGCCGGCATCGAAGCCAGCATGAACAGCGCGCTGGCCGGCGCGCCCGGTGGAAGGCTTTCGCTGGTGGCGGCGGATGGACGGCGTCTGCGCGTGCTGAGCGAGGCGCGTTCGCAAGTCCCAAAGAGCTTGTGGCTGACGGTCGATGCCGATTTGCAGCGAGCGATCAGCGGCATTTTGCGCGACGCTTTCGCCAATGGTCCCTTCGCGGACGATGCCAATGGCGCGGCAGTCATTATCATGGATGTCAACACTGGCGACATCCTGGCGCTGGTCAGCTATCCCGCCTATGACAGCAATATCCTCAACCCCTTCCCGACAATGGGACGCGTGGCGGCGCATACAGCTTTGGAAGAGCTGATCGCCGATGAACGCAATCCGCTGCTCAATCGTGGCGCGCAGGGCACTTATGTAACCGGCTCGGTCATGAAAGTGATGAGCTCGGTCGCGGCGCTGGAAAGCGGCGTTTATACGCAAGACACGCGCTATACCTGCATCGGCAGCTGGTCATACGGCGCGGATCTGCGTTATGACTGGCTGCGCGCGGGACATGGCGTGATGTCGGTGCAGACGGGCATCACCAATAGCTGCAACCCCTTCTTTTATGAGGTCGGCTTTCGACTGAATGCGCAAGACCCGCAGCTGCTGCCCGGTTATGCGCAAATGCTGGGCTTGGGACAGCCGACCGGCGCCGATGCCATTGCCGAAGCCGCCGGCTACATTCCCGCGCCCGATACCATCCAGCGGCTGACCGGCGTGCCCTGGTCGTATGCGCACGCGGTGAACCTGTCCATCGGGCAAGGCGAGGTGCAGGTTACGCCCCTGCAAATGCTGCGGATGTACGCGGCGGTGGCGAACGGCGGCTATCTGCTGCGTCCGCAACTGGTGCGCGAGCAGGGCATCCTGGACGAACGCGAGCCCGTTGCCCGGCGCGATGTGATGCGCGACCTGGCTTTGGACGCGGATAACCTGGCGATCATCCAGCGCGGCATGTGCGATGTCACCAGCGCCTATTCGGGCACGGCATCGGCGCAGTTTGTGTATTCGCCGCTGTTGGATGTGGGCGTGTGCGGCAAGACGGGCACGGCGCAGGTGCCGGGCGAACGCAAGCTGCCACACAGCTGGTTCATCGCCTATGCGCCAGCCCAAGAGCCGCAGATCGCCATCGTCACGCTGGTGGAAAATGGCGGGGAGGGCTCGTCTGTCGCGGCGCCACTGACGCGGGAAATCCTCGAATACTATTATTTTTCGGGGCTGTGAGAGTTGTCGCGGAATACCAATGTTCCATTTCTTCTTGCCCAAGCCTCGCTGATTCCAAAATGCGAGATTTGATTTGTGCTTCTCTCCAGACGTTTGATTGCTTCCTGCGCCAAGACTTTAGGTTCTACTTCATAAATCGACCTCACTTTTATCTGGTTGTCCGCATAAAAGATCGCCAGATAGACCTTGCTGTTGCGTGTAATACGTTGCAGCGACTGCTCACGCTTTTCAGGAGGATGCTTGAACATCCTGTCGAGCTGGCCAGAACCGCCTTCTTTGCAGGTCAAGTACTCGTAAGTGATATTTGGATTGTCTGGATCGCGCGCATCAGCATCACGCTTGGAGACAATAACTTCATGTCCCAGTATTTCGGCGATAATCATTTCCTTGACAAGTCCTGGCTGTAAGAGATTTGGTATCCCTACACTTTTTGCAAGCTCAAAAGCCTGCTTAACCAGGTGAACAATCTGAGAACGGACGGTGGCAGACATTTTCTTAATCTCAGAGCAGACAAGTCGCTATACGCTGCTGTGCATGTCGTACCAAGTCTTCGCGCAGTTCAAATCCGATAAAGTCGCGCCCATGCCGTTGGCATACAAGCGGGCAGGTCCCGACGCCAACAAAGGGGTCTAGCACCAGGTCTCCGCTTCGGGAGCTTGCCAAAACAATTCTCTCTATAAGTTTCTCCGGCTTCTGGATCGTGTTAAGCGCTTCTCTGCACACAAGTTCCTTTGAACGATAAGTTAGCTGCTTGATATCGCCCCAGACATCGCCAGGGTTCTTCCCTTTGCGATTAAACTTTGTCTTGCTGTATTTGCCATTCTTTACAGATGGCACTTTCTCGACGCGCAACCGATGCTCAAGCTCGACCAGTTGCGGCACGCGTATATCATCCAGGTTGAAGCAGCGAGATCTAGCGCCTTTGATGAAGTAGCAAATGATGTCGTAATTGTTCGTGAAGTTGATTCTGCCTTGAGCCAGTCTGCTAGGCTGATACCACACAATCTTTGACTTCAGGGTCAAATATGGTCGATAGTCAACGAAGTCAATGCAATTGGGCTTGCCAAACAAATATAGCGCACCGCCCACTTTGAGCTTGGGTGTGAAGAGTCTAATGAGATGAAAGTTGAAATCTTGGATTTCGCCGACTCGGTCCCAAGCGTGTTGAGTCACGCCGTATGGACCGTCGCTCACGATTAAGTCAATTGAGTCATCATCAACCTGATCAATCAACTTAAGTGCGTCGCCGTGATAGATTTGATTTCTCTCTAGGCGCATGGCTCGCTCCTTATTATCCCAAATACCATCTATTTGTTGTCATTGAGACACCACACCCACCACAGTCGCGCCGATGACCACCAGTTCCACAGCCAGCATGCGCAAAAGATGCGCCGCGCGCCGGGCTGCCTTCATCATACGCCATATCTGGCTGTTCGCTTGGGGGCAAGCATAACGTAATTCGTGACAGACAGGAACTTGAAAAAGGCGCGGCTTTCGTCTACACTTGTGAACAATAGTACAAGCGGCATAATCTGACCCGCAGCCGCCGCGATGATCGGCGATTCTGGCGGCGCAGAATGGCAGGCGAGACACGCAGATGAACAACAACCGCAATCGTACGCCGCAAATCAGCCCGGCCGCGGTGGTGGTGGTGGCCATCTTTCTGCTGGTGAGCGTTGTCGGCATCAACTGGTTCACCAGCTTTGTGCCAGTGGTGCTGCCGCCACAAGCCTCCGCCGAATCCAGGAGCGTCGACGAGCTCTTCTATGTGCTGGTCATCATCGGCGGCATCGTCTTTTTCCTGATACAAGGCATGCTGTTGATCTCGGTCATCTTCTTCCGCGCGAAGAGCGGCGACCAAAGCGATGGGCCCACCTATCATGGCAACGCGCTGCTGGAGATCGTCTGGACGATCATCCCGGCCGGCGTGGTCGTTTTTCTGGCTGTGCTCAGCTTCAATGTCTGGATGCAAAATACCGAGCCCAAAGCCACAGTCAATCTGATTGATGGCGATGAAGTCAAAATCAATGTCAGCGGCGCGCGTTACGCCTGGACGCATACTTATCAGACCGGGCGGGTCGCCCCCAATGGCACGCAGATCGTCATCAACAGCGGCGACAAACTGCACACCTACATCGGGCAGAATATCGAGATCGAACTGCGCACGCAGGATGTCATCCATTCTTACTGGGTGCCGGCGATGCGCGTCAAGCAAGACCTGCTGCCTGGCAACCCGGCGGCTGGCGGACGCCCCACCGAGATCCGCTTTACGCCTGTGCGCGTCGAAGACGAGATTTATCCGGCTTCGTATCCGATCGTCTGCGCAGAGCTATGCGGCGATGGCCACGGACGCATGATTGGCGAGGTCATCGTCTATGAAGACGAAAGCCAGTTCTTGCAGCAATTCTATGAACCGGCCATCCATGCCATCCTGAATCCACCCGCCGACCCCGTCCTGCGCGGCGAGATCGTCATCCAGCAATACATCTGCAACAGCTGCCATATCCTGGACAGCCTGGGCTGGACCAGCCGCACCGGTCCTTCGCTGAATGGCATCGCCGACCGCGCTGGCGAACGCGTGCCGGGGCAATCCGCAGAAGAATACATCGTGACATCCGTCTGGAATGCGCAGGCATTTGTTGTGCCCGGTTATACCGAGCAGATGCCGGCATTTGGACCCGACCAGACCGACGCCAACGCCATGGACGCCGAGCAGCTATATGCCATCGCCGCCTATCTGTGCACGCAGGGCGAGCAGTCCGATTGCGATATCGAAAACCAGACCACCGCCATCCCGGCCGCCATCAAAAATGCCTTCGGGCTTGATGTCGATATCACCTTTGGCCAGGGCGATGACGCAGAGCCAGACAGCAGCGAAACACAAGACGAGGACTAACCATGGCAACCATCGCTGTCCCGATCGGGGCGCAAGCAGAGCAGCCTGAGGCGGAAGCGGTTCGGCGTCCGGCGCTGAGCGAATACCTGCGTTGGAGCGTCGACCACAAGATCATCGGCGTGCAATATGGCATCAGCTCATTTCTGTTTTTCCTGGTGGGCGGTGCCATGGCCATGGGCATTCGACTGGAATTGCTGACGCCAGCGCTGGATTTGATGGTGTCGGGCTCTGCCTACAACAGCCTCTTTACCATGCACGGGACGGTGATGATCTTCCTGTTCATCATTCCCATGTGGGCGGCATTTGGCAATTTTGTGGTGCCGCTGCAGCTGGGCGCAAAAGACATGGCATTCCCCTGGTTGAACGCCTTCGCTTTCTGGCTGATACCGCCAGCCGCCATCGTGATTTTGATGGGCTATTTTGTCACCCCGGCCGAAGCGGGCTGGACATCCTATCCGCCGCTGTCGACGCTTTTCAGTGGCGATGGCCAGACCTTGTGGGCGCTGGGCGCGCATCTGCTGGGCATCTCGTCCATCATGGGCAGCATCAATTTCATCGTCACCATCCTCAACATGCGCCCGGAAGGCATGACCCTGTGGCGCATGCCCTTGTTGTGCTGGGCGGTGTTGGCCACCAGCATCATCGCGGTCATGGCGACGCCCTTTCTGGCTGGCGCGCTGACCCTGCTGCTGCTCGACCGCGTGGCTGGCACGACCTTCTTTGATGCCGCTGGCGGCGGCGATGTGCTGCTGTGGCAGAATATCTTCTGGTTCTACAGCCACCCCGCCGTCTACATCATGGTGCTGCCGGGCATGGGCGTGCTGTCGGAAGTGCTTTCCATTCACAGCCGCAAGCCGGTTTTTGGTTATCGAATGGTGGGCTTGTCCAGCATGGGCATCGCTTTCGTGGGCTTCACGGTCTGGGCGCATCACATGTTCACCAGTTTGCAGCCCGAGTTGCGCATCCCTTTCATGATCACGACCATGATCATCGCCGTGCCGACCGGCATCAAGATGTTCAGTTGGCTGGGCACGATCTGGGGCGGGAAGATCCGCTTCACCAGCGCCATGCTCTTCGCTTTGGGCTTCCTTTCGATGTTTGTGATCGGCGGCATCACCGGCGTCATGCTGGCGGCGCTGCCTTTCGATATTCATGTGCACGACACCTATTTTGTCGTCAGCCACTTCCACTTCGTGCTCTTCGGCGGCAGCGTCTTCGCCATTTATGCGGCGCTTTATCACTGGTTCCCCAAGGTCACCGGGCGCATGATGAACGAGCGGCTGGGGCGCATCCATTTCGTCTTCACCTACTTCGGTTTTCTGTTCACCTTCTTCCCCATGCACATCGTGGGCATGCTGGGGATGCCGCGGCGCGTGGCTGTGTACGACCCGGCATTCACGCAATGGAATCAGCTGATCGGCATAGCGGCATTTGTGTTGGGATTCTCAACTTTCATCGTTGTCTACAATGTCATCCACGCCTACTTCCGCGGGCCGATCGCCGGCGCCAACCCCTGGCGCGCGCTGACATTGGAATGGGCGACGACTTCGCCGCCGCCGGCGACCAATTTCATCGATGATCCCATTCCCTACGAAGACCCCTATGGCTATGGTACCGAAGCGGCAACCGCCTATCTGGACGCTGTCGACGAAGCCTTCCGCAATGGCAGACCCGCCAGCGGGGGCCACTAGCCAGGGTGGAGCGCGCAATGAGCACCAGCATCAGCCACGGGCAGAAGCCAAAGCCGCGCGACCAACGTGCTGAGGCGCTGCGTCTGAAAAACAACCGCCTGGGCATGAGCATCTTCCAGGCCAGTTGGATCATGGTGTTTTTCGCTTTGATCGTGGTGAACTGGCAGCTGCGCTTCAGCTATGCGCAGTGGCCTCCTGTTGGCGTGACGCCTTTCGAGCCGCTGTTGCCCAGCCTGGCGACTCTGGCGCTACTCGGCAGCACGGTTTTTGCGCAGCGCGGGCTGGGGGCTTTTCGCGGGGCGCAGTTGAGCGGGTTTGCGCTTTGCTGGCGGCTGGCGATGGCGCTGGGCATCGTCTTCATGGTTTTGATCGCGCGCGAATTCGCGGCGGTTTCGGCTGTGGCGCTGGCCACGCAGTATGGCGCAACCATGCGCTTGATGACCGGTTTTCACATCGTGCATGCGCTGGCGATACTGGGCGTGATGCTGGCGGTGTATCGGCGAGCGGTCGCGGGCGCATATCGTGGCGGCGAGGCGGCTGGCTGGGCGGTGGAAGGCGCTGCCAGGCTGTGGCACTTCGTCACAGTCGCCTGGATTCTGTTTTATGTGGTGCTCTATTGGCTGCGCTAAAATGATTCGCCATCTGCGACTGTACTTGTAGGGGCTGGCCGCTGGCTCGCCCGCAATGCCAAACGAAGTCGCTGGCAGGAGGCAAGAGCGAACAATGGATAAACCAGGAATGACGCGGGCGATACCAGCGATGATCGTGGGTTTCATCGGCTCGCTGGCTATCGTCTATGCCTTGCGCGTTCTGCAAAATATGGAGCCCGTGTGGATGAATGCCGAAACCAGCGAAGGTGCGCAGGTGGGCTTGATCCTGGCGGCTTTTGTCTCTATGGCGACCTTCATGTGGGGCGTCGGTGCCTTCGACCCCAAGATGAGCGAACACGGCGAGCACGCGCATGAAGAAGAAGCTTCGCCAGAAAAAGACTTCGGCTTGCGCACGACAGGTCCCGTATTCCGCGCTGGCAAATGGGGCTGGGACATGGCTTGGCGCATCATCAACGATTCCCCCAAACCAATGCGCTTCCCTTATCTGGACTTCGGCATATTGCCGCTGCGCTGGCTGATCAACGTGCTGTGGTTCTGCCTTTGGCTGGGCATTTTTGGCGGCTGGCGTTTCTTCTTGGGCGCGATCGCCGGCCTGCCCGGCACAGTGGGCGTCATGTTGATGAGCCTGTCTTGCTTGTGGCAGACGATGGCTTTTTATGCCGGGCAGCTATTCCTGGTATTGACGCTGGCGGTCATCACCACCATCGTGCTGTTTACGGCGGCGCTGCTGCCGCATGGCTTGAGCTTGCAGATCGCCCATGAGCCCAATGCCGACTTCGCTGCTAATGGCTTCGGCGACTTCATCGTCCCCATCCAGGAGATTCTGGGGCTGGTCTTGCCGCCGGACGACTTCGCCAACCAGACTATCGAAGGCACAAGCCAATTCACTGTGCTGCTGGGCTTCATTTTGGTGATCTTTGTTTCGCTGGCGCTGGCGACAGGTGGCATCGCCGTATTCTTCTATTTGGCGCATCGCGGCGTGCGCGAGGCAAAAGAGCTCGACCCGACCGACGGGCAGCGCACGCAGATTCTGCCCATCCGCGAGACCGGCAAGATCGCCGGCGGCGTGGCTGCTGTCATCCGAGCCATCCCGCGGGCTATCGGCTATCAAAAATAAAGCGAGAGACAAAACATGGCACAACTGACAGCCGACCAGCTAGCCGCGCCCGTCCATGACGACCACGGGCACATGAGCGTCGAAGACAGCAACAACAACCTCAAGCTGGGCGTCTGGCTCTACCTGGCTTCCGAGGTGGTCATCTTCTCCATCATGATCGTTGGCTATGTGCTGCTGCGCATCAACGAGCCGGATGTCGTGGCGCAGGCGCACGAACAACTCGGTGTTGGTCTGGTGACCGCCAATACCTTCGTCTTGCTGGCCAGCAGCTTCTTCATGGTGATGGGCTTGCGCGCCATGCAGCAGGGCAACCGCAATGGCATGCTGCGCTGGATCGGGCTGACGGCGCTGGGCGGCATCGTCTTCCTCGGCGGACAATACATTGAATACAGCGAGCTTTCGCACCTGGGCATCGTGCTGGGCTACGATCTGGAATCGCAATGGAGCACGCTGGGCATGCGCTTCTATGCGCCGACAGCCTTCCATGGCGCGCATGTCTTCGTGGGTGTGCTGTGGGCGCTGGAGGTGATGCGGCGCGGCGCGAAAGGTCGTTATGACCACAACCCGATCGGCATTGAGATGTTCGGACTCTACTGGCACTTTGTCGATGTCGTCTGGATCATGCTGTTCACGCTGATATACCTGGTTTAGGGAGCGCATCATGGCGCAAGCGACACATCAAGAGGCCGATCATCACAGCAATGCTGTCACGCTGCTGGGCAGGCAGATCACAGTCGAGGGCGGCATATACACGGTTGTCTTCGTCGCTTTGGCGATTCTGACGGTCATCGAAGTGGTCAGCGCCGAGGGCATCAAAGGCGCGATTCACGATGCCCCGGATGCCGCCGCCACGCTGCAAGCCATCAAAGCCGCTATATTGCTCTTCATCGCCGTCATCAAATCCACGCTGGTCATCTGGTTCTACATGCACCTGCGCGATGAAAAGCCGTTGCTGGCTGTGGTGCTGCTGCTGCCGCTGCTCATCGCCGGCTTGTCGATCCTCTACTTGCTAGCCATTCCTCCAGGCGGCTACAGCTTGTGATGGCGCGCTGACATCCACTGCCAGGACAAAGCGGGCGCTGCCTGTGTTATAGTTGCTGCAAGTCCATGCGGGAGGCTGAACATGGCGGTCAGAGAGTTGCCGCGTGTCAAAACGAAACGCTATACCGTCGATGATGTTTGGGCGTTGGAATGCGACCCCGCCAACGAAGGCCGCTATTTCTACCTGATTGACGGCGAATTGCACGAGGATCCTATGCCGAGTCCTGCTCACGGCGAGCTAGCAAACCTGATTGCATTCTACATGACGCAGTTCGTGCTGCCGCGCGGCATTGGCAAGGTCTTGGCTGAGACAAGCGTGGCAGCCTATCCCGGTTCAGCGACCTATCTTGTTCCGGATGTTTCGTTTGTGAGCGCGGGCAGTGCGCCGTCGCCGCCTGCTACCTACCTGCCTGCCATGCCCAACATCGCGGTCGAGATCAAGTCGCCTAGCAACACCATGACTCAACTGCGGCGCAAGGCGGATGCCTATTTGCGACACGGCGCGACCATCGTCTGGCTGGTCATCCCCGAACAACAGGGAGTTGAGCAGTGGCAGTTGGACGCGGATGGAGAGATGCAGCATTTCTTCATCGACCGCCAAGGTGCGCTGCATGGCGAGCCAGCCCTGCCCGGCTTCACGCTGGAATTAAGCCTGCTCTTTCCTTTGGATACCTAGGGAGCAAATTATGGCGGTCAGAGAGTTGCCGCGCGTCAAAACGAAACAGTACACCGTCAATGATGTCTGGGCATTGGAATGCGACCCTGTCAACGAAGGTCGCTACTTCTACCTGATTGACGGCGAATTGCACGAGGATCCTATGCCGAACTGGACACATGGCAGCCTCGCGCTGCTGCTAGGACACTATCTGCTGTTGCATGTGCAGCCTCGTGATCTGGGCGAAGTGAATGTCGAGGTGGGCTATCACCCGACCGACGCTGACGACACTGTTCTCTTGCCCGATGTAGCTTATGTCAGCCATGCGCGTTTGGAAGGTTCATTCCCCGACAGCTATGTGCCAGCCATGCCCGAAATCGCGGTCGAGATCAAGTCGCCCGGCAATAGCATGGCGCAGCTGCGGCGCAAAGCCGAAATCTATTTGCGACACGGCGCGACCATCGTCTGGCTGGTCATCCCCGAACGGCAGGGGGTCGAGCAGTGGCAGTTGGACGCGGATGGGGAGATGCAGCATTTCTTCTTCGACCGCCAAGGCGCGCTGCATGGCGGGACTGCCTTGCCCGGCTTCACGCTGGAGCTGAGCCTGCTTTTTCCAACAGACGACAACGGAGAAGACCATGCCGGTTGAACTAACTTTGGGCGAAGGAACACGCACGACAATCCGCATCCGCGGGCACGAATGGCATGCCGACGAACCCCTGGAAGCTGGCGGCAACGATGCAGGACCCACCCCAGGCGAGATGATGCTGGGCGCGCTCGGCTCGTGCATGGCGATCACTTGTCGACTGTATGCCGAACGCAAAGGCTGGGACTTGCAAAGGGTGGATGTGGCGCTGGATTATGAGCGCTTCCGCGGACGCGACTATCCCGCGCACACAGGCGACGATCTGTTTGTGCACGAAGTCCGCGAGGCGCTGGTTTTTCATGGCGATCTGGATGACAAGCAGTTGGCGCGGCTGCGCGATATCGCCGGCAAATGCCCCGTGCATCGCCTGTTGGCGTATCCGACCTATTTTGTCGATCTGGCGCTGGATGAAGACTAGCTGCGCCACTCACTCGATGCGATACAACAGCAAGGCGCTTTTGCCAGCGGGCTTGGCAAATTCTGCCACTGGGATCAAGTCGACTGATTTCAGTCTCGCCATATTGATCACACCCGGCGTCTCCAGAACGATGTAATAATTTTCATGCAGTGCCGCTTGTTCGGGCAGGTGGTCATTCAAGAATCTGGCGCGCCGCTCGCTTGCCAATACATTGGGGCAGCGCACCGTCACGCGCTCGGTCTGCGCCACATACAAGCGCAGGCTGGCGCAATTGCTGAATGCGCCTTCGACATGCACGCCAGCATCAGCCGCCAGGTCGTTCAGCAGTGCTGCCAGCTCGGGAAGGCCGAACCCGGCCGAGTCGGTTTCAAAGTAAGCGGTGCGGTCGCCAGGCGGCAATGCTGCGGCAGCCGGATCGGTGTAGAGTCTGTGCAGGCTGGGCGCGGCGAAAGTGACTATCCAAAGACACAGCAGCGCCCAGGCGATCGGCAGCAGACCGCGCCGGTTTCGGTTGATAGCAGCCTCATGCAGCGCAGACAGAGCGATGCCCGCCGCCAGAAAGAAGAAGGGCATCATCGGTGTAAAATAGCGGAAGAAACGGGCGCCCCCCAGCAAAATCTGCGCCAGCCCGAAGCCAACCCCCGCCGCCAACAACGACAGCATGATGCGGGTCCGCAGCCGAATCGCAAACACTATGACCGCCAGCAAACAGACGACGAAAAGCGCGCCATGATAGCTGAGCAAACCCTCCAGCATCGAACGGAGGTTGGCGGCAATGCGGCTGCTATCCAGCAGCGAATCCACAGTCGCCGAGCCCAAATTGTCGAATTGGCTGAAGTAGTCGAGTCCGCGCGATGCCAGCGCCAGCGCAAACGGCAGCCATAGAACCAGCATGCCCAGGTACAAGCCCGCCAATGTCCGCGCGCGCAAGCGCATTGACCAGCGCGGCAGCAGCAGCGCCATCACCAGCGGCAGCGGCAGCAAAAAAAGCGCCGACGCCTTGATCAATAGCGACACGATAAACAGCGCCGCACAGACAGCCATGTCGAGCAGACTCGGCTCTTGGCGCTCGCACAGGCGCAGCAGCGACCAAACCCACAGCAGCAGCGTGGCGGACAGAAAGGTATCGGCCAGAGAAAGTCGCTGAAAGAAAAAGAGCATGGGCGACAGCGACAACAGCCCGAAAGCCAGCGCGACAGCCTGGAAACCGCCATAGCGCCGGGCGATGGCCAGACCCGCCGCCATGCCCAGGCAAGTCACAAGCAGGGTTGCCGCGCGAACGACAAACCATCCGCCACCCTGGGCTTGGACGAGCAGGTACAAGTACGGCTGCAAGAATTTGCCTTGCGATGCATGCCGCAAGTAGATGCCGTTCAAGACATCATCCGCCCGTTCGACCGCGATCGCTTCGTCAATGAAGAGCGGAATCGCATCCAGCTGATGCAGCCGCAGCCACATGAACATCAGCAGGCCTGCCGCCACGAACAAAAGAAAGCCGCCGGGCGTATCGGCAATCTTGTTCATCACCGGGACTGGCTCACTTGCGGTGCGCGCGGATCCAACCGCCGCGGATGAATTCGGAATGTTCCACCGTCACAAAGGCATCTGGCTTGATAGTGTGAATGATGCGGATGACCTGCGGCAAGTCGCGCCGATGCACGATGACGCGCAATTCTTCGACCTCGCCGTGCGCGCCTTCGCCCATGATCTCGGTTACGCCATGCCCGGCCTCCCGCAGCGCCAATGCCATATTGTGCGCAGTTTCCCGCGAGGCGATGGCGGTTATGCACTCGTAGGCTTTGACGAAGCGGTTTTCCACCTGCACGCCGACGAACCCGCCAACCGCGAAGCCCAGCACATAGGCCGCCAGCTTGGGCAAATTCTCCAGATCGGTGATGACTTGACCAGCCGTATACGCGAAAAGCAGCGACTCCAACGCGGCGAATCCAAAGCTCCAGGCGCGGCGTCCCCGCGAAACCAGGATGAGCCGCACTGTGCCGATCACATTGTTGCCGACGCGCAGCAGAAAGATGAAGAGCGGGATAGCCAGAGAATCGATGGGCATGGCGGTCGCGTTCGGGCTTGTTCGACGCATCCAGTGTAGCAGAAACTGACCGCACCACCGACACCCGCCCTAGCCAGAATCGCGCGCCTATGGTCAACTTGGCAGCCGAGGTGAACCATGTCGCAAAGCCCCAAAGCGCTGCTTGAACAATACCGGGTGCAGCCCAAGAAGAGCCTGGGCCAGCATTTCATGCACGATCCGGGCACGCTGACAAAGCTGGTCGCGGCCGCCGAAATCACCGCGTCGGACACAGTGGTCGAAGTTGGCGCCGGCACAGGCGCATTGACCGACCTGCTGGCGGCGCAAGCCCGGCAAGTCTATGCCATCGAGGTGGATACGCGCTTGCAGCCTATCCTGGAGGACCGCTTTGACGATGCGGACAATGTCTATCTCGTCTTTGGCGACATCCTCAAGCTGGATATTGCGGCGCTGCTGGGCGCGGGCGATTATGTCGTGGTGGCGAATGTGCCCTATTACATCAGCAGCGCCATCATCTGGCATTTTATCGAGTCGCGGTTGCCGCCGAGCCGCCTGGCGCTGACCATGCAATACGAAGTTGCCGAGCGCATCGTGGGCGGAGTGGGCGCTCAGAATCTGCTGTCAATGGCAGCGCAATTTTATGGACGGGCGCGCATCATAGGGAAGCTGAGCCCGGCGGTATTCGTGCCACGCCCCAATATCAACAGCGCAATCGTGCGCATCGACACGCATGCTGCGCCGCCGGTAGATGTGCCGGGAGCGGCGGCTTTCTTCCGCGTCCTGCGCGCCGGCTTCAGCCAAAAACGCAAACAACTGAAGAACTCGCTTGCCAGCGGCTTGGGCATCAAAGCGGCGGCGGCGGGGCGCTTGCTGCGCGAGGCGGATATCGATCCTCAACGGCGCGCCGAAACCTTGTCTCTGGATGAGTGGGCGCGCTTGACGCGGGCAGTTAATAGTCTTGCAAGCAACTCTTGACTTATGATGGTGCCAGGGACAGGCAAGTTGGACGGACAGAGGGAGAGCACACGATGAGCGCGGAAGTGACGACATTGGGCGGCGGCTGCTTTTGGTGCATTGAGGCAATCTACAACCAGCTAAAGGGAGTTGAGTCGGCGATATCGGGATACATGGGCGGACATGTCAAAAACCCGACCTATGAACAGGTCTGCGGCAAGCTGACCGGACATGCCGAAGTCGTGCAGGTGACTTTTGACAACGAGGTGCTGAGTTTTCAGGATATCTTGAATATCTTTTTCACTGTGCACGATCCCACCACGCCCAACCGCCAGGGTCCAGACATCGGTCCGCAGTATCGGTCTGGCATCTGGCATCACAGCGAAGCCCAGCGAAAAATCGCCGACGCGACGATTCAGCGGCTTGATGAAGAGGGCTTGTACAACAGCAAGATCGTCACGGAAGTAAGCCCGGCAGACACATTCTGGGTCGCGGAGGGCTATCATCAGGGCTACTTCCTCAACAATTCGCGGCAGGGCTATTGCGCCTATGTGGTCGCGCCCAAAGTAGCCAAATTTCGCAAGCAGTATTTTGATCGCTTGAAAGCCTGAGTCGCCCGCTCTGAGAGGCTTAGCCGACAGGTGACCCGGTAGATCGCCACTACATGGCTCTGCCGGCACAAAAAATCCCCCCAAATCTTATTGGGGGGACACCGATAGTTGACCGACTGCGATCGTGGCTAGCTCGCGCCGCCAGTCACGCTGACAGGGATCTGCCTCGGAGTGTGCGCCTCGGCTTTAGGCAGGCTGATGACCAGCACGCCGTCTTCAAAGCTGGCGCTCACAGCGTCGCCATCGACGATGCCCGGGAAGCGCAGGCTGCGGCTGAACTTGCCGGCGCGGCGCTCGCGGATGAGCAGCTTGCTGTCTTCGCTGAGCGGTTCGCTGGCCGTCTCGCCGCTGATGGTCAGCACATCTTCGTGAATGCTAACGCTGATGTCATCCAGCTTGACGCCGGGCAGATTGGCTCGCAGCGTATAGCCAGCGGCGGTTTCTTCGACATCCAGCGCCAGCCCAAAGGGGAGGTTGGCGAATTCGCTGCGGTCGCCCAAGAGCGGGCGGGCATCGTGCAGCAAGCGGTCAACCATGCGGAAGTAGGGATTGCGAGTGCGATACAACATGATTTGGTCTCCTTTTGCGTTCTCTCTACTAACGCTTATAGAGTAAGCGCGCCGCATAAGAGAAACAGAAGCGCCGCATAAATGCTGCGAATGAAGCGCATTAACAGAATGTTAGCGGACAGCATTCCCGCCTGTTCTGTTTCGAGCGGGCTGGTGCTATGATGAGCGCATTCGTAACCGATCACTGCAGCAGGATGGGACGATGCGCGCAGGCGTGGATATTGGCGGCACTTTCACCGATCTTGTGCTGAGCGAGGGCGGGCAGCTGTCCATACACAAGCTGCTCAGTTCACCTGCCCAGCCCGAGCGAGCCATGCTGGCTGGTTTGGAAGAGCTGGTGCCCGGGGGTATCGCGGCGCTGCAGCAAGTGGCGCATGGCTCGACTGTCGCCACCAATGCCATTTTGGAACGCAAGGGAGCGCGCGCGGCGCTGCTGACCACTGCCGGCTTTCGTGATTTGCTCTTCATCGGGCGGCAAGACCGACCCGATCTCTATGACATTCATCCGCGCATCCCGCCACCGTTGATCCCGCGCGAACGCTGCTATGAAGTGCCCGAACGGCTTGACTTCCGCGGCGAGGCGCTGCTGGAACTGGACGAGGCGGCGCTCGATAGCGTGCTGGACGCGGTGGCGGCGCAGGGATGCGAGGCGATTGCCGTCTGTTTCCTGTTCAGTTATGTCAATGACGCTCACGAGCAGCGGGTCAAACAGCGCATCCTGGCGCGAGGCATCGTCCAGCACGACTGGCAGGTGGTGCTGTCATCGGAAGCGCTTCCAGAATTCCGCGAATACGAGCGAGCCAGCACGGTCGCGTTGGAAGCCTATGTGAGACCTGTCATGTCGCGGTATATCGGCGTGCTGGAGTCGCGGCTGCCATCCACCCTGCCTTTGCGCATCATGAAGTCGGACGGCGGCGTGATGCGCGCTGGTCGCGTTCGCCAGCAAGCCATCCATACAGCGCTCAGCGGACCGGCCGCCGGCGTGATCGGTGCCTGGCATTTGGCGCGAGCGGCGGGCTGCGACAAAATCATCACGCTGGATATGGGCGGGACATCCACCGATGTCTCGCTGGTGGACGAGCAGCCGACTCCTCGCCCCGAATCGGCTGTGGACGGCTTGCCCCTGCGCGTGCGCATGCTGGATATCGAAACGATCGGCGCGGGTGGCGGTTCAATTGGGCGCGTGGATGCCGGCGGGGCGCTGCGCGTCGGTCCAGAATCGGCAGGCGCAGACCCGGGACCAGCCGTCTATGGACGCGGCGGGACGCTGCCCACGCTGAGCGATGCCAATGCGCTGCTGGGGCGGCTGGATGCCGAGCATGTGCTGGGCGGGGCGTTGGCGCTGGACATGCAGGCTGGCGAAAAGGCGCTGGCTGGCTTGGCGCGGCAGATCAACTTCAGCCCCCTCGAAACAGCCAAGGGCGTGATTGATATCGCCACGGTCAACATCGACCGGGCGATCCGGCGCGTTTCTGTCGCTCGCGGGCACGATCCGCGCGATTTCACTCTGGTGGCATTCGGCGGCGCTGGCCCGCTGCATGCTTGCGAGGCGGCGGCGCGGCTGGAAATCCCGCGGGTGCTGGTGCCGCCGACACCGGGCGTCTTGTGCGCGCTGGGCTTGCTGCTGGCAGATGTGGCGGTCGATTCCAGTCGTTCGGTGATGCGGGCGGCCACAGACGAATGCCTGGCTGACTTGCGCGGCGTCCAGGCTGAACTGCTGGAGCGGGCGCGCGGCGAGCTGGAGCGCGAGGGCATTGACGAAGCTGACCGCGTCTTCGCCGTTTCGCTGGACATGCGCTATCAAGGGCAAGCCTACGAACTGAATATCCCCTACAGCGCAGATGCCGCAGACCGCTTCCATGCGGCGCACGAAAAGACTTATGGACATGCCATGCGCTGGCGAACAGTGGAAATCGTCAGCCTGCGAGTCAATGGGCGCGGCATCAGCGACAAGCCCGAATTCGCCAGCCAGGATGCCGAAGAGCACAGCCCTGCGCCTGTCGGTGAGAAGCCTTCGCCGCTGGGTGGCGCGATTGATCTGTACAAGCGCGAAATGCTGCTGCCCGGCGCGATATTTGCGGGCGAGGCGCTGGTCTTCCAACTGGACAGCACCACTTATGTGCCGGCGGGTTGGCAGGCGCGCGCCGATGGCTTGGGCAATATGCTGCTGTCGCGCGACTGAAAAATCAGGTATAGGCGACCGCGCCTTCGATCTCCACGCACATATTGAAAGGCAGCGCTGCCATGCCCACTGCCGAGCGAGCATGTGCGCCGCGCTCTGCCCCATAGAGCGCCATCGGCATGCTGCGGACCATGTCCAGAAATATAGGCGATGCCCTCGTGCAGGCGCAGCAGGCAAACGCAGGGTATAGAATTCTTTTCTCTTTTCTCTTTGGGCTGGGGTTACAATGAGTTCATGCGAGCACAAGATGACTTGCGGGCGGCCATCCGCCAAATGCAAGCGGGCGATGTGGCGGCGGCGGCGACATTGCGGCAGCTGCTTGATGCTGGCGAGCTGGATGCGGCTGGTCGAGCAGCGGCGCATGTCTGGCTGGCGGAAGCGAGCGACGATGCTGGCTTCAAGCTGCATTGCCTGCAAAACGCGCTGGCTTGCACGCCCGATAATGCGCAGATCCAGCAAGGCATTCAAGCCCTGTTGACCGAGCGGCCTCCCGCGCCGAGCCTGCCATCTGCGCCGAGACTGCCGAGCATCCCGCGCGTTGTCGGCATCGACGGCGGCGCCAACGGGCCGGCCAGCGCTGCTTTTGTTACGAAGTCCGGCGTGCTGGCGACGACGAGTTATGCCCTGGGCGGCGCACGAGAATTGGCTGTATCGCTGGCCGATGGGCGGACGCTGCAGGGTACGCTGCTGAGGCGTTTTCCGGGCTTGGATTTGGCATTGGCAGAGTCGCCTCTGCGCTTGGATGGCAAGCTGGCGATTGCGCCTCCGACTGCGCTGACAATCGGGCAAGAGCTTGTCGCGCTGGACTTTGACGGGGCGCGGCTGCGGGCCTCGCTGACGGCGCTGGAAGGCTTGGGCGCTGGGCATTGGCTGGCGACGAACTTGCCCGTGGCGAAGCTGCCCGATGCCGGCGGCAATCCACTCTATGATGACCGCGGGCAGTTGGTGGGAATCATGACGCGCAACACGGCGGGCGGGGGCATGGCTCTGGCGTTGAAGATAAGCAGCATCCTGGCGCTGGCGGAGCAGGCGCAGCGTGACAAGCAGATGCAGCCGGGCGCGCGCTGCTGCCAAGCTTGTGGCGGGCTGGCTCGTGCGCCGATCTATGGCGGGCGCAATTGTGAATCCTGCGGCGCGAGCTTGCAAATTGTTGAGGACTTCCCTGCGCCGCAAACAGACGCCCTGAAGCAGCTCTATGGCGAGGCAGCCAGCCAGCCCTGCTCGCATTGCGGGGCGCGAGTCGGTTTCCATGGCGGACGCTGCTTGCGTTGCGGGCGAAGGAGCGAAGCATGAGGCGGTTCTTTCGGCGCGGCAAAAAGGCATCCCCAGAGCCAGCGCAGCCAATCGACTTGTCTCGGGGTGCGGTCGAAGGCATCCTGCGGGCGATCGGCGTGGATGCGCAGTCGGCGCAGATGGCGGTGGCGAGCGGCTTCGGCTGGCACTTCCAGCGTGGCTCGGCGCTGATCGAGGTGTATCTGACGCCCGAAGAACAAGGCTATCTGCAAGTGCTTTCGCCGATTATCCACCTGCCGCCGGGCAACCTGCTGGCGCTGTATCGGCGGCTGCTGGAGCTGAACTTGCGGCTGACGAATGCGGCGCTGGGCGTGCACGAAGATGTCGTCTACCTGTATCACGAGCGCTTGCTGGCGGGTTTGGACGCGGCGGAGGCGGACGCCATCATCCGCAGGCTGGCTGGCTATGCGGACGAGCTGGACGATGCGCTGGCTGGCGAGTTTGGCGGGCGGCTGTATGGGCGGGGGTGACGGTAGAATTAACTGTAAATCGCCACTCCGGCAACCGGCTCGCCTCACCACCCCACCCGCTCCAGCGCCCACAGCCTCCCCTGCTCCCAACTGCCGCCCTCCTGCACATCCCAGGCATGCATCAACATCGCCCGATGCTGCGCGAAAAAGGGCAGCTGTCCCACCCAAAATTCGTCAATTTCGTGCTCGCGCAGGTAGCCGCGCATGAATTCTCGCCGCTTCGCGCGCCGTTCTTCCAGCGGTTTATCCCACAATTCCAGCAGCGCCCGACAGATATCCGCGATATACCAATGAAAATTCGGCTCGTCGAAGTCAATCGCGCGCGCAGTCGTCCCGTCCCAAACCACATTGCCCGGACGATAGTCGCCGTGGATCAGCCCATAATCGTATTTTGGCAAATTCTGCATCCAGTCGCTCAGCTCGGCATAGACATTTTGCAGCTGTGGCGAAGTGTTTTCGATAGTCGGCGCGATATTTTTCCAAAATCGCTGCACATTCGGAAATTCGTAGTCGATATTTTTGTCGGGCTGATAATTTTTTGACGCGGCATGCAGCTTGCCCAGGGAGCGTCCCCACGCTTCATACACCGCGATATCGTCCACATGCGCTTCCATCAGCTCGCCCGGCGCTTCACGCTGTGCCGACGCGAAGAATCCATCGGCGAGAACTTCGATGAATTCGCCACCGGCTGCCGAGATTGGCTCGCCAACGGGGACGCCACTGCCCGCCAGATAACGCAGAAAGTGCATGACCTGTCGCGCTTCTGGCAGCGGATGCAGGATCTCGTGGCAGATGCGCAGGTAATAGCCGCGCCCGGCACGCTCGAAGCGGAAGACGATGTTATAGTCGGCGCTGATAAATTGAACAGTCTGCGGATCGCCGCCCCAGAGCACTTGCGCCAGCTGCGGGGCTCGGCTGTGGTCGAAGCTGTCGCGGGCGCGAAACCAATCGGCGGACAAGATGCCTAGACAAGCTGGTATTCGGCTTCGCTGCAGACGCGCAGGTCGCTCGCCAGCTCGTGCCCCAAGTGGCGCGCCTTGCCATTCACGCGCAATTGCAGCGGCCCCTTGAAGGGCGCACGGTTTGTCAGGCGGAAGCGCGCGCCCGGCTCCAGGCGCAGCTCGCTGATATAACGCAGTTTCTGCTCGTCATGGGTGCGCACGCGGCTGACCACATATTCGCGGCGCACAGCCACATCAGAAAGCGGATAATCAATGATGCGCGGCATGACCAGGTCGGCGCTGGGGATAGGCTCGCCGTGCGGGCAACGTTTGGGATAGCCGCTCATGACGTCTATTTTGTCGACCAGCGCATCGCTGACCGCCAGCCCCAGGTCATCGGCGTCATCGTGGACTTCGTGCCAGCCGAAACCTAAAACATCGACCAGAAAGCGCTCGACCAGGCGGTGTCGGCGGATATTGGCCAGCGCCGCCCGTTCGCCAGAAGCGGTCAGACGAATGCCGCGATAGGGTTCGTGCTCCAGGTAGCCGGCCAGCTTCAGCCGCTGCACCATGCGCGTTACGGCGGGGGCAGACACGCCGATCTCTTCCGCCAGCGCCGATGTCGATACATAGCGGTCATCGGGCTGATAATGGGCAATGCGCCAGGCTTCCGCCAGATATTCCTGCATGGAGTCGGTCGCTGTCATGCGCGCCTCGGTCCTGCGCAAGCCAACAGAGCATGCTCGCAACTATAGTCCAGCATCGCCGCGAGCCGCAAGCGCAGAATCAAGGAAGAAAGTCCAGCCCGCGCAGCAGATCGTCCAGTTGCTCCAGCAGCTGCGCAGTTGTGCCGGCGTTGAGCAAGGTGTAATCGGCCATGGCGATGGGACCGCCCTTCTCCAGCCGCTCGATTTCGCGGATATCGCGCTGCAGGGCTTGCGTCGCGCTCAGCGGTCGGACGGGTCGCGCAGCCAGCCGCTGGTAACGCAGATGACGCGGCGCAGCGATGGCCAGCAGCAGCAGGGGCGCGCCTAATTCCCCCCGCAGCAGCAGGTATTCGCTGAAGCTGTATAGGCCGTCGATAACGATATGGCGGCCTTCGGCGAGCGCAGCGCGCAATTGTGGCAAACTGAGCGCCGCCATCGCAGCCATGCCATGCCGCTCGCGCATTTCTTCGCGGACGACCCGCTCGTTTTCGGCGTTGACATCCCAGCCGCGCCGCCGCGCCTCATCGACCACCAGCCCGCCAAATCGCAGCGTCCAGTATCCGCGCGCCGCCAGATGTTCGGCGCAGATTGTCTTGCCCGCGCCCGGCATGCCGACCAGCGCCAGCGCTCTCGGCCGCTCGGAGTTCTCAGCCATCACTGCTCAATTTCATGTTGAATCGCGCCACGCGGGATTATACCGCCAGCATCCGCAGCTACCCAGCCTGGATCGGCAGCGATACCCGTCTGCGCGGAAAATGCAAGGGCGACCCGGAGGATCACCGCGCTTTGCTTCCCCCTGACCTGTCGGGGGGACCGAGGGGGGTAAAAAAGGGCGAACCGATGGCTCGCCCCTACGCGCAGCTGTCAGGGGGGGCGAGGGGGTTCAGCCGCAATCGCCCTCGGGCTCGACATACGCGGCGGATATCCAGCCCTGCTCGCCGTGATAATCCACCTTGAACCAGCCGTCAGTCCGCTCCAGCGCGGTCAATTTAATCTGACTCCGCAATGCGCCGATCTTCTCGCCATCAGGAGCGTCGCGGAAGTTCAGCGAATACTGCAGCAGCACCATGCAGCCGCTCAGACTCCTGCCTTGCGCAGAAGCCGCCTGCTGCTGCGGGGCGGGAGCGGACGGACCAGCCACCAGCGCAACCTGACCCGCGCCATCGATAGTCGCGCAGAGCAAACCGCCCGGCTCGCTGAAAACGGGCAAATCCGCCACCGTTCGCGGAATCGCAGTTGTGTCGATGAACTTGATTGCGCCGCTGTCCGCGAGGAAGCAAACCTGTGTGCCAGGCGTTACCCAGCCCCACAAATCCACCACCAGACTCGGCATGGCCGCGATGACATCGGGGTGGCCAATCTCGCTGCCTTCCACGCGCGAACAGCTTGTCCCGCTGCTGGCTTTGCTGACGACGATGTCGGGCTGCAGGGTCTGGCAGCTTTGCTCGGGCGAATAGCGGATGACCGGGACAGCCGTCGGTTGGGCCACGCCTTGGCTGCCGCTTCTGCTGGCGCTTCCACTGCTGCCTCCGGGACCCCCGACATCAGAGCCTGGCGGTGGCGGAGCTGGAATCTGTGTTGGCGCGATGTACCCTGCATGCTCAATCGCGCCGCGGTCGCATTGGCTGCCAATTGGTCGAGAGTTGCCGCGCTGGTCGATGTTGCCGCCGACATTGGCAGCGAGACATGACACGGCATCAATCGCCGGGCTGCCGGCGCGGGGTATGTAGAAGCTCCCGAAGGGGCCGGCCAGTTGAGGATTGTCAGTGGCGGCGGCATTGCCGGCTGCTCCGCTGACGAAATCGCAATTGGAAGTCCCGATGATGCTGCCTGCGTTGGAGCTTAATCTGTAGGCATTTAGCAAAGTTCCATCAAGTGACGCGTCGTCGCGCTGGTCTGGGCGTCGGCAATCAACGGGGCTGTTGCCGTAAATGATGCTGTTGAGGACTTGAACGGGGTCGCCTCTAAGCATGCCAAGCGCGCCCCGCGTGGCGGCGGCCTGGTTGTTGGTTATGGTGACATGTCGCAGGCGAATGTTTTTATCGGCGGGGCTGTTGGGCAGATATATAGCGCCGCCCGCCTTTTCAGAGCTGTTGTTGTAGAAGCTGCTGTTGCTGATGTTCAGGACGCCTTCGGCGTAAATGGCACCGCCCTCCCCTTTCGCCCGGTTATTGTAGAAGGCGCAGCGGTTGATGGTTAGCGTGGTTGCCTGACCAGTTGTTATTGCGCCGCCTTGCCCGCCCGAGCCGCCGACGAGCTTCAGCGCCTTGTTATTGTGAAAGACGCAGTCGTTGAAGGTGTAGGTTCCAGAGCCGGTATAGGGGTTGAACGCCGCCCCGCTTTCCCGGTCGCCGCCAGCCGCCCCAGTGAAGGTGATGTTGTTGAAGGTGATCGTGGGCGCGCCCCACAGACCAAAGAAGGCGAAAGAGCCATCGCCGCGCAGGGCATGGCCGTTGCCGTTGATTGTTAGCGTGCCGCCGCCGCTTTCCCAGATTTTTCCGACCATCGTTACATCGCCCGTTAATTCAATGGTGTCCGCGCCGCTGCCCGCGGTGCAGCCGCTGCCGGTCGGGGCGGAATCGTCAAAGGCGGAATCCCAGGCTTGCTTGAAAGTGCAGTTCGCGCCGACGGTGATGGTGGCGGCCGAGACCTGCGCCAAGGGCAACAGCAAGAAGATGCCGGCGAGTATGATGAGTTTGGCAAGAAATCCGGAGTTCATGACGAACCCCGGCGAAGGTCGGGATTTAGCGGAAAATTCGGGGGGGGGGGGGGGGGGGGGGGGTAAATGGGAGGAGCGTCCGCGCCGCGGCTGCCTTCGTCAACATTTGCAAGATGGCTGTTATAATGCGCATGGTTTCAAATCCTGTTGAATGGTGAATATAGACAATTAGAGACTCAATTCTGCATTTTGTCAAGCGATTGAGGCAAAATTGGCTGGGTGGTCAGTCTGGCTTGCCGCGCGACAGCTCATGCGCCAGGCTCTGCCGCAAACGAAAGGTCTTGCATGGTCCCCAAGCTGCATGTCGCCGCCATATCCTTGAGCTTTGGCGGCATCAAAGCTCTGCAGCAGGTTGATTTTCAAGTCCGGACGGGCGAGATCTTCTCCGTCATCGGACCCAACGGCGCGGGCAAAACCAGCCTCATCAACAGCATCAACGGCTTCTATGCGCCGCAGCAAGGCAGCATCCGCTTCGAGGGGGCAGACATTACGCATATGCCGCCCTACAAGCGCGCGGGCTTGGGCATTTCGCGGACTTTCCAGAATATCGCGCTCTATACCAACGCCACTGTGCTGGACAACCTGATGGCCGCTCGCCACATTCACATGCGCGCGTCCATGCTGGCCGGGGCGCTGTTTTGGGGGCGGGCGCAGCGCGAAGAAATCGCCCATCGTCAGCGCGTCGAAGAGATCATCGACTTCCTCGAGCTGGAGCCGATCCGCAAGTCCATCGTCGGCACGCTGAGTTATGGTTTGCGCAAGCGGGTCGAGTTGGGCAGGGCGCTGGCCTTGGAGCCGAGTCTGCTGCTGCTGGACGAGCCCATGGCCGGCATGAATGTCGAAGAGAAAGAAGATATGGCGCGCTACATCCTGGACATACACGAGCGCCAGGGCACGACCATCATGCTGATCGAACACGATATCGGCCTGGTGATGGATATCTCGCAGCGCATCGCTGTCATCAATTTCGGCGTCAAGATCGGCGAGGGCGCGCCAGCCGAAATCAGCCAGAATCCAGCGGTCATCGATGCCTACCTGGGCGAGCAGGAGCATTGACATGAGCGCGCAGCCGGCCATCCCCTACCGCGCTGCCGTGCCGGGCGAGGTATTTGGCACGCGCCTGCCCGACCAGCGGCGGCCAATCCCGCCCGAGCAGGATACGCTTTCGAAGGCTTTTCTGCGGCGCGTCGCCGAATTGGGCGCGGCAACCGCCCAACGCAAAAAACGCTATGGCATCTGGCAAGAGTACAGCTGGGATGAAGTGTACGAACATGTCGCGCATTTCGCTCTGGGCTTGCTGCAGATGGGATTGCAGCCCGCCGACACGCTGGTCATCATCGGCGAGAACGACCCGGAGATGTACTGGGCGCAGACCGCCGCGCACGCCCTGCACTGCAAGACCTGCTGCGTATTCAGCGATGCCAGCCCCGGCGACATCCACTATGTCATCAACGCCACCGATGCCACTTTCGTCTGCGCGCGCGACCAGGAACAAGTCGACAAAATGCTGGCTGTCAAAGCCGACAATCCGCAGATCCGCCGCGTCGTTTATTGGGAAGAGCGCGGCATGTGGGGCTATGACGATGACTGGCTGCTCAGCTTCGGCGCGGTGGAGGCGATCGGCGCGCAGCAACGTCCGAGTCAGCCCGGTCTATTTGACGACATGGCGCGCTCGACCCAGCCCATGGACAGCATCATCCTCAGCATGACCAGCGGCACGACCAGCCTGCCCAAGTTCGCCGAGATCACGCACTTTCAACTGGTGCTGGGGCATGCGATAAACGACGCCTATGTGGACACGCGCCAGTCGGACAATTGGCTTTCGTTCAGTCCCATGGCCTGGCTGGCCGAGCAGGCATTTGGCTTTACATCGCACTTGATCAAGGGCGTGCAGGTCAACTTTCCCGAAGGACCAGAGACGGTGCCCACCGATATGCGGGAGATCGCGCCGGCCGGCCTGCTCTTCCCCAGTCGCGTTTGGGAGAATCTGGCGCGCGTCGTGCAATTCCGCATCAACGATGGCAGCTGGATGAACCGGGCGATGTTTCGTTTGTTCATGCCGATCGCCTATCGCGCCATCGACCACGAAGACGCGCACGAACCCGTGCCGCTGCCGCTGCGTTTCCTGCGCTGGCTGGGCGAATATGCCATCTTCGAGCCGCTGCGCGACAAACTGGGGCTGGTGCGGGCGCGCAATGTGCTGACAGCCGGCGCCATGCTAAGCGGCGACATCATCCGCTTCTTCCGCGCGATCGGCATTGAGCTGCGTCAGTATTATGGATCGACCGAGACCAGCGGCACGTTGCACCTGCGCGGCGATGTGCGCTTCGAGACTGTCGGCGTGATCGTGCCCGGCGTAGAGGTCAAAATCGCCGATAACCAGGAGATCCTCATCCGCACCCAGGCGCGCTTCAAAGGCTATTACAAACAGCCCGCCAAGACGGGCAAGGCGCTGGATGTCGAAGGCTGGTATCACACGGGCGATGCCGGGCACATGGACGAAAAGACCGGTCACCTGATCTACCTGGAGCGCGTCAAAGACCTCATCGAGCTGGCGAATGGCGAACGTTTCAGCCCGCAATACATTGAAGGCCGCGTCAAGTTCAGCCAGTATGTGCAGGATATGCTGACTATCGGCGGCGCGGACAAGGATTTCGTCTCGGCCATCATCGTCATCGACTTTCAGAATGTCTCGCGCTGGGCAGAGAAGCGCGGCATCGCTTTCACCACCTATGTCGATTTGTCGCAGCGCGACGAAGTCTGCGAGATCATCCGGGGGGAACTGCGCGCAGTCAACGAGTCGCTGCCAGCCTGGTCGCGGGTCAAGCGTTTTGTCATCTTGCACAAGGAGTTTGATGCCGACGAAGCCGAATTGACGCGCACTCGCAAGCTGCGGCGCGGCGCGCTGCACGCGAAATATCATCAGCTGCTGGAAGCGATCTATGGCGGGCGGCGGCAGGTGCATATCAGCGCAGAAGTGCGTTATCGCGATGGGCGCACGGGCACGATCGAAACCGAACTGCAGGTGGCGGATGTTTGATATTGGTCCCAGAGACGCAGAGGATTGCAGGGGCAAGCCAGCAGGCCGCCCGCAAGGAAGCCGCTGATGACAGAATTCATTCATGCCAACAAGCGACAATTGACCTGGGCGCTCTACCTGGCTGCGGCGGTGGCGCTGCTGCTCTTCGTGGGCGACCAACTGGCGGGCAAGAAGGCGGCGCGCATCGTGCAGACGCTGATATCGGGCGTGCTGGTCGGTGGCGTATACGGCTTGGTCGCGCTGGGCATCGTGGTCATCAACAAAGCCTCGGGCGTGTTCAACTTCGCGCATGGCTGGATGATGGTCGTGGGCGGCATGATCTTTTGGAGCTTCTTCACCATCAGCGAGATTTCTATCCCCGGCGCGATGCTGCTTTCCGCCGCGACCATGGTGATGGTCATGACGACCGCCAGTTGCAAATCGCTGCTGCAAAGACGCAATCTGTTGACTGCGCTGGGCGGCACCCTGCTGCTGAGCCTGCTGATGACCATTGGCGGCGGCGAATGGCAGTGGCTGCACGCGCTGACGGGGACAGCGGCCGGCGCTGTCTTGACCGGGCTGGCGGTTGAGCGCTTCGCCATCCGTCCGCTGATCGGTCAGCCGCTCTTCACCGCGGTGCTGATGACGCTGGCTGTTGCAGAAGTGCTGCATGGCATCACGCAGATCGTCTGGGGCACAGTCGAGCTAAACTTGCCCATCTTTGTCGACCCGGCCACCAACAGCCGCTTCAAGCCAATCCGCCTGGATGCTTTTCGCGAGGCGCTGGGCGGCATCGCCATCATCCGCGTCGAGCTGGTGATCGCTTTCGCGCTGGCGATTTTGGCATTCGTCGGCTTCATTCTGTTTTTCCGATATACCAGCGTGGGTTTGGCGATGCGCGCGACCAGTGAAGACCAGCAACTGGCGCAGGCGGTGGGATTGCGCGTGCGGGTGATTTTGGCGATCACCTGGGCGGCGGCGGCTTTCTTGGCCAGCATCGCCGGCGTATTGCAGGGCGGCGCAGTCGGTTTGTCGCTGAATATCAGCTTTGTGGCGCTGCGCGTCTTCCCGGCTGTCTTGCTGGGCGGGCTGGAATCGGTGAGCGGCGCGCTGGTGGGCGGCATCATCATCGGCATCGTCGAGCAGTTCGGCACGCTGATCAATTCATCGGAACAGGCGGGCACGAATCTGGCGCCCTATGTCGTGCTGATGTTGGTGCTGGTCATCCGCCCCGATGGCTTGTTCGGCGAAAAGCGCATAGAACGCATCTAGGGAGCAGCTATGGCGAACCTGAACCCGGCCGGCGTCTTTGATACCAGCTATGCGCAAGACCTGCGCATCGACCGCACGCCGCGCGACAAGCTGTGGAAGAACCTGGCGTTTGTCGCCCTGCTGTTGCTGCCCATGCTTTCCCAGTCGAGTCCCTTGGGCTTGACATGGATCAGCGACCAGTATGTCAGCCTGGTTGCGCGCGTCGCCATTTTCGTCATCGCCGTGCAAGGGCTGAACCTGCTGGTCGGCTACACCGGGCAGATGTCGCTCGGGCACGGCGCGTTCATGGCGGTGGGCGCGTATGGGTCGGCGATATTGGCGCGCGAACTGGGCTTCAGCTTTTGGGTGGCTCTGCCAGTCAGCGCGCTGTTGACGGGCGCGGTCGGGCTGGTCTTTGGCTTGCCATCTTTGCGCGTCAAAGGTTTTTATCTGGCGATGGCGACCCTGGCCGCGCAATTCATCATCCCCTGGGTGTTGCGTTACCCCATGGAAGACCTGACCGGCGGCACGCGTCCGCTCTCCGTGCCCGCGCCGATTATTGGTCCCTTCGCCGCTTATGCCGAAGATGCGCTGGGCGAAGATGCCCCCCTGGAATTCGCGGCTGGCGACCTCTACTTTGTCGATGTGATTTCTGTGCATCTGCCCGCCTATACAGGCGAACCGCCTCGCATTGAGATCATCAACCCCAGCGGCGATGTCGTGCCCTATGGCGATGTCAATCTCAGCCTGCATTTGGATGGCGATGGCGCGCTGCGCGGGTTGTCGTACATTGCCAGCAAGCATGGCAGCTACCGCGTCAGGCTGGCCGCAGCGGATAGCAGCGCTGTTGACCTGGCGGCGACTGTACGGCGGGGCAAGGCGCTCAGCTTCGCCAGCGATATCGCCATGTATTACCTGATCGTGCCGCTGGCGGTGCTGCTGATGTTCGTGGCGCGCAACATCATCCGCACGCGCACGGGCCGCGCTTTCATCTCGGTGCGCGACAACGACCTGGCGGCCGAACTGCTGGGCATCAATGTCTTTGCGACCAAACTGCGCGCTTTCTTCCTCAGTTCGGTCTATGCGGGGGTCGCCGGCTGTCTGCTGGCATTCGAGCGCAACAGCCTGGCGCTGCAGATGTTCGAGCTGGATGTATCGATCGAGATGCTGGCGATGTTGATCATTGGCGGGGCTGGCTTCCCGCTGGGAGCGATGTTTGGCGTTGCCTTCATCCGCCTGCTGCAAGAAGCCATCATCCCGACGCTGCGGCCGCTGTTGAGCGACTGGCTGCCACAGATCTTCCCATTCATTGACGCCGTCAACATCACCAGCGCCATCAACCCCATATTGTTTGGCGGGGCGCTGATGCTCTTCCTCGTGCTGGAGCCGCGCGGCATCGCCCATCGCTGGGAGATATTCAAGGTCGCCTGGAAGATCCGCCCCTATTCTTATTAGTTGCGCCATGCCCTCATTTGGCATAAGCTAGACCTATATGACGATTGCAATTGACAAAGAAGGAGACACGAGACATGAAAAGGCTTTTCACATTGTTGGCGCTGCTGACGCTGGTGGCGGGCGGAGCGCTGAGTTCGGCGCAAGACATGGTCGAATACCCATCTGATATGACCGAATGCCAAGTCGATCTGACTGGCGAAACGATCAGCATTTATCACTTTGGCGATCTGAGCGGACCCTACGCCTTCATCACGCAGCCAATCGTCTCGGCGGTTACCGACGCCGTGAGCTACTGGAACAGCCATGGCGGCGTCTGCGGGGCAGAACTGGCGCAGGTCTATGAAGATACCGGCGGCAATCTGGAAGCCACCCAGAGCGCTTATGACCGCTTCACCAGCGAATATGGCGACGACCTCGATATTTTGCTGCTCTACAGTTCCGACGATGGCGAGCTGCTGCGCGAGCAATTGGCTGAAGACGAGATCGTATCGATCATATCGGCTGGATCTATCGAGAGCCTGTATGGCGAAGATGGACAGACGCCCGGTTGGCTCTTTGCCAGCAACCCGCTGTACATCAATCAATTCGGCTTCTTCTGCCAATTTGTCGCGGCCAGCCCCGAGACTTTCCCCGATCCGGTCATCGGTTTTGTCACTTGGCCCGGCGCCTTTGGTTTGGCGGGCACAGAACCGGCTGCGGCTGAATATTGCGCGGGACTTGGCGTCGAGGTGCTGCCCAATCCACAGATCTTCCTGCCCACCGATACCGACATCCTGACGCAGGTGCAGAATGCCATCGACGAAGGCGCGAACATCCTCTACACCAATTCGCTGGCTTCTGGTCCAGCCTTGCTCGCCGGCACGCTGGTCGACCTGGGCATGGAAGACGACATCAAGCTGGGCGGCGTCAACTGGGTGATGGATACCAGCGTTGGCTTGCTGGGGCAGCGCGTTTTGAAGCCGAATGGGCTGCCGTCGGTGGATGGTATGTTCGGGTCGATGCCCTTCTTGTGGTGGTCTGAGCTTTCGCACCCCGCCATTCAATTTATCACCCAGCAATTTCAACTGAATGAGCGCACGCCGCCGGAGCAGAACATCGCCTACCTGGCTTCCTGGGGCGCGGTCGATGCCATACTCGAGACGATCATCCGCACGGTCAACGCGGTGGGCAGCCTCGATGCCATGACCGGCGCCGATGCCAAAGCGACCACCGAGAGCATGGACTACGCCGTGCTGGGCGGTTTGCTGCATCAGAACTTCGCCGAGGGCATGCGCGATGCCACGCTCAGTCGCATGGCTGTCATGAAGTTCGCCAACGCCACGCTCACCGGTCCTGCCACGGGTCCTGAAGATGCCTTGCTGATGCCCGATGGCAGCGGCGGACAGCTGTATGTGCCGCTGGTCGTGCCGCTGAACGACTTCATGCCCGTGCCACAGCTGCGCGGATAATAAGGAACCCCTCTCGGTATCCTCCCCATCCCAATGGGGGGGCGAGGGGGTTTCAAGATGACAGCCTCAAGCGCGCCGCATAGCCTCGTCGTCTCCAATATCGAGGTGATCTATAACAGCGTCATCCTGGTGCTGCGCGGCATCTCGCTGGAGGTTGCGCCCGGCAGTGTCGTCTCCCTGCTCGGCCCCAACGGCGCTGGCAAATCCACCACGCTGAAAGCCATCAGCGGCTTGCTGGGTTCCGAGCTGGGCGAGGTCACGCGCGGACAGATCGTCTGGGGCGACCGGCGCATTGATAACGAGCCGGCTGAAGAAGTGGTGCGCCGCGGCGTCGTGCAGGTCATCGAGGGCCGCCTCCTCTTCCGCCACCTGACCGTCGAGGAGAATCTGCGCATCGGCGGCATGGTGTATCAAGGCGGGCGGCATATCCGCGAAGACCTGCAGCGCGTGTATCATTACTTCCCCCAGCTGCGCGCGCTGGCACGACGGGTGAGCGGCTATCTATCGGGCGGCGAGGGGCAGATGCTGGTGATCGGCCGCGCGATGATGGCGCACCCGCAAATCCTCATGCTGGACGAGCCATCGCTGGGGTTGGCGCCGCTGCTCGTGCACGAAATCTTCACTATCATCCGCGAAATCAACCGCCAGGAAGGCATGTCGGTGCTGCTGGTCGAGCAAAATGCCCGCGCCGCGCTGGAACTCGCCGACTATGCTTATGTCATGGAAGACGGGCGCATCGTGCTGGATGGGCCCGCCGAGCAGATGCGCGAAAATGAAGATATCAAAGAGTTTTACCTGGGCTTGAATCAAGCCGGCGGGCGCAAAAATTACCGCGAGGTCAAACATTATCGGCGGCGCAAACGCTGGCTGGGCTGACAAGGAGAGCAAATGACACATATCGACGCGCAGATCCGCGATCTGGTGCAGCACAGTTATCAGCACGCGCGGGCCATCCGTCAGTTGCTGGACGAGGCCGGTGTCGCGCCTGACGACATACAGGGAGCGGACGATCTGGCGCAGATACCCGTGCTGGGCAAAGACGCGCTGGTCGAGATTCATCAACAGAATCCGCCCTTTGGGGGCTTCTTGACCATCGACCCCGCCGACCTGCCGCGCATCTATATTTCGCCCGGCCCCATCTATGATCCCCAGCCGCCACCAGCCGACCCCGAAGCGCAGCTGGCCGCCTTCCGCTACATCGGCATCGGGCGCGGCGACCGCGTTCTCAACACATTCATGTATCATTTGACGCCGGCCGGCATCTTGCTGGATGAAGCCATTCGCGCATGTGGCGGCACGGTCATCCCCTCTGGACCCGGCAACACCGAGCTGCAGATCATGCTGATGATGGCGCTGGGGGCGACTGGCTTCGTCGGGCAGCCCAGCTATCTGATGACATTGCTGGACAAAGCCGCCGAGATGGGCATGGGCGCGGACGCTGTGCCGCTGAAGAAAGCGCTCTTCTCGTCCGAGCCCTACACGCCCAGCCAGCAAGCCCGCTTTGAAGGCGAATATGGCTTGCGCACGACTTCGGCGTATGGCACGGCTGATTTGGGTTTCATCGGCTACACGCGCTCGGGCGAACCCGGCTTCCGCATCTTGCCGGGCATCTACTTGCAAATCTGCGATCCACAGACGGGCGAGTTGCTGCCTGCTGGTGAAACCGGCGAGATTGTGGCGACGACGCTCAACAAAGCCTATCCACTGATCCGCTTTGGCACGGGCGATCTGGGCGCGCTGGCGCCACAGAAGGCGGGCGAAGCACAACACTTGTTGGGGCTATTCGGTCGCAGCGGCGATGCCATCAAGGTGCGCGGCATGTTTTTGCATCCCAACCAGTTGGGCGCGGCTGTCATGCGCTTCCCGCAGATCGCCGATTTGCAAGCCATCATCACGCGCGAGGGCAATCGCGATGTGGTCACGCTGAGTGTGTTGTTGCACGCTGGCGCATCTGCAGAAGGCGTTGCGGAGGGCCTCACTGCGCTCGCGCAACAGGCTGTGCGGCTGCGCATTGATCATGTCAACTTCGTGGAGGCTATCGACCCGAATACGCGCAAGATCGTAGACCAGCGCGACTGGGACTAGCTGAGCGACCGATAGCGACTTATCGGCGGCATCCGCGCACAATCAGTCTCAAGGTGCGCACTCATCGTCTATCAGGATTTCGACTGAGCGTAGGCTGGGGAGGCCAGATTCGTCAAGCGCTTCAATTGGATCGGGCGTTGGCCAGGTGCGCCACGAGTAAAGTCCGACTCCCATCATATGTACTGGAAGATCCTTGAAAGACCGCCCGAGGTCTATGTCGGTGCGGACCTGATCGCCATTGCGCCAATATTGAGGTGAGATAATGCGCTGATCGCGCTGTGCAAGCAGATTTCTGTTTTCATCCAGCACATAGGCAAACATAATCAAGGCTGAACCATCGGCGGTTGGCGCGCCTGGCGTCCAGTACACGCGCAGCATGCCAGCGCATGTCAGGGGATCGTAACCCAATAGTCGCAGACCATTTTCGTACGCCGGGCGACTCTTCAAGGATAGCTGCGGTGCCTGCCCCGCATCGGCTCGCAAGCGAAGAAGACGATAACGCGTTGAACGCATTAGCTCGTCGGCATCAAAGTACGAGGGGAGCGGGGGTTGAGAATGCGTATCGACCAGCAGCAGGCTGTTGCGGGCGGGGAATACATGGCTGGAATCGCGCAGGTTCAGGAAGCGGATTGACAAGTCGTGCATGAGCAGCGGCATCGCGCGCACCAGGAACTCATGTTGCATTTCGTAGACTGGGCGCACCAATACGATCACTTCGTCGGCGTCTCCCTGTTGGATGGCGTTGCGGGCCACCTCGGCGATGCGCAAAGGCGACGCCAGTGGCGGGCCTCCCTCGATCGCTGTGATCTGCGCATCGTTCATCGCCAAGCCGTTTTGAATGAAGGCCACGCAGTGCTAGATAACCTGGATATTCAGCGCGCACCAGGCAGCAACCAGGCAGAAGGCCAGCCTGCGCCAAGTCAGCGGCATGAACCGGCAGGCGGCCGCAATGGCGAAGAAAGGCGCCGGCAGCAAAGGCAGCAGATACACCATCTTTTGTTCGTTTTGCCAGACCACGGCCGGGAATATCAGCGGCAGCAAAAGCCAGGGCACAATGACGAGATACAATCTGCGGTTGGGCGAGCGGATCGCCTTCCATAGCACAAAAGCTGTGGCCAGACCCACAGCAAGCATCGCTGCCGGCGCCAAAGTATTGAGAATGGAGGTTTGCGCTTGCAGCTGTTCGCGTCCGATTCCCAGGAAGCGATTCGCTAAATCTTGTCCGGCTAGGAAATCTACCAGTAGCTTCCAGTTGTAATAAAAGCCACTTTTGTAATCACTAACAAAGGGAAGCAGTTCCGAAGTCAACGACGCTGATCCATCAATATGGGCGACCAGCCAAGGAATCGCCGGCAAGCTGCCCAGCAACACCCCGACAGCTGCCCAAGGCCAGGCATAACGACGATCGCCAAGAATGGCTGCGCCGCTTAATAGCGCGCTGGAGACAGGAAAGATGATGCCGCTCGGGTGCAATTGCAGCAGCCAGAGTGCGGCCGCCCAGCCAGGCGCCCACCAGCGAATGCGCCGTTCGTGATATGCGAATGCGCAGGAAATCGCCCAAAGCATCACGAAGAACGGCATCAAGGTATTTGACCAAGGACGATGGGCATAGAACACATCCCACGGGGCTGTTGCCAGCAAGAGAGTCGCGACGGCGGCGGCTTGCCAGCCCCAATAGCGCCGCGCGAAATACCAGCACATGGTTAGCGCTGCCAGATTCAAACAAATATTCCAGATAATCAACGCATGGATATGTGTCGATATCAGATAAGCCGGGGCATGGAGATAGGCTGACAGTGGAAAGTTTTCGTAACCGCCGCTGAGCCGGTATAGACGACTGTGGAAGATGCCTTCACGCGCTATGTCCCAGCTGTATTCGGCTGATGTGGCTTGGTCGTACCAAAAGTGCGCGGTTTCAACATTCACAAGACGGAGGAACGCGGCAATTAGGAAGATACCAACAAACAATGCACTGGGGATTCCCCACAGCTTGAGCAAGCGGTCTCTCATCTACTTCCCTCTCCGCATTCCCCCAGCCGGCTACTCTTCGCTTGCTTCAGGTTCTTCTTCGCTTTCCACAGTGCCAAACACGCGCAGGAAGAATGGCGTTGCTTCGGTTACATCCTTGACGCGCACATCAATGACAAACTGGGCAGCCTGCCCGCCGACCTCCAATTCCGTCAGCGCCGAGCTGATTGTGTCCTCGTCGACATCGTCATTTTCCCCCAATTTGCGAGTGCCATCGCGGGAATAGAGGCTCAGCAGGGTGTCAACCGTTTCGTCTTCGCCCCGCAGGGTGATATCCACGCTGCGATCGGCCGGCAAGGTGATCAGATAGCGCACGCCTTGCTCGGGACCGACCAAACCCGTGGCATTGACTTCGCTACTGCCGATGCCCAGTGCTAGCTCGCCGCCATCGATCAGCTCGCCTTGGATGACATCGGTCAGGTGCTGTTCCGCGGCTTCCAGCAAGAAATCGCCCTGGCTGGACAGGCTCTCCATGGTGACGGGCACAAGCACGGTCGGCGCGACGCCTTGCGCTTCGATGTGGATGTTCAAGTCTGCATCCAGCGCGCGCGTTATGGTGAAGCGGATGGTGGTATCTTCTGGCATCAAGAAATCATCGATAGAGCCGCCCAAGCCGCCGCTGGGATAATGCCCGACGATGGCCGCCCGCTCGCCCAGAGTCAGGTTGTAGGCGAAGAATTCGCAGGCGCTATAACAGCCGGGCGCGATGATGACAGCCAGTTCGCCATCGTAGCGCTGCTCTTCTGGCGGCAGGATGAAGTGGTCTTCGGAATGCGGATCGAGATAGAATTCGCCGGTCGATTCGTTGTAGCGGCTGGAATATCCCAGGATGTGCTCTTCCTGATAGAAATAGGCGGCCAACTGGTCGGCCAGGTAGCCGCTGCCACCACCGTTGTAACGCATGTCGATGATGATGCCGGGCACTGATTCTTCCCGGAATGTCTCGAGCATGCGCTCCCACAGCTGCACGATCAAGCGTTCGTTGTCGTCGAAGTCGTAAATGGCGACATAGCCATAGCCGCTGGGCAGTACTTCGTGTTCGACCGGTAATTCTGTGCCATCGACGCCAACCAAGAATGACGATTGGGAAAAGCTGGCGCGCTCACTGATGACCGACAGACTGACGGATTGCTCTTCGTCGCTTTCGGGATTACGGAATGTGACAGCGACTTCGCTACCCAATGGAAAGCGAGTGATATAGCGCAACTGCTGCAAGCGCAAGCTATGTGGCGTGCTCAAGGTCGAATGCGCCCAGACAAATTCTCGTTGCATGGCTTCTTCGAGCGTGCCGCCATTCCATTCCAGGATCTCCGCGCCCAATTCCATACCGGCTTCGTGCCCGGGACCGCCCTCCAGCAGATAGCTGACGACGATGCGCCCGTCGTCCAGCTCTGTCAGCGAGATGCCCAGGCCGCCGTCGGTGTCTTCGCGGAAATAGTCGGTCAAGAGCGTCAGCGGCATGGAGACATGCCCATCGGGAATGCGCCAGATAAAGTCACGCAGCGCCAGGGCATAGGCGTCGACCGGGTCATCGGCCGTCTCGGCCTCGAGGAAGCGCGGCGCAAGCTCGGCTTCCAGCGCGTCCCAATCCAACTCGTACAGCTCGGTATAGGCATATTCGCGGCGGAAGAGATCGACCATGGCGGCGAAAGCCTCGCTGTAACCCAACTCGGAAAAGTCCTTGATGGCTGCGGCTTCAGGCTCGTGCAGGTCGATGGTCGGGCGGGCGCTGCGGTCGAATGTGAAAGGCTGGCTGTCCATATCCACGGTGGTATAGCCGGCCGGCACCAGCACTATCGGATCATCGTCGGTGAATAGCAAGCCGTCTTCGCCAAAGCCGGCCGGGAAGCCCTGCCCCGCTTCTGGCGCGTAGACGATGAACTGGCCGCCAATGATTTCGTGTCGCGTCTGCGGGTCAATGCTGGCGCGAACCGAGGCGTATCCAGTCGACCAGCCGCCGCCGTAGACATCGCGCTCTTCCAGCAGGGTATCGCCGAAGATGTTCGTCCAATAGGCGATGGAAAAGACCATGACGCCGCTGTCTGCCTGGTCATCGTTGTCGACATCGCGCAAACCGCCAGCCGGCGCCAGCGGGAGCGACAGCGTGTAGTCGACCGGCGAAGTGAAAAAGTCGGATGTCAGCTGCCCCAGCACCTGCGATTCGCGCGGGAAGACATAAAACCGGTCGCGGTCGACGAAGCCGGCCTGGTCTTCCAGGACGATCAGCGGTTCTGCCACGCCACTGGTGAAAAGCGCGTTGCTGTAATGCAGCTGCCCGCTGATGACGACTGGACCGCCCTCGTCATTTTGAATGTCGGCGGCGGGATAATCGCCGTTTTCATCCGCGGCGAGCGTTGGCAAAGCCAAGACGAACAGCAACAGGGTAAGCAAGCAGCGAGCGGCGTAGTGCATGGAAAATTCTCCAGCTATTGGGGACGAAGGCAAGCATAGTGCAGGCATGGCGAAGCGACAAGGATGCAGCGCGCGCGACGCCTCATGCGCCCAGTGTAAAAGAATGCAGCGTCAAATCGCGGTCAAAACGCAGCCCATCGGCAAGCACAGCGCCCGCCTGGCTGGCAAGAGTCTCAAAGTCGTAAACAATCAGCTTGACCACATAGTCGCCGGCCGGCAAGTCAGGGATATCGAGGTGGCTGATATCCAGCGGGTCATCGGCGATGACGGCGTCCACTTGCGCATGCCGTTCGCCAGCCGCGTCGAAAAGCTGCAAGCTGTAACTGGTCTTCGCTTCAATCGTCGCCTGCCACCACAAGAACACCGACAGCGTTTTGTCCGTCCGCTCTACAATGATGTTTCCCAGCCGCATCCCATTATCATAGTCCAGCGCGAAAGGCTGAGCAGCCGTAATCAGTTGGCAGGGAATTTCCTGCTTTAGATAAAAGCTGATGATGGCCTGCGGTTTTTCTACCCAGCTGCCGCAAGAGCGATAGTGCTGCCTGAACCAGTCGCCATAATAATCCAGCGCCGGCAAATCCGTCTGTAGCGGATTGTGCAGCAGCCAGAGACCATTGGCATTGTCGACAATGGCTGCCTGCGTGCGGAATGGCAGGGTCTTGCTTTGGAAAATGAGCTGCTCGCGCGCGTTGTAGCCGGCATGCACGATATCCGCCCATTGGGGCAGGCGCGCCCGATAATATGTCAAAATCTCGTAATCGTTGACCAGCGCATGCTGATGCAGGCTCAAGATGGGCAGCTGCGCCCCCGGCAGCGAATCGGCTTCATACAGCAATTCTTGGTAATGCGGCACCAGATCATGGTTGATATCGCGGCGGTTGGTATAGACCAGGAAGTCTTCGGAATTGTAAAAGACGACACCTGCGGCGATCCACAGGGCCAGCAGCGGATAGCGCAGCCAGTTCCAGGCGGGCAATCTCGTCAAGCCAATGGCGAGAAAGCAGCAGAAGGGCACGGTCAATACGAGGGTATAGCGCATGCGCCGCGCCACCATGATGGTTGTCGCCTCGTTTATCAACAAAAGCAGCAGCAACGTGGCGATCGCCAGAAAAGCCAGATAGGTTTCTGCGTCTGTGCGCTTTCGGCGCCAAAGCAGCGCCCCAATCGCAAGCAAGGGCAGCAGCCACAGCCCATTGGCATAGATGGACAAGATGGCATCCAGCGATTCCAACCAGGACAAACGCAAGGCATCCAGGGCGTCGCCACTGCGTTCAAAGCCGCGCAGAGCCACCGGCAGCCAAGCCGCAAACAGCAGACAAGCAGCAGGCATCAGCAGCGAGACTCGCAGCCAGCGGCGATCTTTGCGCGCGAACAACAGGTGATAGCAGCCCAGCGCCGCGATGATGAGGAAGCCGAAATAATTGACATAGACGATTGATGCGGTCGCAGCGAAGAGGGACAACCAACACCGCCAGCGCACCGCACCATCTGCCGAAATCACGCGCCAGTACGACCACAGCAGCCAGCATACCATCAGCAGCAGCAGGGCGTAGTAGCGGGTCACATGCGCGTAATAATTAAAGTATGCCAAGCCCGCGATGGCGATGACAGCCGCGCAGGCGATCTCCTGGTCGCGCGTCAAATCTGCCAGACGATACACCGCCGCAACCGCCAGCATGGCGAAGAAAACCGACAGCAATCGCGAGCTGAACAAATCATAGCCCGCCAGCCGCTGCCAGATATTCAACACGACGAAGTAAAGCGGTCCATGCTCGACGCTGCGCTCGGAGACGCTGTTGATGGTCTCGGGGATGGTATAGGTGTATTCCGCCCAGCGCGTGATGGTATGTTTGAGCGTCTCGATTTCGTCGAAAAAAACGGGAGTGCTCTTCAGCGAACTGATGCCGAAAATGAAGACGAAGATCACACAGACCAGTGCGATGGCACGGGGCAAGGCGGCGCGATTGTTCAGGCTGTGGGCAAGCGCGGAAGGCAGCATGGTGGCGGCAGTGTAGGCGAGTGGCGCGCGCTTGGCAAGGCGATACCCGCTTGTTGCGCCGCTCAGCCAGCCGCCGCCATGGGATAAATCGTTACTTCGCTTTTGTCCACGCGCAGCCTCACTTCGATGTCGCCGATGGGTGCCTGCAGCGTGTCCAGGCGGTGCACAGCGATAGGTCCAGTGGCGATCTGCGCTGCGACCTGCGCCAGCCTTTCGCCCTCGGCATTCACCAGCGACAAAGTATAGGCTGCATCCCTGCGAGACCAGTCGTGCCACCACAGCCAGACGGCGACTGCATCGTCCTGCGCCTCGACCAGGTAGTTGCCCAGCGTGGCGTCATTGTTGAAGATAGCCGCTGCCGGCGCGTCATCGCTGACCAGCGCGCAGGGGATGTCGTGCTGCAAGTAGAACTCGATTATCGCTTTTGGTTTCTGCAGCCAAACGCCACAGCTGCGATATTGCGTCAGAAACCAATCGCGATAGAAGGCCAGCTCATTGAGGTCGGCCGCGGCAGGATTGTGAATGACCCAGACGCCCAGCGCATGCTCGACGATGCCTTCAAGCGTGGCATGTTTGTTCGACCCGCTGTTGATCCACAGTTGCCCGTCGTCATAACCGATGAAGGCGAGGTCGTTGTAGCCCCGCTGCCAAAGCTGCGCGCGATACCAAACTGGCTGACCATTTTCTGTCCAGCGCGCCCGTTCGTCCATGCTGAGGATTAGCAGTCCCTTGCCCGCGAAGCGCTGCGACTCATAGATAAACTCCTGCAAATGCGTCTTGCGGTCGGCCTGACTATGCCGCAAGCCAGCAAAGCGAAAGAGGTCTTCGCCGCCGGCATAGGCGAAGAACGAAGCGAAAGCGAGAGCCGCTAACAGCCAGCGCAATCTCCGCCAACCGGGCAGATGCCGCAGGCCGACCAACATAGCGCAGCACATGGGCAGGAGCAGAATGGTGATGTAGCGCATGCGCTGCTCGACCAGGATGGGCACGATTTCGTTGAGCAGCAAGAGCATCGCCAGCAGGCTGGTGCCGACAAACAGCAAAAACTGCTCGGCGCGCGTCAACCGGCGACGATAGGCAAGCGCTGCAGCGAAGGCAATTGGCGGAACAATCCACAGCCCGTTGGCGGATAGCGCAAGGATAGCTTGCAGCGCCTCGCCGAAAGCCATGTGCGTCTCGGCCAGCACATTTTGGCTGCGGTCAAAACCGCGCAGGGCAACAGGCAGCCAGCCGATGAAGGTCAGGCATCCCGCCGCCATCGTCAGCGCAATGTAAAGCCAGCGGCGATCTTTGTGCACGAAGAGCAGGTGCCAGCAGCCGATCGCCGCGATGAGGAAGAATCCGAAATAGTGCACATAAATGATAGTCGCGGTCGCGCAAATCAACGACAGCCAGCGCCAGGTTCGCGGGCGTCCCTTCGCATCGACAAGGTGCCAGTAGGACCAAATCAGCCAGGCTGCCAACAGCGCGATCAGCGTATACATGCGCGCGACATGGGCATAATGCACAAAGAATGCCTGGCAAGACATAGCGATCGCCACGCCACAAGCCGGCTCGAGGTCGCCGCCCATACGCCCGACTTGCCAGGCAGCAGCCACAGCCAGCACAGCAAAGTAGACCGACAGCAGCCGTCCCGTGAACAAGTCGTAGCCGGTCGCGCCTTGCCAGATATTCAGCCCCACGAAGTAGAGCGGCGCATGCTCCATGCTCTTGTAGGCGACGCTGCGCACCGTATCGCTGACGCTGTAAATTTCCTGCAAATTCAGCGGATGAATGTGCTTCAACGTCTCCATGTCGTCGCCGACATAGGCGGGCGTGGCTTTTATCCTGGGCAGGCTGATGGCGTAGACAAAGAATACGCAGGCCAGCGCGATTGCATAGGGCAGCGTGCGCGACAGGCGAGTAGATGCATTCCTGATCATAGCGCGAGTGTAGAGTTTTATGGCGGACTACGAAAGGGTGCAATGAAGTCAGGCTAGAAGAGGCAGCAGCAGTTATGAGGTCAAAAAGGGAAAGCGGCGCAGCAGGCACGCAGAGCGTTGGCGGCGGCATACTCTCCCACATCGTCTCCAATGCAGTACCATCTGCGCTCGCGGGCTTAACTGCCGGGTTCGGGATGATGCCGGGTGTACCCCCGCGGCTCCAGCCACCAACACTCTGCGCGCCTGCTGCGCCGCACAGAGATAATCAACACAAAGGAATTCCTGTCCTCACGCGCGCCAAAAACGCCAAACACCCCGCACAATCGTACGGAAAGCCCTCGACCATTAGTACGGGTCAGCTGCACGCATTGCTGCGCTTACACCCCCCGCCTATCTAACTGGTGGTCTCCCAGCGGTCTTACCTGGTCTTTGCCAGTGGGGAATCTTGTCTTGAGGCTGGCTTCCCACTTAGATGCTTTCAGCGGTTATCCTTGCCGAAGGTCGCTACTCAGCCATGCCGCCGGCGCGACAACTGACACACGAGCGCTTCGTCCACCCCGGTCCTCTCGTACTAGGGGCAACCCCTCTCAAATTCCCAACGCCCACAGCGGATAGAGACCGACCTGTCTCACGACGGTCTGAACCCAGCTCACGTACCGCTTTAATGGGCGAACAGCCCAACCCTTGGGACCCTATCCAGCCCCAGGATGCGATGAGCCGACATCGAGGTGCCGAGCCTTGCCGTCGATGCGAACTCTTGGGCAAGACTAGCCTGTTATCCCCGGGGTAGCTTTTATCCGGTAAGCTACGACCATTCCACTCTGTATCGTAGGATCACTAAGCCCGACTTTCGTCTCTGCTCGACTTGTCTGTCTCGCAGTCAAGCTGGCTTCTGCCTTTACACTCTGCGATGGGTTTCCATTCCATCTGAGCCAACCTTTGGGCGCCTCCGTTACTCTTTCGGAGGCGACCGCCCCAGTCAAACTGCCCACCTGCCACTGTCCCTGACGCTCTCGCGCCCAGGTTAGAGCCAAAACCCTAACAGGCTGGTATCTCAACATTGGCTCCACTCAGTCTGACGACCAAGCTTCACAGCCTCCCAGCTATCCTGCACAATCAAAGCCCTAACGCAATGGCAAGCTACAGTAAAGCTCCACGGGGTCTTTTTGTCCTGCTGCGGGTAATACGCATTTTTACGCATACTTCAATTTCGCCGAGTCCCCTGCTGAGACAGCGCTCCACTCGTTACGCCTTTCGTGCGGGTCGGAACTTACCCGACAAGGAATTTCGCTACCTTAGGACCGTTATAGTTACGGCCGCCGTTCACCGGGGCTTCATCTCAGAGCTCTCACCCCTCCACTTAACCTTCCGGCACTGGGCAGGCGTCAGCCCCTATACTTCAGCTTGCGCTTTAGCAGAGACCTGTGTTTTTGGTAAACAGTCGGCAGAGCCTTTTCACTGCAACCGCATACTCACGCATGCGGCGATCCTTCTCCCGAAGTTACGGATCCATTTTGCCTAATTCCTTAGCAGAGGTTCTCCCGTTCGCCTTCGTATTCTCTACTCGTCTACCTGTGTCGGTTTGCGGTACGGTCGGCACGCTTCATCACTGCTACAGCTTTTCTCGTCCCATGGCTACGACCACTTCTTGTCCGAAGACACGGCCTCGCGGGCTCTCCCCGCTTGCCACCTCAATCCACTCAGAGGCTGGCCACCCCACAAGCTGCCATAACAACTCCACATACCGGTACGGGAATATTAACCCGTTGTCCATCGCCTGCGCTTCTCAGCCTCGGCTTAGGACCGACTAACCCGACGCGGACTGACCTTCCGTCGGAAACCTTAGACTTTCGGCGAATAGGGTTCTCACCTATTTCTCGCTACTCATGCCAGCATTCGCACTCCCAATCGCTCCAATCACCCTCGCAGGCAACCTTCTCCGCCATTGGAACGCTCCCCTACCATAACTTTTCGTTATCCCTGTCTTCGGTGGCATGCTTTAGACCCGTTACATTATCCGCGCAATTGCGTTTGACTAGGGAGCTGTTACGCACTCTTTAAAGGATGGCTGCTTCTAAGCCAACCTGCTAGCTGTCTCAACACAATCACCTCGTTTTACACTTAGCATACACTCCGGGACCTTAGACGAGGGTCTGGGTTCTTTCCCTCTCGACTGCTTAACTCATCTCAAGCAGCCCAACTGCTGTGCTCGGCATGCAGGCATTCGGAGTTTGTTTGGGTTCAGTAAGCTTGACGCCCCCTAGCCCATACAGTGCTCTACCTCCCGCACCCATCACACAACGCTAGCCCTAAAGCTATTTCGGGGAGAACAAGCTATCTCCAGGCTCGTTTGGCATTTCACCTCTAACCACAACTCATCCCCCGATTTTGCAACATCGGTGGGTCCGCGCCTCCCGTAAGTGTTACCTCACTTTCGCGCTGGCCATGGTTAGCTCGCCTGGTTTCGTGTCTAATGCAAGCCACTATAACGCCCTCTTCAGACTCGGTTTCCCTGCGCCTGCGCCTGTACCCGGCTTAAGCTCGCCACTCGCATTAACTCGCTGGCTCATTCTCCTAAAGGCACGCCGTCAGACACGATCTCTCATGCCCCCCGACCGGTTGTAGGTACACAATTTCAGATTCTCTTTCACTCCCCTCGCCGGGGTTCTTTTCACCTTTCCCTCACGGTACTGCTGCGCTATCGGTCATCTCGTGTATTTAGCCTTGGATGGTGGACCACCCAGCTTCCCACAATGTTAGCGTGCATCGTGGTACTCAGGATCCTTCGCCGCTGCGCTCATCTATGCATACGGGGCTGTCACCCTCTCCGGCGGAACTTCCCAGTCCCTTCCGCTTCAACTCACGCAGCTCCTTGCGAAGTCCTGCAACCCCAGCAGCCGCAGCCACTGGTTTGGGCTCTTCCGCTTTCGCTCGCCACTACTCGCAGAATCGTCTCTTCTCCTCGCCCTACTTAGATGTTTCAGTTCGGACGGTTCCCCTCACTGCACAACGCAGTGATGTCGGGACTTGAACCCCGACGGGTTTCCCCATTCGGACACCTTCGACTATGACGGCCTTATACGCCTCATCGAAGCTTTTCGCAGTATAACACGTCCTTCTTCGGCACGAGATGCCCAGGCATCCACTGTGTACCCTTATTCGCTTTCCGTACCATCGTACGGAGTGCCCGGCTCTCCTGGCACGCGCTTTTTAGGTATTACCTTCGCGTTGATTATTCAACTGTTAAACCGCACGCGGACACCCACAAGATGCCCGCTATACCCCAACTCTATATCATCTCACTACCAAGTCAAGGGCGACTTCCCAGCACAGCAAAACTCATCACCACAGCTTGCCAATCCCGCGCCCTGTGCTATAGTGCCAGCATTAACCTCCCGAAAACAGCTTAAACTATGGCTCGCAAACAGCTTTCACGGGAGTGTCTAACATAGTGGATAAAGGAATTGGATGAGATGAGCGTCATATGGCAAATTCGTCTGTCTATACAACTGCCGTTGATTCCAGGCGTGGACGAAGAGCTTCACCGGTGAACAATAGTTAGGTGGATTGAGATGAAACGATTGGCATTCATCATTCGGTCAGGCATCGTTGTCGCGACTCTCAAGACGCTTTTCGCTTACCTCGACCCCGGCTCCGGCAGCCTCATCGTCCAATTGCTGCTCGCCCTTATCGTGGGCATCCTGGCCACTTTTCGGCTCTGGAAAGCGCGACTGCTCTCGCTCTTCGGCATCCGGCGAGAATCGGACGAAGAAGCCGGCGATGAAGACGCAGACCGGGAAGATTGACAACGAGCATGACGACCGTTGAGAAAATCGCTGCGTCTTTCCGCGATCCCAGCGGTTTCGTCTTTGTGGACGCCGGGCAACTATTTCGCCAGGTCAATCGCAGCTATCGAAACCATTATGACCAGTTCTTGCAGAGCGGTCTGTACGACGATCTGACCGGGCGCGGACTGCTGATTTCTCATGCCGAAGTCGACCATCCGCAGCTGCAAGAAGCCGATGCGTATCGAGTGTTGCGACCGCAGCGAATCCCCTTCGTCTCTTACCCTTACGAATGGTCTTTCAGCCAATTGCAAGACGCGGCGCTGCTCACGCTGGATGTGCTGAAGCGCTGCCTCGCGCGCGACATGATCCTCAAAGATGCCAGCGCCTATAATGTGCAGTTTCTCGCCGGCAAACCGCTGCTCATCGATTCCCTGTCTTTTGAGCGCTATCAGCCGGGACAAGCCTGGCAAGCCTACGAGCAATTCTGCCAGCACTTCCTGGCGCCCCTGGCTCTGATGAGCTGCCGGGATGTTCGACTCAGCCAGCTGCTGCGCGTGCACCTGGATGGCATCCCGCTCGATCTGGCGGTATCGCTGCTGCCAAGACGGTCTTGGTTCAACATTGGGCTCAGCCTGCACCTGCGTCTGCATGCCCGCGCGCAAAGACGATACCTGGGGACGGCGCCTTCGGCAGCTGGCCCGCGGCGCAAGCGGCTTGTCAAAAAAGACTTGCTGAATATCGCCAAGGACCTCCGCTCGGCTGTAGCTGGATTGCGCTGGGATCATCAGCAGACGGACTGGGCGGGCTACTACGAAGGCGACAGCTATCAGGAGTCCGGGTTCGCCAGCAAACGCCAGATCGTCAGCGACTTCATTGACCGGGCAAAACCAAACTGCCTTTGGGACCTGGGCGCCAACACGGGCGTCTTCAGCCGCATCGCCAGCCAGCGGGGCATCTTCACCGTCTCGGTTGACAGCGATCCCGGCGCTGTTGAAGCCAGCTACCGCCAAGCCAGGCAGGACAAAGACACTTGCATCCAGCCGCTGCTGATCGACCTCACCAACCCCTCAGCCGCGATTGGCTGGGCAAACAGCGAGCGAGATGCGCTGGCCACGCGCTGCCATGCCGATTGCCTCTTGGCGCTGGCGCTGATCCACCACCTCGCCATCAGCAACAATCTGCCGCTGGGCAAAATCGCCAGCTATTTTGCATCGATGGCGGAATGGCTGATAATCGAATTCGTTCCCAAGACCGACAAGAAAGTCCAGCAGCTGCTGACGGCGCGAGAAGACATATTCGCCGATTATTCGCAGACCGGTTTTGAACGGGCATTCGGCGAAGTCTACGAGATCGTCGAGTCGGCGGATGTCGAAGAGTCTGCGCGCAGGCTGTATCTGCTGCGCCGCCGCTGAGTTGATCTTATTTGATTGTGTTCTTTGCTGTGGGTTGTTGTGGAGATAAAGGGACTCGAACCCTTGACCTCGTCAGTGCGATTGACGCGCTCTCCCAAACTGAGCTATATCCCCCCTGTTGTGGAGACAAGGGGACTCGAACCCCTGACCTCCTCGGTGCAAACGAGGCGCTCTCCCAAACTGAGCTATGTCCCCAGCGCTGCTCTTGCGGACGAACTGCCTCTGCGCCCTGTGGGGCTGGCAAGACTTGAACTTGCGACCTCACGCTTATCAGGCGTGCGCTCTAACCAACTGAGCTACAGCCCCAAATCCAGCAACTCTAGCGCTATACGCGATTAACAGCACAGCAGCAGGCTAAAACTTCACTCATCAATTCCCTTTGCGGACGACTCGCCGAGCCGCCCTTACTACACACTCTGTAACTTCTGCGCAGAGGGCTGATACCCCCGCGCTCCCTTAGAAAGGAGGTGATCCAGCCGCAGCTTCCGCTACAGCTACCTTGTTACGACTTCGTCCCAGTCATCGACCCTGCCCTAGGCAGTAGCTCCCTCATAAAGAGGTTCGCTTCCCGACTTCAGGCTCGACCAACTCCCATGACGTGACGGGCGGTGTGTACAAGGCCCGGGAACGTATTCACCGCAACATGCTGATTTGCGGTTACTAGCAACTCCGACTTCATGCAGGCGAGTTGCAGCCTGCAATCCGAACTGAGACCGACTTTGCAGGATTCGCTCCACCTCGCGGCTTCGCTACCCATTGTACCGACCATTGTAGCGTGTGTGTCGCCCTGGATATAAAGGCCATGCTGATTTGACATCATCCCCACCTTCCTCCCATTTGTCATGGGCAGTCATGCTAGACACTTGTAACTAGCACCGAGGGTTGCGCTCGTTTGCGGACTTAACCGAACACCTCACGGCACGAGCTGACGACAACCATGCAGCACCTGTGACGGCTCCCGAAGGTCCTTCCGCTTTCGCTTCCGTACTACCATCATGTCAAACCCAGGTAAGGTTCTTCGCGTAGCCTCGAATTAAACCACACGCTCCGCTGCTTGTGCGGGCCCCCGTCAATTCCTTTGAGTTTTAGCCTTGCGACCGTACTCCCCAGGCGGCACATTTATCGCGTTTGCTGCAACACTCAGCCACTTAACATGACCGAACACCTAATGTGCATCGTTTACGGCGTGGACTACCGGGGTTTCTAATCCCGTTCGCTACCCACGCTTTCGCGCCTCAGCGTCAGAAAAAATCCAGGAAGCCGCCTTCGCCACCGGTATTCCTCCGGATATCTACGCATTTCACCACTACACCCGGAATTCCGCTTCCCTCTATTCCTCTCTAGTACCACAGTTTCACCCAACTATTACCAGTTTAGCCAGTAACTTTCATGGGCAACTTATGACACCGCCTGCGCGCGCTTTACGCCCAGTAACTCCGGATAACGCTCGCGTCCTACGTTTTACCGCGGCTGCTGGCACGTAGTTAGCCGACACTTATTCCCAGACTACCGTCCTTCCTCGTCACCTGGAAAAGGGCTTTACGATCCGAAAACCTTCTTCGCCCACGCGGCGTCGCTGCATCAGGCTTCCGCCCATTGTGCAATATCCCTTACTGCTGCCTCCCGCAGGAGTCTGGGCCGTGTCTCAGTCCCAGTGTGGGGGGCCACCCTCTCAGATCCCCTATCCGTCATCGCCTTGGTGAGCCCTTACCTCACCAACTAGCTGATGGAACGCATCCTCATCCCATAGCGCCTCATATGAAGCCTTTCCTCATCAGAAACCTAACTCCAACAAGGACATCCCGTATTAGCCCCTGTTTCCAAAGGTTATCCCAGTCTATGGGGCAGATCAGTTACGCGTTACTCACCCGTTCGCCACTCTCATGCACCACGAATGATGCAATCCCGTTCGACTTGCATGTATTAGGCACGCCGCCAACGTTCATCCTGAGCCAGGATCAAACTCTCCGTATTCAACCAGGGGTTTGATTTTCGCTCTGTCTTAACCTGCTATTCTGCTGTTAATCCGCACTATGCCCCACACAATAACGCGAGACAAAAAAGCAGGAGCTACCAGCACCCCCACCAGCGTATGCCCAGACTAACAACATGAATTGCGCCTGTCAAGGGCGATTTATCAGAATCGCGTAAACATGCGTCAAGAGCCACGCCCTTTTCAAGTAGGCTCGGGCTGCAGATTCTCCGGCAGCGCCTCACCTGCAAGCGCTTCCTGCGCCTCGGCTTGCGCATGATCGCCCAAAATATCTTTCACATACATCTCATCGATCAACACGGCAAAGCAAGCGCTCAGCGGCACAGCCAGCATCAAACCCAAAAAGCCAAAAAAGAAGCCGAATATGATCTGCCCCAGCAAGATCAAAATCGCCGGCATGTTCATGCGCTCGCTCGCCAGCACGGGACTGACCACCTGGCTTTGAAAAAACGACACGCCATAAATGACGACCGCCACCCAGATTACATTCTCCTGCGCCTGCACGATAGCAACCGCCACCGATGGAACCAGCGCCACCAGCGGTCCAAAGTTGGGTATGAATGACAGCAAGCCAGCCAGCACGCCCAATGCCAGCCACTCTTGAATGTCCAGCAGCGCCAAGCCCAAACCGGTCAAAATCGTCACCACAATCATCGACACAAATGTCACCGTCAGCCAGGCGCGCAGCGTAGAGTCTATGCGCCCCAGCACCACCAGCATGCGCTCGCGATACCAGATCGGCGTCAGCTTGATGATGCCATTGACATACAAATCCGGCTCCGCAAGCAAATACATGCTCAGAAAAAAAATGATGAGCGCGCTCAAGATCGTGTTGGCCACGCCGCCGACTACCGGCAGCACAGTGCCGCCCAGCCGGCCGACCGCATCGGTAACCTGGGAGATAAATTGATTGATCAGGTCATCGTTGATGAGGTCGTTGGCATTTTCGGGGATGACGCCGTCTAACAAGGGAATGACCGCCACCAGCGCTTCACGGGTGATCGACTCGCGCGCCCGCTCAAGACCTTGTGGCACGACATCGGTCGCCAGCGCATTGAACTGCGTGATGATCGTGCGCAGGACAGGCGTGCCGATCAAGCCCAGCACCGCGAAAAAGCCGATGACGCTGACCAAAATCGCCACCACGCGATTGAGCTGAAATCGGCGCACCAACACGCGCACCGGCATGGTAAATAGCACAACCAGTATGACGGCGGCAAAAGTCAGCATCAGCGTCCCGCGGATCTCCCAGACGAACACCAATCCCAGCACGATGAAAATCGTGGCTACGATATTTCGCAGCCCAATATTGACCGACCTTGTGCTTCGCAAACTCATCGAGACCTCTTTGCCGCTGGCTGCAAAAGTCGAGACGCCGCCAGCAAAACGAATTCGTGTACCGATTGTACCCCTTACAACACGGCGCTGCAAATGCGATGCGCCCTAGCCCACATTCTGGTGGCAAGCTACAATTCCGACGGCATCAAGAACGGGGCTCGGCAGGTCATGCGATTCGAAGTCAGCATTCTGAGCGAAGATCTCAACGCGGTTGGCGAAGTAGCGCGAATGGTCGAGGCTGATGGCTTCGATGGCTTGTGGCTCGCCGAGACGGCAAACAATCCTTTCTTGCCGCTTGCGCACGCTGCGTTGGCAACAGAACGGATATCGCTGGGCACAGCAGTCGCTATCGCCTTCCCGCGCAGCCCGATGCTGATGGCGCAGACAGCTTGGGACCTGGCACAGCAGGCGCGCGGACGATTCGTGCTGGGGCTGGGAACGCAGGTCAAGCCGCACATCGAAAAGAGATTCAGCGCCAACTGGGGCAAACCCGTGCAGCAACTGCGGGAGTATATTGAGGCGCTGCGAGCAATTTGGCGCAGCTTCCACACTGGCGAGCCGCTGGGCTATCGAGGGGAATATTACCGGTTTTCGCTGCTGACGCCTTTCTTCGCGCCGCCGTCCATGCCCTGGCCAGACATCCCCATCTATATCGCCGGCGTCAACACGGGGCTGGCTCGTCTCGCCGGGGAAATCTGCGCTGGCTTTCATGTGCATTCTTATCACACGCCACGCTACCTGCGCGAGGTGTTGCTGCCGGCATTTCAGCAAGGGCGCGCCAAAAGCCAACTGCGTAAACCGCTGCAATTATCCAGCGCCATATTCGTAGTAACCGGCGAAAATGCCGCGGACATTGAAGAAAGCAAGATAATGACCAAGTCGCAGATCGCCTTCTATGCCAGCACGCCCAGTTATCGCCCGGTGCTGGACTTGCATGGCTGGACAGACCTGGCACCGCGATTGAACGCGCTTTTGCGGCGTGGCAAATGGGAAGAACTGCACACCCTGATCAGCGATGACATGTTGGCGGAGTTCGCCATCGTCGCGCCACCGGACGAATTGCCGTACAAGCTGCGCGAACGCTATGCCGGTTTGCTGGACCGGGCCGGCTTCTATTTCCCCTACGATGTTTCGGACAGCAGCAAACGCCTGGTTTGGCAGCACGCAGCGAAAGCCATGGCGCGCTGATGCCGCAGCTGGAATTGCAGGGGCGCTTCGTTGACTATCGTGTGCGTACCAGCAAGCGCGCCAAACGAGTGCTAATAAAGTTCACGGCAGACGCGGGCTTGGAAGTGGTGTATCCCGGCCGCCGCCGGCAACCCCCGCCCGAAGCTGTGCTGCGAGCCAACACCAATTGGATCCTGCGCACGATGTCGCGGCTCGCGCGGGAATCTGACCAGCGGCCCCGGCGCTGCTATCAAAGTGGCGAAGTCTTTCATTATCGCGGCAAAGCCTGCCAGTTGGATTTGGCATTTGTGGCGAATGGCGGGCCCGGCAGCGTGCAGCTCATTGGCGACGCGCTCGTGCTGGAATGTCCGCAGTCTGCGCAACTGCCAGACCGGCGCGCGGCGGTGGTGGACTGGTATCGGTCGCAAGCCAAGGCGTACCTGCCTCAACGCACGCGGCAGCTGGCGGAGGAGCATGGCTTTGCGTTTGGACAATTGCGCATCAAGCATCAGAAGACGCGCTGGGGCAGCTGTTCGGCGCAGGGCAATCTGAACCTGAACCTGCGCCTGATGATGGCGCCAGATGCGGTCAGTGACTATGTCATCCTTCACGAGCTGTGCCACTTGCGCGAGCTGAATCACAGCGCGGCTTTCTGGCGGCTGGTGGCGGAACGTTGCCCCGATTATCAGAAATGGCGAGCCTGGCTCAAAGACAACGGACGCATGCTGAAATTGTAGACTGGCGCAGACTTGCAACGCCTAGCCGAAAAAATCTGGACGCAATGGCGAAGGACAAACAGCGGATGAAAATTGACATATCCTTTTTCCCATCGGGAGACCTGCGAGCGGACGCGGACCTCATCGCCAGCGCCGAACAAGCTGGCTTCTGCGCCGCCTGGTCAGCCGAAACAGCGCGCAACCCTTTCCTGCCGCTGACGATCGCCGCGTCTGCCAGCGAATCCATCCTGCTGGGCACGCAGATCGCCGTAGCTTTTCCGCGCAGCCCGATGGTAACAGCCCAGATCGCCTGGGATCTGGCTCGGCAGAGCAATGGCCGCTTTGTGCTGGGCTTGGGCACGCAAGTACGCGCGCATATTGAGCGCCGCTTCAGCGAAACCTGGACGGATCCAATCGGGCGCATGCGCGAATATATCGAGAGTCTGCGCGCAATTTGGGATACATTCCAGCATGATGCCCGGCTGCGCTATCGCGGGAAGCATTATCAATTTCGCCTGATGTCGCCCTTCTTCAACCCTGGTCCCAATACAAAGCCCGACATCCCGATCTTTCTGGCCGGCGTGAACCCGGGCATGTGTCGGCTGGCCGGCGAAACCTGCGCCGGGCTGCACGCGCATGTTTTTCATACCGCGACTTATTTGCGCGATGTTGTCCTGCCGGCTGTCGAGGCTGGTTTGGCTGTCGCTGGTCGCAGACGAGACGACTTTGCGCTGACAGTGCCGGTCTTCTTTGTCAGTGGCGCAAATGACGAAGCCCGCCGCCGCGCCGATGCAGAAACCCGCTCTCGCATCGCCTTTTACGCGAGCACGCCCGGTTACAAGCGCGTCATGGCGCTGCATGGCTGGGACGAGATTGCAAACAAGCTGTCGGTTATGGCGCGCGCGGGGCAATGGCAGGAAATGGCGGCGCTGATACCGGACGAGCTGCTGCGCGAGATCGCCATTGTTGCCGAGCCGGACGAAGTGCTGCCGCAAATCAGACAGCGCTATGCCGGGCTGGCCGATCACATTTGCCTGGAATGGAGCGGCGTTGATGAGTCAATACGCTCGGCAATAGCCAGCGGGCTGCATCAGGCATAAAGCGCCGGCATGGGCTCTTCGACCACATCGTAAATGCGAAAGCCGCGCTTCTGATAATTCGCCAGCGCATGCGGACCATCCAGGTTGCAGGTGTGCAGCCACACGCGCCGCGCGCCCATCTGCCAGGCCTGGTCGACGCCATAACTCAGCAAATGTTTGCCCAGGCCCCGGCCCATATAGTCGCGACGCAATCCAAAATAGGCGATTTCCACCGAATCGTCGGCGTGGCGAAAGAGCTCGACATAACCCGCCGGCGAGCCGCTGACATACATGATATGCACCTGGGTATCGGGCGAGGTCAGTATGCGGCGCAGCTCGGCATTGGACATCTGCAGGCGATCGCGCCACGCCCATTCTTCACCGACCGATTGATAAAGAAATTTGTAAAAGCCCAGGTCGGGCATCTCCATGGCGACAATTTCGATATCGCGAGCGCGCACAAAAGCCGGCGCGAAATCGGCGCGGCTGGTTATCTCCAGGTATTTTGTAATCAGCGTGGGCGCGCTGCAGGTGGCGACTTGCATGCGGACACTCTTCGGCTTTGTCGGCTGGGCACAAGCTTACTCAGTCGCAGTCCGCGACCGTATAGCGCAATCGCACAAAAAACGCTGCGCATCGCCCGTCAATCTTGCCAAACCGCCATGGGACCATTCAACCGCGCCTTGCCACTGCCTTGCGCCAAAGCTATGATGATGTCGCAGCAGCACTCACCGGATACCGCGATGCCCCTGCTCCACAGCGTCAAACGCAGACTCGGCAAACGCTGGTACGCGATGCAGCCGACAGATAAGCTGGTGGCGCGCCTGCCGCTGCTGACTGGCGCTGCTGTCGAAGCCGTGTTGGATGCGCTGCAAGAGCGACTGGCCCATCAAGATGGCAGCCTGGACGGCGTTGACTGGTCGGGCATAAACCTCGAGCGCGCTCAGATGGCCGCCTGGCAACTGAAAAACGCGCGTTTTGCTGGCGCGCAATTGCCGACCGCCTACTTCGCCTACTCGCAGTTGGCTGGAGCAGACTTCAGCGCGGCAAACCTGCGAGATGCGCATTTCCGCGAGGCGCAGCTGGAAGGGGTGAATTTCGCAGGAGCAGACTTGCGCAATGTCAATTTCGCTCGTGCCGATTTGCGCGATGCCGACCTGCGCGATGCCGATATTCGTGGCGTCAATCTGTGGGAGGTTGACCTGCGCGGGGTGCGCTTCAGCCAATGCCAGCTGGATATGCGGCGGCAGATAGGCATGCGACTTTGCGCAAGCAGCGAGTAAAATGACCGCAATGAGCGAACAGGAGGTCGAGCCAAGTGCATGTAGTTGCCTTTACGCGCAGCACGCCCGATACAGCCGCCAAAGTGTGGGTAGACGAGGGCGGCGCGGTTAGCTGGGGCGATGTCGCGACCGTGGTCAATCCCTGGGACGAATATTCGCTGGAAGAGACGATCGCCATCGCAAAAAGCAGCGGCGGCAAGTCGACAGTCATCGCGATTGGCGCGGCGCTGCACGACGATGCCTTGAAGCACAGCCTGGCAATGGGCATTCAAGACGCCATCCGCATCGAAGAAGTCGGCGCGGATACAACCGACAGCCTGGCGTGGTCGGCGTTGGCGGCTGGCGCGCTGCAGAAACTGGGCGATGTCGACCTGGTCATCTTTGGCAAAGAAAGCATTGATGTCGCGACAGACCAGCACAGCATGCAATTGGCGCGGCGTATGGGCTGGACGATGCTCAGCTTCGTATCGGCGATAGTAGACCTGGATGCCGCGGCGGGCACAATCAAGGTCGAGAAAACCCTGGAACAAGGCAAGCAGACTCTCAGCGCGCGTTTGCCCGCGATCATCTCTGTGATGAAAGGCATAAACGAGCCGCGCTATCCCAATTTTTTGGGCATCCGCAAAGCCGCCAAAGCATCAATTCCCGTTTGGACAGCGGCTGATCTGGGAGTCGATCTGTCAGAGCCAGCTACTTCTGCCCTGCGCTATTTCAACCCGCCGGCGCGCGCAGTCAGCACAGAAATCATCGCTGGCGAGGCGGTGGGCGACAAGGTCGAAACGCTGGTCGAGCGCTTGTTTGAGGAGAAGGTATTGTGAGCGTCTTCGTCTGGATCGAAAGCTTCGCCGGACGCGCCCTGTCCAGCAGTTGGGAAGCGCTTGGGGCTGCCAATGCGCTGGCGGCCGAGCTGGATTGCGCGATCACGGCAGTCGTATTCGGCGCGAATGCAGAAGAAATCGCCGCAGAAGCAGCTGGCTTTGGCGCGCATCGTGCTATCGTTTGCAGCGATGCGAGCTTGTCCGATAATCGCCCGGAGACTGCTGCCGCCACCCTGAGCCAGTTGGTCGCAGAGCGCAAGCCCAAAGCCGTGCTGGCAGTCGCAAGCAACCGTGGGCGAGAATTGCTGGCCAGCGCCGCCGGCGATACCGGCAACGGCATGATCTCGGATGTCATCGAGCTGCGGCTGGATGGCGGGCAAATCATCGGCACGCGCCCCGCCTATGCCGGCAAGGTGCTGATGGAGATGACAGCGCACACGGAGACAACTTTTGTGACGCTGCGGGCCCGCGCTTTTCCGCCAGCAGCAGCCGTGGCCGGCACATCGCCGACGATTCAGCAGGCAGCGGCGGTCGAGACACCCGATTCAATCGCCAGCCTGGTCGAAGGCTTCGCGACGGAAAGCGGCACGGTCAACCTGACAGATGCGGCCATCATCGTCAGCGGCGGCCGCGGCATGGCGAACAACCCGCGCAGCGCCCCGGAGGGACTGACAGGCGAGGCGGCGGCTATCTGGAAAGCCAAAGACGGCTTCGCCAACACGCTGAAACCGCTGGTGGAAGTTCTGGGAGCGGCTCTGGGCGCAAGTCGCGCGGCGGTTGATGCGGGATATATCCCTTACGAGCATCAGGTCGGGCAGACGGGCAAGGTGGTCAACCCGGATTTGTATATCGCCTGCGGGATCAGCGGCGCGATTCAGCATCAGGCGGGCATGCGCAACAGCAAGATCATCGTCGCCATCAACAAAGATGCGCAAGCGCCCATTTTCAAGCTGGCGCGCTATGGCATAGTCGGCGATTTGTACGAAGTCGTGCCGGCTTTGACAGCGGCATTGCAGCGGCGCCTCGGATGATGAAGATCGCATTGTTGTCAAGTTCCAACAGAAAGTATCGTCATCGACCTGGCGCATTTCGCCATATAGAAAAGCACAGGGCAGAACTGGCTTTTGGCAAAGCTCGCCACAGAAGCTGCGCGCGCGCAACCCGGCGCGACTCGCTGATATATTGACACCGCCTGCTATGCAACTAGCCTTCATCACCGCCGCGCCTTTTTGCCTGGCATTGCTGCTGGCACTGCCCCAGACCCGCTCGCACCTTGGCAAAACCGCGCAGACTCTGCTGAGCACGGCACTGATGGCGGCGTTATTCGCCTGGCTGGCCGGCACATTCCCGCTGGTGCAGGCTGAGCAGGCCGTCATCCAGCGCCTGGAGTGGATGCCGGCTCTGGGCATCAGCTTGTCGTTTTATCTGGATGGCTTGTCGCTGCTCTTCGGGCTGATCATCACGGGCATCGGCGCGCTGATTTTCTTTTTTGCTGGCTTTTACTTCGATGATGCGGCGGAATACAACCGCTTTATGGTCTGGCTGGCTGGCTTCGCCGGCGCGATGCTGGCGCTGGTGCTATCGGGCAACCTGCTGATGCTCTTCATCGCCTGGGAGCTGACCAGCGTGACATCGTTCTTGCTGATCGGCTTCAAAGGCGCGAAGGAAAGCTCAGCGCGCGAAGGGGCTTTCAAGGCGCTATTCGTGACCAGTGGCGGGGCGCTGGCGCTGATCATCGGGCTGGTGATGCTGGGCGCTGCGGCGGGCCAAATCGTCAGCCCCGAGGCGGGCGGCGGATTCGTCGCCGAGCTGGATGTCATCCTGAGGCTGGAGAGCCTGCACGAGCACGCCTGGTTTCCGCTATTTGCGGCGCTGATCTTGCTGGGCTGCTTCACCAAAAGCGCGCAATTTCCATTCCACTTCTGGCTGCCCGGAGCGATGAGCGCGCCAACGCCGGCCAGCGCTTATCTGCACAGCGCCACCATGGTCAAAGCGGGCATCTATCTGGTCGCGCGGCTTTCGCCAGCCATGTACAAAAATGAATTATGGACCGATGCCTTGCTGAGCATAGGTTTGCTGACCATGCTGGTCGGCGCGATCTTCGCTGTGAAGCAATCCGATCTCAAAGGGCTGCTGGCTTATGCGACGGTGAGCAAGCTGGGCGCGATCGTGGCGCTGCTGGGTTTGCCGGGGCAAGCGGGATTAAAAGCGGCGCTGGTCGGCATAATCGCCCATGCGCTGTACAAATCGGCGCTTTTCATGGTCGCCGGCACAATCGACCATGCCGCGCATACACGTCAAATCAGCCGCCTGGGTGGCTTGCGCAAAGAGCTGCCCGTCTTGTTCCGGGTCACTGTGATATCCGCGCTGTCCATGGCTGGTCTGCCTTTCCTGATGGGCTTCGTGGCGAAAGAAACCTTGCTGGACGCGCTGCTGTATTACTCCGCGCCCTGGACGGGGCTGGTTATGCTGGTGGCTCTGGTCAGCGCCGCGCTCACTGCGCTGGCAGCGTATATGTTGATCGGAGAAGTCTTCTTGGGGCAGCGCCCGCGCGGACTGCGCATCCACAAGCCGCCAGCGCCCATCTATACCGGCCCGGCTTTGCTGGCGCTGTGCTCGCTGGTCATGGGTTTCTTGCTGGATTCGCTGGTCATTCCGCTTCTGCGACTGGCTGTGCCAAAGTCTTTTTCGCTACCGCTCTTCGCCGGCTTCAACGAAGTCTTTTGGATGAGCGCGGGCGTATTGGCAGTTGGCGCGCTGCTCTACTTCGTCCGCAAGCCGCTCATTCAGCGCATAGATTTTCCCTTGTCTGGCGATGCCATTTTTCGCGAGATCATCGACTACATCGATTGGGCGGGCAATGCGCTGCTGCACTTTCAGTCCGGTTATGTGCGCTATTATCTGGCCTGGATTCTTGGTTCGGTGTCGTTGATGCTGGTCGCTTCGGGCACCTTGTCGACTGTTACAGCCGGACAGAGCCTGTTGCCGCAGGATTTGTCGCTGACCGCGACCGACCTGGCGAAGATTTTCATGCTGCTGCTGACCATTGTGGCTGGCGCGCTGACAGTGGTGCTGCGCGAGCATGTCAAAGCCGCCATCGCGTATGGCGTGATCGGTTATGCCATCGGCGTCATCTTCTTGATTAACCACGCGCCCGATGTCGCCCTGGTGCAGATGCTGGTCGAGACGATGGCGACTGTGCTCATCATCATCATGCTGGGGCAGATCCGTTCAGGCGCTCGGCTGAAAGTGATAGACAGCTTGTGGGCTGGTCGTCACGATTACAATTTCGGCTTTCTGCGCGATTTGGGCATTTCCATCGTGATCGGCTTGGCGGTATTCGTATTCTCGCTGATTGCGCTGCAAAATCGTCCAGAGCGGCGCAGCATCGCTCAGTGGCACCTGGAAAATACGGTCTTGGTCAACAGCGAAGACGCGGTTGGCGCGATCGTGGCAGACTTCCGCGGCACAGATACATTGCTGGAGATCGCCGTGTTCACGACAGCGGCGCTGGGCGTGCTGACCTTGCTCGCGCGCGGACGGACCGTCGGCGGCGGGCGGCTCTTGCCCAGCAAAGCGCCGGTCGATTCGCTGCCAGAATTTGCTGCCGAGGCGGTCGAAGAGATCCAGGACGCCACCAGCTTGTCGACTCCATTCACGCGGCTGGTCACGCATTTTGTGCTGCCAGTCGCCATATTGATCGGCATCGCCCAGATCTTATATGGCGGCAGTGGGCCTGGCGATGGCTTCACAGCTGGCGTGACCATCGGCTTGGCGGTTTCGCTGTGGTATGTAGTGCTGGGTTATGACGAAGCGCGGCGGCAGCTGCCCTGGTTTCGTCCCGAGCAATTTGTGCGGCTGGGCTTGGGCATCGGCATCGTTAACGCGCTCGTGCCGCTATTGCTGGGAAAAGGTTTTATGGGACATGTGCAGTTTGACAAAGCGCTGGGGATTTATGACCTGGTCGGTTCTTTTGGTTTGCATATCACCTCGTCCCTGTTTTTTGAAATCGCCATTGCCATCACGGTGATGGGCGGCTTGGGCATCATCATCGAAGCGATTGCCTATCCGAAGAGTCGCGCGGCTGCTGATGAAGGCTTTTCCGCTGTGGGCATCTAATCATGAAAGGCGAAATGGCATGATCGAATTTATGTTTGCGCTGGCGATCGGCATTTTGTTTGGGATCGGCGTATTTCAGCTGCTGCGCCGCGACTTGATCAAAGCGGCCATCGGCTTCGCCATGCTGTTTTCGGCCATCAATCTGTTTTTTGTGGCAGCCGGCGCATTTGAAGGCGAGTTCCCGCCTTATCTCAGCAATGTGCAAGCCGGTCGCCCCACCAGCGATCCACTCGTGCAAGCCTTGATTCTCACGGCCATTGTGGTCAGCTTCGGCAGTTTTTCGCTGGTGCTGGGCATCGTCAATATCATCTCGCAGCGCTATGACACAGTCGACTCCAACGATGTTACGCACTTGAAGCATTAGGTACGAGGCGGGACGGCGACAGCTTATGACAGACAACGCGCTGCTGCTGGGCGCATTGGCGACACCGCTGATCGGGGCGATTTTGGCGCTGCTCTCGGCGCGTTCCAATCAAAGACAGCGAGCCATCGGCGTGGCGGCCGGCGTGATCGCCTGGATCTTTGCGGCTGCGCTGCTGGGACAAGTGCACGAATATGGCGTGCAGACTTACGCGCTGGGCGGTTGGCAGCCGCCTTATGGGATCGTGCTGGTGGCGGACGCCCTGGGCGCGCTGTTCGCCTTCATGGTCACGACTATCATGGTCGCCGGCTTGCTTTACACCTACCACTGCCACGACAAGTGCATGACCTATCCCGCCTTCGCGCCGCTCTTCCTGATGATGGAAGTGGGCTTGGTCGGCGCAATGCTGACTGGCGATCTGTTCACGCTCTTCATTTCCATGGAGCTGATGGTGCTGGCCTCGGTTTCGCTGACAGCCATATCCGATGATCAGTTCGGACTGGAAGCGGCACTCAAGTATATTCTCATCAGCTCGTTGGGAACGCTGTTCCTGCTGCTGGGCATCGCGGCGATGTATGCCACATTCGGCACGCTGAACATGGCGGAGATCGCGCAGACATTGCTGACGGGCGAGCGGCCATTTTTGGCGCCGGCCGCCGCGCTCATGCTGCTGTGCGCTTTCTTGCTGAAGAGCGCCGTTTTTCCATTTCACTTTTGGCAGCCCGACTTTCACACCACCGCGCCGACGCCGATCAGCGCCATGCTCTCGTCCATCGTGGTCAAGGTCGGCGTCTATGGCATCTTTCGCCTGGTGACGCTGCTGTTCGTGGAAGAAGCCTTCTTGCTGGAGAGGCTGCTGGGCGTGCTGGGCGTCATCGGCATCGTCTTTGGCAGCCTGGGCGCGCTGCGCACTTATAATGCCAAGCGTATGCTGGCTTATTCGACATTCGCGCAGATCGGCTTCATCCTGGTGGGAATCGGCTGGGGCGGCACGCTGGCGCTGGTGGGCGCGATCGTCTATGCCTTCAACCATGCTTTCATAAAATCGGCGCTGCTGATGCTGATGGGCGTTGTGGCCAGCTATACCAGGATCAAGACAGCCGACTTCGCGCAGGTGCGCGGGCTGGGCACAAAACTGCCGCCGCTGTTGGGCTGGCTGGTGCTGCTGGGCGGATTGTCGCTGGCTGGTGTGCCGCCGCTGAACGGCTTCATAAGCAAGCTGGCGCTCATACAGGGTGGTGTGGACAATGGCGATTGGGTGAATCTGATCATCGTGGTAGCGGCAGGAATCTTGACGCTGATGTACATGATCCGCGCCTGGCAGCAGATTTTTCAGCAAGCGCCGCTGCCGAGCACGACCGAAACCAGGCCGGTCGGCGACAGTATGATCGCGCCATTTTTGCTTATCGCGATCTGTCTGCTGCTGGGCACGATCTTCGCCGAACCGCTGGTGCAGCTGATCAGCGAAACTGTGCGCCAAATGACGGACCCGCAGATCTATATCGCGGGCGTGGGGTTGGGCAATGGCGGCTGAACCAAAAGAAATCCGCAGCAAGCGCACAGGCATCGTCAAGCGGCTGGTCATGGCGCTTCCGCTGGCGCTGGGCTGGACGATCTATACTGCCCAGCCGACGCCGGGCAATCTGCTGCTGGGTTATGTCTTTGGCATCGCGGTGGTCGGCGCGACTGGCTTCCGCGGCGACTCGTTTCGCCTGAAGAATCCGCCCCGGCAGCTCTACAACCTGCTCGCTTACACGCTGTACATGGCAAGCGAGGTGCTGCTGGCGGGCATTGATGTGGCGCGCATCATCCTCAGCCCCAGCCTGCCCATCGAGCCGGGCCTGTCGCGCGTCGATACGCAAGACAGCACGCAAAGCGAGTTGATCTCCGCCGCCAGCGCGCATGGCATCACAATCACGCCGGGCGAGCTGGTGGTTGACTTCGACGAAAGTCCCGACGGCGTGACCATGATCGTGCACAGCCTGAATATCGAAACATCAGCGCAACAGCTCGATGCCGACCAGCAGAAGCGCTTGCGCCGAATCTTGGGGATATTGGGATATGATTGAAAGCGAATTTGCCCAAAGCGCCGTCAAGCTGATCTTGCTGGCGCTGGTCATCTTGCTAATACCCGCTTCGTATCGCGTTGTCGTGGGTCCATCTTTGCCCGATCGGCTGAGCGCGGTTGACCTGATCACCACCTTGCTGGTGGGCATCATCGTTTTGCTGGCGCTAGTCGAAGAAACGCCGGTGGTGGTCGATATGGCGATTGCGCTGGCGGCATTCGCTTTCATCGGCACCATCACCATCGCGCGATATATCTCCGAAGGCAGGTATTTCTAAGTGCTGTTGGAAACGCTGGGCGTGGCGGCTTTGGTTTTTGGGGCGTTTTTCTGCGCAGTCGGCGTGCTGGGGGTGATCCGCATGCCCAATACGCTGACTCGCCTGCACGCATCGGGAAAGGTGGCCACCCTGGGCTTGTTTGGGCTGCTGCTGGGCGCGGCGCTGCTGATGCCATCGGTTGCCTTGCGACTGCTGGTGCTGGGTTTATTCATGCTGCTGACCAACCCTGTCGCCACACACGCCATCGCCGCATCGGTGCACAGACGCCGCGAGATCGCCCAGGAACTGGACGATGAACGCGGGACGGGCGATGACGATGACAGCGCTCCTTTCGCGGTCGATGTGACGGCGGTGCTGGCGCGCTCGCGATTGGATGAAATCATGGAAGCGCTGGAACGCACACAGCAGCGGCGCGACCATACAGATACGCAGTAACTTCGACCAAGTGAATGCTCACCGCGAGAACAGGCGAAAGAGGGGATTGGCGCGCGTCTGCATATGATCCAGCGCATTCACCAGCACGAAACCAGCCAACAGCAGCAGCACAGCAGGCGCAAAGGTGTCATCGCCGGGGTTGGGCGCGACATTTGCCTCTAACAGACAGCGAAAGTCGCCATGGCGGTCGAGGTCGCTTTCTAGGCAATCCTTCCACGGGTAGATCTTCCATAGCGAGCCAGCCATAAAGCCGACCAGCAGCGCCACCGTCAAGTTGTAATAATGCGCCAGCAGGTAGCTCAAGATGCGCGAGAAGGCGATGATGCCGACGATTGAGCCCATTGTGACAATGATGACAGGCGGCAAGTCGCGCTCGCTGAGAGCCGTCAGCACATAATCGTATTGCCCAAGGATCAACAACATGAATGAGCCAGATATGCCCGGCAAGATCATGGCTGTGATGGCGATCATGCCGCTGATGAAGAGCATGGGCGCAGAGTGATCGGCTTGGGCGGGCACTATATTTACGATGACGAAAGCCACCGCCGCACCAAGCGCGAATGCCAGCGCCGATTTGGCTTGCCAGCTCACTCTTGCGCCGATGGACAAGATCGAAGCCAGCACCAGCCCCAAGAAAAAGCTGAAGAGCAGCGCGCGTCCGCTTGCATCATCCAGGGTCGCGCTCAAAAAGCTGGAAAGCAGCAGCACAGCCGTCAGCAGACCCAGCCAAAGCGTCAGCAAAAAGCGCAAAGAAATGTGTTTGAAAAGCTGCGAGAACTTCAAACCGAGCGCCAAGCGCAGCGCCCGCACATTGAAGGACTTGATCGCGTCAATCAGCGTCTGATACACACCCAGGATAAATGCCATCGTGCCGCCGCTGACACCGGGCACGATATCCGCCGCGCCCATGGCAAAGCCGGTCAGGAACAAGCGCAGGTATTGGGCAAATGTCCTGGGCTGGGAAAGGTCGGTCTCGGTCGGTTTCACAGGGACGCTCCTGGATGACGCGGACATTGGCGCGTTAGTTTGCCCGATGCGCTGGTGGCGGTCAATGGCGCAGATAGTAGAATGCAAAGTGGGCAAGACGAAAACAAGGCGAGCGGCATGCCAAAAATCAAGACGGCGCGAGGCGAAATCTGGTTTGCGGACCACCGGCGGCGACGGTCCGCTCCGGCTGCGATCCTCATTCACGGCGCGGGCGGCTCGCATTTGAGCTTCCCGGACGAACTGCGTCGGCATGATTCGTGGAGCGCTATCGTGCCCGAACTGCCCGGGCATGGCAAAAGCGCCGGGGCTGGACGCAGCCAAATCGCCGACTATGCGCTGGATGTGCTGGCGTTGATGGATGCGCTGGAGATTGAATCCGCGCTGCTCGTTGGACACAGCATGGGTGGGGCGATCGCGCAGTGGCTGGCGCTGGAGCACAGAAACAGGATACAAGGGCTGGCGCTGATCTGCACGGGAGCTCGGCTGCCGGTCAATCCCGCGCTGATAGACGCGATAGTCACCCAGCCAGCCGCAACGATAAAGCGATTGCTGCGCTGGATGTGGTCGCCCGATGCGCCAACTGAGCTGGTCGCAGCCTCAGCCGCCATCTTGCAGCAGACCGCGCCAAGTATCATCCAGCGGGATTTCCTGGCTTGCGCCCGGTTTGACATTCGCGCGCGCTTGCCCGACATTCATGCGCCAACGCTAGTTATCGCTGGCGAGGCGGACAAAATGACGCCACCTGCCCTGAGCGAAGAATTGGTCGCGAAGGTTGCCGATGCCAAGCTGGTCGCGCTGGCTGGAGGCAGTCACATGGCGCACCTGGAACACGCCGCCGCCACCGCCGCCGCCATCAGCGATTGGCTGGCTGGTTATAGCGGTTGACGAAAGTCATAAACGCCAGCCCTGATGCCCCAGCGAAGTCCATTCGCGCTGACCAGGCTGTCTCCCTGACGCTGCATGGTCGATCCAGTGCGCGGACACCGCAAGAAAGCCTGCGGGCTATCTGCATCAGCCGCCGCCAAAGACCTGTCGCCTTCTCGCTGCAAGTCAAGAAAGATGCTGGGCGAATATGCCAGAGCGCTGCGCTGAAAGATCGTGTCCAGCGAAACCAGCAGCCGGGTTGGCAGATTGCGTTTTAGCGCGCCCAGCCGCAGCCACGACACGGGAATCTGCCCGCGCAGGGCGAAGCCGGCCGCCGCTGTATGTCCGCGCATGCTGGCGGGATGAAAGTTGAAGTTCAATTCGACAAATTCTACCGCCTCTGGAGCATAGGGATTCCAGCCGTTGCGACCGAGCGCATGCCGCAGCATCGCTTTGAGATTGCGCTTGTTGGCGAATTCCAGGATGAATTGTCCGCCGCCAGCCACGACGCGATTGATCTGGGCCAGGACAGTCGGCACATCGACAAAATGGTGGATGACGCGGATCATGGTCGCGCCGTCAAATGCGTCCAGGCAGAAAGGCATCTGGTAGGCATCGGCCGCGACATAGACATAACCATCACCGCCGTATCGCTCGCGAGCGAATTGCAGTTGTTCCAGCGAATAATCCAGCAGCACGACCTGCCCGTACATGCTGTATTCGCTGGTCAGCCTGCCGAAGCCCGCGCCGATCTCCAGCAGGCGCTTGCCGGGCTGTTTCAGCAGTCGCCGCAGCGCCAGCCGCTCCACAGCATCTTCATAATCGCGTCCCCGGCCTTCCCAAAAGTCGGTGCGATAAGTCGAATCGCCATAATCGCAGATGCGGGGCGGCCGGCTCATGCGCAGTCAGTCCAGCCCAGCCTTTGCGCGCAGCAAGTCGGCTTTGTCGGTGCGCTCCCAAGGCACTTTTACATCCTCACGGCCGAAGTGTCCGTAGGCGGCGACTTGCTTGAAGATGGGCTGCCGCAAACCCAGATGCCGTATGATGGCCGCGGGGCGCATGTCAAAATGCTGGCGGATCAGCGCCTCGATCACGCTGTCGCTGACTGCGCCGGTGCCGAAGGTTTCGACAGCCAGCGAAGTCGGCTCAGCCTTGCCGATGGCATAAGACAGCTGCAATTCAAAGCGCCGCGCCAAGCCGGCCGCAACGACATTCTTGGCGACATAGCGAGCCATATAGGCCGCGCTGCGGTCGACTTTGGTGGCGTCCTTGCCAGAAAAAGCGCCGCCGCCATGCCGCGCCACGCCGCCGTAGGTATCGACAACAATTTTGCGCCCGGTCAAACCGGCATCGCCCTTGGGACCGCCGGTCACAAATCTGCCCGTGGGATTGATGTGATAAATCGTATCGGCATCGACCCAGCGGGCGCATTCTTCATCGCGCTGGATGAAATCGACAATCTGTCGGCGGATATCGGCTTGGGAGATTTCTGGCGCGTGCTGTGTCGAAACGACGATGGTATCCACACGTTGGGGCTTGCCATGCGCGTATTCGACCGTAATTTGGCATTTGGCATCTGGTCGCAGCCAGGGCATCTCGCCAGCTTTGCGCGCCGCCGCCAGCCGCCGCATCACGCGATGAGAAAGCGACGCCGTCAGCGGCATCAGCTCGGCGGTTTCGTCGCAGGCAAAGCCGATCATCATGCCCTGGTCGCCGGCGCCAGTGCTTTCCAGCTCGTCCTCGCGCCGGGCTTCTCCGCGTGCTTCCAGCGCGGTATCGACGCCGGCTTTGATATCGGGCGACTGCTCGTGCACCGAGATCATCACGCCGCAAGTGTCCGCGTCGAATCCATAGTCGGCGGAGGTATACCCGATGTCAGCCAAGGTTTGGCGCACGATAGTCTCGATATCGACATAGGCGCTGGTGGTGATCTCGCCGATGACGATGATCAGCCCGGTGGTCGTAGCGGCTTCGCAAGCCACGCGCGCCAGCGGGTCGTTGGCCAGGATAGCATCCAGCACCGCATCGCTGATCTGGTCGCAAATCTTGTCGGGATGTCCCTCGGATACGGACTCCGAGGTGAAATGATACTTGGGCGAAGTCATGAAAGTGGTTGGCATGCTAGACCTTTCTGCGGCAACAAAAAACGCCGTGCGGGGCAGCGGGCGCAAAAGTCCATCGTGGGGATGCGCTCATCTGCCAGAGTGTCGGACCCTGCCGGATTTAGCACCGTCCCGAGCGCTTCGGGGGTTGCCGCGAGTTCAATGAGCCGGTTCTCTCACTCGCTCTTGATGAGTGCCGCAGGCCATATGGCGCGGCAGGTGGCAGTATAGCACAGGCTGAAATTCGCGCAATATGCCAGGGCGAGCAGCTGCTACAGCAAAGGCTTGTGCTGGATTTGCGACAAGAACTCGCTGCGCAGGTCCTGGTTGCGTTCAAATTCGCCCAGCATGGCTTTGGTGGTCATATTGGAGTGATGCTTCTTCACCCCGCGAATCATCGAGCACATGTGCTGGGCTGTCATTGCGACCGCCACGCCGCGAGGCGACAGCACTTCGTTGATGAATTCGGCAACTTGCTGGGTCAGCCGTTCCTGCACTTGCAGCCGGCGCGCAAACATGTCGACAATGCGCGGGATTTTGCTCAGTCCGACAACCTTGCCGTCCGGGATGTAGGCGACATGAGCGCGGCCAATGAAAGGCAGCAGATGATGCTCGCACAAGCTGTAATACTCAATATCGTTGACGACGATCATATCAGAGTATTCGACATGGAAGATGGCGTTGTTGACCAGCTTGATGGGGTCGGTCGTATAGCCGCTGACCAGCTCCCGCCAGGCTTTGGCGACGCGCGTTGGCGTTTCCAGCAAGCCTTCGCGGTCGGGCTGCTCGCCGATGGCATTCAGCAAGTCGAGAACGGCGCGCTTTACAGCGGGCTGGTCAACTGTCTGGCTGAATATGCCGTATCGCCTCTGGAGGTCGGGAGATTCCAGCAGCTGCTGGATTCCATTGTTTTTCGCGCTTACCACTTGCGTTTCATGGCTGGGAACTGCTTCAGCCAATCTGTTTCCACGGTGCGTCATTGTTTTATCCTTTTTGGCGTGTGACAGACTCCTCGTCTGGTGGCGGATGTGCCAGTTCAATTATAATATAACAAAGTTGGCAAGAATGCAAGGCCAAGGTTTCAGCGGATTCTGAACATTCCAAACGCAATGGATTTAATCGAGATTGACAAGCTGCGCCTGCAAGCGCGCATCGGATTCAGCCCGCACGAGCTTGATGCCTGGCAGGATGTCGTCATCAGCATGCGCCTGGGCTGCGGGATGCGGCTGGCCGGCGAAAGCGACGATCCGCACGACGCGCTGAATTATAAGCCGATCAGCAAAGCCGTCATTCATCTCGTCAAGAGTCGGCGCTTTGCCCTGGTAGAGAAACTGGCTGAGCAGATTGCCTGCCTGGCAACGGTGGGTTTTGGCGCGCCCTATGCAGAAGTCAGCGTACACAAACCGGGCGCCCTGCGGCATTCAGATTCTGTCGGCATTCGCATTGTGCGCAGACCCGCCGATTATGCGCGCAACATCGCCTATATCTCGCTGGGTTCGAATATCGCGCCAGAGCGAAATCTGCGCGAAGCCGTGGCGCTGCTGCGCGGCTGGACGACTGTGCTGGCGACCTCGCCTGTTTATCGCACGCCGCCACAAGGCGATACGCAGCAGCCAGCTTTCCTCAACATGGCTGTCAAGGCGCACACGCTGCGCTCTCCGCTCGATTTCAAGCGCCGCGTCATCGACCGCATCGAAAAACAGCTGAAACGCCAGCGCAACCCCCACAATGTCAACGCGCCGAGGACCATCGATCTGGATATCGCGCTTTGGAATGACGAAATGCTCGAATATGGCAGCAATCCCTGGCGCATCCCCGACAACGACATCAGCCGTTATGCGCATGTAGCGGTGCCCCTGGCCGACCTTGCGCCGGACTATGCGCATCCGCAGACGGGCGAAACCCTGCGCAAGATCGCGGACAGGCTGGATGCAAGCGGCATGCAGAAGCTGGATATTGATTTTGATGCGGCGGACGACTGAGACTTTCGCGCTTGAGAATTTCATTTGTATAGGGCGAAGCGATCGCACCCTGACGCCGATTTGACAGCTGCGTTAAAATGTCGCGGACGAAAGTGGCGCAAGCAGCGGAATACAGGATAAACCATGGCAATGCCTTCGCTTATCACACTCAGCCAGCCTCGCTCGGCGGCGGCGGAAGCCTACCGCAGCCTGCGCACCAACCTCATGTTCAGCAGCGTCGAGAAGCCCATCCACACCCTGCTGGTCACCTCGGCGGCCCGCGAAGACCAAAAGAGCGCGACGCTGGCCAACCTGGCCGTTACATTCGCGCAAGGGGGCAACCGCACCATCCTGGTCGATGCCGATCTGCGTCAGCCGCAGCAGCACAAGATCTGGGGCTTGGAAAACCAGCGGGGCGTCAGCCAAATGATGGTCGACGATGCAGCCCTGAACGACCCGCCCCTGCACGACAGCCGCGTTGACAACTTGCAGGTGCTTTGCACGGGCGAACTGCCACCCAACCCGGCCGATCTGCTCGGCGGGGTACGCATGGGCGATATCATCGCCGCGCTGAAACAACGAGCGGATTATGTGCTCTTTGACAGCCCGCCCGTGCTGGCAGCCACCGACGCGGCTTTGCTGGGAATCAAGCTGGATGCGGCGCTGCTGGCTGTGCGCGCTGGCGATACGCGCCGCGACCACACCGCCCAGGCCCGTCAGGCGCTGGAACGCGTGCATGTGCGCATCGTCGGCGCTGTGCTGACCAACGCCCCGCGCGAAAACCAAGTGGCCTATTGAGCGCGTCTATGAAGGGCCTCATCCTCAGTGGCGGCAAGGGCACGCGGCTCTATCCGCTGACTTATACCCGCGCCAAACAGCTCATCCCGGTCGCCAACAAGCCGGTGCTGGCGCGCGTCATCGAAGCCATTCGAGAAGCGGGCGTGCGCGAAATCGGCATCGTGGTCGGGCCTACCGCGCCAGAAATCCGTTCCGCGCTGGGGGATGGCGCGCAGTGGGATGTGTCGCTCACCTACATTCACCAGGACAGCCCGGACGGCTTGGCGCACGCGGTCAAAATCTCGCGAGAATTCTTGCGCGATGATCCCTTTGTGATGTTTCTGGGGGACAATGTCATCCAGGGCGGCATCAGCCAGCTTATCCGCGACTTCGCAAGCAGCGACTGGAACAGCCAGATCGTATTGAAAGAGGTGGATAATCCATCTGCCTATGGCGTGGCGAAGCTGCGGGCCGATGGCAGCATCGCGCAGTTGATCGAAAAACCAGCCGACCCGCCCAGCAACCTGGCGCTGGTGGGCATCTACATGTTCGACTCTTCTGTCTTTGCGGCGGTGGACGCGATTCAGCCTTCGGCGCGCGGCGAATACGAGATCACCGATGCCATCCAGTGGCTGGTCGACCATGGCCGGCGCGTCTTCCCGCATGTGCATCGCGGCTGGTGGATCGACACGGGCAAGCCCACCGACATGCTGGAAGCCAACAGCCATGTGCTGGAAGAAATCGAGCCGTCTATCGCCGATTGCGCCGAGATCGATGACCGCTCGTCGGTCGATGCGCGGGTGACATTGCAGGCTGGCGCGCGCATTATCAATAGCGTCTTGCGCGGACCGACCATCATTGGCAAAGACAGCGTGGTAGAGAATAGTTACATCGGTCCTTTCACGAGCATTTATCACAGCTGCCAGATCAGCAATTGCGAGATCGAGCGCAGCATCATTTTGGAAAACAGCCGCGTCTGCGATATAGACGCCACCCTGCGCGATAGCCTGATCGGTCGCAATGCGGCTATCAATCGCAGCGCTGGCAAGCCGACTGGCATAAAGATGAATCTGGGCGACCACAGCAGCATCTGGGTCTGAATCCAGGGCGGAGGCGCGGATGAGAAACATTCTGGTCACGGGCGGCGCCGGCTTCATCGGCAGCGCCTTCATCCGATATATGGTCGCGACCTATCCCGACTACAATATCATCTGCTATGACAAGCTGACCTACGCGGGCAATGTCGACAACCTGCTGCCCGTCAGCGACGAGCCCAACTACCGATTCGAACGCGGCGATATCGCCGACCGCGCCGCCGTCCAGAGCGCGCTGCAAAGCCACAACATCGACACAATCGTCAACTTCGCCGCCGAAAGCCATGTCGACCGCAGCATCCTGACGCCAGACGCCTTCATCCACACCGATGTCGTCGGCGTCTATATCCTGCTGGACGAAGGGCGAAAGCACGGCATTGACCGCTTCTGCCAGGTCTCGACTGACGAGGTGTATGGCGATATTGACGAAGGGTTGTCCCTCGAAGACGACCGCTTTCTGCCCAACAGTCCTTATGCAGCCAGCAAAGCCGGCGGCGAACTCATGCTGCGCGCCTACCAGGTCACCTATGGCATGGACACAGTCGTGACTCGCGGCAGCAACACCTATGGACCCTATCAATATCCAGAAAAGCTGATTCCCTTTTTCACGACCGAAGCGCTGGACGACCGCCCGCTGCCCTTGTATGGCGATGGCTTGCAAATCCGCGACTGGCTCCATGTCGATGACCATGCTCGCGGCGTCGACTGCATCTTGCATCGCGGCGAAACTGGCGAAGCCTACAACCTGGCTGGCGAAAACCAGCGCCGCAATATCGAGGTTACGCGACAGATACTCGAGCAGCTGGGCAAGCCGCCAGAGTTGATCCGCCATGTGCCAGACCGCGAAGGCCACGACCGGCGCTATGCCATGACAGCCGCCAAAGCGCGCGAACTGGGCTGGCAGCGAGAATACGACTTTGAGCGAGGCTTGGCGGCGACCGTCCGCTGGTATGTCGAAAACGAATGGTGGTGGCGCAAGATCAAGACGGGCGAATACCTCGCCTATTATCAGCGTCAATATAGCGACCGGCTGGCAGCGGCGACCGCAGCGCCATGAGAATCCTGATCACTGGCGCGAGCGGCAAGCTGGGCAGCGCGCTGCAAACAGCCTTATGCGCTGAGCACGATATCATCGGCACAGACAGTTCCACATTGGACATCACCGATTACGCGGCTTGCGGACAGTTGATCGCCGCGGCGCGCCCGGATATGCTGCTGCATGCCGCCGCCTACACCGATGTGAATGGCTGCGCGCTGGACCCGCAGAAGGCGCTGCGCATCAATGGCGTGGGCACGCAAAACCTCGCCGCCGTCACCGCGCAGCTCGGCATTGCCATGCTCTATGTCAGCAGCAACGAAGTCTTTGATGGCAAGCTGGGGCGCGCTTATCACGAATATGATGCCGCCAAGCCCATCAATGCGTATGGCGGCAGCAAGTGGTATGGCGAACGCGCGCTGGCGCAGGTCAATCCGCGGCATTATATTGTGCGCACAGCCTGGCTTTTCGCGCCCGGAGGGCACAATTTCATCCATGCCATCCTCAAGGCAGCGCGGCGCGGCCAAGAGCTGCGAGTCGTCACCAACGAAACCAGCAACCCCACTTCCACCAACGATCTGGCGACAGCCATCGGCAGGCTAATCGAAAGCAATCGCTACGGAACCTATCATCTGGTCAACGAAGGCGCTGTCAGCCGCTGGGGACTGGCGAGGTTCGCGCTGGATGCAGCCGGCTTCGCTGACACAGCCATCGCGCGCATCAACAGTCATCAATGGCAGCGCCCTTCCCTTCCGCCAGAATACGCGCCGCTGGCGAATATCGCGGCCGCCAGCCTGGGGATTCGCCTGCGTCCCTGGCAAGAAGCGGTGCGCGACTTTATCGCAGCCGAGGGGCTAGGATGACTTCGCCGCGTCTGTCGGTGGTCATCCCCAATTGGAATGGCAAACGCTTCTTGGGTCCCTGCCTCGATTCCCTGCGCGCGCAGACTTGCTCCGCTATCGAAATCATCATCGTCGACAATGCCTCCACCGATGGCTCGCAGCAATTTGTAAAGACAGCCTACGCGGAAATGCGGCTGATCGAATTGCCGCAGAATCGTGGCTTCACGGGCGCTTGCAATGCGGGCATGCGCGAGGCGGCTGGCGAATTTGTCGCGCTGCTGAACAACGACACGGAAGTAGAAAAGGATTGGGCTGCGCAAGTCATCCACGCGCTGGACGCAAAGCCCGCGGTCGGCATAGTCGCCTGCAAAATGTTGATGCACGACCAGCGCGAGCGACTTCATACCGCCGGCGATTTTTTCGCCATTGACGGCAGCGCGGGCAATCGCGGTTTTGGCGAGATCGACCATGGGCAATATGATCGCGGCGATTATGTCTTTTCGGCTTGTGGCGGCGCGGCAGTCTATCGGCGCGGCATGCTGGAAGAGATCGGCTATTTGGATGATGACTTCTTCTTCTTGCTGGAAGATGTCGATATCGCCTGGCGCGCGCAGCTGGCTGGTTATGCGGTGTGGTTTGCGCCTGGGGCAGTCGCCTATCATCATTTGTCGGCGACTGGAGGTGGCAAGACCGCCAGCTATTATGATGGGCGCAATAGCATCTGGCTGATCGCCAAGAATATGCCGTCTGCCCTGCTGCGGAAATATTGGCGGCGCATCGCAGGCCGGCAGGCCCGGCTGTTTTGGGATGCGCTGCTTGCCTGGCGTGGCGAGGCGGCGCGGGCCCGGCTGCGTGGCATGGCCGCTGGTTTGCTTGGTATGCGCGGCGCGTTGGCAAAGCGGCGTGAAATCCAGGCGAGCCGACGCGTCAGCGACCAGCATATTGACGGCTTGCTCACTCGAAATTGAGTAGCCGGCGGCGCGTTTTTGGATTGCTGGCCAAGTGGCTGGCTAACAGCCTGCGCATAAGCCGGTTTTTGGCGTATCATTGGCGAAGTTGTTCTAGATTCTTTCGCCAAGCAAGCGGCGGAGAGTGTTTATTTTGAGCCGACCTTTCCTCAGTATCGTCATCCCAGCGCACAATGAAGAATCGCGCTTGCCACCCAGCCTGGCGAAGATAGACGCTTTCTTGCAGCAGCAGCCTTACGATGCCGAAGTCGTCATTGTCGAGAATGGCAGCCACGACCGCACTTTTGAAGTAGCGCAGGCACATGCAGAATCGTTTTCGTATGTGCGCGCCATGCAGTCGCCGGCTGGGCAACGCGGCAAGGGCTTGGCCGTAAAAGAGGGTATGCTGGCGGCGCGGGGCGAATGGCGCTTCATCTGTGATGCCGATCTGTCCATGCGCATTGATGATCTCGCGCTCTTTTTGCCGCCCCAAACGACCGGCTGCGACATCGTCATCGCCAGCCGAGAAGCGCCCGGCGCCAACCGAGTCGGCGAACCCGCCTATCGCCATTTGATGGGCAGGATCAACAACTGGATCATCAAACTGGCGGCTCTGCGCAGCTTTGAAGATACGCAGTGCGGCTTCAAAATGTTTCGCGCATCTGTCGCCGAGGACCTCTTCGGCGTCCAGCGCATGAATGGCATCGGCTTTGATGTCGAGCTGCTGTTTATCGCCCAGCGGCGCGGCTATACAGTCAAAGAAGTTCCCATCACCTGGTATTATGACCCCTATTCGACCATGCGGCTGTGGGACGATTCCCTCAATATGCTGCGCGAGATCTGGCAGATACGGCGCAACTGGCGACATGGCTGTTATGCGCGCCCCGACTAAGCGCGGGGGGACAGCCAGCCTGCAGCACGAGCGGCATTATCAGCGCGCCGGTTATCGCATTATCGTTGGCATGGATGAAGCGGGGCGCGGACCCCTGGCTGGACCCGTGGCTGCGGCTGCGGTTGCCCTGCCCTTGCAGCGGCGCGATCTGGGCCGGCTGCTGCGTGGCGCTCGCGACAGCAAAAAGATGACGCCCGCCCAACGCGAATCGATGAACATGCTTATCAAGCAAATCGCGCTGACTTGGGGGATCGGACGAGCCAGCGCGCAGGAAATCGATGACTGCGGCATCGTCCCGGCGACGCAGCTGGCCATGCGCAGAGCTCTTGCTTCGCTGGAGGACATCGGCATCAAAGCAGATTGTCTGTTTCTGGATTATATGCTGCTGCCCAAATGCAGCGAACTGCCGCAAGTCAGCCTTGTCGAAGGCGACCAGCGCTCGCTGAGCATCGCCTGCGCCAGCATTTTGGCGAAAGTCTGGCGAGACGAGCGCATGCGGTGGCTGGACGAGCGCTACCCGCAATACGGTTTCGCGCAGAACAAAGGCTATGGCACGAGCGCGCACCTTAATGCTTTGCGGCAACATGGTCCCTGCCCGGCGCATCGGGGGAGTTTCGCGCCGGTCCGCGCAGCGCTGCGAACAGAGAGGAGTGGCGCGTGAAGCTCGCTCTGGCGCATGACTGGCTGAACCAGATCGGCGGCGCAGAAGATGTGCTGGAAGTCCTGGCGCGCCAATATCCAGCCAGCCCGGTCTTCACCAGCATGTATGCGCCCGCTGCCATGCCGCCGCATTATGAGAATTGGGATATCCGCACGCTGTGGCTGGACAAACTGCCGGCTGTTCACCGCCGCCATCAGATGTACCTGCCGCTGTATCCGCTGGCCTGGGGCAATCTGCGGCTGACGGACTATGATGTGATTTTGAGCAACAAAAGCGGCTTCTGCCATGGGCTTCGCTTTGATGCGCGCGCGCTGCATATCTGCTATTGCCTGACGCCGACGCGCTATGTCTGGCAACTGGACGAATACCTGGCCGGCGAAGGGCTGGGCGAGATGACCGAGCGGCTGCTGCGTCCGCTGATGGCCTGGCTGCGCCGTTGGGATTATGCCGCTGCCCAGCGAGTCTCTCATTTCATCGCCATCAGCAGCGCCGTGCAAGCGCGCATTCGCAAATACTACAAACGCGAATCGACTATCATCCATCCGCCCGTGGATACTTCGCGCTTCCAACCCTGTTCCACTGGCGAAGTCCAGGATTATTGCCTGATCGTATCGCGCCTGGTGCCATACAAGCGCATCGACCTGGCTGTGCGGGCGGCTTCCGAGCTGGGGCTGCCGTTGAAAATCGCTGGAGCGGGGCGCGATTTGGCGCGCCTGAAATCGCTGGCGGGCGACACGGTCGAATTCCTGGGTTTTGTCCCGGACGCCGACTTGCCGCCGCTGATGGCGCAGTGTCGCGCGCTGCTCTTCCCGGGTCTGGAAGACTTCGGCATAACGCCAGTGCAAGCGCAGGCCGCTGGCAGACCTGTCATCGCCTACCGAGGTGGCGGCGCGCTGGATACAGTCATCGAAGGCGCGACGGGCGCATTCTTCGACCAGCTAACTGTCGACAGCTTGAAGGCAGTCTGGCGAAACTTCGATGCCTTCGCCTACAATCCCCAGGAGCTTCGCAGCCACGCCCGGCAGTTCGACACCAGCGCCTTTTGCAAGCGAATCAGTTCGTTCATAGACGGTGCCTGGGCGGCGCGACGGGCAAATCGCAACTATCATTATGACGATCCCGTGGCCATAGCAAAGAGGTAGAAGCAATGGACTATGCCAGCGCACTTCGTTTGCTCTCACGCCGCTGGTGGCTGATCTTGCTGCCTTTCGCCGCTGCCGTTGGCTTGTCCGTGCCGGCTCTGCTGGACGATGCGCCGCGCGGATACACCCTGCAGATTCGTTATAGCGCCGCGCAGCCGCCAGATTTGCTTTCTATCGAAGACAGCTTCATGGACACCTGGCTGGCATCGGAGCTGGTGGTGAATGCCTTCACCGACTGGGCGCGCAGCTCGCGATTTCGTGATGAACTGGCGGCTCAGCTGGACGAAGCAGCCGATTCGCTGGGCGGATTGGGCATCGCCGCAGACAATTCGCGTTCGGTCGGCGTGATCTATTTGAGTCACCATGACCACGATGCGCTGGCAATGATAGCAGATGCCGTGCAGGTCGTGCTGGCGCAGCGGAATGCCGATTACTTCCCCCAACTGCGTGGCCAAGCCGCTCAGATTTCTATCCTGGATGTGCCCTGGATCGGCGCGGTTTCGCCCTCTATGTCCGAGCGGCTGCGTCCGCTGCTGCAGATTGGCATCGGGCTGCTGCTTGGGCTGGCATTAGCGCTGCTCGCCGAACACCTCGATCGGCGCGTGCATCATCAAGACGACTTGCGGCGCATGGGCATGAACTTGCTGGGCAGCATCCCGCCCGAGCGCGCGAGCCAGCATCAACGAGGCGAATTGGCATGAGCGCAGCATTCGACCTGACTGGCAAGGTCGCCATAATCACTGGCGCATCGCGGGGCATCGGCAAAGCCATCGCTGGAGAATTGGCGCGGGCTGGCTGCGCAGTGGTCGTATCGAGCCGGCGACAGGAATCGCTGGACGAAGTCGCGGCCGAGATCAATGCGTCGGGCGGGCAGGCGCTGGGGATCGCGGCTCACAATGGCGAAAAAGCCGCTCTTCGCCAACTGGTTGAGCAGACGATCGCCCGGTTCGGACGCTTGGACATTCTGGTCAACAACGCGGCGACCAACCCGCACTTCGGCTCTGTCCTCGAGGCGGATGACAGCTTTTGGCGCAAAACTCTGGATGTCAATCTGATGGGCAATATCTGGCTGACGCAAGCGGCGGCACCGGCCATGCGACAAAGCGGCGGCGGCAAGATCATCAATCTGGCGTCAATTGTTGGGCTGAAGCCAGGCCGCTACCAAGGCATCTACAGCATCAGCAAGGCGGCAATCATCAGTCTCACGCAGACGCTGGCGCAAGAGCTGGGCGCGGACAATATCCAGGTCAATGCCATCGCGCCAGGACTGGTGCAGACGAAATTCGCGCAGGCGCTGTGGGGCAATCCCGATCTCCTGGAGCAAGTGCTTGCGCAGACGCCAGCTGGGCGGATTGGCCAGCCACGGGATATCGCTGGTTTGGCGCTGCTGCTGGCTTCACCGGCGTCCGATTACACGACCGGCGCGGTGTTCGTTGTGGATGGCGGTCTGACAGCAAAATCGCTGTAGGGGCGCATCGCCCGAAAAACCACCATTCGCCCAGAAACAAGCGGGCCTCAGTCAGCGGATTCTTCCGCTTCCGCGTCATTGTCTTCCGGCTGATCGGCGGACTCTGTTGGCGGTTCGTGCCAATCCATATCGGCTTCTTGCGCGGCTTCGTCGGCGTCTTCTTCGCGCAGCGCCTCATGCCCGCTCATGTTGATCTTGCCATCAATGAACGCGCCTTCTTCGGTGGTCAGCGCCGATGCGGTGATGTCGCCCCAGATGCGCCCGGTGCGCAGCAGCTGCACTTTGTTGCCGCAGACATTGCCGCGCACGCTGCCGGCGATAGAGATGTTGCGGGCGTTGATGTCGGCGCGGATATCGGCGGATTCTCCCACCAGGATATTGCCGCTGATCTCCAGCGCGCCGCTGAATTGTCCATCCATGCGCACATTGCCGCTGCTGGTGAAGACTCCTTCGATATGGGTGTTCGCGCCGATAACGGTGTCAAAGCCGATCAGTCGCCCGGCTGGCACGAGTGCGGCCGGTTCTGGCGCGTCGGCTTCGGCTTGCCCGCGGCGATTGGCAAAAAAGGCGCTCATGATGCTCTCCTTGGATTTTCTCGGCGGTTTGGCTCGGGCGCATTAGCCCAAACGCGCTTCGTGCAGACGAAAATGCTCCAGCCGCGATAGCTCGCGGACTTGTTCGGCGGCGCGGTAACTGCTGCGCACCAGCGGACCGCTCTCCACCCATTTGAATCCCATAGCCAAGCCAGCTTCGCGCAGCTCGGCGAATTCTTGCGGCGTATAATACCGCTCGATGGGCAGATGCCGTTTGCTGGGCTGCAAGTATTGTCCCAGCGTCAAGATGTCAACGCCGACAGATGCCAAATCGCGCATGGTTTCGCGCGCTTCATCGGGCGTTTCGCCCAAGCCCAGCATGATGCCGCTCTTGGTCAGCACCAGCCCGTCCATGCGCTTGGCATTTTGCAGCGTAGAAAGCGCCCATTCATAGCGGTCTTGCGGCTGGACGCGCTTGAACAGCCGCGGCACCGTTTCCACATTGTGGTTAAGGATCTCTGGCTGGGCGTCCATCACCATCTTCAGCCCGAACTCGCTGCCTTTGAAATCGGGGATGAGCACTTCGATGGAGCAGCCCGGCTGCAACTGGCGGATGCGGCGGATGACCATGGCGAAGATCGGCGCGCCGCCATCGGCTCGTTCATCTCGATTGACGCTGGTGATTACGACATGCTGCAAGCCCATGGCGCGGACGCTTTCGGCGATGCGGTTGGGCTCGCCCCAGTCGAGCGGGCTGGGACGCCCGGTCTTGATATCGCAGAAGCCGCAGCTGCGCGTGCAAGTGTCGCCCATCATCAAGAAGGTGGCGGTGCCCTTGCCCCAGCATTCGCCCAGGTTCGGGCATTGCGCTTCTTCGCAGACGGTGTGCAGAGTCTTGCTGCGCATGAGGTCGCGCACGCGCTCGTAGTTTTCTCCACTGGGCGCGCGAACGCGAATCCAGGGAGGGCGGCGGCGCGGCGATTTTGGATCGGGCTGCCAGTCGGTCGCGCTGGTTATGGGGATCGTGTCGGGCTGGATAGTCGGCTGCAAAAGTGACCTCCGCAATCACTCAATGCTCATCAATTGTATCAGCGCCTGCCAAATCTGCCAGTCCCGGCGCGGACAGCGTGCCGTATGTTATGCTCTTGTCCTATACGCAGGCTGCGGAAAAACGATGCGCGCCATTACGCTGGAAAAAGTATGCAAAACCTATTATGACAAAAGTCGCCGGCTGACCCCCGTGCTGGCTATAGAAGACTTCGACCTGCATATCGACGATGGCGAGGCGGTTGTCCTGCTGGGTCCCTCGGGCTGTGGCAAGACAACTTTGCTGCGTTTGATCGCCGGCCTGGAGCAGCCCGACAGCGGGCGTGTCCTCTATAACCAGGCGCCGCTGGATGCCATACCGGTCGAGGAGCGCGGCATCGGCATGGTCTTCCAGAATTATGTGTTGATCCCGCACTGGGAGAGTCGGCGGACTGTCGGCTTTTTCCTGCGGCTGCGCGACCGGGAAGACGAAGTGCCCGCGCATGTCGAGACAGTCGCCAGGATCACCGGCGTCGAAATCGAAAGCTTGATGGGCAGATTCCCGCGGCACCTGTCTGGCGGCGAAAAACAGCGCGTTTCTATCGCCCGCGCCTTTGCCCGCGACCTGGAACTGCTGCTGTTCGATGAGCCTTTCGCCAACCTGGATGCCAAGTTTCGAGGTCAAGCTCGCGTCGAGCTGAAGCGGCTGATCCAGGAATTCAATGTAACGCTGGTGTATGTTACGCACGACCAGGTCGAAGCCATGAGCGTGGCCGACCGCATCGTCGTCATCAATGCCGGGCGCATCGTCCAGAGCGGCGCTTATCAAGCGCTGCATGACGACCCCGACAGCCTCTTCGTCGCCGAGTTTCTGGGTACGCCGACCATCAACAGCTTCTGGGGACGGGTCAGCCAGGGCTATTGGGACGGCAGCTATATGGGTCGGGCACGCCTGCCCTGCCCGCATCCCGATGGCAGCGAAGTCATCCTGGGCATTCGCCCGAAGTTCGTTCACCTGACCGCGGCTGGCGAAGGCACCCCGGCCACAGTCGAACGTTCCATTCCTTTTTATGCGGAGAAATATCGGCTGCTGGAGGTCTGGCTGCGCAAGCGGCGCTGGCGCATCAAGGTGGGGCTGGAAGACAGGCATGCGCCCGGCGACACCATACACTGCCGGCTCGATTGGGATAAAGCGCAATTCTTTGATGCCAGGACAGGCGCGCGCATCCGTTAATCAAAGACGACAAGGTCGCGCAGATTTTCGAGCGTGGCGGGTCCGATGCCGGGCACTTCGGCCAGATCGTCCAACGCCTCAAAGCTGCCCGCCTCTTCGCGGTATTCGATTATGCTGGCGGCGGTCACGGGACCGATGCCGGGCAGCGATTCAAGCTCGGATTGGGTTGCGCTGTTGATGCGCACTTTCTCGCCACCCAAGGGAGTCGGCAGCTCAATATCGTCCGCGTCGATGGCCGGCACATGGATCTGGTCGCCATCGCGCAGGAGGCCTGCCAGGTTGATGCGGGTTTGGTCGGCAGCGCTTGTGAAACCGCCAGCAGCCTTCACAGCATCGTCGACGCGGCTGCCGGCTGGCAAGCTATAGATGCGCTCTGGATTGACGACCGCGCCCGTGACATAGACCTGCAACGGACCTGGCGTGGCCGTGGGCATGGGCGTGTCGGTGGGCGGCGGCGGATGGATGGTGATGCTGGTCGGCTCGGGGCGCGAAAACCACAAAAGCCCGCCAAGAACCACGATCAGCGCGATCAAGGCGAAAGACAGAAAAATCGTCGCTTTGGCAGAAAGTTGTGACGAGGCCGAGTCGTTCATTTCGATGCGTTTGCGTCATCTTCGCTTCGGTTATCGCGGCGTTTTCGTCCGTTAATCATCAACCCAGACGGGCAGATGTCCCAGCGAAACGATGTCGTGCCACTGCGCGCGGTCGCCTTCGGTAAAGATGGCGGCTTCTGCGACGACTGTCGCCTTTGCTTTGCGCATGATCAGCCGCATGCCCTGCAGGGTGCTGCCGGTGGAGATGACATCGTCGATGATCGCGACGCGCTTTCCCGCGACCTGCTGACGGTCTTTTTCATCCAGATAGAGCGTTTGCGGTTTTCCCGTGGTGATGCTCAGGGTTTCGCTTTGCAGGGCATCGCCCATATAGGGTTTGTGCGATTTGCGCAGGACGACATAGGGCAAGCCCAGCTCGGTGCTGAGCATGTGCGCCAGCGGTATCGACTTCGCCTCGGCTGTTGCCAGGATGTCGATATCGCGGTCGCGCAGCTTTCCTGCCAATTGCGCGCCAGCGGCATTGACGAATTCGGCATCGCCCAGGATGTTGAGGATGGCGATTCTGACGCCCGGTTTGATATCCATCAGCGGCAGATCGCGCCGGATGCCGGCTACTTCGACAGTATAATGTTCATCCAACATGGGCGATTCCCATCTCCTCGCTGCGATGCGGATGCGCAGTATAACGCCTGCGCTGGCAAACGCGACACCCCCGCCGAGCTAGCCGTGCCCCTGGCCGCCATCGGTGATCTTGCCATCGTCCAGCAGCAGCACGCGGTCCATTTGGCTGGCCAGCGAACGATCATGCGTTACCAGCACGACGGTGGTGCCGTTTTCATCGCGGATGGCGTTGAGCGCGGCCATCACTGTTTCTCCCGAATGCGAGTCGAGGTTGCCAGTCGGCTCGTCCGCCAGCAAGATGGGCGGGTCGTTGGCCAGGGCGCGGGCGATCGCCACACGCTGCTGCTGTCCGCCGCTCAGCTCGTTGGGCTTGTGATTATAACGCTCGCCCAAACCCAGCATCTCCAGCAAGTCTCTGGCGCGGCTGAAAGGCTGGTGACGGCGCATCTGGGCAAATTCAACCGGCAGCGCGACATTTTCGACCGCGGTCAATGTGGGGATGAGGTTGAAGAACTGGAAGACAAAGCCGATCTTCTGGTTGCGGATATCGGTGAGCTGGGATTCATTCATGCGCGAGATTTCGACGCCATCAATCTCCACGCTGCCGGCGGTGGGGCTGTCCAGGCCGCCGATGATGCCCAGCAGCGTGCTCTTGCCACTGCCCGATGGACCGATGATGCCGACCATTTCATTGCGGTGAATCTCCAGGTTGACGCCGCGCAGGGCATGCACAATATGCGTCCCCAGCTTCAACTGGCGCGTTACTTCGCGCGCGCGGATGACAGGCTTCTGCATTGGCGTAATCCTTCTGTGCGCTGCCAGCTAGACTTCGTTGATGATGCTGAAGATCATGGGGCGGCGTTTGGTCTCGCTGTAGATCAATTTGCTGAGGCTCTCTTCGACCAGGTTTTGGCGGTTGCCATTCATGCGCTGATTGCTGTTGACAACGCGCGTCACCTTGTCGCGGATGTTGTCGAGAAAGTCCTCGGCATCTTTCAAGTAGACGAACCCGCGCGAGACGATGCGCGGCTGCTCCAGCAATTTGCCGCTGCGCCGATCGACATTCACGCTGACCAGCACGAAGCCGTCTTGCGCCAGGATCTCGCGGTCGCGGATGACGGCTCGTCCGACACCGCCAACGCTGCTGCCATCGACGAAGACATAGCCGCCCGGCTGCCGATCGCCGATTGTGATGCCGCGCCCGTCCAGCTCGACAGTCATGCCATTTTCAATTGTCGCGACATGTTCGGCTGGCATGCCGTTGTCGATAGCCAGCTTGGCATGCAGATGCAGGTGGCGGACTTCGCCATGCACCGGGATGAGGCGCTTGGGCTGTGTCAGGTTGAGCATCAGGCGCATTTCTTCCTGGCAGGCATGCCCGGAAACATGCACGGATTCGATGGCGTCATAGATGACATCGGCGCCGCGTTCGATGAGTCGGTTGATGGTGCGATAGACCATTTCTTCGTTGCCGGGGATGGGATGCGACGAGAAAATGATGGTGTCGTTTTTGCGCACATCCAGTTGACGATGACGCCCGGCCGCCAGCTTGCCCAATACAGCGGACGGCTCTCCTTGCGAACCCGTCACCATGAAAACGATCTTGTGCGGCGGCAGCTGCTGGGCTTGGGCGACTGTGACCAGCATATCGTCGCCGACATCCAAATAGCCGAGCTTGCGCGCGATTTTGGCGTATTCAGACATCGTATAGCCCGTGATGCAGACTTTGCGTTTGTGCGCGCGCGCCGCATTGACCACCTGCTGCACGCGCGACATCAGCGAGGCGAATGTGGCGACCATGATGCGCCCTTTCGCCTGACGAAAAACGCGGTCCAAAGCCGGCGCGATCACCGCTTCCGACTCTGTCCAGCCAGCCTTGTCACTGTTGGTGCTGTCGGCCAGCAGCAGCGCCACGCCGCGCTGGGCAAAGCCGGCCAGCCGCGCATAGTCGGTTTTGCGCCCGTGCACCGGCGTGTTGTCGAACTTGTAATCGCCCGTATGCACGATCATGCCAAAGGGCGTGTTGATGCCATAGCCGACGCAATCGGGGATGCTGTGGCAGACATGGAAGCTTTCCAGCTTGAAGGGGCCGACCTGGATTTTGTCGCCCGCTTCAAAGATGTTGAGCTTGGTCGTTTTCAACAAGCGCGCGCTCTTGAGCTTGACTTGCAGCAAGCCGGCTGTCAGCGGCGTGGCAAACAGCGGCAGGTCCGGGAAGGCTTTAATGAGGTGGGCGGTCGCGCCGATGTGGTCTTCGTGCCCATGCGTGAAGCATACGCCATGCAGTTTGATGTCGCCGCGCTCTTCCAACCAGCGAAAATCGGGGATGATGTAATCGACTCCGTGCATGTCGTTGGCGGGGAACATGATGCCGCAGTCGATGAGAAAGCCATCGCCGCCATATTCGAACAGCGTCATGTTTTTACCGATCTCGCCCAGGCCGCCGATCGGCGTGATTTTGAATTTCTGTTTTCTTGTCATGATTGGTTTGCTCCAAATGCAAATCGCCCGTCAAGCAACGCCGCGGGCTTGTGTGGGGTCTATGGTGCTGCTGTGCAGATGTGGATGAATGCTCCCTTGTTATGCCGCTGCAATGCCCTGCTATTCATGCCGTGGCCCGGCATGTCATGGTCTGTGGCCAGCGAAACCAGTCTAGCACAGGCTGGCGACCCGGCATAGACCCGTTTCTTTTCGTAGTGGCGGCTCTGTTTTTTTGCCGCTCCAGGGTTGTCTGCCGGGCGGATGAATATGCCTGTTTGACGCGGCGGCACCTGTGCTATAATGCCGCGCATTGTCTTTCACAGCCGACAACAGGAGGCGCGCTCGCAATGGCTTACGACAAGATCACAGTGCCCGGCAGCGGGGAGAAAATCAGCTTCGCCAACGGGGCGATGCAGGTGCCAGACAATCCTGTCCTGCTCTTCATTGAGGGCGATGGCATCGGCTATGACATCATGACCGCCAGCAAACGCATTTGGGATGCGGCTGTGGAAAAAGCTTATGGCGGCAAACGGCAGATTAGCTGGATGGAAGTCTATGCGGGCGAAAAAGCGGCGGACATCTACGCTGGCGACTATATGCCCGAAGAGACCTTCGAGGCTTTCCGCGAATACAAAGTCGGCATCAAGGGTCCTTTGACTACGCCGGTCGGCGGCGGCTTCCGCAGCCTGAATGTGACTTTGCGCCAGGTGCTCGATCTATACAGCTGCGTGCGTCCGGTGCGCTGGTACGATGGCGTGCCCAGCCCGCTCAAGCAGCCGCAAGATATTGATGTCGTCATCTTCCGCGAAAATACGGAAGACACATACGCTGGCATTGAATTCGAATCGGGCACGCCGGAGAATGCCAAGCTGGCCAAGTTTCTGCGCGAAGAGATGGACGCGACCAATTTCTTTGAAGATGCCGGGCTGGGCATCAAGCCCATCAGCCCCTTCGGCAGCAAACGACTCATCCGCGCCGCCATCCAGTATGCCGTTGACCGCAAGCGCAGCAGCGTAACCCTGGTGCACAAGGGCAACATCCAGAAGTTCACCGAAGGCGCATTCCAAAAGTGGGGCTACGAACTGGCAGCCGAAGAATTCCCCGAACAGACGATCTCCTGGGATGAGGTGGCGAGCCAGCATGACGGCACCGTGCCCAATGGCAAAATCCTGGTGCAAGATACCATCGCCGACATCATGTTCCAGAAGATGCTGCTGCGTCCGCGCGAGCACGATGTGATCGCCACCACCAACCTGAACGGCGACTACCTCAGCGATGCGCTGGCGGCGGAAGTGGGCGGCGTTGGCATCGCGCCTGGCGCCAACATCGGCGACGAGATCGCGCTCTTCGAAGCCACGCACGGCACCGCGCCCAAATACACCAACCTGGACATGGTCAATCCTGGCTCGCTGCTCTTCAGCGGCGTCATGATGCTGGAGCACCTGGACTGGTTTGATGCGGCTGAGCTGATCACCTGCGCCTATGAAAAGACCATCGACCAGCGCTATGTGACCTACGACTTTGCGCGCCAGATGGAAAATGCCACCAAGGTGCCAACCAGCGAGTTCGCCACGCGCATCATCGAGAATATGGATTCGGTCTAAAGCCTAACGAGACGCGAATCCTGTCAACTGTAGCGTGTCAGCCTGCGCGGCGCATCACGGGCAAAGCATTCAGTTGCGTCCGGTGAGTCGCCGTGCCAGCGAATAGAGGCTGGCACGACGCGGCCGAATATGGCGTGGCGGCTGCGGAGGCTTGTCCATGGGGGCGAGCTTCTGCATGATCGCCATGCCCATGTCGCCGTACAGGATCTCCAATAGCAGATCGTCTTCGTTGGCATAAAAGAAATCCATGATGAACTGCGCTTTGTCGCGCCAGACGATCTCGCTTTCAATGTTGTCCTTGCGTTGCCCGCGCATATACGGACCAGGATCGACATCATGAAAAGCGACCCAGCCCCTCTGGCGCACCAGTGGATACCACAGGCCCAGCACGCGCCTCACATGCCGGACGGCGTGCCAGCTATCTATGAGCAGCAGATCAATCCCCTCTGCCAGAATCGGCGCGGCTTGCAGAACGCTAGCCTGGTTGGTGTCATCGATTTGCAGAAAAGTCCAGCAATCGGATGTGATCGCGTCTGAGCAGTCCTCAATATCCAACGAGATAAGCCGTCCACCGGTTTTTTCGCAGGCATCGGCCAACACGCCAGTCGACAGACCCAAGTGCACCCCGCATTCCAGGACAAGCGGCGCCTCGAGCTGGCTGACGCGGCCATGCAAAGCCATTAGCTGCGTCGCGTGCTTGCTGAATACCCCGGTTTCGCCGGCCGCGTCAAACACTGCTTGCAAGTCATAATGTTTGGCTGAGACCATATACACTCCTTAGTTTGAGAAACTACCCTGGTCGGACTGGTCGAGGCTGTCCAGCCACTGCCGCAATTTCGCTTCCAGGCCGTCGCGCACGCTGATGAAGGACGCCAGCACAGCCTCGTCATCGCCAGCGACCGCGGCTGGATCGGGGAAGCTCCAATGGATGCGGCGGGCGGGCCCGGGGAATACCGGGCAGCTTTCTGCCGCGTTGTCGCAGACGGTGATGACATAATCAAAAGACTGCGCCAGGTATTGGTCGATGCGGTCGGAGCTTTGACCGCTGATTTCGATGCCGCGCTTGCGCATGGCGCGGATGGCATATGGATTGACAGAGGAAGGCTTTGCTCCGGCGCTGAAGACTTCGACGCGTCCATCCGCCAGATGCCGCAGCAAGCCTTCGCCCATTTGCGATCGGGCCGAATTGGCGGTACACAAGATTAAGACGCGCGGTTTCCTGGTCATGGTGTAGCTCCTAGCGAGTGAGTCTGTCTTGCGCGCTGGCGAACCGTTGCGACAAAAATAGCGCCGCCAATGCGAGCACAATCAGAATCAGTCCCGTCCAGATCGCGGCATTGATGTCGCGCTCGAAGACGCTGTAGACCAGCAGGGGCATGGTCTGCGTTTTGCCTTGCAAGTTGCCGGCAAAGAGGATAGTCGCGCCGAACTCTCCCAGCGCGCGCGCCCAGCTGAGGATCATGCCCGAGGCCAGCGACCGCCAGGCGATCGGCAGCGTGATGTACCAGAACATCAGCCAGCCATGAGCGCCATCGACGCGCGCCGCGTCTTCGATCTCCGGGGCGATGCCCCTAAATCCGACTTGCGCCGAGCGAATATAAAAGGGCGCAGAGATGAAGAATTGCGCCAGAATGACGGCGGCGATGCTGAAGGGGATGAGGATGCCGGCTTCTGCCAGCAGCGACCCGATCGCGCCGCGCCGGCCAAAGGTCAGCAGCAGCGCCAGGCCCGCCACCGCCGGCGGCATCACGATGGGCAGCTCGATGAACAGGCTGACGAACTGCTTGCCACGAAATGTATAGCGCGAAAGCACGAAGGCCAGCGGCGTGCCCAGCAGCGCAGCCAGGCAGACGACGACGGCGGTCGAAGCGAAACTCAGCAGCACCGCCGACCCTATCGCGGACGAATCGGGCAGGTCGCGCCAGGCTTGTGATGCCAAGCCCTGCAGCAGCAGCACAAAAACCGGCGTCGTCAGCAGCAAGAAGGCAAATGCGCTGACGGCGCAGAGCAGCAGCCTGTCAGTTTTCAATTGGCGTGGCGGGGCAGTGGTTGTCTTCCGCTTCGGCATCTTCATCGGTGGCTTGGCTAGTCGGCGCTGGTTTTGCGTCCTTGGGCAGTTCAGCATCCAGTATAACAGGCGGACAGAAGCCGTGTTCGGTTAGAATTTCCCGGCCCGCATCGTCCAGAACGAAGTCGATAAACTGCGCTGCCAAGTCGGGATTTGCCGAGTCGGACAAAGGCGCGATGGGATAGGCAGCCAGTTGATTGCGCGCCGCGTCGATCTCGATGACCAGCAATTGATCGGCGACATCGCCATGCGCATCGGTCTGATAGACGATACCGGCATCAGCCTCGCCCAGAGCCAGGCGCGCCACCACCTGGCGAACATTGCTCTCTTCGGAAGCCAGATTGCGCCGGACTCGCCGGCTGAAATCCGCGCCAAATTCGTCATGGTGCGATTGCAGCATGGCATCAGTATATGCGCGGATGGGCGTGCCTGCCGCAGCCAGCACCAGCAAGTAGCCTTCGTCTGCCAGGTCGCGAACCGATCCGATGCCGGCTGGATTATCAACCGGCACTGCCAGGACCAGCCGATTGCGCGCGAAGGTGCGCGCGGTCTCGCCGTCTATGCGCCCATCTGCCACCGCCAGTTCCATCTGTTTCTCGTTGGCGCTGGCGAAAATGTCTGCCGGGGCGCCGGCGATGATCTGCGCCGCCAGGCTGGACGAGCTGGAAAAGTTGAGGCGCAGCGAGATGCCCGGCTGGTCCGCTTCGAATGCTGACGCCAAAGATTCAAAAGCGTCGGTCAGGGATGTCGCCGCGTAGATGGTCAGCTCCGTCTGCGCGCTGGCGAGGGGCATGGCAGTCAGCGACAAAATCAGCAGCAGCAGGTGGCGCAGGAGGCGCAAAGCGGGGTCTCGTCTCTGGTTGATTCGGGCGCGAGTCTGGCCAACCCGTTGAAGCAGCATGATATGCCAGGCCGCCCATATTGCAAGCCTGCGAGAATCGGCTACTGTAGATGCAGCGGCAGCGAGGAAAGCACGGATATGCGACGCAGCGGACCACCTTCTTGGTTTATCATACTGCTCGGCATCGCGATCGTGTTTGGCGTTTATTATCTATGGCTGGGCATCCAAACTTTCATTGCGACAGGCGTGACGGTCGTTGAATCTACGCAGCAAGCCGTTGTGGGCAGCACATCCACCGCCCTGCGCATCCGCGAGCTTGAATCTATCGCGCCGACTCTGCTGCCCAGCTTCACGCCGGTGCCAGACTGCCAGGATTTTGAAGTCATCGTGCGCGAGGCTATCGTGCGCGCCCAGCCCGATACCGACAGCCGCATTGAAGCCGCGCTGCCACAGGGCACGATCGTTTGCGTCATCGCCGCTGTTCCCGGCGCCGATTGGTATCTCATCGACGAGAATCGGTTGACGAAGCGTCTGGAGAAAGTCTACATGCACCAAGACATCATCCGCGCGCTTTACCCGACCGCCATCCCCACGCGCACCAATACGCCCGAGCCGACCCGCACACCAACCACTACGCGCACGCCAACGCCAACGCGCACGCCCGCGTCAATCGAGACATCGCCACCGGTCACGCGCACACAGCCACCGTCTCCCAGCGCGACACTGGCACCTGCGCCCGACAGCGTCAGCCTCTAAACTTGCGAGAATGACGGACTCCACTATACTGAATTCCAGGACTGCGCCGATGACGGCATGGCGTGGAAAGGGTTGGGCTTGACTGCGATCTTAGAAGTTGTCGTTGGCGTTGTTTTCGTCATCATTCTGCTCAGCATCGTAGTCACCGAGGTCAACACGCTCTTCGCCCGCGCCGCCAAGATGCGCGCCAGAAACCTGCGCGGCGCAATCAACAGCTTGATTGCCGACCCCGTCATCCGCGCCAAGGTATATACGCATCCGCTGATCCAACTGGTCAAAGCCGATGCAGTCGCGCCCAACCAGCGCATCACCCATGCCGAAGCCGAGAAAATCGCCCGCAGACCGATCGCCTCTGTCGACTTTATTGAGCCAGCGACTTTTGTCGATGTGGTGCTGACGACAGTCAAAGCCGAATCGGACCAGCGGCTGTTTGGCGCGCTGATCAATGTAGTGAATGGCATGCCGGCTGGACCAGAACGGCGCGGCTTTCGAGCGATGGTGCAGCGCATGGTCAGGGACGGGCAGGATACAAAAGAGCTGCGCAATTCACTGCGCTATGTGCAAGATCGGCGTTATCGGGCGGCATTGGCGGATATCGTCAGCCAGATAGACGAAGAGATCAGCCGGCTGGGCGCGGGACAGACCGGCCATGTTGCGCTGCTGGCAGGCGTGCGACAGGTCGAAGACGACCAGTTGCGCAATGTGCTGGCGACGGTGCTTTCTGGCGCGGAGAACATGCAGGAGGCGCGCGGCAACCTGGAAGGCTGGTTCAACAGCGCCATGAATCGCGCCAGCGCCGCCTACACAGCCAAGATGAAAGTGCTTTCGCTGATCGTGGCTTTGTGCTTCGCCCTGTTGATCAACATCGACACGCTGCATATCGCGCAGACGCTTTGGGAAGACCCGGCTCAACGAGCGCAAATCAGCAGCACAGCGACTTATTCGGTGCAGAGCGGCGCTTTGGGCGACCAGGTTGGCGGAGCGGACGACGAATTCCGAGCCAGCGGTGCCGAAGGCGCTGCCCAACTGGAAGATGCCGTGCAAAGCGGCGCGGCCATCGTCAATCAATTAGGCGATCTCGAAGCGCTGAGCCTGCCCATCGGCTGGAGCTTCCAGAACCTCGACGATCTGCCTGCCGATCACGACAGTCGCAGCAACCCGAGCAACCTGTGGAATTATCTGCCCGAGAATAATCCGGGCGGCTGGACGGGCTTGCTGCTGGCGAAGCTGCTGGGCATCGCGGCGACAGTGGTTGCGGCTGCGCAGGGCGCGCCATTTTGGTTCGGCATCGTGAACAAGGTTGTGCGGCGCTAGAGCGGCTGGCGGCTGAGACAGTCGCGCTTGATTCCAAATGATGGCATTGGCAGATTCGACAAAAATGTCGGTTGACATTTGACCGTGTTTTGGCGCAGAATGGAATTGGTACGATAGCATGATTTTGCTGCACCAATAATGTTTTCGCCTTATTCACCTCACAAGAAAAGGGTGGGATGTGATTCAATCGCTGGTGGAGTTTGCGGAAGAACGGGGATTTGTAAGTTTCGAACAGGTTAAAGAGCTGCTGGACGACAACCGCGAAGACAGGGTTGCCTTGCGCCAGCTGCTCACCCTGATGGAAGAACGCGGCATTGAATTGCGCCATGACAATGCGGTGGTCACTGCGGACGGTTTGTTGAACGAAGCAGCGGACCTCGCAGAGCCGGATATCCCGGAGCGCATCGCCTTACCCAAAAAAGCCGTCGCCGATATCAGCCACATTTCGTCCGATGATCCGGTCGGTCTGTATTTTCGGCAGATGGCGCAGGAACCGCTGCTCACCGCCGCTGACGAAATCGACTTGGCGAAGCGCATTGAGCGCGGCTTTCGAGCCAGTCGTCACCTCAAAAGCCCGGAAGTAGCGCAGAAAAGCGAGCGCTGGCGGCGTCACCTGCGGCAAATGGCGCGCGATGGCCAAGCGGCGCGCGAACATCTGGGGCGGGCAAATACGCGGCTGGTCGTCAGCATTGCCAAGCGCTACATGGGGCAGGGCCTGCCCTTCCCCGATCTTATCCAGGAGGGCAATGTCGGTTTGATGCGCGCGGTGGACAAATACGACTATTCGCGCGGCAACCGCTTCAGCACTTACGCCACCTGGTGGATCCGCCAGGCAATCACCCGCTCGCTGGCACAGAAGACCCGCACCATCCGCATCCCGCTGCACATGACCGAGCGCATCCGCCAGATGTATCGCACCTCGCAAGACCTGGAGCAGAGCCTGGGACGCAGACCCACGCCAGAAGAAATCGCCGCCGAGCTGAAAGTGGCTGCCGAAGCCGTGCGCGCCATGATGGACGCCAGCCAGCACGCCACCTCGCTGGAACGCCCGGTCGGCGAAGATGGCGACAGCGAGTTTGGCGACTTCATCGAAGACCAGGAATCCGTCAGCCCAGTCGACTCGGCCACCCAGATCTTGCTGGGCGAAGCGATTGAAGAAGTCCTGGCTGAGTTGACCCCGCGCCAAAGCAGCATCTTGCGCATGCGATTTGGCTTGGGCGGCGGCGAACCGCACACGCTGGAAGAGATCGCCAACAAATTTGGCTTGAGCCGCGAGCGAATCCGCCAGCTGGAGAAAGAAGCGCTGCGTCGGCTGCGTCATCCTCAAGTGGCGCATAACCTGCGCGACTATCTGGTTTGAAAAATACTCCTCGGCCCCTTCGCCAGGTCTGGAGATGGATTCATGCGACCGGCGCTTTGACAATGACCTGGATTGACTTGCGTAATGAAGGGATGATTGGCGAATCGCCCGGTTCTGCCGGTGCATCAAAACTGCGAGATCCATATGACTGCTAACTTCCAGCATTTGCTCAGCCAGCGCATGCAGACCATGCAGCGCAACCAGATACGCGAAATCCTCAGGGTGGTATCACAGCCAGGCATGGTGTCCCTGGCCGGCGGCATCCCTGCGGAGGAGACTTTCCCTATCGAGGAATTGTACAAGATAAATGAAGCGGTGCTGGATCGCTATGGCGCGGCGGCGCTGCAATACGACCGCACAGAAGGCTTTGCGCCCTTTGTCGATGCGCTGACCGGTTACCTGGCGGGCAAAGGCATCGTCGCTGCTGCCGATGACCTGCTGGTTTTCAATGGCTCGCAAAGCGTTTTGGATACGCTGGGCAAGGTGCTGCTGAGCCCGGGCGATTGTATCGCGCTGGAATCGCCCAGTTATTTGGGCGCGCTTTCGGCTTTTGGCGCCTACCAGCCCAACTATGTCAGCATCGCCAGCGACGACGACGGCATCATGCCCGAAGCCTTGGAAGCCGCGCTGGAGCAGCAGAAAATCAAGTTCATCTACCTGGTTCCAACATTCCAAAATCCCACCGGGCGCACGATGAGCCGCGAGCGCCGCCAGCAGATCGCCGACATCGTCATGCGCATGAACGCGCTGGTGATCGAAGACGACCCCTATAGCGACTTGCGCTATCGTGGCGAGCCAGTGCCAGCCCTGCACACATTCGCGCCCGACAATGTGGTCTATGTCAGCACTTTGTCGAAGATCTTCGCGCCGGGTTTGCGTTTGGGCTTCTGCCTGGCGCCGCAGCTTATCCACGACTGGCTGTGCACGGCAAAACAAGGCGCAGACCTGCACAGCAATACCTATGCCCAGGCGCTGGCTGCAGAATACATCTGCGGCGGCTACATCGCGCGGCAGGTGCCCAGGATCATCGCGCTATATGCGCCGCGGCAGGCAATCATGCTGGACGCGATGGACGCGCATATTCCCGCCGACTGGCGCTGGATCAAGCCCGAAGGCGGCATGTTCATCTGGCTTGAAGGACCGCCCGGCGTGGATGGCGAGGCGCTGTATTGGCGGGCGGTGGAACAGAAGGTCGCTTTTGTCCCCGGCAAGTATTTTTATATCAACCCCGCTGACGGCTCGTCCACCATGCGGCTGAACTTCACGCGCGTTGATGAAGCTGCCATCAAAAGAGCGATTGCGACGCTGGGCAGAGTCATCCGCGAAAGCTCGCGCGATTAGTCGTTTCGCAAATGGGCGAATGTCGCTAGACTAGCCGAATGCCAACCGCCTCCCTGAGATTGCCGAGAGTCAAACAGCCGAATAGCGGCCTGCGCGCGCTGATTTTGGCATTCTATCTGCCGGCGCTGATGGTCACTTTGGGCTATGGCTTGCTCGTGCCCATTCTGCCGCTTTATGCCGTCGACTTTGAGATTAGCTATGTGCTGATTGGTCTGGTGCTGGCTGGCGAGGGCATCGGCACGCTGATCGCTGATGTGCCGACCGGCATGATCCAGCGGCGTTTTGGCGACAAGCATGTCATGATGATGGGCGTGCTGATCAAAGCGGTTTCGCTTGGCTTGCTCTTCTTCGCTTCGTCCATTTGGGTGGTGCTGCTGCTGCGTTTGATCACCGGCTTCGGGCGCTCCATGTATACCGTTTCGGCGCATGTCTACATCACCAACCATGTCGACCTAGGGCAGCGCGGCAAAGCGATATCCATGTATGGCGGCACGCATCGGCTGGGCGGATTCATTGGTCCGGCCATAGGCGGATTGCTGGCGGGCATGGTGGGCATGCGGGCGACCTTTCTGGCTGTCGCGCTGGTGACGGCAATCGGCTTCGTGCTGATCGCCACCTTCACACAGGGCAGGAAGAACGCGCGCCGCAAAACCTCGGACGCTGGACATGGCTTTCATATCGCTGCCGTGCTGCAGCAGCACAAGCGCATATTGGCATCGGCGGGCACGGCGCAAGTCTTCGGGCAGATGATCCGCGCCGGGCGCACAGTCATCATTCCATTGTTCGCCGCCGATGCGCTGGGCTTGGCTGTCGACCAGATCGGCTTGATCATCAGCATTTCTGTGGCGGTGGATTTCAGTTTGTTCATGGTCGCTGGCTGGCTGATGGATCGTTATGGGCGCAAGTTCGCTATCGTGCCTTGCTTCGGCATTCAAGCGCTGGGCATGGCGCTGGTGCCCTTCGCGGCGAGCTTCGGCGGTTTGCTGCTGGCGGCTACGCTGATCGGCATTGGCAATGGCTTGGGCTCGGGCAGCATGATGACGCTCGGCTCGGATTTGTCGCCGGCGGGTTCGCGCGGAGAGTTTCTGGGCGTCTGGCGGCTCATCGGCGACCTCGGGCATACTGGCGCGCCGCTGGTGGTGGGCGTGGTTGCGGATGCGCTGCTGCTCAGCTCGGCGATCTGGGTGATTGCCGGTTCGGGACTGCTGGCGGCCAGCATATTTACCTTCCTCGTGCCCGAGACTTTGCAGCGCAAGCCACCCCTGGCGCCGGCTTGAACCCCCCTCGGTCCCCCCGACTGGTCAGGGGGAGGCAAAACACGCGCGGATTCTGTCGACATGTCGGGAGAAAGCTCCCGAAACTCCCCTCTCCGACTCGTCGGGGAGGGGCTGGGGGTGGGGTTGAATGACCTGGCCTGTCCTCAGCCCGACGGGACGGGGGCAACCTAAGGTGGGCGAAGCGGGAATGGGAGAGAAACGATGTCCGTATCCAGTCGGCCTGTGCTGCCCAAGCTGAGCGCGCTAACAGTCGATTGGCCGCTGCGGCAAGAAAAGCTCTTTCCACGCATCGGGCCGCTGATCGTCGAGATCGGCTTTGGCAATGGCGACTACCTGCTGCACCTCGCCGAGACTCGCCCCGACCACAACATCATCGGCCTGGAAATCTCCAGCCAGTCCATGGCAAAAGCCGAAGCTGGAATTGAAAAACGCGGGCTGCCCAATGTGCGTCCCATCCATTGCCGCGCCGAGACTGCCCTGTGGCACTTGCTGGAGCCGCAGTCGGTACGCGAATTCCATATCAATTATCCCGACCCCTGGTTCAAGAAGCGCCACGGACGGCGGCGGCTCATCCAGCGCAGGACGGTCGACCTGCTGACCAGTCGGCTGGAAATTGGCGGCACGTCTGCTGCTGGCCACCGATATCCGCGCTTATGCCGAAATGGCGCATGACATCCTTTCCAGCACGCGAGGCTTGCAGAACGAATATGATGCGCCCTGGCTGCCCGAAGTGACGGGGCGATTTCCCACCAAATACGAAGAAAAAGGCTATCGCGAAGGGCGGCGCGGGCATTATTTTCGCTATGGTCGCGATGAGTTTCCCGTAGCGCATCCGCCCGTCATCAAGGAGTTCGCTATGCCGCATCTACTCTTGCAGACGCAGCTATCCGCCGCCGAGATTGTCGCGCGCTTTGAGCCAATCAAGCGGTCTGTGGATGGCGCGCATATCGCCGTTCTGCACGCCTGGCTGGATGAAAAGCGCTGCGCCGCGCTGTTCGAGGTGGTGGTGGAAGAGCCGAGCATCTCGCAACACACCATGATCATGCTGGCGCCGCGGGCTGGGGATGGCGAGTGGATCGTGAAGCTGACGACGATTGGCCATGCGCGCAGCACGCTGGGCATGCACCGGGCGGTGGAGGCGGTGGGGGAATGGGTGGCGGATATCGGCGGCGGGAAGGTGCTGGCGAGGCGGGTGCGGGGTTAGGAACTCAAGACAGTATGTAAATCATTGATTACTTGCATACAAGTCGATCAGTTGATCCTGGATATTCTCCTTCAGCTTGTCAATGTCTCTGACGCGCTTCTGTATTTCTGCTTCCAAGTCTACGATTTCCTGCTGGCGCTCTAACGAAGGAAGTGGAATCTGCATTTTCGAAAAGTCCTTGTACGATAGGTTTGCCCGAGCAACTCCTATCATAAGTTGACCAGCAGCCTCCATAAAGAAGTTGCTCCGGAGCACATTGAATAGGTAATCGTGCAGCACCCGAGTTTCATCTATCGAGAAGACGATATAAATGGGTGACACTGCAAATGGATATGCAAAACGGTTCCAGCCAAAGTTGCCGATGTCAGCACCTTCCTTTCGGTAGACGAACTCACCGGGCATCACCAGCTTGTAACTGCTTCTATCCTGAGAATGGAATCCCTTCTTGTAGTAATCTAGTTTATGTACCACTCCTCCTTCCAATCGAGCCCTGGCGGCTACTGTTCCAACTGCGTATTTCTCAAAGTCCTCCCCAGCCCTTCGTCGTGACTCAGTGGTAATATCGCCCAAAACAACAGCCTCTTCGCCTGATAGTTGTGTTCCTAGAAAGGGAATCATCACATACGAATTCTCTCGTATTTCATCCAAAGGAACTTCAGTAAACTTTTCGTGGTCGCCAGAATGCCGATGCATCAGTAGTGCATCCAGGTCATTTGGACCGTACTTGATTCGTTCTCGATTGCGCGCGAAGGTAAACCCGTCATTCTTTACTTTGAAGTAATTGTATGAGCGCTGTTTGGAACCGCGTCTCACATTGGTCAAATAGAGAATATTAGTCTTCACCGTATTGCTATACGGCGCGAAGACACCTGGCGGCAATGAAACAACTGTGTGCACAGTCGAGTTCTTGAAAATGTACTCTCTCAGGCGCTCGTACTCGCGATTATTGCTATTTGCCAGCACATCATCACCGCAGATCAATACTATACGCCCAGTCTCCGAATTGGGGTCAATTGCTTTGAGACAATGCTGAATGCACACGCTATTGCCGTTGTCAGTCGGAATATCGTAGAGATGTCCAAACTGTGTTTTTTGAGCAAATGGCATGTTAGTGATGACGATGTCATAGCTGTTCGACACTTTATCGAGATTCTCTAGAGAATCGCGGCGTGATATGTTGTTGTGGCCGTCGCCCATTAGAATCATGTTCATCTTGGCAATGCGCGAATTCTTGGTGATCTCATGCCCAAAGACGGTTTCAGCGGTCAACTGCCGTAGGTTACGCGCACTCCTGACCATGTTTGAGTGTACATGACGAAAGGACTCAATGAGCATGCCTCCAGTACCGCAAAACGGGTCGTACACAGTTTCTCCTATCTGCGGTTCGGCTAGCTTTACACAAGTCTTGACTATGTGTCTGGGTGTAAAATACTCACCCAAGTCATTGTTGTGGCTACTGATATATCGTCTCAAAAAGTATTCGAACGCGTCTCCTTTGATGTCAGAATTGACATCAGTCAAATTCAATGGATCAAGGGTGTCGATAATGCGCTTCAATGTCTGTGGATTGCGGATGCGGAGTGGCTCAAAGATTTCGTTGTCATCGTATCTGTCCGCAAATGACCTCAAAACGGTGTCATTCACATAATTCAGAAGCTCGTATCCGTGTTTGCCCTTGAAGAAATCCCATCTTAGATCTCTCTTGATGACGGAAGCTTCACCTGACTGTTCTTTTATCTCTTCCAATTCGCTGACTAGCTTCAAGAATAGTACATTCGAAAATTCCGTGAATCTCTCAAGTCCAGCCTGAAGGCCTTCGTTGCGAAGGAGGTTGTTTGCGGTCTCGAATATCTGAATTAGCTCATGTCTGGACTGAATTACCTTTCTGTCCATTGTATTGATTTCGTTTGTGCGCTGAACCACAAATTGAAGCGCCAAGTCTTCTCTAATCAGTTCGTCGACCTCTTCGCCGTCCTTGTAGAGCGGCTGCTGTGAATCAATGTGAAGGGTTTTGACATATACGCCATCAGTAGCGAAACATATTGGTGCGCCCAGGGCACGACAATATTCTTCGCCCTGCCTTAGTGCACGCGCGAGATCGTAATATGGTCGCTTAGCTTCGATAACTATTATGGGGCGATCGGTTCCGGATTCATACAGAACGAAGTCTGGTCGCCTACCCCTAAGCGCATCGCTCTGGCGTTCTGTCTTGGTAGCTTGCTTCCATACATTCCTCCAAATGTTCGCAGGTTCGTCAACCCAACCAAGGTTTCGAAGCTGATTGTCAATCAGAGTCTCAGTATCGCGTTCTATGGCAGTTGACATGATTGCGCTCCACTACTATTCTCCCATTGCATCAATACAGATAAAACATTTGTTTTGATGCTAAGTATAGGGCGAACCCAATAGTAATGCAAGTAGGGTATACCATTGAATATTTCCACCACCACCCACCACACCCTCCCCAACGGACTCACCGTTCTGCTCAAAGAAGTGCACAGCGCGCCGGTCATCAGCTGGTGGCTCGCCTATCGAGTCGGCAGCCGCAACGAACCCACGGGGCGCACCGGCATCTCGCACTGGGTTGAGCACATGATGTTCAAAGGCACGCCGCGCTTCCCCGCTGGCCTGCTCGACCGCGAGATCGACCGCGCTGGCGGACAATGGAATGCCTTCACCAGCATGGACGCCACCAAATACTTCGAGACCTTGCCCGCCGACAAAATCGACATCGCCATGCAAGCCGAAGCCGACCGCATGACCAACGCGCTCTTCGACCCCGAAGAGACCGAATCCGAGCGCACGGTCATCATCAGCGAGCGGCAGGGCGCAGAAAATCAGCCGACCTTCTGGCTGCAAGAAGAGCTGCGCGCCGCCGCTTTCCGCGTGCATGGCTATCATCACGAGATCATCGGCGATGAGACCGACCTGCGCACGATGACCCGCGACGACCTGTACGGGCATTACCAGCATCATTACAGCCCCGCCAACGCCTGCGCCATCGCAGTAGGCGCATTTGACAGCGCCGACATGCTGGCGAAGATCGAGCGGCTCTTTGGCGACATCCCCGCCAGTTCCACGCCCGAGCTGTTCGCCCGTCCCGAACCGCCCCAGCAAGGGCAACGCCGAGTGGCTGTCGAGCGTCCGGGCAAGACGGCTTTCTGCGAAATCTGCCATCGCGCGCCAGCCGCCACCCACCCCGACTGGATGAAGCTGAAAGTGCTGGATGCGGTGCTGACCGGCTCCAGCGGCGCATCGGACAACAAGACCAGCCGCCTGTACGAAGCGCTGGTCAAATCCGAGATCGCAGCCAGCGTCGGCGCATCCCTTACGCCCACCATCGATCCCTATTTGTATAGCATTCTCGTTACCCTGCGCGATGGTCGCAGTCCCGAAGAAGCGGAAGCGGCGCTGCTGCATGAGATCGAGCGGCTGCAAAACGACGGCATCAGCGAATCCGAACTGAGCAAGGCGCGCAAACAATCGCGTGCCGCCTTCGCCTACAGCACCGAGAGCGTGACCTGGCAAGCCTATTGGCTGGCGCAGTCTTTCATTTTGGGCGAAACGGGCTGGTTTGACGCCTACGCCGAACGCCTGATGAGCGTGACCGCCGCCGATGTGCAGGCTGCGGCGCAAGGCTATTTGACGCCAGGCAGTCGTGTAGTGGGCTATCTGCATCCGACCGATCCACAGGGGGCACCGGCATGACTCAACGAGACAGCATCCCCCGCGCCAGCAATATCACCCGCACCGAGCTGGACAATGGCATTGTCGTGCTGGCTTATGAAAATCCCGCCGTGCAATCGGTCAACCTGATGGGCTCGCTGCATGCGGGCAGCCTGTACGAAGACCCGCGCCTGAACGGTCTGGCTTCATTGACAGCCGGCACGCTGATGACCGGCACAGCCACGCGCAGTTTTGACCAGCTGCACAGCGCTTTGGAAGACAATGGCGCGGACCTCGGCTTTCGCGCGCATTTGCACAAGGTCGGTTTTTCGGGCAAGGCGCTGGCGGAAGATTTGCCGCTGCTGATTGATGTGGCAAACGACGCCCTGCGCAATCCGGTCTTCCCGGCGGAGCATGTCGAGCGCTTGCGCGGCGAACGCCTGACCTGGCTGCAATATAGCCAATTCGACACGCGCTATCGGGCGGGCAGAGCCATGCGCGAGGCGCTGTATCCCGCTTGTCATGCCTATCACTACAGCCCCAGCGGAGACGAAAACACGATCGCCAGTCTCGCTGTGCCCGATCTCGCCGATTTTCATGCGCGCCATTTTGGTCCGCGCGGCATGATCATCGTGGTGGTTGGCGCAGTCGCCGCCGATGAGGCTGTGGCGCTGGCAGCCGATGCTTTTGGCGAATGGCGCAATGACGATCAGCCGCCCATGCGGACTGTTGACGCGCCAGACTCCCCGGCGGAGACGCTGCGGCAGGATGTATTTGTGCCGGGCAAGACGCAATCGGATATCAGCATGGGCATTGTGGGACCAGCGCGGCGGGCGGACGATTATCTGGCGGCGCAATTGGCAAACAGCGTCCTGGGCGAATTCGGCATGATGGGGCGCATAGGCAAGAGCGTGCGCGAGCAGCAGGGCTTGGCTTATTACGCCTTCAGTCGGCTGGGCGGCGGGCATGGTCCCGACCCCTGGACGATCAGCGCCGGGGTCAATCCCGACAATATCGAGCAAGCGATAGAATCCATGTGCAGCGAAATCGAGCGTCTCGCCAGCGAGCTTGTCAGCGAAGACGACCTGGCCGACAACCAGAGCTACTTCACGGGGCGCATGCCGCTGCAGCTGGAAAGCAACGAGGGCATCGCCTCGCATATCCACAGCATGGAGAGTTATGGGCTGGGGCTGGATTATCTGGCGAATTATGCCGAGCGCGTCAAGGAAATCGACAGGCGAGACCTGCTGGCGGCGGCGCGGCGTTACCTGCGCGTGGATGAAATGGTGGTCGCGGTTGCTGGACCACGGCAAAACGGGGCATAATGCGCGAAGTGAGCGGAAGCATGAGCATGGCAGAGAAAAGAGTCGTCATCACGGGCATGGGCCTGGTTTGCCCGGTGGGCAACAATGTCGAAGATTCGTGGGCGAACATTCGCGCGGGCGTGTCGGGCATAGACTGGATCAGCCTGTTTGACGCCGACCTGGTGGAAAATCGCGTGGCTGGCGAGGTCAAGGACCTGGATCTGGTTGCCAGGTTCGGGCGACGGCAGATGCGGCGCATGGATCGGGCGCAGATGCTGGCGCTGGTCGCGGCCGAAGAAGCGCTGGACGACGCGGGCATCGTCATCACCGAAGACAACAAATACGATGTCGGCGTGGTGGTCGGCAGCGGCATCGGCGGCATCGTCACGGTGGTGCAGGCGCTGCAAGGCTTCGAGTCCAAGGGGCATCGCGGCGTCAGCCCGGTGATTGTGCCCGCCCTGCTGCACGATGGCATCAGCTCGCGCGTGTCGATGCACTTCGGCTTGAAAGGACCCAACTACAACATCACCGCCGCCTGCGCGACCAGCAACAATTCACTGGGCGACGCGGCCGACCTGATCCGCATGGGGCGCGCCAAAGTGATGGTGGCGGGTGGCAGCGAAGCCTGCATCATGCCCATGGTCATCAGCGGCTTCAACAACATGAAAGTGCTGACGACGACCGAAGATGTGCCGACAAAAGCCGCCCGCCCCTTCGATGCCACCCGCGATGGTTTCGTAGCGGCAGAAGGCGCTGCCCTGCTCATCCTGGAAGACCTGGGGCATGCGCTGGCGAGGGGCGCGACCATTCATGCCGAGTTGACGGGCTATGGACATACCTCAGACGCTTTCCATGTCACCGCGCCCAATCCCGATGGCGTGGATGCTGCCGAAGCCATGCGCCGCGCATTGAAAGAAGCCTGCATCGGCGCAAAGCAAATCAGCTATATCAATGCGCACGGCACGGGCACGCAGCTGAACGACAAGAGCGAAACGCTGGCTATCAAACATGCCCTGGGCGAAGTCGCTTATCAGATTCCCATCAGCTCGACCAAGTCGATGACCGGGCATATCCTGGGCGCGACCGCCGCTGCCGAAGCCATATTCTCGATCAAAGCGCTGCACGACAACTTCATCCCGCCGACGCTCAACCTGGAAAATCCCGACCCCGAATGCGACCTTGACTATACGCCGCTGGTCGGCAAGGCAAAACCGCTGCAGCATGTGCTCAGCAATTCTTTCGGTTTTGGCGGGCACAACACGGCGGTGGTGCTCAGCCGCTACGCTTGAGCTGGCCACGATCTTCGCCAGGATTTCTTCAAAGGCCGCGTCTGCCAAGGCGCGGATTTCGGCATCGCTGCGGTCTTGAATCGGGTGCGGCACAAAATGCGCGGCCGGGTGAAAGCCCAAAGCCCGCCCTTGCGCGTCCGCCGCATCGACGAATTCTGTCGTGGCCACGAACACGCCCGGGGTGCCGCCCGCTTCCAGCTCGGTGATGTCGTGCACACTGCACGACGTGCACGAGCCTCAATCGGCAAGCGCCTCGATGACCAGGTCGCATTCGCTGCTGATGCGCTGGCGCAATTCGGCAGGCGCGACGCGAGCGAAGGTTGGCTTGCTATAGCGCAGCGCCGCCACGCCCAGCGAGCCCAGTTTCGCCTCCAGCTGGTCGAGGAAAAATATCGCCGCGCGGCTTGGAAATATCCAGCAAGCCGACTCGTTTGCCCGCGAGCGATTGCGGACGCGGCAACCCTTGGCGCTGGGCCGGCTGCGATTCGCTGGTTGGGTCTAGCAGGGTGGTCATGGCGAGTCTCCTTATTGAACTTGTGGACAACAATCGTCTTCAAGATTTTACAGCCACAGTCACGGGCACGCTGCCCCTTGCGCCGCTGGCTGCCCAGCCCAGGATAGCCGCCGACCACATGCCCGCGCCACCGCCCGCATGCACGATCTGCAAGCCGCCCTCGCGAAACTTCGATACGCGCCTTCCAGCCATAGCCGCCGGCATTCCCTCGGCGATTCCTTTCGCGCCAGCCACGATTTCTCCCGCATCCTTGCGCAGTTGCCCGTCCAATTCCTCACGAAAGCGCGCCTTGCTCCAGCGAGCCTCGCGGAAGACGCGCATGTGCTCGGGCGAGATCACCAGCAGCGCATCGGGACCGCCATAGAGCTTGGGGTGGTGCAATCCGCGCAGCAGCGCCGCCAGGCTGCGGGTTAGCGACTCGGGTTGGCGTGATTTCTGGTCGCCGACCGCATGCACGCCACCGCCGGCGAAAAGCGTGACGGTCGATTGGTCGGGAGCGAATCCGCGTTCGACCGACAGCGACTCCCAATACGAGTCATGTTCGCGCTCGGCAAAGCAAAAGCCGATTTTGCCAGGTTGTCCCAGCGTGGCGCGGTCGACTCCGCCCGGTTTGCCGCCGCCGACATTGCGAATCACCAGCTGCAGGGCGCGACCGATGGTGGCATTGGCGCGGTTGCCCTGCCCCAGCACATTGTGCGCGCTGTTCATGCCGATTTCGCGGGCGATTGGCCCATTCACGGTGACGATGGGCGCGGCGAAGTAAGTGGTCGCCAACAGGCCGTGCATGCAGAATTCGTCCAGGCAGGCTGCTTCGACCGCCGCCAGCACCACGGGCAAATAGGCCGGTTTGCAGCCGGCCATGACGGTATTGATGGCGACTTTTTCCACGCTGCATGGCGCGAAGTCGGGCGGGATGGCCCCGATAATTTCGTCCGGGGCGCGCGTCGTCCCAGCCAGCATGCGCAGGACACGGTCTTCTGTGGGCGGCACGATTGGCAAACCGTCCGACCAGCCGCGCTCGAATGCCAGTTCGTGCTCGTCCTGCAGCGGGGCGACTTCGATGCGGCGGGCTTGCAGCTGCGTATCACCGAACTTGTACGCCAGTTTTTCCGGCATGCCAGGATCAAGTGACTTCGAGCCGCAGCCGGGGCTAAATGCTGCCAAGCCAGCGCCCAATGCGGGATCATTGGTCAGAGCGCGCCAATCCTCACGATTCCAGCCGACCAGCCGCTCAACTTCTGCGCCAGCTTCAGCGCGGATGATCGTGGGCACGATTTCGATATCGAGACGATACGACGCTTCCAGATCGCGGTCGTCGCGCACAGCGGCGATGTCGGGCGGAAAAGCTGGATCATCCTGCGAAACGATCAGGCAGTCGCCGGCAGCTGCCAACTGCTGCAAGACCGGCGCGATGAGCTGGCAGGTTTCGCAGTCGCGCTTGACGATGACGATGAATCCGTTGAAATCGGCGGGGATGGCTGACATGGCTGGTTCCGTCTGGCTGTCGGATTGTATTGTAGCAGCTGCGCACAGAATCCGCGCGTGCCTTGCCACTCCCGAACGGCGGGAGTGTCTAAATCGGTGGATGGTTCTCTTTCTAACCCCACCCCCAGCCCCTCCCCGTCGGGACGGAGAGGGTAGCCAATGCTTGCCTCCCCCTGACCTGTCGGGGGGGGGGGGGGGGGGGGGGGACCGAGGGGGGGTCCATATCCAGCAAGTTCGCCACTCCCCGAACGGCTGGGCATCTGGAGTCGCGGTCTTGAAACGGGTATACTGTCCCTCATCATGAAAATATCAGACATCTTCAGCGAAGGGTCAGAAGCGCGCCGGCTATTCGGCAAGGTGTATGCCTTCGGCGCGATTGGCATGATCTTGCTGTCGCTGCTGCTGCTGGCATTGGCCACGCGCGGCGGTTGATTCCGCTCTTGCAAGCGAGTCGCCGCCTCATCCCTACGACGATACGCTGACTGCGAGATCTCAGGCGTCAATGAACAGCGGCACATTCAGCTTCCATGCCACATATAAAGCGTGGAAGAGCGCCGCCAACTCGCGGATGCAGCTGTCGGGGTTTGCTGGCAAGTTCAGGGTGAATGGCGCGCGCTGGCGGATGCCTGGCGCAGTGCGACGAGATTTCCTGGATCTGCCGGGCTTCCAGATCGCGAGTCGATAGCGCCGAAGAAGAGAAGCAGTATCCCGGCGTGGTTGGGGATGATGCGCTCGCCAACGCCCAATATCATCTCCAGCGCTTGATCGCCCGAGACGCGCAGTTCTCCCAGGCGTCGCCGGGCAGCCATCGGCAGCTCAAAATAGGTGCGGCTCTCGTCGGTCTGTCGCAGCGCGCGCACCGATGCGCCGTCATAGCCGAGCGTCTGAATGCCCTGCTTCAACAGCAGCCAGACCAGCGGCTCGTCGGGCA
>OZ253482.1:0-556199 GCA_965261805.1 Phototrophicaceae bacterium | reverse complement strand
CAGCACGCCAAGAGCCAGCAGGGTGCGCTGTTTCATGCCGCCGCTCAGCTCGTGCGGGAAGGATTCATAGACTCGCTCGGGGTCGAGCCGCACCAGCTCCAGCAGCGAAAGCGCGCGCTTTTTGATGGCTTCTTTGTCTGTCCAGCCATGGGCGCGGGCGGTGTCTTCAAATTGCTTGCGGATTTTCAAAACGGGATTGAAGGCATTCTGCGCGCCTTGAAAGACCATCGCGCAGTCATTCCAGCGAAACGAACGCAACTGGCCCCGGCTGAGACCCAGCACATCTTGCAGGCTGTTTTCGCGCTGGTAAAGAATCTGCCCGCTGGTGATAACGGCATTCTTGGGCAGCTTGCGGATGAGCGCCAGGCTGATGGTCGTCTTGCCGCTGCCGCTCTCGCCGATCAAAGCCATGGCCTCGCCGCGCCTCAGTTCAAACGAGACATCGTTGGTGGCCCGCACATCGCCGCGCTCGGTGCGATAGACGATGGAAAGATCCTCAACGCGCAGGACTGCTTCGGGCGATATGGCGGACATAGGTATTCTCCACTACCCAGCGCTGCGCAGTCGCGGGTCAAAGACTTCTTCGACAGCGCGCGCAAACAGCACCAGACACACCTGAAACAGGGCGATAGCCAGCACAGGCGCCAGCGCCATGGTCGCGCCATCCTGGTTGTAGAGCGTGCCGCGAGAGCGACCGAAGTAGATCATCACGCCCCAAGTGTAGTCGCTGATGGGCGCGAGACCCAGCACGACCAGACCGATCTGGAAGTACATGGCGATGGTGATAGAGAAAATCAGGTTGATAAGCACATAGCTGCTCATATTGGGCAGGATTTCGCGGAAGATGATATGCGTGACGCTCAAACCCAGAGAGCGCGCCGCCTCGACAAAATCACGCTCGCGCAGGCTCAGCACCTGGGCGCGGATGGCGCGCAGCAGGGCAGGCCAGATCAGCAAGCCGATGATGATGCCCAGGTAGAGCGTGCTGTCGAAGCGGAACGTGCCAGCCAGCACTACGACCAGGACGAATTGGGGAATGGCCAGAAACAGGTTCGCCAGCGCCGTGAAGAATTTGTCGATCAAGCCGCCCGCCAGCGCCGACAGCGAGCCAAAGAAGAGCGCGATCAGCGTGGCGATGACGCCGCCAATCAGCGCGGTCAATATCAGAATCTGCCCGCCATGCACCATGTGCGAGGCGATATCGCGGCCCTGCGTGTCTGTGCCCAGCAGATGCGGATAACCCAGCGCGGGATTGGAGATGACGATGTTGTCCTGCCACAGCTGGCGCAGTTCGGGGTCTTCCTGCTCCTGCACGATGGTCTTGACCGACTTGGAGAATATCAGCAAGGCGTCTATTTCTTTGTTGGCGAGGTCGGTCAGCGCGGCGGGAATGCCCGGTCCTTGGCGGCGGCTCGTCCAGCGATATTTCTCAACCGTGAGCGTGTCTTGCCAGGGCTCGATAAAACTGTGACCGCCAGTTTGATCGACCACGCCGACAGTCTTGCCCGCCAGCGCCTCCAGGCTGTCCCATTGCGGGTTGTCGCGATGAACAGCCAGTTGGATGCGCGAACCGATTGGTCCCGTGATCTGGTCCAGCTTCGGCTCATTATCAAATTCCACAAAGCCGGGCATGATGAAGGTGATGAAGAAATAGAGCAGCAGACCCAGGAAACCGACGAAGCCCGGCTTGTTGGCGCTGAGGCGGACGATGAATCGCCACAGACCCTGCAACAGTTCCAGAGGCAGCGACACCAGCGTGTCCAGCATGGGTGAGCGCGGCACGATTACTTCTCCCCCGAAACGCGCACCCGCGGATCCAGCAAGCCATAGGTCAAATCGGCGAAGAGGTTGGAAAAGACGATGGCCGCTGTCAGCAGCAGCACGACGCCTTGCAGAGAAGTGTAGTCGCGCACGGTGATCGACTGGAACAGATGATGACCGATGCCCCAATACACGAAGATCTCTTCTACCACGACTCCGCTGGAGAGCACAAAGCCGATGCTGATCGTCAACTGCGTGAACAAGGGCAGCGCGGCGTTGCGCCCGACATAGGAGCCGATGACAGTCCGCTCTTTCAGCCCGCGCGCTTCGGCGACATTGACATAATCCTCATTGAGCACGCCAGTCGTGCTGCTCTTCATGCTGAGCATCCAGGTGCCCAGGATGGCGATGACATAAGTAAACACGGGCAATGCAGCGTGTTCCAAAGCGCTAAGGATAAACTCCGCGTTCAAGCCCGGCGTCAAGCCCGCATCGTAGGTGCCGCGCAGCGCGCCTATATCAAACCAGCGCCAGGCGATGCCGGGCACGATGATGATCAGCAAGCCCCAAATATAGTTGGGCACGCCAGTCGAAAAAGAACTGAAAAATGAAAGAATATGATCCAGCTTTGAACCGCGATAGTAGGCCATGGGCATGCCGGCGAAGATGCCCAGCACAAAGCTGATGAGCAAGCCCGTGCCGACGGCGAAGACCGTCCAGGGCAAAAATCGGGCGATTTCGTCGATGACCCTGGTGCCCGGCGATGTGATGGATATGCCCAGATCCAGACGCAGCAGGTCGCCCAGCCACTGCATATACTGATCGAACGGCGTGGCGTCGATAACGATATTGAAGCTGGCTGCCACTCGCTCATAAGCCTCTTGATATGAAATGCCTTCGGCAACCAGGATCTGCTCGACCAGTACATCGATCGGATTGCCGGGCATCAGCCGCACCAGCACGAAAGTAAAAGTCATCACCGCCCAGATTGTGATGATGGCGATGAGAAATACCCGCGCTGTGTAATTGTTGTAGATGCTCGATGCAATATCGTAGAGCCTGTCGGACAAGGACAGGTCTGCTCTGGATTGCTGCTGTTGAACTGCCATGCGCGGAGTCTCCGAGAGGAACTGGGGGCAGACGGTTTGCCCGCCCCCAGTGCTTTGCAGGCTGATATCCAGCTTGCAGTCGAACTACATGTCCGCCGGCGCGGTTACGCCCGTCAAGATCAGGAAGGTCATCCAGTTGTCTGCGCCGCCGCCGAAGTTGGCGAAGACGGAGTCGCTGGAATCGGGCACGCTGATGAAGTTGCGGTTCAGCGCATTGTTGGTGTAGCGCTCCCATAGCGGGATGGCCGGCAGCAGTTCGTTGTAGGAGATGGCGAGCTGCGAGACCAGTTCGGCTTGCGCAGCAGCATCCGTACCCTGCGAGCTGGCGTTGGACACATCAAATACATTGATCATGCCGCCGCTGTAGCTGACATTGTTGTCGAAGTTCATGCCAGCGCCGCCGCCTTCACCCGCTGCCTCGCCTTGGCCGTTGTAGCGGTTGTAGGCTTGCAGGTAGCTGCGCCCGGGGATGGGATCGCCCAGACCCCAGTTGCGGATAGCCATTTCGAAGTTGCTCCTATAGATATCCTGCGGGTGCTGCTGGAACTGCACGCCGCGCGCCGTGATGTCGAAGCCGAAGTCGTTCAGCTGCGCCGTGACGTTCTCCGCCGCCGCCGACCAGTCCGCGAATTCTTGCGGGAAGGTCAGCTCGAATGCCAGCGGATCGCCGTTGTCGTCGAGCCACTTGCCATTGTCATCGCGGCTGAAACCGATGCTCAGCAGCAATTCTTCCGCGCCCATCGGGTTATAGTCGTAGGTATTGAGCGAGTCCAGGGTGTCGCCGCCCAGCCAGGCTTCTGACAAGCCGTCGCTCATCCCCGTCATGTATTCGACCGCCACGCCCGATTCGCCCATGCTGACGAAGCCGTTTTGCACGCGGTCAATGGCATGGGCGATCGCCTGCCGCACCTCGACCAGGTTCAGCGGATAGACGTCGTGGTTGACATACAGGCCAGGCCCGTTGTTCATGCCCGAACGCACGATGTCGATGCCGCGATTGGCGAAGTCTTCTTCGGTTGTGGGCGGGATGCCATGCGTGATGTAGTGCAGTTCGGCATTGGCCACCAGCGGCGTGACCACCTCGGTCTCACCATTCCACATCTGCACCATGCCGAAGTTCTGGATATCGCCAGCGAAGCCGCCGGGATTCAGTTCCAGCATCAGGCTGGCTTCGGTGATGGTGTCGGGCAGGATGGTGTAGGGACCGCCAGAGACGGGCGATTCGGGACGGAACTCGGTCAGCTCTTGCAGCAGGTCGTTCCAGCCGTCGTCATCGGGGCTCATCATGGCGGCGCGGTCGGCCAGATCGCCAAAGACGCTGGCAGGGCGCAGGTTGGTCGTCAGGATGATGCGCTCGGCCAGGCTGGACGGCGCGCTCATGTGGAACTTGACCGTGTAGTCATCGACTTTCTCGATGCCGGTCATGTTCGCCCAGACCGCATCGCCGCGCAGGCGGAAGAGGTTGAAAGTGGCCATCACATCGTCAGCGCTCATTGCGCTGCCATCGCTCCAGCTATAGCCTTCCGCGACCTTGATGACATAGTTGCCATCATCGTCCCAGCCAAATTCCTCGGCGACCATGCCCGCATATTCGCCGGTCGCCCACATCAGGACGGCCAGCGGCGGTTCGTGCAGGTCCATGTATTGCCCGAGGGCGATGCCGCCCGAAGCAAAGGTGTTGAAGTGTCCCGTCGGCGGCACCTGGTAGGGCCAGGCGACGCTGAGCGTTTCGCTGGTCTGTGCCGAAACAGGCGCAAAAGCCAGCATGCCCAAAGCGCAAAGCAGCGCGGTCAAGAGCAGAATTCGTCTAAACATGGGTTCTTCCTCCGTAGATAGGTCGGTCGTTGCGTTGCGATTGGTAACGCGGGTTAGCTGTCAATAGGCTTCTCCTTCGGTTCATTTGCATACAATTCGCCACTATTTGGCAGCTGGCTGGCTAGAAATTGACGGGCAGCGATGGCTCAATCAGCACTGTATCAAAGACGCGGGCGGCCGCGCCCATCAGAGAAGCGTCGGGCTGCATTCGCGAGATGCGTATATCGACCCCGCCCGGTGCCTGCGGGACAAGGAATTGTTCGGTATCGCGCAGCAATTGCTGCAGGCAGGCTTCGTATTCTATCCCAAGTTCGCCACCCAGAATAAAGACAGGAATATCGAAAGAATTGGCCAGACTGGCCAAGCCCATGCCAAGATGCCGACAAAGCTCGCGCAGCGCCTGACAAGCGGCCGGGTCGTCCTTGCGCAAGGCATCTGTCAGCGCGCCAAAAGACAGGTCTGCGCCAGTGAGGCTGGTTTGGCGGCCCGATTCGATCAATCGCCTGGCTGCGCGCAGGAAGCTGGGGATGTTGACCAACTCTTCCCAGTGAGTTGGCGCGCCGCTTTTTTCATGGGCATAACTCTGCATATAGCCGACTTCTCCAGCCATGCCGTTTTTGCCTTGATAAATCTGATGATTGATGACGATGCCCGCGCCAACGCCATAGCCGATTTCGATGTAAATGAAGTGGCTTTCGGCGATTGCGCTGCCAAAGCGGCTCTCGCCCAGCGCCGCCAGTTTGGTCAGATTGTCCACGCTGACGGGCACGCCATATTCCGCTTCCCAGGCGGCCCGGAAGCTGGCATCGCGCCAGTTCATGAACTTGGAATAGATTATATCGCCGTTATGGTTGATGAGACCAGGCGCGGCAATGCCAATGCCCAGCAAGGATCGAGCGTAGTCATTCCGCTCCATTGCGGTGTCGATAAGCTGCTGGCAGGTTGCCAGGACATGCGCCTGGCTGGTATCTGACAGGGGCGCCAGATCGTGCCACACGATGCCGCCAGCCAAATTCACCAGCGCGCATTGCGCCGACGACGCATTGAACTTGACGGCGATGACAGAACCGCCAGCCGGATTCAACTCAAGCAAATTGCCGGGCCGCCCGATGCCCGACTTTTCTTGGCCTGCCTCGCGAATCATGTCGGAATCTATCAATTCGTCGACAAGATTGCTGATGGCGCTGCGGGTGAGACCGGTGAGATCGGACAGCCTGGCGCGGGTTGTGGGTGATTGTTTGCGGACAATATCCAACAGCACAGCGCGATTTGTCTGCTGCATGACCTGATGATTTACTGCAGAGCGTTTTGGCAACACGCACCCTTGAAAAATATCAGACTGCTTACACTATACACGCAGATTCTCGCATCGTCAAGGGATTTGACAAATTGTTGTCGGATTGGTTGCCATAACCCTGGAATGCAGTAGAATGTGGGCGTGCGCCGGCTGCAAATTATAGGGGAGAAGCGAACATGGCAGCAATCGAGACGATCGTGGTCGGGGCTGGCGGACGCGGCAACGCCTATGGGCAATTCGCGCTGGAGCATCCGCAGGAAGTCAGCGTCGTCGGCGTGGCCGAACCCGACCCGATCCGCCGCGAACGGTTTGCGCGCTTGCACGATATCGCGCCCGATATGATCTTTGACGATTGGCAGTCGCTGCTGGCTTCGGGAAAACGCCTGGTGCCAACGATCATCAATGCGACCATGGACCGTGCGCATTATGAGTCGACTCTGCAGATGCTGGACGCCGGCTATGATGTGCTGCTGGAAAAGCCGATGACGCCTGTGCTGGCAGAAAATGCGCGGCTGGTGCAGCGGGCGGAAGAGTTGGGGCGGCTGCTGCAAGTCTGCCATGTCCTGCGCTATACGCGGTTTTGGCAGGCGCTGCGGCAGGTTGTGCAATCGGGTCGGCTGGGGCGCATCATCAGCGTCACCCACCGCGAGAACCTGGCTTATCATCACATGGCGCACAGTTTCGTGCGTGGCAACTGGCGCAACGAAGCCACTTCTGGACCGATGATCTTGTCCAAGTGCTGCCACGACTTCGACATCCTGCTGTGGATTTTGCGCCGGCAGGTGGTCCACCTTCATTCTTTTGGCAGCCTGATGCACTTCCGCCCCGAAAACGCGCCAGAAGGCGCAACCATGCGCTGCACCGATGGCTGTTCCGCCGCCGATACCTGCAAGTACGAGGCGACCAAACGTTATGTGCGCGATGGCGCGGGCTGGCCCCAAAATGCCGTTACCTGGGTGCCCAGCAAAGAAGCCCGCCTGCAAGAACTCAAAACGGGCTGGTATGGACGCTGCGTCTATTTCTGCGATAACGATGTGGTCGATCATCAGTCCGTCAACATGGAGATGGACGATGGCGCGACAGTCACGCTGGTCATGCAGGGGCAAAGCGATATCGAGGGCCGCACCATGCGCTGGGATGGCAGCAAAGCCACCCTGATCGGCAAGTTCACCGAACGCGGCAACGAAATGACTGTGCGCGATCATCTAACTGGCGCGGTGGAGCATGTGCCCGATATCAGCAACGAAGACGGCGGACACGGCGGCGGCGACCAGGGCATCATGCGCAGCTTCGTCAATGCCCTGCGCGGCGAGCCAGACGACAGCGTCACCACCGCCCGCGAGTCGCTGGAAAGCCACTTGCTGGCCTTCGCAGCCGAAGAGTCGCGGAAGGAAAAGTCGGTGATTTATATGCCCGAATTTCGCCAGCGACTGAAGCGACTGACCAGTCGCGCAGCCACCTGATGCCAGCGCGATGGCAAAAAAGCACCCCCGACAGGATTCGAACCTGTGCGCCTGGTTCCGGAAACCAGCGCTCTATCCCCTGAGCTACGGGGGCAATCTATGTCGAGAGTAACAGACAGCGGCGCGATATTCAAGGCAGTTTGGCTGCTTGCGCTGCTGACGGCCGGCTGCCAGGCATTCGCGGGCAACGATTCGCTGGTCACCATAGACGTCAACATGACCGCCCTGGCTGTCGAACGCGCAAGCATCCGTGCCGCTGCCACCGCCGACCGCGATATGGCTGCGGCGACTATCGTCGCGGCGGGTACCCGAGTCGCGCAGTTGTCCGATGTGAACGCGGCTTTGGCGGCGACGCTGCGCGCCAGTTATACGGCGACGCCTGCCTTGCGGGCTGTCGTGGTCAGCGCCGCTGATATGGGCAGCTCGCTGGAAGATGGCATGATGGACGATGCGCCGGGCAGCGACGCGCCGACCGAGATGCTGGTCTCTTCGCTGGCAATGGCGTCCGGCGTCAACTTCAATAGCGGCTGCGCGGAAACGACTGTGAACCGATTCGCGCCTGCCGCCGAGCGCATCTATCTCACCGGACAAGTGAGCAGCCTGAGCGCTGGCACGCAATTCTCCGCGCTTTGGCGTTATGACGGGCAAGATGTCTATAGTCATTCCTGGCGAGCCGATCGCTCAGCAGATTTCTTGTGCATCTGGTTTTATGCCACGCCAGCCGATTTTGCTTTTCTGCCCGGCAGTTACACCGCGCAGTTATATGTCGATGACGCGCTGGCCGGGAGCGCAGCCTTCTCCATCGCCGCGTGATGAACAGACGAGTCGGGCATCCGCTGTTTTTGCTCGCGCTGCTGCTGCGCCTGGGCATTGCTCTGGGGCAGCAGCCGACGCCGATTGCTCTGCCCTCCGCCACGCCGGTCGCGCCTGTCGAACACAATATGCTGTTTCGCCCCATTCAGCTTGATGATGATCTGGCGTATTGGGCGGATCGCACCTATCCCTATGGCAGCACGCAGGGCGGGATGCGCGCCGTGCACCTGGGCGTGGAATTTGTCAATCAGCGCGGCACGCCCATTTATGCCAGCCTGGCGGGCACGGTCGTCTTTGCGGGCCAGGATGATGAGACGTTGTTGGGTCCGCAGCTTGATTATTATGGCAAGGCGGTCATCATCGCCCACGATGTCGAGTCGCTGGCGGGCGAACAGATCTTTACGCTATATGGGCATCTGGAAAGCATCGCTGTCGAGGCGGGACAGCAAGTCGATGACCTGGAGCTGATCGGAAGCACAGGCTCCAGCGGCGTTGCTATTGGCGCGCATCTGCATTACGAAATTCGCGCCGGCGATCCATTCGACCACCGCGCCACTCGCAATCCGGCGCTGTGGCTGCGGCACTTCGGCGGACGCGGCCTGGTGATCGGGGCTGTGCAAGACGCGGATGGCGAATTCATCTATGACAAGCGGCTGGTCCTTCGCAATGACAAGCTGAAGCGCGAGGTCTACACCTATGCCAGCCCGCTAGTGAACCCCGACGCTGTCCGGGGCGATAACTTCAGCATCAGCGATTTGCCGGCCGGCGATTATCAGTTGGTCGTCTTGAGCGATACGGGCGGCATCGCCTACCGCGAAATGGTGACGGTCGCTCCGCTGGGCACGACATTCGTCACTGTCGCGCTGGATTAGCGATAGATGCGGCAGCGGATTCTCGCCCCGCTGAAAACTCTCTCCCTCGCGCTTGGGGGCTTGGTTGTCGTTGCCACAGCATTGGACACGCCAAGTTTTGAAAAAACCGCTTGACAAAATACGAAAATGATATTTTAATGGCTGTTATGACATATTCTTCGGAGTTTGAGACCATGCGCATCATAATAGCGACCTTGCAAATGTTGACGAAGGCAGCCGCGGCGCGGACGCTCCTGCCATTTATCCCCCCCCCCCCCCCCCCCCCCCCCCGAATTTTCCGCTAAAAATCGACCTTCGCCGGAGTTCGTCATGAACTCCGGAATTCTTGCCAAACTCATCATACTCGCCGGCATCTTGCTGCTGTTGCCCCTGGCGCAGGTCTCGGCCGCCACCATCACCGTCGGCGCGGGCTGCACCTTCATACAAGCCTGGAATTCCGCCTTTGATGACGACGTCGTGGACGCAGATGGTAATGTTGAAAGCACCTGCACGGCTGGCAGCGGCGCGGACACCATCGAATTAACTGGCAATGTCACGCTCGCCGAGACAAAATTCGAAGGCGGCGGCGGCACGGTCACAATCAATGGCAATGGCTACACCATAACCGGCGCTGGCACTCATAATTTCTTTGCGTTTTGGAACTCGCCCACGGTCACCTTCAACAACATCACCTTCACCGGCGGTTTCGCAGAAGACGGGAACGGCGGCGCTATCAACCCGTATGGCGGCAGTGGAACCTACACCTTCAACGACTGCGTTTTCCACAATAACAGGGTAATACTGGATAGCACGGGTGGGAATGGTGGCGCGATCTCGGCCGGCAGCAACACCACAGTCATCATCAACCGCTGCGCCTTTTACAACAATCGGGCGGAAACTGGCGGCGCGATCAAGACCAGCGGCGTACTGACCATCACCAACAGCAGCTTCTACAACAACCGGGCTGTGCGGGAAGGCGGCGCGATATCTGTCACGCACACTGACACGGCAAGGCGAGTTACCTTAAGACATGTGACGATGGTCAATAACCGCGGCGGCACAGACAGCGGAGCTTTGCAATTTGCCGGGGCGGATGTCGGGTGGCTGTACAACAGCATCCTCTACGGCAATACCCCGCGCGACTGCTATGTTCACGGCCAAGAGATTGTTGCCTTCCCCGACCTGGAGGCCAACAGCGGCAGTTTTGTCGGCGTGTCGAATTGCGATTTTGAACAACGCAACTACGGCAATCAAAACGACCCGCAGCTGGCGGGACCCTTCAACGGCTACTACATACCCCGCGCCGGCAGCCCGGTCATCAACTCCTCTTCTTGCCTGGCTTCAAGTGTGCCCGGCTACAACGAAGACCAGCGCGGCGTAGCCCGACCCATAGGGACCCAATGCGAGGCCGGCGCGATTGAGCATGCAGGGTATGTGCCGCCCCCGCCACCGCCAGCTCCGCCAGGCTCTGATGTCGGAGATGTCGGAGGCGGAAGCAGCGCAAGCAGCCGATCTGGCGGAAGCCAGGCTGAAGGCATGCCCACAGCCGTCCCGGTCATTCGCTATTCACCGGAGCAGTCTTGCCAAACCTTGCAGCCCGACATCGTGGTGAGCAAAGCGAGCATTGGCACATCCTGCCAACTGGTTTCTGGCAGCGAGATTGGCCACCCCGATGTCATCGCGGCGATGCCGAGTCTGGTGGTGGACATCTGGGGCTGGGTCACGCCAGGCACGCAGGTCTGCTTCCGCGCGGACAGCGGCGCAATCAAGTTCATCGACACAACTGCGATTCCGCGCGCCGTGGCGGATTTGCCCGTTTTCAGCGAAGAAGGCGGTTTGCTGTGCGCGACCATTGATGGTGCCGGGCAGGTGGCGCTGATGCCAGGTCCGTCCGCGCCTGCGTCCGCCCCGCAGCAGCAAGCGGCTTCTGCGCAAGTCAGGAGTCTGAGCGACTGCATGGTGCTGCTGCAGTATTCGCTGAACTTCCGCGACGCGCCCGATGGCGAGAAGATCGGCGCATTGCGGAGTCAGATTAAGCTGACCGCGCTGGAGCGGACTGACGGCTGGTTCAAGGTGGATTATCACGGCGAGCAGGGCTGGATATCCGCCGCGTATGTCGAGCCCGAGGGCGATTGCGGCTGAGAGAACCCCCCTCGCCCCCCCCTGACAGCTGCGCGTAGGGGCGAGCCATCGGGTCGCCCTTTTTTACCCCCCTCGGTCCCCCCGACAGGTCAGGGGGAAGCAAGGCATTGGCGTTCCGTGGGGTCACAGCGCGATTATATTTTGACGCGATTGCCCTGGACATCTGCCCGGCGCATCTTGAAAATGACCGCTCGGCTGGCTATACTCGGTATTCGGTCTACGCCCGGCGCAATCCGTTCAGCATGGTCGCCAGATGCAGCGCGAACGAATCACGGAGCACATTTTAGTCTTCCGCAGCGACCTGTATGCGCAAGTCACAGCTGGCCTCGTGCTCACCGCTGACGGCGCCGTGCTGATCGACACGCTGCTTTATCCCGAAGAGACCCTGCGCATCCGCCGCTACATCGAACAGGGCTTGCAGTCGCGCGTCCGCTATGTCATCAACACGCATTATCATGCCGACCACACCACGGGCAGCTGCTTCTTCCCCGAGGCGGAAGTCGTCGCTCACAGGCGCTGTCGTCAGCTGCTAAAGGAGCGTGGTCACGAAAGCTTGCGGCGCATGCAAGCAGCGAGCGGCGAATTTGACGCGGTACAAGTTGTCTTGCCAACGCGCACATTCGAAGACGCCATGCTGCTGGAGCTGGGCGGCTGTCGGTTTGAACTGCGGCATAGCCCTGGACACAGTCCGGATTCCATCACTTGCCGCGTGGATGACGATACGCTCTTCGCGGCCGACACGCTGATGCCCGTGCCCTACTTCGTCGATGGCAATCCGGAGCAGCTGGCCGATTCGCTGCGGGCGCTGGCGACTGACGAATACGAGCATCTGGTGCAGGGGCATGGCGAAGTCATCCTGCGTGGCGAAGCGCCTGCGAAGATCTCCAGCGATCTGGATTACTTGCAGCGCTTGCAGGCTGGCGTGCGCAGCGGTTTGCAGCGCGGCGACGAAGACATCACAGAGCGCCTCAGCCTGGCGGATTGCGGCAAGAGTTTTGATCAGATGCAGGGCATCACCGAGCAGCTGCATCGTCAGAATATCCAGGCGCTTGCGAACGAGCTGCTGGCGGAAACTCCCGCGCGGCATAATCGGCAAATCGAGGGAAGAAATCCATGGATGCAAAAGGAAATTACTTGACCAGCGCCGGCGAGGCGGAATTGCGCAGCGAGCTGCAACATCTGATCGAAGTGCGGCGTCCGGAACTGGCGCAGAAGCTGAAAGTCGCCGTGGCGCAGGGCGACCTCAAAGAGAATGCCGATTATCACGATGCCAAAGAGCAGTTGGGTTTCATCGAGGGGCGCGTTCGTCAGCTGGAAGCCATCCTGCGCGATGCGGTCGTGGTCGAAGCGGGCGATGGCAACGATGAAGTGCGCGTCGGCTCGACCGTGGTGATTTTGGAAGATGGCGAAGACGAGTCGGAAGAATATCAGATCGTGGGCAGCGCCGAAGCCAACCCTCGCCAGCGCAAGATCTCACTGGAAAGTCCTATCGGCTCGGCGCTGCTGGGCAAAAACAAGGGCAAGAAAATCAAAGTGCAGACGCCCGACGGCATCATCAGGTTCAAGATTGTCGCCGTGCGTTAAGTGGAAGATGCGGTATGTACGCCCCCGCCCTGTCTTGACGGGGACTTTATGAAGGACGCAGTCAAGATCACGAATAGGGCATGAAGTTGCCAGTGCCGCCGAAAGGGTCGTTTTCTTCGTCTTCCGGGCGCTTTTTGGGCGTTTGCGGAGCTGCGCTGGTGCCGGGTGGAGGCGGTGGCGAGGCGCTCTGTGATGCTGGCGCGACGGGCACTTCGGCATATTCGCTGAAAGGCGTTGTCGTCGCCCCGGGATAAGCATCGGCAGGAACAGCCGCTCGCCCCGCGCCTTTGTACCATGCCATCAACTCGATCTGCAGCGATTCGATGCCGCTGTTGGGCAAGCCGCCGCCATAATTGCAGACCACCGCTTTGATCTCTGCCTGGACGATCAAGGCGCTGCTCTCTACGACCTGCACAGCGCCTGCTTCGGCCGCCACGATGTCGTTGGCAAGATCGCTCACGCGCTCGCCGATATTGGCTAACATGGCTGGATCTCCGACAGCCGCCGGGGCAGCGAAGAACTTTGAGAGCGTCTCTTGGGTCTGGATGTCGAAGCCCCAGAATTCAACCGACTGCAGCTCGCCGGCGACTTGCGAGGCCGCAGAAATGCCACATTCGCCCAGGAAGTCGCTGCCCTGCGCATGGCTCAGCTCGATAGCGAAAGAATCGTCATAATTGCTGCCTTTGACAAAAGTCGACATGGTATGCAAGACAGGCGCGCCAAATTGCGGGTGCATCGTGCCGCTGGGAGGCGCGCTGGCTTCTTTCCACTGCGGCGGGGATGGAGGACTGGCAAAGCCGCTATAGGCTTGGCTGCCTGCCTGAGGCGCGGTTGCTGCATCTGGATAGTATGCAGCATCGTCAGACCCGTTTGTGCGTCCGCTCATGCCGAGCAGACCGCGTCCAATGATGGTCACAATCACAGCGGACAGACCCACGATGAGCAGCGAGGCGATCACCTGCAGGCTGCTGAGCGCCAAGCCCGGATCTTCTGGAGCGTTTGCGCCAACCAGCGCGTCGAAGCCGGGGATGCGCGTGATGGCCTCCAAGGCTTGCCGTTCTGCCAAAGGAATCTGCACATTGGCGGCCAAACTGCGGACGGTCGTTTGCGGCTCGGGTATCTGCTGCAAGACCAGCAGGGCGTTGCTGTCGTCATAGCTGATTGTCTGCGAGTGGCCCACCGCCACCATGCGCGCCCATTGCTGAATAGCTTGCTGGCTCATATGACGTGGCGAAGCGCCGGTAAACTCGGTGGGGATGATGACATAGGCGACAACCAGCCCAATGATCATGCCAGTCAAGAGCAAAGCGATTGTGCTCCGTCGGGGCGCTGAATCAACGCGGCTCTGGATTCGCGGACTGAACCAGCTCAATCCGCTGGACTTTTCATCGACAGATGCAGCGGGCATGGGCGACTGTGATTGAGGAGAATTGCCAGCCTGAAGACTCATGCGGGTCAACCTTTCGAGTCTGCAATAATTTAGCTGGACAGCATTATAGGCTGGTTGCGAAATGGCAACAAATGCCATGCGCGGTAATTTGTTCGCATTTTCATTGTGTCTGCTGCGGCGCTGCGCCTAGCTGTATAGTCCCGTAGTTAAGTGGTCTGGCTTTCGATGGAACAGCGCCGGCTGTTCCTGCCATCGGTCGCAGATGAACTCGTAGGGACTTCGACCCTGCAAAGCCTTAAGCCGCTTGGCGAAATTGTAGGCATCAAGAAAAGCCTTGAGGTGCTTTCGCAACTGCGCATGGGTCTCATAGAAGTAAGTGTACACCGTCTCTTCTTTGAGGGTGCGGTGCATCCGCTCAACTTGCCCGTTCGTCCAAGGATGGTATGGCTTGGTCAGCCGATGATCAATGCCGTGCGCGGCGCATAGCTTGTCAAAGGCCACCGGCACCTTGTGTTTCTTGCTGGATGTGTTCGTAAACTGAACGCCGTTGTCGGTCAGGATCGTGTGGATCTTGTAAGGCACTTTCTTGATGAGCCGGCGCAGAAAGTCGCAGGCATCGGCTCGCCGGGCGCGGGGCAGCAGTTCGGCGAAGGCGAACTTTGAGGTGCGGTCAATGGCTACAAACAGATTGAGCTTGCCTTCATCGGTTTGCAGATGGCAGAAGTCCAGGTGAAAATAGCCGATGGGATACATCTTGAAGCGCTTCTTTGTCCGCTTGCTTGCTGCTTGCGGACGCCGGTTGACGCCATGCCGTTTGAAGCAGCGATGCAGGCTGGCGCGCGTCAGGTGCGGAATGGTCTCTTGCAAGGCATACAGGCAGTCATCAAGCGGCAACTGCGTTCTCTTGCGGAAAGCGACAATCATGGCTTCTTCCTGCTCGGACAGCACGGTCGAGCGCGGACGTTTGGGGCCCATGGGCAAGTCCTTGACCGAGTCGCGCTTCTTCCATTTGGCGACGGTCTTGGGGTTGAGATTGTAGCGCCTGGCAAGAGCAGCTATGCTCTCTTGACTATCTTGTATCGCTTTGCGGGTTGCCTCTGTCGTAGTGGCGCGAGGGTGTAGAACCTGTCCCATATCGCATCCTTCTGGCTCTTTGTGATGACCCCATAATAACCTGATACGTAACACCTAGCCTGCGACAGGCTCTGCCGCTTCGATCGGTTTGAGGTCGCGCGGCAGACGCCAGGTCGTGTAGTCACAGTCTGGATAGCGGCTGCAGCCATAAAATGTACGACCCTTGCGGCTGCGCTGGCGCACGACCTTGCCTCCCCGCTCGTCCCCGCAGGTCGGGCACAGATGCCCGGTAAATTCGAGGTATCGCTCGGTGTGTTTGCATTCGGGATAGCGCGAGCAGCCGATGAACTTGCCATAACGCGAGTGCTTGACCAGCAGTTCGCCTTCTTCGCAGCGGGGGCAGCCGCGTCCGACTTTTTCGGCGACATCGCGCTGCGGCATATGCTGTTCTGCATACTGCAGCCGCTGCTCAAACGGCGCGTAAAATTCGCCCAGCATCGGCTTCCAGGGCAGCTTGCCGTTCGACACCGCATCGAGCTGGTCTTCCATGCGCGCGGTGAAGGCGTAGTCCATCTCTTCGGCGAAGAATTCCGACAGCAATTCGCAGACGGCGAAGCCCGTCTTGGTTGGCTTCAGGCGGCGCTGTTCTTGCGTCACATAATCGCGCGCCTGGATGATGCTGACCGTCGGGGCATAGGTGCTGGGACGGCCGATGCCTTTTTCTTCCAGCTGGCGGATGAGCGTGGCTTCGGTATAGCGCGGCGGCGGCTGCGTAAAATGCTGTTCGGGAACGATCTGCCTGCGCTCGAGCATTTCGCCGGCTTGCAAGTCTGGGAAGTCTTGTTCGGGTTCTGCGCCCGCCTTCGCGCCATCAGAAACCGCCAGGTGTCCGCGGAATTTCAATTTGCTGCCCGATGCGCGCAGCAGGTAAGGCATGTCTTCGAGCGTGGCACCGGCGGCTATGTCGATGCGCAAAGTGTCATAAACGGCCGGCTTCATCTGGCTGGCCGCAAATCGCTGCCAAATCAGCCTGTAGATGGCGAGTTGCGCCTTGTCCAGATGCCCCGCCAGCGACTCGGGCGTCCGCTTGATGCTGGTGGGTCGGATGGCTTCATGAGCTTCCTGCGCGCCCTTGGCACGGGTCTTGTATGTTGGCGGCGACTTGGGCACGAACGAACTGCCAAATTTGTCGGCGATGTAGCTGCGCGCCTCGTTCTGGGAGTCTCGTGAAACCTGCACGCTGTCGGTGCGCATATAAGTGATCAAGCCAACCGGTTTGCCCGTGCCGATGTCGATGCCTTCATACAGCTGCTGGGCAAGGCGCATGGTGCGGCTGGCGCTCATGCTGCGGCGCGATGACGCTGCCTGCTGGAGCGTGCTGGTGGTGAAAGGCGCAGCTGGCTTCGACTGGCGAGTGCCGCGTTTGACGGCAGCCACTTTGAACAGGCTGTTGCGCAGCATGTCGACATGCGGCAGGACGGTCGCTTCTGCATCCAGCGCAGGTGGATTGCCGCTCTTGGCATCGAAGTTCACGCTGTCAGCGCCGATCTTTGTCAGGCGGGCTTTGAACGGCGCGGCGGCTTGGTCTTGTTCTTTTGCAAGCAGCGCGTCAATCGTCCAATGCTCGACTGGTACGAAGCTGTTTATGGCTTTTTCGCGCTCGACCACCAAGCGCAAGGCGATGCTCTGCACGCGCCCGGCCGATAGTCCGCTGCGGACTTTCTTCCACAACAGCGGCGACACCTGATAACCGACCAATCGGTCCAGGATGCGCCGCGCCTGCTGGGCATCGACCAGATCCATATTGATATCGCGCGGATTGGAGAAAGCTGCGGCTACGGCGCTGTCGGTGATTTCATGAAAGACGACGCGTTTTACTTTTGCTTCGGGCATTTCGGCCGCGGCCACCAGATGCCAGGCGATCGCCTCGCCCTCGCGGTCGGGGTCTGTTGCCAGGAAGATTTCTTCTGCGCCAGCTGCCGCCGCTTTGAGTTCCTTGACGGTGGCGCGCTTTTCATTGGGCACGCGATATTCGGGCTCAAAGTCGTTTTCAATATCCACCGAAAGCCGGCTCTTGAGCAAGTCGCGCACATGCCCCACAGATGACAGCACGGTGTAGCCCTTGCCCAGGAAGCCGCCGATGGTGCGCGCTTTGGCGGGCGATTCGACGATGACGAGCTTGCCGACATTTTTGGGAATTGCCCGCACCCCATTGGACCTGGATTTGGACAGGGCGCGGGATTTGGCTTGCGACTTTTTCGGGGCTTTTTTGCGCTTGGGCTTCGCCACGACTTGCGGTTTGGGACAGGTTTTCGTGCGCGGGCGTCGTGCCTCATGCGAAAGAGTCCGTCGTGCCGCATTCGCCACATTGCCCGCGCGTAGCCAGGCGTGCCGGTGCGCGTGTATACGGCTTGCGCAGTTCTCCATTGCGCGCTTGGTTTTGCACTGTCATGCAATAGTACTTGAGTTGCAACTTGCCCCAGTTGGTCGGTCATATCCCTCTCATCCATTGCGAATCGCCTGTTTGCGCTGCCTCAGAGGTATTCATTGCTGCCATTTTCGCGCAGGTAATCCACCACCTGTTTGACATCTTCGGTGCGGTCTTTGTGACAAACCAGCAGCACATCGCCCGAATCGACCACCACGACATCTTCTACGCCGATGGTGACCGCCAGCCGATCGCTGAAGACCAATGTGTCGCGCGTATCCAGGCTGACGCGGTTTTCGCGAGCCTCGCCCTTGATGCAGTTGCCAAAATTGTCTTGCGGCAGTATGTCATACAGCGATGCCCAGGTGCCGACATCGCTCCAGCCGATATCGATGGGAATGACGGCGATATTGTCAGCCTTTTCCATGATGGCGAAATCGATCGACAAAGTTGGCATCGTCTCCCAGATATCGCGCAATTTCGTCTGATAGTCAGGCGCCTGGCTGACCGACTGCAAATAGGCGCACATGGCGTACATGCCCGGCTGGTGGCGCTCGAGGTCTTGCATAGCCCGGTCGACGCGCCAGATGAACATGCCGGAATTCCAGTTGTATTCGCCCGCTGCCAGGAAATGCGTCGCCCGCACGATATCCGGCTTTTCGGTGAAGCGGCGGCTCATGTATACCGGGAATCCTCGACAATCATCCAGCTGCTGGCCTTGCTGGATATAGCCAAAGCCGGTTGACGGATACGAAGGTGCCATGCCCAGCGTCACAATTCTGCCATCCTGCGCCAGCTGCCAGGCCGCGCCCAGCACAGCGCAGAATTTGTCGCGTTGGCTGATGTGATGATCGGCGGTCAATATGGCGACGGTCGCGTCTGGATCGCGCTGCTGGATGACGCTTAATGCCAGCGCCAGAGCCGGCGCGGTATTTTTGGGGGAGGGTTCTATGATGAAGTTTTCACGCGGGATTTCCGGCGCTTCAGCTTGCAGTTGGGCGGCATATTGCTGGCCCGTGACGACAAAGATGTCTTCGGCGGAGAAGAGCGGTCGAATGCGCTCGATGCTGGTGCGGAACATGCTGTGTTCGTCGATGAGCGGCAGCAGCTGCTTGGGCATGTCGGCGCGGCTGAGGGGCCACAGGCGCGTGCCACTGCCACCGGCGGCTATCAACGCATAATAGCTTTTCATCGCCTCGACCTTTGCAAGTTGGCATTTCGCGCGAGGCAGTATTGCATAGCGCCAGCGCTCTCGACAAGTCCCTTTAATTCCAGCAGCGTCAGCGTTCCCGAGACAGTGGCGGCGGGCAGCTGCGTTTCGCGGACGATTTCATCCACATGGGTTGGGTCGGCGTCCAGCTGCGCCAGGATCGCGCTTTCTGTCTCGTCAGTTGGCTGGATGCGCTCCGCCTGTCGCTGCGTTTGCGCCGCCAGGTGCGTCATGTTCAAGGCGTCCAGAATATCGCTGACACCCATGACCAGTTTCGCGCCGTCCTGGATTAGCCGGTTGCAGCCGCGCCCGCTGACGCTGTGATAGCTGTGGGGCACAGCGAAGACATCCCGCCCCTGCGCAAGGGCGTGGTCGGCGGTATTCAGCGCGCCGCTGCGTTCTGGCGCTTCGGCCACGAGCAGGCCATGCGACAGCCCGCTGATGATGCGGTTGCGCTGCGTGAAGTTCGTGCGCAAAGGTGGCGAGCCCACCGGCAGTTCGCTGATTATCGCGCCATTTTCCACGATCTCTTCGGCGATATCGGCATTTTCGCGCGGATAGATGATGTCGATTCCCGCGCCCATGACGGCGATAGTGCGTCCTCCCACTGCCAACGCGCCACGATGCGCCGCCGCGTCGATGCCATGCGCCAAGCCAGAAACAATCGTGATGCCATGCTCCGCCAGCTCCTGCGCCAGCTCATTCGCCGCATCCCAGCCTCGTTTGCTGGCTTTGCGCGTGCCGACAACGCCCAGGCATTTGTCATCATCTACCGCGAAATGTCCGCGCACATAGAGCAGCAGCGGGCGATCGTCCAACTCGCGCAGCAGGGCAGGATAAGCCGCATCGTCTTGGGTCAGCAAGCTCGCTCCAGCGGCCGCGACCTTGTCCAACTCGCGCTGCAGGTCGATTTGCTGGCGCGCGGCACAATAGCTGCTCAGCATTTTCTTGGGCAGGGGCAAGCGCATCATGGCGGAGTCCGTCTCCAACCAAAGCGCTTCTGGCGATTCGAAATGCGCCAACAGCCTCGACAGCTTGACGATACCGAAATGGGGCAGCAGGTTCAAGCCCAGCCAATAGCGGTGCTGCGGATTATCGCGCATGCAGTTTCATCTTTGCGGTGAAGTCGTCAAAAAGCATATCAGCGAGGGCAAATCGCTGTCAAGGCGGACGCTGGTTCAGTGTTGGGGGAGCAGGCCATCGGGCAAGGTCATCTCGATGACGCCGCTTTCAAAGTCGATGCGGTCTATGGTCTCGTCATGCGCGGGAATGAGCAGCTCGCCATGTTCTGCGCTTTCGACTATGTAGACATCGTTGGCACCGGTTTCCAGCACATCGCGGATGCGCCCGACCTCGCTGCCATTGGCGACAACCAGCAGGCCGATCAGCTGAAACAGGAAGTATTCGCCTTCGCTCAGCGGCGGCAATTGTTCAATATCGCAATATACAAGCTTGCCGCGCATTTCTTCGGCTTGTTCACGGCGATTGCAGCCATCCAGCGAGAGCAGCGCATAGGCTTTGTTGAAGCGAATTCGCAGCACATCGACGCGCTCGCGCTCCGGGCTGGCATCGCTGTCAGCCAGGTAGATGCAGGTCAGTTGCTTGAGCGCTCCCGGATCGTGGCTGAGCACACGCATGCGCAACTCGCCACGCACGCCATGCGGACGCAGAATCTCGCCGATGACCAGTTGTCGCGGCTCTTGCGTGTTGGTCACGATTGACTATTCAATTTCCAGGATAACGCGTCGCCGCCGGTCGCGTCCGCGTTCGTTCTGCTCGGACATGGCACGCAGCAGCGCGCGGATGGAATTGGCCACGCGGCCGTTGCGCCCGATGACGCGTCCCATATCGCCAGAGGCGACCGACAACTCCAGCACGACATTGCGGCTGGTGTCTTTGCGGCTTACGCGCACCTGGTCGGGGCGCCTGACCAGGTTTTCGGCGATGTATTGAACCAGTTGCTCTTCCATGCTGCGCTGCCTTTCGTCCTAGCTATCGGCTTCGGCAGCCAGGCGAGCAGCCTCGCGCGCCTTGATCTTGCTTTCGCCGTCGCCGGGAGCTGGATAGTTGGTCTTGGGGCTGGGCAGCGGCGGGCGTGTTTCTTCGGCTTCGCGCACCAGGTCTTCCATGCTTTCGCCAGCCCGCAGCCGTTCGAATCGCGCCCAGGTGCCCGTGTGCACCATCAGCCGGCGGACGGCATCGCTGGGCTGCGCGCCGACCGAGAGCCAATACAAGGCGCGGTCTTCTTCAATGATTTCTGTGGCGGGCCGCGTGCGCGGGTTGTAATGTCCGATATTTTCCAGGTAGCTGCCGTTGCGAGCCTTGCGCTGGTCGATGACGACGATGCGGTAGCTGGGCTGGCGTTTTAGACCCTGGCGGCGTAGACGAATGCGAACCATGTGTTTTCTCCTGCTGGTTTAGGCGGTCAAGCCGGGGATTTTGGGCATCTTCCCGCGGCTGATTTGATTCATGAGCCGGCTCATCTGGCGGAATTGCTTGAGCAGGTCGTTGACTTCTCTGACTTCCACGCCACTGCCGGCGGCGATTCGTTTCTTGCGGCTGGCTTTTAATATGCGCGGATGACGGCGCTCGTATGGCGTCATGGAATTGATGATCGCCTCGACCTTGCGGACGCGCTTTTCCATATCATCGCTGTTGATCTCGGCTTGCGTCTGCAGCTTGGACATGCCGGGAATCATGCCCATGACCTTGCCCAGCGGTCCCATGCGGCGGATCTTCTGCAGCTGTTCGAGGAAGTCTTGCAAAGTGAATTCATTTTTCATTATTTTGCTTTGCAGGCGCAGCGCTTCTTCTTCTTCGTAGAGCGTCTCGGTCTTTTCGATCAGCGACATGATATCGCCCATGCCGAGGATGCGCTGGGCGATGCGGTCGGGGTGGAATAGCTCCAGCGTGTCTGCGCTGACTTTTTCGCCGGTGCCCATGTATTTGATGTGCACGCCCGTCACAGCGCGCATCGACAAGGCAGCGCCGCCGCGAGCATCACCATCGACGCGCGTGAGGATCAAGCCGGTGATGCCCAGGCTTTCGTTGAAGCCGCGCGCGATATTGACCGCTTCCTGCCCGGTCATGGCATCGGCGACGAGCAAAATCTCCGCGGGCGAGGAGATGTGTTTGATCTCCTCCAGTTCTTCCATCTTCGTGTCATCGATTTGCAGGCGGCCGGCCGTGTCTATCAAGACGATATCGGCATCATTATCGCGCGCCTGTTTTAGTCCGCGCTTCACGATATTGGGTGGCGTATCGCTGGTGCCTTCTTCGTAACAGGGCACGCCGATCTGCTTGGCCAGCGTGACAAGTTGGTCGACTGCGGCGGGGCGATAGGTATCGGCAGCCAGCATCATGGGCTTGCGGCCATTCGAGCGCAGGTGCAGGGCGAGTTTGGCTGTGTTGGTTGTTTTGCCGGCACCTTGCAGACCGACCATCATGATGACATGCGGTGCCGCACTGCCGCTGAAACTGAGTCGACCCGCCTCGCCGAGCATCTCCACCATTTCTTCGTGGATGATCTTGACGACCTGCTCGCTGGGCTTCAGCGCCTTGTGCACTTCTTCGCCCAGGGCGCGCTGACGGACTTGCTTGATGAAGTCTTTGACGATGGGCAGCGCGACATCCGCCTCGAGCAGCGCCATACGCACCTCGCGCATGACGGCTTTGATATCGGCTTCTTTGACAGTCCCTCCCTTGCGCAAACCTTCAAAGGCGGTATCCAGTCTTTGGGTCAGAGAATCAAACATGCGACTCGCTCATCGAATTGCGACAGGGTAGTCTACAAGCTGGCTCGACAGCTGTCAAGGCAGGGCTTTGCCTATGCGCACGCCGTACAGCATCGACAGCGCCGCCAACAATCCCAACACGCCCGCCATGACGCCGATGATGGCGAAGCTGCCGCCGCTGACTTCGTAGATGGTTGCGCCCAGCGCAGCGCCGACGACTCTGCCCAGCGAATGCGCGCCCTGGTTTGCTGACATCATGACTGCGCGCGCATCGGGCAAGACTTCGGTGAACAAGGGCAGCGCCGACACGATAGACGCCTCGATGCTGACGAACAGGACGAATATGCCCAGCATGGCCAGGGGCAAGCTGGACGACAAGCCCGGGATGACGAAAAAGCAGGCCGCCGCGATCAACATGCCCGTCGTGGCGGTGCGCTTCGTGCCCAGCCGGTCGGCCAGCGTAATGACGATGAATTCGCCCACGATCTCGGCGATGGCAATGAGGATGGTCAGCGTGCCCAGCGCCGTCAGCATCAAGTCGAATGAATCTTCCATCCACAGACCATAATTGATGAAGAAGGTCTCGTGGGCGATGGTCATGCAAACCGAAAACAGCAAAGCAAACAAGGCTGGCGGGTGGCGGCTGACGCGGCGCATGGCCGTCAACGGATTGATGACGCGGATGCGTTCGTGGCGGTGTTGCGGATCATGATCGGCTTCGACGAACAGCCACACAGCCAGCGTTCCCATGCCCAACAGCGTGGCGACAAACAGAAACACGGCTTGCAGGCTGCTGGCTTCGATCAGGAATCCGGCGACAGGAGCGGCAATGACCAGCGAAAGCGCCCAGCTCAACTCGGCGAAACCCATCACGCGGGCGCGCCGGCTGAAGGGAATGACATCGCCAAGATAGGCTTGGAAGGTCGGGTCATAGATGATTTTGCCCACGCCCAGCGCAAACATCACCAGCACAAACACGCCCCATTCCGCAAACAGCGCGCCCAGCAGACTCATGACAGTCATCAGCAGCAGCGCGCCGACCATGACCGCTTTGCGCCCGAAATGCTCGGATATCGTGCCCAGCAGGGGGCTTAACAAGCCCGCGCCGTTGGTCAGGGCGATGACATTCTGTACGCTGACGGCGGATACATCAAAAGCCGCCGCCAATCGCCGACACGAAAGGATAGGCGAATCGCTTGCTGACATTGATGACCAGCCGCGCGAAAACGATGGCGAGGATGGAGCGGATGACGCCGCTGTCAAATTGACGATCGCTTACCGCTGATTCAAGAGACATGTCGCAGCATCCTGTCACAGGCAGGCGCGAAGTCCGTCAGGGTCTGGTAACCATGAGCGAAGTCGGCTGCGCGCGAACCGACGGCGACTGTTGGCACGGCATTGAGCGTGTGCCGGCGCGTGCTCAGGTCTTCCATATTGCCGTGATCGCTGGTGATGACGATCAAGCCGGCGTCGTCATCCCATTCCTCGAGCAAGCCGCCCAGCACGGCATCAAAACGCTCCAGCAAATCCACGCCCTGATTCAGTGTCCCGCGGTGCCCGATGCGGTCGGTCATCCAGTGGGAGTGGAATGCGAAATCATAGCTGCCCGACAGCTTCGCCAGCAATCGCCCGGCGTCTGCGGGGCTGTAATCGGGCAGGTCGCCCGCCTGCAGATGCCGCCGCCAGCCCTCGGTCGTCCATTCCGCCGTCAAAGCGCGCCGCTGCCGGATATCGTCGATGCCAAAGTGCCCGCCATTCGCCACGAAATCTGCCAGTTGAATGCTGGAACGCAGAGTTTTGCCGCGCTGCCAGTCTCTCTGCAGTCGAGAAGGATAGGCAGTCAAGAGTCTTGCCGTTCGGCCGCTGCCCCGCAGACGCAGGAATAGGCTGTGCTCGCTGATGATAGAACGAGTTTTGGCATCTGGCTTCGGTCCATAATGTCGTCCCAGCATATTCGGCACATTCAAGCCTGTCAGCAGCGCCGCTTGCCCTGTGCCGCTCTGAGGTCGACCAGCCACACCCAGCCGCGCATCGGTGGGGATGAAGATGGCGCGTTCGCTGTGCTGGAAGCCCGTGCTCGCCAACCAGCGCCTTCCTTTGCTTAAGCTGCGCATATTGGACGTCCTGGCAACAGCGAAAGGGTTGTGCAGCGGATCGTCCGCGCCCAAACCGATGCCATCCAAAAACAGCGTCAAAATGCGCATCTGTGGCTAGCGGCCGGCGAGCAGGAAAGGGTTGGTCTTGCGCTCGCGCCCGATGGTCGTTTCTCCCATGTGCCCGGGCAGCACGCGCACGGCATCGTCCAGCGGCATCAGCCTGTCCAGGATCGAGCGCATCAACAGCGCGTGGTCGCCGCCGGGCAAGTCGGTGCGGCCTATGCTCCCGGCGAAGAGCGTATCGCCGCTGAAAAGCGCCCCTTCTTTTTCCATGAGCAAGCTGATGTGACCAGGCGCGTGCCCTGGCGTATACAGGCACTTCAATGCGATGCTGTCCAAAGTGATGGTGTCTTCATCGTCCAATAGCTGGTCAGGTTCTGGCGGCAAGGGCAGCTCGCCCAAACCAAAGTAGACTCCTTGCATGGGGACTTCTCGCAGCAGGGGCGGGGTGTCTATGTGCGCGAAGAACGGGATACGCAGCTGTTGCTTGAGCGCCGCCGCCGCCAGCACATGATCGAGGTGGGCGTGCGTGGCGACCATTAGCTCTATGCGCCAGCCTTCTTCGGCAGCGGCAGCCAAAATAAGGTTGGGATTGTCGACCGGATCGATCAGCAGGGCGTTATTTGTCGTGGTATCCGCCACCAGGTAGGCATTGGTGGCAAATGCGCCCAGCGTCAGCGACTTGATAGCGATTGACATGCGCTTCCTTTCTTATGGCGAGCGCCGCAGCATGGCGCGCAGTTCCGATATTTCCTGCATCTTCAGCGCGAATGCCGCCAGCGCGAAAGCCGCCAGCCCCAGCAATCCCTCGCAAGTCAGCCGCGCCAAGGTCATGGTCAAGCCGCGTCCGGGCAGGGCAGCCATCCATAGCGCGTCTGCGGATACGATGACGGCCGCCATAATCAGCGAAGCGACCAGCGTTTTCATCAGCGTGCGCGCCAATTCATTTTCGTGCGCGTCCTGCCAGCGCCGGCGTAGTATAACCAGCAGCGACAGCACCTCAAACATGACGCCCAGCGAATTTGCCAGGGCCAGCCCGCTCACATTGCCGATCTCGGGTCGCAAGCCCAGCCAGGGCAGCGAGCGCGCCACCGCATTGCCAAAGCGGGCTGCATCGACAAGGTTGACTTCGCTAAAAACCAGTGCAGCTCCAAAGTTGATCAATGCGCCGGCCAAGGCGGCGAAGAGCGGCGTCAGCGTGTCTTTGTCGGCATAAAAGCTGCGCGCGATCACCTCCAGCGCCGCATGCACGATCAAGCCCAGCGTGAACATGCTCAAAGCGCTGTAGACCAGCGCCGAAGCCGACGAGTCAAACGCGCCGCGTTCCAGCAGGCTGATCAGCGGTCTGCCCAACACGATCAAAGCGACAGCCGACGGGATGCTGCATACCAGGATGAAGCGCAGCGCCCCGGACATGGCCGAGCGTTTGCCCGCCAGGTCGTCCATCTCGCTCAACGCAGCCAAGGTCGGAAAGATGACGATGCCCATGGCGGTGCCGATCAGCGTCTGCGGGATCTGCATCAAGCGCCAGCCCCAATCCAGCGCGCTGACGGAGCCGCTGCCCAAGCGCGAGGCGATATTGTTCATCACCAGAAAGTTCAGACTGAACACGCCCAGCCCGCCGATGCGCGGCAGCATCAACCAGATAACGCGCCACAACTGTCGATTGCCCAAGCCCAGCCCCAGCCGCCAGCGCATTTTGTAGCGCGCCAGACCCGGAAGCTGGATGCCAAAATGCAATGCCGCGCCGATGACCGCGCCCCAGGCAATGCCATGCACGCCGAAGCCCGGCAGCAGGAAAATCACGCCGAAGAGAATGCCCAGATCGAACATGATGGGCGCCAAAGCCGGCAGCAGAAAATGCTGATGCGAATTAAGGATGCCGCTGAAGATGCCGCTGACGGAAAAAATGATCGTGCTCAGCAGCAAAATGCGCATCATGTCGATGGTATTTTGCATGGTCGGCGCATCAAAACCCGGCGCGACCAGATTGCGCACCAGCCAGGGACCAAGCAGGAAAACCGCCGCGCTTATCAACAGCGCCAGCGCGAAGATGGTGTTGATCAGGTTGCTGGATAATCGCCAGGCCGCCTCGCGCTGGTTCGTTGCGAGCATGCCGCTGAAAACCGGGATGAAAGCATGGGTCAGCGCGCCGCCAGAAATCAGGATGACGATTAGCTCGGGGATGCGGTTGGCGGCGACATAGGCATCCAGTTCGCTGCCAACCCCAAATGCCCCCGCGATGATAAGCGTCTGCAGCAGGCTGATGAGCTTGGCTGCGCCGAAAGCCAGCATGACCGTCACGGTCGAACGGGCGATGCGCCGATTTCGCCCCAGGTCTTTCGGACTATCGGCTATGCTGGTCACTGGCTTAGGCCATCCAGCGCTTGCCGCGCCGCTTCGTAATTGGGGTTGTAGCCCAAGGCGCGCCGATATGACGAAGCTGCCCGCTGCTTCTGGTTTTGCGCCTCGTAGACGCGTCCGCGCCAATAATACGTTTCTTCCAGTTCGGGGGCGGTATTCTGGTTGTGAGCGGCCAGCGTTAGAACATCCTGATGGCGGCCGACAGCAAAATAAGCGGCAAATGCGCCATGCTGATACCACATCATGCGCCAGGGCAGCTTGCCGGTGCTGGTCGCCTGGTCAAATGCCGCCGCTGCTTCTTGATGCCGCTCCAGCGCCACCAAAGAACTGCCCATATTGAACCAGGCGAAAGCATCTTTAGGATTGCTGCGTGCCTCGCTTTGCGCTGTTTCGAAAGCGATCTGCGCCGCATCGGCCTCGTTCCAATGCTCCGCCAAAATGTCGCGGAGCAATGCCTCGCGGTCGGGATGATATACGACGATGAAAGTGCGGTTGAAGGCGCGCCAATCCTGGTCGACGCTGGCATAGCTTTTGGTTATGCCGTTGGCATCGGGACCGACGCCCAAAAAGCTGTCATAGAAATAGAAAAGCTGGTAGGCATCGTCATAGGCGACGACCACGCGATAATGACCGATCCAGTCGTAGCCCTCGAACATAGCGGCGGTTTCGATCACAGTCGGGAAGCCATTCGCCACCAGCCGCTTCAGCAAATCCAGCGAACCGCCCGGGCGCGCGATCGCTTCAACAAAACTCTCCTCGCGCACAAAATCAGCTAATTCGTGCGGGCTGACATTCTTGTCTTCGCGATTCGGCTTCAGCTTGTCGCCGGCATAGGCTTGGGGCTGTCGCCAGCCATGAAAGCTGAGCGCCATGGTGATGGTCGCGGGACCGCAATTGTTCCAGGTCTGCTGCTGATGCAAGACGCCATCAATGCGCGCGCTGGCAGGCAGAAAATCAACTGGTGGCGCAGGCGACGGCGTCAAGGCGGGTGGCAAGGCGGTCGCTGTGGGCGGATTGATGGCGGCCGGGACGGGCGTGGCTGTGGCGGAAATCGGCGTTGGCGTCGCTGTCGCTGCAATGACAACCGGCGCTGATGTTATAGTCCGCGGCGGCAAGTCCAGCGGCAGATCCAACAGAGACAGCGCCTCGCTTTCATCCATGGGCGCGGCGATTGTCGGGAATACGCCACCGGCTGGAGTCGGTCTGCGCAAGACGCTCATAAATGGCAATTGGTCGATTATGCGCTGCTGCTGCGCCGGCTGCAATATCTCGCGAAAGCCAAACACGGCGAAGGCAGCGCCAAGCACAAGCGCGAAGAAAACCAGGATGATGCCCCAAAACAGCCAGCGAGGCGGCGCGCGCAACCTTTCATCGCGGCGAAAGCTGGTTCGGGGGCTGGGCTGGGTGTCATGCAGGCTGCGCACAGAAATCGGCTCGCTGCTTTGCCATATTGTCAATATAGCATAGCGGCGACGATAATCCAGCGGCGGCGAGCTAGAGGCGGCTTTGCTCGTCCAGGAAAGATTGCAGAATAACGCAGGCAGCCAGGTCGTCGATCGGCTCTTTTGCGCCCCGCTTCAGCATCCGCGCCATATTTCGCGCTTCTTCGCTGGTCAGGTATTCGCTGATCTCGTGCACAGGCAGATCGGCTGCATGCCGCAAATCTGCAATCCAGTCGCGCACGATGTCGGCTTGCGTGGTGATGCCGGGCGGCGCGTTGGGATTGACTGGCACCCCGACCACAATCGCCTGCAGCCTTCTCGCGCAAGGCGATCTCGATGATGGCGGCGAAGTCCTGGCTGGCTCCGCGACTTTGCAATATGGCCAGTTCACGCGCGCTGATGCCCAAGGCGTCGCTGATCGCCAGGCCGATGCGCTTTTCTCCATAGTCGATCCCCAGCAGACGCCCGCTCATGAGTCTGCCTGGACTTCAATATGAATGCGTATTGGCAAAAGCGGCATGCGCCCGAAACCCCGTGGATGCAAGCTGAGGCGCGGCGCAGGCTGCTGCGAGAAAGCCCTGTTGTCGCGCAAGATGCTCCGCGCTGCGTCCAGGTCCGCGCCAGCCAGCTGCTCGCGCAGGGAATCGGCGTCCAAAGATGCCAGCGCAATGCCCATGCCATGCGCCGTGAAGCGAATCTGCTCTTTGGCGCGGGACAGATTGAATGCGCCGCGCTCGTAGACCAGCGAATCGGTCTGGAGAGTCATATCGGGGGGCACAGCCGCTTCCAACTGTGCCAGCACGACTTGCCGAGCCAGTCTCTCGTCCACCGCCAGCGCCGAGACCACAGCGCGCATGGTCAGCGACAATTCGCTGGCTGCCGCGCCGACGACAGCAGAATAGTCCAGCCAGTCTTTGTTTTCTTCGGCGATTTGCAGCGACTCGATGATGATGACCTGCCCCTCTGACAAACCGGCGCGCATGCGGTCGTAAGCCAGCGACTGCAATTGAAGCCGCGCGATATCCAGCAAGCGCGTTTTGTCCGCTGCCGCAACGACCTTGACGCTGCGATCGCTGCCGCCGGCCGCTGACTCGCCATCTTGCCACTGTGTGCCGCTGCTGGGGATGCTCGCGCTGGTTTCGATCGTTTCACGCAGCCGTATCGCCGGGATCAGCGCGCGCTGCCGATCGACAGCTTCGGCTTTGTGGTCGGCAGTGACTTCGACCGTAACCGCCACTCGCTCGCTGCGCAGCTGCACGCGAATCACGGCGCCGGGCGCTATGACATAAACCAGAGCGCCGACGACCGCGCACAAGAGCAGGATGACAGCGGCGCGCACAATCCGGATTCTCCAGTTACTGCTGTGGCGGGGTCCTCCCAGCCTGTCGGCGATGCGGGCCAGGTCGCTGGGCTGCAAGTCGGCGCGCGGACGATGATAACGAGGCAGGAAGACCTTGTTGCGGCTGCGTTTCCAGCGCTGATTTTGGCTGGCTTCGATGCTATCAAAGCAGCTGATGTTCAGTTCGTCGGCATGCGCTTGCAGGTTCGGGTCCTGCGCGACGATCGCCAGTTGGATGGCATTCCGATCGGCTTCTCGCTGGATCAGCACCAGGTCGAGCCGCCGTTTGAGGTTGTCGCAGTCGGGCGTCCAAATCAGCACGACGCGTTTGCCACGCAGCTGCGACAAGCTGACGCGCAGGCTGGTGATGGTATCGTTGGGCGCGAGATGCAGCTGCTCAGTTGTGGAAGACATCACGCAGGCCTGCGCAAATCGCTAGCTGCTGGCGATCAATTCACGGGCGACTTGTAGCGCGCCGGGTATCTTGCTGCTGTCGCGTCCGCCAGCTTGCGCCATCTGGGGGCGTCCGCCACCGCCGCCACCGACCATGCGGGCGATCGGTTTGATCAAGTCGCCGGCGCGCGTGCCTTCTTTCACCAGCGCATCGGAGACAGCCACGATGATCTGGGGCTTGCCGCCATTGTCGCTCGCCAGCACCAGCACGCCACGTTCGACGCGGTTGCGGAACCAGTCGGCCATATCGCGCATAGCGGCCATGGGTGTGTTGTCCAACTCGGCGACCAAGGCTTGTACGCCGTTCAAGGACTCCAAGCCACTCTGCAACAAGTCATCAAAGTCGCTCTTCGCCAACTTGCGCCGCAGCGTCTCGTTGTCGCGGCGCACGGCAGACAATTCATCTTGCAAGGCTTCCACGCGCTCCAACGCTTGTTCTGGTGCCGCGCCAAGCTGCTCAACAATTCGTTGCAGCGCGCCCAGCTTGTCATTCAGGTATTGGGCGGCGGCATGACCGGTCAGGGCTTCGACACGGCGGATGCCTGCGCTGACGCTGCCTTCGCTGGTAAAGACGAAGCTGCCGATCTCGGCTGTGCGAGCGACATGCGCGCCACCGCACAATTCGTAACTGTACACTCCTGCCGGCGCTTCGATTGCGATGGTGCGCACTTCATCGGCATATTTCTCGCCAAATAGCGCCATCGCGCCTTCTCGCCTGGCTTGCTCCAGCGCTTTGACCTGCGCGCGCACACCATAATTGTCCACGATGACGCCGTTGATTTCGGCGGAAATGGCAGCCAACTGTGCAGCCTCGACTTTTTCGGGATGCGAGAAATCGAAGCGCAGCCGCTCTGGCGCAACCAGCGAACCTTTTTGTTGCACATGCGCGCCCAGTTGATTGCGCAGCGCGGCATGCAGCAAATGCGTGGCGGTGTGATTGCGGACGATGTCGCTGCGGCGCTGGTGGTCGATGCTGGCAGTCGCGCGGTCAGCGACGGACGGAGTTCCCTCCACCACCTCGCCAATATGCACGATCATGCCCGTCACAGGCTGCTTCATGGCGTCGATTTCGATTTCCCAGTTTTCGCCGCGAATGCTGCCTGTGTCGCTGACCTGTCCGCCCGCTTCGACATAAAAGCCAGTCGCAGCCAAAACGACTTCTGCGCGCTCGCCAGTGATGAGGCTGTCGACAGCGCGTCCGTTCTGCAGCAGCGCCAGCAGCCTCGTCTCGATCGGCGCATCGCTGTAGGGATTGTAAGCCACGCCCGCGTCCGGCAATTTGCCTTCCGACTGCAGCTGCGCCAGCAACGCGGCATAATTCTCGCCCGCCTCGATTTCGCCCATCGCTTGTCCACCGCCACTGATGCGCGCGTGTTCAGCTTCTGCGGCTGCGAAGCCGGCTTCGTCGACGGTAAAGCCGCGCTCTTCGACCACATCGCGGGTCACCTGGAAAGGCAGCCCTAGCGTAGCTTTCAGATAAAAAGCCCGTTCTCCAGACAGCTCGCCGCCCGTGTCCAACTGCTCCAGCATGCTGTCGAGCTCGTTCAAGCCGCGCTGCATGGTTCGGTGGAAGCGCTCTTCTTCCAGCGTGATGATATGTTTGATGCTGTCGGCTTGCTCCACCAACTCGCTGTAATGCTCGCCCATGGTGTCGATGACGGCTTGCGCGATTTCCGCCAGGAAGGGGCGGTCGAACCCCAGCTTGCTGCCGAAACGAGCCGCCCGCCGAATGACAATGCGTGGGATGGCGGCGCGTCCCTTGGCGCCGGGCAAGACGCCGTCGCTGATGAGGAATACAGCCGCGCGCGCATGATCGGCAATGACGCGGTAAGGCACGATATTAGCATCGCGCTGGGCATCGCTGTGCCCGGTCAGCTCTTGCGTGCGCCGGATGATGGGCATGAACAGATCGGTCTCGTAGTTGGCTTCCACGCCCTGCAATACCGAAACGATGCGCTCCAAGCCCAAGCCCGTATCCACGCCCGGCGTTGGCAGCGGCACATCGTATACACCGCTGTGCTGGGGATCGGCCTGCTGGCGATTGAACTGCATAAAGACCAGATTCCAGATTTCCAGGAAGCGTTCGTCTTCGGCTTGCAGCTGGAGGATTATCTCGTCTTCGCCAAGTTGCGGTTGTTTGTCCCAGTGAATCTCGGATGTCGGACCGCAGGGACCGGTATCGGCCATCTGCCAGAAGTTGGTGTCGGGACCCATGCGGGCGACGCGTTTGGGATCAATGCCCAGGTCGTCCACCCAGGCGCTGTAGGCTTCGTCGTCATTCTCATAGACGGTATAGACGAGTCGCTCGGACGGCAATTCATACACTTCGGTTAGCAGCGTATAGGCATAGCGAATCGCGTCGCGCTTGAAATAATCGCCGAAGCTGAAATTGCCCAGCATCTCGAAGAATGTGTGATGGCGCAGGGACGGACCGACATTTTCCAGGTCGTTGTGCTTGCCACTGACGCGCATGCACTTTTGCGAGGTGGCGGCGCGGCTATAATTGCGCTTGTCCAAGCCCAGAAAGACATCTTTGAATTGCACCATGCCCGCATTGACGAAGAGCAGCGTGGGGTCATCCGCCGGCACCAGCGAAGACGATGCGACCGGGCGGTGCTTCATCTCCTCAAAGAAGTCGAGAAAGGCTTGCCTGACTTCGGCGCTGCTCATGTATTTCATCACTGCATCCCCAAGGTTGCGCGGCGTGCTGCGCGGCGATTATAGAGGGCGCTGCCTAGCATCAACAAGGGCGCATCGCTGTGCTATACTGGCGCTATTACGACTTGCGGGCAGCGAAAGTTGACGGTGATGATGACGATCAAAGAGCAAATTGAAGTCCTGATGTCGGGCACGGCCTATGGCGACCCCGATATGCGCGAGAACATGCGCCGCGATCTGCATGCGCGCCTGCTGGAATGCGAGCGCGAAGGGCGGCCTCTGCGCGTCTATTGCGGCTATGACCCGCGCACATCCGACCTGCACCTGGGGCATACCATCACCATGCGCAAGCTGCGGCAATTCCAGGATTTTGGGCACGATGTAACTTTCCTGGTCGGCACATTCACCAGCCTCATCGGCGATCCATCGGACAAGGACAGCGCCCGCGATCAACTGACCATGCGCAATGTCGAAGACAATGCCCAAACCTATGCCGAGCAGGCTTTCAAGATACTTGATAAGGAAAAGACGCGCGTCCGCCGCAATGACGAATGGCTGGCGCCCCTGGACTTCGCCGATATCATCCGCCTGGCCAGCCACTTCACCGTGCAGCAATTCATGGCGCGCGAGAACTTCTCCAAGCGAATCGAAGACGGCAAAGCCATCTACCTGCACGAATTCTTTTATGCGCTGATGCAGGCTTATGACGCTGTCGCCCAGGAAGCGGATGTGCAGGTCGGCGGGCAAGACCAGCTGTTCAACATCCTGGTGGCGGGTCGCAAGCTGCAGACGGGCTTGGGGCAAAAGCCGCAGATCGCCATCATCATGGGCGAAAGCCTGCCCGGCACCGATGGCGAAATCAAAATGTCCAAGAGCCTGGGCAACCACATCCCGCTGCTCAGCGAGCCTTGGGACATGTTCGGCAAGGTGATGAGCCTGCCCGACAAAGCCATGGGCATCTATCACAAGCTGATCCTGGGTTGGACGCCTCCAGAACTTGCCCGCCTCGAAGAGAAACTGCAAAGCGGCGAATCGCATCCCAACGATGTGAAGATGAACCTGGCGCGGGAAATCGTGGGCATCTTTCACAGCCCGGCCGCTGCGCAGGCTGCCCAGTCGCGCTGGGACGAAGTCTTTCGTGGCGGCGGCGGCCTGCCCGATGACATTGCCGAAGCGAGTTTGTCCGCCGATGCCGAAATCCGCGATGTGCTGCTGCGCCTGAAGATGGTCGGCAGTCGCGGCGAAGCCAAAAGACTCATCCAGCAGAATGGCGTGCGCCTGAACGAGCAGAAAGTCGCCAGCCCCCAGGCGATCATCACGCTGGACATGCTGCCGGCGGTGCTGCAAGTGGGCAAGCGCCAGTTTGTGCGTTTGGTGCGCGCCGATGCCGAGCGCAGCTGACTACACGATTGATGAACTCATCAGCGTCTGCATCTCGCGGCAGGTGCGCGATGGCGATGTGTGGGCGCAGGGCATCAATACGCCGCTGGTTTCGGCTGGCTTGATCTTGGGCAAGCTGCGGCATGCGCCGGCGGCTCGCTTCACCTCGGCTATCGGGCAGGCGCTGGTGCAAGACTGGGGCGAGCTGGGCATCGGCAACATTGAAGCGCTGTGGGTGGGCAAGGGGCTGGTGCATCTGGGATTTGCGACCGGGGCGGCGGAGATTCTGCCCAGTTTTCAGCCGAAAGAGTTCTTTCGCCCGGCTCAGCTCGACGCGCGGGGCAACACCAACAACATCGCTTTCGGCGCGGATGTTCACAAGCCGCGCATGCGCCTGCCTGGCAGCGGCGGCATCCCCGATGTGACGCCCTGCTACGACCACAGCTACCTGTATGTGCCCCGCCATTCGCGCCTGAGCTTCGTGGAGAAATGCGACTTTGTCAGCGGGCTGGGGCATGTGCCCTGGCGCAGAACCGGCGGCGGACCGCGCTACCTGATCAGCGACCTGGGGCAATTTGACTGGCGCGGCGGAGAGATGCGCCTGACCAGCTTGCATCCTGGCGTGGAGCTGCGACGCGTGCAGCGCAAGACCGGCTTTGCTTTGGCTGTCGCGCCCGACCTGCAAGAAACGCCGCCGCCCGAAGCCGAAGACCTGCGCTTGCTGCGCGAAGAGATCGACCCGCTGGGCACGCGCAAATTGGAGACTCTGGCAGGCAGCGCGCGCAAAGCCCTGCTGCGGGACATATTGCGGCAGGAACGCGAAAATTACGAAGTCAGCAGCGCCGCGCGCCAACTTTGAGTGCCCCGGAAGCGGTCGGCTGGCGTGCTCAGATAGCCCAGCTGCACACCCTCGATGGTATCGCGTACGACAAACGTGTATAGCGGATAATAGAGCGGAATGGCGATTGTCTGCTCGGCAAAGGCGGCTTGAAATTCCCGCAGCTGTTCCGCTCGGCGCATGCCATAAATCTCGCTGCGGGCGGATTCCAGCAATTCGTCCAGCGCGTGCTCGCTGACGCCGCCATAGTTGCCACCGTCGCCCTGTTGCGCCGAGTGCCAAAAGCGAAACAGATCGGGATTGTCGCCGAATCGCTGCTCGACAATCGCCGCATCGAATTGCCCTGCTGCCAGCCGCTCTTGAACCTGCCGCGCATCGACCGCCACAATCTCAACGTGGAATCCCAACTGCGCCCACTGCACGCTGATGTTTTGCGCCAGCCTGATGTGCCCGGGACGATCCTGCACGAGCAGCGCGCTTGGCTGCGCGGTCTCTGCTGATGCGTCGGCTTGGGCAGCTGCGATTGCCGCTTGTGCTTGCGCAAGGTCATAGCGCGTCCAGTCGGGGTGGGGCAGATAAGCCGAGAAACCGGGCGGATAGGGGCTGTCGGCATAGGTGGCGTCTGAACCGAGCGTCTGCGCGATCAGAGTCGGCACATCCAGACCGAGAGAAAGCGCTTGCCGCATCTGGCGTTCGGCGAAAGGCGTATCTCTCCAGTTGAAGATCAGCATCGTCACAGACGACTCGGCCTGGGTGTACAGGCTCGCGCCCGGCCGCGTCAGCAATTGCTCACGCGGCGCGACATTCGCCAGCGCGTCTATTTCTTCGGCGATGTAGCCGGCGCTGGCAGCAGCCGAGTCGGGATACAGGCGAAATAGCAGTTCTTTGAAGTGATAACCGGACTGCGCCTGGGGACGCCGCTGAAAGATCGGCGAAAGCGCGAGCAGCACTGTGTCAATCCGCCCATCAGCTGTGACAGTCAAGTGACCAAGCTGATATGCGCCGCTGCCAATCGGCGACAGGTTGAAGGGATGCTGCGCCAACTCGTCCAGCGAAACGCCGCGCAAGGCATGTTCGGGCAGGATGCCGAATGTCAGCAGATGCGGGAAGCTGCTCAGGGGCTGCGCCAGGCGCATGCGCAGCAAATGCTCGCCCAGCCGCTGCACCTCGACCGTGCGCCAAAATTCCGCCGCCGCAGACAGCGCCGCATAAGCCGGGTCGCTCATCAAGGCTGCCGTAAAGAGTACATCGTCGGCGGTCAGAGGCAGCCCGTCTTGCCAGAACGCATCGTCTCGCAGGCGAATGACATAATCCAGACCATCGCTGGAAATCACCAGATCGCTTGCCAAATGCTGGATCGCTTCGCCATAGTCGTTGATGACGAAGAGGCTCTCGAAGATCAGGCTGGCGATATCGCGGTCGGCTGGATTCAAGTGGGCAAAGAGCGGGTTCAAGCGCAGAACGCTGCCGACCAGGCCTTCTCGATACCTTGCCGGCGAGATTGCGGATAGCGGCGTGGCGGCGGCTGTCGTTGGACGAACGGCGCTGGCTGGAGCAGCGACTGTTGGCTGTTGGGTGGGCGCTCGAGGCGGCGGAGTCGCCTTGTTTTCGGCGTCACGGGTCAGGCGAAAATAGGCGCTGCCAGCGAACAGCGCGCTCGCCAGGAGCAGCAGCAAAAACTGCCAGCGAAAGCCGCGAAACACATCTCACCTCGCCAACAGAACAGACAATTGTCTGCGGAAAGGACTCAGCTGACTGTCGCTACAGCGAACAAGGCGATGCCCAGGAAGGCAATCGACAAGAAGATGGTGATGCGGAAAAGCGTCTTTTCCAAGCCGCGCCGCGTGCGGGCAATGCCACCGCCTGCATCGCCGCCCAGCAGACTGCCCAGCGCCCCGCCTTTGACCTGCAGCAAGATCAAGATGATCAAAGTAATGGAAATGATGATTGCCGCGACTTGCAGCACGATTGCCATGGCGCAACTCCCCGCCGCTATTTCGAGCGCATAATGCCAGCAGTCTAGCACGGCGTACAGATTCTGGCTAGGCTGATTCAGCCGCGCAGGGATTCCAGAAAAGCGATGGCGGCAGCCAGTTGATTGTCATTGTCGCCATCGTCATCCACCTCGATGATGATATCTGGCACGACGCCGTTTTTGTCGATCATGCGCCCCGCTGGAGTCAGGTAGCGCCGCACGGTCAAGCGAACCGCGCCCCCATTGACGATCTCCTGGATGGTCTGCACCGTGCCTTTGCCAAATGTCGTCTCGCCGATGATGGTGGCTCGCTCATGATCTTGCAATGCGCCGGCCAGCAGCTCGGATGCGCTGGCGCTTTCGCTGTCAACCAGCAATACGATGGGCACACGGATGCTGGCGCTGCTGCCATTGCTGCGCGTCAGGCTGATTTGTCCGTCGCGGTCAACCTGCTGCAACACGATGTCGTCTTCTATGAAGAGGCTGGCGACATCGATGGCGCTTTCGATCGTGCCGCCGGGATTGCCGCGCACATCAAAGATCAACCCGATTCGCGCAGGCAGGTCCACCGCCACCAGCGCCTCTTCCAGCTGCTCGCGCGAGAGCTTGTGAAACTCATCCATGGCGATATAGGCGATATCGCCCTGGATCTCGTAATCCACATTGGGCACGACAAAGACATCGCGCACGATGTCAAAGGTGAGCAGTTCATCGCCGCGCATGAATGTGACGCGTACGCTCGTGCCGCGCGGGCCGGGCACCAAAGCGCTGAGATCGTCCTGCGTCAATCCCGCCACCGACTCGCCATCGACAGCAAAAAAAATATCGCCTGCCAAGACGCCGGCTTCGGCTGCGGGAGAGTCTGGCACCACTTCCATCACCGCAATGCCGCCCTGGTCGTTTGCCTTGACCATCACGCCGATGCCGGTGAATTCGCCGGAATAGCTATAATCGCGCGCATAGACTTCGGGCGTGATGTAATAGCTGAATTCGTCTTCCAGCGAGTCGACCAGACCTGTCAGCGCGCCTTCGACCAGCTGCTCGGCATCCACCGCGTCGATATAGCGCGACTGGATGAGATCCCAGGCTTCCCAAAATGGCTGAAAGAGCGGGTCGCTTTCGGCATGGCTGGGCGGGAGCAGGCTGCCAGCGGCGGCTCCCAGCGCGAATGCCAGCAGCATGAGCAAGATCGGTCGGGCGCTTTGCGGCGCGCGCAAGGCTGTCATCGCCCCTCCTCGGTCAACTAGACCTTTTGTCGCGCCTGTAGTATAAGCTATCGTGGCTTTGCATTTTCTCGGGCGCAGGGCAGATTCCGCGAATTTGAAAGACTGGCATCCGCGATGGTCAATACGCTGGTCACCATGGACGAAGCGGCAGAGGTCGTACAGGACAGCTGCACGCTGGCGCTGGGCGGCATGACCCTATACCGCAGACCGGTCGGCTTTGTGCGCGCGCTGCTGCAGCGCGATGATCTCCCCCGCGATTTGACCCTGCTCAGCTTCACCGGCGGCATCGAATCCGATCTGCTGGTTGGGGCAGGCTGCGTGGCGGCTGTGCGTTCGGCTTACTTCGGGCTGGAGTCCTTTGGTTTGGCACCGATGTTCACGCAGTTCGCGCAGTCGCAGCGCATTCGCATTATCGAAGAGACCGAAGCCAGCATCGTCATGGGCATGCGCGCGCAGATCAGCGGCGTCGGATTTATGCCATCGCGCGCCTGGCTGGGCACAGATCTGCCTGCGCTGCGACCCGATGTTCGCAAGGTGATTGATCCTTACAGCGGCGACGAGTTAGTCGCTTTTCCAGCCATTCCCTGCGATGTCGCCGTGCTGCATGGGCTGGCTGCCGACCGACAGGGCAATGTGCTAATCAACAACAATATGGGCATCGACCTGGAGCTGGTCTATCTGGCAGACACAGTCATCGCCACGGTAGAGCGCGTTGTGGACAAGCTGGAACGCAGCACAGACGGCGTCATCATCCCCTATCCGGGCTGCGCCATGATCGTGGAGTTGCCGGGCGGCGCCGCGCCGACAAGCTGTTATCCCCTCTATCCGCTGGACGGAGCAGCCTTCCTGCAATACACCGATGCTTGCCATGCTGGCAACTTTCAAGCCTTCTTGCGCGAATTCCTGCAAAGCTGACCGCGCGCAGAAACTGCCACGAACAACCGCTTGCGCCGGGCGGACAATGCGGTTACAATGCTTGTCAGCAACATATTTCGAGACTTGGGGAGCTTGCGTGAGTAGGCTGAGAGGGTGTGTGAGCACACCGACCCATCAACCTGATCCAGGTAATGCTGGCGTAGGGATGTCAAAACCAGCCCACCATGAAGCGCGCCTGAGATTCGCCGCGGCGCGTTTTTAGATTCCCGCGTTGGCTCCACTTCAGTCTCATCCACCAGTCCGCTGTGCATTCGGCGGTCTGTATCTGGCATAAGAAGGGAGCATTCAATGAAGTTGCGCATTCTGCTGATTATCGTTCTGCTGGTCGCCGCGCTTGTCTCACAGGCGCAAGAGGCGGACACGGTCGTGCTGGTGACGCATGACAGCTTCGCCATATCCGAGTCGGTGCTGGAAAGCTTTGAATCCCAAACGGGCATCGCGGTCGAAGTGCTGCGGGCTGGCGATGCCGGGCAGATGGTCAACCAGGCCATCCTCAGCAAGAACAATCCGCTGGGCGATGTTCTGTATGGCATCGACAACACATTTTTGAGCCGCGCGCTGGATGCCGAGATCTTTGTAGCGTATCAATCACCGGCGCTGGAGGCGGTCACTGCGGACTTCCTCAGGGAAGATGACTTCCGCGTTACGCCTGTCGACTTCGGCGATGTCTGCCTCAATTACGATATCGCCTGGTTCGCCGAAAACGAGTTGGCGCTGCCACAGTCTTTGGAAGAGCTGGCAGACGAAGCCTATGCTGGCTTGCTGGTGGTCGAAAACCCCGCCACATCCTCGCCGGGCTTGGCATTCTTGCTGGCGACTATCGCGAACTTCGGCGACGAGGATGAGGGCGGCTACCTCGACTATTGGGCGGCACTGCTCGCCAATGATGTGCTGGTCGCGGATGGCTGGACAGACGCGTATTATGGCGAATTCACAGTCGGCAGCCGTGGCGTGGGGTCGCGTCCGCTGGTGGTCAGCTATGCCAGCAGCCCGCCCGCCGAGGTCATCTATGGCGAAGACCCAGAAGCCGGCGCGGTCACCGGAGCGCTCATCGGCGAGGGCATGTGCTTCCGCCAGGTTGAGTATGTCGGCGTGCTGGACGGGGCTGCCAACGAAGCTGGCGCGCAGATGCTCGTCGACTTCATGCTCAGCGCCGAATTTCAAGCCGATATGCCGCTGAACATGTTCGTCTTCCCGGTGGTGGAAGAGATCGAATTGCCAGACGCATTCGCCGCCTACGCCGAGATTCCCGCGCAGCCGGCCGTTGTTGAGCCCGCGGCAATCGAAGCCAATCGCGAAGCCTGGATACAAGACTGGGCAGAGGTGATGCTGCGGTGAGAACCTGGCTGCCCAGGAGCGGCTATGCGCTGTATTTGCTGCCGCTGCTGTTCCTGGGCATTTTCTTTCTCTATCCGCTGCTGGCCATATTCGATATCAGCCTGCGTCCCGATGGCGCGTTGGATTTGTCGGCTTTTGGGCGGCTGATCGCCAGCGACTTTTACATTGAGACGCTGCTTTTCACCTGCTATCAAGCCGCCTTGTCCACCGCCCTGACGCTGCTGTTGGCTGCGCCCTGCGCATTTGTCTTCGCCCGCTACCAATTTGCCGGCAAGTCGCTGCTGCTCTCTCTGGCAACGCTGCCGTTTGTGCTGCCGACAGTCGTGGTCGCGCTGGCATTCGCCTCTCTGACGGGCAAAAATGGCATTCTCAACGACCTGCTTCGCGCGCTTTTCTCGCTGGAAACGGCACCGATCCAACTGGAAAGAACGCTGGCTATCATTATCATCGCGCATGTATTTTACAATTTTGCCATCGCCCTGCGCATCATGACGGGTTATTGGGCATCGGTGGGATTCGCCACGGAAGAAGCGGCGCGCTGCCTGGGTGCGGGCGCTTGGTCGGTCTGGCGCGATATCCGCCTGCCGCTGATCCGCCCGGCCCTGCTTTCGGCGGGCATCCTGGTATTCATCTTCTGCTTCACCAGCTTCGGCGTGGTGCTGATCCTGGGCGGCATTCGTTTTGCCACGCTGGAAGTGCAGATTTATTATCAGGCGGTCAACATATTCAATTTGCCGATGGCGGCCGCGCTGTCCATCGTGCAGATCTTGTCCATGCTCGCGCTGATGACCGTCTATACGCGCCAGCAGCGGAATTTGCAGCTGCGACTCGCGAGCAGCGCCACAATCGCCAGGCCGCCTCGCACTGCCACCGAGAGGCTCGCTGTTGCAAGCTGCGTCGCTTTAATCTCACTGCTGCTCTTGTCGCCGCTGGTTGCTTTGGTGGCGCGGGCGGTACTGGCTGGGGGCAAATTTGATCTGTCGAACTTTGCTGCGCTGGCAGAAAAGTCGCGCGGTTCGCTGCTCTTCATCGCGCCGCTGGAAGCGATAGTCAATTCACTGCGATTCGCCTCGCTGGCGATGGTGGCTGCTTTGCTATTGGGCATCATCGCCGCCAGCCTGATCAACCGGCGGGGACGCTTGGCGCGCTTGTGGGATCCGCTGTTTATGCTGCCATTGGCGACAAGCGCGGTTACGCTGGGATTCGGTTTCATCGTGGCGCTGGACGAGCCACCGCTAAACCTGCGCGCCAGCTGGCTGATCATACCGGTTTCGCATACGCTGGTCGCGCTGCCTTTCGTGATCCGCAGCGTGCTGCCCGCCATGCGCGCGATTCCGTCTTCGCTGGGAGAAGCCGCCCGGGTGCTGGGCGCGAAGCCGCATCAGAAGCTGCTGTCTATTGATGCGCCGCTGCTGGGCAAGAGCATCGCCGTCGGCGCGACCTTCGCTTTCACCGTGAGCATGGGCGAGTTCGGCGCGTCGCTCTTTGTGGCGCAGCGCGAATCGGTGACCATGCCGGTCGTCATCTATCGGCTGCTGGGCGATCCGGGTTTGGCATCCTGGCGGCAGTCGCTGGCGATGAGCGTCCTGCTGATGCTGGTTTGCGCGAGCGGATTCATGCTCATCGAGAGGCTGCGCGTGGCTGGCGCCGGCGAATTCTGATGCTGCAACTGACGAATGTGACGCATGCTTATGGCGATGTGGTCTCGCTGCGTGGCGTTTCGCTGGATTTGTCGCCGGGCGAGATACTTTGCCTGCTCGGTCCCAGCGGCTGTGGCAAGACGACGCTGCTGCGCATCATCGCCGGGCTGGAGGGCGACTACAGCGGCGAAATCAGGCTGGACGGCGCAGACATCCGCCCGGTGCCGGCGCATCAACGCGGCTTCGGCTTGATGTTTCAGGACTATGCGCTCTTCCCGCATATGTCGGTGCGGGACAATATCGGCTATGGCTTGAAGCGGCGCGGCGACAAGCGGCGCGACATACAGCGCCAGGTGGATGACTGGCTGGATCGTGTCGGGCTGGCTGGATTGGGCGCGCGGGATGTGGCGGCGCTTTCGGGCGGGCAGAAGCAGCGAGTGGCTTTGGCGCGCAGCCTGGCGCCCAACCCGCGTCTGCTGATGTTGGATGAGCCGCTGGGGTCGCTGGATGCCCAGTTGCGCGATCAACTTGCGCTGGAATTGCGGCAACTGCTCAAAGAAGCTCACATCGGAGCGATCTATGTGACGCACGATCGCCGTGAAGCCTTCTCAATCGCCGACCGCATCGCTGTGATGGACGCGGGGAGAATCCAGCAATGCGACACGCCGCTTCGACTCTATCACGAGCCTGCCAATGCGCATGTGGCGCGCTTCCTCGGTTTGCGCAATCTCTATGCGCGCGCAGAAAATGCTCATGCAGCGCAACTGGCAGAGCAGGCCGGGACGCTAGGCAGCGCAACGCAGCGCCTTCTGATTCATCCGCGCGGAATCAGCCTGGAACGGCCGGCATCCGGGCGGAGCGCCGAGTTTGACGCCACGCTCCTCGCGGCTGTCTTCCGCGGCGAGAATTGGGATATTCGCCTGCGGTTGGACGGAGAATTGCAGATGTCCTTCTCGACGCGCGAATTGCCTGCCCAGGTCGGCGAGTCGCTGCGCGTGTTCGTGGCGCTGGCGGCTGTGCTGGCGCTGGACGACTAGACCTTGCCTGTGCCGTTTGCGCGCCGGCTTTTATAATCTTGAACTCAAGTCGCATACACAGATTCAAGGACGGAGCCATGCCACGGGCAGTTATAAGCGTTTCCGACAAAACAGGCATCATCGAATTCGCCAGAGAACTCAACGCGCTGGGCTGGGAGCTGGTGGCGAGCGGCGGCACGGGCGCAGCGCTGCAGGCTGGCGGCATCCCTGTCACCAGCGTCGAAAGCCTGACAGGGCAAGCCGAGCTGCTGGGCGGGCGCGTCAAGACCCTGCACCCGGCCATTCACAGCGGTATCCTGGCGCGTGACAGCGCTTCGGACCTGAGCGAACTGGCGCAGCATGGCTACGCGCCGATCAGCCTGGTCGTCTGCAATCTGTATCCTTTCAGCGAGACGGTCGCAGCGGTACAGGTTGCGCTGGGCGAAGCTATCGAACAGATCGATATCGGCGGCGTCACGCTGCTGCGGGCTGCGGCGAAGAACTTTGTGCGTGTGACGGTATTATGCGATCCCGGCGATTATGATGGGGTGATCTCGGCGCTAAGACACGAGGGCGCAACCAGCAGCCAACTGCGGCGCGCATTGGCGATCAAAGCGTTCGCACACTGCCGCGATTATGACACGGCCATTCATTCCTGGCTTGCCGATTCCGATGTTACGCCGGCTGTCGATGCAACTCTTCCAGAAAGTGTTTCCATCGGCATGCGGCGCAGCCACGCATTGCGATATGGCGAAAACCCGCATCAAGCCGCCGCCTATTATTCGCGCGGTCAAAGCCAGACGCCACTGGGCGCGCAGCAGCTGGGCGGCAAGCAGCTTTCTTATAACAACATCCTGGATGTGGATGCGGCCTGGCGGGCAGTCAGCAGCTTTGACGAGCCGACTGCCGTCATTGTCAAACATCTAAACCCGACCGGAATCGCCAGTGCTCATACGCTGGCAGACGCTTTTCCAATGGCGCTGGCATCGGATCCGCTTTCGGCTTTTGGCGGCATCATCGCCTTGAATCGCGTGGTGGATGCCGAGCTGGTGAGCGCGCTGGGCAAGCTGTTTATCGAGGGATTGATTGCGCCGGGCTTCACCGACGAAGCGATTGAACAGCTGCGCATAAGACGGGCGAATTGTCGTCTCTTGCAGATGCCGCGCTCATTTGACGACGCTGGCTACGAGCTGCGCAGCGTCATGGGTGGTTTGCTTCTGCAGCGTTATGACATGGGCGATCCAACCGGAACGCAGCTGACGACAGTGACGCGGCGCGCTCCGACAGATGCCGAGCTGGCTTCGCTGCGATTCGCCTGGCGAGCCGTGGGGCATGTCAAGTCGAATGCCATCGTGCTGGCGCGGTCGCAGCGGACTGTTGGCATAGGTGGTGGATTGCCCAGTCGGGTTGATGCGGCTGAGCTGGCGATCAGCAAAGCGGGTGCAGAAGCACAAGACGCGGCGCTGGCATCGGATGCCTTTTTCCCCTTCCCGGACAGCATTGAGCGGGCGGCGCAGGCCGGCGTGCGCTGCATTATCCAGCCGGGCGGCTCCATCCGCGACGCTCAAGTTATCGAAGCGGCGGACCGTTATGACATGGCGATGGTGTTCACCGGCGCGCGCCACTTCCGCCATTGATAGCTGCCAGAGCGGTTTTGATCATCAATCTCGCCCTCGACTTGTCTACAGCAGCAGCTCGCGATTTGCCTCCCCCTGACCTGTCGGGGGGACTGAGGGGGTCTCGATTCTCAGGCGGCTTCGACAGCAGCCTCGTCAGCGAGACCGCCAAGGAATGGCAGCTCGCCCTGTTCCCAAGCCACCAGCAGCGGCACGGCGGTGAAGATCGACGAATAGGTGCCGCTCAGCAAGCCGATGAACAAGATGGCGATGAATTGTTTGACCGTCTCGCCACCGAATAGCAGGATGGCGATCATGATGAAAAAGGCATTCAACTGCGTGGCCAGCGAGCGGTGGATGGTCTCCCAGATGCTGCGATTGACGATTGTCTCGTAGGGTTCGCCCAGGTGCTTGGGGATATTTTCGCGGATGCGGTCGAAGACGACGATTGAATCTTGCACAGAAAAGCCCACCACCGTCAGCACAGCGGTCAGGAAGAGCGCATCAATCTCCCAGCCCAGCAGCAGGCCAAAGAGCGACATCACGCCCATCACAACCAGGATGTCGTGGATCATGGCGGCGATCGCGCAGACGCCGTACCGAATGGCGTTGGGCACCTGGCGGAAGGCGATGACGATAAAGCCAGTGATCACCAGCGCGCCCACTGCCACAGCCGCCAGAGCCGACCGCGTAACTTCGCCGCCGATGGTCGCCGAAACTGTTTCTATGCCGAAGCTGTCGCGATCAATAGGCGCGAGCTCGCCCAGGCTGGCCAGAATGTCGTTGGTAACCGACACATCATGAAAACCCGCCCGCACCGACCAGCGGAAGTCGTCTGCGCCGCCGATCTGCTGGATGATGACATTGTCATCGCCGAAGCTCGTGAAGACGCGGCGGATGCCATCTTCGCTGGTGCCAGCGCCTTCGAACTTCAGCTCGTAGATGCTGCCGCCCAGAAAGTCGATGCTCAGGCGGAAGGGCGCGCCAGTTGTCACGGTCGAATAGAGCATAATCGCCAAACCCGGCACGATCACCAGAGCTGACAGAACGAAATACCAGCGGCGCTTTTGTACGATATTGAACATGTCGGCAGCCCCCTCAAGCGCCCAGCAGCGCGCGGTTGCTCTCGATGCGGCTGCGAAAAACCCCAACGAGCATGTACAAGAAGGTGCGCGTTACGATGACAGCCGTGAACAAGTTGAGCATCAGCCCGATCGCCAGCGTCACCGCGAAGCCCGCCACGATGCTCGCGCCCGGCGTCTGCCCGAACATGAACAGGATGCCGCAGATGATGATGGTCGACAGGTTGCTGTCGCGGATGGATGTCCAGGCGCGGTCGAAGCCGGCTTTCAGCGCGGCGTCCAAGGGCAGACCCGCCCGCAGCTCTTCTTTGATGCGCTCGAAGATCAGAATGTTGCCATCCACCGCCGTGCCAATGGATATCAGAAAACCGGTGATAGCTGGCAGCGTCAGCGTGACCGGCAGCAGCTTGAACACGGCGATATTCAGAAAGATGAAAACGACCAGCGCCAGGTCGGCAGCCAGACCCGGCAGCCGATAATAAATGAGCATGAATGCCAGCACGACGAGCACGCCGATGACCCCCGCCTGCACGCTCAGCCGCACCGACTCTTGCCCCAGCGTCGCGCCGACCTCTTGTGTGCTTTCGATGCGCAAGGGGATGGGCAGCGCGCCCGAACGCAGCTGCAAAGCCAGGGTGTTGGCTTCGTCTTCTGTGAATTGACCGCTGATGACGCCGCCGCTGCTCAGTTGCGCCTGGATGACCGGCGCAGACAGCACTTCGCCATCCAGCACGATCGCCATGGGCTGGCCGATGCGCGACGCCGTGAAGCCGCCGAAAACTGACTGGAACTCTTCTTTAATCTCAAAGTTTATCATCCATTCGGCGCTGCCCGTGCCTTGGGGCGGGGCGAGCACGGCGCTGGCCGCCTGCAGACCGGCGCCCGTCATGACGGTGCGGAATGGCAAACCAGTCGCTGGATGCGCGCGGCGCGCTGCAAGCGGGTCTTCTTCGCCTTCGGGCACGCTGGCATTGGCGCGCATGGCGACCTGCTCATCGGTGACGATCTCGCTGCCCACCAGGTCATAGGCTTGGCCGCTGAGTCCGCCGAAATCCACGAATTCCAGCAAGGCGGTCTGCTGGATGGTGGCGATGGCTTGCTGTGGGTCGCGCACGCCGGGCAGCTCGACCAGGATGCGGTCGCGCCCCTGCACTTGCACGGTCGCTTCGGTCAAGCCCAGCGCATTGACGCGCCGCGAGACATTGTTGGCTGTTTCGCCCAGGTCTTCGGCGGAGAAACTGTCGGCGGCGATATCGGCTTGCAGCAAGACGCGCAAACCGCCGACCAGATCCAAGCCCAGGCTTTGTGTGATGTTCAGCGCGAGTTCGGGCACGCCATCGCCATCGGAGTCGAACTCCAGGTTTTCATTGCATTTCAAGCCCGCGCGCGCAGCATCATCGTCGGCGGCGGCGCAGGCAGCGGCATCCACGCCCTTGCTTTCGGGCGGAGTCGCCACCCAGATGCAGAAGGCGCTGAGCGCTGCAATGAAAATGAGCCAGCGGCTGTGACTGCTCATGTTTTTTCGCCTTCCTCGTTGGCTGGAGCTTGATTGCCGATGCTGCCGATGCCGCGGGCGGCGCTTTCGGCGATTGCCTGCGGATCGTAAACCTGCTGCAAGGCGGCTGTCAGCAGCTTGATGCGCACGCCATCGGCGATCTCGACAATCGACACGCCAGCTGCCACATCAATATCGATGATCATCCCGACGATGCCGCCATAGGTGACGACTTCGTCGCCCACATGCAAGGCGCGGACGATTTTCTGCTTGTGCTGGAAGGCGCGCTGCTTGGGGAAGATGACCATCGCCCAATAGCCGCCCAGCGCCAGCGAAAGCACTGCGAAGACGAGCACGAATTCTGGCATGGCTGCCCTTGCGCATGGTTTGATCGCAAATCGCCTGTAGTATAATGGGGAATGCAAGGCATATCCAGACCGCATCGCCTGCTTGACTATGCAAGCTGTTGTCTTTACAATATCATTCCGACATTGTCGCCAGCGAGTGAGGTGGGCAGAAAAATGAGCAGCGCAAAAACCAAAGCAATTGTGGGCGGCTTCGTCCTGATCCTGCTGACTGTGCTGGCGATCGCTCCTTCTGGCGCCGGCGATATCGCCCTGAGCCTGAACAGCGGCGAAGAAAACGAGGTCTTTTGGATCGAAGGCGAGCCGTCGCTGGTCATGAACGGCTTCGACCTTTCCGCCTTTGCCGATGACCTGCCCGTGGCGCTGGATGCCGTAACCTTGTCGGTAGAAACGCCAGTGCCCGGCGGACGCGTTGTGGTGGTGGTGTATGAAGACGCGACCGGCGGTTCGCCCTACGATGCCACGCTTGCCTATCGTCAGGTCGTTTCCATCAACGAATCGGGCAATGTGCGCATCGCTCTGGCTGAGCCGGCCTTCGTCAGCGAGACGGTGGCTTGGGTCGGATTTTATCTGCCGGTTGACTTCCGCTTTTATGCCGATGCTTCCGGCGCTTCTTCCTTGACTTATTGGGCATGGACGCCGGGCGGCACCTTCGACCTCACCTCGCCGGCGCGCGCTGTGGTGCTGGGGCCTGGCGATGGCAGCGCCCCGGTCAACATTCAGATGGATGGAATCGCTCGCATCGGCGTTGAGCTGCGGCAGGCTACCGGATTGGAATTGGCGCGTCTTGCCCCGCTGGGGCAACAGGTGGCGGAATCAGCCGAGGTAGATGTTTCCAATTTCAACGAGCATCACAATTGTCCCGGCTTCTTGTGGGAACCTGGCAGTTCTTCGCTTAACCTGACCTGCCTGGTCGGCGCGCAGGTGGAGACGCCGGTGGTCATTCAGGATGGTCCGGGTGGTTTCATTGATGTCCAGCGCGAAGGCGCGCTTTACAAAATCGTAGCGGAGGGTTACGGCAGATTGCCCGAGCCGGTCATGCACTGCATCCGCGTGCCGGAAGAGCATCGGGAAACGGCGGTGATCGGCGAGGCGCGCGATATCCCGGAGCGCTGGTACATCCTGCCCTCAGTGCGCTATGACGACATGGTTTGCGCCGACATCAGCTTTGCCAATTATGTCTCCTACTTCTTGCCGCGCAGCCCCGACGCCGTGCAGAATGTCAACCTGGTTGTCGGCTGGTCCAAGGTCGCGCCGCATCCCGCCATTTGTGGATTGCCGCTTCGAATCACTGCCGCGGTCGTCAATACCGGGCGCGAAGAATTCTTCACCAACAATGGCAACTTCCAGATCACCGTGGAGAATATCCACCTGGAATCGGGACTTCTAAATCCGGTCAAGGATATCACCGTGCCGGCCTGGCGCTTCAAACCGGGCGACCGGCGCGGCGTGCTAATCGAGTTCCTAAATGAGGATGAACGGGTGCGCGATGGCAATACCATCGGCGACCGCTATCGCCTGCAAATCAGCATCGACACCGCCTCTCAAGTCGAAGAGACCAATGAATCGGACAATGTCTGGTTCACGGAATATGTCCTCGCGCCCGTGCATCCGAGCTATCAATGCTTTGACAAAGAGCCGGACGATGGCTCGCCAGCGCATTATCCGCCGATTTGCCAGATACGAAATTATCATCCGCGCATTCCGCAGGGCAATTCTCCAGGACACGACATCAGCCTGGAGACTTATGGCTATGCGGTGAAGCAGCCGCTGGACCCGACTGGTTTTGGCTTTGGCTTGTACGGCTACAGCAACTGCCTGGACGCGCACTATTATGACACCCGTACCAGCACGAGCGATTACATCGACTACTGGGAGAAGGAAGGCGAGCTCGACTTTGAGAACTTCGATGCCGGCAGAGGCGCCTGCCCAATTAGAACGAAGGATCTTGGTGATGAATCTGGCGCATTCGGCTCATTTGAAGCCTATGCCGCATGTTTGGCTCGTTTGCCGGGCGCATACGCTTTCAGCCGGGAACAAGCGCAAACAATCTGGGATCGAGTTACCAAAAAATTGAATAATGATGGTAGAGCCACTAAATAGCGGAGCCGACTTCCTGTGAGACTGGACATAGCATAGAACCGATGCGACTCAAAACGAATAAACGACTGGCGCGGCGCAACCGCCAAATCACCAACTACCTCTTCTTCGGCACTTTCGCCGCGTTGATTTTGGGTTTCATCATCATCAACGCCTCACTCTTCACCACCGATGTGCCCGACACGCTGACCCTGATCGCCCAGTCGGCCATTCTGCCAGTGGCTTTTGTGCTGACGGTCGTTTCGGTGCGCATGACCAATTTGTGGGCGCGCCGTCCCCGCCCGGAAGATGCTATCGAGGGCGGCCTGAAAGGCTTGAGCAACAAGAGCGTACTCTACAATTATTATCACTTCCCGGCGCGGCATGTGCTTATCTGTCCGCAGGGCGTCTTTGCCATCACCACGCGCTGGCACGATCAGCGCTTTACCTACCGCAATGGCAAGTTTCGCAGCCACAAGAACATCCTGAGCAAGTTCTTTTCGGCGATTCGCTTTGATGGCGTGGGCAAGCCGCTGCGCGATGCCGAATTCGCCAGTGCCCGCGTGCAGCGCGCCATTGATGCTGTCGCCGATGATGTCACTGTGCAGCCGCTGGTGGTTTTCATCGATCCGTCCGCGGAAATCGAATTCGAAGTTGAACCACCCCTGCCTGTCCTCTATGCCGATACCAAGAAAAGCCCCAACCTCAAAGATTTCATGCGCGACAAGAAGCGTGAGCTGGACCAGACCGCCGGCGATGCCAAAGCCCGCAATGCCAGCCTGATGCCGCTGACCGACGAGCAGATCGAAACTTTCGAAGCTGCCACCACCTGAGCGCATGCGCCACCTGCCGCTCATCCTGATCTGTCTGCTGGGTTTTGCGCTGCGCCTGCACAAGCTGGATGCTGTGCCGCTGCGGGGCGATGAAGCCTTCAGCGTGCAGTATTGGGCGGATGCGCCACTGGCCATATCCCTCGGCGAGATCGCGCAGGGCGAGCCACATACCCCGCTGGTCTATGTTGTGGCGCGGGCTTGGCACCTGCTTATCGGCGGCGTCGACTCGGTGTTTGCGCTGCGCTATCTGGCGGCATTGGGCAACATCATCGGCGCGGCGGGCATCTGGGCGCTGGGCTGGCGTCTGACTGGCGAAAGGCGCATCGGGCTGGTGGCGGCGCTGCTGTGGGCGCTGCACCCCTATGAGATTTGGCACAGTCAAGAATTTCGCAATTATGCCTGGTGGGCGGGCTTGAGCGTGACATCGCTGTGGCTGGGCGCGCGATTGGTCGAGCGTGATACCCGCGCCGACTGGCTGGCTTATGCGCTGATTGGCGGCTTCTGCGCGCTGGCCATATACACCGAACCATTTACCACGCTGGCGGTTACGGGCTATGCGCTTCTGCATCGGCGGATGGACGGGCGCTTTCTGCGGCGGCTGCTGGCTTTGCAAGCCGCGTTCGCTGCGCTGCTGGTCATCGGCTTCGCGCTGCTGCAAGTGCGCTCGGGCTATGCGCAGACTTATCCGGGATTGCAGCCGGCTTTCTCACTGCCGGAATATGTCACGGTCTTCGTGCCGACCTTGACGCTGGGCAGCAGCATCCCGCTGAATCAAGCAGCGCTGGGCGTGGCGATTTCGCTTTGGCTGGTGGCGGCTGCCGCTATCGTGTATCGCTATCGGCGAAGCGCTTGCCATTTTCTCGTGCTGGCGGCTGTGCTGCCATTGCTCGGATTGGGCTTGGCATCGCAATTCTGGGATCTTTTCCATCCGCGTTATGTGCTGTCGGTCGCGCCGGCGTTCGCTCTGCTGCTGGTGATTGGCAGTTTCGGCCTGGCGGATTGGCTGCGGCGTCGGATTCGTCTGGATGCTGGAGTCTTGTCGCTGCTGCTGCTTTCGCCCTGGTTTGTTCTGGCGGCAATGACCTTGGACGCGCACTACAACAACGGGTTTTTTCGCAAGGCGCCGGCCTGGGACGCGCTGGGCGCATTCCTCAACGAACGCGTGTCCGAGCGCGATCTCGTCATCCAGCTGGCAGGCGATGCGGCATTTGGCTATTACTATCGCGGCGCAGCGCCCGATATCGGTTTGCCCGTGAACGGCGACCAATCGATCGCGGATATTCAGGCGAGTTTGCGCGAGCTGGTTGGTGACTACAAAAGCGTGTATGTCGCCGCGCGTGAACAAGCTGGCTGGGGCAATGCCGGCGCGGTCGATGCCTGGCTGGGCGAGCACTGGCAAGAAGTCCTGCGCACCCATGCGAATGGCATGCCTGTCCGTCAGTATCGATCGCGGCAGGTGGGGGCGAGCGACGCGCCAATGGCGAATTTTGCTGGCATCGTGTCCTTGCTGCGGTATACATTTCATCCCGAGCCGCTGCCCACCGGCGAATGGCTTCTGTGGCTGGATTGGCAGCCGCGGTCTCACAGCGCGCGCGCCTTGAAGACATTCGTGCATGTATATGCGCTGGGCGAAACGGGACCTGGCGGGCTGACCGCGCAAGCCGACCAATATCCACAGGCTGGGGGACTGGATTCAAGCTCATGGGACTTGCGAGCGCCGTTCCGCGATGTGGTCTATCTGCCGGCGGATGGCGTTGCGGCTGGCGATTACGAAATCCGCATCGGCTGGTATGAAGAAGCAACCGGCGCTCGGCTGCGCACCGACCAGGGCGCTGATGCCCATACGCTGCTGAGATTCCAGTATGGCGGCTGAACAAAAGGCGAATCGGCTGGCGCGAATCGCCGCCCACAAGTAGACTGCCAGCATAAATGCGCCAGATATGGCAGGAGTGTGCTAGTGAGCCGCTTTTTCGTACTGTCGATTTTGTTGCTTGTATGGCTGTTCCCGGCTTTTGCCGGCGCGCAAGATGCCGATGCCGCTGCGCCCGAGGAGTTGATTTCTTATACGGTGCAGCCCGGCGACACGCTCTACAGCATTGCCAGGCGGTCTGCGGTTTCTGTCGATGACTTGCGCATCCTGAACGAACTGGGCGAAGATTCCGCGCTCGAGGTGGGTGAAGCGCTGCTTGTGCCGCTCCTTGATAGTTCTCGCTATTTTCAATACGAGGTCAAATCGGGCGATTCGCTGTATGCGCTGGCGCGGCTCTTCGGCACATCGCAAGCCGAGCTGATGCGTCTGAATGCTGTCACAGCCGATTCATTGCGCGCCGGGCAGATCATCCTGGCACCGCATCCGCCAGCAATCCCCCCCAAGCCAGGTTTCGGCTTTGGGATTCATATTTTTGTCGAAAGCGGCGTTGCGGACGAGCTGGCAGAGCAGGCCAAGCAGCTGGGCGTCAACTGGGCGAAGATCGATGTGGCCTGGTCGCAGATTGAAGCCGAGCAAGGCAGCGCGGATTACGCCGACCTGGACGCTCTCGTCAGGGCGCTGGCTGCGGCGGACATCAAGCTGCTGCTGAATATCTATGATGCGCCCGACTGGAGTCGCGCCACCTACCGCGAGAATATGAACAGCGAGCTGCTCGCGTATGGCGGACCACCGGCCGATCTCAATGACTTTGCTGCATTCCTCGCGCAAACCGTGGCGCGTTACGCGAGTCTCGTCGATGCTTACGAAATCTGGAAAGCGCCGAACCTGCTGAAATACTGGAATGTGCCCGTCTATGAACAAGCGCCCGAAGAAACTGAGGATGGCGATTTTGGCTTGCCCGATGCGATCGCCTTGGGCGCGGTCCATTATGCCGCCCTGCTGGAGGTGGCTCATGCCACGGTCAAGGCGCATGATGCCGGCGCGCAGGTGATCAGCGCTGGTTTGGCACCGGTGGGCTTCACAGACAATTATAATTCCATCGCCACGGATATTTATCTTGACGAGCTGCTGGCTTTGGGCGCGGCGGATTATGTGGATGGCATCGGCGCGATCTTCAGCGCGTCTGCCGTGCCGCCGACACTTGGATGCTGCGAGCAGCCGCCGGGCGTGGAATCACATTATGAGTCTTTCATGCAGAATTTCGGCGGGTTGATGGCGCATTATGCCGCGGCGCTGGACAAGCACGAAGTCGAGCTGCCGCTGCTGCTCACGCAAGTGGGCTGGGGCACGGCGGACGGCGCAAACCTGGCGGTGCCGGCGACCGGCTTTGAATGGCTCAACTACACCAGCGAGGCGGAACAAGCGCTGTATGTGCGGCAGGCTTATCAGTTGGCGCAAGAGATGCCTGCGCTTTCGGCGATGTTCCTCTACAACTTGAATGGCTGCGCTGTCGGCGATGTAGAAGCGTGTTTCTTCAGCCTGGTGGATGCGGAAGGCGCGCGCCGTCCGGTTTTCCCCGCTTATGCAGCCGTGCAAAAAGCCGCCAGCCCGCAATAAGCCCTAGCCGCCGCTCCAGTCGAAGCGCCTCCAGCTGCCTTGTTCGCCGACAAAATAATAGACGCCCGCTTCGTTCTGTCGCGCCACGCTGACACGCCATTGCAGGCTGTGCATCTCGCCATCACGGGGCGCAAAGGCGGCTGGCACCCGATAGCTGTTGGCTCTTGTGCGCTGGCGATGGTCGCTCGCGTTCGTCTGATCGCGCAGCTCGACCAGGTAGACATCGCCCTCGCTCAGCCCGCTCACGCCCACCCATTGCAAGACCAGTTCGCGCGAGTTGATGCGCTCGCCCTCGAGAGGATAAAGCAGGCGAGGCGCGTGTTTGGTGGCGGTTGGCGTGGGCGTCTCGAAGCCGGTTGGTGTGGGAAAGCGCGTTGGCAAAGGAGTCGGCTGTGGCACCTGGATGCACGCGCCGAGATTCAATATGGGCACGCAATCTTCGCCGCCCGCCAGCAATGTGAAATTGCAGCCCGACCAGTTCAAGTCGCTGTTGAGATCGCTTAGAATCTCCAGGGTCGTATTGTAGCGCTCGGCGATAGAGACCATGGTGTCGTTGGCGACGACCGTGTGGCAGCCCAACGACGAGCCTGTTTCCAACCCGGTGTCGCTGTCGATGCCGATAGTCGCCAGGAGCTCGACAGTGGCTTCTGCGCCGGCCGGCGTCGCGGTGGCGGTGGGGCGGGGGATGCGGATGGTCTGCCCGACCGGGACGAAGTCGATGCTGAACACGCTGTCATTCAGCCGCACGACTTCTTGCGCGACTTCCAGCTGATAGCCATAGCCGAAGACCTGAATGATGCCCATAAGCGTGTCGTCCGCCTGCACTTCGTATTCGAAATAGGCTGGGCTGGGGCTGGGCGAGAGCGGCGCGGTCGCTGGCGGCGTATCGGTGTGCGGCGCGACAGGCACAGTCGCTGTCGGCGTGTCGAGCTGGCGCGTGGGCAGAGGCGCGAAAGTCGGGCGTGGACTGGGCGTCGGGGTGGCGCTCGCGGCTGGACTCGGCGTTGTGGTCGGCTCTTGACCAAGCCGCAGGTTGCAGCCAGCCATCAATAAGCCCGCCAGCGTCAATGCAGCCAAGAGGCGAAGACGCGTCACGAGCCGTCCCCCGCGCCCAGCCAAACAAAGCTGCGTTCTCCCGATGCATGCCTGACAGCGCCGCTCTGCGCATCGACGACGCTGACCTGCCAGATGTAGGTGTGACGGGCATTGTCGGTGGCGCCCCACTGGCTGGGGATGATGAAGAAGAGTTCGCGCGTATCGGCGCTGTAGGTGACGCTCTTGTCAGCCGCGGTGACCGTGACGCGATAGCTGTCATTTTCATCCAGCCTGCCTGTGCCCACCCAGCGCAGAGTCACTTGCTCGTCTGCCGCGAAGAAGGTTTGCTCTGGGGGATCTTGCAAGAGCGGCGCGTTGAAGGTGGCGGTGGCGGTTGGCGTGGGTGTCTCGCTGCCAGTCGCCGTGGGGATAGCGGTTTGGGTTGGCGTGGGCGCTGGCACGCGGACGCGCTGATTTTCGCTGAGCTGCACGGTGCATTCTGGCCCGCCAAATGCCGCGCTGAAGTCGCAGAGCGAAAATTCGAGTTCGGGATTCAAATCGGACAAGCCCTTGGCATCCGTTTCATATTGTACCGCAATGGAAATCATCGAATCGCCCCTGCGCACAATATGCCACATCAAGCCGGGCAGCAGGGTCGGCGTGACAGTGGGCGCGAAGGGGTCGAAGGCCAGCAGGGCCAGGGCGCTTTCTGCTGCGGCGCTGTCAGCGGCGGGGGTGGCGCTGGGCGCTGGGGTGGCCATCGGGTCAATGGTCGGCGTCGGCGGGGGGACGCGTATCAGCTGCCCGGCGCGTATGAATGCTTCGTCGGCGATGCCATTCAGCGCCATCACCGTCGGCATGATGGCCAGGTTCTGGTGCCCGCAAGCCAAAATGATGCTGATGAGCGAGTCGCCGGCTGCCACTTCGCGCAGGCAGGGCGCTGGCGTCGGCGTACGGCTGGGGATTTGTGTAGGCGCCGGGCTGGGGGTGTGGCTGGCAGTGGGTGGTCCCGGCGTGATTGTAGGACCGCCCATGCGCGTTGGCGATTCAACGATTGCGACTGGCGGGGCATGGCGCGAATCATCAGCCAGGCGCGTCAGCAGCAGCGCGCCGACTGTCGAAGCCAGGCAAGCGACCACAAGCACGATCAGGCAGGCGCTGAGCAGCTGTCCGCGCCGTTGCAGGGAGGCTTCTGCCAGATCGGTTTCGCCGCGCCGAAAGTCGTATTGCGTCGATTGCGCTCGGCTGGCGATTGTCTCGATGCTGGGCGCAATCTGCTCAATGCCCGCGCCGCAATTGACGCAGACTGCTGCGCCGCGTTGATTGCGCGCCTGGCAGATCGGGCAGACTTTGATAGCTTGGCTCAAGCCGCTTCCCCGTCAATCGAAGGTCTCCATCCACAATTATACTGAATGGCGACAGGGCTCGCTCAAGAGCAGAGCGAGGCCAGGCGTTCGTCGAGCCGGGCGATTGCCGCTTGCTGATCGCGCAGACGGTCGCGTTCGCGCTGGACGACAGCCGGGCGGGCGCGCGCCACAAAATTCTCGTTGTCCAGCATCTTCTGCGTTCGCTGCAGCTGGGCGTCGAGTTTGCCGCGTTCGTCTTGCAGGCGCTGGCATTCGGCTTCCAGGTCCAGCAGTCCCTCCAGCGGCAGGAAGATGCTCAATTCCCCCGCTACGATCCCGGCGCAATTTGCCGGATCTTCGGCATCGGCAGGCAGCAGCGACAATTCCGACACATTGCACAGGCGCGACAAGATGTGCGCATTTTCCGCCAGCGCCAGCGTCGATTCGTCCTGCTTGGCCAGCGCCGTGATGCGTTTGCCGGGGTCGACCTTGTATTCGCCGCGCGCATTGCGGATCTCGCGCACCAGCTCAAGATACAACTGCATCTGCGCCTCGGCATCAGCGTCTAGCAGCCCTTCATCGGCGCTGGGCCATGCCGCCATGATCAGCGCATCGCCAGCGTGCGGGATATAGCGCCAGGCTTCTTCTGTCATAAAGGGCATGAATGGGTGCAGCAGGCGCAGGCAGGCATCTTGAACGGCGACCAGCACGCGGCGCGTCGCCTCTTGTTCGGCGTCTGTCCCATGATACAGCGCTTGCTTGCTGATCTCGAGATAGAAGGGCGCGAATTCATCCCACATGAACGCCAGGATCTGCCCCCCAGCCTCGCCATACTGATAGATGTCAAAGAGGTATTGAACATTGGCGACGAGGCTCTGCAAGCGGCTGAGAATCCAGCGCGAGGGCAGGTCGAGCTCGGCGCGCGGCGGGGCGCCCAGTTCCAGCGCGCCATCCAGATTCATATTGATGAAGCTGGTCATCTGCCAGATTTTGTTCACGAAGCGGAAGCTGTGGTCGAGGCGCGTGGGATCCAGATGAGAGTCGTTGCCGGGCGTGCCGCTGGTGATGAGCGTGAAGCGCAACGGATCGGCGCCATGCTGGTCGACCACGGTCAGCGGGTCGATCGCATTGCCCAGGGTCTTGCTGAATTTCTTGCCGCCTTCGGCACGCACCAGCCCATGCAGATAGACGGTATGGAAAGGCGGCGTATCGGTGAACCACAAGCCCATCATGATCATGCGCGCCACCCAAAAGAAGAGGATGTCGTGACCGGTTTCCATCACCTGCGTCGGATAAAAGCGCGCCAGATCGGCTGTTTCCTGCGGCCAGCCCAGTGTGCTGAATGGCCACAAGCCGCTGCTGAACCAGGTATCCAGCACATCGCGCTCCATCACCCAGCCATCGCCGCGCGGCGCATCTCGCCGACATGGATTTCGCCATGAGGGTCGCCGTCTTTTTCACGATACCAGGCCGGAATGCGATGCCCCCACCACAACTGGCGGCTGATGCACCAGTCCTGGATATTTTCCAGCCAGTGAAAATAGACTTTTTCAAAGCGCTCGGGCACGATTTTGATGCGTCCATCGCGCACCGCTTTAATGGCTTTGTCCGCCAGCGGCTGGATGCGCACATACCACTGCTCGCTCATCATGGGCTCGACCACTTCGCCACCGCGTTGGCTGCGCGGGATGCGCGTCAGGTACGGTTCGGTTTTGACGGTCATGCCGGCCGCTTCCATATCGCGCCACAGCCGCTCACGACAGGCATAACGATCCAATCCCGCGTAGGGACCTGCGTTCGCGTTCATGCTGGCGTCTTTGTCGAGCACATTGATCAGCGCCAGCTCGTGCTTTTGCGCCAGCTCATAATCGCTGAAATCGTGCGCGGGCGTCACTTTCAGCGCGCCGCCGCCGAATTCGCGGTCGACATACTCATCGGCGATGACGGGAATGCGCCGTTCCAGGATTGGCACCAGCGCCTGCGCTCCGATGAGATGGCGATAGCGCTCATCCTCGGGATGCACGGCCAGCGCTGTATCGCCCAATATAGTCTCCGGGCGCGTCGTGGCCACCGGCAGCGTTTCACCATTTTCCAGCGGATAGCGGAATGTGTAGAGCGTGACTTCTTCTTCGCTCATCTCGACTTCCAGGTCGCTGACGGCGGTTTGCAAGCCCGGGCTCCAGTTGACCAGGCGCGGTCCGCGATAGATCAGCCCTTGTTCCCAGAGCGTGATGAAGGCTTGGCGCACGGCAGTCGACAAACCGTCGTCCAGGGTGAAGCGCTCGCGGCTCCAATCACAGCTTGCGCCCAGCCGCCGCAGTTGACGGGTGATTGTGCCGCCCTGTTCTTCTTTGTATTGCCAGGTGCGCGCCAGGAATTCTTCATAGCCGACTTCTTCGCGGCTGCTGCCTTCGTCGCGCAGCAGCTTTTCCACTTGCAGCTGGGTGGCGATGCCGGCGTGATCGGTGCCTGGCAGCCACAGAGCCGCTTTTCCGCGCATCCGTTCATAGCGAATCATCAGGTCTTCCAGCGCCGTGAAAAGCGCGTGCCCGATATGCAGGCTGCCGGTTACATTGGGCGGCGGCATGCTGATGACGAAAGGTTCGGCAGCGTCCCCGGCGGCTTCGGGCTGGAAGTAGCCGCTGGCTTCCCAATGGGCATAGATGCGCGCCTCGGCTTCAACAAAGTCGAAGTTGCGCGGCATGCCGGTCTCTGCTTTCGCTTTCATCTGGCTGTTCCTTTCCCTCCAGCGCCAAAAACAAAACACCTTCCATCCCAATACAAGGACGAAAGGCGCGCTTCCGCGGTACCACCTTGCTTCAGGAGACCGCTGTCCCCTGCGCTCTGACGCGCGATGACGGGCGCGAACCGACCCGATTCTACTGGCTTGCGCGTTCTTTCGGGCGACTCCCGGGCGACCTTCGGCATGTCTGCGCCAGCGGGTTTTCAGCCAATGACCCGCCTCTCTGCCGCGCCGAGAAATGCCTACTCTTCCCGATCATCATCTTTGGGCTATTCAATTGTATGCTCCAAGCCACCCATGGGACTTGAACCCATAACCTATCGCTTACGAAGCGATCGCTCTGCCAATTGAGCTAGGGTGGCGCTGCCCGCAACGCTAGCAAAGTTCGCCGCCACAATCAAGACCGAAGTGGCGGTGGCTCAGGGCAATTGATGTGATTGACATGCAAGCCATGCCCGCGAGACTGACTGTGCGCTATACTGGGCTCGGTAGCGTGCGAAGTCGAGGCGAATGCCCGCCTATGTCCATAGCCATACTCGCCGATGAAGTTGTCGATCGAATCGCCGCTGGCGAAGCGATAGAACGTCCCGCTTCGGCAGTCAAGGAGTTGATCGAAAACGCCATAGACGCCGCTGCCACAGCGGTCCATATCGAAACGGAGTTCGGCGGCCGCAAACTGCTGCGGATCAGCGACAATGGCATGGGCATCCGCCGCCACGAAATCGAGCTGGCGTTCAAGCGGCACGCAACCAGCAAGCTGCGCCACGCCGACGAGTTGACGGCTATCCGCACGCTGGGCTTTCGTGGCGAAGCGCTCGCCAGCATCGCCGCGGTCAGCCAGGCCACGATCGTCACCCGTCACCGCGATGAGAAAATGGGCTTGCGAATGCAGCTGGATGGCGGCGTCCTGGAGCGGCAGCAGGCGGTGGGAGCGCCAGCCGGCAGCGTCATCACCATTGAGAACCTGTTTTTCAATACGCCAGCCCGTTTGAAGTTCCTGAAAACCGAAAATACCGAAAAGCGCCACATTTACTGGATAGTCGCTCGCTATGCCCTGGCTTATCCGCAGATCGCCTTTGCCCTGCTGAATGACGGACGCGAACGATTTCGCTCATCGGGCAGCGGGCAACTGGCCGATGTCGTGGCGCGCGTCTTTGGCCTGAAAGAATTCAAGCACATGCTGCCTGTGCAAGCCGACGAAATCCCCCGCATGGGGCGCGTGGCAGTCGGCGTATGCGGCTATGCGTCGCTGCCCCAGCTTCATCGCGCCAGCCGCGACCGCATCATCTTCTTCGTCAACGGACGCGCCGTGCAAGACAGCACGTTGACGCACGCCGTGACGCAGGCTTACGATGGCTTGCTGGGGGCGGGCGCTTATCCGCTGGCGGCGCTGATGCTGACTGTGCCGCCCGACTTCGTGGATGTCAATGTGCATCCGACCAAAGCCGAAGTGCGCTTCCGCGACCAGCAGATTGTGTTTCGCGCTGTGCAGCGTGCCGTGCGGGCGGCATTGCAAGACGCGGCTGAAAACGCGCCAGATATTGAAAGCTGGGCTGTCCAGCGCGTCGATGGCACAGTCAGGCAGCTCCCGCGCCCCGATGCCAGCTGGCGGCATGCGCTGGCGGAGGAGCCATTTGACAGCTATCCACCCGAAAGCATCCCCGAGCGAGCCGAAGCGCCGCTGCGTCCGCGCACCTTGCCGCCCCTGCGCGTATTGGGACAAGCTGGCGCAGCCTACATCATCGCCGAAGGACCTGCTGGCTTGTACCTGGTCGATCAAAATGCCGCGCACGAACGCCTGCTCTATCAGCAGCTGCAGCAAGACCTGGGCAATGGCGGCGCGCCCAGCCAGCCAACTGCCGAGAGCCAAAGTTTTGTGCTGGCACCCGAAGATGCGGCGCTGCTCGCAGACACGGCGGAGATTTTTGTCCAGCTGGGCTTTGAGCTGGAAAGTTTTGGACCCAATACTTTTCTGGCGCGTTCTCTGCCGGCCATGCTCGGCGGCCAGGTACCCGGCGATGTCATCGCGCATATCTTGAACAGCCTGCGCGCCGACGATCGGAATGTTCAATGCGCTGCGGTCGCCATGGCGGCGGCGGCAGCCATCAAACGCGGGCAGATCTTGCAAACGGAGGAAATGCGCTCGCTGATCGCCGAACTGGAACGCTGCCCGGAACCGCACAGCGCGCCCAGCGGCAGCAAGACCCTGGTGCATATCACCAGCGAGCAGCTATCCGCCGAGTTCCACCGCGCCTGATGCCTAAAGCAGCGGCATCACCCACAAGATATAGAGCGGCAGCAAGCCGGCGACCGCCAGGAATGCCAGCAGAACCAGCGCGATCGTAACGATATCGGCGCCATCTTCGCGCGCCTGGCGTTGTGGCGCGAAAGGCCCCGTATAACCGCCCGTGGTATCTACATTGATGCTGCCGTCCGTATGAAAGAAGGGCGCTGGCGGACTGGGAATGGCCGGCGCAGGCGGCGTAAGCGCTGGGGCAGGCGCGGGGCTGGCGGCTTCTGGCTGCGGAGCAGCGGCGCGCTGCAGCATGCCCGCTCGGCTGCGGTCGCGAATCTGGCTGAGGATCTGCCCCAGTTGGTCGGCGTGCTGATAACGATCGTTGGGACGCTTGCTCATCACCTTGAAGATGACGCGGCTTAGCTCGGCAGGCAGGTCGGGGTTGATGTCGCTGGCACGCGGGACTTCCGCCTTCAAATGCGCCAGCGCCAGCTCGCGTTGCGAAGCGCCGACATAGGGCAGGCGCCCGGTGAACATCTCGAACAAGACGATGCCGATGGAATAGACATCCGAAGCTGGCGAGGGTTTTTCGCCTCGCGCTTGCTCTGGCGCGAAGTAATGCGGGCTGCCCCAGACCACCTTGCTGCGCGTTTGCGGCATGGTATCCGTATACGCTTGCGCGATGCCAAAGTCGGTCACCTTGACCACGCCTTCGCGGTTGATGAGGACATTCTGCGGTTTGACATCGGCGTGCACCAACTGCGAGCGATGGGCAAAACCCAGCCCGGCGCAAAGTTGAATGGCGTAATCCAGCGCTCGGTCGAGGGGCAGGGCGCCGCGCTGCTTGATGATCCTTTTGAGGTCGCTGCCCGTGATCATTTCCATGACAATGTAATAAGTCGCGCCATCGCTGCCGACATCGTGCACGGTCACGATATTGGGGTGAGCCATCTTGGCGATGCTGCGCGCTTCTTGCTGAAACTTGGACAGGAAAGCCGGGTCTTTGGTCAGGTTGGGGCGCAGAATCTTGATGGCGACAATGCGTCCCAGCGAACGATCGAGCGCGCGATAGATCACCGACATGCCGCCAGAGCCTTGCTGGGCGACCAATTCATAACGCTGGTTCAGCAATGTTTCGCCGGGCATCTTGGTCAACTCCTGTGCTCTGCGGAGCGCGGCGCAAGCTGCCGAACCAGTTGCAGGGCGCTGCGGTCGCTCATGCTGGCAATGGCATCGGCGATCTGCCGTGGCTGCGCTTCGTCTGCCGCGAACTGGCGCAGGTCGGCGGGCATTTGTCGCGGGTCTTTCCGCCAGCTCTCATAAAGCGCCTGCACAACCTGGCGCGCTCGCTCTTGCATGCAGAGGATGCGCGGATGTCGATAGAGACGCTCCATCAGAAAGGCTTTCAACTGCCGATTATGTTCGCGCATGTCCGAACTGTAGCGGACGACGAGGCGGGGATGGCGCTGGATTTCGCAAGGTACGCGCGGCTGCAATTCGTCCAGGCGGTTGCGCGTCTCTTGCAGCACATCATCGACCAGAATGCCCACCAGTTCACGGATCAGCTGATGACGCGCCAGATCGTCCAGCTGCCCGGGCTGCCATCCAAAGCGCGCGGCCGCCATGCGCCACAAGACCAGTTCAGCGCAATCGGCCGGCGCGATCAAACCGGCCTGCAAGCCATCGTCGAGGTCGTGAGCGTTATAAGCGAGGCCATCGGCGATATTGGCGATCTGCGTTTCCAGGCTGGGTCGCGCGTCGCAATCGATCTCGGGCAAGTTGCCGAAGTCGCGCTTGGGGTCGTGCCTGGCGATGCCCTCCAGCGTCTCCAGCGTCAAGTTGAGGCCCCGCCAGCCCGGATAGCGATTCTCCAACCGGGTGACCACGCGATAACTCTGCACATTATGATCAAAACCGCCGTGATCGCGCAGCAAGTCATCCAGCGCTGCTTCGCCCGTATGCCCAAAAGGCGGGTGCCCCAAATCGTGCGCCAGGCAGATGGCTTCTGCCAAATCTTCATTTGCGCCGAGTGCCCGTGCCAAAGTCCTGCCGATCTGCGCGACTTCCAGCGTATGCGTCAGGCGCGTGCGAAAATAATCGCCGGCATCATTGACAAAAACTTGCGTCTTGTATTGCAGGCGGCGGAATGCGGCGGCATGCACAATGCGGTCGCGGTCGCGCTGAAAAGCCGTGCGGGCGCGCGCTGGCGGCTCGGCATGCGCACGTCCTCGCGATCGCATTGAAAGCAGCGCAAATGGCGCGAGCGTCGATTGCTCCTTGGCTTCCAGCGTTTGGCGAATGGACGGCATCATCACTCCTTTATAATCTGCATTATAATATGGAATCTGGAATGCGAATCGCCGATTATGCTGGCTTGGAACGAATTCTTGTTTGCGCTGACCTTGACTCGCGCCAACGATATGCGTACTGTGCCGATTGGCATACACCTGCTGATGGGACAGCATTCTTTTGAATGGAATCAACTGATGGCGCTGAGCGTGCCGGGGTCGCTGCCCGTGCTGATCTTGTTCCTGCTTTTCCAGCGCTGCTTCATCGCCGGCATGTCGGCTGGCTCCAGCAAAGGCTGAGTTGCCTTTTGACCACTGCTTGAGGAAAAAAACCCTGCCATGCTGCTCAATATGAAAGACTTGCTCGCCGTTGCCCGCGCCCACAATTTCGCCGTGCCCGCCTTCAACATCAGCAGCAGCATGTTGCTAAAAGGCGCGATCGAAGCGGCAGAAGCGGCAGAAGCGCCCGTCATCGTCGCCATCCATCCCGATGAATTGGCTTTTGTCGGCACTGCCTTCGTCAAGATGGCGCTGGTCGAAGCGGCTGATGCGAGCGTGCCCGTGGTGGTTCATCTCGATCACGGCTCGTCAATGGAACAAATCATGACTGCCATCCGCGCGGGATTCACCTCGGTGATGATTGACGCATCGGAATTGCCGCTGGCGCAGAATATCGCCGCCTGCCGCGAAGTTACAGCGCTGGCGCACACTGTCAATGTCTCGGTCGAAGGCGAGCTGGGCACGATCGGCGAGCTGGATGAAGAAGCGGAAGCTGGCGCGGACGAAGTCGTCTTTGTCAATCCCGACGAAGTCAAGCAATTTATCGATGCCACCCATGTCGATACGCTGGCGGTCGCGATCGGCACTTCGCACGGTTTGTATCCCAAAGACATGAAGCCGGAAATCCGCCTGGACCTGCTGCGAGACATCCGCGCGACGGTGGATACCCCGCTGGTGCTGCACGGCGGCTCTGGCAACCCGGACGCGGAGATCGCGCAAGCGGTCGCGCTGGGCATAAACAAGATTAATATCTCGGCGGACATGAAGAGCGCCTTTTATCGGAAATGCCGCGAAATCTTGACTGACCCCATCCTGCGCGAGCCGAGCAGCATCTATCCGGCTTGCATTGATGCGATGAAAGTCGTCTGCCGCGAGAAGTTCGACCTCTTCAGCACGACCGGCAAAGCAGCCTTGTATTGAGCCAGCGCATCGCTGTGGGCGATGCTTTTGTGGGCGGTCTCATGACGGCGCTGGCCGGATAATCGACTCGTCAGAAGTTCGCGCCCGGCACCCGCATATCGCCGATTCGCCGTGTGATGCCTTGCGCATCCAGGCGTTCCAGCACGGGGATGGCATATTTTCGCGAGCTGCCGAATTGATCGCGCAGGGTTTTGGCGTCGATTTCGCCATGCGCCTCAATATGCGCGCGGATGGCTGCCACCAGTTCTGCATAGTCCCCCGCGGCAAAGGCGATGCTGTCGCTGACCTGCACCAGAAGCCGCAAGTCCAGCAAAGCCCGCACCACCGATTCGCCAACCAGGTCGTTCATTTCGGCGATCGTCGGCGGGGAAAATGGCGCGGCCGCCAGCTTCTTCACCAAACTGTCGATGAGCGCTTCTTGCTCGCTGCTGAAGCGGATGACATGCGTCTGCAGGCGGATGAAATCGCCATCACTCGCGAGCCCTTCTTCGCTGGCAATTACAGAATCCAGTAGCTGCAGCTTGATGCGCAGCCGGCTGCCCAGCTCGGCGCGCGACATGCCCAGACGCAGCGGGTTCGCGCTGTGGATTCGCTCCAATTCGGCGTTAATGCGTTGCAGCAGATGCCGCCAGGACTCGCTGGACCAGATGCCCAAGCCCGGCAGATCGCGCACGAGGTCTCCCGCCAGCGCCTCAGCCAGCGCGTCTTTTGTTTCCTGTTCGCCAAGACCCAGCTGCGCCGCCAGGTCGGCGAGCGTTTGTGGGCCGCGAGAACGGGCTGCTATCGCCAGCTGTTCGCCAACTGAGCCGTGCAAGCGCGATTCCAGTTCGTCGATAATCTGCGGCTGCATGCGTTTGTAGCGCCGTCCAGGCTGGGCGTTGACGATGATGCCGCCCCCGACAGTCTGTGCCGGCGAAGGCACGCGCAGGATAAAGCGGTCGCCGCGCGTCAAGGGCAGGGATTCGCGCAGTCGAATCTGCAGCCAGACGCTTTCGCCCGCCGCCAGCGAATCCGCATCCAGCAGCCGCAGCCGCGCCAGCGACTCGGCCGCCCCACAGAAGAACTTGACTTCGGCATTGTGCGCCAGCGGGCGCTCAATATCGTCGAGCATGGTGAAATGCGCGTCAGCCAGCAGGGTGGGCTGCAATCGTCCCGGTCGCGCCAGCACATCGCCGCGTTTGATTTCGGCATTGTTGATGCCGGCGATGTTGACAGCCACGCGACTGCCAGGCAGCGCCGTCTGCACATCGCGCTTATAGCTCTGCAGGCCGCGGACGCGCCCGCTGTGTTCGCCCGGCTGGACGAGCAGCGCATCTCCGACCGAAAGCGAACCGCCCGTCAGCGTGCCGGTAACGACTGTGCCAAAGCCGCTGACGACAAAGACGCGGTCGATAGGCAGGCGAGGCTGTCCGCTGTCGCCGCGCGCTGGCAACTCCGCCAGCATCTCAGTCAATTTGTCCAGCAGCTGCTCGATGCCTACGCCTGTATGTGCGCTGACCTGAATGATGGGCGCAGTTTGGAAGCCAGACTCAGCCAGCAGATCTTCGATCTCCATCTGCACGAGCTCCAGCCATTCTTCGTCGTCAATGAGGTCGATCTTGCTGATGACGACAATGAGGCTGTGGATATCCAGCAAGCGCAGGATGGACAAATGCTCGCGCGTCTGGGGCATGATGCCTTCGTCGGCGGCGATGACCAGCAGCGCAGCATCAATGCCGCCAACTCCCGCCAGCATGTTCTCGATGAAGTCGCGGTGCCCGGGCACATCGACGACGCCCAAAGTCTCGCCGTTGGGAAGCTCTACCCAGGCAAAACCCAGGTCGATAGTCAGGCCCCGGCTTTGCTCTTCGGCGAGGCGGTCGGGGTTGATGCCACTCAGTTTCTCGACCAGGCTCGATTTGCCATGATCGACATGTCCAGCTGTGCCGATGACGCGCATGAACTATCCGCCCGGCTGGTTGCGGCTGGCGCGGTGGTTTTCGGCGCTGTCTCCGGCCTGGCGCGCATCATATTGCAGCAGCATGGCTTGGTATCGCTCGCGGTAGAGTTCGGCGCGGGCGCGTTCCAGCTGCCACAGCCGTTCGATATCGCTGCGCAGGCTGGGCAGGGACGCTTCCAGCCGGTCGATCCGCTTGATGAAAGAGGCGAATTCGCGGTCGTGGTTCCGCCAGACTTCGTCGCTGGACAGAGTCAATTGCTTCCAGCGCTTGAGATCGTCATCGCGCCAGTCGCTCCATTCTTGCCGGAAGCGTTCTTCGCTGAGGCGCTGCAGTTCTGTGCCTTCGCCGATGCGTCGCTCGAGCCGGTCGCCGATGCGATTGAAGTCGTCGATGATGCGTTTCATTTCACGATAAGCGCCCGCCCACACTTCAAATCGCTCGATATAGCGTTGCAAGTCGTCATCCTGGCTGCCAAAGCGGTTCTGCAGTTCAGCCATTTGTTGGTCGCGCTGCTGGGATAGCAACTGCTGCTGGTCGATAAACTGCTGGATTTGTTCGCGCCGTTCGCGTTCGGAGTTGCCGATATCTTGCAAGCGCCGTTCATTGCGCCGCGTCAAATCTTCCACCAGGCTCAGCTTGGGCGAGATGCCATCGACCGATTTCTTGAATTCGGGCAGGTCCGTTTCGAGCTCCGCCAGCCGGCGCGCGTCGGAGCGGCGCTGCTCTTCCAGGAAAGCCAGGCGTCGGTCAGGTCCTTCCAGCTGCTTGGTCAGGTCTTCCATTTCTTGATTCAGGATGCGCATGGCATTCTGCAGGCGGTCGCCTTCGGATTGCAGGTCGCTGATATTGCCCAGCTGGCGTTCGATGCGCTCGGCTTTGCCTGATAGTTCGCGGACAGCCCGCTGGAAGTTTTCGCGCTGCAGCTCGAGTCGCCGTTCAGTTTCGCGTTCGGCGGTGAGGCGGCGCGCTTCGGCTTGCGAAAGCATCTGCTCCATATCGGCGCGCAGTTGTTCGATGATGTCCTGTTCGCGCTGCGCCGGCAGGGCTTCCTGGCGGATCTTCGCTTGATCCGATTCAACCGAATTGACACGGCGCTGCACAACACCGACATCTTCTGATTGCTGTTCAATGCGCTGTTCCAGGGCGTTGATGAGCGCTTTGTCATGGCGGCGCTGTTCATCGAGCCACTCGATCATGCTGGCAAGCTGGTTGATGTCCATCGTGTCTGCTCCTGACAGCGCGCCCGCGGACTTTCGCGGACGGCACTTCCATTGTATCAGTTTGCCGCCGCCGCTTCAATTCGTCTGCCGCGCCAATCAGCACATTGACAGCGCATCCGCATTCGCCTAGACTGCCGAGAACAAGCTGTGGACGCGATATATGGTTGCCAAAGCCTATCATCATCATCACCTTTGCCGACTTGTCAGAGCGAAACCTGGCGCGTGACGATTCGCGCCGCCCCCAGCACCAGACGCCTCGCTCAACTTGCGGGGTTTTTTGTTTGTGGAAGGGACGGAATATGCTAGCGGTCATCGATTATGGCGCGGGCAACCTGCGCAGCGTCTTGCATGCCTTGAGGCGCCTTGGCGTGACTGACATGCGCCTTGTCCGCGAATCAGCAGAATTGCGGGGCGCGAGCAAGATCATCCTGCCCGGCGTGGGCGCGTTTGGCGCTGGCATGGCGCAGCTGCAGCAGCAAGGGCTGGTTAGTCCCTTGAAGCGGGCGCTGGCGGCTGGAATCCCCTATCTGGGCATCTGCGTAGGCATGCAGATCCTCTACGAAGTCGGCGAAGAGATGGGAGAGCATGCCGGCTTGGGCGTGCTGGGCGGACGGGTGATTCGCTTTCCGCGTTTTGATACGCTAAAAGTGCCGCACATGGGCTGGAATCAGCTGCAGGTCAGGCAGGACTGCCCGCTGCTGGATGGGCTGGATGCGGCTAGCTATGTCTATTTCGTGCACAGCTATTATTGCGCGCCGTCTGATCGCGGGACGATCGCCGCATCGGTCGATTATGGCGTGGAATTCGCGGCTGCGGTCCACAGCGACAACATCTTCGGCGTGCAATTCCACCCCGAAAAATCCCAGCAAACCGGCTTGCGCATCTTGACGAACTTTCTGCGGTTGGCAAATTGACGAGGGGCAGCCGATGATCATTTACCCGGCCATTGATTTGCGCGGCGGAAAAGTCGTGCGCCTCCAGGAAGGCGATCCGGCGCGGCAACAGACATTCAGCGACGACCCGCTGGCGACAGCCAAACGTTGGCTAGATCAAGGCGCAAGCTGGCTGCATCTGGTCAATCTCGACGGCGCATTTGACCAAGCCAACGAGAATTTGCGCATCCTGGAAAAAATCGCTCGGCTGGGTATCTGCGTGCAATTTGGCGGTGGCTTGCGTGATCTGGGTGCGCTGCGGCAAGCGCGTGATGCAGGCGCAGATCGGCTCGTTATCGGCACGATGACGGTGCGCGATCCGGATTCGGCGCTGGCGGCCCTGCAAGAGTTCGGCGCGGATGCCATTTGCATGGCGCTGGATGCCCGCGATGGCAAGGTCGCCACGCACGGCTGGACAGAAGTTTCGCAGCATAGCCCGCTTGTGCTGGGCAGGTGGCTGCAAGAACGCGGGGCGCGGCATGCGCTCTATACCGATGTGGCGCGGGATGGCGGCTTGCGAGGCGTCAATATCGCCGATACGATTGCCCTCGCGCAACAGACTGGCTTGCGGGTGATCGCTTCGGGCGGCGTGAGTCGGCTGGAAGATATCCGACTGCTGGCAGAGAGCGGCCTGGTGGCTGGCGCGGTCATTGGCATGGCGCTGTATAAAGGCGAATTCCCGCTGGCGGATGCGCTGGCGGCGGCTAAAGGCGGCTAGACTATGCTGGCAAAACGGATCATCCCCTGTCTGGATGTCATGGATGGGCGAGTCGTCAAAGGCGTCAATTTCGTCGACCTGCGCGATGCCGGCGACCCGGTCGAGCAAGCCATGATTTATGACCGCGAAGGCGCAGACGAGTTGGTGTTCCTCGATATCACCGCATCGCACGAAGCGCGAGCTACCCGCCTGGAAATGGCGCGTCAGGTGGCGGACAGCCTGTTCATTCCCTTTTGCGTCGGCGGCGGCATCCGCACGATTGACGATATTCGCGATACGCTGCTGGCCGGCGCGGACAAGGTGTCGATAAACAGCTCGGCTGTGCGCGATCCCGAGCTGATTTCTGCAGGCGCGTGGGGATTTGGCAGCCAGTGCATCGTGGTCGCTATCGATCCGCGGCGCATTGACGGGCGCTGGGTGGTGCACATAAACGGCGGGCGCATCGCCACCGACAAAGAAGCTGTGGGCTGGGCGCGAGAAGTCGAGGCGCGAGGCGCTGGCGAGATTCTGTTGACCAGCATGGACAAAGACGGCACGAAATCCGGTTACGATATCGAAATGACCGAGGCGGTCGCCGCGGCTGTTTCTATCCCGGTGATCGCTTCTGGCGGCGCTGGCTGCGCAGAACACTTCCGCGAGGCGCTGCAAGAGGGCAGGGCAGACGCGGCGCTGGCAGCCAGTTTATTTCACTTCAATGAATTGCAGATGGGCGCGTTAAAAGGCTATTTGCACGAACGGGGCGTGCCCGTGCGGCTGACAGGTTGGGAGGCGCTGGGCGATGCTGGATGAGACGACGCTGGCGGCCATGCGCTGGGACGAAAACGGGCTGATGCCTGCCATCACCCAGGATGCCAACACCGGCAAAGTGCTGATGCTGGCGTACATGAACGCCCAGTCGCTGCAGCGCACGCTGGAAACAGGCCAGGCGGTGTATTGGAGCAGGAGTCGAGCAGAATTGTGGCGAAAAGGCGCGACCTCTGGCCATACGCAGCGCATTATGGAAATTCGCATAGATTGCGATGCCGATGCCCTGCTGCTGGTTGTCGAGCCAGCTGGCCCCGCCTGCCATACCAATGCAGAATCCTGTTTCTTCCGCAGCCTGGATGAATTTGCTGCCGCGCCACAGCGACTCTGAGGAGGCCGCCAATGGATGACATGCTCGATCGGCTCGAAGCCATCATAAGCGACCGGCAGCGCAGCCCGCGCGAGAACAGCTACACCAATCGCCTCCTGGCAGGCGGAGCGCCGGCCATCGCGCAAAAGGTGGGCGAAGAAGCTGTCGAAGTGGTGATCGCCGCGCTGGCGCAAAGCCGAAACGAACAGATCGACGAATTCGCCGACCTGCTGTATCACACTTTGGTTTTGATGCGGGCGCTGGATATCAGCCTGGACGATGTGCGCGCGCGTTTGCAGCAGCGCCATCAGCCGCCCGAATGACGCTAGGGCATGTGGTCGAATTCCCCGTCCATGTACTCGCTGTAGGCCAGATACCCTTTCCAGTTGTCAAATGGCGTTGCGGCGAATGCGCCCGCGAAGACTTCGTCAGTGGCATAAATCACCGAAACGATTGGCGACGACTCTTGCAGTTGCCCGTCCATGCCGGCGACCATGGCATAGAGCAGCATGGGTTTGCCTGGATAGTAGAGCATCAGCACATTTTCGCTCGCGCTGAATGTCTGCCCGGTCACAAAGCTCGGCTCGCCATGCGCCGCGATCAAGTCGCCAACGGTGATATTCGGCGCATGTTGAAAGAGCATGGTCGCGACATGCTCGCCGCCCTGGCTGGAGATTTGGCAGCAGGGGGCACCGCTGGCGCTGGCGAAAACAAAGGCGGCATCGCTGCTGTTGATTACCTTCATGCCGTCTATCTGCTGCACGATCTCTAATGCGTCAGCCAGTGAAGTTTCGCCGGGCGTAATGCCATGCCAGCAAGGCGCTGCGCAAGGCTCGCCATTTAGAAGGCTGTCGTCAACCAGGAAGCTCTGGTTTAGCAAGGTTGCTTCGGGTACGCCTATGGATACCTCTTCCGTGCCATCGGCCAGCGCGCTCAGCATCTCATAGGGCAATCCGCCGCGATCGACTGGCTGCCCGCCGGCGTAGACGATCTCGAGTCCACCTCCATCCATGCGCGCGCGCGTGGCGGGCGTGCCGGTGACTCCTGCCGATTGCGCCAGATGCGTGTCGATCAGGTGCTGGGCAGCGCGCGAGGAACAGGCGTCCAGCGCAGCCGCATCCAGCCCCAGCAGGTTCGCCAGCGATTCGCCCATGCTGCCGAGCTCGCCGGCGCTGGCGAATTCAAACAGCAGATCGTGCGCGTCCCAAAACTTGCCTGGATCCTGCACAGCAGCGCATTCTGCAAGCGCCGCGCTGGCTATGGACAAGTCGGGATTCACCACCGGGAAGAAGCGATATTCAAACTGCGCCAGCCCCTTTGCGATATGTGTCTCGACAAAGAGATGCAGCGTGTCTTGATAGACTTGACAATGCGGGCAGAGGAAGTCCTCGAAAGCCACGATGGTCAGTGGCGCGGCTGGATCGCCCAATACGAAGCCGCCATCGGCGCGGCGAAAGGTCGGGATGCCAGCATAACGTCCATGCTCGATGATCACTGGCTCTGCGGACTGCGGGCGTATGGCATTGACCAGGGCGTCCAGCTGTTCGGGCAGCGCCAGGGGGATGGGCAGCGGATCGTCCGAGCCATATTGCACAAACAGGGACGGCGTGCCAGCAACGCCCAGCTCGAAGCCGTATTGCGCATCGACCGCGTGCTGACTGGCTGTCGCGGCGCAACTGCCCAGCGCCTCGGCATCCATATCCAGCAATTCGGCGAATGCGGCTGTCGATTCGGTGGTGAAGCCATGCTCGGTCGTCAGCTGGAACATCGTGTCATGCGCCTGCCAGAAACGTCCCGGCTGCAAAATATCGGCGCATTCCACCAGGCTGGCGCTTTGTACAGACAGCTGCGGATCGATGACAGGAAAGACGCGATACTCGAATTGCGCCTGACCCGTCAAAACATAATCGCGGATGAAGCCGGCGATGATCGGCTCATAACGCTGGCAGCTGCCGCACAAAAAGTCGGAAAACTCGATCAATTTGACAGTGGCATCGGCATCGCCCAGCACAAAGCCGCCATCGCGCGCGCGCGTCCTGGCGATGTCTGCGTAGGGATCGATGCTTTGCGCCAGCGGAGATGTACTGGCAAAGCACAGCAAAATCAGCGCAAGCGCCGCTCGTAACTTGGCAATCATGATGAAACCTCTTTCCAGTTGGCTTGACTCCAGTGTCGCACACAAACGCGCGATTTCAATGCTTGTATGCGCCGTCCGATTCACAGTAAACTCGTCAAATGCCTGCCCAGCCAAACCGGCGCGAGATGGCAATGTCCAAAGCCGATCCTCACACAAGCGAAACGACCTTTCATGTGCGCTATGCCGAAACAGACGCCATGGGCTTCGTGCATCACGCCGTTTACCTGGTCTGGTTTGAAGAAGGCCGCAGCGCATTCATCCGTGAGCAGGGCTGGAGCTATGCAGAGATCGAACGGTCGGGCTACTTTCTGGTCGCCAGCGATCTGCGCGCGAGGTATCTGAAAGCCGCTCGCTATGACCAGCGCGTGACGGCGCGCGTCTGGCTCGCCCAGGTCAAGTCGCGTCAGGTGACATTCGCCTGCGAAGTTGTAGACAGCGAGTCGAGAGACTGCTTTTTCAGCGCCAGCCTGAAGCTGCTCTGCCTGAATCGGGCGGGGGAGATCACCAGGATACCGCCAGAGTGGGGAGACTGGCTGCGCGAATGATGCGCGAGCGGCGCCAAGATGTGTTATGCTGGTGGCGGATTAGTGGACTAGCGATTGCGGGAGCGCTGAAAAATGGTAAGTTATGCCGAAAGACCCTGGCAGCAAAGTTACGATATTGGCATGCCGACCTCTTTGGATGTGCCGGATGTCCCGCTGCATCAGCTGCTCAAGAATACACGGGCGCGCGTCCCGCATCATACGGCGCTGATCACCCCGGCCAACCTGCCGGTCATCGGGCGCATCAGCAAGTCTGTCACTTATGAAGAGCTGGACCGCGCGTCGGATGCGCTGGCGGCGGCGCTGCTGGACATGGGGCTGAAGAAGAGCGATCGCGTCGCAATCGTCATGCCCAATTCGGTCGCTTTTGTCATCAGCTTCTACGCTATTTTGAAAGCCGGCGGCGTCGTGGCAGCCACTAATCCGACCTATCCAGCCGAGAAAATGGCGCATCAAATCAACGATTGCGATGCCGAGTTTGTGCTTTGCATGACGTTGTTTTATGAGCTCGTCAAAGAAATACAGCCGCGCACCAAAGTCAAAACGATCATCGCAGCCAACATCAAGGAATACCTGCCGGGGCTCGCCAAATTGCTCTTCACAATCGCCCGTGAAAAGAAAGATGGGCACTTTGTCGCGCAGCTCGCGGATGGCGATCACTGGTTCCAGGATGTGCTGGAAAAATATGATGGCAAGCAGCCAGATGTGTCCGTAAGCGCCGATGACTTGGCGATCTTCCAGTATACGGGCGGCACAACCGGCGTGGCAAAAGCCGCCATGTCGCGGCATCGCGCTTTGGTCGCCAACATGCTGATGACCGAAGGCATACTCGACCTGCTTGATACGCCGCCCGAAGACGAGGTCTTCCTCGGCGCGATTCCTTTCTTTCATGTCTATGGCTTGGTCATTGTGGTCAGCACCAGCGTCTACCGCGGCTGCAAGATCGTGCTGGTGCCCAACCCGCGCGACATTGATGATGTGCTGGGCAATATCGAAGCATTCCGCACGACGCTCTTCCCCGGCGTGCCAGCGCTCTACAACGCCATCAACAACCATCCGCGCGCGCAAAGCGGCGATATCGACCTCAGCTCGCTCACCTTGTGCATCAGCGGCTCGGCTCCATTGCCCGAATCGACCAAGGCCGAATTCGAGCAGCTGTCTGGCGCGACTCTGCGTGAGGGATTCGGCATGAGCGAAGCGCCAACCGCCACCCATGTAAATCCCATTTTCCGAGACAATCGCCCGGCTTCGATCGGCTTGCCGCTGCCCGGGATGGATATGCGCATCGTCAGCCTGGAAGATGATGAAAAAGATGTGCCCGTCGGCGAAGTCGGCGAGCTGCTGATGGCGGGACCGAATGTCATGGTCGGTTATCACGGCATGCTGGAAGAGACCAGCAATGTGCTGCGCGAGCGCGATGGCAAGCGCTGGCTCTATACCGGCGATATCGCGCGCATGGACGAAGACGGCTATTTTTATATCGTCGACCGCAAAAAGGACATGGCGTTGATCGGCGGTTTCAACGTGTATCCAGCCACAGTCGAAAAAGCTATTTCGGCGCACGAAGCTGTGCTGGAGGTCGGCGTGGCAGCCATCCCGCATCCCGAGCGCGCCGGACAAGAAGCGCTGAAAGCCTGGATTGTGCGCAAAGCCGGCGCGCAGCTCACATCCGAGCAGGTCATCGAATTTCTGGGCGAAAAACTTGCGCCCTACGAGATTCCGCGGCGCATCGCTTTCATAGACGAGCTGCCCAAGACGGCGGTCGGCAAGACCTTGCGGCGCGAACTGGCGCAGATGGAAACTGAGGCGGAATAAAGCGCCCCTGGCAGGACTCGAACCTGCGACCATCGGTTTAGAAGACCGGTGCTCTGTCCGCTGAGCTACAGAGGCAACAGCCCCGATTCTAGGATTTCGCGCCCCCGCTGTCAATAGCTCGCGAACCAATGATTGCGGGCAGTGACGATTGCCCGAATGCCGCGCCTGTGCTACAATCAGTGCGTAGCATCAAAGCACACAACAGTGCGCGCTGCGTTGTTATTTGCGTGTGAATCCACCGATGAAAGCGTCGCTTATGGACCGGGATTTGGCATCACAGCAGGAGCAGGATTACAACGCGAGTCATATCGTCAAGCTGCCCCCGCGAGAGCACATTCGTCTGCGCCCGGGCATGTATGTCGGCGGCACCGATTCGCGCGCCTTGCATCACCTCATCTATGAAGTGGTCGACAACTCCATAGACGAGGCGCTGGCCGGGCGCTGCGACCGCGTTGAAGTAACCCTGCACGCCGATGGTTCGGCATCCATCCGTGACAATGGCGTCGGCATCCCGGTCGACCAGCACGAAAGCGGCGTGTCTGCGCTGGAAGTCGTCATGACCGAGGTTGGCTCGGGCGGCAAGTTCGACAACGATGTCTATAAGGTAAGCGGCGGTTTGCATGGCGTTGGCGTGTCGGCAGTCAATGCGCTTTCGGCTGAGCTGACCGCGACCATCTTCCGCGATGGGCATGTTTGGGAGCAATCCTACCGCGCTGGTTTGCCGGTTGGTCGCGTTAAGCAAGGGCGCGAACTTGTGCCAGGCGAAGAGACCGGCACGGCAATTCGCTTCACGCCGGATTTCAGCGTCATGGACGAGAACGAATTCAGCTTTGGCACGCTGATGACGCGCTTTCGAGAGATGGCTTTTGTCACGCGCCGCGTCACCATCAAGCTGCGCGACGAACGCGTCATGCCCATCCCGCGGGAAATGACATTTTACTTCGATGGCGGGCTGCGTTCCTTTGTGCGCTATCTCAACCGCAGCCGCAAACCTATCCATGGCATCATCCATATCGACCGCGAAGTTGAGCACACCGATCGGCAAGGCGAGGTCTTCATGATCGGCGTGGAAGCGGCGCTGCAATATGCTGATGTCGCCACGACGACCGAACTGGCTTTCACCAACACCATCAATACGCCCGATGGCGGCACGCATGTCACAGGCATGCGCTCGGCGATCACTGGCGTCATCAACCGCTATGCCAAGAAAAACGGCCTGCTGAAAGAACGCGACAGCAACTTCTCGGGAACAGACACGCTGGAAGGTCTGACCGCCGTGGTCAGCGTCAAGCATCCCGACCCGCAATTTGAAAGCCAAACCAAGGTCAAGCAGCTCAATCCAGAGGTGATGGGCGCGGTTTCTCAAGTGGTCACGGAGGCGTTCAACGAATTTCTGGAATTGAATCAGCGAGAAGCGCGGCGCATCATCGACAAGTGCATGACCAGCAAACGCGCCCGCGAAGCCGCCCGCAAAGCCCGCGACCTGGTGCGCAGCGGTCCGAGCCTCTTGGAAAGCAGCACCTTGCCGGGCAAATTGGCGGATTGCTCGCAGCGCGGCGAGAATGCGGAGATTTATATCGTCGAGGGCGATTCGGCCGGCGGCAGCGCCAAGCAAGGACGCGACCGACACTTTCAGGCGATCTTGCCCTTGCGCGGCAAAATCCTCAACACCGAGCGCGCGCGCATCGACAAAATCCTGGACAACAACGAAATCAAGGCGCTGATCTCGGCATTGGGCGCGGGCTTCCATGACGAGCTAACCATGGACCGCCTGCGTTATGGGCGCGTGATCATCATGACAGATGCCGATGTCGATGGCAGCCACATCCGCACCCTGCTGCTGACTTTCTTCTTCCGCCACATGCCGCAGATCGTCGAGCAGGGGCATTTGTATATTGCGCAGCCGCCCATCTTCCAGCTGAAGAATGGCAAGAAACGCGAATATGTCTACCCCAGAGCAGGCATCGCCGATGACGAATTGCTGCGCAAGTCGCTGGGACGCCACAAGAATCCTGACAAAGTCACCGTACAGCGCTACAAGGGCTTGGGCGAGATGAACCCCGACCAGCTGTGGGAAACGACCATGGATCCTGAAAAGCGGACGCTGTTGCAAGTGCGTATCGAAGACGCCGCCGAAGCGGACAAGACATTCGCCACGCTGATGGGCTGGGATGTGCCGCCGCGCCGCCGCTTCATCCAGACCCACGCCAGGCAAGTGCGCAACCTCGATATCTAGGCGCTATCACAAGCCAGAAGTCCGGGCGTCTTTCTCCGTCCAGCCGCGCGATTCGCTCGCCGCCAGTTCTGCTTCGGCGCGCATGAGCGGTCCGCGTTCGGCCAGGGCATGCAGAATCGCGAAGAGCAGGCTGCCCAACCCCAGCGCCACGACTGCCAGCAGCAGCGGACTCCAGACGATGCCAGCCAGCTCGACCGGCGGTGGATGCAAGACCAGCACAGTCATGAGCACGCTGGGCAGAATCGCCACGAAGCAAGCGCTGGACAGATAATTGAATGTCAGCGACAGCAGGCCGCCATGGATAGGCTGGCGGGATGCCGACCGACTGTGCACCAGCCAGCCCAGCCGCAGCACAATCAAGACCAGCGCAGCCAAGGCGATCGCTGTATCCGCTTCCAACATCATCAGCGCCGCCGTCCCTAGAAGAGCGTGTAGATGAATGCGCCGGCCGGCGTGGCCGAGCCAGCCACGATCAGCAGGGCGAATACCACCAGCACAATGACCATCGGCAGCATCCAGTAGAGCTTGCGCTTCCACAAGAAAGCCAGCAACTCGCCCAAGACGCCGAGTCGCATGAAGAAGTCTTGCATTGCGCTGGGCGAATCATCGCGCCGCTTGGATTCTGTCGCCATGAATTCTCCTTCTGGCTTAACGAAAATTAGACGGATTTGCGCACGATATGCGAACCCAGCACCAGCATGTCGATATCGCTGTTGCGGAAGGTATTGTAGGCTTCGCGCGGGGTATTGACTATGGGCTCGCCGCGCAGATTGAACGAAGTATTCAGCACGATGGGCACGCCGGTCGCCTCGCCGAATGTCTTGACGATGTCGTAATAACGGGCGTTGGTAGCCCGGTCGATGGATTGCAGGCGGCCTGTGCCTTCGTGATTTACGGCATGAATTTCGTCCTGCTTGTCATTTTTGATCGGCGCGACCATCAGCATATAACGCGGCGAGTCGTGTTCTGCCACCTGGGGATAATCGAAATATTCCGGAGCGCGTTCTCGCAAGACAACTGGCGCAAAGGGGCGGAAAGGCTCGCGGAATTTGATCTTGGTGTTGACGATTTCTTTCATATCAGCCCCGCGCGGATCCGCCAGGATGCTGCGGTTGCCCAACGCGCGCGGTCCCCATTCAAAGCGCCCTTGATGAAAGCCGATGACTTGCTGCTGCGTCAGCGCGTCGACAATGCGCTCGGTGAGTCTGGTTTCGTCTGTAAAGCTTTCGTAAGGCAGTTGCGCTTCGTCCAGGAATGCGCGGCACTCGCCATCGCTGTAGCTGCGCCCATAATAGGCATGTTCCTGCACCCATTTGCGGGGCTTGCCCAGCAGCGCATGCCATGCCCAAAGCGCCGCTCCCAATGCACCTCCATCATCGCCAGCCGCCGGCTGTATCCACAACTCCTGGAAAGGCGTCTCATTTAGAATCCGCCAGTTGGCTTTGGTATTGAGTGCCACGCCGCCCGCCATGACCAGTTTGTCCATGCCTGTCTTTTTCTGCAGGTAGGTCGCGGTCTGGATCAACGTATCTTCGGTGAAGCGCTGGATGCTGGCGGCGACATCGGCATAATACTGGTTGGATTCCATTGCATTGCGCTCGGCGCGTCGTTCCGGGTTGGTGCGCGCAGTGAAGAAGTCGGCTTCGGCATCGCGCTGATCGCCAAATAGCTCCAGGAATTTGCGGCTGTAGCTGCGCTGTGCAGAGCGGTGGAAATCGAAATAGTCCATATTCAGTTGGAATGCGCCGCTGGCCGGGTCGACCTTTGCCAGCTTGGCCAGCTTGTCCATGTAGCGCGGCTCGCCATAGGGGCTCATGCCCATCACCTTGTATTCGCCATTGTTGACGCGGAAACCCAGCCAGGCGGTGAATGTCGAATACAGCAAGCCCAGAGAATGTGGAAAACGCTGTTCTTCGAAGAGTTCAATGGTTGGCGGCGCATCTTCCTCATCGCCGAGGCTGCTCTTGCCCGCGCCCAGTGTGGTCGTCGTCCACTCGCCGACGCCGTCCACGGTCAGGATTGCCGCGTCTTTGAAAGGGCAGGCGAAATACGCGCTGGCGGCGTGGCTCATGTGATGGTCGCAAAAGAGCACCTTGCTGTAGGGCACGCCGATGCCACGCGCCACATGACTGCGCACCCACAGCTTGTCGCCCAGCCAGGTCATCATAGACTCGCGCCAAAATCCCAGCGAGCGCGGGAAGCCGTTCAGCGAAGTTTGCAAGATGCGCTCGAACTTCAGCAGCGGCTTTTCATAAAATACGACATATTCGAGATCCTGCGCGCTGATGCCGGCTTGCTCGAGGCAAAATTGCGCAGCCAGCCGGGGAAAGCCGCTGTCGTGCTTTTTGCGCGAAAAGCGCTCTTCCATCGCCGCAGCCAGCAGCGCGCCATCTTTTATCAGGGCGGCCGCCGAGTCGTGATAAAAAGCCGAGATGCCGAGGATGTACATGGCTAGCCTTGCTGCCGCGCAGAATCGATATCGGCGGGCACCGGCTCGCGCTGCAGCCATTTCGCAGACCGGCGTTTGATGCGCAGCGGGTCCATGAAAAGCGCTGACAGCAATCCAAAGGGCACGAGGATCGTGCAATAAAAAAGCGTGGCGATAAAGCGCCCGTTCATTTCGGCGACTACAGCAGAATTCTCGCTAAACCGCCGCCAGGCAATTTCCCATATTGTCTTCAAAATGCTGATCCAATGCGCATCCAACCAGGCCAAGACAGCGGAGCGCTTAGGCTATGATGACGCCTCTAGGGTAGTGCCATTCAGGTAGTCTCGCAAGGCGATTCTAGCTATATCGTGCCCCAGTTGATTCCAGTGTGTGTCGGCGACGAAATAAGGCGCGATTCCGGCTTGGACAGCGTCTTGAAGCGGGGAGGTCAAATCCAAAAATGCGATGTCTATCTCAGCGGCGAACTCCCGCATGACTTGACGCTGCACATGCAGGTTTGGCTCTAAATACTTCAGTCCGCCCATACCGTACTCGCTCGACTCGATGGCAATATACTTTTCCTTGCTTTCGTCATCCAGATAGTCCCAATAGATTTCGATTTTTGTCGGAATATACATAAATATCAGTTCTCCGCCGGCTGCTTTCATGGCGGTCGCTATCTCGCTGATGCTCGTCCTGGTATGCTGCATTAGATGGGTTTCCAGAATGTGATACTCATTTAAGCGCAGCTGCGGAAGAAAATATCTGTAAAAAACCACTGGAACAGGCGGCTCGGTATGGGCTATGAGCGGATAGTGACAGGCTTTTTGGATTGCCTTCAGCGCGGTTTCAGCCAGGTATTGGAAGAGACGAAACACGACCGAGTAATCGTGCGCGTGTTTGTACAAATGGGGGATGTCGCGCCAGGTCATGCCTATGGATTTCATCCACGGGATGTACCCATTGTCGGACAAGTCGTTTCCCGCAAAGTAAGCGAGCACGGTCGTTTCTGGCTTTCGCGGCAAAGCAAAGGCTTCAAATAGCAGCTGCTGTTCGAGCGTGCCGCTGCCTGGCAAAGACAGAACCAGCATGGAATCCGAGATGTCCTGCCAGAATGGTCGCTGAATGGTCTCGGCGGCGGTGAACGAGTCGCCCAGCACGACCAGATCGACATCGTCGGGCCATGGCTCTTCGTTGCGAAATCCGTGGGCGTCTCGCTTGAAGGACACGCGATAGGGTTCAAAGCGCTGGATGTCTGCCTGTGATACGCAAGCCCCGGGGTAGTTGTACAGGTCGCCGCCCTGCGGAGTCACGAAGTATTCGACATGCTGCGAAGCGGGCAGTTGGCGCGCGCCGTGCTCAGTGTCCAGATCATAACCAATACGTTCCTGATATTGTGGCATATGTTCAATGAGAACCTTCGGCAAATGTGGAAAGGCAAGCTGCAAGACGAATTCCAACAGAAGCAAGGTGAAGAGCGCGATAGCCAGCGCTCGCATCGCGATGATAACAACATTTCTCATCAACTAGACTCCCAAGCCTGTTGTTTGCGTCAATTGCTGGAGAATGGACCGATATCAAAGTACTTGCCGGGCGGCGACAAGCGAATATCCAGCAGCATCGTTTCTATACGATAGATCTCAATGAGCGTTTCCAGCAGCTTGCTCAAGCTGTCCATCTCCAGCAGCTGCTGCTTCTGATAATTGTCGCTGTGCAGCAAAATCGAGGCGATCTGCGCGACAGCCCGCGGCGAATCGGGCAGCTGCTCGGCATCAAATCGGCTGTTGTTGTCGGCGTGCAGCGCATCCAGATAATGCGCGAGCAAGGGACGCAGGATGCGACCGCATTGCCTGACCCGTGGCGGGTCGTCATCGGCGGGCATGAAGTACTCGACTTCGCCGACCAGATAGGGCTCGCTATAATTCAACTCGCGGATGCGGAAGCGGCGCTGCCCGACAGTGACGATATTGATGCGCTGCATGGGCAGGCGCTGCACCTCGCTGATCTTGGCTGTGCAGCCGACCATGAAAGGCTCGGCCAGCTTTCCCATCGCATCGCTGCCTTTGCGGATGAGCACCACGCCAAAAGCCTCGCCCGTCTCTATGCAGCGATTGATCATCAGCTTGTAGCGGTCCTCGAAGATGTGCAAGCGAACCTGCATGCCCGGGAAGAGCACGGTATTGAGCGGGAAGAGCGCCAGCTTTGCCATCTAGGGTAGACTCGGTCGCTTGTCTTTCGGGCGATTCCGTTCTTCTTCGTGCAAGACTCGGCGCAGCACTTTGCCGATGAATGACCGCGGCAGCGCTTGCCGAAACTCGATCTCCCAAGGCACGGCATGCTCGACCAGGCGGCGCTTGCACAATTCCAGCAGCTCGTTTTTTGACAAGCTGGCATCGGGGCGCGGCGCGACAAAAGCCTTGACCCGCTGCCCGTCCGTCTCGCTTTCCACGCCCTGCGGATGCAAGTTGATGACGCTGAGATGCGAGCCGGGCTGATCGGGCATCGGCGCTTTCACGCGATACAAGTCGAAGTCCAACTGCATGACAGCGCGCTTCAAGCCGCGAATTCGCTTTTTCATCAGTCCCTCGCTGGCATTCCAGACCGATTATACTGCAAACAGCCGATTCCTTGCAGATGCTGGTCTCGCAGGCAATCGCGGTCCGCGCCAGGAATCGCTAGAATAGAGCAAATCGCCAGCGCAATATGCCAAGGAGCAGACACATGTCACCTCTTATACAAACGGACTGGCTGCAAGAACATCTGAATGACGCCGACCTGCGCGTCGTCGAGATGCGTGGCAAGGTGCTGCCGCCGACCCAGCCGCCGCCGCATTACCTCTCCGACCGCGCCGGTTACCAAGCCGCGCATATCCCGGGCGCGGTATATGTTGATTGGCAAGTCGATATCGTAGAGCCCGGCTCGCCATCCAACGACATCGCTTCCCCGGCGCGCTTTTCGGCTTTGATGCAGTCGCTGGGCGTCAGCAGCCATACGCGCGTGGTGGTCGCCGATGACGCTGCCAGCATGTTCGCGGCTCGACTGCGCTGGGGGCTGCGCTATTACGGGCACGAGCATGTCCAGATACTGGATGGCGGCTGGGCGAAGTGGCAGAAGGAGGGACGTCCGACCAGCGATGCGATTCCGCAATACCCGCCAGATGATTTTCAGGCGCGACCTGTCCCCAGTCTCAAAGCCACAGCCGAAGACATCCTGCAGAAAATTGAAACCGGCGGCATGCAATTGATTGATGTGCGTTCGCCTGTCGAATATCGCGGCGCTGCTTCTCGCGCAAAGCATGGCGGGCATATCCCCACCGCCATCAACCTGCCGCGATCAACCCTGGTCGCCGAAGACCAGACGTTGAAATCTGCGGACGAACTGCGCCGCGTCTTCTCTGACCGCAGCATAGACCTGGACGCGGCGGACAGCGTGCTCTATTGCAATTCCGGCGTCTCGGCGACTTATGGCATGCTGGCGATGGAAGTGGCGGGCGCGAAGAATCTGCGGATTTATGATGGCTCATGGAAAGAATGGGGCGGCGACGAATCCACGCCCAAGGCGCGTTAGCAGGGCGGCGCTGTTCCAAAAAAAACCATGTTGGTCTGGTTTTCTGTCCGTGTTCGCCAAAACGCTCATGTAAGACGCGGGCGCGCTGTTGTGTCAAACAAAGTGTGAGCCAAGCCAGCGAAAGGAGCCGCAGTGGAGATCACGGCTTACAAGCATGCCGCCGCATTTGACGAGCTTGCGCATGAATGGAATGCGCTGCTGGGGCGCGCGCCAATCGACTGCGTCTTCTACACCTGGGAGTGGCACAAGACCTGGTGGAATGCCTACCAGCCGGGCGAATTGCTGATTTTGACTTGCCGCAGCAACGACAAACTCGTGGGCATTGCGCCGCTCTTCATCACGGAGTCGGCGCGGGGCAAATCGACGCAAATCATCGGCTGCGTCGATGTGACGGATTATCTGGATTTCATCATCGATCGCGATCATTTGCAGCCAGCGCTGGCTGCCTTTGCCGATTACCTGCACGACCAGCGCGCCAGCATCGGCCTGCTTGACCTTTGCAATATCCCTGCCAACTCGCCGACTCGACAGCTCTTGCCCGGGCTGCTGGCGGAGCGTGGATTCGCTGTCGAAGTCGAGCAGCAGGAAGTTTGTCCCGTCATCAGCCTGCCGGGCGATTGGCGCAGTTATCTGGCGTCGCTGGACAAGAAGCAGCGCCATGAAGTCCGCCGCAAGATGCGCCGCATCCAGGGCAGCGAGCGCGAAGTCGACTGGTATATCGTCAACGGGCAGCACGATCTGTCAGGCGAGATCGACACATTCGTACGCTTGATGGCGGCCAGCGACCCGGAAAAAGAACGTTTCTTGCGAGATGCGGGCAACCAGCGCTTCTTCCGCGCGATCGTGCCGCTGCTGCAAGAGCGTGGCTGGCTGCAGCTGAACTTTCTGACTGTGGATGAAGCCCCCGCCGCCAGCTACATCAACTTCTTATATGGCGACCGCGTCATGGTCTACAACTCCGGGCACGCCCATCAGACCTATGGCGACCTCAGCCCGGGCATCGTGCTGCTGGCGTACAATATCCGTCATGCGATCGAGCAGGGTTTTCAGCATTACGACTTTCTGCGCGGCGATGAAGCATATAAATACCGCATGGGCGGGCGCGATACCGCCGTGATGAACATCCGCGCGGAATAGGCGAAAACCGTGCCGCTCGAGCGCATCGCCTTCATCAGCGTGCACGCCAGCCCGCTGGCGCCTATGGGCGGCGCGAAGACCGGCGGCATGAATGTGTATATCAGCGAGTTGGCGCGCGAACTGGGACGGCTGGGCGTTCAAGTCGATATCTTCACGCGGCGCAGTTCGCCATTCGAACCGGAAATCGACTATGCGCTGGGCGAAAATGCGCGCGTCGTCTACCTGAAAGCCGGTCCTTTCCAACCGCTTTCGCCAGACGAGCACTATCCGCATCTGTCGGAATTCACCGCCAGCCTGATCGCTTTCGCCACGCTGCACAGCCTGCGCTATGACATCATCTACAGCCATTATTGGCTCAGTGGCTGGGTGGCGGCCAAGCTGAAAGAAACCTGGGGCATACGCTTCGTGCACATGTATCACACGCTGGGCTTGATGAAGCAGCGTATCGAAGAGAATGCCTTGACCCAACCCGACCAGCGCGTGCTCACCGAGATGCAGGTGCAGCAGGCAGCCGATCGCATCATCGCGGCAACGCCCGCCGAACAAGCGCAGCTGCGTTGGCTGTATCGCGCGTCTCGCCGGCAGATCATTGTGATACCGCCAGGCGTGGATCCCGACCGATTCCAGCAGGGCGATTCGCGTTCTGCCGCGCGCGCCGACCTGCGCTTGAAGCCAGACGCCGAGATGCTGCTTTTCGTCGGTCGCATCGAGCCGCTCAAAGCAGTCGATACCATTCTGGAAGCCCTGCATGCCTTGCGAGAGAGCGCGCCCGATCTGCTGCGCCGCTTGCATTTCATGATCGTCGGTGGCGACCTGCGCGACCGATCCAACCGCGAAATGACCCGCCTGCAAACCCTCAGCGTCAAGCTCGGCATCGACCAGCTGGTGAGTTTCGTCGGCGCCAAAGAACAATCGCAACTGCCGCGCTATTACCGCGCAGCCACCGCCGTGATCATGCCATCGGATTACGAGTCTTTTGGCATGGTGGCGCTGGAAGCCATGTCATCGGGCACGCCGGTCATCGCCTCGCAGGTGGGAGGCTTGCAATTCCTGGTGCGCGACCAGGAAACTGGCTATCACATCCCGACTCGCGAACCGATCTCGCTGGCGGATTGCATCATCAAGCTGCTGAGCGATTCCGCGCGCACCGAATTGATGGGCGAAAGCGCCGCCCGCATCGCGCAAGATTATGCCTGGCCGCGCATCGCCCAACGCCTGCTGCAAGTCTTCGAAAATGTCTCGGGGCAGGGTCGCAAGCAGCCCTAGCCGCCATAAGAATTGGGGATATCGGCCACGCGCGCCGCAATATACGGACTGGCCAGCATGTGCTCCAGCGCGTCGTCTTCCGCCACAAGCGTCTGACCCTTGTGATAGAGCGTGTCGTTGAAACCATCGTAGCGATAACGCCGATCAACCCAGCCATGCAGGTTGTGCTGGAAGAGCACATGGAACTGGATGGATTCGTCTTCGGCGAAGAGGTCTTCTTGCAGGATCCAGACGGGCGCGTATTGTTTCAGGTGCGGGCGCGCTTTGGCATCCCGTTTGCGCTTGAGATCATCGATTGTCGACATGTCCTGTCCTCGCGTGCGGCTGGCGCATTGGCACATAAGATAGCGGCGCTCGGCGCGAAATGCAAGCGTTTTCGTGCCGCCCCGGAACCGCCAGATACCCGCGCTTTCCTTCCCTCTGACCCGTCGGGGGGGGGGGTCTCAGCCGCAATCCCCCTCCGGCTCGACATACGCGGCGGATATCCAGCCCTGCTCGCCGTGATAATCCACCTTGAACCAGCCATCCACACGCTCCAGCGCGGTCAGCTTGATCTGACTCCTCAGCGCGCCGATCTTCTCGCCATCAGGCGCATCGCGGAAATTCAGCGAATACTGCAGCGTCACCATGCAGCCGCTCAGCATCGTGCCCTGCGCAGAAGCCGCCTGCTGCTGGGGAGCGGGAGCGGACGGACCTGGCACGAGAGCCACCTGCCCAGCGCCATCGATAGTCGCGCAGAGCAAGCCGCCCGGCTCGCTGAAAACGGGCAAATCCGCCACTGCGCGCGGAATCGCAGTCGTGTCGATGAACTTGATTGCGCCGCTACTAGCGCGGAAGCAGACCTGCGTGCCTGGCGTGACCCAGCCCCACAAATCCACCACCAGACTCGGCATGGCGGCGATGACATCGGGGTGTCCGATCTCGCTGCCAGAAACCAGTTGGCAGGATGTGCCGATGCTCGCTTTGCTGACAACGATGTCGGGCTGCAGGGTCTGGCAGCTTTGCTCGGGCGAATAGCGAATGACCGGAACGGCCGTGGGCATCGCCTCGGCCTGGCTGTCGCTTCTGCTGGCGCTTCCACTGCTTCCGCCTCCAGGCCCTCCAAAATCAGAGCCTGGCGGTGGCGGAGCTGGAATCTGTGTTGGTGGCGGCGGATACTGATACTCGTAAGCGCCGATGTCGCAGCGAACGCCGCTGGGCCGCGGGCGACCGCGCTGGTCCTGGTTGAGGCCGCTGATGCAGGCTGCAGCGTCTACGGCTGGGCTGCTTTGCGACAAGGCAAAATAGCCGCTGGACGCGCTGGCGGGCAGCTGGGGATTCCCGCCGCTTCCGAAAACGCCGGTGGGCGTTCCGCAGTTGCCGTCCCCTATGATGTTGCCGACGTTGGTGTCCAGCTCCGACGCGCTATCGGTGAGCAGGGCTCGCGCGGGGGAGGTGCGAGAGCAATCAACGCCTGGCGTGGTAGCATCAGTGTTGTTGCCATAGATGATGCTGTTGCGAATGTGCACCTTGGCATTTGAAAGCACGATTTGCACAGCGGCGTCGCTTGCTCTTTTACCGTTGGATTCGGAATTCTGGTTGTCTGTAATGGTGAGATGGTTAAGGTAGATGTCTCGGTGCAACGAGCCACTGCCGCCGAGGATGTAGAGAGCTGAGCCGCGTCCATCTCCACTGGAATCGCCTGTGATATTGCCGTAAATGCTGCTGTGGCTGATGGTCACTTTCGCGTTTTTTCCTATAAACATCGCGCCGCCATTCAAGCGGGCGCGGTTATTGTAGAAGACGCTGCGGGTGATGGTCGCGTTGCAGACGCTTCCGATGCTGATGGCACCGCCTTCGTTGCCTCGATTGTTGTAGAAACGGCTGTTGACAATCCTGAGGGATGTGCTGTTGCAATACAAGCCGCCGCCGTTACGCTGGACGTCGTCGTACCAGGCTGAGCTGTCGCGCACAGTGACATTATTCAGCGTCAAACTGGCTGTCCCCTGGGTGCCGCCCGGTAAATTTATAGCGCCGCCTGTCTTGCCGTCTGGCGACTGGTTATTGGCCAGCGTGAGATTGTTGATGGTCACCGAAATCCCGGACGTGTCTATGTCAAAAGCGCGGTGGCTGTCCGCGCCGTTGATGGTGTTGTTATTGCCGTTGATGGTGACGCTTTTGGTGATGGCGGGCAGGTCGGCGGTCAGCGTGATGTTGCTCGTGATATTGATGGTGTCGCCGCTGCTGGTGTTGGCCGAGTTGATGGCGCTGACCAGCGTGGCGTGACTGTTGGCGCTGCGAGTGGTTTGCGCCGAGGCCGGCACCGCCGAAAGCAGCAGGAAGACCAGCGCGATGAGGATGAGCCTGGCGAGCGTCCCGGAGTTCATGACGAACCCCGGCGAAGGTCGGGATTTAGCGGGAAATTCGGGGGGGGGGGGGGGGGGGGTAAATGGCAGGAGCGTCCGCGCCGCGGCTGCCTTCGTCAATAGTTGCAAGGTCGCTGTTGTGATGCGCATGGCTGCAAGCTCCGAAAAATATGTCCTGACAGCCATTAAAATACGATATCGGCATTTTGTCAAGCGATTAGGGTGAAATTGAAACATAACCTCGCCGAGACAAAGCCGGCGCGCGGGCAATCCGTCGGGTTGTATTTGTCGCGCAGTTTCCGCTAGACTCCGCGCTTGTCCAAGAACAGCATGGCGGAGCGTGACGATGGCGTTGTCTGACGTAAAAAAAGTGGTGCTGGCGTACAGCGGCGGGCTGGATACTTCGGTGATCGTGCCTTGGCTGAAGAACAACTATGGCTGCGAAGTGATCTGCTTTTGCGCCGACCTGGGGCAAGAAGAAGAACTGGACGGCCTGGAAGAAAAAGCGCTGGCTTCGGGCGCGTCAAAGCTCTATGTCCGCGATCTGCGCGAGGAATTTCTGACCGATTTTGTCTTTCCGACCTTGCGCGCCGGCGCAGTCTATGAACGCGAATACCTGCTGGGCACTTCTTTTGCGCGGCCGCTGATCGCCAAGCACATGGTAGAAATCGCCGAGCTGGAAAAAGCCGATGCTGTCGCGCATGGCTGCACGGGCAAAGGCAACGACCAGGTGCGTTTTGAAGTTTCGACCATGGCGCTGAATCCCAAGCTCAAGACGATCGCCCCGTGGCGCGAGTGGGATATCCGCAGCCGCGAAGACGCGCTGGCTTATGCCGAAGAATTCCGCGTGCCTGTTTCTCACACCGAAAAAGACATCTACAGCCGCGACCGCAATATCTTCCATCTGTCGCACGAAGGCGGCTTGCTGGAGAACCCCTGGAACGAGCCGGAAGAGCGCATGTTCCAGCTGACGCGCGATCCACAATCTGCGCCTGACGAAGCGATTTATATCGAAATCGCCTTTGAGCAGGGTACGCCCATCAGCCTGGATGGCGAGCGAATGGACGCTGTCGAGCTCTTTCAGACATTGAACAGACTGGGTGGCGAGCATGCCATCGGGCGCATCGACCTGGTGGAAAATCGGCTGGTGGGCATGAAGAGCCGCGGCGTGTACGAGACGCCCGCTGGCACCATCATTCACCGCGCGCATCAGCTGCTGGAAAGCATCTGCCTGGACAAACACACCATGCAATACAAGGACATCATCGCTCCTAAATATGCCGAACTCGTCTATAACGGCATGTGGTACAGCACGCTGCGCGAGGCGCTGGATGGCTTCGTGGCGGTGACGCAAGCGACTGTCACAGGCAGCGTGCGGCTGAAGCTGTACAAAGGCAATATCATCGTAGCGGGCCGCAAAAGCCCCTACAGCCTGTACCGCGAAGATTATGCTTCGTTCGGCGAAGAAGATGTCTACAACCAGCAAGACGCGCACGGCTTCATCCAGCTTTTCGGCTTGCCTGTCAAGGTCGAGGCCATGTTGGAGGTGGAAGGCGGCGCAACGACTGACTATCGCCGCCCCGATTACAGCCGCTTCAAACGCGATTAGGAGGGGCGATGACTCTATGGGGCGGGCGCTTCAGCGAGCCAAGCGATGAAGATCTGCGGCGGCTGAACGACAGCATCGGCTTTGACCGCGCGCTGTATGCCGAAGACATCGCCGGCAGCATCGCCTATGCGCGGGCGCTGGTTGGCGCTGGCATTCTCTCGCAAGCTGAAGCGCAGGCGATCATCGGCGGACTGCAGCAGATTCGCGCGGAGTTCGACAACGACGCATTTGAGTTACAACCTGGCGATGAAGACATCCATACCGCTGTCGAACGGCGTTTGATCGAGTTGGTTGGCGCTGTCGGCGGCAAGCTGCACACCGGGCGCAGCCGCAATGACCAGGTCGCGACCGACTTCCGCCTGTGGTCGATGCGCGCTGTCGACCGGCTTGTGGGCGATCTTCGGCAGCTGCAAACCGCGCTGGTGGAAATGGCGGAGCAGCATATTGACTGCGTCATGCCTGGCTACACGCATATGCAGCCTGCGCAGCCCATCACCGCCGCGCATTGGCTGCTGAGCTTCTTTTGGATGCTGGAGCGCGATATCGACCGCTTGGCAAGGGCGCGGGAAAGAATGGCGGTCTGTCCATTGGGAGCGGGCGCGCTGGCCGGCACGCCGCTTTCCATAGATCGGCAGGCGCTGGCGAAATCGCTGGGCTTTGAACGAGCCAGCGAAAATAGCCTGGACGCCGTCAGCGACCGCGATTATGTCGCCGATCTGCTCTATGCCTGCGCCCTGTGCGCCGCGCATTTGAGCCGCCTGGCCGAAGATATCCTCATCTATTCCAATCCGGCTTTCGCGTTCATCAGCCTGGACGACCGCTACAGCACTGGCTCGAGCTTGATGCCGCAGAAGCGCAATGCCGACCCGATGGAGCTGATGCGCGGCAAGACCGGTCGACTGATCGGCAACCTGAGCGGCTTCCTGTCCACATTGAAGGGCTTGCCCAGCGGCTACAACAAAGACTTGCAAGAAGACAAAGAAGCGCTTTTCGATTCGCTGGATGCGCTGGCGAGTCTGCTTCCCGTGATGAGCGCGACCATCCGCAGCTTGCAGATCAATGCCGATGCCATGGCGGCGGCGCTGACCGAAGACCTGCTGGCTACCGACCTGGCCGATTATCTGGTGCTCAAGGGGCTGCCTTTTCGGCAGGCGCATCATGCTGTGGGGGCGGTCGTGCGGCGCGCGGCGGAGCTGTCGATAGACTTGTCGGCGCTGCCATTGGCGGACCTGCAAGCCATCCATCCGCTCTTTTCCCCCGATGTCGCGGCGGTTTTCGACTTTGAACAGTCGGTTGCGCAGCGGCGGAATTATGGCGGGACAGCCCCGGAAGCGGTCAAAATACAGATCGGCGAGGCAAAAGCGCGGCTGAACGCATGACTTTGCCAGCGAATGCCAGGCTAACCCTTGACAGGGCGCATGGGACAGGGTAGGTTATCCGTTGCGACTGCGCGGAAGAGGCAATTATGCGCGAACGAACAAGCGGCATCCTCATTCTCGTCCTTCTTGTCGTCCTCGTGATTATCAGTGGACTCTAACGGCTTGGGCGGGCACAGCGCAGCGAGACAGCGGACAACAGCCTCCCAAGCCACGGGAGGTTTTTTGTTTTAGAGGGCAGCAGGGCGATGAAAACGACTGGCGCGCGACACACCAATAGGCAATGCAGGCCGACTGAGGCTGGCGGACGCTGCGGCGCGCTGTCTACCAACGCTTGTTTTGTGCCCATCGGCGGCGTGAAGCAAGCGTTTTCTGTTTATAGGGCTTGGACCGCGGGGAAGCAAACATGAATGCGGAATGGATCTGGCGCAACGGCGAATTTGTGAAATGGGACGAGGCGACTGTGCATGTCAGCGCCCATGCCCTGCATTATGGCTCGAGCGTGTTTGAAGGCATCCGCGCCTATAGCACGCCCGGCGGAGCCGCCGTTTTCCGTCTGCGCGAACACAGCGAGCGGCTGATCCATGGCGCGCGCATCATGCGCATCGACCACGACAACACCGCCGAGGCGCTGGATGCCGCCATCCTCGAAACCGTGCGCCGCAACAGCCACAACTCCTGCTACATCCGCCCCATCATCTTCCGCGGGGCGGGGTCGCTGGGGCTGGAAGGGCGCAAGAATACCGCGACCGAAACCGTCATTCTCACTTTCGAATGGGGGCGCTATCTGGGCGCGGAAGCGATCGAGCAGGGCGTCGATGTGCAGATCAGCAGCTTCCGCCGCATGGCGCCCGACACGCACATGGCGCTGGTGAAAGCGGGCGGCAATTATGTCAACAGCCAGTTCGTCTCCATGGAAGCGCACGACAACGGCTTTGAAGAGGGCATCGCGCTGGATGTGAATGGCTATGTCAGCGAGGGCGCGGGCGAGAATATCTTCGTCGTGCTGGATGGCGTTGTGTATACGCCGGGTGCCTGGTCGTCCATTTTGATGGGCATCACCCGCGACAGCGCCTTGACGATTCTGGCGGATATGGGCGTCGAAGTGCGCTTTCAGCCAGTCGCGCGCGAGATGCTGTATATGGCGGAAGAGATATTCTTCACGGGCACAGCGGCAGAAGTCACGCCGGTCAAGTCGGTCGATCGCATTCCGATTGGCTGCGGCGGACGCGGACCCATTACAAAAGCCGTGCAAAGCCAATTCTTCGCTGTCACCGCGGGCGAAGCGCCCGACAAATACGGCTGGCTGACGCATGTGAACTCCGCTTGATGCGGATGTCGCGGCCAAGAACAGACGGGAGGCGATAATGCGGCTCACGGGTTCAGAAATCATTATGGAATGCCTGCTGCGCGAGGGCGTGCATGTCATGTTTGGCTATCCGGGCGGCGCGATATTGCCCACCTATGACGCCATGGCCAAGTACGACGACCGCCTGCATCATGTTTTGGTGCGGCACGAGCAAGGCGCTTCTCACATGGCTGATGGCTATGCGCGGGCGACTGGCGAGGTCGGCGTCTGCATCGCCACCAGCGGGCCGGGCGCGACCAATCTGGTGACGGGCTTGGCGACCGCGATGATGGATTCTTCGCCCATCGTCGCTATCACCGGGCAAGTGCCGATCCCGGCCATTGGTTCGGATGCTTTTCAAGAGACGGATGTCACCGGCGTCACTCTGCCCATCACCAAGCACAATTACCTGGTCACTGATGTCGACGAGCTCGCGTACACGATGAAAGAAGCTTTTCATATCGCGCGCAGTGGACGCCCCGGTCCTGTGCTTGTCGATGTGCCCAAAGACATCCAGAACGCCGTGACCGACTTTATCTATCCCGAAGGTCCCATTATTCTGCCGGGCTATGATCCGCCCGCCGCGGCCGACTCTTATGAGATTGACGCTGCCTTGCGTCTCATCGACCAGGCAGAACGTCCCATTATTCTGGCCGGGCACGGCATCTTGATGTCTGGCGCGATGCAAGAAGTGCGCGAGCTGGCGGAGCGGGCGCAAATCCCGGTCGCGCTGACGCTGCTGGGCAAAGGCGCGCTGCCCGAAGATCACCCGCTGGTCATCGGCATGATGGGCATGCACGGCGAGGCTTCGTCCAACCTGGCTATCCAGGAAGCCGACTTGCTCATCGCCCTGGGCATGCGCTTTGACGACCGCGTCACCGGCAACCTGAAAACATACGCGGTCAATGCGCGCAAGATCCACATCGACATCGACCGCTCGGAGATCAACAAGAATGTCCGCGCCGATGTGGGCATCGCTGGCGATTTGAAGACGGTGCTGAATCAACTGCTTCCCAAGCTGGAGAGCAAGTCGCACCAAGACTGGATTCATCAAATCCGCGACTGGCTGGAAGACTCGAGCGAGCGAGACATCCTCAACTACGACACGCCGGGCGTCCTGCTCACCGCGCAGGTCATCAACGACATCTGGCGGCTTACGGGCGGCGATGCCATCACGGTCACCGATGTTGGGCAGCATCAAATGCTGGAAGCCCAGTATTATCCGCACCAGCGTCCATCTACGATGCTGACCAGCGGCGGCCTGGGCACGATGGGCTTCGGATTCCCTGCGGCGATTGGCGCGAAGTTTGGCGTGCCCGATGAAGAAATCTGGGCGATTGTCGGCGATGGCGGCTTCCAGATGACCTTGTGCGAGCTGGCGACCGCCCGTCAAGAAAATGTCAATGTCAACATCGCCATCATCAACAATCACTTCCTCGGCATGGTTCGTCAGTGGCAAGAGCTCTTCTTTGAGAAGCGCTATCAAGCCACGCCCATGGTCAATCCGGACTTTTGCAAGCTGGCGGATGCCTATGACATCCCCAATCGGCGCGTCACCCAGCGAGACGAAATCGAAGACGCGGTGGCTTTCGCGCGCGGCATAGACGGTCCCACCTTGATCGAGTTCGTCGTGGAAAAAGAAGAAATGGTGTATCCGATGGTGCCGGCTGGCGCCGACCTGCACGATATGAAGCGCAGACCCAAGCCAGGAGAAGGATGATGGCTCAGCAACCGACCGTCAACAAAGTGACTGTGGTGGCGCTGGTCGAAAACGAGCCGGGCGTGCTGAACCGCATCGCCAGTTTGTTTCGTCGCCGCGCTTTCAATATCGACAGCCTGACTGTCGGGCGCACGCACAAGCCCGATATTTCGCGCATGACCATCCGCGTCGATGCAGGACCGGAATATGCCCGCAAGATCGCCAATAACCTGCAGAAGCTGGTCAATGTGATCGATGTGCGCGTCATCTACAACGAACCGCACATCGAACGCGACCTGGCGCTGATCAAAGTGCGCAATGACGATGCTTATTCCCGCAATACCCTCACCGAGATCTGCGACCGCTATCCCGCGCGCATCGTCGATGTAGGGCCCCAAGTGGCGATTATCGAAATGGTTGGCACCGAATCTTTCGTCGAGAAATTCATAGACGAAGTGCGCCCGATCGGCATCGTGGAGATGATCCGCACCGGCGTCGTCGCGATGGGGCGTGGCACGCGCATCCACGACACAAGCGTCACCCGGCGCGATCTGGCCCGCGCCACCTTGCAAGCGTCCGCCGTGCGCAACGGCAGAATCGTCTGACGAAACAGGCGATGTTTGCGCAACCATTTGCTCACATTCAATTCAGGAGAGACAGCATAAATGGCAACACTCTACTATGACAACGACGCGGACCTGGCGCTGCTGGATGGCAAGACCATCGCCGTCATTGGGTATGGCAGCCAGGGACACGCCCACGCCTTGAACGCGCGCGACAACGGACAGCGGGTCGTCATTGGCTTGCACGAAGGCAGCCGCAGCAAAGCCAAAGCTGAAGCCGACGGGTTGGAAGTCTTCAGCGTGGCCGAAGCCGCCGCCCAAGCCGATATCATCATGCTGCTCATCCCCGACACGCGCCAGGGCGATGTCTACCGCGAGCATATCGCGCCCAATCTCAAAGACGGCACCATGCTCATGTTCGCGCATGGATTCAATATTCACTTCAAGGAAATCGTGCCGCCGGCCAGCGCCGATGTCGCCATGGTCGCGCCAAAAGCGCCCGGGCACCGCGTGCGCGAAGTCTTCACAGAAGGCGCTGGCACGCCCGGACTCATCGCCATCGAGCAAGACGCGACCGGCAACGCGCTGGCTCTGGGACTGGCCTATGCGAAAGCGATTGGCTGCACGCGAGCCGGCGTCATCGAAACCACTTTCAAGGAAGAGACCGAGACCGACCTCTTCGGCGAGCAGGTGGTGCTTTGCGGTGGCGTAACCGCGCTCATCCGCGCCAGCTTCGAAACGCTCGTCAAAGCCGGGTATCAGCCCGAGGTCGCTTACTTCGAATGCCTGCACGAGCTGAAGCTCATCGTCGACCTGCTCTACGAAGGCGGCTTGAGCTATATGTGGTACAGCGTCAGCAATACAGCCGAACACGGCGGCTACGAAATCGGCGACCAATTTGAAGAGTCGGTGAAGGAAGAAATGGCTGGCGTCTTGCAGCGCATCCAGGACGGAGAATTCGCGCGCAAGTGGATCGATGAGAATCGGCGGGGGCGTCCCAATTTTAATGCGCGGCGTCAGCGCGAGCACGACCTGCTAATCGAAAAAGTCGGCGCGGACCTGCGCCAGATGATGCCTTTCCTGGATGCCAAGAACATCAAGCAGAGCGACTAAGCGATCGCTCACCAACACAAAGCTGTAGGGCAGCCCTCGGCTCGCCCGCGAACCTAATACGATAAGTCGAAAGGAAGGAGGTGTACGGATGTCGGAAGATGGTCTTGCCAGGCTTAGCCTTCGTTTCGCTTTTGACCACGCGCGATATTTGATAAGGAGCACCTCCCTATGGCTACGCGAACCTACGACGAAAATACCGTCATAATCTTCGACACCACCTTGCGCGATGGCGAGCAAAGCCCCGGCGCAACGCTCTCCAGCGCCGAGAAGCTGGAAATCGCCCGGCAGCTGTCCGCGCTGGGCGTCGATGTCATTGAGGCTGGCTTCCCGGCCGCATCGCCCGATGATCTGCGTGCTGTGCAGCGCATCGCCCGCGAAGTTGGCACGCCGGATGGACCGAGCGTGGCCGGCTTGGCGCGCGCTTTGGAAAGCGATATCCGCACGGCTTGGGAAGGCGTCAAGGATGCCGCCAAACCGCGCATCCATACTTTCCTCGGCACTTCGCCCAGCCACCTGGCCATGCTGCGCATCGATAAAGAAGAAGGCTTGCAGCGCATCCGCGATGCCGTAACTTTGGCGAAGAGTTTGTGCGACGATGTCGAATTCAGCCCCATGGACGCGGGCAGAACCGATACCGAATACTTGATCCAAGCCTGTGCCGTAGCTGTGGAATGCGGCGCGACCACGTTGAACATTCCCGATACGGTCGGCTATGTCATGCCGTCGGAATGGGCGGACACGCTGGAAATGCTGATCAACGAGACGCCGGGCGCAGGACCGGGCAGCGGCGTGATCTGGTCGGTGCACTGCCACAACGACCTGGGCTTGGCGACTGCCAATACGCTGGCCGGCTTGAAACGCGGCGTGCGTCAGGTGGAAGTGACGATTAACGGCATAGGCGAGCGCGCCGGCAACACCAGCCTGGAAGAAGTCGTCATGGCCATCCATACGCGCAAAAGCTTCTATGATCTGCGCACCAATATCGACTCCACGCAAATCATGAAGACTAGCCGCATGGTGCGCAACTACATGGGCATGCCGGTGCAGCCCAACAAAGCCATCGTCGGGGCGAATGCCTTCGCTCATGAAAGCGGCATTCACCAGGACGGCGTACTCAAAAATGCCGAGACTTTTGAAATCATGACGCCCGAAACGGTGGGCCTCACGCAGAGCAAACTGGTGCTGGGCAAACACAGCGGCCGCCATGCCCTGCGCGTTCGGCTCGGCGAGCTGGGTTACGCTGTCGATGGCGATGAACTGATGGATGTCTTCCGCCGATTCAAGACGCTGGCGGATATGAAAAAGACTGTGACCGATGCCGATCTGGAAGCGCTGGTCGCCGACGAAGCGGCGCAGAAATCCGAAGATTACTTCCGGTTGGTGGATATCCAGGTCGTTTGCGGCACGATGGGCATGCCCACGGCGACTGTCAAAATGACCAACCAGCACGGCGAAGAAATCATCGTCGCGGCGGTCGGGACAGGTCCTGTGGATGCGTCGTACCGCGCAGTCGACGAGATTATCCAGGCACCCAGCACTTTGCTGGAATTCAATGTGCACAGCGTGACCGAAGGCATCGACGCGCTGGGCGAGGTCACTGTGCGCATCGCGCCCGAAGGAGGCAGTCGCACATTTGGCGGATACGGTGCCGATAGCGATATCGTCGTCTCCAGCGTGAAAGCCTATGTGTCGGCGCTGAATCGCATGATCGCCAGCATGGGCTCGGACGATGTCGCCCCCGAAGGCGATGTCGCCATGGTCGGACTCTCAGCCTGAACAGACAGAAAAATGAGGGATAAAAAATGACGAACAATGAAAGACCGCGCACGCTCTTCGAAAAAGTGTGGAACGCCCACACAGTGCGTGAACAAAGCGAAGATACGCCAGCCGTGCTCTACATCGACCTGCACCTGGTGCACGAGGTTACTTCGCCCCAGGCATTTTCTATGCTGCGCGAACGCGGGCTGACGGTGCGAAGACCCGATCAGACGATTGGCACGATGGATCACAGCACGCCGACCACCCCGCGCAACGAGTTGGGCATCATCCCGATCGCCGATGCCATGGCGGCCATGCAGCTGGACACCTTCTCGCGCAACTGCGGCGACTTTGGCATCCCGCTGTATGCGCTGGGCGATGAGCATCAGGGCATCGTGCATGTGATCGGTCCGGAAAAAGGCTTGACGCAGCCCGGCATGACAATCGTTTGCGGCGACAGCCATACCAGCACGCACGGCGCATTTGGCGCGCTGGCATTTGGCATTGGCACCAGCGAAGTCGGGCATGTCCTGGCGACGCAGACCCTGCTGCAGAACAAGCCGCGCACCATGGCGGTCAATGTCGAGGGACGGCTGGGCGAAGGGGTGACTGCCAAAGACATCATTTTGGCGATCATCGCGCGCATCGGCATCGGCGGCGGCACGGGCCAGGTATTTGAATATCGCGGCGAAGCCATCCGCAGCCTCAGCATGGAAGGGCGCATGACGGTTTGCAACATGTCCATCGAAGGCGGCGCGCGTGCCGGCATGGTCGCGCCCGATGATACGACCTTTGAATATATGCACGGGCGGCAGCATGCCCCCAGCGGCGCGGATTGGGACGCGGCGCTCGCAAATTGGCGGACGCTGCCGACGGACGACGGCGCGCAATTCGACCAGGAAATCACGCTGAGCGCCGATGAGTTGATCCCCATGATCACTTACGGCACAAATCCCGGCATGGGCATGCCCATAACCGGCGCTGTGCCCGCCCCGGCCGATGAGCCTGATATCAACAAGAAAACCGCGCTGGACAAGGCGCTCGCGTATATGGACTTGTCGCCCGGGCAGCGGCTGCTGGGCAAGGCGATTGATGTCGTCTTCATCGGCAGCTGCACCAACTCGCGCATTACGGACTTGCGGCAGGCGGCAAGTTTCATTGAGGGGCGCAAGGTCGCCGACTCGGTGCGCATGATGGTCGTGCCGGGCTCGCAGCAGGTCAAAAAGCAGGCGGAAAACGAAGGCTTGGACGAAATCTTCCGGGCGGCGGGCGCGGAATGGCGCGAGGCTGGCTGTTCCATGTGCATCGCGATGAATGGCGACCAGCTGCAGCCGGGGCAATACGCCGTTTCCACCAGCAATCGTAACTTCGAGGGACGCCAGGGCAAGGGCGGACGCACCTTCTTGGCAAGCCCACTCACAGCGGCGGCATCGGCTGTATCTGGCGTGGTTGCCGACCCGCGCGTCATGCTGGCGAATTAGGAGGGGAAGATGGAGAAGCTACGGCACATCAGCGGCAGCATCGTGGGCATGCCTGTCAACGATATCGACACGGACCAGATTATTCCGGCGCGCTTTTTGAAAGTGACCGACAAAGCCGGCTTGGGCAAAGCGGCTTTCTGCGACTGGCGTTACCTGGAAGACGGCGAGACGCCCAACCCCGACTTCATCCTCAATCAGCCGCAGTACGCCGGCGCATCGGTCTTGGTGGCTGGCAACAACTTCGGCTGTGGAAGCTCGCGCGAGCATGCGCCTTGGGCTTTGCTGGGCGCGGGCTTCAAGGCGGTGATCAGTACCGACTTCGCCGATATCTTCCGCAACAACGCGCTCAAGAATGGCTTGCTGCCCATCGTCGTCGATCGCGACACCCAGCAACAGCTGTTCAGCTTGGCGGACGAAGACCCGGGCACGACAGTTAGTGTCGATGTCGAAGCGCAGGCGCTGACATTGCCCGATGGTCGCCGCGTCAACTTCCCGCTGGACGGATTCTCGAAGTATTGCCTGCTGCATGGCGTCGATCAGCTCGGTTATCTGTTGGCGCTGGAAGACGATGTGCAGGCATACGAGGCGAGCAATCCTCAGCGTGTGACAACCACTGTCTGAAGCACGATTTGGGAAGGGCGCAGCCATGCAGAAAGTCGCAATTTATGACACGACCCTGCGCGACGGCAGCCAGCGAGAAGGTGTTTCGTTCTCCGTGGCCGACAAGCTGCATATCACGCGCCTGCTGGATGAACTCGGCGTCGACTATATTGAAGGCGGCTGGCCTGGCTCCAATCCCAAAGACGCCGCCTATTTTGACCAGGTGAGCGCGATCGACCTGGCGCAGGCTAAAATCGCCGCATTTGGCTCGACGCGGCGCAAGGGCATCGCGCCAGAAGACGACGCCAACATTCGCGCGCTGGTGGCTGCCAATACGCCGGTGGTCACGGTGGTCGGCAAGACATCCATGCTGCATGTGACCGATGTCTTGCAGACCACGGCGGACGAAAACCTGCGCATGATCGAAGACAGCCTGGCATTTCTGAAGTCGCTGGGTAAAGAGGTCATCTACGACGCCGAGCATTTTTTTGACGGCGCAAAACTAGATATGGAATATGGCTACGACACGCTGGCGGCTGCGGCGGCTGGCGGCGCGGATGTCATCGTGCTCTGCGATACCAACGGCGGCTCGATGCCCTGGGAAACCGCGGAGTTCTTTTTGCGCGCGCGGGAACTTTTCCCTGAAATGATCTTCGGCATTCACACGCACAACGACAGTGAGCTGGCAGTGGCGAATTCTCTGGCGGCGGTGCGGGCTGGTGCGGCGCATGTGCAAGGGACGATCAATGGCTATGGCGAGCGCTGTGGCAACGCCAACCTGTGCAGCATAATCCCCGATCTCATCTTGAAGATGGGCGTGCCTTGCCTGGCGCGGGATGGACAACTGCCCATTTTGACGCATTTGTCGCGGGCAGTCGCTGAGATCGCCAACCTGGCGCCCGATACGCATTTGCCGTATGTGGGCAAAAGCGCCTTCGCGCACAAAGGCGGCATCCATGTGGCGGCCATGCGCCGCAATGTCGACAGCTATCAACATATCGAGCCGGAACTGGTCGGCAACAAGACGCGCGTGCTGGTGTCGGATTTGTCTGGCCGCGGCAACCTGCTCAGCAAGTCGGAAGAACTCGGCTTGGATATTTCGCGGTTCGAAGCAACACAAGTCTTGAATGACATCAAAAAGCTGGAGAATGCCGGCTTTGTGTTTGAAGGCGCAGAAGCCTCGGTGGCAGTACGCTTGCGGCGGGCAGCGGCGGATTATGTGCCGCTCTTCACCTTGCTCGATTTCACCGTGATCGTCGAAGACCGGCGCGGACGCGGGCAGCTGGCCGAAGCCATGGTCAAGCTGGATGTCGATGGCGATGTCGTGCACACAGCCGCCGAGGGCAATGGACCGGTCAATGCGCTGGATCTGGCGCTGCGCAAGGCGTTGCTGCCGCTGTATCCGGCTCTGCGCGATATCCAACTGGTCGATTACAAAGTGCGCATCATAGACAGCCAGCAAGCCACCGGCGCGATGACCCGCGTGTTGATCGACTCGTATAATGGCAAACAGCGCTGGAGCACAGTCGGTGCCGGCACCGACATCATCTGCGCGAGTTGGCTGGCGCTGGTCGACAGCGTCGAATATGGTTTATCCATCGCCAACGTCGAAGGCGAACAAGCGTCTCTTGAATTGGCGCGCTAATCAATTCGTGGGAAGGACAGCAAATGAAGGCGACTATTGCGGTACTTTCGGGCGATGGCATCGGGCCTGAAGTCGTATCCCATGCGACCAGGCTGCTGGCTGCGATCGCCGAGAGGCGCGGTCACCAATTTCGATTCGTGCACGGACTGATCGGCGGCATCGCCATTGACGAGACGGGCGATCCACTGCCGCCGGAAACCGTCGCCATCTGTGAAGATGCCGATGCCATCTTGCTCGGCGCGGTCGGCGGACCAAAGTGGTCTGATCCTACAGCGACTGTCCAGCCCGAGCGCGGCTTGCTGGGCTTGCGGCAGCATTTTGGTCTCTTCGCCAATTTGCGCCCGGTCAAAACTTATCCCGCTCTGGCAGCGCATGCCCCGCTGCGCGCTGATTTGCTGGAAAATGTCGATATTCTCTTCGTGCGGGAGCTGGTGAGCGGCATCTATTTTGGCGAGCGCCAGGAGCAGGGCGAAGGCGACACTTCCTACGACACGATGACCTACACGAGCGCCCAGGTCGAACAAGTGGCGAATGTGGCTTTTCGCGCGGCGCAGGGCCGGCGGGGCAAGCTGTGCAGTGTGGACAAAGCCAATGTGCTGGCTTCCATGCGTCTTTGGCGGCGCACCGTTGTGGCGCTGCACGAAGAATACGCCGATGTCGAACTGGAGCATTTACTGGTAGACGCGGCGACCATGCACTTGCTGACGCGCCCCGGCAGCTTTGATGTCATCGTGGCGGGCAACATGTTCGGCGACATTTTGAGCGACGAAGCCTCCGTGCTGGCGGGCAGCCTGGGCATGCTGCCGTCTGCATCGCTGCGCGCCGACAACTTTGGTTTGTACGAGCCGGTGCATGGCTCCGCGCCCGATATCGCCGGGCAGGGCAAAGCCAACCCGATCGGCATGTTCCTCAGCGCGGCGCTGATGCTGCGCTACAGCTTGCGGCTCGAAGATGAGGCAAGCGCCATAGAGTCGGCTGTTGATGCGGCGCTCGCTGATGGCTTGCGCACGGCAGATATCGCCAGCGCCGATGAGACGCCTGTGTCTACCGATGAATTCGCGGCTGCTGTCCTGGCGCGAATCGAGGCGGCCTGACGCTTACCAGACGGGCTGCAGCTCCGACTGCGCCGTAATCCGCGTGATATCCGCGCCCAACTGGCTTAACAGGTCGTCAATGCCTTCGTAACCGCGGTCGATCTGGTAGACATTTGCGATCGTGCTTTCGCCTTCGGCAGCCAGCGCCGCCAGCAGAATCGTCGCGCCCGCGCGGATGTTGTCGGCAGTGAGGCCCGCCGGCTTCAAGCGATCCACGCCCTGCACGATGCAGACATCGCTTTGGCTGATGAGGATATCTGCTCCCATCTGCAGCAGCGCGTCGACATAATCGTAGCGGTTGTCGAAGATGCGCTCGCGGATATAGCTCGTGCCGTTGGACAGGCAGGACAGCGCGGCGATGCAGGGCTGCAAGTCTGTCGGGAAGCCGGGATACGGGTATGTCTGGATGTTGATTGGGTTCAGCCGTTCGCGCCGACCTTGCACGCGGATCGACTTGCCATTGATGCGGATATCCACGCCCATCTGCTCCAGCTTGGCACAAACGATGCGCAGATGCGCCGGCTCGGCATCGTGCACGGTGACATCGCCGCCGGTGATCGCCGCGGCCATCATGAGTGTGCCGGTCACCAGCCGGTCGGGCATGGGCGTGTAGTCAGTGGCGCGCAGCCTATCAACACCATGGATGAAGAGCGTGTTTGTGCCCAGCCCGCGGATATCGGCACCCATTGCATTCAAAAAATTGCCGAAATCGGCGACCTCGGGCTCGACCGAGGCATTTTCCAGGATTGTCTGTCCCTCTGCCAGCGCCGCCGCCAGCATGAGATTTTCCGTGCCTGTGTGGCTGGGAAGGTCAAGATAAAGCAGAGTCCCGCGGAAACGCCGGCGTTTTAGCTCGATGATGGTTCGGCCATCGTCAAAGTATTGCACATCCGCGCCCAGCCGGGCGAACCCGCGATGATGAAAGTCGATCTTGCGCGTGCCGATATCGCAGCCGCCACTGCCGGGCAACTCCACATAACCCAGGCGAATCTGCAGCGGCGCGAGAAAGAGCACGGAACCACGAAAACGCTGGGCGATATCTGCTGGCAAGATTCCGTTGTGCACGGCGCTGGCATCAATGCGGGCTGTTTTGCTTTGCCGGTCATAGTCGACATTCGCCCCAATCACTCGCAGCAGTTCAAAGGCGCAATCTACATCTTTGATATCGGGCACCTGGCGCAGGATCGTTTCGCCCTCTTCGACCACGATAGTCGCCGCGATCATCGCCAGAATGGCGTTCTTGGCGCGCTGAACATGGATCTGTCCTTGCAGCGGCTGCCCGCCATACACGCGAAATGCGGAATCGGTCATGTCTGGCGTGTCCTCTTCATTGCCTGACCCGTATGCAGGAAGCTTAGCACAGACAGACGCAATGCGATAACGGCATACCGCGCAATTGTCGTCCGCTGTGCCCTGTGCTATAGTGTCGTCCGCGAGAAACCGCTCAACAGGCAGCCAGTCCATGCCAGGCCGGCGCGCTCGCCTGATGCTCGGCAGCTTCGCAGACCAAGGGGCTGCAATGTCAAAGCCAAACGACCAGCCAGACCGCCAATACCAGGGAGCCAGCACCAAATCTGTGCACGCTGGCACGACGCGCGACAAAGGCTTCCACGCCATGACCACGCCCATCGTGCAGACGGCTACCTTCACATTCAAAAATACTGCCGAACTGATTAAGTTTCTGGATGCCAAGGTGTATGGCGGCGAGCTGGACCGCGAAGAATACGCGCGTTATGGCAATCCGTCGACCTGGTCGCTCGAGGCGCGCATCGCTCGGTTGGAAGGCGCTGACGACGCCATTATGTATCCCAGCGGCATGTCGGCGGTGACATCGCTCTTCTTGACTGTGTTGCGCGCGGGCACGCACATCATCATGACCGATGACTGCTATCGGCGCACGCGTCAATTCTGCCTGACCACGCTGAAGAAATTCGGCATCGAAACCAGCATCGTGCCCATGTGCGATTATGACGCGCTGGAAGCCGCCATCGTCCCTGGCAAGACGCGCTTCATCTTCACCGAGACGCCGACCAATCCCTACCTGCGCGTGATGGACCTGGCACGCCTGGTCGAGCTGGCGCGGGCGAATCGCGCAATGACCCTGCTGGATACGACTTTTGCCACGCCGGTCAACCTGCGCCCGCTGGCATATGGCATTGACTTTGTCATGCACAGCGCGACCAAGTACTTCGGCGGGCACAACGATGTGCTGGGCGGGGCGATCGCTGGCGATGCGGGGCGCATCAAGGCATTAAAAGATGCTCGCGGCATGTTTGGCAATGTCATCGATCCGCATCAGGCCTTCTTGATCGAGCGCGGGCTGAAGACCCTGGCCGTGCGCGTGCGCCATCAAAACGAGGCGGCATTGCAAGTCGCGCGCTTCCTGGAGCAGCACGCCAGGATCGACCGCGTGTATTATCCCGGTTTGCAATCGCACCCCGACCACGAAATCGCCTGCGCCCAGATGAGCGGATTCGGCGGCGTGGTCAGCTTCGAGGTGGCGGGCGACATCCATGCGACCAGCGACTTCATCGACCGGCTGCGCATTCCCTATATCGCGCCCAGCCTCGGCGGCACAGAGAGTCTGATCGAACAGCCGGCTTATGTGAGCTACTACGATCTCAGCCCGCAAGAACGGCAAGATGCTGGCATCGGCGACAATCTGGTGCGCTTCGCCCTGGGCATAGAAGACGTCGAGGATATCATCGCCGACCTGGATGGTGCGCTGCGCCTGGTGCCGCCCAGTTAGATCGAAACGGGCTCGGACAAAAGCGCTGCGATTTGCTCAAGATCATCTTCGGCGGAAAGCATGGGGTTGCGCAGTTGCGGCTTTATGCCCGGCAGCTCGTCGGCATGATAGCCGATCGTGGCTTGCGGGTCTTTCAGCACATGCCCGGTCAGCACGCCCAGGACGCTGTCGCCGCGTTTGATGATGCCGCGCTCGACCAGTTTTCGCGCCCCCGCCACTGAACAGGCTGAGGCCGGCTCGCAGCCAATGCCCACTCCGTCAATCAGCGCTTTGGCGTCCATGATCTGCTGATCGCTGACCTGCTCGACGACTCCGCCCGTCCATTCCAGCGTGCGGATGGCTTTTTGCAGGTTGACGGGATCGCCAATTTTGATGGCGGTGGCGATGGTCTCGGCTTTGACAGCTTGGAAATCTCGCAAGCCGCCGGTGTAATGACGGTAGAGCGGGTTTGCGCCCTCGGCTTGCACGATCGCCAGTCGCGGCAGCCGGTTGATCAGCCCGATCTGATGCATCTCCAGCAGCGCCTTGCCAAATGCCGAACTGTTGCCCAGGTTGCCACCAGGCACGACGACCCAGTCCGGCGTCTGCCAGCGCATTTGCTGCAGCGCCTCGAACATGATCGACTTTTGCCCCTCCAGCCGGAAAGGATTGATGCTGTTGAGCACATAGATGTCCAGCCGTTCCGCCACTTGGCGAACCAGCGCCATGTTGCGGTCGAAGTCGGCGTTGATCTGCAGGCAGGTGCCGCCATAGGCGATGCCCTGCGCCAGCTTGCCCAGCGCGATCGCCGTGTTTTGCAAGAATATGATGCCCTGCATGCCCGCCAGAGCGGCGTATGAAGCCATGGACGCGGAGGTATTGCCCGTGGAGGCGCAGGCGACTCGCTGCATGCCCAGGCACCGGGCATGGGTGACGCCGCTGGTCATGCCGCGGTCTTTGAAAGAGCCGGTCGGGTTTTCGCCTTCGTGCTTGAGCAAAAGCGCATCCACGCCGGCATAGGCTGCGACGCGCCCCAGCTGATACAAGTTGGTATTGCCTTCGCCGCGGCTGACGATTTCCGCGTCGGCGATATCGGGATAAATGAGTTCTTTGAAGCGCCAGACTCCGCTGTTGAATGGGAATTCCAGCGCGCCCAGCCGCTCGTCAAACAGCGCCCGCGCGATTTTTTCCTCGGATGAGTCAAAATCGTGCACGACATCCAGCAAGCCGCCGCAGCTTTCACAAGCATAGATGACGCGATTAAGTGGGTATTGTTGCGCGCAATCAATACATTGTAGACTGCTTGACATTTGCAGACTCCCGCGCCCGACAAGGCAGCAAGGATAGCGGCATCGCATGGCATATTCCAGTGCAGAAGCCTTCGCCCCGGCTACGGTGGCCAACCTGGGCGTCGGTTTTGATATTCTGGGCATGGCGCTGGCTGGCATGGGCGACAAAGCGACTGTGTCGTGGCGAGATGAGCCAGGAATCGTCATCAGCCGCATCGATGGCGACAATGCGCAGTTGCCGCGCGACCCCAAACAGAATGTAGCGGCTGTATCGGCGCGGGCGATGCTCGCTCGCCTGGGCGAAGAACGCGGACTGCAAATTCAGTTGGTCAAAGGCTTGCCACTGGCCAGCGGCTTGGGAAGCAGCGCCGCCAGCGCAGTCGTCACGGTGATCGCCTTGAACAAGCTGCTGGGCGATCCTTTCACGCGAGAGCAGTTGCTGCCCTTTTGCCTGGAAGGCGAGGCGCTGGTCAGCGGCTATCATGCCGACAATGTCGCGCCCTGTCTGCTGGGCGGGATTGTGCTGGTGGCTGGCATCACAGTCGACGCGATTCAACCGCTGCCGATTCCAGCCGATCTGCATTTGGCGCTGGCGACGCCGGCTGTGCCTGTACCGACCAACCAGGCGCGGGCGCTGCTGCCAGACAGCGTGTCGCTCAGCCGACTCGTTCATCAGACAGGCATGGTCGGCAGGCTGGTCGATGCGCTGCATCGCGGTGATTTGCAGGCGCTTGGAGCGGCGATGGAGGGCGACCAGGTCATCGAACCGGCGCGCGCGCGCTTGATGCCGCTGCTGGCGGAGATGCGGGCGCTGGCAAAGCGAAAAGGCGCCATCGCGTTATTTATCGGCGGGGCGGGGCCAACCCTCTGCGCCTTGTGCGATTGCGCTGAAGTTGCCCGGCGCGTGGCGGATGCCATGCAAACCGCGTATCAGACGGCGAACCTGGATTGCATCGCCCAAGCCACCCGCGTTGACTGCGCTGGCGCAGTTGTTTTGCGCGCGCATTAGAGGACGAGATCGTTTGTGAAAATCTTGACAATCAAGCGGTGTCTGCCTATACTGGTGGCATTATGTCGGTGACGGCTTTGTATTGGGACGCGGACTATGAGATCGTCCTGGCTTTGATGCGCGACTATCCCGATGCCGATCTGGACAATATCGGATTACAGGAATTGAATGAGCGCATCGTGCAATTGCCGGACTTCGCCGATGACCCGGCGCTGGTCAACGATGCTATACTGAGGCAGATTCTGCGCGACTGGTATGAGGAGAGCGGCGAATAGATGGACTTGAATTTGCACGAGCTCAACGCGACCGAATTCCCCGTGCCAGCCGAGCTGGAGAACAATATCGCGATCACCAGCCTAAGCCAGTTGTACAACTGGGGCAGGCGCAACTCCATGTGGCCCATGCTGTTTGGACTGGCTTGCTGCGCTATCGAAATGATCGCCACCGCTTCATCACGCTTCGACTTTTCCCGCTTCGGATTTGAGGTGATGCGCGCGACGCCCCGCCAAGCCGATTTGATGATCGTCTCGGGCACAGTGACCAAGAAGATGGTTGTGCCCATCGTGCGCCTCTACAACCAGATGCCCGAGCCGAAGTATGTGCTGGCGATGGGTGCCTGTGCCAGTGGCGGCGGACCTTTCAAAGAGGGCTACAATGTCGTGTCTGGCATGGACAAATACCTGCCGGTGGATGTGTATGTGCCCGGCTGCCCGCCGACTCCGCAGGCGCTACTTTATGGCATGATCGCCCTGCAGCGCAAAATCGATGGCCAAAGCATCGCCAACGGCGACGATGTCCCCTGGTATGGCGCTGGTTCTGCCGAGCCGACGCCGGTGCCGGTGCTGGGTCCGGATATTATCGACCCGCGCCAGATGGATATGATCCGCCGCCAGGCTGAACGAGCCGCGGAAGATATGGCAGCGCTGGGCATGCGCGAGCTGCCCGCCGCAATGCAGATGGTCGCCGCAAAATCGCCCGCGAACACCGATGCGCCAGTTGAAACCGCGCCTGTCGATGGGGACGCGCTGGCCTTTGTCTTGCCGGCCGGTGGCACGCCTTGGGAAGAAGCCGAAGACATCCGCGAGAAACGCCGGCTGCGCGCTTTGGCACGCAAGGCAGTTCGCGCCAGCCGCCGCGCCTCAGCAGAAGAGGAATAAAGAACCATGCCCACTGCCGCACCCGATGCGCCCCTGACCAGCACGACCATAGAAGGCGCGATCGACCACTTGCAAGCCACTTACCCCGATGCGGTAAGCGCCGACGACCGCGAAGGCTATGGGGGCGTCATTGTCGACAGCGCGCGGTTGCTGGATATCGCCCGCGTCATCCACGACGAGCTTGGTTTCGACTACCTGTCCAGCGCGACGGCTGTCGATTATCTGGGCGCTGGCGATCATATGGAAATGGTCTACCACGCCTATCGCAGCAGTGGAGGCGGCGCATTGGTCTTCAAGGCGCAGACCGAACGCGACAATGCCGAGATCCCGTCGCTGGTTTCTGTATGGCGCGGGGCAGATTTCCAGGAACGCGAAGCCTGGGATCTCTATGGAATTCGTTTTCCCGGTCATCCCAACCTGAAGCGCATATTGATGTGGGAGGGCTTTCACGGGCATCCGATGCGCAAGGATTGGCGCGAAGCCTATTACGAAGAAGAGCAGAAGCCTTTCGACAGCCGCTGGCCAGGCGGGCATGTGCATCGTGCCGAAGAGAAAAATGTCTTCGGAAAAAATGTCAGTTATCCGCGCGAAATCGACCTCAGCCGCTTGATGGATACATCCGAGTCAGCCGTATATCAATCGCTGGGCTTGGGCGTGGATGTCGAGCGCGTGATGGACAAAGACGGCTTCGAGACCAATGAGCTGGTTGTCAATATGGGACCGCATCATCCCAGCACGCACGGCGTCTTCCGTATGGTGCTGACGGTCGATGGCGAGACGGTGACATCGCTCGAACCGGTCATGGGCTACTTGCATCGCAATCACGAAAAAATCGGCGAGCGCAATACCTACCTGCACAATATCCCTTTCACCGACCGCCTCGATTACATCAGCAGCATGGGCAACAACCACGGCTATGTGCTGGCGGTCGAGCAGCTGCTCAGCCTGGGGCGGCGCTACAACGAGCCGACTTATCGCTGCGAGGCGCTGCGCGTGATGATGGTCGAGCTCAGCCGCATCGTCAATCACTTGTGGGCGATCGGCTTCTGGCTGAACGATATCGGCGCTTTCTTCACGCCCGTGCTCTATTTCATCCAAGAGCGCGAACGCATTCTGGACTTCTTCGAGGCGGTAGCTGGCAGCCGCATGATGTGCAATTACATGCGCTTCGGCGGCTTGTTCGGCGATCTGCCCGAGCGCATCAAGAGTGTCAGCCACCTGACCAACGACCGCGCGCGCGATTACAACACCATGCAATTCCTCACCGAGATGGTCAGCGAGCGCATCCCGCGCACCATTGACGAGCTGGAGCAGCTGCTGACGCAAAACGAAATTCTCATCGAGCGCTCGGTGGGCGTTGGCGTGCTCAGCGCCGAAGACGCCATCAATTACAGCGCGGCTGGTCCATTGCTGCGCGGCAGTGGCGTGCCCTATGATATTCGCCGAGCCGACCCCTACAGCATTTATGACGAGCTGGACTTTGATGTCGCGGTGGAAGATGCTGGCGACATGTACGCGCGCTATCGGGTTCGCGTCAAAGAACTACGCGAGAGCGTGCGCATTTTGCGGCAGATCTTGCCGCGTCTGGAAGCGACCGCAGGCCAGTCGATCTGGGCGGATGGCAAGCCAGGCGCTTATGCACCGCGCGTCCCCCTGGGCGAGGCTTATGGGCGTGTGGAAAATGGCAAGGGCGAGCTGGGGTATTACATCGTGTCGGCGGGCGGCAAGAGCGGCACTTCCAATCCCTGGCGCTATCATGTGCGCGCCCCCAGTTTCATCAACCTGACGCCTATGGGAATCATGAGCCAGGGCTACAAAGTCGCCGATATCGTGGGCATTCTGGGCAGCATCGACATCGTGCTGGGCGAGACCGACCGCTAGGGCAGACACAGCGAGGAGCAGCAATGTACGGAACTGGCTTGGCAAAAGGCTTGATGCTGACGCTGCGGCATTTCATCGACTCTTACATCGACGACATTCGCTATGGCTTTCGCAAGTACAGCCATTCGGTCGACAATTTTGGCATCCGCCAGGGCACGCAGACCAAAGGCGTCATCACGGTGCAGTATCCAGACGAAAAAGTGGCGGTGCCCGAGCGCTTTCGATTCGTGCCCTTCCTGATTATCGAAGACGAAGACCATCCCACACGCGCCGGCAAAGACTGGTGCACCAGCTGCGGCATCTGCGCAAAAGTATGCCCGCCGCAATGCATCTGGATCGTGCGCGGCAATGACCCCGATACCGGGCGGCCCGTGCCCGAGCCAGAAGCCTTCTTCATCGACATCGACATCTGCATGAATTGTGGGTATTGCGCCGAGTATTGTCCATTTGACGCCATCAAGATGGATCACGACTACGAATTGGCCAGTTACGACCGCACGACGCATCATATTCATGACAAAGAGCGCTTGTCCAAGCCGAATTCCTATTGGCGCAGCATCGCCCCGACGCGCGCTTATGAAGAGATGTTGGCGCGTGGCACCTGGGAGCACAAGGACGCCGCCAAAGAAGCCCGCCGCGGTCAATCCAGCAGCCGCAGCAGCACGCCTCGTCCAGCTGCGAAAGCCGCCCCCGCGCCAGTCCAGGAAGAAGCGCAACCGACTCCCGAGCCGGCCGCGAGCGCAGCGCCCGCGGCCACTCCAGAAGGCGCAACGCCCTGGAACGAAGATGACGCCAAGCGCGAAGAACGCCGCCGCAAGGCATTGGAACGCAAGGCGCGTCGAGCTGCCAAGCGCGGTGGCTGACATGGACCAGCTGCATCAGCAGGTGATGACGGCGCTGGGCACGGTCATCGAACCCGAACTCAATCGCGATATCGTCACGCTCAATATGGTGCGCGATCTGCAGGTAAGCGATGGCATCGCCGCTTTCACCATCGTGCTGACGACCCCGGCCTGCCCCTTGAAAGATGTTTTTGTCGAGCGCTGCAATGCCGCTTTGATCGGGCGCGTGCCCGGCATCGAGCAGGTGCGCATCAACTGGGATGCCCAGGTGCCCAGCGATCGGCGCATCCACGGGCGCCTGGATGTGCCCATGAACAGCATCGTCGCGGTCGCCAGCGGCAAGGGCGGGGTGGGCAAAAGCACTGTCGCCACCAACCTGGCTGTCTGCCTGGCGGAGGCCGGCGCGCGGGTCGGGCTGATTGACGCCGATATCCTCAACCCGAATATCCCGCAGATGTTCGGCTTGGGCAGTGGCAGACCGCGTGTCGTCAACAAGAAGATGCAGCCGCTGGAAGTTCATGGAGTCAAGCTGATCAGCAGCGGCTTCCTGACTTCGCCCGAAAAGCCGATGATCATGCGCGGCCCGATGCTGCACAGCGCCATCCGCCAGTTCTTCACCGATGTCGACTGGGGCGCGCTGGACTATATGATCGTGGACTTGCCGCCGGGCACTGGCGATGCGCCGCTTTCTCTCGCGCAGTCATTCCCGCTGACTGGCAGCATCATCGTGACGCAGCCGCAAGCTGTCGCCGTGTCCGATGCCATACGCGCCGCGGCCATGTTCGAACAGTTGAAAGTGCCGGTGCTGGGCGTGGTGGAAAATATGTCGGGCGAGTTTTTTGGCCGTGGCGGTGGCGAGCAATTTGCGCAAGAGCGCGGATTCGCCTTTCTGGGGCGGATTCCGCTGGCGGCATCAATTCGCAAGGGCGGCGATATGGGCAGACCCCTGCCGATTCACGAACCCGAGTCGGCTGCCGGGCAGGCGTTTCGCCAGTTGGCGCAGACTTGTGCCGCGCGCATCAGCGTTGCCGTGCTGCAAGGCGCGGATGTCATCCCCATCAACATCATCGACTAATCATCCATGCCGATCACCCGCACTTCGTCGCTGCTGCCGACCGGGTTGTAGCGCCCAATCAGCAGCCAGAATGCGCCGCTCAGCAAAAGCGCCAATGCGAATGCGACCAGCGTCTCTTCGTGCAGGTTGCTCTTAAGAAAAGCATTGTGACGGATCAGCAGCAAGCTCAATAGCACGAAGAATCCGACCAGCCGGCGGCGTTTTGGCTCGGCGCGTTGAATCATCAGCAGCAAAGCAGCTGCAGCCAGCGTGATGAGCAGCGTGTATCCCCAATTCATGCCTGCCATTATACTCACAGTCCGGCTGCGGATGAACAGCCAAAGGCGCGACTCATGTTGACTTTCGAGCTTTCCCGAACCGGCGCTGTCAGCCTTGTTGAAGCCGCCGGGCGACTGGACGACAGCGAGACCTTTCGGCTTTCAGAAGTCATCGGTGAAGAAATCGCAGCGGGCGCGCGCAGAATCACGCTGGATATGCGAGCGATCGACCACATTGGCGAGGCGGGTTTGTTTGCGCTGATGCAGGCGCTAAAGCTGGCGCGGCGCAATCGTGGCGATCTCTGCCTGGCACAGCCATCCGACGCCGTTCGCGAGGCATTGGCGGTTTCGGCGCTCGACCAGCTTGTGCGCATCTATGACACGTGGGCGGAAGCGCTGGAGCGGCTGTGAGCTGCCTCAGTTGCGGCGCCAGGCGTTGATGTCGTCCAGGTTGACGAATTCTGGCGCGGGCGGCAGATAGTTGCCTTCGCATTCCTGCGCGGTCAGCGGGATATCGGCGCGCGGCTGCAGCAGTGGCGTTTGTGGATTGAAATAATTCCAGGCGGCGCGTGATATCTCTTCGACCAGCGACCACAACTTCTGATAATCCTGGAACTCCGACCGCTCCCACAGAAAGACCGAAATCACATAGTGGCGGCCGTTAGGCGAATACACTACGCCAGCATCGCCGACGCTATCGGCGATCCAGCCATTTTTGTGCGATATGCGCACGCCGCTCGGGATGCCGCCCTGCAGCAGACGCAGCAGATCGTTGGCACTGCCGAGCTCGAGCATCTGCCGGCATTCGCGCTGTGTCACCGCGTTGGGCAGCGCAAGTGACAATCCCGAATCGTAGTGGGCGCAATCGTAGATCAGGTTGAAGAGCGCGCCCATATCTTCGGCAGTCGTCTGGTTGAACGGATCGGCTTGCGTATCAAAGGCGGGGTTTGGCGCGGTGGCGGGCGCCTGAATAGAGCCGAGCTGCTGGCCTTCGATACCGAGATAAAAAGGCGCGGTGATGTAGGTGTTGCCGATGCCCAGCGCTTGAATCGTATCCGAGACGCGCCGCAGCCCCCTGAATATGTCGCCGCCGCCAACGATCTCCATGATCAAATTGGACGAAGAATTGTTGCTGCAAAGCATCGAGTTCGCCATCAGCCAGGCTTCATCCTGGGTGGGCGGCGCGGTCAATGCGCGAAAATATTCGACCATAATCGGCACTTTGATGGCGCTGGCGGCCGAAAAAGCGACATCGCCCAGAATGCTGATCTCTTCGCCATGCTGCAAGTCCAGCACATATACCGAAGCGACGGTGTTGACGCCATCAAAGATGAAGCCTTTGTCGTCGAGCAGCGCAATGATTAGCTCTTGCAGCGCGCCCAGACGAGGTCCTTGCGTGTTGACTTCGAGGATGGGCAAGTTGACCGTTCGCTCGACAGCCGAACGCAAAGAGGCATCGACCAGTTGCATGGCGTCAGGTATATCCAGCTCGTTGCCGCTCGCGCCGGGATAGACCACGAGCGTCTGCAAGTCATAGGTGGCGCTGCCAGGCGAGTTGTCATAGCGCGCGGCGATATCTTCCAGATAGGCTCGCAGCGCATTTTCCTGATAATCGGCTGCGAGCGGGATGTCGCGGGCGACAATCTGTTCGATGCCCAGCAGATAGTCGAGAAAGCGCCGCCAGAATCCGCCGCCCTGTTCTCCCAATCTCAACGCGGCTGCCAACATCGGTTCGCTGCTGATGCGCCAGCCCACCTGGTCGGGGTAGAGCAGAATGAGCTGCGCGTCATTCGCGCCTGGATACAGCAAGCTGACCGGCTCTGCATAGGCGCGTTCCCAGCGCGACACCGCATCTTGATCGCTCAAGCTGCTGATATTGATGCCGGCCACGCTGATGCCGGCGGGCAGCTGCTGTTCGCGGCGGCTGAATCCGACCAGTTCATATACCAGCAAGGCCCCCGCCACGATTATCAGCAGCAATGACAGAGTCAGCAGCCGCGGGAAGCCTGTGCGCCGCCGGCGGTCGGCCAGGCTCGCGCTCATACCGTACTCCGCAGATGCTGTCGCGCCAGCTCTATGGCTCGGGCGTGGAATGACTTTAAGGGCGGCAACTCATCGGCTGCCGCCCAGCGATAGGCGAGCAATTCGTGGCTGAGCTTGCCGATTGGGCTTTCTGCGACGCACAGATAGGCGATGTCAATGTGATTGGGCGCCGTCTTTGCCACATGGACGACCCGACACACGCGCGCCGAAAGCGCAAGCTCTTCGCGCAGTTCGCGCAAAATGCCGGCGGCCGGGTCTTCGTCGACATCGACCCAGCCACCGGGCAGCCCCCAGGCGAAGCGTGGATGAAAGACATGCTCGACCAGCAGCACAGCGCCGGCTTCGTTGACGATCACCGCTGCCGCGCCCAAGGTATAGCGTGGACGAGCTCGCTGGTAGACGAGGTAAGGCAGTCGCACAAGAGCCGGAAAGCGGCGCACGAGAGAGGCGATTTGACGGCTCACGGGGTTTGCTTCGGCTGGTCTTGACATCGCCTCGATTCTAGAGCAGCCCAGGCGAGATTTCAACAGACAAGCGCTTGCCCAGGCGCGAACCTGCGGCCAGAATGCGCGCCCTGTGCCGCTTGTGGATTGCGCGCCTGTGCTATACTGGCGGGACGAAATCACCTTGGGCAGGCTGGGTGGTGTGTTTTGTCTCAAACACCCATAAATTTGTTAAATCTCTTCGTTGTATTCCCCGGCGACATGCTGTTTTTCTTATTGGTGATCGCCTGCAGCCAGGGCTCGCTCTTCCTTGCTTTTGGACATCGATCGCGTTTTCCGCTGGAACATTCGACGCGGCGATATGTCATCGCGACTGCGGCGCTGGTGATCGTGTGGCTGGTGATGCTGGGCGCGGCGGTTGTCGCTCTATATGCGGAGCTGGATGCCAACCGGTTTATGCCGCCTCTGGAAAGACTGGCGCATGCCCTGACGCTGCTGCTGCTGGGCTGGGCTTTTTTGAGCGCCGATTTCATTCTTTGGCGCAGCCGCTCCAACCTGTTCATCTTTGGCTGCGTCTTTCTGCTGACGCTGCTGTTCATCAATACGGGGCGCAGTTGGCTGCTGGAATATGAAGCCGGGCTGGCATTCAACGCCAGCGAATACGCGCCCATGTGGTCGGCGGTTACCGGCTGCCTGGCTGCTGCGCTGCTGCTGTTGACGGCATTGAACACGCGCCACATCATAGACGCGCCACTGAAGGCCTTGCTGTTTCTGTTGTTTGCGGCGGGGAACGCCTGGGAATTGTGGCAGATCGCGCAAGGGCAGGCTGCTGGCAATTATCAAGGCGCGGCGCGGCTGGCTTATGCGGCGGGACTGGTCTTGCTGCCGGTGATCATTCATCGCCTGGCGATCTCGCTGTTGGAAAACAGCCTGGTAGAAGTCGTGCTGGCTGCTTCACAGCAAGCAGCGGCTGTGCCCGCAGAAGCGCCTGGCGGCACAGATATTTCTCCGCGCGATGGTCTGTCGCTTTCAAGCCCGATGCATGATTCGCCGCGGCTGATCGCTGCTATCGGCGTGATGATGGAGAACGAAAATCGTGCCGATGCGCCAGAGCGCGTCATCCAGGCGGTGCAAAGCGCGCTTGCTGCAGAGCTATGTTTGCTGCTGCGGCTGCCCAATGACAACACAGCGGATGTCGTGGCTGGTTGGGACGCATCAACACAAAAATCGCTTGCGGATGCTGTGCTGGACCTGAGCGAGCAGCCGACCCTGCTGGCAGCAGCGAAACGCGGCGACATGACCACTTTGCTGCCCGATCATCACACCGACGAGCTGCACGATTTGTTCCGGCGCATCGGTGTTGACGGCTTGAGCAGTATGCTTGTCCAGCCGGTGCTGGCGCATGGCGAGCTGGTTGGCGTGCTGCTGGTTGGCCCGCCTGCCAGAAAGGCGGACTTGAACGAGGCGGACCGGGCGCTGCTGGCGGAAATCGCAGCCGTGGCCGGATTCTTGCTTTCCGGACAAGCCACAGACGGACAAAAGCCTCAGCCTGATGCCGCGCCGCCTGCCGACGATTCCAGCGACAGACCCCTGGCGGATGCGCCCGCGCGCGATGTTATGCTGGCGCTGCGTCGTGAGTTGAGCGCCGGCTTGGCGGATTCTGCCGAGCGCATCGCCAGGCTGCGACTGCAAATCGGCGGGTTGGAAAAACAGCTGGGCGACGAGCAAAGGCGTTTGCTGGACAGGCTTGCGAAATCGGACATGGATGCCAACGCTGCGCTGGAGCTGCATCTTGCTTTTCGTGAACAGTCGATGCTGTTGTCTGCTTGCGAAGCCAGCGCCAGCGATTTGCTGGATGCCGAGGCGGCGCTGCGCGTGCTCAATGGCAGCGACACGCTTGAGCAATCGACTCACGAATACCTGCACAAGCAGTACAACCGGCGGCTGAACACGCGCGACAGGCTGCGCAGGCAGATCAGCGCTTTGATGGTGCTGCGGCGGTCGACGCCAGGCGATGCGCTCGCGACCATTTTGCAACAGTTGAAAGACGAGCATGACCAATTGGAATTGCAGCGAGATCAGCAGCGCCGGCGGCAAGAATCAATCGCCCAACGCTTGGAAACGCTGGGCATAAGCGATATCAGCGCGATCATGCTGCCGGCTCTGGTGCACCTGCATGCCGAGCGGCTTGCTTTTGGCAAACTGCTGACAGATGCCGATGCGCGCTTCGCGTCTATGCAGGCGGAGCATCAATCGCTGCTGAATGCTGGCGGAGGCGACGCGCAAGAGCTCGAAGCGCAGCTGAAACAACTGAGCGCCGACCACGAAGCGCTGCTGGAATCTCGAGAGGCGCTGCGCCGCGAACAGCAGAATATCCTGGCGCAGACCGAGGCGGCCGAAGCGGCTGGATCGGCGCTGGAAAATGACAAGCAGATGCTGGAAACAACCTTGGCAGAAGAAAAAACCCGCCAGAAAGAGGCGCAGAATCAAATTCAGACATTGCTGGAAGAGCGAGCCAATCTGCTGGCAATTCGCGACCAGCTAACCGCCAAAGTCGCCGAATTGCTGGAAGATGAAGCAGCGCGCGAACCAGACGCACAGATGCAAAGCGAACTGGAGACGCTGCGCGAGAGCGTCGCCCGCTTGAGCCAACAGCGAGAAGATCTGGCGCTGGACTTGAGCGACGCCCGGCTGGAGTTGGTCCATGCGCCCGAGCCGCCCGCTCTTTCTGCGCGGACTTCGGCGGCGCTGCTGAGTTTGCTGCAAGACTTGCACGCGCCTATCGGGTCAGCGCGCAGCTATGTCGACTTGCTGCTGGCCGAGTCGATCGGCATTCTGGGCGCGGCACAGTTGCAAATGCTGCGGCTTGCATCGGCAGAGATCGTGGTTATCGCCGATTTATTGGCTGAACTGCAGCGCACAGCATCGTCCGATGCGGACCGAAGCGAGCTGTGGGATGGCATTGAAATCGCAGCTATCATTGAAGAAGTTATCGCCGATACTTCAGCGCGCATTGCTGAGAAAAACTTGTTGGTCGAGCTGAGCCTGGATGCTGATCTGCCGCCTTTGGACGCCAATTGCCTCGGCGTGAAGCACATGCTGACGTTGTTGATGGCAAATGCCTGTGAAGTATCTCCGCCGGGCGCGCAAGTGCTTGTTTCGGCGAGCAAAAGCGATATTCATCTAAATGACAGCACAGGCACGATTGACGCGCTGGAAATTCGCGTGCATGATTCGGGTGGCGGTATCTCCAGCGGCGACTTGCCACGCATATTCGCGCGGACATATCGCGCGCACTACCCGGCGATTCCGGGATTTGGAGACAATGGCGTCGGCATAACCGTCGCCAGAGCGATTGCGCGCGCACACGAAGGCGATATTTGGGTGACTAGCGAAAAAGGCAAGGGATCGACCTTTCACTTGGCTTTGCCGCTGCAATCGGCTGCTGCAGCAGAGGCATAGCCTGTGCGGCGCAACATAAGCAGTGAGCTGGTTATCGCTCTGCTGGCGGCTCTTGCGCTGCTCTTTGCGCTGATATTTGCCCTTATCTTATCCAGTGTGACGCGGCCACCGCCTCCACCATCCCCTACGCCTGTCGCCGAAACTTCACTGCCCGCTGAAACGCCTGCTGCGACTGTCATTGTGCTTGCAGAAACAGAAATGCAAGTTTCGATTTCGCCTACTACGTCTGCAACGGCGACTGATTACGCGCAGCGTGCGCCTGCTATTGATGAAACTGCTGCCGCGACAATCACGCCGACAACGGAGAGTCCAGCAACAGCGACTGCCCTGGCGCTTGCAGAAACAGCAGTGACGGTCTCGCCCATTGCCTCTGCAATACCAACAGATGATGTGCCACCCGCGCCGACTATTGATGAAACTGCTGCCACGACAATCACGCCGACAGCTGAGAGTCCAGCGACCGCGACTGCCCTGGCGCTTGCAGCAACGGATGTGGTGGTCTCGCCAACTGCGTCTGTAACAGCGACGGATGATGCGTCACTCGCGCCGACTATTGATGAAACTGCTGCCGCGACAATCACGCCGACAGCCGAGAGTCCAGCGACCGCGACTGCTCTGGCGCTTGCAGAAGGTGAAGTGTCGGTTTCGCCAACTGCGTCTGTAACACCAACAGATGATGCGCAGCTTGCCCCGACTATTGATGGCACTGCAACCGCGACAATCACGCCGACAGCTGAGAGTCCAGCGACCGCAACTGCCTTGGCGCTTGCAGAAGGTGAAGTGTCGGTTTCGCCAACTGCGTCTGTAACACCAACAGATGATGCGCAGATTGTGCAGGCTATTGATGGCACTGCCACTGCGACAATCACGCCGACAGCTGAGAGTCCAGCGACCGCGACTGCCCTGGCGCTTGCAGAAACAGCAGTGACGGTCTCGCCCATTGCCTCTGCAATACCAACAGATGATGTGCCACCCGCGCCGGCTATCGATGAAACTGCTGCCACGACAATCACGCCGACAGCTGAGAGTCCAGCGACCGCGACTTCCATTGCGCTTACAGAAACGGATGTGTCGGTTTCGCCAACTGCGCCTGTAACAGCGACGGATGATGCGCAGCTTGCCCCGACTATCGATGACACTGCCACTGCAACGATCACGCTGACAGCGGAGATTCCAGCGACCGCGACTGCCCTGGCGCTTGCAGAAGGTGAAGTATCGGTTTCGCCCACTGCGTCTGTAACGGCGACTGATGATGCGCCACTCGCGCCGACTATCGATGAAACTGCCACTGGGACGATCACGCTGACAGCTGAGATTCCAGCGACCGCGACTGCCCTGGCGCTTGCAGAAGGTGAAGTATCGGTTTCGCCCACTGCGCCTGTAACGCCGACTGATGATGCGCAGCTTGTGCAGGCTATCGATGGCACTGCCACTGCAACGATCACGCTGACAGCGGAGATTCCAGCGACCGCGACTGCCCTGGCGCTTGCAGAAGGTGAAGTATCGGTTTCGCCAACTGCGTCTGTAACGGCGACTGATGATGCGCCACTCGCGCCGACTATCGATGAAACTGCCACTGGGACGATCACGCTGACAGCTGAGAGTCCAGCGACCGCGACTGCCCTGGCGCTTGCAGAAACGGATGTGGTGGTCTCGCCAACTGCGTCTGTCATGCCGACAGATACCGACCAGCTTGTGCAGGCTATCGATGAAACTGCCACTGGGACGATCACGCTGACAGCGGAGATTCCAGCGACCGCGACTGCCCTGGCGCTTGCAGAAGGTGAAGTATCGGTTTCGCCCACTGCGTCTGTAACGGCGACTGATGATGCGCAGATTGTGCAGGCTATCGATGGCACTGCCACTGCGACAATCACGCCGACAGCGGAGAGTCCTGCAACAGCGACTGCCCTGGCGCTTGCAGAAACGGATGTGGTGGTCTCGCCAACTGCGTCTGTAACACTAACAGATGATGCGTCACTCGCGCCGACTATCGATGAAACTGCTGCCGCGACAAGCACGCCGACAGCTGAGAGTCCAGCGACCGCGACTGACCTGGCGCTTGCAGAAACGGAAGTGACAGTTTTGGCCACCGCGACGATCACGCCGCCGCGTCCACACAGCGTCATCACGGGCACGGCGACAGATTTGCCCCTGCCAACCGCATTGCCGCGCCTCGCCGCTGTGCTGCTGCCAACGCCGACACTGCGCGGGTCGACAGAGCGAGGGCTGATGGGCGGCTGCCAGGTTCGCGATGACTGGCTGCCATATCAAGTCAAACCCGGTGATACGCTCTTCGCGCTCGCACGGCAAACCGCAACCAGCTTGATCGAGCTGCGAGATGGCAATTGCTTCAATTATGTGCGGGGCCTGTTGCCAGGCGAAAATATTCTTTTGCCGGGAACGCCGGTCTTGCCAGCGCCGTCCGTGCCAATGGAGACCGCCGATCAGGATTTCGCCTTGGATGGCTGCAGCGCTCGTTCGGTGGCTTTCGTCAGTATCGCGCCCATGTCGGAATTGACGGATATCGTCGCTGTCAGTGGCAGCGCAGATGTACCGTCGGGCGGCAGCTATCACTTATCGGTCAGACCGGGCGGGTCGCTGGACTATGCGCTCTACTTCGCGTTGGGGCAGGCAAAGCAGGGCGAGGTATTGGGCTTGCTCAACACAGAAATCTTCGGGGCTGGATTGCACTATTTGCGGTTGGAGGTGCTTGATGCGGAAGGCGTTCAGATCAATGCGGGCTTTTGCGAAATTCCGCTGGTATTCCAATCGCCATAACCGCCAGTCCGCTGCGCCAGTCCAGGCGCGCTGAACACGGATCGCTGATGGGCGTTTTTTCGACTTTGCTCAACCGCTTCTTTCGCGTGTTGCTGTGGGCATTTTTTGCGGCGCTATTGTTGGGGCTGGGCTGGACTCTGCTGCACCTGGCAGAGCTTGCTGCGACAAAGATCGCTATGGACGAGAGCGCCGACTCGCGACGGGCTGCCTATCGGGCCACCGCCGCCGCCATGGACGCGCCAGCCGCCGCCGATACCGGCAGTTTGCATCCCCGCTGGCAGTTCGTCCTGCTGCAAGACGCGCCGCCGACCGAAATCCAATCGCCGACGCCGATACCAGCCATTGAAGCGCCAAACACGATCCCGCTTCCCGCTTTGTTGGCGCCGCCTAACCCGTCAAGTCCGGTCTTGGCCGGCACGCAAGTGCCCCCGCCTGCGCAGAAAATCATCCGCGCCCACAGCCTGGTCAACATCGCTTTGTTGGGCGGGGACAGCGAATTTACTGCCGACCGATTTGTGCGCACGGACACGATGATCATCGTATCGCTGAACCTGGACACCGGCGATGCGGCGATGCTCAGCCTGCCGCGCGACCTCTTCGTCTATATGCCACACGGCAACATGGGGCGGCTGAACACGGCTTTTGGCATTGGCGAAGTCCGCAATTGGCAGCCGGGCGGCGGTTTTGGTTTGCTGCGCCAAACGCTTTTTTACAATTTCGGCATCAATGTTCACTATTACGCGCTGGTCAATTTCAGCGCATTTGAAGCTGTCATCGATCGCCTGGGCGGCGTGAACATTGCTGTGGACTGCGCCTATCGCGACTATTACCCGGTCGACAGGGACAATCCCGGATCGTCAAATCCTGATGACTATGCCTTGCGCACGCTGCCGGTCGGCTATCACACTTTCGACGGATTCGATGCGCTGTGGTATGCTCGCACGCGGCGCAATACCAGCGACTTGGACCGCGGACGCCGCCAGCAGATCTTGCTGCGGGCAATGTGGCGAGAAGCGCGGCAACAGGGGCTGCTCTCCGCCATTCCCGCCTTGTGGGCAGAGCTGACCAGCCTGGTTGAGACCGATATTCCCTTTGATTTGATGCTGCGTCTGCTGCCGCACTTGCTCAATCTTGAACTCGGCAGCATCGAGCATTTCACATTCCAAAGCGACTACCACATGAGCGACTGGACAGCGACCGATGGCGCGCATGTGCTGCTGCCCGTGCCCGACAGGGTGCACCGGCTCATGCAGAACTTTTATACGCCGCCATCGCCCAACCAGGCATCGCTGACCAGCCCATCCATCGGCGTCTACAACGCATCGGGCATGGAAAATTGGGACATTGTCGCCAGCGAACGCCTGCGCTGGGATGGGTTGAACGCCATAGCGCTTGGCGCATTTGACGACGGACAGCCCAGACAAAGCAGCCAGCTCGTTGATCATGTGGCCGCGCAGAAAGGCAGCCTCGTGCCGCTTTTGCTTCGCGCGCTAAATCTGTCCGCCGAGCAAGTTGTGATTGATCCCAAATCAGACCGCGCATTCGACTACCTGGTCATCATTGGTCGCGATTACGAGTCCTGCACATTTGGCGTGCTGCCCGTTGATGAATAGCGCGGCTTTGGCCCGGGTCTTGGCATGCGGGCGAGAATGTGCTATGCTTATCGCAGTGTCGGGGTATGGCGCAGTCCGGCTAGCGCGCTTGCATGGGGTGTAAGAGGTCCCCGGTTCGAATCCGGGTACCCCGACTGATGTTCAAGAGCCCGCCATCCGGTGGGCTTTTTGCTAGAGGAGGAGTGTGCTCATGCCGCAGCCAAACATCCGTCTAACTTCGCTGGCGAGCTGCGCTGGTTGAGCCTCCAAGCTCAGTCCGAGCGAATTGGCGCAGGTTCTGCGCCCACTCAGCCAGATCTTCCAACAGCATGACCATCCGCAGATCCTGGTCGGCTTGAGCGAGCCGGATGATGCCGCTATCTACCAGCTGGATGCAGAGCGCGCCATCATCTCAACTACCGACTTCTTCCCGCCGGTGGTGGACGATCCCTACGACTTCGGCGCTATCGCGGCAGCCAATGCGCTGAGCGATGTGTATGCCATGGGCGGGCAGCCCTTGCTGGCGATCAATCTGGTGGCATATCCCGATGACCTCGACATGGGCATATTGGCGCAGATATTGCGGGGCGGGGCGGACAAGGTCAAGGAGGCGGGCGCAGTTATCGCCGGCGGCCATTCCATCACCGATGCCGAGCCGAAGTATGGCTTGTCGGTGACGGGCGAGGTATCGCCACAGCGCATCATCCGCAAATCCGGAGCGCAAATTGGCGATCGGCTGATATTGAGCAAGGCTTTGGGCACGGGCGTCATCACCACGGCGCACAAACGCGGCATTGTCGATGACGAGCATCTGGCGGGGGCTGTGCAGTCGATGGCGCGGCTGAATCGCAATGCCGCCAGACTCGCGCAGCAGCACAAAGTCCACGCCATGACCGACATAACCGGCTTTGGACTGGCAGGGCATGCGCTGGAAATGGCGCGCCTCGGCGGAGTCGCATTCGCGATCGACATAGACAAGCTGCGCGCGCTGCCCGGCACACTGCAGTACGCGCGGGATGGCGTCTTCCCCGGTGGCCTGCAGCGCAATGCCGACTATTATGGTCAGTGGGTCAAGCTGGAGTCCGCATTGGCAGACCATCAAGAGGCGCTGCTATACGATCCGCAGACTTCGGGCGGTTTGCTGATGGCGGCAGCTCCACAATGCGCCGATGCGCTGCTGGCCGATTTGCTGGAAAGCGGCGAGAGTGCCTTCGCGCTGGGGGAAGTGGCGGCCGGCGCGGGCGCGATCCTTATACGGGGATAAGGTCCAGGTTGCGCCCCACCGTCTCAAAAGCGACCAAGGCGCGATCCAGATGATGCTGCTGGTGCGTGGCGATGTAGCTCGTCCGCAGCAGTGCCTGGTTTGGCGGCGCGGCCGGCGGCACGACCGGATTGGTGTAGACGCCTTCTTCGATCAGCGCCAGCCAGGTCAAGCCAGTGCGAAACTTCTCGCCGATTTTGACCGGGATGATCGGCGTCTCGCTGTTGAAAGTGTCGTAGCCCAGGCGCTTCAGCCCATTGCGCATGTAATCGGCGTTTTTCCACACTTGCTGGACATGCTCCGGCTCGCTTTCAATGATATCCAGCGCGGCCAGCACGGCGGCCAGGTTGGGCGCGGGCAGGGCAGCCGAGAAGATCAGCGAGCGCGCATGATGCTGCACATAATGGATCACATCGGCGCTGCCAGCGACGAAACCGCCGATAGAGGCGAAACTCTTGCTGAATGTGCCCATGATCAGGTCGACCTGGTCGGTCAAGCCAAAGTGCGCAGGAGTGCCGCGTCCGCCGCCAGCCATGCCGATGCCATGCGCGTCATCCACCAGCAGACGAGCGCCATGTTGCTGACAAATCGCGACGATCTCGGGCAAGTGCGCGAAGTCCCCGCCCATGCTGTAGACGCCATCGACGATCACCAGCTTGCCCGCATCGTCAGGGACGCGGCATAACACCCGTTCCAGGTCGTCGATATCGTTATGTTTGAAGCGCTTCATCTGCCCGCGCGACATCGCCACGCCATCGACCAGGCTGGCATGCGCGTCTTTGTCCAGGATCACCACATCATTTTTGCCCAGCAGCGCCGAGACCGTGCCCAGATTCGTTTGATAGCCTGTCGAGAAGACCAGCGCCGCCTCTTTGCCAACGAACTCGGCCAGACGCCGGTCGGCTTCCAGGTGCAATTCAAGCGTGCCATTCAAAAAGCGCGAGCCCGTCACGCTGGTTCCATAGCGCCGCGTCGCTTCGATAGCCGCATTTTGCACGCGCTCGTCTGTCGTCAAGCCGAGATAATTGTTCGAGCCGAGCATGACGACATCTTTGCCTTCAAAGGTCGCCGTTGTGCCTTCGGAGTTGCTAAGAGCGCGGAAGAAGGGGTAGATGCCCATCTCCATCGCCTCTTTTGCCAAGGTGAATGCCGATAGCTTGTCGAATAGGTCTGCCACGGTCATCTCCCAGGAGCGCTGACCCAATTGCATCTCGCAGCAGTCTATCAGCAGGCGCGCGCTTTCACAATGCAGATTTGTCCGCGCTGGCGAATCACGCAAAGCGGGTAGTGGTGAATGTATTGGCATGGCGCTATACTGGGCATATGAGAAAATGTCCGCATTGCCAAGACGGTGAAGCTGTTTACTTGCGCTTGGAATCGGCGGCCGGCGGCATCATCCCAATTAAGATGCGCGCCTGTTCTTGTTCACATAACAAGATTTCACCACTTCCCGCGATTTGTGTTTGACATCACAACATATCCGTAGTAAAGTACATTGGTCACTTGGATCAAGGAGATTGATATGAAACGCCTGCTACTGCTCGTTACCCTCTTCACTCTGCTTGCCGCGCCCGCGCTCGCCGACGACAGCAAAGGCGACGGCGACAAGGTTATCGACAACGAAGCCCTCGCTAATGTTCGCGCTGTGGTTCAGAATTATGTCTCCCACCTTGGCCGGCCCTATGAGTACGGCCAGTGCCTTTTGCATCTACAGGCGGACCTCAAGAATTTCAGCGTTGCTTTCGACTTGCCGGGCAAATCGCCCGATGCCTATCTGGTCCGCTGGACCGCGCGGCGCAACGGCACCTTTCGCGGCGTGGACAAGCCCAACACCAAACGCGCCGGCAACCTGATCATCAAGCATTCAGAGATTGGGCAGAGCAACGGCAGGGGCGCCATTGACACAGGCGCGATCGACGTTCCCGCAGGGCAAAGGATAAAAGTTAAAATCCGCGCTATCTATGGCAAGAGCAAAGGCCCCAAGTCGCAGTTCTCGTTCAATACCGTCGCCTGGATTCGCGCCAACTGGGGCGACCAGGACGCAGCCTGCTATTAAGCTGACCCGCGGCGTCACACACCATCAGAGCCCGCCAATCGGTGGGCTTGTTGATTTAGGCCCGGGTTCCTCCAAGTTTCCGCTTTGCCCCCGCCATTAGTTCGCCGCCGCGCGAGTTTTTGACAATCCGTCCACAGTTGTTAGACTCTCTGGACTGTCGTATGGGTGCAATGTCCTCGCAAAACCTGGCATCAGCGAGCGCTCGTTATCGGCGCGCTGAATCCGCTTCTGCTTGCAAACAGCGCAGTGACAAGACCGCTTTTCAAATAACTGGATTCTCTAAAGCCCAAAGCGCCACTTGCGCGGGGGATGCGAAGTGCAGTACAATCTGGCTGTTGCACAAAGCAAAGGCGCGGAGCATATCATGTCGAGTTTGACGATACGCAGGCTGATCGTTTGGGTAGTTTCGATGGCGCTGGGCTTGATTGTCGGTTATGGCATCATCACAGTTGGCTTCGACCTGCTGCCCCTGCTGGTGATTTTCGGCGGCGCGATCCAGGTGCCCCAAGGCGTGTCGCTGGAAGAATATGGCATGATCTATTTCCTCTTCACCGCCGTGCCCATCGGCTTCGTGTTTGTCATCTGGCTGGATGCCTTCATGGACACGCGCATCTTGCCCGATTAAGCCGCGACCAGAAAACAGAACAGAATCCGCTGCCTGGCGGATTCTCTTGCTTCATTGCGCAGCTCGCTAGCTAATGATAGGCATATTTCAAGCGCTGATAGATTTTGCAAGCTGCCTGCCGCTAGCCTGATTTCATGCGCGACAAACACTCATCCGCTCTGCCCGGCTTCTATCGACTGCCGCTCGCCCAGCGTCAAGCCATCGCTGCCGACCGGGCTTGCCTGGAGCGCGGCGAGATGCGCACGCTGGCCGCGGGCGGGCTGTCTTTGCGGCAAGCAGAGCAGCTGATTGAAAATGTCATCGGACGCTTCGGCTTGCCATTCGCGGTGGCGACCAACTTCACCATCAACAATCGCGATTGCCTGGTGCCCATGGTTATCGAAGAACCGTCGGTCGTGGCGGCTTGCAGTTTTGCTGCCAAGCTGTTTCGCGAGGCTGGCGGCTTCCAGACTGGCAGCGACGAGCCGGTGATGATCGGTCAGATTCAACTGCTCGACCTGGACGATCTGCGCGCGGCAGAGGACAGGCTGCGCGCTCGCCAAACTGACATCCTGGCGCAAGCCAATGCCCAGGCGGGCAGCATCCAGGCGCGGGGAGGCGGCGCGATCGGGCTGGACTTTCGGCATTTTCCCGGCACGCCAGTCGGTGACATGCTGGTCGTGCACCTGCTCTTTGATGCCCGCGATGCCATGGGCGCCAACGCCATCAACAGCGCGCTGGAACATATCGCGCCGCTTGTGGAGCGCATCGCCGTCGGACGCGTCAACCTGCGCATTTTGAGCAACCTCAGCGACCGGCGCATGGCAACTGCCCGCGGCGTGATCCGAGCCAAGTCGCTGGCGACCGAATCCGCGAGTGGCGCGCAAGTCGTGAGCGCCATCATAGAAGCTGGCGTCTTCGCCGAATGCGATCCGTACCGCGCTGCCACGCACAACAAGGGCATCATGAACGGGATCGACGCGGTCGTCTTGGCTACCGGCAACGACTGGCGCGCTGTCGAAGCGGGCGCACATGCCTATGCCGCGCGGGATGGACGCTACACGAGCCTGACGCGCTGGTGGCGGGACGATGCCGGCGACCTGCATGGCGAGATCGCGCTGCCAATGGCGCTGGGCATTGTCGGCGGTGCTACGCGAGCGCATCCGGGCGCAAAAATCGCCCTGCAACTGTTGGGCGTCAAGTCGGCGCGTGAACTGGCGGAAGTGGCGGCGGCCGTCGGCCTGGCGCAGAACTTCGCGGCGCTGCGAGCCTTGGCGACCGATGGCATCCAGAGCGGACACATGCGCATGCACGCTCGGCAATTGGCGCTGGCGGCGGGCGCAGTTGGCGGACAAGTGATGCTGGTGGCGCAGCAACTGATAGACGAAGGCAATATCCGCCTGGAACGCGCCAAAGCAATCATTGCGGGAGGGGTTCGCGGCACATGACAACGGATGGCAAGCTCTTGATGCAAGCCGAGCGCTCTGTAGGCATCGTCGGTTATGGCGCCTATATCCCGCGTTATCGCCTGCCCGGCTCAGAGATCGCGCGCGTGTGGGCTGGCGGTGGCGGATCGCCCGTGCGGGAAAAAGCTGTGGCGGGCATAGACGAAGATGTCGTCACGATGTCGATCGAAGCGGCGCGCAATGCGGTGAATTGCGCCGGCATCGACCCGCAGCAGATCCGCGCGGTGTGGGTGGGCAGCGAAAGTCATCCCTATGCCGTCAAACCGACCAGCACCATCGTTGCGGAAAGCATCGGCGCTTCTGCGAACATCCAGGCTGCCGACTGGGAATTCGCCTGCAAAGCCGGCACAGAGGCGGTGCAAGCGTCCATCGGCGTGGTCGGCAGCGGCATGGCGCGTTATACGCTCAGCATTGGCATGGATACAGCGCAGGGACGGCCAGGCGATGCGCTGGAATATACGGCGGGCTGTGGCGGCGCGGCTTTTGTGTTGGGTCCGGCCGAAGAGAGCCTGGCGATCTACCAGGGCAGTTACAGCTATGTGACCGATACGCCCGACTTTTGGCGGCGCGCGGGACAGGTTTATCCCAGTCATGGCGACCGCTTCACTGGCGAGCCCGCCTACTTCGCGCATACGCTGGCGGCCGCGTCGACTCTGATGGAACTAATGGGCACGCAGGCTGGCGATTATGACTACGCGGTATTTCATCAACCCAATGTCAAGTTTCCAGCGCGCGCGGCAAAGCTGCTTGGCTTTACGGCAGAACAGATCAGCCAGGGTTTGCTGGCTGACAATATCGGCAATGTCTATTCTGGCTCTTGCATGCTGGGTTTGACCGCCATCCTCGATATTGCCGAGCCGGGCGCGCGCATTCTGATGGCGAGTTATGGCAGCGGCGCAGGTTCAGACGCCTTTGATATGCGCGTCAGTGAGCGGATTAAGCGCCTGCCTGAGCAGCGTCCGCGCACGTCTGATTATATTGCGCGCCGCACAGCTATCGACTATGCCACTTATGTGCGTTTTCGCGACAAACTCAAGGATTAGCAGATGACAGGCGTATCCATTATCGGCGTGGGCATGCTGGCGGTCGGCGAACATTGGTCGCGCAGCATCGGCGATTTGGCGGAAGAAGCCGGGCGACTGGCGCTGGACGATGCGGGCATTGTCGGCGCGGATGCAGTCATCGTCGGCAATGCGTATGGCGCGACTCTCAACCAGCAGACCCAGCTGGGCAGTCTCATCGCCGGTCGGCTTGGATTGGCCGGGGTGGAAGCCTGGCGCTGCGAAGCGGGCGATGCCTCCGGCGGCGTGGCGCTGCGGGCGGGCTGCCTGGCTGCTGCATCGGGCATGGCGCAGACTGTGCTGGTCGTCGGCGTGGAAAAATCGACCGATATCGTAGGCGCGGCGCGTTTGGCTGCGCGCAATACCAGCCTTGACGCCGACTTCGAGACGGTCAACGGCGCGACGCAGACAGCCCTGGCGGCGCTCTTGATGCGGCGTTATATGCACGAAAATGCTTTGGAGCTGGCGGACTTCGCAGGCTTCAGCAGCAACGCCCATCGCAATGGCGCCCGCAATCCGCTGGCGATGTACCGAAACCAATTGCGTCCTGGTGCCTTCAGCAAAGCGCCCATGCTTGCCGACCCGATCAGCCTCTTCGACAGCGCGCCAGACGCCGATGGAGCGGCAGCCGTCGTGTTGACCAGTGCGGATGCAGCGCGCGACTTCACTGGGCGATCTGTGCATATCAGCGGCAGCGCGATCGCCAGCGACAGCTTGATGCTGCAAGACCGCGCCGATCCATTGCAGCTGACGGCAGTTCGTAGTTCCGCCGAACGCGCGTTGATGCAGACGGGGCTGGAACGGGGGCAGATCGACTTGTTGGAATTGCACGATTCCTGCACCATTATGACAGCGCTGGCTTTGGAAGCATTGGGATACAGCCAACGCGGACGCGGCTGGCAATGGGCGCAAGATGATGGCGCGCGCATCGGACTGACGGGCGAATTGCCGACAAGCACCTTCGGCGGTTTGAAAAGCCGCGGCAATCCGAGCGGCGCAGCAGGCATCTATCAAGCGGTCGAGGCGACCCTGCAGCTGCGTGAAGGAGCGGGTGACAACCAGGTGCTTGGCGCTGGGCACGCTCTCATCCAAAATATCGGCGGGCTGGGCAGCACTGTCGCCACGCACATCCTCAGCGCCGCGAACTGATAGCATCTGGCAGTGGCAAAACCTCTCATGACAGCTTTTGATAGGCTGCGCTGCCTACACTGCTGGCAATGGAAAGCGGTTTGCCAGCGAGGAGCGAAATCATGCGAGCAGCCATGTACTGGCGAAACAAGCAGTTGCGTTATCGACTGGCGCGGTCGCTGCCAAAACGCGCGCCTCAGGTCAAGATGCCGCGCTTGCTGCAGAGCGATGCCAAGCCCGTGCAACTGCCCAAGCCTAGCCTGACACGCGCCTCATGACATCGCCAGCGCCGGCACTGCCTTTACGCGGCGTTGTATACAGCTGCACGCAAGTTCGCGAAGCGCCCGGCGGCTTTGAGTTGCAAGCCCCCTATCAGTTGGCGTTGGTGCAGATGGAAGACGGCAGTTTGATCAGCGCGCAACTGACTGACTATGCCGGCGAAGCGCAAATTGGCGACCCGGTCGAAATGGTGACGCGCAAACTGACCACCGATGGCGAGCGCGGCATGATCGTCTACGGCTATAAGTTCCGTCCGCCCATAAAATAGCTGCTGGTCAGAGAACAAAAAAGAGCCACATCGAAGTGGCTCTTTCTTTTTCTGCAAAGGGGCACTGCGCCTAGGCGACTACTTTGCGCTTTGATTCGTAGGACAGCGATTCTTCGGTTGTCGCATCGAAGATATGGATGTTGTCCAGGTTGAAGGTAATTCCCATTTCGCTGCCGACGCTGGCGCCGGTGCGCGGGTCGGTGCGGGCGATGAAATTCTTGCCACCGTTCTCAAGGTAGATGATAACCTCATTGCCCATCTGCTCGACAACCTCAACATTGGTGGTCAGGTTGGCGGGGATGATGCCCTGGGGCAGGAAATTCGTATCGTGAATATCTTCCGGGCGGATGCCGCAGATGACATCCATGCCGACATGGCTGCGGAAGCTGTCGGCTTTGCTCTCCGGGACATCCAGCGTGAACGCGCCCACATCAACAACCAGGCCGCCGTTGTTTTCTGACAGCGTGGCATCAAAGAAGTTCATCGACGGGCTGCCGATGAAGCCGGCTACGAAGATGTTGTGCGGGTTGTGATACAGGTTGAAGGGCGAATCGATCTGCTGCAGTTCGCCTTCGTTGAGCACGCAAATCCGCGTCCCCATCGTCATCGCTTCGACCTGGTCGTGCGTCACATAGATAAAGGTGGTTTCCAGGCGCTGGTGCAGCCGGCTGATGAAAGAACGCGCCTCGACGCGCAGCTTAGCATCCAGGTTGGAAAGCGGTTCGTCCATCAGGAAGACGGCTGGTTCGCGCACGATCGCACGGCCCACAGCCACACGCTGGCGCTGACCGCCGGAAAGCTGACGAGGACGCCTGTCCAGCAAGTGCCCGATGCCCAACTCGTTGGCGGCTTCGGTAACCCGCTCGTCGATGACTTTCTTGGGCGTCTTGCGCAGCTTCAAGCCAAACGCCATGTTGTCGTAGACTGTCATATGCGGGTAGAGCGCGTAGCTTTGGAATACCATCGCCACATCACGATCCTTGGGCGCGACATTGTTGACGACGCGGTCGCCGATAAGAATCTCGCCCTCGGTGATCTCTTCCAGACCCGCGAGCATGCGCAGGCTGGTGGACTTGCCGCAGCCCGACGGACCGACAAATACCAGAAACTCCTTATCCTGAACTTCGATGTTCAAGTCCGATACGACCCGCAGATCACCGAAATCCTTGGACACATGATTGAAAGTGACTCCAGCCACAAGACCCTCCGTTTGATTTTCCGATTGGCAAACCTTGTTCAAACTGCACAATTGCCGCACTTGACAGCGCAGTAAACTTACACTGGCGAGTATAGCGTGGTTTTCTGATAATGCAACAGATTCAGCAAATTGATTCTGCTCAATTTGGAAACTCGCAGTCTATTCGCTCCATACGCAGAGGCGCACATGCCCGACAACACAAACGCAGAACTTATCGCCATCGGCACAGAATTGCTGCTGGGCGAAATCACCGACACCAACTCAGTATACCTTGCCCGCCAACTGCGCGATATCGGCGTCAACCTGTTTTTTATGACGACCGTGGGCGACAACCTGCTGCGTATCTCCAGCGCCATTTCCGACGCATTGGACCGCGCCGAGATCGTCATTACCACCGGCGGCTTGGGCCCCACGGTCGATGACATGACCCGACAAGCCGTGGCGGACGCGGTTGGCGCGCCGCTGGTCTTTCACCAGTCGCTCTATGATGTCATCGCCGAGCGTTTTCGCGGTTTTGGCAGCGCCATGACCGCCAACAACCGACAGCAAGCCTGGCTTCCCGAAGCGGCGATCTTGATAGAAAACCCGGTCGGCACGGCGCCGTCTTTCATTGTCGAATCGCCTCGGGGCGTCGTCATCAGCCTGCCCGGCGTCCCGCGCGAAATGAAGTACCTGATGCGCGAATCGGTCGTGCCCTGGCTGCTGCAAAAGTATCAGCTGGGCGTGATTGTGGCGCGCACCCTGCGCACCGCTGGCATCGGTGAAAGCGCGCTGGATGACCAGATCGGCGCGGAGCTGCTATCCGAGCGCAACCCGAGCGTGGGCTTGGCAGCGCATCACGGCTGTGTGGATGTGCGCATCACCGCCAAAGCCGCCGATCGCGAAGCCGCGCAACAGCTGCTCGACGAGATGCAAGTCAAGCTGCACGCGCGCATCGGCGAGCACATTTTTGGCAGCGACGATGACACGCTGGAAGAAGTGGTCTGGCGGCAGCTGGCGCAGCGGGACGGCTTGGTGCATGTGGTTGAGGCAGGATTGCCCGGCGTTATCAGCGCGGGATGGAAAAGCGCCAACAACCGACTCAACTTGCAGCAATTCGCTAGCCCGGTCGATCTTTTTGCGGCGTTGGCCCAAGACCCCCGCAGCATGAGTCTGGCAGAGCTGGCAGTGGAAATCGCCCAGCGCAGCCGTCAACAACAGAGAGCCGCCGCCAGTATCGTCGTCCTGTGCACGCCAGACCTCGACGAAAGCCCGGATGTTGAACAAGGCAGCGCAGTCGCGGTCGCCACGGAAGAGTCGGTGCGCTTCCGCGCTTATGGATTCGGCGCGCGCAGCAGCCTGGCGCGGGAATGGATTTCGCGTTGGGGATTGGCGAACCTGTGGCGGCAGTTGAATGCGGAGCAGGCGGCGTCTAGTCGTCCAGACTAAGCAGCGCCATAAAAGCGTCTTGCGGCACTTCGACCGAGCCGATCATCTTCATGCGCTTCTTGCCTTTTTTCTGCCGCTCCAGCAGCTTGCGTTTGCGCGTCACATCGCCGCCATAGCATTTCGCCAGCACATCCTTGCGCAGCGCTTTGACATTGGCGCGAGAGATGACGCGCTTGCCGATCGCCGCCTGCACGGGCACGACAAACATTTGACGCGGGATCAAGCCTTTCAGCCGGCTGACCAGCCGTTGCCCGCGGTGATAAGCGTCATCGCGGTGGCAGATCATCGCCAGCGCATCCACCGGCTCTTCGTTGACCAGCACATCGACTTTGACCAGGTCGCCGGCGCGGTAATCGTGAAATTGGTAGTCCAGGCTGGCATAACCTTGCGTGACGCTCTTCAGCTTGTCATAGAAATCGATGATGATCTCGGACAGCGGGATATCAAAGTGCAGAATCACGCGCGTGGCGTCCAGGTATTCCGTGGTTGCATAGATGCCGCGCTTTTTGATGACCAGGTCCATCACGGCGCCGATGTAGCGCTGCGGCGAATAAATCTGAATCTTCATCCAGGGTTCATGAATCTCGTCGATACCATTCTCGTCTGGCAGCAGAGCGGGGCTATCAATCAGCGCAGTCTCGCCGTTCTTCTGCAACACGCGATACTCGACGCTGGGCGCTGTAGCCAGAATGTCCAGGTCATATTCGCGTTCCAGGCGCTCCTGGATGATCTCCATGTGAAACAAACCCAGGAAGCCAACCCGGAAGCCAAAATTGAGCGCCTGCGAAGTCTCGGGCTGGAAGACCAGCGAGGCGTCGTTGAGCTGCAGCTTGTCCAGGGCATCGCGCAGGTCGGCATAATCTTCGTTGTTGGTCGGGTAGATGCCCGCGAAGACCATCGGCTTGACCTGCGTATAGCCGGGCAGGGGAGAGTTTGTTCCGCCTTTCGCCAAGGTGACCGTGTCGCCAACGCGGCATTCTTGCACTGTTTTCAAACCTGTGGCGATATAGCCGACTTCGCCCGCGCCCAGCCCATCCACCGCGCGCATGACGGGATCAAATACGCCGATTTCAACCGGTTCAAAACGTGCGCCAGTGGCATATAGCTGCAGCAGATCGCGTTTGCCCACCCTGCCATCCACGACGCGCACATAGGCGATCACGCCCTTGTAGACATCGTAATGCGAATCGAACACCAGCGCGCGCAAAGCCTCGCCAGGGTCGCTCTGCGGCCGGGGCACTTCGGCGATGACTTTTTCCAACACATCGGCGACGCCAATGCCATTCTTGGCGGAAATCAGCGGCATATCCGCGACTGGCGTGCCCAGCAGATCTTCGACTTCGCGGGCGATTTCGGCTGGCTGCGCGGCGGGCAGGTCGATCTTGTTGATGACCGGGATGATCTCCAGGTCTTGCTCCAGCGCGAGGTACACATTGGACAGTGTCTGCGCTTCGATGCCTTGGCTGGCGTCCACAACCAGCACAGCGCCTTCGCAAGCTTGCAGGGCGCGGCTGACTTCGTAGGTGAAATCGACATGACCGGGCGTGTCGATGAGGTTGACGGTATAGCCCATCCCATCCCGCGCTTCGTATTGCATGCGCACTGCCGATGCCTTGATGGTGACGCCGCGCTCGCGTTCCAGCTGCATGCTGTCCAGCAGCTGCTCTTGCATATCGCGCTCGCTGACGGCGCCCGTCAACTCCAGCAGGCGGTCGGCCAACGTGCTCTTGCCATGATCGACATGAGCGATGATGCAGAAGTTGCGGATGCGGTCGATTTCCATACGCTCTTTGTACCATAGACGCGGTCAAATTGGGCGTCACAAGTGTTGCCCAACCAGATTCCCTATTTAGCCGCGCACGGCATTGTCTATGTCAATGGCAAGCGAATCGCCACTTGTCCGCAGCCAGAGCAGGTATTCGACATTGCCTTTGGCGCCGGTGATGGGCGAACGGATCAAGCCGCTGGGAGTCAAGCCAATGTCGCTGGCGAATGACACGGCTTCGCGCAGCACGCGCCGATGCACAGACAGATCGCGCACGATGCCACCCTTGCCGACAGCGTGTTTGCCCGCTTCGAACTGCGGTTTGACCAGCGCGATGATATCGGCCTCGTCCGTCAGCCAGCGCAGCGCAGCCGGCAATATCAAGCGCAGGGAGATGAAAGACACATCGATGACAGCCAGGCTGACCAGCTCGCCGAGCGACTGCAGATAGCGCGCATTGGTATTCTCCAGCAAGCGCACGCGATCGTCCTTGCGCAGCCGGTAGTCGATGATGCCGCTGCCCACATCGATGGCATGTACGCGCGCCGCGCCATGCTGCAGCAGACAATCGGTGAAGCCGCCCGTGCTCGCGCCGACATCCGCGCAGACTTTGTCCCGCGCCAGCAGCGGAAAAGCCTCCAGCGCCGCCTCCAGCTTATAACCGCCGCGCCCGACATAGCGCGGTTTGTCTTTGAGCGTGATTGTCGCGCTGGCGGATACTTGCGTGCCTGGCTTGTCGACCATGCGCCCGTCTGCGCTGACTTCGGCTGCCATGATCATGGCGGCGGCTTTGCTGCGGGTGCGCGCCAGTTGCCTCTCGACCAGCAGCTTGTCGAGGCGCATTTTTTTCGCCATCAGCTGCCGCGCACCATTTCAATGCGGATGTCGGCGAATGGCTGGTCTGGTTTATAGAAAAATTCGTCCGCCGCATGCGGGATATAGCCATCGGCTTCGATGACGACGCTATAGAGCGTGTCAAAAGCGAGCGGTCGCGCGAACTGGAATCTGCCACTGCGGTCGGTCGTTGCCAGCGCCACGATCTGGTCTTCGCGCCATTCGAATTCGCTGGCGGCATAGTCTTCGCTGATGATCACGATGGTAACCCCGGGGATGCCGCGCTGTGTGGCGGCGTCTATGACCGTGCCAGACAACACCGCGCCAGCAAATTCGGCAAAGCGATCCAGGGGCAACTGCCCGATGCCGACAATCGCCTCGGCTTCCGCCAGTTTCAAGTTGTTGATCAGCAGCTGGATCGTGTATTTTCCATCGGGCGGGTTTGCCAGCGAGACGGTGAAGTCCGAACCCGTTTCGACCGCCTGCCAAGGGCTGGACACTTCATAGAATGCTTGATCATCCACCAGCCAGCGCAATGCCCAGGGCGTTCCAGCGGCGATGCGCTGCCAGTCGAACAAGGCATACAGAGACGGCACTGTGCCGGGAAAGCCGCTCGCTGCCAGCGCTTGTCGGGCTGCCAGCGGGTCGGCAGCGGCTGTGAAGCGCAGGTTTTCGAAAATCAGCGGCAGCGGACCACCCGGCGCTCCCGCCACGACAAAGTCGGATGTCGCCGAGAGCGCGCCGTTTATGTAAAGCTCAAGCCGATATTGGCCTGGCAGCAATCCGCCTTGTGGGGCGACGCTGATGGATTTGGAGCCGAAATCGTCATCGGTCCAGGCGTCGGTGGTCCGCGCTACTTCTGCGCCTTCGTAATACCAAATCGCCGACCAGGGCGTGCCCGCGCTCATATTGGCATACAGAAAGCGCGCCGACGCAATGGAGCCGATGGGCACGATCGAGCCATTGCCCACCAGCCGGCTTTCCCGATCCAATGTGCCAAAAACGATGTTGCTGAAGCGCGGGCGCGTTTCTGGAGCGCCGCCGATCACAATCTGCTGGCTGCCAACGCTGGCGCCATCGACCAGCAGGATGAATTCATAGGCGCCATTCGCCCAGGCTTGTTCGCGCGCGCCGATATGCCACAAGCCGCGTTCGCCGCCACTCCAGCGCAAAGGTGGCAAGCTGAAGATGCTGTCGGGGATGCCATCGCGCGTGACCCGCAATTCATAAATCGTCTCGGGCGTCATATTGGCGAAGTCAAAGAACAGATACAGGGCGCGCGTATTCGTGGGCAGCGAGCCAACCACAGTCGCGGGCATGTCATCGGCGACCGACGGGGCAAAAAAAATGCGTGCGATGCGAGGGGCTTGCTGCGGCGAGGGCGGGTCGACAGGCGCCGACGCCACATCGACATCCAGCCCCAGCCGCGCGCCACGAATGACGCTCTGCGCGAGGTGAACGGGACGGATCGCGCTGATGAAATCGCCAATCGGCACGCAATGATCGCTGCTGTTGATCAATTTGTCGCCATTGGTATCGCTTATGTAGCGACAACTGGCAGCGCTGCCAGCCAAGGGCGCATTGGTGGGAATGCCGATGAGACGCCCCGCCGTGTCATATGCGCCGCCGCCGCTCATCGTGCCGGGCAGCTCGGCGCGCGTCTTGAACCAGGAGCGGCCGCCCGACAGCGGTTCGGCGATAAGCGCCGTGACAGTGCCACGCGCCACGCTGACCGTTTGGTCGCCCAGATCGGGATAGCCCGCGATCAGCAAATTGTCGTCTATGGCGGTCGTTGTTGAATCGCCAATCTCCACAAAAGGCAGCACAGGCAGCGAATCGCTGGCGATAGGGCGATTATCCAGCTGTCGGGTGATGCGCAAAATCGCGATATCCAGGCCAGCTTCTGCGCCGGCGATCTCGGCTCGATACTTGGGAATGGGCGGTTCGTCCAGGTCGACATTCAGCGCGACGATGATGGTATCGCCATCGCATTGGCGGCTGGGCAATATGCTGTGCGCATTGGTGATGATGAGGCCATCGGCGCTGATCAACGTGCCGCTGCTGATGCACCGCACCATCAGGTTGCTGTCAACGCTGCGCGCTTGATATAAAAAGACGGTCGCCTGCTTGAGCCTGTCCAGGTCGGTTGCGCGCGCAGCTTGCGACCGCACGATCATCGCAGCCAGCATGCAGAGGATCATGGCGCAGAGCGTACGCTTCGGCATCGACGCGGCAGCCAATCAAAACTCCAGATTCTCTATGAACCAGCGCAGGGTCGCTGCTTCGCGTTCATAGATGCGGCTGTCGGCTCGGAAGGAGACGATGACCGCTTGCCCGCGCCGCACAATCAGGATATCCAGGCCGCTGACGACAGACGAAACTCCCTGCAGGAAAGGGCTTGCATCGCGCGCGACAAAGGAATACGCCATCGATGAGGCGCTGGACTCGGCGGGCAGGGCATACTCTTCATAGCCGAGCACACGGTAATCGACAAGCGCCTGGGCACGCGCCAGGCTGAGCTGATCAAAAACGCTGCGCGCGCTGTTGTCCGCGCCGACCGCGACCGTGCTGACCTCGATCTGCGTATTGAAGCCGCGGTATGACATGTCGCGCACGCGAAAGACGAAATCGCCCGTCTCTTCCAAGAGCCAGCGCGCCGGATGAACCGCTGTGATGCCGGCCTCGGCATTTGTATAGACGTTCGCCTGGTTCAGCGCGCTGTCACGCTGATTGATGCCGACCAGAAGTCCGAAAGCTATCACCAAATAGCTCAAAGAAAGCGACCAGCGCTGCCGCTGCGTCAGTTGCGCAAGCTCCGAGCGCGAGACCTCAAGCGCCATTGTCATTGCCTCGCCCAAGCGTCGTTTCGCGCTGACGCCTTTCGGCATTGCTGTACAAGAAGTAAGCGCCAGCCAGGCTTAACAGCAGCACAGCCAGCAGAAACGCGATGCCAAACAGCGGTCGCGTCGCGTTGCCCGCCGTGCCGAGAGGTCCGCTGGTCAGCCCCGGCACCTGCGGAGCGATGAGCCCGGTGGATAGTGCTGCAATCACCAGGCTGACCGGCAAAACGCTGGGGAAGGCGTTGGCAAAATAACTGGCGACGATGCCCAGCGTCATCGCCATGCTGGATGCAAATTGTATGACCATGTTGGAAAGCACTACGATGGCAGCCAGCTCCCAGACAGGGTCGAGCCGCCAAATGCTGACGAGATTGATGTAAAAGCTGTAGCCTACAGCAGCCGCCATGGCATAGGCGACCACATCGCTGCGCGCGCGCAAGCCCCGGGGCAGCACCAGGAATCGCAAGACCATAAACTTGATGCCGACATCGACAACGCCGACCGTGACCGTGTAGCCAACGATGCGCTGAATCACCGATTCCAGCGGCAGCCATTGCCCAATCTGGAAGAAATCATCAACCAGCGGCAGGCCAAATGCCGATGCGCACAATCCGCTCAAAACCGCCACGCCAACCAGCCTGCGCCGCGGTCGGGCGAAGCGACTTTCGGGCAGCGCCGAAAACAGCAGCCACAGCAGCAGTGGCAAAGGCACCAGCGCCAGTGATAGCGCGCGCCGAAGCGTGCCCTCAAATTGCAACGCCAGCAGCTCCTTCGCCAACACAACTGCCAGCGCAGTCACAGACAGAATCCCAAGCTGCAACGTTATCCGCCGCCAGACAGGCAGCACGGCGAATGCTTCGGATTCAGGCGCGGACCCCACAGCCCGTATTGCCTGCAAGCCATTCTCCTCGTCAGTCAACCGTCACCATCGACACACATTATAATAGATGTGTGAGCTATCCAAGAATGCAGGCAGGTTGCTTGGGCGACCCAGCCGAAAGAAAGCTGTGGCGAGCGGTTCGACTGTGCGCATGGCTGCTGGCCTGCCTGAGCCTTGTTGGCTGCGGCGCGCGCAGAGCAGAAATGGCTTGCGAAGCCGACCCGCGCTGTCTGCGCTATGGTTTGTCTGCCGATATTTCTGTGCTGGATCCGCACATTGCCGACCTGCCCGAAGCCGGCATGATTTTCCGGCAGATTTATGACACGCTGGTCTATCGGGACAGCGCAATCCATGAATTTGTGCCGGGCTTGGCGAGCAGTTGGGATATTTCGAGCGATGGCCTGGTCTACACATTCTCCCTGCGGCGGGATGTATATTTTCATGATGGCGCGCCTTTCAACGCAGCGGCCGCAGCGCGAAATATCGAGCGAATTTTTGATCCCCGGCAGCCACCGTCTCGCGCCAGAGACTTGCTGGGTCCATTGAGCCAATACGAAATTGTCGATGAGTATACGCTGCGGCTGCGGCTCGCGGCTGCTTATCCGGCTTTGCTGGATGGATTGGCGCAACCCTGGCTGGGGATGGCCAGTCCGCGCGCCCTGGACGAATATGGCCGGCTGCGCTACCAATTTCATCAGGCAGGCACGGGTCCTTTTGTGTTGGAAAGCTATACGCCGGGCGAGACTGTATCGCTGCGGCGTTTCGTCGAGTATCGTGTCAATCCATCCATTTATGCCCCGCTGGTCGGAGACGAGATCCAGCGCGTGCAAATCGCGCTTGGCAGCAGGCCGTTTGGCGATGTGCTGGCAGCTTTGGGCGATTCGCGGGATATCCTCGACGACATTTCGCCAGCCGATGCGCAGAATATCGCTGGCAACAGCCGCGTCCAGGTATTGCCGGCGCAAGTCCCGGCGCTGGCATCGGCTCTGCTCGTCAATACAGCGCGCCCGCCCCTGGATGACAGGAATTTGCGGCGCGCTTTGCTGCTGGCGACCGACCGCGCAGCGATCAGCGACCAGATAACTTTCAATTTTTCGCCGATTGCCTGGGCACCGCTCAGCGCGAGCACGGGCTATGCTCACACGGGCTATGTTGGCAGCTTTGCCTATGATCTCGCCGCCGCAAAAGAACTGATTGCCGCCGCGGGTTTCGCCGATAGCGATGGCGATGGCTTCGTCGAGCGCGATGACAATGCGTTGACGCTGCGCATGGTCGTGCCGCCCGGGGATCAATTGCCACAGATCGCGGAAGCCCTGCGCGGGGCATGGCGCTCGGCCGGGATTGATCTGCGTCTGGAGCCGGTGCCAGGGAAATCGCGGCTGACCGAATTGGTCTTGTCCGGCGAATATGACCTGCTGCCGATAGACGCGGCAGGCATCGATCCGGTGATTCTGGGGCAGGTCTTCGCGGACAATTCGCCCTATGCAGCCTCGCGCTCGTTGCACCCCCGCCTCAGCCAACTGCTCTTGCAAGCCGAGCGAGAAATCGACCGGCAATTGCGCCGGGAGCGCTATTATGAATTGCAGGCGCTGCTGATGAGCGAGACGCTGATCCTGCCACTGCGTGAGCCGCTACGTTTGACAGCCACGCGCGCCGCTGTGAAGAATTTGCGCTTCGATGCCTATGGATTGTACCCATTGCTGCACAATGTCGCGATGCGGGAGATTTGAACTAGAAAGCCGCTGTGATGCGCGTTCCAATCTCGATCCGATGCTGCAGCAAGTCGAGCAAGATGCCCTCGCGCCGGCCATCGGCGATTGTGATGGTCAATCCTGGCTGCTGCGCCACCAACTCCACCATCGCCTGGACTTTGTGCAGCATGCCGCCCGTTACATCAATGCCGCTCGCGCCGTCCAGCAATGGCTCAAGGGCGGGGAAAGTCTCTGGCGTGATGCGCTGGATGACCATGCCCTTGTCATCCAGCACGCCGTCCACTTCGCCCAGCAAGATGATTTCTGATGCGCCCAGCGGCTTTACCAGCGCGGCAAAGACAGCTTCGGTGGAAACGATCGTGCCGCCGACCAGGCTGTCCAGCGCGATATCGCCATGAACCAGCGGCAAGCTGCCTTGTTCCAGCGCCGACTGCAAGGGGCGCGTTTCCAGCAAATCAATGCGCCGGTCGCGCGTCATCAGCAGCGCCGAGGGCGGGAAACGCAGCGCCGGCAACCCGGCTGCCAGCAGCTCTTCCAGGATCAAACCGCTCAGTTCCGCCGCGATCGCTCCCACGCGCGCCATGCCCAGCCGCTCATCGGCGCTGGAGACGCCCTGCGCAGTCCGGTATTGCTGCGCGACGACATGCCCAAACGATCCGCTGCCGTGCCCCAGAACCACGCGCCGACCATCGGCATGCGCAAACAGCGGCGTCAGTTGAGCGGCAATCTGTTGGACGACATCGCGGCGGAAGGATTTTGCGACCAGCTTGTCTGTAACCAGCGAACCGCCGAGCTTGATCAATGTGGTCATCCGGGCGTCAGCCTCCACCTATGCTCGCGGCGTGAATGCGGTTCGCGCCTGCCAATTGCAGCGCCTTTTTGACCGCCAGGGTTGTGGCTGGTTCGACCAGCGCGATGATGCTGCCGCCCCGACCGCCGCCCGAGAGCTTCGCGCCCAGCGCCCCCGCTTGCGTTGCCGATGTCACCAGCGCATCCAGCTGCGGCGACGACACGCCCAAATCGCGCAAATGACCATGATTGGCGGTCATCAACTTGCCCAATCGCATTCGATCGACCGATTCAAGGCAGGCTCTGGCTGAGACTGCGACCGAGGCGATTTGGTCGAGCAGGTTGTTCGCGCGATCTGGGTCTTCGCGCAGCAACTGACGAACCGCAGCGACAGATTGGCGAGTCAGGGCGGGCACGCCGCTGTCTGCCAGCAAGAAATCCAGCCTGCGCTTCGGTAGTATGGCTTTTATCGGCTGTCCGCGCTGGAAGTAGACTGGCTGCTCAAAGACGACAGTCGTATTGTCGATGCCGCTTGGCGTGCCGTGATGCAGCTTTTCGACTTCGTAGACCAGCGCATTCAACGCCGCGTTGGATATCGTCGCGCCACACAGTGCGGCGATGGCGCGCCCCAGAGCGGCGGAAACAGCAGCGCCACTGCCCAGGCCGCTGGCGATGGCAATCGCGGAGCGAATCGTGATTTCGCCTTTTGGCGCGCCGCTGCCCAGTCGCCGCAGTGTGAGCGCGGCCATGGTTGCCAGCGGGTCGGACGAACCAGCTGCGGCTTCGTTCCATTGCCAGGGTGGGCTCGGCAAGTCAGCCGCATGGATAGTCAGCGCCTCCTCTGTCTGGCGGAAGTCGGCAACTGCGCGCAGCTGTGGCAGTGGAATGGCGATCGCCGGCTTGCCATAGACGACGGCATGTTCGCCGAGCAGAATGGCTTTGCCGGGCGCGCTGACCGTGCCGTTCATGGTCGCTCAGAGCAAATATATGATGACAAAGTAAGCAAGCGCCGCCACCGCAATAGTCACTTGCAGCGGTCGGTCGGTCAGCAGAATCTCGTCTGGCGCGCTGCCTTCGTTCTGGACATGGATCAGATACAGATAACGGAACAAGCCATAGATCACAATGGGCACGGTCAACAATCCCAGATTTTCGCCATAGCGCACCATTGTCCGCGCTTCGACAGTATACAGGATATAAGTGATCATCGCTGATGCGGTCACAATCCGCAGCATGTCATCCAATAGCGCCAGGTTGTAATGAGCGGAAACTGGTCGAGCCACCGCGGCCTGTTCACCGAGCGCAGAGAATTCTTGCCGCCGCTTGCCGATGACCAAAAAGAGCGCCAGCAAACCCGCTGATGTATACAGCCAGGGCGAAAGCTGCACATCAATGACCACGCCGCCAGCCAGCACGCGCAGCACGAAACCCGCCGCCACGACCAAAATGTCCAGCAGCACAATGTGCTTGAGCGCGAAAGAATAGGCGACTTGCAGCACAAAATAGACGAGCAAGACCCAAAACAAATTTTGGTGCGCGCTGTTTGCCGCCGCCAGCGCCAGCAAGGGCAAAATGACCGCGGCTATCCAGGCTACCCGCGTTGAAACGACGCCGGCTGCGAGGGGACGCGACTTCTTTCGTGGATGAGCGCGATCGGCTTCCAGGTCTGCCAGGTCGTTGATGATGTAGACGCTGCCAGATATCACAATCAGCAGGCAGCTGCACAGCACGACGCGCGCCAGCGAATCGGCAATAAACAGCTTCGAATCGAAGACCAGCGGCGGGAAGACAAAGAGGATGTTCTTCGTCCACTGCCGCGGACGCATGGTTTGCAGCAAGCCCATCAACATGGTCACAGACAATCCCGCTTTCTCTGCGCTGGACAAAGGGCGCAGCGGCGCGATAATGTTGGGCATCGACGCTCCGCCTCGCCCGATAGCAAAGCAAGAGCCGATGCGCATGGCAGATGAATACAATATAGCAAGCGCGCGCGCTTATTCCAACATAGCGTTTATCAAATATTGGGGCAATCGCGACCATCTGCTGCGGCTGCCAGCCAACAGCTCGCTCAGCATGAATTTGTCGGCGCTTCATACCACGACGACTGTGCGCTGGTCGGCGGATTTGGCGACAGACAGCTTGACCATCAATGGCGAAGCTGCGGCTGTGGCGGCGCTGCGGCGCGTGCAAGCGCATCTGGACATGCTGCGGCGGCGGCTGGGATCGAAGCTGCGAGCGCAGGTCGATTCGCGCAACAACTTCCCCATGGGCGCGGGCATCGCCTCGTCGGCATCGGCATTCGCGGCGCTGACAATGGCGGCTGTGGCAGCGCTGAAAGAGGGAATTTCCGAGCGCGAACTGACGACTCTGGCGCGGCTGGGTTCAGGTTCTGCAGCCCGTTCCATTCCCGGCGGCTTTGTCGAGTGGCATTTTGCGAATACGCACGAAGACTCATACGCAAAGACGATCGCTGCCGCCGATCATTGGCATTTGGTCGATGTCATCGCCATCGTCAGCCATCAGCACAAACGAGTCGGCTCGACAGCCGGGCACGCCAGCGCCAGCAGCAGCATCTTCCAGGCCACGCGCGTCGAAACGGCAGCGGCAAGGCTGAAAGAAGCCAAACAGGCGATCGCCCAGCGCGACTTCGAGCTTTTGGCGCGAGTCGTGGAAGCCGACAGCAACTTGATGCACGCCGTGATGATGACCAGCGAGCCGCCGCTTTTTTATTGGCAGCCGCTCACGCTGGCGGTGATGGAAGCGGTGCGCAGCTGGCGGGAAGACGCAGGGCTGCGCGTCTGTTATACGCTGGATGCCGGGCCCAATGTGCATTGCATCTGCGCGGCGGACGACGCCCAGGCGGTGGTCGAACGGCTGTCCGATTTGTCGCCGGCTATCGACATTTTGCGCTCGGGCGTTGGCGACGGCGCAATGGTGTTGCCTGCCAGCGAGTGATGGCGGGACGGGCTGCGGCTGCTTGCGCAAAATTGCCTTCCGCGCGTATAATGAGCGCAACGAGACGATCAATCGTGAGGAATAGCCGATCGTGAACCCTGCCGCCGCAAATGATATCGCGCTTGCTGTAGCCGCCTTCGCGCTGGTGCTTATCCCCGCCATCATCATTCACGAGCTGGGACACTTCCTGGCTGCGCGGCTGGCGGGCATCAATGTGCTGGAATTCGGCATTGGCTTCCCACCGCGCGTTCGCCGTCTCTTCACCTGGCGCGAAACAGAATTCACGCTGAACCTGATACCGCTGGGCGGATTCGTACGGCCCCTGGGCGAAGACATGATTGGGCCCGCCAGCGAAGACAAGGTCAAGCGAGACCGCGTGATCATTGAGCATCGGCGCTCGGGTCCGGTGCGCATCGTCAGCGAGCGGGAGATGCTGCGGATGCGCGGCGTAGATGAGCAGGCGATGCGGTCGGTCAACGAAGCCCCGCCATTGGCGCGCATTTTCTTCATGGCGGCTGGCGCATTTGCCAACTTCCTGACCGCCATGCTGCTCTTTTTTCTTGTCGCGCTGATCGGCTTGTCGCTGCCCGTGGGCGGTCTGAGCCAGGTCGCCGCCATTCCACCAGATTCTATTTTCGCCAATACGCCTGTGCAGGTCGGCGATGCCATTGAACGCGTCAACGGTCAGCGCTTTGCCGACTTCGCTGCCTTTCATGATCTGCTGGCGGCTTATCAGGGCGAGAAAATCGACTTTTCGCTGATCCGCGCGACAGATGGCGAAAGCTATGCGGTTACTGCAAATTCCGACTTTGCCGAGCGGGCTGGTTATGTGCAGATTCTGGGCGTGATCGAAGATTCGCCAGCGGCAAAAGCGGGGATTCTGCCCGGCGATTTGGTTGCCCAGATCGCTGGCAATGACATACCGGCCTCGGGCGACCCAGCCAGCCGGTTGTCGGAAGCGGCGCAAGACTTCGCCGGCGAGCCGCTGCCACTTGCCATCCTGCGCGAACACAATGACGGGCGCAGGGAACGGCTGGATATCAGCGTCATACCGCGGATCGAAGCGCCAGAGGGGCAGGGCAGGCTGGGCATTTTGATCCGCTCGCAGTTTGGCCTGGGCGATGCCACGCGCTTTGCCAACGCCGGCTACAAGAAAGAACTCGTCCCGCAGACTGTGCCCGATGCCATCGCGCACAGCTTGCGCACCACTGCCGGGACTTTCCGTTTGATCGCGTCTATACCGGGCCAGCTGTTGGATGGCTCGCTCACAGGCCGCGATGCGCGCCCCATCAGCATCATCGGCATCAGCATCATCGGCGGCGAATTCTTGCAGCGCAGCTTGAACGAAGGTCCCGCCATCATGCTCAACTTCATCGCCTTGATCAGCATCTTCCTGGGCATCAGCAACTTGCTGCCTATCCCGGCGCTGGACGGCGGACGCATCGTCTTCGTGCTGATTGAGATGCTGCGCGGCAAACCGGTCGACCCGAAGATCGAAGGGCGTGTTCACATGATCGGCATATCGCTGCTGCTTATGCTTGGCGCGGTCATCATGATCTATGACCTGGTCAACCCGCCCAGCATCGGTTGAACGAGCGAGCGCGCGTGATGAACGGCTTTGAGCAAGAGATGGCGGCGTTGGAGAAGCAGAAGCCTTCGCCGGACGAAGTTGTCGCGGCGCTGCAGGCCGGGGCGGCTGGCGGGCAATCTGTCGTTTCAGCCGCGATCATCTATGGATTGAGCGATTTGTCTCCAGCCGAGCGTGCGGCCATCTCGCGCAGCTGGTCGCGACTGCCAGCCGCTTTCAAAGTGCAAGTGCTCCGCGCCCTTACCGACTCCAGCGAAGCGCTGTTCGAGCTAAACTTCCGAGAAATTGCCGAAATGGCGCTGGCGGACAGCAGCAGCCTGGTGCGCGCGGCGGCCATTGATCTGTTGTGGTTTGATGAATCGCCCGCGACGATGCAGCGCTTTATGCGCCTGGCCAGCGATGAAGATGCGGGTGTGCGTGCCAGCGCGCTGACTGGCCTGGGACGTTTTTTGCTGCTGGGCGAATATGGCGGCATCGCGGTCGACATGGCGGAAGAAGCCCAGCAAATTGCCTTGCGCCTGCACACCGATCCACAACAGCCTGATACCGTGCGGCGGCGGGCGCTGGAGGCATTGGCGAATTCGAGTCATCCCCATGTGAGCGGTTTGATTCGCGCGGCGTATGAGCATGGCAGCCACGAAATGAAAATCGGCGCAGTCTTCGCCATGGGGCGGACTTGCAACAGCATCTGGGGTGATGCGCTGCTGGAAGAATTAGCTGGCGACGATGACGAATGCGTATATGAGGCGATCGCGGCCTGTGGGCAGCTGCAGCTAAAACAAGCGGTGCCGCGCATCGGCAAGCTGGCGCAAAGCGATGATGGCGAGATTCAACTGGCTGCGATCGCTGCGCTGGGCGAGATAGGCGGTCGGCGCGCCCTTGACATGCTGAGCGACCTGGCCGAGTCGGCAGTCGATGACAACATGGCGTATGCTATCGACGAAGCGCTGGACGCAGCGGCATTCAGTTTTGGGCTGAGCGCGACTGCTGGGGTCTACGGCAGTGGTTGAGGTGGCGGCAATGCGGGTCAGCCAGCAAATAGAGACTGCATCTTCATCGCCAAGCCCATATCGCCCTGTATTTTGAGCTTGCCGGTCATGAAGGCTTGCATGGGGTTTAGTTCGCCAATGGCCACAGTGAACCAGTCGTCGGCGCTGGCATGCACGGTCATATCTGCGCTGGCGACGCTGCCTTCGCCCGTTTCTGCAGCGCCATCCGCGACCTTGATCCAGAACAAGCCGCCGTTGTCGCCGCTGAGGCTGAAAGCAATGGTGGCAGTCAGGCCCGCCGCTTTTTCAGGCGCGAATCGCGCGACCATGCCCGCGAATGTCGCTCGCACTGCTTGCGCTTCTGCCATAATGTCCTCCTGATGTCACGAATCCGCAACCGCTATTTCCGCAAGTATAGCGTGCCCGGCGCAGCCACCCTAGTGTTGTCTGTTTTGTCTTTTTGCATCTTGCTAGCCAGTTGCGCCGCCAGACCGACTGCGAATGGCGGTGGCGATTTGGGGATATCCAGCGCGATCGCCACGCCGCAAGCGACAGTTGCTTTGCCGACCGCGACCACCCGTCTGATCGTCCAGGCGTTGCAGCAAGCCACGCCCGCGCCTGCTGCAACGCGGGTCGTCACGCACACGGTGGCCGCTGGCGAAACGATCACGCGCATCGCGCTTCGTTACAATATTTCGGTGGGCGACTTGCTGGCCGCCAACAACCTGCCCAATCCCGACCTGCTGAATGTGGGTGACGCGCTGGTCTTGCCAATAGTCGCTGTCGACTACACCGAGGCGCTGCGCATCTTGGCCGATTCGCGGCTGGTGCGCTCGGTGAACAGCGCGGGCTTTGATGTCGCCGACTTTATTGCCGGGCAGCCGGGCGTTCTGCGCGATATGACTGTCACGCTGGATTCAGGTCAATTCAGCGCGGCGCAGATCGTCGAACGCGTGTCGCGAGAATTCAGTGTGGATGCGCGCGTCCTGCTGGCTTTCCTGGAACATTTTGCCCGCTTGCTGTCTGTGCGAGATGTCGACAATGATGCGCGGATTTATCCTTTGCTGCGGCAGGCATACGGCATCGACCGCGCGGGCTTGTACAGTCAGCTTGGCTGGCTGGCCGACCAACTCAATCAGGGATATTACGATTGGAAGTACCGCGGCGCGACACAATTGAAGTTCTCCGATGATAGCGACCTGCACTTTGATCCATCGCTGAATGCCGCCACAGTCGCTGTGCAGGCTGTGCTTTCGCAACTGCTTTCGCCGGCGAAATGGCGCGACGCGGTGGGAGAGTCGGGCTTGGGCAAGACATACCGCGCGCTTTTTGGCGATCCTTTCGCCGATGCCCATGTGACTGTGCCGGAGGACCTTCGACAACCGGAATTGACGCTGCCTTTCCCGCGAGACGAGGTATGGCGCTTCACCGGGGGTTTTCATGGCGGCTGGGGCAACGGAAGCGCCTGGTCGGCGATTGACTTCGCGCCGCCGGACGAGTCCGCGGCTGCTTTTGGCTGTTACGAGTCGTCATTCGCAGCAACAGCCGTGGCGGACGGCGTGATAGCGCGCTTGGCAGAAGGCTTGGTTGTGCTCGACCTGGATGGCGATGGCAACGAAGGCAGCGGCTGGACGATTCTGTATCTGCATATCGACCATCACAATGCGCTGCAAGTCGGGCAAGTTGTCGAGGCCGGCAATTTGCTGGGATATCCAGCCTGCATCGGCGGCTATTCAAATGCCACCCACCTGCACATAGCCCGGCGCTACAATGGCGAATGGCTGCCGGCCGACTGCACGCGCTGCCCGACTGGCGCAACAGTCGCGCCATTTGTCATGAGCGGCTGGCAGGTGATTGGTATGGGCAACCAGCTCTATCAGGGTTTTCTGGTGAATCAGGCGGACAACCGCAGTGTGGTGGCAGAGCAGGGGCGGTACAACGACATCAACGCGATCTCATGGTGAGCGAGGGGCAGAGCCCAATCAGATTGACCTGGGTGGCGCTATTGGCGATCCTCCTGTCCGCATGGTCAGGCAGCGCGCTGGCACAGCGAGCGAGCGCGACGCCGGTGCCCGCCGTCCTGGTGCGCGCCACGCCCGTCATTGCGCAAACCGATGTGGAATCGCCGACTGTCCCGCCAATCAATACGGATTTGCCCGCAGCCCGCTTGCAAGCCCTGGCATCGGCTGGCGAGGTCAATGTGCGCGCGCTGCCCGATGTAGAAAGCGCGCTGCTGGGCAAGATCGTCAGCGGCACAGCGTATCCTGTGCTGCGCAATTACTTCCGCTGGTACGAATTCCGATTTGACCTGTCGCCGAGCGGCAGCGCCTGGGTGTATGGCGATCTGGTTGAACTGAACGGAGATTTGTCGCAGATCGAAGTGATCGATAATTTCGACGCGATCGCTTCGGGCAACACGGGGGGGGCAGCCCAAGCCGACGACCGCACAATCGCCTTGGCGACCGCGCCAGCCGACAGCGCACAAGCCGGAGCAGTCCTGGCGTCCACGCCACTGCCCACCTTTACGCCGCCGGCCGCCACGCAATCGCCCATCGGGGATCAACTGCGCATCGCCGCCAGCGACGAATCTCGCGCGCCAGACCTGCCGCCGATCTTGCCAATATTGGCGCTGGGCGGCCTCGGCATATTGGGCGTGCTGATCAGCTTCTTGCGGAGTTAATAACTTCCGCAGGTGCCACAGCCAGCCGCTTCGCCCGCAGCCTGGTCGTCCGATTTGAATGAATGCCCGCAGCCGCAGCTGGATGCCGCATTGGGATTGTCGATGCGGAAGCCGCCGCCGATCAAGCTGTCTACATAGTCGATCGTCGCGCCGCGCAGATACATCATGCTGGTCGGGTCGATGAGCAGCCGCACGCCACCGCCGTTGACGACGGTATCGCCCGTTTCAGGCGTTTCTTGAAAAGCCATGCCGTACTGCAAGCCCGAGCACCCGCCTCCCGTCACAAAAACGCGCAGAGCGTGCTGCGGGATGTCGCGCTGTTCAAGCAGGTTCTTGATGATAGACACCGCTGCCGGCGTCACAGTCAGAGCAGGTGTTTCCGTCAGGATGTCGACTTGCTGTGCTGCCATTACCATCTCTGGTCCCTTCGCCTCTCGCACATTGGGCATAGCCTAGCATAGCCTCGCCGACCTGTCAAATCGGGGCGCGCCGCGTTTGCCCACTTTGCCGGTGGCGCATATACTACCTGTTGTTCTGACAGAAAACGCTGTCGGGTAGCCGAATTCGGGGGGAGATATGCTTAAAGGAAAAAAGAGTCATCGACTTGCGCTGTTTGGTTTATTGCTGCTGATGGTTGCGCTGGCCGGGCCACTGGCAATTGCGCAATCGCCAGCGCATCTCATCGTCAACACATCGTATCTCAATGTGCGCTCTGGTCCTGGCGTTGGGAACGCAGTTGTCACAGTCGTGCCGGGCGGAACGATCCTGCCGGTAGTCATGCGCGCGCGCGATCTGAACTGGTACGAGGTCGAATCGGATGCTGGCAACGGCTATGTCAATAGCAATTACACCATCAAACGCGGCGACTTCTCCGGGATTCCCTGGGCGGGCGCTCCCGATGGATTGACGACAGCCACTGGCGATATTGCGCCTGGCACGGCGCGTGTGGTCGTGAACACTTCGTACCTGAATGTGCGCGAAGGTCCTGGCGTCAACTACCCGGTCGTAGCGGTTGTGACCGGTGGCACGGAGCTGCCGGTTGTGGAAATCTCCCTCGACGGGCACTGGTACAAGGTCGAAACGGCTGCGGGCGCTGGCTGGCTGCGGCACATTTACACCGCCACGCGCGGTAACTACGACAATGTTCCGCAGACGGGCATATCGCTGCATATCTATTCGGCTAGCGACAGCGCGATTCTGGGTGGCGCGCCGCATTTGGTTGTGAATACCGCGTATCTCAATGTGCGTTCGGGTCCGGGCTTGGGCAATGATATCATTCTGACTGTGCCGGGCGGTTCGCGGCTGCTGGTCACCGGCGGCGCGGGCAACGGCAACTGGTTTGAAATCCAGACCAACGACGGAGCGGGCTGGGTGAACGCATCCTATACGGCGTCTCGCGGCGACTTTTCGCGCGTGCCCGGCGCATCGTCTCACTTGAATGGCGAGACGCCGCGAGCGATCGTCAATACAGCGCGCCTGCACATTCGCTCGGGTCCCGGCACGAGCCACGGCAGCGTGACGATTGTGAATGGCGGGACTGTGTTGGAGCTGACTGGAAAATCAGGCGATGGCACCTGGTATCAGGCAACGGGCAGCTTCGGGACGGGCTGGCTGCACGGCGACTATGTGGTCACGCGCGGCAATGTCGGCGGGCTGGGCGTAGTCGGCTGAGTGGCGCGGCTTTTCATTCGTCAGGCAGCAGCGAACAATGCACCCTGTCTTCTCGGCAGGGTGTTTTGATTGGAGAGGCTATGAACATCGCGGCGGAAAGGATGAAGCGGCTGGGGAAGCGGCAGCAGGAAGTTGGCGCGCCTTCGTCCATCTTCGGCAGCGCAGCTGGACTTGCGCAATCCATCCAGAGCGGCGAGCGCTTGCGGATCGGCTTGTATCCCATTGTTTGCGCCGATATGCCAGAGGTCGCCATGGGGCTGGCAGCCTGCCTGGCCTACCTGCTGGAGCAGTATCCCGATACGCGCATCTATCGCTGCTTCGCCCGAATCGACGCCAACAGCGACAGCAGCGAGATCAGCGCTGACGATTATCAGTTCACGCCCGATGACTGGGAGCTGGCGGGCTTGGCAGACAATGTGCAGCTGTGGGGAAGGCTGGATGTCGCCGAGCGGGTCAGCCTCACTTTGAGCGCCGATTTGAGCTTGCTCAGTGGCGAAGAAGGCGTGGATTATCGCTACGACTTCGACTCCTTTGCCGATGTCGTCAACGGATTGCCAACCGTGGCCGCCAAGCTGATAGCAGAACTGGACAGCGGTAGCAGCGCGCCAGCCCTCATCAGTTATGCGCCGGCCGCGCAGGAAGCTGACCTGGTTGAACTGCTGCCCTTGGTCTTTGACTGGAATCTGGATGTGTATCTGCTGCATTGGGGCGCGGAGTGGAGCGAGGCGGATATCACGGCGCAATTCGAGGAAGCAGCGGCGCACAGCCTGCGCCACGAGAACGAATTCAGCGATTGGTGCCTGGGCATGATGGCGAAGCAAGTCATGCAAGCCGGGCTGGAAGAGTTCGGCGAGGCGCTGATACCACAACTGCGTGAACCAGCGATATTGAACAAGCGCGCCGCGATATCGGCGATTGCGCTGGGTTTGGCGGAGCTCGGCTACCAGGATCTGGCTGTCCATGCGCTGCAAAATCGCTTGGACGATGCTGCCGATGCGAGCATGTGGCACAGCCTGGCGGAGATTCTGCTGGACGCCGGCAAGTTCGCCGGAGCGGTGGATGTAGTGCAGAGCGCATTTGAGGCGGGCATTCAGCATCCCGCTTTGCACCTGCAATATGCGCAGTTGTTGATGACGGCGGAAGCGCAAAGCTGGCAAATCGATGATGTGCTGCTGATCGACCCCGATGAAGTTGTGGAAGACGCGCATATATCGCAAGAAATCGCCAACGCGCTGAAGCTGCACCATGCACAAAACCCGCGCAATCTCGGCGCGCTGCAGCTGGCGCTCGGTTATATGATTGATGCCGAAGATGATGAACTGTGGATTTATTTTGAGCGCCTGGTCGAAAGCGACCTGCATGGCGATTTTCTGGGCGAAACTTGCGATCGGCTGCTCGATCTTGGAGACTTTTCGCCAGCGGAAGCGATCTTGCAAGCCCAGGCCCACATCAATGTCAATGCCGGCCTGTGTTTGGCGCAGTTGGCTTATGAAGCGGGCGACCATGACCGCGCCGCAGGCTGGATCGATCAATGCCGCGAGCGTATCCATGAAGACGACCCGCTGGAACTAGAGCTGCAGCGCATCGAATTGCAGTTGAGCCAGCCGGGCTTTGAAGAAGCGCTTGGCGAGATACGCCTGACGCTGAGCGCGGGAAAAGCCGTCGCCGAGCGAGATATCGAGTTGCTGGAGAGCGCCTGCGAAATCGCGCCGCTGCTGGTCGATCTGCATTTGGCGCTGTCGCGCTGTTATCTCAGCTGGCAAGATCGTGAGACGGCGCTGGAAGTTTTGAACGAAGCGGAAGCGGCAGTCGGCGGCGACCCGCAATTGGCATTGGCCCTGGCGCAGCTGCACTGGGCGGACAGTCAGCGCGACGCAGCCATCGACAAGCTAAACGCCAGCCTGGAGGCATTCCCCTACGATGTGCCTTTGTTGGCGCAGATGGCGATGGCGCTGATCGTCAGCGATCAGATGGATGACGCGCGGGGATATATCATGCTGGCAGAAGCGATCTCGCCCTCGCATGCCGCTATCAGCCAAGTGCGGCGGCTCGTGGCGCAGAAGCTGGCGCAGCAAACCTAAGTAGCGCGTTGTCACCAGCGCAATATCGCCAATGCCCGAACCGCGCAGCACCGCCAGGGTAGGGGGACCGGCCGTTCCAGTTGGCTCGCCATCGTCGCTCATGCCTTCGGTGACAGTGTTGCCGAAGCCCACAAGAAATCTGTAAACATGGTGGCTGGCTTCGGGCATTTCCTCGCGTACGCCAGCGATGAACTCGCGGACGCGCGTGACGGTGGCGGCGGGCGCAACAGTCGTCAAAAAGCGCGACTTGCGGATGACGAGTTCGCTGCGGATGCTTTGCGCCGGGATGCGATAGGCCTCAGACATGGGCAGAATTCGCATGCTCGCCATTGGTCGGGTAATACAAGCGCCGGATTTTCACAGACAGGATCAACTATAACTCTTTATACATCTGTTTCTATCGAGTTATTTTCGTTTCTGTCTGCCCATGCACTGCTCGAAGCGCGCAAGATCAAGCGCAAAGCGGGTCATCGCTATCCCAGCGGTGCGTCTTGACGCCATCGACCTGCGCCAGCCGATCGCGCGCATCCAGCCACAGCCGCGCCCATTCTTCTGCATCGTCCAGTTCCGTCTGCGGGTTCAGCCGACTTTGCGCCACGAATCCGGGAAAATGCGGGCGTCCGCTTGGCTGGCCGATCGGGTTGTAGCGCAGATCAAAGCTCCAGCGGAAGGCATCGCTGCGGTTGTCCAGCGAAGCGTGTTTGCACATGGGATGGAGGAAGAGCACCCCACCCGGACTCAGCGGCACAGGCTTGGCTTCTGCTTGCGGGATCAGCGCTTCGGGGATGCCCAGCTGTTCGGTGGTCGGGCAATGCAGGGACATGCCTTCGCGATGGCTCTTTGGCAGCACTTGCAGGCAGCCATTGTCAACCGTGGCTTCGGTCACCGCGACCCAGGCGGTGACCATGCTGGTTTCGTCCGCCTCTGGCAGCACCACCCCATTGTCCTGATGCCAGTGCGCTCTGCCGATAAGCGGGCGGTTTTCGTCATGGGCGTTGATGACGCTGGCGGGCGGTTTGATGCGCACATGCTGGATGGGGTTGCTGTAAATCTCGCCGCCGATGAGCGACTCGACAGCCGACAGCATGCGCGGGCTGCGCAGCAAATCAAACACGGCGGGACCCAAGTGGATGGGCGTATCGGGCTGGACGCCGCTGTTGGGCAGCGCGATATCAAAGTGATTCTCATAGCTGCAGCCGGCGCGATAGGCCTCCACCAGCCGGCGCTCGAACGGCAAGTGGCTGTATGTCTCTGACAGCCACCCTTCCGCCACCCACTGCGCGCAAAGATCGTCCAGCAGCTGCTGGTATTCAGCTATGACCGGCTGGATGTCGAGCTCGTAGTCGAGCAGCTTGTCGACTGCGAGGTAGCCATTTTCTTTGAATTCCGCCACTTGTTCTTGGGTAAGCATTCCGCGCCTCCATACATCATTCGCCCACCGCGTATTGTACATCGGCGCAACAGCCGCTGCACACTATTCGAGCAGGAGTCGCGCCGTCAAACGAAAAACCCCAGCCAATTGCCGACTGAGGGCTGCTTTGCCCCATAGGGGACTCGAACCCCTGTTTTGGCCTTGAGAGGGCCACGTCCTGGGCCGCTAGACGAATGGGGCGGCTGCAAGCATTCTAGACCACGCCGCGAACGCCGTCAAGTTGCCGCCAAAAAACCAACCCGTTCTTGCGCCAGCTTGAGCGTGTCTTCGGCGATGGCAGCGGCTTTCTCGCGCCCCTGCCGCAGCACCGAATCGAGGTAGCCGGTTTCGTTCATCAACTGGTGATAACGCGCCTGCAGCGGTTCCAGCGCCCCCAGGACGCTATCGGCAACATCGCGCTTGAGATCGCCATAGCCCTTGCCAGCAAAGTGCGACTCGATACTTTCGCGCGAATCGCCGTTAATCGCCTGGTAGATCGCCAGCAGGTTGTTGACGCCGGCCCGCTCGGGATCGCTGCTGAAGCCGATTTCGCGGCGCGAGTCGGTCACCGCGCGCATGATCTTCTTGCGAGCCCGCGGCAGCTCGTCCAGCAGGAAGATGGCATGGTTGTCCGAGTCTTCGCTTTTGGACATCTTGGCGGTCGGATTATCCAAGCCCATGATGCGCGCGCCAGCCTGCGGATTCATCACCGACGGCATGGTAAAAGTCTCGCCATACAGATGATTGAAGCGCTGCGCCAGGTCGCGGGTGAACTCCAGGTGTTGGTTTTGGTCATCGCCGACGGGCACGAGCTCGGCGTGATACAGCAGGATATCGGCTGCCATCAAACTGGGATAATTGAGCAGCCCAGCGCCGATGGATTCCTGCGCTTGCTTGCCGGCTTTGTCTTTGAACTGCGTCATGCGCTGCAGCCAGCCCAACGGTGCCATGCAGGTCAGCATCCAGGCCAGCTCCGAATGCGCCGGTATCTGCGACTGCACGAAAATGGTCGAGATGTCCGGGTCGATGCCCGACGCGATATAGATGGCGGCGCTTTCGCGCGTTTTCTGTCGCAGCTCGGCGGGGTCCTGCGGCGTGGTGATGGCGTGCAGGTCGACCACGCAATAAAAGCAGTCGTACTTCTGCTGCACCGCCACCCATTGCTTGAGTGCGCCCAGGTAATTGCCGATTGTCAGGTTGCCCGAAGGCTGAATGCCCGAAAGGACACGCGGCTTGCTCATCTGGTTATGCACCATGCCGTCTTCCGCAATTTGTTGTGTGGGACCTGCGCAGATTGTAGCCAAATCGGTCGCTTTGTTCAAGCGCCAAGCAGCTAGGGAGTGTCTAAATCGGTGGATGGTTCTCTTTCTAACCCCACCCCCAGCCCCTCCCCGTCGGGACGGAGAGGGTAGCCAATGCTTGCCTCCCCCTGACCTGTCGGGGGGACCGAGGGGGGGGGGGGGTCCATATCCAGCAAGTTCGCCACTCCCGGCAGCTAGCGGTCTTTCAGCGCGCGTTCGATTTGACGGTTGGCATCGCGCTTTGCCAGGTCGGCGCGTTTGTCATAGCGCTTTTTGCCGCGCGCCACGCCGATCTCGACCTTGGCGCGTCCACGCTCCAGGTAAACTTGCAGCGGAATAGCTGTCATGCCGCCTTCGCGCAGTTTGCTGATGATGCGGTTGATTTCACGCCGATGCAGCAGCAGCTTGCGGGGACGCCGCGGGTCGCTGTGTCCAAATCTGCGGGCGTCTTTGTAGGGCGCGATGTGAATGTTGACCAGCCACAGCTCGCCATCTTTCGCCTGCACATAGCCATCGCCGATATTGATGCTGCCATTGCGGATGGACTTGATTTCCGAGCCCATCAGCGCCAGGCCAGCATCGTAACGATCGCGCACATCGTAGTCTCGCTGGGCTTTGCGATTGCGGGTTACGAGTTTTCGGGGCGCGCTCATGCTCGGCTCGCTGACGGTCGGCGTCGGGCAGAACCAGTATCATAGGGGCAAGCAAGACGCGATTCAACCCAGCTGCTTCCACGCGCGCTGGAAATCCCGGTCGTCGATCACGCCGCTGGCATAGTCGCGGATCAGACCCACTTCTGTCCCGATTATGCGCAGCGCCGCGTCTGGATCGTCGCAGTTCAACAAGCCAGCCGCCACCGCATCCAGCTCGGCAGGGATCTCGTCCGCCCGCGTCACTACCGCATGCATGATGGACGCGACCTTGGCGTTGAAATCCGTGCCCGGCAATGCGCAAGATTGCATGACCAGGGTGTTGCCAGCGTCTGAGTCGCGCAGGAATGCCCAGCCGGGATCCAGCGTGAAATCACGAACCAGCTGCGCAACCCGCTGGGCATAGTCACTTTCGGCTTTGGGAAGCGGCACAACGGTCAGGCTTAGCGCGGGCGTCGACGATGGTCCAGCCGCCTGCGCAGGTTCGTCAGCCGCGTCAGGATTTGGTTCGCGCGGGGCTTCTGCCTGCCGCTCTGCCACCGCGGCGACAGTCGGCGAAGTCGCTCGATTTTCTTGCTGCTCTTCTATGGCGCTCAGCGTCGGCTCTGGGCTGGCGGCTGCTTGTTCCTGCGCAGTGGCCGCGGGCGAGATTTCTTCTTGCGGAACAGCCGTGCGAATGCGAAATGTATCGCTGTCGCCGGGCTGCGCGCCCCCTAATTCGACCACGGTAGCAGGCTGTACAGTCGGCAATATGCCCGAAAGCAGCTGGTTGATGTCGACAGCGCCAGTTGCGATCAATCCGCCACCCACGACCAGCAGCAGCAAAGCCGCCACCAATACAGTGGTGCCAACGCGCGGCGATCGGTCGGTCTGCGGCGCGCCAACAGCAGATTGCAGGTCTTCCCAATCGTCGATGTCGATATCTGCATTCTGCGTTGACGCGGACTCCACTGCCATCAAAGGCTCAACGGTCAGAAGCGGCGCATCGACTTGATTTAAGTCTTGCACGAGCTCGCGCGCGCCCGGATATTGGGGGTCCAGCTCCAGCACGCGCCGCAATGCCGCCTGCCCGATGCTGCTGTCGCGAACGGCATGAGCATATACCCACCAGACAGCAGCGTCATCGGCATCCGCCTCCAACAGCGGCACGAGGATCTCTTGCGCCGCTTCCAGTTCGCCGCGTTCAATGCGTTCATGCGCGTTTTTCAGCGCAGTCGATTTGGAATTGCTCATAAGTGTCCCTTGTAACAATCCATTTTGATTCGGAGACACCGACAACATCACAAAGGCAGTGTACAAGCGCTTGCAGTTTGGCGCAACAAAAAAGCCCGCCAGCCTGGCGAACTGCTCTATGCCCTGAAGAGGACTCGAACCTCCACCCCGTTAAGGACACGGCCCTCAACCGTGCGCGTCTGCCAGTTCCGCCATCAGGGCTGTCGTGCCAGACAGTATACGCCGCGCAGCAACGATGTCAAGTGCAGCGGCAGAGGGGAACAGAGATTTGACGGGCGAGACGCTGTTGGCTCGTCCCAATGCAGATTGTGGGCAACTCGGCGGATCGCCCGTACTACAGAGCTGCTGCCTTAGCCGCAATCGCCCTCCGGCGCGACATATTCCGCGGCGATCCAGCCCCGCGCGCCGTGATAGTCCACCTTGAACCAGTCATCCGTCCGCTCCAGCGCCGTCAGATTGGCGTTGTACGGGATTATGTCGATGACCTCGCCAGCAGGCTCAGAGCGGAGATTCAGCGCGTACCGCAGCAGCACCATGCAGCCGCTCAGACTCTGGTTGCCTTGCGCCGGCGCGGCAGCCGACTGCGCCTGCGGAGCGGGCGCCTGCATCTGCGGGGCGGGCTGACCTGGCACCAGCGCAACCTGGCCAGCGCCATTGATCACCGCGCATGTGTAGCTGTTCGGCTGGCTGTAAGCGGGCAGATCCGTCACCGTCCGCGGCAGCAAGGTCGTGTCGATGAACTTGATCGAGCCTCTGCTCTCCCAGAAGCAGACTTCCGTATTCGGCGTGACCCAGCCCCAAATGTCCACGACAGCGCTGGGCATGGCGGCGATCACATCGGGATGCCCAATGCCCATACCCTCCACGCGCTGACAGCTTGTGCCGCTGCTGGCGTTGTTGACGACGATGTAAGGCTGCAGCGTCAGGCAGCTTTGCGCGGGCGAATAACGGATGAACGGACTGGGCGTTATTGTCGGTTCGATGCGCTGTTCACTGCGCTCTTCCTCGCCGTCTTCGTCATCGTCATGGTCATCGACTGGCGGCTGTACCGGCGCGGCTGCGATGATGGCGGTCGCCGTGGGCGAGCTGGTGGCTGTGGGCGTATCCAGCATAGTCGGCGTAATCGTGGGCGTATTGGTCGCCGTTGCTGTGGCTGTCGCGGTGGCAGTAGCAATGGGCGAGGCTGTAGCTGTCGGCGTGTTGGTGACTGTCGGAGTCAGTGTAGCAGTCGGGGTAATAGTCGGCGTATTGGTCGCCGTTGCCGTGGCTGTCGCGGTGGCAGTAGCAATGGGCGTGTTTGTGACTGTCGGCGTGATCGTCGGCGTCGGCGTGATCGTTGCGGTCGGCGTTGGCGTGACCGTAGCGGTTGGCGTGATCGTCGCAGTTGGCGTTGCGGTCGGCGTAACAGTCGCGGTCGGCGTGATTGTCGCGGTCGGCGTTGCGGTGGGCGTGATTGTCGCGGTCGGTGTAACAGTCGCGGTAGCCGTTGGCGTGACCGTAGCGGTGGGCGTGATCGTCGGCGTGGGCGTGATTGTCGCAGTCGGCGTAACAGTCGCAGTAGCCGTTGGCGTGACCGTAGCGGTGGGCGTGATTGTTGCGGTAGGCGTTGCGGTTGGCGTAACAGTCGCGGTCGGCGTAACAGTCGCAGTCGGCGTTGGCGTGACCGTAGCAGTAGGCGTGATCGTCGGCGTAGGTCACGCGTGATTGTCGCGGTCGGTGTAACAGTCGCGGTCGGCGTCGGCGTGACCGTAGCGGTGGGCGTGATCGTCGCGGTCGGCGTTGGCGTAATTGTTGCAGTAGGCGTGAGTGTAGGCGTCTGCGTGACGCCTAGGCGTCGGCGTGATTGTCGCAGTTGGCGTTGCGGTTGGCGTGATTGTCGCGGTCGGCGTAACAGTCGCAGTAGCGACGTTGGCGTGACCGTGGCGGTGGGCGTGATCGTCGGCGTCGGCGTGATTGTCGCAGTTGGCGTTGCGGTCGGCGTAACAGTCGCGGTCGGCGTGATCGTCGGCGTGGGCGTGATTGTCGCGGTCGGTGTAACAGTCGCAGTAGCCGTTGGCGTGACCGTAGCGGTCGGCGTGATTGTCGGCGTGGGCGTGATCGTTGCGGTCGGCGTGATCGTCGCAGTGGGCGTAACAGTCGCGGTTGGCGTAACAGTCGCGGTCGGCGTTGGCGTGACCGTAGCGGTGGGCGTGATCGTCGGCGTGGGCGTGATTGTCGCGGTTGGCGTAACAGTCGCAGTAGCCGTTGGCGTGACGCCGACCGCGACTGTTACGCCGACGCGCGACAATCACGCCGACCGCTACGGTCGACCGCCAACGCCGACCGCGACAATTACGCCTACTGCCGACGGTCACGCCAACCGCGACAATCACGCCGACGCCGACAACGCCGACCGCAACGCTACTGCGACAATCACGCCCACGCCGACGATCACGCCCACGCCAACGGCACGCCGACAGTTACGCCCACGCCGAAATCACGCCAACGCGACGACGCCTACTGCCGACGGTCACGCCAACGCCAACTGCGACAATCACGCCGACGCCGACTATCACGCCTACCGCTACGGTCACGCCGACGCCGACCGCAACTGTTACGCCGACCGCAACGCCGACCGCGACGATCACGCCTACCGCTACGGTCACGCCCACCGCTACGGTCACGCCAACGGCTACTGCGACTGTTACGCCGACCGCGACTGTTACGCCGACCGCAACGCCAACTGCGACGATCACGCCCACGCCGACGATCACGCCGACGGCTACGGTCACGCCAACGGCTACTGCGACTGTTACGCCCACGACCGCTACGGTCACGCCAACGGCTACTGCGACTGTTACGCCGACCGCGACTGTCACGCCAACCGCAACGCCAACTGCGACAATCACGCCTACGCCGACGATCACGCCGACCGCTACGGTCACGCCCACGGCTACTGCGACTGTTACACCGACGCCGACCATCACGCCCACGCCGACCGCGACGATTACGCCAACTGCTACGGTCACGCCAACGGCTACTGCGACTGTTACGCCGACTGCGACGATGTTACGCCAACCGCAACGATCACGCCCACGGCTACGGTCACGCCAACGGCTACTGCGACTGTTACGCCGACGCCGACCGCACGCCTACCGCAACGATCACGCCCACGACAATCACGCCGACCGCTACGGTCACGCCAACCGCTACGGTCACGCCGACGCCGACCGCGACTGTTACGCCGACCGCGACTCACGCCAACTGCTACGGTCACGCCAACGCCAACTGTGACTGTTACGCCACCGCGACAATCACGCCGACCGCTACGGTCACGCCCACCGCCGACGATCACGCCAACGCCGCTACGACTGTTACGCCGACCGCGACAACGCCAACTACGGTCACGCCAACGCCGACTGTTACGCCAACCGCGACAATCACGCCTACCGCTACGGTCATGCCCACCGATCACGCCAACCGCGACGGTCACGCCAACTGCTACGGTCACGCCAACGCCAACTGCGACTGTTACGCCGACCGCGACTGTTCACGCCAACCGCTACGGTCACGCCGACGCGACTGTTACGCTACTGCGACTATTACGCCGACTGCGACTGTTACGCCGCCACCGCGACTGTCACGCCGACCGCAACGATCACGCCAACCGCAACGATCACGCCGACCGCTACGGTCACGCCAACGCCTACTGCGACTGTTACGCCGACCGCGACAATCACGCCAACCGCAACGCCGACCGCGACAATCACGCCGACCGCTACGCGACAATCAACGCCGACTGCGACTGTTACGCCAACCGCGACAATCACGCCCACCGCAACGCCGACCGCGACGATCACGCCGACCGCTACGGTCACGCCAACGGCTACTGCGACTGTTACGCCGACCGCGACAATCACGCCCACGCCGCCGACGATCACGCCCACCGCTACGGTCACGCCAACGGCTACCGCGACTGTTACGCCGACCGCAACGCACGCCCACCGCAACGCCGACGCGACAATCACGCCGACCGCGACGGTCACGCCAACCGCAACGCTACTGCGACTGTTCACGCCGACCGCGACGTTCACGCCAACGCCGCCGCAACGCCTACTCACGCCGACGCCGACGATCACGCCGACAGTCACAAACACGCCCATTGCTACTGCCACCGCGACAGCCACGGCAACGGCGACCAATACGCCGACTATTACCCCGACTGCTACACTGACTCCGACAGTCACCAACACGCCGACAGCTACAGCCTCGCCCATTGCTACTGCCACCGCGACAGCCACAGCAACGGCGACCAATACGCCCACGATTACGCCGACTATGCTGGATACGCCCACAGCCACCAGCTCGCCCACGGCGACCGCCATCATCGCAGCCGCGCCGGTACAGCCGCCAGTCGATGACCATGACGATGACGAAGACGGCGAGGAAGAGCGCAGTGAACAGCGCATCGAACCGACAATAACGCCCAGTCCGTTCATCCGTTATTCGCCCGCGCAAAGCTGCCTGACGCTGCAGCCTTACATCGTCGTCAACAACGCCAGCAGCGGCACAAGCTGTCAGCGCGTGGAGGGTATGGGCATTGGGCATCCCGATGTGATCGCCGCCATGCCCAGCGCTGTCGTGGACATTTGGGGCTGGGTCACGCCGAATACGGAAGTCTGCTTCTGGGAGAGCAGAGGCTCGATCAAGTTCATCGACACGACCTTGCTGCCGCGGACGGTGACGGATCTGCCCGCTTACAGCCAGCCGAACAGCTACACATGCGCGGTGATCAATGGCGCTGGCCAGGTTGCGCTGGTGCCAGGTCAGCCCGCCCCGCAGATGCAGGCGCCCGCTCCGCAGGCGCAGTCGGCTGCCGCGCCGGCGCAAGGCAACCAGAGTCTGAGCGGCTGCATGGTGCTGCTGCGGTACGCGCTGAATCTCCGCTCTGAGCCTGCGGCGAGGTCATCGACATAATCCCGTACAACGCCAATCTGACGGCGCTGGAGCGGACGGATGACTGGTTCAAGGTGGACTATCACGGCGCGCGGGGCTGGATCGCCGCGGAATATGTCGCGCCGGAGGGCGATTGCGGCTAACACTGTATTGCCACAGAGACACAGAGGCACAGAGACAAACCCCTGCTTTTCTCTCGGCGCACTCATCTTTTTCTCGCTGCACTCGGTGGTAAAAGCTTTTGACGCGATTGCCTAGGATGGCTGACAGATGCGGCTTTACGCGCCCGCGCAAGTTCAGTATCATCATAGGGCAGGCGGGGCGTGGCGCAGTCCGGCAGCGCGCGCGGTTTGGGTCCGCGAGGTCCTCGGTTCAAATCCGGGCGCCCCGACCAGGCGGGTATGGTGTAACGGTAGCACTCCACCCTTCCAAGGTGTCAGTACGGGTTCGAATCCCGTTACCCGCTTTGTTGCAACACCGCCGGGTCCATAGCTCAATGGTCAGAGCAGTCGGCTCATAACCGATTGGTTCCAGGTTCGAGTCCTGGTGGACCCATCATCATCGCCAGCGCCGATGCATGCGAATGCGGTCATAGGCGCGTTTGACTTCTTTGAAGCGGCGCTCGGCTTCGTGTTTGTCATGCGCGCTGACATCGGGGTGATATTCACGAGCCAGCTTGCGAAAAGCCTCTTTGACGGCTGCTTGCCCCGCGCCCACCTCGATCTCCAAGGCCAGATAAGCCGCATTGATGGGCTCGCTGTCGCCTGGCTGGCTGCCTCGCGTGCGATAATGAAAGCGCTGGCGGGCTCGTTCTTCGCTGATGCGGCGTTTGAATTGCGGCGAGGCGATATCGCCCACAAACCAGCTGCCGCGGATATTCGTCTGATAATCGCGCCGCCGCACAGAAACGGCATCGCAGGGGAAGTCGCCGCTGTGCCAAACGATGAATTCGCCGCGCTGGGTCGTTTCGTCCATGTTCACTTGGATAAGCCGCAGCCCTTCTTTGCCTTGGCTGTAGGCATAAATCGCGCCCAAAGTCATCACGCGCAGGTCATCTTGCCAATCGCGCAGGCGTCCGCAAAATCCATCGCCGGGCAGCAGCGCCGCATTCACCAGAAACAGCGTGCCGATGCCGCCGCCGGTGTTCTGCTTGAGGATGCTCTTTAGCTGGCGCGGCTTGGGCGCTTTGGCGAGCAGATAAATGTGCAGACGGCTGTTCATCCAGGTTTCGACCACGATATCGGGTTCATGCGATCGCGCGGTCAAGGCAGGGTCGGCGCGCGCGCTGGCGAACTTGACATCCTGGATCTGGCGGAAGCGCTGGCGGATTTGCTCGTTTATCGGCTGGGGCACGGCTGCTTGCTTTCGGCTGTGGCTGTCAGATTATAGCGAAATCGGCGCCATCCGTTAAGCGGCGAAACGCATGCGCAAATGAGGCTGGAATCGGCATATGCCTTGCAAGACGCGCAAAATGCGCTATAGTCGTTGCTGCAAGCGTGTGCGGGCTGTTAGCTCAACTGGCAGAGCGCCTCGTTGACGTCGAGGAGGTTGCAGGTTCGAGTCCTGCACAGCCCACAGCGAATATGACCGTCCTTTGTGGCGGTCATTTTTTGTTGTGACTGGCTGGGTTCGCTCGCTCATAACAAGCTGCCTGCCAGACGTTCCAGCGGCTGCGAAAGGTCTGCGCCAGCGTAGTCTCCAAAGCCGAAGCCTTCCATGCCAAAAGTCTCGCCAAGGCGGCCATCTCGCAGCAGTGCGGCCGGCGAGCCAACTTGCATGCCCCTTTTGCTCATCAGCCACAATTCATCGCAAAAACGCAGAGCCAGATCGAGCTCGTGCGTGCAAACGAGAACGGCGCGGTCGGCCTCGCGGGTCAGCCGCCGCAGCAAGCGCAGTGTTTCCAGCCGCCGCGGGTAATCCAGGAAGGCGGTTGGCTCGTCCAGCAGCATCAGCGGGCAATTTTGAGCCAGCGCTCGCGCGATCATCAGCTTTTGCCGCTGCCCATCGCTCAGTTGAGAAACGCGCTGCTCCGCCAGGTCTGTCGCGCCTGTCGCCTGCAATGCCCAGTCCACCTGCGCGCGGTCGGACTTGCTCAGCCTGCCCAGCCAGTCGCTGTGCGGGTATCTGCCCAATGCCACGAGCGCATAGCCATTGAGCAGGCTGTCTTGGGGCGCGGCCGTCAGCACGATGCACAGCCGCCGCGCTGCATCCAGGGGCAGCATGCGGGCTGCGTCTTCGCCATCCAGCAGCACTTGGCCCGCCAGCGGCGCTTGCATGCAAGCCAGCGTACGCAGCAATGTCGATTTGCCGACGCCATTCGCGCCCAATATGCCGACCAGGCTGCCTCGCCCCAGCTGCAAGTCCAGGTCGCGCGCCAGCACGATATCGCCCCGCCGCCGCCGATAACCGATTGTCAACGCTCGCGTTTCCAGCGCCTTCATCAGGCCAGCCCCCGCGCCCGCCGCAGCGCGACCAGCATAACCACCGGCGCGCCCAGCAAAGCCGTTACCACATTCAGCGGCAGCACGATATGGCTGCCCGGCAATTCGGCGATCAGCCCGGCCGCCAGCGCCACGCAAGCCCCCGCCAGAATCGTGCCCGGCAGCAGCAAACGATGGTCAGAGCTGCCCAGCAAACCGCGGCAAATGTGCGGTACGGCGATGCCGATGAAAGCGATGGGTCCGCAAAATGCCGTGACCGCGCTGACCAGCAGAGCCGTCGCCAGCACGATGCCCAGCCGCGTCTTCCGCATGGGCACGCCCAGGCTGCGCGCATAGTCCTCGCTCAGCAGCAGCGCATTGAGCGGTTTGACCTGCGCCGCCGCCAGCAGCAGCCCCGCCATGACAATCAGCGTCAGGATCGGCAACTGGTCGCTGGTTACGCCGCTGAACGAGCCGAATGTCCAGTTGATGTAAGCCTGGATGCGCTCGGGCAAGGCGAAGTAGAGCAGCAGACTGACCAGCGCCGCCACCAGATAACCGAACATCAGCCCCAGGATGAGCAGGGTGACGCCATTGGGAATGCGCGCCGCCACCAGCAAGACCAGCGTCATCGTCAATGCTGCGCCCAGCCCGGCCGCCGCCGTCAACAGCAGGTCGCCAGCCAGGTTCAGCCCGCCCAGCAGCAGGCCGCCAGCCGCTCCCGCGCCCAGCACAATCAGCGCCACGCCCAGACTCGCGCCCGACGATACGCCCAGCACGAAAGGCTCGGCCAGCGGATTTCGAAACCAGGTCTGCATCAGCAGCCCGCTGACTCCCAGCGCCATGCCCGCCAGCATCGCCGTCAGCGTCCTGGGCAAGCGGAACTTGAGCACGATGTTCGTCCAGGCGGTGCTATCGGCTTCTCCCCCCAGCAGCGTCGTCAAGATCTGCTCCAGCGGGATAGATGCCGAGCCCAGCGCCAGACTCAGCATCAGCAGCAGGCACATCAGCAGCGCCAGCGCGACCAGCAGCCAGGTTCTGGCACCGGCGTATTCGCGTCCCTGCCAGGCGATCAAGACGATGGGCAGGCGGGCCAGGCGCAGCATATCAAGCCTCGCTCAAGCGGCGGTAAAAGGTGAATTCGTGATCGGGCAGCAGCTGCGGATGAAAGATCGCCAGCAGGTCGGCCAGCGCCAGATGCGGGTTGGCGACGCCCAATTCGTAATAATTGTTGCCGCCATTGGGGTTCACATCGCGGTTGTTGTTCCAGATCGCGCCCGACTGGAAGGCTGCGAAATCGGCGAAGCGGCTGTCCAGCGCCAGCAAGTCATCGGCTGTATAAACCGCAAAGGTATCCACCAGCCAGATATCGGCGTCCCAGCCTTGTTCATAAGCGGCCTCGAAGCTGTACGGCTGGCTGCCGGCGGGATCATCGCTGTCAAGGATCAGGTCTGCGCCGGCGTCGCGTATCAGCTGCCCGACATAAGTGTCTGCGCCCGGGCTGTGCCAGGCATCGGCATAAGCCAGGAATGTATTCAGCAGCACGCGCGGCTTTTCTTCTTCGGGTATACCAGCAGCCAGGCCGCTCACCGCCTCGTACTGATCGCGGATGTCGGCATAGACCTCGTTGGCGCGCGCTTCTTGATTATAAAAGAGCGCCGGCAGCTTCAGCCATTCAGCCCGCCCCAGCGGCGAATTTTCCCGCCAGCTGGCATCAAGCGCCGTGAATATGCCGGCTTCCAGCAAGACCGGGTGCGCATCGGTGTCGGGATTGTAGCCATAGCTCAACACCAGGTCGGGCGTCAGCTCCAGCGCCAGCTCGACATTCACTTCCGAGCCAAAGCCGACCTCGACGATTTCGCCCGCTTCAATCTTATCGAGCACTTCTGGAGAGCTGATATAAAAGCCGCTGTCCACCGCCACAACTTGGTCGAGGATGCCCAGCAAAGACAGCGCGGGCAGCTGCGTGGTAGAAAGCGCGATCAACCTGCCGGCCGGGACTTCGATGAATTGCGCGTTTTCGGCGAAGTCTTCAGGGGGCGGGGCCGGCGCGCCACACTGCACCAGCACATAGTCGAAAGGCGGCGCGCCAGCATAGGCATCGCCGACGCGCGCGAGCTTGTAATGACCATGATACGAGATGGTCATGTTTTCGGCATCGACAACTTCGGCTTTCTGCGGGAAGTAATCGAGGGCGGCGTCGAAATCAGCGATGCAGCCCGCCGTCAGATTGGCGTCTTGCGCGACAGTTGGGGCAGTGGCGATGAGCAGCAGAATGAGCGCCAGCAGCGCGGTCTTCATGTTGTCCCTCCATTGGACGAAGGAGGGCGCGCTCAGACAGCAAAAACGCCCATGGCTGCGGGCGGATTGAGGCTCTGGTGTCCATGCTCGTCTCCCTCTGTACGCGGAAAGCAGACTGAGACAGGTCTCGGGCTGGCATTCGGACTTCTGGCTGGCTGCCAGTCACCGCTGCGCGACAGCGTCGGACTTTCACCGACTTCCCCAGTTGCGCGCCCGGATTAGGGACGCGTCCGAGACCTGGATTTGCAATGTCTCTCCACTTTGGCGCAGACTGCGCCCGTTGTCAAGCGCAAGCTGTTTGCCCTGCCCAATTTCACCCTAATCACTTGACAAAATGCCGATATCGTATTTTAATAGGCATTACGATACAGTCTATGGAGTTTGCAGCCATGCGCATCATAACAGCGACCTTGCAACTATTGACGAAGGCAGCCGCGGCGCATAAGCCCTTGCCATTTACCCCCCCCCCCCCCCCCCCCCCCCCCCCGAATTTCCCGCTAAACCCCGACCTTCGCCGGGGTTCGTCATGAACTCCGGAATTATTGCCAAACTCATCATACTCGCCGGCATCTTGCTGCTGTTGCCCTTGGCGCAGGTCTCGGCCGCCACCTTCGACAACATCGACACCCATGCCAAACTGGTGACGGCTATCAATACCGCCAACGGCAACAGCGAAGCGGACACGATCAACATCACCGCCAACATCACGCTGGCCGCCGACCTGCCAAACATCACCACCGCCATGACCTTTAACGGCAACTTCAAAACCCTTGATGGCGCCAACAGCCACCGCGCCTTCAATATCACGGTGGGCGGCTACAGCATGACCATCAACGAATTGGTTTTGACCAAAATGCAGTCGCCGCCAGCTAGTGCGGGTCAGGCCTCAGGTGGCGCAATACGCTCTTCGCCAGGCAGTGGCGGGCGCGTAAACCTGACGCTGAACCGGGTTAGAATCAGCGACAGCAGCGCCTGGTGGGCAAGTGCCGTTCGCAATTCCGGCGGAATGGCAGTTGTTTGGACGAACCTCACCATCAACGAAAGCATTTTTGAGGGCAATCGCGCGGTTCAGGGCGGTGCCATACAGATTGCCGGGAATACGACGACGACCATCAATCGCAGCGCCTTTCGTAACAACGTCAGTCGGGACGAAGGCGGCGCTATCCGGCTTTTTGGCGGCACTCTGACCATCAACAACAGCAGCTTCTACAACAACACTGCCGAAAACACCGTCGCCGCAGAACCAGCGTACGGCGGCGCAATCCAGGTGGACGATGGCGGCACGCTCGATCTGAACCATGTCACCATCACCGGGAATACCGTCAAAAACGCCACCTCGAACAGGGGCGGAGGCCTGGCGAACATCCTTGTCTCCTCCACAACCACCGTGCGCGTCCGCAACAGCATCATCTACGGCAACAGCCCCGAAGACTGCTACCAAACCATCGCTCTGTCAGTGAACACGGGCAACATCATCGGCGGTGGCAACTGCGGCGCGGGCACGACAGGGTCGAGCGCAGACCCGCAGCTGGCCGGTCCCTTCAACAGCTGGTACATCCCCCGCGCGGGCAGCCCTGCCATTGATGCGGTCGATTGTCTCACTGCCTCAGTAACCGCCAGTTACAACATAGACCAGCGCGGCGTAACCCGACCCATCGGCAGCAAATGCGACCGCGGCGCGATTGAGCATGCCGGGTATGTCCCGCCCCCGCCGCCAGCTCCGCCAGGCTCTGATGTCGGAGGCCCTGGAGGCGGCAGCGCCAGCAGCAGAAGCGGAAGCCAGGCTGAAGCGATGCCCACGGCCGTCCCGGTCATCCGCTATTCGCCCGAGCAAAGCTGCCAGACCCTGCAGCCCGACATCGTCGTCAGCAATGCCAGCAGCGGGACAAGCTGTTCGCGCGTGGAAGGCAGCGAGATTGGCCACCCCGATGTCATCGCGGCCATGCCGAGTCTGGTGGTGGATTTGTGGGGCTGGGTCACGCCGGGCACGCAGGTCTGCTTCCTCGCGGACAGCGGCGCAATCAAGTTCATCGACACAACTGCGATTCCGCGCACCGTGGCGGATTTGCCCGTTTTCAGCGAGCCGGGCGGCTTGCTCTGCGCGACTATCGATGGCGCTGGGCAGGTGGCTCTCGTGCCAGGTCCGTCCGCGCCGGCTCCCCAGCAGCAGGCGGCTTCTGCGCAGGGCACGATGCTGAGCGGCTGCATGGTGACGCTGCAGTATTCGCTGAATTTCCGCGATGCGCCTGATGGCGAGAAGATCGGCGCATTGCGCAGCCAGATCAAGCTGACGGCGCTGGAACGGGCGGATGGCTGGTTCAAGGTGGATTATCACGGCGAGCGGGGCTGGATATCCGCCGCGTATGTCGAGCCGGAAGGCGACTGCGGGTAGGGCAGCAACGTCGTCGTACGGGTGATCCGTCGGGTCGCCCAAATCCACCCGCGTCCCCGCGCCATGCCGGCTAGGCCTCAAACGGATAGCGCAAGTCCCATTGCGCGCGCACTCGATCCAGCGTCTGCATGATGGCCAGTGTCTCGTCCAGCGGCATGATGTCGCTTTCGGTCTTGCCCGCGCGAATGCACTCGCCCACCGCCGCCGCTTCGTAGTTGAAGCCATTGCCCGCATTGTCGAAGCGAATCGTCTCGGGCTCTGCGCCGCTGGCTGCCACAGTCAGTTCGCTGGGCATCCACCAGCTGGGGATGGAGATCGTGCCGCCCGTGCCCATGATGCGCGCTTCGTGCGGCGTATTCAGGCGGATGGCGGTTGTGAGCGTCGCCATCTCGTAGTCGCTGTATTTGAATACCGACACCGACAGCTCGTCAACGCCGGTTGAGCCGATGGTGACCTGGCTGCTGATTTCGCCGGGCTGCCTGCCATAGATCATGGAAGCCAGCTGCACGCAATACGAGCCGACATCCAGCAGCGCGCCACCCGCCAGCGCGGGATTGTAGATGCGGCTTTCTGGGACGACTTGCCCGGTACGATAGCCAAAATCGACTTGCACCAGCATGACATCGCCGATGACTTTGTCGGCCAGCAGTTGGCGCAGCTTGACCATGCCGGGGAAGAAGCGCGTCCAAAAGGCGTCCATCAGGAAGCGGTCATTTTCGCGCGCGCAGTCGATCATGGCTTTGGCTTCGTCCGCGTTGACGGCAAAAGGTTTTTCGCAGAGAACATGCTTGCCTGCCTTCAGGCAGAGCAGGGTGTTGGGCATGTGGTAGTTGTGTGGCGTGCCGATATACACGACATCGACATCGGGGTCGGCCGCCAGCGCTTCATAGCTGCCATAGGCTTTGGTCGCGCCAAATTCCGCGCCGAATTCGTCAGCTTTTGCTTGCGAGCGCGAACCGACAGCATAGATCTCTGCATCGGGCAGGAAGCTCAAGCCGATGGCGAACTTGCTCGAGATCGTGCCCAAGCCCAGCAAGCCCCATCTGATTTTGTCGCTCATTGCGGTTTGTCCTCCGTCTTCAGTTCCAGCCAGGCGATTTCGTCGGAGGTGAGCTGGATGTCTGCCGCTGCGGCATTTTCGGGGATTTGCTCGGTTTCCCAATTCGCGACGATGGCATGGTAACGCGGGTTGTTGCTCAGCACATAGGCGACGCCGATCTGCGCCGGGCTGACATTTTTGTCGGCCGCCAGCTCAAGCGCGCGATCGAGCCGCTGGAAGTTGCTTTCGTAGGCATAAGCGCCGATCGGGTTGGTGTCCCAATAATTGCTGAACTCGGCGAGGTTGTCGCGCGTGAACTTGCCGGTCATGAATCCGCCAGCCAGGCTCGACCAGGTGAAGAGCGAGATTTCGTTGTCTTCGTACCAGCGCCGGTCGGCTTCGCCCTGCGCGCCACTGACGCTGATGCAGCCAGGCCAGGGCGGCTCGATCATCTCGGCGATGCTGAATTGCGGGCTGCTGACCCCAAAGGGCATCTTGCCGTTGTCGGCCGCATAGGCATTCGCCGCCGCCACCCGATCTGCCAGCCAGTTCGAGCCGCCATAAACGCCGATATGTCCGTTTGCTTTTGCTTCATGCAAGACATCGACAATCTCGCCGACCGGCATGTCCCGGCTGTCGCGGTGCAGCAGGTAGAGCTCGACATAATCGGTACCCAGGCGTTCCAGCGATTCTTCCAGGTCGCGGCGGATAAATTCCGGGGCGACGCGGTCGGGTTCGCCTTGATAAGGGTGCGCGCCTTTGGTGAGGATGACCACCTGGTCGCGGATGCCCCGCGCGTTGATCCAGGCACCCAGCTCGCGTTCGCATACGCCGCCGCCATAGCCATGCGCGGTATCGAAAGTATTGAATCCATTTTCAAAGCAGGCGTCCAGCAGGCGGAAATTGCTGTCGCGGGCATCGGCAGTGAGCATGACCGTGCCCTGCAGCAGGCGCGCCACCGGCTTGGCGACGCCGGGAATATTCGCATATTTCATTGAGCAGAATCCTTTCGTGCCTGATGGCAGACGTCAATTTTAGCACAGACGCGACTTTGCTTTCCTGCGCCGACCTTGCTCAGCTCAATTGTAGGGCTGTTCAAGCGGCGCTCACGCCAGCGGCAGCACATCACGCGGCTTGGAGCTGCCTTCTTTGGCCGGACCGACCACGCCGCGCTCTTCCATCATGTCCATCAGGCGCGCAGCCCGCCCATAACCGATGCGCATTTTCCTCTGCAGCAGCGATATCGACGCCCTGTCCAGCCGCCGCACCATCTCCACGGCTGTCTGATAGAGGTCGTCTTCTGCGGACTCGGCTTGGCGCTTGGCATCGGGCTTGGGCATCTCCCAGAATGCCGCTTGTTCGCCTTGGCTGCTTGCGGCTGGCGGGAGCGCAGACGCCGATTCGAGCGAGCGTTGGGGGGGCGGGATGGGGTCGACTGGCTCGATGCCAGCGCCGCGCATGCGCCAGAATTTGCCGATACGCTCTTTTTCGTCTTCAGAAACGAAAACGCCTTGCATCCGTCTTGGCGCGGGAGCATCGCCCGACAAATACAGCATATCGCCCTTGCCCAGCAGACGTTCCGCGCCCGGCGTGCCCAGAATGACGCGGCTGTCGACCCCGCTGGCGACCGAAAAAGCGATGCGCGCGGGACAATTCGCTTTGATCACGCCTGTGACCACATCAACCGACGGGCGTTGAGTCGCCAGGATCATATGAATGCCGGTCGCGCGAGCCACCGCCACGATGCGCCGAACGATGAGCTCGATCTCTTTCGGAGCCAGCATCATCAAGTCCGCCAATTCGTCGATGATGACAACGATATAAGACATGGGCGGCAGGTCGGGGTCGAGCGTCTTGTTGTAGTCGATGATGTTGAGCATGCCAGCCTGGTAGAGCGTCTGATAGCGCTTTTCCATTTCGGCGGTGACCCAGCGCAAAACGCCGATCGCGCGTTCCAGCTCGACCACCACTGGCGCGACCAGGTGCGGCAAGCCATTGTAGCTGGTCAGCTCGACGCGCTTGGGGTCGATCATGATGAACTTGACTATTTCCGGCGAGTTGCGCAGCAAGATGCTGTTGATGATGGCGTTGACACAGACCGACTTGCCCGCCCCGGTTGCCCCGGCGATGAGCAAATGCGGCATCTGCGCCAGGTCGGCGGCTACAGGCGTGCCATCCACCGTCATGCCCAGGGCGATCGCCAGCGGCGATTCCAGCTTGCGATAACTTTTCGATTCCAGCACATCGCGCAGGCTGACCCGCGCCGAAAGCGGATTGGGCACTTCGATGCCGACATAGCCTTTGCCGGGCACGGGCGCTTCCATGCGAATGGACTTTGCGCCCAGCGCCAGCTGCAAATCCTTGTCCAATTTGGCGATATCGCCCACTTTGACGCGGCTGCGTTTGCCTGTGCTGGCAGTTTGCTGCAGCGGTTCGACGCCATATTGCGTGATGACCGGCCCGCTGTTGATCTCGATGACATTGCCCGGCGCGCCAAAGGCCGCCAGCGTATCTTCAATAATCTGCGCTTGCTGCATCAGCGGCTCCTGCTCCAGGTCGCTGGCGCTGGCGCTGTCGAGCAAATCTTGATAAGCCGGCAGCTCCCATTTGTGGCGCGCTTGTGTTGCGGCGGCAGGGGCGGAACTCGGCTGTGGCGGAGGCGGCTCGACAGGCGCTGGCGTCGGCTTCGGAGGCCTGGGCGGCGCTGGCTTTGGGCGTGGCGTGGCGGGCTGTGCGCGGCTGATAGGCGCAGCCTTCATTGGCGGCGCCGGCAAATCATCGCCCGGATTCAGAAATCGTTCCAATGCATCGCTTCGCGGGGCGGGTCGGGCAGCAGGTCGCGTCTGGCGTGGCGCTGGCGGCGCTGCATAGGGACTCTCGATGGGCGATCTGTATTGGGCAGGCGCTTCCGGGATCTCGCGGCTTAGCATGTCGGCTTGCGGAACGGCTGTTTGGCGGCGGCTGAAGAATGCCCGCAAACGTGCCGGTATCGGCATCCAGTCGCTGCGTGGTTCGGGCAAGGCTGGCGCCGCTCTCGCTTTGCTGTCCAGGCGCGGCGCATCGGGCTTGCGAAGATGCAGTGATGGCTGGTCATGCGCGTGGGGCATCGCTCGCTGCGCTTGCATGCGGGCAGCCCGGCGAGCAGCTGCATATTGCCCCAGCCGCGTGCGCGCGCCACGCCACAAGCTGATGCCGGCCAGCGCCAATTCGGTCGTGCTGGAGCGCGTAATCAACATCGCGCCGACAGTCAGCAGCATGCCGACAGCCACCAAGCCGCCCAACTCAGTCAGCGCCTTGACGAGTGCGCTATACAGCCAGCCGCCGATGACGCCGCCGCCGCGCGCCTGCTGGTACGATTCTTGCACCAGCGCTTCCATGCAGGCGGGCGAAGTCGCATCGGCGCAAGCGGGAATGATCGGCATGACGGCTGTATAGCCCAGGCTGTCGAAGTATTGCAGCAGCGCCAGCGCGCCCAGAAAAGCCAACGCAGCACCTGCCATGCGCAGCGGATCAATGATTGGCGGCTCGTCTCCAAAGTGGCGAACGATCAGCCAGATGCCGATGGCGAACATGGCGAGGGGCAATGCCACCGCGCCCCAGCCCAGCAACTGCCCGATCAACTGATGAAGCGCGCCGATGGCCGCTTGCTCTGCGGAAAGCGCGCTGATGGTGAAGAGGATCGCTCCGAAGACCAGCGCCACGCCGACCAGGTCAAGCTTGCGGTCGAGGTCGAGCCAGCCGCTGGAACCGATCTTTGGAGCGCGGCTCGGTCGCTCGGATTGGCGCTGCTGGCGTGGCGATGGCTCGTCTTTGGAACGGGTGCCCCGTCCGACGCGCGATCGCAAATTTCCAATCCCTCTGCCAACCGCTGCCAATCGTGATGTCCGCTTGCTTGGCACCGGCTCTTGGCTGGATTCACTTACGCCTTTGTCGCGGCTGAAAGCGGCGCGCAGCTTGCCAAATCGTCGTGTCTCGCTTTGCGGGTGGGTGGGCGCTGCTGGCTCTTCACGGCTGCGGCGCTTTTTATTGGCATCGTGCTTGCCAGCCAGTCGGGCGCGGCGTTCCTGATCGCTGGTCAGGGAAGGCGCTGGATTGCGCGCTTTCTTGGCAGTTTTTTTCGAGCGCCGCTTGGCATTCGGCTGGCGCGCAGCAGCGTAATCTTCTGGCGGCTGGTCGAATTCCTGCGGCTGACGCGATCCGCTGCCGCCCAATACCCGCGAGCGACCGCCAACCGACTCGGAGTCGAAGAAGTCATCGTCCTCAATGTATTCCGGCTCATCATCGCGCCGATAGGCCATACGCCAACCTGTTGGCTGTGTGTGCAGGCTGCCCAGAGGATAGCACAATCTGCCGAATCGGGCGATATCAGCTAGAACATATTTGCGCTATGCGGTCATTTATGCCTGGATCGTCAGCACGATTTTGCCCTGCGCGCGCCGTTCCATCAGCATGCGCAGCGCCTGGTCCGCCTCGTCCAGCGTGAATGTCCGCTGGATGTGCGGACGCAGCCGCCCGGCCGCGTGCCAGGCTTGCAGCTGCGCAATTGACTCGCCTGCGACAGCCGCATCATGTTGCCAGTATGCGCCCCAATAGACGCCCACCAGCGACGCATTTTTCAGCAGCGCGATATTGGCGGGCAGCGCGGGAATGCGTCCGCTTGCGAAGCCGATGACCAGATAACGTCCTTCCCAGGCGATGCGCCGTACAGCCTGGTCAAACAGGTCGCCGCCGACGGGGTCAAAGATCACATCCGCGCCGCGTCCGTCGGTCAAATCAATGAGGCGATCGCGCAGATTCTCGCTGCGGTAATTGATACATTCTGTCGCGCCATAGCGTTGCGCCAGCGCCAGCTTTTCGTCCGTGCTGGCCGCGGCAATCACTCGCGCTCCCAACAACGCCCCCAGTTCGACAGCCGCCAGACCTACGCCACCGGCCGCGCCCAGCACCAGCAGCGTCTCGCCAGCTTGGATGCGACCGCGCCGCGCGAGAGCCACATGCGCCGTGCCGTAAACCAGGGCAAAGCCCGCAGCGACTTCATCGGGCATCGAGTCGGGCAGGGGCAGCAGCGCGCTCGCCGGCACGACGACTTCTTCCGCGAATCCGCCATAGGGCAATATCGCCACCACGCGCGCGCCCAGCCGAGATGTCTCGACGCCCGCGCCAACTTCGATGATCTCGCCAGCGACTTCCAAGCCCGGGCTGAATGGCAATGGCGGCTTCAGCTGATACAAACCCTGCGCCAGCAGCACATCGGGGAAATTGACGCCAGCCGCTCGCACGCGAATTTTGACTTGCCCCGCGCCGACAGCCGGCGATGGCACATCGGCGACGACCAGCGACTCGGGCGCGCCGTATTGTCTGCATAGGACAGCGCGCACGCTACAGCTCGATCGGGTTGGCGAGCAAGCCCGTCAGCAAGTCGATGCACGCGCGCACATCGCCGATATCGACCGTCTCGCTGGTGGTGTGCAGGTAGCGAGTCGGGATGGATATGCAGCCGCTGGGCACGCCGGACCGGGTCAACTGAATGACGGAAGCGTCTGTCGTGCCTCCCGCCAGCAATTCCAGTTGATAGGGAATGTCATCGGCTTCGCAGCGCGCGATCATCCAGTCCTTGATGGTGACTGGAACGACCAAACCGGGATCGTGCACTTTGATGGCTGCGCCGTCCCCCAGCTTGATGTGCATCTTGTGCCCGCGGATCTGGTCGCCGCTGCCGGTCACATCAATGGCGATGCCGATATCGGGCTGCACGCCTTGAGCCGCGGTTTTGGCGCCGCGCAAGCCAACTTCTTCTTGCACGGTGAAGGCGAAATAGCATTCATTTGGCGTTGTTCTGTCGAGCTTGCGCATGGCTTCAATCGCGACCACGCAGCCGATGCGGTCGTCCAGCGACTTGGCGATGATGCGGTCGCCGCGCAGCTGCATCTCGCGCATGAAGCCGGCTGGCTGTCCGACTCGCGCCCCGCTGCCATTGCCATCTTGCACATCAATATAAAAGTCGCCCAACGCTTTGCCGCCGCCCGTGTGCACCGCGATGACGCCGACCGTGCCGTCTTCAAAGACGACGCGATTGCCATTGAGCGTGTCGTTGCGCAAGCCGCCCAGGCTGCTGAAGCGCAGGTAGCCGCTCTCTGGCTCTTGATAATTGGCCATCAAGCCGATCTCGTCCATGTGCGCCGCGACCAGCGTTTTTACGCCGCCACTGCCCACGCGGCAGATCAAATTGCCCAAGCCATCGGTCCAGATTTCGTCCGCCAACCCGCGCACCTCGTCATGAATCAGCCCGCGGATGCGATGTTCATAGCCAGGCGGTCCCCAGCATTCGACCAGTTTCTTCGTCAATGCGCACAAGTTCTCCCAGCCTGCTGCCTGAGGCGACGCTGTGATTTTTTCCTTTTGCTTTCTTGCATCGCGCATTTGTATATGCATAGCCCATAGATCGACGCCTGCCAGTTCTGCAAGCCGCGCGTCTGCATCCGGCGTCAAGCCCCAGAGTCCGCGACTGGGATGCGATACGATGCCCGCGCTTTTCAGGGCGGTGCGGAAAGTGAGCAGCTTGATATGCTCGGAGCGCTTGTACCTGTCGCCAAGAATGTCTTTGACTTGTTGATCAAATTGGCGGGTCGAAATGGGCTCGCCAGCCTCGCGCAATATGCGGATGATGAGCTTCATGATTGGGTTAGTCGTTGGAACGGGCATGGCTTTCCTCTCGTATCAATGCAATGGGGCTGGCTTCCGGAGCGATTGACGCGCAGCTTGCCCGCTTCTCCAGGCGCATGGGCAAGCCATCGCGCGGGTACATGGTAATCAGCGCCGCGGGCTTGATTTCTGCGCCGGGCAGCAAACGAAGCTGATAGCGCTGGGCGATCGCCGCCAGCAGCAAGTTGGCTTCCATGGTGGCAAAGCTGTTGCCGATGCAAATGCGCGGACCGGCGGCGAAAGGCAAATAGGCATATTTGTGCCGATTTTCGATCGCCGGGTCTGCCCAGCGTTCGGGCAAGAAGTCATTGGGCTGCTTCCAGTGCTCGGGATGTCGATGCAGCAGATAGATCATGATTTGCGCTGTCGTGCCCTTGGGGAATGGATAGCCGCAGACTTCTGTGTCTTCGCTGGCGGTGCGGCTGACCGACCAGACAGCCGGCATGAGACGCAGCGCTTCTTTGATGACCATATCGGTATAGGGCAGGCTGCGCAGGTCTTCCAGCCTGGGCGCGCGTCCAGCCAGCACCGAATCCAGCTCGGCGTGCAATTTGGCTTCGACTTCTCTGTGCTGTGCCAGCAGCCACCAAGCCCAATTGAGCGTGTTGGCGGTGGTTTCGTGCCCGGCCAAGAAGAGCGTAACCGCTTCGTCGCGCGCTTGCAGGTCGGTCATGCGCTCGCCATCGGCATCTTCTGCCAGCAGCAGCATAGACAGCAGGTCGCCGCGGTCTTCGCCGGTTTTGCGCCGATCGTTGATGAAGCCATAGACGATCTTGTCGAGAGACTCGTTGGCGCGCCACGAACGCAGGCGCAGCGGCGTGGGAATCCAGTGCGGCAGGATGCTGGCGGTGTTGTTGGCTTTTTGTACGACAGAGACGGCGCTTTTGACCTGGCTGACGGTGCCCGAGGCATCGGCGTCAAAGAGCGTGCGCGCCACAATGTTCAACGTCAGTTCCATCATCTCATCGTCGACATCGACAACCGCGCCATCATGCCAGCCCTCCAGGCGTTTCAAGGTGTAGTCGACCATAGTATCGGCGTAGGCATGGACGCGCATGGCATGAAAAGCCGGCGCCGCCAAACGCCGCTGCCGCTTCCAGAATTCGCCGTTGCTGGTGACAAGCCCCTCGCCCATGAAACGCGCCAGCCCCGACTTCCTGCTGGTGTAGGCAGGTCCTTTGATGAAGATCTTCGCTTGCCGCACAAAAAGCTCATAAGCCATGTCGGGATTGGCGACCGAGTAATTGTGGGTGTCGCCGAGCATGTAGTGCCACACATCGCCATAGGTGTCCATCCAGCGCGTGACATAGCCCAAAGGGTCTTTGAAGAACTTGCGATAGAACAGGTAATTCTGCCATTTGCCTTCGCCCATCTCGGTGGGGCCTGGCGGGAATTCGCTGGGCATTTGCGCATCCTTGTTCCACAGTTTTGCAAGCGCATTATACACGAAGTCGCGCCGTCTTTGTGTCATCGGCATTTGCCATCCGCGCGCGCATTCGGCATAATAATGATGGATGACACTGAGAGTGGGATTGCGCATGAACACGCTTTACTACGGTGACTGCCTGACGATTATGCGGGAGAAGATGACTCCGCAAAGCGTTGACCTCGTCTATCTTGATCCGCCGTTCAACTCCAACGAAGACCATAACGCCATTTACAAGGATGAAACGGGACGCCCTTTGCCCGATCAGGTCGAGGCATACACCGATACATGGGAACTGGACGAAGCTCGCGCGTGGACTATTCAACAGATGCCTGTGATTCTAGGCGAGCATGGCGTAAATGGCCACAAAGCCGACTTTTTGGCTGCGTTTCTAAATGGATTAAAAAATACGCAACCGGAAATGGCGGCCTACCTGGCTTATATGACCGAGCGCCTGCTGTGGATTCGACGAATGATGAAACCTACGGCTGGCGTGTTCCTGCACTGCGACGACACAGCAAGCCACTATTTGAAAATTGTAATGGATGTGGTCTTTGGCGCGCAGAATTTCCGCAACGAGATCACCTGGAAAAGGCGACAAGACAGGCATAACCTGGCAAAGAAGACGCTGGGACGAACGGTTGACACGATCTTTTGGTACGGCATGTCGCCCGACCACAAGTACAACACACAGTATTTGCCTTACTCGTCCGAGTATCTGAAGACCGCATACAGGCATACAGACAGCCGTGGCGTCTACCGCCTTCTTCCCTGCACAAATGAGTCGGGCGGGAACAAGGTCTATGCGTTTCGAGGCGTGAGCAGAGCCTGGCGATTCAAACCGTCAAGAATGCAAGAGATGTACGATGCCGGGCTGCTTGTGCAGGCAAAACCTGGCTCGCCATTTCAGTACAAGAAGTACCTTGACGATGCCAAAGGCGTGCAACTCGATAATCTGTGGACTGACATTCCTGGCGCTCGCGGCAACGAACGATTGGGTTACCCCACGCAAAAACCGGTTGCTTTGCTGGAGCGCATCCTTGCAGCCAGCAGTGAAAAGGGCGACCTTGTCTTTGACCCATTTTGCGGTTGCGCTACAACCATAGAAGCTGCGAGCAGGCTTAATCGCCGCTGGATAGGAATCGACATCACAATCCACGCCATCAAGCGCGTGGCACGGCGGCGCCTGCAGGATCGACTACATCTGACGCTCGGAAAAGAATATGTTATTGAAGGAGTCCCGCAGAATTTGGAAGGGGCGCGAGAACTCTGGAAGCAAGACCCGTACCAGTTTCAAAAGTGGTGCGTCGAGCAGGTCGAGGGATTTGTTAATGTCAAGAAGACAGGCGATGATGGCATTGATGGACGCATCTATTTTGCGATGCCGGAGGAATCGGTCTTGCAGCACATGGCTTTGGAAGTAAAAGGCGGAGAAAACATAAGCATCAATCATGTGCGTCAATTGAAGAGCGTCTTGATGTTCGACAATGTGCAAATGGCAGGGCTAGTTACATTGCGAGAGCCAGGCAAGCAGCAGATGAAGAATTTCCGAAAGACAATGGCAATGGCAGGACATGTCGAGATTGATGGCAAAGTCTATCCTCGCATTCAATTGCTGACAGTAGCCCAGATTTTAGATGGCGCGCGCTTCGCAATGCCCAGCCCCGCTGGACGCACGGATTCTGGATATGCATCCGACCTTTTGAACGCGCCAGTAAACGAATCCTGAGCAACGCCAGGCAAATCAACTTGCCTCCCCGCTTGTATCGGCATTTGCCATCTGCGCGCGCATTCGGCATAATCCCGCCAGCAATTCACCGAGCGACAGGCGAGCGCATGCATACGATCGGTTTGGACTTTGGAACGCTTTCTGGACGAGCCGTATTGGTCGACGCGCGCGATGGCAGCGAGATCGCCGAGTCGGTTTTCGACTATCCACATGGCGTCATGGACAGCCAGCTGCCCTCGGGCGTGAAGCTGCCGCCGGATTGGGCGCTGCAGCATCCGCAGGATTATATTGATGTCTTCGCGCATGCCGTGCCAGCCGTGCTGCGACAAAGCGGCATCGACGCGGCGGATGTGGTGGGCATCGCCATCGCCTTCACCGCCAGCACGCCCATGCCCGCCACCAGCGATGGCACGCCTCTCTGCACCTTGCCCGAGCTGATCGACGAGCCGCATGCCTATATCAAGCTGTGGAAGCATCATGCCGCCCAGCGCCAAGCCGACCACATCAACGAAACCGCCCGCCAGATGGGCGAAAGCTGGCTGCCTCGTTATGGCGGCAAGATCTCGTCCGAATGGTTCTTCAGCAAGCTGCTGCAGATCTTGCAAGAGCGCCCGGATATCTACGCCAAAATCGACCGCTTTGTCGAAGCCGCCGACTGGGTCATCTGGCAGCTGACCGGCGCAGAAACGCGCAACACCTGCACAGCCGGCTACAAAGCGATGGTGCAGGATGGCGACTTCCCCAGCCGCGCCTATTTCAAAGCGCTCGACCCGGCTTTTGAGCATGTCGTCGACGAAAAAGTCGGCCGCGAATTTGCTGAACTGGGCGAAAAAGCTGGCGAATTGACTCCGCAGATGGCTGCGCTGACGGGCTTGCGAGCCGGCATTGCTGTGGCCGTTGCCAATGTAGACGCCCATGTTACCGCGCCGGCTGTCAAGGCGACCGACCCGGGCATCATGGTCATGGTCATGGGCACATCCTGCTGCCACATCCTTTCTGGCACGCAGCTGGGCGTGGTCGATGGCATGTGCGGCGTGGTCAAAGGCGGTATCATTCCCGGCTTGTATGGCTACGAAGCGGGTCAGAGCGCGGTGGGCGACATCTTCGCCTGGTTTGTGGATCATGCTGTGCCGCCGGCTTGTCACCGCGCGGCCGCAGATGCCAACCTCAATTTGCACAGCTACCTGGAGCGCGAAGCGGCGCGGCAAGCAGTTGGGCAGCATGGCTTAATCGCGCTGGACTGGTGGAATGGCAACCGCAGCACGCTGGTCGATGTCGACCTGACGGGCTTGATGCTGGGCATGAACCTGGCAACGCGCGCGCCCGACATCTACCGCGCTTTGATCGAAGCAACCGCCTATGGCACGCGCGAGATCATCGACGCCTTTGACGCGCAGGGCATCCCGGTCAACGAGCTGGTCGCGGCAGGTGGCTTGCCGGAGAAGAACGCGCTGCTCTGTCAGATCTTCGCCGATGTGACCGGTCGTCCGCTGAAATTGGCCGGTTCCGCGCAAGCGCCGGCGCTGGGAGCAGCCATGCACGCCGCTGTCGCCGCCGGCATCTATCCCGATATTCACGCCGCTGCCGAGAAAATGGGCAAGCTCAAAGACCGGGTCGTGACGCCCATCGCCGAAAACCAGCGCCAATATGACAAGCTCTTCGCTGAATACAAGACGCTCTATGACTATTTTGGGCGCGGCGCAAACGATGTGATGAAGCGCCTGAAAGCGATCAAACACGCTGCGTTGCGCTAAGGGCAGGGCTAGTAAAAATGTACAAAGCTGCCACGCTCGACACGCTGCAGATAGGTGTCTGGATGCTGCCAGTCGCCTTTATCATGACGAATCGGCGAGCGAATCCCTCCGCTTTGTAAGAACTAACCAAAACAATTGCTGCAAATTGGGGTACTATTGTTCTTACAGGTAGCTTATAGGCAACCGTAGACTAGGGCACACTGCACTTGGTAGCGATTGCGACCGCATTGGGGGGCTGACCGTGAACAAACGCAAGTTCGTGTACCGACTGATTTCCATATTCATCGGCGTAAGCATTCTCTATAGCTTCGGCTTTGGCACAATCGCACAAGAAGACCCGCCGGCCGAAGAAGCGGCTGCAGTCGAGACGGTTGAAGTGACCGCCGCTGATGCCTTCGCAAAGGCGGAAGAAGTCCAAAACAACCTCGACCATGTCTGGATTTTGCTGGCGGGTTTCCTGGTCTTCTTCATGCAGGCCGGCTTCGCCATGCTGGAAGGCGGCATGATCCGCGAGACAGGCGTGGTCAACTCGCTCGCGGAAAACTTCATGGATGCCTGTGTCACGGCCATCGTCTTTTTCATCGTTGGCTATGGCATCGCCTTTGGCAGCGCGGAAAGCAGTGGCTTCTTCCCGCAGATTGAGCTGTTTCTGGGCGGCGCGACAGGGGCGGGCGAGGGAGATGGCTCGCTGTTTGTGAACTTCTTCTTCCAGTTCGCATTCGCCGGCGCGGCCGCGACAATCGCCACGGGCGCGATGGCTGAGCGCACCGAGTTCGTCGGCAAGCTCATTTACAGCGCCATCCTCGGCGCGATCATCTACCCGGTGGTCGTATTCTGGACCTGGGGCGGCGGCTGGCTAACCCAGCAAGGCTTCGTTGATTTCGCTGGCTCGACAATTGTGCACATGACGGGCGGAATCGTGGCATTGATTGGCGCCTATGTTCTGGGTCCGCGCGCCGGGCGTGTCTTCGGGCGTCCGCCAGCCGCTTCCAACCTGGCGCTGGCATCGCTGGGCACATTCATCCTGTGGTTCGGCTGGTATGGTTTCAATGTCGGCTCGACCCTGGGCGCGGGCGATGTCAATCAGTTGGGGCTGGTCGCCGTGAATACCACCTTGGCAGCAACGGCTGGCGCTCTGGGCGCGATGTTCCACACCTATTTCATCACCAAGAATTGGAATGTCAGCTTCATCCTGAACGGCTCGCTTGCGGGCTTGGTCGGCATAACGGCTGGCTGCGCCTTCGTAACGCCGATCGGCGCGATCATCATTGGCGCTTTGTCCGGCATCGTTCTGGTCATAGCCATCGGCGTGGTCGAATCGCTGAAGATAGATGACGCTGTCGGCGCATTTTCGGTGCATGGCGCATGTGGCGCATTCGGCACGGTCATGATCGGCATTGTCGGCTCGCAGGCCTTGCTTGAAGGAGCAGGCGCTGACTTCACAACCAGCTTGTTTGATGGTGGCGGCGTCGATTTGCTGGGGGCGCAGGTCGTCGGCGTGGTCGGCGTGGCGGTTTGGGTCGGCGTTACCAGCTTCATTATGTTCCGCGTGTTGGACGCCGTAGATATCCTGCATGTAGCTCCCGAAGCCGACCGCATCGGCATCGACGCCTACGAACACCACGCATCGGTGTGGCCCAATGTGCTGCCCCTGCGTGAAGAGGGCGACGAGGGCTAGGGAACGCCCGCACGAACGCACTGCTCGAAACTCCCTCTGGCAAACGGGGGGAGTTTTTTTGTTCCTCTACAACTCGGCGCTGTCCAGCCAGATGGTCACGGGACCATCATTGTGAATCTCCACCTGCATGTGCGCGCCAAACACGCCGTGCTGCACATCCGCGACGCCCGCCTGCGCCAAACAATCAGCGAAGTGGCGCACCAGCGGCTCAGCCAGATCGGGTTGCGCGGCAGCAATATAACTGGGTCGGCGACCCTTGCGGGCATCGGCATACAGCGTGAATTGCGATACCACCAGCGCGCCGCCACCCACATCCAGCAGCGATAAGTTCATCTTGCCGGCCGCATCGCCAAAGATGCGCAGATTGGCTGTCTTCTGCGCCAGCCGCCGGGCAGTTTCTTGCGTGTCGCCCTCCGTCACGCCGACCAGCGCCACCAGCCCAGGCTCGATTGCGCCGCTGATTTCACCATCGACGCTGACGGACGCGCTGCTGACTCGCTGCAATAGAACGCGCATCGTCTGTACCCCGCTTTTGATCGCCTTCACATTTTCGTCAGTAGGGGCGAGACTTGTCTCGCCCAAATAGACTAGGTGCTATCAAGAATGGGCGATACAAGTATCGCCCCTACAAGGCTTGTCCGCTACTGGTGCGCAAAAAACAAGCGGAAATGAAAGAAGGTGCTAATTTAGAGTAAGAGCCGAACTCTCACATAAGGAGCTTACTCATGGATTTAGACACCTTCTTCACGACATTATACTGTTTCATTGACGATTGGTACAAAGAGAAGATGAGTGATCGAATGAAGCGACATCCGGGTCCCGCCTTGCAAATGAGTGATAGCGAAGTGTTGACGGTTGGGATTGCTGCGCAATGGCGTGTTGGTGTGTCCTGGCAATCCGAGCGCGGCATAGTGCGCTACATCCTGCAGCATGGTCGGTCGTGGTTTCCTCGGATGCTGAAGCATAGTCAGTTTAACAAACGTCTGCGGGATTTGTGGGCGGTTTTTGTATGTTTGCAACAAGAGTTGGCGCAGATGCTCAGCAGCGCCGCTTTGTTTGAGGTGGTGGATTGTACGCCCGTGCCACACTGCAGTTTGGGGCAAGCCAAAAGCCATGATCGCCATTGGCTTTACGGCAAAAAGGGACACGGCGGCAATCATGGCGGCTGGTATTACGGCGAGCAATTGCTGCTCTGCGCCAGCGACAGCGGGATCATCACCGGCTGGATGACCGGTCTGGCAAACATTGATGACCGCTGGCTAATGGAAGCGCTTGTGAGCAGCCGCCAGGGATGCAAGCGTATAAAAGAAATCGAATTGCCCAAGCATAGAACATATAAAACTCGCAGAATCCCTAGTTCTGAATCCATCAGCCCCGCCCTGTGTGCCGGAGATGATCGCGGCTCGACCTATCTCGCTGATGGCGGCTTCAGCGGGCTGCGCTGGATTAGGCATTGGCAACGAGAATATGGCGTTGAAGTTATCGCGCCACGAGCGAGCAACATCAAAGGAGACAAGCCCGGCAAAACCATGCGCTGGCTGCGCAAACACAGACAAATCATTGAAACTGTGATTGCCAGGCTCACCGAAATCTTTGGGCTGCATCGCGTCAATGCGCACAGTGAACTCGGCATGCTAACGCGAATAGCCGCTAAAACAGCTGCCTACAACATCGCCGTCCTATTCAACCGGCAGTGTGGACGACCAGATGGAGCGATGGCAACTCTCATCTGTTAGTAGCGGACAAGCCTTGTAGGGGCACCCAGGCAAAAACTACCTGATCGGATCGCGGCTCGGCGCGCCAGCTTGTCGCGGGTAACGGCGTGGCGTCTTGCCGACCTTGCGCACCATCACCAGGAAGCGCGGATTTTCCAGGTTCGGCAGCCGCACTTCGTCAATGCCGGCCAGCTTGCCTCCCAGCGTGGATATAGCCTTGGCGGCGGCGCGCGTTTCTTCGTGGGCAGAAGCGCCTTTCATGGCGATGACCAGTCCGCCGCGTTTTGTCATGGGCAGCGTGCATTCCATCAATACAGGCATGCGGCTGACGGCGCGCGCAGTCACGAAATCATAAGTGCCGCGGTGCGCGTCATCCCGCCCAGCGTCTTCGGCGCGCGCATGCACAATGCGGATATTATCCAAGCCCAAATCCCGTCCGGCTTCTTCAATGAAGCGTAATTTCTTGGCAGTCGAATCCAGCAGGGTGAAGCGCAGTCGTGGCAGGACGATCGCCAGTGGCAAACCCGGAAAACCAGCGCCCGTGCCCACATCCAGCAGACGGCTGTGCCCCGCCTTCGTCAGAACTTTCAGTACGGTCAGCGAATCCAGATAATGCTTCAGCGCGATATCAGCCGGTTCGGTGATGCCGGTCAGATTCATGCGCGTATTCCAGTCCAGCAGCAAGCTCGTCAATTGCTCGAACTGCGCCAACTGTGTCGCCGACAACTCGAGGCTCAGAATTGACTGCGCCTGCCTGGAGAATTCTTCTATGGCTTTGTTGAACATATTGCCTACTAATTCACATGCTGAAGATGACAGCCAGTCTATCACAGCGCTGCGTCCCTGCGCGACTCAATCTGGAATTGCCTGCGTTATCGGACCAAACACGCTGCCAAGAGCCGTCCCGGCAGCCCAAGAACACGCTGTACTCATGAGGCGCAAACTGGCGTACAATGACGCAAAGCGCTCGCATAATGATGAGGCGGCATGGAAAAGCACACCATCTGTGTATTGCAAGGCGACCAAACCGGACAAGAATTGCTGGACGAAGCGCTGCGCGTGCTCGACCCCAGCGTAATCCGCATGCGCAGCCTGGCTTTCGAGACATTTGATTTGTCGCTGGAAAATCGGCGGCACACCAAGAATGGCGTTGTGCATGAAGCCGCGGGACGTATCCTGGAGACGGGACTGGGCATCAAAGCCGCGACCGTCACGCCAGGCGACCCCGATGATGTCGGCAGCCCCAATTCCCTTTTGCGCGAGCTCGTGCATGGCAGCGTCATCTTGCGCACCGGCAGACGAATCCCGTCCGTGTTGCCCCTGGCTGGCGTGCATGCGCCCATCGCCGTCGTGCGCATGGCGGTCGAAGGCGCGTATGCTGCGCAAGAATGGCGCGAGGGCGAAGGCTTGGACGAAATCGCCTACAACAAGCGCCACATCAGCCGCCGAACCTGTCGCGCTGTCGCCGAGTTCACTTTTCGTTATGCCCAAAGCCATCGGGCAACAGTCTTCGGCGGACCCAAATATACGGTCAGCCCGGTCTACGAAGGCATGTTCAAAGAAGAACTGGACCGCGCAGCCGAGCTATTCAAAAGCGTGCGCTATAACCCGCAGTTGATCGATGCCACTTATGCGCTGCTGCTGGAGACGAGTGGCGAGCCATTGGTCATCCCGGCGTTGAACCGCGATGGCGATTCGCTCAGCGACCTGGTCATCAAAATGTTCGGCACGATCGCCGGCGCGGAGTCGGTCATTATCGCTTTTGATGATGAATTCAATGTCAAAGCCGCCATTACCGAAGCGCCACATGGCACAGCGCCCAGCTTGCAGGGCAAAAATATCGCCAATCCCATGGCCATGATCTTGTCTTGCGCCGCGCTGCTGCGGTATATCGACAGCAAGGAAGCTGCGCTGGCCAGCCGCGCCTTGTACGAGTCGACTCTGGAGGCGGTCTACAATGGCATAAAGACGCCGGATCTGGGCGGGCAAGCCACGACCAGCGAATTCACGGACGAAGTCATCCGCGAAACGCGCGGCAAGCTGGAAGTATGGGACGCGCTCGGGGAATAAATGCAGTTGCGGAGGCAGCCGCCGAGCGCCGCGATATCATCAACAAGGCGCGCCTGTATTTCACGATATTCTCGCAGCAATTCCCGGCCGAAGCCTTGTAGGTAAAACCAATAAAGCATTGAAAGAAAAAATGAGCCACCGAGTTAAATGAGTATACCTCTGTGTTCTCTGTGTTCTCTGTGTTAAAAAATGCGCAGTAATATGTTGGTTTGGCTTAAAAATCGATCAGCGTCTGATATGTGGCAAGCCGGCCGCCAGCAGAGACGCAAACCGTCTTTCTTGCGCCAGCGCAGGCAAGGGCAGGGGCGGTTCTGGGACAGCCGGAGCCGGTCGCAAGTCTATCTGCCACCAGCCGGTATCTCGCCATTCGCCCGCTTTGTGCCCTACATGGCGGAAGACGCCGATCTTGTAGAAACCGACCGCTTCGTGCGCGCGGATGCTGGCGGGGTTGGGCAGCGCGATCACCCCCACCGCCGTCACATACCCCTGGTCCCGCAGCAGGGCGAGAAGCGATGTATACAGCGCCCGCGCAATGCCCCGCCGCTGGAAGCTGCCGTGAACATAGACAGTCGTCTCTGTCGTCCATTGGTAGGCGGCGCGGCTGCGAAAAGCGCTGGCATAAGCATAGCCGGCCAGCCTGCCGTCCAGTTCGCAGACCAGCCAGGGATGCTGCGCCAGCGTATTTTGCACGCGCGCGGCGATTTCGGCTGCGGCAGGAACAACCTGCTCAAAAGAGATGTGCGTTTCGAACACAATCGGCGCATAGATGTCGCGGATGGCGGCGGCGTCGGTCACTGTGGCAAGGCGAATCGCTGGCATTTGCGGCATGAAAAGCGTCTCGGTCCGGTGTTTTCTTCCGCGACATTGTAGCCGAGCCCGCGCAGCAGAACCATGCCACGACAAGCGGCGCATGGCGTATAATGATGGGCGGGTTTACACACCGTTTACATTTGCCTTACATGGCGATGATGCCCTTGTGGCATAGTTGGCGCAGAAGGTCTGGGCGTTGTCGAAGGCTGCAGCGCCGGGAGGTGAAAGCGAGATTGACAAGAATATGAACGTCTCCGACACGATTTTGGTAGTTGATGACGAGCAGCGCATCATTGATTTGGCGCGCATGTACCTGGAGCAAGACGGTTTCCAGGTGCGCAGCGTGACCAATGGCGCCAGCGCCCGCCGCATGATCTTGCAAGACAAACCCAGTTTGGTCGTGCTGGATCTGATGCTGCCCGGCATGGACGGGCTGGAAGTCTGCCGGCGCGTGCGCGAGCAATCCGATGTGCCTATCATCATGCTGACCGCGCGCAGCGACGACATCGACAAAATCGTTGGCTTGGAGCTGGGCGCGGACGACTATCTGACCAAGCCATTCAATCCTCGCGAGCTGGTGGCGCGCATCAAAGCCATCCTGCGGCGGGCAGATCGTGCTGGCGCGCAAGAAGAAGCAATTCCCGCCATGTCCATCGGCAACCTGCGCATCGATCCGCAGCGCCGGCGCATTGAAGTCGCGGGGGAGGTTGTCGGGTTGCGCATGAAAGAATTCGACTTGCTGCAGCATCTGGCGCAGAACAAGGGCGTCGTTTTCAGCCGCGACCGCCTGCTGAATGTCGTCTGGGGCTACGACTTTGTGGGCGAAACGCGTACGGTCGATGTGCACATCGCGCATCTGCGCCACAAACTGCGCGACATGACACCCAGGATCGAAACCGTCTGGGGAGTGGGGTACAAGCTCGAAGATGGCTAGGAAACCCGCTTTCAGCCTGCGCTCGCGGCTGCTGACTTCGTATCTGGCGCTGCTGATGATCACATTGAGCGTCGGCGCGATGGCGCTGATGTTCTTGATCGGCGGGCAGCGCGCCCCGCATGCGCCAACTTATGAACGGCTGGCCGCCCTGACACAAGGCTTGAATTACCTGGATTTCATCGCCGATTTTCCGTTTGAACGCGGCCGCGACCTGCTGCAGGCGCAAGTGCACGAGCTGCTGGATGTCTTCGCCGAAACCCGCGCTGTGCGGACTCTGCACATCGGTGTGGGGAGCGAAGGACCGATTGTGCTCTATGACAGCGCAGGCAAATACACCTCGGGCGCGCTCATCCAGCTGCATGGCGAGCGCTATCACAACGAAAAGCTGGCCAAGGTGTTGGGGCGCGGCAGTGAGCAATTCTTTGGCGGCTTCGTCGATCCCGATGGAGGCGAATGGCTGTATGCCGGCGTGATGTTTGGGCAGCAGCGCAGCTTTGGCGCACGCACCACCAGCAATGATTTGTGGCTCTTGGCAGAACCGCAGCCGACCGTCAGCCTGCAGGAAACCTTGTCTGTCTTTGGCAATGCCCTGGCGCCGCCACTGCTGCAAGCCGGCATCGTCGGCATCCTCTTCGCCTTGCTGCTGGCAGCGTTGATCAGCCGCACGATCGCCCAGCCGCTGCAGCGCGTTGCAAAAGCAGCCACCGGCGTGGCCCGCGGCGATGACAGCGTAAATGTGCCGGTCAGCGGTCCGCCCGAATTGCGCTCGCTGGCCGAATCGTTCAATCACATGACGGCTGAGGTGCGGGCGGCCAATGCAGCCCAGCGCGACTTCCTCAGCAATGTTTCACACGACCTGAAAACGCCGTTGACCTCCATCCAGGGCTATGCGCAAGCCATAGTCGATGGCGCGGCGGACGATCCCCAGGCGGCGGCGCAAATCATTTACGAAGAAGCCAGCCGCCTCAATCGCATGGTTGTCGAGCTAACGCATCTGGAACAATTGCAAGCTGGCAAGCTATCCATGCAGCGCGAACGCATCGACATTGCGCGGCTCTGTGATGGCGTCGTCAACAGCCTGCAAGTTGTGGCGCGGCAGGGGCATATCCAGTTGGAAGCCGACTTGACGCCTGTGCCAGACATCATCGGCGATGGCGACCGGCTGGCGCAAGTGCTGACGAATCTGGTGAGCAACGCGCTGAAGTTCACGCCAGCTGGCGGGGTCGTGCAAGTGGCGGTGGCGCGTTCTGGCGGCGGCGCAAAAGTGACAGTGCGCGACAATGGCGTCGGCATCGCGCGGGACGATTTGCCGCGCATATTCGAGCGCTTTTATCAAGCCGACAAAGCGCGCGGACCGCGACGCGGCAATGGCTTGGGGCTGGCTATCGCGCAGGAAATTGTCGAGGCGCACGAGGGTCGTATCAGCGCCGAGAGCGGTGGCGAAGGCTGTGGCGCAGGGTTTGTTGTCTGGCTGCCGGGGGCGAGTGGGGTTTAGGCGAAGCCAGCGGCGGGCTGTCTCACCCGACCGCATCATATGCCAGCACGGGCATGCCCAGCGACACATGCACACGATCGCCGCGCCGAATATATCGCTCCACGCCCGTCCACGCCACCAGTTCTGTGCCATCGCCCAGCGCCAAGCCGACGCGCTGATTGTGCCCGAAGAATTCGCGCCATTGCACTTTGGCGGGCACGCCAGTCTCGTCAAGATGATCGATATGCAGCGCTTCCGGGCGGATCATAAGACTGACTTCGCCATTGCGCGGATGATACAGCTTGACTTCGCCCAGGCGGCTGCGGGCGGTCAAACCCTGCGCCCTCGCTGGCAGCACATTCGCCTCGCCGATGAGCTTTGCCACCTGGATGCTGCCGGGTCGGTTGTAGATGATGTGCGGGGCGGCCAACTGCAGCAGACTGCCTTCATAGATGACGGCAATTTCGTCCGACAAGCTGAGCGCTTCTTCCTGGTCGTGGGTGACAAATATCGCGGTCGTTTCGGTTTCGCGCAAGATTTCGCGCACATCGTTGCGAATATGCGCGCGCAGGTCGCTGTCCAGGTTGGAGAAGGGCTCGTCCAGCAAGAGGACATCGGGATTGGGCGCCAGCGCTCTTGCCAACGCCACCCGCTGCTGCTGTCCGCCAGACAACTCATGCGGCATACGCTCGGAGAACTTCGGCAAGCCGACCATGTCCAGCATGCGCCGCACTTGCTTGTCGCGCTGTGCCGCGTCTACCCGCAAGCCAAAGCCGATATTGCTCGCCACATCGACATGCGGGAACAAGGCGTAATCCTGGAATACCATGCCCACTTTGCGCTGTTCCGGGGGCACGAAGCGCGAACCGTCCGCGACCAATTTCGCGCCGATCCACACGCTGCCGCTGGTGGGTTTTTCAAAGCCGGCCAAAAGACGCAGCATGGTGGTCTTGCCACTGCCGCTGGGTCCCAGCAGCGTTAGGAACTCGCCAGCCCGCGCCCGCAATGAGACTTCACGCAGCGCTATGAAGCCATCGTCAAAGACTTTGCCCAGATTGTCGGTTTCCAGCGCGAATGCCATAGGCTCACTGATGCCCCCGCCCTCAGCATAGACGATATCACGCCTGCCAACACGGGCGAAGTACGCGAGTCAGTCGAGTATGTCTTCCTGGCGGAGCACGATCAAGAGCACGAGCGCCGATGCCAGGATAAGCGCCAAGCCCGGCAACGCTATCGTGGACAAGAAAGCTTCGTCATAGGCGCTCCAGATGCGCGTGGCAAAGGTGCGAAAACCGATCGGACGCAGGATCAGCGTGGTGGGCAGTTCTTTCATCACATTGAGGAAGACCAGCGCCATGCCGGCCAGGATGCCACCCCGCGCCAGGGGCACGGTGATGCGCGCGAGGACCGCCAGCCGCCCCAAGCCCATGCTGCGACCGGCTTCTTCAAAGCGCGGATTGATCTGGGCAAAGGCGCTTTCGGTCGCGCTGATGCTCAGCGGCAGGTAGCGCACGGCATAACCCAGAATCAGCAACGGCAGCGTCTGATACAACGACAGCAGATTCTGTGATGCAAAAGACACCAGCGCCAGGGCGACGACGATGCCGGGCAGCACATTGCCGGCATAAGCGATATTGACGAGCCAACGATTTGCGCGGTTGGCCCGCCGCATCGCCAGCAGCGCCAGGGGCAGAGCCGCCACCGTCACCACGATCGCAGCCAACGCGCTGACGCTGATGGTATTGCCCGCCAATAGCGAAAGCGGGATGTGCACGGGGTTGGTCATCTGTCGGCCAACCAGCCAACTGAAGAGAACGATTATCGGGATGACGACGCCAGCGAGAACCACCGCGCCGCAAAATGCCACCGCCAGATAGCGCCACTTGCCCAGCCGCACCACTTCCAGCCGCCGTGACGCGCCGCTGCCGATGCGGAAGTGCCGTCCGCGACCCGCCATGCGCGATTGCATAACCAGCAGCGCCAGCGCCATGACGATCAGCACAAGCGCCAGCAGCGAGGCTTTGTCCATGCGGAACGACTCGGTCTGCAAAAAGATGGCGCGCGTGAATGCGTTGTATTGCATCACCGCCACCGCGCCGAAGTCGCTGAGAATGTACAGCGCAGCCAAAAGCATGCCAGCCGAAAGCGCCGGGCGCAGCTGCGGCACTGTGATCTGGCGGAAGACGCCCCAACGACCCAAGCCCAGGCTGTGTCCCGCTTCTTCCAGGCTGCGGTCGCATTGCAAGAGCGCCGAACGCAGCGGCAGCGCGATGTAGGGAAACGACACCACGCCCAGCGTGAGCGTCGCGCCCACGAAGCCCTTGATGCCCGGCAGACGCTGCGCGCCAAATGGCTCGAGCAAGCCCTGCACGATGCCGCGGGGACCAAAGGCTTCGCTGTAGGTGACGGCTACCAGGTACGATGGAATCACCATGGCCGCCAGCCCCAGCGCCAGCCAAATGCGCCGACCCGGCAAATCGCAGCGGGCTGTCAGCCAGGCGAAGGGCACTGCGATGGCCGTCGCCAAGCCTGTCGCCGCCAACATCAGACTGATGCTGTTGCCGACGATCAGCAGAGTCCGCGGACGCAGCAGGTAGTCAATGCCCTCCTGTCCTGCGCCCGCAGCTCGCAACGCCAGCAAGCTAATGGGAATCATCACCACCGCGACCACCGCCAGGCCGATCAGCTGTGTGGCTTGCGCGGCGCCAAAATGCCAGCGCGACAACACATGTGGATAGTGCCAATTCGGTCGCAATCGCGGCGGGATGACTTCCGAAAGCTGCATGGGCTTAGTCCAGCGCTCCGCTGTCTTCGATCATCTCCAACGTGCCCTGCAAGTCGGCGAGGTCGGACAAGTCGATCTCGGGCACTTCAAGCTCTTCCAGCGCCGGCAGGTCAACCGATGGCTCAACCGTCTCAACCAGCGGATATTCGAAAGTAGTTTCGGCGAAGTACGATTGCGCCGCGTCGCTCAGCAGATAGTCGACGAACTGCTGGGCGATTTCTGGCTGGTCGCTCGTTTGCAAGATACCCGCGCCCGCCACATTGATCAGCGAGCCGACATCGCCGCCAGGGAAGAAATGCAGCGTCGCCGTGATTTCCGGGTCTTCTGCCAGGAAGCGGAACAGATAGTAGTGATTGACCAGCCCGACAGCCACTTCGCCATCGATGGTCGCCTGCACGACAGGCGTGTTCTTGGGATAGGCTTGGACATCGTTTGCCAGCATGTCCGCCAGCCAAGCCGCTGTTTCGTCTTCGCCCAGCAATTCGCGCATGGCGGTTACATTGGATACGAAGGACGCGTTGGTCGGCGCCCAGCCCACCAGCCCGCTCCAGGCTTCGTCAGTCAAATCGAGGATGGACTCGGGCAGCTCCAGTTCAAGTTCTGCCAGCATCTCTGGATTGTAGACGAGCACCCTGGCGCGTCCGCTCACGCCCACCCAGACGCCATCGGGCGAGATGAAAGCCGGGTTTGCGACCTGCTCGAGCGTTTCCGCGGGCAGTTCTGCCAGCATCTCTGCGGCAGCCAGCGCGCCCAGGGCGCCGCCGTCCTGCGCGATAAAGACATCGGCAGGGCTGTTTTCGCCCTCGGTCAAAATCTGGTTGGCGACAGCGCTTGTGCCGCCGTACAAAACTTCGACTTCGATTCCGGTGTCTTCGGTGAATTGCGCCAGGAGGGGACCAATCAGGCTTTCGTTGCGACCCGAATAAATCGTGAGCGGGTCGTGGCTGTCGGCCAGGGCGGGCGCTGTGCCGATGCAGACCAGCGCAGCCAGCAGACATATGACGATACTGCGAACCTTCAACATGTTGCGTACTCCTTGTGATAGTTGCGAATCCGGGTTACGATTCGCGTTGATAGACAGAAGTCAGTTTTGGCCGAAATCGGATGTGCAGCCGTGCCGGCCGAACTGACTTCTCTGTTTTAGCAGGCGCGCCTCTCGCCTGTCTACGCAACTGGTTAATGCGCGGAATGCCTTTGCCGCCGCCGAAAGTTGCAGTCGGTTAATTCCAGCGGCGATTGTCTGCGCCGCCGCCTCGACTCTGGACAATCGCGCATGCAGCCAATAGAGTTAGCCTGCTACAATACCCGTGCAGGTCGTGGGGAGCGCAGGCAATGTCGAACTGGTGGGGCTCGCGGAAGAATGTCTCGTCGCGGCTGGTGTGGGAAGTCGAGGCGATGAAAGCCGCTTTTGGCTCGACATTCCGGCTGGTTGTGCCGCCATTTGGCGGGCTGCTCTATTGGCAGGGCTCGGTCGAGATCAACATGAGCATCCTGGATTCGCCCTTTCACAACCTCAAAATCGTCTATCCCAAAGAATATCCCAACCGGCCTGCCGAAGCCTATTGCGTCAAACCGCGCATTTACAGCGAAAAGCACCAGTACGAAGATGGGCAGCTTTGTCTGTTTAATCCCAAAGATGGCGAGCAGTACGGCTGGAATCCCAGCAAGTCGACCGCGGTGACCGTTGGTGGCTGGGCGATACAATGGCTGTACGCCTATTACACTTGGCGCTCGACTGGCAAGTGGCCCGGCATTGAAGAGCGCATCAAAGCCAGCACGCCCCTGCCGCGCCGCCGGAGACACTAGCCATGCGAGCCGCCGATGAGCCCGAATTGCTTGGCATTCTGCGAGGCGAGTACGACCATATCCGCAAGCGGCTGCGGGGCATGGCGATGATCTCGCGCGGCATCGTGCCCAATTTGGTGCTGTCTCGGCGCGCAGTCGAGCGCATGCTGCTGGCTGCCAGTCAATATGTCGCCGACGAAACGGGCGAGGCCATGGTCGGCTTCGTCGTCGATGATGCCACGCCCGAAGGCAAACCGACCATCTATGTGCTGGATACGATATCGCCGGACGAAACGGCTGTGCGCCGCTCGCATACTTTTCAGCAGGGCGACGCGCTGCAAGACGAAGTCATCTGGTGGCTGCAGGAGAATTGGCACTATCACCGAAATCAGCACCGCGGCACGGCTTTGCTGCCGGCGCGCTTTGATGTGCCGCTGCGTTATCTGGGCGACTGGCACAAACAGCCCGGCTCCATGATCCAGCCCAGCCACGGCGATTTGATGACCGCGCTTTCCTGGCTGGACGATGATGAATCGGGCTTGGACTTTTTGCTGGTGCCCATCGTTACCACCGGGCACACTGCGGTCGTCGGCGCATCGGATGTCGATGTCAATTACTTTCACGAGCCGATGGCGGACGGCACAGATATGCGCGTCGACTGGTGGTACATTCACCGCGATGTGCGCGTCTTCCAGCCGGTGCGCCCGCAGATCGTCGCCCCAGAAACCCTGCCGCAGATGATGAAATACGGCTGGCATGTGGTGCTGGCGGATCGACTGACCAGCGAGCACTATGCGCTGGAAGACGATGGCTTGCTCGTGCGCACCCTCTTCTATGAGTGCGATGGCGAGGTGCCGCTGGAATTCTGCTTCATCGCCATTCGGCAAGGCGCGTCGTCTTTTATGCTCCTGGTTACGCAGCATGATTATCCGCAAAGCCCGCCCCGCGCCTACCATGCACCCTTTGTCGCCGGCATCGACCTCATGGACCCGGTCGCGACATTTGAGTCTCTGTGGGTGATTGCCGAGCCGATCGCCGCCCCGGCCGACTGGACTTGGTCGCCCGAAAAATATCTGCTGGACTTCGTCATCGCCATCGAGATCGAAGCAGGCATTCGCGAGCCAGAACGCATCAGCATTCCCGTCATTGACGCATTGCCGGGGGACGCGTCCACAGACGGCGCATCAGCGGGGCGCGCGCGCACGCATACGATAAAGCCAGCCAATGACGCCGAGGCAAACGAACATGAGTAATATGTGGGAACGCGTGGGGCGCTTGATCGGCACGGACAACCTCGACCGCCTGACAGAAAAGAAGGTTGGCGTGGTCGGCTTGGGCTCGGGCGGCGGTTTCGTTGCGCTCAGCCTGGCGATGTGTGGCGTCGGTCGCTTCGTGCTGGTGGATGGCGATGTGCTGGAGCGCGGCAATGTCACGCGGCATGTGGCCGACCTGCGCAGCCTGGGGGAAAACAAAGCGGCGGCTGTGGCGGATTTGATCTGGCAGCGCAACCCCGATGCGCGGATCGATGTGCGCGCCGGCATCATCGAAGACCACTGGGATTGCCTGGACGCGCTCGACATCCTGGTCGTGGCAGTCGACAACGAGCAAGTCAAGTACGCGATCAATGAGAAGTGCCTGGAGAAGCGCTTTATTGCCTCATATGCTGGCGTGTACGAACGCGGCGAAGGCGGCGACCATGTCATCATCAAGCCCTATGACGGTCCCTGCTATGCCTGTTGGGCAGAAGCCACGCGTGAAGGCGTCAAAATCGCCATGAATTCTGTGGGCGATCTGGATTATGGCATGATCGGCGCAGACGGCACTTTGGAGTCTGAACCGGGGCTGTGGGTCAATGTCACCAAAGTGGCCGGCATCCAGACCGATCTCGTTCTGAATGAATTGCTGCGCGGCACGGCTGCCTATGTCGAAATGCCCGCCAACACGCTGATCGTCAGCAACACCTACCTGGATATCATCGAGGGTGCAGAAAGCGACCCGCACATGGGCATGTGGATCGAAATCGAGCGCGACCCGGACTGCCTGGTCTGTGGCGACCGACTGCAAACAGGAGTCAGCCTGCTGGCGCGGGACGAAAATGCCAGCATCTCACTGGACGACCTGGCGGCTTCGCGATTGACCACCGATATCGTTATTGAAGAAGAAGTCGAAGACTAGCTGCCCTCTTGCTGCTGGTGCCACTGGTCGGCGATTTCTCGCAGTTCCTCGCGCAGCTTCAGCCTGTCTCGCGCTGTGAAGATCGCCTGAAAGAGCAGTTGGTCGGATTCGCCAGGCGGTTGTCCTTTGTCTCCGTAATACAGTTGGAAACCGCTGGTGATATTGTGGCGGAAGGCGCCGGGATCAAAGACCGGCGCGCGGTAGGGCAGGTCGCGGATGGCGGCGCTCAGAACGATGTCGTCCCCGGCATATTGCGCCCAGACGCCCAGGATGCCCAGCTGCTGATAGCCGTGATAGCCCTTGCTGTGATACCAGATGACAACACCCGACCAGGCTGCGCCGCGCACGGTTTTTGGTCCGTGGCAGAGGATGCGCTTGTATTCGCGCAGGACCAGGTCGGACCAGGTGTCAAAGGCATTGAGCAGATTTAGCGCTTGGTCCTGCGGGCGTGGCGGCTTTTTCTGCGGGCGGACGCCACCAAAAGGACGCCGCGCGGAAATTCGCTCCAGGATGTCTTGATAGCGGTCTTCGTCTGGCTGGTCTGGCAATGCCTCACTCTATCGTCATCTTCGCCAACTCAATGCCATCTCGCAGCAATTTTTCATAGACAACATAAGTGCGATGCCGATGCATGCCGACTCGCTCGTACAGCGCCACCGCATTGGTCAGGCTCTGGCCATCGACGCTCAGGTTGACGGTGGGCGTGCCGCGATCCCAGAATTGCCCAAAACTGCGTATGAGCAATGCCTGCGCCAGCCCGCGCCGCCGATAGCCGCGCCGTACGCTCACGATGTCTATGAAGCCAATATCTGGATATTGATGATCATGCGTCAAACCCAGCAGGCAGCCGATCGCCTCGTCTGTGGCTTCGTCAAAAGCCAGCAGCACCAGCTCCTCGGCGAAGTATTGGTCGTTGTCCAGCCAATGCCGAAACTCCGCCAGATCTTTTTCAAAACTCTGCTCAATATAGCCGAAATGATCGGAAAAGGCATCGCGCACGACATCGACCAGCAGCGGCAAATCGCGCTCGTGTTGATAGCTGCGCAAGGCGATTCCTGCCGGCAGCGGGGCGGGCTGCGGGCGCTTCGTCATGGTGATGCGCATATCCAGGCTGATCCGGTGTGGCGCATAGCCGGCGGATTGCAAGGTTTCTTCTCGCCAGGCATAGCCCTCAAGCGCGCCCGTTACGATGCTGACGCGCGCTTTCTCCGGGCAGCGCAAAACGACAGCCTGCGCTCGCTTGTCCGCCCAGGCGAACAGGTCTGCGCTCAGTTCACTTTCATAATGGTCGGGATGCGCGCCCCAGTCGAGCCAGGGATGCACAGGCACTTCGTTGTTCGCCCACAGCACGGCGTATGCAGCCAGTTTGTCCGCGCCGTCAAAGATGCCCAGAGACATCTCGCTCAGGTCGAAGCCCGGCTCCTGCCAGCCGATCAGTATAGTCTCGGCTTTGTGCTGCTCGTCCGAGCCGATATGCGCGGCAATTGCGCTGACAACGCTGGCGACCTGCTCGGCGTCGGACAAGGCAAGCGGACGGCAGTCAAAAGCAGATTCCGGCATAAGTTGGGTTCGCCTTTCATGAGTTGCACAGGCACGATTTATGACGCGCGCGGATTATAACGGCGAAAAGTCTTGCTTAACAGCCTCGCCAAGTTGCGCTATGATTGCCGCGAGTTTTCTCGAAAGCAGCCGCGGAGCGCCACCTGCATGAACCAGACGACCAAAACATTTACCTACATCATCGGCATCGTGATGACGGTTGCCATGGTAGGCAGCCTGATCTTGCCGATGCTTTCCAGCCAGGTGGGCATGACCGATCCCTATTCGCTGACGCCAGACCCGACCGCGCTGCCCGAGCCGACCATGCCGCCGCCGCCCGATATCGCCACGATCGACTTCGACAGCCGTTATCTGCATCGCTCGGGCTTGTTTACGATCGGCGTGCCCAGCGGATGGAACCCCCAATCCGACAGCAGCAGCGAAGTCGAATTGCGCGCTTCGATGAACAACCCCGCTGTTCACAGCGTGGTCGAGGTGCGCATAAACAAGAATGCGGATGGCATCAGCGACGCCGCCGGACTAAGTGAATACCTGGACAATTCCTGGCTCAGCTATACCTGGGGCGGCTACACGCGCTGGGACGAAACCAGCCGCGCGCTGGCTGACGAGGGCATCGTGCGCATCGACTTCAACCTGGAGCGCGGACCCATTCACTTGATCGCTCGGCAAGAATCGTGGCTTGCGGGCGACGATATTTTCACCGTGCGCGTCGTCGCCACAGAAAATGCCGCCCAGGAGCTCAAGTTTTTGCTGCGTGGCGTGGCCGAGACGATCGAGTGGCTGCCACAATATGTCGGCGCGCCCTTTGCATGGGATGTCTATTATGACGAGCTGGACAAGCACATGCTGCGTTTTCCATCCAACTGGGAAGTAACCGATGCGGCGCCTGGGCTGCCGGCGACTGTGCTGGGCGATGGGCTTACGCTGGCGGTCGCTACCTTTGATGTGCTGCTGGCCAGCGAGGACGAAGCGCGCGCCTGGCTGCAGGGCTGGCGCTATGGCGTCGAGGCGCAATCGGCGGGAGCTGTCGAAGTGGATGGCGCAGACGGCTATCGCATCTCGTATCGCCTGCGCAACCTGGATGGCGGCGTGGAAAGCGGCGCAGTCATCGCGCTCAATGGCACGGACAATCGCCTGCATGTCGCCAACCTGCGCGCCGCCGATGTGGACCAGGATCTGCTGGAAGCGACTGCCGAAGATTATCCTTGGCTGGCGATATTGGATAGCTTCCGCCTCGTGCCCGACTTTGAAGTGGCGCATCAGTCAAATCGCTAGCGCAACTTCTCGCCAGGCCGTGATCTTGCCGGATGTGCTGGCGCGGGATCTGCTGCTGGTCTTCTGTGGCACGGCCGCCAGCGCCGCATCAGCGCGTGCGACAGCCTATTATGCCAATCCTGGCAATAGCTTCTGGCGCGCGCTGCATCAAGCCGGTTTCACGCCACGCCAATTCGCTCCCAATGACTTCCGCAATCTGCTGGAGCTAGGCATCGGGTTGACCGACCTCTGCAAGCACAGCGCGGGAAACGACAGCGATATCGCCTTCACGCAGGGTGATGTCGTGGCGCTGCGCGACAAGCTAATTCGCTATCAGCCAAAGATCGCCGCATTCACCAGCAAGACAGCCTGGCGCAACTTTTCGGGCAAATCCATGAGCAAGCCAACAGCGTATGGTTGGCAAGCCGAGCAGATTGGGCAGACGCGCTGCTTCGTCCTGCCATCGCCGTCGGGCTCTGCGCGCCGCTATTGGGATACCGCTCCCTGGCAGACGCTGGCCGATGCCTACACGCGACTGCTGGGCGCAGTGACTTCTTGCTGAACTCTCATGGCAACCGCGAACGCCAACGCGAATCCGGGCTGTCGCTGTAAAAGACCTGCCCACTGATGCCGTCCGCAGCATCCGAAGCCAGGAACAGCGTCAGGTTGGCGACAGAATCGACACGGTCGCCGGCAGCGATGGCATTGACGCGAATATGCTGTTCTTTCAACTCGCGCGCCGCCTGCCGAGTCAAGCCGATGACGCCCGACGCGCCAGCCGCAGCGCCGATGCCCGCGGGCAAAGCCGAAAGCGCCTTTGCGGGCAGCACATTGATGATCGCCCCGCCGCCTTCGTCCGCCAGCACGCGCCCAGCCAACTGCATGCAAAAGAAAACGCCGCCCAGATTCACCTCCAACTGCCGCCGCCAGTCCCATTCGTCCACTTGCAGCATGGGTTGGGCGCGCTGGATGCTGACCGCGTTGACCAGCAGGTGCAGCCGCCCGAAAGCATCGCGCGTCTGTTCAATCATGTTGGCGACTTGAAAGCGGTTGGAAATATCGGCGCGCAGAGCGATGGCTGTTCCGCCGCGAACCTGGATTAGCTGGCTGGTGGCGTCGGCCCGCTCAATATTGAGGTCAACTGCCGCCACCGCCGCGCCACAATCCGCCAGTTCCCGCGCGATCGCCCGACCACTGCCCGCACCCGCGCCGGCTACCAACGCGACCGTGCCAGACAGGTCAACCTGGAAAGATGTCACGCGCTAAAACGGGATGTCGTCCGAGGTCTGGGGACGCGAGTCTGGATAATTCGAAGCGTGGTCGTCTTGCTGATAACCGCCGCTGGGCGCTTGATTGCCCTGTTGCTGTTGATAACCGCCACGCTGGTAGCCGCCACCCTGACCGCCTTGATAGCCACCGCGCTGCTGTTGACCACCACCGTAGCCGCCCCCGCCGCCACGCCGCCGTATGCCACCTTGGTCGCCGCGATTGCCCAGAAAACGAACATCTCGCGCGGTTAAATCCAGCGATGCCGCAGCCTCGCCATTGTTATTCAAATAGCCGCGTGCGCTCACATTGCCAATCACCATGACTTGACTGCCCTTGGACAGATAGGTGTTGCAAGTTTCTGCCTGCGCTCCCCAGACCGCCACGCGATACCAGGTCGTTCTCTCGCGCTGCTCGCCCGAATTGCGGTCGCGCCAACTTTCGTTTACCGCGACGCTCAAGTTGCAAACCGCCCGCCCGCTCTGCAAGTAACGAAGTTCCGGGTCGCCACCCAGGTTGCCTACAATAATTGTCTGATGCCAGCTCATAGCGACTGCCTCCGATTAACTCGCTTCATCATGCCATTTCTGCCAATTTCTCGGTCAACGCGCGGCGCACCACAGCTGGATCTCCCTTGCCACGCAGCGCTCCCATTATTCTACCAAACAATGCATTGATGACTTTGTCATTGCCAGCCAGATAGCGCGCCACCAACTCATCATTGTCAGCCAGCACTTTGTCCACGATGTCGCCGATGAGGGCTGCATCGCTGACTTGCGCCAAGCCGCGTTCATCGACGATTTGGCGGGCGTCTTTGCCGCTCATCCACATTTCCGGCAAGACTTGCTTGCGCGCAGTGCTCTGGTTGATCGTGCCCGCTTGCACCAGAGCCAGCAAACCGGCGAATCGCTGCGCGGACAGCGGAATGGAATCTATGGCGTCGCGCTCGATTTCTGCGGCATTCATCAGACGGAAGACCTCGGTCGTCAGCCAATTCGCAGCTACTTTGGCATCGATGCCCGCGTCGACCAGCGCCATAAAATATTGCGCCACGGCTTGTTCGGCGGTCAAGACACCGGCATCGTAGGCGCTCAATCCCAGCTCGTCGACAAAGCGTGCTTGCAATTCGTCGGGCAAGGCGGGCAGCCCGGCTTTTATTTCCGCCACCCATTCGCGGCTGACCTCGACCACGGGCAAATCCGGTTCGGGGAAGTAGCGGTATTCGTCGGCGCGTTCTTTGTAGCGCTGCACCTGGATGGCTTGCGCCGCTTCGTCCCAGCCCAGCGTGGCCGGCTTGACCGTCTCGCCGCGCCGGTACAAACGAATCTGCCGCGCCACCTCATAATCGATGGCTTTGACCATATTGCGGATGCTGTTGAGATTCTTGATTTCGGTGCGTTCGCGCAGGTCATCGTCGTCTTGGTGCTTGACGCTGACATTGGCTTCGAAGCGCAGCACGCCTTTGGACATGTCGCCGCTGTTGACGCCCAGATAGCGCAGGATCGCGCGCAGTTTGCTTGAGTAGGCTTCGGCTTCTGCGGCGCTGCGCATGTCGGGCTCGGAGACGATCTCCAGCAGGGGCACGCCAGCGCGGTTGTAATCGACCAGGCTGCCACCCATGATATGCGTGAGCTTGCCGGTGTCTTCTTCCATGTGGGCGCGGCGGACGCGAATCCGTTTGGGCTCGCCGTCAACTTCGATCATGATGTGCCCATTGATAGCCAACGGACGGTCGTACTGGCTGATCTGATAGCCCTTGGGCAGGTCGGGATAGAAATAATTCTTGCGCGCGAACTGGTTGATGGGCGGGATTTCGCAATTCAGCGCCAAGCCGACCATGATGCCAAATTCCATGGCTTGCCTGTTGATGACCGGCAACGTGCCCGGCATGCCCAGCGAAAGCGCGTCGACAGCGCTGTTGGGCGCGGCTCCGACACTGTCGACAACCGGGCAGCGGCTGAACATTTTGCTGGCGGTTTCCATCTCGGCATGGACTTCCAAACCGATGATGGTCGTCCACTCACCCATTTCCCGCGTCCTGTAGTGAAAAAATCAACCTGCATACCATAGCGGATTTGGCGCAGAATGCAAAGACGCGCCTGACGCTGCGGCGTGAGCTAACCCCTCTCCCCCCGTGACCTAACCCCTCTCCCAGCCCCTCCCCGTGAGCTAACCCCTCTCCCAGCCCCTCCCCGTGAGCTAACCCCTCCCCCAGCCCCTCCCCGTCAGGACTGAGAGGGTAGCCATAGCCTGCCTCCCCCTGACCTGTCGGGGGGACCGAGGGGGGTTGCTTGTCAGGCAACCAGCGCAGGGACATCATGCTTTTGCGTGAGGCCCCGCGCCGACAAGAATCGCTCCAGCCGCGCCAGGGCCTCGAGGATATTCGTCTCGCTGGTGGCATAGCTGGCGCGCGCATAACCAGCGCCGCTTTTGCCAAATGCGCTGCCCGGGATGAGCGCCAGCCGCTCTTCTTTCAACAGGGCTTCGCAGAAGGTTTCGTCATCCAAGCCCGTGATGGCGATGCTGGGGAAGGCATAAAATGCGCCGCGCGGTTCAAAGCAGCGCAGACCCAAGCCATTGAAGCCATCGACCAGCAGACGCCGCCGCTGGTCATAACGCCGCCGCATTTGTTCAATGTCGTTTTCGCCATGACGGATTGCTTGCAGCGCAGCCGCTTGTCCCATAGTCGGCGCAGACATGATTAGATACTGGTGCAGCTTGTACATCGCCTGCGTGAAAGCGCGCGGAGCCGTCACATAGCCGATGCGCCAGCCGGTCATGGCATAGGACTTGCTTATGCCGCTGAGCACGATTGTCCGTTCGCGCATGCCCGGCAGCGTTGCGAAGTTGATGTGCTGGCTGCCATACACCAGGCGCTCGTAAATCTCGTCCGAGATGACGACCAGATCGTGCTTGCGCGCCACTTCGGCGACTTGCAGCAAACGCTCGCGGGTCAAGACGGCGCCGGTGGGGTTGCTGGGATAGCTGATCAAGATCGCTTTGCTGCGCGGGGTGATGCGCGCCTCCAGCGCTGCGCCAGTGACCTGGAAGTCGTCTTCAGCCGAGGTCGGCACAGGGACCGGCACGCCGCCCGTCATCTCGACCAGAGCTGGATTGGCGACGAAGCAGGGTTCCGCCACCAGGACTTCGTCGCCGGCATCCAGCAGCGCTTTCAAAGCCAGGAAGAGCGCTTCGCTGACGCCGACGGTGACCAGCACTTCGTCATCGGGCGCATACCTCAAGCCATAACGCCGCTCGATGTGAGTCGCGATCGCCGCGCGCAATTCTGCTGTGCCCGCATTGGATGTGTAGCCTGTTTCGCCCGCGCGCAGACTTTGCACGCCCGCTTCCAATATATGCGCCGGGGTGACGAAATTTGGCTCGCCGATGCCCAGCGTTACGACATCATCCATGCTGGCGGCGATGTCAAAATAGCGCCGAATACCGGATGGTCGCAGATTTTGCACGTTCTTCGATAGGTGGCGATTCATGTACGGAGCCTCCTGTTCGGATCAAGCCGCGCATTTTGTATCACAGCCCCTGCGGCGAAGCTTCGCACAGCTGCCTTCAATTCGCAAGGCAATTATTGTACAGTCTGTAGGAAATTTGCGCCGATATGCCATTCGTTTGCCGATTCCTTTGTCCATTCTGTAGGATGATGCTGATGCTGAGTTGCCAACAAGGCAGGCCAATCCGCCTCACAATTTGCGCTTCTGCCAGCGAAGAAACTAGAATTGCGCGCAAGGAAAGGCTTTGCTCATGCTCACGATGCCCTTGCCAGCGCTGCGCAACTGGAAAGATACGCGCGATTCCCTGCATCAGGTGGCGCTCGTGCTCAGCGCGATCCGTGTTGCCGCCGGCGACAAATTGCCCAACGACCTGCAGTTCAGCTTGCGCGTGACCAGTTCCGGCTTCAGCACGGGCGAACTGCCGACGGGCGCTGCGCTGTCTTTTGAGTGTTCGGCTTTGCAGTTGCTATGCGTGCGCGACTGGCAGAAAGTCTTCACGCTGGGCTTGCCGGGCAAAACGCCGCAAACCCTGATGCGCGCGCTGAAAAAGGACTTCCGCCGCCGCGGCATCACGATCGAGCCCTCAGCAAACCATATTGATGCCGAGCTGGCGCTGAACATCGATCCGCAGCAAGCCAATGACTATATCCGCGCTTTGAACAGCATGGCGGCGGTCCTGGCGACCGTGCGAGAAAAACTGGGCGGCAGCGCGACGCCAGTAGCTTTGTGGGCGCATCATTTCGATCTGGGTTTCGTGTGGTTTCCCGGTGGCGGGTCGGACGAGCGCCGAGATGCCCAAATCGCTTGCGGATTCGCGCCCAGCAGCCCAGGTTTGCCCCGCCCTTACATCTATGCGTATGCCTGGTCGCAGCCGACTGGTTACCTGCATCTGCCGCTCGCCCTGCCCGCCATCGCCATTGCCGAAGGCTACACGGGCTTGTACGCGGCGTATGACGACCTGCGCGCATTGGAAGAGCCACAGCAGACGATTGAGTCTATTCTGCTGGATTATGCGCGAACAGCGGTGCCTCTGCTGGAATAGACGCGGTCATGCGCATAACCAGCGCAACGCAGCGCCCGTTTCTTCGTTACAACCTGTAGACAGGTTTTTTTGCCGCGTCAGGCGAATTATGCTTGGCAAAGTCCGCGACTATTGGCTATACTTGTGCTATGCTTGCCGCGAACACATGGCAGATGATGCCAATAACAGCGTTGCGCTGCTGTAGAGGGAATGCATGAGCGACAAAAACATCAACCGAAACGACGATATTGAAAGCGGTGACGGCGAGAACCTGGATGACCGCCTGGAGCGCCTGGGTGGAGAACCAGCGCCTGCCATAACGCCAGAGGAATTTGAACGGCTGCAAAAGGCGGGCCAAGTCCACATCGACTCGCGCGGCCGTGTGCGCACAGCGCGGCGCAGCGGGGCAGAAGCGGGCGTGTCGTTGCGCAAACGCCGCGCCTGGTATGGCGAGGCTTGAAGGCTGTCGCCCGCAGCAATTTCTGACTGTTATTCGCGCCTTCATCATGACGCGAGGGTTTTCCAGTGCGCCTGCCAACCGGCATTGTCGCGAGACATGGCGCAGAAAAGCGCGCCAACCACGAGCAATTCCTGTGTCTGAGAGCATAAGCATCCATGACCTGCGTCTGGCTCTACGACTGGACCGCTTTGACGCGCGGGCTGCGCAGCGGCTGATGGCGCCGGCGCCGCGGGGCTGGGAAAAGCGCGCTGGACTCCCAAAGCGGGCGGCGGTCATGATCCTCGTCTTTGCAGATGCAGCCGGTCGCTTGCATTCGGTATTGACCCTGCGCAATGCTGATTTGCGGGGGCACAGCGGACAAGTCAGCTTTCCTGGCGGGGGCGTGGAGCCTGGCGACAAGGACGCGCTGCACACGGCTCTGCGCGAAACTGTCGAAGAAATCGGCATCTGCGCGGCGCGCGTGCAGCCGCTGGGCTTTCTCTCGAATCTATACATCCCCGCCTCGCATTACGATGTAGCGCCGGTGGTGGCAAGCTATGATGGCAGGCCTTCCTTTTCGCCCAACGCCCTGGAAGTCGCGGAGTTGTTTACTTTCGCGCTGGACGACCTGCTGCGCCCCGAGCTCAAGGCGGAAGAGCGGCGGCTCATTCGCGGCGTGGATGCGCGCGTCCCCTACTACGCTATAAACCATCACAAAGTCTGGGGCGCGACTGCCATCATGCTCAGCGAGCTGGAAGGACGGCTCTTGCGGGCCAGACAAATCGCCATGCAAAACGCGGGTTAGCGACAGATGGACTGGTTTTCTGCCGCGGTTATCTCGGCTGTGGGTTTGTCGGCGCAGGCGCTGGTATTCCAACGGCTGCAGCGACATTATGCCATCAACACGTTCATGGCTTATGCCTGGCTGGGCGCGACATTGACGCTGGGCTTGCTGTTTCTGCGCCCCGCCGATATAGACGCTGTCGCGCGCAATATCCTGCCGCTGGCGCTATCGGGTTTGACCAGCATGCTGGGCAACTACGCCTACAACCGCGCGATCCGCCTGCAAGGCAACATCGGCTATATCGAAGCTGTGATGTCGTGGCGGCTCATCCTCACGTTTGTTTATTCGCTGCTGCTGCTGGGCGCGCCATTCGAAGCGCTGCGACTGGGTGGCATCGTCCTGATCATTGCGGGCGTGCTGGCGGTTTCGGGCGCCTGGCAAATGCGCGGCAAAGACTTCTCATTCGCCTGGTTGAGCTGGGCGCTGCTCGGTGGTTTGTCATTCGCGCTGGTCTCGATATTCGTTCGCTTTGCCAACGATGATGGCGTCAGTGGCGAGGTGTCGCTGATTATCGTGCTGCTGGTGGCCGGCTTGGGCTTTTTGGGCGCTGCCATCGCCGAGCGGTCGAGCCTGCGCGTATCGCTGAAGCACAGCCATCTGATTTTGGCGGTGATCGTCTGCGCGACTCTGGGCAATGCCGCGCTCTTCGTCGCCTATGCCAAAGCGCCCAACCTCGCCTATGCCATCGCCATCGACAATTCGCGCATCATCATTTTGTATCTGGTCGGCCTGGCGATGTTCGGCGCATCCTGGGGGCGCGCGCAGGCAGCGGGCATCGCGCTGACATTTGTTGGCATCCTGCTGCTGGCATAAACGCAGTTGTGCAGGCCTGGCTCTGCTGATATAGTCGCGCTAAGTGGAAGCCGATTTGCATGGACAGCTTGCTACACAGCAGCATTCCCATATTGGCGGCGGGCAGCGGCACAGGCGGCTCTGGCGAGTGGGGCGCGCTGATTTTTTATGTCGTCATCGCGCTGGGCGTATCCTTCCTGTGCTCAATATGGGAAGCAGCCATGCTGTCAACGCCTGTTTCGCACATTGAGCTGCTGGTGGAGCAGGGCAGCAAGGCGGGCGCGATCATGCAGGGGCTGCGCCAGAATGTCGAACACCCGATCTCGGCTATCTTGACATTGAACACGATTGCGCACACGGTCGGCGCGGCCGGTGCCGGCGCAGAAGCCACCGCCATCTTCGGCAGCGAGTTCTTTGGCATCATCTCCGCCGTGCTGACTCTGCTGATTCTGGTTTTTTCCGAGATCATCCCCAAGACCCTGGGCGCGGTTTATGCCAAGCCGCTGACTCCCTTCACCGCTTGGTCGCTGCGCGCGCTGCTGATCCTGTTCAAACCAGCTGTCTTTGCTTTTGAGTTTGTCACGCGCGCGATGCGGCCCGACGAAGACGCACCGACAGTCACCCGCTCCGAGCTGCAAGTCATGGCGCGCATCAGCGCCGAAGAAGGCGGCATCCGCGAGCGGGAAAACCGCATCGTCGCCAACTTGCTGGAGCTGGCGGAAGTCCAGGTGGAGACGATCATGACGCCGCGCACCGTCATGCTGACATTCCAGACCGACGCGACCATCGGCGACATCATGCGCGCGCACCCGGTCTTGCCATTTTCGCGCATTCCCGTTTATGGCGAATCGGCCGACGACATCCGCGGTTATGTGCTGCGGCACGAGATTTACAAGCGCGCCGCCGCTGACGAACACGCTGTGCCCCTGCGAGAAATTGCGCGGCAGCTGCAAGTCGTGCCAGAGACGAACTCTGTGGCGCAAGTGCTGGACAAATTCATCGCCAGGCAAGACCATATCTTCCTTGTCATCGACGAATATGGGGGCACAGCCGGCTTGATCACGCTGGAAGATGCCGTCGAGACGCTGCTGGGCATCGAGATCCTGGACGAATCGGATCGCGTGGCCGACCTGCGTGCCCTGGCGCGCCGCCGCTATGAAAACCAGCAGGAAACGCCGCCGCCCCTCGACCCGACCGGCGCAGAATGAGCGAAATTCGCCTGCCGCTGACTGGGTGCGCCTACAACTTCGACTTGCTGCTGGAGGTCGTCAGGCGCATCGCCTATCCAGCCCGCATGCTGGCGCAGGGCGATGTTCTGTGGCGCTCGACCGCTATCCGCCTCAGATGACCAACTCGTCATAGAGCAGGTCCGGGTTGAGCGAGCGCAAGACAGTGTCTTCGCTTTGCAGAGTCAACGAAGCGGCTGCCACGCCCAGGCGCATGGCTCCATCAATGGGCACGCCGTTGAGCATGCCGAAGATAACCGCGCCAGAGAAGGCATCGCCCGCGCCAGAAGTATCGACGACTTCTGTGTGTATGGCGCGGATATAGCCGCCGCCGCTGCGATCTGCGTAAGCCAAGCCTCGCTCGCCCAAAGTGACCACAGCGATCGTAGCGCCCATATTGACCAGTCGCTGCGCTGTGCCAATAGCTGATTTGCGCTCGGTGGCCGGCTCGTCCAGCGAACACAGCGCCGCCGTCTCACTGGCATTGGGCACGATCAGGAACAGGTTTGGGATGTATTTTCGCAAGCGGCGAGCCAGGCCTGGCGATGTGGGGTCGGCGCAGACGCGCACCTCGTGTCGCTGCGCCAGCTCGAACAGGGTGTCCAGCGCTTCTTCGCTCAGCGTGGCATCAATGACGACCAGCGCGGCATCCTGAAAGAGCCACTCGTGCTCCAGCAGATAATCCGAGTCCAGCGCCGCCGTGATGCCGAGGTCGTCCAGGCGCGTGACGCTGTCTGCGGATTGGTAGAGCAGCAGCGACGAAGCCGTGCGCCCGCCGGTTACGCGCAAAACATGGCTGCAGTCGATGCCCGCCAGCCGGGAATGGCTTGCCAGGTATTCGCTGAGCTCGTCATCGGCAACGGCGGACAGCAGGATCGTGTCGATATCGAGGCGCGCCAGGTTCTCGGCGATATTGCGCGCGACGCCGCTCGCCGACGCGTGGATATGCCCCTGTTGGCGAGTGCCCGGCTGGGGTACTTCGATTGAGCGCCCGGCCATCTCCAGCACCGACGAGCCAACTACCAGGACATAATCGCCTTCCATAGCCTCGCTCCTGCAAATTCGCTAGCCGGTCGCGCTGGCGGAATCGGGCGGTGGCGGCAATGTCGGCTGGGCATTGCCCGGCGCTGTGTCGTTTGCTGGCGCGGCGGGCACATCCACGCCCAGGCTGGCCGGATTCAGATCGGAGCTGCCGGTTGCTTCTGGATTGGGCGCATCTTCTGCGCAGCGAAAGCCCACCCAGCGGTGGAACTCTGCTTCGCCCGAAGACTGCCTGTGCACAGCGCGGCTGAAGAACGGCACGCTATTCCACGATCCGCCACGCAGCACTTTTTGCAGGCCATTCAAGGGGCCGGTCGGGTCTACCGACAAACCCAACTGCGCCTGCTGCTGATAATAAGTTTCGCTGTAGTAGTCGCTCACCCATTCGGCGACATTGCCGGCGAGGTGATACAAGCCATACAGACTCTTGCCAAAGTCGTATTCCGGGCTGGAGACAGGGAAATGGCTGGGCGTTTCGCGCGACCATTTTGTGTTGGCCAGCGCATTGTCCCAGATGTTGCCCCAAGGATAGATGCGCCCGTCTTCTGCGCGCGCAGCCCGCTCCCATTCGGCTTCGGTCGGCAGGCGTCTGCCCACCGCTTCGCAATAGGCCCGCGCGCCATGCCAGTTCACGCCATAGACGGGATGCTGCGCCAAGCCCGTATTGATGCTGTAGCTGCTGCCATTAAAAACAATGGGCGCGTCTTCGCTGTCGTTGCGCGTCTGGATGCACAAAAAGCCCGGGCAAGCCGATTGATGCGAATTCGCGCCGAGCAGGTTGAGGAAAGCGACATACTGCGTAAAGTTGACCTCGGTGATTTCCATCAGGAAAGGCTCGACGCGCACCTCATGTTCCGGGTACGAGTCTTGCGCGTACTGCGCCAGGCAAGCCCCGCCGCTGTTCTTGCACTCCCGCACCGCTTCGGCGACTTCGGCGGGATTCGTCCCCATCGTGAAGCTGCCGCCGGGGATGGTGGCCGTCTCGCTGCGCAAGCGCATCAGCGCATCGGGGACGGCGCTGACAGTCGGGACTGTGGGCTGCGGGACGGTTGTTGGCAGGCTGGTCGGCGCGGCGGTCGGTTGGACTTGCACGGATATGGGCGCATTGGTCGGCTGTAGTTGCCCGGCGGGGATGGGCGTCGCGGTAATGATGACCACTTGCGGGGCCGGCTCTGCGGGCTGCTGGTTGGGGTCGGGCGTGGCGGTCATGACAACATGCACGACCTGCTGCACGACCTGCGGCTGCGGCGTGGGCAAGAAGTAGGCGGGAAGCGTGCCTTCGGCCATGACAGCCAGCATGACGGTCAAGCCGCAGACCAGGCCGGGGATGAATCCCAAAATGCCCCATTGCCAGGCCGCTCCGCGATTTCGGCGGCCGCCCAATCTTCTGTAACCCATGCAGACTCCCTTGCGCGCTGCTGCCCAACCTGCCCGGCTTGTTGTAATCAATAATAGCGCATAGGACAAGATAGGGTAAGTCAGTCGGAAAACCAGAGCAATCGCATCGCATTGCTTTTCGCCACAGAGGAAGCAGCGCCGCAGGGGCGAACCCGAAAGCGTTCGTCCTAATCGACACTGTGGGCGACCCGACGGATCGCCCGTACGACGGCTTTGTCGCGGCGAGATTATGTTTTGATTCGATTGCCCTGCGAAAATTGCTCAATCACTTGACAAAATGCCGATATCTTATTTTAATGGCTGTCAGGACATATTCTTCGGAGTTTGCAACCATGAACATCATAACATTGACCTTGCAACTATTGACGAAGGTAGCCGCGACGCGTACGCCCCTGCCATTTACCCCCCCCCCCCCCCCCCCCGAATTTCTCGCTAAACCCCGACCTTCGCCGGAGTTCGTCATGAACTCCGGGACGCTCGCCAGGCTCATTCTCATCGCGCTGGTCTTCCTGCTGCTTACGGCGGTGCCGGCCTCGGCTCAAACCACCTTCAGCGTCAGCAGCGACGGCACAACCGGCAGCAACTGCACCCTCCGCCACGCTATCAGCGCCGCCAACACCGATGCCGTCTCGGGCGGCTGCGCGGCCGGCAGCGGCGCGGACATCATCAACATCACCGGCGACATCACCCTCACCGACCACCTCCCCTCCATCACAACAGACATCACCTTCAACGGCGTCGGCGGCAATCGCACGCTCAACGGCAGCGACAGCTACCGCGCTTTTAACATAAACACCGCCGGGATTTCGGTGACCATCAACAATCTGACTTTGGCCGAAAACCGGGCGCCAGTGAACTCGACAGGCGGAGCGATAAATTTCCCGGGCGGCGATGGCACCGCCAACTTGACGCTGAACAATGTCACTGTCCGCGACAGCGAAGCCTGGTACACAGGCAGCCAGCGTGCCGGCGGCGGCTTGTATTGCAACAGCTCAACGCTCACGATTGTCAACAGCAGTTTCTACAACAATCGCGGCGAAGAAGGCGGCGCCGTCGACATCGGAGCCTCATGCGATGCGACCATAACCGGAAGCGTCTTCTACAATAACAGCGCCCGCTTGCTTGGCGGCGCGATTGTCATTTCAAAAGGCGCGAAGGCGACCATCAGCAACAGCAGCATTTACGGCAATATCACAGGCGATACCGGTGGAGATGGACGCGGCTCGGCAATCTACATTATCGGGGGATCTGGCAGTTCCCACCGAGATATTTACCTTAACCATCTCACCATTACCGGCAACCAAAACTCCGGAAGCAACGATAAAAGAGCAAGCCATGCGGCTGTGCAAATCGTACTTTCAAATGCGAAAGTGCACCTGCGCAACAGCATCATCTATGGCAACAACACTGACGCTACCACGCCAGGCGTCGACTGCGCTCGCACTTCCGCCACGCAAACCCTTCTCACCGACAGCGCGTCGGCGCTTGAAACCAACACGGGCAACATAATCGGGGACGGCAACTGCGGAACGCCAACGGGCGTTTTCGGAAGCGGCGGGAATCCCCAGCTGCCCGCCAGCGCGACCAGCGGCTATTACGCCTTGTCGCAAAGCAGCCCGGCTGTCGACGCTGCTGCCTGCATCAGCGGTCTCAACCAGGACCAGCGAGGACGCAGGCGACCCAGCGGCGTTCGCTGCGATATTGGGGCTTATGAATACCAGTATCCGCCGCCGCCGCCGCCGCCAGCGCCACCAGGCTCTGATGTCGGAGATGTCGGGGGTCCCGGAGGGAGCAGTGGAAGCGCCAGTAGAAGCGGCAGCCAAGGCGTGGCCCAACCGACGGCCGTTCCGGTCATTCGCTATTCGCCCGAGCAAAGCTGCCAGACCCTGCAGCCCGACATCGTGGTGAGCAAAGCGAGCATTGGCACAAGCTGCCAGCGCGTGGAAGGCAGCGAGATTGGCCATCCCGATGTCATCGCCGCCATGCCGAGTCTGGTCGTGGATTTGTGGGGCTGGGTAACGCCTGGCACGCAGGTCTGCTTCCGCGCGGACAGCGGCGCAATCAAGTTCATCGACACGACTGCGATTCCGCGTACGGTTTCGGATTTGCCCGTCTTCAGCGAGGCCGGCGGTTTGCTCTGCGCGACGATTGATGGCGCCGGGCAGGTTGCGCTGGTGGCTGGTCCGTCCGCTCCCGCCCCGCAGCAGCAGGCGGCTTCTGCGCAAGGCAGGATGCTGAGCGACTGCATGGTGCTGCTGCAGTATTCGCTGAACTTCCGCGACGCGCCTGATGGCGAGAAGATCGGCGCATTGCGGAGTCAGATTAAATTGACGGCGCTGGAGCGGACTGACGGCTGGTTCAAGGTGGATTATCACGGCGAGCGGGGCTGGATATCGGCCGCGTATGTCGAGCCGGAGGGTGATTGCGGCTGATTTTGGGGGCGACCCGGCGGATCGTCCGTACGACGGCATCTAGCGGGTCGCCCACAATATCGCCCCTGCGACATACCTTCGTTTTGATGCGATTGCCCTGAGTTCGGAAAGCCAGGCCAGCTTGACAGCGCATCCGACTGCGATTAGGCTTTGGGTTGACCCGACGCCCAGGATCCGACATCGTGACAAGACTCAGCCTCGGCGCGTTCACGGTAGCTACTGCGGACGCGGATGGCGTGCGCCCCGTAAACCTGCACAGCGATTTGGGACCCTTGGCAGACCTCATCGAGTTGGCTTTTGCCGACAGCATGGACAGCGCCGGTCGTTCCGCCATTCGCGAGATGCGCTACCTGAGCCATTTGGGCGCGGCGCTGCGGCTGATCACACGCTTCAACTCGCTGGCAGAAGGCATCAGCCTCGGCTTTGTCTACATGACTGCGGGCGAGCTGGTCGGCAATGTCTCGATATATCCCGCCAACTTCCCGCGCGATCTGGGCGAGACCTGGCTGCTGGCCAATGTGGCGGTGCATCCCCGGCACCATCGGCGCGGCATCGCCCATCAACTGGTGGCGGCCAGCCTCGAGGCATTGCGATCGCGCGGCGCGGCTCGCGTCATCCTGCAAGTCGACTGCGCCAACGAAGCTGCTCTCAAGCTGTACGAAGCAAGTGGTTTCGCCTATGAACGCGCCTGGATCCACTGGCGGCGCAGCAGTCGCGCCCGAGCGCCCGTACCAGCTTGGCATGACTTCCACATCACGCGCTTGCGTCGCAATGAAGGGGCGGCGGAGTTTGCGCTGGCACAAGCGGCGCGACCCAATAGCCGCGGCGGGCTGGGCTGGCTGAAACCCCTGCGCAAAGACGATTTCTGCCCTTCGCCCTGGCGACAAGTGCGAAAATGGCTGTCGATGAACAGCATCGAAAAGCTGATCATCCGCAGCGCCGACGCGCGTGAGATCCTGGCGTCTTGCTGGCTGGAGAACGCCGCTATCGGCTTCGGCCGGGTGCAGGCGCGCCTGTTCACCTCGCCACAGATCGACCACCGCCCTTATGCCGAGGCTTTGATCAGCAACCTGGTTTCTCGTTACGAGCGCGCGACAATTCTGGTCGAACATCCGCGCGATGACGAGGTCGTCAGCGAACTATTGCGGCAACAGCAATTCAAAGCGCGGCGCGAGTTGTGGCATATGCGGCTGGATTTCTGAGCGCAGCTGCAATGCGACTGTCGGCGCTTCAACTGGCGCGGAATCGAGGCGGACGCGGTTTGTCGGGGCTGGTCAAGCTGCTGTCGTCTTTGGACGCGGGCGGTCGCGTCGCCAATTTGCGAGGCAGGCGCGGCGGACGATTGCGATCGCTGTTGCTGACGGCGCTGGACCGCAAGTCACGCTGGGCGGCCGCTGCGGGATTGGCGGGATTTGCAGCGCCATTTGCCACAGCCAGGTATTCGCCGAGGATCTGCCGCTGCTGCATGGCATCATAACGAGCGCGGCGGCGCGCCTTGTTGTGCTGGCGGCGTGAAATCTCTTGCTGGATCTGCGCAGGCTTATGCACGCGCGTGAACAGCTTGGGCTCGTCCGCGCCCACCAGTGACATGCGCACATCCCCGACCTTTAACAGCGCCGAGATGACCCCGCTCGTGCTGGACTCGACATTGTCGATGCGCTCGACCAGGATTTGGTCGCGCAGATTTTGCAAGAAGAAGGGGCGCTTGTGCACCAGCGTAATGGTATCGTCCGCTATGATGTAAATGTCGTTGCGCCAATCCCAATCCACCCAATAATAAGCCAGGCTGCCGACCAGCAGCGCGGCCATGGCAATGCTGAAAGTTGCCACGCGCATTTCTGGGGCGACCACCGTGAAAGTCAAAACCAGCGCCGCCAGCGAGACGAAGCACACCGCCAGCGGGATGGTCGTGTGGCGCAGCCAGACGCTGATGTGCTTGCGATAAACGATATCGCCATTGCTCATCTCGATGCGGGCGCTCAGGTAACCGTTGCTGCCGCGGACGGGGCGGGGCGGCTGATCGGTTGTCTCTTGCGCGCGCAAGTCGTCTTCCGGTGTTTCGCCCGCCATCCAGCGCTGCATTTCTGCCCGCACCATCTTTCCGTGCCGCTGCGCCTGCTGTTCGTCATAGCCTTTGCGCGCCGCCAGCACAAGCTGCTGCATGCGCTCTGGCCTGGGCATGAGGTCCAATTCCAAGTTGCCCTGCGCGCCGGCTGTCTTGACGATCACGGTGCCATAACGCAGCAGGCGCGCGAAAATGTCGCCGGATGGAATCTCGAAATTGATCTCGTGCACGCTCTCCATGCCGATTTGCGCGATCTGCCGCTGCATGGTCAATAGCGTGCGGTTGATGCGGATGATGCGCTGGTCGGTCACGATGACCGAGTCGTTGCGCCATTCCAAATAAAAGTAGACCAGCGCAGCGCCAGGCAGCAGCAGCGATAGCCCCAGCAATCCCAGCTGAAGCGCCTGCGCCTCGACCTGTGTTGCCGCCAGCCACATAACCGGCAGCAGCAAGGCGGGCAGCCAGGCGGTGCGCATAAATGCCCAACTATGCCGGCGCGTGTCGATGAGCACGGCTTCGTCTTCGCGCTGTTCGACAAAACGCGGATTGATTTTCTGCTGGGTTGCGCTCTCGGACATTGATGCCTCGCCTCACGGCCGGCTTTCGCGTCTGAATACGCTTGCATTGTAGCATATGGCAGGATTTTGTTGGCTCGTCCGATAATCGGGAGTGCCCGAGTAAAGTCTCTGCGCGCAAATAGGACTGCCTGGCGCGGCTTTCAATGCAATTTGGAAACTCTGCAAAACTGCGCTAGACTTCTATAGAGGTCTGGGTGGCAAGTTGGAGGTTGGGATGAATTTCGACACGAACCTTTCTTTGGATCTCGTCATTACAATCCTGGCGATCTTGGGTGCCGTGTGGCGAATACAATATGTACTGGAAAATCGGCAAGCCGAGTTGCGCAGGGAACTCAAAGGCGACAATGCGGATTTGCGCAGCGAACTCAAAGCCGACAATGCGGATTTGCGCAGCGAACTCAAAGCCGACAATGAAGCGTTGCGCAGGGAACTAAAAGCCGACAATGAAGCGTTGCGAAGCGAACTCAAAGCCGAAATTGCCAAGTCGAACCAAGAACTCAAAGCCGAGAACGCGGAACTGCGCGAAGACATCCGCCGCGTCGAGGACAAAGTGGACGAAAGCAACCAGCGCATAGCCCGGCTTGAAGGCATTATCCTCGCCCGCGAGGGCATGGTCGACACCATAATCGAATAAAACCCACGGTGCCTCTATCGTCCCCCGCCCGATTCAAGAGGGTAGCCCCATATCGCGTTTTCGTGCTATACTCTTGCCAATGCGAAGAAACAGAGACAGGGTGCGATTATGGCTAGTCTGGGACCCACTGAACTGATCATCATACTGATTATCGTGGTGTTGCTATTCGGCGTCGGGCGTGTATCGCGCATCGGTGGCGAGCTTGGCTCCGCTGTGGCCAACTTCCGCAAGGGCTTGCAAGAAGGTGCCAAAGGCAAGCCAGAAGAAACCGAACAGAAGGAAACTGCCTAGCCGGCAGCATCTTTCAAGGCGCGCTCAAGCAGCTTGTCGGCGCGCAGATGTTCGCGCTTGGGCAGGCTGGGCGGCAGCTTCAGGTTGTATACCAGCGCCTCGCGGTTAAATCGCTCGATTCCCTGTTCGAATTCGGCTGCAAATCGTCGCCAGTTGGCTTCGATACCTGCTTGGCGGTGGTTCTCGCCGCGTGACTGCGCCGGGCAAGTGCGATGCATCGCCATCGCCAATCAGTTCCTTGGTGACTTGATCGGCGCTGCGGTCCCATCTGGTCAGCTTATTCATTCGCAGCTCCCTCGGGGATTTGCAGCGTTTGCAGTTGGCGTCCGAGCGAGTCGCTGATCGTTAGAGTCTCTCCCGCTTCCCATACGCTTTCATCGCGCCCCCAGAACCAGGCGCTGCCCGTGCTGATGCCGCTGCGCGTATAGACTGCCACTTCCGCATCTGTGAAGAGCAGCTTTTGTCCAAACTGGAATGTGTTGCCATCGCTGTCGGTCAACTGCCATTCGCTGATATTGAGCTGTTCGCCCGCATTGCGCAAGTGGATGCCTTCCGCCGTGATATCGCCCAAGCCTTCGACAGCTGCGATTTCCAGTCGCGCCGGCACTGGCGTCGGCGTCGGCGTGGGCGCTTGCGTGCCGACGATAACGACTGGCTCTACGCTGCCCGCGACTGCCACGCCGTCCACGATGCAGCCGGGCAATGGCACGATGAGCTGGTCGCCCACTTTCAGCGCTCGGGCGGATTGCTCTGTCAGGTTGTTGACTTCCATGAGCATCTCGAGCTCGACGAAATAATCAAACGAAACTAGAATAGGGCGAATCGCCGCTGCGGATGGTGTGGATGAGGCAATTGCGCTGGTTGCGCGCCGGACCACCGGCGATGACGACAGTCGGCGTGCTGACAACCGCATCGCGCGCGCCAAGCTGCCGGGGATCCAGCGTCGCCGCGCTTTCGGCTGCCGCTTCGGCCGCGATGTCGGCGGGCACGGGCACTTGCTGGCGCGAGGCTGCAGCGGGCACGGCAGTTGCGAGTTTGGCTGGCAAGGGCGTTGTGGTGATGATGACTTCCACCGTGATGACATCGGGGATAGCGCTTCGTTCGCTGTCTTCGCCAAACAGCCGCAAGCCCGCGAAAGTGCCGATGACCGCCGCCAGGAAGGTCAAACACAAGAAGACGAATTGCGGAAGAATCCTGGTTGGTCGGGGATCGCGCTGGGGTTGGATCATCCAATTGTTCCGGGCTACCCTGCGTCAATGCGACAGTATAGCATGGCGCAATAGCCGCGACAACGGGCTGCGACTTGCCGGATCGCCCGTACTACGGAGCTGCTGCCCCAAAATCAGCCGCAATCGCCCTCTGGCTCGACATGTGCGGCGGATATCCAGCCCCGCTCGCCGTGATAGTCCACCTTGAACCAGCCGTCCGTGCGTTCCAGCGCCGTCAGCTTGACCTGGCTCGGCAATGCGCCGATATTCTCGCCAGCGGGCGCGTCGCGGAAGTTCAGCGAATACTGCAGCGTCACCATGCAGCCGCTCAGCATCGCGCCTTGCGCAGAAGCCGCTTGCTCTTGCGGAGCGGGAGTTCCTGGCACCAGCGCCACCTGCCCGGCGCCATCAATGGTCGCGCAGAGCAAACCGCCTTCTTCGCTGAAAACGGGTAAATCCGCCACCGTCCGCGGAATCGCAGTCGTGTCGATGAACCTGATCGAGCCGCTGGTCGCCCAGAAACAGACCTCCGTATTCGGCGTGACCCAACCCCAGATATCTACCACCAGACTCGGCATGGCGGCGATGACATCGGGATGGCCAATCTCGCTGCCTTCCACGCGCGAACAGCTTGTGCCGCTGCTGGCTTTGCTGACCACAATTGACGGCTGCAAGGTTTTGCAGCTTTGCTCGGGCGAATAGCGGATGACAGGGACGGCTGTGGGCGCGGCTTCGTCATCGCCGCTTCCGCCACCGCCATCACCGTCATCTTCAGGGCTGGGCGGCGGCGGCTTGACATTGATGTTCCCTGTGTAGGTGTCGTCTTCAATATCAATGCGCCTGTCGAGGTAGTCGAAGTTTGTGCCGGTTCCGCTGAATACGACGCCTTCATTGATGTTCACGATGCCGTTGTTTCGCGCCAGGATATGCGCGGCCGCCTTGTTGTCGCGGAAGACGGTGTTGCGGACGTTGATGATTGATCTGTCCCAAGCGTAGAGCGGAGCTCGATTCTTTGACTCGATGTTGATGAATCTGCTGCCGCTAACGTTGACCACGATATGCGCGCCCAATGTAATCAAACCGTGGGACCGTTCGTAAATGCGACCAGCGGGCGGGTTGCGCATGTCCTTGATAGTGACATTCGTCAGCGTCGAAGTGACCGTGCTGGTGGCAATTCCGTCTTCATTGGTTATGTACAGGGCTCCAACGCCCCGGTGATTCTGAATGGTCACATTGGTCAGCCTGATTGACCCCGGCGCGTTGATGCTGAACATTGATGTGGCGGTCTCTGCGCCGGCACCCTGGTTGTCAATCGTGACATTTTCCATGACGAGGGTGCTTGTTCCCTCTGTGGTAATGAACCCGCGATCGGATGGCGCAAAGATCGTATGCCCGTTGCCGCGGATGATGATCACCCCGCTGTACGCATTCAGTGACCATGATTGGGTGCAATCCTGATTAAGCGTATAAGTGCCGGCGACCAGCTCCGTGTTTGATCCGTCTCCTCCATCGGGCAGGCCGCAGGCTGCATTCGGCGCGCCCTGCGCCAGGGTCGGCGCAGCGGATAGCAGCAGGCAGATGCAGGCGAGGATGACGAATCCGGCGAGAATTCGGGAGTTCATTGCGAACTCCGGGGGAAGGTCGGGATTTAGCGGGAAATTCGGGGGGGGGGGGGGGGGGGGGGGGGGCTGCCAAGGTCAACATTTGCGTGCAAGGTGGCTACTTTGATACGCATGGCTGAAAATCCCTGTAGAATGGCACGAATGCCATTAAAACACAATTTTTTATTTTGTCAATTGATTGAGCTGATGGGAGTGTCTAAATCGGTGGATGGTTCTCTTTCTAACCCCACCCCCAGCCCCTCCCCGTCGGGACGGAGAGGGTAGCCAGTACATGCTTCCCCCTGACCTGTCGGGGGGACCGAGGGGGGTCCATATCCAGCAAGTTCGCCACTCCCGAGCTGATTTCGCAGGCCAATCGCATCAAATCGAAGATGCTGAGCAAGCGCAGGTTCGCGGAGTTCTCTGCAGCGGCTTGAATTGGGGCGAGCTTCGACTACAATGGCGCAGTTCATGGTAGTCCAGGTTGAAACCGCGCAATGAAAGTCCTGCTGGCAAGCGCCGAAGCCGCGCCTTTTGCCAAGGTTGGCGGTTTGGCTGATGTTGTGGGCTCGCTGCCACTGGCATTGCGGCGTTTGGGCGTGGATGCGCGCGTGATCTTGCCGGGTTATGGCTTTATCGATCACCTCGCTTATGACATCCAGCCGCTGGCTGAATTCAGCTTTTCGCATCGTCTGGGCACGAGCATCATCCAACTCTATACCTGCGAGCATGCCCGCATACCGATCTACTTCCTGCAAGTGCCGCCCTATTTTGGCAGCGAAGGACAGGTCTATAGCGTCTGGGACTGGGATATGGAGCGCTTCATATTCTTCAATCAGGCGCTGATGGCCGCCCTGCGCCAGCTGGAAGCGCAACTGCATTGGCGTCCCGATGCGCTGCATGTCAACGACTGGCACACGAGTCTGCTGCCTTTCATGCTGCAATCGCACGGCGATGCAGACCAGGCGGCGCAAGCAACCGTGCTGAGCATTCACAACATCGCCTATCAGGGACAGGGGGCTGGCGGATTTTTGTGGCAAGCGGGCATCCACGGTCGCCATCATCCAGACCTGTACGAACTAAACCTTGCGGACAATCTGCTGGGAATCGGCATCGCCTACAGCGACATGATCGCCACGGTAAGTCCGCGCTATGCCGATGAAATCAAGTATGCCTACGCTGGCTATGAGCTTGCGCCCTTGATCGAAAGGCGCTCGGGCGACTTGCGCGGCATTTTGAACGGCTTGGACCCCGATATCTGGAATCCAGCTGCCGATCTTGCCCTTACGGCGAACTTCGACAGCGACAACTTCATAAGCCAACGCCCGCACAACAAGCGCCATTTGCAGTCATTTGCGCGGCTGCCCGTCAATGACGATACCCCGCTGGTCGGCATAGTCAGTCGGCTGGCGGCGCAGAAAGGCTTTGATCTTGCGCTGCCGGCTCTGCGCAGCCTGTTGGCAAAACGCGAGATGCAGCTGGTCGCGCTGGGCACAGGCGAGCCCGAGCTCGAGCAGGCTTTCTGGCAGTTGGAGCAAGACTTCGACGACAGCGCGCGCGCATTCTTGCAATTCGATAGCAGTCTGGCACAGCAGATTTATGCGGGCTGTGATATCTTTTTGATGCCGAGTCACTTTGAGCCTTGCGGCATGGGGCAGATGATGGCGATGCGCTATGGCGCGCTGCCGCTGGTGCGCGAGACGGGTGGATTGGCGGATACTGTCATCAATTATGACAATGGCGAAGCGGACATGGGCACGGGCTTTGTCTTCCAGTGGCAAGAAGCGCAGGCGGTTGAAGGCACGCTGGCTTGGGCGCTTGACACTTTTCGCGATCGCCGCTCCGCATGGCAGCGCATGCAAAAGCGCGCTATGCAAAGCGACTTCAGTTGGCAAAAAAGCGCCAGCCAATACATAGACCTTTACGAAATGGCGCTGTCACGAGCCATTGTCAGACGATCGGGCGCAGAATGAGGGGACGGCAGTGAAAATAAAGGCAGTGATCCTGGCGGGTGGCAAAGGCACGCGGTTGGGCGTCTTGACGATCAAGCGCGCCAAACCAGCCGTCCCTTTTGGCGGCAAGTACCGCATCATCGACTTTGCGCTTAGCAACTGCGTCAATTCCAATATCTTTGATGTCATGGTGCTGACGCAATATCGTCCGCACAGCCTCAACGACCACATCGGCAAAGGGCGTCCCTGGGATCTTGATCGCTCGTTCACCGGTGGCGTGCGTCTGCTGCAGCCTTATCAAGGCAGCTTCGACACCGACTGGTACGCTGGCACTGCCGATGCGGTGACGCAAAACCTTAATTTTATCCGGCAGGGCAGGCCGGAATATGTGTTGATTTTGTCGGGCGACCACATTTACGAGATGGATTATGACATGCTCATGCAGTACCACCGCGACAAGGGCGCAGATGCCACGGTATGCACAATCCGCGTGCCGCTGGACGAAGCCAGCCGTTTTGGCATCGTCGATGCCGACCATGATTATCGCGTCACCGACTTCGTAGAAAAACCCGAATCACCCCCCGGCAATCTGGCGAATATGGGCGTATATGTCTTCGACTATGCAGCTTTGGAACGCGTCTTGCAAGAAGACCAGTTCGACTCGTCATCCGAGCACGACTTTGGCAAGAATATCCTTCCCAGGATGGTCGCCGACCGCATGGATGTCTACGCCTATCCCTATGGCGGCTACTGGATTGATGTCGGCACGGTCGATGCCTACTGGGAAGCGCACATGGACTTGCTCTCCAGCCCGCCATCGCTCAACCTCAACGACCGAACCTGGGTCATTCACACGCGCAGCGAAGAACGACCGCCGGTGCGCATCGGCACGAATGCCCGCATCGTCGACAGCATGATCAGCGATGGCGCGGTGATCGGGGCGGGCGCTGTCATCGAGCGCTCGATTCTCTCGCCAGGCGCGTTCGTCGGTCCCGGCGCAGTCATCCGCGAGTCGGTTATTCTGAATGACGCGTATATTGAGCGCGGCGCGCTGGTGGAACGGGCGCTGGTTGACAAAATCGCGGTCATTGGCAAGGATGCGCGGGTCGGCGCCTGGCAAGACATGGGCGATTTGCGCATCACCAGCATCGGCAAGAATACCCGCATTCCGCCCGATTTCACCATTGGCGCTGGCTCGGTGGTCGGCTCGGATGTGGCGCATGATGACTTTGCGCATTACAAGAACAAGAGCGTGCCCGCCGACAGCGATGTCAAGTTCGGCGCGCGCCTGCAACGCTGATCGCAGCGGTTCGCAGAGCAGGTGGGGAAACTCCGCGAACAGCCACCACAATATACGCGGCGATTTCGTGGTGTTGGCGCTCGCAGCATGTGCCGAGTATGATTCGCCATAAGCAGGTCCACCATAGTGAGGAGGATTCGGCATGACACAATTCAAAGTCGGCGTACAGTTGCATCCACAGCATGTAAGCTACAAGACTTACGCGGCAGCCGTCAAGCAGACCGAAGCGCTGGGCGTCGATTCAATCTGGAATTGGGATCATTTCTTCCCGCTCTATGCCGAAGCTGGGGATGACAACAGCCACTTTGAGGGCTGGACGCTGCTGACCGCCATCGCCGCATTGACCTCGCGCGCAGAGATCGGCACGCTGGTCACATGCAACAGCTATCGCAATCCGGCGCTGTTGACGCACATGGCGAACACAGTCGATCACATCAGCGGCGGACGCTTGATACTGGGCCTCGGCGCGGGCTGGTTCGAGAAAGATTATGTCGATTTTGGCTATGAGTTTGGCACAGCCGGCAGTCGTCTGCGCGATCTGGGCGAAGCGCTGCCCATCATCAAAAAGCGTATGCAGCTCGAGTTGCCCCCGCCACAGCGCAACCCTGTCCCCATCTTGATCGGCGGCGGCGGCGAGAAAGTCACCCTGAAATTAACGGCTCAATACGCGGACTTGTGGAATGGCTTTGGCCCGCCAGACATGTATGCGCGCAAATGCCGCGTGCTGGACAACTGGTGCGCCGAGGTCGGGCGCGATCCCGCTGAAATTGAACGAACCGTCTCAGTTACGCAAGCCGACGATATTCCACAGCAGCTCGATGAATATGCCGAAGCCGGCGCGACTCATGCGATCTTCATGACGCGCGTGCCGCCCGATTACAGCAAGATCGAAGCTATGCTGGCTTGGCGCGAGCGCATGAACAGCTAGACGAAGCGCCCGTCGAATTCGAGACAGCCATGTTTAGGTCGTCACCACGCAATTGTCGCTGCCGTGCGGGTTTGGCAAATAGCCATCGGCTTCCCAGTCGTTGTGCCACTCGCCGCCATTGACCAGGTAACGGAATTCATATTGCGAGTCGGCTTTTAGGTGCAGCCAGGCGCTAAAACGCCCGTCTTTGCGCGCTTTCATTGGCGTGGCTGTCTCGTCCCAATTGTTGAAATCGCCGACCAATGCGACCGTCTCCGCGTTCAGCTTTTTGGGCGTGTAGAAGGTAACTTTGCAGACCGTCCCGCGCTTCAAGTACCGTTTCTTTAGCATGTCATCTCTCCGTTGCCATGCAGACATCAGATTTTGTATCGCAATGAGCACAGTTTAGCACAATTTGTATGCGGCTGTATATGATCTGAATATGAAATACTGTTGCCTTTTCTGTCAATTCGCTGCAAGTTTTGCAAATTGGAAACAATTTTCTCCCCCGTTTTCGCACGATTGACTGCAATCCGGGATCGTTCGGCGCGCGCATCCGCACAGTTTTGCGGATATTCTTCATTCTTTGTGGCTCGCCGAAGTTTGCGCTGGCATTCTTGCGTCGATTCCGTAAAATAAAAAATCCGCGAAGAAACGCCCTGTTTCCGCCGACAAAGGAGCCTGGTCAATGGTACAACCGGTCGCTCGCGTGACTGTCGCGCCCAAATTGCCGCCGCAGCTCAGCCGCCTGCACGAATTGACATACAACCTGCGCTGGGCGTGGGACCACGAAGCCATCTCGCTTTTCCGCCGTCTCGATCCCGAGCTTTGGGAAGAAACCGGGCACAATCCGGAATGGATGCTGGGCAGGCTGAGCCAGGCTCGTTTGAGCGCCTTGGCAGACGACAGTTCTTTTATGGGGCATTATGCGCGCGTCTGTCATTCGGTCGATGAATATATGCGCGCCGATGAAAACTGGTTCTCTTCGAAATTCAGCCATGACGAGCGCCCGCCGACCATCGCCTACTTCTCTATGGAATTCGGCTTGACCGAGTGCTTGCAGAATTATTCGGGCGGCTTGGGCGTGTTGAGCGGCGACCATCTTAAGAGCGCCAGCGATCTGGGCATCCCGATGATCGGCGTGGGCATCATGTATCAGGAAGGCTACTTCCAGCAGGTTCTCAACTCCGATGGCTACCAGCAGGAATCGTATCCAATCAATGATTATGTCAACTTGCCCCTGAGATTGCAGTTGGACGAGCGCGGCGAGCCGATCAAAATTGCCGTGCCGCTGCCGGGCCGCGAACTCTATGCGCAGATATGGAAGGTGCAGGTCGGGCGCGTCCCGCTTTATTTGCTGGATTCGAATATCGACGACAACGCCTGGGAAGAAGACCGCAACCTGATCGACCGTTTGTATGGCGGCGACCGGCGCACGCGCATCCGCCAGGAGATCTTGATGGGCATCGGTGGCGTGCGCGCTTTGCGGACTCTGGGCATCAGCGCCGATGTATATCACATGAACGAAGGCCATTCGGCTTTTCTGCTGCTGGAGCGCATCCGCGACTTCATGCAAGACGACAGCCTGACTTTCGAGCAGGCGCGCGCATTGACTGCAGCCAGCAGCGTCTTCACCGTGCATACCCCGGTGCCGGCTGGCCTGGAACGCTTCGACTTTGAACTGATAGACGAGCACTTCACCGACATGATGCGCGAGCTGGGTTTGTCGCGGGAGCAATTCCTCGATCTGGGCCGCGAGAATATGGGCGATTACGAACTCTTTTCCATGTCGGTTATGGCTTTGAATCTGTCGTCGGGCACGAATGGCGTTGCGCAGTTGCACGGCGCCGTCTCTCGAGAGATGTGGCGCTGGGTCTACCCGGATGTGCCAGTGCATGAAGTGCCGATCGGCGCTATCACCAACGGCATACATGTGCAGACCTGGGTCAGCCAGGAAATGGCGCAGCTATTCGACCGTTATCTCGATCCGGCCTGGCGGCACGAAGAAGCGCGAGACGAAGTTTGGGAGGGCGTCAGCAGTATCCCGGACGCGGAATTGTGGCGCACGCATGTCCGGCGGCGCGAGCGGCTGGTGGCTTTTGCCCGCGATCGCCTGCGTGCCCAGCTGCTGCGGCGGGGTGTATCGCAGACCGAGCTGGAAACCGCTGATGAAGTGTTGAACCCCGATGCCCTGACTATCGGCTTTGCGAGACGCTTTGCCACCTACAAGCGCGCAACGCTGATTTTCTATGACCTGGAACGGCTGCGCAGGCTGGTATCGGACAGCCAGCGACCGGTGCAATTTATCTTCGCCGGCAAGGCGCATCCGCACGACCACCTCGGCAAAGAGTTGATCCGCAGCATCATCAATGTGGCGCGCGACCCCGACTTCCGCGAAAGCATCGTTTTCCTTGAAAATTACGATATGAATGTGGCGCGCTATATGGTGCAGGGCGTGGATGTCTGGCTGAATACGCCGCGCCGTCCCAAAGAAGCCAGCGGCACCAGCGGCATGAAAGTCATCTATAACGGCGGCTTGAATTGCAGCATTCCCGATGGCTGGTGGGCAGAAGCTTATCGCCACGATATCGGCTGGTCGATCGGCAACGGCGAAGAATATCGCGAGGACGAATGGGCGCACCAGGATTATGTAGAAAGCCAGGCGCTCTACAACTTGCTGGAACAGGATATCATCCCGCTCTTCTATCGGCAGTCGCGCGATAATTTGCCGCGCGCATGGATCCGCCGCGTCAAACGCAGCATCCGGCGACTGGCTGCCGAGTTCAACACGCAGCGCATGGTGCAGCAGTACACAGACGACTTCTACATGCCGCGCTACCGAGTCAGCCAGCAGATGCGCAGCGCTGGCTTCCAGCAGACGGCGGCATTCGTCGACTGGCAGCGCCACCTCGAGCAGGTCTGGCACGAAGTGTCTGTGCTGGATGTCGCTGTCGAGACGGACGCTGTGGAGATCGGCAGTTGCACGCAGATTCAAGCCTCTGTCGCGCTGGGGCAGCTATATCCGCAGGATGTCAAAGTGCAGCTTTATTTTGGCATGCTGGATTCGTCCGGGCAGATTCACAACGGGCAGTCGGTAGATATGCGCGTGCTGGGGCAGAATGGCAGCGGCGCATACACATATCAAACCGACTATACCTACAACCGAACCGGTCATGTCGGCTTTTCGGTGCGCGTCGTGCCCTTCCACGCCTTTTTGCATTCGTCCTTCCTGCCGCGCAAAATCGTGTGGGCATGAGGCGCGCCGATAATTGGACGGGCTAGACCACAGCGCCAGCCTGCGCTAGAATGCTCCTGCAAACGAAGAGCGAAACATTGGCCATGCAATATCACATTTGGACTCTCGGCTGCCAGATGAATGTCGCCGACTCGCAGCTGCTGGCATCGGAGCTGGAAAAGCTGGGGCATCGCGCCGCGCCAAATGGCGATGAAGCCGACATCATGGTCGTCAATACCTGCGTGGTGCGGCAAAGCGCCGAGGACAAGGGGCTGGGTCGACTCGGCATGCTGGGCAAACTGAAGCGCCAACGGCCCGACAAGATCATCGGCGTGATGGGCTGCATGGTCGGCGTGCGCGATCCGCTGTGGATGCGCAAAAGGCTGCCCTATGTCGATGTCTTCATGCCACCCTCCGACCCCGCGCCCATGCTGGATTTTCTGAGCGAGCGCAGCCACGAATCCGAAGCGCTGCAGCTGGAAAATGCCGCTCGTCAAGAACGCGATGCCTTGCAAGATGGCGAGTTGGTGCTGCCCCTGCACGAACGCGGGCAGTTGGTCTGCGCGCATGTGCCGGTCGTCTATGGCTGTTCGCACGCCTGCACCTTTTGCATCATCCCTTTCCGGCGCGGCGTTGAACGCAGCCGGCGCATTGGCGAGATCGTCGCGCATGTACGCAGTCTGGCGGGGCAGGGCGTCAAAGAAGTTACGCTGCTGGGGCAGATTGTCGACCGCTATGGCAAGGACATCCCGGATGGGCCCGACTTGTCCGACCTGTTGCGGATCGTGCATGACACCGCCGAGCAGACGGGCGTGGAGCGGATTCGCTTCCTGACCAGCCACCCCAACTGGATGAGCGACAAGCTGCTGCGCGCTGTTGCCGAGCTGCCGCGCGTCATGCCGCATATCGAAGTGCCGGTGCAGTCGGGCGCGGACGAAGTGCTCTCGCGGATGCGACGCGGCTATACGGCGGATCAATACCGCAAGCTGGTCGACAAAATTCGCAAAATCATCCCGCATGTCGCGATCAATACCGATATCATCGTCGGTTTTCCGGGCGAAACGCGAGGGCAATTCATGCAGACTTATGCGCTGCTGGAAGAGCTGCAGCTGGACAAGGCGCATTTGGCGCGTTATAGCCCTCGTCCGCAAACCGTCAGCGCTCGCCGCATGGACGACGATGTGCCCGAAGAAGAAAAGCGCGAACGACACAAAATGCTGGAAGACCTGCAAGCCCGTGTCGTGGCGAAGATCAATGCGCAGTACCTGGGCGAACGGGTCGAAGCGCTGGTCGAAAGCCAGCATAAAGGGCGGTGGCGCGCTCGTACGCCGCAAAACAAGCTGATCTTCTTCGAAGCGCCCGGCGACTGGCAGGGCAAGCTGGCGGAATTGGAAGTTACCTGGACGGGTCCCTGGAGCATGCATGCGCGTCTGCCCAATGCGCAGCCCCACGCCGAACTGCCGCTCGTCATCGCCGGTTGATGCCAGGCGCGCGCTGCCGTCTTGTTCTTTGCTGCGTCTGTTTTCTGCTGGCAGCCTGCAATCTGAATTCGCGCAGCCCCGCAACCGATACCGCCAACGCATCTAACAGCACGCGCGTGCCACCGTCTATCGAGATCGGCTCGCCCGGCGATGGCGATGAATTCGTGCTCGGCGACGAGATTCTGGTCTCTGTGCTGGCTGCAGACAGCGCAGGCGTCAACCAGGTCAAGCTCTTCGTCGATGACCAGATTGTGCGCACGGTTTCGTCCGAGTCGCTGAAGGGCGACCTGGCGATGAAAGCTATTCTGGATTTTGTGCCACAGCGAGCCAACCTGGGCAGCATCACCTTGCGCGTCCTGGCTTATCGCGGCGCAGTGGTCAGCCCGCCCGACGAAGTCACGGTCATCGTGCGCGAATCGCCAGCGCAGATCGTGGCGACGCCCGCCCAGCCAGCCGGCGTCCCCTACATCCCCAACGATGGCATCTGCCGCGCGCTGGTCAATGTCGGCTTGAACTTCCGCACGGGTCCCGGCACTGGCTATCGCATCTTGTCTGTGCTGCCCAGCGGCACACTCGCGCCCATCCGCGGACGCAGCAGCCAACATAGCTGGTGGCAGCTTTCGGCAGAGGGGCGCGCTGGCTGGGTCAGCAGCGACTTCACGACAGAATATGGCGATTGCAGCCGCGTGCCTGTGGTCGCGGGTTGAGCTGTATCAGAGTTGCCACCCTGCATGCCTGTGCTAGAATCCCCGCAAATGTCTGTGGGGGGCGCTATGGCGATCGCTGTGCGGCGAATAATTCTGGTTACGCAGAATGTGCAATTTGCCATTGATGTCAAGCGCGCTCTGGAGGCGCTGGGCGAATACAGCGTAATCACCGCTGCCAATGCGCGCAACGCCATCGAATTCCTGCGTGAGCATCAGGCCGATCTGTTGCTGCTGGATACGGTTGGATTGCCCATATCGCCCGGCATCATGATCGATTTGGTGCGCGCGCGGTCCGCTGATATCGCCATCGTGCTCGCGCCCGACCAGCCTTCTGTACACCAACTGGCGGACGAATACGGGGCCAAAAGCGTGGTCGATATTCCCGTTTATGCGCGCGATCTGCTGCCGGTGCTGGAATCGGCGCTGGCAATTCGCCCCGAATCGCTGCCGCCGCTGCCAACCGATTTGCTCCAGGAAAACCAGGACACGCGCGAGATCGAAGCGCTGGTGGATGATCTTGTGCCAGAAGACAGCGCGCTGAATTATACGCGCCGCCGCTTGCAAGCCTCGTATGAACTGCTGCATCCGCCCGCCCAGGGGCATAGCAGCACCGTTCAAGCTGTGGTCGAGCTGCAAATCGCCCCGCCAGACGAAAACGATACGATCCGCTTTTACACGACCAGCATTGCCGGCGACCTTGACGAATCCACGCTGGCGACTGGCGATGGCGACACCGTCCGCGACCTGGCGCAGCGCCTCGCAGCCGACCCCAGACCCGAAGCGGAGCTGCCCGCCGTCATGCCACAATCAGAGACAGCTATCGACGACAGCGACGCTTTCCAGCAGATGCTCTTTTCCCTGTTGTACGAAAGCACGCAACTGGACGACTTGAAGCTGGAATCGCTCTTTGATACCACAGCCGAGCTGCCTGGCGCGCTGGGGACGGGCGCTGTGCCACGCTGGCTGCGCGAAACCGAGCAGCTCATTAGCGAGCCGGACTTCCTGGATGCGCTGCTGCCGCGCCTGGACGAAGAATCCGCCGACAAGACAGAACCAGCCGCGGAGAAACCAACTGTCAGACTCGACATGGAACCATTGCCAGCGCCAGATGACGAAACAGCGCCCAGCAACGACTTGCAGAGCGACGCAGGGACAGCCACAGACGCCGAATGGACCCCGCTTTCCAGTCATAACAAAGACCCGCTCCTCGCCCAGTTGGCGCTCACCATGACGCAGAGCATGACGGAATTGACCGCCGATGCCAGCGTGCTCAGCCAGGGCGAGCGCATTCATGCTTTCTCTGGCGAGATGCCGCTCGATAGATTTCGCGCGCTGCGACAAGTCATTGCCGATGATTGGGCGGCGCAGGAAGACCAATCGCGCGTGCGCTTCATTCGCCTGCCCGATGGCAGCGCCGACTACATGCTCTATTCGCGCGGCACCATCGCCGGCTTCTGCCTGACGCTGATTTTCTCTGGGGGACGACAACTGCGCGAGATCCGCCAGCAAGGCGAATCGCTCTTGAATGCGTTGGCTGCCGCGCCCGCGACAACGCCCGACAGCAATGCGACAGCCGATATAGCGCCCGCGTCAGAAATTGATACGCAGCCTTTTTCGTTTGTCTGGCTGCTGGCGGATCCTGACTTGCCCTTGCCCAAACCAGTCGCTCAGCAGTTGCTCTTTTGGCTGGAATTGCAATTGAACAGTCTCGGCTGGACGATCCATCGTTTGGATGTACACGGCGATTTCATCTATCTGTACGCCGATGTGCCCGGCCGCGCTTCTCCAGATGCCTTGATTCGCGATGTGATGGAGCGCTCGCGTCAGATCGCCTGCGCCGAAGACCAGGCATTGCCCCACGAGCTTTGGGCGGACGCCTATCTGGTTCTGCAGCCGGGCCGCGCCATCAGCGACCGCGAGCTGGGGCGCTTTCTGCAATTTGCCCGTTCCTGAGCGCGCGCTTGCCACCGCCGCCGCAAATCGTCTATACTCTGCGCCACTATTCTCGCGGCGCTATTGGCAGTTGTTTTGGACGAGCGACAGGTTTTATATCTCATTGATGGGCATGCGCTGGCTTATCGCAGCTTCTTTGCGTTGCAGCGGGCTGGCTTTGTAACCTCGGCCGGCGAAAGCACCAGCGCCGTCTATGGCTTCAGCGCGACGCTGTTGACGATCTATGAAAAGTTCCAGCCCAAATACCTGGCGGTGACTTTCGACAAAGGACTCAGCGGACGCGAAGAGTTCTATCCCGGCTACAAATCGTCTCGGCCGCCCATGCCGCCCGACCTGAAAGCGCAGTTTGAGCGCATCTTCGAGTTGGTGGCTGCTTTCAACATCCCGCAACTGACCATGCCAAATATGGAAGCGGATGACATTCTGGGCACGATTAGCCGCCAGGCAGTCGAGCAGGGTTTGGATGTGCATATTGCCACGGGCGACCGCGACATCTTGCAGTTGTTGGGACCGCATGTGCGCGTGCAGCTGCCCCAACGCCGCGGCGATGACATTGTTTATGACGAAGCCGCCTTCCGCGAGCGATACGCAATTGAACCGAGCCAGCTGATCGAGCTGAAAGCGCTCATGGGCGACAGCTCCGATGACATCCCCGGCGTGGCGGGCATCGGCGAGAAGTCGGCGACCAAGCTCTTGCAGCAATATCGGGATTTGGAAGATATCTACGCGCACCTCGGCGATCATGGTACGCGCGTGCGCAACTGCCTCATCAAAGGCAAGGACATGGCTTTCCTCAGTCGCCGGCTGGCCACCATCATGCGCGAGCTGGACATCAATCTGGATCTGGATGCCTGCGTCCTGGGCGACTTTGAGCTGAAGGCGGTCGATGAAGTATTTTCCAGGCTGGAATTCCGGTCGCATCGCGCGCGAGTGCACAAGCTGCACGGCGCATTGCATGGCGGCGAAGCGATTGGCATTGTCAAAGCCGAGGAGGTGGTCGAAACAGTCATCGTGCGCGACCAATCTGCGCTGGCTGACCTGGTCAACACGCTCAACAGCGCCGAGACGATCGCCTTCGACACCGAGACGACCGGCATCGACCAAATGGCTGCCGAGCTGGTGGGCATCGCGCTGGCGGTGGATGGCGAGCGAGGTTATTACATCCCCGTCAATCATCGCGCGGGCAACGGGGATGGGCAGTCCAGCATGTTTAGCGAGCCGGTTGGCGACCAGCTGCCCCTGGACGAAGTGATCGCAGCGCTGCGTCCGCCGCTGGAAAACCCGGCCATTCCCAAGGTCGCGCACAATGCCGTCTATGACTTGATCATCCTGCAGCGTTATGGCATTGATGTCGCGCCTATCGCCTTTGATACGCTGTTGGCGGAGTGGCTCAGCAATCCTATCAGCAAGTTCCTCAAGCTCAAAACGTTGGTGGCGCACACGCTGGATGTGCAGATGACCGAGATCGATGAGCTGCTGGGCAAGGGCAAAGACCAGAAGACGATGAGCCAGATTGATATCGAAGTGGCCGCTCCCTATGCCGCCGCCGATGCCAGCATGACCTGGCGACTCGTGCAGCCCCTGCGTGACAAGCTGCAGACCGAGAGTGTGGGCCAGCTGTATCACGAGCTGGAACTGCCGCTCATCCCAATCATCAGCCAGATGCAGCGCAAGGGCGTATCGCTGGATGTCGACTTTCTGCGCGCTATGAGCGACCAGCAGCGCGAAAGCCTGTCCGAGCTGCAAGCGCAAATCTTTGAGCTGGGCGGCGGCAAATTCAACATCAACAGCCCCAAACAATTGAACGAAGTACTCTTTGGCAGACTTGGCTTGCCGACCGAAGGGCTAAATCGAACCAAGCTGGGTTTTTCGACCGACACCAACACCCTGCAAAAACTGCGGCGCGAGCACGAAATCATCGAATTGATCGAAGGATTCCGCGAGCTTTCCAAGCTGAAGAGCACCTATGTCGATGCGCTGCCCACGCTGGTCAATCCGCGCACCGGCCGCCTGCATACCAGTTACAACCAGACTGGCGCAGCCACCGGCCGCTTCAGCAGCAGCAATCCCAACCTGCAAAACATCCCCAACCGCACAGAGATGGGGCGGCAGGTGCGCCGTGCATTTGTCGCGCCGCCCGGCTATGGATTCCTGGCTGTCGACTACAACCAGATCGAACTGCGAGTCATGGCGCATATCAGCGAAGACGAAACCTTGATCGAGGCTTTTCAGGACGGACTGGATATTCACCGAGCCACCGCCGCGGCAGTATTTGGAATCGAGCTCGCTGAGGTGAGCGACGAGCAGCGCGACTTCGCCAAGCGCGTGAACTTTGGCCTGTGCTATGGGCAAGGCGCATTTGGACTGGCCAGCCAAACCGGCTTGACGCGAGACGAAGCCCAGTCGTTCATCGATGCCTACTTCGCCGAGATGCCGGGCGTCAAACGCTACATCGACGAGACTCGCGCGCGTGTTTGGGGCATGGCTACACCGAAACGCTCTATGGACGGCGGCGCAGCTATCCCCAGATCAAAGCCGGAAGACGCACGCGTGGCGCAGGCAACGAAGAACGCGCCGCCATCAATATGCCCATCCAGGGCACAGCCGCCGATATCTTGAAGCAGTCCATGATCGATCTGGATGCACGACTGCGTGAAGCGGGCTGCGATGCGGCGATGATCTTGCAAGTGCATGATGAACTGGTGCTGGAAGTGCGCGAAGACGAATTGGCAGCGGTCGGTCCTCTGGTGGTCGAGACCATGGAAGCCGCCTTGCCCGATGGCAAATCCCTGCGCGTTCCGCTCAAAGCCAAAGCCAGCTGGGGCGGCAACTGGCGCGACATGCACGAATTAACAACAGCAACATGAGTACCTACCCGGCACGAAATGGCAAATCCCACCGATGAAGCATTTTCTTGATTTGGCGGCTTGCAGCGGCGAAGAACTGCGCGACTATATCGACCTGGCGCTGCAATTGAAAGCGGAGTGGCGTGCCGGCGGCAATCAACCCATTCTGCGCGGCAAGACCCTGGGCATGATCTTCCAAAAACCATCGCTGCGCACGCGGGTTTCTTTTGAGATGGCCATGAAGCACCTGGGCGGCGATGCCATCATGCTCGGTCCGCACGAAATCGGCTTGGGCGTCCGTGAAAGCGTGCCCGATGTGGCGCGCGTGCTTTCCAGCTATGTGCAGGGGATCATGGCGCGCGTATATGACCACAGCGATGTCTTGCAGCTGGCTCGATATTCGCGCGTGCCCGTCATCAACGGCTTGAGCGATGATTATCATCCTTGCCAGGCGCTGGCCGATATGTTGACCATCCACGAGCATTTTGGGACGCTGCAGGGCATCAAGCTGGCTTTCGTTGGCGATGGCAATAATGTGGCGGCGTCCGTGGCGCTGGCTTGCGCCCAATTCGGGCTGGACTTCAGCATCGCCACCCCCGAAGGCTACGAAATGAAACCGCATATTCGTGAACAAGCGCTTGAACTTGCCGAACGCAATGGCACGGAGCTGCTCATGGGTACGCGACCGGAAATGGCGCTGGCCGATGCCGATGTTGTTTATACCGACACCTGGATCAGCATGGGGCAAGAGGCGGAAGCGGCCGAGCGTATTGATGAATTCAAGGCGCTGCAAGTCAATGCCCGGATGCTGGGTCACGCCAAGCCCGACGCCATCGTCATGCACTGCTTGCCAGCCCACCGCGGGCACGAAATCACCGATGACATGATGGATGGCCCGCAATCGCGCATCTTCGAACAGGCGGAAAATCGGCTGCACGCGCAAAAAGCTATCCTGGCGCGCTTGCTGGGTTAATGCCGCTGTAGACGACGCGTCTGCCCAATTTCTGTTAGAATATGATAACTTGCGCTGTGCAAGCGGGTTTTCGCTTGTAGGTACAACAGCGCCGCCTGGTTATGCGGAAGATGCCTCGTGGAACAAGTACTGGTCATCCTGGAGAGCCTCGCCCTGACCGATATCGTTGATATCGCCATTGTGACATTGCTTTTCTACAGCATCAGTTTGCTGTTCCGTGGCACGCAGGCGGTCACGCTCTTTCGCGGCATCGCGCTGCTGGTGATCGGCTTGATCAGCGTGGCGGCGGCGCTGCGGCTTCAAGCGCTCAGTTGGCTGCTGGCGAACAGCCTGACCGCTTTGGTCATCGCTATTCCGGTCATCTTTCAGCCCGAGATCCGCCGCGTGCTGGAGAGGCTGGGGCGCAGCGCATTCTTTGGCAGCCGCCTGGCGCCAGAAGCCACGCGCGTCTCGGTGATAGACGAGATCTATAGTGCCGCAACCAAGCTGAGCAGTCGCCGTCATGGCGCGCTCATCGTGCTGCAGCGCAACAGCAGCGTGCAAGAATATATCCGCACCGGCATTGGCTTGGACTCGGTCGTCACGGCTGACTTGCTGGCGACGCTCTTTTGGCCCCGCACCGAGCTGCACGATGGCGCGGTCATCATTGACGACACGGGGCGGATCGCGGCTGCTTCTTGCGTCTTGCCCATAACAGCCAGCCGCAACCTGCCCGATCCCAACCTCGGCACACGCCACCGGGCGGCAGTTGGCATCAGCGAAGTTGGCGATGCGCTCTGCGTGGTCGTTTCCGAAGAGACCGGCAAAATTTCGCTCACCAATGGCGGGCGCATGATCCTCGACCTGGATGCGCAGCGCTTGCAGTTGATCCTGGGCGGCGTCTATGGTCCCGATCAAGCCGACCAGCCGTCTCTTGCCAAGCGAGTGCGTGAACTGCGCGACGAATTCCTGCTGCGTTTGCAGACGCGCCGCCGACAAGGGGCGCAAACATGATCCGTCGCTGGGCACAGACAAACGCCGCTGGCAACTTGCTCTGGCTGGCGGTTTCGCTGTTGCTGGCGACAGGCGTCTGGTATATCGCGGTTACTTCTGCAGACCCCATCCAGCAGCGGCGATTTTCCAGCGTGCCCATCTCGTTTGTGGAAAGCGACTCGGCAGTCATGACCAGCAGCTCGGCCCGCACGGCGATCGTCACTGTGCAAGGCTCGCAAGCTTCCATACCGCGCCTGGTAGAAGAAATCGAAGTGCGCGCCGAATTGTCTCGGCTGGGACCAGGCACCCATACCGTGCCGCTGCATGTCAGTGTCGCGCCCAATACTTCAGACAGCGCCCGCAGACCTGTGCTGCGCATCCAGCCGGTGCAGATCGTGGTCGAGCTAGAGCCGATCGAATCGCGCGATATGGCAATCGACATCGCCATAACGGAGCCGCCGCCAATCGGCTATCGTCACGATGAACCGCAGTTGGATATCGACGAAGCGCTGGTTACGAGCGCTGCCAGCCATATGTCGCAAGTGGCGGCGATTCGCGGCGAGCTTGACTTGTCCTCCAGCCGCAGCCCGCTCGAACAGGAAGTCCGTCTGCAGGCCGTAGATGCCGATGGCGCCCGGGTCAGCGGCGTGACATTGAATCCGCAATCGGCTCGGGTTTCCGTGCGTGTATCGCGGCGCGACGACATCCGCCAATTTCCAGTGCGACCCAACATCCTCTTGCACACACTTTCAGAGGGATTCTTGTTCAAAGATTACAGTTATGATCCCGCCTCTCTTTTCATTAGCGGCGCGCCCGAGCAGTTGGCGCAGCTTTCCGATACCCTGCTCACTGAGCAAATCAGCCTGGAGGGTCATCAAGAAAAGTTCGAGGCGACTGTGCCCATATTGCTGCCCGACGACGACCTGTTCGTCATGGGTGGCAATAACAACATCACGGTCGCTGTTGACATCATTCCCATCATCGTTTCGCGGCAGATTGACAGCATTGATGTCGACCACTTTGGCCTGGACGAAGGTTTTGCGGTGACGATCGCGCCCAGGACTGTTTCCGCCATAGTCAATGGTCCGGTTGTGCTGGTCGATCCGCTGTCCGCCGCCGATATCCAGGTCAGCGTCGATCTGGATGGGCTCGCGTCCGGCGTGTACGACCTTGTGCCCTCTATCGCTGTGAACCAGGGCGAACTCAGCGAGGCGAATGTATCGCTGTCGCCGTCTGTGCTGAATGTCGAGATCGCCGCGCCCGCAGTCAGCGACGAGCCCGCGCCCGAATCGCCGGTGGAAAGCTAGCATGGTTGTGTCTGCCAATCGTGTGGCTGGCAGACTACAATTCGCAGCAGACGAGCGATGGCGGAGCGTCCAGCGCTGATGGCACGGAAACCGATTGTCGCCCTGGTGGGCAGACCCAATGTGGGCAAGAGCACGCTCTTCAACCGGCTGGTCGGCGAGCGACTGGCTGTCACGCACGAGATGCCCGGCACGACGCGCGACCGCCTGCATGGCGAGTCTTTCTGGACTGGCACCGCTTTTCAAGTTATCGACACCGGTGGCATCGAAGTCTATCAGCCGAGCGGGGCGCGCGATGAATCGCCACTGGCAGAAGGCAGCGCGGCTTTCGTGGCAGAGATCATCGAACAGGCGCTGATCGCCATTGCCGATGCCGATGTCATCATTCTGCTGGTCGATGCGCAAGTCGGCGTGACGGCAGCCGATGAAGCGATCGCCGAGATCCTGCGGCGCAGCGACAAACCCGTGCTGGTCGCCGCCAACAAAATCGACGATCGCCGCTTTCTGGGCGAGGCTTACGACTTTTATAGCCTGGGTTTGGACGCCGTCACTGGCATCAGCGCCATTCACGGCTTGGGCGTCGGCGACTTGCTGGACGAGCTGGTGAGCCGCCTGGACGAACTGGTGAATGACAGCGAAGATGAAGATGACGACCACCTCAAGATCGCCATTGTGGGCAGACCCAACGCCGGCAAGAGCACCTTGCTAAACAAGCTCATCGGCGCCGAACGAGCCATAGTCAGTGAAGTCGCCGGCACAACCCGCGATGCGATCGATACGGAAATCAGCTGGTATGGCGAACGGGTTGCGCTTATCGACACAGCAGGCATCCGCCGCCGGGGCCGCATCGAAGCGGGGGTCGAGCGTTACAGCGTCATCCGCGCCATGAAAGCGATCGCGCGCTGTGATGTGGCGCTGTTGGTCGTCGATGCGCAGTTGGGCGTTACTGAACAAGATGAGCACATCGCCGGCTATATCATTGAGGAATACAAGAGCCTGGTCATCGTCGTCAACAAGTGGGACGCGCTGGAAAAAGACGCGCATACCATGCACGGTTTCACCGAAAATATCCGCGACCGGCTGCATTTCGTCCGTTTTGCGCCTATCGTCTTCATCAGCGCGCTGGCAGGACAGCGCATCCACCAGGTGCTGGAAGTGGCGCATCGGGTCTGGGAAGCGCGTTTCTTCCGCATGCCAACTGCCGATGTCAACAAGCTGCTGCGCGAAGCGGTCGAAAAACATCCCCCGCGCGCCAAAGGCAGCAAACGTCTGAAGTTTCTGTATGCCTCGCAGGTGCGCACCGACCCGCCGCTGATCCTCTTTCATGTCAACGATCCGCGGCAAGTCCATTTCAGCTACAAGCGCTATTTGGAGAACCAGTTTCGCGAAGCATTCGAATTTGAAGGCACGCCCATCCGCATGAGCTTTCGTTCGCGCAGCAACAAGCGGGCGTTTGAAACGGCCTAGCGCAGCAGTTTTGGTCGGGCTTTGCATTGCGATAGCTGGCGGGCAAACCTATAATCGGCGCGTGCGTTCAATCCTGCGCGTAGAAAGGAAGTTCATTTGGGCAGCCATACAGGCGATCTGCCGCGACCGCGCTTGAAGACGCCGGGCTTGCTGATGGAGCTGGTCGGCACTGTCGTTTTTGTGCTGGCGGTCACTGTGCTGTTTGACCTGGCGATACCCCGTTCGCTGGTCGATGGGCACAGCATGGAGCCGACTTTCTACGGCCAGGACCGGCTGGTCGTCAGTCGCGTGCACTACCTGCTGAGTCAGCCTGCGCGCGGCGATATCGTGGTCTTCAACTCGCTGCGACCCAGTGAGGCGGCGCGTGGCGTCATGTTGATCAAGCGCATCATTGGCTTGCCCGGCGATTCAGTTGCGATCCGCGATCGTCTGGTGCATATCAATGGCGTGGCGCTTGACGAGCCCTATATCAAAGAGCCATGCGAGCGACGCTGCCGCGATGCCGAATGGACGCTGGGCGCCGGCGAATACTTCGTGATGGGCGACAACCGCAACAACAGCAACGATTCGCGCGCTTTTGGACCTGTGCCCTTGGGCAACATCGTTGGCGAGGTCATCTTCCGCTATTTTCCGCTGCATGCCATCGGGCTGATCGCCCAGTGAGGCGGCGTTAATGACTGCCAAAGCCCCCGGTTTCGCTTGTCCGCGCTGTACAGTTGGACGCTGCACGCCCCAGCGCACGCTCTTTTGCGACATGCTGCACGATCAACTGCTGAGCATCCCCAATGCGCGCGCTCACATCTGCGATGTCTGCAACTTTGTCGAATTCGACCAGGATTTGCTTGACACGCTGTGGGAGCGTCTTTACAACGGCGCATCCCGCGAAGACCTTGTGCCAGCCGTCTCGTCAAAACGCAGCCCGACATTCGGCGAAGGGTAGGGCATATGCCATCAGAAGCGGATCTGCGGGCGTTGATATGTCGCATCGGCGCATTGATGTACCAGAAGGGCACTATTGATGGCACGGCCGGCAATATCAGCGCCAGACTGGACGACGGCGGCATTCTGCTTACGCCCAGCGGACTGGCCACCGGTTTCTTGCAGCCCGAGCAACTGATCATCGTCGACCTTGATGGCAGACGCATTGATGACCCTGCCGCCGCCAACGCAGGCCTGCGCCCGACCTCCGAAAGCGCCATGCACCTGGAATGCTATCGCCAGCGCCACGATGTCAATGGCGTCGTTCATGCGCATCCACCCACGGCCATCGCGCTGACCCTGGCTGGAGTCGACCTGGGACAATGTCTGATTCCCGAGATGGTCGTCCTGCTGGGTCTCGTGCCGACCGCGCCTTATTCCACGCCATCCAGCGAAGAAAATCGCATCGCCATCACCTCGCTCATCCGCGAGCACGATGCCATCATGCTGTCCAACCATGGCTCGCTGACGGTGGCGAAGTCGCTTTGGGATGCCTATTTGCTGCTGGAATCGCTGGAGCACGGCGCAACCATCATCCACCGCGCGCTGCAGATAAGCCAGAAACTAAACACCATTCCGCCGGAGCAAGTCGGCAAGTTGGTCGACTACCGCGAGCAATTTGGCTTGCTGCGGCCCGGCGACCGCGACCGTTTCGCCCGCTTTATGCAGCCGGGCTAAGCGCCTTCCCCACGGAATCTGCCAAAGACATGCGGGCTATTCCACTATTGACTCGCAGCGGATTGGCGTCTATCGTTTGGCTTGTCGCTGCCGACCAGCAATGCGGCGGAGGCCCCTTCGTCTAGCGGCCTAGGATGCCACCCTTTCAAGGTGGAGACACGGGTTCGAGTCCCGTAGGGGCTACACAAAACTCTCGCGGATGCGGCGAGTCAACGTCCGGCGCAGGCACTTTGGGATCGTAAGCTTTCCGCGCACTCAGGTGATATCGTCCAGATTGATATTGACGATCACCAGATGGGCGGTATCGGGCGAGTCGCCGGCGGTCGTGTAATCGACCAGAAAAATGCCGCCATCCTCGCGCTGAATCCACGAAGAATACCCATGATCGGGCCAGGGCTGCTGCGCAGGATGGTTGGCGTGAATCTGAATCATGCGCTCGCGTTGGAGCAAGCCGACCGACTGTGAGTTATCGCGCGATATGGCGGCGGCTCAAGCGCGCGGAACCAGCATTGCCAATACGCCGGGCACCATTGCCAGTCATCGCGATATTCTTTTTGTCGCAGCGCTGCTTCATACAGGGCGTGGTGATGACGGGCTTGAAAGGCTAAGCGCTTACGCCCAGAAGGCTTTCTCCAGGTCGTCAAAATCGGTGGCGGGTCCCTCGAACTTGTTGCGCCCCAGCTCCAGCACATAGACATAATCAGCGATCTTGAGCGCCTCGCGGATTTCCTGGTCGACCAGCACAATGGTCAGCTTCTCGCGGTCGCGCAGGTCGACGAGCATGCGGTAGACCTCTTCGGACAGCAGCTTGGCCAAGCCAGCGGTCGGCTCATCGACCAGGATGACTTCCGGGTCGGTCATCAATGTGCGCCCGATTTCTACCATGCGCTGCTGCCCGCCCGACAGGCTGCCGGCGGGATCGTGCTGTTTCTCGTGCAGAATCGGGAAGCGCTCGTAATTCTCCTCGATCTTGCTTTCCATGCGCGCTTTGTCGTTTTTGAATGTCCATGCGCCCATCATCAGGTTCTCGCGAACCGACATATGTTTGAAGACGCCGGGCTGCTGGGGGATATAACTGATGCCGAGGTTGATCAAGCGATGCGTGGCCGTGCCGGTAACATCGCGGCCGTTCAACAGCACTTCGCCGCTGTGTGGCTTGAGGAAGCCATAAATCGCTTTGAGCAAGGTGGACTTGCCGACGCCGTTCGCGCCCAGAATCGTGGTCAGCTTGCCCGTTTCGGCGCTCAGGCTGAGGCCGCGCAGGATGTGCAGGTCTTCGTAATAGCCGACATACAGATCGTTGATTTCCAGCATTAGTCTTCGTCCTCGCCCAGATAGGCTTCAATGACGGCGGGGTCGCTTTTGACGGCTTGCGGCTCGCCATCGGCGATCAACGCGCCATTGTTCAGCACGATCAGGCGCTGGCTCAGCTCAAACACCGCGCCCATATTGTGGCTGATGAGGATGATGGCTTTGCCGTCCTCGTGCACGCGATGGATATAGCTGTAAATGGTCTCTTGCAAGCGCGGATGCACGCCGGCGAATGGTTCGTCGAGGATGATGACCGCTGGATCGAGCATTAGCAGCCGGCCCAGCTCCAGCAATTTCCGCTGTCCGCCACTCAAGGCGCGGCTTAGCTCGTTGGTCAGGTGGTCAATGGTCAGCAGGTCGAGGATCTCATGCGCGCGGGCTTCGATATCGGCGCGGCGAGCGCGAGGCCGGGTAGCCAGTCCCGGCACCAGCATATTCTCCATCACGGACAGTCTGCCCAGCGCGCGCGTGATCTGGAAGGTGCGTCCCAAGCCGGCGCGAACCACATCGTAAGGCGGGTGACCATCAATGCGCCGCCCGTTGAGATAGATCGTACCATTGGTGGGTTTCAACATGCCGCTCATGACATTGGTGAGCGTCGTCTTGCCCGCGCCATTAGGTCCTATCATGCCGATCAGCTGTGGCTTGACAACGCTGAACGAAACATGATCGACCGCCTGGTTGCCGCCGAAGCGCATGACGATGGAGTTCAACTCCAGGTTGATCTCACTCATCGCCCGCCTCCAGTCGCGTGGCGTGGTCTTCATCGCTTTCGCGCTTTGCGACCGTCTCTTTCATGACGAGGTCGCGTCCGCCGAACCAGGTGATGATGGGGTAGAGCAAGCCGTTGCGCATGAATCGCAGCGTCAAGACCATCACGAGGCCGAAGAGCGCGTATCGCCAGGCGCCCGGCTCCCAGACGAAGGCATCTGTTCCGTCCGCCATGGTTAAGCCAAAGGGCAGCGTGATGACGACCTGTCGCGTGGCTTCCAGCAGGTAGCGCGCGATGAAAGCGCCCGCCGCCGCGCCGATCAAACTCTCCATGCCGCCGATAACGGCATAGGCGATGATCAGCGACATCTGCAAAATCTCCAACTGCTCGGGGATGATGCGCTCGCTGCCGATATCGCTGTAAAAAATTGCGCCTGCCAAGCCGACAATCATGCTGGTGAAGACGAAGACCAGGATTTTGTAGCGCACCACATTCACGCCCAGCGCCGATGCGGCATCTTCGTCTTCGCGCATGGCACGCAAGAACAATCCCACCGGCGAATTCGCGACCCAGTACAGAGCCACGAGACATACGATGAGCAGCGCGAACATCAGATAGTATTCAACTTGGCGCGCCGTATCGACATCGGCGATTTGCAGCAGTGGGCGCAGCGACAGCCCGTTCGAGCCGCCGGTATAGTCATATTCCGTCAGCATGACGATGCGGAAAAGCTCGGAAAAGGCGATTGTGAACAGCGCCAGATACGCCGAGCGCAGACGCAGCAATAGCCAGCCGATCACCAGCCCAACCAAACCTGCCACCAGCGTGCCAATGAAGACCGCGCCCACAGCCGAAATGGACTCGGCAGTCAAGAATGCGAAGCCATCGCGCGCCATCAGCCCGGCCACATAAGCGCCAATGCCCATGAAAGCCATGTGCCCAAACGAGAATTGTCCGGCGATGCCCGCCAGCAGCGCCCAGCTTGATGACATGATGGCGTAGAAGAAGCCGCTGATAAAAACGGTCTTGGCATAATTCGACTGCGTTGTGTCGTTGGGAAACCACAAAAAGTAGACAACGATAAGCGCCAGCAAGGCATAACCCAGCCTGCGCCGTCCAATGCCTGCATCCAGCCTCGCTTCAATCTGTTGGAAGATCGCCATGATCAATGCTGCTCCCTTCCGAAGAGGCCTGTCGGCTTCAACAGCAAGACAAGCGCAAAGATGACCAGCGCGAAGGCTTCCTTATAAGCTGCGCCGCGGCTGGGGTCTGGGTGGCAGCCCGCGCCCAGCGCCTCGACAATGCCGACGATGATGCCGCCGACCAATGCCCCTGGCACCGAGCCCAATCCGCCCAGGACGACGATCACATAGGAACGCCCGACCATTTCTGCGCCCACCCAGGGCACCCAGGCAAAGATCGGGATCAGCGCCGCGCCCGACATCGCTGCCAGCATGGAGCCAAGCCCGAACGACAGCGTGTTCATGTTGGTCGGATTGATGCCGGTTACCGCAGCAGCCTGCCGATCCTCGCTGGTGGCGCGCAAGGCTCGCCCAGTCCAGGTTCGCTGCAAAAAGTAGAGCAGCGCGAATATCAGCACGATGCCCACCACCATAGCAAAGGCGCGGTCGCCGATGATGTTGATGGGACCAAACGAAAACTCATCCGTGATCTGCGTGCGCGGCAGGGTGAAGCGGCGAATCTCGATAAAACGGTCGGTGCGCTGGGGGAAAGGTCCCGCGATCGCCAGAGTCGTGTATTCGACCACGAAACCGAAGCCAAAGGTGATCAGAATCGCGTATTCAGAGACGCGCTCAATCAACCCGTCGTGCATGGGCTTCAGGAACGCTCGCTCGAAGCATGCGCCCATCAGGAAGACGATCAACGCCGCCACCGGGATGCCCCACAGCGGATTGATGCTGATTTCTGTGCCTGTCAATTGGCTGAGCAGGTTCGAGCCGTGCAGCAAAAAATAAAACGAAAAATACCCGCCCACCATATAGAGCTGGCCATGAGCGAAACTCACGATGCCCTGTACAGAATAGATCAGCGTCAAGCCCACCGCCATCAGCGAATAGATGCAGCCGATGACGACGCCATTGGCGGTCTGCTGCGCCAGGTAGGTGATGTGGTAGGGCGCGGAGACGCAAAGGTTGTCGGCATTGTGCAGGGCGAAGATCGTGTATATCTGCCATGCGCCCAGCGAACCCAGCACGATCATCCAGTCGCGGCTGATCTTTGGCGTATTCTTCCAAAGCAAGCCAATGATCAGCGGACCAATAGCGAAACCGCCCAAAGCAGCGGCTGTAAGCACATTCTGGTCGTCAGCTTCGGCTTCGCGGTAACGCCGGGGGATGAACCAGGCTGCGATCGCCGACCACAACGGTCCAGCCAAAATCAGCCACAAGCTCGAAGGCAAATTGGGATCTTCTATGCGCACGAGGGCTTGCGACGATAGAAATACGGCAACAAACAAACTGACAGTTAAGGTGGCGCGCGTGATCCAGCGGGGTCGCAAGTAATATAGGCCAAGTCCCAAGGGTCCCAGAGCGAAACCGCTAACAACGCCCGCGACTTGCAGGGTGGACAGGCTCGGCTCGCCGTCATTTTTGCGTTTGCCAGCAGCCTGGGGCAGCGCCCATAAACCGATCACAGCCCAAAGCGGTCCAGCGAGCAGAAACCAGGCAGGGAAGGCGTCAATCATATCTTTGCTCCTGGTTTTGATGGTTCATTATAACGCAGATGGGGCAGGCATAATGCCCACCCCAACGCGAAAGACGATTGCTGTGGATGCTTTTTCACCCACGCTTAGGGCGAGGTCCCTGGCACAACATAGGAAGTGCCATGCGTCTGGTAGACCTCGGGATAAACGACCGCGGCATCCAGCGAGCTTTGACCCTGCTCGAAGTACTGCATGACGGTCACGATCGGGTCGGGCCACTGATGCCACATGAAGTCCGGCAGGCCATCATCGCCAGGCAGTGTTTCATTGTGAGCGCCATAGGTGAAGTAGTAGCGACCCTGCGACAGGGAGATGTCGGAGGCTTCGATAGCGGCGGCGATGGCATCGGCGTCTTCGTAGGTGCCAGCGCGTTCCATCGCGTCCTTCAGGATGAAGACCGCATCGTAGGAAGCCATGCCGAAGCTGGGCACAATATCGCCGAATTCCGCTTCGTACATCGTATTGAGTTCAATGGCGGCGTCGTTGAACAGGCTGGGGATGATGCCCACGCGGTTGAAGGCGCAGTAGTTGCCATCCGGGACGGTCGCCCAGTACTGCACATTCTGGAAGGCGATTTGGTTGGTAACGCAGATGGTGTCTTCGGTCGGCGCGATGCCCAGTTCGGCCATTTGCTGCGTCAGGTTGAACGAGGTTTCGCCCGTTACGACGATGCGCACGGCGTCGGGCGCGGGACCCGCCTGGATGCGGCTCAAGATGGGGACGAAGTCCTCTGTGCCCAACTCGACATCGATCTGTGAGACACTGACGCCGGCGGCTTCCAGTCGCGCCTGCTCATCGGCGGCGGCCGGCTGGCCATAGTCGGTGTTCTCGACGATCAGCACGACGTTCTCCACGCCCAGCGAAATCAGCCAGTCGGTGACAACGCTGCCCACCATGGAGCTGGCTGGCGAGATGCGAAAGATGTAGTCGATCCCATCATCCATGCGCGGCGGACGACCCTCGTATTCGCGGATGCCGTTGGCGCTTACATTGTCGTTCCAAGGCTCGGAGAATACCGTCGGGATGTCGTTCTCCTGCATGATGCTCATGGTCGCCAGACCAACGGCGCTGTGATAGACGCCCACCATGCCGTCTACTTCGTCTTCCAGAATCAGGCGCTCGGCAACAGCTTGACCGCGCTCGGGGCTGCCCTCGGAATCGCCGGTGATGACTTCAAGCATATAGTTGACGCCATCAATCTGGATGCCGCAGTCGGCGTTGATATCGGCTGCGGCCTGTTTGAATGCCCAGTCCATGGCCACACCGCCTGCCACAGCGCCCGGCGCGGACATTGGCGCCAATCCGCCGAACTTGATTGTGTAATCGGCGAATTCGCAATGTCCGTCAGCGAATACCCCCCCCATCGGCAGCAGCGTCAGCATCGCGATGAGCGCGACCAATGCTGCGAACAAATTCCTGCGTTTCATCTGCATTCCTCCAAAAAGTTGACAGAAGGCATATCGCCCGCAAGCTCGCGCCACAGACGAATAGCTGACTAAAGAGTAACCCGCGTCTGCGCTCTTGTCAAATGGCAGCGGCCAATGCGCCGGGTCTGAGCCGACAGCTTGATGTCGCAATCCGCGAATTCTGCTAGACTATTGACATCAATGCACAGCAATCGAAAAAGGACAGCCAATGAGCGAAATGACGATCGGCTGCGCGCTTTGGACGCTGGGGCCAACGCCCGATGTAGCTGCCTTGGCGCGTCAGATGGAAATTGCCGCAGAAATCGGCTGTACATCGGTGCAGCCATGGATCGTGCATAGCGACGACTGGCCCTGCATCCTCGATCCCGAGTTCGGCAGCCCGTCCGACCGGCGCGAAGCACGCCAAATCGCCGAGTCGCTGGGCATCGCTTTCAGTGGCTTTTGCGCTCAGCTGCAAGGCGCGGCAACATTCGGGGGCCTGGAAGAGCGGGAAGGGCTGCGCTGGCGCATCGACAAGACCAAGCAGGCGCTCGCCACAACTGCCGAAATGGGCGGGAATGTCGTAACCACGCACCCCGGCATCTTGCCCGAAGATCCAAAAGACGAAGCCTACCAGATCATGCTCGGCTCGGTGGCGGAAATCGCAGAATATGGCGCGAGCGTCGGCGTAACTTTCGCGCTGGAAACCGGGCAAGAGCCGCCCGCAGCTCTGGGCGCATTCATCGACGAAATTGGCAATCCCTGGCTGAAAGTCAACTACGATCCCTGCAATCTGCTGCGCTTCGGCTCGGAAGCCGGGACGATCCAGGGCGTGCATATCCTCGGCGACAAGATCGTCCACACCCATGCAAAAGACTGGAATCCCGAAACGCGCGAAGCCACCTGCGGCGAGGGTCTCGTGCCCTGGGACGGCTACCTGGGCGCGCTGCGAGATATCGGCTACAGCGGCGTGCTGGCCATTGAAGACGAGACCGGCAATGAAGATATGGTCGGCTCGATTCGGCGCAGCCACGCCTTTTTGAACGGCTGGCTCAATGCGTAATATCGGCATTCTGGGCGCAGGCGGGATTGCCGCGCTCAGCCACTTGCCAGAGATCGCCGAGGTCGCGGGCCTGCGCGTTACGCACATCTGCGGGCGCACCGAAAGCCGCTTGCGTCTGCTCTGCGAGCGATTCGATGTGCCGCGCTATTCCACCAGCTGGAGCGACTTGCTTGACGATTCGATGCTGGACGCGGTGATTGTCGCGCTGCCGCATCCGCTGCATGCCGAAGCCGGCTTGGCTGTGCTGGAACGCGGACTGCACTTGTTTATTGAAAAGCCGCTGTGCACGACGCTGGAAGAAGCCGACCAGCTCGTGGCCGCCAGTGAAATGCGCCCTCAGCAGATAGTCTACTGCCGTCCGTCTTTCAGCGCGGTCGTCTATGAAATGCGCCGACAGCTGGCAGCAGGGGGCGATCGGTACAGTCTCCGGCGCGCTGGCCCGCCACAGCCACGGCGGCCCAGAAGTTTATTATGCCGAAGTCAGCGACAGCTTCAACGAGCCGCGCGTCGAAGGCGACTTTTGGTTCTACGATGCAGACCAGGCTGGCGGCGGCGCATTGATCGACATGGGCGTCTATGCTATCGCCAACATCGTCGCGCTGCTGGGCAAGGTCGAGTCGGTCACGGCCCGCATGAGCACAGTCGCCAAGCCGACAAAGCTGGAAGACACGGCAACGGTCATCCTGGAAATGGCGAATGGCGCGCTGGCCACCGCCGAGACGGGCTGGTGCGACCCGGCGCGGTCATCCTGCCTGCGCGTGCATGGCACAGCCGGCAAGCTGCATCAATCTGGTGACGAAATCGCGTACATCCGCCCCGGCTCTTATGAACGCGAGTGGGCAGCGCCGATCGTTGAAAACATCACACCGCCACCCGTGGTCAACCAGCATGCCGAATGGCTGCGCTGCATTGAGCAGGGGGAACAACCGGCGCTATCCAATCTGTGGACAGCCCGACACATCACGGAAGTAATGCTGGCAGCTGTGGCATCCAACCAGCAGGGCAGGCGCGTCCCTGTGCAGTCCCAGCCTGGAGCGCTGCTTCCAGCGCTGTAAACGACAACGGCGGCAGGACTAACCGCGCCACCCCATCGGCGACGCGCGGCACGGGAATGGACCGCGTTATCCTGTGAATTGTCAGCGTAATAGTGCATGGAGTGATAATCGACTTGGTCCCAGCACAGCTTGAGCGCGACTCGATCCCACTCCGGACAGGTGGGCATGGCGGGTCCGGAAGAGCCGCAGAGCAGGGGCGAAATCGGGCTTATGATGGCGCTTGGCATCGATGTGGATGCAGGCGGTTTCTGCTTGGCTCACCGGTGTAATTCCGCTGTCAATGCAGCGAAAAGCGAGTCGGCGCGTTCTTTTGCAATATGGGCTGCTTTCAGTCGCCGCGGCTGATATCCAGGATAGAAGCGCGCCAGATGTCTCGATTGTATTCGGCGATCGTGCGGTCGGACGAAAAGAAGCCCGAGCGCGCGGCATTCAGGATGGACATAGTCGTCCAGCGCTCTTCGTCCGCGAACGCCGCCGCCACTTGTCGCTGGCAGTCGATATAACTGGCGAAGTCGGCGCAGAGCATGTATTCATCGTGATGCAGCAGCGAATCGACGATCGGCTGGAAGAGCCCGGTATCGCCATGCGAGAACACGCCGCCGGCGATCCAGTCGATGGCAGCGCGCAGATCGGCATTGGTCTCATAGATGCCGCGCGGGTCATAGCCAGCTTGACGAACCGCCTGGACTTCTTCCGTGGTCATGCCGAAGAGGAAGAAATTGTCCGCGCCGACTCGATCGCGGATTTCGATATTCGCGCCGTCCAACGTGCCGATCGTCAACGCCCCGTTGAGCGCGAACTTCATGTTGCCCGTGCCCGATGCTTCTTTGCCGGCCAGCGAAATCTGCTCGGACAGGTCGGCAGCCGGATAAACAAGCTGCCCACAGGTCACATTGAAGTTGGGGATGAAAACGACGCGCAGCCGCGTTGAACAGATCGGATCGCGATTGACGACATCCGCCACGCAATTGATCAGCTTGATGATCAGCTTTGCCATGTGATAGCCGGGCGCGGCTTTGGCTCCAAACACAAAAGTGGTCGGCGGGATATCGGCATCGGCATCGCTCTTTAGCTGCTGATACAAATGAATAATGTGCAGCGTTTTCAGCAGCTGCCGTTTGTATTCGTGCAAACGTTTGACCATCACATCAAACATGGAGTCCAGGTCGACCGTCAAACCGAGCAGCCCGTCGATCATGTCCGCCAGTTCGGCTTTGTTGGCGCGTTTGATCGCCCGCCAGTCCGCGCGAAATTGCGGATCATCGACGCAGGCTTCGAGCTGCGCCAGTTCTTCGAGATTGCTCAGCCAGCCCGCGCCAATCCGCCCGGTGATGAGCTCTGCCAACTGAGGATTCGCCAGCTTGATGAAGCGGCGCGGCGTAACGCCATTGGTCTTGTTGCCGAACTTGTGCGGGTACATGGCGGCGAAATCGGGAAATACGCGCGATTGCAGCAAATCCGATTGCAGTTGGGCGACGCCGTTGACCGAATAGCTGCCCACGCAGGCGAGATTGGCCATGCGCACTTGCTTTTCCGCGCCCTCTTCAATGATGGACATCCGCTGTACGCGCCCCATGTCGTTGGGGAATGCCATGCGCACATCTTCCAGGAAGCGATGGTTGATCTCGTAGATGATCTCCAGATGCCGCGGCAAACAATGCTCCATCAGCGAGATGGCCCACTTCTCCAGCGCTTCGGGCAGGAGGGTATGCTGGGTGGCGGCGAAGGCGCGCGTGGTGATGCTCCAGGCCCGTTCCCATTCCAGCAGGTATTCATCCACCAGCAGGCGCATGAATTCGGCGATGGCGATGACGGGATGCGAATCGTTCAGGTGGATGACCGCCACATTGGGCAATTCTTCCCATTCGGCATTCAAGATTTTGAAGCGCTTGATGATGTTGTCCAGCGAGCAGGCCACGAAGAAGTATTGCTGCTTCAGGCGCAATTCCTTGCCCTGCGGCGTGTTGTCGTTGGGGTAAAGCACTTTGGTGACATTTTCACTGCTGGTTTTCTGTTCGACAGCGCGCGAATAATCGCCAACATCAAAGAGCTGCAAGTCGAATTCGCGTGTGGCGCGCGCGCTCCACAGCCGCAGCATGTTGACGGTCTTGGTTTTGTAGCCCGGCACCAGGGTGTGATACGGCTGTCCCATGATGGTCTGCGCGGGCTGCCAGCGGACACGAAACTTGCCATCGCTGTCGGTGTAGCTCTCCGTGTGGCCACCGAAGCCAACCTCGACCATGTCGTCGGGCTGGGGGAATTCCCAGGGATTGCCGTAATACAACCATTCGTCCGGGCTTTCCACCTGCCAGCCATCGCGGAAGGACTGACGAAATATGCCATATTCATAGCGGATGCCATAGCCGACGGCCGGGATATTCAGCGTCGCCAGCGAGTCCATGAAACAAGCCGAGAGGCGTCCCAAGCCGCCATTGCCCAAGCCCGGCTCGATATCCAGCGCGATCAGCTCGTCGAGGTCTATGGCGTGTTGGCGCATCGTCTCGCGCGCCAGCTGGTCGGTCTCTGTGTAGTGCAGATTCTTCTCCAGCTGCGCGCCCAGCAGATATTCCGCCGACAGGTAATAGACGAACTTGGGATTCTGGCGGAAATAGCAGTCTACATTCTGCTGCCAGTAATACATCATGTAATCGCGCACCGTGATCGACAGCGCCGTATACAGGTCGCGCGAGGTGGCTGTGTAGATGGCTTGTCCGCGCGTGTAATACAGATTGTCTCGGAAGGCTTGGGCGAAAGCTTCTTGCGTGAGCGTCACGCTGGAAATGTTCTCGAAGTTCGAAATCATCATGCCTCCATGGTTGCGTGCTCAGCGGCGCACCGACCCATCTTTCCCGTTGCGCGGGCTGCAATGTACACTAGACATGCGCACATGATAATTGCGCGGACTGCATTGCGCCACCTTCGCTGTTCACCTTTGTGTTTTTTTTTGCTGGACGAGGTGGCCGAAACGCCGAAGAGACAGGAAGCCGCATGAAACATCCCAACATCCTCATACTCTACACCGATCAACAGCGCTGGGATGCATTGGGCGCGGCTGGACTTATTGATTTAACCGCTATGCCAAGAGCCCGACATATTCCACTTTCGCTTGCCAAAGGTACAATAATCGCCGAATCGACACGGTATTGGCGAAAGAGCTTATGAGCGAACGAATTGCATTGATAACGGGCGCAGGCTCGGGCATCGGACGCGCGGCAGCCTATGCCTTGTGGGACGCGGGCTACTCGCTGACATTGGCGGGCAGGCGCGAAGGCAAATTGCGCGAAACATTTGCCCAAGCCGCTGTGGACGAGTCGCGGGCGCTGATTGTGCCGACGGATGTCAGCGATCGCGCTGCGGTCAGCCGCCTCTTTGCCGCCTCGCAAGCTCGTTATGGACGCCTGGATGTGCTCTTCAACAACGCTGGCATGGGCGCGCCGGCCCTGCCGCTGGAAGACTTGACCGCAGCGAAGTGGCAGCAGGTGGTCGCGGTAAACCTGAGCGGCGCATTCTATTGCACGCAAGAAGCGTTCAAACTGATGAAGACGCAGCAGCCGCCTGGCGGGCGCATCATCAACAACGGCTCGATCTCCGCGCAGACGCCCCGCCCGCATTCCGCGCCCTATACCGCCACCAAGCACGCCTTGACGGGCTTGACCAAGTCGACCGCGCTGGACGGGCGCGCGCACAACATCGCTTGCGGCCAGATCGATATCGGCAACGCCAGCACAAACATGACCGAGCGCATGCAGCAAGGCATTTTGCAAGCCAATGGCGCGCTGGCTGTCGAACCGACCATGGCTGTGCAGCATGTGGCTGATGCGGTGGTCTATATGGCGGGCCTGCCGCTGAATGCCAATGTGCTCTTCATGACCGTGCTGGCGAGCGGCATGCCCTATGTGGGCAGGGGCTGAGGCATGAGCGAATTGATCTGGCTGACAGCCACAAAACAGGCGGAATTGATCCGGCGAGGCGACATTTCGGCGCAGGAATTGCTGCAGGCGCACCTGGCGCAGATCGAGGCGGTCAACCCGCAGCTCAACGCCATCGTGACCTATCTGCCCGAGCTGGCGCAGGAGCTGGCGCAGGCGGCTGATGCGAAGCAAGCCCGCGGTGAAGAGCTGGGCGTCTTGCATGGGCTGCCCATCGCTCACAAAGACTTGTTCGAGACGGCAGGCATCCGCACGACTATGGGCTCGCCCGTCTTCGCCGATTATGTGCCCGAATCTGACGACCTGATCATCGCGCGCTTGAAAGCGGCTGGCTGCGTCACCCTGGGCAAGACGAATGTGCCCGAGTTCGGCGCTGGCTCGCATACTTTCAATCCCGTCTTCGGCGCGACAAAGAATCCCTATGACCTGACGCGGACTTGCGGCGGCAGCAGCGGTGGCGCGGCGGTGGCCTTGGCTTCCGGGATGCTGCCTATCGCCGATGGCAGCGATATGGGTGGCTCGCTGCGCAATCCGGCCAGCTTCAACAATGTGGTTGGCTTGCGACCGACGCCCGGGCGAGTACCGCGCTATCCCAAAGCCGATGCCTGGTCTGTGCTCGCGGTGGATGGACCAATGGCGCGCACTGTGCAAGATGTCGCGCTGATGATGAGCGCAATCGCCGGGCCTGACGCGCGTTCGCCCATCTCGCTGGAAGAACCCGCCTCGACTTTCGCAAATGACCTGGAACGCGACTTCGCCGGGACGCGCATCGCCTGGAGCCCCGACCTGGGCTGCCTGCCAGTCGATCGCAGCGTGACTGAAACGATAGAAGCGCAGCTGCCCGCATTTGCTGATATCGGCATCGCGGTCGAAAATGCGCATCCCGATTTTTCCGATGCCTATGACATCTTCCAGACTTTGCGAGCCTGGAGCTTCGAGCTTTCTTTTGCCGAGCATTTCGCTCAATTTGGCGCGGAGTCTTTCAAAGAGACCATCCGCTGGAATGCCGCGCAAGGGGAGCAGCTAAGCGCCGCCCGGATCAGCCGGGCGCAGGTCAAACGCAGCGAACTTTTTCACCGCGTGCGCGAATTTCTGGATGTTTACGATTGCCTGCTGCTGCCGACCGCGCAAGTGCTGCCATTCCCGATCGAGCAGGAATATCCGCGGGAGATCGCCGGTGAAAGCATGCGCACTTATATCGACTGGATGATGAGCTGCGCATTCATCACGGTGACGGGCTTGCCAGCCATTTCTGTGCCTTGCGGCTTCACGCGCGCCGGGCTGCCGGTGGGCTTGCAGATGGTCGGTCGGCCTCGCGGCGAATTCGCGCTGCTTCAGTTGGCATACGCATTCCAGGAAGCCACGCGCTTCTACCTGCGCAAACCGCCCATCGCCGACCGCGCGGGCTGATGCGCTTGTCCAGCGGAGACGGCTCGTGGAATTGACCTGGCTCACTTGGCTGCTGGCCTTGCTGCCGGTGCTGGTCGTGCTGCTGCTGATGGTCGGCTTTGGCTGGGGCGGAAGCCGCGCGGGGACGACCGGATTCTTCAGCGCGCTTCTGCTGGCTCTCTTCGTCTTTGGCGGCGATGCGCTGCTGGCGATTGTGGGAATCGGCAAATCGGTCTTCCTGGCGGCGGATGTGCTTTACATCGTCTGGATGGCGCTTTTCTTTTACCATGTAACCAACGAAGCCGGCACTGTTGCCTTGATCGGCCGTAGTCTGCCGCGCCTGACACCAGACCGCGCCGCGCAGAGCCTGCTAATCAGCTGGATTTTTGTCTCGCTGCTGCAGGGCGTGGGCGGATTCGGCGTGCCGGTGGCGGTGGTTGCGCCGCTGCTGGTAGGCTTGGGCTACAGTGCCACGCAATCGGTGATCATGGCGTCGCTGGGTCATGGCTGGGCGGTCACCTTTGGCTCGCTGGGCACATCGTTCGTCGCCTTGACAGCGGTTACGGGTCTGCCCGGCGAGATGCTGGCGCATGATGCCGCGCTTGCGCTGGGCATGGCTTGTCTCATAAGCGGGTCGCTCGTCGCCTATGTCAGCGTGGGTTGGGGCGGAATGCTGCGTTCGCTGCCTATGCTGCTGCTGGTGGGCGGGACGATGGGGCTGACGCAATGGTTTGTCGCCACGCAAGGTTTGTGGACGCTCGGCTCGACATCGGGGGCGCTGGCCGGCGCTTTTGTGGGCGTTGCCTATGTGCTTTCGCCGCTGGGGCGCTCGCGGACGAAGCGACAATCCGCCGCGGCCGAATCACGCAGCTTGCCACTGGCTTTGGCGGCTTATGTCATCTTGCTGGTGATGGCTTTCTTGGTAAATCTGATCGAGCCGCTGAAAGCGCTGATGGACCGCATGACCATTCAACTCAACTTTCCGGCTGTTGCGACGGCCTATGGCTGGCAAGTGCCGGCGGAAAGCGGGCGCGCGATCAGCATCTTTGGTCATGCCGGCGCCATCCTGTTTTATGCTGGCGTAGTCGCTTTTCTGCTGTACAAACGCGCAAATTACTTCGAGCGTGACGATGCCTGGCGCGTGATCTGGCGCAAGGTACGCCGGTCGGCAGTGAAATCTACCGTGTCAATCCTGGCGCTGGTGGCGATGGCATCGCTGATGACGCACACGGGCATGACGCAGATTATCGCCCGCGGCATCAGCGAAACAGTCAGCGCGCAGCTGTATCCGCTCTTCGCGCCTTTCATCGGCACTTTGGGCGCATTCATGACGGGCAGCAACACCAACTCCAATGTCGTGTTTGGCGCGCTGCAGCAAGAGACGGCGGCGCTGTTGGCTTTGAGCGTGCCGATTGTGCTGGCCGGGCAGACAGCCGGGGCGTCGCTGGGCAGCGTGCTCGCTCCCGCCAAGATCATCGTCGGCTGCAGCACGGTCGGGCTGGGCGGGCACGAAGGGCCGGTCATCAGGCGCATGCTGCTGCTGGGATTGATACCGGTCGTGTTTGTCGCGCTGATAACCTTCCTGCGTTTGAGCGGCTAAAAGCGAGGCGATTTATGACGGAACTGGCGTTCTTTGGCGGCGCAAAAACGCGCGAGGCGGCCTATCCAGCCTGGCCTCCGCATGACGAGCGAGATCTGAAAGCGGTGGTGGCGGTCGTGCGCAGCGGCAACTGGGGCGGCTTCCCTTATCCCGGCGCGCAGACGCGGCGTTTTCTGGATGCTTTCATCGCGCTGCAGGGCGGACGATACGCGGTGGCGGCGATGAATGGCACCTTGACGATGGAAGTGGCGTTGCGCGCGGCCGATATCGGCTGGGGAGACGAAGTTATCGTGCCCGCCTACACCTTCCAGGCGACCGCCTCCGCGCCCATGATGGCTGGCGCTATTCCGGTGCTGGCGGATATCGACCCGAACACATTTTGTATTGATCCCGCTGCGATAAAAGCGGCCATCACACCGCGAACGCGCGCCATCATTCCTGTGCATGTCGCATCGCAAATGGCGGATATGGACGCGATTATGCGCATCGCCGCCCGGCACGATCTGGTCGTCATAGAAGATGCGGCTCATGCCCACGGGGCAGTCTGGAACAGGCAGGGCGCTGGTACGCTGGGCGACTTCGGCAGCTTCAGCATGCAATCGACCAAGATTTTGACGGCTGGCGAGGGCGGCGTGTTGCTGTGCCGAGATGAAGAACAGGCTTGGCGCGCTGCCAGCATCATCGATTGCGGACGCCCGCACGATCCCGCCGGCGAGCTGTATATGCAAGGCGGCAACTATCGCATGACCGAGCTGCAGGCGGCGTTGCTCAATGTTGGGCTGGAGCGCTTTCCGGCGCAATTTTCCATGCGCGAAGAGATGGCCGCCTATATGGACGAAGCGTTGAGCGAAGTGGCGGGCTTGCGCGTATTGCCTCGTGACGAGCGGCACCAGCGGCGCGCCATATATTGCTACACATTCGCCATCGAACCTGAAGACTTCGGCGCGACAAATGCGATTGTGGCGCGGGCATTGGCGGCGGAAGGCATCCCTTGCTGGTCTGGCTACGAGCCGATGTACCGCGACGAGCTTTTCCAACCGACCAAATCTCGCTTGCCCGTGCCATCTGCCTTCCCCGAGCGCTTCGACTATTCGCGCCTGCATCTGCCCGTGGCCGAGCGCATCAGTGGCGAGACAGGTATGTGGCTGGGCGAGGCGATCTTCCGCGCGGGGAAGCAGGGCGTGGACGATGTTGTCGCTGCCCTGGGCAAGGTCCAGTCGGCTTTGGCGGGCGATCCTGGGCTGGCAGAGCGAATCGCGGCGCAGTGAATTTGCCTCAGCCCCCAGAATTGTCGGAGCATGCCATGGTCGATTCAAGATAAGCAGTCTTCCCTCCATCCTGATGGGGGGATTGAGAGGGGTTAACGCTGGTGGGATAGCCGGTCGGATCGAGCATCACATCCAGCGCTTCGACATTTTCGCCACCCGGCAGACCATAAACGCGCCGCGCGCCGGCTTCAACCAGTTGCTGCGCGAGGCATTCGGCGATACCTGGCATGGCTTTTATCTCCGCTGGCATGGGCAATCTGCTGAAATCAATTATTGGGTGTGTAACAGATGTGTCAAGTCGGCAAATAGCAGGTACAATGCGCGGCTAATTGGATTTTGACTTCTTGCGAGGAAGAAGATGACATTTGTGAGAGTGCCCAAATCGGGCACCTTGGCCCTCAACGAGAAATCCCAGGATTTGGCTGCCAGCGGACGCACGATCTACCGCTTTGGCTTTGGCGAGTCGCCATTTCCGCCACCGCGCCATGTGCAGACGGCGCTGCGAAAATCGGCGCTGCGCAAGGATTACACGGCTGTGGCTGGCTTGCCGGAATTGCGCGCCCGGATCGCCGACTTTCACAACGAAGTCGATGGCTATCCGATAAGCGCGGGGCAGGTGTTGGTCGCGCCGGGCAGCAAGCCGCTGCTCTTCAATTGTATGCAGGCTTTCGAACGCGCCGAGGTCTATGTGCCGGCGCCCGCCTATGTGTCTTATGCGCCCATGGCCACGGTGGCGCGCCACCAGGTCATTCCCATCCAAACATCTTTTGACGCCCGCTGGCGCATCACGCCCGAAGCGCTGGAAGAGGCGATCGCCCGCCACAGCAAGCCCGGACGAGAAAAATTGCTGGCGTTGAATTATCCTGGCAATCCCGATGGCTTGACCTACAGCCGCGCCGAATTGCTGGCGCTGACAGAGACGCTGCGCCGGCACGATGTCTGGGCGCTGTCCGATGAAATCTATGCGCTGCTTCATCACCAGGGACGGCATGTTTCGCTGGCCAGCATCTATCCAGAGCGCACGCTGGTATCGACTGGCTTGTCGAAGTGGTGCGGGGCAGGCGGCTGGCGGCTGGGCGCGTTGATCATGCCGGCCGATGCGCCTGTGGAATTGCGCGATGCCTTGATCGGGCTGGGCTCTGAGGTTTATTCATGTGCGCCAACACCCATCCAGGCGGCTGCACTGACGGCTTACGCGCTCGACAAACGGACGCATCGCTTCTTGCGCGCGCAGCGGCAAATCCTGTCCGCGATTGGCCGCGCCGTGCACAGTGCCGTGTTGGCGGCGGGCGTGCGCGTTCATGCCCCACAAGGCGGATTTTACCTGCTTTGCGATTTCAGTTGCTGCGCCGATTCGCTTTTGGAGCGCGGCATTCAGCTTGATACCGAATTGTGCGATTCTTTGCTGTCCGAGGCTGGCGTGGCGCTGCTGCCGGGCAGCAAGTTTGGCTTGCCAGCGAGGGCGCTCACGGCGCGACTGGCTTATGTTGATTTTGACGGCGCGGCGGCTCTGGCGACACAGCGCGCGAAACAAGACATCCTGCCGCATGCCGAAAAGATGCTGGCGGGCATCGCGGCGCTCGACAAATGGCTCAACTGAAGAGCAGCAGATAAACGCTCAGCGCCAGCAGCGGGATCATCATCAGCCATTCAAACGCGCGTTGGTCGATGCGGTCGATGAGCTTCCGCGCGACCAGCACAGCCGGCGGGATCAACACGAAGACCCAGGCGATGCTCTGCAAGCGCTCCAGGTCGAAGTTGCCGATATGCACGAAAGCGGGCAGCTTGGTCAGGTTCATCACGGCGAAGAACAGCGTGGTCGTGCCGATGAAACGGCGTGGCGTCATGTGTGGCTGCAGAAGCAGGTAGGCTGTGAAGGGTGGCGCGCCGACATTCGCCAGGGTCGAGCCGAAGCCAGACGCCCAGCCGGCGAAGTAGCCATGCCATTTGCGCGGAGCATAATCTACGGTGGTCAGCTGATCTCTGGCGACCTTGAATCCCAGCGCCAGCAGCGTCAAGCCGCCAATGATGCGCTTCAAGGTAACAGCATCTATGGAATTCAATGCCGCCGCGCCAGTCGCCACGCCCAGCAAACCCGGCAGCAGCATCAGCGCTGATATAACGCCGATCCCACTGCCGCCAGTAGAAGTAGAGCGCAAACGACATCGGCAAAAAGCAGCAGCGGCAAGACCAAAGCCACGGCGATTTGCGGCTCAATGATCAGCGTCAGCATGGGCACGGTCAGCGCGACCGGCACGGGACCGCCCAAGCCGCCTTTGGAGAAGCCGACCAAAATGCCGACCAGGCCGAAAATCACAATCTCTGTCATGGATGCGCTTTGTCCGCAACGATTGGCTGAGGCAATTATAGACACAGGCCTGTACAATCGTCCAACACGAGGCGGGGGACGCAGTGACCTGGACGAGGAAAAGCTCAATGACGAAGGACGCGTGATCTGGGTTGGCAAGGCGCTCTTTTGGGACGCCCGGCACGGCGACCGCGCCGCTCTTCCGCGCAAGCAGTCGTTTGCTGCGGGCAGGCCGGGGTTTCGTATTCGCAACTATGCGCCCGGCTTTCAATTCCAACAATCCCATCTTCCTGCACGAAAAAGAAGACCGTGCTGGCAGGGCGATCTGTCGTGTATACATGACAGCCACGGGCAATCCATAACGGATGCTCACCAGGTTGCCGATATCGACCAGCGTGTTGATGCAGGGGATATCGCCTTTTTTGGTCAGGCGGCGCAGCAGGGCTTCGGCAGCGCTGCGATAGCGAGTGGGCGATACGCCAAAAGCGCTGAATGCCCGACGCCAGGCGCTCAATGAGGGCAGCTCGCTCAAGGGCGTATTGCCGATTCGCGGCTTTCGATCGCTCGCACAATCCAGACCCACAGCAGCAGCGGCACAATCGCCGCCAGCGCCGACAAATAGACGATATGCGCGATATTATCGCCGCCCGCCGCGTCTATCAACAAGCCGAAGGCAATGATGCTGATGCTCTGCACAAATTCGAAGCCGGCGAAATCCAGCGAAAACATGCGCCCCAAATAATCGTCCGGCACGATCTGCTGGATAATGACCGAGCTGTAGGTCCAATTGACCGAACCGCCCATCGCGCGCACGACGACCGCCAGCGCCAGCAATTCCAGAGACGGCGCCAAGCCCCACAGCAGCCAGCCCAGCACGATCAGCGCGAAGCCAATGCTTATCAAGCGGCGCAGCGCTCGCACGGAATCATCGCTGAAGCGGTTGGTCAGCAGCGGACCGACCACCGCGCCCACGCCAAAAGCCGCCCACAGCAGCGCCATCGAGGTGACGCCTTGCTCGCCCAGCACAAAAACCTGCGTGCCATAGATGATCAGCAGCGTATCGGAACTGGTGATGCTCTGCGCGCTCTTGACAAACAGGGCGGCCGCTGTCACCGGATGCCGCAGCAGATAGCGCAAGCCATCGGCGAAAGTCCGCTTCGACTTGTCGACTGTTTTGCGCGCCGGCTGTCCAATCTCCGAGCGGGGCGTCTCGGGCACGACAACAGTCATCACCAGCAGCGCCGAGACCACGAATGTCAGCGCGTCGATGACCAGGGCGGCTTGGGTGCCAAATGCCTGCGCCACCAGCCCGCCGGTGATCGCGCCCACCGCCAGCATGGCCGACCAGGTGATGCTGCTCAACGTGTTGCCGACGACCAGCTGATGCCGATACAAGATGCTGGGCATGATGGCATTTCGCGCCGGCTCAAATACGGAAGAAACCAGAAACTGCATCACCACGAAGACATAAACCAGCGGCAGGTAGTCGGGCGACTGCATGGTGAAAAGCAAGCCCGTAACCGCCAGCGCGCGCAGCAGATCGCTGACGATGAGCAGTCGTTTGCGGTCGAAGCGGTCAGCCAGCACGCCAGCCAGCGGACGCATCAGCAGCGGCGGGATCATCCGCGCGATCAAAAAACCGCTCACCGCGATTCCCTGATAGCCCGTGCCTTCGGTATACGACACGATCAGCGCCGATATGACGATGGTGCTGAACCAGTCGCCCAAGAGGCTGACCACTTGCGCTCCCCACAGCCTGGCGAAGTCGCGGTTGCTGTTGATGAGGCGGATGTATTGCATGGGCTGTCCTTGTCTGCCGCGTCAGTGTACAGCACGACCAGCCTGGTTGCACGGCGCAAGTGCGGCTCTGCCCGCATTGACAGCCCTGGCTGGGTGGCATAGGATACGCTTGCCAGCCAATGGAGGCGCACATGGAAAGCCTGCTGTATGTAGGCGTGGGCGGGTTTTGCGGCGCAAATGCGCGCTACCTGCTTTCGCTGTGGTTCAACGAACTTCTGACGCCGCGCTTCGGGGAGTTTCCTTATGGAACGCTGCTGGTGAATGTGCTGGGCTCGCTGGGGCTGGCGGTCTTCGGCGCATGGTTCAGCGCGCGCACAGGTATGTCGGCGCAGTTGCAATGGCTCATCGGCGCGGGATTCTTCGGCGCATTCACGACCTTCTCGACCTTCGCATACGAAAGCATCAACTTGGCGAGCGGTGCCGGCATCGGGCAGATGCTGCTTAACCTGCTGCTGAACAATGTTGGCTGCCTGCTGGCGGTGGCGCTGGGTCTGTGGCTGGGGCACAGATTATTCGGCTTGGGCGGCTGAGCGCATGGGCGAAGATCTGCTGCGGGTGGTTGTCCTGGCGCTGGTCGAGGGCGTGACAGAGTTTCTGCCCATCTCCTCTACCGGGCATCTCATCGTGGGCAAGTCGCTGCTCGGCTTCGATGCGCTGGGCACAGTCTTCGAAATCGTCATTCAAATCGGCGCAGTCTGCGCGTTGGTCCTCTATTATCGCAAATCGCTGCGCGAGCAAGCGGCGCAATTCCGCGTCAACGCGCAGGTTCGGCATTTTTGGCAGCTGATTCTGGTCGCTTGTCTGCCGGCGGCGGCGCTGGGCTTGCTCTTGGAAACGCAGATCGAAGCCGCTTTGTTCACCCCGCAGGTGGTCGCGCTGACATTGATCGCAGGGGGATTCGCCTTGCTGCTGGTCGAGCATTTTCTGCGCGGCAGGTCCCTCGGCGAATCGCGGTCATTGCAAATTGCCGAGCTCACACTGCGGCAGGCGCTTGTCGTCGGCGCGGCGCAGGCGCTGGCGTTGATTCCGGGCGTGTCGCGGTCGGGCAGTTCGATCGTTGGCGGCTTGCTGGCTGGCATGAATCGGCGCGCGGCGGCAGAATTCTCGTTCTACCTGGCCATCCCGCTGCTTGGCGGCACGACCGTGTATAAACTGGTCAAGTCCTTGCCGTTGTTGGGCGCGGACGAGTTGCTGCTGCTGGCGGTGGGGGCGGCGCTCTCCGGTTTGTTCGCCTGGCTGGCGATAGACTGGCTGCTGGGTTATATCTCGCGGCGCAGCTTCGCCATATTTGGCGTGTATCGCATCGTGGCGGGCGGGCTGATCTTGTTGGCTGTCGCTGGCGAAGTGATTGCCTGATCCCGTCTGCTCTATGATTTTCACCGCAAAATTATCCCCCAGAGTTTGTGGCAATCTCGTTTGTCCGATTCTGCGCTTGACTCTACAATGGTGTCTGTAGATGCGCCTGCTGCCTCTGCGCGCCAGATTGCGCAAGCGGCGGGGTCATCTCGGCAAGTGTTTGGATGAGGAGTTGCCAACCGATGTTACAGCCACGCGCGCAGCTTCTGCTGGCAATTCTATTGGCTGGTTTGCCGCTTCTGCTGGCGGCTTGCTTTCGCGATACATCGGAGACGCTGGTCGAGCAGCCGGTTGCGCAAGAGCTGGCCACGGCCACGCCCTTGGTGGAAGTCGAGCCGACCGAGCAGCCCACCGCTACTGAAGCGCCGACAATCGAGCAGGAACCTGTCGATGACTTTGCGCTTTCTGCCACAGCCTTGCTCGCGCAGCAGACCCAGCCGGCCGAGCTGCTCGCCGAACCAGCAACCGCAGCGACCCAGGCGAACGCGCCGACCCTGGCACCACTTGTCCGCGCGACCATCCCGCCTGGCGAGGATTGCGTGCACGAGATACGCGTTGGCGATACGCTCTTCCGGCTAAGCCTGGCTTATGGCGTCACTGTTGACGAGATCTCCCGCGCCAGCGGCATCATCAATCCTGATGTGATCGCAGTTGGGCAGAAATTGACCATCCCGAAGTGCGGCACGCTTGGCTTCATCCCGCCACCGACATCCGTGCCGACAGCCACGCCCGATCTGAATCTGGCTGCGCCGACTGCCGTAGCGCAGGAAGAACAAGAGATCGCAGCTGCTGACGACTCGCGCAGCGCCTTGATCGAGCAGGCGCAAGCGGCGCTGCTGGACAACGCCCAGGCCGCCAGTTTTGGCGCGCAGGCTGTTGCGCCCCAGCCTTCGGGACGCTCCTACACCGTCCAACCCAACGATACCTTGCTGCTCATTGCCTTGCGCAACAACACGACGATTGAAGCGCTGGCCACGCTCAATAACATCATTGATGTCGATAGCCTAACCGCTGGACAGGTCTTGCAGCTGCCATAACCGCGCTGGAGGCGCTGCGCAAAGCAATCTGCGCCAAGCCACCCTTGTATATGAAAGCCCGCTTGTGCTAGGCTGTTCGTCATTCTGTACGAGCGTGTTGCGCCCATGGGCGTATTTTTGTGGAAGGAACGCGAAGATGAGCCAGGAATTGATGCAGGCGCTGGTCGTTGACAATCACAAGCATCCGCAGATCGAATCGGGCGATACGGTCAGAGTCCATGTGCGCATTATAGAAGGCACGCGAGAGCGCGTTCAGGTCTTCCAAGGCGTGGTCATCCGCGCGCGCAAAGGCGGCAACGAAGCCAATTTCACCGTGCGCCGCATCGCCAGCCATGGCATCGGCGTCGAACGCACCTTTTTGCTGCGCAGCCCCCGCATAGAAAAAGTGGAAATCTTGCGCCGCGCCAAGGTTCGCCGCGCCCAGCTGTATTACCTGCGCGACCGCCGCGGCAAGTCCGCCCGCCTGAAAGAACGCCGCTAGCTTTCCCCTTCTCATTCCCGCCGCTGCGAGATTCTGCCAGCCAGCGCGTTTGGCATCGCCAAGCCATAGTCGCGTATTGGCGCGCGCGTCATTATAATGCTTCTGGCAAAGCGACGGTTCAGGGACGCAGGTCCACCATAGATGCTCGGTCTCATTCAGCCGCTTGGCTTGATCATCGCTAGTTGGCTCTGGCTTTTCCTGCTATTTTGCGGGCTGGGCAAAGCTGTGTTGGGCGCGCTGCGGGCGCATGCATCGCCTGGTCGACAGTGGCTGGACAGTTTTTGGCTGGGCTGGGCGCTGGTCTTGTTGGTCTTGCAGCTGTGGCATTTTGCCTTCCCCGTGAATGACCTCATTATGCTCTTGCTGGCGGCGGGCGCGTCTTTGTCCTTGTGGCGCGCGCGCGATGAGCTAAAGGCGCTCGTGTCACGACTGTGGCGGGACAAGGCATTTTTGCTGCTCTTTGGCGGATTGGCGCTGTGGTTCGCGAGCCGAAGCATCGAGCTGCCGGCGGCCTTCGATACCGGCTATCGCGATATCCAGGCGGTCATGTGGATTGACGCCTACGCCATCGTGCCGGGCTTGGGCAATCTGTTTGCGTCATTGGCATACAACCATCCGAGCTACCTCTACAACGCGCTGCTGGATTTTGGAGCGTTCTCTGGGCGGTCGGTGTACATCGCCAGCGGACTGCTGCTGCTCGCCTATCTGGTCCACGCGCTGCAAGCCGGGCTGCAGCTATGGCGCAATCGATCCCACAATGTACTGCGCTGGTCGGGTGTCTTCGCCATGCTGACCATCCCTTATGTCGTCCAATACACGGGCGGGCGCGGCGGCATCACCCATTTTTTGACCGACACCGTCGTGGATTTGCTGGGCTTCTTGACGATCATCTATTGGCTCGACTTCCTGCAAGACTGGCAGCCGCGCGCAAATCGCGATTATCTGCTGCTTCGCCTGGCGGTGATTGTTGCCGTGGGCATCGTTGTCAAGCAGACTTATATTATCTGTGGTCTGGCGATCGCTGCGCTGACGGCGCTGATCTGGCTGCGGCGAGGTGGCATGGCGGCCTCGAGATGGCATGCAGTGCGTTTGGCATGCGGCTTGTGTCTGCTGGCGGCGGCATTTGTGCTGCCCTGGATGGCGCGCGGCGTGATCACCAGCGGCTACATTGCATATCCGTTATCCATCGGGCGAGTCGAATTGGATTGGACGATTCCCGCAGACCAAATCAAAGCTCGTCAACTCCTGTTGGCCACCAACACCCGCCAGCGGGGTCTCGATCCCGCAGAGGTGCTGGGGTCTTGGGATTGGTTCGCTCCCTGGTTGAGACAGCTTGCCGATAATTTCTTCCATGCCGCGCTGCCAGCCGCGATTTCGACAATTGCGCTGCTGCTGCTGGCTGCTGGCAAACTGCGCAATCGCTCGGCGTCGAAGCCGGGCCTGGGGGTGTGGGCGCTGTTGCCGTTGCTGATCATGCTGGCATTCTGGTTTGTCAGCTTTCCCAATCCCAAATATGCGCGCTGGCTGTTTTGGAGTTTCGCGGCGCTGTCCGTTTTGCTGGCGATGCTGGAATGGCGGCAGGTCTCCCTGCAGCGGCGGCTTGTTGTCGCGTTTGCGGTTTGCGCAATCTGTCTGGCTTATACGGCTTATGTCATCGTTCGACTCGGCAATTTCCCGTTGCCTGCTGGACCGGCGGATGGCTTTTATATGCGCGAACAACCGCAGATACGCATCTTTGAAACCGAGAGCGGCTTGCAACTGAATGTGCCCCGCTATCGCGGACAATGCTGGGACTTGCCTCTGCCCTGCACCAATACGCCCGACTCCCGGGTCTATGCTCGCGTTCCCGGCGACCTGGGCGCGGGTTTTGCCTATGCGGCGGAGGACGGCTAGCGCAATGTCCGGGTTGCTGGGGCTGATCATGCTGGTGGCTTCGCTCTTGTTCATCCGCGCTTGTCTGGTGACGCTGGGCTATTACAAAGAGCCGATCCTCTCGGCATTCCAGCGCTATGGCGATGAAGTCGGTTTCAGCCCGCTGTTTGAGGTTTTCTGCTGGGGGCTGACGCTGGCTTATCTCTTTTTCGTTTTGGTTGTGCCCTCGTCTTTCCTGGTGCTTATCGGCATCTTTATTTTCGTGTTTTTTACCATGCTCTATTGGAAAGTTCGCGACAGCATCATGAATCATCCGCAGATATTCTTGCGCTTCCCGCATTGGTATCGCGATATCGTCGACCACACCACCCGCGAAGAGCGACGCAAGCTATCCTATATGTGGCTGGGCTTGCCGCTGCGCACGCGCCTGCTCTACAACGCGCAGCACGATGAATTCCGTAAGTGGGTGGAGTTGGTGGTGCTGTCGGTCGCGTGAGCGCTTTCAAACAGAAACGACCCGCGCAAGGCGAGCCGCAGCCCAACTGGGAGACCTGGACTCGAACCAGGAATGGCGGATCCAGAGTCCGCTGTTTTGCCAATTAAACTATCTCCCACTATTCGCAAGAGCCTACCATGCTTGCCCGCCGCTGACAAGATTTAAGACGCGGCATTCTCCAGCGCAGCCAATGCCAGTTTGACGCGCCGCAGCGACTCCGCTTTGCCGAAGATGTCCATCGTCTCGAATGTCGGCGGCGACACCTTCTGCCCGCTGACAGCCGCGCGCAGCGAGCCGAACACCGCGCCGTTTTTCTGCTCGATGCTGGCGGCGTAGGCGGTCATGGCAGCTTGTAGTGAGTCAGGCGAAAAGTCTTCCAGCGCCTCCAGCAGCGGCAGCGCGCCGCGCAATATCGCTGTCGTCGATGCCTTGTCCTGTTTGCGTTGAATCAGGATGTCCGCTGGCGGGGGCCTGAAGTCGTTCCAGTCCGCAAAGAAGAATCCAGCCATGCGCACGACATCGTTCAGCGACTTCAGGCGCACTTGCAGCAGCGGGACGACCTTTTGCAAGAGCGCCACATTGACCTCGCAGCCAGCCGCTTCCAGCACGGGTTTGAGACCTCTCGCCAGCTCATCGACGTCCGCGCGCTGGATCCACTGGCTGTTTAGCCAATCCAGTTTGGCGATCGGGTAGGCGCTGTTGGCGGGGTTGACATCGCGCAGGTCGAAGCGGGCAATCGCTTCCGCCCGAGTGAAGACTTCGCGGTCATCGCCGAAGTTCCAGCCGATATTCGTCAGGAAATTGACCACCGCCTCGGGCAAATAACCCGCCGACTGGAATTCGCGCGCGAGCACGGGCACGCTCTTGCCTTGCGAATCCGCGAATTGCTCTTTGCGCTTGCTCAGCTTGCCTTTGCCATTGGGGTTGAGCAATACGGGCAGGTGGGCGAACTGCGGCTTTTCCCAGCCAAAAGCATCCCAAATATGCAAGTGCAGCGGAAAAGACGGCAGCCACTCGACCGCGCGCGTAATGTGCGAGATGCGCATGGCTTGGTCATCGACAATGTGCGCGAGATGATATGTCGGAAAGCCGTCCGACTTCAGCAGCACCGCATCTTGCAGCTGGGCGTTGTCGAAGGCCACTTCGCCGCGGATGATGTCGGTTCCGCGCGTCTTGCCCGCAAGCGGCATTTTGAAGCGGATGACATGCGCCATTCCTTGCGCTGCCTGCTCGGCGGAGCGGTCGGCGGGAAAGTCTCGATAGCGGCGATCGTAGCCTCGGCCGGCTTTGCGCATCTCTGCCAGCTCTTCTGGCGTGGCAAAGCAGCGATAGGCATGCCCATGCTCGACCAGCCAATTCGCCCAATGCTGGTACATGTCCAACCGCTGCGACTGCACATAGGGTCCATAAGCGCCGCCTATGTGCGGTCCTTCGTCGATATCCAAGCCCAGCCACTCGAAGGATTGCACGATCTGCTCCACCGATCCGCGCGCGCTGCGTTTTTGATCGGTGTCTTCGATGCGCAAGATGAATTGTCCGCCATGACGCCGCGCGAACAGCCAGCCAAAGAGGGCTGAGCGGATGCCGCCGATGTGCTGAGGGCCGGTCGGGCTGGGGGCATAACGCGTGCGTATGGATTGGTCGCGGGCAGGCAAGCGCGGTTCTCCTTTAGAAGTTGAGGCGGCGGCGGCGCATGATGACGCTTTGCACCAAGCCGATGCCGACCATCGTGAACAGCAGCGAAGTGCCGCCCGAACTGACGAAGGGCAGGGTCAAGCCGGTCACGGGCATCAAGCGCAGGTTCATGCCAATAGACACCGCCGTCTGGAAGAAGATCATGGCTGCCACGCCATAACAAATCATGCTGCCCAGGGGGTCGCTGGCTTCGCGGGCGCCTTTTAAGATGCGCGCCAATACCAACGCGAACATGCCCAAAACAGCCACGCCACCCGCCATGCCAAATTCATGGGCGATCACGCTGAAGATGAAATCGGTGTGGCGCACGCGCAAGAACCGTCCCGTATTCTGCGTGCCGACATAATAACCTTTGCCCAAAATGCCGCCCGACCCGATGCTGATCAGCGCCTGGTTGATGTTGTAAAAGGCGTCGGAGCCTTCTATTGGATTGAGGAAAGTCTCGACGCGCAAGCGCTGATAGAGCGGCAGCAGCGGGAACACGATCGGCAGCATCACGGCGATGGCAAGCAGGAATAGCGCGATATGCCGCAGCCGAAAACCAGCCGACCAAATGATCACCGCCCAGATGAACAGAAAGACGATGGTCGTGCCCAGATCGGGCTGTGCCAAGATTAAGCCGGCCGGGATCGCCACATGCAGCATGCTGCGGAAGACGGTCGACAGCCTGTCCAGCTGCAAGTAGCGCTCGCTGACATATTGCGACAATGTGATGATCAGGAGGATCTTGCCGATCTCGGATGGCTGGATGCGGATGCCGATATTGATCCAGCGCGTCGCGCCGCCAGCGCCTTCCACGCCGAATGCGCGCACCATCAGCAGCATGATGATCATGCCGGCATAGAGCCAGGGCGTGATGCCGCCCAGCAGCCGATAGTCGATGGTCGCCATGACCACCACAATCACGCAGCCGACCAGGGCATAATTGATTTGGTCTGGCACGCGGCTGATGATGTCGTCGTCGATGGCGTCCTGCGTCGCGCTGTCGATCATCATGATGCCGAAGACGACCAGGATGATGACAGCACCAAAGAGAATGAAGTCGAAACGACGCCAGGCGCTCAGGCTGTCTGTCATGCGCACCGCCGCATATGATTCGGTAGACAAACTAAGTATAGCGAATGGTAAGCGACGCGACAGGGTATGTTGCCCGGCTGGGCGAGCTTGAATGAATTAGGCTTTGTCGGCAGAATCGGCGCTGAGAGCGGGCAGCCGCGCATCGGACGCGCTGTGGGCAGGCTGTTGCCCCGAGAAGGGGATTTCTGCGACGAGCTTGCTTTGGCGGCGGTCGCGCTGTTCCAGGTCGATCTCCACGTGGTCTTGGTCGACAACCAGGTATTTGACGATGACCGCCAGAATTTCCCGCTTCATTTCTTCCATGCGTTCGGGCGGCAAATGAATGCGGTCGTGCTGCAAGACAAAGCGCAGCCGGTCTTTGGCGGTCGCCCCGCTGCCCTGTTTGCGGCGTCCGAACAGAGTTTTGAAGATGCCCATGATCGTGTCCTTTGCTGGTACCGTTCGCCGCAGCCTCGTCTAGCGCCCGTCAAATAGTCGCAGGAATCGCCGCAAAATGCCGGGATTGCCATTCAGATCCATGAAAGGCACATCTTCGCCCATAATCCGCCGCGCGACATTGCCAAAAGCCATGCCGGCCTGCGAGTTCATATTCAGCGTTACGGGAATGCCGCTGTTGGACGCCGAAAGCACCAGCTCGTCTTCCGGGATAATGCCGATGATGCTCAAGCCCAGGATGTCGTACACATCGTCCGACGACAGCATCTCGCCCTTGCGCACGAGGTCGGTCTTCAAGCGATTGATGATCAACTTGCCAGGTCCTTTTTCGGCAGCTTCAATCAAACCGACGATGCGGTCGGCATCGCGAACAGCCGAGACTTCGGGATTGGTAACAATCAATACCTCGTCGGCTGGCTCCAGGGCATTGCGGAAACCGCGCTCGATGCCAGCAGGCGAGTCTATCAGGATATAGTCGAAATCTTCGCGCAATTCCTCCGTCATCTGCACCATGTCTTCGGGGCTGACCGCCATCTTGTCGCGTGTTTGGGCGGCGGGGATGAGGAAGAGATCATCAAATTTTTTGTGCTTGATCATGGCTTGGCGCAGCTTGCTTCGTCCCTCCACCACATCGACCAGGTCATAGACGATGCGGTTTTCCAAGCCCATAATGACATCGAGGTTGCGCAAGCCAATATCGGCATCAATAACCACGACGCGCTTGCCCAAGCTGGCAAGGGAGATGCCCAGGTTGGCTGTGGCGGTGGTTTTGCCCACGCCGCCCTTGCCGGATGACACAGTGATGACTCGCGCGTCCCGGCTTTTTTCCTCGCTCTCCATGCAGTCTTCCTTCCCCGACCTAGTCTCTGGCTTCTACCACGATCTGATTGCCACGAATGCTCGCCACTTCTGGCAGGATTTTTCTGCGCTTGCCCGGTGGCGAAGTTACGATGTAACTGGCGATGCGCAGTTGATTGGGATTCATGTCCAGCGCGCAGACGACCGCCGATTCGTCGCCCAGAGCGCCAGCATGCACCGTCCCGCGCAGCTTGCCCCACACAACGACATCTCCGGCGGCGATCACTTTTGCGCCGGGATTCACATCGCCAAAAACAACCACATGTCCCTCACTGTGGATCGTCCGTCCCGAGCGCAAGGTGCGGCGAAAGATCACCCCCCGCATGCCCGTTTCTTCGGGATTGACCGGCCTGGTCTCCGCTTGCCCGCGCGCTGGATTCGCTGGCAGTCCGTTCTCGCTGGTTTTGAGGTCGAGCGACCTCGCCGACTGCCGGGTTGTGTCGCTATCGCTGCGCACCAGCGACAAGCTCAAGCCGCGCCGCTCCAGCAGCGCCTTCAAGGAGCTGAGTTCATACTTCGGCACCGGGCGCGCGCCCAAATCCACGATGATTGTTGCGCCAGAATAAAATGCTCGTTTGCCATCGATGCGCTTCGCCAGCTCGTCCGTCACCGACTGCCATTTCTCGGTCGTGCTGAGCGAGATCAGCAAGCCGTCGCTGATGCCTTTGATCGCGATGAGTTCTTCTGGCATGCGCGCTTGCACCTGCCCTCAGCAGCCGCCGTCGATAACAACATTACTATACCTGGAATTGGAATCTTTGCTTGCCTGTGCGGCACAGATAATCAAGTTTGCAGGATATCCAGCAGCAGCAGCGCCGGCAGCGCAATATACAGCGCCGAAACCAGGTGTATCCACAGCCCGGCTTCGTTTCGTAGCGTCTTGTTCACCCACTGGCTGATGGCATTGACGGCATAGCTCATCCAGATGACCTGGATGATGATCAGCGGCAGCAGCAGTACTTCGCGGTGGCTGCCAATATAGGTCAGCCCAAAGAGCATATAACAGGCAAAAGCGATGAGCGTAACTGTGCCCAGCGGCGGATACCAGCGTGCCAGCCGCGCCACGCCCACGATAGCCAGCGCAATGCCCGCCCAGCCGAATTGCGCCAGCGGATATTCGCCCAGCGCCAGCCAACGCTGCGCATCTCGCCAGCCCAGCGGCAGCAGCAAGGGCGAACCTGCCAGCAGATAAGTCTGCGCGAGCAGGTATACGCCAGCTGCGGCGATGCAGCCTGTCACCAGCCAATACCAGCCGGGCAGCTGCGCATACGACAGCAGCAGGGCGAGCAGAATGGCCGGGGTGAACAAGGTAACCAGCGGGTCGTTCAAAGTGCCCAGGGCGAATAACAAAGGAATGCCCGCCAGATGCCAGCGCTTTGGCGCTTGTGGTGGCTTGATGCCCGGTCTCGGATTCGTCAGCATCAGCATGTCGATCAGCAGAAACAGCAGCCAGGCCACCGCCAGCACCGTCAGACGCAAGCTCTGCGCCGTGCCGATCTGGCTCCAGAAGATGGCGGCGAACAAGGCGATGCCCATGCCGAGGGCAAGCTCGCTGCGCTTCAGCAGCAAAGATGCGGACAATACGGCAAATGTTGCGAAAATCGCCGCTGCGACGACGGTTGCCGGTTGTGTGACCGCGCCACCAGCCTGCGACCAAAAGACCGGCGACAAAGTCAGCGTCAATCCGCCCGCCATCGACGCCACCAGCCCCATGGGTCGCATGCTGGCTGTAACGCCCAAAACTGCCAGCGCCAAGCCAGTTGCGCGCGCGATCGGCGCTTGTCCCAATACCATAAGCAGCAGCCAGGCGCAGGCCGCGGTGAAGCAAGCCGGTCCCCACTGGCGCAAAAGCTGAAGCTGGGACGCTGTCAGCCGCGTCATATCAAACGCCGCTCGCAGTGAGGGAAGCTGGCACCTGGCTGCCATTGCGTCTGGCTTGCAGGCGGAAATACTCTTCCATCGTTTTGCGCACAATGGGCAGAGCCACCTGCGAACCCTCGCCGCCATTGTAGACAAAGGCGATCAGGATGATTTCCGGGTCATCGTAGGGCGCATAGCCGCTATACCATGCATGGGCGGGCCATTGTCCGGGCACGCACAGATTCAGCGGGCGCGCGATATCGTCGCAGTATTCGGCGGTGCCCGTCTTGCCGGCCACTTCAACGAAGGGCAGGGCAGCTGGCGCGGCTGTTCCGCCCTCGCCGATCACCGCCTCGCGCATGCCCTCCCGCACCATGTCCAGCGACGCCTGCGACACGAAAGGCGGGATGTAGGGTTCGCTGGGTCCGCGAAAACGCACGCGCTGGCACACCGAGCCATTGAAGCTGTAATTTAATGGGATGTGGATGCGGTAGCTGTGCAAGTCTTCGATGCCGGGATCAGGATTTAGATCGACCGTGTTTCGGTATCCAGTGGGATCGCAACGGTAGGGGTCATACCATGCCGAGTCTGGTTCGCAGGTGCAAGCCAGACTGGATTCGCGCTTCATCAACATATCTTCCAGCAGCAGCAGAGTCAACTCTTCGCCTTCCGCCAGCAGGTCGCGGTTGATGGTGCGCAAAACCTGCGGCTGAAAAGCCTCGATGATTTGACGCTCTTCGTCCAGGAAGTCGCGGATGATGGTCGGCTGGTACAGTACGCCGCCATTGATGGTCGCTGCCACCGCCGAGACCAGCTGCAGCGGCGTGACAGTCACATAGCCCTGCCCGAATGCGGCGTTGTAGGTATCGCCGGTCGACCAGCTTTCGCCTTCGTTGCGGCGCTTCCAGTCGGGGTCGGGCATGCGGTTGGGATTCTCAAATGGCAATTCTATGCCCAGCTCGCTGCCGATGCCGAATGCCGTGCCATAGCGAAACAAGTCGTCTATGCCCAGCCCGCCCGGACGGATAGTCTGCGCCGACAGGTTGGGGTTGCCGCCGCCGATCTGATAAAAGTAGACATCGCAGCTCCAGGCGATGCCGCGGATCATGTCGACGCGCCCGTGCCCGCTGCGCAGCCAGCAGACAAATCGCTGCGATTGCGCGCGGTCGTTGGGCGCAAATCGGTTTTCTACCAGGATCTGCCCCTCGTCCAGCAGCAGCGTATTCGGGTCGATGACCTCTTCTTCCAGCACAGCCGCGGCGGTGATGACCTTCCAAACCGAGCCGGGCGGATACTTGCTTTTGATGGTGTTGTTCACCAGGGGGCGCAGCGGATCTGCCACCACATCCAGGTAATATTCGCCATCGATGGCGCGGGCAAAGCGCGAATTGTCATAGCTGGGGTGGCTGACCAGCGCCAGAACTTCTCCATTGCGCGGGTCCATGGCGATCACCACGCCCTGCTGCGAGATGGTGCGCCCGGCCTGGCTGTTGAGCTCTTGCAGCTGGTCGACCAGAGCCTGCTGGGCGAATGCTTGCAACTCGCTGTCAATCGTCAGGCGGACATTCTGCCCGGGCTGCGCATCGACCTGGTTGATGACCTTGATCACTTCGCCAGCGACATCGACTTCGCGCAAGACTTCGCCGCGCACGCCCGCCAAGCGATTTTCCAGATAGCGTTCGATCCCTTCATAACCGATGCGGTCGAAAGCCGGGTTGTATCCCTGCGCCTCCAGCTGCTGGGCTTCTTCCGCCGGGATGGGTCCCATATAACCGATAATATGCGTTGTGAGCTCGCCGGTCGGGTATTCGCGCACGGCAACCGGCTCGATATCGACTCCGGGCATGAAAATTCGCTCTTCCAGGATTTGCAGGGCTGTCAGCTGCGGCACATCCTGGGCGACGATGACCGGACTGAAAGGCGCGATGCCCTCGCCTTCTGCGACCAGGTCTTCCAGGCTGCGCGCGAAGCCGCCGGCTTGTTCCGCGATCTCACGCGTTGGCGGCACGCCGACCAGCGCCGAGAGACGATTGTAAACAGCCAGCTCGTCTTCAAAGACGGCGGGCAGCTGCGCCGGGATGATCGTGACATTGTAGGCGGGCACATTGAATGCCAGGCGCTTGTCGTTGCGGTCGAAGATCGCGCCGCGCCGCGCCGCAATCGGCAGACTGCTCAAGCGATTTTCGTCTGCTCTGGCATCGAACTCGTCAAAGCGGATGACTTGCAGCTCGTACATGCGGATGCCGAAGATGAGAAACACGGCGAAGATGACAGCTTGAAAGAAAGTGAGACGCCAAGTCTGGAAAGGCACCAGGCGATTGCTCTTCACATTTGCCTCCAGGCATCGGGCGTCTATGACAAACTTTGCGGCGCGACCTGCAATCCGCCTTCCAACCGGCGCTGGAAAAAGCGCACAATCGCATACAGCGGCAGCACGGCGGCGAGATTGTACAATAGCGTCGGCAGCAGCACGAAGCGGCCAACCGCCCACAGATCGTAAGTATAGCCCAGCAAATACAGCGCCGCATAGGTGTAGGCGGTCATGAAGAGCGTGGCGAAAGCTGCCATCGCCAGCAGCAGGACGATGCGCGCGCGCAGCAGCTGTTCGGACAATCGGTTGATTCCATAAACCATGATCAGCAGCGCAGCCGAGCTCGTGCCCAGCGGCAAGACCGAAAGCAGGTCCAGCGCGATGCCGCCAACAAAAGCCCAGACAAAGCCTTCTGTCAGGCTGGCTTGCAGCGACCAGCAAAGAACCAGCAGCATCACCAGACTCAGTTGTCCACGCGCATCTGCCAGCAGCGGGACTACGGGGCTGGCCAGCTCTCTGACCAATAGCAGCGCCTGGGGCAGCAAACTGGCGGAAAGCGCCGCAGCCACGCCCAGCACAAGGATAGACAGGTAGCGCCCCATATCAGCTGTCACCCTCGCCAAATGCTGTCAAGTCGATAGGCTCGAAGCTGGTCGCGACCAGCACGAATTCCAGCGAGGCGAAGTCGATCAGGCTGCGCACTTCCGCTTCCTGGAAGAGTTCAAATTCAAATTGGCGGACGCTGGTAACTTGCCCGACCACGATATCGGCGGGAAAGTTGCCGCCCAGGCCAGAGGTGATGACCAGGTCGCCCTGGCGGATTTCTTCATCAAGGTCAACCATGGTCAGACGCAGCGCGCCCGATGCCTGCCCGATGATGCTGCCATGCGCGCGGGTGGTCTGCAGGCGAGCGCTCACCGAGCTGTTCTCATCGGTGATCAGCTGCACTTGCGAGGCATTTGCGCCGACGCCAACAATGCGCCCCACCAGCCCCAACTCGGTGGCGACGGGCATGCCAACAGCGATGCCGTCTCGCGTGCCGCGATTGATGATGAGATTGCGCGCAATGCCCGTCTGCTCGACGGCGATGACATCGGCGGTGATGAAGTCCTGTCCTTCCAATGCTGATATGTAACCCAACAGGCTGACCAGCCGTTCGTAGTCGCTGGCGGCTTCGCGCAGGCGAATCAGCTCGACCTGGCGGCGCGCCAGCTGTCCTTCCAGCTCGGCGATGCGCTCCTGCGCGCTTCTCCAGTCATTCAGCGATTCCAAAGAGCTGTTGACGGTCAACGACACGCGATTCAGCAGACCCGCCAGTCCAGTCAGCGGCGCGGCGGCGACATCTTCCACAGGCGCGAGCAGACCCGCGATGCTCAGCGTCATCAACACGCCGCACAAAGTGAGCATCAGCAGCAGAATCAACAATCGCCCGGGGCGCGCAAGTGATCGCACGCGGATATCCTCGCCACTAATCGGGACGGGCAGACTTCACGCCCCGAGTCTAACACAGCCTGGCAAGTCGCCTGGATGGCAATCGTGTTGGTCAGTGTTTGGTGCTGCCGCGTTCGGGACCTGTCAGCAGTCGCCGCAGGTTGTTGTAATCTTCCAGAACGCGTCCGGCACCCCGAGCCACGCAGGTCATGGCGTCTTCGGCCAGCCAGCAGCGAATGTTGACTTCTTCGCGCAGGCGCTCGCCCAAACCGCGCAGTTGTCCGCCGCCACCCGCCAGCGTGATGCCGCTTTCCATCAGGTCGGCGACCAGTTCTGGCGGCGTGTCGTCCAGCGCGTCCTTGACTGTATCAATGATGATATTGACCGAGCCGCCAATGGCTTCGCGGATCTCGATGGAACTGACCTCGACCGAGTCGGGCAAGCCCGTGGTCAGATTTCGGCCTTTGACGGTGTAAGTGCGCTCTTGTGGCAGGGGATAGGCCGAGCCGATATCGATTTTGGTTTTCTCGGCGGTTGGCTCGCCGATCAGCAGATTGTGTTTGTTGCGCAGGTGCTGGACGATGTCCTCGTCCATTTCATCGCCGGCCACGCGGATAGAGCGGCTGATGACGATGCCGCCCAGCGAAAAAAGCGCGATTTCTGTGGTGCCGCCGCCGATATCGACCACCATGCTGCCGCGCGTTTCCAGCACGGGCAGATTGGCGCCGATGGCAGCGGCGACAGGCTCTTCGATCAAATGGGCTTCGCGAGCGCCGGCATCCAGCGTCGCTTCAATTACCGCGCGCTTTTCCACCTCGGTTACGCCACTGGGGATGCCGACCACGACGCGCGGACGCGGCACAGGCACCCAGCTTTGTTCGTGCGCTTTTTTGATGAGGTAATCGAGCATGCGCGCGGTGATTTCGTACTCGCTGATGACGCCATCGCGCACGGGCCGCACGATGACGATATCGCGCGGATTCTTGCTCCACATCTCCTTTGCGCGAGCGCCGACTTCAATGGGAGCCCGCGTCCGCCGGTCGATAGCCACGAAGGAAGGCTCGCTGATGACGATGCCCTTGCCGCGCACATAAACCAGCGTATAGGCTGTGCCCAGGTCTATGCCAATGTCGAGCGAAAACAGCCCGAACAGGAAATCCAGCGGACTAAGCACGGATGGCTCCCAATCAGCGCGCAATGACGCGAATTATAACACAGCTTAAGTATGCCCAATTTTTGCCGCTTGTCCACAAGGGCGCGGGAAATTGTGCTACGCTGGGCAAGGCAAATCCAGGTGGGTCGCTGGCAAGTGAACCCGCCACAAGGAATCGCCAAAAATGGAGAATGCTGTCGGCTGCAAGCTGCGTGGCGAATTGCTGAGGGCGCTGCGAGAACCCGGCGCGCTGGACCGCTCGGCCGGGCTGGTTGTGGCAGTTTCTGGCGGGGCGGACTCGGTCGCGCTGCTGCATGCGCTGCGCCATTTGCGAGGACAGTTGGGCATCGCGCTGCATGTCGCTTCGCTGGATCATGGCATCAGGGGCGAGGCTGGCCAGCGAGACCTGGCTTTCGTTGGCGCGCTGGCGGCGGATTGGCGGCTGTCGCGCACGCTGGATGCTGTCGATGTGCCGCATCTTGCGCGGGAATGGGGAATCGGCATCGAGGCGGCGGCGCGGAAGGCTCGCTATGATTTTCTGGCGCGGGTGGCAAAGCAGCTCAATATAACTTGCGTGGCTGTCGCCCATCACGCGGACGACCAGGCAGAAACGCTGCTCATGCACATCGCGCGCGGCAGTGGCTTGCGTGGTCTGCGGGGCATGCGCCCGGTATCAAGCCTGCCAGGCCATCCGAATATCCGCTTGCTGCGCCCGCTGCTGGGCATTACGCGCGCCGATATCGAGGCGTACTGCGCCCGGCACAAGCTGGCTTATTGCAGGGACGAAAGCAACAGCGATACGCGCTATCGGCGCAATTACCTCCGCAGCGAGATCATCCCCCGCCTGCAAAAGCTGAATCCGGCGGTAGTGGACGCATTGCAACGGCTGAGCGAGTCGGCTGCCGTCGATGACGATTTCCTCAGGCAGCAATTTGCGCGCATCGTGCAGCCCAATGTGAACGAATCGCCCGACAGATGGCGCATCGGCAAGGCAGATTATTTCTCGCTGCATGTGGCGCTGCGGCGGCGATTCTTGTTGGCTGCGGTTGAAAAACTGGCGGATGGCTCGGCTGAATTGACGCACGACCTCGCGATTGACCTGGATGCCTGGGCGCGGGGCGCTCGCGTCGGCGCTTGTCGCGATGTCGGGGCGGGCATCCGGCTGCGCTGCGATTATGACGCGCTGGTCGTGGAGAAGAGCGGGGCGATGCCAGAGCCGGGGCCATATCGCCTGATTCCGCAAGCCACCGATATCAAGCTGGAAGCGGGACAAACTCTGTCGCTGGGCAAAATCAGCCTGCGCGTCGCGCCTGAACCAGAGACGGGGCATCGCGTCAGCCTGCGACTGCCTGCCCATGCCGAGCTGCGTCTGCGCGCGCGGCGCAGGGGCGACTATTTCAAACCCAAGGGCATGGGCGGTCGTTCGCGCAAGCTCAAAGACTGGATGATCGACCGCAAGATCCCCCGAATGCTGCGCGACCAGATTCCCTTGCTCTGCGCCGATGATGCGATCGTCGCCATCTGCCTGGCGGATGCCTGGCATCTTGCCGAGATCAACCTGCCTGTTGGCGTCCCGCAAATCACCATCCTGCTCGACTGACGAGCATGCGCCGCCCGCCGCATTTGGGCGTGGAACGCAACCCCGCTATAATAATAGATAAAGGGCTTAGTGCGCGGTGTTTCGCGAGATGGCAGACAGACAGCTTATGCGCTTGCTGTTGGTTGTCGCCGATGACGTCAGTCGTTACACGCTGAGCATGACTTTGCAGCGCGAGGGCTATGTCGTAGACGAGGCAGCCAATGGCGAGGCGGCATTGGAGCGTTACCACCGGCGCGACTTTGACCTCGTGCTGACGGATATCGACTTGCCGGGCATGGATGGCTTTGCGTTGCTTCGCGGCGTCAAACAGCATTCGCCCGATGCGGTATTGATCTTGCTGTCGGCGAACGCGGATGTGCGCAATGCCGTGCGAGCGCTGCGCGCCGGGGCGGGAGATTTTTTGCCGATGCCCTGCTCAAACGATGAATTGCGCGCCAGCGTCGAGCTTGGCATGGCCAGCGCCCGCAGCAAAATGCGCCAGCGCCGCCTGCTGACCGCCATCGAACAGAATGTCGCTCAACTGACGACCGAGTTGGCCAGCGCAGTCCACGACGAGAGCCAGCCGGCGACCAACTTGCGAGACCTCCGCCAGCTGCCGCCGATGCACGGGAATATCATCAGCCTGGGCCCATTTGAGCTGGCGCCGGGCAGATACGAAATCGCCGCTGGTGGCGCAAGCTCCAGTTTGACGCCCACCGAGTTCGACTTGCTGCTTTACCTGGCTGCCCACCGCGAGCGCGTCGTGCCCTGCAGCGAGCTGGTGCGCGAGGTGCGTGGCTATCATGTCGAAGAGCCAGAAGCCCGCGAAGTCATTCGGCCGCATATCAGCAATCTCCGCCGCAAGCTCAAAAGCCTGGACAATACCAATATGATCGCCAATGTGCGCGGCTCGGGATATCGCCTGATTGAGGCTGCGCAAGCCGATTGAAGCTCATCTGCCTTTTGTCGCAATGTCTGCTAAGCTGGCGCGCGTCTATTTGCTTCTATGCCAGCGGCGAGGTTCGTATGCGCCACTTGTTCATGCTTGTGTTTGCGCTTTTTTGCTTTGGCGCATTGTCCCAGTCCCAGACACTGAAAGAAGCCAGCTGCGATGAGACCGGCGAATTGCACAGCAAAACTTACGCCAGCGGCATAACCCGGCGCGACCGCCAATATGCCGTCTATTTGCCGCCCTGTTACGCATCGGGGGCTGCTGCCTATCCCGTCTTGCTGCTGCTGCATGGCTCGAACGCCAACGACAGCCAGTGGGCGCGGCTCGGCTTCATTGATGCGCTGGAGGCAAGCATCCGCGCTGGCAGCGCCCCGCCCATGATCGTGCTGATGCCCTACGGTGGCGCAGAAGCCAACCAAAATCGCTTCGACACGACCAGCTATGACCGCATATTGCTGGACTTCCTGGCGCAGATGTCGGTTCGCTATCGCATCAGCGGCTCGCAAGCGATCGGCGGCATATCGCGCGGCGGCTTTTGGGCATATCAGATCGGACTGCGCCATGCCGATGACTTCGTGGCTGTTGGCGGGCACAGCCCCTACTTCGACCGCGGTCATGTCGCGCCAGCGCACAACCCGCTGCACATCGCCGAAGCGCTCGACCGCGACGCATACCCGCGCTTGTGGCTGGATCGCGGAACAGCCGATCATGCCGTGGCTGGCATCGAACAGATGCGCGCCATCTTTCAGCGCGCCAATGTGCCCCACGAGTATGTCGTGCATCCGGGCGGCGATCACAGCGAAGACAGCTGGTCGCAGCATATCAGCGACTACCTGGACTTTTATGCGCGCGCATTCAGCGAACCGCGACCGCTCCCCGAGCCAGCTGCAGCCAGCGCAGGCATCGAGCTTTGGCTGCCGGCTGTCGACTTTGGCGAGATTATGCTTTCGCTGGACCGGGCGGAGTTGGCGGCCATCCTGGCGGGCGAATTGGACGAGCGACTGATCATCAGCGAATCTGCGCGGGCACGATTGGCGGCGCATGGATTCCAGCTGCACGCGGATACCGAAATCGTGAATGACTTGCGAATCTTCAACGCGCTGTGGCTTTCGACCGGCAAGTTCACGCTGCTGCCATTTGACGAGCTGCACATGCGGCTGCGGCCTTTGTGGTTGGACGACGCGCCTGTCGTTGATCAGTTGGAGGAGTATCCGCTGGTCTTTGCGAGCGACGCGCCAAATTATGACGCGGATAAGTTGACGCGCATCACGCTTTCTGGCACGACCGCGCTGGCACGCCATACCTTGACGGCGCTGGACGCGATGGGCTTGCAGCAGGCGGCGAGCGGCATTCAGGACTATGTGCGGCTGGCGGATTATTTTCATATCACCAACGAAGCTTCGATCGCGCCTGGCTGCCCGCAACTGAACGATGCCGTGCTGGCCGGGCAAAGCAGCATGTGCATGAAACGCGAACATTCCGATTTGTTCAGGCTGCTGGATGTCGATGTGGTTGACTTGACAGGCAATCATGTCGCCGACTTCGGATATGAATCATTCATTGACACGCTGGATCACTTCGATGCGCAGCGCATTCAACTGGTGGGTGGCGGTCGCGATCAAGCAGCGTCGCGCTCGCCATTGATCTTGCAGCAGAAGGGATCGAGCATTGCCTGGCTGGCTTGCAATGCCATTGGCCCGGCTTATGCGCTGGCGAATGATGACCCCGAATCTGATCTTGGGCGCAGGCCCGGCGCGGCATTTTGCAACAAAGCCTGGCTGCAAGAAGCGCTGCCTGTGCTGGCTGCTCAACACGATGTCGTGCTGTTGACTCTGCAATTTCGAGAATTCAGCGGCTTCGAACCCAACGAGCGGCATATCCAGGATTATCAAGCCTACGCCGAGTGGGGCGCGGATGTGGTCATCGGCACTGCCCAGCATCAGCCCATGTCCATCGACCTGTACCAGACGCGGCGCGGCGAGATCGCTTATATCCACTATGGCTTGGGCAATCTGTTCTTCGACCAGGAAATCTGGGGGCAGCGGCGCTTCTTCATGGACACGCTCTATGTCTATGACGGGCGGCTGCTGGCGGTGGAGCTCTTCCCGGGCATCATCGACGAGCGGGCGCGTCCGCGTTTGCTGGAAGGCGAAGATCGCTTTAACTTCCTGCATTTTATGCTGGTGCAGAAGAGTTCGTTTTAGCCTGCAGCGAACCCGCGATATTTCTTACGCGATTCCGATGAAAACAATGTAAATTATCTGTTGCGCCCCGCTATGCGAGCTAGGCGCGTTATGACCGCCTGCGCTATAATGCAGCCCGCCGATTGCACGAGGATGCGACAGAACGATGTCGACTCTCAATCCCGACTTGATCACCAAAGACATGGACGCCGTGCTGAATGACGCCGTGCCCTTGCTGGCGGAATATCGCAAGTCGTCCATCATGCCCGAGATGGTCTTGCTCGCCTTGCTGCGGCGGAAAGATACGGCCGCCTGGCGCATGTTGAAAGACTTCGAAAGCGAGCGCGGCGTCGACCTGGAGCGCCTGGAGCGGCAAGTGCGCGTGGCCATCCAGTCGCGGCGTGACCCCGACGGCAGCCTCGACTTCATCGCCATCGGCAACCGCAAAGTCTCGCTCAGCCGTCAGTCGATCATCTTGCTGGACGATGGGCTGACGATCGCCAATTCCATGAACCAGCAGAAAATCGACACCGACCACGCGCTGGCTGTTCTGGCGGAATCGTCGGTGAGCACCGGGCGCGTCTTGCGTCAGTTCAGCATCACGCCCAAAGCCATCCAGGATGCCTACAGCGATGCCAGCAAGATCATCCCGGCGCGAGCGGACAGCACGACGGTCGATTATGTGGCGCGGGCAAAACGCGGCCAGCTGCGCGCTGTGCATTTCCGCGAAGACCTGCTGCGCAACATGATCAATGTGCTCACGCAGTCGGTGAACCGGCATATCATCCTGGTGGGTCCAGACGGAGTCGGCAAGCGCACCCTGGCCTACAGTCTGGCGCTGCTGATGGCGGAAGACAAAGGACCCAAAAGCTTGTCCAACCTGGTGCAGATCAGCGAAACCGCCTTGCTGGATGGCGACCAGGAGGCTTTTCGTGCCGGGATGAGCGCGGCGCGGCGTGGCATCTTGTTTCTACCGCTGATTCATCGCTTCTTTGGCGGTCCTATCAAAGCCGACTTCAGCAAGGCGACATCGCTGGTGCAAAAAGCATTCCTCAGCGACGACCCGGTCATCATCTGCACGACAACCCAGCAAGAATTCGAAGCGCGCATCCAGGGCGTCAGCGCCATCATGGAAAACAGCCAGCTCATCCGCGTGGAAGAGCCGCTGCTGGACGAGACGGTGCGCATCCTGGAGACGATCTCGCCGCATATCGAAGCCGACTATGAAATCGCGGTCGAGCATGACGCGCTGAAAATGGCAGCTCGCATGGCACAGCGCTTTTTGACCATCAATCCGTTGCCACAGAGCGCCGAGCAGCTCTTGCATCGCAGCGCCGCGCTGGTCAACATGGCAAAGCAGACGCATTTGGCTTTCAAGCCCGAAAATAACGATGCCACGCTGGATGTCGGCGATATCGCGGTGGCAACCAGTCAAATGACCGGCATCCCGGTCAGCAAGCTGGGCGCGGACGAACGCCAGCGCTATGCCAATATGGACGAACACATCCGCCGGCGGCTTATCGGGCAAGAAGAAGCGGTGCGCCTGGTCAGCCGGGCTATCAAGACGGCGCGCGTCGGCCTCAAAGACCCGCGCAGACCGGTGGGCACATTCCTCTTCTTGGGTCCGACCGGCATCGGCAAGACCGAGCTGGCAAAGGTGCTGGCCGATTTCATGTTCGGCAGCGAAGAAAACCTCTTTGTGCTGGACATGAGCGAGTACAAAGACGAAAGCAGCATCAACCGACTGCTCGGCTCGGCAGTTGGCTATGTCGGCAGCGAAGAGGGCGGCCAGCTCACCGAGCGCATCCGCACCCGACCGTACACGATCGTGCTGCTGGACGAGATCGAAAAAGCCCACCCGCGCATTATGGATGTGCTGCTGCAGGTGATGGAAGAGGGCCGACTGACCGACGGCCGCGGCAACACCGCGCGCTTTAGCGAAGCCGTCGTCATCTTGACCAGCAATATTGGCTCTGAGCATCTGATGGTGCGCAATATCACCGAAGACCTGCGCGAGCAAGTGCTGGACCAGGTGCTGGATTTCCTGCGTCCCGAGTTCGTCAATCGCCTGGATGAGGTGATCCTGTTCAATGCGCTCAGCGATGACGACTTCGTGCCGATTCTTGACTTGTTGATAGAAAAAGAGAACAAGCTGGCGGCGGAACGCGGATTGACTTTGAGCTTCACGCCCGAAGCCAAAGAATGGCTGCTGGAACAGAACGACGAACCAGAGTTTGGCGCGCGGCCCCTGCGGCGAATCTTGCGGCGAAACCTGCGCGAGCCGCTCGCCGACTTTTTGCTGCGCAGCGACCCGCCCGAAGGCACGCAAGTACTCGTCCAAGCCAACGGTCAAAAAGCCGATGGGTTGTCATTTGCCGCCAGCAAAGACGGGCAGCCAATTGAAGTCGAATACTAACGCGCAGCCTTTGAACTGACGCCACAAACCAAGAGGAAACGATGACCAAACTCGATGCTTCCATATTCCGCAAATACGATATCCGCGGCCTTGCGACTGGCGATGCGCCCCAACTGACGCCGGCCGTGGCTCTGCTGGTCGGCAAGGCGCTGGGCACTTATTTGCCGCGTGAATTCGGCAGCCAGCGCATTTTCGTCGGCAGCGACAATCGCCTTAGTTCTGCCCCTTTGAAAAACGCCGTCATCGAGGGCTTGGCATCGACTGGGATGTCCGTGACCGACATTGGCGAAGTCTTGACGCCGACGGTCTATTTTGCTTCCGCTTCTTATGGCGACGCTGGCGTGATGATCACTGGAAGCCACCTCGACACCCGCTACAACGGCATCAAAATGGCTTATGGAAAGTTGGCGCTGGCTGGCGAGCAAATCCAGACGCTGCTGCAGATCATCCACGACCGCGCTTTTGATACAGGCAGCGGCGAAGTCACGCGGGACTTTGACCTGATCCTTCGTCACATGGCAGCTATCCAGAGCAAGGTCAATATGGCGCGGCGCATGAAAGTCGTGCTGGACGCCGGCAATGGCTTGTCGGGCACCTATATCCCGCCGGTGCTGCGAGCGCTGGGTATGGATGTGGAATGCCTGTATTGCGAGCCGGACGGCACCTTCCCCAATCACCTGCCCAACCCCGAAGACCCGGAGATGACGCGCGACCTGGAAGCCAAAGTGCTGGAATTGAACGCCGACCTGGGCTTGGCATTCGATGGCGACAGCGATCGTTGCGGCTTCATCGACAATCGCGGGCATCATATCGCGGCCGACCGCTTGTTGGCGCTGCTGGCGCGTGATTTGCTCAGCCGCCATCCCAATACGCCGGTCGTATTCGATGTAAAAGCCTCGCAAGCGCTGCCCGACGAGATCAAGAAGTTCGGCGGCATCCCCGTCATGTGGAAGTCGGGCCACAGCCTGATGAAGCAGAAAATGAACGAGATCGGCTCGCTGCTGGGCGGCGAAGTCAGCGGGCATTTGTTCATCGGCGAAGACTATTTTGGCTTTGATGATGCGCCGCTGGTCGCGCTGAAGACATTGGAAATCATCAGCAAGTCCGACCGCAGCATCGCCGAGATCTTCGATGACATTCCCAAACTGGTGGCCACGCCAGAGATCGTGCTGTCTGCGCCGGACGAGTTGAAGTTCACCATGATCGACGAGATGACAGCCAGCCTGCAAAGCGAGTACGAAGTCGTGACTGTCGATGGCGCTCGCGTCTTGTTTGAAAACGGCTGGGGCTTGGTGCGCGCCAGCAATACGCAGCCCGCGGTGACCTTGCGCTTCGAAGCCTATACGCGCGAGCAGATCGCCGCTTATCTGCAAGTGTTCAAAACGCAACTGGACAATTATCCGCAGATCGACCAAAGCAACTTCCTGGCGCAGGTCGAGGCTTTTGCCGGCTGAGCCAGGGCGTCTCGGCATCTCGTCAATCACTACCAGGCAAGATCATCGCAGTGCCCCGTGCAGGATTTAGACAGAATCCGCGCGCATATTCTGCCTGCCTTGACCATTTGGGAGGCGGATAGAAACAAGCGTCAGAATGGCGCGGCCGGCGAGACCGCTTGCAGCAGATAATTGATCGTGCCCAGCGAGATGAGCAGCGCCAAGCCCAGGGCTGCCAGCAAGCAGCCATAGACGATCTGCCGCCGGTCCCAGGCTTTTGTGCGGCGGGGCGGGGCAGACGCGCGCCTTTGCAGCTTCTGCCAGCTGCGGTCGCGGTCGAAGATCAGCAGCGCGCCCCAGATGATGAAAGGCAGTCCAAAGACCCCGCCGAAGCATATCGCGCCAAGCATGTCCGCTCCTGTCATGTTTTGCTGCGATTGTCGCGCCTGGCGGATGCTCTTGCAAGTTGCGGCATATCGGCTAACATTGTTGGCAGCCGCTGGAGGACCGCGCATGCGAACGCTAAATGCCCCCGAACGGGTGCCCGACCTTGAATTTGAAGTAGACCAGGAGCATTCCGGCGTACGGCTGCTGGGCTGCTTCACCTTCTTGTTCGGCTCAGTCATCAGCTATCTTGTTGTGAGTTCGCTTTTTTCCAATGGCGGTCTGCTGGCGGTGGGCGCGGCGCTGGCCATAGCGATCGCATTGACCTACCTGGCCGATTATCTGGCGAAGCGATATTGGCCCAGCAACCGGGTCATTCAGTTTGCCGACGATGTGATCCAACTGATGAAGGGCGAGCAGCTGCAAGGCACAATCGATGGCGGCGCGACAGTCAATCTGTTGATGTGGCACTTTGAAGCCAAACGTCATCCCCGCGTGCCCAAAGGCTGGTATGTGGTCGCCAATGCGCTGGAGCAAGATGGCGAAATGATCGTCAGTTACAGCATCGCCTCGCCGACCGACTTCGAAGCCCTGCCGCTTTCGCGCTTGTCGGTCAAATATCAGAAGAAGAAACGAAAAAAAGGCGAACCGCAAAACCTGCGCGAAGCCGGCGTACAGCGGCGCATCGCCCAAGCCGAATTCCACCGCGGCGAACTGGGCGCAGAGCTGACTTTGGACGATTATCAAGCCTACCTCGATTACCTCGCCGATACCTATACCTCGTGGATGCCCAAAGACAAATGACTTGGCTGGCTCGACTGGTCGTTTTCTTCGCGCTGCTATTGCCTGGAATCGCGCTGCATGCCGATGACGGCGCGTTGGCAATCGGCAGCATAGTTGAAAGCGAATTGCGCGCGGGCGAAACGCAGCGCTACACCTTGACCACGCTGGCTTTGACCATCGTGTCGATTCGCGTCGAAGCGCTTGATGATCGACTCGATCCGCAGTTCGAATTGGTTGACGCGAATGGCGAGCTGGTGGTCGCCAATGATGACTTTGCCTATCCCGCCACGCTTGACGCGCTCGTACAAGCATTCATCCTGCCCACAACCGGCACATACGCGCTGACGATTGCTGGCGTGGGCGGCAGCGCCGGCGCTTATCGCCTGCATGTCCTGCCCGGTTATGACAGCTTGGCGCTGCGCGATCTTGAGATGTCAAGCCAGGATTGGGAAGTCGCGCACAGCGACGCGCCAGTCGGTTTGAGCTCGTCCAGCTTGTTCGCGATAGACATGACCGGCTTGGGAGCTTCAGCAGTCATCTTGGGCAGGCGCTTCCCGGCGCGGCGTGAGTTCTACTTTGAAGCGACCTTCGACTTCGTCAGCGCGGTCAACGGCTGGCAGCTTGGGCTGGCTTTCCGCTTTCAATCGCCAGAGAATTATCAGCGCCTGTTGCTGAGCAAAACGGGCTACTGGCGCTTGGAAAGAGTGACTGGCGGCGTGGTCGAGCCACTGGACGACTGGGCGACGCACCCGGTCATCGTGCCCGGTGATACCGACTTTCGGCTGGGCGTGCTCGTGGCGGGACCGCATATTGATGTTGTGTACGATGGACAAGTCATCGGCTCGGCTTGGGATGCGCGGGGCACCGAAGCGGGCGGAGTCGGCATCGCTATGCTGACCGACGAAATCTATGGCGGGCTTCTGTCCTTCGCCGTGCGGGAGGCGCAGATGACTGTGCCAACGCGACTGGATGAACCGGTCATCCCGCAGCGACTCTTGACGAGACCCGGTTATTTGATGGCGCACGATCTGGCGCGTCAGCAGTTGACCGAGGGTTTCGGCGCTATCAAGGTGAGCTTGTCGGAAAGCATCGTACACCACAACCGGGGCGGCGTTACGCGCGTGCCGATCGCGTCTGATCTGGAATTCGCGGAATTCGCCTTGGGCACCAGGGTCAAGCTGGAGAGGCGCTCGGCTGGCAATGGCGGCTGTGGCATTGTCTTTCATTTTAACGATGTCGAAAATTATACGCTGGCGTATATGACTGGCGCTGGCGATTTTGGCGTATCGAGGCGCGCAGGCGAAGGCTTCGAACCAGGCATCTATGGTCAGCGAGAACCGCCCGCCGATTCAATGCGCCAGCTGCTGCTCATCGTCTCCGACGAAATCATTCATTTTTATTTGGACGAGGGCTATGCCGGCAGTCTGCCATCACAGCCGCGCTTCGGCAGTTTGGGCATCGCGGTCGTCAATTATGAGGCTGTCGACAGCGCTTGCCAATTCGCCGATTTATGGCTGCTGAGCTACGACGAATAGCCAGGTTTCATCGGCGTGGCAAACTGAAATAAAAGGTCGAGCCGCTGCCGACCGCGCTCTTGACCGAGATGTCTCCGCCATGCGCCTGTACGATGGCGCGCGCCAGATAAAGCCCCAAACCCGTGCCTTGCGTGCGCCGAGCCAGGCGGTCGTCGATGCGGTAAAAGCGCTCGAATATGCGCTCCAGCTGGTCACTGGCGATGCCAGGACCCTGGTCGCGCACGAAGACAGTCACGCTCGTCCGCGAATAGCGACCGCCGACTGTGATGGTCGATTCCGCTGGCGAATACTTGATCGCGTTGGTCAGCAGGTTGTCGATGACCTGACGCAGGCGTGCGGCGTCGCCCTGTATGACCGGGAAATCTTCGGGGAAGCTCAACACAATCCGTTGGCTTGCGCCGCTCTCCAGCCGCGCCACCGATTGCGCAGCCACCGCATGCAGATCGGCATTGGCGATATTCAGCTGCAATTCCCGCGCCGCCTGGATCTTGCTGGCCGTAAGCAGATCTTCGACCAGCGCTGTCAGGCGGTCGGCTTCTTCTTCAATGATGGCCACATAGTCGCGCACGGTGTCGTTGTCCCATTCGACATCATCTCTGCCCAAGGTGCTGGCATAGCCCTTGATGATGGCGATAGGCGTGCGCAGCTCGTGATGCACGGTGGAGATGAATACGGACTGCATCTCCTGCGCTTTGCGGAAGTTGGTGATATCGCGCACATTGCCGATGATGCTGACCAGGCGTCCTTCTGCCGATCGCAGGGGCGCATAGGTAATGCCGATGCTCAGCTCGCTGCTGTCGCGGCGGATGAGGTCGCCTTCCACATACAAGTTCTCGCGTTGGTCGTCGCGCGCGTCTGTCGCCCCCCAGCCAGCTTCCAGCGCCCCTTCAATATCCGGACTGTCCAGGCGCGCCCAATTGATGATTTCGCTTTTGTGCCTGTCGATCGCTTCGGCATTGCGCCAGCCGGTCATGCGCTCAAATGCCGCGTTCACCTGCCGAAAGCGCAAGTCTGGACTCATTGTGAAGAAGCCATCGCCGCTGCTGTTCAGGATGGCGGCCAGCCGCTGACGTTCATGCGCGATCTCGCCATACAGCTGGGCATTATTGACTGCGATAGCGGCTTGATCGGCGAAGCTCTGCAAGGCGCTCAGGTCTTCGGGCGTGATAGCGGTATGATAAGACCGAAAGACGATCAGCAGACCCAGCGGATTGCGCGCGAAGACCAGAGGCATGGCGATAGACTGCTCAAGGCGCGTGTCGATCGCATCAGCCATTTCTTGCAGCTTGGCATTCAGATATTCTCGGCTGAAGCCATCGTCATCACGGGCGCTCATCAGTTCGTGCAGCAAGTGGTTGAGTTGTGGCACGACATCGGCGTTGATGCCGCTGTAGGCGCGTATGACCAGCTTGCCGTCGGCGCGGTCGGTCAAGGCGACGATGCCGACTCGTCCGGCCAGCATCGCCAGCGAGGCATGCAAGACGCGCCGCAGCACTTCGCTCTGATCCAGTTGCGCGGTAATAGCCCGCGTGATGCCCAGCAGAAAGTCTCGCTGCTGCGTGCGCAGATCGGGTCGCATTAACATGGCAGGATTGTAGCACGCTCCCCAGCGCAGGCTGCCCCGTTGTCAGAAGCGCCGGTCCAGTTCGCCGATGTCCATGTCGCCGCCATGCGTAGCAGCCAATGCGGCCGCGCCGACCAGCGCCACATCATCGCCCAGCGCCGCTGCTTCGATGCGCAAGCCCGCCATAAACGCGCCGTCCAGCGCATGTTCGCGCACGGTCTGGCGGATTGGCGCAAACAGCAGCTCGCCCGTTTTGCTGACGCCGCCGCCGATCACGATGATCTGTGGGTTGAACAGGTGCAGCACCGTCACGATGCCCAGCCCGATGATGCGCCCGGCATAAGCCAGCAGGTCAATCGCCAGCCGATCGCCATTGGCCGCTGCCTTGCCGACCGCGCGCGCATCCAGCTGCTCAAAATCGCCGAGCATGCCTGTGCTTCCGCCAGCGTCAAGCGCTTGCCTGGCGTGGCGTGCGATAGCTGGTCCCGCCGCTTCCAGCTCGATGGACGAAACCCGGCCAGCTTCGACGATGATGGGGATATGCCCCAGTTCGGCTGCCAGACCAGCTTGCCCGGTGACCAGCTTGCCATCGCAGATGATGCCCGAGCCGATGCCGGTGCTGACTGTGATGTAGCAGACATGCCGGCAGCCCTGCGCCGCGCCTTGTGAGGCTTCTGCCAGCGCCGCGACATTGGCGTCGTTTCCGATGTACACGGGCAGCCCGAACTCGGCCTCGATAATCGCGCCCAGCGGCACATCATGCCAGCCTGGCAAGTTGGGAGGCGAAGCGATCACGCCAGTTTTGCTGTTGAGCGGACCAGGTGCCGAGATGCCGATGCCCTCCACGCGATCGCGCTCTGCGGGCATAACCAGGCTGATGATGCCTTTTATGCGCGCCAGGACCGCCTCCAGGCCATCGTCCGCGCCCGTCAGCGTGTGTTCACGCGTCAGCAGAGTAAGCGCCGCATCGTATCGCGCCGCGCGCAGCTGCGTCCCGCCCAGGTCAACGGCGATGATCTGGTTGTTCATTGTGCCGCTCGTCCTCTGGATTGCCAAGCCAGCTTGTCTAGCCTCATGCGCGCTGATAAAATAGCACAGATTGTGGTGACGGGTAAGTTTCATGGGTGGCGCATCCAGGACGCGAGCATGGCGCGGCTAACCCCCTTGCGGCGACAGTATCTTCAAATCAAGGCGCAATACCCGGATTGCATCTTGATGTTCCGCATGGGCGACTTCTACGAGATGTTCGATGAAGATGCCGAGCTGGCCGCCCGCGAGCTGGACATCACCCTGACTGCCCGCGCGCTGGGCAAGAGCGGCGACAAAGTGCCCATGGCTGGCGTGCCCCATCATGCGGTGGACGGCTACATCGCCAGGCTCATTGAAAAAGGCTGCCATGTCGCGGTCTGCGACCAAATCAGCGAACAGACTGGCGGAGGCTTGGTAGAACGCGATGTCACGCGCGTGGTGACGCCGGGCACCGTTGTCGAGCCGGAATTGCTCGAGGCGGGCAAGTCCAACTTTCTGATGGGCATTTTGCCGGTGGGCGATGCGCAGGCGGGTCTGTGGAATCGTGCCGGCATCGCTTATGCGGATATATCCACCGGCGAATTCTGCGCGACCGAGTTCGCTGGCGAAGCTGTCGGCATGCGCGTCTTTGAAGAGCTGGCTCGCCTGGAACCCCGTGAGGTCATCATGCCAGAAAGCTGGGTGGCGCGCGGCGTTACCCTGCCCGAAGGCGTTCATTTGACCGCGGCGCAAGACTGGACATTCGATTTCGCTGGCGCGCAGCAGCTGCTTTGCGACCAGTTCCGCGTCGGCACGCTGGCCGGCTTCGGCTTGAGCGAAAGCCCCGATGCGGTATCGGCGGCGGGCGGCGTTTTGCAATACCTGCGCACGACCCAGAAACAATCGCTCGGGCAGCTCGCCAGCATCCGCGCCTATTCCACCGAAGCATTCATGGTGCTGGATCAATTCACGCGGCGCAACCTGGAATTGGTCGCGACCATCCGCCGCGGCAAGGCGCAAGGCAGTCTGCTGGGCGTCCTCGACCGCACAGTCACCTCGCTTGGCGCGCGCTTGCTGAGGCGCTGGCTGAACGAGCCGCTGCTGGATATCAAGCGGCTGAATGCGCGCCTGGATGCAGTCGAAGCGCTGGTCAATGGCGAAATCCTGCGCGACGAGATTGCCGCGGCGCTGAAGCAGGTTGGCGATATTGAACGGCTGACAAACCGCATCATCATCGGCAAAGCCAATCCGCGCGACCTGGTCGGGCTGCGGATGGCCTTGGAGCAGGTGCCGACTTTGAGCGGGCTGATCGCCGGGTTGGGCAGCCTGGCCGTCATTGACGATTGGCTTGACCCCTGCGAGCCGGTCCATGAGCTGATATCCCGCGCCATCGTCGATCAGCCGCCCCTGCAAATGAACCGCATCGGCGTCATACGCGCCGGCTATTCGCAAGAACTCGACAGCATCGTGGCTGCCTCGCAAGATGCCCGCGACTGGATCGCCAATCTGGAAGCGCTGGAACGGGAACGCACCGATATCACCAGCCTCAAGGTCAGCTTCAACAAAGTCTTCGGTTATTACATCGAGGTTCGGCACGCCCACGCCGACAAAATCCCCGATGACTATGTGCGCAAGCAGACATTGGTCAATGCCGAGCGCTATATCACGCCCGAACTGAAGGAATATGAAGCGCGCGTGTTGAATGCCGAAGAAGAAATCCTGACGATCGAGCAAGAACTCTTCACGGCGATCTGTCAGCAAGTGGCGGAACACAAAGGGCGCCTGCTGAAAACAGCGCGCGCCATCGCCCATCTGGATGCTTTCTTGTCGCTGGCGGCGGTGGCGGTGCGCGAAGGCTACAGCCGCCCCAAACTCAGCGAAGACAATATCCTGGAGATCGAGGCGGGCCGGCACCCGGTCGTCGAGAAACTGCTGGAAACCAGCACGCGCTATGTCGCCAACGACAGCCTTCTCGACGAGCAATCCCGCATTCATATCATCACGGGTCCCAATATGTCGGGCAAGTCCACCTACATTCGTCAGGTGGCCATCATCACGCTGCTGGCGCAGATCGGCAGCTTTGTGCCGGCCGACTCGGCGACAATCGGCTTGGTCGACCGCATCTTCGCCCGCATTGGCGCGCAAGACGAGATCCATGCCGGGCAAAGCACTTTCATGGTGGAAATGGTCGAAACAGCCCGTTTGCTTTCTGGCAGCAGCACGCGCAGCCTGCTCATCCTGGACGAGATTGGTCGCGGCACCTCGACCTATGATGGCGTGGCGATCGCGCGCGCGGTAATCGAATACATTCACAACAATCCGCGCCTCAACTGCCGGACGCTCTTCGCCACGCATTATCACGAATTGACCGAGCTGCCCAGCATCCTGCCGCGCACAGCCAACTTCAATGTGGCGGTGGCAGAACAAGGCGAAGATATTGTGTTCTTGCACCGAGTCTTGCCGGGCGGCGCCGACCAAAGCTATGGCGTGCATGTGGCGCGGTTGGCTGGCATGCCGCGAGCCGTGGTCGATCGGGCGCGGGAGATCCTGCAGCATCTGGAATCCAGCGGGGGCGATTTTTCGCTGCCAAAGACCAGTCCACAGCAGCCGAGCTTCTTTGAAGCGCCAGAAAGCCCGGCGCTTGCCGACTTGCGCGCCATGGAAGTCGACAGCCTCAGCCCGCTGGAGGCGCTGACGAAACTCTACGAGCTGAAGCGATTGGTGGTGGAGGCTTAGATGTTCGTCTTCGATACGATCGTGGTGGCGGCGCACCGGCGTTCGGGCATGCGTTGGGCGCTTGATGCCCTGCGTCGCAACAGCCCAGACATCTGCGATACTTTCCTGGCGCTGGAACAAACCGAAGCCAGCCACGATGCCAATATCCCGCTCGGGCGCTTCCGGCGCGAATTGCTGTCGCTGCAAGGGCGCGTGCTGGTTTCGGTGCACGACCTGCCCAGCGCGACCTATTGGCGGGGCTTGGACGAGCGCTTGTTCGCGCGCACCATACTGCGCAATTCGCCAGCCATATTCGTTCACCGCGATGGCCGGGATGTCATGGTATCGCTGTATTATTACATGCAGTCGATCAGTGAAACCGTGCGCAACCAGAGCTTTTCGCAATTTCTGCGCGGCGATCCGGCTCTGCCTCCGCATATAGCAGGTCTCAGCCGGCCCGGTTTTTGGGCGCATCATGCCCGTGCCTGGCTGGCGCAAGACAAGCTGCTGGTGATCGCCTATGCCGACCTGGAAACCCGCTACGCTGCGACCGTGCACAAGATGACCGACTTCTTGCAGGTGCGCGCCAATGCCACGCTGCAACCCTTGAGCAAGCTGCACCCGCCCGAACCAGCTGGCGTGCTGGGCAGGCTGGGCATCCGCAAGCCGCAGCAGCCTCGCATCGGACGAAGCGGCGACTGGCGCAGCCACTTCGACAAGCGCGATCTAGCTTTCTTCATGGGCGAGGCTGGCGATACGATGCGGCGGCTGGGATATCGGGATTGAGCTACTTGCCGCCGTACATTGCCGCAGCCCGAAAAACCAGCACCAGATAGATTTCATAAATCAGTAAAACGCAAAGTGCGCCATAGACGACAGAGATCAAGCGAAACTGCCTGGAAAACAATTGCAGCTTGATCGAATTCACCGCTTGTGAGTGCATCACCAAACCCAGCGTATAGAAAAAAGGCACAGCCAATGTCAGCAGAGCGCGCGGTCCTGCAGCGCCAAGCGCGGCATACCATACGGCACTTGCAGTGTATAGCAGCAACACGCCAGCTACAAAGCAGGCCAAAGCCACATGCTCTAGCAACTCACGCCTGGACATGCGCCAAAGGAGGAATGGCAAGGCAGCTGCAAGGCTTATCAGACCTAGCACAACTTGCGAACAATGGCCATATTCGTAGCGGTATTTGGTATCTGTACAGCTGCGACCGAATAGCTTGCTTGTACCAACCATAAATCGATCCACAATTTGTGAGAGCGTGTGTTCTTGCAGATATTTCCGCATGCTGGGGATTTCTTCTGGAGGCAGATCGGGCCAACCTTCGCGGTCGCCGGCGGCTTTCGTTCCCTCTTTGGCTTCTCCCCACGAGTCATACCACATATAGAAGGTCGTAGATACATTGTAGAAGTGCAAACCGTAGCGCTGATAACTTTCGTTCAGATAGGGGGACAGCAATGCAAGAAACGCAAGCGCGCAGACGGCGGCTGGCACAAGCGTGGAGCGCAGAACCTGCGAAATCGGTAGGGGGGGGGGGGGGGGGGGGTAATTTTCGGGCAGCGTAATTGATCAAGAATTGTAGGCATTGTGCCGAGATATAAACGAGCAAAAATAGCAATCCCAAAGCTTTGGTAAAATGCGCCAATGCCAACAGGATGCCAACAACCAGGCCGCCTTTCCACCCGGATGGTTTCAAAAAAGTGTCGATTGCGCAGATAAATGCAGCCGAAAAAAGACCATACAATAATATTTCGCCTTGGAAGTAAGGCGACTTTAGAACAAAAACCAAGAAAGCGATGCTACCACTGGCGTATATTGCATAGATCAGCGAAAAACGGCGCACAAACACAGCAGCAAGCAAGCATACTATCCACCCGGACATGGTTGTGTTGAGCACTTTACCGACTTCGAAGAAGGCTTCTTCTGTCATTCCCGGCGAATAGAAGAGCGCCATAATCCAGGGAAAGAGCGGCATTCGCGCCCGCCCGCCTGTCTCTTGCCAGCGAGTCTCGTAGGAACTAATGGCGAACTCGATATATGCGCCCTGGTCGCTTTGGTTTAGGTCATCATTTTTCTGGTTCTGGATGCGCGCAATGTGGAAGTACAGCGCAAGCGCGACGATGGCCGCCAGCGCAAAGGCAATAAGAAACAAGTTGTTGCGCGCTCGAATGCGCATGTCAGCTGTCTCCGCCGGGGGTTTGGGCTGCTTCGGGGCGCGGGGGAGGGACAGCTGCTTCGTCGGCGTCGATAATGCCTTCGGACAGCAGCACGCGCTTGAACGATACGATGGCGACTTCCACCATATCCTGGCTGGGCTGGTTGGTGGTCAGGTGCTGCAGCGCCAGATTGGGCTGGATCATGATGCGGATCCAGGCTTTATCCAGGTTCGCCGCCGAGTATTTCAACAGCTCATAAGCCACGCCGGCGATGACGGGGATGAAGCACACGCGCGACAGAATCAACAAGGCGAATGGCGGGCGGCCAATCAAGGAAAACAGCAGCACGCTGACGAAGACCACGGTCAGCAGAAAAGCCGTGCCACAGCGCGGATGTTCGATCGGGTAGCGACTGACGATTTCTGGCGCAAGCTCGGCGCCGGCTTCGTAGGCGTTGATCGTTTTGTGCTCTGCGCCATGATACGCGAAGATGCGGCGGCCATCGGTCGTCCTGCCCACGAACCAGATATACACCACCAGGATAGCCAACTGCACCACGCCTTCGATCAGGTTGATCAAGAAAGCGTCCCAGCCGATTGGCAGTGCTTCGTAAGCCAGGATGTTGGCTTGTGCGGCGACTTCAACTTCGTTGCCCGCTTCGTCAATGACGATTTCGCGCGCAGCTGTGCTCAAGCCCAGCAAGTTGCCGATGCCCGTGGCGGCCGCGGTGGGCAGCAAGAAAAAGATGCCCACGCCAATCAGCATTGAAACGGCGATGGTCAGCCAGCCGATCGGTCCGTTGAAACTGACATTGTCGTCTTCATCAAGCGCGATATCCGCCGACCACATCAAAGCGCGGATGCCCAGCCCCAGCGCATCCCACAAGCCGATCAACCCGCGCAAGAAGGGAGTCCGCGCGATGCGACCGCGATACAAGCGCGCGCTCAAAGGCTGCTCGTGAATGACGATCTGGCCATGCGGGTCGCGCACAGCCACAGCCATAGAATGCGCGCCGCGCATCATCACACCCTCAATGACGGCTTGCCCGCCATAAGAAAACTTCAACTCGCCGCCCGCTTTTCTCTTTGGCTGCAAAGCTCACTACCTGTCCGGTGTCCGCCGGTCATTATGCGTCTGCCCGCCGACTCGGTCAAGCGGAAATGGCTCGTCAGGCATTTTCGCTGGGCGAATGTCCAGCAAGTGCAGCTGCATGCTGCGCCGCCCATTGAATTCGTTGCTCTCCAGGTGATAGGCGGCATCGATGTGGCTGGGCATTTTCGCCGCCCACTCTCCCAAGCCAAAGCCAATCGCGTCCATGCGCTCGCCGTCTTTTTCCACCCGCAGTTTGAGGTGCTTGTCGTCCCTGCCGACACTGCGACATGTCAGCACGCGCAGAGCGCCGGTCATGAAGGCTGCTGGCGGAAAGGCATTGCCAGTTGGCTCCAGCGCGTCCAGCTCTTGCAGGAATGCCGCGTTCCAGTTGTCTGGTTGCAGCGGCGCATCGATTGGCAGGGCGGGCGACAGGGCTTTGCCTCGCAACTGCGCGTCTGTCAATTGCTCCAGCAACTTGCGCAGAGCGGGGAGATTCTCGTTGTGGATGCTGAAGCCGGCTGCCTGGGCATGTCCGCCATGACGAATCAGCAGGTGGGCGCAGGCATCCAGGGCGCGTGTAATATCAAATTCGGGGATGCTGCGGCACGATGCGCGGCTTGCGTCTTCGCCCAAAGAAACGATCACAGACGGGCGATAATGTGCCTCGGTCAAGCGCCCCGCCACCAGCCCGGCGATGCCCGCGGGAATCGTATCCTCATTTGCGGCGGCGAAGATCAACATGGGGCCTGCGTCATCGGCATGCAAGCGTCGGATATCGGTCAGGGCGCGGGCTGTGATTTGCTTTCGCGCCGCCTCGAGCTTGCGCAGCGATCTTGCTCTGGCGCGGCTGGATGTTCGCTGCGGATGAAGCGCTGCTGCGCGCGCGGCTCGAGCGCAGATGGATGCCCGCCAAAGTGCGCTCGTGCGCCGCAGTCGCCATTGTTGTCCTGCGTCTGCCACCTCGGCTATTTCTCGCTGCGCATGAATCGCCAGCTGCCGAAAACGCGCCAGCAGGTGCGCGGATTTGCGCTGCGAGTTTGCCGCCCGCCGCAGCAAGCCGGCCATTCTCTTGTCAGCGCTACGGATGATCGCCTCGGCTAATTGACAGGCTGCGGATGACTCCCGCGCCGATTGCTCGGTTTGCTTGTCGACCGCCGCCTGCGCAGCGCTGGTTTGCATTTGTCGGCGCTGATTCAGCTGTTGCAAGCGCTCTGCAGACTGTCGTGCCTGCTGGGGAGTTTGCGCCAGCAGCACATCCAAAGCCGCATTAGCCGAGCCCAGCCGTCCCGCCGCATTGATGCGCGGTCCCAGCCGGAAAGCCAGGTCGCTCGCCGTGATCTTGCCCAGCCGCAAGCCAGACACAGCTGCCAGCGCCGCGATGCCCGGCCGCCGCCCCTCGTTGATGACAGCCAGCCCATGCGCGACCAGCCGTCGGTTCAAGCTCATATTCAGCGGCATGACATCGGCGACTGTGCCCAGCGCTACCAGATCCAGCAAGTCGGAAACGCGCATGCCAGGCGGGAAGTTGTCACGGTCTTTTGCCCAGCAGTCTTTCAGCAGCGCCAGAGCCAGCATAAAAGCCACGCCCGAGCCCGACAGCCGTTCTTCGCCCGGACAATCGACTTGGCGCGGATTGATGACCGCCAGCGCCGGCGGCAGGGCAGCGCCAATCGAATGGTGATCGCTGATGATGATATCCAGCCCGGCCGCGTTGCCAGCCGCTACCTCCGCCACAGAGCGTATGCCGCAATCGACAGTCACCACCAGTCGCGCGCCAGCATCGGCCAGCCGCAGTAAAGCCGCTTCGCTCAATCCATAGCCATCGTCGCGGTGCGGGATATGCGCTTTCGCATCGCCGCCCAGCTTTCGCAGCGTCGTCAGCAGCAGCGTCGTCGCGCAAACGCCGTCCGCGTCATAATCGCCATATACAACGACCGACTCGCGATTTTTAATAGCGCGATTGATGCGCTCGACAGCCGGGCGCATGTCTTTCATCGTAAGCGGGTCTTCGTCCAGGTCGCGGCTGTGGATGAACTGCTGCGCTGCCTGCGGGTCGGCAAAACCACGATTGTAGAGGATTTGAGTCAGCGCGGGGCTGAAGGCCGAGCTGGATGGCAAGCTTGCATCTGGCGCGGTCAGCACCCAGCGCTTTTGCATCATAGACTGCGCCTACAGCTTGCCCTACAATCAGCGTTTGATGCTACCAGTTAGACCACCGGGGCGCTATGGCAAGAGTCGTCTTCATGGGCACGCCCGAATTCGCCCTGCCCAGCTTGCATGCGCTGCTGCTGGCGCACGATGTCGTGGCTGTGGTGACGCAGCCCGACCGTCCGTCCGGGCGCAGCAAACGAATCCGTCAATCGCCTGTGAAGCAGCTGGCGCTGGACGCTGGCATCCCTGTCCTGCAGCCCAGGCGCTTACGGGATGACGAAGCGGCTGTCTCGGCTCTGGCGGCTTACCGTGCGGATGTCTTTGTGGTGGCGGCATTTGGGCAGATCTTGCCGCAAATTGTGCTGGATCTGCCCGCTAGGGGCGTGGTCAATGTGCACGCATCGCTGTTGCCGCGCTGGCGGGGCGCTGCGCCGATTCAAGCTGCCATTCGCGCTGGAGACGAGCAGAGCGGCGCGACCATCATGCTGCTGGATGCCGGGCTGGATACCGGACCGATGCTGTCGAAACGCGCGCTTGCGCTGGCAGTCGATGAAACCGGCGGCAGCTTGCACAACAAACTTGCGAGCCTTGGCGCAGACTTGCTCGCGGATACCCTGCCTGCTTGGCTGAGCGGCGAAATACAACCGCAAGCGCAAGATGACTCGCTCGCGACTTATGCGCCGCAGATCAAAAAACAAGATGGCGAAATCGACTGGTCGCAATCGGCGGACGAAATCCAACGCATGGCGCGCGCATATCAGCCTTGGCCTCGCGCACATACGCATTGGCACGGGGCGCGGTTGACTATTGAGGCTGGCATCGTCTCGGATGGACAAGCCCAGCCCGGGCAGGTCATCCAGCAGGGCGCCGGCATCGCTATTGGCACAGGCGCCAGGCTCTTCTGCCCGACCATGCTGCAGTTGTCTGGCAAAAAGCGCTTGCCTGTCGACGACTTCATCAATGGCTATCCCGCCTTTGTCGGCGCGCAGCTCGGCAAGTGAAGACAGCAGCGCATTCTGCCGCGAACCATCCTTACCTGCGGCGTCCCAATCACACCATTTTGACACTGTCCCTGCCCATATTGGTGTCGCTCATTGCCGAACCAGTGACGGGCTTGGTCGATACCGCTTTTGTCTCGCAACTGGGTTCGCAACCCCTGGCGGCGCTTGGGGTGGGCGCGGGGGCGCTGTCGTCGATCTTGTGGATTTTCAGTTTCTTGGGCATCGCCACCCAGACCGAAGTCGCGCAGACTTCCGGGCGGAGCCAACACAGAGAAACCAGCCGAGCTGTCAGTCTGGCGCTGGCGATGGGCGTGTTTGCCAGCGTTCTGCTAGCGCTTGGCTTGCTGCCGGGCGGCTCGTTGCTTTCGCAATTGCTTGGCGCGGAAGGCATTGTGTTGGCTTTGTCCGACGAATACATACAGCTGCGTTTGCTGGGCGCGCCGGCTGTGATCATCGTTTTCGTTGGATTTGGCGCGCTGCGGGGCTTGCAAGATATGCGCACGCCGCTGTGGATCGCCCTGGGCATCAACATCGCCAATATCGCCCTGGATTACCTGCTCATATTCGGCTGGGCATTCGTGCCGCCCCTGGGCGTGGCTGGCGCTGGGTTGGCCAGCTCGATCAGTCAATGGCTTGGCGCGCTCTGGCTGCTGCGCGAGCTGCATCGGCGGCTGGGTTTGAGCTGGGATTTCGACCTGCGTTCGGGTTTGCGGCTGCTGCGCGTGGGGCGCGATCTGCTCATACGCTCGGGCGCGCTGACGCTCTTCCTGCTTTTTGCCACGCGCGTCGCCACGCAGATGAGCGCAGAAGCCGGCGCGGCGCACCAGGTCATCCGCCAGGTGTGGTTCTTTGCGGCATTGATATCGGAGGCGCTGGCCAGCTCGGCGCAGAGCCTGGTCGGCTATTTCTTCGGTTCGGCGCGATTGGCAACCGCGCGCCGTGTTGCTTTGTCCTGCACCGGCTGGAGTTTGGCGACTGGCATCGCGTTGATGTTTCTCGCGCTGGTGGCGACTCCGCTGGTGGCGCTTGTCTTCGTGCCGCCCGAAGCGACCGCCGTTTTTCACCTCGCCTGGATCGTCGCCGCGCTTTCACAGCCGCTGAATGCGCTGGCTTTCGTCACCGATGGCATACACTGGGGCACGGGCGATTATCGCTTCCTGCGCAATGTCATGCTGATGGCGACTTTCTGCGCGATGTCGGGGTTGGCGCTGCTGCCCACGCGCACTGACGATGCTTTCGCCGGCGTCTGGCTGGCAATGGTGCTGTGGATGGGCATTCGCGCGTTTTGGGGCGTGGCGAGGCTGGCGCCTGGCATCGGCAGGAGTCCTTTCCGAACCCGCCAGTCCCCCGAGAGCTGACCGCTGTTCCCGGGTTTCGCGCAACCACGCGCTGATGGCTGCGTAGAATGGAGTGAGAGCAGCAATTCAGGAGAGGAAGCCATGGTGAAGTTCAACCCGCGCAAGCGACTGTATCGTTCTCGCAAACAGCGCAGCCTCGCTGGCGTTTGCGGGGGCATCGCCGAATACCTGGATGTCGACCCCAGCCTGGTGCGCATCGCGTGGGTGATTTTGTCTATGGCGGGCGGTCCGGCTGTGCTGCTTTACATCGTCATGGCGGCGGTGGTGCCAGAAGAACCGGAATTCATCCAGGCCAGCGCCGAAAAACCCAAACGGGCAGAAGCCGCCTGACGCCCGTCTACAGCAAGTCGGCGATCGCCTCTCGTTCTTTCAGCAATTCAGCTTCGGTGGCTTGGATTTTGCTGTGCGCATAGTGGCTTAGCTGCAAGCCCGGCACGATTTCTGCCTCGCCGTTTCCAGCGCTGGTCAAAGGAAAAGAGAATATCAGCCCTTCAGCCACGCCGTAGGGATTTCCTTCGCTGGGGATGCCGGCGCTGATGAAGTCGGCATCAGTTGTCGGGTTGATCAAGCTGCGAATGGTATCGAGAGCTGCATTGGCGGCGCTGGCAGCCGAGCTTTTACCGCGCGCATTGATGATAGCCGCGCCCCGCTGCTGCACCGTCGTCATGAACTCGCCTTCCAGCCAAGCACGATCGCCCAGCGCAGCTTCCGCGCGAATGCCATTTATCTGCGCATGCTCGAAGTTGGGGAATTGCGTCGCGCTGTGATTGCCCCAGATAGCCAGACGGCGCACATCCGCCACTTGCGCGCGAGCCTTTTGCGCCAGTTGGGTTTTGGCGCGATTCTCGTCCAGGCGCGTCATGGCGAAGAATCGGTCGGCGGGGATATCGGGGGCATTGGCTTTGGCTACCAGGCAGTTGGAATTGCAGGGATTGGCGACCACCAGCACGCGGATATCGGCGGCGGCAACCTCGTTCAGCGCTCGGCCCTGCTCGACGAATATCGGTCCGTTCGCCGCGATCAGATCGCCGCGTTCCATGCCCGGCCCGCGCGGTTTGCCACCCACCAGGATCGCCCAGTTGGCGTCTTTGAAGGCGACATTGGGGTCGGACGATATGACGATATCAGTCAGCAGCGGCTGCGCGCAGTCTTCCAGTTCCATGACCACGCCGCGCAGGGCAGCCATGGCCGGCGGAATTTCCAGGATCTGCAGGGCCACGGGTTGGTCTGCGCCGAAGACCTCGCCATTGCCGATGCGGAAGAGCAGGTTGTAGGCGATCTGCCCGGCGCCGCCCGTTACAGCCACTCGGATAGGTTGCGACATGCTGGCTAATCCTTTCCTGTTGGTTTGTCGATTTTCCTGCCGATTGTACGCGAACGAGCGTCAATTAGAAGTGGCGCGGTTGTTTGCAAAACCCGGCGTCCGCTATCAAGTCTGCAAATGTGGCGTCTCTCCGAAGCCAGCGATCTCCCAGATGTCGCCGCGGCGTTTTAGCGTGGTAATCGATGTATTGGGCAGGCTTTTATTGGGCAGCACGGAGAAGAGCGACCCAAGAAAAATGACTATCGCCGCACTATGACTGACCACGGCGACAGTGCTTGCAGCATCGGCGCGGAGGATGTCATCCCAGGCCGCCCGCATGCGCCGCTGTACACCCAGCCGCGATTCGCCGCCCGGCACGCGATAAGCCAGAAAGCGGGTTTGCCAGCGCCGATTCGCCTCTGGATACTGCGCCGCCGCTTCGGTCTTCGTCAAGCCTTCAAAGCAGCCAAAGGCGATCTCGCCCAAGCGCGTGTCTGGCACTGGAATTTGCCCCAGGCGCTCGGCGAGTATCTGCGCCGTCTGCATGGCGCGCGACATGGGACTGGCATAAATCGCGCCGATGCCGCAATCCGCCAAATGTACTGCCAGCGAACGCGCTTGTGCCCGTCCCTCGTCGTTCAGCGGCACTGGCAGCGAGCCTTGCATGCGATGCTGCTTGTTGTAGTCGGTCTGCCCATGACGAATGAGCAGCAGCGTTTCGATCGGCATTGCCACCTCTCAGGCTTGACGGAATCGCTCCCGCGCGGCAAAATCAAGGTTCGCCAGTCTAGCACAGGCGCGGCAGAAAACAGCCGGCAAAGAACGAGGTAGCGCGATGCAGCCTAGCAGATTGACCCTGTATGGATTGGCGATGGTGGGCGGTCTGGGCATGACGTTGATGATCGCCGGCGCGTTAATCGGCGTCGTTTTTGGCGCAGACCTGGACGCGCAAAGCACCCACGGGCTGGGCTTGCTGATCGTGGTTGGCTTGCTGCTGCTGGGGCTGGCGATAGGCTTTTGGCTGGGCTGGGTGCGCCCCTTCCAGCGCTTTGACGACATCAACATCCCCGCAGAACCCGAACATCACTAGAATTCCCATGCAGCGCCTGCCCATATCCGACAGCGTCCGTGGCTTGCTAACGCGGCTGGGCGGCAATTGGCTGCTTGCGGATCACGCTTTGGTCGGCGGTAAGCTGGTGGCGGCTGGCGAGCTGATTGTTCGCTATGGTATCCGCATCTTGAGCAAGCCCCAGTTGACGATTGTGCCCGACCTGGTGGTGGCCGATCGCGGCGAAATGCTGATTGGAGAAGCCGCCTGGCATTTTATCATCAAGCGCGGTCATCTATTTCCGCGCGCCGATGTCTGCGGGCGCTTTGAAGACGGCGCAGACGAGACGGTCTTTCTCAAGCAACTGGATTTGGCGCTGCCTTTTGCGGTTTACGCCTATAGCGAGGCCGCGGATATCAAGCCCCTGGCGCGGCTAGACGCGTTGATCGCCCACGATGCCAGCGCATTCCCAGAGCGACTGCTCGATCACCTGCCGCAGTATAGTCTTTTGGCGGACTGGCGCGCCGATGGCTGAACTGGATTCTATCTTCAGCGATGATTGGGGCGAAGACCATCGCTCGGGCATTGTGGCGGTGGTCGGGCAGCCCAATGTCGGCAAGTCCACGCTGATCAACGCCATCCTCGGGCAGAAGATCGCCATCGTAACCGCTAAACCGCAAACGACTCGTCAGCGGCAACTGGGCATTTATACATCGGCGGATGCGCAGATTCTTTTTGTGGATACGCCGGGCATACACAAACCGCAAACGCGTCTGGGAGAATATATGCTGGGCGTGGCGCGGCAGGCTCTGCGCGATGCAGATGCCATTTTGTGGCTGCTGGATGCCTCGCGCGCGCCAAACGAAGCCGACCAGCGCATCGCCGATCTGCTGCGCCAGCTTGCCCCAAACACGCCCATCGTCCTGGCGCTAAACAAATCCGACTTGCTGGATGCAAACGCAGACCTCAGCAAGCATATCGCGCTTTGCGAGGTTGAATGCGCGCTCAAGACCAGCGCGACAAAAGAGCAGGGCATCGAACAGCTGCTGGAGGCGCTGCTGCCCTTGCTGCCGCTGGGTCCGCGCTATTATCCTGCCGAGCAAGCCAGCGACGCCAACCTGCGCTTTCTGGCTGCCGAGCTCATCCGCGAGAAGGTGATCGAGCATACCAGCGACGAAATCCCTTATACGGTCGCTGTCGAGATCACGCGCTTCCGAGAAGGCACCCAGCGCACGCAGATTGATGCGACGATCTTTGTAGAACGCGATTCGCAAAAAGGCATCATCATTGGCAAACGCGGAGCGATGATCAAGCGCCTGGGCAGCGCCGCGCGGGGCGACCTGCAATCGCTCCTGGAGGCGCGAGTGCGGCTGGATCTGCGCGTGAAGCTGCTGCGGAATTGGCGCAGCAACGAAGCTTTCTTGCGGCGGCTGGGCTATGGCTGCGCCAAGCGGGGGCGCGATTAGGAAGCCGAAGCGCCCGACAAACAAGCCCGCGCAGCCACGACATCAGCGCGGATCTGCGCCGTCAGTTCGTCCATGCCCGCAAATTTCTGTTCCTTGCGCAGCCGCTCGACGAATGCCAGCCTCAGGCGCGCGCCGTACAAATCGCTGCGGAAATCCAGCAGGTGCGCTTCGATTGACAGCGATTCGCCGGCGAATGTCGGTCGCACGCCGATGTTGGCGGCAGCCATGTGCCGCGCTCCATTGACAAGCGCCCAAGCCGCATAGACGCCACGGGCCGGGACGATTTGCTCTCGCCACACAGCCAAATTGGCGGTGGGAAAGCCGATCGTGCGTCCGCGCTGCTCGCCCATGACCACTTCGCCCGCGAGCGAGTAATTTCTTCCCAGCAGGGCAGCCGCGCCTGGCATGTCTCCAAGGCGCACGAGCTGGCGTAAGTCCGCGCTGCGAATCCGTTCTCCATTTGCTGTGACTGGGGCAACAGTCGCAACATGAAAACCACGCTGCCTCCCCTGCGCGCGCAGAAAAGCGATATCGCCCTCGCGTTGAAAGCCCAGCGCAAATTCTGCGCCAACCCGCAGCTCGCGCAGCCGCAAGCGCTTCACCAGCAGCGTCACAAAGTCGATCGCTCGCAGCTTTCTCGTCGCTTCGTCAAACGGATGCGTGATGACCAGGTCGACGCCCAGGTCCAGCAGCAAGTTGGCGCGCTCGTCCGGCGGCGTCAGATAATAGTGCTCTTCGGTTTGGTCGAGCACTTTATCTGGGTGCGGAAAAAAAGTTACCACGACAGCTTTTCGCCCGCTATGGCGCGCCCGTTGAACGAGTTCGCTCGCCAAGGCTTGATGACCGCGATGCACGCCATCAAAGACGCCGATCGTCACGACAGATTCTGTCTCCAGCCGGGCATCTGCCAGGTTGCGCAAGTGTCGCATCGTCTAGCCCTCTGCCAATTCTGCTGGCGGGAAGACCTTGTGCGGCTTCCAGCGATCTCCGCGCGGCTGCAAAATCGCGACCAGGTGGCGATGCGCATCAAAGCCAAATACGCTTGGCGCGTCCAGACTATCGCGCCGGTCGATGAACATGCCATGGCGCAGACGGGCAACTTCATCATCAGCCAATTCCAGGCGCGGATAATCGCGCAAGGCGCACCAGGGCGAGACGAGTTGCCGTGACCAGTCCGGGCATTGCAGCAGCGCGTCCAGATCGAGGCTGCCCGCGAGCGTGAAGTTGCCGCTGGCAGTTCTTGTCAAGCTCGCAAGATGCGCGCCGACGCCCAGCGCCTCGCCCAGATCGTGCGCCAGGCTGCGGATATAAGTTCCCGATCCACAGTGGATATCCAGCTCCAGCATGGGCGAATCCCAGGCGCGCGCCTGAATCGAATGAATCGATACAGCGCGGGGCTGCCTGGCGATCGTCTTGCCTTGCCGCGCCAATTCATAGAGTTTTCTGCCACCCACTTTGATGGCGCTGTGCATGGGCGGCAGCTGCTCGAGCGTGCCGATGAATTGTGGCAGCGCGGCGTGAATATCCTCAATTGTCAGCTGGCTGGCGTCTGCGCGGCGCACAACCTCGCCGGCGGCATCGTAGGTGCTGGTGTCTATGCCCAGATGAACCGTGGCGCGATAGCTTTTTTGTCCGCGCATCATATAATCGCTGAGTCGAGTCGCCGCGCCCAGGCAGACGACCAGCACGCCATCGGCGAGGGGATCCAGCGTGCCAGCGTGTCCGACTTTCAGCCGATTGCCCTGCTCGCGAGCGCGCCGCCGGATGCGCGCCACCACATCGTGGCTCGTTATGCGCAAGGGTTTGTTGATATTCAGGAAGCCCGTGCAGGAAACCGGCATCAGACGCTGTCTCCCTCGACGATGATTTCCCGCGCCAAAGGCAAGACCTGTTTCTGCGCCTGCTCTAGCGAGCCGGCCAGCGTGCAGCCCGCCGCCAGCACATGACCGCCGCCGCCCAGCGCCAGCGCCAGCCGCCCCACATCATAGCCTGGCTTGGCGCGAAAGCTGATCTCTACCGCCGTGGGCAATTCTTTGAACACGACCGCCACTTTCGCCGCATCGACATCGACAAGGTGGTTGACCAGCCCGCCATCGGTCATGTTGGGCAGGCTCGCTTGCTTCAGGTCGTTCTGCGTGATTACCGCGCTGATCAAGCCATCTTGCAGATGCACAGATTGCAATGCGTTCTGCCACAGCGCCACTTCGGCAAAGCTGCGGCGGTTCAATGTCCGCGCCATGATCTCGGAGAGCGGTGCGCCGGCTTGCATCAGCGCCTGGGCGATTTTCAACGTGCGGCTGCTGGTCGCGGGGATGCGAAAGCCCTGCGTGTCGGTCACCAGCCCGGCCAGCAAGGCGAAAGCGACATCGTGGCTCAGCGGCCAGCCCGCAAATTGCAGCAGGTCAAAGACGACTTCGGCGGCGGCGACCGCTTCTGGCACGACCAGTTGGATATCGCCAAAGCGCGTATTGGTCGGATGATGATCCAGGTTGATGACGCGCCGGCTGTGCGCCAGCCCGTATTTGCCGACTATGCCGATCCGCTCGATATCACTGGCGTCGAGTGCGATCATCAGGTCGAATTCTCCGCGCTGCAACTTGGGCAGGATAACCTGGCTGTTTGGCAAGAATGCCAGTTCGTCTGGCACGCCCTCGTCTATGGCGGCGGTGACGATCTTGCCCAGCCCGCTCAGCGCGCCCGCCATGCCCAGCAGCGAGCCAATAGCATCGCCATCGGGCGATACATGCGAAACGACCAGCACCGTCTGGGCTGCGGCGATTGCGTCTGCTGCAGCCTGCCAGTTTAGTTCAGCGGGGGGCATCGCTGTCTGCTTCGGTCTCCGCGGGGATATCCAGCCCGGCGATGAGCTGATTGATGCGGTCGGCGTAGGACAAGGTGTGATCCCAGTCAAAATGCAGCTCGGGCGTGTGCCGCAGGCGGATGCGCTTGCCCAGCTCGCGGCGCAGAAAGCCCCGGGCGCGGCGGAAACCTTTCATCACTTCGACCTGGCGGCTTTCGTCGCCCATGGCGCTCACATAGACTTTGGCGACCACCAGCTCGGGGTCCAGCTGCACCTCGGTGATGGTCACATCGCGCAGGCGCGGGTCGGCAATTTCGCGTTGAAGCAGCTGACTCAAAATCTGCTGGATGCGGTCGTTCATGCGCTGCTGCTTGATGGACATGAGCAGCCTCAGGTGACGCGCTCGCGCACGAGAAACTCGATCAAGTCGCCGATTTCGTATTCGCTGACGCCGTCCAGGCCGATGCCACATTCAAAGCCGCTGCGCACCTCGCGCACATCGTCCTGGAAGCGCCTCAGCGATGCGACATTCACGCCGTCGATGATGATTTTGTTGCCACGCCGCAGCCGGGCTTTGGCATTCCGCCGCGCCTCGCCCTCGCGGATCATGCTGCCGGCAATGACGCCGCTGCGAGGGATGCGGAAAGTCTGGCGCACCTCAGCCACGCCGATGACCCTGTTGGCGAACTTCGGCTCGAGCATGCCATGCAGCGCAAGTTCAATATCTTCAAAGAGCTTGTAAATGATGTTGTAACGGCGAATTTCTACGCCTTGCACCTCGGCAGAAGCCAGCGCCGGGTTGTCCGCGTTTACATTGAAGCCGACGATGATGGCATTCGAGGCGCTGGCCAGCATGACATCGGACTCGGTGATGCGCCCGACCTCTTGCCGCAGCACGCGTACGCCGATGCCTTCTTCGTTGCGTTGCGAGATATTCTGCAGCTCGTCAGTGATCGGCTGGATCGAGCCTTGCACATCCGTCTTGAGCACGATAGCCAATTCTTTGGCTGCGCCCTCTTGGAATTGCTGCAAGAAGTCTTCCAGCGTCATGGTGGCCGGGGCAGAGCCGCTGGCAGCGCGAATCCGTTCTTCCAGGCGGCGGTCTTCGGCGATGCCGCGCGCTTGTTTGTCGCTGCTGGTGGCTTCGAACATGACGCCGGGCGCGGGCGGAGAATCCAGCCCCAGCACGGACACTGGCTGCGAAGGCAGGGCGCGTTTGACGGGCTTGCCAGCTGAATCGAACATGGCTTTGATCTTGCCATAAGAAGTGCCAGCCACAATCGCATCGCCGCGTTTCATCGTGCCGTTCATCACCAGCAGCGTGGCCATGGTGCCGCGGCTGCGGTCTACTTCGGCTTCGACCACCGACCCGCGCAAATGGCCTTTGGGGTTGGCGACAATCTCGTGCTCGTCCGCGACCAGCACCAGCGCTTCCAGCAAGTCGGGGATGCCAGCGCCAGAAAGCGAATTGACCGGCACCATAATCGTCGAGCCATCCCAGTCGTCCGGCACCAGGTCCAGCTCGAACAGTTGCTGCTTGACTATGTCAGGATTGGCATTGTTACGATCGATCTTGGTGATGGCGACAACCAGCGGCACATTGGCGGCGCGCGCATGGTCGAGTGCTTCGCGCGTCGTTGGCATGACGCCGTCGTCAGCGGCTACCACCAGAATCGCGATGTCTGCGCCCTGTGCCCCGCGAGCGCGCATGGCGGTGAAGGCTTCGTGACCGGGCGTATCGAGGAAGGTCAACGTTCTGCCCTCGTGCTGCGCCTGGTAGGCGCCGATGTGCTGGGTGATGCCGCCGGCTTCTTCTTCCACCACGGCAGTCTTGCGGATGGTATCCAGCAGGGTGGTCTTGCCGTGATCGACATGTCCTAAAATCGTGATGATGGGCGGACGCGCGACCAGCAAATCCGCCGATTCGCCTTCGTACATCGCGCTCCATTTTTCTTCGCGTTCTTCGGCGCGTTTTCCTTCTTCTTCAGCTGCGGCATAGGCGCTTTCCGACTGCGCGCTGTAGCCCATTTCTTCCAGCACAATCGCTGCTGTGTCGAAGTCGATCTGCTGGTTGATCGATGCCATGATCCCGTTCGAGATCAGCTTTTTCATGACATCAATAGGGCTGCTATGTATCAGCTCGGCGAGATCGCGAACTGTGATAAAGTCGGGTATCAGGACTGCCTTTGGTGCTTTGGTCATGCCTGCCTCCATTCCTTGTAGCGATTGTGCGAGGCAGGCTGCGTATTCCTGCCCCCGTCAGCGAATTCGCTTCATGACGGTGTCATCTGCCGCAGCAGCGCGCAATCGTCTTCATGCAATTCACATCGCAGCGCCCGGCTCAGTATCGCGCGTCCAGCTTTTTCCCAACAAGCTGGCTTTTCGCACAGATAAGCGCCGCGCCCATTCGCCTTGCCGCTGGGGTCGACTTGCAGTCTGTCGCTCACCATGACGAGCCTCGTCAACTGGCGTTTTTCGCGTTTTTCGCGGCAGACCACACAAGTCCGCTGCGGGCGATGTTTGCTGCGCATGCGCTGGCCTCGCGCCAACTAATAGTCGTAATCTTCCCAGGTTTCTTCGTCCCAGTTGCCGCGGCTGCTCTTGCGCCGGCGTTTGGCGATGACCTCGCCGCTGGCTTCGTCCAGCACCAGTTGACGGCGTTTTTGGCGGTCTTTGCGGCGCTGCGTTTTGCCTTTGCGCAGCTCCAGCTCGAATTCTTTCTCGCCGTCTTCTTCGACGAATGGCGCTTCGCCCGGGCGTTCGTCGCGGCCAGCGCGGCGTTGGTCGGCGGCTTCGGGCACTGGTCCCGGCACGGCAATGACCAATTCCGGCGTCACGACTTCTTCAACTGGCGTTTCTTCTTCTGGCACGACTGGCTGTCCAAAGGCATCCAGGACGACATCCGCCGTTTCCGCTTCGTCTGCATCGGCTTCTGCGGCTTCGGCTTGCGCCTCTGGTTGAGTCGGCTGCTCAGCCCCCAGCTCAGCTGCGGCTTCTTCGTCTTCTTCATCTTCTTCTATGGATATGGCTTCTGCCAGCAGCTGGTCGAGATCGGCTGCCATGATGCTGTCCAGCGCGGCTTGCAGCTCGGCGGCCGGCTCGCCTTCAATGCCGGTGAACTTGCGCGTGACAATCGATTCGTCAATGAGGTGGTGCAGCATGACTTCGCCGATATTTTCATAGGGCTCAAGCGCGTCCAGCACTTCTTGCGATACATCCAATACATCCAGCGGCAGCTTGAAGAGGGTGGGCGCGAGCGTTTCACGAACGCTATCGCGGCGCTGGATGTAGATCTCGTGCGCGGCATCGCGGGCTTCTTGCATGCGCTCTTCGACCAGGCTGGCGAAGCGCTCCAGCGATTTGAATTCTTCTGGCATTACCGCCAGCTCGAGGCGGCGCTTTTCCATGATGCGCAGCGATTCGGCGACCAGATCGCTATGTGGGGCAGACCATCCCGCCAGCGGTGGACCGTCCAGGTTGTCCAGCGCGGTCTGCACTGTTTCCAGCACGCTCTTGATATCAATTCGCCAGCCAGTCAGCTTGGCGGCCAGTCGCGCATTTTGGCCTTCGCGCCCGATCGCCAGGGAGAGTTGATCATCGGGCACGAGCACAACAGCCGTCTTGCCTTCGGCCGGATCGTTGTCCAGAAAGACGCCGACGACCCGCGCCGGGCTGAGCGCCTTGGTGATGAACTGCACGGCGTCGGGATTCCATTCGATGACATCGATTTTTTCGTTGTGCAGCTCTTTGACGATATTTTGAATGCGGATGCCGCGCATGCCGACGCAAGCGCCGACCGGGTCGATGCCGTCTTGCAGCGCTGCCACAGCGACCTTGGAACGATGCCCGGCCTCGCGCGCGATCTTTTTAACCTCGACCTGTCCGTTGTATATTTCCGGCACTTCGTATTCCAGCAAGCGGTGCAGCATTTCGCGGTGGGCGCGGCTGACCAGGATCTGCGGCCCGCGGCTGCTTTTGGAAACTTCCACGACATAGACGCGGATTTTCTCGTGCGTGCGATAGCGCTCGCCGGGGATCTGCTGGCTGCGAGGCAGGTCGGCTTCGGCGCGCCCAAGGCTGAGCGTCACCTTTCGCGAATTCGTGCTTTGCACTGTGCCGATCATCAAGTCGCCTTCGCGGTTGATAAATTCGTCATACAAAGCGCTGCGTTCGGCATCGCGGATCTTCTGCAAGATGGCCTGCTTGGCTGTCTGCGCCGCGATGCGCCCAAAAGTGCTGGTGTTGTGCTCGACCTGAACCATGACCACATCGTTCAGCTCGATATCCGGGTCAATAGCGCGCGCCCGCTCCAGCTCGACCTCGGTGGCAGCGCTGTAGACTTCGTCGACGACTTCTTTCTCGACGAAGACCTTGGCGTGCCCGGTGGCTGGATCGATCTCCGCTTCGATTGCCTGTGCCGCGCTGGCACCAGTGTCCTTGCGGAAGGCGGATACCAAAGCCGTCTGCAGCGCATCGAGGACGATCTCGGAAGGCAGTTCGCGCAATTGGGCGATCTCGTTAAAAGCGGTTTGAAATTCGTTCGACATACTTGTTCACCCCAAAATTGACTTGCTGTGCGCTGGCAGCTGTCACCATGCCCACATAAAACAAAAAGTGGGGGCTTCCCACTTTTCCCGAACAGAACAACCAGCCTAAGCCTATCAGCGAACGCGCCGCTAGTCAAGTGCCAGCAAAGCCTAGCCTCGCACAAAAGGCGGAAACTTGACGATGCTGCCGGCGCTGGAATCGCTCACATATACGAAGCCATCGGCGTCGACCGCGATGCCGCCAATATCCTGGAATTGCCCGCTGCTGCCAGACTCGCCTTGTTCGCCGAAAGAGCCAATGCAGTCGCCAGCCAGATTGTGCACGAGGACGCGGCGGCTGTCCGGGTCGGTGATGTATAGCAGTTTGCGGCTCTCGTCCAAAGCCAGGTAGGGCCTGTTGAAGCTGCTGTTGTACCAGCCGCGCACACGAAAATCAGCCTGATGAGCGCCACTGGCATCAAAAATGGCTATGCGCCGGTTCCAGGTGTCGGCAATATAAAGTCGCCCGTCGCTCGTTGTCGCCAGACCAGCCGGCTCGTCCAGTTCGCCTGGCGCGCTGCCGCCGCTGCCGATGTCGAATTGATGTACAGCCTGGCCAGCTTCCAGCGCATATACGCGGATGCGTTTGTTGCCCGTATCGGCGATGAAGATGCGCCCTGCGCTGTCAATGGCTACATCGCGCGGACCCCAAAAGCCATCTGTGGGCTCGGACGGCGCGGCAAATCCATACTCGCCCGGCGCGCCCCAGCTGTAGATCGTGTTGCCCTGTCCATCGATATGCTGGATGCGGTAATTCCAGGTATCGACCACCAGCAGGTCGCCATTTGGCAACACAGCCAAACTGTTGGGGCGGTTGAAACGGATGCCGTCATCGCCGCCAAAAGCGCGCAGGGGCGACCCATCGACAGCTGAGAATACCTGCACCTGGTTGGCATTCTCGTCAGCGACATAGACCTCGCCATCTGCGACCGTCAGCGCCAGCGGGTGCTGCATGGTCAATGCGCTGGTGTTGAATTCCCCGAGCGGAAATAGTGGCTGCCAGTTGGCGGCGCATTGATTGACCTCGGCTGGCGCTTCGACCGGCACTTCGCCATCGCCGATGCCATATTCCCAAATCTCGGCGGCGAAGTCTTTGCGGATGAAAACATGCATGCGGTCGGAAACGGGCCAATTCGTCAACGAGAAATCCTTGTTGGCGGCGGCTGCATACCGGTCATAATCGCGCGCCCACCAGATATCAAAGATGCCCCGGCGCAGCGCTGCGGCCTGTGTGTTGCCCGGCGAGAAATCCAACACATTTAACAGCCGCTCGGGCGTCAAGCCAAAGTACTCTTGCATGGGCCACCACATGCGCATGTAGTCGCGGCGAATATAGCGGTCTTCCAGGATCGGCTCGACATCGCCACGATGCCCGGCGCCGACCACCACAAAGGCGGCTCCTTCGGTATTTTGCAGCGTCGGATTGCCGCCTACAAAGGTCGCATTGGGGAAGTCGCGGAAGTACCAGCTATAAGGCCACGACACTTCATCATCGTAGGCAAATCGCAAGTCCTTGCCGTCGGTGGCGCGCAAGCTCATCTCGTTGATGTCATTGAGCACCCACTTCACGCCGGGAGCGGAATGGGCATATACCAGCAGTTCGGTCGGCAGGTCGTAATTGATGAAAGATGCCATCCAGGCGGCGCGAGCAGTCAACGCGCACAGCAGCGCAAATATCGTGAGCGCGCACAAACGCCGCAAGTGCATCCAGCCCACATCGCGCGCCCAGCGTGCCAGCAGCGCGCCACTGCCAACAGCCGCCAGCAGCGAAGCCAGCCATTGATAGGTGCGCTCCAGCTGTCCCAGCGCCAAGCCCGTGAAAGGCGGGTCGCCAACGATGAATGCCCCGACAGTCTGGCCGCCAGCAATGACGAAGACCGGCATCGCCAGCAGCGCCAGCCAGCCGCTCGCCCACAATTTGCGCTGGTCGATGCGCGCTATCACGCCGCCGAAATACCAGGCGCTTATCAAGATCAGCGGCAGCGCCAAATGCGTGCCCAGCCAAGGCATCTTTTCGCCAGCCAGCGAATATCCGACCAAATTCAATATCGCCCACCAAGCCAGCAGCAGAACAAAAGACAAGCGCTTTAACTTGCCGTCATCTGTGGCGGCTTCGCGAGCAACCCGCGTCGGAAGCTCTGCCCCCTCGTCTTGCCCTGCCGAATCTGCTGCCAGCAGCTGCATTGCCTCTTGCTTGATAATCCGCTCGCGGCGCGCTTTCCAATAGCAGGTTACGCCCGCGAACATGGCGGTGACGGAGCCAACGATGGGCAGGAAGGCGTAAGTCGGCAGGATGATCAGCAGATAATAGTATTGTGGCTGGCTGCCGCGGCGCACCCCCTGCTGCTCCAGCCAATAACCCAGGCTGTAGATCATGCCAGTGCCCAGGCCGGCGATATTCGTGAAGACGCTGGTGAAAAAAATGGCGAAAATGATATGAAATATCGCGGTGGATATCAGCCAGCGCTTCTTGTTCCAAGCCAAGCCGATGACCAGCGACAGCAGCGCCAGCGGCAGAAAAACTGACGCGCCAGCCAGAAATTGCCCGACTCCGCCGCCAACGCCGGGCACTGCCGAAAGCAGGCTGTTGACGCTCCCTGGCAGCGATGTCGCCAGCGCAGCAAATGACTCGCTGGAGCCGCCCATCATGCGCGCGAACAAGGCGGTGGTCCAGGGCAATATCAGGGTGATCATGAGCACGAGAAAATCGACTTCGGGGAATTGCTGCAAATAGCCCCAGATGCCGCTGGTGGAATCGACATCCTCTGACGCGGCGATCCTGGTCCGCCGGCGGTCGCGCAGCAAGATCGCGCTGACGCCAATGACGATCGCCCACAGCGCCAACGGAGGCAGCCAGCTAATCGGCGCATCGATTACGTCGACTGCTTCCGCGTCTGTGGCGGCGCTGGATTCCATCCAGTGCGAAAGCTCCTCGATGAATAGCAGCCCGCCAGCGGTCAGCAGCGCGATGAGAAAGATGGCGCCCAGTTCTCGCCAGGGAATCCGTTGCCGGCGGTCGCGGAAGGCATAGAGCGCCGTTGTCGTCAAGACAAATCCGCCGCTTAATGTCGCAAGCGCCATCCAGCCTGCAAAAGCTGAGCGCTGCAAGTCGCTCAATGCGCCCCAGCTTGTGCCGCGCCCCGGGATTATTTGCGCCGGGACAATGTCGACGACGATATACATGCCCAGCGTCATCATCCCGCCCAGCAATATGCCCAGCATAATCTGCTGAAACAGGATTTTGCCGCGCAAGTCCAATCGCGCCTGCGCCAGCCGCGCCAGGAAAAATATCGTCAAGAAGCTGCCAAAGATCGCCAGGTAGATGAAGGCGGTTTCTTTTGAGCCCAGATTCAATATCATCGCCGCGGCGAAGAGGTAGAGCCAATAGGCGCGCCGTCGAACGCGAGGCTCGCCATCCAGATATTGCAGGATGCAATACGCCATGATCATGCCGAAAAAGATCGATGGCGTATCATGGCGGATGTAGCGGTTGTAATAGAGCAGCAGTGGCGAGATCAGAATCATCAGCGAAGCCAGCAGCGACCCCCACCTGCCCAGCCAGCGCCGCCACAGCAATGGAAACATCACCAGCAAGACGCCCAGCGCGGCGGTGTACATGCGTCCGCTGAAGTCGCTGTCGCCGAAGAAATAAAACGACAGGGCAGTGGCGTGGAAGAGCACAGGACCGTGCATCAGCGGCGTATGCGTGAAATTGCCTTCGTTGTACAAGTTGTAGGAATAACGCGTGTGCAGGCTTTCGTCATGGCTCATGACGCGCTCGCCCAGCATGTGAAAGCGGCTGAAAACAGCCAGCAGGAAGATGAGGATACAGGCGGCGAGTTGCCAGTTCAAAGCCATGCGCAGGCTCAGCAAGCGGCTGAGGGCGTTGTCTTCAATTTGATTGGGAGTTGTAATCATTTGAACATTGACCTGCGCGACTGAAGTGGATTTGTCAGGCTGGCTGTGCCGGCATCAACTTGGCTCGGGCGTATTCTGCAGCTGCGGATGGCTGACATAAGCGCGTGGCGGGGTCGCCGCAATCGCTGCCGAGCGGTTGGGATTGTCCGAGCTCGGCGCGTGACGCATTTCGACAGGGACAACTGACGTGTGATAGCCCAGCGCGATCGGCAGCAGCGCCGCCAGACAGAGGGCCACGGCTGCCAGACCATAACTGAAGCGCAGGCTGCTGCGGCGGGCAAAGTCGCCCAAGTTGTTGATCGGCTTGGCGGACGCGACCAGCTCGCCTTGCAGCGCCGTCCACATGCCATCCAGCTGCTGCTTGCTGGGGCGTCCAAGCGCCGGCAGCTGGCAAGACAGATTGTGGTCGAACGCGCGGTGGCGCATATATTCACGATAACAATCCGGGCATTCGTCAATGTAGCGGGCGATTCGCTGCCGCGCGGCATCGGACAGATCGCCAGCGACGAAGCGCGCCATGTGGACTTTGCAATACTGGTATTTGAAGCGAATCAACATGTTGTCGGCTGCCTCAATGTACGCGCAGCAATTCTTCGAGCAAGCCCAGGCCGACCGGCTGCAGCGACTGGCGCAAACGCTGGTGCCCCAGGCGCACGCGGCTTTCGGCTGTCTTCTGCGGACAGCCCATGACCTCGGCGATCTCGCGGTAAGTCATGCCTTGGCCATAGCGCAGCACGATAGCTTCGCGCAGTCGCGGCGACAATTCTCCCAACGCGCGCGTAATCGAGTCGCTGGCGTCGCGGCGGATGACTGCGGCTTCGGGTGCTTCGGCTGGCGGCGCTTTCAACTCTGCGCCGAACCATTGCGATATGTCGACGGTCAGAAAACGTTTGCGCCGATAAGTATTGCGGCAGCGGCTGACGGCGATGGTATACAGCCAGGTCTTCAATGCCGACTTGCGCGAATCGTAGCGATGCAGATTCTTGAAAGCGTACAGGAAAGACTCCTGCAAGATGTCTTCGGCGTCTTGCTCATTCATCAACAAGCTGTAGCACAGCCGATACAGACCCGCGGCGAACTGGTCGTATAACGCGGCATAAGCGCTTTGATCGCCATGCAGGGCGCGCGCGATTGTCGCGTCAATCTCGGCATTAACTTGCGCGCGGCTAATGGTCATCGGCGCTGCCTCTGGACTGCTGCTACGCTGGCACTTCTCAGTCTACACATTACCACGCTATTTTCCTCAGTTTGTCGAGAATCTCGCTTCTTGAAGCGGCGCGCCATCATACACATCCTGCCGCAGCCAGACGATGAGCGCGTCTTCGCTCAAATCGCTGGCGGCGCGTCGGCGCGTCTGCGTCCACCAGGCGGGCAGATCCCAGACGCTCTGCTGCGTCCACGACCAGCTGCGGCGGAGCAGGAAGCGCTGCCCGACATAGTCGCCGTCCAACTGCGCCGACAGGGCGTCATCGTCCGCCATCAGCACGACAGGCTCGCCGGCGGCTTGCAGGGGGCTGGGCACAAAACGCGCATGGACATAATCCCGAAGCAGCCAGGCGATCAGGCTATCGCGGCTGATGCCATGTCCATGATCTTCAACGATGGTCAACTTGAGAAGGGGAAAACCGCCGGTTTGCCGCGCAGACAGCTCGCGCAAGGCGCTTCCCAGCAGCTTGACATCTTGGCTGACCGCCTGCTGACGCCATACTCCATCGGGCACAGTCGGGTCGGCAGCCGCAAGTCCCCAGCCGCCGCCAAGCCCGGACAGCAGCATCAAGCCGAAAAAGCCCAAGCCAATGCCTTGCAAACAGGTTCCCATGCCCCAGTAATTTGCCAGCAGCAGGCAGACCGCTGTCATAACAATCGATGTCAGCAGCAGCATGCCCAGCGCATGCAGCAATCGCAAGAAACTGGAATCCGCCAGCGATGCCAGCGCCTCGCCCAAGCCTGCATCGGCTGGCAGCTCCAGCATCAGCCGCGCCGCATGCATGAATTGCGCAGACATGATCAGCAGCAGAGTCAATACGATCGCGCCGATCAGCCATTTCACCCACCAGTAGGCGGTGCTGTAGAGTTCAGAGGCGTCATTATCGCCGGCGATGCGCTCTTCGTGCTCGTCATCGCCCCACAAGATGACCACGCGCCTGTCGACCATCAGCTGGGTGATGCCATAGCTGGCCAACAGCGTCAGCGGCAGCGCGACCCACATGGCATCGGCGGGTCCCGCGCCAGGATAGAGCAGCAAGGCCAGCGCGCCGATCAACGCCCAGGCCGCGGCGAAGCGGTCGATGTAGGTTACATCGCCATGCCGCCACAGCAACCAGGCGCCGCCCAGAGCAAAGACGATCAACAGCGGTTCGTGGGCGAGCAGCGCCACGAAGCCCAGTCTTGTGCCGTCGATTGCGGCGCTCTGCGTGATGCCACTCAGCGCATGGGCGATCAACTGGCTGACAGTGCCCAACCCAGCGGGGTTCAACATGAAGCAAGTGGCCACCAAGCCAACTGTCGCCAGCGGCACAAAAGCAGTTTGCCCCAGCGGGAAGGCGCGCAGCCGGCGCATGGCCAGCTGCAGGATATCATCGCCGGGCAAGTCGAGGCGCTGGGGAGCGCTTATGGCAGTCCGCCATACCGCCAGCCAACCTGCCGCCAGCATGATAAACAGCAGCGGGATGCCGGACGGACTGGACAACAGCGTCATCAACGTAACCAATAAGAACGCCCAGCGCGCGTCTGATAGTCGCTGCGAATACCAATATCGGCGGACCATCCAGACAGCCAGCAGCGCAAACAAGGGGGTGAAACTGCTGCCATCGGCTGCGCGCGACGAGGCGATTGGAATAGCCAACAAAGACAGCAGGCAAGCCCAAACGAAAGTGCGCGTTCGTCCCAAATGCTCGCGGAAGAGCAGCGGCGTCAGCGTCAGGGCAAAGCCGGCCAGCATGGGCACGATGCGCGCGCTGAACTCGTTCGCTCCCAGCAGGCTGAATGTCAGCAGCTGGCTGATAAAAACAAGCGGGCTGCTGGCGGCGCGGGCTGTTCCTGGCGCATCATCTTCAATGCTGTGCAAAGCGTGAAGGGCGCTGCCAACTTCGGCATCGCTGAGAGGCAAATTGTCCAGCTCGGCGACGCGCAGCAGCAGCGCCAACAGCGCCAGACACAGGTAAGCCAGCCATTCGGCGGATATGTCGCGGCGCATTATGCTGCCCTCTGCATTTGCGGATGCCGCGCTCAAGTTATTCAATCCCGATGTCGCTGTCAAGCTGCGGGCCCCCCCGTTCATGATGGCGCATGCGCTGTCGCGTACACGCGCGATTGTCCGGATTCGCAGACGACCGGCAGGTATGCCAGCAGGATATCTTCGCCCAGGCTGCCATATTGCGATCGTTCTGTCTGTCCATACAGTATATGCGTGATGCCCTGCCGCGCTATGACATCTTCGACCGAAGCGAAGTCGGCAGCCGTGTAAAGTTGGCGGAGGTCGTCATGCCGCGTGCCGGCGATCGCGCTATAGGTTTCGCCGCGCCACTGCCTTTCGTGATTTTCCCAGCCGAGCACAATGGGGATGCCAGCCAGCGCGCCAACGCGTCCGTATTGAATGTCGTAGGCGTTCTGCACTGCTTCGGCCACGACAGCATCGCCACGCCCGACCAGCTCGCTCAAACAAGCGATGACTGCCTGGTCGTCTCGGCTCAATCCGCCCAGATCGCCATGCAGTGAAAGCGGCTTTTGTACGACCGCCGCAGCGCCGTCCAGCAGCAGGATGCCCTCGTGCAGCGAAATGACGCTGTCCGCGCTGTCGTCCGATTGTGTTCCCGCGCGGGAAAAGAGCTGCGAGCCGCGCAACACCCTCTCGCCCTCCGCGATATGGCGAATGCTGTCGGTCCAGTCGGGCGGAGCGGAATAACGCGCAGAAACCTGTGCTTGCTGACGACCCGTTTCGATCCAGGCGCGGTGATGCACGCCCGTAATCGTATAAGCTGTGCCAGCGATGACGCTGACGGCAGCCACTCCCGCAATCCCCAAGCGAAGCAGCGCGTGCGGTACGGGCTCCTGGCGCTCAGCTGTCATGCTGAATAGGGCGTAGGCGCAAGCGATGCTCCACATTGCCCAGACCTGATAATAGAACTTGAAGACTGTGTTGATGCGAACGCCGAAATTGTCGCGAACATAGAAAAACTCAACGAAGAAGGCGAGCGCCAAGCCCATGCCAATCAGCAGCAGGCAAAAACCGGTCGCTGGCGAATAAGTTATCCAGCGAATCGCCACGAACTCATCGCGGCGCGCGTTATGGCGGGCGGGAAAAAGACGGGCCACGACCAGCGCCATGCCCAGCAGCAGCAGGATCGAAACCAGGCTGTGCGAAAAGCGGCGCTCCAAGACCATGCCAAGCCAGTCCCATCCAGTTTTCGCCGATGCAGAGCCAGTGCCAGGGAAAAGCTGCTGCGGATAAACGCGCGCTTGCGCCAGAGCAGCCAAGGCCAGCAATCCCGCGCAGATGCCCAGGGCCGCCGCGCCGACCTGCCAGCCCAATCGCCAGTTGAAGCGGGGAGTCGCCCTGCCGCGCCAGACTTCGACCAGCAGGTATGCCGTCAGGATAACGATGAAGGGACCAAACATGATGAAAAAACGCGGAAAATAGGTTGGATTGACCAGGTTGGGCAAGATGCCGCCAACCTGCGAGCGAAATCCTACGAAATAGGGCAGATAAGCCAGGATAGCGACCAATGCCAGCTTCACGGCGAATCCAGCCAGCCCCGGCCAGTCGTAGCGCTCCAGCCGGCCGCGTTCGCCCGTCATCAATCGGCGCAGCGCCTCGACGCCGACCATGCCGCACAGAGAAATGGGGCCATCCCAGGCATTCAAAAAAGCGAGTCCGCCCAGCGACACGCCATATAGAACGGTCTCCCAGCCGGTCGGCGGTCGGCGCAGCAGCAGCAAGTTCAGCATCAAGCCAATTGCTGCGATCACAAAAGGCAGCGCCAGCACATGCGGGTGGTTGTCCGCCAGCAAGAAGCTGAAAGCCGGGAATTCGTCTATGGGCTGGATCGGGGGTCAGTTCGCCGTCCAGATTGTAGTCGCTCAGCACGCGGCTGGCGCGAAACCACCACCAATACGGCCAGGTGCTGGTGTCCAGGTTCAGGCTGGAGTCGGCTGCGAGGGCTGCGCTGTCCGGCAAGTCGGCGCGTTCCTGGATGCCCCAAAACTGAAAGTATGCTGGTGGCGCTGCGCGTGATTGCCAAGGCGCTTCAATCAGCAAGAACTGAAAGCTGCCCATCAGCGTCAGCATCGTCACAGCCAGGCCGCCGGCGATCAATGCGCTGATTTGCCCTGCCGCGCGCCGCCCACGCGAGCGGACGAGATTGTAGACCACGCCAAAGGCGCAAACGCCTGTCAGCGCGACCAGCATGGCATTTGTCAAAGTGAAGGCGATCGCGCTGCTGTGCCCGCCGAGCAGGGACAGCGCCGCCGACATCACATAGCCCAGATAGTAATAACTGATCGCGTATCCCGACATCCAGGGGTCGGCTGGAGGAAAGCTCGTGCTGCGCTGGCTGGCGCTGATGAATGCCAACTCCATTGGTTTTTCTGTCGTGTACAGGTCCGGCTGAAAAGCGCGGAAGAGCGCCCAGGCGATGAACAGCGCAGCGAAGATCAATTCGCTCGTCACGACCAGCGCCCGATTTTCTCGCCACCACTCGCGGATGGAGAACCTGCCCGGCAGCATCCAGCAGAACAGGCTCGCGCCCGCCGCGATCAACAGCCAGCAAAAAACCAGGCTGCCCGCCGAGTTATCGAAGAATCCGTAACTGCCCAGCAGCCAGTACAGCGACGCCACCAGCAGCAGACCAATGGCGCGCGCCAATGTATAGCCACGATCGGGCAATCCACCCAGCAGCCGCCAGCACAAGGGCAGCACAGCCGCGCCGGCCAGCGTAATCCACAGCCACCAGCCCAGCAAATAATGCCCTTCGCGCGATAGCCAATCGATCGCCAGCGTCATCAGTAGCGGTCCGCCAGGTAATCGAGCAGAGCCTTCTCCTGCACTCTGTAAATCGCGCCGTCAGCCACGGCAAAGGCAGTCGCCAGCAGTCCGCGGTCGACCATGCGCTGGAACTTCGCCAAGCCTTCGGGCGTGGCCTGCGCCGCTTCGTAATCACTGACAATGATGTATTCCACGGCGTACAGGTGAAGCAGATCAACAGCGATATCAATGCTGCCGGTGTTGTAAAACTGGCGGACATTCGCCTCGCGCTGGTTGATCATCTGGTGCATGGGGAAGAGGGTGCGCTGCTGCCGCTGATGGAAGTTCCAGCCCAGCACAGAGGGCAATCCCGTCGCAATGGATATGCGTCCGTTGTACTTGTATTCGCTGGGGAAGTTGCGACCTTCCATGATGACTGGCGAGCCATCGACATGCTCTTGCAGCCAGCGGATCAGCGCGAGGTCGGTGCTCAGGGGGATCGCCATGGGTGCTCGGCCCGCTTCCGCGAATTGGAAATGTTCCGCCCGGCGCATGTAATCCAGGCCATTGAGCGTCAAGGGGGCGTCGGGCACCATCCTGTCAAAGGAACGTCCCCGCGTCGCCATAATGGGGAACAGCCCGGCGACTGCAAACAGCCCAATGCAGGGCGCAGTCCACAGCCAGCGCAGCCTGGGGCTGAATTTTTCGCAGGACCGCAGCAGACACGCGAATGCCACGCCACCAGCCATGCTCAGCAGCAGCCAGGCCTGGATGTAGAATTTGAACACAGTATTTTGTCGGCCGATATCGCCGCCAATGACGACGATCTCCACGCCCAGGGTCATGGCCAGCGCCAAACCAGCCAATACCAGCGTAAAGCGCAGCGCCCGCGACTGCCCGGGACGAAAGAATAACCAGGCGATCCAGCACGCCAGCGGCAGCACAATCAGCGCGACTTGCACATGCGCCAGCGTCATCGCCACAGCCAGCAGCAGAATCGCCACGCTGCCAGCCAATGCCCAGCGCAGCCACTGCCAATTGGCTTGCAGGCTGTGCACGCGGGTCGTTCGCAGCCAGTGCGCCGTATCCCAAACCAGCAGCGAAACCAGCAAAAACAGGAAGAAGCCGTGAATATCCAGGTAAGCCCAAAGCGGCGTCTTGCCTCCCTGCCAAAGCTCGATGCTGCCGTAGCTCGCGGCATACCACGAGGTATAGGGCAGGGCAAATGCCCAGCACAGCAGCCCAAAGCCACCCAGCGTCGCCGCCAAATCCAGCGCCGATGCCCGCGTCAGCCAGTTGCGCAGGACGACCCAGCCGATCGCCATGCCCATGCACAGCAACAGCGCCCCCCGCGCAGCCATAGCCACATCAGCTAGCCGCAGCGGCGAACTGAACAAGGTGCCCGGACCGTTGGCGGCGATGACCGAAAGCAAAGCGACAGCCAGCGCCAGGACGCCGAGCAGCGCCGCAAAGAAGCGCGCATCAAGCACAGGGCGGAGTGTGGACTGCCAGCGCAAGCACCAGGCATAAGCCAGGCCCGCCAGCGCAAACAGCAGCATAGACGGATAATCCCAGGTGTTGGTCGCCTGCATCTGCCCGACCGTCAGCGCCAGTATCGCCAGCGCCAGCCAGCGTTCCAGCCAGCCGCGCCGTTCGCGCCCGACCTGGATGATCTCGCTGAACAGGCAAAGCGCCGTCAGCAGAATGAAAGGCATGTTGATCATGTGCGCGTGCAGATCGCCATACACAAAGGTGAAAATGGGCATTTCGGTGATCGCGCCGCCACGCACGCCAGGCGTTTCTGCCAATACACGTGAAGGACCCCAATACCAACGGTCGCTGCCGATCGGCAAGGGCTCGCCTGCCAATGCGCGACCCATGCCGCGGCCAATGCTGCCCAGCAGCTGCGCGGAATTGTTGAGTTCGTAACGCAGCGAATCGACCAGCGATCCCGCAGCCGCCCGGTCTGCCAATTCCTGGCGCGCCTGGGCAGAGATTGCGAATCCATTCTCCGCCAGGTATTCGTCTGCCAGGAAAGATTCCAAGCCTTCGGGGATGCGGTAGCCGCCCAGCTGGGCGAAGCCATGCCCCAGCACGCGCACGGTGTCCAGGTTGCCCAGCACGACGCACAGCAGCAGCGCCATCAGGCCCGCCACCCAGGCGCTGCCACAAGGACGACTGCGTTTTGCGCTGCCTTCGCCATCCGGCCTGCGCAGACGGTCGGTGATATTGAATGCGGCCGAAAATGCGCCCAGTCCCGTCAGGCTGAAGATAGTGGGAATCATCAAATTGTAAGCGAAGGCGGGCACGATCCCCAGCAGCAGCGTCGGCGCGCCCAGCAGCACATAACCGAAGTAGTAGTAGTTGATGAAACCGCCAGCGAACCACGGATCAATTGGCGGAAAGGTCGTACTGCGCAGCACGCCATTCAAAAAGGCGAAGTCCATGGGTTTCTCGCCGCCTTTGTACGGATGCCACAAATCCGGATTGGTCAGCCGAATGCCGATCATCAGCAAAAATGCCGCTATCGAAAGCAGCTCCATCCAGGCCAGCCGCCGCCAATGTTCGCGCAGATAGTCCCGCAGCCGCGTGCGATTGCGATAACCGAGCATGGCGCTGAGCAAGCCAACCAGCAGCAGCGACAAAAGCACGCCGGCCTGCGACCACAGCGATATCTTCAAGCTGGAGACCGCCCAGGCCAGCCAGGCAATTAGAAGCATGCCCACCAGCTTGCTGACGCCATAGCCGCCATCAGCCAAATTGGGAAAGACGCTGTAAACCAATGGAAAAACCAACGCGCCGATGACGAAGATCGCGGCGTACCAGACGATTACACCTACGACCTGGTTGCTGTTGACGATGCTGTCGCTGAAGAAGCGCTGCGACCAGGTCCCGCCCGCCGTTTGCGCCGCGAGTTCTTCTGGCGGAAACATCAGCGCGGTCGGAGCGCGCTCGGCTTCTTCCAGATTCCAGTAAAACACGCCCAGGTCTTGCGCAGTCCCTGCGTCTGGTCGCAATTCACGATATTGCAGCAGCGATGCCTGGCTGAAGATGGCTTCGACCCGCGCCTGCGAATACTCATCGGTCTTGCGAAAGATGAAGACAGCCGGGTGGTCATACACATGGTAGGCTTCGTCGGCTTCCAGCTCGTCCAGCCACACGGGCGAATCATAGGTGGGCAGGTGCTGGTCGGAAATGCGCCAGGGACCCCACTCAAAAGGCTCGTCTATCGTCAGCGCGAGTTCGTAGCCCAATTCGCCGGCAAAGAGCTTTTCATAATAGAGCGTCGACAGCGGCCAGCGCTTCAAGTTGCGCCGCAGATGATCGTAAAATCGATTGCTGGCGATGGTCAGATAATCGCCCAGTTCGAGGCTGCGCAGGATGTCATCTCGCTTGATCTGGTCATCGACCGGGTACGACATGATCTGGTCGACCGAGTTGACCAGCCCGTACCAGGCTTGCGTGCCGCGACAGTCGCCGGGCCGGAAGCTGCCGGCTGGCAAGTCGTCCGCCAGGCTCATGCCCCAGGGCAAATCGCAGGTATGGATGCCGGTGAGGCGATTGTCCCAGGCGCCCTCCACCAGCACCACAGACCCCGAGCCGACGACATCGCTGCTGCCCGGCAAAGACACCACCTCAAATGTATAGCTGTCGCCTGCGTTGACTTCAGCCGGAGTCGCAAACGGGATGTCATAGGCGGCGCCCAGCGCATGCTTGTCGCGCGGCAAGTTCGCTTGCAGCGTCGCTTCTGCCAGGAGCGTTGCGCCGTCTGCTTTGTACAGGCGGATGACGAGGTGCTCTGGCTCGGCATCGTCGTGCGGGTCGAAGAGATGCGGCGCATGAACCGACGATATCGCGCCGCTGGCCGGGGCGACGAAATTCTGGCGTTTGGGCTCGTTCTCTGGATAGTGATTCACGCCAATATACGGCGCGCCTTCAAAGCCGGGCAGGGGCACGCCGCTGTTATAAAAGGCAATGTTTATCAGGGGCGCGCTGCTTTTTGATCCATCTATGCGCATGGCAAAGTCGCCCGGCACCTGCTCAAACAGATAACGCGAACCCTGCACGAGCGTCGTCTGATGCTGGTATCTGCCCGCGCTCATCAATCCCCAAATCAGGGCGAATCCCAGCGCGAAGCCGCCCAGCGCAATGACGCGCCCGCGCCGGAATCCGGGCACAATTCCCGCCACAAGCAAGATCAGACCCAAACCTATCGCCGTGATGGCTGTGGCGTCGGCAGCGACTCCCAGCGCATGCGCCGTTCCGACGGCAGCGAAGAACGCGCTAAAAAACAGCAGCAGACCAGCAGCGATCGGCGGACCGCGCTCGGCGCAGTGTGATCGTCTCCACAATTCGACCAGGCACCAGCCGGCCAGCACAGCCAGCGCGCCATAGAGCGGCAGGTAATAGCGGATCGTCATGGCGAAGAGCCGCGCCATCCAGATCGTGTAGCCGCCCACCCAAACCAGCAGCAGCAGTTGACGAGTCGCGCCTTTGCCCAGCCTGAGCAGCCGCAGCGCCGACCAGCCCCAGCCAAACCAGCCCAGGACGCCGAAAGTGATGCCCATGCCCCAAAACAGCATGTCCTTGGCTGGATGCACGATTGACGACTTCGCCAGCCACTGCCAGTTGGGAGGAAATTCTTGCGGGCTGGAAACGGTGACGCTGACGCGCTGCATATTTTCGAGCCAGCGGTCGTTAGGCATGATGTTGAGGAATCCGGGACCGGCAAAGGCGTATGGATTCAGGATGCGGAAAGCCAGGAAGGCGCCGAGCCCCGCCAGAAACAAGCCGGTGACATGGTGCAAGACGAGATGCCGGCGCAGTCTGCTGCCCAGTTGGGGGGCGAGCGCCGGCAGCATTTGCACAACCGCCGCCAGCGCGATGATGCCAGCCAGGGGCGCCAGGTTGATGCGGCTGGCCACCGCCGCGCCACAAGCGATGCCGAACCACCAGTATGCGCCATGCTTTCCACGCTGCTGGGCGCCAACCGCGAAGTAGAGCGCAAGGCAAACCCAAAAACAGGCGATGGCATTGACTGTGCCGAAGTGCGCCAACTGGATCGCCAGCGGAGACGAAGCATAAAAGAGCGCCGCCAGCAACCCCACCCGATGATCGTGAACGCGACGACCCAACAGAAAAACGACAAAAATCGACAAGATGTCAAAGACCATGCTGATGCCGCGCCAAACCAGATGCGGTGCCAGAAAGTCGAAGAATGGCAAACTGGCTTCTGTTCCCGCGCGCAATATCTCGCTGCCAAAGTGAGCCAGGAAGATCGGCAGCGTCCCATAGACAAAGAAAGACTGCGTGGCATTGTGCGGGTTCAGCGGCGAACAGCGCGTGTCGAAGTAGCCGCCGACTCCATCGCTGGACGGGTTGTGGTATCGACAGTACAGCCCTTGCAGGTCGGTCGACTCGATGGCATCGCCAAACACCAGCTCGGGGTCGGAAAGGCCAGTTGTCGCTCCCGCCAGCAAGACATCCACCTGTCGCGCCAGCAGCGCATTTTGGGCGGCTGTCATGTCCATGTACCTGGCGACCGGCTCGCCATTCGCCAGCCATTGCGCCGCCTCAGCCGAGAATGTGCCCGCCACCACGCCCAGTCGCAGCGGGGATTCCCTGAGCAGGTCGGAGCGCGTGCGAATATCGGGTCTCTGGGCATGGACGATGATCTGCTGTCGGGGGAAGTTGACCTCGTCCGGCGTAAAATTGTTGGCGCCGCCGAAATGCGGCAGTGACAGCAAGGTCAGAAACATCTCGTCGGGATGCGTGTGCGAATAGTCGTCCCAATTCTGGCCGACCAGGCGCAGTCCGCCGCCATAGACCAAAACAAGCGCCAGCAGCAGGCTGACGATGCCTCGCCTCGAAAGCGCGCGTCGCGTTCGGATATGCTGCGCTGCCCGGATTGCGTTCTGCGCTGGCGTCTTCGTCATGATGCGTACTGATTGATGAAGTCTTGCAAGCCCTGCTGTCCCAAAGCCGGCGCGCGATAGACATAGAAGCCGTGGTTGGGGTGATGCGCTTCTATGAACAGGCTCCTGCCTTGCGGAAACCACTTCTCCAGCATGATCGGCGTCTCATCATCGTGCCCGGCATAGAAGAATAGCAAATCCCGCTGCGGATCCAGAGACCACAGAATTGGGTTCTGGGCATTGCGGCGTATGAGCCGGGGTATATCGCCGATGGGTGAACCATTGTCGAAGTTCATGACGCCCGCCTCGATGCCAACAGCCCGATGATCCAGCCAATGGGGAACCGCCACGACAAAGGCATTGCCAAACGCGCCATCGCTGTCCACAAATCCGCGCAGCGCCGTCCCGGTCTCGACATACGGATGAGACGAAGCGTTGAAGTTGTCGGTGAAATAGCCGAAGTAATAGTCGGTGTTGTATTCGTTGGATGCGAGGATGACCAGCGCCCCGAAGCCGATGCCGGCCAGCAATCCCGGCAGCCTGGGCAAGCAGCGATAAATCTGGCGGCAGACCACAGCCAGGGGCAGCGCGGCGATGAGATAGCTGGGCGTTATTGCCGTGTTGCCGCGGGTAAGGCTGGGCACTTCAATGGAAAATGAAAGGGCGAGTGCCGATGGCAGCATCGCAAAGAACAAAAAGACCGGCATATACCAGACGAACTGGTCGCGCGTCTTTGCCATCAGCGCAATCCAGGCTGCCACGCCCAAAATCATAAAAGCGGCGGACACCGGGTCAAAGTGTGGCTGACCCGGGGCGCTGCTGATGAATGTCGCCTCGCCGTTGTAGTGATACATCAGGAACTGGTCGTGCCAGTTCTTGATGAAGCGCGCGCCGCTCTCCAGCAAGAAGTCTGCCTGCTCCTCGGGCGAAGTGGGCATGTCGCCGAAAATTCGCGTGCTGGTGCGCCGCAGGTATTCTTCCGGGTATTCAATCCAAAATCGCATCAGCGGCAAGAAAACAGTGAAAGCAATGCCCGCCAGCACGGCCAGATTCAGCAAATAGCGAGCCCGTTCCCGCCAGGAGAATCTGCGCGCCAGCAGGGTCACAAGCACCCCGGCTACGATCGAAACCGGCATCATCCGCATGGCTTGGTAACTGATTAAGCCGTAGCCCAGACATAGTCCTGCCAGGACAAAGTGCGAACGGCGATTGCTACGCAGCGCCCGCACAAAGAATATCATGATGGCCGGCGTCCAGAACGAAGTCGCGCCAGTGCGCAAGCCCTGCCTGCCCAGCATCGAATGCCAAAAGCTGCCCGCAACCAGTCCGAGCATGGCCAGCGCCACGATGATCGCCCATTTGCGGTCGCGCTTGAGCTCTGCGAAGACTTCCACTGCAAACCAGAACATCAGCGGCAGCGACAGTATGGACCAGAGCGCCGTCATGCTCTTCAACGCGAAATGGTCGAAGTTCATCCCCTCCTGGCTGGCCAGGATCGACAGCAGGTAGAAATGCAGCGGCTCGCGTCCGCCGATGTTCGCCAAAAAAATGCGATAATCGTCGTGGAAATAAATCTTGTGGGCATCCTGGATTTTCTCGACCAGGTCGCCGTACAAATAGCGCGGGTATTGATCCAGCATGTCGTATCGGAAGCTGAATCCGAGGATCATCAGCAAGACGAAGACGATGATCGCGCCTCGATATTTGCGCCAGCGAATGCGCCGCCAATGGTCGATCGTCCCCGCCGCCCAATCAAAGACATTCCAGCGCAGCGGCGCAAAGATGAAGCACCACAGCAGCGAAGCGCCAAACCACACTTTGATCGTGTCCAGCGGGATGAAGTTGCCGGTCGAGTTCTCCCACACATGCAGGCTGCAAACGCAGGCGATCACGATCATCACGACGCGCAATGGGCTGATTTCGCGCCAAATGGGCGGTCGCAGCGGCTGCCGGTCGCTTATCCAGTGCTGCGTTTCCGTTGCCGACACGCTTGCAGCCGGCGGCAATTGCTTGCGCTGGCGATACAGCCGAAAGCCCAGATTGATGCCCAGCCAAACGATCCCGCCGATGACAAAGCGCAGGAGAGCGCCCGCTGCCATATCAACCGATTCGCCTGAAGGCGCGTTCAGGGATGTCGCCAGCGCAAAGACGGCATTGATCCAAATCAGCGCCGGGACGATGCGCGCCAGCCAGCGTCTGCGGTCGGGCTTGTCGAGCGCTCGCCAGCCATCTCGCAGCTGCTGCCAATTGCCGACAATTTCCGCCAGCAGCCACAACAGGAAGCCCGCCCACAACCAGGGCGCGGCAACTTGCATGGAATAGTAATTTGCGCGCGAAATCTCCGGCGAGCCACGGCCATAGACGCTGCCGATATAGGCGAACAAAACGGCTGCCAAATATAAAATCAGCTGCAAATGCCTGGCTTGCAGCCGCCGTCCTACCGCCAGTTGCAATCCGCCCATCCAGGCCGCTCCTTGCGTCGGCTGCGGCACAAGCGTCTCTGGCTGTCTTGGCAGGGATTTTGGGGCTGTCGCGCGCCGGTCTGTGCGCTGGACTTGCCGCCTGGTTGCCAGCGGTTTTTTGATCAAAAAGCCGAGCAGCTGGGCGACCGTCAATTCTTGCAACGATGATTCCAGGTTGGCATCCGCTGCGGATTCGCGGCTTTCAAGTCGAGCCGAGGCGTCGTTCACTTGTCCGTTGCGCAACTGGTCGTCCGCTGCGGGATTCTGTTCTGTCGGATGGGTCATCGTTTCAAGTCTCCTGCGTGGCGACCACGGTTTGACGTTTCATTCTACGCGACTGGGTTGAAGTCGTTTGCGCTTATTGTACAGACCAATCCTTGCCATTATCTACCCTTCGCGCGCATGCCGCAGGAACAATTCCTCATATCTGTTCAACGTCTCGTCAAATGAAAAGATCTGCGCGATCTCTTCCCGCGGTTTGGCATAACGAGCGCGATCTTCAAGAACAGCCAGCACTGCCTCGCCGATTGAGATGGCATCGCCCGCCTTCGCCAGTCTGCCCATGCCCGTCAATTGCACTGGCACGCGCCCGCCGGCAATGTCTGTCATGACCACCGCGGTGCCGCACAGCATGGCTTCGACCTGCACCAGGGCAAAGCAGTCGCTGTCGCTGGGCAGCACCAGCACATCGCAGGCCGCATAAAAGTTCGCCAGCTCTTGCGGGTCGCGCAAGAGCCCCAGGAAGATCAACTGCGATCGGTATTTATTGACGAGCGCTTCATGCCGCTGCCAGGTGCCTTCGTAGGGAATGTCGTATTCGCCGGCGAATACGATGCGCGCGCGCGGATGCTGTTTGTTGATCACATCCAGCGCGCTAATTAACAGGTCGGGTCGTTTTTCCTGCACGAACCGTCCAGAAAAGCCGATGATCGGTCCGCCTTCGCGCTGCCAGGATTCGCGCCACTGCTTCGCCTGCGCCTGGTCGGGCAAGGGGATTTGCACGGGCGGGTAAATGATGCGCACCTTGTCGCGAAAAGGCCGCAAGTAATACGAGTTGTCCGCATAATCACCGCTGTAGCCGACCAGACAGGCGACCCGCCGCGCCATCTGCTTGTACATGGCGAACATGGCGTTGGTGATGAAACGATTGAAGCGTCCGGCCGGCAAGATCAAATCGCCGTGATGCGTGGCGATGAGCTTGACGCCAGCCAAGCCCGTCAGAAAAGCGACCAGCGCCGTCTCCAGCAGCGGGACATGAATGTTGACGATGTCGTGCTGGCGGATGAGGCGATAAACCTGCCAGGGGTAGGTGGGCATGATAAAGCCGCGGCTGATGCGCAGCGGCGCCCACAAGCGCACAACGCGCACGCCATTGCGCATGGACTCGCCGCGCGGCAGCGACTTCGCATGCTGTGAAGCCACGACGGTGACTTCGTGCCCGCGCTGCGCCAGCGCTTCTGCCAGCATTCGCACATAATTCGTCAAGCCAGTGGAATGCGGATAATAATAGAGAAGCAGCATCAAGATCTTTAGCTTGCGCTGCTCGCCGCCGGAATCTTGCCCGGCAGATGACATATTCGCTTCCTGTCGTTGCTGGTCACAGTCGCGCATTCTATCACAATCGCCTTACGCGCATAGTCCCAGGGGCGGCTAAACCCACATGGCGATTTGCTTCGGACCGCCGCAAGACTGCTGCCTGCGCCAATATGCCACAGCAGCTTGACAAGCGCGGCGGCGAACCCTAGACTGCAGCATGCGCGCGGGTATAGCTCAGTCGGTAGAGCGACTGCTTCCCAAGCAGTAGGTCACGGGTTCGAGTCCCGTTGCCCGCTTTGAGATCTGTCGCATGGTTCGCAGGCCAGCGCCCGTTGCCTTCGCCCATTATGCGGGGCATGGGAATAGGCTTCTCTTGCGGGCAGTTCTCGTCTCGCCTATTGACTCGCGCGCAACCGGGCAATAGCATGGGCGCGAACCATTTTCAGTAGCAGCAAGCGCGCCAGCCATTGCGCGCACAGGAGCGCAAACCCATGTCCGACTTTCAACTTGCCGCCCAAAAGCGCCGGGCGCACGGCAAGAAAAACCGTCAGTTGCGGCGCGCCGGCTTTGTGCCAGGCATCCTCTATGGTCCATCAACCGAGCCGCTTAGCGTACAGTTTCCCTATCGCGCGGTCGAGGTGATGCTGATGGATGCCGGCGGCACCAACCTGATCGACATAGAAGTCGAGGGCGCGGTTTATCCATCGCTGGCTCGCGAAGTGCAGCGCGATGTCGTGCGCGGCGATATTCTGCATGTAGACTTCCTGGCTGTCGATCAGACACAGCGCATCTCGGTGGAAGTGCCGATCGTCATGGAAGGGAGCAGCCCGGTGGTTGCCGCGCGCGAAGGCATCCTCATCACCGGCCGCAGCTCGCTGACTCTGGAGGTCTACCCCAGCGATATCCGCGACCGCATCATCATCGACCTGTCGAAGTTGACCGAACTGGGTGCCGAGGTGCTGGTGCGCGATCTCACCTTTGGCGAGAATGTCACCGTGCACAACGATCCCAACGAAATGCTGGCGAAGATCGTACAGCCTGCCGCCGCGCGCGCCGAAGAAGACCTGGAAGGCGAAGAAGGCGAAATTGAGGGCGAAGAGGGCGAAGAACCGGAAGAGCCAGCGGAATAAAGCCCTTATAGCAAATTGCTGTTGTTGGCTGGCTGCTCTGCCGCGTCCGCCGCTTCGAGTTCGGGCAGTTCGGGGTCTTCGTCGCCGCGCATGATGGCGATGCCAGCCACCTCGTCATCTTTATCAATTTTCATCAGAATGACGCCTTGGGTATTGCGCCCGATCACGCTGATTTCGGCGATCTGAGTGCGCAGGACTTTGCCTTTCTCCGTGATCAGCATCAGCATCAGCTTGTCGCCAAGGCGTACGCTACGCATAGCCACGACGGGTCTTATTTCTTTGTTGATAGTGCGCAAGCCGCGACCGCCCCGTCTATTCCGGTTTTCCGCCACGTACTCTTCCAGAGGCGTCAATTTGCCCCTGCCCTTTTTTGTCGTGACCAGTACATGCGTATCTTCGGGTTCGACCACATCCATACTGACGACGCGATCCTCTTGGTACCCCTTGTCCAGTCGTATCCCTCGCACGCCTTGAGCTGAACGCCCTACAACAGTCACATCAGTTTCATGGAACATAAGACACTGCCCGCCAGCTGTGGCCATCAGGATTTGCTGGTCGCCTTCTGTATGCTTGACCCAGCGCAGCGAATCGCCGGACAGCAAGGTCATGGCGATCAAGCCGCTGTGGCGGATGCCCATGAATTCCCGCTGTTCGACGCGCTTGATTTTTCCGCGCTCGGTGGCCAGCACAAAGTAGCCGGTTTCTTCGCCAGCCTGGTCATCGGGCAAAGCGAAAATGGCGCTGATCTTCTCGTCGCCCTCCAGCGGCAGCAGCGACTGGATGAGCGTGCCGCGTTTCTCGCGCGCTGTATCGGCGATCTCGTAGGCGATGCAGGAATAGACGCGTCCGCGATCGCTGAAGAACAGAATGGTGTCGTGGCTGTAGGCGAAAAAGACATCCAGCAAGGCATCGTCGTCTTTCAGCGTGAAGCCGCGCATGCCCTTGCCGCCGCGCCGCTGTTGTCGATAATGCCGTGCCGCCACTCTCTTGATGTAGCCATTTTCGGTCAAGCTGATGACGACATTTTCGCGCCGATACAAATCGCCCTCGCGAAAGTCGATATTGCCATAGACTACTTCTGTTTTGCGCTCGTCTCCATAATTCTCGGCGATCTCTTGAATATCATCGCGGATGAGCTGCAAGACTTTGTGTGGCGAGGCCAGCAAGTCTTCCAGATAGGCGATGCGCGCCTGCACAGCCTCATATTCGTCTTGCAGCTTTTGGCGTTCCAGCGCCGCCAGCCGCCGCAGCTGCATATCGAGGATGGCGTTGGCTTGTGTTTCGTCCAGCGCGAAGTTCGCCATCAGCTGGGCGCGCGCCGCTTCTACATCGGGCGAACTGCGGATGGTTCGGATGACTGCGTCAATGTTGGCGACCGCCTTCAGCAAGCCGCTCAAAACATGCGCGCGGGCACGTTGACGCCCCAGGTCGTACTGCGAGCGCCGCACGATGACATCGCGCCGATGCTCAATATACACGCGCAGACAACGTTTCAGGCTCAGCGTGCGCGGCTCGCCATCGACCAGCGCCAACATCTGGATGCTGAAGACGCCTTGCAGCTGGGTATAGCGGTACAGCTGATTCAGCACGCGCTGTGGCTGGGCGTGTCGTTTCAGTTCGACTACCAGGCGCAGTCCCTGTCGGTCGGACTCGTCGCGCAGGTCGCGGATGGCCTCGATGCGCCCGTCGCGCACCAGGCTGACGATGCGCTCGATGATGGTCGATTTGCTCAGTTGATAGGGAATCGAAGTAAAGACGATGTTGATGCCATCGCCTGCGCCTTCTTCAAAATGAGCGCTGGAGCGGACGACGACCCGCCCTTTGCCCGTGGCATAGGCCTCTTTTAGTTCGTCGCCGACCACGATAGCAGCGCCAGTCGGGAAGTCTGGGCCTTTGACGAACTGCATCAGATCGTCCACTGTCACCGACTCGATGCTTTCGTAGTTGTCGATGAGATGGGTGATGGCCGCCGCCAGCTCGCGCAAATTATGCGGCGGGATATTGGTTGCCATGCCCACGGCGATACCGCTGGCGCCATTCAGCAGCAGGTTGGGCAACCGCGCCGGCAGCACGCTGGGCTCGTCTTGGGTCGTGTCATAATTCTCGACGAAATCGACCGTATCCATATTGATATCGGTCAGCATTTCTCCGGCGATATTGGCCATGCGCGCTTCGGTGTAGCGCATGGCTGCGGGTTTGTCGCCGTCCTGGCTGCCGAAGTTGCCTTGCCCGTCCACCAATGGATAACGCAGCGAAAAATCTTGCGCCAAACGCGCCATGGCATCATAGATCGCCTGATCGCCGTGCGGGTGATACTTGCCCATCACCTCGCCGACCAGACGCGCGCTTTTTTTGTACGAGGTGCCGGGCCGCAAGCCCATATCGTGCATGGCGTACAAGATGCGGCGGTGCACGGGCTTCAAACCATCGCGAGCATCGGGCAGGGCGCGCGCGACGATTACGCTCATGGCATAGCTAAGGTAGCTGCCGCGCATCTCTTCATTGATGGCGACGCTGCGGATGCTGCCGGCAAAATCTTCGCTGACGCTGGTCGTTGTTTCGTCCATACTGTGCGGCTTCCCGCCCTCGATTCGTCTAAAGCTGCCAGCCCAATTATCAACAACCATTATAGCATAGGGGCAGGAAACACGCTATGGTGGACGCGCGCCTGAAACAGCGCAGCATCTGTGTCCTGGCTATGCGGGCGAGGCTGGCAATCCCACTGCGCGGAAAAAAGAAGCCATATAGAAAAATTGTTGTCGCTTTCAAATTATGGGTTATAATGATCAAGAAGTTGTTTGGCGGCGTTGTCGGCCGAGGAAGGAGACGGACGCGCAGCAAAACATTCCGACAGAATGCAGTAGCGCAGGTGATTACAGGAGGAATCTAATGGACAGCGACAAAATGATGGGGGGAATCATTCCAGGCATCATGGCCGGGTATGTCTTCCTCGCGTTTATGGGTAACGGGATGACCGGCATGGTCGGCGGGATGATTTCGGCTGATGCCTTTATTGGCTTCATCCTGCATATCGTCATTAGCGCAGTGATCGGCGCGCTTTACACCGGTCTCTTCGCGGAATATGTCAAGATGAACAACCCGCTGCTGGACATCGCGGTCGGCGGGCTCATCTACGGCGTGATCTGGTGGATTGTCGGCGGTCTCATCATTATGCCTGCCATCGCTGGCGGGGAAATGCTGCAGATTTCGCTGACTGACCCCAGTCTCTTCGGGCATATAATCTATGGTCATGTACTTGCGTTCCTGGTAGTCCTGCGCAATGCTGCCATGGGCATGGACGGCAAATAGTCCAGCAATCTCCAAGTCATGAACGCTTCGCCCGAGTTGGCAGCTTGTCAGCCCGGGCGCTTCCCCTCTAAATCTATACCCCGAAATCCAGGTTCTCGCTGAGCAGTTGGTAGATCAGCCCGGCGCGCTCGCTGTCGAATGGCGTATCGGCGCGCGCGAGCTCCAGATATGGCGAGCGAACCACCAGTCGCCCCTCGCCCTCAGCCTTCCAGGTCAACATGTCTTCTTGCTCGGGCACAATATCAATTTGTAGCCTCGCGTCTTTGTCGCAGGCAGTGGCAGCGCACTGAGCTTCGACCCATTTTGCCAAATCAGCGCCCAACTGCCTGGCGAAAGTCGCATCGGCATCACGATATTGGACGACTACGCGCCCTGATTCGGTTCGTTGTCGCGCGCCCCAAAATGTGAAATCGGGCGGGGTATGCCGCCAGGCTCCATCTGCCCGCAGATAGAAAGACAGCCGCGCATAGGGCAATCCATGTACATCTTCTCGCACCAGGACGCGCGCTCGATCGCCTTCAATCGTCATCGACAGAATATCGCCCGGCAGCTCAATCGCATTCGCGGCTTTCAGCTCTTCGTAGCGCTCGAAAAGCGCCGATTGCGCCGCCTGCCAATCTTCATCGCCGCTTTGTATTCGCAAAAAAGCGCTGCGATCGCCGATGCGCAGTGCCGCCACTTCTACTTTGATTGTGTCTATAAGCTGCTGCGCAATCTCGTTCTGCGCTTGCACAAGCCGCAGGTGCAATGCCAGCCCGCCCAATACGACTGCGACAGCCAGCAGCCCGATCAAGAGCAGCATGCGCTGAAAGTTGCGGCGGCGCATCCGCTTCAGCTGGGGATCTTCGCCATCGGACTGGTCGATTGTGTCCGCCTCGACCTCCCACTCAAATCGGATGCGGCTCACTAGACGCGACCCTCCTCTGCCAACGGCGCAAGCTCGCCGACATGAACGGTATGCCGCTCGCCGCGTTCATCGACAACGAGCAATGCGCCATCCGCCGTTACATCCAGCGCCTTCCCAGTTGCGCCACCTGCATTCACCCACTGGCCGAGCACATTCAGTCGACTTCGCCAGCTTTCGAACAGCGCGTCAGTTTCGATGCGCCGCTGCCAATGCAGAATCCGATTCGTCAAGCCTCCCGCCAGTTGCGCTCGATCGAGCCGCGCGCCGACAGCCGATTCCAGGCTGGTTGCAGTCGCCGCCAGCGCCGTGCCTTGGAAATCTGTGCGCACATTGATGCCGATGCCCAATACCGCGCCGCAGAGCCGCTCGCCCGACCAGGTCGCCTCGCCCAAGATGCCGCTGACTTTCTTGCCAGCGATTTGCACATCATTGGGCCACTTGATGCCGACATCGTCGCAGCCGAGATTTTCCGCCAGTTCGCAAACAGCGAGCCCGCCCAGCATAGTGACTCGCGAAAGCCAGCGTGCTTCTGGCCGCAGTATCACCGACATAGCCAGCGCTGCGCCGGGCGGAGTCTGCCAGCTTTTGCCTTGACGACCCCGGCCGGCAGATTGCTCGTCGGCGATGACAAGGGCACCAACCGGCGCGTCATGCTCCAGCCAGTCGAGGGCGGCATCGTTGGTGCTGCCAATCCGCTCATAATAGCGAAATGGCACCGGCAGAGTTTTTGCCAGGCGATCATGCGATAAAGTCATATTGCTCCCGCGGCGGCTGTCAACCTGCGCATTGTAACAGACGCGGCTGTCGCTAGAATGGGCTGGCTGACCAACCAGCAGCGAGCCAGACATTGGACCAGCTCTACACCCCTTGGCGCATGAAATACATAAAACGCAAACGCGAGAGCGGGTTGGCTGGCTGCGTGTTCTGCGACATGCCCGCCCGTGACGAAGCGGCTCCTGGCAATCTGATTATCGCCCGCGGCGCAGACAACTATGCTGTGCTGAACCGCTATCCCTATACTTTTGGGCATACGATGGTCGTTCCCTACGCGCATCGTTCGTCGCCTGAATCGCTGCCAGTGGAAGCGCTGGCAGAAGTGATGACCCTGTCAAACCGCGTCATGCGCGTGTTGAGCGAGATCGTCAATCCCGATGGTTTCAATATCGGCGCGAATATCGGCGCGGCGGCTGGCGCTGGCATTGCGGCGCATTTTCATTTCCACATTGTGCCGCGCTGGTCGGGCGATGCCAATTTCATGGTCAGTATCGGCGAGACGCAAACGATCGCTGCTGAATTGTCGACCATCCGCCAGCAGATGCGTGAAACCTGGCAAAGGCTTTACGGAAGCGACTGATTTTCGTCCGCGCTGTCTTCGCTGCCGGGCCTGGGCTCCGGCGTCGGCGTAAGCGCGAGGACTTCTGTTGCCGCATCCCAATCTAAAGCGTAGGCATCCAGAATCTGTTCGGCGTCCGCTGCGGATTCCTCATCCATTTCTATATCTTCTATATCGGTCGCAGCTTCAGTTTCCGCGAGCCTGTCCGGGTCAAGTTCAGGCGGTTCGGCGTCTTCCTGCGGCTGCAAGACGAACTCGGCTTTGGGGTATCCGGGCAAATCGCGCAGATACAGACCGACGACGACATGATGGTCCAGCATAGGCGGCTGGGCGGGGAATTGATGATAAGTGGTGAAGGTCTCGCCCCAGCGCCAGTAAAGGGTGGGCAGGCGCGGCGCAGCATCGGCCTGGGACAGGATATCGCCCGATTCGTCCAGCACATGCGCGAAGATCGTGTAATTCTCTTCTGGCGCAGAGTCCGCCTTCCAGTGCAGGCTGATCTCGTTGCGGCTGATATCCAGCTGGAAGCCTTCGAGGCGGATGACATCGTCGAAGACGGGCTGGTCATCAGCAAGAATCTCGTTGAATTCGCTGATGGCAGTTTGCTGGCGCGGCGTTACGACTGCGCCGATATCCAGCAGGACAGGCTCAATCTGCCCCCCGGCGCCGTCGGTGGCGAGAATGCTGCCCTCGCCATGTTGCCATTCCACGAGCAAGTCGAGCGGATAGCGCCCGTAAGCCGCCGTGCTGATCGGGATGATGTATTCGTCCGGATAAATCGCGTCCGCGCGCCACTTGGATGTGCGCAGGCGGCCAGCGCCTGGATATGTCGTGTAACTGCCGATCGTCTGTTGATTGTCGTCCACCAGGCGCAATAACAGGCTGTTGTCGACTGCGGATGGCGCGAGCACCTGCCAATACAGCGTGAGACGGACCTGGTCGCCAGCCGAATAACGCCGGTCGCTGCGTTCATAGCCGACCAGCGCGACATCCCCGAACTCGGCATATACCGGGCGGGTGTTTGGCGGCGTTGCCTCGACCGGGCTGGGTGCGCCATATTGCCCGGCGATGACCGTCAGCGGCGCCAGGAAAGCAGCGATGCCCAGCGCGCGCAACTGCCACAGCATGCTACTTTGCAGCAATTCTTTTGGCACGGCATCTCCAGCGCGCACGAAGTCCAGGTTGGGCGGTCGCAGCCAAAAGACCAGCCACCAGACTGTTTCTACCAATCCCACCGCCAGCAGCGGGCACAGCACGCCAATCAATGGAAAGAGCATCCGTCCCTGCGTAACCGGCGTCAGCGTGCCGAGGTACATGATGCCCAGCCACAACAATCCCAGTGTGCTTGCCAGCGTCAGCAGATGCGCCAGTTCATAGCGCGCGTAGGCAAAGTCGCGTATGGCGAGCAATTGCAGAATCAAGAACAGGCAGCCGGCAAAGCTGAGAAAAACGCCCAGGTCGAACAGGACATAAAAGATGCTCGCCAGCTGGATATTGGACGCGCCAAACAGCCCCCAAAATGACATGCGAAATTGATGAAATTCGGCGAACAGATCAGCCAGATCAAAGTACATACCGCGCGAACCAGCCAGGGTCGCTTGTGTGATGATGCCGAGCGGTTCGCCATATAGCTGAAGATTGCGAATAAGCCACCAGCCCGCGATCAGCAGCCAGCACAGCAGCAGCAGGTAGAGCATCGCCAGCATGCCGCGGCGGTCGCCAGTCTTGCGCCGCACGATAAATGCCACGCCGACCAGAGCCGGCAGCAAGACCAGCGAAGTTGTTTTCGTCAGGCAAGCCAGGCCGAAGAGCACAGCCATCGCCAGGCTGGCGCGAGTGGAGAAGCCATCGCGCAGCGTGCGCAGCAGCAGCAAAATCAACGCGCTGTTCAGGCACATCGCCAGGCTGTCGTTGGTGACCGAGGCGCTGACGAATATGAACATGGGGTTCAAGCTGGTCAGAGCGGCGGCCACAAATGCGACAGTTGGGCGCTGCGGCGAGATCAACTGGCCGATGCGATAGACAAAAAAGATCGTGCCAGCGCCCAGCAGCAAACCAAGCGCGCGCGCCACCAGCACGGCCAAGCCTGTGCCTTGCGTGACTTGGAGGCTTTCATCATGCGTCACCCGATTTTTGTTGCCGAATGCCCCGGGCTGGTCGACCAATACATGCGGATTCAACTGGCGGTAGGGCGCGGCATCATCCAGGCTTATCGACGCGGTCAATGCCGCAAGCGCCAGATAATAGAGCGGGGGTTGGCTGCCGTGCTGTCCATAAAGCGTGTCGCGCACCGCCAAATCTTGCGCGGGCAGGCGGCCGGTCTCGCGCAGATGCTGCACATAACCGAAGTGCCATAACTCTTCGTTGGCTTCAAATATCGGCGTGGCGAACAAATACAGCAGGCCGAAGATCGCATAGAATCCAAGCAGCCATTGCAGCGGACTCAGCGGGATATCCAGCGAATCGAGCCAGCGCCAGGCTGCCGCAGCCAGCGTCAAAGCGCGCAGCACGATCCATCTCGCCGCCGCTCGCACAGAAGCGAAACCGCGCCCCAGCCAGGACAGGGCAGCGCGCATGATCCTGCCCGCATCCGCTTTCATCTGCCGCCGCCCCAGCCCGCAGCCATTTTAAGAGCCCGCCGCCGCGAACATCTCTTTCGCGCTTTCCACATACTTCAGCGACTGATGCCGAAAATAGGTGTTGTAGAGTTCGGCATAGTGTCCGGCCGCGAGCAAAAGTTGTTCGTGATTGCCTTGTTCGATGATATCGCCATCGCGGAGGACAATGATGCGGTCGGCGCTGCGCACTGTGCTCAGTCGATGCGCGATCAAGATAGCGGTAGAGCGCGCCAGGATCAATTCAATGGCGTCTTGAATCTGCGATTCCGTAAATGGATCGATGCTGGCGGTGGCTTCGTCCAGGATGAATATGGAGGGCTTTTGCACCAGCACGCGCAGCAAGCTGACCAGTTGCCGCTGCCCGACGCTGAGCATTGCGCCGCGTTCACCCACATCGCTGTTCAGCCCATCTGGCAGGCTGTCCAGCCACTCGCCATGGCCGATGCTCATCGATACTTCGTTGATTTCGTCCAGGCTCGCCAGCGGATTGCCATAGCGGATGTTGTCCAGCACGCTGCCGCTGAACAAGAAAGGCTGCTGTGGCACGATGCCCAGGCGCGCGCGGAAACTCTGCATATCCAGCTCGCGAATGTCTGCGCCGTCGATCAGGATGCGCCCCTGCTGGAACTCGTAAAAGCGCGTGATCAGCTTGGCGATTGTGCTTTTGCCCGCGCCGGTGTGCCCCACGAAAGCCACATTCTCACCGGGTTTGATATCCAGGCAGAAATCTCGCAATATCGGTTCGCCGCGGTCGTATTGGAAGCTCACGCCATCAAACTGGATGCGCCCGGACAGTTGGGCAACTTTGTTATTGGCGGATTGCAAAACAGCGTTTTCGGCATCAATCAAGGCGAAGATTCGCTCGGCGGCGCTCAAGCCCTGCTGGAATTGACTCCAAAACGAAGCCAGATTCATGAAAGGAAACCAGAAGCGGTCCACGCCCTGGATGAAGAGATACCAGGCGCCAGCGCTGATCATGCCGGCCAGCACCGATTGCGCGCCAGCCCAAACCAGCACCGACAGTGCCACAGCCGACAGCACGCTCATCGTGGGAAAGACCAGCGACATGACCATGCCGCGCCGCAGGTTGATCGTATAGCTCAAAATGTTGACCGCTGAAAACTCGCGGTAGATCATCTCTTCCTGACGGAAATTCTTGGCCACGCTGATGCCGGTCACGCTCTCCTGGATATTGTCGTTGACCACAGCCATGGCGCGCGCGCCCTGCCGAGTCACGATGCGCGCCAGAAAGCGAAATACCAGCGCCGCCAAGACCACCATGGGCATCGTCAGCAGCAAGATGACCGTCAACTCGACCGAATAGCTCAGCAGGGCGGCGAAGAGGATCACCACGCTGAGGAATTGCGAGACGACATCGCTGCCCAGCAGCATGACATCGCCGAATTCCTGCGTGTCGCTGGTGATGCGGCTGATGACCGCGCCGGACTTGTGCCGGTCATAGAACGCCAGGTCGCGCTCGATGGCTGCCTGGAAGGCGTCTTTGCGCAGCTGTGCCACCACGCGGCCAATGACGACCACGGTGAAGCGCCGCCGGGCATAATTAAACAAGTATTCCGAGACGGCGATGGCCGCTAGCGTCATCAAGATCAAGCCAAGCGCATCGCCCACGGTCACCATGTCATCGATGGCCGCGCTGATGAAGACGGGGCGCACTGCCCGCGCGATGCCCACCACCAAAAAGCCCAGCAAGCCCAGCTCGACGATCAGCTTGTGCTCGCCGAGGTATTCGCCGATGCGCCGAAACAGATAGGCGTCTGTATAGTGCCGATCGTACTTGTCGCTCTGCAATCCGCCGAATATCGCCGCCATGACTAGCTTCCCCGCGTCACTTGCGTTTGGCCGTCGGACGAGGAATAGCGGTCGAAGATATGCCGATACGATTGGGAGCGGCGCAGCAAATCCTGGTGCGTGCCTTGCGCCACCACCCGACCCTTGCGCAGGACAACGATATGGTCTGCCCAGCGAATCTGGGACAGGCGATGCGTGATCAGCAGCGTCGTGCGTCCGCGAGCCGCCGACCAAATCGCGCGTTGAATCTTGTCTTCCGTGGCGCTGTCGATGGCGCTTGTGCTGTCATCCAGGATGAGCACGGGTGGATCGGTCTGGAAGGCGCGCGCCAAAGCCAGTCGCTGCCGCTGTCCGCCGCTGAGCGTCATGCCGCGCTGGCCGATGATCGTGTCATAGCCGGCCGGGAAGCTGGAAATGAAGTCGTGCGCCTGCGCAGCCTTTGCCGAATCGACGATGCCGTCCATGTCGACATGCTCTGTGCCGAAGCCGATATTTTCTGCCACGCTGCGGCTGAACAAGAAAATATCCTGCTCGATGATGCTGATTTGCGAGCGCAGCGCTTGCAGATTCCAGTCGCGCACATCAACGCCGTCCACCAGCACGCGCCCACCATCAACATCATAAATGCGGTTGATCAACTTGCTCAGCGTGCTCTTGCCCGAGCCGGTCTGCCCGACGATGGCGACAGTCTGCCCGGACTGAACGCGAAACGATACATCACAGAGTACTTCATCTTCCGGCGAATAGCCGAAACTGACCTTGTCAAATACGATTTCGCCCTTGATATCGGCGCTGTAACCGCGTTGGTTCTGGTCGAGCAGCGTGCGCGTCGTCATCACTTCTAAAATGCGGGCGGCGCTGGCATAGCCCGATGCGATGCGCGACGACGAAAAGAGCGATATGAACACGGGGAACTGGAAGAGGCTGATCAAACCCAGAAATGCGATGACCTCGCCTTCTGCGATCGCTCGCGCCTCGAAGAGCCTGGCAGCATGCGCCAAAGCCGCCACCACCGTCAAGCCAAACAGCAGAATGGAAAGATAGCGCGCCTCGAACTCGCCCTGGTCGATGAACTTGTCGCGCACCAGGTCAGCCAGGCTGTTGAATTCGCGCATCTCGCTTTGTTCCTGCGCGGCGCCTTTGACCACTTCCAAGCCATCCAGCGCTTCGGCCAAACGCGCGTTCATGCGCCCGAAACTGCCTCGCACTTGCTGGGCGATCGGATGCAGGCGCAGTACAAAATACACTTGCACGCAGATGTGCGAGACGATGAAAAGCAGCGGCACCAGGATCAACTGCGGGTGAATGCTCGGCGCATACAAAGCGGGCATGATCAAAAACATATTCGCGCCCGCAACCAGGTTGATGCCCGGATTCATCATCAGGTTCATCTCGCGCACATCGTTGGTCACGCGCGCCATCGTCTCGCCGACCGGCTGCCTGTCGTGATAGCTCATGCTCTTGCCCAGCAGGCTGGAATACAGCTCATCGCGAATATCGCGCTCAAAACGCTGGGCGAAAACCTCAGCCGAGAAATTGCGCACGAATTGCAGCAGCGAGCGCAAGGATTGCGAGCCGATGATGAGCAGCACGCTGTTCAGGACCAAGCCCATCGTCTGCTCGTTCCCCAGCAGGATGGCATCGAATGCGCTGCCCACCGCGCCAGGCACGACTCCAGCCAAAAAGGCGTTGCAAAATGCGCCGGCCACCAGCAGCAGAGCGGCGATCGGATGCCGCAGGATATGCGAAAGGATGAAGCGAAACGGGCTGCTGTGGTTGGTGCTTATCGGCGAATTGACGACGAATTCAGCGGACATGGCTTGTCTCTGGATCAAGGCCTCGGCGCACAGTCGCAGTCTAACCGAGTCTGGCGAAAAGCAGAATAAGAGATTCTCGCAGCCGCGCCTGTACGCCCCGGATTTCCATTTGGCTGCTAACCCATCACAGCGACTTGCACTGGCAAAACGCCAATCTCGCCCTGATGCACAGACTGCCCGCTGGTCACCGGCAAACGGCTGATATCGCCGATTCCGCTATCCCAGCGATACATCGCCAGCCACAACTGCAACTCGCCGGTTGGCGCGTCATCGGGCAGGCGCAGCGATCGGTTGTCCCAAATGCGCTGTCCAGGCGTCCAACTGGATGTCGGCGCAAAACCAGCTTGCGGGGCGGAGTCGTGCCCTTGGGCGATCACCTGCTGCGTGTCCGCGTCGGTGGCGAAGAGAGCCACAGTGTAATCTTCACCGACAGGCGCATCCGTCTGCCACTGCAGCGAGACCTCGATTGTCGCGCCTGGCTGATAGCGCAAGTCCTTTGGCAGCGTGACGCTGGCCAGACGAATATGCTCGCCATAGCGCAGGTCGGTTGGCATATCGCCGGCGAAGGGTGCCAGCGGGTTGGGCGCGGCCGAGCGTGTGCTGTATTCCAGCAGGCGCACCGTCGGGTCGTTGTGCCCCAGCGCGACCTCCCGCAGCGGGTAGAAATGCAGCGCCAGATAGCGTTCCAGCGGACGGAAGCTCCAGTCCATGAAAGGGCTGGTCTCTGCCAGCAGCCACAGCCGTTCTTGCTGATGAGCCAGATGCTGAATCGCGCGGATGCTTTGCAGGTCCAGCCAGTCGTTGGGATTGGACGATTCGATTTCCGCCGGCTGCCTGTCGCTGGCGGCTTGCGCGAGCGGACGCGGCAAAATGATCGGGCGCGGCTGGTCGTCGTCCAGATGATTCATCACGAAACCGGCATAATCGCTGCTGCCCAGCAACAGCACATCGTCGGCGTTGCTATGCGCAGACAGATATTCGATGGCTTCTCGCAGCGCCGGGTTTTGCGAGCGAGTTCGCGGGTCCTGGTCATAGGCCGCGCTGAGGTTGAGCAGCGTCAAGGGCAGGCACAAGAAAGCCAGGGGCAGCGCGGCATGTCTCCAGCGGCTGCCTGGATCTCGCAGGGCGCGCCACAGGCACATAGCGAGCAGGCCGACCAGAACGGCGAAACTCACGCCCCAAACGGGCAGATTGGCGCGAGTCCACAGAAAGTCAAAGCCGAGATCTGCCCAGCGCCGCGGCAAAACGAACCAGCGAAAATACTGCGGCTGCGTCAACGATGGTGCCCACTCCGCCAACCCTCCAGACTCCGCGGGCAGCGATGCGCCATAATGCTCCCAGCTGACCGATACCGCGCTGAACTGAATCCATACGCCATACAGCAGCAGCGCGATCCACAAGCCCGCCAGTTTGCGACTGCGCTCCTGCAAGATTCGCTGGACCACAGGCGCGGCGCCCAGCATCAGCGCCGGCAAAACTGGCGTCAAGAAGCGCGGCGGAAAGCTCAGACCGCCGAACCAGTGCCTGCCCACCAAGAGCGCATGCCCCAGCGTATAAGCCGCCACCAGCAGCACAATGGTCGTTGGCAATCGTCCGTGCCGCCGCCGCATCAGCAGCAGGCAGCCACCGACAGCCAACAGCGCGACCGGCGAAGTGCCCCAGATGCCCGCGCCTGGACTGAAGAGATAGCTGCGCAAGGCGATGCCCGCATATTCGCCATCCAGCCCCAAGCCAGCCAGCAGGTCGAGCAGCGCGCCCGGCAGCGGATCCAGCAGCATCATGAACGCCAGCGCCATCAGCGGCACAGCCAATAGGGCTTTGTAGAGCTTGGCCAGCCAGCTGGGCGGCTCTGCCGGCTCGGGCAGGGCAAAGACCAGCGCAGCCGGCAATGCCAGCGCCGCCGACAGCTTCACCTGCGTGGCCAGCAGCAGCGCCCCGGCCGCGCATAGCCAGCCGAGCAGACGCAGCGCCCAAATCTGCCGCCTGCCGATTTGCAGGCACAGCAGCGCCAAAAGTATGAACAATGCCGCCAGCGGCTCACGGAACAGCGCCTGGCTGTATGCCCACAGATTTGTCGCCAGCCCGCTGCTCAATGCGACGAGCAGTGCTGTAGCATCGTCATAGCCCAGCGCGCGCGCCATCAGAAAGATCAGCGTGACAATCAGCGCCGTGACGATGACATTGGAGAGCCAGACAGCGTGAATATTGCCGAGACGGGGAAGACTTTCCGCCATCTGCAGCAAGGGCAGGGCGAGCTTTGCCTGCAGCCGCTCTTCGACATCATACTCGCGCAGGGGTAAATTGTCGGACTGGTGGATGCGCAGCGGCAGCGCTGTCCATGCCGATTCATCCAGCAGCCAATCGCCATAGCGCGCGTAACTGGTAATGGCATCAAAAGCGCGCAGGGTATCGCCCGACTGCATCACCGCGCGGAAGCTCAGCAGATACACGCCGGCCATCAGCGCAAACAGCAGCAGGCACAATCGGGCTCGCTGGAACAGGTTGCGGCTGCTTGTCATCGCGCCGTCATCAAGACGCGGCATTCGACTCGGCGGGGCCGCCTTCAGCGCGCGCGTTGATGATGGCGAAGAGCGCATCGGCGATACGGTGCAAGTCGTCCGCTCTGATGTGACGAAAAGCCATCGCCAATCGAATGATAGCCGCATTTTGGCGGTCGGCAGCAAAGTCGCTGAATGCCGTTGCGCTGTCGTCGCTGGATTGCGCGGCGCTGATCGTTGAGAAAGGTCGTCTGGTTTCGGCGGCTTCCAGGAATGCGCTCAACTCCAGCCCCAGCGCCTGAGCCAGCTCGCTGAGATCGGTCATTGGGATAGCGCGTTCGCCCAGTTCGTATGCGCTGAGCCTGTCGGGCTGCATTGTCGTGCGCGCAGCGTCTGCATCGGCATCAAGACACGCCTTTTGCAGCAGAACCCCGATGATGCGCTGGCGCAGCAGCAGGTAGTCGTTTTGCCGGTCGGGTGTCGGCGCGCCTTGCAAAAAGCTGGCGAGCAACTCAAGCTCGGGCAGGCTTGGCGCTTCTTCGCCACATTCCCAAGCCGCGAATTGTTCTGGCGTCACCTGCAAGAAGTTGGCGCATTCTTCAGGCGCGCACTGGGCAGCCAGCCGGAACTTGCGCAGCAGCACGCCAACGATCCTGGCGCGCAGGCGCTCCGCCAGAGCCCGATTCTGGGGGGATGGCTGTTTGTCGGCTGCGGGCTGCAGCGCGTCTATGGCGGCGCTCGCCAAGTCGGTTCCGGTCATCAGGTCGCTCATAATCGTGTAGCGGGCATTATAGTGCGCGCCAGTCGCAGCGGCAAGTTGCTTGCGGGAGGGCGTCTGCTGCACCTGCAATGCAACTGCGGGCAAGACACGCTGAGCATGGCCAGGCATCTCGGCGCGAACTGCACGGGCGTCGACATCAGCGATGAAGCCGTCCGCTTCGCCAGGCAGCTATCGCGCGAGTCGGGCATTCGCGCCGATTTCGTTCGCAGCGACATCTACGACTTTTTCGCGGAGAATGCGCGCCGATCGCGTGCGCCGGCGACAGACCGGTCATTGGCTCCTGGAATTCCGTGGAAATCTCTGCGGCGCGGATCTCGCAAAGTCCACGCCATCGACCGCCTTGAGCGTACCTTCTGTCAGCTTGAAATAGGTGCGCAGGTCGTGGACTTCCAGGATGGTATTGACGGCGGGTGTCATCTCGGCAGGCGCTCTTATACTGATATTGTCATATTGTAGACAATTTACAAAATTGCGTCAAGCATGCCGGCGCGTGACAAGAAAAAACGCCAGCAAATGCCGGCGCTTATCGAAATTGTGTGGGCGATGTAAGACTCGAACTTACAACCTTCCAGGTGTAAACCGGATGCTCTGCCAATTGAGCTAATCGCCCGCTGCGAGATCCAGTATAGCGGACTGCAATCGCGCGCGTCAAGATGAAGATCGTCTACATGCGCGGCGGCGTCACGCCAGTTTGCCCCTGATACTTGCCCTTTTTGTCGGCATAAGATTGTTCGCAGACTTCGTCGGCTTCAAAGAAGAGCACCTGCGCCAGCCCTTCGTTGGCATATACCTTGGCGGGCAGGGGCGTGGTATTGCTGATTTCCAGCGTGACAAAGCCTTCCCATTCCGGTTCAAAGGGCGTCACATTGACGATCAAGCCGCAGCGGGCATAAGTCGATTTGCCCAGGCAGATTGTCAGCACCTTGCGCGGGATGCGGAAGTATTCCACCGAGCGCGCCAGCACGAAGGAATTTGGCGGTATGATGCAGACATCGCCGCGGAAATCCACGAAGGAGTCGGTGTCGAAGCGCTTGGGATCAACCACCGCCGAACGCACATTGGTGAAGATCTTGAATTCGTCCGAGACGCGCATGTCATAGCCATACGAAGAAACGCCATAGCTGATCGCGCCATCGCGCACCTGGGCATCGACGAAGGGCTCGATCATGCCGTGACGGCGCACCATGTCTTTGATCCAGTGGTCGGGTTTTAGTCCCACAGAACAACCTCACATTCGTTCTGGCGCGCTCATGCCCATCAACTGCAAAAGATAGCGGAAAATGTTCTTGGCCGCCCGGTAGAAACGCAGCCGCGCCTTGGCTGTCTCTGCGGGCACTTCGCTGTGCAGGGCGCGCACCTCATCATAAATCGGATGGAAGACGCCTGCCAGTTCTTGCGCGAAGAAGGCGATTTTGTGCGGCTCATACTGCGTGACCGCCGGCTCGATGACATTGCCCATCTCCAGCGCCTTGCGGATGAACTTCAGCTCTTCCTCGCCCAGATGATTCAAGTCGGCGTCATCGTCATCCAAGCCGCGTTCCGCCGCCTCGCGCATGATGCCGGCGCAGCGCACATAGGCATTCTGTATGTAATAGACCGGGTTCTCGTTGCTCTGCTTGACAACCTGGTCGACATCGAAATCCAACTGCGAATTGGGATTGCGCGCCAGCATGTGATAGCGCACGGCATCGGCGCTGGTCATGGCGACCAGGTCATCCAGCGTGTCGAAGTCGCCGGCGCGTTTGGACTGCTTGACCGCTTCATAGTCGCCCAGGTCGTCATTCCAGCGCACGGCGCGCACCATCTGCAGGAAGATGACATTGATGGGCGCGGGATCCATCCCCAAAGCGCGGATGCCGTGTTTGACGACCTGCGCCTGCGAGAAGTGATCCGTGCCCAGCACATTGACAGCGATATCAAAGCCGCGTTCCAGCTTGTCGCGGTGGTAGGCGATATCGGGCAGGGTATAGGTTGGCACGCCATCGCTCTTGACCATGACGCGGTCTTTTTCGTCACCGAAGCTGCTGCTGCGGAACCAGGTGGCGGGCTGATAGCCTTTGGCGCTTACATCGGCGATTTCGTCCGCATCCGCGCCTTCCCAGTGCGCCCCCTGATAGACATGTCCTTTTTCGCGCAAAGCCTCCAGCACAAACCAAATTTGCTCGGACTCGAAAAGCGAAGTCTCGTTGAAGAAAGCATCGTGCTGGATGTTGATAGCCGCCAGCGAGCGCTTGATCCAGGCGAACATGACGCGCTCGGCTTCATCGCGGAAGCGCTGCCAGCCCGCGCCGCGCAGGGATTCGCCGTGTTTCTCCGCGAGATCGCGCGCGACATCGACCAGGTATTCGCCCTGATAATGGTCGTCTGGCAAGGGCGCGTCATCGCCCAGTTGCTGCAAGTAACGCAGCTGCAAGCTCTTGCCCAGGATGATCATCTGGTTGCCGGCGTTGTTGTAATAATATTCGCGCTGCACGGCATAACCGGCCGCTTCCAGCAGGCGCGCCATGGCATCGCCGACCACCGCGTTGCGCGTGTGGCCGATTGTGATGGGACCGCTGGGGTTGGCGCTGACGAACTCGACTTGCGCGCGCTTGCCCGCGCCGATATCCAGTTGAAAGAAATCCTGCCCGCCAGCCAGCATGGCATCAATCTGTTCGCGCAAGTAGTCGTCGGCGATTGTGCAGTTGATGAAGCCGGGCGCCGCAACTTCGATCTTGCCAGCGAAATCCAGCCTTGGCAGACGGTCGACGATGAGCCGCGCGATATCCAGCGGACTCTTGCGCGCCAGCCGCGCCAAGCCCATGGCCGGATATGCCCAGTCGCCTTGACCGCTGCGTTTGGGCGGGCTTATGGGGATGCGCGGAATCTCGAATTGGGGCAGATCGCCATCGTTCTGCGCGGAGAGCAGCGCGCTTTCTATGGCGGCTTCCAGCGTCTTGTTCAGTTGTTCCAATGTGGCATTCTCTTTTGCAGACGGGCAATGCGCACAGTCTAGCAAAGGCGCTCGGATGCTTGTAGGGGCTACTTGCCAGCGCCATTGCGACAACATGAAGCCCCGCGTTGCAATCGCCAGAACCCGCGAGCGCTATGCTTCCCCCTGACCTGTCGGGGGGATTGAGGGGGGTCTTACATCGGCTTCCGCGCCCAGACCTGCGTGTAGTCTTCCTGCCAGATGGCGAAGTGGATATCGTCCATGCCCAGCGCTTGTAAAGTATCGCGCATCTGCGGCTCGTCCCAGGTGCGATCGGGCATCCAGCGCGTGTCGATGCGAATGGTCGTCAGCAGAACGCCACCAGGCTTCAAGACGCGCGCTATCTCCCCCAGCACCGCCGTCTGGTCGGGCATGAACTCCAGCGCTTCCAGGCAGGTTGCGATATCAAAATGCTCGGCGGGGAAGGGCAGCTGCGATGCGTCACTCCGCAGCAGCGTGATAAAGCCGTCGAATCCCTGTGCCGCCAGTTTGCTGCGGGCCACAGACAGCATCCGCATGCTGGCGTCGATGCCCGTGACATGCCCGTGAAAGCCGGCGTTGCTCGCCATCAGCAGGGGAACGCGCCCCGTGCCAGTCGCGACATCCAGGATGAGCGGATCGGTCTTGGGCGCGATGGCCGCCATCAGAGCCTGCGACACCAGCATATGATCGGCGTATTCATCGAATTGCTTGATGCGGTCGTAGCGCTGCGCCACCAGATCGTATAGCGCGATCACAACCCGCCGCCCCAGATAGACGCCTTCGGTTTCGATCAGCAGCCACCATATCAAGAAGCCGGCGAACCCCAGCCCAAGCGCCAACGCGAGCAGCGTCATGTTGTGGCGAGCAGGTCGGAATCGCGAAATTGCATCTCATAGAGCCGGGCGTACAATCCGCGCGCCGCCATCAGATCGTCATGCGTGCCCAGCTCGATGATGCGCCCCTTGTCCAGCACGACGATGCGATGCGCCACGCGCACGGTGCTGAGGCGATGGGCGATGATTAACGTGGTGCGGTTTCGCATCAGCCGCCCCAGCGCTTCTTGCACCAGCTGCTCGCTTTCGTTGTCCAGGCTGGATGTCGCTTCGTCCAACAGCAGGATTGCCGGGTCTTTGAGCAAGGCGCGGGCGATGGCGACCCGTTGACGCTGCCCGCCGCTCAGTTTGATGCCGCGCTCGCCGACCACGGTGTCATAACCCTTGGGCAATTGACTGATGAAGTCGTGAGCGTTGGCGGAGCGCGCCGCGGCGATCATCTCGTCTTCGCTGGCATCCAGCTTGCCATAGAGGATATTCTCGCGGATGCTGCCGCCGAAGAGCAGCGTCTCTTGCGGGACGATGCCGATCTGTTCGCGCAGGCTGCCCTGGGTGACTCGGCGGATGTCCACGCCATCGACCAGGATCGCGCCCTCGTCCGGATCATAAAAGCGCGGAATCAGATTGAACAGCGTGCTTTTGCCCGCGCCGCTGGGTCCGACCAGGGCGATGATCTCGCCGGCGGCAATCTCCAGGTCAACATCGCGCAGGACAGCCTGTTCAGACTTGTAGGCGAAAGTCACGCCGCGCAAGGCGATCTCGCCGCGGACCTGCGCCATTTTTCGGGAGCCCAGCGCGTCTCGCACATCCGGCTGCGTGTCCAGAATCTCGAAGACGCGCTTGGTCGCTCCCAGCGCTTCTTGCAATTGTGAATAGACGCCGATGACGCCCGCGAAGCTGCTCGCCACCGTCAAGCCATAAATCAAAAAGGCGATCAACTCGCCCGCTGTCAGCCGCCCGTCCAGCACCTCGCGACCGCCGAACCACAGGATAAGCGACAAGCCCGAAAAAGCGATGAAGGCGATGATGGGACCAAAAACCGAGCGCACCGTCAGCAGCCTGACCGCGGCGCGAAAAGCCACTTCTATCGCGCTATTGAAACGACTGATCTCGTATTGCTCGCGGACGAAGCTCTTGACTTCGCGGATGTTCTGGAAGACTTCTTCGGCAACGACTGTCGCGCCGGCGATCTCGTCTTGCACGCGCGTGCTTGTTCGCTGTATCGCCCTGCCCAGCACAGTTCCTACAATCACAACCACCGGCATCATCACGATGATGAACAGCGTCAGCCGCCAGTTGAGCCAAAACATGACGATCACCGCGCCTATCAGCGTCAGCGCTTGCTGCAAAACGGTGGCGATATTGCCGGTCAGCACCGTGCGCACCACAGTCACATCGGATGACAAGCGGCTGATCAGCTCGCCGACGCGCCGGTCGGCATAATAGCGCAGCGACAGAGTCTGCAAGTGCGCATATAGCTGGCAGCGCAAGTCGACAACGATCTTTTCGCCGACATAATTCATGTTGTAAGTCTGGACGAAGCTCGCCAGCGACCGCAGCAGGAATACGCCCAGCAGCGCCAGCGTGATGATATCCAACAGCGCCACATCCGCATCGGTGAAGACCGAATCGACCACTTGCTGGATGACTGCGGGGAAGACCAGGCTCAGCGCCGATGCGAAAATCAAGCCGACAGACGCGACCAGCAGACGCAGCTTGTAGCTCGCCAAATAGGACAACAGTCGCCGCCACTGCATGGGCGCAGCCGGGACTTCGCGGTCATTTCGATATTTTGGTCTGCGCGCCCGCATGCGCATCATTGCGCCCTAGTCCTCGTCATCGCTATCGTCGACTTCAATGACGACTGTGCCGCGGTCGGGGTCGGCAGGTACAGCTGGAGCGGCGGGGGCGGGCGCCTCGTCGGTTTCGGATGTGGCAGGCCTGGGGTCGGCAACCAGTTGGGCTGGCGCGTTGGCGGGGAGTTTTTCGCTGTGGCCAGATGGAAAGTCGATCTCAATGCCGTCTGCGCTGCGCTGCACGATGACGCCATGCTGCTCGATGCGAATCGGCGCGCCCCAGCTGAATTCGCCGCCGACCAGCACCGTCTTCGCATTGCGGATCTGCACGCCCAGCGCATCGCTCAGCCACTTCAGCGGCACGATGCCAGCCACATGATGCGCTTCGCCAAAGCCTTGAATCTCATCGGCATGATAAAACTGCGACAGCTTGCCTTCGCGTTCCTGCACGCGCGCCAGAATTGTCAGAGTCCGCTGCAACAAGTCGGTAGATTCGGCACGGAATCCAGCTGCCAGCATGCCTTCGCCAAGCAGCGCCTGCCAGAACATCCAGATGCCGCCACCGCCGCGCGCATTGGATGGGTCGAAGTCAGGGTCGCTCGCAGGCACCATCGTCAAGCCGTTGGGCCGCAGGAAGTGCGCCTCGTCCAGCGCCAAAGCGACCAATGCTTCGGACCGCTGCTTCGGCAGACGACCAGTCCACAAAGGCAGCAGCGCGTTGATATCCAGCCGGCTGCTGTCGATGGTGCTGGCGCAGACCTTGTATACGCGGCTCAGCCCGGCAACTTCGAGGCTGTGCAATGCCGAAAGCGGCTGGGGAGCGGTGAATGCGCCTTGTCGGTTTTGCCATCGAAAATCATCGACATCCGCCTCGATTGTGCAAGGCGCGCCGTCTTCGTCCTGGCCTGCGAGCCTGAGGCGGATGCGCGGAATCTGGCTGACGCCGCCGACGATGCGCACAATCACGCGCGCAGGCTGTGCGAAGGTCTCGTTGATGACATGCCGCTCGTCGCCTGCGCCACCCCGCAGCAGTTCGATTCCGGCGCTGTGAGCATGGGTGTCGCGGTCGCGGTAGCCATAGCGCCCGTCCACCCAGAATTCTTCCAGCAAGGCTTCCAGCTTTTGGAGCTGTTTCGTATGAATCGCCTGCGCCTCGGCATCGTCCAGGATCTGAGCCAGTTGGCACAAAGCATCGGCTTCCGAGATCAAATAACCGAGCAAGTCGGGCGTTTCCAGCAGGCGAATATCCGCGCTCTGCGCCCAGCCGCGCCCCGATCCAAAAGTCGGAAAAGCCACATAACCCGACTGCCGCTCCGTTTGCCATTCTGCCGCGCCATCTCCATCGGCGTCCGTGTCGTCCGCGAGCCAGCGCTGGAAGAATAGTTGCAAGCCGGGATAAATTTCTTCGGCGAAGTCCTTGTCTGCCGTCCGATCAACCACCAGCCAGCTCATGCGCGCCAGCAAGGGCATCATCAGCATATTTTGGCGCTGCCCGCCCAGACCGGGCTGCCGGTCGATGAAGCCGCTCTCGTCCTGGGTGGCCAGGTAATTGCGGATGACCGCTTTGGCTAGCGATGAGTCGATGTCTGCGATGGCGGGCAGGGCGAGATACGCCGCCGTCGGATCTTGCCCTGCCCAGACGCGGATGTGGTCATCGCCGCTGCCATTTCGACTCCAGCCGCGATTGATCGCCCGGCTGCCGACAAACGACGGCTGTGCCAGGGCATCTGTGGCCTTCATGAATGCTTTCAGCAAAGTGGCATAGGACAGATCGATGATGCGATCCCAGTCGGCATTGCCCGTGCTGATTTTCGGCACAGCGGCGGCTTGGCGGTCGATCTGCGCATAGTGCCTGTCCCAGGGGCGCGACAGCCAGTTCATCGCCAGGCTGAAAGAATCGCGCATATCGCCCAGTCCCGCGCAAACGAAAGGAATGCGCGCCGAATGCCCAGCCAATAGCGTGAAGCGCGCGCCCAGTTTCGCGCCGCGGATGCGTCCGCCGTAGATTTCGATGCCAGCGCCTTCCAGCGTGACCACAGGATTGATATCGCCGATTTCGCCCAGATGCAGCGCCAATGTACCATCGGCCAGCGTCAGCACATTCAGCCTGCGTTTGCGTCCGTCAATGCTCACGCTGCCCTGCAATTCGAACTGCACGGATAGATCTTCGCTGCCGAGATTGCTCAGTTGGAATTCACCGCCAGCAGCCCGCGATTCCATCGCCCAGAAGCGCGCGACCAGCTCCAAATCGGCTGTTGGCGATGCCTCCAGCTGGATCAAGTTGGGCGCAAAGTGCGTTGTGACGGGGCGCTGCGCATATGCCTGCTGCTGATGAAAAGCTTGATCGCCCACTCGGAAAACGGGCTCGAGGCTGACGAGGTCGGCGCGACCGCCAAATTGTGTCTGGAAAGCCAGCGCCGCTTCTTGCCGCGCCCCCAGGCTCACGCGCCAGGCTTGGTCATCGCAATAATCTGTGCGGCTGCCACGGGCATCGGACGCGATGACATATTCAAGAGGCTCGTCGGGGTCGAGCTGTTGTCTCCGCAAGTATTCGAATTGTCTGATGGCGCACCTTGCTTTCGTCTGGTTGCCAGCGCGACCCTATCCTAGCAGATGGACGAGACAGCGGACGAGGCTCGGGCTGTGCTACAATGCGTTCGACGCGGCTGGAAAGCGCGTGTCGACTGCTTTGAAGCCAATACGCGCTGCAAGCTGGCGCGGTTGCAAGAGGATGCGCCCGCGATGGACGCCAGGCCAAGCAATATCACGCTGGACAAGAGCAAGGCAGAGTTGGCGATCAGCTGGGACGATGGACTGATCAGCCGCTACCCGCTAGGGCAGTTGCGGGAAGCCTGTCCCTGCGTCCAATGCCGCGGCGGCCACGACAACATGGGTATGGCTTTCGCGCCCGACGACCTGCTCGCTCTGACGCCCGCTCGTTCCTATGGCATCACTGGCTTGAGCGCGGTGGGCAACTATGCGCTGCAGCCCAGCTGGGACGATGGGCACAACACCGGCATCTACACTTGGGAATACCTGCGCCGCCTGTCGCCGCAGCAGCCTGACTGATGGCGACTCTTGCGCCAGCGCCCGCAACGTTTATAATCTGCGCGCTGCCCGGCCTGGCGATCTGTTTGATGCTGCAAGACCAGATCGCCGGCGGTTTGACACAGGGCGCGGTCAAAGGCTAGACAGACATGCCGACTCCTTCGCTGGAACAAGTCGCCGCCGCCATTGGCATGGACCTGCCAACGCAGCATTTTCGCTACAGCCAGCGCGATGCGGCGCTATATGCTTTGGGCGTTGGCGCGCCGGCCGATCCGCTGGACACCGACGAACTGCGGTCGGTCTACGAACTGAGTCCCGATTTTCAGGCGCTCCCGACCTTTGCTGTTCTCTTCAGCAAAGATTTGATCAGCCAATTGATGACCGGCTGCATCGCGGGCATCCAGTACGAGCCGATGCTGCTGCTGCACGGCGAGCAAGAATTGGATTTGCATCGTCCCCTGCCGCCCGGCGCAACGGTGGCATCTCGCCTGCGCATCGCCGATATCCAGGACAAAGGCAGCGGCGCTTTGATCATATTCGCGGTCGAAAGCGCGACAGAAGCGCGCGAAAAACTGGCATCGGCGCGCACATCGGTCTTCATTCGCGGCATCGGCGGCTTCGGCGGGCATCGCGGCGAAAGCGTGAAGCTGCCGCCACCAGCTCGTCCGCCCGATATCGTGCATGAAGAAGCGACGCTGCCAACGCAGGCGCTGCTCTATCGCTTGTCCGGCGATGCCAACCCGCTGCACGCCGACCCGCAGATGGCTGCCCGCGGCGGCTACCACGCTCCCATTCTGCACGGGCTTTGCACATTTGGATTCGCTGCCCGCGCCATCATCAAACGCTGCTGCGAAAACGACGCCTCGCGCCTGCGCTCGATTCGGACGCGCTTCAGCCAGCATGTCTTCCCCGGCGAGACGCTGATCACCGAGATCTGGTCGCTGCCCGCCGGCGAAGTCCGCTTTCAGACGCGCAGCAAAGAACGCGATGCAGTCGTGTTGAGCCATGCGAGCGCCCGGCTGACAGGCTAAAACATGGCGCTGGAATTGCACGAACAGCCACACCGACGCTACAACCCGCTGCTGGACGAGTGGATCCTGGTGTCGCCGCATCGCACCAAACGACCCTGGCAGGGACAAGCCGAAGCAGCCAGCGCCGAAAGCCGCCCATGCTATGATCCCGCCTGCTACCTGTGCCCCGGCAACCTGCGCGCCAATGGCGAGCGCAATCCAAATTACACCAGCACTTTCGTATTCGTCAACGACTTCGCCGCAGTCCTACCCGATGTGCCGCTGACGCAAACCGTTGATAGCCCTTTGCTGCAAGCCAGGTCGCTGCGGGGCGAGGCGAGGGTCATCTGCTTTTCGCCACGCCACGATTTGACCCTGGCGGAGATGTCGCGGGAAGAAATCCGACCGGTGGTCGATTTGTGGGCAGCGCAAACAGCCGAACTTGGCGAGCGCTTCGGCTGGGTGCAGGTTTTTGAAAATCGCGGCGGCATGATGGGCGCGTCCAACCCGCATCCGCATGGGCAGATCTGGGCGACAGACAGCCTGGGCAGCATCGCTCGGCGCGAAGACGCCCGGCAGCGCGCCTATATCGATCGTCATGGCAGTCCGCTTCTGTTGGATTATGCGCGGCTGGAATGCGAGCGCGGCGAACGAATCGTGGTCGAAAATGATAGCTGGCTGGCGGTCGTGCCCTATTGGGCGGTCTGGCCATTCGAGACGCTGCTGCTTCCCAAAGCGCCTGTCTTGCGCCTGCCCGACCTGGACGAGCGGCAACGCAGCGATCTGACAGCCATCCTGAAGCGGCTGCTGGTCAAATACGACAACCTCTTCGAGTCTTCATTTCCCTATTCCATGGGCTGGCATGGCGCGCCATTCAGCGGAGGCGATGCGCAGCACTGGCAGCTGCACGCGCACTTTTACCCGCCGCTGCTGCGCTCCGCGACTGTGCGCAAGTTCATGGTCGGCTACGAAATGCTGGCCGAAGCCCAGCGCGATATCACAGCTGAATCCGCGGCGATGCGACTGCTCGACTTGTCGGAAACGCACTACAAGCTGCGTTAGCTGCTCAACGGTCCCATTGCCACTGCAGCAAATCGACCGCCAGCTCGTCTCCAAAATAGTTGCAGCTGTTTACATCGGGAATCGTCCATTCGCGCTCATCGAGGAAGGGAGTGTCGGGGTTGAAATAATTGTAGACGCGCCGCGAGACCTCGGCGAAGAGCGGCAGCGACTCTTGAAAATCCAACCAGTCGGGCTGGAAGAGCAGCATCGAAATGACATAATCTCCGCCAGGCGTGAAGAACAGGGCGCTGTTGCCATGCGTGTCGGGGATCCAGCCGTGTTTGTGGGCGACTCGCGTTTCGGCTGGCACGCCCGATTTCAGCAGCGCATCGACCGTATTGTTGCTCATCACATGCAGCATCTGGCGGCATTCGCGCGCTTCAATACCTGCGCCCAGCGATTGACCCCCGCCGTACGCGCAATTGTAGACCGCGGCCAGCAGCGCGCCTGTCTCTGCGACGACCAACTGATTGGAGAAGTCGGGCTGTGCCTTGATCTGGTCGGCGCTGGTTTGTGGCGCGGTTATGGGGAAGGGCGCTGGCTCTGGCGTGCCAATGGTGGTGAATGGCGCGATCAAAAAGGAGCGCGTCCAGCCCTGCCGTTCCAGGAAGTCGCTGACCGACTGCGCGCCCAGCCAGACATTGCCATCCCCCACCGCGCTCAGCAGGCGATTGGTGGCTGCGTTTTCGCTGCAGATCATCGTGTTCAGGATATCCGTCGCCATCTCCAATGTGGGCGGCGCATTGAGCGATTCGTACAAGCGTGCCAGGATGGCGACCTTGTTCAGGCTGGTGCCGCTGAAAGCATAGTCATCGCCAAAAGTGAAAGCCCCCCGCGTCTGCAAATCCAGCACGAATAGCGAGCCAAAGCGGCTGGTCTGCGGGTCAAAGCCATTTTCCAGCAGCAGCAGCCACAATGCTTCGCCCAAAGCCGCGAAGCCAGCATCCAGCGGGGCGGGCCTGCCGCCAAAGATGCCCGCGGCGCGCACAACTTTTGGAGTGGCTGTGGCCTCCGGCAGCTCAAAGCGAGCTTGCGACACGGGGGCGGTCGTGAAAATGTCGCCGCTGACTTCAAGCAGGTCGCGCGCGATCCAGGCCTGGCCATTGGCGCTGGCTGCATAGACGATGCGCAGCCAGGGAAACTGCGTGTGATAGCCGCTGATCTCGAAGCGGTCGCCAGCAGCTGCCACGCCGGCACGCGGATAATCGACGCCGGGGCCATGGCGGATATTCACCTCGCCGCGCACGATGCCGAAAACCGTCCAGGTCGCTGGCAGTTGGCGGGGGCGTTGCCGATGTGTCTGGCTGCGGGATTTCCGGCGCTGGGGCAGCTGTTGGCGGCGTTTCGTTCACGACCAACAGGCTTGGCGGCGCGCGCCCAATCCAGCCATCGACGGTCACCAGCGTCTCGTAGACCCAGCCTTTGGGCAGCTGCGAACCCGGCTCGCCCAGCAGCAGCCAGGGATAGAATTCACTGCGCCCGATGACGGGGTACTGGCTGCCCGCGTGGATCTCGCCGACGACAGGCGATTCTATGCTGGCGGCGGCGCGCAGGTTGGCGCTGCCCAGGGCTTCTGCCCGCACGCCCGTATCCGCAGGCTGTGCCCAGGCCATGCCCGCGCGCAGAATCAAAATGCCAGCCAGCAAGCGGGCGAATTTTTGCAGAAATGCGATTGCCCGTTGCAGCGTTTTCTCCCCATCAACATGCCCGACGGCCGCGCATTGTATCACAGATGCCGCCGCGCCAAATCTCGCGCCAAAGTCTGCCGAATCAATTGACAATAATCACAATTGATTGTATACTGCGAAACTGTATCGTTAGCGCATCATTTGCTGATAATATGGGAGTGGCGAACTTGCTGGATGTGGACCCCCCTCGGTCCCCCCGACAGGTCAGGGGGAGGCAAGCATTGGCTACCCTCTCCGTCCCGACGGGGAGGGGCTGGGGGTGGGGTTAGAAAGAGAACCATCCACCGATTTAGACACTCCCCATAATACGAAAGGCTTTGAAGCCATGCGCATCATAACATTGACCTTGCAACTATTGACGAAGGCAGCCGCGGCGCGCAAGCCCCTGCCATTTACCCCCCCCCCCCCCCCCCCCCCCCGAATTTTCCGCTAAATCCCGACCTTCGCCGGGGTTCGTCTTGAACTCCGGAACGCTTGCCCGGTTCATCCTCATCGCGCTGGTTTTTCTGTTGCTGTCCGCCAGCCCCGCCCATGCCGCGACTTACAATGTGTCCAGCCAGAGCGAATGGAATGCCGCGATGACAGCGGCGTTCAGCACCAGCGAAGACGACATCGTGAATATCACGGCGTCTTTCACGCTTAGTGCCAAGCCTTCGGCGATCTTTAGCAATCTGACGGTGCAGGGCAACGGCTATACGATCAATGGCGCGGACCAACATCCCGCGATCACGATCGCGACGGACGAAGCGAACGTGACCATCAACAATCTCACGCTCGCCGAGAATAAGGGCGCTTCGGGCAGCAACGGCGGCGCTATCTTGTACACATTTGGCAGTTCGTTGACGCTGAATAATGTCACGATCCGCGAGAGCGCGAGTGCGGCGGCCAATGCAAACGGCGGGGGCTTGTATTGTACCGCGGCGAATTTGACCATTCGCAACAGCCGCATTAACGGCAACAGCGCGAATGAAGGCGGCGGACTGTATCTGGGCAACGGCTGCACCAACGCGCAGATTATCAACAGCAGCATCTATGACAACAGCAGCGCCGGCGGCACCGTGACCAAGAGTGGAGGAGGCACCCGGGTCAAGAGTGGCGGCGGCATCCATGTCGCGGGGGGCGCGAGCGTCACCATCAGCGGCAGCCGCATTTACGGCAACACAGCCGGGACAGCCAGTGGCGGATCACCACGGCCGGGAGTGGGGGCGGCATCGGCGCCTATGCCAGCAGCTCAAGCGTGGCGACGGTGAACATCAACAGCAGTTCAATTTATAACAACCAGGCGTATTCACAGGGCGGCGGTCTGTACATGAACGGCCGGACGACTCTCAATGTGAGCGGCAGCGCCTTCTATGGCAATGATGCGAAAGAGAGCGGCGCCTCGGGCGGCGGTCTGGCCTTGAAGAATGAATCGGGCAGCGCCGCGACGCATACGATCACAAATACCAGCATCTTCAACAATACGGGTTCCGGGCGCGGCGGCGGGCATCTTCGCCTCCATGAATTTTCAAGGGACAACGTCGGTCGCTGACGCTGCGGCATGTGACGATCAGCGGGAATACGACGAGTCTGACCGAGGACGACTCAAGGCGGCGGGTCTGCTACGTGGTGCAGCGCAAAGGTTACGCTGCAAAACAGCATCGTCTTCGGCAATACCGCCGACGGCAGCGCGAGCAATTGCATTTTTAACTGGTTTGCCCACGCCCAGCCAAAGCGCGCAGCTGACGCCAAGCCTAAGCGGCAATATCATCGGGGGCGGATCGCAAAGTTCAAACCCGGCCCATTGCAAGGCGGACAGCGTCGCGGTCGTCGATCCGCAGCTGGCGGCGAGCGCAAGTGGAAACCCGCCTTATTTGAATTTGCGCGCCGGCAGCCCGGCGATTGACGGCGCGGATTGCCTGTCCGGCGTGACCACCGACCAGCGCGGCCGAACCCGCCCCAACCCCGCATCCACAGACGGCAAATGCGATATTGGCGCGATTGAATGGTATGCGCCACCGCCACCGCCACCGCCGCCAGGCTCTGATGTCGGAGATGTCGGGGGTCCCGGAGGGAGCAGTGGAAGCGCCAGCAGAAGCGGCAGCCAAGGCGTGGCCCAACCGGCGGCCGTTCCGGTCATTCGCTATTCGCCCGAGCAAAGCTGCCAGACCCTGCAGCCCGACATCGTCGTCAGCAAAGCGAGCAGCGGGACATCCTGCCAACTGGTTTCTGGCAGCGAGATCGGACACCCCGATGTCATCGCGGCGAATCCGAGTCTGGTCGTGGATTTGTGGGGCTGGGTAACGCCTGGCACGCAGGTTTGCTTCCTCGCGGACAGCGGCGCGATCAGGTTCATCGACACAACTGCGATTCCGCGAACGGTGGCGGATTTGCCCGTTTTCAGCGAGCCGGGCGGTTTGCTCTGCGCGACTATCGATGGCGCGGGTCAGGTTGCGCTGGTGGCTGGTCCGTCCGCTCCCGCCCCGCAGCAGCAGGCGGCTTCTGCGCAAGGCAGGAGTCTGAGCGGCTGCATGGTGCTGCTGCAGTACGCGCTGAACTTCCGCGACGCGCCTGATGGTGAAATGATCGCTGTATTGCCGAGCCAGGTCAAGCTGACGGCGCTGGAACGGGCGGATGGCTGGTTCAAGGTGGATTATCACGGCGAGCAGGGCTGGATTTCCGCCGCGTATGTCGAGCCGGAGGGGGATTGCGGCTGATTGTGGGCGAGCCGGCAAGTCGCCCACAATCTGCATTTTCGCTGGATTGCTCGCTGCCGCGACTTGACAGAGCTGCGAGAGATTTCTATACTCATTGTCAAGCTCAAAGCCGAAGTGGCGGAATTGGCAGACGCGCTACGTTCAGGGCGTAGTTCTCTTCGGGGAGTGTGGGTTCGACTCCCACCTTCGGCACAAGGCATGACCCGGTTCCCGCGCCGGGTCTTTCTTTTTCTGGCGTCCGCCTGGCACAGCGATTGCCTGGAATTGCGCTGGCAGGTTTCTGTGCCTGCAATATGATAATGGGCATGAGCGAAAATGAACATTCTGACGCGGATACAGCCGAGTCGGTCAGCGCTGAACTGCCTGCAAGCTCCGTAAGTGGCTGGAAGCGCCTGACCAGCGTTCAGGTGATGCTGGCGGTTGCGCTGGCGCTGGGCTTGGTGCTCATCCTCAATTTCAGCGGTCGCATCAGCCTCGACCGCGACCTGGGGCGCATCCACGCGCAATTCGAGGCAGAAATCGCCGACCTGCAAAGCGAACGGCAGCGCTTGCTTCTCCAGCTGGAATATGTCAAGAGCGATGCGTATGTCGAAACCTGGGCGCGCGATGATGGCAAAATGATCCGCGAAGGCGAAGTCTTGATCATGCCCAAGAGCATCGCCAGCGAGACCAGCGCGCAAACCGCCACAACCAGCCTGGTCGCTTTTGAGACGACCGCCCCCAAGCCCGAAAATTGGCAATTGTGGCGGGCGCTCTTTTTCGACACGCCCTTGCCCGCTGCAAGCTAGGCTGGTCCGGCTGCCGACTCGGTGATGAAGGCTGGCTGGGCGCCCGCGTAGTCGATCACCCGCGCCGACACCCGATTCTCGCCGACTTCCAGCGCGGCGCCCGGGGCAGCGAAAGCCACTCTCAGCACAGCCAGCGCAACTATTGTTCCATCCGCCGCTTGGGCGCTGCTGGTCAGCTTGCCGACCAGGCCGCCATTTGCATGCATAGTTGCCGGCGCCGGCACAAAAGACGAAAGCGCCACGCGAACCAGCGTCCTGGCGAGCCGCCTCCGGCTTTCCATGCGCGCGATTATCTCCTGACCTGTATAGCAGCCTTTGCTGAAACTGACTTCGTCCCACAAGCCGACTTCCAACGGGATGTACTCCGCCGAAAGCTCCAGGCCGGCCGGTCGTCCGCTGCGGATGCGCAGGCTGTTGTAGGTCAGCGAGCCGGCCGGCCGCAATCCCTGCGCCTCGCCCAGCTGCAGCAGCCGTCCATGCAATCCGGCAGCCCTTGCAGCCGGACAGATGACAAGCCAGTGATCGCCACAGATGGACTTGCGCCGGGCCAGCGTTAGCGTGCCGAAGTCGCTGTCCACTTGCGCGCTGGCATACAGGGGCATCGCGGTCGATTCGGCGAAAAGCGCAGTGGCGATCCGGCCGGCACTGCGCCCATGCAAAGCGAATTGCGCTGTTTGCGCGCCCTGGTCTTCGACTGTCACCTGATCGCCGAAGAATATGCTGCGCCGCAGATAGGCTGCTAGCGCCGCGCCACCCCCCGCCTCGCTGACCAGCAGCAGCCCAGCGTCCGTGCGCAGGCAGAGCGCCCGAAACAGAATCCGCGCATTGGGGTTGGTGAAGATGGTCGGCGCGCCTTGCCCAACTGACAGGCTCGTCAAGTCGTTGGTCGACATGCGGTTGGGCAATTCCAGGCAGTCGCGCCCGCGCAGCAGGATGCGCCCCTCGTGCGAGCGGTCCAGCAGAATTGCGCCGCTCTTTGCCGCTGCCAGCTCGCGGGCCTGATCGCCATAATCCAGCGGGATGTGGTCAGCTGCCAGGCGCGCGCCCAGCGACAGATGCCACTGCGAAAGGGCTGTCATGCTATCGCCTCCTGCAGACGGCGCGCCGCCAATTCTCGATCGATAATGTGCCGGGTTGCCTCAATCGCGCTGGACAAGCGGTCATTGACGACGATGTGGTCGCAGCGGCTTTGATACGGCAGTTCGATTTCTGCCGCGCGTTGCAGCCGGCTTTCGATATCGGTGATGGCATCGGCGCGCCGGCGCATCCGCTCTTCCAGCACAGTCAACTGGGCAGCCAACTTCGCGCCGGGCACAGTGACGAAGATCTGCACGACATTTTGCGGGAATGCCGCCGCCAGCTTCTGCGCGCCCAACACTTCAATATCGGCGATGCGCGCTTTGCCCGCCCGCAGGCAATCGACAACCAGCTGTCGCGGAATGCCATAAAATTTGCCGGGCGTCACCTCCTGATGTTCCAGCAGCTGCCCGTCGCTCAGCATCTTGCGGAAAGTTCCCAGGTTCACGAAGTGATGCTCGCGCCCTTGCTTCTCGTCCGCACGCATGGGGCGCGTGGTTGCGGTGGGCAGCTGACGCACGCTGGGCGAGCCGGCGATAATGGCGCGCATGATGGCATTTTTGCCCGCGCCGCCGGGACCAATCATCACGAAAATGACGCCTGGCAGGCTCTCCAATGCGCTCACTCTGTGTTATCCTTATCGCCAATACACGCGCCCAGTGTAGCAAGGGCGAGGCGCATTCTCCATAGTCAGCGTGTATCAGTGTGTAGCCCGAAATTGGGAGTGGAAAAATGACAGCGGCGATTATCGATGGCAGGGCAGTCGCCGGGCGCATGCAGGCCAAAATCCAGGCTGGCGCGACTGAAGTCGCCTCTCGTTTGGGCAGGCCGCCGGGCTTGGGTGTCGTGCTGGTCGGGGATGACCCGGCCTCGGCCATGTATGTGCGTATGAAACAGCGCGCCTGCGAACGCGTGGGCATCCAGTCGGCCGCGAGCATCCTGCCAGCCAGCGCTGCGCAAGCAGAAGTGGAAAATGCGGTGCGCGCCTTCAACGAAGACAGCGCCATCGATGGCATTCTGGCGCAATTGCCGCTGCCCCCTGCTATCGACGAAGAAGCGGTTTTGAATGAAATCAGCCTGAGCAAAGATGTGGACGGCATCCACCCGGTGAATCTGGGCTACCTGGGCATGCGCGGGCGCGAGCCGACCTTCACGCCAGCCACGCCCACCGGCGTCATGCATCTGATCGCCGAATCGGGCATCGACCTGTCTGGCAAAGAAGCTGTCGTCATCGGGCGCAGCAATATCGTCGGCTTGCCCATCGCGCTGATGCTGACCAATGCCGATGCCACCGTGACGCGCTGTCACAGCCGCACGGTCGACCTGGCGGGGGTGACGCGGCGCGCCGATGTCGTGGTTGCCGCCGTCGGTCAGCCCGAGATGGTCAAGGCAGATTGGCTGAAGCCCGGCGCGGTCGTCATCGATGTCGGCTCGAATTCTGTGCCCGACCCGAAAAGCGACAAAGGCTATCGATATGTCGGCGATGTCGACTTCGAGGGGGCGCGGGAGGTCGCCGGTTGGCTGACCAAGGTGCCGGGCGGAGTCGGCCCCATGACCATCACCATGTTGCTGGCCAACACCCTGAAGGCGGCGCAAGCATGACGACCCTGCTGCTGAAGAATATCCAGCGGCTGGCCACCATGGATGCCGAGCGGCGCGAGCTGTCCGATGCCTGGCTTCTCGTGCGCGACAATGTGATCGACTCGCTGGGGGCTGGCGAAGCTCCTGCGGATGCCGACCGCGTCATCGATTTGTCGCGGCATGTCGCTTTGCCCGGCTTAATCAACACGCATCATCACATGTTCCAGTGCCTGACGCGCGTCTTTGCTCAGCAGGGCGATCTCTTCGACTGGCTGCGCGCTTGTTATCCCATCTGGGGGCAGCTGCGCGCCGAACATGTTTATACGGCGGCCAAGCTGGCGATGGCGGAATTGCTGCTTTCCGGCTGCACGACCGCCAGCGACCACCATTATGTCTTCCCCAACGATGTGCGGCTGGAAGACGAGATCCGCGCCGCGCAAGAGCTGGGCATTCGCTTTCACGCGGCTCGGGGCAGCATGAGCGTCGGCGAAGGGCACGGCGGCTTGCCACCCGACCACCTGGTGGAGAAAGAAAAAGACATCCTGCGCGATACGCGGCGTCTGATCGAAACCTGGCATGACCCGGCACCCCAATCCATGCTGCAAATCGTGGCGGCGCCCTGCTCGCCTTTCAGCGTATCTGTCGACCTCATGCGCGAGTCGGCGGCGCTGGCGAGAGCCTATGGCGTGCACATGCATACGCACCTGGCCGAGACCGATGCCGATGTCGCCTACAGCCTGGAGCGATTTGGCTTGCGACCCGGCGACTATGCAGAAGCTGTCGGCTGGGTCGGCGATGATGTCTGGCACGCGCACTGCGTCAAGCTGGACAGCGCCGCCATCGACTTGTTCGCGCGCACCGGCACCGGCGTCTGCCATTGCCCATCGTCCAATATGCGTCTGGCTTCGGGCATCGCCCCGGTGCGGACGATGCTGGATCGTGGCGTGCCGGTCGCGCTGGGCGTTGATGGCTCGGCTTCCAACGACAGCGGTCATCTGCTGGGCGAGGCGCGGCAAGCCATGCTGCTGCAGCGGGCGCTGGGCGATCCAGCCGGTTTGTCGGCTCGCGAGGCGCTGGAAGTGGCGACCTTGGGTGGAGCGCGCGTGCTTGGGCGAGACGATATCGGCTGCCTTGCGCCGGGCATGTCGGCGGATTTAGTTGCTTATCGGCTGGACGATATCGCATTGGCTGGCGCGCTTAGCGACCCGCTGGCTGCGCTGGTATTTTGTCAGCCCCAGCGCGCCGACCTGTCCATCATCAACGGGCGCATCGTGGTCGAAGACGGGCAGCTGCTGACGGCCGATGTGCCGAACGTGGTCGAAGCGCACAACAAGCTGTCCATGCAGCTGATTCGCGGCGAGAGCTAAGTTGGAGGCAGTTTCATGTCTATTGTCGATCGTTTGGCGGCGGCGCGCGGAGACCATCCTTGCGACCTCGTCTTGCGCAATGCCCGCCTGGTCAATGTCATCAGCGGCGAGATTTACCCGACCGATATCGCTGTGCACGACCGGCATGTCGTGGCGCTGGGCGATGGCTATCGCGGCGCGCGAGAAGTTGACCTGGACGGCATGTTTGTCACGCCCGGGCTGATCGACGCGCATGTGCATATCGAAAGCAGCCTGGTCACCCCGCCGGAATTCGCGCGGGCTGTCTTGCCGCACGGCGTCACCAGCGTGATAACCGACCCGCACGAGATCGCCAATGTGCTGGGCATCGCCGGCGTCCGCTATATGCTGGAACGAGCCAAGGGCGGACCGCTGAATATGTTTGTCATGGCTTCAAGCTGCGTGCCGGCCACGCGCATGGAAACTTCTGGCGCGCAGTTGGAAGCAGCAGACCTCGCGCCGCTGCTGGATCATGACTGGGTGCCGGGCTTGGCGGAATTGATGAATTATCCGGGCGTGGCGCTGGGCGACGAAGGCATGCTGGACAAAATAGACCTGTTCAAAGAGCGCGTTCTGGACGGGCACGCGCCGGCGATGACGGGCAAGATGCTGAATGCTTATGCGGCGGCTGGCGTGCAGAGCGAGCACGAGTGCACGAATGTCGACGAAGCGCGCGCGAAACTGCGCCTGGGCTTGACGATATTCATCCGCGAAGGCTCGGGCACGCGCAATCTGCTGCCGCTGCTGCCGCTCATCACGCCCGAAAATCACGGCGCAATCTGCTTCTGCACCGACGACCGCGTCCCCGCCGACCTCATCGACGAAGGCTCTATCGACTTCATGCTGCGCCAGTCTATCGCGGCGGGCATCGACCCCGTCATGGCCATCCGCATGGGCAGCTACAACACCGCCCGGCACTTTGGCTTGCGCAAATATGGCACGGTGACGCCCGGTCGCTATGCCGATCTGCTGGTTGTGCCCGACCTGCGCGACTTCCATGCCCAACAGGTGTATCGCGGCGGCGAACTCGTGGCAGAAAACGGAGCAATGATCAGCGAGCGGAGGCAGGCGCGCGTGATTGACCTGCCAGCCAGCGTCAATATCGCCAGCGATTCGCTCGATTTCACGATTCCGGCGCGCGGCGAAAAAATCCGCGTCATCGGCAAGGTACCGGGTCAAGTGTATACTGAGCACCGGGTCGAAAGCGCCAGGATCGTAAATGGCTGCGCGGTCAGCGATGTCCAGCGCGATATCTTGAAGTTCGCCATGATTGAGCGTCATCATGCCAGCGGCAATATCGGCTTGGGCTTCATCCAGGGAATTGGCTTGCAGCGCGGCGCAATCGCCGGGACAGTCGCGCACGACCATCACAATATGGCTGTCATCGGCGTCGACGACAGCAGCATGCACGCGGCGGCCTTGGCACTGGCGCAGATGGGCGGCGGCTTGGTTGCGGTGGAAGGCGAGCGCATTCTGGCGAGTTTGCCGCTGCCAGTGGCGGGATTGCTCAGCGAAGACCCGATCGAAATAGTGCGTGCCGATTATGAAGTGATGACAGCCGCGGCGCAATCGCTGGGCAGCCCAATGCCCGACCCCTTCATGGTGATGAGCTTCATGGGCTTGGAAGTCATCCCCCGGCTGAAGCTGACCGATCATGGCTTGGTCGATGTCGAGCGCTTCCAAATTGTCGATCTGTTTGTCGATTGATGGCTGTGGCGCGTATCTGGCAAACAGCGCTTTTGAAAGCGTCGGATGCGGGATACAATAAAAGGTTAGCGAAAGAGTTCCTTAACAGGCGGGAAAAAGAATGGTTCAACACACAACATTGCAGGCGCTGCGCCGCGAAGTAGAGAGCAAGCGCGAAGACATCATCGGCTTCTTGCGCGAAATCTGCGCCATCCCCAGCATGGACAGCCAGATACGCGCTTGTGGCGAGCGCATCGCCGTGGAGATGGAAGCGCTGGGCTTTGACGAGATCTTCTGGGACAAAATGGGCAATATCGTCGGCCGCATCGGCAATGGCAGCCGCATTCTGCTGTATGACAGCCACATTGATACCGTGGGCATAGGCGATCCGGACGAATGGGAATGGGACCCGTTCACAGGCAAGATCGAAGACGGCATCTTGTTTGCGAGAGGCGCCTGCGATGAAAAAGGCAGCACGCCGGGCATGGTATATGGCTTGGCGCTGGCGCGGCAGCTGGGCTTGCTGGAAGGTTTCACCGCCTATTATTTTGGCAATATGGAAGAATGGAACGACGGCCAGGCACCGCATGCTTTTGTGCAGACCGAAGGCATCAAACCCGACTTTGTGGTCATCGGCGAGCCGACTATGATGCAGATCTATCGCGGGCACAAAGGGCGCGTGGAATTCAAAATTGTGGCCAAGGGCAAGAGCGCTCATGCCGCCAGCAATTACCTCGGCGACAACGCCATCTACAAATTGCTGCCTATCATCGAGCGCATCAGCCATATCGAGCCAGAGCTGGGCGACCATGACTTTCTGGGGCAGGGGCGCATCACCGTGACGGATATGGATGTGAAGACGCCCAGCATCAACGCTGTGCCGGACGAAGCGACCATCTATGTCGACCGCCGCATCACCTTTGGCGAAGAACCAGAATCCGAGCTGCGGCGCCTGCGCGAGATCATCGGACACCGCGATGACATCCGGGCGGAAATCCTGGTCTATGACGAGCCGAGTTATACCGGCTTCGTCTTCCCGCTGGACAAGATTTATCCCGCCTGGGCATACGAAGAAGACGAGCCGATCGTCCAGGCTGGCTGCGCCGCCGCCGAAGCGCTCTATGGACCGGTCGATACCGGCAAATGGGACTTCTCTACCAACGGCATCTATTGGGCTGGCAAGGCGGGCATACCCAGCATCGGTTTCGCGCCGGGCAACGAGATCCACGCCCACACGGTGCTCGACCAGGTGCCGCTGGACGATGTCGTGCGCTCGACCGAGTGGTACGCGCTTTTCCCCGCCATTTTGCGCCAGACGCTGAACGGCGGGAATTGATGTGTATATCACCGCGTAGGGGCGAGGCAGCGACTCGCCCGCATATGATACAACTGACGATGTTGAAACTTCTCAGGAGATAGACATGCAAACCGATTTGCGAGGGCGCGACCTCATCAGCACGCAAGACTGGACGCGCGAAGAGATAGAAACGCTGCTGGATGTCGCTTGGGACCTCAAACGCAAACGAGCGCTGGGCGAGCCGCATGCCCTGCTGCGCGACAAGGTGCTGGCCATGCTCTTCTTTTTCACCAGCACGCGCACGCGCATCAGCTTCGAGGCGGGCATGGCGCAGTTGGGCGGGCACGCGCAGTTTATCGACCAGGCAACGACGCAGATCAGCCATGGCGATACCGCCAAAGAAATCGGCGAAATTGTCGGGCGCTACACGGACGGCATCGCCATCCGCCAGTGCGATTGGGGTTTCGGCAACCAGTACATCAACGATGTGGCCGAAGCCAGCCGCGTGCCCGTGCTCAATATGCAGTGCGATGTCTATCACCCATTTCAAATCCTCGCTGACCTGATGACGATCATGGAAAAGTTCGGGCGCGATCTGCGCGGCAAGACCATCAATATCAGCTGGGCATATGCCTCCAGCTATCAGAAGCCCATCTCTGTGCCGCAGAGCCTGCTGCTGCTGATGTCGCGTTTTGGCATGAACCTGCGCTTGACCCGTCCGCCGGAATACAAGCTGATGCCCGATATCGTCGAGCAAGCCCGCGACAATACGCGGCGGCATGGCGGCTCGTTTGAAATCGTCGAGGACTTTGATGCCGGCTTCAGCGGCGCGGACATCCTCTATCCCAAGAGCTGGGGCAGTTGGCTGACCACCGAAGACGATGACGAATCGGCGGCGATCGGCGCGCAATACAGCGACTGGATCACTGACGACCGGCGCATGGCGCTGGCAAACGACCACGCCATCTATATGCACTGCCTGCCCGCCGACCGCAATATCGAAGTGACCGACAGCGTAATCGACGGACCGCAGAGCGTGGTCTATGACGAAGCCGAAAACCGCCTGCATGCGCAAAAAGCGGCCATGGCGTTGACGATGCGATGATTTCGACAGGCGGATAGCGAAGGGCGCGCGGCATGATCAACAAACTGGTGGTGGTGGCGATCGGCGGCAACTCGCTGATCACTGATCCAGCCAACCCCGATACCGAAAACCAGTGGGAGGCGGTGCGCGAAACTTGTCGCCACATCGCCGATATGATCCGCGTTGGCTGGCAAGTGGTGATCACGCATGGCAATGGTCCGCAGGTGGGCTACATCATGAATCGCGCCGAGATCGCCACGCGAGTCGCCGATGTGCATGGCGTGCCGCTGGACCTTGCGGTCGCCGATACGCAGGGCAGCATCGGTTATATGCTGCAGCAGGCGCTGGACAATTCGCTGCGGCGCGTGGGCATGAACCACACTGTCGCCACCCTCATCACGCAGATTCGCGTCGACCCCGCCGACCCGGCTTTTGAAAACCCCGACAAACCGGTCGGCGGCTACTTGACCGAGGCGCAGGCGCTGGCGGCGCAGCTGGATGGCTGGCATGTGAAGAAAGAATTCGGACGCGGCTGGCGGCGCGTGGTGTCTTCGCCCAAGCCCGTGATCATCAACGAGATCAACGCCATCCAGGCTTTGGTGCTGGCGGGCTATATCGTGATCGTCTGCGGCGGCGGCGGCGTGCCGGTCGTGCGCAACGAAGTGGGCAGCCTGCGCGGCATCAGCGCTGTCATCGACAAAGACCGCGCCAGCAGCCTCCTGGCACAGACCTTGCGCGCCGACTTGCTGCTGATCTCCACTGGCGTCGAGAAAGTCTGCCTCGATTTCAATACTCCCCGGCAGCAGCCATTGGACGAACTGACGCTCTTGCAGGCGCGGCAGTATCTGGCTGAAGGGCAATTCCCGCCCGGCAGCATGTATCCCAAGATCGAAGCGGCTATCGACTTTGTGCACAAAGGCGGTCCGCGCGCCATCATCACCGACCCGGCCAATATCACGCGCGCCTTGCATCACGAGACGGGCACGCGCATCGTGCCTGGCGGCGAGGGCTGAGCGGCATGGCGGACATCCGCGAATTGCGCGGCGTCATCGGCGGCTGCAGCTATGCGCCCGGCGAAGTCGAATATACCTGCCCGCGGCACGGCGAAGTCGCCACGCTGGACATCCTCTACGATTACGAGTCCTTGCGCGCGACACTTGACCGCGACAAGATCTCTGCAAGCAAAGTCACAAATCACTGGCGTTATTTGCCCTTGCTGCCACTGGCGGAGGACAGCCAGCTGCCGCCCCTGTCGGTGGGCTGGACGCCGCTGTATGACGCGCCGCGGCTGGCGGAAAAGCTGGGCGCAAAACGCATTTGGGTCAAAGACGAAGGCCTCAATCCGACTGGCTCGCTGAAAGACCGCGCCAGCTCATTGGTCGTGGCGCGGGCGCTGCAAGAGGGGATCGAGGTGGTCGCGACAGCCAGCACAGGCAATGCGGCGGCGGCTTTGGCGGGCTTGGGCGCGGGGCTGGAGCAAATTGAAATTATCATCTTTATGCCCCGCGATGCTCCTCCCGCAAAAATCGCCCAGCCGCTTGCTTATGGCGCGCATGTATTCCTGGTCGATGGCAGTTATGACGATGCCTACGAATTGTGCACGCGAGCCTGCGCAGAATTCGGCTGGTATTCGCGCAATACCGGCGTCAATCCTTTCACGACCGAAGGAAAAAAGACGGCGGCGCTGGAGATCGCCGAGCAGCTGGGCTGGCGCGCGCCGGATGTCGTGGCCGTCAGCGTGGGCGATGGCAGCATCATCAGCGGCATCTACAAAGGCTTCTACGATCTGCTGCAGCTGGGCTGGATCGACAAGCTGCCGCGCTTGCTGGGCGCGCAGGCCGAAGGCAGCGCCGTGCTCGCCGATGCCTGGCGGACAGGCTTGGCGCCGGCCGCGATCACGCGTCGGGCCGTCAGCACCATCGCCGACAGCATCTCCGCCGAGCTGCCCCGCGACCGCAGCAAAGCCATCCGGGCCGTGCGAGAGACCAAGGGCGCGTTTGTCACTGTCAGCGACGCGCATATTTTGGAAAGCATACCGATGCTGGGCGGGCTTTGCGGCGTCTTTGCCGAGCCAGCGGCCGCGGCTGCCGCAGCCGGGGTCGAACAAGCTCTGGCAACGGGCATCATCGACCGCGACGAAGAAATCTGCCTCGTCAGCACCGGCAGCGGGCTCAAAGATATCGACCGAGTCCGCGAAAGCGTCAATGGCGCGCCGCCGATACCAGCCGATGTCGATGCGGTGCGCGCGCGGCTCGGGGAAATCGGATTGCTGTGAGCGAGCGCCCGACCTATTCCATCGTCGCGCCGGTCTATAACGAAGTCGGCAACCTGCGACCCTTCACCGCCCAGGTGCGCGCTGCGATGGATGGCCTGGGCGAACCCTGGGAATTGCTGCTGGTCGATGATGGCAGCACGGACGGCTCGCGCGAATTGATGCTGGAGCTGGCGGCGGAAGATTCGCGATTGCGCGTAATCAGCTTCGCGCGCAATTTTGGTCACCAGATCGCCGTGACGGCTGGCGTCGATTATGCCAGCGGGCGGGCGGTGGTGCTGATAGACGCCGATCTGCAAGATCCCCCGGCGGTCATCCCGCGCTTGGTCGAGAAATGGCGGGAAGGCTACGATGTGGTCTATGCCGTGCGCGCCGCGCGCAAGGGCGAAAGCTGGCTGAAGCGGCTGAGCGCCAAGCTCTTTTATCGCATGATTCACCGCATCACCGACATCCATATCCCGGTCGACACCGGCGACTTCCGGCTGATGGACGCGCGGGTGGCGGCGGTGCTGCGGCAAATGCGCGAACACCGGCGCTTTGTGCGCGGCATGACCAGCTGGGTGGGCTTCCGCCAAACGGGCATCGAATATGTTCGCGAAGAGCGCGCCTGGGGCGAAACGAAATATCCGCTGGGCAAGATGATCGCCTTCGCGCTGGACGCCGTGACCAGTTTTTCGTTTTTTCCGCTGCAAATCATGATTTATATCAGCCTGTTTCTGGGCGTGGCATCGCTGCTGACGGGCTTGGCGATCACGATCCTGCGGCTGACGCAAGGCGAAGAATTCTTCGGCGGACAAGCCACCACCATCATGCTGCTGCTGCTGCTAAGCTCTTTTCAACTCTTTTTTCTCTTCGTCATCGGTCAGTATGTCGCCCGCGGTTATGACGAGGCGCGCGACCGTCCGCTTTATGTCGTGGCGTCCACAGCCGGACTGGGGCAGGCGCGCGCAGCGAATCAGCGCCGACTCGCTGTCGACGCGGCAGACGAAGCAGCCGCGCTTGCCAAAGCGCGCAATCCAAGGCAAACTGAAGGCGGACAGGCCAGGAGCGATTGATGATTACGGGACCCACCTTTGAAGAAATGCTGCATCCGCAGACCATCGATCCAGCTGTGCGCAGGGACGCCATTGCGGCCTTGGATGCCGACCCGCTAAATCCGCTGAACCTCTACAACATCACCTGGCGGGACGCGAAGAACCAGGTCGCCTGCCTCGTCTTGCCCAAAGAACTCACTGGCGTCGATGCGTCTATCGCGCTCTTGTACGGCGGACGCTTCCCCTCGGGCAGTCACAAGGTGGGCGCGGCTTATTCGGTGCTGCTGGAAAAACAGCTGCTGGGCGAAGTCGACCCCGACCTGCACACGCTGGTCTGGCCCTCGACGGGCAATTATGGCATCGGCGGCGCTTTTATCGGCTGCCGCATGGAATATGACAGCATCGTCGTGCTGCCGGAAGAAATGAGCCAGGAACGATTCGAGCGCATAGAAAGGTATGGCGCGCGCATCATCCGCACGACGGGCAGCGAGAGCAATGTCAAAGAAATCTATGACGAAGTGAACCGCCTGCGCGGCAGCGATCCCAAGATCCGCATCCTCAACCAGTTCGAGGTGATGGGCAATTATCGCTTTCATTATCATGTGACTGGCAACACCCTGGTCGAGCTGGCGGACGAACTGCGCGGCGCGGGCATCGGCGCGGGCAAGATATCGGCATTTGTCTCGGCGATGGGCAGCGCGGGCACGATTGCGGCGGGAGACCGGCTCAAGCAGGTCTGGCGCGACCATCGCATCGTCGGCTTGGAGCCGATCCAGTGCCCGACTCTCTACAACAACGGCTATGGCGCGCACGAGATCCAGGGCATCGGCGACAAGCATGTGACCTGGATTCACAATGTCTTCAACATGGATGCGCTGATGTGCATCGACGACATGGACGCGCTGAATGGTTTGCGCTTGTTCACGGAAGACGCGGGGCGCCGCGCCTTGGTCGAGCGGCTGGGCATGGATGCCGCCCTCGTGGAGCAGTTGGCGCAGCTGCTGGGCATCAGCGGCATCTGCAATATCATCGGCGCGATCAAGACCGCCAAGTTTTATGAACTCACCAGCGACGATGTCGTGGCGACAGTCGCCACCGATGGCATGGAGCGATACGCCTCGGTGATGGCGGCCCTGCGCGAGCGGCATGGCGCGCTGGACGAAGCCGAAACGTTGGCAATCGCCGAAGGCGTCTTCAAACGGGCGGGCACGGACTGGATCATGGAAGGCACGCGCGAATCCCGCGAACGCTGGCACAACCTGAAGTATTACACCTGGGTCGAGCAGCAGGGCAAGACTGTCGCCGAGCTGGATGCGCAGCGCGATCCGGACTGGTGGCGGGCGCATCAAGACGCCGTGGCCGAAATCGACCGGCGATTGCTGGCGCAGCGTGGCGCTCGCTAGCGGAACGGAGGCAGCTGTGTACGCGGATGATCGGGTCTTGGTAGGCGTGATGAATCGCAAGCGCGACTTTGATATCGCCCGTCGGCAGCGCTGGTATCGCATCCCACAGCAGCAGCTGCGGCGCGGCTTGAATGCCGAATATGTCGCTTTCTTTTTGAGCCGCCAGGTCTTTGGCGAGCGCGGCGGCAGCATCGCCTATTTCGCGCGCGTCACGGGCCTCGAGCTGGCGCGGCGGCGCGACCTGCTGCCCAAAGAATCGCGGCGCGCCGATGACCTGTATTACAAAGTGCAATTCCGCGACCTGATCGAAAAAGACCCGCCTATCGAAAACTTCCCCGCTCGTTCCATCAGCTTCATCCGCACCACCTGGGATCGCTTCGTCAGCGCCGAGACCATCAGCGACCTCTACAGCGCCGCTGATTTTTATGTCGACCGCGTCTATTATGCGCTGCGCGGCTGAACGATAGAGGCGCTTACCTTATGCTGATCACCAATGCCAGGATCATCACGCTGGGCGCGCAGCCCAAGATCTTTTCCGATCATGCGCTGTTCATTGACGGCGGCGCGATCGGCGCGGTGGGCGCAACCGACGAGCTGAAGGCGAGCTATCCGCAAGCCGAAATCATTGATGCGCGCGGACAGATCGTCATGCCCGGCGGCATCTGCGCGCACACCCATTTTTATGGCGCCTATGCCCGCGGCTTGGCGATTCCTGGTCAGCCGCCGCGCGACTTTCCACAGATTTTGCAGCGGTTGTGGTGGCCGCTGGACAAGGCGCTCGACCGCGACAGCGTGCGCGCCAGCGCCTTGGTCTGCCTGGTGGATGCCATCAAACACGGCACGACCAGCCTTATCGACCATCACGCCAGCCCGGCTTGTATTGATGGCAGCCTGGATGTGATTGGCGAAGCGGTCGACCAGGCGGGGCTTCGCGCGGTGCTCTGTTACGAAGTCAGCGACCGCGATGGTCCCGACAAAATGCGCGCGGGCATCGCCGAAAATCTGCGTTTTATGCGCGACTCGGCCGGGCACAGCCGTTTGCGCGGCACATTTGGCTTGCACGCCAGCTTGAGCTTGTCGGACGCCAGCTTGCGCGCCTGTGCCGATGCAGCGCCATCTAATAGCGGTTTTCACATCCATGTCGCCGAGCACGAAGCCGACCAGACCGATAGCCTGCGTCGCAGCGAACTGCGCGTGGTCCAGCGGCTGGATCGCTTTGGCATCTGGCGCGACAACACCATCGCCGCTCACTGCGTGCACATCGACGAAGCAGAACGGGATTTGCTGGCGCGGCGCGGAGTCTGGGTCAGCCATCAGCCGCGCTCCAACATGAACAACGGCGTTGGCGCGGCCGATATTGACGGGCTGCTGAACGCTGGCCTGCCGCTTTGCCTGGGCAACGATGGTTTCAGCAACAATATGTGGGCGGAATGGAAGGCGGCTTATCTGCTGCACAAGGTGGTTAACCGCGATCCGCGCCGGGCGCCCGGCGACCATATCGCGCGCATGGCTTGGGACAACAACGCCAGCTTACTGCGCCGATTCTTTCCCGAAATGCCTATCGGCGAGATCAGCCCGGGCGCGGCAGCCGACTTGATCTTGGTAGATTATACGCCCTTCACGCCGCTGACCGCCGGCAACCTGCCCTGGCATCTGCTCTTCGGCTTCGAGGCCTCCATGGTCACCACCACCATCTGCGCCGGAAGAATCCTGATGCGCGATCGGCAGTTGCTGACCCTGGACGAAAGCGCCATTGCAGCGGCCGCGCTGGATTTGGCGCCGGGCGTTTGGGAACGCTATGCGCAGCACGCACAGGCCAGTCTTGAATGATGGACCACCTGGACAACCGAAACGGAATGACAACACGATGAAAACACTGGCGATACTCGGCGGCACCGGCAAAGAAGGCGCGGGATTGGCGCTGCGCTGGGCGCGGCATGGCTACAAGATCATCATCGGCTCGCGGTCGGCTGAACGCGCGGCGACCCGTGCAATAGAAATGCAGGCCGAAGTCCCAGCCGGCGACATCAGCGGCTTGGGCAATGCCGAGGCGGCTGCGGCGGCCGATATCGTGGTATTGAGCGTGCCGTATAGCGCGCACAAAGCCACGCTGGAGAGCGTGCGCGAGGCTTGCGCAGGCAAGATCTTGGTCGACCTGACTGTACCCTTGCAGCCACCGCAGATCATGACGGTCAACTTGCCAGCCGGGCAGGCCGCGGCTTTGGAAGCGCAGGCGCTGCTGGGCGATTCGACGCCGGTGGTGGCGGCTTTCCAAAATGTAAGCGCGGTCAAACTGCGCCAGCTCGATCAACCGGTCGACTGCGATGTGCTGGTCTGCGCCGATGATGCCGCTGCCAAGGCGCAGGTCATCGAACTGGTGGTGGCGGCCGGCATGCGCGGCATTGATGCTGGGTCGCTGCAGAATGCCATCGCCGCCGAGTCGCTGACGCCCCTGCTGCTGCACATCAATCGGGCGTATCGCATAGCAGGCGCTGGCATCCGCATCACGGGCTTGGACAGCTAAATATGCCTGAAGCGCCTCGACTCTCCGCCTATGCCATCCCCGATATCCCGCTGATTCAAGCCGGCGACGACATTGTCGAGATCATGCTGGCCAAAGCGCGGGCGGCTGGCATCGGGCTGCAAGTCGGCGATGTTTTGGTGGTGTCTTCGAAGATCGTGTCAAAGGCGGCAGGCAGGCTGATCTGTCTGGACGAAGTGCGCGCTTCGCAGGCGGCTGCTGATTTGGCTGTCGAAACGGACAAAGATCCGCGCCTGGTCGAGCTGATTCTCAGCGAGTCCGAGCATGTGTCGCGAAAACGCCGCGGCGTGCTGGTCACCAGGCATCGACTGGGTTTTGTGTCCGCCAACGCCGGCATCGACCAGAGCAATATCGAAGGCGGCGACGACCGGGCTTTGCTGCTGCCCATCGATCCCGACCGGGCTGCAAGCGCCATCCGCGAACAGATCCAGGCGCGGCTGGGCATTCAAGTTAGCGTCATTATCAGCGACACGCACGGGCGGCCTTTCCGCGTCGGCAATATCGGCGTGGCGATCGGCGCGGCTGGCTTGCCCGCCATCAAGGATTTGCGCGGCAGCCGCGATTTGTATGGGCGCGCGCTGGAGATTACGCAAGTCGCGTATGCCGATCTGGTGGCTTCGGCTGCGCATCTGCTGTGTGGCGAGGCGGACGAAGGCTTGCCGGCCGTCGTGCTGCGGGGACTGGATGTGGGCGGAAAGCATGGCTGCGCGGCCGATCTCATCCGCGCGCCCGAACATGACCTCTACCGCTGAGCCATGACAGCCGCGGATTTGCTGCGACAGATGCGTGAACGGCGCTCGCTGCGGCGTTATCGCGCCCGGCCTGTGCCGGATGAGATGATCGCCCAGCTCCTGGAAGCGGCGATTTGGGCACCATCGGCACATAATCGCCAGCCTTGGCGCTTCGTCATCATGCAAGACGACCCCGGCAAGCAGCGTCTGGCCGCGGCTATGGGTGCCAGGCTGCGGCAGGACTTGCAGGCGGACGGCATGCCCGATGAACTGATCGAAGCGGATGCGCGGCGTTCCTATTCTCGCATCACCGAAGCGCCCGTCTTGATTCTGCTGTGCATGAGCTTGCGGGATATGGATGTCTATGGCGATGCGCAGCGCAACCAGCACGAACGCAGCATGGCGCAGCAAAGCGTGGCCATGGCCGGGCAAAATATCTTGCTGATGGCGGACAGCCTGGGCTTGGGTGCCTGCTGGATGTGCGCGCCATTGTTTTGTGGCGAGCTGGTGGCGCGCACGCTCGACCTGCCGCCGGATTGGCAGCCGCAGGGCTTGATCACGCTGGGCTATCCGGCCCAGCAGCGCCAGCGAGGACGCGAAGGCTGGGAATCGAGAACATTATGGCGTTGAGGCAAAAAATCGCCGTGCTCATCGGCGGCGTCGGCGGCGCAAAGCTGGCTTTGGGCTTGGCGAACTTGCAGCCGGCTCCGCAACTGACCTTCATCGTCAACACCGGTGACGACTTTTGGCACCTGGGGCTGAAAATCTGCCCCGATATCGACACGCTGATGTATACGCTATCGGGCGCAGTCAACCCGCAGTTGGGCTGGGGCGTCGCCGATGACACGACCCATGTCTTGGCGGGGCTCAGACAGCGCTATGCGGTCGACACCTGGTTCAAATTGGGCGACCAAGACCTGGCGCTGCACCTGCTGCGGACAGAGGCCATGCGCGAGGGGCTCAGCCTGACAGATTTTACCGGCATGATCGCCCGGCGGCTGGGCATCGAAGCGACTATCCTGCCTATGTGCGATGCCGAAATGCCCACTTCTATACGCACGCGCGAAAACGGCGAGATGAGCTTCCAAGAATACTTCGTCAAGCAGCGCTGGCAGCCGGCTATACAGCAGATTCATTATGATTCTGGCCAGGGCGCGCGCATGTCCGTCCCGGTTCGCGAGGTGCTAACTTGCGCCGACCTGGTCATGATTGCGCCGTCCAATCCCTGGCTGTCGATCGCACCTATCCTGGCGGTGCCGGGAATGCGCGAGCAGCTGGCGGCATTGTCTGCCCCCAAAGTTGCGATTACCCCTGTTATCGGCGGCGAAGCGGTCAAGGGTCCCACCGCCAAGATCATGCGCGAACTGGAGCTGGAAGTTTCGGCGCGGACGGTTGCGTGCTACTATGATGGCATCATCGACGGATTCGTTGATGACTTGCGCAATCCTGCCTTTCATATCGCGGGGCTGCGGACAACCCGGCTGGATACACTGATGACTGACCTGCCAGGCAAAGTTGCTTTGGCGCGAGATACATTGGACTGGGCGCGAGACTGGCTGTCATGAGCCTGTGGGCGATCATCCCGGTCAAGCCGCTGAAATACGCCAAGAGCCGTCTTGCGACCGTGCTGCTGCCCCAAGAGCGCTACCAGCTGGCGCAAGCCATGTTTCGGCATGTGCTGTCGGTGGTGTCGCAAGCCAGGTCTGTCACGGGCGCGCTGGTCATCTCGCGGGATACAAAAGCGCTGGCTATCGCGCGGGAGCTGGGGGCGAAGACTCTGCAGGAAAGCGCTGAGTCCAACTTGAATCCGGCGCTGCTGCGGGCGACGATGGTGCTCAAATTGTGGCGCGCCGATGCCGTGCTGGTACTGCCCGCCGATTTGCCTTTTATCAATGACGCCGATATCGCCCAGCTGGTTCGTTTGTCTACAGAGCGCTCCATCGTGATCGCCACCGACAGCGAACAGGATGGCACGAATGCCTTGCTGATTCGTCCACCAGGAGCGATCGAATATGCCTATGGCGCTGGCAGCTATGCGCGGCATATCGAAGATGCCGAGCACATGGGCATCGCTGTGCAGCGCTACGATTCGCCGCGAATCAGGCTGGATATTGATGTGCCTGCCGACTTGCGCGCTTACCAGCGCATCATTGCGGAGGGGCAACACAGCCACCTGCCCGCGCTGAAGCCGGCCCAGGGCAAAATCCAGGCTTGACATTTGCCATTTGCGCCGATTCTGCGCGATAATAGACGCATGGCAGGCCTAGCAGACATTTTTGGAGTAAGCTCATGGCTGATCGAGTAGCGTTGTATCTGCAAGACGCGCATCCGCTGAGTGACGCGATTTCTTATGTGCAATATGCCGAAGAACGCGGTTTTGAAGCCGTTTGGCAAGCCGAAAGCCGCTTGGTGCGCGATGCCATTGTGCCCATGGCCGCCTTCGCTGCCACCACCTCGCGCATCAAAATTGGCTCGGGCGTCATCAACAACTGGACGCGCAACGCTGCCGTCATCGCGGCGACTTTCCTGACCCTGGACGACCTGGCGGCAGACCGCATCTATTGCGGCATTGGCGCCTGGTGGGACCCGCTGGCGGCAAAAGTCGGCATCACGCGCAGCCGAAACCTGCTCGCCATGCGCGAAGTGGTTACGACCGTGCGCCGCCTGCTCAACCGCGAGCGTGTGACTTTCGCTGGCGAATTCGTGCAGCTGACCGATGTCGAGCTGGATGTCGTTCACGGGCGCAAAGAGCCGCGCAATGTGCCCATTTATATCGGGGCGACGGGTCCAAAGATGATGGCGCTGACCGGCGAGATCGCCGATGGCGTTGTCTTGAACTACCTGGTTTCGCCCAAATACAACGAATCGGCGATGGCGCAGCTGGAGATCGGCGCAAAACGGGTTGGCAAAACGGTATACGATATCGACCGTCCCCAACTGGTTGTCTGCTCGGTAGACCATGACCGCAACAAAGCGCTGGATGCCGCGCGCAAGCTGGTGACGCAGTATCTGGGGCAGCAGCCGCACATCATGAAAGCCAGCGGCGTCAGCCAGGATTTGCTGGACGAAATCGGCCAGGCGCTGACCTGGCCCGCCAGCGAAGCCCAGATCTTGGAAGCGATGAAACTCGTGCCCGACGATGTCGTGCAGATGATCACCGCCAGTGGCACGCCAGCGGAATGCAAAGCGAAGGTGCGCGAATATATGCGAGCCGGCGCGACTTGTCCCATTCTCTATCCTCTGGGAGACGATGTACGCTTGATGATCGACACCTTTGCCGGGGGCTTTTCTGAGTAGAGCGCGGAGACCGGTTCGTGAAAATCCTCTGCGTCAGCGATACCGAAATGCCGCAGTTGCGCAGCGCGGTCAACTTGCGCCAGCAATACAAAGACATTGATATGGTCATCAGCTGCGGAGATATGCCGCCCGCCTACCTGGAATACATCACCAGCATCTTGCAAGTTCCACTCTATTATGTGCGCGGCAACCACGACGAACGCTACCACGAAGAACCGCCGGGCGGCATTGACCTGCACCAGCAAGTCGTGCAGTATCGCGGACTGACCATGACGGGATTGGAGGGCTGCATCCGTTATAACAATGGCGAAATCCAATACAGCCAGGCGCAGATGCATCGCATGGTGTTGGGCTTAACGCCAAAAATCCTTGCGCATCGCTGGCTGCGCCGGCGCGGCATCGATCTCTTCGTTACGCATTCGCCGGCCCGCGATATCCACGATGGCAAAGATTTCGCGCATCGGGGCTTCATCAGCTTTCTCAACTTCATGCGCTGGTTTCGTCCGCGTTATATGCTGCACGGGCATGTGCATACTTGGGACCGGCGCAAGACAGTGCGCACGCAATACAATTCCACCTGCGTCATCAATATCAATCCTATTACCGTGCTGGAACTAAACCCGCTCTAGGTCGGGACAGGAGGCGGGCATCGCATGTGGCAAGCCTATCATAGCGTTAGCAGCATCGACGAAGCGCTGGCTCTGCTCAATGAACATGGGCGGGCGGCGCGCATCGTCGCTGGCGGCACCGACCTGATCATCGAACTGGAGCGGGGCCAGCATCCGCAGCTGCAAATCATCATCGATATCACGCGCGTGCCGGGGCTGGACGACATCAGAAAAGAAAACGGGGTGATCACGCTGGGACCGCTGGTTACGCACAATCATGTCGTCGGCAGCCCGCTCATCCGCGAGCGCGCGGCACCCCTGGCGCAGGCATCGTGGGAAGTCGGCGCGCCACAAATCCGCAATCGCGCCACCATCGCCGGCAATCTCATCACGGCTTCTCCAGCCAACGACACCATCACGCCGCTCATTGCCCTGGGCGCAGAACTTACTTTGGAATCAAAGCGGGGCCAACGCCGGCTGCGGCTCGAAGATTTCTATAGCGGCTTCCGACAGACCGTTCTGCAACCCGACGAGCTGCTGCGGGCGATTCATCTTCCCGCGCTGAGCGAGGACGAGCGCGGCGTCTTCCTCAAGCTGGGGTTGCGGCGGGCACAAGCCATCTCGGTGGTTGATGCGGCGGTCGTAGTAAAATGTTCTGCCGCTGGAGTCGTGACTGAAGCGCGGATCGCCTTGGGCAGCGTTGCGCCAACCATCGTGCGCGTGCCTTCTGCCGAAGATTTCTTGCGCGGCAAACGGCTGACGCCCTCGGTGATCGCCGAGGCTGCGCGCATCGCCGGGGACTTTCCCGCGCCGATCGCCGATGTGCGTGGCAGCGCCGAATATCGCAGCGAGATGGTCAAAGTGCTGGTGGCGAAAGCCTTGCGGCGGCTGGCGGCGGACGAGTTCGATTCTGGCTTGCCCGCGCATCCGCCTATGCTCTGGGGCGCGCAGGGCGGTCGGGTCGCCGGTGGACTGCCCGAGCCAATCGTGCACCAGCCCGACACGCCCATCGAGAGCCGCGTCAACGGAATCGATGTGCGCATCACGAGCGGCCAACAGAAATCGCTGCTGCATTGGCTGCGCGATGATGTCAAGCTGCCGGGCACCAAAGAAGGCTGCGCAGAAGGCGAATGCGGCGCTTGCACAGTCTTCCTGGACGATGTGGCGGTGATGGCTTGCATGGTGCATGCCCCGCGCGCGCATGGGGCAGATGTCGTGACCATCGAAGGCTTGCAAAATGACGATGCCCTGCACCCAATCCAGCAGGCATTCATTGACGCGGCGGCAGTGCAATGCGGGTATTGCACGCCCGGTTTCCTGATGGCCGGGGCGAAGCTGCTGGACGAAATCCCCCAGCCCAATACCGAGCAGATCAATCTCAGCATCAGCGGCAACCTGTGTCGCTGCACGGGCTATTACAAGATCGTAGAAGCCTTCCGCCAAGCCAGCGCGCGCAAACTGCAAACAGAACAAGGTTGATCCATGGACCGCACAGTGCCCAAGTCTGGCAACGATGACATTGAACTGTACATGCGCACCTATTATTCGCTGCTGCGCTCCAGCGATGCCATCGCAATTGATACGCTGGTGGAAAGCCATGTGGCGATGAACTCATCGCTGCACGAAGGTGCCGGCTCCCCCGAGATCGATGCCTCGGCGCTGATGTACAGTGCCCTGCGCCTGCCGCCTTGCATCATTGATGTAACAGATGTGCTGGTCGGTCAGTTGGAGCGGGGTTTTGTGGCGGCCGGGTATCACGATATCGCCAGCTGGCAGCGCGTATATTCCACGGGCAGACGCCGCCGCACGCACTTTGATGGCAGCAGCGCCCTGGCTGTGTATATCGTCAGCCGCTCTGATATCGACGATTTGACGCCCATGCTCACAGCCTATCAAATCGAGTGGAACAAGCTGCATGCGCGCTTGCAAAACCAGACCTTGTGCGATTTGCTGCTGCGGCATGCCGAATGCAGCGACTTGCCCGATGAAGACTTCGCCGCGCTGGCCGAGGGCTTGACGATGGCGGTCAGCGATTTGCGCAGGCTGCATCTGCTGTGGCAAAGCGACTTTGCAGCCAATCTGCTGCGCATCAGCCGGGGGCGCAAGAGCATGACATTGCGATTGATAGCCGGTTCGCTGGCAGATTATCGGCGCGCCACCGCCGCGTGGTGGACAGAACTTTGTGACGAGCTTGAAGAAGTGGGCATTGATCCTGGCGAACGCCCCGTGTATTTCGTCTCTAGCAATACGCACTCGCTCATCAACCTGCTGGCCGGGTTTGCGCGGCGTTATGAAGAAAGTCTGGTGCAGTACATCGAACAATTTGAAAAAAGATCGCTGCTGACCGAGTACGAAGACATCAAAGAGAGCTATCACAAGAGCACCGACAATTTTCTGTATTTTGTGCTTCGTCAGTACCTTTCCGACACGGGCAGCGGGACGCGCAATGACTTCGCGCGAGAAGAGCATCGTCTGGGCATGCACCGGCTGCCAAGCCGGCATGGCTTCGAAATGGAAACGCAGGTAATTGAGTTGGGCAAGCTCGAGGCGCAGTGGTTCGACCCGCGTTTGGGCGATGCCGGCGACTTGCAGCGGCTGCGGCACAGCAGCGCGCTCATTTTCAATATCGACTATCCGCTGGGCATGTCGGCATACGAATTGCTCAGCCGGATCTCGCAAGGCGTGGGCAGGCTGGCCGGCGTCTATGTGATGGGCAAAGCCGCCACGTTGAACGGGCGCATCGGCGATATGATGATCCCCAATGTCATCCACGATGAACATTCGCAAAATACATACCTGTTTCGCAATTGCTTCAACGCCCGACATGTCCGCGCCCATATGCGCCACGGCAATGTGCTGGACAACCAAAAAGCCGTCACTGTGCGCGGCACTTTCTTGCAAAATCCCAATTATATGGATGTCTTCTACCGCGAGGGTTATACGGATATTGAAATGGAAAGCGGTCCGTATCTGTCGGCGACTTACGAAGCCTTCCGCCCGCAGCGCCATCCCATGAACGAAATAGTAAATTTGCACTCGGTGGAATTTGATATCGGCTTCTTGCATTATGCATCGGATAAACCGATGAAATCGGGCAAAAATCTGGGCGCGGGCAGCTTGAGCTATGGCGGTGTCGAGCCGACCTATGCCGCGGCCATCGCTATCTTGCGGCGCATCTTTCACAACGAAACCAGGCAGCTCGGCCAAACCCAATTCGTAACGCTTCCGACAGCCTAAAATATCCAGGAAAGGGCGTGTCTCGTGCCAGCTGAAACCGGCTCTGTCATCGGCGAATCGATCAAACGCATCGACGCGCGCGGCAAAGTAACCGGCGAAACGGCTTATCCCGGCGATATTGACATCGAGGGGCAATTGTGGATGCGCATCAAGTTCAGCGAGCGTGCCCATGCCCGCGTGATCGGCATCGACGCGACCGCTGCCGAAGCACTGCCGGGCGTCGTGCGCGTCTTCACCAGCTTTGATGTGCCAGTCAATGAATATGGCTTGGTCATCAAAGATCAGCCGGTGCTCTGCGGCCCAGGCGGCGAAAAAGCTGGCACCGATGTCGTCCGCTGCTATATGGACATGGTGGCCGTGGCTGTCGCCGAGACCGATGCGATCGCCAAGCACGCCATTGAGCTGATCCAGGTGCAATACGAAGACTTGCCCGCCGTGTTTGATGCCGAAGAGGCGATGCTGGCATCTGCGCCGCAGCTGCATCCCGACTGCCCGGACAACCTTGTGGCACGCTACCGTATCCGCCGAGGCGATATGACGGCTGGCTGGCGAGCGGCGGATGTCGTCGTCGAGGGCATATACGAAACAACCTGGCAGGAACATGCCTACTTGCAGCCCGAAGCGGGACTGGCTTATATTGACGAAGCCGACCGCGTGACCGTCATCGTGGCCGGACAGTGGACGCACGAAGACCAGGAGCAAATCTATCATGCGCTGGACCTGCCGCCCGAGCAGGTGCGCGTCATTTACCCGGCGATTGGCGGGGCATTCGGCGGACGCGAAGATATGTCCGTGCAAATTGTGCTGGCGCTGGCCGCCTGGAACTTGCGGCGCCCGGTCAAAATCCAGTGGAATCGCGAAGAATCCATCCGCTACCATCACAAGCGGCACCCGATCAAAGTGCGGGCGAAGTGGGGCGCGACCCGCGATGGCTTGCTCACCGCCATGCACTGCGAAGTGATCGGCGATGCCGGCGCTTACAATTACACATCCAACAAGGTGCTGGGCAACGCGCATTTGACCGTCAGCGGCGCCTACGAAGTCGACAACATTCATATCGACACCTATGCTGTCTACACCAACAACATTCCATCTGGCGCCTTTCGCGGCTTCGGCGCTCCTCAGGCGCTGTTTGCCGCAGAAGGGCAGATGAATCGGCTGGCGGCGGCGCTGAATATGGACCCGCTGGAGATCCGCTTGAAGAACAGCATCGGCGAGGGCAGCATTGGCTCGGTGGGCACGCCATTCCCGCCCGGCGTCAGCATGCCGCAAGTGTTTGCAGCCTGCGGCGAAGAATCGTGGTGGCATCAGGGAGATACGGGCTGGCAGCTGCAAGCGCCAGGCGACCCAGCCGACAGCAGCAAAAGGCGTGGACGCGGCCTGGCTGGCGGCTTCAAAAATGTCGGCTTCAGTTTCGGCTTCCCAGAGCATTGCTGGGCGGGGATTGAACTGCAGGGCAGCGCCGAGATTGAGCGCGTCATTTTGTACCATGCGGGCGCGGATGTGGGGCAGGGCGCGCACACGGCTTTGATGCAGATGGCGGCTGATGCGGTGGGCACGCCTTTCGAGCGCGTGCAGCTGGTCGCATCCGATACGGCGACATCCGGCTCATCGGGCAGCGCTTCGGCATCGCGCTTGTCGTTCATGTCGGGCAATGCCATACGCGGCGCGGCTGAACTCGCCCTGCGCAAGTGGCAAGACGAAGAGCGCCCCGCCAAAGCCGAGTTTATGTATCATCCGCCGGAGACAACTCCTTTCGACCCGCAGACCGGTCATGCCACGCCCAACTTCGCTTATGGCTATGTCGCCGAAGCGGTCGAGGTGGAGGTCGATATTGAAACTGGCCAGGTGCAGCTGCTGGAGGTCGTCTGCGCCAACGATGTGGGCAGGGTCATCAACCGGCAGCAGCTTGAGGGGCAGATTGAAGGCGCGATCGTACAAGCCCAAGGCTATGCGCTGATGGAATACCTCGTCTCCCGCGACGGGCGCATCCTGAATCCTTATCTGTCGACTTATTTGATCCCGACCTCGCTGGATGTGCCGCCGCGCGTCAAGTCGGTCGTGCTGGAAGTTCCCGACCCGATCGGTCCCTGGGGCGCGCGTGGCATGGCAGAAATGCCCTTCTTGCCCCTGGCGCCCGCCATCGCCGCGGCGATATACGATGCGACCGGCGTCTGGATCGATTCGCAGCCTTTCACCGCCCAGAAGGTCGCAGCAGCCTTGCGAGCGGCCGCGATCGGCGAGGTCTAAACGCGCCCGCCGACTCATTTCGTGCTATCATTGCGACTGTCTATATTCGCACTTGCCGCGGAGTACCTTCAGCAGGGGGCAATGCAGCGCATGCAGCTGCAGAAAGCATTTAATGTTGTCCCGGGCGATGTCGTCGCTTTCATTGGCGCGGGCGGTAAATCGTCGCTGCTGGTCGGGCTGGGTTATGAATTAGCCGAGGCCGGCTGGCGCGTCCTGGCGACCACCACCTCGCAGCTGGCGACCGATCAGCTCTCGCTCTTTCCGCGCGTCATGTCCAGCCGCGTCGATGCGCGCGCCATCTCTCAGGCGCTGACCGAAGACCAGTTTGTGCTGCTGCATGACGACATCCGCGCTGGCACAGTGTATGGTCCGCCGCTGTCGTGGACGCGCGACCTGCTGGACCGCGTAGATTCCGATATTGTGCTGGTCGAAGCCGATCATGCAGCGGGCTTGCCGTTCAAAGCTCCCCACGCCGACGAGCCGCAAATCCCGCTGGAAACTTCGCTGGTGGTGCCGGTGGCGTCTTTGAGCGCGCTGGGAGCGCCGCTGGATGAAGCGCATGTCTACAACCCGGCGGCGATGATCGACCGTTATGGCTTCGCGCGCAATTCGCCGGTGAAGTCGGCTTGGCTGGCGCAGGTGCTGCGTGACGAAACGCTGGGCTTGCGTGGCGTGCCCAAATCGGCGCGAGTCGTGGTGTATTTGAACCAGGCGCCGGCGCGTGGATATGCTCGCGGACGTGCCAGGATGATCGCGCGTTTGTGTTTGCAAAACCCGCGCGTGCACGGCGTGGCCATGGGCTCGGTGCGCGGTGCCGAGCCAGTCGGGGAACTGCAGCGGGCTGTTGGCGCGGTCGTGCTGGCGGAGGGCGATGCCAGCGGGGTTGCGCAGACGACCGAACAGCTGATGCGTTCGCGGATCGACCACATCCGAGTCGTCACCGGCGCCGATGCTGCCAAAGTGCGCGTTGCTCTGAAGCCGCTGGGCGCGACGACCATTCACGACAGGCGCTATCGCCGAGGCGGCGCGGTCACTGCTCTGGACGCCGGATTTCGCGCGCTGCCAGCCCATGTCGCTGCGGCGCTGGTCGTGCCTGCCCATGGCAATTGCCTGACGCCGAAGCGCGTCTACCAACTGCTGACAGCCTATGCGCGTGGCGATGGCGAGTTTATCGCTGCGGCCGCTGGTCGGGGCGAAAGCGTATCGGCAGTCGTCGGGCGGCGGCACTGGGCAGACATCACAGCGCTGCCAAGCGGCTCCAGCCTTGACGATGTCATCCAGCATTTCCATGACAGCATCGCCGTGCTCGACCAGCGCACCGGATTTGCCGTGCCCAATGTCGAAGATTTTACAACTGACCAGCGTTTGGCATGGTCGCAGAGTCGCTAACCGTCCTGCTGGTCGAGCAATTCACGCAGCATATCGCGCGACTGGCTGCTGGCTTTGGCGTCGAATTGCAGGCGCAGCGTGGCTGGTCTGCGATTGATGTGCCCGCTGGCTTCCTCGCGCATTTTATCAAAGAAGCGCATGGGCGTAATCACAATCAGCACCTCGTAGGGCTGCACCGCATGATCGAGCGGCGGCGCATAGACATATTGCGCGCTCTTGGCTCTGCGTATGCCGATCACGCCGGCTTGATAGCGATCGGCTAACGAAAGCTGTCGCAGCGTCTTGCCGATCCAGGGCGAATCGTCTTCCATATAAAACTCCGCCGTTTCCAGCTGCGTCTGCTCGTTGTAGAGCACATGCTGAAAAAATTCGGCGATCTCTGGGCGGGTCGTAGACAGCAGCACAAATTGGGCGGCGACATGGAAGGGGCTGACGACGCGGTCTGCGCCCGACCGTCGCAGCTTCTCGATCATGTCATCGGTCGTGGCTGTCACCGAAACCAGCAGCGACTTGCTGATGCTGCGCGATGAGAGCACGGTCAAGACTGCCGCAGCCCGGTCGCGCATAGAGATCATAATGGCTTGGGCGCGTTCGACGCCCGCTTTGCGCAAGACATGGTCGTGGGTGGAATCACCCAAAATGACGCGGAAACCGCGCGCTTGCCAGCCTTCCGCCAGCGCCGGGTCGTTGGTCAGCAAGACGAAAGGGCGTGCCGGATCCAGAAAGCGGACTGCGCTCTCTATGATGTGATCATCGCCGCAGATTACGAAATGCTTCGCCATGTCCCGGACGGCTGTTTCGCTCTCATCCAGGCTGAGCGCGTGATCGAGCTGCTTCGACTCGCGTGATTGCACCAGTCGCTGAAAAGTGGCGAAGCGCATTTCGTTTCTGCCCTGCGGCTGACATCTGCCTTGCAGAAGCGGGATCATGGGGCCAGGCGCCACGCACAGCAGGATTTCATCTTCTTGCAAGAGGCGGCTGCTGTCTGGAGAATGCAAAAAGTCGGCTGTTTCCAGGCGGATGCCAATGACGCCGGCATCGTATTTCTCCGCCAGTTGCAAGTCGCTGATGCGCCTGCCGATCCAGGGCGAGTTGCCTTCCAATTCCAGCTGCGTGATCTGATGCTGCGTCTCCTGGTCGAAGAGTATGCTGTTGAAGAAGCCGTTGACAGCCGGGCGCAGCGTGGCGCTGTTGAGAAACTGCGATGCAACTTCATAAGGCGCGAGCACAACATTGGCGCCGGCTTTGATCATCTTCAGCTTCAGCACTTCTTCGACCGCGGCGGCGGTGATGTAAAGGCGAGAGTTCAAGTTGCGCGCGCTCAAAACTGTGAGCAGGTTCTCCGCGTCTTGATCGAGCATGACCATGATGGCGCGGGCGCGGGCGACGCCAGCCGCCAGCAGCGTGTTGTCGTCCGATGGATCGCCATCGATGACCAGGATGCCGGCGCTGCGCAGGTGTTCGGCATAGTCGCTGTCTTCGGTGACCACCACGATGAGATCAAGCAAGGTGGTTTGATCGTGAAAGAGCTTGGAATACAGCGCGAATATCTTGCGCGCCAGGCTGTGCAGTCCCTGCGCGCCGCCAGGTATGCGCCTCAGCCGGGCTTCGATGTGCTGGAAGCGGATGTGCTGATACTGCTCTCGGCGTATGCGAGCGCCATTCAAGACATAGCCGATTGTCTTGTCGACCATTTCGCCGCTTCCGCAAATGACATAATGCCGGCTCAGCTTGCCGATCTTGCGTTTGTTGCGCATCTGTCGGCGGCTCGTCATGGCTTCGGCACTGAAGAGCAGGGCGAATGACGATGACAGAAAGAATGCCAGCGCGCCCAGACCGGTAAATATGAGCGCCAGCGTAAACAGCCGTCCCAGTGGCGTAACAGGCACAATATCGCCAAAGCCGATGGTCGTCAGCGTGATGATTGTCAGGTAAATGGCTTCGAACCAGGGCCTGCCCTCGATCAGCACATAGCCGAATATACCAACAGGAATGACGATGAGAATCAAAATGGCGGCTGCGCGGAATTGCCTGCGGATGTCGTTCAAGCGTCAATCCCATCCTGTCTGGGCAAATCGGAGGGTGGCATGCGCAATACGCGATCGCTCGGCGGCATCGGCCCCTGGCTCGCACGCAATTCTCCAGATGCCGCTCCCTCAATTATACCGATAACCAGCAGCTTATGCTATCATGACGGTGTGCCAGGTGCGCGATCCAGGCAGGGCGAACGATGTACACAAGAGAAGATTTTCAGCGCGCAGCCAATACCATCCTCGATCGCCTGACGCAACAGCCGCAGATCGGCATGATGCTGGGCTCGGGACTGGGCAAACTGGCGGACGAGCTCGACGCGCGCGCCGTCATCCCCTATTCAGCGATTCCCGGCTGGCCAGCTTCGACCGTGCATGGGCATCAGGGCAATCTCGTCATCGGCGGGCTGGAAGGGCAGGTCATCGCCGTCATGCAAGGCCGCGCCCATTTCTACGAAGGCTACAGCATGCAGCAGGTGACTTTCCCGATCCGCGTGATGAAGGCGCTGGGCATACACACTGTCATCTTGACCAACGCGGCTGGCGGCATCAACAAGGCATACCAGGTTGGCGACTTGATGCTGCTGGAAGACCACATCAACCTGCCGGGCATGGCGGGAGCGAACCCGCTGATGGGCGCCAATGACGATTCGCTGGGCTTGCGTTTTGTTGGCTTGGCGCAGGCTTATGACCGCTGTTTGCGGGCGCGCGCCCTGCAGGTGGCTGCCCGGCACGATATCCCCTTGCACAGCGGCGTGTATTGCTCGCTTTCGGGACCCGCGTTCGAGACGCCCGCCGAGATCCGCATGCTGCGGGGCTGGGGCGCCGACGCAGTGGGCATGTCGACCACGCACGAGGTGCTGGCAGCGCGGCATGCGAGTCTGCGCGTGCTGGCATTCTCGGGCATCACCAACTGCGCCATCGACCAGGTCGATACCGATTTGGAAACCAATCACGAAGAAGTGCTGGAATCGGGCGCGATCATCGTGCCGCGACTGGCCACCATCCTAAAGGGCATACTGAACGACTTTCCGACATGATCGGCTTCGTAGCGCTGATTGATCAAGTCGCCATCGGCATCTATTTTCTGTTGGCGGCTGGCATCTTGTTTGCGCTGCGCCGCGTCCTCGTGCATGGCGAAGAACTGCGTTCAGCCTACTTCGAGCTGGAGCGAGACCTGGCGCGTTACCGCCGACAAAATGCGCTCACCGCGGCTGTCTTGCTGCTGGAACTCGCCATCATCGTGGCTGGCGTGCAAGCGGTGATTGTGCCCGAGCTGCTGCGCGACCAGCAAATTGATGCGCTGGCTGCCGAACTGGCCGCCAATGACGATACATTCGAGACGCCGGTGCCGGGCCAGCCAGCCGCGAATCTGGGCATAGAGCCCGTGCCTCTGCCGCGCTCGGCCGATCTGGCATCCCAAATTCGCGCCACGCCCCTGCCCACGCCCACGCCAGTCGGCACGCTCATCCCCGCCGACCCGCCCATCGGCTGCGACTCTCCGCAAGCCCGGCTGCAAGTGCCGGGCAATGGCATGCGCGTCTTCCAGCCGATTCCCGTGGTTGGCACGCTCTATGCCGATCAGTTTTCTTATGCCACGCTGGAAATCAGCGGAGCCAGCACTTTGGGGGCTTTTCAAGTGATTGCCGACCAAGCTGTGGAAGTGCGGGAGCGCGCGGAGTTCAGCCAATTTGTGCCGGCGGGTTATGAACCTGGCGAATATCAGTTTCGTCTGATGGTCTTCGATATCACCAACACTTTGAAGGCGCACTGTCTGGTGCACATCTACATCAGCGAGCCGCTGCCGACCATCACGCCGGCGCGCTAAAAGCTGTCCGATTGCAAGCGCCGCGCCATCCGCCGCCGCAAACGCCGCAGCCGCGCGATGCGATATTGCACATGCCGCTGTTGGCGCTTGATCAGCGATCCCTGCTGTTCGCTGGGTTTGGGCACGCCCCAGCGGATGATCATGGACGCCCAGGTCAAACCGCCGCCAAAACCGACCAGCGCAATATGATCGCGGTTGTTTATGCGCCGCTGTTCGATGGCTTCGCACAGGGCGATCGGGATCGAGGCTGCCGAGGTATTGCCATACTGCTCGACATTGCTCATGAACCTGGCGCTGTCGATGCCCAGCTTGCGAGCCGCCGCCTGCAATATGCGCCGGTTGGCTTGATGCGGGATGACCAGGTCGATTTCCTCGACTTTGACTTGCGCCAGCCGACAGGCTTGTTCGATGCTCTCGCTGACGACGCGCGTGGCAAACTTGAATACCTCCCCGCCCGCCATGCTGATCTTGTAGAATTGATTGCCGTTGGCGCCGGCCGGCGAGTCCTTGGCATCGATGCTGCCGACGCTGGGGATGGCCAGCAAATCTGCTCCAGCGCCATCGGAGCGGAGGACGCTGGACAGCACGCCGCCCGGCGCATCGCTGGCGCGCAAGACGACTGCCCCCGCGCCATCGCCAAACAGGATGCAGGTGCTGCGGTCGGTCCAGTCGATTATGCGGCTCATGGTTTCCGAGCCGATCACCAATGCCGCGTCGATCGAGCCAGCGCGAATCGAATCGGCTGCCAGCTGAAGCCCATATACAAAGCCCGAGCAGGCCGCGCTCAAATCAAATGCGCCGGCTTCGCTCGCATTCAGCCAATCCTGCACCTGGCTGGCTGTGCTGGGAAAGATATTCTCGGCTGTCGAAGTCGCGACGACGATCAGGTCGAGGTCGGTGGGCAGGATATCCGCGACTTCCAGAGCCTGCCGCGCCGCATTGTAGGCCAGGGTCGCCGTTGATTCGGCTTCATGCGCGATATGCCGCTGGCGGATGCCGGTGCGCGTGAATATCCAGTCGTCGCTGGTTTCCACGAAAGCGGCGATATCGTCATTGGTCATGACCTTCTCGGGCAGCGCCTTGCCCCAGCCGATGACATGAGCGTAGCGCGCTGCCGCAGCCTCTGCGCCGGGCGGACTAGACTGCGCCATTGTGAGCGTGTTCGCCGAAGATCAGCACGGCATTGTGCCCGCCAAAGCCGAACGCGTTGGACATTGCGCGGCGCACCTCGCGCTTTATGCCCGCATTGGGCACATAGTTGAGATCGCAGCTGGGGTCGGCAGTGTGCAAATGAATGGTCGGAGGAATGAAATTCTCGCGAATGGACATGATAGAAAAAACTGCTTCGATCGCCGAGCCGCCGCCCAGCAAATGCCCGGTCATGGACTTGGTCGAGCTCACCGGGATTTCGTAGACCCGTTCTCCCAGGGCGCGTTTCAGAGCGTTCGTTTCGGCTGTGTCATTCAGGGGCGTGCTGGTGCCGTGGGCGTTGATGTAGTCGATGTCGCTGCCGCTTATCCCGGCGTCGCGCATGGCAAATTCGACCGCCTTGGCCGCGCCTTCGCCACTTTCCATGGGCGCTGTTATATGGTGCGCGTCCGAGGTGTGGCCATAGCCCAGCAGCTCGGCATAGATCCTGGCGCCTCGGTCGCGCGCGAATGTCAATTCTTCCAGGATCAGCACGCCCGCGCCTTCGCCCGGCACGAAACCATCGCGCTCCAGGTCAAACGGGCGTGAGGCGGTCTCGCGGTCGCTGCTGCGGCTCAGCGCCGTCATGTTGTTGAAGCCCGCCACGCACAGCGGAACGATAGCCGCTTCCGATGCGCCGGCAATCATGGCTTTGGCATCGCCGCGGCGGATGATGTGCATGGCTTCGCCGATGGCATTGTTGCCCGATGCGCAGGCGGTGACGATGCAGTGATTCGGCCCGCGCAGCCCAAATAACAACGATATCGCGCCGGAGCAGGAGTCGCTCAGTATCTTGGGGATGGCCATGGGCTTGATGCCGCGATGCCCGCGCGAATCGATGCCTTGCTGCGCCTCGACAAAAGAGTTGATGCCGCCCACGCCCGAACCGATGATGCAGCCGATCTCGTAGCGGTTGTCCGCCGTGACGGGCAGTTGGCTGTCTTCCATGGCCTGGCGGCTGGCTTCCAGCGCGAACTGGGCGACACGGTCCAGCCGGCGCGCTTCCTTGCGCCCAAAGAGCTTGCCGGGGTCGAAACCCTTGACCTCGCCAGCCAGTTGATTCTGGGTCAGCGAGCGGTCATAGCGGGTGATGAAATCTATGCCATTGACGCCCGCGGCTGTATTTGTCCAGGCTTCTTCCAGGCTGTTGCCGGTCGGACAGACGATGCCCAGGCCGGTAATCACGATGCGCTTTTTGTCCAACTGCGCCTCTCCTTGCTCTGCGCCATTCATCGCCATTCATCAATGATAACACGCTCGGCGCGCTGGCGTTGCATTCATATCGAACCTCAAGCCTCCGCCTGACCCCCAGGGCAATCGCATTGCATTGTTTATTTTTCGCAGAGAAAGGAGCGCCGCGCCTGCCATTTGATGCGATTGGCCTGCGAAATCAGCTTCAATCACTTGACAAAATGCCAGGATAGTATTTTAATGGGGATTATGGTACATTCTATGGAGTTTGCAGTCATGCATATCCTGTCAGCCATTTACCCCCCCCCCCCCCCCCCCGAATTTCTCGCTAAATCCCGACCTTCGCCGGGGTTCGTCGTGAACTCCGGAACGCTTGCCCGGTTCATCCTCATCGCGCTGGTCTTGCTTGCGGCCGCCTTGCCCGCTTACGCCGCGACCATCAATGTCGACGCCACCTGCACTTTGGCGCAAGCCATCAACGAAGCCAACGGCGCGACCAGTGGCACAGGCAGCTGCGAAGCCGGCACGGATGGCTCGGGAACGGCCGGCGCGGACACGATCAACATCGCCGCCAATATCACGCTCACTGCCGACTTGCCTGCCGTCACCAGCAGTATAACGTTCAACGGCAATAACAAAACCATCAACGGCGGGGAAAGCCACCGCGCTTTTGTCATAAACACGGCCGGGATTGCTGTGACCATCAACAATCTCACGCTGGCTGAAAATCAGTCGCCATCGAACTCATCGGGCGGCGCGATAAATTATTCAGGCGGCGGCGGGTCAGCGAGTTTGACACTGAATAATGTCACCATTAGCGACAGCGAATCCTGGTACTCAAGCGTCCAGCGTAACGGTGGCGGCTTGTTTTGCTTTAGCTCGACTCTCCGTATTAACAATAGCAGCTTCCACAACAATCGAGGCAACGAAGGCGGCGCCATCGACATAGGAGCCACATGCGATGTGACCATAACCGGAAGCGTCTTCTACAATAACAGCGCCCGCTTGCTTGGCGGCGCGATCGTTATTTCAAAAGGCGCGAAGGCGACCATCAGCAACAGCAGCATTTACGGCAATATCACAGGCAGCACCGGTGGAGACGGACGCGGCTCGGCAATCTACATTATCGGGGGATCTGGCAGTTCCCACCGAGATATTTACCTTAACCATCTCACCATTACCGGCAACCAAAACTCCGGAAGCAACGATAAAAGAGCAAGCCATGCGGCTGTGCAAATCGTACTTTCAAATGCGAAAGTGCACCTGCGCAACAGCATCATCTATGGCAACAACACGGATGCCACCACGCCAGGCGTCGACTGCGCTCGCACTTCCGCCACGCAAACCCTTCTCACCGACAGCGCGTCGGCGCTTGAAACCAACACGGGCAACATTATCGGGGACGGCAACTGCGGAACGCCAACGGGCGTCTTCGGAAGCGGCGGTGATCCTCAGCTGCCAGCCAGCGCGACCAGCGGCTATTACGCCTTGTCCAGCAGCAGTTCCGCCGTCGACGCTGCTGCCTGCATCAGCGGTCTCAACCAGGACCAGCGCGGACGCAGGCGACCCAGTGGCGTTCGCTGCGATATTGGGGCTTATGAATACCAGTACCCGCCGCCACCGCCACCGCCCGCGCCGCCAGGCTCTGATTTCGGAGGACCTGGAGGCGGAAGAAGTGGAAGCGCCAGCAGAAGCGGCAGCCAGGCCGAGGCGATGCCCACGGCCGTCCCGGTCATACGCTATTCGCCGGAGCAATCCTGCCAGACCCTGCAGCCCGACATCGTGGTGAGCAAAGCGAGCATTGGCACAAGCTGCCAGCGCGTGGAAGGCAGCGAGATTGGCCATCCCGATGTCATCGCGGCCATGCCGAGTCTGGTGGTGGATTTGTGGGGCTGGGTAACGCCTGGCACGCAGGTCTGCTTCCGCGCGGACAGCGGCGCAATCAAGTTCATCGACACGACTGCGATTCCGCGTACGGTTTCGGATTTGCCCGTCTTCAGCGAGGCCGGCGGTTTGCTCTGCGCGACGATTGATGGCGCCGGGCAGGTTGCGCTGGTGGCTGGTCCGTCCGCTCCGGCTCCTCAGCAGCAGGCGGCTTCTGCGCAGGGCAGGATGCTGAGCGGCTGCATGGTGACGCTGCAGTATTCGCTGAACTTCCGCGATGCTCCTGATGGCGAGAAGATCGGCGCATTGCGGAGTCAGATCAAGCTGACGGCGCTGGAACGGACTGACGGCTGGTTCAAGGTGGATTATCACGGCGAGCAGGGCTGGATTTCCGCCGCGTATGTCGAGCCGGAGGGCGACTGCGGCTGATTTGGGGCGACCCGGCGGATCGCCCGTACAGCCGTCAAATCTCTGCGCCCTCTGTGGCAATAAACAATTTCATGCGATTGTCCCGCCTTGACCTGTCGAGAGGATTGAGCCGGCTTGCCCTTTGCCCTATAATATGCGCTTTGCTGCTCCGCGCAATTGTTGTGAATGCGGGCTTCACAAGCGAGCCGCCTGATGATTTTGATAACTGGCGCGACGGGCTTGGTCGGACGGCATCTGATGCGGCGGCTGATGCGCGCGTCTTCGCCCATACGCTGTCTGCTGACCGAGCGTGAACTGCGTCAATTGCCATGGGACGCGGCATCTGCCCATGCGCCGGAAATTGTCGTGGGCAGCTTGCTGGACGAAGAAGCCAGCTTCCGCGCGGTCAGCGGCTGCCATGCGGTCATCCACCTTTCCAATGCCCTGTGGTGGGGCGGACAGCGCGATCTGGAGCGGCTCGAGCGGCAGGGAACAGCCAATTTGACGGCTGCCGCGCGAGCGTCCCGCGCCGGGCGCATCATCACGCTGAGTCAGCTGGGCGCTTCACCGTCATCGGCTTATGCGCTGCACCGCGTCAAGGGTCAAGTGGAAGACTTGCTGCGCAGCAGCGGCGTTGCCTACACCATCATCCGCAGCGGCATCGTTTATGGTCCCGAGGACGCATTCGTGAATCACATCGCGGGCATGCTGCGGCTCAATCCACTCTTTTTCTTACTGCCCGGGCGCGGCGAAGTTGTCTTGCATCCCATCTATATTGACGACCTGGTCGAAGCCATATATCGTAGTCTGAGTCGCGTGCGGCTGGTTGACGCGACAGTCGAGATAGGTGGCGCGGAGTATATGTCGCTATTGGATCTGGTTCGAACAGTGATGCGCGTCACGGGCATGCCCCGCGTGGTAGCGCCCTTGCCACCTTATCTGCTGCGCGCGACCGCTGGCGTCTATGGCATGCTGCTGCCGCGCGCGCTGATGACGAGCCAGTGGCTGGATATCCTGGCTGCCAGCCGTACCGCGCCACTGAGCGGGGTGTTTGATTATTTCGGTTTCCTGCCGCGCCGATTCGAAGAGACTTTGCTGACATACCTGCCCCAGCGGCACCATCTACGTTCTGCCCTGCGCGCCAGTTTCCGCCGGCGTCCGCGCATTGGGTAGCAGGCGTCCAGCCATGAACGATATCCGCATCCAACGTTTGCTGCGCGCTCATCAACTGGATGAAGTGGTCGAGCTGCAGAAGACCTATTGGGGGCACGATGCCGGCAACCTGGTGCCGCGCCACATGCTCTATTCCCTGGCGCTGCACGGCGGGCATGTCTTGGGCGCGTATGCCGGCGAACGGCTGGTCGGCTTTGTGATGGGATTCATCGGCACAGATATCGACATGGACGACCGCGACGCGCGACCCGCTATGGCCAACCTGCTCATCATGTCCAAGCGCATGGTAGTGCTGCAGGGCTATCGCGGACGCAATATCGGCTATCGTTTGAAGCTGGCGCAGCGCGATATCGCTATGAAGCAAGCTATCCGTCTGGTAACCTGGACATTCGATCCCCTGCTTGCCGCGAACGCTCACTTGAATATCCGCAAGCTGGGGGCTGTGGCGCAGCGATTTTCCGCCAATTATTTTGGGCTGGCGGGGGGCGGCGAATTGCGTTCCGACCGACTCGTGGTGGAGTGGTGGGTGACGCAGCGCCGTGTCAAGACGCGCGTGCGTGGCGAAGGCAGCCATCCAAATCTGAAGCACTACCTGGATGCGCGCGCGCCGATCGTCAATCGGGCAATACTTGCTGGCGAGTGGCTGAAACCGCGCGCCATGACAGCCGTGCCTGGCTCGACATTCGCGCTGGTGGAGATCCCCGGCGATTTCCTGCGGCTCGAGGCGGCAGACCACGCGCTGGCGGACGATTGGCGAGGGCACATCCGCGAGGTATTCACGCAGATTTTCGCCGCGGGTTACATCATTACCGACTTTGTCAGTGATTTTTACGAAGGGCGGCGGCGCAGCTTTTATTTATTGAGCCACCATTTTGACGAAACCTGTCGCAAGAATTGAGGCAAGCATGACATTCAATGGCGAGACTATCGCTATCATAGGCGCGGGCGTGATGGGCGAGGCGATCATCGCCGGCTTGCTGCATCAGCGGCTGCTGGAAGCGCGGCAGATCATCGCGTCCGACCCGCGAGCCGAGCATCTGGATGGGCTGCGCGCCAAATATGGCATTGACACGACGACCGACAATATCCAGGCGGCGCAAAAAGCCGATGCGCTCGTGCTGGCAGTCAAACCACAGGGCATGGATGTCGTGCTGTCAGAATTGAGCGGCCGGGTCGGCGCGGCGCGGCTGATCGTCAGCATCGTGGCCGGCGTGCCGCTGTCGACGATCGCCGAGCGACTGGGCAACCCGCGCATCGTGCGTTCCATGCCCAATACGCCGGGCCAGATCGGGCAGGGCATCACAGTCTGGACCGCCGCGAGCGAGGTCGAGGCTGAGCAGAGAAAGCAAGCCGAAAAGCTGCTGGGCGCGCTGGGCGAGCAGATTTATGCGACCGACGAAGGCTTCCTGGATATGGCGACGGCGCTCAGCGGCTCTGGACCTGCCTATGTCTTCATGTTCATGGAAGCGCTGATTGATGTGGGCGTGCACATGGGCTTTGCGCGGCGCGATGCCGAGGCGCTGGTGACGCAGACCCTGCTCGGCTCGGTGCTCTATGCGCGGCAATCGGGCTTGCATTCGGCACAGCTGCGCAATCAGGTCACCAGCCCGGGCGGGACGACGGCTGCGGCGCTGCACGAGATGGAAAAAGGCGGGCTGCGCACGGTGCTTTCTGAGGGCGTGTGGGCGGCCTATCGGCGTTCGCAGGCGCTGGGCGGGGAATGAGAACCTTCCGTCAGTGAAGGCTAGTTGTACGGGCGAGTCGGTGGCTCGTCCCTACGGCGAATCTCTTTATACAGTGAATCCGCGCATTTGTGTGCGCAATTGGTGACACAAGCAACTCGCAAAACTCGCTTGTGAAAATATAGACAAGCGAAACTCCCTGCGCTACAATGGCAGGACTTTCGTCAACAAGCGCACGAAATTGAGGCAAGGAGCCGCCGAATGGCAGACAATATCTATGAATCGATCCTCGAGCAAATCCGCGATATCGAGCTGGACGCCCTCGAATCTGTCGAAGTCGGCTATGTAGAAGAGGTCGGCGATGGCATTGCGCGCGTTTCTGGTTTGGCGAATGTGCGCTACAACGAGCTGGTCGAATTTCAAAATGGCGTGGCGGGCATCGCCTTCAACCTGGAGAAAGACAATGTCGGCGTCATCATCATGGGCGCTTATGACGACATCCAGGAAGGCGACAGCGTCAGCGCGCTCAACCGCATCGCTTCGGTGCCAGTGGGCATGGGCATGGTTGGCCGCGTCGTCAATGCGCTGGGCGAGCCGATCGACGGGCGCGGACCCATCCAATTCGACGAATATTACAATATCGAGCGCATCGCCCCGGGCGTGATGGAGCGCCGCAGCGTGGACAGACCCGTGCAGACGGGCATCCTCGCCATCGACACCATGATCCCGATCGGGCGCGGACAGCGCGAGCTAATCATCGGCGACCGCCAGACGGGCAAAACCGCCGTTGCGCTGGACAGCATCGTCAATCAGCGCGGCGAAGACATGTTTTGCATTTATGTGGCTATCGGCAAGCGGCGCGGCGAAGTGGCGCGCATCCGCGAGACGCTGGAACGCGAAGGCGCGATGGAATATACGACCATCGTGGTCGCCTCGGCATCGGACGCGGCGGCGCTGCAATACCTGTCGCCTTATGCCGGCTGCGCGATCGGCGAGTGGTTCATGGAAAATGGCAAAGACGCGCTGGTCATTTACGATGATTTGTCCAAGCACGCCAATGCCTATCGCCAGGTCTCGCTGTTGATGCGCCGCCCGCCCGGACGCGAAGCTTTCCCCGGCGATGTCTTCTATTTGCACAGCCGTCTGCTCGAGCGCGCCGCCCAGTTGAGCGACGAACGCGGCGGCGGCAGTCTCACCGCGCTGCCCGTCATCGAAACGCTGCTCGGCGATGTATCGGCTTTCATCCCAACCAATGTCATCTCCATCACCGATGGGCAAATTTATCTTGAGTCCGAGCTGTTTAACGCCGGTTTGCGCCCCGCCTTGAACACAGGCATCAGCGTCAGCCGCGTTGGCTCCGCCGCACAGACGCGCGCCATGAAAGATGTGGCGGGCGGTCTGAAGCTGCAGATGGCGCAATTCCGCGATCTGGCGGCCTTCGCGCAATTTGGCTCGAACCTCGACCGCGCCACCCAACAGCAGCTGGATCGCGGCTTGCGCTTGACTGAGCTCTTCAAGCAGGTGCAGTATCAGACGCTTTCGCTGGACGAGCAGGTGGTTTTGACCTATGCGGGCACCAGCGGCTTGACGGACGAGGTGCCGGTAGAACGCATGCTGGCTTGGAAAGAAGAATTCCTGCGCAGTTGGCGCACTCAGTTCGCCGATGCGGGCGCATTCATACGCGACAACCGCAACGCCCGCGCCAAAGACCAGATCCAGGAACAGCTGGAGTCCGCCATCAAGACTTTCAACGAGGCTTGGGGTTAGGCGCCAGTCGGTCTGACGAGCGGGGAGTATTTGTATGCATAGGAAGACAGCGCGCGCCGCAAACAGGGCGCATCGCAGCAGAATCGGCGTGAGGAGACGCTAAATGCCGACGCTCCGAGAAGTAAAGAACCGCATCCGCAGCGTGCGCAATATCGCCCAGATCACGCGGGCGCTCGAGGCGGTATCGGCATCGCGTGTGCGCCGGGCGCAAGCGCGTGTATTTGCCAGCCGCGCCTATGCGGAAAAAGCCTGGGAGATCCTGGTCAACATCCAGGCGGCCAGCAAGAACTTGCCCCTGCATCCGCTGCTTGTCGAGCGCGACGAAGTCAAACGGGTGATGGTCGTGGTGATCACATCCGACCGCGGTTTGGCCGGCGCATACAACACCAACATTCTGCGCGTGGCGCAGGCTTTCGAGACGCGCCTGGGCAAGCCGGTCGATTATGTCGCTGTCGGGCGCAAGGGGCGTGATTCCCTCGCCAGGCTTGGCGCGAATATCATCGCCTCGTTCACCGATATGCCCGCCGAGCCGACGCTGAGCGACATCAGGCCGATCGCCCGCATCGCCATGGACGCCTATCTGGATGGCGAAGTCGACGAAGTGCTTATCGCCTACACCGACTTCATCAACATGCTGGCGCAGCGACCGGCCGTGCTTGGCTGGCTGCCATTGACCACCCACACGATCGCCAAACAGGTGGCGGCCGAATATGTCAAAGATGTGGCGGCGGTCAGCGGCGGCATCCAGAATTATGACTACGAACCCAGCGCCGAAGCCGTGGTCGACGAGATCGTGCCCCGCTTCACCGAGCTGCAGTTGTATCAGGCGCTGCTGGAAGCGCAAGCCAGCGAGCATGCCGCGCGGATGGCTGCCATGCGCAACGCCACCGACAATGCCACGCAGCTGACCGCCGACCTCACGCTGCAATACAACAAGGCGCGTCAGGCGGCGATCACAGCCGAGATCCTGGATATCGTCGGCGGCGCAAACGCGCTGCAGCAGGCGATCGACAATTCCGCTCAGGCTATCCTGGACGCGAACGAAAACAGACCACAAACGCAGAACGGCGTCAATGGGCGCGGTTCCACGGCTATACAGATGAGGAGCAACTGAGATGGCGCAACTGCAAGGGACGGTTACACAGGTGCTTGGCAATGTGGTGGATGTGGAATTCCCCGCGGGTCAGCTGCCCGATATCTTTGACGCGGTAGAAGTCCCGCGCGAAGACGAAGACGACCTGGTGCTGGAAGTCGAACTGCATTTGGGCGAAAGCGCTGTGCGGACCGTCGCCATGGATTCTACCGATGGCTTGGCGCGCGGCGCCAGCGCCTATGCGACGGGTCAGCCTATCGCAGTGCCAGTCGGCGAACCGACGCTGGGGCGCATCTTCAATGTACTGGGACGTCCGGTCGATATGGGCGAGGCAGTGCCCGCAGAAGCCGAACGCCGCCCCATCCATGCCGACGCGCCTTCGTTTGAAGACCAGTCGCCGACCATCGAGGTCTTCGAGACGGGCATGAAAGTCATCGATCTGGTCGCGCCCATGACCAAAGGCGGCAAGACCGGCATCTTCGGCGGCGCGGGAGTTGGCAAGACAGTCACGATTCAGGAACTCATCAACTCCATCGCCACCCAGCACGATGGCTTGTCGGTTTTTGCCGGCGTGGGCGAGCGCACCCGCGAAGGCACCGACCTGTATCACGAAATGAAAGAAGCCAATGTGCTGGACAAGCTGGCGATGGTCTTCGGACAGATGAACGAGCCGCCTGGCGTGCGCCTGCGCGTGGGTTTGAGCGGCTTGACCATGGCCGAGTACTTCCGCGATCAAGGTCGCGATGTGCTCATCTTCATCGACAACATCTTCCGCTATTCGCTGGCGGGGGCAGAGGTATCGGCGCTGCTGGGCCGCATGCCCTCGGCGGTCGGCTACCAGCCCAACCTCGGCGAAGAGATGGGCATGCTGCAAGAGCGCATCACTTCGACGCGCAACGGCTCGATCACCTCCATGCAGGCGGTCTATGTGCCCGCGGACGATTATTCCGACCCGGCGCCAGTCGCGGTGTTCACGCATCTGGACAGCACGATCGCCCTGGAGCGGTCGATTGCGGCGCGCGGATTGTTCCCGGCTGTCGATCCGCTCGCCAGCACCAGCAATATCTTGCAGCCCGAGGTCGTTGGCGAAGACCACTACGGCACCGCTCGCGAAGTGCAGCAGGTTTTGCAGCGCTACAAAGACTTGCAAGACATCATCGCCATCCTGGGCGTCGAAGAGCTTTCGGACGATGACAAAGTGCTGGTTGCGCGCGCGCGCAAAATGGAAAACTTCCTCAGCCAGCCGATGTTCGTGGCTGAACAATTCACGGGCCAAGCCGGGCGTTATGTGCCCATCCGCGATACCGTGCGCGGCTTCCGCATGATCCTCGATGGCGAAGTCGACCATATTCCCGAGCAGGACTTCTATATGAGCGGGCCGATCGAGGATGTGCTGGAGCGCTTCGCCAATCGCGACGCAGACTAGGGGGGCGCGCATGCCAATCCATGTCGAGTTGGTGACACAAGCCGAAAAAATCTTCGACGAACCCGAAGCCGATATCGTCATGGTGCCGGCTGTCGAGGGCGAAATGGGCGTGCTGCCCAATCATGCGCCAGTCTTGACGACCATGGGCTATGGCGAGTTGGTCGTGCGCAAAGGGGCTGCCGAAGAACGTTTTGCCATCTATGGCGGCGTGGTCGATGTGCGCCCCGACAAAGTGGTCGTCTTGGCGGATCTGGCCGAATCGTCATTCGCGCTGGACTTGCAAGAAGCGCAGGCCGCCCGCGAACGCGCCCAACAGCTGCTGGCAGAAGGACCGCCTGGCGCAGACAATCGCCAAGCCGAGCTGGCATTGCGGCGCGCTCACCTGGCTGTGCGCATCAGCCAAAAAATTCGCAGTCGCGGTTCTATGCTGCGCATCCTTGACGAAGACGCCAACGAAGCCTAGGCGTGCCGAGCCGAGCACGCGCTTCATCCTCAATCGCAGCGCTCGGAACCGCCAGTCGTATCCGGCCGTTCCTTTTTGCGTTATAATTGGCTCTGTGACGACTACCATGTTTGAGCAGACACATGGTCCAATTTGGCAAACGACTCGGCGTGGATTTGGGCACAGTCAATGTGCTCATCTATGACAGCGGGCGCATCGTTTTGCAAGAGCCTTCGCTGGTGGCGCTTTTGGCAGAAGAAGAGCGCATCGTCGACTTCGGGCAGCCGGCGCGCGAAATGCTGGGTCGCGTCGATGACGAAGATATCCAGGTCATGCGTCCGCTGCAAAATGGCGTCATCGCGGATTACGAAGTGACCGAAGCCATGCTCGAATACTTCTTCGGGCGCATCGCCGGGCGCATCCGCCTCTTCCGGCCGTCGGTCATGGTTTCTGTGCCTTTTGGCGCGACCAGCGTAGAAAAAAGGGCGGTGCGAGAGGCGATTTTGCAGGCGGGCGCGCGTGAAGTGCAGCTGATGTGGGAGCCGCTGGCTTCGGCTTTGGGCGCGGGTTTGCCTGTCGGCACGCCGGCCGGCGGCATGGTCATCAACATCGGCGGCGGCATCACAGAAGCGGCTGTGCTGACGATGAACAACATCGTGCGCGCCGAAAGCGGGCGTGTCGGCGGTCTGCGGCTCGACGAAGGCATCATCAATTATGTGCGCCGCAAATATGGCTTGACTATCGGGCAGCCCACCGCCGAGTCGATCAAGATTCAAATCGGCGCGGCGATCGACCAGCCCGAAGAATTGAGCATGGAAATTCAGGGACGCGACAATGTATCGGGTTTGCCTCGCACAGTGCGCGTCACCACTGGCGAAGTTGTCGAAGCCCTCGCCGAACCGCTCAGCCAGATAGCCGGAGTCGTCAAAGCAGTGCTGGCCACGACTCCCCCGGAGCTGTCATCGGACATCATCGATCGCGGCATCGTGCTCAGCGGCGGCGGCGCATTGCTGCGCGGCATCGACAGCTACCTCACGCAGTCGACCGGCGTGCCCGTTTATCAAGCCGACACCCCGCAACTGAATGTGGTGGTGGGCTGCGGCCGCGCGCTGGAAGACCCGGCCATCATGCGGCGGCTGGAACAAGCCAATCCGTTTTGAGGCTCACCGGACGGCAGTTTGTTCAATCGTCCAGATAATAGGTCATGCGCTGCAAGTGCGTAACCGGGTCGATGTACTGAATCTGCACACTAGCCGGCACATTGATATTGATCGGCGCATAATTCAGGATGGCTACTATGCCGGCCGCCACCAGCTGATCGGCGACTGTCTGCGCATTTTCGGCAGGCACGGCCAGCATGGCGATTCTGATGTCCTCGCTGCGTATGGTCGATTCCATACATTCAATTGATCGCACGACAAAGTCGCCCAGGCGCGCGCCGATTTTTGCCGGGCTGATGTCAAACAAATGCGCGATGCGAAAACCCCGATCCTGGAAGCCGCGATACTGTGAAATCGCGCTGCCCAGGTTGCCCGCGCCGACCACCGCCACCCGCCATTCTTTATTCACATGCAAGACTGCTTCCAGCCGATCAATCAAAAATCCGACCTGGTAGCCTGTGCCTTGCTTGCCAAAGCCGCCAAAATGCGACAAATCTTTGCGAATCTGCGCAGAACTGATTTCCAGCCGCTCGCCCAGTTCGTGCGATGAAGTCACCATTTGCTCGTCGTTTTGCAATCGCCGCAGGGCGCGCAGGTACAAAGGCAGTCGTCCGATCACGATATCGGGTATGACATCCGAAAACCTGCTCGACATGAGAAAGCCGATCCCGCAGCGCTTGTAAAATCTGCAGCAAAGCCAAGTTTACCATTGTCAGCCAGGCTTTGCTAGCGCGGCCGACTTGAAGGTGGCCGCGCACAGTGCTAGACTGATGGCGATTGACCGAGCCGCACAAGCGTGAAGATTGTCATGACGCCAAGCTCCGAAAACAACGAAAGCCGCCCTGGCGAAAGCCGGCAGTTGGCTGGCGAATTGCAGATCGTGCACGACAGCATGCTGGATGGCTTGGGGCAGTTGGCGGATTATTTTGGCTTCAACAAGGTGCTTGGGCAGCTCTATGGCACGTTGCTGCTGAGCGCGGAGCCGCTTTCGCTGGATGACATGATGTCGCGGCTGGGCATCTCCAAAGCCAGCGTCAGCACAAACATGCGCTCGCTTGAGCACATGGGCATGGTGCGGCAGGTGTGGGTGCGCGGCGGCAGCGGGCGGCGCAAGTATTACCAGGCCGAAACCGACTTTTGGCAGATTTTCACCACAATCATGAGCGGACGCGAAATGCGCGATATGGAACGCGCCCTTTCGGTCATGGAAGAAAACCGCCAGCGCATCTCCAATTCCATAGACGATTTTCCCGCCGATCAGCAGATCCTGGCGCGCCTGTATCTCGACCGCATCGCACAGATGCAGGCGCTGTTTCGCTTCGCATCGTTGATCGTCAACAGCATCTTGAACCAGGTGCGCAGCAGCGACCTGAACGATGTATCCAGCGTCGAGCTGCTCAAGCCGTCTACCCTTGAATGAGCGCCGCCACCGCGCTATGCTGTGCGGGCATGGTGCGCCCGTGAGGAAGTGGCGGAATTGGCAGACGCGCATGACTTAGGATCATGTCTCTTTACGAGGTGAGGGTTCGAGTCCCTCCTTCCTCACTTGATGAACTTTGACCGGCGCAGAATCTGGCCTGGCATTCTCTAATCAATTGCTAATGCGCTGCCCGTCATGGCGCTGATATAATCGTTGCCGCAAGCCTGAGGAATGACAATTGAACCTGCAAACCGAACGCATAGAAAATCATAAAGCTCGCCTGACGGTCGAGATCGAGCCAGCGCAATTTGAAAGCGCCAAGCGCAAAGCCGCCCGCAAAATCTCGCGTCAAGTGAACATTCGCGGCTTTCGCAAAGGCAAAGCGCCCTATTCGCGTGTGGCGCAAACCGTGGGCGAAGCCACTATCATTGAAGAAGCTGTCGATGACCTGACTCAAGAGATATATCGCCAGGCGCTCGAAGATTCCAAAGTGGAGCCCTATGGACCGGGCGATCTGGAAGATGTCAAGCTGGACCCGCCCACATTCATCTACACCTTGCCGATGAAACCAGTGGTGGACTTGAAAAACTTTCGGGAAGTTCGGGTCGACTACGAAGCGCCAATGATAGACGAATCCGATGTCGATGCGCGCCTGCGCCAATATCAGCTGCAGCTCATGAAAGTGCTCGACGACGAGGTCGAAGAGACACAACTGGGGCATCGCGTGTTTATTGATGTCGACAGCGAATTTTTGGATGGCGAAGATCCCATTGACGAAGACAGCGCAGTTGACGAAGACGCGGATGCAGCCGACTCTGATCAAGCGAATGCCGCTCCACCAGCCCCGAAAAAAGGCGATGTCTTTGTCTCCGAAAAAAATACGCCCGTCATCCTCGATCCCAACGAAGACCCGTTTATGGACGGCTTTGTCGAGAATCTCGTCGATGCCGGGCTGGGCGACGATGTCGTGTTTGAGCTGACTATCCCCGAAGACGATGCCGACCCGACTATCGCTGGGCGGCGCGTCGAGTTTGTCGTCACCATCAATCGCATCGAAGCCATTTCCATACCCGAACTCGACGATGATTTTGTGCGCGAGGTGAACGAGACCCGCTGTGAACAAGAGACAAACCTGGCAACTCTACGAACTTCGCTCCGGGAAGAACTGGAGCGCGAGGCAAGGCAGCGCAGCGAAAGCGAATATAGCGAGCAGGTTATGACCAGGATCGCCGCAGGTGCCGATATTCACTATCCCGAAGTGGCGGTGGAATATCAGATCAACCACCAGCTTGACGAATTCAAAAGCAGAGTTGAGCAGCAGGGCGTGTCCTTCGCTGATTTCATGCGCTTCTCCGGGGGAAGCGACGCCGACTTGCGCGAGCGCTTCCGCGATGAGGCGGTGACGCGTGTCGAACGCAGCCTGGCGATGGACAAACTGCGCGAAGAGCTGGGCACGGATGTCGAAGACGAAGATGTTGATGTGCGCTTCGAGACTTTCGCCGCGCCTTTCGCCGACGAAAACCCCGACATCAACCAAAACAATGTCATGCGCAATTATTTTCGCGAGCAAGTGGAAATGTCGCATCTGTCCGCGAAGCTGGTGGCGCTGGGGCGCGGGGAAGATATGACGGCGGCTGTCGAAGCCAAACGCGCAGAAGCGGCAGCCGACCTGCAGCGAGCCATCCAAGAGCGCGAAATCAACCAAGCGGCTCTGGAAGATTTTAGTGAAGATGCCGTTTCTGGCGCGCATACAGACACTCCAGAAGCAGAAGAAAAAGCTGCTGCAATTGAGTCATAAACCGATCAACCACACAACACAGAAAGGCGTGCGGGAGAATATGAACAACATTCACAATGTCATTCCCATGGTGATTGAGCAGGGCAGCCGCGGCGAGCGCGCTTATGACATTTTCTCGCTGCTGTTGAAAGAGCGGATCATTATGCTGGGGTCGGGCATCAACGACCATATCGCCAACCTCATCGTGGCGCAGCTGCTTTTCCTGGAGCGCGAAGGACCAAAGCGCCGCATCCAGATCTACATCAATTCGCCGGGCGGCGTCGTCTATTCTGGCTTGGCGATCTATGACACCATGCAGCAGATTACCTCGCCAGTGGGCACGGTGGCTGTTGGCATCACCGCCAGCTTTGGCACAGTGATTCTGACTGCGGGCGAACCCGGCTTGCGAGTGGCGCTGCCCAACGCGACTGTGCACATGCACCAGCCTCTGGGCGGGGCGCAGGGGCAAGCCTCAGACATCGTCATCCAGGCGGAAGAGATCGTACGCCTGAAGAAGCGCATCATCGACATTTTTGTCAACCATACCGGCAAGACTGCCGAAGAAGTCGAACGGGTGACCGACCGCGATGTGTATATGACCGCGCAGGAAGCCGCCGATTTTGGCCTGGTCGACGAAGTGCTGCTGGATAACGAACGCCTGACCGACGGGGGCTGAGGTGAGCTTTTCGCAAGCGCGGCGCCATTGCAGCTTCTGCAACAGATCCGCCGAAGATGTCGAGCGCCTCATCGCCGGTCCAGAGCCAATCTTCATCTGCAATTTCTGCGTGGAAGTTTGCAACAAGCTGCTGACCGAAGAAGCGGCTGCCGAAGCGGAAGCGCCCGAAGAACAAGGCTACGAGCTGGATTTGTCGCCGCGCCAGATCATGGAACGGCTGGATGAATATGTCATCGGCCAGCGCGATGCCAAGCGCGTGCTCAGCGTGGCGGTCTATAACCATTACAAGCGCATCCAGTCGGCTGACGATCCGCAGGATGTCGAGCTGGAAAAGAGCAATATCCTGCTGGTCGGCCCGACTGGCTGTGGCAAGACTTTGCTCGCGCAGACTCTGGCGCGCATCCTCGATGTGCCGCTGTGCATCACCGATGCCACCGCGCTGACCGAAGCCGGCTATGTGGGCGAAGATGTAGAAAATATCCTGCTGCGTTTGATCCAGGCGGCAGATGGCAATATCGCGCGCGCCGAACGCGGCATCATTTATATTGACGAGATCGACAAGATCTCGCGCATGTCCAACAGCAATCCGTCCATCACGCGCGATGTATCGGGCGAGGGCGTCCAGCAGGCGCTGCTCAAAATCCTGGAAGGCACAGTCGCCAATGTGCCGCCACAGGGCGGCCGCAAACACCCGCATCAGGAGTTCTTGCAGATCGATACCCGCAACATCCTCTTCATCGTAGGCGGCACCTTTGCCGGGCTGGACGATGTCATCCGGCGGCGCGTGGGCATGCAGAGTCAACTTGGCTTTGGCGCTCAGCGCGAACGCGAAGACAAGGAAATCGACGATCTGCTGGCAGAACTTTCGCCAGAAGACCTGGTGCAGCACGGCATGATCCCGGAAATGGTGGGGCGTCTGCCCGTGCTGGTTCGCTTGACGCCGCTCGAGTTGGACGACCTGGTGCGCATCTTGACCGAGCCGAAAAACGCGCTCATCCGCCAATACGAGCATCTGCTTTCGCTGGACAATGTCGATCTGGTCTTTGAGTCCGATGCATTGCGGTCGGCAGCCGAACTGGCGATTGAACGAGAGAGCGGCGCGCGCGGCCTGCGGGCGATCATCGAGAACTCATTGCTGGATGTCATGTTCGAGGCGCCCGGCCGCGACGACATCGGCAAAGTTGTCGTCAACGCAGCTGTCATCCGCGGCGAAGGCAAGCCGCACATCGTCACACGAGACGGCTCGGTCATCAGCTTGTCAGAAGCGATCAGCCCTGCGGCGTAAATCGCGCCTCTCAGCTCGTGGGCTTCAGCAATCGCACTTCTGTGCTCTCGCCGACGCGGCTCTGGAAGCTGCGCGCATCCATTTCAGTCGCTTGCGAACCCGCGCCGCCCCAATTATACGGTATTGCCCAGCGCGGTCGCAGCAAAGCCACCAGTTTGAGCGCTTCTTCCAGCGACTGCTGTCCGCTGCCATCAATCGGCAGCAGCGCAATATCCGGCTGCAGCACTGCCATGCCCGGCGTCAGCTTTGCATCGCCCACATAATAGATGTCGAAATAGCCTATCGAAACGACAAAGCCCAAGCCGTCGATTGCCCTGGCATTTTGCTCGGCGTGCCGAGAAATGGCGGGCACAGCGCGGATGGTCGCATTGCTCAGGCGGATGCTCTGCCATTCGCGCAGCACGATCGTGTCTTCGATGATGTCAGCCACGCGCTGGCTGCCGACAACCTTGGTGTGGGCGCCGCGCAATTTGGCGACATCGGCGGGCGAGCAGTGATCGAAGCGATCGTGCCCAATCAAGATGATATCGGGCGGCGATGCCTGCCTGACCACCCGCCAGGGCGCGATCTGGATTGTCGGCTCGCCATCAATGCGAAAGCTGCCGCCACCTTGCCACTTGATTCTGTCCAGCACGTCGCACCCGGCAGATTGCTTTGCACAAAGCGCAGAGTGTAGCACACTGGCTTATGCCTACACGCCCCGCGCAATTTTGGGTATGCTTTGCAGGCGGCGATTTGCGCCAGACAAGGCGGTGCATGGGCAATGCTGGTTGATGAAGCCAAGATTTTCGTGGCGAGTGGCAAAGGCGGCGATGGCATGATCTCTTTTCGCCGAGAGAAATATGTGCCGCGCGGCGGACCTTCGGGCGGCGATGGCGGACGCGGCGGCGATGTCGTGCTGCGCGCAGACGCCAACCTGAATACGCTCTTCTTCTTCCGCAAGCGCGTGCACTTCAAAGCCGATAACGGCATCAAAGGCGGCTCGAGCAACAAGACCGGCGCTGATGCCTCGTCGACAATCGTGCGCGTCCCGCCGGGCACCATCATTCGCGATGCGGAAACAGGCAGGCTGATCGCCGACCTGGTCACCCCAGAATCGAAAGCTGTGGTGGCGCGCGGCGGACGCGGCGGCAAGGGCAACGCCCACTTCAAGACATCCGCAAACCAGGCGCCGCGACTGGCGGAAAAAGGCGAGCCCGGCATGGAACGCTGGCTGACGCTGGAGCTGAAGCTGATCGCCGATGTCGGCTTGGTCGGCTTGCCCAACGCCGGCAAATCGACCCTGCTTTCGGTGGTGAGCAACGCCAAACCAAAGATCGCCGATTATCCCTTTACGACCTTGCAGCCCAACCTGGGCACAGTCATATATGACAACCGCGACCTGGTCTTCGCCGATATCCCGGGGCTGATCGAAGGCGCGCATGCCGGGGTCGGCCTGGGGCATGCCTTCCTGCGTCATGTCCAGCGCACGCGCATTCTCCTGCATATCCTGGATGGCGCGGCGGACGACCCAATCGCGGACTACAACCAGATTCGCGCCGAGCTGGCGCTATATGACGCCGACCTGGCGCAACGCCCGGAAATCGTGGTCATCAACAAGCTGGACCTGCCCGAAGCGCGTGAATATCTCGACCTGCTGCGCGAAAGCCTGCGCGAACGCGGCCTGGACGATGTCATGGCGGTTTCGGCATTGACCCGCGAGAATGTGCGGGGGCTTGTCCAGCAAGTGTTTGAGCTGGCCAGCCACCTGCCAGCCCGCGCCGCTGCCAGCCCGGAAGTTGCGCCGGTCTATGAACTGGCTGACGAGGGCTTGCCATTTGATTTGAAAATTGACGAAGGCGTCTATTACATCACGGGCGAACGCATTGAACGGGCGGCTGCCATGACCTATTGGGATTATGACGAGGCTGTCTCGCGCTTCCAGAAGACCCTGGCGGCGCTGGGCGTTGTCGATGCCTTGGAAAAAGCTGGTGTGCGCAGCGGCGACACAGTCTTCATTGGCGACTTTGAGCTGGAGTGGTCGGAGTGAGCCAGGCGCGAATCGGCATATTGGGCGGCAGCTTCGATCCGCCGCAGCTGGGGCATCTGATCCTGGCTGAATACAGCCGCGAAACACTGAACCTGGACTGCATTTTGTTTGTGCCGGTCGGCGATCATCCCGTGAAGAAGGGCGATGTGCGCTCGCCGCTGCGGCACCGCCTGGCGATGCTGGAATTGGCGATAGCGGGCAATCAGCACTTCAGCATTTCGCGCGTGGATATCGACCGGGCAGGACCGCATTACTCCGCCGACACCGTCAAGATTATCCGCGCTCAACAACCGGAGGCGCAACTCTATTTTGTGATGGGCGGCGATAACCTGCGCGACCTGCCCACCTGGGAGCGCCCGCAGGACTTGGCGCGCTGCTGCCGGCTGGCGGTGATGCGCCGCGCTGACGAAGATATCGCGCCCGATATGCACGATGAATTGCTGCCGGGCTTGTCGCAGCAGGTCGATATGATCGATGTGCCGCTGCTGAGCGTTTGGCTCTCGTCCACGCATGTAGTCAGCCGCCTGCGCGCCGGGCACAGCGTGCGCTATCTGGTGCCCGATGCTGTGCTCGACTACATCCGAGCGCACAATTTGTACCGATGAAGCGCTGGATCGCGCTCCTGCTCGTCGTTTGCCTGCTCGCAGCCGCCCAGGCGCAGGAGGCCACGCCAGTGCCCACCCTGGCTGTGCCGACGCTGCTGCCAGTCGCTGTCGGTCCAGAAGCGGACGATCTATCAGACCAATCCGCCATCGCCGAGATCATCGCCGAGCAAGTATTCCGCGTGGGCGTGCTGTACAACGATCCGCCGTATAGCGAACTCACCTGGCAGGGAGAGTTGGCTGGCTTTGATATTGAACTGCTGCGGGCGATCGCCGAAATCTGGGCAGTGGAGATCGCTTTCGTGCAGGTCACGCGGGTGAATGCGATTGACGCGCTCAAAACGGGCGAAGCGCATGCGCTGGCCTCTGCCTTGCTGCCCTACCGCGGCTATGAAACCGAGCTCGAATTCACGCAGCGCTACCTGGTCGGGCATCAGGCGGTCATGGTGCGGGCGGATAGCCAACTGCGAGCGCCGGACGATCTGGCTGGCGTCAATACGGGCGTTGTTGTTGGCACGCGCGCAGAAACAGCGCTTGGCTTGTGGCGCGACCGCACGACAATCATTCCCGAAGCGCGCCAGTTCCTCACGCTGGACCGCGCTTTTGCCGCTCTCACGCTGGGAGAGATAGACGCGCTCGTCGGCGAGCAGCAGTCCTTATTGCGCGTCGCAGGCGAAGATATGCAGCTGGCGCGCATATTGGACGAGTCGCTGCTGCGCGAGCCACATGCCTTCGCCGTCCGCCGCAATGACGCGCCACTGCGGAAGCTGCTGAATCGGTCCATCCAGCGCTTGGCAGAGACCCGGAAAATCGAGCTGCTGCAGCGCGAATACTTCCCGGATATGCCGTGGGACGAAGGCGCGATTGTGGTCTGGCAGCATGTCGATGAAGAAATAGCGCCGGCGCAATTCTCTCCCGAGATTCGCGCGCCAGCGCACTCCGCGGTGTCGCGCTTGTTGGCCTCCGAACCTTTGCGCGTTGCGGGCATGGACGCCGATTCTGCCCGGCTCACCGCCCTGAATCGCGCGCTGGTTGCCGAGATGGCCAGGCGTTGGGGCGTGTCGGTAGTATCTTCGCCAGCCAGCGCGGACGAAGGATTGCAGCTGCTGCGTCAGGGCACAGTCGACATGGTGGCTGGCTTGAAGCTGGACTGGCAGAAGGCGGACGACATCGATTTCTCCATGCCCTATCTGCTTCAAGGCGACCGACTCATGGTGCCGGCGCGCTCGCAAATCGCTGGTTTCTATGACTTGCGCAATCGGATCGTGGCGGTGATGCTGGGCGATGACAGCGCGTGGCAGCGAGCGCAGGCTTGGGCGGACAGCATCAACATGACGATCCGTCGTTTCGATACGACGCAGCGAGGCGCGGCGCGAACCCTGCTCGACTTCAACAACGCCAACGCCGTTTATGCCAACAGCCTGCAGCTTGTCGATCACCTGAATGCGAATCCAGACGCATTGAAACTCACCGAGCGCTGGTACAGCCGCGACTATTATGCTTTCGCACTTGGAAATAACGACCCGGACTTCCGCCACCTGGTGGATTATACGCTGCAAGAGATGATTCTGGATGGCAGTCTGGCGCGCATGACAGGCGGGCTGCTGCCGGGCGACGACCTGCCAGATTTCGGCATTGCGCCGGGCGGCAGCGTTTTCATGGGGCTGGATTTGTCCGCACCCGACTGACTTTCGCCATTTCACCCCGACGCCGGACTGTCATTTGGCGCGGAATCCGCCGACTCCGCCTGGCGGATTTCACCGCGACTCGCCAGGACGACGCCGACCAGGATGAGCAGGCTGCCGACTATCTGCTGCCGTGGCGGCAATTCGCGGAAGAGAAAGAGCGCCAGCACAGCGCTGCCGATCGGTTCCAGCTGCGAGAACATGCTGACCAGCGCGGCCGGGAAATATTCCAGCAAGTAATTCAAGGACGAATGCCCCAGCAGCTGGGGCACCAAGCCCATTGTCAGCAGAATCAGATAGCCTTCCATGCGAAAACCCAACAGGGGCGTCCCGCTAAACAGCATGACAATCGCCGCCGCGATGCTGGCTGTGCCATAGACCAGCCACACATAGGGGATGACGGGCAGCTGCGCGCGCAGCATCCTGCCTATCAGCATATAGACGGACACGCTCAACGCGCCCAGCCAGGCCAAGACCGCGCCTGTGATCGTGGCTTGCAACTCAGCATCAGCCAGCGCCGCGCCGCCATCCAGAGGAATGCCAATCAATGCGCCGCCGGCCAGCGCCACCAGCAAACCAGCCACCACCAGCCGCGACAAGCGAATGTTCAGGAAGACCACCTCCATGATGGCGACCCAGATCGGACCCGTGGACACGATGACCACGCTGACCAGCACGGTCGTGTATTGCAGCGACGAAACCCAGGCGGTGAAATGCGCAGCCAGGCAAAGCCCGGACATGGCGACCAGCGCAGCTTCCCGGCGCGACAGGTTGGCAATGCGCCCCCGATGCCTTCCCAGCGCCAGGGGAGTCAGCGCGACTGTCGCCACCGCCAGGCGCGAGCCAGCGATCAGCAGCGGCGGCATGTCTTCGGCGAGGGCAAAGCGGATGAGAATGGCGGCCGAGGATGTGGCAACTATTGCCAGCGCGATAACGGCATAAGCGCGCAAAGGCCTGTTGTCCCTGGATCTGCCTTTGAATTTCACGCCGTCCCTCCTGCGCGCCGCTGCGTTTCGCATTCTGCCAGTATTTTGCAGCCTGCGACACTGCGCATCCGCCCGGAAAATGACGCGCCTGCCTTTGACCGCGCCATTCGGATTTGATGCAATCTATCTGTTAATTTGTCAGGGCAAACGCATAAAATTGTCCATTTGCTTTGGTTGGTCGCTGTCGCTATGGATTTCGTTTTGATGCGATTGGCCTGCGAAATAAGCTCAATCGCTTGACAAAAGCTGAAAATGATATTTTAATTGACTTGGTTGATAGTCCCACTTGTGAGAGGTTTTGCAGTCATGCATATCCTGCCAGCCATTTTGAGAACAGCGACGAAGGTAGCCGCGGCGCGGAATATGCCGCCATTTACCCCCCCCCCCCCCCCCGAATTTCTCGCTAAATCTCCGTCCCCGGGGTTCGTCATGAACTCCGGGTTTCTACTTAAATTCATTCTAATTCCGCTCATTTTATTGCTGCTGCCGGCGCTGCCCGCGTACGCCGCCACCATCAATGTCGACGCCACCTGCACCTTGGTGCAAGCCATCAATGAAGCCAACGGAGAGACGACCGGAGTCGGCAGCTGCGAAGCCGGCACGGATTTCGTCAGCGGCACCAGCGATGGCGCCGACACCATCGTCATCCCCAGCGGCAGCCCGACTTATAACATAAGCAGCAATGCAAGCTCGCTGCCCACCATCAGCAGCAAAATACGGATAAACGGCAATGGCAATACCATTTCCGGCACTAACAGCTATAGGATCTTTGCTGTATCCGGCGACCTGACAATCGACAACTTGATCCTGACCAACGGCGCATGCCTTACCGCCAGCTGCACTGGCGGCGCGATATATGTATATCGCGGCAAGCTGACGCTGCAAAATTCAGTCGTGAAGAATTCCAATGCCGGACGCGAGGCAAGTCTTTTTGCCGGGAACGGCGGCGGCATCCATGCTACGGGATCACCAAGCGCGCCGGCCACCCTGAACATCACGAACAGCTCGATATACGGCAACAGCGCGAGGGTTAGCGGCGGCGGCGGCGGCATTTATCTGGTGGGCACCTTCACCTTCACGATGAGCGGAAGCGCCGTCTACAACAATACCGCAGCCGGGATCGGCGGGGGCATCTCGATTCAAGGCACGCACACCACAGGCACAACCAACGCCAGGATCACCAACAGCAGCATCTTCGGCAACACCTCGGGCCTGCGCGGCGGCGGCATCTTCGCCAATTACACTTATCCCACAAACCCCGAACAATATCTCAACGTGACCTTCACGACCATCACCGGCAATACCGCGAACACGTCGGATGCTGTCAAGGGCGGCGGCGTCTATGCCACTGACGTCAGATTTCAACTGCGCTACAGCATCATCTACGGCAACAGCAACCAGAATTGTCAAGTCACCAGCAGCGCCTTAATGGGAGCGTTGCTCACAAATATCATCGGCAGCGGCTCCAGCTCAAATTGCACCCTGAACCAGGAGTCCGGCGATCCGCGCCTTCTCCCCAGCACAAGCGGCAGCCCGCCTTATTACAAATTCTACAGCGACAGCCCGGCTTTGAATAAGGTCTCGACTGCTTCCTGCAATTCGCTGGCGACGGTCGACCAGGCCGGCACGACGCGGCCCGTTGGCACGGCTTGCGATATCGGCGCGTATGAGGGCGCGGGCGAGGCGCTGCCGGCCACAGCGACAGCCACCGCGACCATCACGCCCACAGCCACGAACACAGCCATTCCCACCGCTACGGCTACGGCTACGGCGACGACACAGGCAACCGCGACGGCGACGCCCACAGCGACAGCCACAGCGACCGTCACGCCGACGCCGACCATCACGCCTACGCCCACCGCCACCGATACGCTCATGCCGGGGCAGCCCAGCAATACGCCGACGGATACGCCCACGCCGACCGCCACGCTCGCGCCCGGACAGATACCAGTCGATTTCGGCGATGAAGACGATGGCGATGGCGACGAAGACGGCGAAGACGACCGCCCAAGACGGCGCATCTATCCGACCTGGACGCCCAGCCCGCACTTCCGCTATTCGCCCGAGCAAAGCTGCCTGACCCTGCAGCCTTTCATCGTGGTGAACAACGCCAGCAGCGGCACAAGCTGTCAGCGCGTAGAGGGCATGGGCATCGGTCATCCCGATCTTGCCGCGGCCAATCCTGCCGCCGTCGTGGACATCTGGGGCTGGGTCACGCCGAATACGGAAGTCTGTTTTTGGGCGACCAGCGGGGCAATCAAGTACATCGATACGGCTGCGCTGCCGCGGACGGTGGCGGATTTGCCCGCGCACAATCAGCCGGGCGGCTTGCTCTGCGCGAATGTCGATGGGGCTGGGCAAGTGGCGCTGGTGGCAGGACCGCCCGCCCCGTCTGCCAGCGCGACTCCGCAGGCTTACCGCAGTCTGAGCAACTGCATGGTGCTGCTGCAGTACGCGCTGAATTTCCGCTCTGCGCCTGGCGGGGAGGTCATCGGCGCGATACCGTACAATGCGAAGCTGACGGCGCTGGAGCGGACGGCTGGCTGGTTCAAGGTGGACTATCACGGCGCGCGGGGCTGGATCGCCGCGGAATATGTCGTGCCGGAGGGCGATTGCGGGTAGATTAACTCGCTCCCCCCATTCTCGTCAATTGGACATTCTCGTGTCGCGCAGCTATAATAATGGCAGATTCCGCGCAGGCGGGACATATCGACCGAGCCATACCACAAGGAGCAGCAGAATCATGGCTTTCGAATTACCAGCACTTCCATACGCAGAGGACGCGCTTGAGCCGCACATAGACGCGCGGACCATGGGCATCCACCACGGCAAGCACCACGCAGGTTACACCGGCAACCTCAACGCAGCCATTGCTGGCACCGAGCTCGAAGGCATGAGCATTGAAGCGATCCTGGGCGATCTGGATGCCGTGCCCGAGGGCATTCGCACCGCTGTGCGCAACAATGGCGGCGGCTTCGCCAACCACAGCTTGTTCTGGCAGATCATGAGCCCCGATGGCGGCGGCGAACCGAGTGGCGCGCTGGCGGATGCCATCAACAGCGCATTCGGCAGCTTCGACGATTTCAAGTCGGCTTTTTCCGCGGCAGCAGCGACGCGTTTCGGCAGCGGCTGGGCATGGCTGGTATCGGATGGTGGCGCGCTGAGCGTTACATCCACGCCAAATCAGGACACGCCGCTGATGGATGGCGCTACGCCCTTGCTGGGCATTGATGTCTGGGAACACGCCTATTACCTCAACTATCAGAACCGCCGCCCGGACTACATCGCCGCCTTCTTCAATGTCGTCAACTGGGATAAGGTGGCTGAGTTGTACGCAGCGGCAGGCTGATGATTAGCCGGCGCGAGATACTGGCAGGCGCTGCAGCTGGCGCGGTTCTGATCGGCGGGCGGTTGGGGGGCGTGGCGGCGCACACAGACGAGTCGCCGCTGTTTGCGCTTCCCGAGTTGCCCTATGACTATGCCGCGCTGGAACCGCACATCGACGAGCGCACCATGCGCATCCATCATGGCAAGCACCACGCCGGCTATATCAACAAGCTCAATGCAGCCATCAAAGGCACAGACCTGGCGGGCAAAAGCATAGAGGACATACTCGCCGATTTGGATAGCGTGCCGGAAGACATTCGGACTGCAGTGCGCAACAATGGCGGCGGATTCGCCAATCACAGCTTGTTCTGGCAGGTGATGAGCCCGGCTGACGGCGGCGAACCCGGCGGCCCGCTGGCGGACGCCATCCACAGCGCATTCGGCAGCTTTGGCGAATTCCAGTCGGCATTTTCATCCGCGGCGAAAGGCGTCTTTGGCAGCGGCTGGGCATGGCTGGTGAATGACGGCGGCGCGCTGAGCGTTACATCCACGCCAAATCAGGACACGCCGCTGATGGATGGCGCTACGCCCTTGCTGGGCATTGATGTCTGGGAACACGCTTATTACCTGCATTATCAGAATCGCCGTCCCGACTACATCACCGCCTTCTTCAATGTCATCAACTGGGACAAGGTGAGCGAATTGTACAGCGCCTAACTACCCCATATCTGGGTTTGTGTCGCAGTTAGGACTCAAACGGGCGAGCCAGCGGCTAGCCCCTACAGGCACCTTCTGTAGTATGGAATGGCGGCGCAACATTCTCAATACGCTCGAAGGACGCTAGAATGCTGGCGTCCTTTCTGTTTGCGCGCAAGGAGACAACTGATGGCCGACTATCGTGTGGAAATGGATTCGCTGGGCGAGGTGCGAGTGCCGGCGGACGCGCTTTATGCCGCGCAGACCCAGCGCGCCCTCGACAACTTTCCCATCACCGGCATGAAACCCCTGCCCGCTTTCATCTGGAGCATGGCGCTCATCAAACGGGCGGCGGCGGAAGTCAACCGCGATCTTGGGCTGCTCGACCCCGAAATCGCCGCTGCCATCATCCAGGCGGGCGATGAAGTGCTGGCCGGCGAACATCATGAGCATTTCGTGGTCGATCCTTTCCAGGCCGGCGCCGGCACCAGCCACAATATGAACACCAACGAAGTGCTGGCGAACCGCGCCAATCAGCTGCTTGGTTTTGCGGTCGCTGCGGGTGGCAAGCCCGTGCATCCCAACGACCATGTCAATATGGCGCAATCGACCAACGACACCATCCCCACAGCGATCCGGCTGGGCGTGCTGTGGCGGCTGGACGAACTGCTGCTGACGCTCGGGCGCTTCGTCGAGGTCACGCGCGGCAAAGCAGCCGAATGGGACGATGTCGTCAAGACCGGGCGCACGCATCTGCAAGACGCGGTGCCGATCCGGCTGGGGCAAGAAGTCGGCGCTTGGGCGAGCGCAATCGAGCGGCAGATGGACAAAGTGCGTTTCGCGGCCGAGGGGCTGCGGCGGCTGGGCATCGGCGGCACGGCGGCTGGCACGGGTCTAAATGCGCACCCCGACTATCACGCGCGCATGGTCGCCAAGCTATCGGCATTATCGGGCATCGCGCTGACCGAGAGCGACGATCTCTTCGAATCCATGCAATCCATGCAAGACGCCGTCTTTTTCAGCGCGGCGCTGCGCAACCTGGCTATGGACTTCACGCGCATCGCCAACGATGTGCGCCTGCTCAGCGCAGGACCGACCACCGGCATCGCCGAACTGACCTGCCCGCCCGTGCAGCCTGGTTCGTCCATCATGCCCGGCAAGGTGAATCCCGTGCTGGCCGAGATGCTCAACCAGGCGATGTATCACTGCATGGGCAACGACACGGCGGTCAACCTGTGCGGGGCGGCCGGGCAATTCGAGCTGAATGTGATGATGCCCGTCATCGCCCACAACCTCAACGAAAGCATGCAGGTGATGATCGGCTCGGTGGGCGCATTTACCGAGAAGCTGCTGGTCGGGCTGGAGGTCAATCGCGAACGGACGGCGAGCTGGCTGGCGCGCAACCCGATTTTGGTGACGGCGCTGAACCCGATCATCGGCTACAACAACGGCGCGAAAGTGGCGAAAAAAGCGCTGTCAGAAGGCAAAAGCGTGCGCGAGGTCGTGCTGGAGCTGGGGCTGATGGGAGAGGAAGAGCTGGACGCGGCGCTGGATGTCGTGATGATGACGGAGGGCGGGATACGGGGGTAGGGATTAAGTGTTTGTTCTCAAGGTAATGCGTGGACGACGTCTGCTAAAATAGGCAAGACAATATTCTAGCGCGAGATTGCATTGGCGAACGAAGATTCTGGGTTTTACAACGAAGAAGACTCCATAAAGACGCTAGGTTTCAGCATTCGCGTGCGCAATGCCTTGCTTCGCGCCGGGATCGAAACCATCGGGCAGCTTCTGTATGATCATGACAGAGACGCGCTATGGGATGTCAGGAATCTTGGAGAAAAAGGAATAGCCGAGATTGAGCGAAAATTGGAGAGCATTCATATTCACAGAGGCCGCTCTCAATATTCCGAGACTAGTTCTATACCGTTTTCGCCGCAGAACGATAACCCCTTGTTCCTTGAATGGGGCCCGCCGCAAGTTGCCGTGCACGAAGTCATTGCCTGGCAGCAGGCTTCCTTGTCCAGACAGCTGAAGGCGGGCCTGCTTCATCCAGAAGTCGAGATTGATGGCGAAACTGTAGGCAGTCTTGTCGCAAACAAGAACGTGTATAGCAAGGACTTGTACCTCAAACTTGCCAAGATACTTTCGTCCCATACGAATGTGACGCAAGAGCTTGAAGACATACTATCTCCATTGCCACCCAGAGAGCTAGAAATTATCCGACTTCGATTCGGCTTCAATCCAAATACATTGCAATCAGTAGCTGAAGAAATCGGTGTTACCCGCGAAAGAGTCAGACAATTGCAGAAGCAGGGCTTGGCTCGAATTACGCCAGTAATTTCCACTAGACCTATGCTTCGGACAAGGAGCGCCCTGCGATTTGGCGACGACCTGGATAGTAGCTATCAGGGATGGTCGACGAAATTGCTTAGTTCTGGTCTCATGGGGCAATGGACGAATAAGAAACTCGCCCAATATGATCCCTTTGAATTGATGGTCGCTATGCTCGAATCCACAGATTTTGCAATCGCCTTGCCACTTAGTCTCCAATACATCCTGCAACTGCGTAGAAAAGGCAAGACAGCAATTCCAGCACGTTTCATGCACTCATCAAATGCGGTTCGCGCGGACGAGCGCAGACTGATTCTGCGGCACTTGAGACATTCTGGTGCAATCTGAATTGAATGGCTGACTGAAGATAACCGGATTACATCAGGCCGGGATTCCTTGCTCCAATGGCTTGAAGCGCAAGGCTTCATTGAAGTCTCGGCAGGCTGGTTCATGTCACTCAGTGACGAATACATGCCGCAGTCAGTGTCAAAGTTCAATGTATTTCGTGGGGCGATGTTCAAGATGTCGACCTTCTGTGGGCCTCTGAATCTGCGAGACATCTATTTTGGTCTGGAGCACACGCTGGTGAGGACTGAGTTTCCTGTGCCGCCATTGGGTGTTCTTTCGTCCATCCTGGAGAACTACGGATACACGCTTGAGGAAGGATTGTGGTGCTGGAATGGCGAAATGGATGAGGCGCTAAACAGGGGAGAGCAAGTCATTTTGCAGGCAATCACTTCCGGTAAAGGCGTAGCACATCACAATGAACTGGGGCAGGCGATACTTGCTAGTGAACTCTCATACGCCAGCTTGCACGGAACACTTCGCCGCTCGCCACTTTTCGACAAGTTTGAGCATAGCCTATATAAGCTGCGTGGAACGCAACCTGACCAAGCACAAATTGAGCGAGCCAGAAGAAGCGCGTCTCAAGTCCGCGTTGACCTAGAGCACAGCTTCGATATGTATGGCAATATCATACTTTCTGCTAATTTGGGACCGCTTGCTGTCGGTCATGGCATGATTACATCTGAGAACCTGCCAAACTTATCAGGCGTGTGGGAACTGGTGGCGGGCGACCCGGATGGCAACGAAGTGGTCGTCACCGACAACGAAATCCGAGGCCTGCGACCAGCTTTCCAATTGAAAGACTGCCAAGTTGGCGATAGGATTACCATCATGTTCAACACCGACACGCGCCAAGTTACCGTATCGCTGTTCGGAGACGATGATGACAACATTGCCAAATAGGCAGTTGGTAACGATAGCGCTGGGCAACGTGGGCGGCCATGAACAGAGCGTCCATACGGAAGATATTGCGCTGGAAGTCGACAAGCTCGCGCCTGGTCAGTTTGCCTGTCGAAAGTATCCTGAATTCATTGACATCAATGTTGTGCTGCAAGGCTTGGGCGATGCGCGGCGCAAGCGTTACGACGCGCATGTTTATGGCAGCAATGTCAAAGGCTGGATGCTGTCGCGCACTGGTCAGGAGTGGATCAAGTGTCGCTACGAAAGCGGCGACCCCATGTGGGTAAAGCATATTGCTGCGCAAAGAGGTTCGTTGATATATGCGCAACAACTCGAGCGTGTTCGCCTGGCTGAAACTGAAGCGGTAAACCTGTTTTCCGACGGCAACAGGCAACAGATAGCAAAGCGTCACTTTCACGATTTCGTCAGGGTTAACGAGTATTTCTCCGATGCCGCGCGCAAACGCCGATTGAATTTCGTAGCTTCCAGCTTGTGCGGCGATATGCAACTTGAGCCCCTGTGGCAATACCTTGAGCTAAAGTTTGAAAGCGAGTTCGTATAAATGAGCAAGTCTCCCAAGCCGATCTATGTCGATACGCATGTATCGAACGACTTACTTCACAACGCAGCATACTTCAGCACTTTCGAGAAAGTAGTCTGGGAGTATGTATCTAATTCGCTGGATGCCGCAAAGGACGATAGACCTGTAAATGTCGTAGTGAAATTGGATAGCAAGTCTCTTTCCATTCGTGACGATGGGCGCGGAATGTCCCGTGAAGAGCTGAGCAATTTCTTTCAGATGCACGGCGAGAATATCCAGAGAAAACGTGGAAAGTCTACACGTGGCAAGTTTGGGACCGGCAAGTGCGCGGCATTCGGCTTGGCAAACGCGATTGAGATAGACACCGTGCAGAGCGGTAAGCGGAATGTTGTAGCGCTATCCAAGCATGACATTAAATCTGCCGCGCATGGGTCGAGGTTTCCAGTTGAGGACAAAGTTGTAGACGAGGCAACATCGGAGGCAGATGGTACGCTTGTGACAGTACGTGGTTTTGTGAAAGGCAAGAAGCCAAAAACTGAAACGGTGCTGAAGTTCATAGAGCGTCACTTGAATCGACACAAAGGGCGAGCGACGGTATACATTGATGGAATCGAGTGTGAATTCAAGGAACCAGCGCATCGTTCGCTTTACAACCTGCCACCGCCTTCAAACATTGTTGACTTCATTGGCGAGGTAGAACTTGTCATAAAGGTTGCAGGCACTCCGCTTTCAAGAGAGGAACAGGGCATCGCCATATACTCAAGGGGCATTTGGCACGAGACTTTTGCTGGGGATATTGGCAATGGCGAACATGCCAAGTACATATTCGGCGAAGTCGATGTGCCTATGCTTGAAGATGGCAATTCGGAAATACCCGCTTTCGATAATACGAGAAGCATGCAGCTAAAAGACGACAATCCAGCTGTCGCGCGGCTTAAGTGGTGGATTGGAGATGAACTCAAAAAGGTGCACGCTGCGTTACTTAAGGAAGCAGACGAGAAACGGCAAAGCGCGCAAGCAAAGCGACTGCGTAGAGCAGAGCGACAGATCGCAAAGTTGCTGAATGAAGACTTTGCTGAACTGGAAACGAAGCTTGACAAAGCGCGGCGGGCAACATCCAAAGCAGGCTCCATGGCGACCGCAGATTCCGAAGGTGATGAAGGCGTGCTACCCGGCGACGGCGACATTCCTACCGATACGACGCAGGCTGGACACGAGCGCGGCGAGGATGGTGGAGGCGGTTCTGACGCTGGAGAAGGCGAGACTCCTCGTCCTGGTCCCTCGTTGATAGACGGAGAAGACAAGGGAAAGAAGACAGGACAAACAGAAGGCAATAGGCGGCGGCGGAGTGGTGGATTCTCAGTTCGCCATGAAAACGCGGCGGCTGCAAATCCGCGCTCGCGATACGAAAGCGAATCAAAGACGATTTACATTAACCTTGACCACATTCAAATTGATCGCGCTTTGCAGGCGAGCAAGGGAAACACCAACGGCGCGCAATTTCGCGAAATGACCTACGAGGTCGCGGCTATTGAATACTCGCTTGCACTGGAACACGAAAGGGCTGGAAACGACGAGGTTAAGGATCCCGAAGACACGCTATACAACATGCGCGAGACTATCAATCGCGTCACGCGTAAATTCGCTGAAGTGTTAAACTCGTAAGCGAGCCATCGGCGCACGACAGTACCAATATGCACCAGCACGAACTACAGACCCTGCTACGCCTCTTGATCACCAACCGTGATAACAGCGAGTTTGTCTGGCTTGCGAACAAATGGGAGTTCGGCGACTTTTGTATCAGCTACTTTCGGGACATCGGTCTCGGCAAGCTCGAGGGTCAGGTTGTTGAAGAAAACCGATACAGTATGCGCCACTCTGTCTTTAACGAAAGCGACGACCATGTCATTTTTGAGCCGATAGCGCAGGATCTCGCCCCGCCGCCCGCCAAAAGTCGACTATTTGCTCATATTCCAATCGCCTATCCCGAAGACTTGCCGCACGCAATCTCTACGCTCCTCGAAAACAACAATCCAAGTATGGAATTTGAGATCGAGTTGCTGCGCAACGGCGTGGGACTCCACATGTCCCTCCACGAATCCCTCATCGTCGTCAACACGCTCGCCGCCAAACACGCCGAGATCCGCGGCGGCGCATGGAGCGGGCTGGGCAAACGACTCGAACTCCCGCTCATGCTCACTTTGGCGAAGCTGTACCATGTTCCGGCAAGCCATTACGCCGGCAAGGGACTCACCGGCGAATCCCGCGAGGTCGACTTTCACTTTTTGTCCGCGTCCGGTCAGCAATTCTTCTGCGAGGTCAAGCTGATGGGCAAGGGCAACCCCGAATCTGCCGACAGCGCCATCGCCCGCCGCTCTAACATCTTCATCGCTCAGACCCTCAGCGACAACAACAAACACCAGCTCACCAACCGCGGGCATCACTGGATCGAGCTCGGCGCGCCTGACGGCTACAAGCGCATGCACACCGTCTTCAGCTACCTGGATGTCCCTTGCGCTCCTTTCCATGGCGACCTAGACTCGGCGCTTGATGCCATCATTCCCCAAGTCTTCGAGGAAATTGCCCTGTGAACCGTTCTGACGCCTACAACATCGTCCGCGAATTCGTGCAGTCCGACTCCCTGCGCAAGCACATGCTGGCGGTCGAATTCGCCATGCGCGCCTATGCCGAGCACTACGGCGAAGACGCCGACTCGTGGGGGCTGGTCGGCTTGCTGCACGACTTCGACTGGGAGATTCATCCCTCGCTGGAGCAGCATCCCATGCACGGCGCGCCCATCTTGCGCGAGCGGGGCTTGGGCGAAGAAGACATTCGCACCATCCTCAGTCATGGTCCGCTGGCTGCCGATGACCGCACAACCCTGCGCGACAAGGCGCTCTATGCCGTGGACGAGCTGACCGGCTTGATCACCGCCGTCGCCCTCGTCCGCCCCAGCAAAGACATCCGCGATGTCAAGGTGCGCAGCATCCGCAAGAAGTGGAAAGACAAGGCATTCGCGGCCGGTGTCAACCGCCAGGATGTGATTGATGGCTGCGCGGTGCTGGGCGTGGATGTCTGGGATTTCCATGTGCCGCTGGTGCTGCGCGCCATGCAAGATCACGCATCCGAATTGGGGCTGGATGGCGCATAGGCAGCCTGGACTCGCGGCGACGAGGGCGCAACTGGCAAGCCGGTGCATAATCGGCTACACTTCCCTGCACAGCGAGATTCCGTGCCGCACGGATGGAGGGTTCAAAGCATGCCTGGCTTGATTATGATTCTGCGCAAAGGCTCTGCCGGGTCCTTGGGACTTGTATTGATGATTCTGCTGGCTTGCTTGCTGCCGGTGGCGGCGCAGGCTGGCGGGAAAGCGCTGCTGCCGGGCGTTGCCGTGCCGGGTGCCTTGGATGCCGATGCCAGCGCGTCTGCCTTCGTCTTTGATGCCGCGCCTGGCGCAGTCGCAACGGTATCGCTGTCAGGGCAGGGCAGCCCCTTGGCGCTCTTGCTTGTTGACAGCGGCGGCAACACAATCGCCCAGGCAGCCGATAGCGCCGCGGCTGGCGCGATCAACCTGGCGGATGTGCCCCTGCCAACCGGCGGACGCTATCATGCGTTTGTCTATTTCGCTCCTGGCAGCACAATAAACGACACCAGTTACGAGATTTCGCTGGCGATTTCTGCGCCAGCTGCCGTGCCTGTCGATGCGGGCGCAGCGGCTGCCGAAGACTCGCTGGTATTGCTGAATGCCGGCATAGAAGTACGCCTGAGCTGGAGCGGCGCTGCCGACCTCAACCTGGAGCTGCGCGACCCCACGGGCGAAGCGCTGCACTGGGATTCGCGCGCGACCAGCAACGGCGGCGTCTTTGGCTTTGACGCCAACGGCCTCTGCGAAGTCGTCAGCGACAATTCGGTCGAGACCGCCACCTGGCAGCCCGGCTATTTGCCGACTGGCAGCTACGAAATCATCGTCTATTATGAATCCGCCTGCGATGCCCAGACCGGCAGCGTGCAATTCTTCGCCGATGTCAGCGTCGATGGCGCTTCCAGCGGACAAACATCCGGCACGCTATCTCCGCCAGCGCCGGGACAATCCAGCGTCTATGTCGCCCGCTTTGAAATCGCAGCCGATGGCAGCGCCGTGGTCAGCCAGGGCGGCGCGTATCCCAGCAGCAGCTTGAATATCCTGCCCAGCGGATATGCCGCCGCGGCTTCTGTCGCCCAGCCGATTGCGCGAGGCACAGCCATAACAGGCGCAATCACCAATGCCCAGCCGGTCGTGGCTTATCGCTTCGCAGGCGCGGCAGAAGAAATCGTCTCGATCAATATGCAGGCGGTCGGACCGAACCTGGACACGCTCCTGCAGCTGGTCGATCCAGCCGGAACTGTCGTCAATATCAACGATGATGCCGGCGGCACGACCGATTCCAGCATCGCCAACGCGCGCCTGTTGAGCAGCGGTCTGTACACCATCGTCGCCACCCGCTATGGCAAAGAGCTGGGCGGCACTGTCGGACAATTTGAACTGACGCTGACCGGCGCGACTGCCGATGTCCCCGCCCAGACCAGCGCCCTGAACTTGCCGCAAGGCGATATTGAAGTCAGCCTGTATTGGAGCACTGGCGCGGATTTGCAGCTGCTGGTGCGCGACCCGGTCGGCGAGTCCGTATATGACGACAATCCCAGCGTGACCAGCGGCGGCATCCTGGCAGAAGACGGCAATGTCAACTGCGTCCCTGCCGAGACGGGCGCGCCAGTCTCGCATATTTATTGGCCCCCCGGTCGCTTGCGCCCTGGCACCTACGAAGTGGAAGTCTGGTATCAAAATACCTGTTCCGAGCAGCCGCCACCGGTCGATTTCGCGCTTGTCATCGAGGTCGGCGGAATCCCGCTGGTCAACCAGATCCAATTCCCCTTGCCGGGACAGCGCTACCTGACCAACTTCAGCGTCGAACCTTCTGGCAATGCGATCGCTGGCGAAGCGGGCTTCATTGATGCTGGCAGCCGCACGCTGGCTTATCAGAGCGAAGCCTTCGACCCGCCCGCCATCCAGTTCGGGCAGCCGGTTTCTGGCATCATCTCTGGCGACAACACCTTCGATGTCTATGGCTTCAATGGCGTTGCTGGCGATTCGGTGAGCATCAGCATGGCATCGCAGACGCTCGACACCAACTTGTATCTGATCAGCCCCGGCGACCGCGAGCTGGCCGCCAATGACGATGCCGACCCCAACCTGCTAGGAGCGACTGGCCGCAGCACCGATTCGCTGATCAGCGAGTTTGTCCTGCCGGACAACGGACCCTATGCGATCATCGCCACCCGCTATGGCAACCAGTACGGCGGAACGATCGGCGTCTATACGCTCGCGCTGACCGTGGGTGCGGGCTGAGCGCAGGATGAAATTCGACTTGGCGCGCTATTGCACGATGCTGGCGTACTCTGATATGATGGTCGCATTGTCACATCCGCTATGTTGCGAAAGCGAAGCCAGATGAACCGATTTCTGCCCCTGTGTCTGTTGATGGCTGCGCTGCTGCTTTCCGCCTGTGGTGGCGAAGTCAACCTGCTGGACGAAACCAAATTGCGTGATGTCAGCCTGATGACGGGCGATCCCTGCGAAGCGCCTTGCTGGCAAGGCATTATTCCTGGAGAAACCAGCTATCGCGACGCCAAATTGATCATTGAAGGCGATGCCCGCTTCAAGATTGTCGAAGAGCCCGACCCACAAGAGGGCAGCCCGGCGCGCAGCTTCACTTTTGCCGAGGGCGACAATCCCGGCTGCTGTCAATTGGTGAGCCGCGATGGCGAAAGCGTATCGTCTTTCCTGCTGCAGACGGCGCCGATCATGACATTCGGTCCTGTTTTTGATCGGTATGGCGAACCAACCTATGCAATCGGCGAGCAGGTCAACGATGCGCAAGCCTATGTCGCGCTGATGTACACCGACCGCTCCTTGGTGGTCTATGCCTTCGTTGCCGACCCCGCGCAAGGTTCGCTTTCGACCAGCAGCCAGATCATCGGCGTGCTGTATCTGGGAGAATCTGAACAGCAGCAGTTGCTGGAATGCACCAGCTTGTTCGATTGGGCAGGCTTTTCATCATTTGCAGCATACAGCGGCGAAAATTACGATTATGTTGGCGAAGGCGTCGGCGATGAACAAATCTGCCCGACAAGCTGAGCCCAACACAAATACACCAGTTTGAGGAGCGAGCAAAGTATGGCAGTGGAAGCGGGGGCGCTGATGATCGGCGCGGAAGTGCAAGGCAAGGTGCGGCATTTGGGCATATATGGCGCACTGGTGGATATCGGCACGGGACAAGATGCCTTGCTGCATGTATCGCAGCTGAGCGCGGACGACAGCGACGCCAACATGCGGCCGGGCGCAGAAATCACCGCGTTTGTATATAAGACGCGGCGCGATGGGCATGTCGCCTTGACCTTTGAGAAACCGCCCGCAGTGCCTTGGTCGACCATCAAACAGGGCAACACCTACACCGGTGAAGTCATCCGCGTAGAAGATTTTGGCGTCTTTGTCGATTTTGGCGCGGAACGACCTGGCATGGTGCATGTATCAGAAATGGCTGACGACTATGTCCGTTCACCCAGCGATGTCGCCGCGGTGGGACAAGCTGTCGAGGTGCGAGTCATCAAAAAGAGCGGCCGCCCGCGCAAGATCGACCTGACGATGAAGCAGCCCGAAGAACCCGCCGCGATTGAAAAAGCCGAAGACGAAGCCCTGCCCACCTCTATGGCGCAAGCATTCCGCCGCGCGATGCAAAGCGATGACAGCGCTGGCGCTCGTCAAGGAGATCGTCAAAACAACCGCCGCAATCACCGCCGCCAGCAAGAGGACATCCTGGCGAGAACCCTGCGTGGCGCGCCTCGCTAATCCGTTCTCACAAGGTGCGATATACGCGGTAGACAATCGTGCCGAAGAGGATCGTAAAGTTCAATTCGTGCGTCAGACACCAGGGACAGAGCGCCTGCAGCAAGCCCACCTGGACATACACCAGCCACATCGAAAACAGCCAGGCGAAGAGCCCGATGCCGAAGATGAGCAGACTGCCATTTTCGCGCAGAAATTCCACGCGCGTTTCCAGCAGCAGCAGCGCGCCGATGATGGCATACACCGCCCAGCCCAGATAGGCGATTGGTATGCCAGCCAGCTCTGAATAGCGGCTGTTGAGCACAACATTGCAGTCGAAGGCGCCAGCTTCTACGCAGACGGCTGGCACATCGGTCAATTTCAAGTAGCTCAAATACGACGCGACCACCAGACCGATCACGATCAGCAGCATCTGAATTCGGCGAATATCGCGCATGGCTGTCAACCTCGCTGTCTACTTGAACGCTCGCAGCAGCAGCACCGGCAATTCGCTGCCAGCTGACACAAGGCGCTGTCCTTCCGGGATAATGACCAGCCCATCCGCCAGCAGCATGGACATCAGCGCGCCGGAACTTTGACTGCCGGTGGAATGCGCCACAACGCCATTGCTTCCGCGCGAAAGCCGCACGCGGTTGTAGCTGCGCCGTCCATCCGAGCGCAGATCTTCGGCGACGGTCGCTATTATCGTCTTTCTGCGCAGCGCGCGCCCGGCCATCTTCGCCAGCGCCGGCCGCACCAGGACTTCGAATGTCACCATCGTGGAAACGGGGTTGCCGGGCAAACCGAAGAAAGGAATGCCTTGCAGCGCGCCATAGGCCAGCGGCTTGCCGGGCCGCATATTGATGCGCCAAAAGTCGATGTCGCCCATCTCGTCCATGACTTCCCGCACCAGATCGGCCGCCCCGACCGACACGCCTGCGCTGCTGATGATCATGTCGGGATTGATGCCCAGGGCGCGGCGATACAAAGCGCGGATTTCTGACAAATTGTCGCGCGCAATGGGCAAACGGATGGGGATGCCGCCGGCCTGCCGAATCAAGCCTGCCAGCGTATAGCTGTTGGTATCGCGGATCTTGCCAGCGCCCAGCGGTTCATGCACATCGACCAATTCGTCGCCGCTGCCCAATATGACGACCTTGGGCTTGCGAACCACCTCGAAGCGCGCGCAGCCGATCGCCGCCAGCATGCCGATTTCTGCCGGTTGGATGATTGTGCCCGCTGGCATGATGGTCGCGCCGCGCTCAATATTCTCGCCTTTGCGTCGGATATTCGCGCCAAACGCATAGCTGCTGTAGATCTGCACTTGTTCGGGCGGGTCCGGGTTGCTGCCTTTGCGCCAGTTGTCATCGGTGTCTTCGACAGGCACCACCGCACTGCAGCCAGTCGGAACAGGCGCGCCGGTCATGATTCGCGCCGCTTGCCCAGGCTGCAATGTCTCTGTCGGCGCTGCTCCCGCCGATATATCTTGCGTGACGCGCAAGGTCGCTGGATGCTGTGGACTGGCGTTGACGCTGTCTTCGTGGCAGATGGCGTATCCATCCATCGCCGAATTGTCAAATGGCGGCAAGTCCAGTGGCGCAGCGATGTCGCCGGCGATGACGCGATCCAGCGATTCAGCCAGCGCGATGCTCTCGCTGTCCAGCGGCTGCATATCAGCCAGGATCTGCGCCAGCGCTTTGTCGACATTGAGCAATTGCGGCATGGTTCTGCGCTCCAGCTGCAAATTCGCGCGGGCATTATAGCATACATGTCCAGCATTGCTGAATGCGAGTTGTTTTGCTCCCAAAAATAAGGGAGGCGCTTCAATACCTGCCAGATTATTCCCGCTCTTGACAGCCTCGCGAATCGCGCTACAATGTTCGCAAGATGCGAAAAAGCCAAAATATGACCTTGTGTTAGGGGCTCAGGGACCGTGCTCTCTGTTGTCTTGTTTGTATTGGAAATCGTGCGTCGGCACGGCATCAGTACAGCGACTTTTGATTCATCGCATCACAGCGCAGAGGAGGTTGGTCCTTGGAGGCTCGAGACTTTAGCGCATTGCGCATCAGTTTGGCTTCGCCCGAGCAGATTCGTTCCTGGTCATACGGCGAGGTAACCAAGCCGGAGACGATCAATTATCGGCGGCTGCGCCCGGAAATGGACGGGCTGTTCTGCGAGCGCACTTTCGGTCCTACGCGCGACTGGCAGTGCTATTGCGGCAAGTACAAGAATATCCGCTATCGGGGCATCATCTGCGACAAATGCGGCGTCGAGGTGACGCGCTCGTCTGTTCGCCGCGAGCGGATGGGGCATATTGAGCTGGCGGCGCCGGTCGCCCATGTCTGGTACACGCGGCGTGTCCCCAGCTATCTGGGCTTGCTGCTGGATGTCAGCCGGCGCAACCTCGACCGCGTGCTCTACTTCGCCCAGTATGTCATCACCCAGGTTGACGAAGACGCCCGCAAACGCGCGATCTCGCGCATTCATCAGGAGCTGGAAAACAAGGAAATCGAGCTCAAAGACGAAATCGACGAGCAGATGGCCGAACTTCGGGGCAATCGGGATCGCGCCGCTGCCGAATTCGACAGGATGGTCAGCGAAATCGACCAGCACTTCGAAAAAGAGCGGGATCGCTTGAGCGACGCGGCTGTCAGCGAGGGGCGCACAGTCGAAGACAGCATCTCAAACCTGCTGGGTCAAGTTTCGTCCAGCCAGATCCGCCTGGAATCGGCTGGCAAAGTCGTCATAGAGCGCGGTGAAACCATCACCAGCGACCATGTCAGCCGCATGCAAGAGATGGTCGCCGAATACCTCAGCGCGCTGGAAACCGAAATGGCGGCGCTGAAGGCCGAAGAGATCCAAAAGATCAGCGGCGATATCGACCAGGCCAACGCGAATGTCGAAAGCGCCATGGGCGAGCACCTGTCTGGCCTGGAAGAAAAAATGACCGAGCTGCGCGCCAATGCCGAAACGCAGCTGACCGAACTCGCGGAATTGCAAGCCCTGCAATTCTTGTCGGAAAGTCGTTACCGCGACCTGAAAGGCAAGTTTGGCAATGTCTTCCAGGCGGATATGGGCGCAGAAGCCTTCCATGAAATCCTCAAGAACCTCAACCTGAAGAAGATGGAAGAGGAACTCTGGCACGAGGTGCGCACGACCCGCTCCAAGCAGCGCGCCCGTAAAGCCACCAAGCGTCTGGGCGTGGTCGAACGGCTGACGAAGAGCCGCGAAACTGTGGTTGACAGCGACCGCGACAAGAAAGGCAACGAACCCGATGGCAACCGCCCGCAGTGGATGATCCTGACTGTGCTGCCGGTCATCCCGCCCGACCTGCGCCCGATGGTGCAGTTGGATGGGGGTCGTTTTGCCACCAGCGACTTGAACGACTTGTACCGCCGCGTCATCAACCGCAACAACCGCCTCAAGCACCTGCTCGATCTGGGCGCGCCCGATGTCATCGTGCGCAACGAAAAACGCATGCTGCAAGAAGCGGTCGACAGCCTGATTGACAACAGCCAGCGCGGCAAAGCCTTGAGCCGGCGCGGTCGCCGTGAGCTGAAATCGCTGAGCGACATGCTCAAAGGCAAGAAGGGTCGCTTCCGCCGCAACCTGCTGGGCAAGCGCGTCGACTATTCCGGGCGCTCGGTCATCGTCATTGGTCCCAAACTCAAGCTGCATCAGTGCGGTTTGCCCAAGTCGATGGCGCTGGAATTGTATCGCCCCTTCGTCATCAGCAAGCTGGTGGAATACAATTACGCCAGCAATGTCAAAGGCGCAAAACGCATCATCGAACGCGAACAGCCCGAAGTGTGGGAAGTGCTGGAAGAAGTCATCCAGGATCGGCCTGTGCTGCTGAATCGCGCGCCGACCCTGCACCGGCTGGGCATCCAGGCTTTTGAGCCGCTACTGGTCGAGGGCAAAGCCATCCAGATTCATCCGTTGGTTTGTTCGGCATTCAACGCCGACTTCGATGGCGACCAAATGGCTGTGCATGTGCCCTTGAGCGAGCCAGCCGTCAAAGAAGCCCGCGAATTGATGCTGAGCACGCGCAACCTGCTCAAGCCCTCCGATGGCGCGCCCATTGTCGGGCCTGCCAAAGACATGGTGCTGGGCAACTATTACCTGACCATGGACCCATCAGTCGAAATTGTGGCTTTGCGGTCGCGCGCCGACGAGTTCCGCAGCGAGCAGACGCTCTATTCTGGCAAGTACAGCGTAGGCATCGCCGAACGCTCCAACGGCTATTACTACGCGCAATTCCGCCAGATCCCGCAGACGCAGCTATTCGCGGATGAAGCGACCACCGACTCCAACGGCCGTCAGCGCATCATCAATTCGGCTGTCGACCGCACTGTCGATGCTGTGCTGGCTGGCGAAGTCGATTGTTTGCTGGCGAATGCCTACGAGATGCGCAAATACCTGCGCGAGCGCAAGCTGGAAGACCAGCTCGAGATCACCAACTTGCACGAGCGGCGCGTGGTGGTCGATATGGACGAAGTGGAATACCTGTATCGCATCGGCCTGGTCGACTTGCACACGCCCATCTTGCTGGGCAATGTCTATGACGACCGTTCGCCGCAAGAAGAGCCGGAAATCTGCACCATCGGCCGGGCGATCTTCAACCGCATCCTGCCCGACGAAATGCGCTTTGTGCAAGAAACCATGGGCAAGAAGGGCTTGCAGCAGCTGGTCGCGCGCTGCTATCAGGTCATCGGCGCAGACCGAACCACCGAAGTGGTCGATGCCGTGAAGAATTTCGGCTTTCATTATGCGACCATCTCGGGCACGACAATCGCTGTCAGCGACTTGTCCACGCCAGATGAGCGTCAAGACATCATGCAGCAGGCTGACTTTGTCGTGCAGCGTGCCGAGCGCGATTATCGGCGCGGGCTGATGACGCAGGAAGAGCGCTACCAAATCACAGTCGACGAGTGGACGCGCGCCAAAGACGACCTGCAAGACCAAATCGAAGGCACGCTCGATCCTTATGGACCCATCGCCATCATGGCGCGTTCCGGCGCGACCAAAGGCGGCTATGGACCCATCACGCAACTGGCTGGCATGCGCGGCCTGATGGCAGACGCGGCGGGCCGCATCATCGAGCTGCCCATCCGCAGCAACTTCCGCCAGGGCTTGAACACGCTGGAATACTTCATGTCTTCAAACGGCGCGCGCAAAGGCTTGGCGGATACAGCGCTGCGCACAGCCGATGCCGGCTATCTGACGCGGCGTCTGGTGGATGTCGCGCAGGATATGATCGTCAATCGCATCGACTGCAACACAAGCAACGCGCTGGAAATCCGGCGCAGTGATGATATCGGCGGGCAATCCATCAGCGAGCGCATTGTCGGGCGTTGCGCCGCGGTCGATCTGCACGATCCCGAAACGGGCGACTTGATCGTCAGCCGCAACGAAATGATCGACGAAGAAATCGCCGAGCGACTGCAGCAATCCAGCCTGGAAACGATCGCTGTGCGCAGCCCGCTGACCTGCGACCTGATTCACGGCTGCTGCGCCTTGTGTTATGGGCGCGATCTGGGCACGGGCGAGATGGTCAATATCGGCGCGGCTGTCGGCATCATCGCGGCGCAATCCATCGGCGAGCCTGGCACCCAGCTGACCCTGCGCACCTTCCATGCGGCTGGCGCGGTCTATGCCCAGGGCGATATCACCAGCGGCCTGCCTCGCGTCGAAGAATTGTTCGAAGCTCGCCGCAAGCCCAAAGGCGAGTCGGTGGTGGTCGAACACGGCGGCATTCTGCGCTTGACCGAGCGCGAAGACAATGCGCGAATCGCCACAGTCATCAACGAGACGATGGAAAGCGAAGTGCATGTCGTGCCCGAGGGCTGGGAAATCAAGGTCGAGGACGGGCAGGAAGTCAAAGCGCGCGCGGCGCTGGCCACCGACGGCGAAGACAAGCTGACGGCTGCCATGAGCGGCGTCATTCACCTGGAAGAGGAGACCATCTTCATCCGCAAGGAAATCCGCGAAGAGAACGACTACGAAATCCCCGCGAATTCGCGGCTGCGCAAAGAAATCTATGACGGCATGGAGATTGCGCCGGGCGAACAGCTAACGGAAGGCTCAAAGAGCCCGCATCGCGTTTTGCAGGTGCAGGGCACAGAAGCTACCCAGCTATACCTGCTCAGCGAAATCCAGGAAGTCTATCGCAGCCAGGGCGTCAATATCGCCGACAAGCACTTCGAGACCGTCATCCGCAAGATGATGTGCAAAGTGCAAGTTACCAAGACCGGCGACAGCGATCTGCTGCCAGGCGACCTGATCGACGACCGCAAGCTGCGCGAGATCAACGAAAACCTGCGCGCCGAGGGCAAAGAAATCTGCATCGCTTCGCCTGTCCTGTTGGGCATCACCAAAGCCGCGCTGGAAACTGACAGCTACCTTTCCGCCGCCAGCTTCCAGCACACGATCAAGGTTTTGGCGGGCGCAGCTATCGAAGGGCAGGTCGACCCGCTGCATGGCTTGAAAGAGAATGTCATCATCGGCAAGCTCATCCCGGCTGGCACTGGCTTCCACGCCTATCAAGACCGCGAGGCTATCGCGCCGATCGCCACGCTGGAAGAGCAGGGCGCGCTCGAGCCCGAGCCAGTGGTCGATTTCGACGACTTCGAACGGCTGATTCTCAGCGAGATCTAGCCCCCACCCCAAACCCCTCCTTCAAATTGAGGGAGGGGCTTCAAATCCTGTAGAATTGTTGAAAAACTCCCTTTCCCTCTTGTCGGCGCGTTTGACAGCATTTCCATTTGCCGTCTACAATGGTGTCGTTGCGCCTGTCCGTCCGCGCGGCACCCGTCTGTCTGCTATTCGATAATCGCTGAGGCCGCTCGATGCCGGATCGTCCGATTAATCAAGTCGCAATCACAAGCGAGATGCGCGATGCCTATTTGAGCTATGCCATGAGCGTGATTGTATCGCGGGCGCTGCCAGACGCGCGGGATGGGTTGAAACCTGTGCACCGCCGCATCTTGTACGCCATGCACGATATGGGTGTCGGCGCGGGCAGCTCGCACAAAAAGAGCGCGCGCATCGTTGGCGAGGTGATGGGCAAGTATCATCCGCACGGCGATGCGGCTGTCTATGACACCATGGTTCGCATGGCGCAAGACTTTTCCATGCGCTATATGCTCATCGACGGGCAGGGCAATTTCGGCAGCATTGATGGCGATGGCGCGGCAGCCATGCGCTATACGGAAGCGCGTATGGCGAGCATCGGCGGCGAATTGCTGGTCGATATCAACAAAGACACGGTCGATTTCGCCGACAACTTCGATGGCACGCTTGACGAACCGACTGTGCTGCCCGCCATGCTGCCCAACCTGCTGGTCAATGGCGCGTCTGGCATCGCCGTTGGCATGTCCACCAATATCCCGCCGCACAACCTGGGCGAGGTCTGCGCTGCGCTGCGCTACCTGCTCGACCAGTGGCATCGGCTGGACGATATTGATGTCGATGAGCTGATGTGCTTTGTGAAGGGTCCCGACTTTCCCACCGGCGGCGTCATTTATGCGCGACGCGGCGAGAACGATATGCTGCGGCAAGCGCTGGCGACCGGGCGCGGCAAGATCACCCTGCGCGCCAAAGTGCATGTCGAAGATATGGGCGGCGGCAAGTCGCGCATCATCATCAGCGAGCTTCCATACCAGACCAACAAGACGACCCTGATCGAGCGCATCGCCATGCTGGTCAACGCTGGCCGGCTGAAGGGCTTGGCAGATATGCGCGATGAATCCGACCGCCAGAATGCCGTTCGTCTGGTCATTGAGCTGCAGCGCAATGTCGATGTTACGGCTGTGCTGGCGCGCCTGTTCAAGCTCACGCCGCTGCAGAGCACATTCGGCATCATCATGCTGGCGCTGGTCGATGGACAGCCGCGTACGCTCACATTGAAGCAGGCCCTGCGCGTGTATCTGGAGCACCGCCTGGAGGTATTGCAGCGCAGCAGCCGCTATGACCTGGCGCGCGCGACAGAACGAGCGCATGTGCTGGAGGGTTTGCTGATCGCGCTGGACGAGCTGGACGCCGTCATCCAGACAATCCGCAAATCACGCAGCAGCGAAACTGCCCGCCGCAACCTCGTCAAGCAATTCAAGGTGAGCGAGACACAAGCCAGCGCCATCCTGGATATGGCTCTGCGCCGCCTGGCTTCTCTGGAACGCCGCAAGATCCGCAGCGAATACAAAGCAACGCGCCAGCAAATCAAGTCGCTGGAGGCGCTGCTGGCCAATCCGCAGCAGCAACGCGAGCATATTGCCGAGGCATTGGCATCGGTGAAGCAGCAATATGGCGATCCACGCCGCACCATCATCGCCGATGGCGAGGCCAGCGATCTTTCGCAAGCCGACTTCCTGGTGCCAGAAGAAGCGACCGTCGTCTTGCTGAGCACAGGCGGGCACCTGGGGCGCACGCCACTAGCCGAGCCGCCGCGCGTCACAGTCAACACCAAGAATCCGCCGCGTTGGCTGCAGCACAGCACAACGGGCCGGATCATGTATATCTTCGCGGATGATGGCGATTGCGCCACCGTGCCCGTCCAGCAAGTCCCGCAGGTGGAAAGCGCCGGCGAGGGCATGCAGTTCAGCGATTTGTGCGCCTTGCAGCCCGGGCAGCGCGTCGTTTCGTTCTTGTGTCTGCCCGCCTCGCTCCAGTTCGGATTCGTCTGCCTGGTCACGGCTGGCGGACAGGTCAAACGTCTGCCTGTGGGTGAATTGCCCGGCGTGATGTCGGCGACCTTCAGCGTGATGAAAATGGCGCGCAAGGACAAGCTGGTTGCCGTTTTGTACAGCGGCGGCGATGACGAGTTGCTGTTGACGACAGCGCGCGGCTATGCGATCCGCTTCAGCGAGCAGGATGTGCGCCCGACAAGTCTGACGGCTGGTGGCGTGCGCGGCATCAAACTGGCGGCGCAGGGCGATCGTGTCGTGTCCGCTTTCATCGCCGATGACAAGCTCTATGCCTGGAATATCACCGAGCAGGGCATCGCCAAGACCACGCCGGTGCACGAATACAAGACGCAAGGTCGCGGCGGCAGCGGCGTGCTTTCCATGCGCTTGCCACTGGGCAGCAAGCAAATCGCGGCTGCGACCATCGGTCGTCTGGATGATACTGCGCTGGCGCTGACCAGCAGAAGCAAAGCCAAATATATGTCGCTGGGGCTGGCGAAGACCTTGAAGCGGGGCAGCGCCGGTGGCAATGAAGTGATCGCCCTGCGCGACAAAGAAACGGTGGTCGGCGTCGCTCGCTACAACCTTTCTCTTCACATTCGCGCCGATATGCCCGAATCGCTGCAATTGGAATCGGCATTGCCCGAGGCCGAGTCCGCGCCATCAGCGAGCGATTCCAGATCGAACGGAGCCGATGCTAGCCTGGCGCCAGACGACTAGCCAGCGCCTGCAATTCCTCGTCATATTGCGGCACCATCCGCGACCAGTCATAATTCGCAGCTTCTGCTCGCAGCCTGTCCGTGTCCACGCAAACGCCGTCAGCCAGGTGATATGCCAGTTGCGCCGTCAGCTTGCCCCGCGCGTATAAGCAGTTTTGCTTGACTTCGTCCGGCAGCAGATGCGGATAATTGAGGCGGTCGGGCAAGATGGGGATGCAGCGACAATACATCGCCTCGCAGACAGCCGCGCCAAAGAACTCTTGCCAGGCGGCGCTGACGACATAATCGGACCGCCACAGCCAGCGCGCATATTCGGCGAAAGACTCCACATAACCCAACTGGATGATTCGTTCGCCAAGCTGTTCTCGCAGCTTGCGAAAAGCCGCCGGCATCTCGCCAAATCGCTCGCCCAGGATAACCGCCTGGAAATCAAAGTCGCTCTCCGCCAGTTGAATCAGGCTGCGCGCGAAAGCATCGGGATTCTTGTCGGTTTCCCAGCGATGGTTCCACAAGATGAGCGGCGGCGCATGCGACGGCTTTGCTGTTCGGTGCGCATCAAAGCGGCGCAAGTCGATGCCCAGTGGCAGCACTTTCGACTTGTGGCGAATGGTCTCTATGCTCTCCAGCTCGTTGTAATCGGCGAAGTGCTTGAGCATGCGCGGCAGCTGCGCCATGAAGTCGGTTTGGTGATATGCGCTGTTGAAGTAGACGGCATCGGCGGTCAGCGCGCTGATGTAATTGATGAAACCATAACGCCAGCCATGCCCTTGTCGCTGGTTTTGCGGGTATGAGAGCTGGTTCTCGTGCAGGTAGAGCGCCAGCGGCACATCGCCCAGACGCCGAAAAGTCAGCGCGCGGAAGATCGACAAGTCGATCATGCTGGAAGCGAGTATCAGGTCGGGCTGGGATTGCAGCAGGCGCGCAAAGCTGATGGCAGCGCCTTGCATGCGCCACTTCCAGAATTGAGCGGGCAGCGTGATCAACGCGATGTCGTGGCGAGAATGACGCTGGTAGCCATCCGCCCATGCTTTGTGGCTGCCGCCATAATAACTTTCCAGCAGGGCAATGCGCATGAATCGCCGCGCTCAGTTGGAATAGCGCCGCCGCGCTTCCAGCACATCGTGCAGCATGTCCAGCTTGGTCAATATGCGCGTTAGCTGCTGGTTGTTGGCGATCTCGAGCTGCAGCTTGAGCCGGGCATAATGCTGGCTGGTCGTCACATCGACAGATGCGATATTGACCCGCTGGTCGGCGATGATGGTGGTGATCTCGCGCAGCAGTCCTTCGCGGTCATAAGCGATCACTTCGACCGGCACGAGGTAATGCTGCTCATCTTCTGATGTGCCCCAAGAGACTTCGATCAGCCGTTCGGTTTCGCGCAGGGCATTGATATTGGGGCAATCGGAGCGATGCACGGTGACGCCGCGGCCGCGCGTAATGTAGCCGATGATATCGTCGGCGGGCATCGGCGAGCAGCAGCCAGCCAGATTGACCAGCAGACCGCCAGCGCCCATGATGCTGACGCCCTTGGCGGCGTTTGTGCCGGCGCGTTTGCTGCGCGGTTTAAGCAGGTCGGCATCGGTCTGGCTCTCGGCTGTCTTGCGCCGTTCTTCTTCCAGCACCCGGTTGGTGATTTGCGGACCCGTGACATCGCCCGCGCCGATTGCCGCCAGAAAATCATCCAGCTTGTCAAAGCCAAGCAGGCGCGCGACCGAATCGTAAGACATCTTTTCTTGCACGCCCAGCCGCTTCAGCTCGCGTTCCAGCGCATCCCGGCCTGTGGCGATGTGTTTGCCGCGATTTTGTTTGCGCAGCCATTGGCGGATCTTGCTGCGCGCCCGGTTGGTGACGGCGTAGTCGAGATCGGGGTTGAGCCAGTCCATGCTGGGCCCGCCGCGTTTGGCTGTCAATATCTCGACCTGGTCGCCCATTTTTAGCTTGGTATTCAGTGGCACGAGACGGCCATTGACCTTTGCGCCGCGGCAGCGATTGCCGATATCGGTGTGGATGTGATAAGCGAAGTCGATGGGCGTCGCGCCGACCGGCAAGTCGATGATGTCGCCGTTGGGCGTCACGCTATAGACGCGATCCTGGAAGACTTCCGATTTGACGGTGTCGACAAATTGCGAGGCATCGTTGACATCGGGACCGAATTCCATCAAACGGCGCAGATAGGCCAGGCGCTGTTCAAATGCCTGGTCGTGCCCGTTTTCGCCTTCTTTATAACGCCAATGCGCCGCGATGCCATACTCGGCGTCTTCGTGCATCTCCCAGGTGCGGATCTGCACTTCAACTGTTTTGCCAGCATCATCGTGCACGGCTGTGTGCAAGCTGCGATAAAAATTGTCTTTGGGGTTGGCGATGTAGTCATCAAATTCGCCGGGGATGGGACGCCACAGATTGTGCACGATGCCCAGCGCCAGGTAACACTCTGTCAAGCTATCCACCAGCACGCGCATGCCGCGAATATCGTAAATCTGCTCGAGCGGCAGGTCTTTGCGCGTCATCTTGCTATAAATGCTGTAGATATGCTTGGGGCGGGTGGTGATGGTGACCTGATTGATGTTGGCGGCGCGCAGCTCTTTGATGAGCCGTTCTTTGATCTCGCGCACATAAGTCTCCCGCTCGTCGCGCCGTTCGTCCAGCGCTTTGGCGATCGCGCGATAGGCTTCGGGATTCAAATAGCGGAAGCTCAGGTCTTCCAGTTCCCATTTCATCTGCCAGATGCCAAGGCGGTTTGCCAGTGGCGCAAAGATATCGCGCGTTTCCAGGGATACGGTTCGCTGTTTTTCGCGCGGCATATAGCCCAGCGTGCGCATGTTGTGCAGACGATCAGCCAGTTTAACCAGCACGACTCGCACATCATCGCCCATGGTCAGCAGCATCTTGCGGATGTATTCCATTTCGCGATTGACCGCGCTGGAGCGGCGCGTATCGCCTTTGGGCGAGACATTCTTCAGCGGCAGGTTTTTCAGCTTGGTGGCGCCATCGACCAGCTTGGCGATTGTCGTGCCAAATTCGCGGCGCAGATCTGTGATCGTGAGGTCGGTATCTTCGACGACATCGTGCAGCAAGCCGGCCGCGATAGTCTCGGCATCCATCTTCATTTCTGCCAATATGCTGGCGACGGCGACGCAGTGCGTGAAGTAGGGCTCGCCCGATTTGCGCTTTTGCCCGCTGTGCGCGCATTCGGCACGCTGGTAGGCCGCGGCGATCAGGTCAATCTCGTTGGGCTTGCTCTTTGGCAGGGCGGCAAGCAGCGATGCCAGATCGCGAGAGTACAAATTGCTGGCGCTCACCATCATGCAGCCACCATCTGCGCTGATCCTTCGCCTAATTTACCACATCTTGCGGCGGCTGTCGCCAATTCGGCCGCAACCCCTCCCCCAGCCCCTCCCCGTCAGGACGGAGAGGGTAGCCAATGCCTGCCCCCCCCGACTCGTCGGGGAGACCGAGGCGGGTGCTGGCGCGCATCAGCCGTTGATCTTGTGCCGCAGATAGGCATCAATGAATTCGACCAGCCTTCCATCAAGCACGGCTGTCGCATTGCCGATCTCGACATTGGTGCGATGATCTTTCACCATCTGGTAGGGGTGCAAGACATACGAGCGGATCTGGTTGCCCCAGCCGGCATCGACATTTTCGCCTTTGAGTTCGGCCATCTGCGCTTCTTGTTTGGCGCGTTCCATCTCGAAGAGGCGCGCTTTCAAGATTTGCATGGCGCGATCGCGGTTTTGCGCCTGGCTGCGCTGGTTTTGACACTGCACGACAAGACCTGTGGGCAGGTGGGTGATGCGTACGGCGGTGTCATTCTTTTGTACATGCTGTCCGCCCGCGCCGCTGGCACGATAAGTATCGATGCGGATGTCGCGCTCCTCCAGCGTAATTTCGATATCGCGCTGGATATCGGGCCAGAGCTCCACTTTCGCAAAAGCGGTGTGGCGGCGTCTGGCGCTGTCAAATGGACTCAGGCGCACCAGGCGATGCACGCCTTCTTCGCTCTGCAAGTTGCCAAATGCGTAGTCTCCCTTGACACTGATGGTGACGCTCTTCAAGCCGGCTTCTTCTCCGCCGCTGCGGTCGAGGACTTCGGCTTTGTAGCCATTCTGCTCTATCCAGCGCAAGTACATGCGCTCGAGCATTTCGGTCCAATCCTGGGCATCGACGCCGCCCGCGCCCGCGTGAATGGCGAAGATGGCATCTTCGCTGTCATAATCGCCCGACAGCATGGCTTCGCGCGACATGGTGGCGACGATCTTGCGCAAAGCCTTGGCCTCGGCTTCCAGCTCGTCTTGCATATCGCCATCGGCGATCTCGACCAGCTCAATAGCATCCGCAAGGCGGGCGGCCAATCCGCGCCATTTATCGACCAGCGCATTCAGCCGGGCGAGCTGCTGCATAGTTTGCTGGGCAGATTCGGGCTCGTTCCAAAAGTCGGCTTGGCTGGCGGCGGTTTCCAGTCGGGTGGCGCGTTCGGCTTTTTCGGCGATGCCAATGCGCGCCATGAGTTCATCAATCTGCGCTTGAAAGTCTCGCAGTTGGCTGGCGATGCTGTCCATGGTTGCTGGTTTGCCTATCTGCCGTGATGGCGCTGGCGCTGAAGCTCGAACAAAAGGATGGCGCCGCTGACCGATACATTCAGCGAGTCGGCTGCCCGGCCCGCCATAGGTATGCGCAGGCGGCGATCGGCATGTGCCAGCCAATCCGCGCTCAGCCCCCGGTCTTCCGCGCCCAGCACAATGGCTGTCTTGGCGGCGAATTCCGCGTTATACAGGCTGCCGCCGCCCACATCAGCGGCAACGATTTCCAGCCCTGCGCTGCCCAGATAATCCAAGGCCTGGTCGGTGGTCAACTCTACGATATTGTCCAGGAAGCAAGCGCCTGTGCTGCTGCGGATAATGTTGGGATTGTAGATGTCCAGCGCGCAGTCGACCAGAATGATTGCCTCGCAGCCACCACTAGCATCGGCGCTGCGCATCAGTGCGCCGACATTGCCGGGTACGCGCAAGTCTACCAGCACCAGGGCGCTGCATACAGATGCGCCTTCCAGCCAGGCTCGTCCCCCGGGCTGCTGGCTGTGCATGACTGCCAAAACGCCGTCCGGGTTGTCTCGGTAGCTAAAGCGCCGCAGCAACTGGGGTGCAATCGTGTGCGTTTCGCAGTCCATGTCGTCGATCTCGCCGCCGAGTTCTGGACAGTGCAGCACAAACTCCGCCTGGTAGCCACAATCCAGCGCGCGCCGCAAGTCTCGTTCGTAGTCGATGACAAACCGCGCTTCTGCCTCGCGTCCGCGTTTGCTGCGCAGCCGATTGACCAGCTTCAGCTTGCTATTTTGCGCGCTGCTGATCTGCACAATTGCCGTCAATTCTCCGGGTCGTCGTAAAACAAGCTGTCGACGAAGAATTCGGGCGTGAAGAGCACCAGGTCGTCAGTGGTTTCGCCCAAGCCCAGATAGTGCACCGGCAGCTGCAAATCATGAAAGATAGAGAAGACCATGCCGCCTTTGGCTGTGCTGTCCAGCTTGGTGACGATGACGCCGCTGACGCCCGAGGCTTCCTGAAAGCTCTTGGCTTGCTCGATCGCATTCTGTCCGGTCGTGCCATCCAGCACCAGCAGCACCTCGTGCGGGGCATCTGGCACCACTTTTCCCGATACTTCGCTGATTTTTGTCAGTTCGCGCATCAGGTTGTAGTTGTTTTGCAGCCGACCCGCCGTATCGATGATGAGGATCTCATAGCCACGCGCTTTGGCGGCCATGGTCGCGTCATAAACGACCGCGCCGGGGTCGGAGCCGGGACGATTGGCGATGACCGGTACATCAATGCGCTCGCCCCAGGTTTGCAGCTGCTCGATAGCGGCCGCGCGAAATGTGTCTCCGGCGGCGATCATCACTTTGCGCCCTGACAAGTTCTTCAGCCGATGCGCCAGCTTGGCGATGGATGTGGTTTTGCCCGAACCATTGACGCCGACCACCAGGATGATCGACAACTCGCGCCCGGAAATATCCAGCGCCGGCGGAAAAGACAGCAGCGCAGCCAGCTCGGCTTTTAGGGCATCGCGCAGCTGGTCGGTTTTGGTGAGGCCCTCGGCGCGCGCACGGTCCTGGAGGGAGTCGACCACCTGCAGCGTGGTGTTAAAGCCGACATCCGCCTGGATCAGCAGCGTCTCGATATCGTCCCAGGTGTCATCGTCGATTTCGGTGTTGCCCAGGAACTGCGAAATGCGCCCGAAGAAGGACTGGCGGGTTTTTGACAAGCCGCGGCGAAAAATGCCCAATTGGCGCTCCTGTCTGCCTGTGAATGCCAGCGCAATAGTATAACGCCCGCGCCCAAACTCGACAATCCGCGCGAAAAACTTGCTGTATGCTGATTATAGCGCTAACAACCAGCGAGACTGCGCTGATGATTTATCAGGATCATCTTGATTTTGCAGCGCTGCGCCAGTATGCTAGGGCATTGAATGACCGCGCAAAGCTGGCTGGCGCAGCAGGCAAAGTATCCGCGACCATGCTGCGCGATCGAATCCTGGAGTCTGGTGGACGCTGCGAATGGTGCGGCCGCAACCTGGTGGGCGAAGAGATCGAGTTGGATCATGTGATCAGCCTGGCGCAGGGCGGCGGCAATACGCCGGCAAATCTGGTGGTAGCCTGCCCGGATTGCAATCGGCGCAAGGCTCAGAAACATCCGGCGCGCTTCGCTGTGGAGATATTTAGCGAGACCGGCGTTCGTACCGATCTGGTCGCGCATGTTTTGGCGCACTACCAGGTCGAGGCGTCCCGACAGCTGCCCTTGTTTTCCAAGACTGGCGACACGGGAAAGCGAGAGTCGGAGCGCGATGCCGACGCCGCAGATCCGCCGCAATACCGCTGGGAAGACTAGGCGCAAAAAGACAAACATACCCGGAGCAGCGATTTGGCATCTGCATTGAAAAAAAAGAAAGCCAACCCCCAACTGGACGCGTCCGCCGATGCCGAGGCCTGGCAAAGCGTGCTTGAACTTTGCGGCGATGAAATCCGCGAAGGCATACGACCCCCCAAAAACAAGCAAGCGTTGGAACAACAGGTAGCAGCCCGCAGCTACACAATCAAGCAGGCTGCCAAATTGATGGGCGTCGATGGGCAGACGCTGCGCACGGCCACGCAAGAATTGGCGCTGGACAGCTTCCTCGACCCGCGAGGCAAACTGCGCTTCCCTGCCCGCACATTCCGCCTTACCGCCGCCGACCCCGACCTGCGCGAGATGATCGCTGGCTATGCGCGGCTGCGCCCGGCCGATTTGCGCGGTGTATTGGCGGTCGACCTGCGCACGCTCAACAACAGCCTTCGCCAGGCGGGCCTCTCGCCCAAGCGCATTGTGTGGCGCGATGTCCGCGGCTTGTGGGACTTGCCGCATACTTTCGCCGAATACAGCCAGTTGCGCAGCGGGACACAGCCCAGCGCGAGCAACGGCAACGGCAAGAGCAAAAGTCGCCGTGGCGGACGCCACCGCAAACGCCGTCAGCGCGAAGCCCGCAGCAAATTGCGCAGCCGACTTATTGATGCCTTCCCCAATTGGCGCAGTGCCTGGCGCGACCAACAACAGCTAACCCTGCACATCGGCGAGCCCAACAGCGGCAAAACGCACGATGCCTTGCAGGCGTTGAAGTCGGCTGGATCGGGCTGGTATCTCGCTCCATTGCGGCTGCTGGCTTATGAAATCTTCGACCGGCTCAACGCCGAGGGCGTCGCTTGCAATTTGCTGACTGGCGAAGAGGCGATCCGGGTGGAAGGCGCAACGATCACAGCAGCCACCATCGAGATGTTTAATGCGCACGACAGCGGAGCATGCGTCATCATCGACGAAGCGCAGATGCTGGCGGACGCCGACCGTGGCTGGGCTTGGACGCGCGCTCTGATGGAATGCGCCGCGCCGGAAATGCACATCATCGGTCCGCCCACCGCCCGCAAGCTGATTGAAGTGCTGGCCGCCGCCGCCGAGCTGCCTTGCGAGCTGATCGAGCACCAGCGACTCGCGCCCATCGCTGTTGCCGAGCGTCACTTCACGCTGGAGACGCTGCCGCCTTCGACGATCCTGGTGGCTTTTTCGCGGCGCAATGTGCTGGACTTGAAGATGACCCTGGAACGCATGGGCAGGGCGGTCTCGGTTGTATATGGCAGCTTGCCGCCCGAAGTGCGCCGTCGCCAGGCCGACCGCTTTGCCGAAGGCGAAACCGAGATCTGCATCGCCACCGATGCAGTGGGCATGGGCTTGAACCTGCCCGCCGATGTCGTCTGCTTTTATGAGACAGAGAAGTACGATGGCAAGAATGACCGCCGTCTGTATCCTGCCGAGGTGCACCAGATCGGCGGACGCGCGGGCAGATATGGCATCCGCGAGGCAGGGCTGATCGCCGCTACCACAAAAGACGACCTCGACATTATCCGCGAGCTTTATGCGCAGGCGCCGCCCGAACTGAGCTATGCGCGCGTTGCGCCCACAGTCGATGACCTGACACTCATTCCCGGCAGCCTGGCCGAGCAGCTGACGCGCTGGGCAGAACTACAGTCGATACCCGATGAGCTGCGCGCGATCATCACGACAGCCGACCTGGACGAACGCATCGAATTGGCGAAGATGCTGACCGATGACGAAATCAAGCGGCTGGGGCTGGAGCGAGCGCTGCAACTGGTCAACGCGCCGACCCGCAAGTCGACCCGCGCTTACTGGCTGGATTGCGCCTACATGATCATTGAAGGCTACCAAATGCCCTTGCCGCCCGCAGCGCCCGTGCCTATCAAAGATGGCGGTGATCTGGACGCGACAGAAGCTTGCATCGCCTGCGCGGATGTGTATTTGTGGCTTTCGCAGCGCAAGGAATTTACCGACTGCGGCGAGGCGCATCACCAGGTGCGCGAAGAACGGCGCGAATGGTCGCTTTCGATCGACCAGGCGCTGCTGCTGAATCTCAATACGGGGCGGCGCTGTCGGACTTGTCGGGCGCGCCTGCCATCGCGGCATCGCTATCGTATCTGTGAAGACTGCTTCAAGCGGCGGCGGAATCGCGCGGCTTAGCTTCTATAGCCGCAGCAGGGCATCTCTGGCAGCTGCTTGCGCGGCCGCTCGTTTGCTTTTGCCCACGCCACTGCCGAGCACATCATCGCCGCTGCCGACCTCTACGCTGAAGCGCTTGTCATGCTCGGGCCCGCTGCTCCCCATTATGCGATATTGTGGCGGGGGCTGCTGCCGGGCTTGCAGGCGCTCTTGCAATTCGCTGCGGGCATCCAGGTGCAGCCGCTTGTCCAGCACTTCGTCCAGCAATTCCAGCAGCAGCGGCGTCAGGAATCTCTCCACGACCGCCATGCCGCGGTCCAGGTAGATCGCCCCGATGACCGCTTCAAAGGCGCTGCACAATGTGCTTTGCCGCTCGCGACCGCCACTGCGTTCTTCGCCGACGCCAAAGCGCAAAAACTTGCCCAGCTGCAGCTGCTCCGCAAACTTCGCCAGCGATTCTGCCTTCACCAATGCCGCGCGCAGCTGCGTCAAGCCGCCCTCTGACAGATGCGGATATCGGTTGAATAGCAGGCCCGCGGCGACCAGGGCAAGCACGGCGTCGCCCAGGTATTCCAGCCGTTCGTTGTCGCGCGGTTCGTACGCCCCATCATATTCATTCACAAAGGAACTGTGCGTCAGCGCGGTAGTCAACAGCTGCGGCTGGCGAAATTGTATGCCGAGCAGCTTTTCGAACTCGGATTGCGCGAGAGGTGGCGCTTTCATAGTGTCGCGGCTTGTTTGTCGATGGCTGAGGGCTGATATTCGCCCTCGACCCAGCTTGTGCCGTCCGCGCCGACTTCTTTCTTCCACACGGGCACGATCTCTTTGAGGCGGTCGATGCCATAACGCGCCGCTTCAAAACAGCCGTCATCGCGATGTGGCGCAGAGCAAGCGCAAAGCACCGTGCTTTCGCCCACCTGCAGCACCCCCAGTCTCTGAATGATGGCGATGCCCTCGACCTTGTCCCATCGCGCGCGGATCTCGGCTGAGACCTGCTTCATCTTCGCCAGCGCCATCGCCTGGTAGGCTTCGTATTCCAGCCATTCGGTCTGCGGCTGGTGTCCGGCTTTGTCGGTCTCGCCGCGTACGACGCCGGTGAACAGGCAGACAGCGCCGCAGCGAGGCGTCGTGATGGCAGCGATGATCTCGTTGTGGTCGAAGGGACCTGTTGGCAGCCGAAAAATCTCGGGGCGCGCGCCAACGGAACCACCGCTGACCGGCGGAAAAAATGCCACTTCGTCGCCGTCCTGGATCGCATCGCCGTCAAATGCGAACTCTTCGTTGATGGCAGCCAGCGCCACTTGCAGATTCTGGCTGGCGGAAGGGTATCGGCGCATCAATTCACTGCGCAGCCCGCCAATGTTTTGCGCGCCTTCCGCCAAGGCGACATCCAGCCGGCGCGCGCCAATTTGGTCGCGCAGGGTGGCAAAAAACAGCACAGTAATCCGCATGACCAGGTTCATTCCTCAGCCAGATAGTCGCCACGAGAGCCGCCGCGTTTTTCCAGCAGACGGATATCGCCGATGAGCATGCCGCGGTCGACCGCCTTTGCCATGTCATAAATCGTCAGCGCCGCCACCGACACAGCCGTCAGCGCTTCCATCTCTACGCCGGTCTTGCCGGTCGTCTGCACGGTTGCGCGGATATCCACCGCGTTCATCTCTTTATTGAGGCATAGTTGCAGGGCGATCTGCTCGATAGGCAACGGATGGCACAGCGGCACGAGCTCGCTCGTCCGTTTGGCCGCCATGATGCCGGCGATGCGCGCAACGCCCAACACATCGCCTTTTTTGAGTTCGCCAGCGCGAATGAGGCGCAGCGTTTGCGGCTGCATGCTGACTCTGCCCGCGGCGACAGCCACGCGCCGCGTCCGGGCTTTCGCGCCGACATCGACCATCTGCGCGCTGCCATCTTCAGTCAGGTGCGTCAATTGGCTTTTTGTCATCTGCTTCCACCGCCCGGGCGAAGAATTCGGCGACCTGCGCTGCCAGTTCGTCAACGTCAATCTGCGCCGCATTATGCCACACTATGCCGTTGTCGTGTCCTCTGAACCAGACAGCCTGCTGGCGGATGAAGTCGTGCGTGCTGAACTTCGTCCGGTCAATGGCTTCGTCCAATTCTATGCCGTCCAGCAGATGCGCCGCCATCTCGCTATAGCCCAAGCCGCTCATGGAGGGCAGCCGCCGATGGTAGCCCATATCCAACAGGCGCGCCACTTCGCCCGCGAAGCCAGCGGCGATCATGGCGTCAACGCGGACATCGACGCGCGGGTACAAGATCTCTCGTGGCAAGCGCAAGCCGAGTCTCACTATGCGCCAGGGCGGCGCTCGCTTGACTTGCAGCTGGCTGATTGGCGTCCCCGTCAGCATCTGCACTTCCAGCGCGCGGATGACGCGGCGGATATTGTTGGGATGGATGGCATCGGCAGCGGCGGGATCGACCTGGCGCAGGCGATGATGCAGGGCGGCGGGGGAATTGCGCTCGGTGAAATCTTCCAGCTCGGCGCGCAGCTGCGCATCGGGCGGGACACGCGGGATCGACCAGCCTTCTTCGACCGCGCTGATGTATTGCCCGCTGCCGCCGACCAGCATAGGCAATTTGCCGCGCGCCTGGCAAGCGGTGATAGCAAGATTCGCCGCGTCCTGATATTCCGCCAGGCTCAGCTTGTGGTCGGGCGTGACCAAATCAATGAGGTGATGCGGGACAAGCGCTTGCTGGGCTGGCGTGGGCTTGGCAGTGCCGATATCCATGTAGCGGTAAATCTGCCGACTATCCGCGCCGATGATTTCGCCATTCAGGCGTTGCGCCAGTTGGATGGCTAATTGCGTTTTGCCGACCCCCGTCGCGCCCAGGATGATCAGCAACGGTGCCTTACCAGTCAAATGCGTCCTCCACATGGGCGATAGTCGCCGATCCATCCGCCTCCAGCGCGATGGCGATGACATCGACGCGCCAGGGTATCTCGGGGTCGATGTCATTTTCGTGCAGATAGCGATAAGCGGCATTCAGCAGGCGCTGGCGTTTGTTGGGCGTGATGCTGGCTAAAGCCGCTTCGGTGCTGGCATCGCGCCGCGTCTTGACCTCGACGAAAGCCAATATGCCTCGCCCCCGCGCCACAATGTCCAGCTCGCCATCAATGCAGGCCCAGTTGCTGTGCAAGATCGCATAGCCTTGCCGTCGCAGGTAGGCTCGCGCCAGTTGCTCGCCGCGAACCCCAACCGCCTTGTTGCTTTGCATTGCGCGATCCTTGTCGATTGGCAGACAGTGTAGCACAAGCGTCGCCCATACAAGAAACGCCTGGACGGGAAACTTCGGATTCCAAAACCGCTGCTACTCGACGCCTCTGTGACAATCCATCGGCATAGCATATTGAAAAGCCTGTGTTTTCCGCTAGCATCGGCGGCTTGAAAGGTTGCAAAACGACAAGGGAGTCCGAATTCATGATGGATATGACAACAGCAGTCGCGCTGGGCGTGGCGGCCAGCATTATCGGCTTGATTTTCGCGTTTTGGCAGCGCAGTTATGTGCTGGCGCAAGACGCGGGCACACAGCGGATGCGAGAGATCGCCGGGGCAATCGAGCGCGGCGCTGGCGCATTCTTGCGGCGTGAATACCGCGCCGTGGCTATTTTGGTGGCGATCGTGACTATCGCGCTGGTTGTGCTCAGCTCCGTGCCTGGTTCGGGCATGTCGATATTGACAGCGGTGGCGTTTGTCATCGGCGCGCTGGCATCCGGCTTGTCGGGCTATATCGGCATGTACATCGCGGTGCGCGCCAATGTACGGACGGCGCATGCTGCCTCGAAGAGCCTGAACAGCGGATTGCGCGTGGCATTTGCCAGCGGCACGGTCATGAGCACCATGGTGGTGTCGCTGGCGCTGCTGGGCATCAGTTTGCTCTTCATTCTCTTCGTCAATCAGCTGGGCGATGCGGCGCAGGCGGCTTCGGCATTGGCAGGCTTTGGCTTTGGCGGCACATCAATCGCTATTTTCGCTCGCGTCGGCGGTGGAATCTATACAAAAGCGGCTGATGTCGGCGCAGACCTGGTGGGCAAGACCGAAGCGGGCATCCCCGAAGACGACCCGCGCAACCCCGCCACCATCGCCGATAATGTCGGCGACAATGTCGGCGATGTGGCTGGCATGGGCTCCGACTTGTTTGAAAGTTACGCCAGTTCCATCATCGCGGCCATCTCGCTGGCGACGACAGCTGGCATATTCATTGACGATGGCTTGATCGCGGCGCAGATCTTCCCGCTGCTGGTCGCGGCGGCCGGGCTGATCATCAGCATCATCGCCAGCTTTTTGGTGCGCACCGAAGAAGGCGCGGATCAAGAACAGCTGCTGGGCAGCATCCGCAAAGGCATCTACAGCGCGTCGGCGCTGATCGGCATCGTCGTGGTCGCGCTGGGCACGCAGCTGCCCTTCGGCGAAAAAGCCGGCGGCGTTATCATCGCCACGCTGAGCGGTCTGGTCGGCGGCGTGCTGATCGGTTACTTCACTGAATATTTCACGGCAGATACTTACGGACCGACCCAGGCGCTGAGCGCATCGGCGGAGGGCGGCGCGGGCATTGTGGTGATACGCGGGCTGGCGCTGGGCATGATGAGCACGCTTGCGCCTGTCATCATCGTTGTCGTGGTGACGCTGCTGGCGACATCGCAGGCGGGCTTGTATGGCGTGGCGGTGGCGGCTGTGGGCATGCTATCGACCCTGGGCATCACCTTGGCGACCGATGCCTATGGACCGGTGGCCGACAACGCCGGTGGCATCGCCGAAATGTCCGATTTGCCAGAAAGCGTGCGCGACCGCACCGATGCGCTGGACAGCCTGGGCAATACGACTGCCGCGACTGGCAAAGGCTTCGCCATTGGATCAGCAGCCATGACGGCGCTGGCATTGACGGCGGCATTCATCACGGCGCTGACGGCTGGAGGAAGCACGGCGCTGGGCGCGGCGGCCCACCCGGCTGATCTGCTGCTGAGTCCGCAATTTGTCACCGGTTTGTTCATCGGCGGCTTGCTGCCTTTCGTCTTCAGCGCGCTGACGATGGTGGCAGTGGGCGATGCGGCACAGCAGATCGTCGAAGAAGTGCGCCGTCAATTCCGCGAATTGGGCATCATGGAAGGCAAGGGAAAACCCGATTATGAGCGCTGCGTTGCCATCAGTACCGACAGCGCCATCCGCCAGATGCTGTTGCCGGGCATCATCGCGGTGGGCGTGCCGGTGGGCATGGCGCTGCTGGCGGTGCTGGGCAAGGGCAACACGCTGGGCGAATTCATCGCGCCGATTTCGCTGGTGGGCGTGCTGCTCGGCTCGCTAGTCTGCGCCTTCATGCTGGCGGTGATGATGGCGAATGCGGGCGGCGCCTGGGACAACGCCAAGAAGCATATCGAAGCGGGCAACCTGGGTGGCAAAGGTTCGGATGCGCACAAAGCGGCGGTCGTCGGCGACACTGTGGGCGACCCGTTCAAGGATACATCGGGCCCTTCGTTGAACATCCTGCTGAAGCTGCTGGCCATCGTTTCACTGGTGATCGCGCCCTTGATTGGCAGCGCGTTTCCGGGCTAGACGCAAATTGTATCGTCTGGATGTCGACTGTAGGGGCGAGACTTGTCTTGCCCGTCAAAATCCCAAATTCGCGCAATGGGTTTAGGGACGAATCATGAAAGAGACGCTGGAAAGCCCGCGCGGCTTGTACTTTGAAGAATTCGTGGTCGGCGAGACCCTGCGCACGCGCGCGCGCACCATCACAGAATCCGACCTGGTGGCTTTCGCTGGCTTGACCGGCGACTACAACCCCATGCACACCGACGCCGAGTACTGCGAAGACTCGTTCATGGGCGAGCGGGTGGCGCATGGCTTGCTGACTCTGAGTTATGCGGTGGGGCAGGCTTATCAACTGGGCATCCTGGAACGGACCGTGCTGGGCTTTCGCGGCTTGGAGATGAAGTTCAGCGCGCCCGTCTTCATTGGCGATACGATTCACGCCGAGCTGAAGGTCGCGGAGGTTCGTGCCGCGCGGCGCTTGGGTGGCGGCGTTGTCCTCCTGGAGATGCGCGTCATCAAACAGAACGGCTCAATCGCCCAGAAAGGCAGCCTCAGCCTGTTGATGATGTCGCGGCCTTGAAGGCGGCCAGCGCCCGATCGCGCCCCGCTTTCAAGTCGACGAGGGGCGGCGGATATCCGGCTGGCAGGCTATCCATCGTCCAGGGCTGGTGTATGAACTTGTCGGGAAGGTCGCGCAATTCGGGAACCCAATGACGAATATACAGTCCACCGGCATCAAACTTGCGGCTCTGTAATACGGGATTGAAGATGCGGAACCACGGTTGGGCATCGCAGCCTGTGCCCGCAGACCATTGCCAGCCGCCATTGTTCGCCGCCGGGTCGCCATCCAGCAGATGCCGCATAAAATGCGCTTCGCCATCGCGCCAGTGGTGCAGCAAATGTTTGCACAAAAATGACGCGGCAATCATGCGCGCGCGATTGGGCATCCAGCCGGTGGCCAGCAGCTGCCGCATCGCCGCGTCCACGATTGGATAGCCGGTCCGCCCTTCCTGCCAGGCCGCGAACTCGGATTTGACATGACGCCAGGCCAGATTCTCATATTGAGGGCGCAGCGATTGCCCCAGCGCCTGCGGGTAGTGATGCAAGATTTGCGCGAAAAAATCTCGCCACGCCAATTGTCGCATCCAACTGGCGATAGCCTCTCGTTTTTTCTGGCATGTCTCGTCTTCCGCTCGCGCTCGCGCCGCCCAATAGAGCTGCCGCGGCGATAGCAAGCCCATGCGCAGATATATCGACAGGATGGATGTGGCATCCGGCGTCATGGGGTTGCGCGTCAAGGCATTGCGCCCCTTGTCGTAGTCGGCGATGCTCGTATCAACGAAGGCGCGCAAACGCGATTGCGCCGCAGTCTCGCTGGCTGCCGGCAAAGGCACATCTGGAACCGCCTCAGCCAGCGCCCGCCGCAGAATGACCTCGCTGTCCTTATCGACAATGCGGCAATAGCGGCGCATGTCTTGGTTTTCAGCGCCAGTTGGCAGCTTTTCCCATTTCAGCCAGCGGCGAAAATAGGGCGTGAAGACGCGATACGGATCCCCACTATCACGCAGCAGATTCATCGGCGGGACGAGATAGCTATCGTCAAAGCTGACAACGGGAATGCTTGTTTCACGGCATATGCGGGCGTCGCGCTGCCGGGCGATAGGGCTGTGGTCGCGGTTGTGGTAAAGAGCGGTGGCGCCAAAGGTCTTGGCGATGTCGGGCAAGACCTCGTGCGGCTTACCACGGCGCACCAGGAGCTGTCCACCGTGTGCGCGCAGCTGCTCATCCAGCGATGCCAGCGCCCGCAGCAGGAAAGCCATGCGGTTGGGACTGGCAAAGCGTCCGGTTTGCAAGCGTGGATCGATGATAAAGATGGGCAGAACCGCCGCGCCTGTCGCCCGCGCCGCGCTCAAAGCGGCATTATCCGTCAGCCGCAAGTCGCGCCGAAACCAATGGATGATCCGCTGCTCGCTCAAATCTCCGCCTTTGTCATCCGCGACTGGGCTGCGCTTTGACTCAGCTTTCGCCCGGCGAGTTTGGCGACGCGCATACCCCCCAATGCCACCGCCGCTGTGGATTGCCCCGGGAAAACCGAATCGCCGACCAGCAGCAGGTTGTCGACGCCAGTTTGTGGGCCTCGCGCCGAAAATAGTGAAGCCTGTGGAAAGCCGCCGACCATGCCTTTGTGCCGACCTGTGTAGTACTGGTAGGTCACCGGGCTGCCTGGCAAACACAGTTCCACCGCTGTTTTGAAGCCGGGAAAGACATTTTCGATGCAGTCAAGCAGGCTCGCTGCGTACGCCTGTTTGCGCTCGTCGTAGGCTTGACTGTCCTTCTCCAGCAGCGACCACCAGGGCTGGACGCGCGTATGCGTGCTGACGGTGGCGGCACGAAAACCAGGCGGCGCTCGTGTTTCATCCCAGGCTGGCGAGATGGACAGGAAAAGCGAACGCCCCTCATCCAGCGGGCCTGCGTAGTCGGTGATAATGTGATGGTGCGAATGCAGCTGAGACGGCAGCTTGGCGTCGCGCAGCCCCAGATGCAAGACAAAAGCGCCCTGGGTGTCTCTGCGGCGCTGGACTTCTTGTTGCAGGCGTCTCGGGCTGGATTCGCCCAGCAGCCGATCCAATGACCAGGGCGTGGTATTGGCGATGACGAGGTCGGCTGGCAGGACGAAAGATTTTGTTGCCCGTTTGCCTTGGCGGATTTCCAGCCCGACCGCGCGTCCTCTTTTCATGCGTACGCCCAGAACCTGATGCCGGTAGAAGATCTCGCCGCACAGCGATTGCAATGTTTCCGCCAGCTGCCGGGATAGCGCGCCGATGCCGCCACGCAGATGATGCACGCCTTGCCGCGGCAGATCCAGCGCTGTCGCCCCATAGACCGCGTTGACTGTCGAGGCGGTGGCCTGCGCCGAGATGAGCAGCTGCGAATCGATGAAACGCCGAAAGCGCGCATCGTCCTTCAATCCCTGTCGCTGCAGCCAATCCGCCACTGCGCGCCCGCCGAAAGGCACAAGCCGCAAGCCAGCGGGCAAACTCGCCAAGCCCAGCCGCGTCAACTGCAATGCTTCGATAACATCAACGGGCGGGAAAGGCAAACCGCGGGCAGACAGCGACCAGGTCAAATCGGCGATTTTTTGCTGCTCCTGCCAGAATCCAGCGCTGTCTGGAAACTGCTGCGCCACATCGCGCCCATCGCGCCAGAGCGCAATTTCTCTGTCGGGCAAATGCACTGTCCATGCGGGATCGTGGGGACGCGCCGCGACAGACATGCCGAGCAGGTCGCCAAGCTGCTGCAGCGGGCCCGACTCGTGAAAGCCGCCAGCGACAGTCGCGCCAGCTTCGAAGCGATAACCCTTGTGAAAAAATGTCGCTGCCGAACCGCCGGGATAGGGGTTGGCTTCCACGACAGCGACCTGGAAACCAGCTTTCGCCAGCAGCGCCGCAGCCGTCAAGCCGCCGATGCCCGCGCCGATGACCACAACCTGTTTTTCGCGCTTCATCGCTTCTGCAGCGCGCGTCTTGTGCGCCAATGCCGAAATGCAAAGAGAATCCGCAGCGGCAGCCCGCCGAATGCCAGCCGCGTGAAGATGCCCGATATGCCCGGCTTGTGCGCCAGCGTTACGCGGTCTGTCAGCTCGACCCCGCCAGGCGCCTCACGAAAAATATGCTCGTGCCGCCAGTAGGCCATCGGTCCGCGCAGCTGCACATCGGCGAATGATTCGGGCGTGGGTCCAGGCTCGTGCCGCGCAGTCCAACGCAAGGGCAGCGGACCAAACCACAGCCTGAACTCGACTTCGCCTTCTGTGATGGAACGGCGCTCGTCCCGCAGCAATTGCGCGAATATCGGCGGTGGCGTCAGCTTCGCCAGCGCCTGCGGATCCTGATGAAAGCGCAGCAGATCGTCCAGACTGGCATCAAAGCGACTGGTCTTGGCATAGACTGTTCGTTGGCTAGCGGGCATGTTTGCGCTCGCCATTGATTTTCTCATGCAGTGTGGCGGCGGCCTGGGCTGGATCGTCGGCGAACAGGATGCCGCGCGACGAGTTGATAATGAGTCCGCGCCCGGCGCTGTTTAGTCCCGCGCCCAGCACTTGCGCGATATCGCCGCCCTGCGCGCCAATGCCCGGCGCCAGCAAAGTCATATCGCCGACTATTTCGCGAATCTGCGCCAGCTCGCGTGGAAAGGTTGCGCCCGCCACCAGCATGATTCTGTCGCGCTCCTCCCGCTGCGCCGCTTGTTGCGCCACCATCTGCCATAGAGGTATCCCGTCCACCAGAAGATTTTGCAGGTCGACGCAACCGGGATTGGAAGTGCGGCACAGAACAATGCTGGCTTTGTCGGGATAGCTGAGGAAAGGCGCGAGCGCGTCCCAGCCCAGATAGGGATTGAGCGTGACGGCGTCAAACCCCAACTGGTCGAAGATGGCGCTGGCATAGGCGGCGCTGGTATTGCCGATATCGGCGCGTTTGGCATCGCAGATTGTCAATATGCCGGGGTGGCGCGCCCGCAGGTACTTGACCGTTTCAGCCAGCTGCTGCCAGCCTGTCGCTCCCGCCGCTTCGTAGAAAGCGATGTTGAGCTTGAAAGCCGCGGCATATTCTGCGGTCGCGTCGATGATGTGGCGATTGAATGCGAGCTGCGGTTGATCGTTCTGCAAGAATGACTTCGGCAGTCTCGCCAGGTCGCTGTCCAGCCCGACGCATAGCAGTGAATTTGCGGCTACAGCGCGGGCATCGTATTTGGCTGCGGCATTCGTCATTTGTCGCGCCCCCAGTTGTGCGGGTTAGCCAGCCAGCCGCGCACGATATCCTCTTGTGCCGCATCCAGCCGACCCGATTCGCGCGCCGCATGAAGAATGGCCGAAAAATCCGTCAGTGTATGCAGGCGCAAGCCAGCATCTGCAAAGGCTGCGTCCGCATCGTCGAATTCGTAACTGACGATGGCGCAGACATCCGCGACCGTTGCGCCGGCATCTCGCAGCGCGGCCACGCCAGACAAGCTGCTGCCGCCTGTCGTCACCAAATCTTCCACCAGCAACACGCGCAGCCCGTCTATATCGCCGCCTTCGATTCGCTTGCCAGCGCCGTGCGTCTTGGTTTCTTTGCGCACGAACACAGCCGGCTTGCCGACTTGCCAGGCTATGGCAGCGCAATGGGCGACGCCACCCAGAGCCACGCCCGCCAGCGCAGCGAATTCCAGCGCGCGCGCGTCTATCGTAGACACGAAGCCCTCGATCACCACGCGCCAGGCCTGCGGGTGAAAAGTCAGGCGGCGATTGTCCACATACACCGGCGAGCGTATGCCCGACTTGAATGTGATGGGCGTTTCGGGGGTAAAGCCCACCGCGCCAATATCAAGCAAGGCGCTCGCGATGGATCGCTTCGTAGCTGCGTTCATGGTTGGCAAGCTCGTTTTTGATTAAAGCGGCGGCGAAGGGACCGCGAAAGACCAGCGCCGACCAGTATTGTACGGCAACAGCCCCGCGCAGACTATACTGATGAAAGCTCTCGCCATCCATAACTCCGCCACAGCCGATGATATCCACTGCGCAGCCGAGCCGGTCTTTCGCAGCTTGCAGCTCTGCCACCGCCAGCAGCGCGCTGTCCCGCAATGCGCCTCCGCCCATGCCCGCGCTCACTGCAGGATCCGCCGGGCTGGGCTTTGCCAGCGTGTTGGTGGCGATCACTGCGCGCACGCCCACCTCGGCGAAGATGCGCATCAACATGTGATATTGGGCGGCCGCCAATCCAGGACTCAGCTTGACCCACAGCGGAATCTCCAGTTTGCGCGTCCGCAGCTCGGCGACAAATGCAGCGCAGAGACTTCGCGCGCCAGCCTCGAGCTGATGCCCGCCGGGATCGTCTTCGGTATTCGGGCAGCTGATGTTGAGCGTGAACCAGCTGGGTCGCAAGCCCGCATCCAGGAAAAAAAGCAGCGACTCGATCGTTTCGCCCTGTTGCTGGGCAAGGTCGCTGACGCCGGGCGAGACGGCGATGTTGATGCCAAATTCGCCGGGCAACTGCTCAATGCGCGCGCCCAGAAAAGCCGCCGCTGCCCGAGCGCCAGGATTGCGCAAGCCAACGCGGTTCTGGGTCGATTGCGTAGTCCGCTGCCGCCACACGGTTGTGCCGGCATTGCCCATGCGCGGCTGTCGTGTGAAGCTGCCAAATTCAACGGGACCGACCAGCGCCGGCATCATCCGCCAGCCGGGCATGATGTTTTCGTCTTGTCGGACAGCTCGCAGCGCCGCGTCTTCATTGGGAAATCCATGCCCCTTGACGAGTCCCGCCGCTAGGATGAGCCGCCCGGACAGCCTCGCGCCGCCCACCTGAGGCGCTTGTTCATGTGATATTGATTTTCGCAATCCAGTCGCTATGCCCAATGCGGTGGGCGAACCATCCAGCCAGCCCAGCAGCTTAATCACCATTTCGTGCGCCCGTTGCGCTGACAGGCAAAATAGCCAGGGGCGACTCAGACGCCAGATGCAGTCCAGCCCCCGCAGCAGCAGGCGTCGGCGGGCGTTCATGCCACGAATCCGAACAGATTGCGTCCGAAGCCGGGCGGGCTGAGCACACGCTCGCCGTCATAGACTTTGTGCCCGCGGATCCAAACCTCGCGCACGCTTCCGCAAACGCGCATGCCCTCAAAAGGCGACCAGCCACACTTGGTATGCAGATTTTGCCGCTCGATGACGAAGCTGGCATCGGTATCGACGACCGTGTAAGTCTTGGGCAGCGGCGTGATGCGCCAAATGCGCCGCACATTCAGCGAAAGCATGTCGCAGGCGCGCTGCAAAGGCAGCCGGCCGTCTTTGACCGCTTGCATCATCAGCGGCAGCGTCGTCTCCAAGCCCGGCACGCCATAGGCTGGCGTCTCCGATTCTTTCTCGGCGATGGTATGCGGCGCGTGATCCGATTCGATGATGTCCACTACGCCCTGTCGTATCGCTCGCCACAGAGCGCGCTGGTCGGCTTTGGTCTTCAGCTCCGGTTTCATCAGTCCGAAGCTTCCGATGCCGGGCAGGTCGCCTTCGCTGAGGAAGAGGTGATGCGGGCAGACGCCGATGGTGACGGGCAAGCCCTCGTTCTTTGCCGCCGCGAGCAAGTTGATTTCGCGTTGGCTGCTGATATGCAGAAAGTGCGTGGGCTGGCGATACTTGCGCACCAGCTCCAGGATATTCGCGACTGTTTCGCCCTCGGCGTGCACGGCGATGAGTCGGCTGGCTTTCCAGGCGCGATAGTGACGCTCGCGCATGACGCTGGTGTCGATGAGCAGATCGCCCGTGGTGGCGTTGTTGTATATCTTTAAGCCGCAGACTCGCGCGGCAATCCGTTCATATTCGCTGGTGTTGTCGGCTTGGGATGCGCCGAAGTACAGACCCCAATCACAATGCGCCGACTGGTCAATGCGCGCCAGCTTTTTATCCAGCAGCTCTTCGCTGGTTGTCGATGGCGCTGTGTTGGGCATATCAAAGACCGCCGTATACCCGCCGGCGACAGCGGCGCTCGTTTCGCTTTCGAAAGTGGCTTTGTGCGCCCAGTCCAGGTCGCGCAGGTGCGTGTGCGGGTCGATCATGCCGGGGATGCGGATGATCGGCATCAGACATATACCCCGCGCAGCACTTTCACCAGCAAAGCCATGCGCACGAACATGCCGTTTTCCATCTGTTCAAAATAGATGGAGCGCCGGTCGGCATCCAGCACATCGTGGTCGGCGCGCGTGCCCATTTCGTGTTTGCGAGGCAGCGGGTGCATCAATATGGCGTCTTCGGGCGCTTGTGCCAGCAAGCTCGGCGTCATGATGAAGCGGTCTTTGATGCGGCTATAGGCGCTTGCATCGGCAAAGCGCTCTTCCTGGATGCGCGTCCAATAGATGACATCGGTGTGGGCGATGATATCCCGCAGGTCGTCGGTCTGCTGCACACGGATGCCGCGCCCCGCCACCAGTTCGCTGATATCGGCGGGCATGGCCAGCGACTGCGGCGCGACCAGGCACAAGCGCACATCGTCGGCGTCATAATAGGCGAGCAGCTTGGCCAGCGAATGCACGGTGCGCCCGTGCTTCAAGTCGCCGACCAGCGCGATCGTCAGCCCGTCCAGCGATTTCTTCTGGTCAAAAATCGTGAACATATCCAGCAGCGCCTGGGTAGGGTGCTCGCCAATGCCGTCGCCGCCGCTGATCGCCACAGTCGGATTGTCAATGCGCTGATTAAGCAAATCCAGGTAATGACCGGCTTCGTAGGACGAGCCGATCTCTGGATGCCGCAGCACGATGACATCGGCATAGCAGCCGGTCGCGCGGATGGTATCGGACAGGTTTTCGCCTTTGTACATGGACGAGAAGCGCACGCCGTTGCTGACCGCGATGACATCGCCGCCCAGCCGCCGCATGGCTGATTGAAAAGACATATCGGTGCGCGTGCTGGCTTCAAAGAAGAGCGACGCCATCACTTTGCCGGCGCAAAGCTCGGTCAAGCCACGGTCTTGCGTGCGGATGCGCTTGCGGATGGATGTGGCTGCCCGAAACAGGATATCCAGGTCGCGGCGCTGAAACTGGTCGACCGAAATGATGTGCTTGCCCAAAAAATCGCCGTCTATGGAGGGCGGCTGATAGGTAAATGCGTGCTGGCTGATGGACAATTCGCCCGCTGGATTGCTCAAACTCGCCTCCCGCGCTCAGAACAAGCCGACAACTACCCCGTCTTCGTCGATATCGACATTCATCGCCGCCGGCATTCTGCCCAAGCCCGGCATGGTGCGCACATCGCCACACAGCGGATAAATGAAGCCGGCACCCGCCGACGCCCGCACATCGGTGATGGTGATGCGGAAGCCATCTGGCGCGCCTTTCAGCTTGGGGTCGTCGCTGAGGCTGAGGTGCGTCTTCGCCATGCAGACAGGCAGGTTTCGCAAGCCCTGCGCTTCGTACTGGCGGATTTTTCGGCTTGCAATCGGGGCATAGTCGACGCCGTCGGCGCGGTAAATCTCGCGGGCGATGGTTTCGATCTTGTCGGTTATCGCCATGTCATCGGGGTAGAGCAGGCGGAAGTCGTTGGGCGCGTCGCAGGCCGAGACGATCATTTCGGCAAGTTCCGCAGCGCCAGCCCCGCCTTGCGCCCAGTGTCTCGCCACGCTTGCGCCAGTCGCGCCGCTGGCCAAGGCGATCTCGCGCACGGCATTGATCTCGCGCGGGGTGTCATCGGCGAAGACATTGATTGCGACCACGGGATTGACGCCGAATTTACGCAGATTTTCCAGGTGGCGCACCATATTGACCGCTCCGGCTTCGACATCGGCGACATTCTCTTCGCGCAGCTCTGGGTCGATCGGCTTGCCGGGGATGATGCGATACTTGCCCGTATGCGCCTTTAATGCGCGGATGGTGGCGACCAGCACCACGGCATTCGGCCGCAAGCCGGCGATGCGCGCTTTGATGTTGAAGAATTTTTCCGCGCCGATATCCGCCCCAAAGCCCGACTCGGTCACGACATATTCGCCGCACTTCATGGCGACCAGGTCGGCGATGATGGAGGAGTTGCCATGGGCGATATTGGCGAAGGGACCAGCATGCACCAGCGCCGGCGTGCCCTCCAGGGTCTGCATCAAGTTGGGCTTGATGGCGTCTTTCATCAGCACGGTGGCAGCGCCGGCCGCGCGGATGTCTTCGGCAGTGACCGGCTGTTTGGCTCTGTCATATGCCACCACCATCTTGCCGATGCGCGCGCGCATATCTTGCAGCGAAGTCGTCAGCGCCAAAATCGCCATCAATTCCGATGCGACTGTGATGTCATAGCCGCTCTGTCGCGGGACGCCGTCAAAGCGCCTGCCCAGCCCAACGATGACATTGCGCAGCGCCCGATCGTTGAGGTCGACAACGCGCCGCCAGGGGATATTGTGAATGTCGATATCGCGCTCGTTGCCATGATAAATATGCGCATCCAGCATGGCCGCGATGAGATTGTGCGCCGCGCTGATGGCATGAATGTCGCCAGTCAGGTGCAGGTTGAAGTTCTCCATCGGCACGATCTGGCTATAGCCGCCGCCGGCCGCGCCGCCTTTGATGCCGAAAGTCGGTCCCTGCGAGGGCTGACGCACGGTGATGACGGCGCGCTTGCCGATGTGCTTCATCGCTTGGCCGATGCCGACCGTGGTGGTTGATTTTCCCTCGCCCAGCGGCGTCGGCGTGATGGCGGTCACATCCACATACTTGGCGTTCGGTCGGTCGCGCAGATGCTCCAGCGCTTCCAGCTTGATCTTGGCGACATGCGGACCATAATGCTCCAGGTCGCGGTCGGGCTCGAGCCCCATTTGTTCGGCGATGCGGTCAATGCGCAGCAACTCGGCGTTCTGCGCGATGCTCAGGTCGGAGGGGATAGTCATCGCGGCACAACCCATCAACTGAAGTCTGGCAGATCCAAGCCTATTCTATCACGAAGACTGCGCGCTTCCGGTCTTTTTCAAGATGAGAATCCCCAGTGGCGGCAAACGCATGCTGATGCTGTGCGGCAGTCCATGGCTGGGGATGTCGTCGCTGCGCAGCCCGCCCAGGTTGCCCACGCCACTCCCGCCATACCAACTGGCATCGCTGTTGAGCAGCTCGGCATAATAGCCGGCGCCGGGCACGCCGATGCGATAGCCTTCGCGCACGACGGGCGTGCAATTCAGAACGATGACCAAAAAGTCGTCCGCATCCTCGGCGAAGCGCATATAGCTGTAGACGCTGTATTCGGCGTCATCGGCATCGATCCAGCGGAAACCACCTGGCTCGCAGTCGCGCTGCCACAGGGCGGATTCTGCGCGATACAAGCGATTCAAGTCGCGCACCCAGGCTTGCATTTGGGCGTGCTTTTCAACCTCCAGCAGATGCCAATCCAGGCTGCCAGCCTCATCCCACTCCGCAAATTGGGCGAACTCGCCGCCCATGAAGTTCAAGATCTTGCCAACTTGCGTGTACTGATAGCCAAAGAGCAGCCGCAAGCCAGCGAACTTCTGCCAGTAGTCGCCGGGCAGCTTGCCGATCAGCGAAGCCTTCAGGTGCACGACTTCGTCATGCGAAAGCGGCAGCACAAAATTTTCGCTGAAGGCATAGAGCAGCGCGAAAGTGATCTGGTGGTGATGATGCCGGCGATGCACGGGGTCTCGCGACATATACTGCAGCGTGTCGTGCATCCAGCCCATATTCCACTTGAATGTGAAGCCCAGTCCGCCGATATAGGTCGGGCGGGAAACCATCGACCAACTGGTGGCCTCTTCGGCAATGGTGATTGCGCCAGGCGCTTCGGCATGGACGGTTTCGTTGAACTCGCGCAAGAATGCCAGCGCGCCCAGATTCTCGTGGCTGCCATATTCGTTGGGCAGCCAGTCGCCGTCTTCGCGGGAAAAGTTGAGGTAGATCATCGACGAGACCGCATCCACGCGCAAGCCGTCAATGTGATATTTTTTCAGCCAGAAGAGCGCATTGGCGGTCAGGAAGTTGCGCACTTCGTCGCGCGCATAATTGAAGATCATCGTGCCCCAGTCGGGATGTTCGCCCTGGCGCGGGTCTTCGTGGCTGTACAGGTGCGTGCCATCAAAGTAATTCAAGCCGTGCTCGTCTTTGGGGAAGTGCGCCGGCACCCAATCCAGGATCACGCCGATGCCGTTCTGGTGGCAGCAATCGACCAAGTGCATGAAATCGCTGGGCGCGCCGAAGCGGCTGGTGGGCGCATAATAACCGGTGACCTGATAACCCCAGGACTTGTCCAGCGGATGTTCGGCGACCGGCAGCAATTCCAGGTGTGTGTAGCCCATATCTGCCAGATAAGGCACCAACTGCTGCGCCAGATCGCGATAGCTGAGGAATTTGTCGCCATCCCCGCGCCGCCACGAGCCCAAATGAACTTCGTAGATGTTTAGCGGCTGCCGCAGCGGGTCGGCTTTTGCGCGCGCCTCCAGCCAATCATCATCGCCCCAGTCATACGCATCAATATCGCAGACGATGCTGGCGGTCTTGGGGCGCAGCTCGGCTTGAAAAGCGAAAGGGTCGGCTTTGTGGGCTTGATAACCACGATTGTGCGAGCGAACTTCAAACTTATAGCGCTCGCCAATGCTGATGCCGGGCACAAACAGCTCCCAAATGCCCGATGCGCCATTCTTTTGCAGGATGTGTGTGCGCCCGTCCCAGCGGTTGAAATCGCCAACCACCGCGACTTTGTAGCAATTTGGCGCCCAGACAGCGAAATTGACGCCACGAACGCCCTCGACAACCCGCAATTGCGCGCCGAGCTTCTCATAAATCTCGCGGTGCGCGCCCTGCCCAAACAAGTGAATGTCATAATCCGAAAGCAAAGGCGGATAGATGTAGGGATCGCCATAGCGTTCGCGCTGGCCTTCCTTTGTGACACATTCGTAGTGGTATGCCCGCTCCGACCAGATTTCGTCCAGCTCGACAGCGAACAAGCCCGCTTCGTGCAGCCTTTTCATGGCGACCCGCTCGCCTGTTTCGCTGCAGACAAGCTCTGCCTGCGCTGCCCAGGGGCGGAAGCTGCGCATGGTTACGCGGTCGCCGCTGCGCTGCCTGCCCAAGAGAATCGCTGGCGCGCCGATCTCGCCATGAATCAGCGCGTTCAAAGCGTCGGGATGGATAGCCTGAGTCACAATTTCTGCCGAACCCCCGGTTGGTCTGTGCGGACATTATAGCGTTTCGCGCCCGATGGATGTATGCTCAAGCTGAATGCGGGCATGTCCGCCGCGTCGGATGCCCCTTTGTCTAGCTGGAAGAAAAGGATGGCGAAGGCACGCAAAATCCTGCATCTGGACCTGGATGCCTTTTTCTGCGCGGTCGAGGAGCAGCTGAACCCCGAACTGCGCGGCAAGGCGATTGCCGTGGGCGGCCAGCCGGGTCAGCGCGGAGTCGTTTCATCGGCGTCTTATCCGGCGCGCGCATACGGCGTTCGCTCTGCCATGCCCATGGCACAGGCGTTGCGATTGTGCCCGCATCTGATTGTTATCAGCGGCACGCGCGGCGTATACAGCGACCGATCGCGCAAAGTCATGGCGATACTGCGCGAAACTGTGCCCGATGTCGAGGCGCTTTCTATTGACGAAGCCTTCCTGGATGTGACGATCCTGCCCGAGCCAATCGAAGAAACCGCGCGCAAGCTGCAGCGGCGCATTAACCGCGAGTTGGATTTGCCCTGTTCGCTGGGCGGCGCGACCAACAAACTGCTCGCCAAGACCGCCAACACGATCGGCAAAGCCAGCAAACCCAAAGACGCGCCACCCAACGCCATCACCATTGTCGCGCCTGGCGATGAAGCGCAATTCCTGGCGCCGCTGCCCATACGCGGGCTGTGGGGCGTGGGACCAAAAAATGCCGAGACGCTGGCCGCGCTGGGATTAAGCACCATCGGCCAGGTGGCGCAGTGGAGCGAGGCGGCGCTGGTGGCGCGGCTGGGCAAGCTGGGCGGCGATATCTGGCGGCGCGCGCAAGGCATCGACACGCGACCGGTGCAAGCTGGCGGCGCTGCCAAGTCCATCAGCAAAGAAGTTACCTTCGCTGCGGATATTGTGGACGATGCGAAGCTCTTGCTGACGCTGCGCCGGCTGGCGGACGGGGTGGGGCGGGCGGCGCGCAAAGCTGGTTTGGCCGGCACGACCATCAAAATCAAACTGCGCTATGGTAATTTCTCAACGCACAGCCGCCAAACCACGCTCGATTATGCGACCGACAACGACAGCGTCATTTACGATTGCGCCGAGCGATTATTTTTGCAGAGCCGAACAGATGACTCTCCCGTGCGGCTGGTCGGCGTTGGACTGAGCGGATTCGCCGAGCCGAGCCGGCAGCTGGACCTGTGGGGCAGCGACGAGCGTCCGGCGCAAAGCAGCGAATTTCAGTCCGCGCTCGACCGATTGCGCGACAAATATGGCGAAGCGACCATCCGCCGTGCCAGCGATCTGCACTATCAGCCCAATGACGACAACCGGCGCTAAGCCAGCGTGAACAATTGATGGTAGACGCCTTTCAGGTCGAGCAATTTCTGGTGGCTGCCCATTTCTATGATGCGCCCGTGATCCATCACCACGATGAGGTCGGCGGAAGTGATTGTGCTCAGGCGATGCGCGATGACAAAGCTGGTCCGCCCCTGCAGCAGATGCTCGAGCGCGCGCTGGATTTGGCGCTCGGTCTGGGTGTCGATATTGCTGGTGGCTTCGTCCAGGATTAGCACGCGCGGATCCGCCAACAAGGCGCGGGCAAAGGCGATCAACTGCCGCTGACCGGTCGAAAGCAGTGCGCCGCCTTCTTTGATATCGCTTTGGTAACTATCGGGCATTTGGCTGATGAAGCCGTGCGCGCCCACCGCTTGCGCTGCCGCGACAACCTCGTCATCGCTGGCATCGAGGCGACCGTAGCGGATGTTGTCCATGACGCTGCCAGAAAAAAGATGCGTGTCCTGGGGCACAACGCTGATCTGGCGGCGCAGGCTGTTCTGCGTAACCGAGCGCAGGTCGTGTCCGTCGACCGTAACACGCCCGCTGGTGGTATCATAGAAGCGCATGATCAGCTTGACGAGCGTCGTCTTGCCAGCGCCCGTGTGCCCCACGAAAGCGACTGTCGCGCCGGGCGGCACATCCAGGTTGATATTCTTGAGGACGAGCTCGCCGTCGCGGACATAGCGAAACGACACATCTTCGAAGCGCACCCGTCCTTCAATCGGCGGCAGCTCGTCGGCATCAACCGAGTCGCCGATATCGACCGGGAAGTCCATCAGCTTGAAGATGCGATAGCCCGAGGCGATGACATTCTGCAGCAGGTTGTAGCGCTGCGCCAGCAAGCGAATTGGGAAGAAGAATTGCTGGATGTACAAGATAAACGCCAGCAGCACGCCGACTGTGATGCGCTCGTCCAGCGCCAGCGTGCCGCCGACGAAGATCAGCGCGCCCGTCGCCACGCCGCCGATCAACTCGACGCTCGGATAAAATGTGCCAGAAATCAGCGCGGCACGCACATTGGCACGCCGACTGGCCATATTGATTTCATCGGCGAATCGGTCGTAATTCTGCCGCTGGCGAGCGAATGCCTGGGTCACGCGCACGCCATTGAAGGCTTCCGAAAGCTCGGCATAGACCTTGGCATTGCTGTCGGAGACGCGCAGATAAGCCGCCCGAGCGTGGATGCGCCAAAAATTGGCGATCAACAGCAGCGCTACCAGCACTGTGAAAGCCACTGCCGTCAGCGGAATGTTGATCAGCAGCATGGAAATGATGATGCCGAATAGCATCAACACCTCGCGGATGCTGCCGACCGCCGCAAAGGTCACCGCCTCGCGCACGACATTCACATCGCTGATGATGCGCGCGATCAGCCGTCCGACCTCGTATTCAGCGAAGAATCCGATGGACAGATACTGCACATGGTCAAATAGCTGGTCGCGCAGCTGCCTGATGATGGTCTGCCCGATCACAGCCATATTGCCCAGCTGGATGCGAAAACCTACGAAACCCAGCAGCTGTAAGACGATGAAAATTACAACGCCGGACAGCAGCACCGACATATCGCGGCGGCGGATGCCTTCGTCGATCGCCCAGCCAATCAGCGGCGGACTCGCGACATTGGCGAAGACGGAGAAAAACATCGCCACGACAGCCACCAGCAGCTCGCTGCGATGCGGCTTTAGATAGGCGAAGAGTCGGGCGGTTACGGCACGGTCGAAGCCGGGTTTGTGGTCGTCTTCGATCTCCAGGATCGACCGATTGTCCGCTGCGGGCTTTGTGGTCGCGCGTTGGTTTTCTCGTGCTTTGATGGCAGCCATATACTCCTGTTCCTGCCTGGCGAATTAGGGGACATATTTCCCAGCGAGCCGGTCAATCAGCTTGCGGAATTTCGCAGTGGAGCGTCGGTCTTCCAGCGGAATCTTGATGACGCCCGAGATGATGGCTTCGCGGCGCACCCGTTCTTGTTCTTGCAGCTGCAAGCGGTAGATCTCTTCGTAGAGGCCGCCCTCTGCCAGCAGGTCTTCGTGCGTGCCCCGTTGAATGATTTCGCCATCGCGCAGCACGAGGATCTGGTCGGCATTGAGAATCGAGCTCATGCGCTGGGCGATCACAAAGGTCGTGCGCCCTTGCATGACACGCTCCAATGCGCGCTGGATTTTGCGCTCGGTTTGCGTATCGACGCTGCTGGTCGAGTCGTCCAGGATGAGGATGCGCGGGTCGATCAGCAAGGCGCGGGCGATGGCAATGCGCTGCTTTTGCCCGCCAGACAGGGTTACGCCGCGCTCGCCCACCACGGTCTGATACCCATCGGGAAATTCGCTGATGAAGCCGTGGGCGTCGGCTGCCGTCGCCGCGTCGATGACTTGCTGTTGGCTGGCGCCGGTATTGCCATAAGCGATATTTTCTTCGATAGTCGCCGAAAAGAGCAGCGACTGCTGCATAACAACCCCGATCTGGCTGCGCAGGCTGCGCAATTCAATATCGCGGACATCAATTCCGTCAATGGTCACGCGTCCGCCGCTGACATCATAAAATCGCGGGATGAGGTTGGCGATGGTGGTTTTTCCCGCGCCCGTCAAGCCAATGATGGCCACCAAATCGCCCGGACGCGCTTCCAGATTGATATCGCGCAGCACCGCATCGACGGATGAATCGTAGCGCGCGCTGACATTTTCGAAGCGAACATGCCCTTTCATGTCGATGGCTTTCGCGCTCGGCTTGTCAACGATGCGCTCGCTTTCGTCCAATACCTGGAAGACGCGCTCGCCACTGGCTGCGGCCTGGGTCGTCAGCAGAATGATGAAACCCACGAAACGCAGCGGCTGCACCAGCAGCAGCACATAGGCATTGAAGGTGACGATCAAGCCGACGGTGATATTGCCTATGCCTTGCGCCTCGAGGATGCCGCCCGCCAACAACACCAGCGCCGTCGACATGGCCGCGAGCAAAGCGCTGGCTGGCAAGAAGGTGATCCACTGCGTGATGAAGTCGAGCTGTTCGTCATAGAGCATTTTGTTTTGGTCGTAGAAAGTGTCGATTTCGTATTGCTCGCGGGCGAAGACGCGCACGACTTCTGCCCCCAGCGCATTTTCCTGGATGTGGTTGCTCAGCGCCTGCATGCGCTCCATGACCTTTTTCCAGCGCGGATGCACGCGCAGCACGAATCCCCGCGAATACAGCGCCAGCGGCACCAGCGGCAGCAGCGCGAATATCGCCAGTGGCGGGCTGGTCAGCATCATCATCGCGATCACGCCAATCAGCAGCAGAGCGGTATTCAGCCCGTCCATCAAGCCAAATGCGAAGTAACGCTGGATTTCGTTGACATCGCTGATGGCGCGCGTGATGATTGTGCCCACCTGGGCGCTGTCGTGATAACTGAAAGACTGCCGCTGCACTTTGTCGTAAATCTGGTTGCGTATGTCATAAGACACCACATGCGAAAGCCGCTCGCCGAAGAACCTGCCCATGAAGGCTGTCGCGCCGCGCAGCACGCCCAAACCCACCACCAGCAAGCCGGCGTTGAGCATGTAGCCGCTGTCCTGCGCTTCCAGGCCAATATCCACGACATCGCGCAAGATATACGGTACGGCGATGGCGAGGATGTTCGTGCCGACGATGCCAGCGAAAGCGATCATCACCCACAGCCGATAGCGAAAGATGTATCGCATCAGCCGCGCCCAGATGCGCAGGGCAGAGTAGGTCTGCTTCGTTGATGTGTTGAGGCTTGCGTTTGTCGTGACAGTGGCCAAGGCGCTCCTCCCGGCTGGCGGCACAAGCAATGAGTCTACTTGAATCGGCACGGTTGCGCTATGCGCAGTCGCCGCATATCGCTCGTCAATTTCTGGTCTAGTCGCCGATTAACAGCCCATTTGAGACTGGCATTCCCGCGCAGAACCGCGACAATAAGCCAAACAGAATCGATGAACCGGAGAGATTGGCATGATGTCCGACCTGAAGCCCATTGGCTTGCAATTGTATTCCTTGCGCGAGGCGCTTTCCGCCGACTTTGAGGGCACCATCCGCGCCGTCGCTGATATCGGTTATGTCGGCGTCGAGCCCTTTGGCGGCATGACCAGCGAACTGGGCGCCGCAGCCAGCCTCTTCCGCGAGTTGGAGCTGGAAGTCCTGGGCAGCCACATCCCCTATCCCGATGCTGCCAACCGTGAGGCTGTGCTGGAAGTCGCCGAAGCCTTTGGGCTGGATCGCGTCTGCATCGCTTTCATGCCGCCTGCGCAATTCGAGACGCTGGACGACATCAAGCGGACTTGCGAGCAGTTGAATCGCGCCGGCGAGTTTGCGCGGGAAAACGGCCTCGAGCTGGGCTATCACAATCACTGGTGGGAATACAAGCAGCTGAATGGCACGAACACGCTGGACTTGATGCTGTCGGAGCTGGACGACCAGGTCTTTTTGCAGATCGATACCTATTGGGTGCAAGTCGGCGGCCTGGATGCGGCCGCTGTCGTGCGGCAGGTCGGCTCGCGCGCGCCGCTGATTCACCTCAAGGATGGCTCGCTCGACAAAGACGGCGACATGACTGCGCTGGGGCAGGGCAAGATGGATGTGCCGGGCATCGTTGCGGCAGCCGAAAGCGCCGACTGGCATATCGTCGAGCTGGATCGCTGCGCTACGGATATGCTGCAGGCTGTGCGCGAAAGCTGCGATTACCTCGTACAAAACGGCTTGGCTCGCGGCAAGCAGTAAGGCGAATCCAGCATGAAAGTCGCTATCGACCAGTTGCGCGCGGTTACACGCGGCGCCATCGCGGCACAGGGATATGCTGCCGAAGATACCGAGATCATCCTCGAGATCATCCTCTACGCCCAACTGCGCGGCAACAACCAGAATGTCATCAAGCTGCTGGGCGCTGGCATGCCGGCGAATCCCGCGGCTGGCGAGATCGCCATAATCAAAGAGACCAAGCTGTCGGCGCTGCTGGATGGCGCGTGGAATCAAGGCATGGTGGTCTTGTCGCGCGCGACCGGGATCGCTATGGCCAAGGCGCAGGCGCATGGCTTTGGCATCGTTGGCTCGCGGCGCACCAATTCGCCCACCGGCGCAATCGGCTTCTATGCGCGGCAGTTGGCAGACGCGGGCTTGCTCGCTTTCGTATTCTCTGGCTCGCCCGAACTGATGGCGATGCATGGCTCCTATGAAGCATTCTTCGGCACGAATCCGCTGGCGATTGGCATCCCCACCGCGCATGAGCCGATCGTGCTGGATATGGCCACTGCCGCGATCGCCTGGTATGGCATTCACCTGGCTGCGGCGGAAGGCGAAAACATCCCCGATGGCGTTGCCTATGACGCAGACGGAAAATTCACGACTGATCCGACTGCGGCGCTGGCTGGCGCGATAGCCGCTTTCGGTGGATACAAAGGCGCGGCGCTGGCCTTCGTAGTCGAAGCCTTGACGCGGCCCTTGCTGGGCGCAACGCGCAATCCAGACGGCACAAAGTGGGACTGGGGCAATCTGGTCTTCGCCATCGACCCCGAGTTGCTGGCGGACGATCTGGCCAGCTTCGAGGCGGGCGTCTCTGACCTGGTGGCGCGCGCCAAACAGCTGAAACGGCTGCCCGGCGTGGACGAAATCCTCGTGCCCGGCGAGCGTGGCGACCGCTTCTATCAGTCCGTCAATGCAGCCGGCGAGATTGAGATTGACGCCAAAGTATGGCGCGAGCTATGCCAGGTCGCTGGTTTAACTGACGATGCCGATTGAGGGCAACATGCGCTCGTAGATGACGCCGGGCTGCCCGCGTCTGTCGGATGGTGTGTTCGCCAGTCCGCCCTCCACAAACAAATGACTCGAGCCTTCGCCGCTCAGGTTGAGCGCAGCCGACGCGCCCATTTCCACCAGCAGCTGGCGGATTTCGTCCAGGCTTGCGCCGGCGCTGTCCAGGTCTGTGTGGCTGGCGGGCTCGCAGCCATCGACAACCACCAGCGCCAGGTCGCCATTGTCTTTGATGGCAACAGCCGTGCGCGCCTTGCGGAACTCATCGCCAGCTGGATTCATGCGCACAGGCGTGATGCCAATGCGGCCGGCGCGGCTGGCACGGAACTCTTCCCGCGAGTCGACGCGCTGCCCGTTTCGCAGCAAAATCGGCCCAGCTTGTATCGCCGACTGGATGCGCGGTTGTGGCGCGGCGAAGCTGTATTCGACCCAGGCGTCAGCGACAATGTTTTCCACTGCGCGCTTGCTCAATGCGCCATCACGAACCGACAAGACAAAGCCATTCTGCGGGATAGACAGCTCGCCGCCACGCTTCCAGCTGACCACTTGCCGATTGACGATGACGAATTCGCTGCGGTCTGCCGCGCTTGGCGTGCGCTGCAGGGGGCTGCCACCTGCCAAGCTGCCCGCCCGCGTATAGATGGCGATGGGCTGTGGCCCCGCGGGATTCAATTTCGCCTCTGCGCCGATCCGCAGTTCAATTTCGCCCGGCAAGATCAGCGCGATATCGTCCAGCCCGACTGTGTCGATGTGCCAGCGTTCGTCAGCATAGAGCAGCGCGCCGCGCCGATAGATTGGCGGCCGCAATATCGTGCCTTCCGCGACCATCAGCCCGATCGCATCGCCATAGCCGGAGTGGTGGCTGATGAGGTCGTCGTGCTCGTGCAAGAAATGCGATGTGTTGAAGACGGCAGCCCGCGCGTGATTTTGCACGAAATGGCGCACGAAGTCGCAGCGGCCGATGCGCGCAAAGTTGTGGCGCACATCAAATGGGCAAAAGATGCGTGGCTGGTAAGTGCCGCGCTCGATATTGGGGTAGAGATCGAGCTGGATTTCGTCTTCCAGCCAGCGCAGCACCGCCGTCGCTCGCGCCGACCATTCGTCTTGCCCGCTCGGGATCGCCAGCTGCCATTCATAAGTGTCGCCGATATATTCGTGCAGCTGCAGCCAGCCTTCCGTCAGCATTTGCCGCAGCACATAAGTGATGAAAGAATTGGCGCTGATGATCTGCTCGCTGTCGCGCGTGGCATAGCTGAGACCGGGGAAAACCTGGCTGGCGCGGCGGTCTGTCTGCATGGCGGTCCAGGTCAAAATGTGCGGACTGGCTTCGCCGCGTGCTCGGGCGCGGGCGAATTGCATGCGCGCGATATCTTGCTGGCGCACATAGCTGCTCATGGGGTGCAGGTCTTCAAACTTGAGGCGGTCGGCGGCGATCGTGGCCGTATGCACCATCGACCATGCGCCATCCGTGAATGTCCGCCGCTCTTGCCGATAGTCGATCGTGGCCATAGACATGCTTTCTGCTGTGCGTTTGTCGCCACAATATAGCGCGAACGGCAGTGGCAAACCAAGCAGTTGCTTGCTGTTAGCAGGCTATTTTGAAAATGCAAAAGCGCTGTAAATTATCGCCGCGACTAGCCCACCAGGTGCAGCGCTTCTTGCCGCCCGTGCAGCCAGCGCATCTCGCCGTCTGTCAGCACAGCGTCTTCTTCCAGCATGATGCGCACATCCTGTCCGTCCCATTCTGGCAGGCTATGCGCGATATTCAGCTCAATGGAATAGACGGTGTCATCGTATAGCGGATAATCGCCGACGCCAGGCACGCCGTCTTGCTGATCCCACAAGCCGACCAGCGGTCCCGCCGCATGCCCGTGAACGCCTAACGGGTGCGTGTAAATCTGCGGGCGGATGCCTTCTGCCCTGGCTTTCTGCAGCGCCGCAAACAGCACTTCATTGCCGCTGCGCCCGACTTGCATTTCCGCCATGTGGATGTCTTGCAAGCGGTTGCCAGCTGCCAGCGCCTCTCGCAAGCCGGGCGGCGCGTCGCTTTCGCCGGGTCGCAAGACATAGGCGTGCTGCTGCTGGTCGGTGGCCATCCCCAAGTAATGGAAGCCCATATCACAATGCAGCAGGTCGCCGGGCTGGATGATAGTGCGCGCGTCTTCGCTGCCCAGGAAAGCAAAAGACAATCCCGGCGCCTGTATATCGATAGTGGGCTGAAACCAGGCTTGCAAGCCCGCGTCGCGCATGGTTTGGCGCATCCACCAGACGACATCGTCCGTCGTGGTGATTCCAGGATGAATGACAGCTGTCGAGAACGCGCGCGCGATGATCTGGTGCCCGATCTCCACCAGCCGGGCATAAGCCGTGATCTCTTCGGGCAGCCGCCGCTCCAGCCAGCCCACGCACAGCCGCTCTGCACTCACGAGCCGCGGGCGGAATGTCTCGTCCAGCGCATCCACGAGCAATTCATATTCATTGTGAGAAATGCCATCGCCAAATGCGAAGAGCTGCGACCTGTTGATGCCGATTCGCCCCGGATCGCGTTCGCGGATGATGCGTGCCAGACAAGCGTGCTGCGTTTCGACATCGGGGTCCCAAGCCGCCTCATAGAAGCCTTCATACCCATAGCGCGACAAGGTTAGCCGTTCGACATCGCCGCTTGCGTCGCGCGCGAAGATCAGCATGGTGCGCCGGCGCGCGGACATGGATGTGGCGGGAAGCAGCGACATGACCACCGGATCTTCGTTATATTCGCGGCAGACGACCAGCCACATATCGATTTGCTCGCGCTGCAGCAGTTCGGGCAGCAGCCGCTCCAGGCGCATTTTCAGCCAGTTGTCGCGGATCGCTGCTTGCGCTCTCAGGGGCAGAATCTCACTCGTCCATGACATAATAATTTGCTCCTTCGTTATTCCGAATTCACTAAGCCGCCACAACCGACTGCCAATTCAGCTGCAGGGCGTCGTGTCCGCGCCGATATGCGGAGTAGAGATAAACCAGCTCGACCAGATGCCCCAGCGTCAAGCCCAGTGAAGCCGCCAGGATGCCCTCCATGCCCATGCCGATGCCGCCCCAAACCACCAGCGCTGTCAGCACGAAGCCCAGCACGATCGCTTGATAGATGGCGGATGTCCGATAACTGAGCATGAGCAAGGCGCGAAAATAACTGTGCAGCGTGAACAGCAAACCAAACGCCGCAAGCTGCGTCTCGGAATCGGGCTTGCGGCTGATGACCCCCAGGATGATGGGACTTTCGATGGTCATCAGCCACCATGCCAAAGCCAGTGGCAGCCAAAAGACCAGTACCCTGCGCTGGCTCACGGCGATCGCGTCTCCTGTGGCGGACAATTGGCGCATTGTAAAGCAATCCGCGCCACAATCATACGCGCAAGGCTGTGGCATTGCCCAAGCTGGCTGGCTGGTTTACTATCGCAAGGGCATACTCATGCATGGGCGGAAGCAATTGTGACATTTTGGGATCGCTGGCGCATACCCATCATGCTGGCGCCGATCCTGGCCGTCATCATTTTCCTCTTTCTGGGCGGGCTGACTTATGGCGCGCTGGTGAGCCTCGGCTGGCAGCCTATCATTGGGCGCACGGAGATTTCGCTGCGCGCTTACCACAGCATCATGTTCTCCGAGCAGTATGCCGATGTGTTTTGGCAGGGGCTGGCGCTGACCATCTGGGTGAGTGTGGGCAGCACGCTCATCTCAGCGATATTGGCGCTGGCGACGGCATTGCTGCTGCGGCGCACCTTCGTTGGCAAGCGGCTGGCGACCTTTCTGTATCAGTTGAATTTGCCCGTGCCGCATGTGGTGGCGGCGATCGGCATCTTGTTCTTGTTTTCACAGAGCGGCTTGCTGTCTCGCACGGGCGCGCAGTTGGGCTTGTTCGACTTTCCGCACGACTTTCCTGTCCTGGTCAAAGACAAGTTTGGCATCGGCATGATTCTGTCATTTGTGTGGAAAGAAGTGCCGTTTATTGGCGTCATCGTGCTGGCGGTATTGCAGTCGCTGGGTGTCGATTATGAAGACCTGGCGCGCAGCCTGGGCGCCAATCGCTGGCAACGCTTTGTCTATGTCATCTTGCCGCTGGTGATGCCGGGCTTGCTTTCGGGCTCGATCCTCGTATTCGCCTTCACATTCGGTTCGTACGAAGTGCCAGCCATATTGGGCGTTCGCTTCCCGCGGATGCTCACGGTCACGGCTGTGCGCTTCTTCCAAAATCCCGACTTAAACGCGCGCACCGAAGGCATGGCGATCAGCGTCATCATCTCCATCATCGTATTCTTCCTCGTGCTCGGCTATATGTGGCTGAGCCGGCGGACAGTGCGGCAGGACTGAGGCATGGCAGCGCTTTCGGCAACCCAAGACCGATCAGCTCGCCAGCGTTTGCTGCGCGCATTGCATTATGCGGCTGTCGTTCTGTTGATCTTCTTGCTGTTGACGCCGCTGATTGCCTTTTTGTTCAACGCCTTCTCATTTCGCTGGTTCTATCCGCAGCTTTTCCCGTCCGAGCTAAGTTTGCGCGCCTGGGAGAGCATCGTCGCCGCCAATTCAAAAGTGCCCGAGGCCTTGTGGAACAGCACGATTTTGGCGGTCGCCGTCACATTCAGTTCGGTGGTGATCGGCTTGCCGGCTGCGCGCGCGCTGGGTTTGTACAAATTTCGCGGCAAGCGCGTCATCGAATTCCTGATCATCTCGCCGACCATCGTGCCGGGCATTGCGGTGGCGATGGGGCTGAATATCAACTTCATTCGCTGGGGATTGGCGGGCAATCTGCTGGGCGTCGGCTTGGTGCATTTGGTGCCGGTCATGCCCTATGTGGTGCTGACCCTGGCGGGAGTCTTCGCCAATTATGATCCGGACTTTGAACAACAGGCGCGTTCGCTGGGGGCGGGGACGCTGCGCACCTTCTGGCATGTGACGCTGCCAGCTATCTTCCCGGGCATTGTGGTGGCGAGTCTATTTGCTTATCTGATTTCGTGGAGTCAATACATCCTCACCTTTCTCATCGGCGCGGGACAAGTGATCACCATGCCGGTGCTGCTGTTTTCCACTGCTTCTGGCAGCAACAACCCACTGATAGCCGCGATGTCCCTGGTCTTTGTCGCGCCGGCCATACTCATTCTGGTGCTGACCGCGCGCTACCTGTCCGGCAAGTCCAGCGCGATCGGCGGCTTTGGTCAACTGTAAGCTACTATCAACTGTGAACCTTGTTTGACACTTGACACAGTTGGGCGCGGCTGCTAGGCTCGCAATTCAAGAGGGGGCGTGGTGTAGCGGTTAACATGCCGGCCTGTCAAGCCGGAGATCGCGGGTTCAAATCCCGTCGCTCCCGCCAACTGGAGGTGCCAGCGCGTGCCTCCTTTTCGTTTGCGCAGGTGGCGCATGGTGCTCAATCCTTCATTCCGCTATGTCGATGGCTCGCTTCGGGTCGATGACTTCGCTCTGGAGACAATCGCCGGCGAGGTCGGCACGCCTGTCTATGTCTACAGCCTAAAGCGCGTGCTGGAAAACTACCGGCGCTTGTGGCAGACTTTCGCGCCCCTTTCCGCCCAGCTGCATTACAGCGTCAAAGCCAATGGCAACGCGGCGATTTTGGCGGCGCTGGCCGAGCAGGGCAGCAGCTTTGATTGTGTCAGCGGCGGAGAAATCCAGCGCGTGCTTGCGGCGGGCGGCGCTGCGCGGCAGATTGTCTTCGCAGGCGTCGGCAAAACGCGCGCCGAAATCGATTATGCAGTTGAACGCGGCGTCGGCTGGCTGAATGTGGAAAATGCGTTGGAACTGGACTACATCCAGGCAGCGGCAGAGCGGACAGGCGCGGAGTCGGCGCTCGTTGCGCTGCGGCTGAACCCTCAGGTCGCGGCAAACACGCATCCCAAGATCGCCACGGGGCACGGCGGCGCAAAATTTGGCATGACCGCCGAAGTGATCCGCGATTTGCTGGGGAAACGACAACACTATCCGCGCATCCACTTCGCCGGCATTCACATCCATATCGGCAGCCAGCTTGGGGATAGCCAGGCGACTCTGCGCGCGTTGGAAAAAGCGCTGGGCCTCGCGCGGTCCTACCAGCAGATTCGCGCGATCAACCTGGGTGGCGGGCTGCCAGTCGCTTATCGCATGGACGATTCCCTGCCTCCGCTGGATGAACTTGTGGCTTCGCTGGCGACGCGCCTGGACGGGTACGAGGTGCTGCTCGAGCCAGGGCGCGCCATCGTCGCCGATGCGGGCGTGTTGCTCACAGAAGTGCTCTATGTCAAACGACAGGCGGGGCAGGTGTTTTATATCGTGGACGCGGGCATGACCGATCTGCTGCGCCCAGCGCTATATGACGCGCATCACGAAGTTCTGCCGCTGCGCAAAAGTTCTGCTGTGGGCGAAGTAGCGCAACTGGTGGGACCTGTCTGCGAGTCGACCGATGTGCTGGCGCGGGATCGTCCGCTGCCGCCGCTGCAAGTCGGCGACAGAGTCGCTTTGATGACGACAGGCGCTTATGGCATGGCGATGGCCAGCAATTATAATGCGCGCCCCCTGCCAGCAGAGGTCGTGGTCAGCGCGGATGGGACTGCCTGGCGAAAGAGCGCCCAGCCAATCTCTGCATAGAGATTTAGAGCCTGTTGCAAACAAAAAAGACCCGCTGGCGGGCCCCTGGTGTGCTGATGGGAAGACTTGAACTTCCGACCTCGCGATTATGAGTCGCGCGCTCTAACCAGCTGAGCTACATCAGCTCGATAGCGGGGGCTGGATTCGAACCAACGACCTTCGGGTTATGAGCCCGACGAGCTACCACTGCTCCACCCCGCATCACGGCAACCATTCGTTGCACAATTGCAGTCTATCAGCTAGATTGAAGCCAGTCAAGCATAGATTTGCGAAGTCGCCATGCCCGAATTTGAACTGGATGCTCCTTTCGTCCCGACTGGCGATCAGCCCGTCGCCATCGACGGTTTGCTGTCCGGGCTTGGCAGCGGGCATCGTCATCAGACTCTGCTGGGCGCGACCGGCACGGGCAAGACTTTCACCATCGCCAATGTCGTGCAGGCGACCCAGCGTCCCACGCTTGTCATGGCGCACAACAAGACCCTGGCCGCCCAGCTATATGCCGAGTTCCGGCGCCTTTTTCCCAACAACGCCATCGAATACTTCGTCAGCTATTACGATTATTATCAACCCGAAGCCTATGTGCCGCGACATGATCTGTATATCGAAAAGTCCACCGATATCAACGAGCAGATCGAACGCCTGCGCTTGTCGGCGACGGCATCGCTGTTTACGCGGCGCGATGTGCTCATCGTGGCGTCCGTCTCGTGCATCTATGGCATCGGCGATCCAGTCAACTGGCAGAAGATGTCGGTCGAGCTGCGGGTTGGCGAAGAAGTGCACCGCCAGCGAGTCCTGCGCGATCTGGTGCGCATCCAGTACACGCGCAACGACCTGGACTTGCGGCGCGGCACTTTTCGCGCGCGCGGCGATACGCTGGAGATTGTGCCGGGTTATTCCGAAACCGCCTTCCGCATTTACTTGTGGGGAGACGAAATCGAGAAGATTGTCGAATTTCATCCCTTGACTGGCGAAGTCGCGCGCATCCACCAGCAGGTTACCATCTTCCCGGCGCGCGAATACATCACAGACGATGAGCACATCCGCGAGGCTCTGCACGAAATCGAGCAGGAGCTGGACGAGCAGATCGCCCGCTTCAAACGCGAGGACAAGCTCATCGAGGCGCAGCGCATCGAGCAGCGCACCCGTTATGATATCGAAATGCTGCGCGAAGTCGGCTTCACCACCGGCATCGAGAATTATTCGCGTCACTTCGACCGCCGCCCGCCCGGCAGCGCGCCCTATACCTTGATCGACTACCTGCCCGAAGATCATCTGCTGGTCATCGACGAGAGCCACATGACCGTCCCGCAGATCCGCGGCATGTACAATGGCGACCGCGCTCGCAAGCAAGTGCTGGTCGATTATGGATTCCGCCTGCCCAGCGCCCTGGACAACCGTCCGCTGACATTTGACGAGTTTTGGGGGCGGGTCGGCCAGGCGATCTATACCAGCGCCACGCCCGGTCCCTACGAGAACGAGCAGGCAGAGCAAGTCGTCGAACAGATCATCCGCCCGACCGGCATCGTCGACCCGCAGATTGATGTGCGCCCGATCGAGGGACAAATCGACGACCTGCTGCAAGAGATCGCCTTGCGCGTGCGCCGCCGTCAGCGCGTGCTTGTCACGACTCTGACTCAGCGCATGTCGGAAGAATTGGCTGGCTATCTGAACGAGCTGGGCATCCGCGGGCAATATCTGCATGCCGAGGTCGACACGCTGGAACGGGTGGAAATCCTGCGCGACTTGCGCTCGGGCGTTTATGATGTGGTGGTGGGCATCAACCTGCTGCGCGAAGGGTTGGACTTGCCAGAAGTGTCGCTGGTGGCGGTGCTGGACGCCGACAAAGCTGGCTTCTTGCGCAGCGAACCGGCGCTGATTCAAACCATTGGCCGGGCAGCGCGGCATCTTGAAGGCTCGGTCATCATGTACGCCGATAAAATGACGCCAGCCATGTCCGGCGCAATCGGCGAAACCGACCGCCGCCGCGCCAAACAAGAAGCCTATAACCTGGAGCATGGCATCGAACCGCAGCAGATCGTAAAAGATATCCAGGATCTCACCGATCGCGTGCGCGCTATCCAGCAAGAAGCCGATGAAGAGCCGACGATTGACATAGGCTTGCAAGGTTTGCCGCCCGAAGAGCTGCAAGATATGATTGACGAACTGGAAAACGAGATGAAGAAAGCCGCCCAGGCGCTGGAATTCGAGAAAGCCGCGGCGCTGCGAGATCAAGTCTTTGATTTGCGCGGCACATTGGTTCGCGAACACGGCATCGCAGCCGACCTGGCGCTGAGCTAGAGGCGGTGAATGCTGCGCGCTTCTGCGATTAGTCTGTCAATTCGGCGGGCGGGCTCGTGTTCCTGCGCAGGTCCATAGGGGTCGCTGATGCCAGCCATGCCCAGCGAGGCGCGAGCGATATTGCACCAGCCATGCGCCAGCGCATCCAGGTCGTAGCCGCCTTCCATCACGAAGACGATCCTGCCGCCGCACACTTTCTGCGCCAAGGATATGCAGGCGCGCGCCAGCCAGTCGTATCCGGCCAAGCTCAGCCGCATGCTAGCCAGCGGGTCAACAAAATGAGCGTCGAAGCCAGCCGATGCCAGCATCAAGTCGGGCGCGAATCGCTCGATGGCCGGCGCAACGATCTCCGCAAAGAGTCGGCGATAAGCCTCATCGCCATGCCCGCCTGTTATGGGCAGGTTCAGCGTAGCGCCGCGTCCGGGTCCTGTGCCTGTCTCGTTCAATGCGCCGCTGCCGGGATAGAACGGGCTTTGGTGAATCGAGATGAACATGACTGACGGATCGCTGTAGAAGATGTCTTGCGTGCCGTTGCCGTGATGGACATCGTAATCAAAAATCAGCACCTTCCGCGAGCCGTGCTGGTTCCGGGCGTGCCTGGCTGCAATGGCAATGTTGTTGAGCAGGCAAAAGCCCATCTGCCGACCAGTTGTGGCGTGATGCCCCGGAGGACGCACAAGGGCCAAGGCATTCTGCGCGCGTCCGCCGATCACTGCATCCACTCCGCCGATGACAGCGCCAGCCGCCAGCCGCGCCGCTTCCAGCGAGACAGGCAGCGCATAAGTGTCTTGGTCAATGAGCGCCTTGCGTTCCTGCATGGCGATATCGACCAGCCTGTTGAGGTGGGCGGCTGAATGCACCGCGCGGATCTGCGCATCGCTGGCTGGCTCCGGCGCGATAGACAGCAGCTGCTCGGTCAATCTCTGCGCCTCCAGCTGCTGCCAGATCGCTCGAATTCGCCCGGCGTGCTCGGGATGCCGCGGGAAGTCGTGGGCAGTGAATTGGCTGTGCGTCAGGCAGGCGCTGGTCATGACGCCACTCGCGGTTCATAACCGGGGCGGGGGAAGAGCAGCAGATAGTCAAAGCCGTTCATGAATAGGGTCTCGCGGTGATAGTAGGCTTGCCCCATGGCTTCCAGAATATGCGGGGGGAAGAATTGCGCGCGCAGAATGATCAAGCCGAATTCCTGGTATTCGATCATTCGCGCCAGTTCATCGCCCACAAATTGACCGGCCAGATACAGATTGCGCAGCTGCGTGGGATTGGTCACGACATCGCGCCCGGCGGCGATCGAGAAACCGGCGTCTTCGCTCAGCACAGGCTTGTCGGTCTGCTGGATGCGCGCCACGATCTGCGCGCCTGCTGCATGGTCGGCTTCGGTCAGAAAGTAGCCGATGCGCGCATAGCCGCCCGCTGTCCAGGATGCCGAGTCGTAAAAATCGGGTTCATCTTGCCGGGTATGAAACGCGACATTTCTTTCGATGCCCAGCAATTCGGCGAGGGGAGCAAATTCGCCTGCCGTGGGCATTTTCAAGGTTGCGCGCGCATAGCCCAGATAGAGCGCCGGCACCAGCAGCAGGCTCACGCTGGCGATGCGCGCCAAAGGCAAGGCCTGCAAGATGCGCGATGGCCGCCAGGCATTGGCGAGCATTCGCGAGAACAAGATGCCGCTCAAGATGCAGGCTGCCGCGATGGAAGTGACCAGGTAACTATCGCCCGCGCCCCAGGTGCCTGCGGATATCCCGCCCAGCGCTGCTGTCGCCAGGAACCAGATGCTGTAGATGGACAGCCGGTCGGCATACAGCTCCACCACCACCAGCAAGAGCGCCGGCACGAGCAAGAATCCGTGCAGACCGAACCACAAGCGGAACAGACCAACAGCCTGGTCATACAAAAAGTCATTGACATTGGCGACGATGGCCTGCGTCCACCATTGCCCGCCCGAAGCCAGGTTCAGCCACAGGAAAACCAGCCCGCCCGCCAGCCCAAAGCCCAGCGTGCAGAGCAGCGCGCGCCGCGGACCGCGCAGGAACATCCAGATTATGGCGGCCAGCGCCGTGATGGCTGCCAACTGCTTGGTATAGCCAGCGCACAGCAAGAAGAAGAGGGCCAGCGTTATGCCGCGTTTGTCGCTGCGAGGAAATGCCTTGGCCAGCACAACAACCGCCAGCGTCTCGAATGCCGCCATCATGATGTTCTGACGGAATAGCGGGCCAATGTGATAGACAAAATTGGAACTAAGAAATGCCAGACCCGCCAGCAGCGCAATCCAGCGATTCTGATGCCCATCGCGATAAACGGCATGGGCGACAGCAGCCGCAATCAGCAGCGACGCGGCGAATCCCAGCAGCCGTCCATACCAATAGGCGGGACCGAAAAGCCAGACGAAAGGCGCGGCCAGCATATGGAAGAGCGGCGGATAATTGCTGGAATAGAAGGGATAGGTCTCGGTATCCAGATAAGGCAGTGTGAACTGGCTGAGCAGCGCCGTGTCGCGCAGTTCAAAGCCTTCGCCCTGGTCATAATCGTAGGGAAAGGCGATGAGGTTGGCGGCATAGGTTATGTAGACGAGGCAGGCGAAGAGCAGCGCGATCGTCGCGCCCAGCATCAGCGCTCGATGCAAACGCAGGCCGGGCATCGTCATGCTGGAGCGTCGCCCAAAGGCAGCAGCGTAAGCCCCGCCAATGCCGCCAGCGCCATAGCCACCAGCGCCAGCGTCTGCGCGGGGCCGATGCCGCCTTCGCGCCCGACATCAACGATATCAATCGCAAGAATGGCACAGAAGCCGATTATGCCGCCCACCAGCAGAATCATGCCCAGCTGCCGTTTGGTGATGCCCGCGCCCTCCGCATTCATGGCGCGCAGTATAGACTCGGCGGCGGGAGCTGTAAAGCGCTGGAGGCACAGAATGCAAAGCAAGCGCATCAACTCGCTTATTTTTCACAGAGGCACAGAGTTTTATTCTTCGACGCTGTCGCAGCGAGATTATGTTTTGATGCGAGTGGCCTCCCAAACCACTTGACAAAAACTGGAAATTATATTTTAATGACGATAGTGAATCATTAAACAGGGTTTGCAAGCCATGCGCATCAAAACAGCCATCCTGCAAATGTTGACGAAGGTAGCCGCGGCGCGGACGCTCCTGCCATTTACCCCCCCCCCCCCCCCCCGTAATATCCAGTAACAATACGGCTTTACTTGATTTACCCTCCCCGCTTCTACTCAAGTTAATTCTCATCGCGCTGGCGCTGCTGGCTGCTCTGCCCGTTCATGCGGCGACCATCACTGTCAACAGCAGCTGCAGCCTGGCCAACGCCGTCGCTGCCGCCCACACCGATACCGTTCGCGGTGGCTGTCCCGCAGGCAGCGGCGACGATACGATCGTTCTTACTGGCAATCTCACAATAACCACCGTAATAGAAATTCCCTCGAGTGCCGCCGCGCATAACACGGCGATCGACGGCAAAGGCTTCACCATCACCGGCGGCAGCAACAGATTTTTGGATTTGGCCAAAGGAACATTGACAGTAAACAACCTTCGCATCACAAACTTCAAAAGTGGTGAGAACGGTGGTGCCATCGCAGTTGCAGCCGCAACCCTCCACATCAATGACAGCCACTTTTATGGGAATTCTGGCAATTCTGGCGGCGTGCTGTATACATCATCAAGTCCAACTGTCCACATCAAGCGCAGCGCCTTCTACAACAATTCCGGGAGCAGGGACGGCGGAGTTATAAGCGCAACCGGCACTATGACAATAACGAACAGCAGTTTCTTCAACAACACTGCTGGCCATATGGGCGGCGCGATTCTGATCACCGGTTCCGCCAACTCCGTGACAATGAATCAAGTGACAATGTTCAACAACACTGCCAAGAACAATCGCTGGTCATTGCCTGGCGGCGCCGGCGGCGGAATCGTTGACAGCAAAGGCGGCGCGGCTGTAGCCTTGCGCCACAGCATCGTTTACGGGAACAATCCCAATGACTGCACTCGCGATGCTGATGGCGGCACCAGCGTTATGGGGACGAATGTCAACAACTTCATCGGCGCTTCGCATTGCGGCGCGGGTTCTGGCAATTCCAATGCCAATCCCGATTTGGCTGGCCCCGGCGTGCATGGCTTGGGCAACTTCTACATACCGCGGGCCAACAGTCCAGTCATCAATAAATCTGGTGTTTCTTGCCTCGCGTCAACAATCGCCGGCTACAACGAAGACCAGCGCAAGATTTCCCGACCAGTCGGCAGCACCTGCGACATCGGCGCGATTGAACATGCCGGTTACACACCGCCACCACCGACACAGATACCAGCGCCGCCGCCAGGCTCTGATTTCGGAGGACCTGGAGGCGGGAGCAGTGGAAGCGCCAGCAGAAGCGGCAGCAGCGCAGAGTTGGCGATGCCCGCGGCCGTCCCGGTCATTCGCTATTCGCCCGAGCAAAGCTGCCAGACCCTGCAGCCCGACATCGTCGTCAGCAAAGCCAGCAGCGGCACAAGCTGTTCGCGCGTGGAAGGCAGCGAGATTGGCCACCCCGATGTCATCGCGGCGAATCCGAGTCTGGTCGTGGATTTGTGGGGTTGGGTCACGCCTGGCACGCAGGTCTGCTTCCTCGCGGACAGCGGCTCGATCAAGTTCATCGATACGACTGCGATTCCGCGTACGGTGGCGGATTTGCCCGTTTTCAGCGAGGCCGGCGGTTTGCTCTGCGCGACGATAGACGGCGCCGGGCAGGTGGCGCTGGTAGCTGGCCCATCCGCGCCGGCTCCCCAGCAGCAGGCGGCTTCTGCGCAAGGCAGGAGTTTGAGCGGCTGCATGGTGACGCTGCAGTATTCGCTGAACTTCCGCGACGCGCCTGATGGCGAGAAGATCGGCGCATTGCGCAGCCAGATCGAGCTGACGGCGCTGGAGCGGACTGACGGCTGGTTCAAGGTGGATTATTACGGCGAGCAGGGCTGGATCGCCGCCGCGTATGTCGAGCCAGAGGGCGATTGCGTCTGACCCCCCCCCCCCCCCCCGCCCCCCCCTACAGATTTCGAATTTAATCGGCTTTGCCCGTTTGTCGCATGACTTGCCTGGTTTCACTGAGGCATAGAGGGCGCAGAGGTATAAATCACTCGGTATACTCATTCGACTCGGTGTACTCAGTGGTAAAGCGCCAGAGACGATTTCTATGCACTGGGTTCATTTTGATGCGATTGCCCTGGCGCAGAATGACCATACATTTGCCGCCTGCGCCGTGCTATGCTCGCCCGCTGATGCGCCGAGACAACCTGCGTACGAGCGAGGAGCGATAGGCACGATGATGAAAACGCATACTTGTGGCGAATTGCGCGAAAAAGACGTTGGCACAATTGTCCAGCTGGCGGGCTGGGTGAATCGTCGCCGCGACCAGGGCGGTCTCATCTTCATTGATCTGCGCGACCGCTGGGGCATCACCCAGGTCGTGGTCGATTTTGAAGCCGCGCCCGCTGCCCATGCCATCGCTGACAGCGTTCGCAACGAATATGTGCTGCGCGTACAGGGCACGGTGCGCATCCGACCGGAAGGCACAGCCAACCCCGATCTGGCCACTGGCGATATTGACATCGTCGCCGACGAAATCGAGATCTTGAATCGCTCGCACACGCCGCCTTTCTACATCAACAAGGACGAAGGCGCGCTGGACGAGGCGCTGCGCATGCGGCATCGCTATCTGGACCTGCGCCGCGAGAACATGCAGGAAAATATCTTGCTGCGTCATCAGACAGTCAAGTTCATCCGCGACTTTCTGGACGCAGAGGATTTCATCGAAATCGAAACGCCCATCCTCTTCAAGACGACTCCCGAAGGCGCGCGCGACTTCCTCGTGCCCAGCCGCTTGCAGCCCGGCATGTTTTATGCGCTGCCGCAATCGCCGCAACAGCTCAAGCAACTGCTGATGGTCGGGGGCTTCGAGCGCTATTTTCAGATTGCGCGCTGCTTCCGCGATGAAGATTTGCGCGGCGATCGTCAGCCGGAATTCACGCAGCTCGACCTGGAAATGAGCTTTGTCGAGCGCGAAGATGTCATGCGGCTGATGGAGCGGCTGGCCACGGAGATCGTGCGGCAGGTCACGCCCCGGAAGCGCTTGATCGCCCAGCCCTTCCCGCGCATCAGTTACAGCGACGCGATGGATCAATATGGTACAGACCGCCCCGATATCCGCTTCGACCTGCGCGCTATTGATATCAGCCACATCGCCGGGCGCTGCGCATTTCCCGTCTTCGCGGCGAATGTCAAAGCGGGCAAGCGGGTCAAGTGCATGCGCGTGCCTGGCGTGGCCGACAAGCTCAGCGGCACGCAGCTGCGCAAGGTGGCGCGCGACCTGGAGACGATGGCGAGGCGAGCGGGTGCCAAGGGCTTGGCATACATCACCATCCCGACCGACCCGGCCGGCGAGCTCAAAGGTCCGATCGGCAAATTCTTCAGCGTGGAGCTAAAGCTGGAGCTGCTGGAAGCGATGGGCGCGCAGGGCGGTGATTTGCTGCTCTTCATGTCGGACGAAGCGCAGATTGTCCATGCAGTGACGGACGCGCTGCGCAATCACTTCAAAGCCGGGCTCGACCTCGACGATGACTTGCTGGCTTTCTGCTGGGTCTACGATTTTCCCGAGTTTATCTGGGACGAAGAGCATCAACGCTGGGATCCCTCGCAGCATATGTTCACCATGCCGCTGCCAGAAGACCTGCACCTGCTGGACAGCGACCCGGGTCGCGCGCGCGGCTCTCAATATGACCTGGTCTGCAATGGCTATGAGGTTGGCGGCGGCAGCATCCGCATTCACGACCGCGCCATCCAGGAAAAGATCTTCCCGCTGATCGGGCAGACGATGCAGCACGCCATGGAGGAATTCGGGCACATGCTGGAGGCGTTTGAATATGGCGCTCCACCGCACGGCGGCATGGCTTGGGGCATCGATCGGCTGGTGATGCTGCTGGCTGGCGCGCCCAATATCCGCGAGGTGATCGCCTTCCCCAAGACGCAGGGCGGAGCAGATATCATGGCGCATGCCCCGTCAACTGCCGAGTCCGAGCAGCTGCGCGAACTGCATATTCAGCTGGATCTGCCTGAAGAATAGACAGGCGGTTTGCGAACCTACTCGGGGTTCAGCACATAACCGTGCACGAGCCCGCCGACGATGCCGCCGCCGAAGATGCCAACGAAATAGGGCAGCAGGTAAGCGCTTTCTCCCGCCGCCAGCGCTGGACCCAAAGTGCGCGCCGGGTTGAGCGATGCGCCGGTGGCGGGACCGCCGGCAAAGATGCTGGCTGCCAATGTCAAGCCGATCGCGACGCCAGCCAGCGCTCCCGCGCGTCCAAATGCCGCCGCCTGCATGACTGCGCTCGCCAGGAAAAAGGTCAAAATGCCTTCGTATGCCGCCGCAGTCCACACTGAATCATCGGTCAAAAAGCCTTTGGTCTGACCAAAGTTGTAGGCGTTTTCGCCCAGGAAGCCCGCCACCGCCGCGTTGTCTTGCGGAAACACCGCAACCAGCGCCAGCGCCGCGATGATGCCGCCGATGAATTGGGCCACGATGAAGACCGCCGTCTTGCGCGCGTCTTGCTTGCCGCCGACCAACAGGGCAACAGACACAGCCGGATTGAATTGCGCGCCCGAGATGTGTCCGTAGGTATAGATCAAGCCGCACAGGATCAAACCATGGGCGAAAGCCGGCACGACGACGCCAAATATCGGCGCGACCAGCACCGCCGCCGAACCTGCAAATACCAGCGTGAATGTGCCAATAAGCTCGGCCAGGCTCTCTCGCAGCATCTTGTCATCCATCGTCTGTCTCTCCAACGATTCATCGGTCTGCTGTTCACTTCGGCGCGCATAGTATACGCTGCGCTCCAGCAAATCGCTACTTGCGGCGAGCTTGGGAGTGTCTAAATCGGTGGATGGTTCTCTTTCTAACCCCACCCCCAGCCCCTCCCCGTCGGGACGGAGAGGGTAGCCAATGCTTGCCTCCCCCTGACCTGTCGGGGGGACCGAGGGGGGTCCATATCCAGCAAGTTCGCCACTCCCCGAGCTTTCCCAAGCAGTTGACAAGCTGTCCGCCCTCTGCTATAAATCTCCTTGCCTGCTGTATGCGTGATAGAACTATATGTGCCGAGCCAACAGTTTCTATAGGGGAATCGCTTGATTCCCAGCCTGTACTTATGCAGGTTCGAGACACTATGGCTACACGGTACGGTGGGCGCGCCAACAACAACAGCGCGCTTTCATCGTGCGCTGTTTTCTTTGCCCCTCAAAAACCGGCATAGTCGGCACCGAAAGTATCGCTGAGCAGGCGCGGCAGCCGTTCTTGTATGGGCACCAGCACCTGCTGCGCGAACTCCTCATCGGTCAGGTACTCCTGTACATACTGGAAGTTCATGACGCGCATGTTGATGTCTTCCAGCTTGATATCCCGCGCGAAGACGGCCAGCTGGATGATCTCGTCCAGGCTCAAGCCGGTGTAGACATTGTTGCCCAGCGCAGCCAGCAATCCTGGCAGCCGCCCCAGCAGATCGAGGAAGTCGAGGCTCAGCGCGCGGTCGCGGATGGCGTAGATGACTTGCTGCTGCCGTTCCGCTCGCCGCACATCGTTGTTGCCGTGGCGCGTCCGGGCAAAGCGCAAGGCATCGTAGCCATCCAGCCAGTGCGTGCCCGCCGACAGATAGAAAGGATCATAGCCAAAGTTCATATCTGGATAGCGCTCGTCGGCAATGTCATAATCAATCGTTATCTCAACGCCGCCCAACTGGTCCACGCCTTGGATCAGCGCGGTGAAGTCCAGCAGCAGATAATTGTGAATGCGCATGCCGAAGTTTTGGAAGAGAGTCTGCTGCAGCAGCAATGCGCCGCCGCCATTGGGACTGCGCCACTCGCCCAGCAGATGCGCGCGGTTGATGCGCTGCCGTTCGTCTTCGCCGGGCACCGTAACATACAGGTCGCGCGGGATGCTCAGCAAGCCAACTCCCCCGGTCTTCGGGTCGATGCTCAGCAGCAGCAAGGAATCAACCAGCGCGGCGCGGTCGGTCTGGTCGGGGCGTCTGTCGAGTCCGCCGATGATAATGGTATATCGGGACTCTCCGTCCCAGGCGCGTAAATCAATGGGCGTACCATCGACCGCCAGAACGACATCGCTGCCAACCCGTCTGCCATCGGCGATGAATTGGCTGCGGGCATCGACTGGCGTGGGCAGGCTGGATGTTGGAAATGCCGTGGGGATCGCCAGCTGCGCAGATTGGGGGGCGCGTATGACCACGAACATCGCGACTGTCAGCACGCCAAAGACAGCGATCATGCCGCCGGCCAGGGTCGCCCACAGCCATTCTTTGCGGCGGCGTCTCTGATAGCCGCGCGGACGCAGCTGCATTGGCGCGCGACCGCCCCCCAGTGGCGCATTCGCTTGCTTGCGCGTATATCGCGCCGTACTATACACGGGGGCGACAGGCTGGTTTGCCGTTTGTATGGCAGCAGGCGCTTTTCGGCTCGCGCGGTCATCTGTGCGCTGGGTCATGCGCTCCCATTTTGGTAGCTGGACCGATTAATACAACCGTCAGTATAGGCAAGGACAGGTTATGCGGCAAATGCGCTTGCTGGCAGAATCAAACTTCAGCGGCGGCGCGCGCAATATGGCGGTCGATTGCGCCATCGCCGAGGCGGTCGGCAGCGCTTCGCAATTGCCCACATTGCGGCTGTATGGCTGGCAGCCTTTTTGCCTGTCGCTGGGTTATGGCCAGCGTATGGCTGAAGTCGATGTCGATGCCCTGGTCGCGCGCGGCTGGGATTTGCTGCGCAGGCCATCGGGCGGGAAAGCCATTTTACATGGCGACGAGCTCACCTACAGCCTGTGTCTGCCGCTGGGGCATGCGCTGGCTCGTGGCGGTGTCGTCGAAAGTTATCGACGCATCAGCGCGGGATTGCTGGCGGCGCTGCAGGTTCTGGGCATGCCGGCACAGGCAGAACCCATGGATGCCGAAAGCGCTGGCTCATCGGCTGGTCCGGTTTGTTTTGCGCTGCCCTCGCACTACGAGATTGCTGTGAGCGGACGCAAGTTGATCGGCAGCGCCCAATTGCGGCGAGGCGGCGCTCTGCTGCAGCATGGCACGCTTCCCCTGCGCGGCGACATCGGGCGGATATGCGATGCGCTGGCTTTCGAAACTGGCAGCGCTCGCGAAAGAGAACGCCGCTTGGTTCGTCAGCGCGCGACCACGCTGTCCGAGACGCTGGGGAGAGATATCGGCTGGGACGAGGCGGCGGCGGCGCTCACGCAGGGATTCGCCCAGGCATTTGATCTCGCGCTGGCTGAAGAGGCTCTATCGGATGCCGAGCGAGAACGGGCGGCGACATTAAAAAGCGAGCGCTTTGGAAATCCCGCATACACGGCGAAGCGCTGAACGCAGCCTAGTCGACCCGCAGCAGCAGCCCTTTCAAATACTCGCCTTCGGGGAAGGTCAACGCCACGGGATGATCGCTCGCCGCGCCCAGTTGGCGGACGACTTGCGCGCCCCGCCGCGAATCCACCAGCGCGCCAAAAACGATCTTTTGGAACAAATCGCGGCTTATCGCGCCCGAACAGGAGAAGGCCATCAGCCAGCCACCCGGTTTGACGAGCCGAAACGCATTTAGATTCAAATCTTTATAACCGCGGGCTGCCCGCTGTACCTGCCGTTTGTGCGCCGCGAACTTGGGCGGGTCGAGCACAACCATGTCGAAGCGCTCTCCCTCGCTGACACAATGCCGCAAATAATCAAAAGCATCCGCCTGAATGAACTCCGCGCTGGCTGGCGGGATTCTGTTGAGTTCCGTGTTGGCTTCTGCCAATTCCAACGCCGCATAAGCAGCATCCACATTGACCGCGTGCATGCCACCGCCTGCAGCAATGGCGAATCCACCTGTGTAGCTGAAGAGATTGAGCAGCCGCGCCCCGCTTCCGCAGTCCGCCGCCAACTTCCGCAGCAGGCGTCGATTGTCTCGCTGATCGAGATAAAAGCCCGTTTTGTGCCCATGCCGGATATCGACCAGATAGCGGATTCCGTCCTGTTGGATCTCTATCGTGGCGGGAGGCGCTTGCCCGCGCAGCACGCCTGCGGACTCATCCAGTCCTTCACGCCCTCGGACTTCGACATCGCTGCGTTCGTAGATATTGGCGATGCCGGTCAGGTCCAGCAGCGCAGCAGCGATTTCCCTTTTGCGGGCGTCGATGGCGCGCGTCAGGGCTTGCATAACCAGCCAGTCGCCATAACGGTCGACAATCAAGCCGGGCAGGTAGTCATTTTCGGCATTGACGATGCGCTGCGCCGTATCCCCAGTGCGCTTGTCGCGCCGCGCGATAGCCTGGCTCAGCATGCGCCGCCACCAGGCCTGGTCGATCGCTTCGTCGCGCCAACTCAAGATGCGGACTTGAATTTGCGATTTGGAATTCCAATAACCGCGCGCCAGGAAGCGGTCGCGGCTGTCGTAAACGGCGACCAGCTCGCCATCTTGCGCGGCTTCGGCATGGGCGATAGCGCCGGAGAAGAGCCAGGGATGCCTTTGGCGCACCGGTTTGTCACGGTCTTTGCGGATCCAGACTCTGCCCTCAGCCATCTAAAAGCACCCGCAGCGCGTCTTCGTCGATGATGGGCACGCCCAACCTGGCGGCTTTCTCTACCTTGCTGCCTGGCGACTCGCCGGCCACCACATAATTGCTGCGCTTGCTGACGCTGCCGGTCACCTTGCCGCCGTTGGCTTCGATCAGCGATTTAAGCGCGCCGCGCGGCTGGCTCATTGTGCCAGTCAGGACAAATGTCTTGCCCGCCAGCACATCGCCCGCCAGCGCTTTTTCTTCGGCACGCATATTGACGCCGGCCGCCAGCATCTTCGCCAGCACGGAACGATTGTGAGCATCGCTGAAAAAGTCGACGATATTCGCTACCAGCACCGGGCCCAAGCCTTCAATAGCCTGCAAACGGCGCGAAACCGCGATGAGATTGGCCAAGGACTGGCTGATATTCGCGATGTCATCGGCGGGCAACTGCAGCGGCTTCAAGCGGCGTGTCATCCGCTGACTCAGGTCGGCGGCATCCATATATTGCGGCACAAGCTCAGTCGTGGGCTGCTGCAGCCGCGCGACCTGCCGCTCAGATTCGGCATTGCCGCTGTCTGCCGCCGCTATGATTGGTTTGACGACCCCGGCGAATTCAGCTTCCGCCGCTCGGATAGCGCTTGCTGTATCGAGAAGTTCTTGCATGGAAGCGAAGTTGTCGGTCAGCAGCGCTGCGACTGTCGAGCCGACGCCGTCGATGCCCAGCGAGGTCAATACCTGAGCGAAAGAGCGCCCTTTTGCCATGTTTATCGACTTCAGCAGATTTTCGACCTTCTTTTCCGCGAAGCCTTCCAGCTCCAGCAGCGGCTCGGCTTTCAGCGTGAAAATATCGGCGATATCGTCGATCAGCCCAACTTCAATCAGCGCGTTGATCGTCTGCGGACCCATGCCTTCAATGTCCATCGCCCCGCGCGAAACGAAAAACTCCAGCGCGCGTCCGACTCGCTCCGGGCAGTTGGCATTGCCGCAGAACCAGTCGACAGCGCCTTTTGGCTGCACGAGCAGGTGATTGCAGAATGGGCAGCGGTCGGGCGGAGTAATAGCCGTTTCGCTGCCATCCCGCGCCGCAGTCACGGGCCCGATGACATACGGGATCACATCGCCGGAGCGCTTTACGATGACGCGGTCGCCCAGACGGATATCCAGCGCTTTGACCTGGTCGTAATTGTGCAGGCTGGCGCTTGACACCGTCACACCACTGATGAAAACGGGCTCGAGCCGGGCGGTCGGCGTCAATTTGCCAGTGCGACCCACGCCTATGGTCACATCCAGCAGGGTGGTGGTGGCTTCTTCGGCGGGGAACTTGTAGGCGATCGCGCCGCGCGGGTCTTTGCCGACCACGCCCAATTCCCTCGCCAGTGCAAAATCATCGACCTTCAGCACCAATCCATCGATTTCAAAGGGCAGGTTATCGCGCCGCGCTTCCCAGTCTGCCAGCGCCTTCCGCGCTTCGTCCAGATTCTCATAGCGCGCGGCATCGCTGATGACATTGAAGCCCAGACGCCGCAATGTTTGTAATGTTTCCCATTCGCTGGCAATTTGCGCGCCATCGCTGTCGACAATGGCATAAATATAGGCGGTGAGCTTGCGCTTGGCGGTCTCGCGGCTGTCTTTTTGTTTGAGCGAACCCGAGGCTGTGTTGCGCGCATTGATGTAGGCGGGCAAGCCTTGTGCTTCCTGCTCCTCGTTCAGCGCGAGAAAATCCGCTTTGTGAAAGAGAATCTCGCCGCGCACGACCAGCCGGTTTGGCGCGTCGCCGCTGGACGAGTCGACCGGGATGCGCAGGGGCAAAGAGCGAATCGTCTTGACATTGCCGGTCACATCATCGCCCGTCTCGCCATTGCCGCGCGTCGCCGCCCGCGCCAGACTGCCATTCTCGTAGGTGATGATGATGGACAAGCCGTCCAGCTTGGGCTGCAAGATATAAGAAAGCTGCGTGCCAGCCGGCAGCAGACGCAGATTGCGCTCTTCCCAGGCCAGCAGGTCGGCTTCGTCAAATGCGTTCGCCAGGCTCAAAATCGGCGCGGGGTGTCGCAGTTTGGAGAAGTCGCCCGACAAGTCCGAGCCAACACGCTGCGTCGGCGAATCGGCGCGGAGATATTGCGGATGCTCAGCTTCCAGCGTCTGCAATTCCTGCAGAAGGCGGTCGTATTCCGCATCGGTGATCAGCGGCTCGCTGCGCACATGATATTGGTAGATGTGCCGGTGCAGCTGCTGGCTTAGCTCGGCGATGCGCGTCTGGATGTCGGATGCCACGATGCGCCTCCTGGGCAACTGAAAATCAGCAAAGCAATGCAAATTAATTGATGCAGACAACGCCGAGAGAACAGAAGTTTATCGAACTCGGTGTACTCATGGTACTCAGTGTACTCGGTGGTTCATTATTTCATTCACTTCTTTGCTGGTTTCACTTCTGTGCAAAAGATTCTTGCAAACTATGCTGGTTTTGCTCATGCAGACACTGTTTGCAAATAGCGTGCCGCCGCCCAGCCTTCGACCTCGAATTGCGGGTCGAGCACGCGCCACCAAATAAAACCATCTGCCTCCAGCGGTCCGCCGATAAGCTCCAGTTGCGTGCCACCCGCCGCTCGGAACAACACTTTGCTGCTGCGGTTGGGCAGATTACGCACATTCAGCTCATCATTGCCGACGCCGACAACCTGCGCCAGCGAGCCGACCGCCAGGGGCAAGGGCGTATCGGTGAGGATGATGGTCGGGATGGGCGGCCCGGTCAAAACCAAATTGGCGGGCGTCTGTGGTGCCAGGATGACCTGCGTGCCCAGCGCAGCCCCCTCTGTCGGTCGCGCATCGAAACTGGAAGCCGGCGCGGCAGTTATCACGATTATCGGCTCGGCTGCGATCCTGGACGATTCGCCCCGCAGAGAGAGCGCCAGCCCCGCTACAGCCAGCGCGGCCAGCAGCGCCAAAATCACCACCAGCGCCAGCGATCCCAAGGAAAAGCGCAGGGGATTGCGGGCGCGGCGCAGGGCACGGCGGTATACACGGCGCGCCTTCAGCTGCTCGCGCGTCGGGCGCTGGGTTAGGGGCGGTTCGATAGCCATTTTTGCAGTCGCTCGCTGGTCCAGGTATTGATGACATGCCGCGCTTCTACCCAGCCACGCCGAGCGATGTTCACGCCGAAGTCCAGCAGATCCAGCTGTTCGATGCGGTGGGCGTCGGTGTTGATCGCCAGCAGCACGCCACTGTCTTTTGCCAGGCGCGCCAGCTCTGGCTTGAGATCCAGGCGCAGTGGATTGGCGTTGATCTCGAGCACGGTCGCGTGTTCGTGCGCGGCTGCGATCACGGCATCCCAATCGGCAGCGACTTCTTGGCGGTTGGGGTATTGCCGCGCCGAGGGATGGCCGATCATGCGCACATGGGGATTGCGGATGGCATTGAGCAGTCGCCGCGTGATTTGCTCGCGCCCCTGCCCGAGGCCCGAGTGCAGCGAGGCGATGACAAAGTCCAGTTGCGCCAGTACTTCGTCCGGATAATCCATTCCCCCATCGGCTTTGATGTCCATTTCTGTGCCAGCCAGCAAATTGATCCGATCGCCCATTTCGGCATTGACCTGCCGCACTTCGTCCGCTTGCGCCAGCAGCCGCTCTATCGTCAAGCCGTTGGCGATGCCCAGGCTGCGCGAGTGATCGGTGATGGCTATGGTGTGATGCCCGCGCTGGATGCAGGCTTCTGCCATCTCGCGGATGCTCTGCGCCCCATCGCTCCAGGTAGTGTGCATGTGCAGGTCGGCGCCGAGTTCTGCGCGCGTAATCAGCCTTGGCAGCTCGTGCGCCCGCGCCGCTTCGATCTCGCCGCTGTCTTCGCGCAGTTCGGGCGGCACATATTGCATGCCCAGCGCCGCATAGACTTTTTCTTCGCTGTCGCACAAGGTCTTTGCAGCGTCTTCAATGATCGCTTTAGTCTCATCGACCGGGCTAAGCGCGTGTTCGTTGAGGCTATAGCCGTGCTCCAGTGCGATTTGACGCATCTTCACATTGTGCGCCAGGCTGCCGGTGAAATAATTGAGCGCCGTGCCCCAGCGCGCTTTTTCCAGCACGCGCAAGTCGACCTGCAAGCCAGACAGCAGCTCGACCGAACTCTTGGTCGGCCCATGCCCCAGCACGCGCGCGACATTTTCCATCGTCACGAAGCGCTGCATGATGGGCGCTGCGTTGTCGCTGGCAACCAGAATATCGACATCGCCGATGGTTTCGCGGCCGCGGCGGATGCTGCCAGCCAATTCGCCTTGCTGTGCTTCTGGCAATTGCATCAGCTGCGCGAGGATGGCTTTTGCTGCGGGCAAGGCATCGCCGATGGATGCGCGCCCGGTTTGCCGCGACAAAGCTTCGATGCCCTCGAGGATTTTCTGCTGGCTCTTCGCCCCCATGCCAGACAAAGCCGCCAACTCGTCCGCCTGCGCCGCCGCCTGCAATTGCGCGACTGTGGTGATATCCAGCTGCTTCCAAAACAGCTTGGCTTTCTTGGGTCCCACGCCATTGATGTGCATGATATCGACCAGGCCTTCCGGCACTTCGGCACGCAGGCGCTCGTAGAAGTCCAGCTCGCCGGTCTCCAGCATTTCATCGATTTTGGCGGCGATGGTCTTGCCGATGTATTTGAGCTTGATCAGCTCGCCTTCGCTGGCGATGACGCGCAGGTCTCTGGGCACGGCGCGGATGGTTTCGGCCGCCCGCCGATACGACAAGACGCGGTGAATATTGTCGCCGCGGATCTGCAGCATATCGGCGCAGCGCTCGAAGATATCGGCCATATCACGGTTGCTCAGGCTCACGGCGGGTCTCCTGTTGGCGCGGACAGTATCCGCCTATTTATACCAAATTCCCGCCTTGTCTGGAATGCCGCTTGACAGCCGCCGCCAGCCACAGTAGCATCTGTTGCAAGCGAATAATGCAAAGACTGTGAACCAGAATAGTACACATCGCCGTGCAGTTCAGAGAATCGCTGGCGGCTGAGAATGCGAGACACGCAGGGATGTGGAATGGGCTGGGGAGTTGCGCAGGTGAAAGGCTATCCAAGTAGCTTGCGACGGCGCGCGCACCGTTAACAGCGCAGGGTATCGACGAGGCGTCTGTACCCATCGAGCGACCCGCCAGCGCGGGTAATCAAGGTGGCACCGCGGGAACCCTTCTCGTCCTTGACTGGATGATTCGGGTTCTTTTTATTTGGGAGTACCGGCGATGCAGAAGAGCAGGCAGGCGCAGCGCAGCGACATCCAACCCATGCGCGCGCAGATTCATGACTTTTTCGATCAGGGCGATCATGTGCCCGTCTATCGCACGCTGCTGGCGGACCTGGAAACGCCGGTTTCGGTATACATGAAACTCAAGCAGGCGGGCCAGCCGGCTTTCTTGCTGGAAAGTGTGGAAGGCGGCGAGCAGGTCGGGCGCTATTCGTTCATCGGCGTCAATCCCAAAGGCGTGCTCAGCGTCAAGGACAATATCGCCACTTTCGCGCGCAATGGCGAGCAGACCAAATTCGCCATCCCCGAAGGGCAAGACCCGCTGCATGTCATCAAGCGTCATTTTCAGACCGTCAACCCCGTCGCGCTGGACGGTTTGCCGCGGCTGGTCGGCGGCGCGGTCGGCTATATGTCCTACGATATCGTGCGCTACTTTGAAGATCTGCCGGCCACAGCCAGCGACGACCTGGATGTGCCGACTGTCGCTTTCATGCTGCCCGATACGCTGGTCATCTTCGACCACGCCATGCACCAGCTGATCGTGCTGGCGAATGCGCACAACACCGGCGGCGACCCCGATGGCGCTTATGACGAGGCGATAGGCAGCATTGACGCCATCATCGACGAGCTGTCCAAACCGCTGGCGCATACCGGCTATGACCTGCCTGTCAGCGGCGAACGTGGCGACCCCGTCTCCAATGTCGAGCAGCATGTGCACGAAGATCGCGTTCGCATTGCAAAAGAGCACATCCGCGATGGCGATGCTTTCCAGATCGTGCTGGCGCAGCGCTTCAGCCGCGAAACCGAAGCCAGCCCCCTGCAGGTTTATCGCGCCTTGCGGGCGACCAATCCATCGCCCTATATGTTCTTGCTGGAATTCAGCGATGACCTGACCCTGGTGGGCGCGTCGCCAGAGATGCTGGTGCGCCTGGAAGATGGCATCGCCTACAACCGTCCGCTGGCGGGCACGCGTCATCGCGGCAAGGACGAACAGGAAGACCTGGCGCTGGAAGAGGAGCTGCTGAACGATGCCAAAGAACGCGCCGAGCATGTCATGCTGGTCGACCTGGGGCGCAACGACCTGGGGCGCGTCTGCGATTATGGCACGGTGCGGGTCAAGCGCATGATGTACATTGAACGCTATTCGCATGTCATGCACATCGTAAGCCAGATCGAAGGTCTGCTGCGCAAGGGCATGGACGCTTTTGACCTGGTGCGAGCGACCTTCCCGGCCGGGACGCTCAGCGGCGCGCCAAAAGTGCGGGCTATGGAGATTATCGAAGAGCTCGAAGGGACGCGGCGCGGTCCGTATGGCGGGGCGGTCGGCTATTTCAGCTTTGATGGCTCGATGGACATGTGCATCACCATCCGTACGCTGCTCATGCAAGGCGGGCGCATCAGCGTGCAGGCGGGCGGAGGCATCGTAGCCGACAGCGACCCGACTGCCGAATATGTTGAGACGATCAACAAAGCCAAAGCCGTCTTTGAAGCGGTCAAATATGCCGAACGCGGCTTGATGTGAGCGGCAGGGGAGGCGGAGAATGATCCTGGTCATCGACAACTACGACAGCTTCACCTACAACATCGTGCAAGAGCTGGGCGAGCTGGGCGCAGAGCTGCTGGTGCATCGCAACGACAAGATCACGGTCGACGAGATTCGCGCGCTGCGACCGGAGCGCATCGTCATCTCGCCGGGACCCGGTTTTCCAGTCGATGCTGGCGTCTCGCTGGATGTCATCCGTCAGCTGGGCGCGGAGATTCCGCTGTTGGGCATCTGCCTGGGGCACCAAGCCATCGGCGAGGCCTATGGCGGGCTGGTCGTGCATGCGCCGGAATTGATGCACGGCAAGACCAGTATGATCACGCATGGCGGCGACACAATTCTGCGTGATATCCCCAATCCTTTCGAGGCTACGCGCTATCACAGCCTCATCGTCGATGAAGCGACGCTGCCCGACTGCCTGCTGGTCACCGCGCGCACGGACAGCGGCGAGATCATGGGCCTGCGCCACAAGACGCATCCGGTCATCGGCGTGCAATTTCATCCCGAAAGCATCCTCACCCGTTGTGGCATGCAGATCCTGGGCAACTTTATGGCATACGCTCCAGCGTAGGGGCGAGCTATTAGGTCGCCCGCAGCAAACCGTGTAGGGGCGAGCTATCAGGTCGCCCGCAAATGAAAACGAGTGCATATCCAAAGGAAATGAAAATGGACATTCAGCAAGCGATTGATGGTTTGAGTCGGTACGGGCATCTGAGCGCCGACGAAGCCGAGGCGGTGATGGGCCAGATTATGACGGGCGACGCAACCGAAGCGCAGATCGGCGCGTATCTGATGGCGCTGCGCATGAAAGGCGAAACCACCGACGAAATCACCGGCAGCGCCCGAGCCATGCGCGCAGCCGCCAGCACAGTGCCCACCACCGTGACGCGCGATCTGCTGGATACCTGTGGCACTGGCGGCGACAAATCGGGCAGCTTCAACATCAGCACGACAGTCGCTTTCGTGGCGGCCGGGGCGGGCATCCCGGTGGCAAAGCATGGCAACCGCGCCGCTTCCAGCAAGTGTGGCAGCGCCGATGTGCTGGGAGAGCTGGGCGTCAATCTGGATCTCACGCCGCAGCAGGTCGGGCAGTGCGTGGACGAAGTCGGCATTGGCTTTTTGTTCGCGGTCAAGCTGCATCCAGCCATGCGCCATGCCATCGGTCCGCGGCGGCAGCTGGGCATCCGCACCATATTCAATATCTTGGGTCCCTTGACCAATCCGGCCGGCGCGCAGAGGCAGTTGATGGGCGTCTTCGCGGCCGAGCTGACCGACTTGCTGGCGCATGTGCTGGCGGCGCTGGGCACGAAGTCGGCAATGGTCGTCAATGGCTATGGGGGCTTGGACGAACTGACCACGACTGGTCCCAACCGCATCAGCTATCTGCAGGAAGATGGCAAAGTCAGCCACCTCGATCTCGACCCGACCAGCCTGGGCTTTCATCGCGCCAGCATTGTTGACTTGCGCGGCGATGACGCTCCCGTCAACGCGGCGATATTGCGCAGCGTGCTGGATGGCAGCGAGCGCGGCGCCAAGCGCGATGTCGTGCTGTTGAATGCCGGCGCAGCCTTGATGGCGGCCGACGCAGTGCATTCCATTGCCGACGGCGTGCGGATGGCGCGCGATACGATCGACAGTGGCGCGGCTCTGCAGAAACTGGACACGCTCATCGAGTTCAGCCAAAGCTTCGCCTGATGTCTTTTGTCAGCACCGATACCATCCTCGACCGCATCCTCGAGCGCAAGCTGGAAGAACTGGCCCGGCGGCGCGCGCGAGCGTCTCTGCCAGCGTTGCGGCGGCGGGCAGAAGCCAGCGAATATACGCCGCGGGATTTCGCTGCGGCTTTGCGGGGCGACCGTATCGCGCTGATCGCCGAGGTCAAACGCGCATCGCCCAGCAAGGGCACGCTGACCCGTGATTTTGCGCCCGTGCTGCTGGCAGGCGCATACGCCTATAACGGCGCTTCGGCAGTCTCGGTGCTGACGGACGAAGATTTCTTTCGCGGCAGTCTGCATTACCTGACAGCGATTCGCCAGGCAGGCACGCTCCCCATCTTGCGCAAAGATTTCATCATCGATCCTTACCAGGTCTATGCAGGGCGAGCAGCCGGCGCCGATGCGATTCTGCTGATTGTGGCGGCGCTGGACGATGCCCAACTGCGAGATTTGCACGCGCTGTCGCTGGCGCTGGATATGGCGGCGCTGGTCGAAGTGCACAACGAACGCGAAATGGAACGGGCGCTGCGTCTGGGCGCGGCGCTGATCGGCATCAACAACCGCGATTTGAAGACATTTCATGTCGACTTGCAGACCACTGCGCGGCTGTCAAAACTGGTCGGCGACGACGCGCTGCTGGTGGCGGAAAGCGGCATTTTCAATGCTAGCCATGTGCGGACGATGGCGGATTCCGGCGCAGCTGCCATCCTGGTCGGCGAGTCGCTGATGCGCGCGCCCGACCTGGTTTCCCTGGCGCGAGAATTGAGCAGCGTGGAGCGGCTGCGCCATGACTAAGGTCAAAATCTGTGGCGTCCGCACGCTGGAAAATGCGCTGATGGTGGCAAGAGCCGGCGCAGACATGATCGGGCTGAACTTTTATGCGCCTTCGCCACGCAGCCTGGAGTTGAAAACGGCAAGCGAGATCGTCCGTGGCTTGCGGCTGGCGCTCGGCGCGGATTGTCCGACGCTGGTTGGCGTCTTCGTCAACCAATCCGCCGATGCAGCGCGCGCGATCATGGCTGCGGCGCACCTGGATTTTGCCCAGCTCAGCGGCGATGAACCGCCAGAGACAATCGCTGGGCTGAGCGGCCGGGCGTTCAAGGCGATTCGTCCGCGCGCTTTGGACGATGCTGCCGAGGCGGTCGCTGAATACGCGGCGAGCTTTCCATCGGACGATCGCGCGCCCAGCATTTTGTTGGATGCCTACAATCCCCAGCTCTATGGCGGCAGCGGCGAGACGACCAGCCTGGCTATCGCGGAGCAGATACAGCGAATGGTGCCGCGTCTAATGCTGGCTGGCGGGCTGGCTGCGGACAATGTCGCCGCGCGGGTGCGAGCGATCCGACCCTGGGGCGTGGATGTGGCCAGCGGCGTCGAGTCGGGCACTCCCGGCATCAAGGACGAAGGCAAGGTTCGCGCTTTTATCGCGGCGGTTCGGTCGGCGTCATGAACGAATTATTCGATATTTATGACGAGGCTTTGAACCACATCGGCATCAAGGCGCGCGCAGCCGTTCACCGCGATGGCGATTGGCATCAGGTGTTTCATTGCTGGGTGGTCGGGCGCGATGCACAGGGCGAATTTGTCATCTTGCAAAAGCGCGGGCCCGCTCAGGAAGCCTACCCTGGCAAAGTCGATATCAGCGCAGCCGGGCATCTGGTGGCGGGCGAAAGCGTGACGGATGGCGTGCGGGAACTGCGCGAAGAACTGGGCTTGCGCGTCAACTTTGACGAATTGCTCTCGCTGGGCAGGCGGGTTGGCATCGCCCGCGCCGATGGCCTCATCGACCGCCAAATCTGCCATGTTTTTCTGTACCGATGTGACCAGCCGCTGCAGGCTTATACATTTGCTGCCGACGAAATCGACGGCTTGCTGAAGCTGCGGCTGGCGGATGGCTTGAGTCTTCTGGCTGGCGAAGTCGATTGCGTGAAGGCCGGGGCGCTGGGGCTGGGCGCGGACGAAATCACTTTGACGCGCGCTGATTTTATCGAGAGCATTGACAATTATGTTTTCAAAGCGTTGAGCCTGACGAAGCGCTATTTTCACGGCGAGACTCTGCTGCATATCTAGTAAACGAGGGCAAGACATGACCGAAGCCTACATCCGCACCGACATCAGCGACCTGCCCGATGCACGCGGCTATTTTGGCGAATTTGGCGGGCGCTTCGTGCCAGAGACCATCATGCCGGCGCTGGACGAACTCGAAGCTGCCTATGCCGCCGCCATGGCAGATCCCGATTTTCATGCCGAGCTGCGCCATTTGCAGCGCACCTACACGGGACGCCCCACGCCTGTCAGCCATGCGAGGCGATTGAGCGAGGCGCTGGGTGGCGCGCAGATTTACCTGAAGCGCGAAGACCTGGCGCACACGGGCGCGCACAAGATCAACAACGCGCTGGGGCAAGGCTTGCTGGCCAAGCGCATGGGCAAGCGCCGCATCATCGCCGAGACGGGTGCCGGGCAGCATGGCGTTGGCACAGCCACGGCGATGGCGCTGCTGGGCTTGGCATGCCATGTGTATATGGGCACGGTCGATATCAAACGGCAGCAGCCCAATGTCTTCCGCATGCGTCTGCTGGGCGCGCAGGTCATCCCGGTCGAAAGTGGCAGCCGCACGCTCAAAGACGCCATCAACGAAGCCATGCGCGACTGGGTCACCAATGCGCGCACGACCTTTTACCTGCTGGGTTCGGCGCTGGGACCGCATCCGTACCCGATGATGGTGCGCGACTTCCAGAGCGTCATCGGCAGCGAAGCGCGCGAGCAAATCCAGCAACTGACCGGGCAGCTCCCCGATGTCTGTGTGGCTTGCGTGGGCGGCGGCAGCAACGCCATCGGCCTGTTTCACGCTTTCCGGCACGATGAAGGCACAGAGCTTATTGGCGTGGAGGCGGGCGGTCGTGGCATCGCCAGCCAAGAGCACGCGGCGCGCTTCGGCGACCTTGATATCAGCCGCCCGGGCATTTTGCATGGCACGCGCTCGTATGTCATGCAAGACGCAGACGGCCAGATTATGGAAACGCATAGCGTCTCGGCTGGTCTGGATTATCCCTCGGTCGGGCCAGAACACGCCCACCTGCGCCAACTGGAACGCGCGTATTATACGCTGGCAACCGATGACGAAGCGCTGGAGGCATTCCAGATGCTCAGCAAGCTCGAGGGCATCATCCCGGCGCTGGAAAGCGCGCATGCGGTCGCCGAAGCCATCAAACGCGCGCCGACCATGCCCCGCGATTCGGCGCTGCTGGTCAACCTGAGCGGACGCGGCGACAAAGACCTCGATACCGTCATCGGGCTGTTACCACCCTCGGTCTCCCCGACGAATCAGGGGGAGGGATGACATGTCTACAACACGCAAATTGCAAGGCACCGCTGCCCTAATTGCCATGTTCGCGCGGGCGCAGGCACAAAGTCGCGCGGCATTCTTGCCCTACTTTCCTATCGGATACCCGACGCATGCCGAATCGCTGGCTGCCATTGCGGCGCTGGCGGCGGCTGGCGCAGACGGATTCGAAATCGGCATTCCTTTCAGCGATCCGATCGCCGATGGGCCGACCATCCAGGCGGCCACGCAGATCGCCCTGGAAAATGGCACGACCGTGCGCGATTGCCTGGACGCGGTGCGGGCATTGCGCGAACAGGGCATCGACCAGCCCATGCTGCTGATGGGTTACGCCAATCCACTGCTCGCCTATGGCACGGATCGCTTCGTGCGAGATGCCTGCGCGGCTGGGGCGGATGGTTTGATCGTGCCCGACCTGCCGCCAGAGGAAGCCCGCTACTTCGCCGACAGCTGCGCGCGAGAAGGGCTGGCGCTGGTATTCATGCTGGCGCCTACCAGCGACGACGCCCGCATAAACCTGGTGGCAGAACGGTCCAGCGGCTTTATCTATGTCGTGTCGCTGACGGGCATCACCGGCGCGCGAGACGATCTGCCGGCCGATTTGGGCGCTTTCATCGATCGTTTGCGCGCGCAGACCGATATGCCGCTGGTGCTGGGCTTTGGCATCAGCACGCCCGAACATGCCGCCCAGGTCAGCCAGTTGACAGACGGTTTCATCGTCGGCTCGGCATTGGTGCGGGCGGGTGGCGAAGGCCTGGCGGCAGTGCGCGAATTGGCGGAGGCGCTGGTCGCTGCCTGCAGGTCAACTTCTGCTGATTGAGGGGAGTGTCTAAATCGGTGGATGGTTCTCTTTCTAACCCCACCCCCAGCCCCTCCCCGTCGGGACGGAGAGGGTAGCCAATGCTTGCCTCCCCCTGACCTGTCGGGGGGACCGAGGGGGGTCCATATCCAGCAAGTTCGCCACTCCCTGATTGAGACCATCCTTGCGCAGCGCAAATCGCATGTGCTATACTGACACCGCAATGAGGTTGAAGGACGGGGACTCGCATCATGCCTGAGCACAACCTACACACAGCCGCCAGCTTCGGCTATTATTTTTACTCAAACTGCATAGTCCGGTCTGGGGTGCTGTTCGCTGGCAACTGACATTCGCACGAAATTGGTGTGATGAAAGCGCGGGGTGGCACATCCGGCGCTTTTTTTGTGCAAAAACCAGGAGAAGCATCCATGATACGAGGCATTCGCGGCGCGACCACGGTGGAGTCCAACGCGCAAGAAGCGATACTGGAAGCCACCCAGGAGCTGCTGCGCGCCATGATAACTTGCAACGGCATTGTGGAAGATGATGTCGCCAGCGTGCTTTTTTCCGCCACGCCAGAACTTGACGATACATTCCCCGCCAAAGCCGCGCGCATGATGGGCTGGACGCGCACCGCCCTTATGGGCTTCCAGGAAGCGGATGTCAAGCACGGCTTGCCCTATTGCATCCGCGTGCTGATTCATTGGAATACCGACAAATCCCTGGACGAGATCCGTCATGTGTTCCTGCGCGGGGCGGTTGCGCTGCGCCCCGACTTGATGGAGGATGCGCTGTGACCGGGGGCTTCCATGCGCGCAGCCTCGCCATAGTTGGCATGGGCTTGATGGGCGGTTCGCTGGCGCTGGCGGTTCGCGCGCGCGCCGACCATATCACCGGCATCGACAGCGATGAACGGGCGCGACAGATTGCCCTGGAACGCGGCCTGGTCGACAGCGCCACAGACGACTTGTACAGCGGCGTCAATCGCGCTGATGTCGTGATACTGGCGACGCCAGTGCGAGTCATCGTCGAGCTGCTGCGCATGCAATTGGGCAGTTACCTTCGCTCCAACACGCTGATCGTTGATATCGGCAGCACCAAGCAAGACATCGTAGACGCCATGGCGGCGCTGCCCATAGGCGTCAATGCGGTGGGCGGACATCCCATGACCGGCAAAGAAAATGGCGGCATAGACGAAGCCGACGGCTCACTCTATCGCAATCGTCCTTTTGTGCTGTGTCCCTCGCGGCGCACCACGCCAGCTGCCCGATTGCGCGCCCGGGCTTTCGTGGAATCGCTGGGCGCCCTGCCTATCGAAATGGACGCCGAGCGCCACGACCACATCGTAGCCGGCATCAGCCATCTGCCTTACCTGCTCAGCGCAACGCTGGTGGCGACCATCGCCAATCGGGCGCAGGATGACGCGACTTTTTGGGCGCTGGCGGCGGGCGGATTCCGCGATACCAGCCGTCTGGCAGCCAGCGATGTGACCATGATGGGCGATATATTGAGCACCAATACGCAGGCGGTCGCTACCCTGTTAGCGCAATTTCGCATGCAGTTGGCTATGCTGGAAACGATGTTGATCGCCGGCGACGAAGAGCGGCTTAGCGAATCGCTGCTGCCGATCCAGGCGGCGCGCAAAGAATGGGCACAAAAGTATGAAAACGGCCGCTAAGCAATCGCAATTCTGGCTGCGCGCGGGCGGTAGTCTGCGTGGCGAGGCGCGCGTGCCCGGCGACAAATCCATCTCGCACCGCGCTGTCATGCTGGCGGCGCTGGCGCGGGGGCAATCGCAGATCCGCGGCTGGCTGGCGGCGGGCGATACCGAAGCGACTTTGGGCGCGATGCATAACCTGGGCGCGCGAATTGACCGCATTGACGCCAACACGCTGCTGATTGATGGCGGCGCGCTGCAAGAGCCGCCCGGACCGCTGGACCTGAAAAATGCCGGCACGGGCATTCGTCTGTTGGCTGGCTTATTGGCCGGGCAGCCCTTCCCCAGTGTGCTGGACGGCAGCGCCCAACTGCGCCGACGCCCCATGAAACGGATAACCGCGCCCCTGCAGTCGATGGGCGCTGCTATCGAATCGACGGACGGCTGTTGCCCGCTGACGATCGCGCCGGCGCAATTGCAAGGCATCACCTACGATATGCCGATCGCCAGCGCGCAAGTCAAAAGCGCCATCCTGCTGGCTGGCTTGAACGCCGATTCGCCCACGACTGTCTCCCAGCCGGGACCAGCCCGCGATCACACAGAGCGCATGCTGCGGTCGATGGGCGCGCGCCTGGACGAAAATGGCAACGAACTGACTATCCATCCCTGCGCCGAACTGTCGCCACTGGATATTCATGTGCCCGGCGATGTGTCATCCGCCGCATTTCTGCTGGTGGCTGGTCTGCTCGCGCCGGGCAGCCAACTGACGATACGGGGCGTGAACCTCAATCCCACGCGCGCCGGGCTGCTGGATGTGCTGGGCGAGATGGGCGCCGATACCCGTCTGGCGAATGTCGGCGAACAAGCTGGCGAACCTGTCGGCGACATTCTGGTGCGGCACAGCGCGCTGAAAGGCATCCGAATCGGCGGCGATACCGTCGTGCGCATGATTGACGAATTCCCGATTCTGATGGTCGCGGCGCTGCAGGCCGAGGGCGAAACGATCGTGCGCGATGCCCGCGAGCTGCGCGTCAAAGAGACCGACCGCATCGACGTCATGGCGGGTGAACTTCGCAAACTGGGCGCTGTCATCGAAGAGCGCGAAGATGGCTTCCGCATCGCCGGTCCACAAGTTTTGTCGGGCGGGCAGGTCGATGGCCATGACGACCACCGCATCGCCATGAGTTTGACCGTCGCGGGCTTGTCGTCTGCAGAGGGCGCGGTCGTAACGGATGCGGCCTGCGCTGACGATAGTTTTCCTGGCTTTGCCGCGACTCTGCAAAAGCTGGGCGCGCGGCTGGTGGCGACATAATGGCACAGAAGCGCGTCGGCGTCATCGGCTTCCCGGTCGAGCACAGCCTCAGCCCGATCATGCACAACGCGGCATTCGCGGCGCTGGGCATGGACGACTGGCTGTATGATGCCATGTCCATCCCGCCGGACATCCTGCGCCTGGGACTGCGCGAGCCTATGCAGCACGGCTATATAGGCATCAATGTCACCGTGCCGCACAAAGAAGCCATCATGAATTTCGTGCGCCCGGATGACACGGCGAAAGCCATCGGCGCCGTCAACACAGTCGACTTCCGCACGGGCATCGGCACCAACACGGATGCCGCTGGCTTGCTGAATGATCTGGCAGCCAACAATGTGCCTGTGGCGGGCGAGCGCGTGCTCGTGCTGGGGGCGGGCGGCGCGGCGCGGGCGGCTGTTTATGGCTTGACGCGGGCAGGGGCGGCTGTGGCTATCGTCAACCGCACGATGAAGCGCGCGCACAGGCTGGTCAAACAACTGCATGACAGGGCGGGCATCGGCGGCGTGCAAGTGATGACGCTGGACGAAGCCGCCAACTGGGGCATGTCGCTGATCGTCAATTGCACATCGGTGGGCTTGCACCCGCATATCACGCAGTCGCCGTGGATATTCGGCGTGCCATTCCCCACGGGCGTGATCGTGTACGATATGGTATATCGTCCCGCCAATACCGCGCTGATGCAGCAATGCGTGGCGCATGGTGGACGGGCGATCGGCGGGCTGGGCATGCTGGCGCGGCAAGGCGCGATCGCGTTTGCGCTGTGGACGGGCGTGCAGCCGCCCATAGAGGTGATGCTGGCTGCGCTGCGTTCGGCGCTGGAAGACAAAGGCGAGGGCTAAACAGACGATGCCAATCCGATTCTTCACCGCCGGCGAAAGCCACGGGCCGGGCTTGACCGCCATCCTGGAAGGCATGCCAGCCGGCCTGCCGATCACGGGCGAGGACATCAACCGCGACTTGCGCCGCCGCCAAGTTGGCTATGGCAGCGGCGGACGAATGCAGATCGAAAAAGACGGCATTCTCATTACGGCCGGCGTCATGAACGGCATGACGACTGGCGCGCCTATCGCCATTCAAGTGCAAAATCGCGACTTCCGCAGTTGGAAAGAGCGCGATATCACGCCCATCACCACGCCGCGGCCCGGGCATGCAGACCTGACCGGCGCAGTCAAATATGGCTACCGCGAGCTGCGCCTGTCGCTGGAGAGAGCCAGCGCGCGCGAGACCACCATGCGCGTGGCTGTCGGCGCGATATGCAAGACCTACCTGCGGCAGTTTGGCTTGCGCATCGATGGCTATGTGTCGCAGCTCGGTCATATCATGGCCGACCTGACTGACATGCCCCTGGATGAGCGCATCGCCCGCAACGAAGACAACGACTTGCGCTGCCCGGACGCAGACGCGGCAAAAGAGATGCATGATTTGATACGGCAAATCAAGATCGACAAAGACACGCTCGGCGGCGTCTTCGAAGTGGTTGCGCGTGGAGTGCCGCCGGGTTTGGGCTCGCATGTGCATTACGACCGCAAGCTGGATGCCCGGCTGGTCGGCGCCATGGTCAGCATCCAGGCTATGAAAGGCGCGGAGATCGGCAGCGGCTTCGACAATGCTGGCAAGCGCGGCTCGCAAGTGCATGACGAGATTGTCGTAGATGCCGCCGGCAACTTGTCGCGCAGCAGCAATCGCGCGGGCGGGCTGGAAGGCGGCATCAGCACGGGCGAACCGATCGTTGTGCGCGTGGCCATGAAGCCGATTTCGACCATGCTGCGCGGCGCGGAATCGGTCGACCTGGCGACTGGCAAGCCCAACCCGACCGTCTATGAACGCAGCGATTTCTGCGCGCTGCCGAGAGCCGTCCCGGTCGGCGAAGCCATGATGGCGATCGTGCTGGCCGATGCGCTGCTGGAGAAGCTGGGCGGCGACAGCCTGGACGAGATGCTGCCGCGATTTGCAGCCCTGCGCCGCAACAAAATAGAAGACCTGCCCATGGACAATATAGAGTGGCGCTTCGGGTACGAGCTATGAGCAGCGCGCGCAACATCGTCATCACCGGCTTCATGGGCAGCGGCAAAACGACTGTCGCCGAGATTGTGGGGGCGCGGCTGGGGCGGGAATTCGTCGATATGGACAGCGTCATTGAGGCGCGGGCGGGCATGCCCATTCGCGATATCTTCGCGCGGCAGGGCGAAGCGAGCTTCCGCGAAATGGAACGATCCCTGGCGCTGGAATTGGCGCTGAGGCGTGGGCTGGTGGTAGCGACTGGCGGCGGCGCATTGATCGCCGACGATGTGCGCGAGATGCTGATGCAGCAGTGCAGCGTCTATTGTCTGGATGCCAGCAAAGCCGAACTGAGCGCGCGCCTGGCCAACAGCCGGGAGCGTCCGCTGGCGGCGGATTGGGCTGCGCTCTATGACGCGCGCAAGCCGATCTATGCCCGCATCCCGCAGCAGATCGTGACCGCTGGCAAAACAGCAGACATGATCGCCGGCGAGATCGCAGCGCTGGAGCAGGGCGCGCTTTATGTGAAGACCCCTGAAGGCGGCTATCCCATTCGCATTGAACCGGGCATCTTATCGCGCGTCGTTCACGAAGCCGAGGCGCTGGGCTTGGACGGGCATGTCGCGGTGATTGCCAACGAGACCGTCGCGCCGCTCTATGGCGAAATGCTGACCGAACAGTTGCCCAACGCGCAGATGATCGTGCTGCCCGATGGCGAAGCGCACAAGAACTTCGCTACCGTCCAGCGCGTGTACGATTCGCTGCTGACGCTGGGCGCGGACCGCAACACTGTCATCATCGCGCTGGGCGGCGGCGTGATCGGCGATACAGCTGGTTATGTGGCGGCGACCTATATGCGCGGCATCCCGCTGCTGCAAATCCCCACGACCTTGCTGTCCATGGTCGATTCCAGCGTTGGCGGCAAGGTGGGCATCGACCTGCCACAAGGCAAAAACCTGGTCGGCGCATTCAAACAGCCGCGCGCTGTCCTCATCGACACCGATGTCCTGGCGACGCTGCCGCCGCTGCAATGGCGCTGTGGCATGGCTGAAGTGGTCAAACATGGTTTGATTGCGCTGCCCGGCTTGCTGGATGCCGACCTGTGGGGGCATGAGCGAGCCGACCAACTGGTGCGACAGGCGGTGCAAGTCAAAATTGATGTTGTTGAGATCGACCCATACGAGCAGGGCATCCGCGCTCATCTCAACCTGGGGCATACTTTCGGGCATGCGATCGAAAAAGTGACCGGATACGCTGTGCCGCATGGAGAAGCTGTGGCGATCGGCATCGTGCGCGCGGCGATGTTGTCGCGCAATCTTGGTTTCATCACTGAGGATGTGGTCGCGCGGATCCAGAAGATCTTCTGGCAGATCGGTTTGCCCACCGATATCGCTCTTGACCGCGAGCGCTGGTATGCGGCGATGGCGACCGACAAAAAGTGGCAGGCGGGCGAATCGCGGCTGATCGTGCTGAAGCGAATTGGCGAGGCGGCGGTGGTGCGCGGTTTGCCCAAAGACGACATCATGGCTGTGCTTTGAGTTTAGGATAATGGCAAATGACAAAAGGCATCCTGCTGCTGCATGGACCCAACTTGAACCTGCTGGGGACGCGCCAGCCCGAGATTTATGGCAGCGCGCGGCTGTCGGACATTGATGCGGCGGTGCAAGAGCATGTCGCGTCATACGAAATTGAATTGCGGGCAGCGCAATCCAATCATGAAGGCGCGCTGGTTGATCATCTGCACGAAGCGCGCAACTGGGCGGATGGCGTGGTATTCAATCCCGGCGCGTATACCCATACTTCGCTGGCTCTGCGCGATGCTATCGCCGCCATAGAACGGCCCGTCATCGAGGTGCATCTATCTAATGTGCATGGGCGCGAAGCCTTTCGGCACAAGTCGCTGCTGGCAAGCGTTTGCCTGGGGCAGATAGCGGGCTTCGGCTGGCACAGCTATATTCTGGCTGTCGATGCGCTGCTGCGGCGCTGGGGCATGCTGGGCGCGCCAGTTGCAAAATGAGCTTGTCGGCATAACCAGGGACGAATGATGACATCAGCCAGCGACATCGTGGCGGCAGTTGCCGAGCAAGGCGTGCGCTTCGTCGCTTTGTGGTTCACCGATATCACTGGCTTGGTCAAAAGCGTCACGATCCCGGCGCGCGAGCTGGAAAATGTCTTTGTCAACGGCTCGCATTTTGATGGCTCGGCAATCGAAGGGTTCGCCCGCGTCGCGGAGAGCGACATGATGCTGGTGCCCGATCCCGGCAGCTTTGTCGTCTTGCCCTGGACGGAGGGCAGAGAAAAGACCGCCCGCCTCATCTGCGCCATCCGCACGCAAAATGGCGAACCTTTCATTGGCGATCCGCGCAATGTGCTCGAGCGGGCGCTGCAACAGGCGCGGGAGATGAACCTGCTCTTCAAAACGGGCATGGAGCTGGAATTTTTTCTGTTTCCGCTGGATGCCTCCAGGCAGCCGCAGGTCGACGCACATGGCGACATCGCTGGCTACTTCGACATCCCTGACGATCCCATCCGTTCCATGCGGCGGCGCATGTTGCTGGCATTGGACGCGCTGGATATTCGCGTCGATTCGACTCATTCCGAGACGGGCAGCGGTCAGCATGAAATCGACTTTCAATACGATGACGCCCTGCGTTCGGCGGACAATATCTTGACGGCGCGCATCGCCATGAAGTCCGTCGCCAGCCAGTTCGATTATTACTGCACTTTCATGCCGCGCCCGCATGCGAATATGCCGGGTTCGGGCATGCACACGCACCAAAGCTTGCACGATGCCGATACCGGCGCGAATCTCTTCGCCGACAGCAGCAGCGAATATGGCTTGTCGGAAACAGCGACCTGGTTTCTGGCCGGGCAGCTGGAACACGCGCGCGCCATGTGCGCCGTCCTCGCGCCCCTGGTCAATTCCTACAAGCGCCTGGGCACCAGCTTCGAGGCGCCCATCCATGTAACCTGGGCGCATGTCAATCGCAGCGCGCTCATCCGCGTGCCCAGCACCGCGCCGGGCAAAGAATATCACTCGCGGCTGGAGCTGCGCTGTCCCGACCCGACCGCCAATCCCTACCTGGCCATGGCTGTCATGCTGCAAGCCGGCCTGGATGGCATCCGCCACAAGATGTCCCTGCCCGAGCCGATGGAAGAGACGCTCATGCAAGGCGCGCCAGGCCGCATGAGACAGATCGCTGTGCTGCCGCAGTCGCTGGACGAGGCGCTGGAAGCCCTCAGCCACGATGATGTGATTCTGTCCGCGCTTGGCCCCTATGTCAGCGACCGCTATATCGCCGCCAAACGCCAGGAATGCGCCGAATATAACAGCCAGGTGACCGAGTGGGAACTCAGCCGCTATTTGGCCCGCTTTTGAGAACCAATGCGTGAAGCTGGGCGACAGCTTGATGCGCGTCGGCCTGGCGAACCACCGCGCTGACACTGCAATGCGACGCGCCCAAAGACAGCGCCAGAATCTCAATCCCCGCCAGCGCGCCCAGCACCTGCCCGACCAACTGGGGGGCGCTGTCCAGCCGGCTGCCGATGGCGGTCACCAGCGAGACCGTTTCGATCTGCCAGGGCATTTTCTCGGGATATTCGCTCATTTTCGCTTGCAGGGCGCGCTGCAGGCGGTCGACGCCGTCTATGCCGATGCTGGTGGGGATGACCAGGCACAAGAAGCTGCCGCCGCTGGATTGCGAGGCGATCATCACTTCCGAGCGCATGCCCAGGGTCTTGAAGAGCGTATTGCCGATCAGCCGATTGACGCCTGCCAGAGAGCCGCTGGTGCGTCGCCTCAGCGATAATCCCAGCACATTCGTAACCGCTTTTAGCTGCGGTTCGCCCGATTTTGGCGCATCGGCCACCAGCGTGCCATCGGCATCTGGCGCGAAGATGCTCTTGATGCGCAGCGGCAATTGTCGCTCTGCCAGCGGCGCGATCATGCGGGCGTGCAGCAGCTTTGCGCCAAAATAAGCCAGGTCGGCAGCTTCATCATAGCTCAGCCTGGCGATGACGCGGGCGTCGCCCAGTTCGCGCGGGTCGGCAGACATCATGCCAGCGACATTCGTCCAGATCCACAAGGCATCGGCGGGCAGCAAGGCGCTGATGACCGAGGCGGTGTAATCGGTGCCGCCGCGCCCCAGGGTGGTGGTTTCGCCGTCGAGGGTCGCTCCGATATAGCCGGTTACAACGGGCACGATATCGCGCTGCAACATGGGCAGCAGGCGTTCTTGCATGCGCCGGGCGGTCTGTTCGAAGTCGGGGTTGGCGTTGCCGTGCACGGCATCGGTGATGATGAGCCCCCTGCTGTCGACCGCCGCGCCGCGCAGGCCCTGGTGACGCAGCAGCGCCGCGATGATCCGCGCCGAGAGCTGTTCGCCCACCGCAACCACCTCATCGCTGGCGCTGGACAGCAGCTCGTCGCTCAAGTCCTTGGCGATGGTCCGGCAGGTATCCAGCATTTGCGAAAGCAGTTGGTCGATATCTGCGCCGAGCGCTGTGCGGGCAGGCGTGTCCAGCGGCAGTTCGTCCACCAGCGCGAAGTGGCGCGAGCGCAGATTGGCGGCAATGCGCCGATACCCGCGCAGGTTGTCGATCTGTGCAAGCTGCGCGGCTTCCAGCAGCCTGTCAGTGACGCCATCCAGCGCCGAAACCACCACCACAACCCGATCCCAGCGCTGTGTTTCGCGCGATACAATGCCCAGCAACTGGCTAAGCGCATTGACCGTGCCCAGGGCATTGCCCCCGAATTTCATCACCAGACTGCGCATTGTCGCAAGCTGCCCGATCAGCCTCCACTCATAAGCTAATTCTATAGCAAGTTGGGCGCGCATGATACAAGCGGGCTGGCCCGCAGAGGAGCCAGGGCATATTGCGCAACCTGCCGTTGTCGAGTAGAGTCATGTTGTCAAGCAGACGATGATCGGGCGTATGGAATCGCACGCGTCCGCAAAAAGGCAAAGCAGCTATGGCAGCCGCAGTGATAAAAGAGCGCGAGCAGGTGGCAGGCGTACGTTTTCAAAAGGTGGGCAAGCTCTACCACTTTGATTATGGGGAACATCCAGAACTGAAGCTGGGCGATTATGTCATCGTAGATACGCGCCGGGGCCGGCAGATGGGGCAGGTGATGGGTTTTACTGTGCCCGATGCCGACCGCAGCGTGCGCAAGATCCTGCGTCCGGCCACCCCGCGCGATATGGTGCTGCGCCAGCATTGGGAATCGCAGCAAGACGAAGCGCTCCTGGTCTGCCAGGAGGCAGCGGCCGGCTTGCGGCGCATGTCCGAAGCCAAGTTTGTGGCCGCGCAGTACAACTACGATGGCAGCGTGATTACTTTCTTGTTCAGCGCCGAACAAAAGATTGACACGACGGTGCTGCAAAAGCGCTTGCAGCGACGCTTTGACGCGCGCGTCGAAATGCGGCAGATCGGTCCCCGCGATGTGGCGAAGCTGCTGGGCGGCTTTGGCGCTTGTGGCATCGAGCGCTGCTGCAGCACATTCCTGACCGACTTCAGCCCGATCTCGATCAAGATGGCGAAGGCGCAAGGCATCTCGCTGAATCCATCGGAAATCACCGGCATGTGCGGACGCCTGCGCTGTTGTTTGGTTTATGAATATGAGCAATATGTAGAAGCGCGCAAGCAGCTGCCACGCCGCAACAAGCGCATCGGCACGCCGCATGGCGAAGGCCGGGTCATTGACCAGCTGCCGCTTTTGGATGCGGTGCGCGTCGATTTTGGCGAAGGCGTGCGCAAGACCGTGCTGCGCGCCGATATCATCCCGCTGGAAGAGTTTCGCAAATTGGCGGAGAAAGCCCAGGCTCCCTGCGACCGACACGGCGATGGCAGCTGCGAATGTGGATTGCCGGCCGGTCAGCGAGTTGCCGACCAGGTCAATGCCCGCGTTGAGGCTCCGCCAGCTGAGAAACCAGCCGAATCCAAAGAAGAACCGAAAAGCGAGGGCGAACAATCACGGCGGTCACGAAGCAAGCCGCGTGATGGCGCTCCGCGATCGAGTCGAAGGCGCAGACGCCGGCGTGGCGGCCGACGCGGCAAAAAGAGCGGCAGCCAGCCCGGCAACGAAGGCAGGGATACAGAATGAGCGAAAGCCAGGCACAAGCCGGTGACGCGCCGCTGCGTGTGCTGGGCGTATTCGCGCATCCCGATGACCCGGAATTTTTTGCCGGCGCGACTTTCGCCAAGTGGGCGGCTGATGGCGCTGACATCACCTTTGTAGTGGCGACCAGCGGCGACAAAGGCAGCGCTGACCCCGACATGACGCGCGAGCGGCTGGCTGCCATCCGCGAAGACGAAGAACGAGAAGCGGCCAAGGCGCTGGGCGTGAAGGAAGTCATTTTCCTGCGCTACAAGGATGGCGAACTCTACCCAACATTGGAGCTGCGCCGGGATATCACGCGCATGATCCGCCTGAAGAAGCCGCAAATCGTGGTCACGCTCGACCCGACCTTGTACTGGCGCGGGACAGGCGGCATCAATCATCCCGACCACCGCGCGATCGGCGATGCCACATTGGCCGCCGTCTTCCCGACTGCTCGCGACCGTCTAAATTTCATCGAGCACGAGCGCGACGAAGGGCTGGAAACGCACAAGGTCGGCGCGGTGTATATTGCCGGCGCCCTCGAGCCGACGATCAGCGTCGATGTCACCGATTCGGTGGAAGCGCAAATCGAGTCGCTGCGCGCGCACAAGAGCCAGATAGCGGACATGGACAAAATGGCGGAACGAATTCGCGAGCGATCGCTGGATCCTGGCGCGCCAGTCGAATATCCCCGCCATATCGAGCGTTTCCGCGTTATTAACATGAGGTAAAGCATAAATGACAATCGAATTCATGCAAGAAGCGCAGGCGCTGCGCGACGAGTTAGTTGCCCGCCGCCGCGACTTTCATCGGCATCCGGAATTGGCGTTCCAAGAGCGGCGCACGGCTGGCATCGTCGCCGAAGAATTGAACAGCCTGGGCTTGGAAGTGCAGACTGGCGTTGGCAAAACCGGCGTCATCGGCATCCTGGAAGGCGCAGGGGACGGTCCCACTGTGCTCTATCGCGCCGACATGGATGCGCTGCCGATTCACGAAGAAAACAGCGCCGACTATGTTTCGCATGCGGATGGCGTGATGCATGCTTGCGGGCACGACGGACATACAGCCATCGCGCTGGGCATCGCCAAATTGCTGTCTGGACACCGCGAAGAGCTGGGCGGGCGCGTCAAGTTTGTCTTTCAGCCAGCCGAAGAAGTCGGTGGCGGTGCCGCGGCCATGATCGCCGATGGCGCGCTGGAATCGCCGGCGCCAGATATCTCGTTGGGCATTCATCTGTGGAACGACCTGGAAGTCGGGCAGGTGAGCGTTGTGCCAGGACCGGTTATGTCCGGCGCCGGCATGTTTGAAATCACGGTGCATGGCAAGGGCGGGCATGGCGCAATGCCACATCAAACAGCCGACCCGATCGTCTGCGCGGCACAGCTTATCGTGGCGCTGCAATCGCTCGTCAGTCGCAATGCCGACCCGCTGGATATGGTCGTGCTGACCATCGGCGTCATCAAGGGCGGCAGCGCGCGCAACATCATCCCGCCATCGGTGACTTTCAGCGGCTCGTACCGCCTCTTCCGCGAAGAGACGCGCGATTTGATCAAAACGCGCATCCGCGAGATCGCTGACGGCGTGACGAAGGCGATGGGCTGCCGCGCCGAGGTCGATTTGGGCACGGGCATCGGTCCCGTGATCAACGATGCCGAAGTGGCCAAGCGGGCGCGAGATGTCTTCGCCAGCTGTGCGGACGATGTGTCTGTGGTCGAGCAGCCCTGGATGGCCTCGGAAGATGTCGGCTTGCTGATGCAGCGCAATCCCAGCGCTTATCTGCTGGTCGGGTCGGCGAATCGGGCGCGGGCGCTTGACTTTCCGCATCATCATCCCCGCTTCGACTTTGACGAGTCTGTGCTGCCGCTGAGCGTCGGCTTGATGTCGGCTGCGATCGCCGATTATCTCAGGGCGGATGCCTGAATGAGCGGGGGAGCGCCTTTCGGCTGGCGGGATGGCGAAGGCTGGCTGATCTTGTCGGGCGGCGCGCACCACCTGGGCGAAATCCGCGCCCTGGCACTGAGTCGCTGCAGCCCCGGCACAGATATCGCTTGTATCTCGCAGGCGGACGACATGGGCGATGCGGTAATGGACGATCTGGCCGAGTTGGGCGCGCCAACCGGCTACCACATCGACTTGGCCGAACCCGATAACAACCGAATCTACGAGCGAATCACCAGCGCTGGCTTAATCGTGATTGAAGCGCATTGTGCCGATTCGCTGCGGCGCGCGCTAAGCCAGACCGCCGTGCATGCCTTGAAGCAGGCGCATGCGGGCGGAGCGCTGATCCTTTGCGAAGGCGCGGCGGCCGGTTTGTTTGGCGAGCATCGCTTGTCGGCTGCTGACGGCTTGACGCGTGGCTTGAACTTCGTGAGTGGCGCAGTTATCTTGCCTGGCGGTGAAGACTCCAGCGACCAGGCGACGCGGCTCGTGCAAAGCGCGCTGCCAGAAGTAGCTGTGATCGGCTTGGCGCGCGGGTCGGCTTTGGCGCTGGGACCGGGCGGACAGCTGGAAACCTGGGGCAACCGCGATATTACGATCCGACTGGGCGCGTTGCAGCCGCTGGAATTGGCTCGCGGAGGGGCAGGCTAACGATGCCGATTTCGATAATCATTGGCGCGCAATGGGGCGATGAAGGCAAAGGCCGCGTGGTCGATTGGCTGGCGTCTTCGGCGGATGTAGTCGCGCGTTATGCCGGTGGCGACAACGCCGGGCACACTGTCGCGCTGGATGGCGAGGTCTACAAGCTGCATTTGCTGCCCTCTGGTGTATTGCATGATCAGGTCGTATCGGTCATGGGCAATGGCATGGTCATCAATCCAGTCAACCTGGTGCGCGAGATCAAAGCGCTGCGAGCCATGGGCATCAAAATTACGCCGCAGAACCTGATCATCAGCTCGCGCGCGCACATCATCACGCCGGCGCATATCGCATTGGACGCGGCGAAAGAATCGGCCTTGGGCGATGCGAAAATCGGCACGACCCTGCGCGGCATTGGTCCCGCCTACCTCGATAAAAGCGGACGCGCTGGCATTCGCACTGGCGACATGCTGCTCGATGTAGAGGTCTTCGCCGAACGCCTGATCGGCGCGATCGAAGCGACCAACGACACATTGCGGCGGCAGGGCATGGAGGCGCTGGATGCGCGCGCGGAAGCCATGAGTTATCTGGAAGCGGCTGATTTTTTGCGCGGCTTTATCCAGGACGCCTCAATTACCCTGCACAAGGCGCTGAATGATGGCGCGCGCATCGTCTGTGAAGGCGCGCAGGGCACGCTGCTGGATATCGACCATGGCAGCTATCCTTTTGTGACCAGCTCGTCGCCCACGGCTGGCGGCGCGCTAACTGGTTTGGGAGTCGGACCGCTGATGGTCGATCGCGTGTTGGGCGTGGCAAAAGCTTTTAGCACGCGCGTTGGCGGCGGTCCCATGCCAACTGAACTTGAGGGCGAGATCGCAAAACGACTGCGCGGCAGCGGCGAAAATTTCTGGGACGAATTCGGCACGACAACCGGGCGCCCCCGTCGCTGTGGCTGGCTGGATGGCGTCATGCTGCGCTATGCCACCATGGTCAACGGCTTCAGCGAGTTGATGCTGACGAAGATGGACATCCTGTCCGGATTTGACGAACTAAAATTGGCGACAGCTTATGAGATTGACGGCGTGCGCAGCGACCATCCGCCTGTGACCAATGAGCAGCTGGAACGCGCCATAGCTGTCTATGAAACGCTGCCCGGCTGGACAGAAGACATCAGCGGCTGTCGGACTTTCGCGCAATTGCCAACTGCGGCGCAGCAGTATGTCCAGCGCGTATCGGCGCTTTGCGAAGTGCCCATCAACATGATCAGCGTAGGTCCCGAGCGCGACCAACTGGTGCGGCGATGAGCGCGATTGCCGCCTTGCGCATGCGGGCGCGCCCAGCTACAATTGAAACAGGTGCGAAAGCTTGGAGAGCGCAACGATGAAGGCTTTGGGCGCAGTCGCAATCATTTTAGCTGTCCTGCTGGCTGGGGGCGCAATCACTTCCAACCTGTTGTCGTCCGATCTGGCCATTCCAGCAGACGACTGACCCCAGCGGAGATTTTCTCACGGCCACGCCCGACCAGGCTGTCGCATTCTTGCTGGTGACAGGCTTCATCATCTTTAATGTCCTGGGCGCGGGCTTGACTCTCATGATCGTCTTTTGGCTGCTCAATCGTGGCGTCTCCTCTGTCCGGGCGGAATCCACTTCCTGAGCGATACATCATCCAAACCGCTATGACAACTCAAGAAGACAGCGGCAGTGCGCGGCGCAGGCGGTTCGTATTGGCGTTGGCATTGGCCTGCATTGCGGGATTTGCCCTCCTCATCGCGCTGTTGCTCAACCCCGAAGCCGGCGGCGAAGCGGCAAGCAACGATGCCTATCGCGCCGAGCTCGCGACAGCTCTCACCGCCCCAGACGCGATAATCGGCGAGAAATTGTCGGCGCAGTATGAATGCAATGCCTGTCACATAGAAGGCGATGGCAGCCTGGCGCCACTCTTCGCCGGGCTGGCCGATGCAGCCGAGACGCGCCGCGAGCAACTGGATGCCGAGCAATACCTCTACGAAGCCATTGTCTTTCCCGGCGCGCACCTGGTCGACGGCTACACCGATGCCATGCCGCACAATTACGCCGAGCGCCTGTCGCTGCCAGAAATTGGTGACCTGATCGCATACTTAAATACATTTCGCGCTGACTCATGAGCCCCGACACATTCGCCATATCCGCGCTTGTCGATGAACTGCGCGGTTTGCTGCTTGGCGGGCGCATCCAGGATGTCGTCGATGTCGCGCCCATGTCGCTGGGGCTGGAAGCGTATGCGCAGGGCAAACGGCAGTATTTGCTCTTGTGCGCCGATTCGCAGCAGCCACGCGTGCATCTGGTCGCGTCGAAGCTGCGCCGCGGCACGCAAAAACCGACTCAGCTGGGCTTGCTGTTTCGGCGCTATGTCGAAGGCGGACGCATCGCCAAAATCAGTCAGCCGGCCTGGGAGCGCCTGCTGGAAATTGATGTCGAAGGCGAAAGCGGGCGCGTGCACATCGTCGCTGAACTGATGCCACGCCGAGCCAACCTGCTGCTGGTGCGCGAAGGCATCATCCTGGATTGCCTCAACCGCGTGGGTCCAGACGAAAACCGCTACCGTCTCAGTCTGCCCAATCACGATTATGTGCCGCCGCCGCCCATCCAGAATCAGCTTGATCCCGCCACGATTTCCGCCGTGGATCTGCAGCGCATCCTGGAAAGCGCCCAAAAGCCAACGCAGCAAATCCGGCGTCTGCTGCCCGGGCGCATCCTGGGCATGAGTCCGCTGCTGGCCAAAGAAATCGCTTTTCGCGCGACGGGCGATAGTTCGGCGCGAGTCGGCGACATGGACGGCGCGATGCTGTTTTCTGCTTTTGACGAACTGATGCAGCCATTGCTCAGTCGCACATGGCAGCCAGGCCTGGGGCGCGAATCGGGCCTGGCCACTGCCTTTGCCGCCTGTCCGCTGACCCACCTCGATTGGCAGCCATGCAGCTCGATTAGCGAGGCGATGGCCGCGGTCTATGGCGAGCTCGCTGGCAGCCAAGCCTATGACGAAGCGCGCAAACCCGTGCAAGCTGCTCTGGACGATGCCAAAGCCAAATTGTCGGGCAAGCTGGAGTCGCTGCGGCAGGGACTGCGCGATGAAAGCGAACGCGAGCGACTGCGGCAATGTGGCGAGCTCATCCTCGCTTATCAATATACAATTGCCGAGGAGCAGAGCGAATTGCGCGCGCAATACGATTTCGATTCGCCCGAGCTGGTGATAGCCCTCGATGCGCGCCTCACGCCGCTGGAAAATGCGCAGGCTTATTTCCGCCGCTATGACAAAGCCAAAGCCGCTGTCCAGGCTGTGCCCGCTTTGATCGCGGAAACCGAGCTGGAACTGGCGTATATCGAGCAGCTGGAATCCGACCTCGCCAATGCGGCCAACTGGCTGGAGATCGACGATGTCATCCAGTCGCTGCAAGCGCGCGGGCATTGGGCAGGCGCTCGCTTGAAACGACTGGGCGGAGGCGGCCGGCAAGGTCCGCTGCGCATCGTCAGCCGCGACGGTTATGTGCTTTGGGTGGGGCGCAACAGCCGGCAAAATGCCCAACTGACTTTCAAACGCGCCAACCCGCAGGATATTTGGCTGCACGCGCGCGATGTGCCCGGCGCGCATGTCGTCATTCGCGATGATGGCCGGCGCATAAAAGAAGACTTGCTGATGCAAGCGGCCGCCGTGGCCGCGCACTATAGTCAGCGCAAAAACGACAGCAGCGTCCAAGTCGACTATACGCGCGTCAAGTATGTGCGCGCAATCAAAGGCGCTGGACCCGGCATGGTCACTTATCGCAACGAGAAATCGCTGTGGGTGCAGCCGCAGGACGAAAGCATTTTGGCTTAGGAATCGGCAGCGCCCGCCAAGATGCGCCTGGCGGCAGCGAGCACTTGTTTCACTTCAATATCGCGCACGCAAGGATGATACGTCGGGTCATCGCCGCGCCAATCCAGGATGCGGCAGGGCGCGCAGGCCAGGTCTGCGATGAGCGCGACATGTCGGGCGGGATCGCCCCAAGGCGCAAATTCAACTGGATCGGCGGGACCAAATAGCGCAACGGTCGGCGTATCCAGCGCCGCCGCCACATGCAGCGCGCCACTATCGGGACCCAGCACGAGGCTCGACCGTGCATACAGAGCCGCCAACTGACCGATGCTTGTCCCGCCGATACTGTGCCCGGTCTGCGACATCTGCGCGCGGATCTCGGCGATCAACTCAGATTCTCCAGCAGTGCCCGTGAATAGAATTGCGCAGTCCATGTCGCTGTGCAAGGCATCCGTCACCGCCGCCCACTTGTCGCTGCGCCACAATTTGCTGGCCGCGCCTGAGCCGGGATGGATGCAGACCAGCCGCCGCCTGGAAATGCCCAGACTGGCAAGCCGTCTTTCAATATGCGCGCGGTCGACATCATCGAGTGGAAATTCGAGGCGAATGTTGGCGCGGAGAACCGTCCCTGTCCAGGGCGTCACCAGTCGCAGATTCTGCTGGACGGCATGCTCGCGCCGCAATTCATGGGCTTCGGTCAGGAAGGGCGCGACATTGGCGTGACTGTAGCCGATGCGCCGCGGGATGCCAGCCAGGTAGGCTAGCAGGGCACCCCACCAGTGGTCGGGTCGCATAATGATCGCGCAGTCGTAACCCGCCCGCCGCAGACGACGCGCCCAGCGCAGCGCCAGCAGATACGCATTGTCGGCGCTCCGACTGCGGGCAAAAGCCGGAAATGGCAGCTTTTGTACTTGGTCGATCGCTGCATAGCGCGCAAGCAATTCCGCCGACCAGGGGCCGCACAGCACATGAATCTGCAAGTCGGGGCGCGCTCGCTTTAGCAGTTTGATAGCGGGCGTTGCCAGCAGCGCATCGCCCAGGTGGTCGGGACGAATGATCAGCAAGCGCTGGCAGTTGCCGCTTTGCATGGGGACGGGCAGCCGCGCCACGCTTTTGAGCAGCTTGTCGCGCAGTCGATGTTTCCGCGACGGTCGGTGCCGGGCGGATGCCAGGTGGCGGTTGCGCTGTACGAGCGACTGCCTATCCAAGCCCAATGCTCCGATAAACGTCCAGCAGCCGCGGCAGCAGCGCCGACCAGTCGTAGTGCTTGCGCACGCTGGCTTGTGCTGTGCGAGCGATTTCCCCGCGCGCCGCATCGTCCTTCAGCAGCGCCATGACCGCCTCGGCAAAGTCTTCGGCTGTGTCGGCCAGTTGCAGGGTCGCCAGCGCCTCGTCATGCAAGCCAGCTGCGCCGATAGAAGTCGAGACGACCGTGCAGCCACTCGCCAGCGCCTGCAAAATCTTGAGTCGGGTGCCGCTGCCCATGCGCAAGGGAACGATGTATAGCGCCGCCGCGTGCAAATAGGGCTGCACCGATTCGACCCAACCCGTTACTTGCGTATTTTCGTCCGCCAGCGCCAGGATGCGCGCCTGCGGGTTGCGTCCAACGATGCATAGACGCGTCTGGGGCAGGCTCTTGCGGACGCGCGGCAAGATCTCGGCGCAGAACCATTCCATCGCATCAACATTGGGGCGATAGTCCATCTTGCCGCTGAAAACCAGTTGCCAGCGCTCGCGGAGACTGGAGGCGGGCGGTCGATAATCGTCAACGCTGATGCCATTGGGCACGACATGGATGCGCGCGCCGGCGTGTTGCAGCAGCAGTTGTTTGTCTTCGTCGCTGACCGCCACGACCAGGTCGACCGCTCGGCAAATCTCGCTTTCAAAGCGCAGCAATCGGCGGGCTTGCACACTGGAATAAAGCGCGGATAGCCAGCGCCGCGGCTGCTTTCGGTCGATGAGCGCGATGGCACGCTGCAAATCTGCCTCGGCATTTTGGGCATCGTAGACCAGTTTTGCGCCTTTGCCATGCGCCTGTATCAGCGGCAGATAGCGCCCGAACTCAATACCAAAGAATTGAATCAGGTCGAAGTTTTCCGCGTGCAGCAACGCTCTCAAGGACTGCTCGAATATCGCGCTCGTCAGCCGATGCTGCATATCAGCACCCCCGCTGGTCAGCATCTTCAACAGACGTTTGCGACGGCTGTGCGAGGGCAGCGGCACAACCTGTACAGTCGCGCAAAGCTCGTAAAGCGGGTTGCTGTGTGGAGACGGCTCGGCGCTGGCGAAGCTCAAAAGCGCGACCTCGTGTCCGGCCTCGCATAGACCGCGCAGAATGCCAAAGCTGCGCAGCGCAACGCCAGACTCGCAGGGATAGGGCAGGTCGGGCGTCAAGAGCAGAATCTTCATTCGCTGCCTAGCCCAAGACGGCATCGTAACAGTCGAGCACGATGCGCGCCGATTCCCGCCAGCTGAATTGCGCGGCTCGTGCCAGCGCCCGCTTCGTTTGCAGCGCCAGCCAGTCGCTGTCGGTCAATGCGCGTTTCATGGCGGCTGCGATTGTGTTGTGATCGTGCGGGTCGACCAGCGCGCCGACATCGCCGACGATTTCGCGCAGCGCGCCGACCTGGCTGACGATCGGCACAGCGCCACAAGCCATCGCCTCCAGCGCAGTCAAGCCGAAGCCTTCGTGAAAAGACGGCAGGATAACTGCGCAGGCGCGATTGTAGACGGCTGGCAGCTGCTGGTCGCTGACGGCGTGGCGCAGAAGAATGTGCTCGTCCATGCCCAGCGCGCCGACATCCGCCAGCACCTGTTCATAGTGCCAGCCCAGCCGGCCTGCCACCACCAGCTTGGGCGCATCGGGCAATTCCAGCTTCAAGTCGCGATAGGCTTTCGCCAGGCTCGCCAGATTCTTGCGCGGTTCCAGCGTGCCCACAAAGAGAAAATAGTCTTCGGGCAGCTCCAGGGCGCGCAGCGTGCCGGCGGTTTCTGCGCTGGACAAAGGGCGAAAGCGCTCGTCGGCAGCCAGCAGATGCACGGTGATATTGTCCGGCGGCACATCCAAAATCGCGATGAGGTCGTCTTTGGTCGTCTGGCTGACCGCCAGGATATGATCGGCGCGCGCAACCGAAGCCTCGATCTGACCATTGTAATAATGGCGGCTTTCAGCGGTCAGGTATTCGGGAAAATGGATGAAGCTGAGGTCGTGCACAGTGATGATATGCCGTCTGGCGCCACGGCGGGGCGCGATGAAATCCGGGCTGTGCAGCAGGTCGAACCGATGACGCCACAATTCTATGGAAAGCGCGCTGCGTTCCAGTGGATGATGCGGCGGCGTCCACAATTTGGCGCTGCGAAAATGACTCGATAGGGATTTTCGCGCCTTGCGACTCTGCAGAATAGTCAGTTTGTGCGGCGGGGAATGCGCTTCGTAGGCAGCGATTAGCGCCGTGATATATCGGCTGATGCCGCCGACGCGATAATGAGTCAGCCGCGCGTCGATTCCGATATGTGCCATAGCCGCATTGTAGCGGTATCATCGGCCTTGCGCTAGCGATAGCTGCAGGGCAAGGAGGGCGGAATGAAGCGTTACGATGTGGTCACCCTGGGCGAATCGATGCTGCGTTTGACGCCGCCCGGCTACCTGCGCATCGAGCAGACGCGCAGCTTTGATATCTGGGTTGGCGGCACAGAGTCCAACACAGCGGTCGGAATGGCGCGGCTGGGCATGAATGTGGCCTGGCTGTCGCGCCTGCCCGCATCGCCACTGGGTCGCTATATCAGCAACCGCATCGCCCAATATGGCGTTGATGTCAGCCAGGTGGTCTGGGCGCAGGACGAGCGTCTGGGCATCTATTTTCACGAAAAAGCGGCAGATCCGCGCGCCAGCGAAATCATCTACGACCGCCGCGACTCGGCCATGAGCCGCATGCAGCCCGGCGACTTGCCAAACGAGCTGTTTCAAACGGGCGCGGCGGACTTGCTGCATGCAACTGGCATCACGCTGGCGATCAGCAATACGGCGCAGGCAACCGTGCACGCGGCGATGCGGCAAGCCCAGGCGGCTCGCTGGCGCATCAGTTTCGACACCAATTTTCGCAGCAAATTGTGGAGCGGCGCAGAAGCGGCAAAAGGCTGCCAGCAGGCGATGCAGATGGCGGATGTGATCTTCTGCCCGCTGGACGACTATGGCAATCTGTATGGCGATGCCAGCGCCGATGCCGCGCTATTGGGGTTGGCTGCGCGCTTCCCGCATACTTTGATCGTGATGACGCTGGGGGTGGACGGGGCGATAGCCCATGCGCCCACAGGCGAAGTCTATCGGCAACCGGCGATTCTGGCGGGCGAGATCGGGCGGATCGGCGGCGGCGATGCGTTTGCTGCGGGCTTCTTATACGCCTGGCTGCGGCACGATGATGTCGCGCTGGCATTGAAATGGGGCGCTGCTATGTCGGCGATGAAATACACCATTCCGGGCGACCTGCCCCTGGTCGACCGCGAGGCAGTGGCGGCCCTGGCAGCTGGCGCGGCCGGTGGCGGTTTGATCCGCTGATGAGCCCAGCCCCATCTGGCAAGCCTGCGCCGCCTCGTCTATACTGCGCGACTTATGCGCCCGACTGCTTCCGATCTTATGACCAAAACTAAAACGGGGAGCGGACACCCTTTCGTCCGTCTGCTGAATTATGCGTCTGCCTACAAACGGCGGGTGGCGCTGGCGACCTTTTATTCTGTCTTGGGCAAGATCTTCGACATCATGCCGCCGGTGTTGATCGGCATGGCTGTCGATATCGTGGTGCTGCGAGAAGACTCGCTTTTGGGGCGGCTGGGCGTCCGCGATCTGTCTGTCCAGCTGCTGATATTGGGCGGGCTTACGCTGCTGATCTGGATACTGGAATCGGCATTTGAATACATTCAGCGCGTGTATTGGCGCAATCTGGCTCAGGCGATGCAGCACGACCTGCGCGCCGAAGCCTACAATCATGTGCAGCACCTGGAAATGGCTTATTTTGAAGACCAGAGCACAGGCGGACTCATGTCGGTGCTCAACGACGACATCAACCAGCTAGAGCGCTTCCTGGATATCGGCGCGAGCGATGTCGTGCAGATACTGACGACCGTGATCGTCATCGGCGGCATCTTCGTGGTCATCGCCCCCAGCGTGGCCTGGATGGCGGCTGTGCCCGTGCCCATCATCATCTGGGGTTCGCTGCGCTTCCAAAAATTGCTGGCGCCGCTCTACAGCGCGGTTCGCGAGCAAGTCAGCATGATCAATCATCAACTGGCCAACAGCTTGAGCGGCATCGCCACCATCAAGAGCTTCACCGCCGAAGACTACGAAGCCCAGCGCCTGCGTGCCGAAAGCAGCGAGTACCTGGAGCGCAATCGCCGCGCTATCCGTCTCAGTTCGGCTTTTACGCCTTTGATCCGCATGGCCATCGTATCCGGTTTCATTGCTATCACGGTGGCGGGCGGGCAGCTGACCCTGGACGGCGCGCTGGATATCGGCGCGTACAGCGTACTGATTTTCATGACGCAGCGCTTGCTCTGGCCCCTGACCAGGCTGGGCGAGACTTTCGACCAGTACCAGCGCGCCATGGCTTCGACCATCCGCATTCTCGACCTGTTGGGCATCCAGTCCAGCATCGTCGATGGTCCTTATCGCCTGAAGAAGCGGGATGTGCGCGGGCATATGTGGCTGGATGATGTGTCTTTTGCCTATAACGACGGGCGCGAGGTCATTCGCGGGCTGACCTTTGATGTGCCAGCTGGCGACACGGTGGCTATCGTCGGCGCGACTGGCGCTGGCAAGAGCACGGTCATCAAGCTGCTGCTGCGCTATTATGATGTGACGAACGGGCGCGTGCTGCTGGATGGCTATGACCTGCGCGAACTGAAGCAAGAAGATATCCGCAATGCCATCGGTCTGGTCAGCCAGGATGTCTTCCTGTTTCATGGCAGCGTGCGCGAGAATATCACCTATGGCAGCCGAGACATGCCCGAGCAGCTTGTCATCGAAGCCGCAAAGATCGCCGAAGCGCATGAGTTCATCATGGAGCTGCCGCAGGGTTACGACACCATTGTTGGCGAGCGCGGACAGAAACTCTCCGGCGGGCAGCGTCAGCGGCTGTCCATTGCGCGCGCCGTCTTGAAAGACCCGCCGATCCTCATCCTGGACGAAGCTACATCGTCAGTCGACAACGAAACCGAAGCCGCCATTCAACGTTCGCTGGAGCGCATCGTGGTTGGGCGCACCACTATCGTCATCGCGCATCGGCTTTCGACCGTGCGCAACGCCGACATGCTCTATGTGCTGCAAAATGGGGCGCTGCTGGAAAGCGGCCATCATGATGATCTGTTGCTGCATGATGGTTTGTACGCATCGCTGTGGCGCGTGCAGACGGGCGAACTGATTGACCTTCACCATCATTAATCGACGGGGCGAGGCTTGCGTCGCGCTTGCCATGCCAACCCCAGCAGTTGGTCGATGACGACTATGTTGGCGACCGACTGCCCACTGCCGCGACCACCCCATTATGCGAGGCATGGATGGCCGGGATGACCCTGCGTCCGATATTGGCTGTGCTCAATATGCCCCAGCGCACTGTTTCGCCCATGTCTGCTCTACTTATTTTGCAGCCGCGCGCGGAAAATCTATAACCACAATGCGATGAGTCTGGCCAGCTCGCCCCCGGCGCGCAACTGATCGAGCGCCGCTTCTATCAGCTGCCAGGCATCGTGGTTGTCGCGGCGCACGGCGATGGCGTAGGGATCGTGCGTGATGAATTGGCTGGCGGACGACCACTGGCTGTGCTCGCGCTGATAAAGGCGATAGGTCAGGCTGTCGATCAGGGCGGCATCGGCATGGCCCAGGCGCAGGGCATCCAGCGCGTGCTCTGGCAATTCGTAGGGCATGCGCTGAATCGCCAAGCCATTGCCAGTCCAAGCGTATAGAAGGCTGTCGGCGCTGCTGGCATATTCAATGGCGATGCGCTTGCCCGCCAGATCCTCGACATCCAACGCAGACGAATCGGCAGCAAATGCCAAAACCAGCCCATTGTTGAAGTAGGCGCTGGTATAACGCACATCGTCCGTCCGCGCCGCATCGATGGGCAGGGACGATACCAGCGCATCGACTTCGCCGCTGATGAGCGCGTCGTACAAGCTGTAAAAGCCGATGTTGCGATATTGCACTGGTAAGCCGATTTCCTGCGCGATTGCGGCAGCCAGGTCGATATCCAGTCCGCGCAAGCTGCCGCCATCGTCCATGGCGAAAGGCGGATAACTGGCGTCCACGCCGATGCGTATCGCGCCAGTCGGGAAGGCTCGCTCGCGGTCGGGCGTGTTCATGCGCAAGACGGTCGCCAGGAAAAGCGCGACTGCCAGCGCTGTGATGGCCAATAAGCTGATTGCTCGCCGCTGCATCAGTTGTTGCCCGGTGGATCCAGCCAAAGCGATTCGTCCGCAGCCCAGCCGCGAGCATACGCTTGCAATTCCAAATAGACGGGTTTGGGCAAGAACTCCGGGTTGATCAGCGTGTAGCCATCGGGATAGCCGCGCAGATCGGCCGGGTAGCGCAGCGCCCAGATACATAGCGCTTCCAGCCAATCCCAATGCTCTTCGGCGTATTGATATGCGCGTATCGTATACGCGGCGCGTTGGGATGGGCGGACGGCATGCAGCCAGCGCGCATGATCGTTCCAGCCGCTTTCGGTGATGGTTATGGGCTTGTCGCTGTCGCCCTGCTCAATCATGATCTGGCGCAGCAGCTCGACTCGCCGAAAATTGAGGCGTCCCGGATGCGGCGGATTTTCCGGGGCAGCGCGGAATCCATAGGTGTGCACAGCCAGCGCATCAAAATGTGCCCCCGCGCCAAGCCGATACAAGGCGGTCAAAAAGTCGAGTTCATTGAGCCCGACGCCGCTCCCTGCATTTTCCAGCGTCGGCGCAAGCGCGCCGGCCAGCACGACTGCAGCTGGATTGGCGTCCTTGACGCGCGCATAAGTCTCTTTCAGCAAGCGCGCATAGCGGTCTGGTTCGGCCGGCTGGAAGCCCCATTCCGCGCTGAGGTTTGGCTCGTTCCAGATGATGATGTGCCGGATGTCGGGGGCATAGCGAGCGGCGAATGCGGCCGCATAGTCGGCGAAATCAGAAAATGCTTCATCGGGCAGGTTTGTCAATGTCGTGCCAGTGGGACGCGCCCAGCCTGGCGTCAAGCCCAACCGCGCGATAATGCGCAGACCTTGCAGCCGCGCCAAACGCACGATGCTGTCGGTTCGCGCCCAGTCGTATTTGCCTTCCAGCGACTCGACATACGCCCAGGGGAAAAACTGCACGATAGTGGCTGCGCCCAGCGCGCGCGTCATTTCCAGCGAGCGCAAGATCTTCGCAGGCTCGACCTCGTTTTCCAGCAGCGTATGCACACAAACCTGTGGTTTTTCGGTTTGCACGAATTGCTGCGTAACGACCAGCGGCTGTTCTTCCGGTGGCGCGGCGCCTGCCCAGCCCAGCGCGAGCCAGCCCAGCCCAGCCAGCGCGACCAGCGCCAGCAGCCCAGCTAAATGCCTGCGTTTCTTGCGGGATGAGCGATGTGACAAGGTGGCATCTTTCGGGTAAAATGCTGAGGTTGACGGCGCATACACGAACCGAACAGGATAGCATGCCGCAGCGAATCATAGCGATGTGGTCGGGTCCGCGCAATATCTCGACAGCGTTGATGCGCTCGTGGGGCAGCCGCAGCGATACGCGCGTGGTCGACGAGCCATTTTATGCGCATTATCTGCTGTCTACCGGTTGCCAGCATCCTGGCTCGGACGAGATCATCCGCAGCTACCCGACCGATTGGCGCGCCGTTGTCGACCAGCTGCTGGGCGAGGAGCCCGATTCTGCCATTGTTTATCACAAGCACATGACGCATCACATGCTGCCTCATATTGAAAGAACCTGGCTGGGCAAAGTCTCAAACGCCTTTCTCATCCGCGAGCCGCGGCGCATGCTGCTGTCGTTGATGAAAGTGATACCCGAGCCGCGCCTGGAGCAGACCGGCTTGCCCCAACAGGTGGAACTCTTTGAGGCTGTGCGCGAGCTGACCGGGACGATCCCGCCAGTGATAGACGCGCGCGATGTCTTGCTGCAGCCGGGCCTCATGCTGCGCCGCTTGTGTTCCGCGCTGGATGTGCCCTTCTATGGCTGCATGCTGCGCTGGCCCGCGGGCAAACGCGCTACAGACGGCGTTTGGGCGAAGCATTGGTACGGCGCGGTCGAGCGTTCAACTGGCTTCGCGCCGTATCAAGACGACGGCACGCCCTTGCCCGACCAACTGCTTGGACTGCTGGAGGCATGCCAGCCGCTCTATGACCAATTGGCGCAACACCGCATCTGCCCAGGTGAATGATGAAACAAGCCTATAACCCCAAGAACCGTGATCTGCTCGTCAATATCAATGGCGACCTGTTTCACCGCGATGTCGCTGGCATCAGCCCATTCGATTCGGCGGTGCAGGGCGGCGATGCAGTCTGGGAAGGGCTGCGGCTATATCAGGGACGCATCTTCAAGCTGATGCCGCATCTGGACCGTCTGCGCGATTCTGCCAAAGCCATGGCCTTCGTCGAGATCCCCAGCCATGAAGCCATCATCGCCGAGATCCGCAAGACTCTCGCTGCCAACGAGATGACCGACGGCGTGCACATTCGTTTGACGCTGAGCCGCGGTGTCAAATATACTAGCGGCATGGATCCGCGCCTGAATGACAGCGGGCCGACGCTCATCGTACTGGCCGAACACAAGCCGCCCGTTTATGACAAGAGCGGCATCCGCCTAATCACATCGGGCATACGGCGCATCCCGCCCGACTGCGTCGACCAAAATATCCACAGCTGCAACCTGATCAACTCGATTTTGGCGAAGATCGAGGCGAACGCGGCCGGCGCGGACGATGCCTTGATGCTGGATTATCAAGGTTATGTGACAGAAACAAACGCTACGCATATATTCATCGTGCATGCTGGCGTCGTGCAGACATCGGATACCGGCAGCTGTCCAGAAGGCATCACGCGCTCGGCTGTGCTGGAGATCTGCGAGCAGAACGGCATCCCGTATGTCGTCAAAAACCTGTCGCTGAGCGAGGTGTATCGCGCCGACGAGATGTTCTGCACGGGCACCATGGGCGAGCTTGCGCCAGTCGTCGAGCTGGACGGCAGACAGATCGGCAGTGGCGCGACCGGCGAGATGACGCAAGGCTTGAGCGAGCTGTTTCGCCAGCGCACGCAAACGGAAGGCTATCCAGTGTTGGATGCGGCATCCGCCAGCTAGACTCATTGCAATCAGTCCCAATCGTAGAGAGGAGCGATATCCGATGTCGGATTTCTCATTTGTAGGCAAACCCACCCCCATGATTGATGGTCCCGCCAAGATCACGGGCAACCTGAAATACACGGGCGACCTCAAGCTGTCGGGCATGCTGCATGCGCGCTTCGTCTTGAGCGCCTATGCGCACGCCACGATAGCTGGCATCGACTGCAGCGCGGCTTTGGCAGCCCCCGGTGTTCGCAGGGTGCTGACAGCCGAAGACCTGCCCGATGTCGTGCCGTCGTCGCGAGCGAGACTGATGCTGGCGCGCGACCGTGTCATTTTTGTCGGGCAGCCGGTCGCTATCGTGCTGGCAGAAACGCCGGCCGCCGCGGCCGATGGCGCAGAACTGGTCGAGATCGACTATGAACCGCTGACGGCGGCAACTTCTATGGATGCGGCTGTGGCAGAAGGCGCGCCCGTCATCTGGCCGCAGGGCATCCCCACTGGCGCGGAAGACGAAGCAGCTCATGGCGCTGATACGGGCGGCGAATCCGAAGCGGATGATGAAGAAGCTTCCAACATCGCCGGCAAGACGCACATGGAGACGGGCGATATCGCGGCGGCTTTTGCGCAGGCGGCTGTCGTTGTCGAGCGCGTCTTCGAGACGCCCATGGTGCATCAAAGTTCCATAGAAACACAGGGCTGGGTCGTTCAGCCCAACCCACTCACTGGCGGCGCAACCATGTGGGGCAGTTTGCAGTCGCCTTTTGGCGTGCGCCAGGATGTCGCCGATGTGCTGGGCGTGCCCGAGTCGGATGTCACGGTGTATGGCATGCCGGTGGGCGGGGCATTCGGCGCGAAGTTCGGTTTGTACGAGCCGCTTGTCGCGCTGGTTGCCGCGACTGTGGGCAAGCCCGTCAGCCTCATCCTGACGCGCAGTGAAGAGCTGCTGACGACGAATCCCGCGCCGGCGCTGCGTCTGCATGGCAAGCTGGGCTTCGCTAGCGATGGCAAGCTGCTGGCGATGCAATCGGATGTGACAGCCGATACGGGCGTTTATCCCAGCGGCCTGGGCGGCTTCGCGGCGATGCAATTCGCCAGCTTTTACCCCTGCGATAATCTGCTGCTGGAATCGACCAATGTGATCACCAACAAGCAATCGGTGGGCGCTTACCGCGCGCCGACTTCGCCGACTGCCTTCATGGCGGTGGAGACGCTCTTTGATGAAGCCGCCGCCCAGCTGGGCATGGATCCGCTGGTGCTGCGCCTGAAAAATGCAGCCCGCACTGGCGATCCTGCGCCCGATGGCAGCGAGTTTGCGCCTATCGGCATGGTCGAGACGCTGGAAACCGCCATGGAACACCCGCTGTGGCAGAACCGCAGTCAATCACGCGCAAAGGGACGCGGAGTCGGCGTGGCGATCGGCGGCTGGATGGGTGGTCTCGAGCCAGGCGCGGCCGTCTGCAAGCTCAACCGCGATGGCGTGCTGCAAGTGCAGATTGGCACAGCCGACCTCAGCGGGACGCCGACCACATTTGCGGTGCTGGCAGCCGAAGCCTATGGCGTTGCGCCCGACAAAGTGCGCTTCGTCTACAGCGATACCGACAGCGCTCCTTATGGCGGCGGCGTCGGCGGCAGCAAGACCACCTATACGCTGGGCAACGCCGTCATCCGCGCGGCCGAAGATGCCCGCCGTAAAACTTTCGCCATCGCCGCGGAAGAATTTGAAGTGTCTGCCGAAGACCTGGAAATCGTGGATGGGCGCGTGCAGGTGCGCGGCTTCCCCGATCGGTCGATCAGCCTGGGCGAGATCGCTGGCAAAGCTATGACCTTCGGCGGCCGTTACGAGCCGGTGCACGGCAGTGGCAGCCAAGCTGTAACCGACCGCGCGCCATCGTTCTGCGCGCAAATCGCCGAGGTCGAGGTGGACGAAGAGACCGGCGATGTCAACCTGCTGAATCTGGCCGTCGTGCAAGAAGTCGGACGCGCCATCAATCCGCTGGCGGTGCAGGGGCAGATGCAAGGCGGGGCGGTGCAGGGCGTCGGCTGGGCGCTCTTCGAAGAGATGCGCTATGACGATGACGGCCAGTTGCTTTCTGGCTCGTGGATGGACTATGCCATGCCCGATGCCGTGCAAGCCGCGCCCATTCATACGCAGATCGTCGAGGTGCCCTCTCGCAGCGGTCCTTTTGGCGCGCGCGGCGTGGGCGAACCGCCGGTCATCCCCACCGTGGCCGCGATCGCCAATGCTGTCGCGCATGCAACCGGCGTACGCATGACCCAGACGCCGATGACCGCACCGAGGGTGCTGAAGGCGCTGGAGAGTCGCTAACGCGCGCAACCCGGGATTTCGGAAAAATCGTGGAAGGGACGGACCTTGTATCGCCCATTTCCGCTTCCCGTTGTTGAATTTGAAACGGGCGACACGGTTTGTCGCCCCTATGCCTGCTCGCGTTTAGGCATTTCGGGGGCTACAGCTTGCCGCCGTCAATGGACAAGACCTGCCCGGTGATCCAGCCTGCGTATTCGGATGCGAAGAAAAGCACGCCGTTGGCAATGTCTTCGGCGCTGCCCAGCCGCTTCAAGGCGAATCGCTCGACCAGCGCTTTCTGCCCCGCTTCGCCATAGGTGTCGAATTGGCGGATGGAGTTGGGATTGGACAGCACAAAGCCCGGCGCGATGTTGTTGACTGTGATCTGCCACGCGCCCAGTTCGTGCGCCATTTGCCGCGTCAAGCCGATCTGCGCGGCCTTCGCCGAAGCATAAGCCTGGATGCCCGTCAGGCTGATGCCCAAGCCGGCGCCGCTGGAAATGTTGATGATGCGGCCATAGCGCGCGGCTTTCATGGACGGCGCGACCGCCTGGGCGAGTGCATATTTGGCGAACTGCTTGCCTGTCTGACAACCGGCGAAATGCGTTTTGAGATACGGCGCGAGCAATTGCCGACGATGGCATAGGGAGATGCGAATGGGCGACGAAATTCTGCGTTACAGCCAACTGACCGACAACGAAGTCAACTTCTATGACAAGGTTGGCTACTTGTCGCTGCCCGGTTTGCTCAGTCGCGAGGCGGCGGCTTGCTAAAAGACAACCCGCGCTTCACTGTGCAGCCAGTCGCCGCCATCTCGCCCGATGGAGACTGAATTCGCAGATTACAAGGAATGCGTCATGAACAACGACTACGCGCCACACGACCTCATCCGTCCCAAACGCCGCATCGAGGGCATCTCGGCGATATTGCTGCCCTTCCAGGATAATGGCGAGATCGACTGGCCCGGGCTCGCCAGCCATGTGCGCCGCACGGCGGAAGCTGGACTCACGCCTGCGGTCAACATGGACACGGGCTTCGCCAACCTCATCAGCGAAGAACAGCGGCAAAAAGTCTTGCGCGCGACTAGCTGCACGCTCGACGGCGGTCGATTTGTAGCCGGCGCCTTTGTGGGTGACAAGCCGGGCACCCCCTTTGACGCGGATGCCTATTACAGCCAGGTCGAGAGCATCCAGCGGCACGGCGGGCTGCCCATCGTCTTCCAGTCTTATGGATTGACCGGGCAGAGCGATGACGAGATCCTGCGCGCGTATGAAGCGATAGGCGCGACGACCGATGGTTTCATCGCATTCGAGCTGGGCAAGATGTTCGCTCCTTTCGGCGCGATCTACAGCCTCGCTACCTACCGCGGCTTGCTGGGCGTGGAAAAGTGCCTGGGCGCGAAGCATTCGTCGCTAAGCCGCCAGCTGGAATGGCAGCGCATCCGCCTGCGCGATGTTGTGCGTCCCGATTTCAAGGTGTATACGGGCAACGACCTGGCGATTGACATGGTGATGTATGGCAGCGATTACCTGCTGGGTTTGAGCACCTTCGCGCCTGATTTGTTTGCCCGGCGCGACCGAATGTGGCTGGATGGCGATGATGGATTCTTTGAATTGAACGATCTGCTGCAATATCTGGGCTTCCTGGCTTTTCGTCCGCCTGTGCCGGCTTACAAACATTCGGCGGCGCAATTCCTCAAGCTGCGCGGCTGGATCGGTTCGGACCGGACGCATGCCGATTCGCCAGCGCGCCCCGAAAGCGACATCGCCATCTTGCGAGACATCGCCCGGCGGCTCGGCGTCCTGGACGAAAGCTAGCCCATGGCGGCGATCAAAAAAGCGTGATCAATCGCCCTACAGCCACCCGTACTCGTTCGCCTGGAACGGCACCATGCTGCCGTGATAATAGGGCACGGTGGCGCGCTCTGGTTCGGCGACAGCATCCAGCCGCGCGTGATCGTCAGCGCTCAGCTCAACTTCCAGCGCGCCCAGGTTGTCATCCAAGTGCGCCATTGTGCGCGGACCGATGATGGGGGCGGTGATGCCCGGCTTGCTGTTGACCCAGGCCAAGGCGATCTGGCTGGAGCTTACACCTTTCTCGGCGGCGATTTCTTTCACTGTGTCCAGCACATCGAAGCCGAGGTCGGTGAAGTGTTGGTCGCGCCGGCGTTGGAATGCCGCGCCACGCCCGGAGTCGCTGCCGAAGCGGCTGTCGCCGGGGATAGGTTCGCCGCGCTTGTATTTGCCGCTCAAGAATCCGCGCGCCAATGGCGACCAGGGGATGACGGCCATGCCATACGACTGCGCCATGGGGATCATCTCGCGCTCGATGCTGCGGTCGAGCAGGTGATAAGGCGGCTGCTCGCTCACGAAGCGGTTCAGTCCCAGCTCCTTGGCGGCCCACAGCGATTCCATGACGCGCCAGGACGGGAATGAGCTGCTGCCGATATAGCGCACTTTGCCGGCGGTAATGAGGTCGTCCAGCGCGCGCAGCGTCTCGTCAATCGGGATGTTAGGATTGGGACGGTGCAGCTGGTAGAGGTCGATCCACTCTGTGCTCAGACGCCGCAGCGAATTCTCGCATTCCATGATGATGTGTCGCCGGTTGTTGCCGCCGGAAAGGATGTCGTCATCGTCCATCTGCCCGTGCACCTTGGTCGCCAGCACGATGCGGTCGCGCTTGTGGTTGCGCAGCAGCGCGTTGCCCACGACCTCTTCGCTGGCGCCGCGTCCATAAACATTTGCCGTGTCAAGAAAGTTGATGCCAGCGTCGATTGCGTGGTCGATTATGTCCATGCCTTCGCGATGCGGCGTCGACAAACCGAAGTTCATGCAGCCGAGGCACAGCTCGCTGACCATCACGCCAGTCCGCCCGAGCGAGCGATAATTCATCTTGTTCTCCCTTCTTTGGGTCGTCCAAGACTATTCTACCCGCGAAATCGGCTTTGGGCACAGGGGCAGGCTGACACAAACAGCGTACAATTGCGGCATGCAACAGCGGCATCCAGACGACGCGGGAGGCGTTATGCGACGCTTTGGCAGATTGGCGGACGGCACGGAGATTGTTGAATGCACGTTGCAGAATACGCGCGGCATGCAAGTCCGGTTCATCACCTACGGCGGCATCATCACCGCGATTCAGGCACCCGATCGCAGCGGACGACTGACGAATGTGGCGCTGGGCTTTGACAATCTGGCGCAATACGCAGGCGAGCATCCATATTTCGGCGCGATAACCGGCCGCTATGCCAATCGCATCGCGGGCGGGCGCTTCGTCTTGGATGGGGTCGCCTATGAGTTGGCGAAAAATGACGGACCCAATAGCCTGCATGGCGGCGCAGTCGGCTTCGACAGGCGAGTTTGGCAGGCGCGCGAGCGGGATGGCGCGGTGGAATTGCGCTATACGAGCCCGGACGGCGAAGAAGGCTATCCGGGCGCGCTGGATGTTGTCGTACGCTATGGGCTGGACGACGACAATGCCCTGCGCATCGATTACACTGCCGAAACGGACGCGCCGACCGTGCTCAACCTGACGAATCACAGTTATTTCAACTTGCGGGGCGAAGGCGAAGGCACAATCTACGATCACATTTTGACCTTGAATGCCGATCACTATACGCCCACTGACGCCGCGCAGATTCCCAGCGGCGAGATCGCGCCTGTCGATGGCACGCCTTTCGACTTTCGCATTCCCAAAGCCATCGGTCCCGGGCAGCGCTCGGCGCACGCGCAGATCGTGGCAGCAAAAGGCTATGACCATAATTTTGTGCTGTCCCGCGCTGGCTTGTCGGCTGGCGAGCCAGGCTTTGCGGCGCGAGTTTATGAGCCGGCCAGCGGACGAATAATGGAAGTCTGGACCAGCGAGCCAGGCATCCAGTTTTATGCGGGCAATGTGCTGGATACCACGCTGGTGGGCAGCAGTGGGCGGCTGTATCGGCAAAGCGATGGGCTGGCGCTGGAAACGCAGCACTTCCCCGATTCGCCGAACCAGCCGCATTTCCCCTCGACTGTGCTGCGCCCGGGCGAGCGCTTTCGGTCGACCACGCTGTACAAGTTTTCGACCGACTGAGAGCGGCGGTCAATCCTGGGCGGTCGGGTCGAAGGCGTCTCGCAAGCCATCGCCGATGACATAGAGGCAGAGCACGACAATCGTAATCAGCAAGCCGGGGAAGATGACCAGGTGGTCTTGCCCGAGGAACTCGCGCGATTTGCTGAGCATATTGCCCCAGGTGGCGGTCGGTGGCTGCACGCCCAAGCCCAGATAGCTCAGGGCAGATTCGATGAGGATCACCAAGCCGATATTGCGTCCCAGCGTGACGATGGTCAGCGAGAAGACATTGGGCAAGATGTGTACCAGCATGATGCGGAAGCTGGATGCGCCGATAGCTTGCGCGCTGATGATGTATTCGCGCGAACGGATGGCCAGCGCCTCGCCACGCACCAGGCGCGTCGTGCTCGTCCAGGTCAAAAAGACGATCACCAGAATCAGTGATTTGGCATCGGGCGAAAACACCGCCGAAATGACGATCAGCAGCACCAAACCCGGTATCGAATTGAGCGTGGTGATAATCCAGTTGACGATATCGTCAATCAAACCGCCGAAGTAGCCGGTGATAATGCCCAGCGTCACGCCAATGACCAGCGACAGGAATGCCGACATGAAGCCGATGAAAAGCGAAACCCGTCCGGCATATAGCAGGCGTGCCAGATGATCGCGTCCCAGATTGTCTGTGCCTAGCAGGTGCCCGTCGCTGAAGAGCGGTAAGAACTTCGAGCCAGAAGCATCGGTGGTATTGGGATCGACGCCCAATGCGCTGGTAATCAGTGGAGCGGCGACAGATGCTAGCGTCAGCAGCGTAATGATGGCGATTGCCGCCAGCGAAAGCCAATCTTGCCGCAAGCGTACCAATGCCTGGTCAGTGAGAGACCGGCTGCGCAGCATGCTATTGGCTTTCAGGTTGTTTTCCGGTTTTGCTTTGCTCATAAACGCGCCTATGCCAGCCGAATGCGGGGGTCGAAGATGACATAAAGAATGTCGGACAGCAGAAATCCGAGTATCGTGCCCAGCGCGGCGAAGATGGTGATACCCATGACCACCGGGAAGTCTTGCTGAATCGCCGAGTTGAAAGCGACGCGCCCCAGGCCGGGCCAGGCGAAGACAGTTTCGATGACTGTCGCGCCGCCCCACAAATTGGTCAGGATAGGTCCGATCAAGGTGGCGACCGGGATCAAGGCATTGCGCATGGCATGACGGAAGTACACGATTTGCGGCGACAAACCCTTGGCGCGCGCCGTCCGCACATAATCTTGATTCATGACTTCCAGCGTGGAAGTGCGCACATAGCGCGAAAAGAGCGCAATATTGGTGGCCGCAAAGACAAATGTAGGCAAAATGAGGTATTGAACGCGATTGAACAGCGGCGGACACACCCCCGTCAGCGTTGCGCCGCAGCGACCGCCCAGTGGCAGCAGTCCGAGTTCGCTGCCGAAGTAGAGCAGCAAGATCAAGCCCAGCCAAAAGCTCGGTATCGCATCAAATAGGACCGCCATGACTCGCGAGGAATTATCGAAGAAGCGCTTGTGATTGGCTGCCGACAGCACCCCCACCGGTATCCCGACAACTAAAGAGACTAGCAGGGCAGCCGCGCCCAGTTCCAGTGTGGCTGGCAGATTGGCCAGGATGATTTCCATGACCGGGCGTTTGCGTACGAAAGAACGCCCAAAGTCGCCGCGCAAGATGCCGTAATTCTTGCCAGGCGGCTCGGGTTCGCCATCGCCATCGACATCCACCTGCGCCAGCGGCGTAAAAGCGGCATCGGCCAGGTCATCACCATCGGTATCCCAGCGCAGCCAATCATCGCCAGCCAGCCAGCGCAGGTATTGAATATGGAACGGGTCGTCTATGCCCAGCTGCGCTGCCAGCCGAGCGCGCGTTTCTGCCGTGATATTGGGGGCGAAGTACAGTCGTTCGATGACGCTGCCGGGCGCCAGCCACAGCAACAGATAGGCGAAGAGCGTGATGCCAAAGAAGGTCGGAATTGATTGAATAAGGCGGCGTATGATGTACTTGATCATCGGCGCATCCCGCGACAGTTGCGATTAGCCGGACAAAGAGAGAAACATGCCGCTGGAATTAGCCGGCATGCTCTCTGTGATTGCCAGTTGGGCTTGCTTAGGGGCTGATGGCGATATCAGCCATGTTGGCGTAGCGGGTCTCTGCGTAGGGCATCCAGTTCTGCACCGAATTGGCTTCCGCATACATCTGTTTCGGCGCGAACAGCCACCACCAGGGCAGTTCTTCGTGCAGGATGTTGCTTATCTCGTGGTAGAGGGCCTGGCGTTCTGCAAAGTCGCAGCCGGGCAGCGAAAGCGCCTGATCGTAGAGTTCGGTCACGCGGTCGTTGCGATACGACACGAAGTTGAAGCCGCCGCCCACGAGGTCGCCAACTGGCGTGAAGACATTGCGAGCGTCTGTATCTTGATCGAGGTTGGTGAAGCCGATCATGATGGCGTCAAAGTCTTGACCGAGCAGGAATTGCACCAGCGCGCCAAATTCCTGCGTCTGGAAGTCGACATCAATGCCGATGCGCCCCAGCTGATCCTGGATGACCGTGCCAGCCGCCTCACGCACCACATTGCCAGAATTGGTGAGCAACTGGAAGCTGAACGGCGTGCCCGCTTCGGCATATAGCGCGTCTTCGGTGGCGACCAGCGGCGTGCTCGGGTCGTCGTCATCGTCGACGAAGCCAGCTTCTGCCAGCAGCGCCAATGCGGCATCCGGGTTGTATTCCCAAGGTTCGATGCTGGCGTCATAACCCCAGAGCGCGGGCGTGCCAAAGCTGTTGACCTGGATTGCTTCGCCTTCGGCAGCGCCTTCAATGAGATCGACATAGCTGACAGCCTGGGCAATGGCCTGGCGAACGCGGATATCGCTAAAGAGCGGATGCTTGCCCTGGTCGAGCATATTGCCGTCTTCGTCCGCGCCATTGACCGGGTTGTTGCGGTCGGCCAGGTTGAAGCCGACGAAAGTCAGCCCATCGTCAACATAGTCAAAGATCTGGAATTCGCCCGCTTCGGCGCGGTCGCGGAAGTCTTGCATGCGCGGGGCTGGAACCGCGGGCGCAGCGGCGATGCCGACCGAGTTGGCTTCTCCCGCCAGGAACTGCTCGACGCCCACCAGTTGGTCGGGCACATTGCGGATGATGTAGCCTTCTGGCGAAACCGACATCCAGTGGTTGTCATTGCGCACCAGACTGGTTTGCGCATCGGCGATCAACGCGCCGAAATTGAAGACGCCGGCGGTGACATCGGGATTCTTGTTGTATTCCAGCGTGTCGATATTGGCGTAGTCGCCATCCAGCATGGGCTCGATATGGTGCTTGGGCAAGATGCCAAAGTCGTCCAGCTCTTCGATGACACGGCAAGAATTCACCTTCAGCTTGACGACGATTGTCGTGTCATCGACCGCCTCGACGCTCTCGACGCTCTGCAAGACATCGGCGCGCGGCGATGATGTCGCGCCACTCGCCAAGGCATCGAAAGTGAACTGGTAGTCGTGCGCGGTGACCGGCGTGCCATCGTTCCAGGTGATGTCATCGCGCAAGTTGAAAGTGTAGGTCGAGCCATCTTCGCTGATCGTCCAATCCAGCGCCAGGCCGTTGTCTTGATCGTTGCGTCCGCCCATCATCGGGGCGCGAGTCACGGGGTCGATGTTGAACAGACTGGGGAAGAGGAATTCGTTCAAGCTCAACTCGACCGTGTTGTTGGAAATCAGCGGATTCATATTGGTGGGGTCGCCACCGAAGTTCGTCCCGATTAGGATGCCGCCTTCTTGCGCGCTTGCCCCCCCCCCCGATGACGAGCAGCGACATGAGCGCCAGCAGCAGGACACGGCTAAGTTTGTACATGTTTCATCTCCTCAAGATTGGTTTGCCTAAAATTGCCGATGCGCATTGCTCGACTCTGCAAGTATAGCAGAAATCTTTTACATATTTTCAACGGGTCTCTAATACAGCTGCGCGTTCGGCGTCCATTCCATATCCGCGTCAAATGGATAACAGGGTCGCTGGATGCGCTGGAAGGGCAGGGCGATGATATCTTGATTGACCGCGCCGGGCGAAAGCGCCAGGAAAGAGCCGCCTGTCGCCATGGCTTTCAGTTCGGGCACCAGGTAGCCAATTTTGACAGCGATGATGGCGTGTCGCTCGGGGATGATGCCCAGATCGAGGAATTGCTGCCGCCGCTGGAATGATGTGCGCCGCGCCGAAAGCAACACGCGAACGCCGCCCAAGCGCAAAACAACCTGCGGGTTATCGGTGTCTGTCTTGATAAATTCGACTTCGCCGCGCACGGGCAGGGGCTGCGAGTTGCGGTCGTCCAGCTTGCCACCCAACTCCAGGGAAACTTCGCTGTCCGCGCCAGCATCCAAACAGGCGCGCACAGCTGCCTCGTCGGTCATGCCTGCATAAACCATATCGGGCGGATTCAGTGCCAGCGCCCGCTCCAGGAATGCCGTCACATCGCCTGGGCCACCAGCTGTCAGGTTGTCGCCCGAGTCGCTGATGAGCACCGTACCTGCTTGCACAGCCAGCGCCCGGCCGATGCAGTCGTCAATGGAAAGCGCTTCCACGCCAAACTGGAAGTCGGCGCGTCGATCCCAAAAGCGCTGCGCCAGTCGATTAGCCGTCTGGATGATCGCGCTCTCGTCGCTGCCGATTGCGATGGCGCAGGCGGTCATGCGCGGTTCGTCCGCCCAAACATAACCGACCTGGATGGTGGCGTCCCAGACCTGCTCGCCATCAATTTCGCCGGGAATCGCCGCATAGATATCCTTGCCCGGCTGCCATTCGGTGCTGGTTTTCTCGCCGGGCAAACCGACTGGAATCTGCACAAAGGCTTTGTGCGGGCGTGCCTGTTCTCGCAGACAGCGCAGCAGCAGCGACATCGTCCGGGCGCGCGTTTCGATCGTGTCGATGTGAGGGGCGGTGCGATAGCCGCTGATGATATCCAGCTGGGTCATGATTCGCTGGCTGACATTGCCATGCAGATCGTAGCTGGCGGCGATGGGACAGTCGCGCCCGACCAGTTCTCGGGCCGCGGAAATCAGATCGCCTTCGGCATCATCCATGCCCTGCACATTCATCGCGCCGTGCATGTCCAGGTAGACGCCGTCCAGGGGCAGCAGGTCGCGCAGACCAGTGAGCATGTCGTTTTTGAGCGTGCGGTAGGCGCTGGCTTCGACCGGACCGCCGGGCAAGGCTTTGGCTGTGATGGTGCCATAAAAGTCGACTTGCGGGTGGTCGGACAAGAATGGGTAGAGCGCGGCAAATTGCGCGTCGCTTTGTCGCGCGATGCGGAAATCTTCCAGCCGCGTCGGCAAGGGCGAGAATGTGCAGCTTTCTGTGGCGATGCCGCCGATAGCGATTTTCATTTCAATCCTCTCGATTTCGATGGTGCCACACCAGCGCCGATGCCCCCAGCGCCGCATTGCTCAGCTTCGCCAGCTTGATATTGACTGCCGCGCTGTTGATGGGCAGGCTGCGGGCGCGCATTTCTCGCTGCATTGGCGCTTCCAACAGGTGCCAGGCTGCTGTAATCAAGCCGCCAGCCAATACAATCAACTGCGGATTGAAGAGGTTCACGCACCAGGCGCAGGCGATGCCCAGGGCGCTGCCGGCTTCGCGCATGACATATCTGGCCAGCGAGTCGTCCGCTTTCGCCGCTTTGATGATTGCGCGGGTTGTGATTTCGCCCTGCTGCAAGAGCGAGTCGGGATAATCGGCGAGATGGTGGCGGGCTTGGGCGACGATGCCCTTGCCAGAAATCGTCATTTCCAGGCAGCCGCGCATCCCGCAGGTGCAGGGCAATCCATTGACGGGATCCAGCGATATATGCCCGATCTCCATTTCTGAGTGCGCTGCGCCGCGCATCAGCCGGTTGTTGATCATGGCTGCGCCGCCAAGACCGGTGCCAACCGTCAGATAGACGAAATCCGCAGCGCCCTGCACGACGCCAAATTGCTGCTCGCCAATTGCGCCGCAATTTACATCATTGTCGACAAAAATGGGCAGATGACGCGACAGCCGGGCAGCCACCGCATCGCGCACCGGGAGATTCTGCCAGCCGAGATTGGCAGCTTGCAAGGCGAGTCCGCGCTGTGATACAACCGGTCCGGGCACGCCAATGCCAATGCCGCAGATATCTGCGTTGCGATCAATATAGCGATTCAGCAAGCTGCCGATGCGATCAAAAAAATCTTCGACCGTGCCGCCGCTGTTGGTCGGCAGGGTTTTGTCTGCGTAGATGCGTCCCTGACGATCGGCAATGACGAATGCCATTTTTGTGCCGCCGACGTCCAGTCCGATAGCGAGTTCTTCTGGCATAAGGGTGCTTGCGCGCGCCTCAGCGATTCATCATCCAGCTTGCCAGCGCGACCAGCAGCAGCAGCATAGCGCCGACCCCGGCCGACAATATCGTAACGGCATGTTCGGCGCTGTCTGGCTCGACAATGAAAAAGAGCAATACAGAGGTGCCCAGCACAAACACGCCCATGCGATAAAAGGCTTTGAGCATCTCAGGCGTCATGCAAGACCAGATCGTCTCCGCGTTCCAAGGGGATGCAAGCGACTTCAGAATCGACTGCCGCTCCGGGTGGCAGCGACAGTTGCGGCACGGCGACATCGCAAGCGCCCGGCGCATACCAGGGGCAGCGCGGATGGAAAGAACAGCCTGGCGGCAGCTCGGTCAAGCGCGGAATATCTTCGCTGCGCAGCTGGATATGCTGTTTGCTGCGCGTCTTTTGCGGGTCGGGCTCGGGAATGGCGGAAAGCAGGACTTTGGTATAGGGATGCTGTGGCGCAGCGATGATCTGCTGGGTCGCGCCGATCTCCACCAGCCTGCCCAGGTACATCACGCCAATGCGCCCGTCCCAGGCGAAGTACTTCGCCAAAGCGAGGTCGTGCGTGATGAAGACGATGGTCACATCCAGACGATCGCGCAAGTCCATCATCATCTGCAGCAAGCCGATGCGGATCGAGACATCGACCATGCTCACCGATTCGTCGGCGACAATCACAGACGGCTCGGTGGTCAAAGCGCGGGCGATGCTGACGCGCTGACGCTGCCCGCCGCTCAACTGATGCGGATATTTGTCGACGTAATCTTCGACCGGCGTCAGGTCGACCAGGTCGAGCAGCTCGTTCACCCGATTCTCCGCGCCGCGGCGACCATTGACCAGACGATGCGCCAGCAAGGGATAGCTCAGCATTTCGTTGACGGTCTGAGTCGGGTTGAGCGAGGCATAAGGGTCTTGATGGATAATCTGCACGCTGCGCCGATGCCGCCGTCGTTCTGCTCCGCGCAAGTCGGCGATATCCTGCCCCTCGAAGCGGATCGTGCCGCTGCTGGGTGGCAGCAAGCCGCAGATGATCTTGCCAGTGGTGGTCTTGCCACAGCCGCTTTCGCCAACCAGACACAAGAATTCCAGCTTGTTGATGCCGAAGTTGATGTCTTGCAGCACCGGGACGATCGTGCGCCCACTCTTGAAGCTGCGATAGACGCCCTGCAGTTCGATGATTGGTTCGGGCATCAGGCGCCTTCCTTGCGACTGGCGAGCAGCCGATCTTTGTGCCAGCACGCCGCCAGATGCGATCCCACATCCATTTGCAAATAAGGACTTTTCACCTGGCATTGTTCGCTGGCAAAACTGCAGCGCGGATGAAACTTGCAGCCACTGGGCGGCGCGATCAAATTGGGCGGCGAGCCCGGGATGCTCTGCAAAACATCCTGCGCATGTTCCAGGGTCGGCACGGATGTCAGCAGCCCATAAGTATAGGGATGCAGCGAGCGGTAGAAGATTTCGTCCACGCCGCCGATTTCGACGATTTCGCCGGCGTAGACAGTGGCGACCGTATCCGCCATTTCTGCTGCCAGCGACAAGTCGTGGCTGATGAAAATGATGCTGAATTGCAGTTGCCTTTGCATGTCGTTGAGCACATCGATGATGGCGCGCTGCGTCAAGATATCCAGCGCGGTTGTCGGCTCGTCCAGGATGACGACCTGCGGA